>NZ_SUPK01000001.1 GCF_005049045.1 Cohnella pontilimi
AAAACGTTTGATTGCAATGAAATGTAAGTTCGAAAAATGTGATAACAGATTGTGAAGTTATTTCAGAGATGTCAGCAGCATCAGATAACACCGTATTCACGCATCGCAGCCTTACGGCTGCTCAGTCCGCTCGAGGCAAATCGAGGAAGCTGTTTCAAGCGGACAACCCTGCGAACCTAACCGCGTCGCGGCCGACTCCTCCGGAGCCTTAAGGTTCTCGGGTTCGTGAATACAACGACGTTATCAGAAATTATCGCAGGATGTTTAAGGAGGTAGAATCAGTGAAGCTTATTGATAAATATCTACCTCGGTGGGACTTTGCTAAATGTAATCAGATTCTATTAAACAATAAGGAGATCCCTGAAAATTCAATAATGAACCATGTTGATTTCGGAAAATCGAGAATAATACGGTTTTTGTTTTTCTTACGTGGTTTGTCCACGAAGAAGCTCAATTTTGATAAGGCATTAAGGGCAGGTTTTATTTTATTGGATCAGAATAAAAGTGAAATCGTACTAGGCTTAATTGCTCAACCATGGAAGTTGAAGGGAAACATTATACATACTACCCCAAGCGGTTTTTCTGAATTTGATCAATCAGATTTTATAAAGGCTGCTTGGAACTTTCGATATGAGAAGAAACAAGACGGTCTATATTTAACAACAGAAACACGAATTCACTGCACAAGTAAAAATGCACATAAAAAATTCTCGATTTACTGGTCTTTTATTGGATTTTTTAGTGGAGTTATTCGGAACGCAATGTTGAAAATCATAAAGAGCGAGCTATCTAAAGATCTTGTGTGAGTATATCAAGAAGGCAATAACTTCTGATAACACCGTATTCACGCATCGCAGCCTGACGGCTGCTCGGTCCGCCCGAAGCATTTCGAAGAAGAGGAATCAGGCGGACAACCCTGCGAACCTAACCGCGTTGCGGCCGCCCCGTTAGGGCTTAAGGTTCTCGGGTTCGTGAATACGAGAGACGTTAGATAAAATCACCCGAATAGTAAAATTGAAACTTGATTATATCCTAGATATGGAAAATGATGTAGAATGATGTTGAGAGCTAATCCAACCCTAAGGCATAGGGGAAAAGGTGATTACATGAAAAAGATTATCATGATTTTAATTGCCGTGGCATTATTAGTTGGTACATCTTCGACTGCATTTGCACATTCAGGAAGAACCGATAAGCGAGGCGGACATAACTGCTCTGCTAAATCAAAACAGAAAGGTCTATGTACTGGTTATCATTATCACAAGAAAAAGTAATTAAAATAGGTCATTACTAAACCCAGCTTTGAAACTTAAAGCTGGGTTTATTTCACAAAGATGATGCATGTGTATTCTCAGTAGTGGGTGACTTCATCTAACACTGTATTCACGCATCGCAGCCGTTCGGCTGCTCGGTCCGCCCGAGGAATTTTCTATGGAGCTGGATCAGGCGGACAACCCTGCGAACCTAACCGCGTTGCGGCCGCCCCGTTAGGGCTTAAGGTTCTCGGGTTCGTGAATACGAGAGACGTTATACGAAATCTTGGCTAGATATTAAAGGGGTGAGAAGCTAATGATAAATGAATTGTTGAAAACATTAGATGAGACTCCTCTTGAAGATGATGTCTTCTTTAGAATTACGGAATGTGTTAAGCGCACTGACGATGAATTAGAATTATCCTTAGATATCGTTTATCAATATCAAACTGATGTAATACAAACATGGAAGTTAACCTGCAAAGACGTACACGACCATAAGATCAGTTTTTGTTATTTTGAATCTATTGAAGAGTATGATGAACACATATTACTTTGGCGGTACAACCAGCCAGATTTCGAACTATACTTTTCAAGCATCCCTAATGACATAGAGGCATTGATTGGAAAGCTATATCGAGAACACATTGATATTACAAAGCAATGGATCCCATTTGGAAGTTTGTTTAATGAGAAAGTGAATTGGCTACTTGAACAAGGCAACGGATTACTTGCTACCGGTCCCGAGCAAATCATCAATGTATACAACAGAGCACTCCAAGAACAGGGGGTTCGAAGCAGCATTATAGCTAAGGGACAGCAACAGACTAATAACTATAAAGTTCTTCTCCTTGAAGATTCTTTTATCATTGCAAAAGAATTTGAAGCACAGATGATAAAGTGAATTAGAATGTAATTCAGGATGGCCAAGACTTCGTATAACATCGCATTCACGCTGCGGGCCTTACGCCCCTTGGTTGTCAGAAGTATAATCGAGGAAGAAGCTCAGACAACACACGACCCAGCCTAAGATAGGAGCTATCTAAGGCTGGGTCGCGTCGTGAATACGGGAGACGTTATACGAAACCACAACAAACAAGTTTTTATGGGAGGATTCAGGATGAATATTCAATCAATAACCGAGCAGATAGATTATGTGCTTAGTAAGTGGAACACCTTAAAAAGTCAATCGCGTTATGAGGATTGTTCCGATCTACCTGGAGATCAGGTTATGGAGGTTATCTCGTTAATTGACTCGACGATTAATAGACTTACACCTCCAGGTTCAATTCATAGAGAAAATGCAAAATCAATCGCAACGAGATATGGTGTAGATAATTCGTATATTATGAAATCATTCGCAGGAATATTGAAAGCAATCAGAAGTGAATATGAATCTGGATACATTCAAACCATTCAAGAATTAATACATGCTGATGTCTTCTCAGATTTTATAGATATGGCAGACTATTTAATTAGTGAAGGATACAAGGATCCAGCTGCTGTTATGATTGGAAGTGTATTAGAGGAACACCTAAGGAAGCTTTGTGACAGGAATCATATTTTAACTATGGATAATGGAAAACCAAAGAAAGCAGACCGATTCAACTCAGAGTTAGCTTCGAACAATGCATACTCAAAATTAGATCAAAAAAATATTACATCTTGGCTCGATTTGAGGAATAAAGCAGCACATGGGAAATATTCCGAGTATACGAAAGAACAGGTTTTGCTTTATTCACAGTCTGTTAGAGATTTTATTACGCGAAATCCGGCGTAATGTTGTGGCTTCGTATAACAATGTGTTCACGCATCGGCAGACAAGCTGCCTCAGTCCCGGAAGATCAGTCGAAGAAGTGATTGCCGGGACACTTCCGCACCACCCAACCGCATCGCGGCCGGTCCTTCGGACCTTAGGGTGGTGGGACGTCGTGAACACGGAAACGTTATCCGAAACCTCCGAGTTCAAGGAATAAACATTAGATGAAACTCATGCTGATAAAATAGGATGATAATTAATTGAGAACATGGATGTGGGAATTCTGAGAACATTTTTGAAGACTATCTACTTGTTATCTGCTGTAGGAGTCGGCGTTGGATGTTTTTACTCATTTCTTTTTTTTATCTTTAATCTTGGTGACGGATTACTTAGCAATGATAATAAGCCGGCCGCTTTCGGGGTTGCCGCTTTGGCTGTAGTAGGAACAATAGTTTTTTTGTTGCTCGGCAGGCTCATTTACAATTCCTATTCCTATATTGGAACAAGTATAGTAATCATTGTTGGTGCTGCTATTCTTACTCTGCCTATTTTTGAAGCCGGGAATAATGTGGTGGATACTTATCAAGCACACCGTGTGAAGCCTTATGTGGAAAGTTATATGAGAGAGTTAAAAACAAGTTTTGTTAAAAAAATAGCACCATTGGAATTTGATGATAATGAAAGCAAGACTGAAACTCTACGTTACTGGAGTAATAATGGACATGATATCTGGATAAAATTAAGAAAGAAAAATGGAGCATTGACATCTGGGGATTTAAATAAGGTTATTAATGCCCTACCTCCAGCTAAATTTGATGTTAGAGTATTCATATATTATGAGAGCTTCAAAGAATACCCAAACGATCAGTATTTAATCGATTTTGCGATTCAAAGTAGTCCAACTGATCATCCATATTGTCATTCGGATGATTATGAGAATAATCTATGTGATTTTATAGTGGATCATTAATTAATGTCGACAAAATATAAGATCGGAAAGAAGAACAGGGCATTTTGAGAGTGAGCCAGGAAGTCGGAGGCATCGGATAACACCGTATTCACGCATCGCAGCCGTTCGGCTGCTCGGTCCGCCCGAGGAATTTCGGGAAGCGGGATCAGGCGGACAACCCTGCGAACCTAACCGCGTCGCGGCCGGCTCCTCCGGAGCCTTAAGGTTCTCGGGTTCGTGAATACGAAAGACGTTATCTGAAACCATTGTGGAATACAGTCAAAGGAGCTGCTCATGGAAGATCAATGGAGAATAGCCCAGTATGATCCTACTTGGGCTCAATTATTTCAGGAGCTAGCAATAAGACTAAGGGCGTCACTTAAGGAAACCGCTCATCGGATCGATCATATTGGCTCTACATCTATTGTGGGAATGGATGCAAAACCAATAATAGATATACAGATATCTGTTCGTGATTTCGGAGAAGAATCAAAATACAAAAGACAGATTGAGGATTTAGGGTTTGAACTTCGGATAGAAAATCCAGACAAAACGAAAAAGTATTTTCGGGAACTTCCAGGAAGCAGAAGAACTCATATTCATGTGAGACAGTCAGGAAGTTTCGCAGAACAAATGACATTGTTGTTCAGAGATTATCTGCGATCACACAAAGATGATTGTGTTCAATATGCTCAAGAGAAACATAGATTAATGGCGTTATTTAAGACCGAAAGACCAAAGTATGTTGAAGGCAAAGGACCGATTGTCTGGGAGATCATTAGTAGAGCTCATATTTGGTCTCAAGAAGTGGGATGGAAACCAGGCAACACAGATGTATGAGTTTAACCGAGAAGGCAATGGCATTAGATAACACCGTATTCACGCATCGCAGCCAATCAGCTGCTCGGTCCGCCCGAGGAATTTCGAAGATGAGAATTCAAGCAGACAACCCTGCGAGGCTAAGTGGCGTAGCCACCCGGCGACCTTGTCGCCTTAAGCCTCTCGGGTTCTTGAATACGAGAGACGTTATCTGAAATACGACTGAGGGTGAATCAATTGAAAGATCAAGATATGACAGAACAAAAATACATTAAGAATGAAAAAAGAAAATTTATGATTGTTTTTATAACTATAGTAGTTCTTTTCTTACTAATAATTTTATTTGCATTTGCCGTGCGCACCAATTTTTTGGATCAATTTATTCGAAGTTTATGTATCGATTGCTCAGGACCGAGAAGTAAGTAGATTGCAACAGCACAGCTTTATAAACTTAATCGTACCTTATTAAAAATGTAAGTCTTTATGGGTAGAAATGTTGTTTCAGGAAATAAAAAGACTTGAATGATTTATAATTTCTGATTGGTATTCGAAGATGTGTTGTACTTCAGATAACATCGTATTCACGCTTCGGGCCATTCGGCCCTCGGTCCCCCCGAGGCATTTCGAGGATGTGGGGTCAGGCGGACAACCCTGCGAACCTAACCGCATCGCGGCCGGTCACTTCGTGACCTTAAGGTTCTCGGGTTCGTGAATACGAGAGACGTTATATGAAGTCGTCGTAATACTCAAATTATGAGATGGTGAACGATATGGATTATTATCGCAAGCTAGAATTCAAATTTAGAATCACTGACTTAATAGACCCAAAGCAAGATTATCACCTTTGGATATGTTCATTTTCATTGGCATTGCAAGACTTATTAAAAACACATAAGTTATTGTTTGAGTTAGTAGATTCCGACAAGTTTGCTGATTTTACTTTTTATTTTTATAAGTTGGGTCTAGGTTTTGTTAAAGAATCAATGGATATTATTGAAAGTTGTTTAATGAGTTCGTCAAGAGATAAGTTGAACTCAATTGAATTTTTTAAAGAAAGACACCAAGAGTTTTTTGAAATGATTAATAACAATCAGGATTATAGTTTCGTTAAAAGTGTTATGGACGAGTCGAGAAATAAAGTATTTCATTACAACAATTTTCATGTTAGAAATGATGCAAAACCTATCAGAAATATTCTAATTGAATTGGAGAAGGAGAAACTTGATACTTCACTTGTTATCAGTATTGATGATCCATTTAGTAATGATTTGAGATTTGCTGAGGATATTCAGGTAAATCAATTATTTATGATTCTAGAAAAGAGAAGTAACGATAAAGATATTTCAACAAATCTTAATAAGATATCAAAAGTTATGGCTGATGTGATTTCACTTCTATGTATCATTATATTTGACTTCGTAAAAGAAAATGGGAACAAACCAAGAATAAGAAAAATCAGTTATAAATAAATTGATTGTATTTCAAGATGTCGACGACTTCATATAACACCGTGTTCACGCTTCGGGCCATTCGGCCCTCGGTTCGCCCGAGGGATTTCGATGAATCCAGGTGGACACACCCACACCGACTAACCGCATCGCGGCCGGACCCTTCGGGTCATTTAGTCGGTGGGGCGTCGTGAACACAAGAACGTTATATGAAACCTGCGCAAGTACAACTGTAAGTATTTCAATGGAGGGGAATATATGAATTTTGAAAAGGCAGCCAATTTCATTTGGAAGCATGGAAGATTATTAGAAAGAAGGATATTTGAATACGTTTTTCAAGGTGGGTCAAAAAGTAATATTCTGATTTCACTTAAAGCTTATCAGAACGATGATGGTGGTTTTGGAAATGCTATAGAGCCAGATTTACGGTCGCCAAGTAGTCAACCACTCTATATGGAATTTGCATTACGTATCTTATATGATTGCAACATTAAAGACGAAGAACTTGCTCAAAAAGCCTGTTATTATATTTCAAAACATGCTGACCTAGTAAAAGGAATTCCAACAATTTTTCCTTCATCAGCTAAATATCCAAGAGCTGAACATTGGAATAATTCACATTCTGCAGAGCCATCATTCAGCAGGCTAACTGGACTTGTCGGACTTCTCAAATGGCAAGGAGTAGAAGATTCCTGGCTCGATAAAGCAATAGAATGCTGTTTGAAAGACATTTCTTCTAACTCGTATGAAGATGCACATACGATTTTAACTGCATTTTGTCTATTAGAAAGCTTACCCCAAACAGACTATATTAAAGGATTATTTCAGAAATTATCTAAAGAACTTATTACCGCCAATTTCTTTCGCTTGGATGCCTATTCCCAGAGTTATGGTCTTTCTCCTCTAGAATTTTCTCCATCATCAACTTCCTACTGTAGAAGTATATTTTCTGACGATACAATTCATGATCATTTGAAAACATTAGAATCCCAACAAGATGATGATGGCGGATGGCAGATTGAATGGGAGCCTCCGGGTGAAACGGCTAGATTAGAATGGAGAGCTTATAAAACCCTGAAGTGTTTAATGATATTCAATTCATATAATAAGATTAATCTTTGAAGATATCTCAGAGAAGGCGCTGGCATCATATAACACCGTATTCACGCGGCGGGTCGGCATTCGCCGACCCTTGGTCCGCCCGAGGAATTTCGAGGAAGTGAATTCGTGCGGACAACCTTGCGAACCTAACCGCGTCGCGGCCGCCCCGTTGGGGCTTAAGGTTCTCGGGTTCGTGAATACGAGAGACGTTATGCGAAACCAGTGCGAGAAAGGAACAACAGCATGCTTACTCTAAGACTTACTAAAGACCTATTGAAAGACATGAAAACAACTCCAGTTGAAGACATCAATGTAGCTCCGTTTTTAAGCTGGCATGCAAATATATATATCTTGAACAAACGAAAACACATTGTCTTTGTGAACGATTTAACTAGATTAGCTATTATCATTGATGGAATAAGAACAGGGCAATTAGAACGATTGAAAGATAAATTCATTTTAACTTTTCGGGAATACTCACTCCGTGAGGGAATTAACGAAACATTGATCAATAGATATTTAGAATATGGCGCAGAAGTAGCTATTTCGAAGACAAACAACAATAGTGTCCTAGGAACAATGAAAGAAGTTACATGGTTCATTGAGGATGACTTTTACGATAATATTGAACGCTTGAAATGGCTGAACAGAATGATTCATAAACCAATAGATTACATGGAACCGATCAATTACTTTAAAGAATCCATATGGGATCATAAGAACTACAACATAGTTTGAAGATTACTCAGGGTGGCACTGGCATCGCATAACACCGTATTCACACATCTGGCCATTCGGCCCTTGGTCCACCCGAGGCATTTCGAGGGAGTGGATTCAGGCGGACAACCCTGCGAGGCTAAGTGGCGGAGCCACCCGGCGACTTCGTCGCCTTAAGCCTCTCGGGTTCGTGAATACAAGTACGTTATCTGAAAGACACGCAAAAATGCAATTAAACGTTGGGAGGAATATGAATGCAGAAGATAAAACCTGTAGGCCAAACAGTATCAGCAGGTTTTCAAGTTGGTGTAAGAAGAACATTTCCAATTACTGTGGAGAATGCATGGAATCTAATCACTTCAACAATAGGAATTACTACATGGTTAGGTGAACTACCCGCTTTTTCTATACAAGTAGGTCAGCAGTACCTAACTGAAGATGGAGTTTCAGGAAATATAAGAGTTGTTAATCAGTTTCAGAATATTAGATTGACCTGGAAGAAAGAAAATTGGATAAAACCAACAATACTTCAAATACGAACAATCCCTAACGGAGATAAAACCACTCTTAGTTTTCACCAAGAGAATTTATCGGATATGAATGTTAGGGAAGAGATGAAATTACGATGGGAAGAAGTATTGAATAAATTAAGTGAGATAATTTAAGAGCTTAATCAAGTAATTCGAAGATGGTGTGTCCATCAGATAACATCGTATTCACGCATCGCAGCCTGACGGCTGCTCGGTCCGCCCGAGGCATTTCGAGGGAATTGATGCAGGTTGGACAACTCCTGCGAACCTAACCGCATCGCGGCCGGTCACTTCGTGACCTTAAGGTTCTCGGGTTCGTGAATACAAGAGACGTTATCTGAAAGAGCGAAGCGAACTTAAGTGCGTGAATGAAAACCAAAACGGATGTTATAATGACAATGAGGTGATGAAAATGCTTAAAGACGATATTAAACAAATGATCGATAAATTGCCTGAAGATTGTTCGATTGAGGACATCCAATACACTTTGTATGTAAGATCGAAAATTCAAAAAGGACTGAAAGATCTAGATGAAGGGAATGTACTGACGACCGAGGAAGTTAAGGCGAGGATGGATAAATGGCTAAACAAGTAATATGGACAATCACTGCTTTCAAGGACTTACAAAACATAGTCGACTTTATTTCTAATGATTCCACGTACTACGCCTTAGCATTTTATGAAGAAGTGATGGACTAAGCGAATACACTACACGAATTCCCGCACAGAGGACGCATTGTTCCAGAGATGGACGATCCGAACGTGCGGGAACTTTTTGTTCATAGGTACAGATTGATTTATTACATATCAGACGAGAACATAATTATCAGTACGATTGTCCACGGTGCAAGAGATTATAAAAACGATTGATTGTGGGTATCTGGGAGCTCCTTCAGATAACAATGCATTCACGCTGCGGGCAGTCGCCCTTGGTTGCCGAATGTATTTTCAAGGAGATTATTCAGGCGACACAACCAACTCCCTAAGATATGAGCTATCTAAGGGAGTTGAACGTCGTGAATGCGGAAACGTTAGCTGAAATCGACAGAAAGCGGGAAAAAGATGAACGATATCATAAACATAAAAAGACTAAACAAAATTGAAGAAGCGGAATTGCTAGATGAAGAGTTTGCAAAACGATTTAGGTGGTATCAACGGGGCGATTATTACCTAAAGTGCCTTGAAGAAAACCAAAAAGGTAAAAGAGTTACATTAACCGCTTATTGCAATGATGCATTAGCAGGTTGCTGTCATTTACTCTTTGAATCTCAATATCCTTCTTTTCGTGATAATAGCATTCCCGAGATTAACGATTTGAACGTATTTCCCGAGTATAGGAGAAAGCGGATAGCGAGCAGATTATTTCATGAATTAGAACTCATTGCATCAAAGATCTCAAGATATATAGGACTAGGCGTAGGGCTCTATAAAGATTATGGAAATGCTCAAAGAATGTATACATCTCGCGGATATATCTTGGACGGTAATGGTATGAGCTATAAGAATGTTCAAGTGATACCAGGCCAAACAGTAATGGTGGATGATGATCTATTAATTTATTTAGTTAAGGAACTAAAGAGTAACTTGTAAGTGCTCCATATAAGTGTCGACTTCAGCTCTCGAAAATCCACAATGTGGGGGGAAATCAAATGATGAAAATATCCGAAGTGCGAAAAATTGCATTATCTCTGCCTAAAACAGAAGAAGTACAACATTGGGGAAAGCCTTCATTTCGAATTAATAATAAGATCTTTACAGTTATCCAAGACGACATGAAAACCGTAACAGTTAAGACTACAAAGGAAGAAAGAGAAATCTATACGAGAATGGATCCTAGTACATACACGATTCCAGAAGCATTTTCGAATCTTAATTACATGAATATAAACCTTGAAACTGCAAATGAGGATGAAGTAAAGGAACTAATAAGGATTGCTTGGAAAAATGTTGCTCCAAAGAATTTGTCAAAAACATATTTTGCTAGGTAATTCGAGGATGTCCGAGGCATTTCGAGGGAGTGAATCCGGGCGGACAACCCTGCGAACCTAACCGCGTCGCGGCCGCCCCGTTGAGGCTTAAGGTTCTCGGGTTCGTGAATAAGAGAGACGTTATGTGCAATCGATGCCAAGAAAATTAATCATTTGTATTGGGAGGGAATACAATGTTTCAAAAAAATGATCAAATCGTTGAGTTCATCGACACAGTTTATTTGCCTGTTTTAAACAAACAAGAATCGATTCAATGGTTTCAGGAAAAATTGGGACTACAATGGAATGGTCATTGTTTTAATCTCGGATCTGGCCCAGTTATATTTTTGGTTCAAGTAAAAAACAAAGATGATGTAAAAATCTCATATTTGACTGATGATTGGGAAGGTATTGACTATGAAATGCAATTGGTAACATTTCGATCAAAGAATATTGATGAAACATATAAAATATTAAAAGAACGTGGAGTAAGAGTTTCGGAAGTACGGATGTACGATGGGAATCGTAAGAACTTTAGATTCTATGACTTGAATGGAAATAGATTTGATGTTTGGTCCGGTTGGCTATAACAAAAGAATTGTTGGAAGTAATTCAAGATGGCCTCGACAGCACATAACACCGTATTCACGCGTCGAGTCGGCATTCGCCGACCCTTGGTCCGTCGGGGGCATTTCGAAGAGCGGAATCAGGCGGACAACCCTGCGAGGCTAGGTGGCGGAGCCACCCGGCGACTTTGTCGCCTTAAGCCTCTCGGGTTCGTGAATACAACGACGTTAGGTGAATCAGTCAAAGAGCCTATAAAAAATCAAAACTTGGAGTGACATAATGATAATAATGATTAATGGAGCATTTGGAGCCGGAAAGACAACTACTTCAAGCATGCTTCAACCCTTAATCCCTAATAGCATGATTTATGACCCAGAGGAAATCGGACTCATGATTAGAAAAGTCGTACCAGAAGAGATTAGACTTAAAGAAGAACAGACAGATGATTTTCAAGATATAGAATTATGGAGAATACTTACAGTAAAGATCGCCCTTGAAGTAAGACTGAAGTATAAAAGACATTTAATAGTACCAATGACGATTTATAAATCAGAAAATTTCGAGTACATATATAATGGCTTTAGAGATATTGATAAAGACATCAAACATTTTTGTTTGAAAGCCTCAGAAGAGACAATACATAAACGCTTAGCAATTCGTGGCGATAAGTTAGATGGTTGGTCTTATAAGCAAACAAAAAAATGTGTTGAGGCACTACGGAGTAATAGATTCCAAGAACATATAGAGACTGATAATTTGGCTACGAAGGAAATCGTTGAGATCATATTAAGGAAGATCTCAAAGAATATTGAGGGCAATCTCGAAGAGGTGACTGACTTCACCTAAAATCGTATTCACGCATCGCAGCCTTATGGCTGCTCGGTCCGCCCGATGTATTTTCGATGAAGTGGATCCAGGCGGACAACCCTGCGAACCTAACCGCGTCACGGCCGGTCACTTCGTGACCTTAAGGCTCTCGGGTTCGTAAATACGTAAGACGTTATCCGAAAGAATCGAAAGTAAAAATATCAGGAGAGAAAAATGAAAAAGGTCCTAATTATATTATCAATAATTGCACTTGCACCAATTATGCTGATTGTTGTATTCGCCATACTTCCTTGGTTGCTAATTGCTATTGGTATATGGTTAGAGCCTGCGCCTCCAGCTCCTAAACTAACCTATGCTGAGTTTCCATTTAGACTGGAATTTGAAAGTCAAGGTAAATTACTGACAATAAAGGACTCCTTAATTTGTAAATATGATGGGATTGGAATGAATGAAGGAGTAGGTAAATATCACAAGTGGAAAGACTATTTTGCAAGTGGAATTGAAAGAATAACGTTACTTAAAATTAGTGATAATCAAGAAATCAATTATGAGCCTGGCTGTCCTGAAAGTTTTATGGAAGGGAAAGGCTCAAATTTTGAATTAATTTATGCCCCGTTTGATGCTGTTGAATTTAAAACTGATGGTAAGTACAAAGAATGGTCTCACATTGAGGCTGAGGAATTGTTTAATAGATATCAAATAAAAATAATCAATTTTAATGTAGATGATCCAATATTAACAAAAACGGATTGAAAGTGTATTCAAGGAGGTCGATTCCTTCGGTTAACACCGTATTCACACATCGAGCCGGCGTTCGCCTACCCTCGGTCCATCCGAGGCATTTTCGAGGAAGCTGGATCAGGCGGACAATGAACGTTAGAAGAAATCGTGAGACCTAAAAAACAGGAGAGATTTGATGAACCGCATTTTAGTAATCGGATCAGCCGGTTCGGGTAAGTCGACCCTTTCTCAAGAGCTAAACAAAGCAACAAACCTGCCAATCATACATTTGGACAGGTATTATTGGAAACCAAGTTGGGTTCCGACTCCTAACGAGGAATGGGATCATTTTGTAGAAGAAGCTGCAAAACAAGAACGATGGATAATTGATGGCAATTACTCAAGAACAATTGATCTAAGACTAAAGAGGGCTGATACAGTAATTTTTCTTGATATGCCCAGGATATTGTGTATCTATCGAATTATAAAACGAAGAATAAAATATCATGGAAAAACAAGACCTGATCTTAACGAAGAATGCCCTGAAAAACTAGACTGGGCATTTTTTGTATGGGTTTGGAATTATAAAAAGAGAAGTAGACCAAAAATCATAAAAGCATTAGAGACAGTGAAAGATCAAAAGCAAGTTATCATCTTAAGCACAAGAAAACAGGTAAATGAATTTATAGATCGAATGAAGAGTAAAGGAAAATTTTGATAAAGATATTGCCGCCTTAAGCCTCTCGGGTTCGTGAATACAAGAACGTTAGATGAAATTGTTAGAAGGGGTGAAAGTGATTAAGGTCAAGCTACAAAATAACATATTTATAAGAAACATAGCACCAATTTTTCTAGGACATATTTTATTTTTGATTTTTTGGATAATTACAGAATTGCTATCAGAAGAGAGCACAATAACGACATTACTAGAGATGGGTTTTAATCTATTTGTCGTGCCAGGCTACTTAATTATCATTAATTCGAAAGAAATTTTGATTAAGAAGCATAAAAGTTTATGGCTGTATCTTTTATTTTCATTTTCCTGTATTTGTTTGTTGGTTAGTAATTTTTTTCATTACTTTAATTGGGGTATTACAAGCGGGTATCTGATGAATCCCGATTCAGAGACATTATATATAAGAGATCTAATAATCAAGCTGAACTTATACACAATAGTTATATGGCTAGCTGTATTTCAAATTTATCTAATTATCTTGTGGGGTATTTCTAAGAAGTCTAACAACTTCAGCTAACACCGTATTTACACATCGCAGCCTGGATGGCTGGTCGGTCCGTCCGAGGATATTTCGAGAGAGCGGATCAGGCGGCCAACCCAGCGAAACCTAATCGCGTCGCGGCCGGCTCCTTTGGAGCCTTAAGGTTCTCGGGTTCGTGAACACGAGATACGTTTGTCAAATACGAGTGTTTATTAAATAAGAAGAGAGATGATTATATCCTTTCTCAAGCAGTTATCATTAAAGAAAACAAAGTGCTTATGGTCCGCCAGTATGTTCATAGAGGAGATATTGTGTGGAATTTCCCTGGTGGAGGAATCGAAGAAGGGGAAACACCAGAAGAAGCATGTGTACGGGAAGTCAAAGAAGAAACAGGCTATGAAGTGCGTATTTTGACAAAGATGCATTTCGATGGAGAAAAACATACATTTAGGGCGGAAATCATTTCTGGAATTGAGGAAACCGACAAGAGCATAATGGACAATGAAGAAATTATAGAAATTGCTTGGATAGCTCTTTCAGACTTGATGAAATTCGATACATACACAAGACCGATAATAGATTTGTTTGTGGCCGAACTCGATGAGGCATCGAACTTTACATAACATTCCATTCACGCTGCAGTTAGGGTCGCATACCTAAGGATACAATACCTTTGAGGTGATTCTAATTATGGGGTCCAGAATCATGCATTTGATTATCGGCAATAGAATTGCCCAAACATTAAATATCGTAGATCGAACTTCCTTTTTATTAGGCTGTCTCGCTCCTGATGCTGTTCCAACAAAGAATGAATCGCATTTCTACAAGGGAGATCATCAGAATTATACAAGATACATTGATTATCGTGGATTTCTAGATAAATATAAATCGTATTCTGCTAACTTATATGTGCTCGGATATTATGCACATTTAATTGCCGATGATCAGTGGTTGAAGGGATTTTATATGCCGTGATTGCGGAACCGTATGGAAGCAGATGCTGGAGTGTACCCTTCGTATCACAATGATTTCAGATTACTGAATGGAAAACTCTTAGAACACTATGGTTGTACTGATGAAATGAGGAAAGCAATCTGTGATTCACCTGCGGTCATTGACCTGCAGGAGGTAAAGTCCAGTGATGTTGTAGAATTTGTCCCTTATGTTCTAGGTGATATGGATTATGAACAACAAGTAATAGATGAACCACTCAATGTCTTTAGTTTTATCCAGATTAAAGGATATATCGAAACATCAGTGGATATAGGAATTATGAATCTACAACATGTATTTTAAGGATCGAAGTAAGTATGGTACACACGTTCATATGGAACTTTAAATACAGAGGGAGATTAATATGAATATAAGTAATTTAATCGAGAATGGTATGGAAATTGCCCTTGTACATAGCAATGAACTATTGATATATGATACTCAATCTGCCCTGGATCTTATGGCAACAATTAGATGCCAAACAGGGTGTGACCGATTTGTCTTAGATATGAAAGTAATAAGGGGAAAGATGTCTTTTTCTTACTAAACGAAAAGCACGCAATTGAAAGACTTAGTCAGATTTAGATATAGTGAGACTGTAACTCAGAGAAATTGGCTGCATCTGATAACACGGTATTAATCGAGAAGTGAGGTATAGGGATGAATTATAAATCTATTCTCTTAGATCAATTAAACGCTTGTTATAACGATAAGAGCTGGTTTATTCCTCTTCAAGAGATTTTAATAGATTTAAATGCAGCACAAGCTGCATGGGAGAATGAAAGTAAACAATCCATTTGGTCGATAGTGAATCATCTCAATTTTTGGAATGAGAAATGGCTTGAGAGATATAACCTTGAACAATTTGAATCGAAAAGTTCAATAAATAATGATGATACGTTTTACGTGAATCCACATTCTATAAATGATATTGAGTGGAAGAAGACCCTACAGAGACTTGAAACAGTCTTTAAAAGTTGGAATAGGGCCCTTGAGGAAAGTGAGGATCACAAACTAATAACAGAAATCCCATCATATTTCAATGCTCCATGGTGGGGAGTAGTATCAAATTTATGTATTCATAATGCATATCATATTGGACAGATCATGTTACTCAAAAAACAATTGCTAAGTTTAAGTCAAAAAACCGATTGAAAGTTTTTTGTAACCACTCGCATCGCATTTTGTAGACCTTTATTAGGTTGTTGCCTTGGGAGCTGACACATGTAATTGTTCTGATTCCTCAACCTTGGTGGAGTATTGAAAAGCCAGAGAACCAAAACTTAATATTGATTCCCAATATAATATGGATTTTGTATATCACAGTTTTGTTTTTCAATAAAGGGGAAAAGGGTATACATGACTATTTAACAGATACGAAAGTAAAGGAATTATAAGACAGTTTATTTGGTTGGTTGTTTAAGATGGCAGTAACTTCTATAAGAGACGTTATATGAAATTGCTGCTTAAGACGATGAAATTATAGAATTTTCAGGAGGGATATATATATGAGAGAAAGAATAAGAGTTTCAACCGGTTCGCCATGGGAACATGCTGTTGGATATAGTAGAGCAATTAGAATCGGGAATGTTATTGAAGTGGCAGGAACCACCGCAATGAAGGACGGAGAAGTTGTAGGTAAAGACAGTGCATATGAACAAACAATATATATCTTGGAGATCATTAAAAGTACGTTGGAACAATTAGGAGCAAGTATGTCCGATGTTATAAGAACAAGAATGTTTGTAACTGATATTAGTAAATGGGAAGAAATAGGGAAAGCTCATGGTCAATATTTTAAGGACATTAGACCAGTAGCTACCATGGTCGAGGTTAAGAGTCTAATTGATCCAAATTTAATGGTTGAAATCGAAGTACAAGCACTAATAAATGATATTTGTTTCAAGGATGACAAAAATTGAAAGATGGGAATTTAATGATTATCTACTTAGATTCATTAGAAGGAATAAACGCAACCCAGTTAGACACTGGTTTTTTTCATGGGTGGCCAAGTCCGCCCCCAATTCATAAATTTTATGAAATACTAAAAAATTCAACATTCATATGCCTAGCTTTAGATACTGATACGAAACAAGTTGTCGGATTTATCAATGCATTATCGGATAAGATCTTAACAGCTTACATTCCTTTATTAGAAGTTATTCCAGAATATCAAGGTAAGGGAATCGGAACTGAGCTAGTTCTACGAATGAAAGAGCAATTAAAGGACTTTTATATGATCGATTTGCTTTGTGATGAGAATACTCAGGAGTTTTATTCACATATAGGGATGATAAGGGCAACTGGAATGATGATAAGAAATTACAATAATCAATCAGGGAAATAATTATATCGGGTACAAGAATGTTATCTGACATAAACCAAATTGATATGGAGTAAAACCATGGACTTCAACTTTTGGAAAAATTACTTTCTAAATAACAAGTTAAATCTAAAGTTGATTGAATGGGACGAAGACTACAATTTATCTACATATGAACGCGAAACAATCATTAAATCTATACAACAGTTTCAGCTGGGAGAGAATTCAGAAGGGAAGTATCTAATAAATAATGCAAAGAAATATGTGTTAAAAACGCAAGATCAAGACTATTACGATGCACTATTAGAATTCATTCGAGAAGAACAACGGCACGCAAGAGATTTAGCCAAATTTATGAGAAGACAAGATATACCGCTAATTCAAGACCACTGGGTTGATCAAGTTTTCAGAAAGCTCCGTAGGTTCGCAGGGTTAGAATCATCAGTCATGGTATTGATAACAGCAGAGATCATAGCAAAGGTCTATTATAAAGCACTTAAAATGTGTACGAATTCAAAAGTTTTAAATGGTCTATGTGATCAAATTTTGCAGGACGAAGAAAAGCATGTTGAATTTCAATCCGAGACTCTTCGTAAGTTAACAGAACACAGAAACAAAACCCTTATCAGTATTTCTAGGTTTATTCATCGAGCGTTGCTTGAAGGTACATTGATTATTGTGTGGAACCAACATAATGAAGTATTTAGAGCTGGAGGGTATAGTTTTAGCAGCTTTTGCTCTGCTTGTAGAAATGAATTTAAAGAATCAAAAAAATATTAAAAGATTGGAGGATAAAGATGTCAAGTATACCCTTTTCTCGTCAAGTATCTGAAGACAACTCATTCTTATTTTTAGGTAATAAGGTCTCCTTATTAGTGTTGGGCGAAGAAACGCAAGGTCAATACGCAATTATTCAAACTGAGGAACGGAAAGGATTTGAGCCACCGCCACATGTACATACCCGAGAGGATGAAAATTTCTATGTTCTGGAAGGTGAAGTTACCTACTTTATAGCGGATCAGGTTATTCGTGCCACACCAGGAACTTATGTACATGCACCACGTGGAATTGAACATACCTTTAAATTAAATACGGATCTAGCCAAAGTTTTAGTATCCGTTTATCCTTCTGGATTCGAAAAATTTGTTAGAGAACTCAGTATTCCTGTCCCAGATCAAATGCCTTCAGCTCTAGAGGGGCCTCCTAGCCCTGAAGAGGTACAAAGGTTGATTTCGATTGCTAAGAAATATGGAATTGAGATGAATATGGGTTAAGCAAAAACACAATTCAAACAAGCAATAAAGCTGGGCTACTAAGATGAAGTTGTGAATTGTAACTGAATGGTATAATTAACCTACGATATTGCTCTTTTATCTTACATCGGGAATAACAACAAGAGAAAGTAAAAACCCACCCCAAGGTTGCAGCCAAGGTGGGTTTTTGAACCTCTACGACCTAGACGTGGATTTCGGAGGAGCTGGATCAGACTTAGACACCCGACTCCCTAAGATAAGATCTATCAAATTAGCATGTATTGGCATCTAAATATTGAGAAATCAAAAAAACACTTGGAGAGTGATACTCATGGAAGCAACGGAAGTAAAATTACCGGCATTCACAATTGTAGGTTTTAGGATTGAGGCAAACCTAGATGAATTAGAATCTGGCATTGGGAAAAAAACATATGATTCATTGTTATCAAGAAAAGACGAGATCCTTTTAAAGAAGAATGAGAATGTGATTTTAATGCAAATTTATCCGATGAAACCTGGATTTAATCCAAGGATCGATCGCTTTACCCAACTATTTTGTTATGAGGTGAATGAAAGTGACGCAGTACCATCAGGGATGGTGAGCCATCAAGTTTCTGAAAGTAAATATGTATCTTATACACATAAAGGTCTCGAGTCAGAGTTGGGACGGTCGTATGATTACCTTTATGGACAATGGATGCGTAAACATGGACATGCACCAAAAGGGTATGATTTTGAAGTTTGGGATGAGAGGTACAACCCGGAAAGTGCGGAAAATGAGATCGATATGTACGTGGCATTAAGGTAAGGTGTTGGCATAATCCATGATTGCAGTAATAGCGTATAACATAATATTCACGCTGTGTGGCTTACTCCCTCAACATATTGAATAAAGGGGAAATTGGCTTTGAGTAAAAAGGTAGATTATAAAAAAGATTATAAACATCTCTATTTACCAAAAACGTTACCGGAAATTGTCGAAGTGCCGAAGATGCCGTTTTTTAAGGTCAGTGGTTCTGGGGACCCTAACGGCAAGGAATTTACAAAAGCGACAGAAGCTTTATACAGTTTGAGCTATGCAGTGAGGATGTCTTATAAAAGTGATGATGTACCGGCTGGATACTATGAATATACGGTTTTTCCACTTGAGGGCGTATGGGACTTGCTTGATCGGTCAAAGCCTGCGACAGATAAAAGCAATTTTAAGTACACGATTATGATTCGCCAGCCCGACTTTTTGACTGAAAAAGGGTTCGAACGATTTCTGGAAACGACGATGAGTAAAAGGCCAAATCCTTACCTTGAGAAAGTCCGGTTCGAACAAGAAGAAGATGGATTGAGTTGTCAAATGATGCATATCGGAAGCTTTGACGATGAGCCGGAAAGCTTTGCGCGAATGGAAGCGTACTGCATAGAACATGGATTTATCCGTGCAAGCAAAATTCACAGGGAAATATATTTGTCCGATCCCCGAAAAACTGAAACGGCAAAGTTGAAAACGGTTTTAAGATTCCCTGTCCACAACATTTCGGAGAAGTAGGACCAGGCGGACAACCCTGAGAACAAAGTATATAGGAGAAAAAATGAATCATTCAAGGTATTCATGGCCATTATTTGCCGGCATTATATGGTCGATATTGTTTGCTCTAATGAGTTTTTATTGGGCGAGTGGGGGAATGATTGGAGCAGCTACATTAGGCGGAGAAATATATCGAATGGCTATAGCAAGAGAAAATGACTTCGTACTAATCGTATGGTTAACGGGGATACTAAAATTAGTAGGCGGTTTATTATTAGGGACGATGTTAGGAAATTGGGAACATAAATTTTTCATCAAGACTGTTTATTTCGTGGCTTTCGTAAGCGGAATATTGTTATTTTTATATGGACTTGTAAACTTTTCAACCGTTTTACTTTCAATCATAAATTTATTAGAGATGAAGATCGATAGTTATGCTAAGTGGTGGCGTCTTTTGTTTTGGGAGCCTTATTGGATGTTAGGGGGAATACTCTATATCATTTCAAGTAGAAGGTTTGCTATGAAATCGAAGAGGCCAAGGCAAGTAAGTGTAATTCGATGAATTTTCGATGGAGTGATATAAGTGCTAGATCCCTTTACAAAAAAGAGAATTGAGAAAATACTTGAAAACTATATCGACAAAAAAATACCCGCAAATCTCAAAGAAGAATTTCAAATTCATTATAAATTTAGGGGAAATACCGTCACGTTAACTCAAGAACGATCAGGATATATGGGGGGACGTTTTGAGTACCCAATTGCGCAACTAAGGCTAGAAGAAACGCACTGGAAGGTGTATTGGCAAGATAGCAAGAACAAATGGCATTTTGTAGATGACATAAATCCAGATAGAGACTTTGAAAAACAAATAAAAGAAATAGATGGAAACGGTATTTTTTGGGCCTAATCAGTGATGGCTAAATGCTTCAAAGACGGGAATAGAACTGTAATGTTCAAAGTCAGTGGCACCGCAATCAGAACACATCAACGGAGATGTGTTCTTTTTTTTGCATTACCCACTATATCGACCATTCATAAATCATTTGCTGAAAAGGAAAATGAAGGAAGCTGTCGAATTTTTTTCAAGGGGTTAATCCTGCGGGACGAGAAGTCCGTAATGATTCGTTAAAGTTGTGACACTTTTTGGGAAAACGGTCGTATTGCTGAGTGAGGGAAGAGGAGGTAGAGGGTTGACCGGAACGAAAATGTTCAAGCTGCTTGGACTAATTGTCGGCGTTGTTGCCGCAAACGTCGTCCTACAATCACCCGGTTTTATCGGGATAAAAATCGGCGAAAATGCGCTCCAGACGGCAACGGGGGTTACGTTTCTGCTCGCCAGCGGGATCGCATTGGTTTATGGGATTTATGTTATACAGTTTAAACCGGCAGCCGCCATCCCGCTCAAACGGATTCGAACGCACGAAGACTACGTAGAGGCCCTCAACCGTTACAAACGTGTAAAAGTGCTTGAGTCAGACGTCGAGCTTGCCTTGGACCAGTTGGAACGGCTGCATAAGAAAAAAGAGAGCTTGTTCGATGTCCTGCAAGAGAGATTCGAACCCGACGAGTTAAGCTACAAGAAGTTCGCAGCTGTCATTCAAGAGGTGGAGAAGCTCGTCTTTCTTAACGTCAGGAGCTTGCTGAACCGGCTGAGCATCTTCGACGAAAACGAGTACAAGCGCGTAATGGGCCATCAGCCGGCGAAATACTCAGCGGCGGTTCTTGAAGAAAAGACGATTTTATACAATGAATTTATGACATTTATTAGAAGTTCTCTCGATACGAATGAGGAAATCCTGCTGAAGCTGGAAAAGCTGCTTGTCGAGATTTCCCGCCTGGACAGCTTGGAGCCGGGGGACATCGAGAACATGACAGGCATGCGGGAAATCGATGCGTTAATTAAACAAACGAAATTTTATAAACAATAGAGGTGGAGTATGACGAGCAAAGGCAAATTTTTGGTCTTATCGGGAGTTGTCTTGGTTCTTGCGTTCGTCCTTGTATATTATGGCGTCAATCTGACGTCGAACCTGGGGAAATCAAAAGGTGAAGTGACGGCGGAAAATGCGGGCAAGCGGCTAAGTAAGTTGTACTCCGATCTCTCGGTAACGACCCTGGAGCCGGTGAAAGGCCAAATCGACCTCGATCCGATCGATGTCGCAGCCTCTTTACCGGACATCTCGAAATTCCCCATTACGGTCAATAACACGACCGACGTATTCGTGGAGATTTTCTCGTCCACTGAAAAATCTGGCAGCGGGGTAGACGGGTGGCTGACCGATGCGGCTGCGGATTTTAACAAAGCCAATATCACAGTTGACGGAAAACCGGTTTCGGTCAAAGTGCGCAATATCGCATCAGGCACGGCCACAGATTACATTAAATCGGGCAAGTATGTACCGGATGCATTCACGCCTTCCAATGAGCTGTGGGGCGAGATCATCAAGGCAAGCGGAGTGAAGACACAGCTCGTATCTAAGCGTATCGTCGGCAACGTTCCCGGCATTGTCATCTCAAAAGCGAAATACGATGCTCTTGTCGGTAAGTATGGCGCGGTTAACGTGAAAACCGTTACAGAAGCTATCGCGAGCAATGAGTTCGCCATGGGGTATACCGATCCTTTTGCCAGTTCGACCGGATTGAACCTCCTCGTCACGGCACTTCAAACGTTTGACAAATCGAACCCGTTAAGCGACACAGCGGTGCAGGGCTTCGAGAAGTTCCAGGCGAACGTACCGTTCATCGCATCGACGACAATCCAAATGAGGGACGCGGCCAAATCGGGTGCTCTTGACGGATTCGTTCTGGAGTATCAAACCTATGTTAATGCGGCGGATTTGAAGAGCGGGTATGTGTTCACGCCGTTCGGTGTGAGACACGACAGCCCATTGTATGCACTGGGCGATTTGCCTCAGGGGAAGCTCGACATTATCAAGAAGTTCGCCGAGTTCGTAACCCAGGAGAAGTACCAGCAAGCGGCGAAAAAGAAAGGTTTTAACGAGCTCGAAGATTACAAGTCGGAAATGGCCGTCTTGGACGGCAATGTCCTGGCTTCCGCGCAGAAAGTGTGGAAAGAGAAGAAGAACGGCAGCAAGTCGATTGCCGCCGTTTTTGTAGCCGATGTTTCCGGAAGCATGGACGGCGAGCCGCTCAATCGATTGAAAGAGTCCTTGTTGAAAGGCCAGAAATTTTTGGGCCGAGACAACAGCATCGGCTTGATATCTTACTCGGATAAAGTCACCATCAATTTGCCGATCGCCAAATACGATACGAATCAACAGTCCATGTTTGTCGGTGCAGTGAAAAGTCTTCAAGCTGGTGGAGGAACGGCGACATTCGATGGCATCATCGCAGCGCTGAAGCTGTTGCAGGACGAATTGGCCGCGCATCCGAACGAGAAACCCCTGATCTTTGTTTTAAGTGACGGAGAGACGAACCAAGGGAATTCGCTCAAAGACATTAAGGGACTCATCGAGAATTACAAGGTGCCGATTTATACGATCGGCTACAACGCCAATATCCAAGCTCTTCAAAGCATATCCAGCATCAACGAGGCGGCCAGCATCAACGCGGATACGGATGACGTTGTCTACAAAATCGGCAACTTGTTTAACGCGCAGATGTAATCTTAAGAAACGAGAGGAGAATTTGGATGTCATTTTCGATGGAAGTGGCCAGCCCGGAAGAAATTAAAGCTTCAATTGAGCAAGAGGTGAAGCCGGTCCCCGAGGAAGTTGCGAAGCTTCAGGAGGCTGCGGATTCGAACGTCGCTGCGATCATGGCGCTTGATATCGACTCTCTGGAGAAACGCAAGGAGATCCTGCAATCCATCGATACATTCGGCCTGAATACGATGCGGTCGTCTTCGGAGAAAAATTCCCTGCTTCAGGTCTCAGTCGGAAATCTTTCCAAAACGGGGGATGAAGGCGGACAGGTGGCCAAGGGGTTAGCAGAATTACACACTCAGTTGAAGGATTTGGACCCGAGTTTGATTGATTTCGCGAAGACAGGATTCCTGGGCAAGCTTTTCAATCCGGTCAGGGCCTATTTTCTCAAATTCCAGAAAGCCGATTCGGTTATCGCAGACATCGTAACCTCCTTGGATAAGGGCAAAACGACGCTCAAAAATGACAACACGACACTGGAAATCGAGCAGCAAGCGCTTCGGGATTTGACCAAGAAGCTGCAGAAGGAAATCCAGCTCGGGTCGATGATGGACCAATCGATCGAGGCACAGATCGAAGCGGCCAAACAGCGGAATGAAGACCCCGACAAGATTCGGTTTATCACGGAAGAAGTGCTGTTCCCTTTGCGCCAGCGCGTGATGGATTTGCAGCAGATGCTTGTCGTGAACCAACAGGGGATCATGGCGATCGAAGTGGTCATTCGCAATAATAAAGAACTGATTCGTGGAGTGGACCGTGCCAAAAACGTAACGGTTTCGGCGTTGAAGATTTCGGTCACTGTGGCCAGCGCGCTTTACAATCAGAAGATTGTATTGAAAAAGATCCAACTGTTGAACGAAACGACGAACAATTTGATCGCCTCCACATCGCGTATGCTGAAGGAGCAAGGAGCGGAAATCCACAAACAGTCGCTCGAAACGAACATTTCGGTCGATACGCTGAAACAGGCATTTTCCGATGTGTTGTCTGCGCTCGACTCGATCAGCACGTATAAACAAGAGGCACTGCCCAAAATGCGTGAAACGATCCACCAGTTCCGGGAACTGGCGGATCAGGGAGAGCAGCAAATTCAGAGGCTGGAAAAAGGGCATAAGCTGGGTCTGTGAGGCTTTCCGTTCCAGTGGTAAGATTGAAGTAATCAGATTAAGACGAGGCTGCGTGGTGAATGGATATGCTGAAACTGCCGAGAGAGCAAAAAATGCAATTGGTAAAGAACGTTCAAGGTTATTTTGAAGAAGAGCGGTCAGAAACGTTAGGGGATTTAGCTGCGGAACAGTTCGTTGATTTCATGATCAAAGAACTCGGACCCTACATCTATAACACAGCAATTGAGGACGCTAAGAAATTGATCACCGAGAAATTGCTCCAAATAGACGATGAATTCTATACTCTCGAAAAACCTTTATACAACAGGAAAAGATAACTCAATAAAACACACGACCCGACCCAGGATAAGAGCTGCCTAAGGCCGGGTCGCTTTGTGATCTAAGGAGAACGCTCATGGAGCTGTTAATCAAGAAATTATCAAAAGACGTCTCGGTTCCATACGACATGTTACTTCTTGCGGATCCGTCAAAGGAAATCGTCGATCAATATCTGAACAGAGGGGATTGTTACGTCGCCTCATACAAGGATGACATAATCGGCGTTTTTGTTTTATTGAAGACGCGCCCGGAGACAATTGAAATCGTAAATATTGCGGTCAAAGAAGACTTCCAAGCGAGAGGAATCGGGAAGAAGCTGGTTCTAAGCGCGATCGATATAGCCAAACAAGAGCATGTGAAAACGATTGAGATCGGAACCGGAAACTCGGGGATGAAGCAGATGGCTTTATATCAGAAATGCGGGTTTCGTATCGTCGGAGTGGATCAAGACTTTTTTACGCGGCATTACGATGAAGACATTTTTGAAAACGGGATACAGTGCCGCGACATGATCCGATTAAGGCTAGAGATTTAAGGAGGTACCTATGATCCAGTGTCCTTGGTGTAATCGAAAAGTAATTTTAGTCGATGCAATATTGGATATCCTATTCGGTTAATAAGGATGATTGAACATGTATATACCCAAGCATTTCGCCGTTCATGACAAAGAGAAGATTTTTGAATTTGTCGAAAAGAATAGTTTTTGCATTTTGTTTTCGAATCATAACGGTTCTCCGGAAGCTACTCATTTACCGGTTGTTCTCGACCGAGACGCCGGTGATTTGTCCGGGCATTTTGCGAAGCAAAACACGCAATGGACAGATATAGAGGAGCAGGAGGTCTTGCTTGTTTTTCAAGGTCCCCACAGCTACATTTCTTCCTCTTGGTATGAGACGAATCTTTCCGTGCCCACTTGGAATTACGTCGCTGTTCACGTTTACGGGACCATAGAACTCATCAAAGATAAGCAAGAATTTCTACAGACATTAAAAGAGTTGGTTGCCAAATACGAGGACGCAAACAGCCCTTATCATTTGGATGACACGAACGAGGAATATATTCAGAACATGATGAATGGGATTGTAGGATTCAAATTGAAGATAAGCAAGATGGAGGGGAAGTGGAAATTAAGCCAAAATCATTCGAGGGAGAGACAACAACGCGTTATCGATCAGTTGAAACAACTTCCCCATGATCACGCTCAGCAGATCGCACGTTTGATGCAACAGAATCTTAGAGGAGAGCAAATTTGACACAACCGTGGAGGTCATTTATTTGTTAATGAACGATGATGTCTATGAGCACATCTCAACACCTTATGAGTTGCTTGTATCTAAAGAAGATTACACGAACAACATTCCCGCTGTACTTGCCGAGATCGCTGATTTCACCAATAAAGATGTTGTGGATCTTGGGGCTGGAACCGGAAGATTGACTTGTATGGCGGCTTCGTCTTGCAACAGCATTGTGGCGGTGGATGCTGCAGCCAACATGCTTAAGGTCACAGCTAGTAAACTAGCAGCCATGGGACTTCGCAATTGGAAAACTTCGGTAGCTGATCTTAGACAAATCCCGCTTGAAGATCAGAGCGCGGACATGATTATAGCCGGGTGGAGCATTTGTTACATGAGCAGCTCGGGTAATCAAGACTGGCAGGAAAATTTGAATCAAGTCATGAAAGAAATAGACAGAGTTTTAAGACCAGGTGGCACAGTGATCATTCTGGAAACCATGGGTACGGGAAATACCGTACCGACTCCGCCTGATTATTTGATTCCGTACTTCAAGAGACTAGAAGAGCAGTATGGTTTCGCGCATAAAGCAATCCGAACAGACTACAAGTTCGATTCCGTTGAACAGGCTGAACAGTTATGCCGCGACTTTTTTGGGGACGAATTAGGAGATCGAATTAAGGGAGAAAAGACAAATATCGTACCTGAATGTACGGGTATTTGGTGGCGGAACAAGAGCGTTTAAAGGAGAGCGGTGTCGGCATGGAAAAAACAATCAAAACGAATGATGATTTATTAAACATGCTGGATGCAAAGTTTCGTCCCGAGAAAGAGTTTTGGAACCCGTTTTATTCGGATCGGGAAAGAACGGTTCCATTCTTTAAAAATTTGCCGGACGAGAATCTCGTGTCCTATATCTCTAGGCTGCGCAGTGTGTGGAGTTCCGTGCGATGAAGGATATTCGCGATCAAGATGTTTTTGGGGTGCCGTTCTTGTGGACATCATTGTGGAAGAAGGTAGACTGAGGAATTGAGGACCAATAATGTACGTTCCACTCTTTTGCACCTATTCGTTTTATTGGCGGCCATTGTTTGTGCGTTTGGTGCAACTGATCTTTTCGAGTGGCTGCTGAGGGGTATCGGTTACATTGTCTTTTTGGCTTTGATCCATTTGATGTATTTTCTTTATGGCTTCCGTTATGGAGTCCATACAGGACGCGCTGGTCGAAATTATTTGTCGTACTGCTTGGTTGCCGGGATTGGAATCCTCGTCTGGTTTATTTGTTTCTTAAATTACGCTGCAAGTTCGGAAGACACTTCTAGTTTTCTCGGACCGGAATTCGTATGGATTTTCAGTGCGGCCTATAACTTTCCAGGCATGTACATCATGAACCTGTTCAACTCCGATCGCTTGGACAATTACGCGCTTGTCGCTCTTTTTCTATTGAATTTCTATCCGTCCACGATCTTCTGGCTAGGTCTTCAAACTCGGGTGAAATTGAAAGGGGCATGACAAACCTACAAAGCGCAAAGCGTCGTCATCGACAAGAACACTTGTCGGTATCTATTTGGATTACTTGTCTTCCCTAAAGAAATAAAGGTGTGGCTCCCGTCCCACAGTTGACCGAAGCCCCTAAATTCGGTACAAATGAAAGGGTATCTGTTTACGTTGAACTGTCAGCGCAACTTGGGAAAAGGGAGCACCGAAAATGAAAAAAACTTGGTGGAAAGAAGCTGTCGTTTATCAGGTCTACTGGCGCAGCTTTTACGATACGGATGGGGACGGTTATGGTGACTTGCAGGGTGTGATCGAGAAATTGGATTACATTCGCAGTCTCGGTGTCGATGTAGTTTGGCTGAATCCTTGCTACGGCTCGCCGGATGTAGATAACGGTTACGATATCTCGGATTACCGCTCAATCATGCCGAAAGCCGGTTCGATGGAAACGTTCGACAAGCTGCTGAAGGAAGTCCATGCCCGCGGCATGAAACTGATCATGGATTTGGTTGTGAACCATACGTCCGATCAGCATCCATGGTTTATTGAGTCTCGCTCGTCCAAAGACAATCCGAAGCGGGATTATTACATTTGGCGGAAAGAAAAGAACAACTGGCGCTCGTACTTCACGCCATCCACTTGGGAATTCGACGAAACGACGGGGGAGTTCTATTTCCACTCTTTTGCAACCGAGCAGCCGGATCTTAACTGGTCCAACCCGCAGGTTCGCGAAGAGATTTACAGCATGATGCGTTTCTGGCTGGACAAAGGCATCGACGGATTCCGCATGGACGTCATCAATCTGTTGGCCAAACAAGAAGGTTTTCCGGATTCGGATAACCCCGATAACATTTCGTACCTGGGCAACAACCCGGGCATTCACGAATATCTTCAAGAAATGCACGACCAAGTGCTGAAACACTACGACATCTTCACGGTCGGCGAGATTCCGTTCGTGTCGCCGGAAGACGGCGTTCTGTATGTAGGCGAGCACCGCGGCGAGTTGAACACGCTGTTCCATTTTGAGGTATGCGATTATATGGCGCACTGGGACATGCAGCGGTTCAAAGAAATCCAGAAGCGCTGGTATGACGGGATGTGGGGGAAAGGCTGGAACTCGCAGTTCCTCAACAACCATGACCATACACGTTTGGTCACCCGATTTGGCAACGATACGACCTACCGCGTGGAATCGGCAAAATGTTTTGCGACGATGTTACACACACTCCCCGGCATGCCATATGTGTACCAGGGGGAAGAGATCGGCATGACCGGCGTTCGATTTGCGTCGATCGAGGATTACAACGACATCGCTCTGAAAAACAAGTACAAGGAAGAAGTGGCTAAAGGCAGAGATCCGCACGAAGTATTCGAAAGCTTGCTGCATTTGGCCAGGGACAACTCGAGAACGCCGATGCAATGGGACGCTTCGCATAATGCCGGCTTCAGTGAAGGCCAGCCATGGCTGAAGTTGAATCCGAACTTTAAAGAAATTAACGTGGAGCAGGCGCTCGCGGATCCCGACTCGGTGTTTTATTACTACCAGAAGCTGATCAAACTGCGGAAAGAGAACGAAGTGATGGTATACGGAAACTATGAGCCGATCTTCGAGGATCACCCGCACCTTTACGCTTACTACCGCACGTTTGGCGATGAGAAGTGGCTGGTGCTGCTGAACATTTCTGAGGAAGAGACGCCCTGTAACTTGCCGGACGAAGTATCCTCGCGGTTGAAGGAAACGATCATCCGGAACTATCCGGAGCGCGCAGCAACGGAAGAAATGCTGCTCAAGCCCTTCGAAGCGTGCATTTACCGCATTGTGTAACAAGCATGCGAGACCGGATCGCCCAATGGCGGTCTGGTCTTTTTTTCCTGTAGATGTATAATCATGAAAGACATGATAGAACACGAAATATGCTGATATTGGAGAGAATGACATCATAATGAACGTTAATGATATTATTCATTCGGCGGAGCAGTTTGTAAAAAAAGAGCTGGAGTCGGACCATACGGGGCATGATTGGTGGCATATCGAACGAGTGCGCAGGCTTGCCCTTGAAATCGCAAAGCTCGAAAAGGCGGATCCGTTCATCTGTGAGCTTGCCGCCTTGCTTCATGATGTGGCAGACGAGAAGCTGAACGTTTCCAAGGAAGCCGGCCTCGACAAAGTAAGAACCTGGCTATTTGATCATGTGGAAGATGTTCAAGTGATCGAGCATGTGATGACCATTATTTCCACGATGTCATTTAACGGAGGCGCCAATCCGCCGATGGACACGCTGGAAGGGCAAATCGTCCAGGATGCGGATCGCCTAGACGCGATTGGCGCGATCGGCATTGCCAGAACCTTCACTTATGGCGGTTCGAAGGGGCGAGTGATGCACGATCCTTTCTTTGAAGTTACGGATACACATTACAGGTCTCCTAACAAAACGACCATCTATCATTTTTATGAAAAGCTGTTAAAACTCAAGGACCTGATGAATACTGCACACGCCCGGCGAATGGCTGAAGATCGGCACGAGTTCATGCTTAGGTATCTGGAGCAGTTTTATAAAGAATGGAACGTGACGGAGGATAACCATTGATTACTTACGCAGAAATGACGAAGGAACAAGCCCATAAAATCGCAGAAATCGACCGTTCGGAAACCATTGATTTCATCTACTCCTACTCATACGGTCAACTTCAGGAGACGGCGACGAACCATGAAGCTCCGGGTTGGGACGATGGATTAATCCGTGAACTTCAGGAACGTTTTCAGTATGAGCTGTCCAACGGCGGTATGGCGATCGGCGCTTATGACGGCGAGCTGCTCGTTGGGTTTGGAGTGCTGGGTCATAAATTTCGAGGTATGGAGCGAAATCAGCTGCAAGTAGATTTGATGTACGTCTCCAGGAATTACCGGAGAAAAGGCATTGGCACGCGTATTCTGGATGAGCTCAGCGATGAAGCGAGAAGAAGAAGCGCCAAGTACTTGTACATATCGTCCACGGAAACGAGATCTGCCGTGTATTTCTACAAGAATAACGGCGGAGAGATTACGGACACCGTGGATCTGGAGCTTTTCGAGAAAGAGCCGCACGACATCCACATGATCAAAAAACTGTGAGTGAGGAGCTGATTCGGTTGGAGTTTCTCAAACACGCCGTATACAAGGTTGCATTTTACTATCAGAAAATGCAGATCATCTTATTATCGATTTTCGTTGTCGGATTGGTAGATTATTTCTTTCTCTATGAGTTTCTGATGTCGCTTGCGCCCCTCGCCTCGGTGCTTGCTTTGGAAGCAGCCCCTCTCGTGCTCACTGTTTTGCTGATCGTAGCGGTTCGAGGCATCATTCTCTATGTGCGCAAAAAAATGAGGGAAAGAAAGAATTATTCCTTGCTGTGGTGAGATGGATGCAATTGACGCCGATGACCCGAGAATATGCAGAAGAAATATGCGGGTGGAAATACGCCGCTCCGTATGACTTTTACAATATGGAATATACCGAGGAAGCGTTAGCCGAGTTTCTCAACGGCGAGTTCTATGTTGCGATCGACTCGATGGGCAACAGGTTCGGGTTTTTCTGTTTCGGTCATGCCGCAAGGGTGCCGGGAGGATACGCAGCCGGGATATATCAAGATGAGGAGCGCACGGACGTCGGTCTTGGGATGGCGCCTTCTTTCACAGGTCGCGGACTGGGACGTGATTTTGTAGCTGCAGGTCTGGAGCACGGAACGATGAACTTAGGGCTGAGCAAATTCCGGTTGGTAGTGGCGAGCTTTAACTTAAGAGCCATTGAAGTATATCGGAGAAATGGTTTTCAAAGCCGGAACACGTCCTTAAGCGATGTTCACGGAAAACCGATACAGTTTTTACATATGGAAAAGTAATCGGGCTTCGTAGCCGCTTGCGATTGGGAAACAGTTAGCCATAAACTGATGCTCGGAGGAGTCACGCCGTGAACGTTCAGGGAATTAACCACTTCTGCTTCTCCGTGTCGGACTTGGAGAGATCGATTCGGTTTTATCAGGAAGTATTAGGAGCAAAGCTCTTGGTAAAAGGCCGGAAGTTGGCTTATTTTGATTTGAATGGCCTTTGGATAGCCTTAAATGAGGAGGACGTCGATCGGAGCCGGAACAATCGAACTTATACGCATATTGCGTTTACAGTAGATGATGAGAATTTCGACGGATTGATGCAACGGCTGAAGGAATTAAAAGTTGAGGTTCTGCCGGGCCGAGTACGAGACGAGCGAGATAAAAAGTCGGTTTATTTCTTGGATCCGGATGGTCACATGTTCGAGTTTCATACCGGCACGCTGCAAGACCGACTGGATTATTACAAAGCGGATAAGGATCATATGATTTTCTATTAGGCGCATCTGCGAAACCCGCCATCCAAGTTGAACCGGAGAGAAGAGGCTGACACCATGTTGCCCGCACTGTTGCACGGATTTATTCTCGCGATTGGTTTAATCATTCCATTAGGAGTGCAAAACTTTTTCATTTTCTCACAGGGGGCGACCCGAAACAGATTTTCTTCCGTCGTTCCCATTGTCATATCCGCCTCGTTATGCGACACCCTGTTGATCTTACTGGCAGTGTCGGGCGTGTCGCTTGTCGTCATGAATTTTGTGTGGATGAAGACCGTCTTGCTTGTGCTTGGAATTTTGTTCTTGCTGTATATGGGCTTCCTCAGTTGGAGAGACAAACCGGTGACGAGTACGAACCAGCCGGAGCGGCCGACTCAAGTGGGGAAGCTTGTCCTTTACACCGCTATGATTTCGATTTTGAATCCCCATGCGATTTTGGATACGATCGGTGTGATCGGGACAAGCTCCATGGCTTACGAAGGCGAAGAAATGGTGGCTTTTACTGCGGCTTGTATCTTCGTGTCCTGGTTGTGGTTCTTTTTATTGGCCGCTTTGGGCCGACTGATCGGCAGCAAGGATCCGACAGGCAAGCTGGTGCTCGTACTCAACAAAATTTCAGCCATTGTCATGTGGACAGCGGCAATATACTTATTTAGACAGCTGCAGTTTTGATGAAGTAAAGGCGGTTGAAACATGAGTCAACAATTAAGTTCCTCTCGATTGTTGGAATTGAAAGTGGTTGATGAGAGTTATGCGGACAAGGTGCTGGAATTTGTAGTCCGTAACAAGCAGTTTCTGAAGGAATGGGAGCCGCTGAGGAACCCGACCTTTTACTACTTGGAAGCGCAGAGACAACTGCTTATCGACGACCGGTTGAGCATGGAACGAGGAAATCTATTTAAAGTGTGGATGTTCAAAAAGGATCAACCGGATCAAATCATCGGATCGGCAACACTCAGCAACATTGTGAGAGGCGCATTTCAGTCCTGCCATCTCGGTTATCGAATCGATCAATTCGAGCAGAACAAGGGCTACATGACGGAAGCCGTCGGGCTCCTCGTGCGCTATGCCTTTGAACTGCTGAAGCTTCACCGTATCGAAGCCAATATTATGCCGCGTAATAAGGGCTCTCTTCGAGTGGTGGAGAAGCTGGGGTTCCAGCACGAAGGATTGGCGAGAAAATACTTGAAGATCAATGGGAAATGGGAAGACCACATCCACATGGTGCTGTTGAATGAGGAGCTCGAGACATAGGAAGGGAAGGGATTCCATGGGGATCAAAGAAACGATCGCGCGGCATTTGAGACAGCCTGCCGGATTCGTGGGCAAACTGGTCGGGTTATTGATGAACAAAGGCAATGACTTCATGAACCGCTTCACGATCGGAATTGTGGATCCCAGACCCGGCGAAAGCATCCTCGAGATCGGATTCGGCAATGGGAAGTACATACATGAAATCGCGTCGAAAATGAAGACCGGGTTCGTGGCGGGCGTCGATTTTTCCAGTACGATGGTGGAACAGGCGAGAAAACGAAACAAAGCTTATATCCTGCAAGGTCTAGTGGACATCAACCTAGGCGAAGTGAATCACATCCCGTTCGAGTCTGAAACGTTCAATAAGGTGTTCACGGTGAATACGATCTACTTTTGGCCGAATCCTGCGAATGACATCCGGGAAATTCACCGGGTGCTGAAGACGGACGGCCAGTTGGTCGTTTCGTTTCGCTCCAAAGAAAGAATGGAGAGGCTGGAGTTTACGAAGCACGGATTCAAATTATATGATCCCGAGGAAGTCATAGAGCTGGTAAGGGCGGCGGGGTTCCGGGAGATTCGATCGGAATCCGCGGCGGATCGAGTTATGGACGTTCATTGTGTGATCGCGGTGAAGTAAGGAAAAAGATCAAGGTCTCTTGAAAAGAGGGATAGCGATGATTTTGGAAGTGGCCACGCTTAAAGTAAAGCCGGGGACGAGCAGCGATTTTGAGAGCAGCTTTCGGAAGGCGTGCAAAATATTGACCGCGGCAGAGGGATACATCGATCACGAACTGCACAAATGTGTGGAGGAAGCGGATAAATATATTTTGCTCGTAAGATGGAACAGACTCTCGGATCACACGGTCACCTTCCGGGATTCGGAAGGGTATCAGCAATGGAAAGCTTTGCTGCATCATTTTTACGATCCGTTCCCTACGGTAGAACACTATGTACAGATCCACACGAAGTAACTAAGCCAACCAGGTGATGATCATGAACGAATCGAAGCATCGCTTGCTGTTTCTGTGGCTTGTCCTTCTAGCATTCGTGAGCATATGCCTGCTCGCCCTGATTGATTTGTTTACCTATCGGGCAAGGCCCGGCGGGCACCTCTCGGGAAATGGGAATCCGGCCGCTTTGTTCATGATCCCTTTTTTCTTGGTCTATATTGCGTTTGTCGCTGTTCTGGGAACTTCTTCGAATATTGTGTTTCGCAGGGGATTTTTTCAGAGGAAATTCGCTGCCGAATGGGTCTGTATCCTCATCATTATCGGTATTTCTTTGTGCGGACTTGAGAAGCTCTATATTACTGAAATCTTGGCCACATTAGGCGGGGGACCAAGCAATCCCCAGTCGATGATCTACGGATGGTCGAGGTTTAACCAGTATACGAACAACATTTTCATCAATTACATCACGTTCGCACTAGGCGTCCTTATTGCAATTTTGACCGGGTACGCAACGGCATTAATCCAATATATCAAGGACAAGGAGGAACGAATTGAACATTCGAACGGAAACACGGGATGATTTCGAAGAAGTGCATGAATTGCACGTCGCAGCTTTCGGAAAGCGGGAAGACGAGGCGCTCTTGGTCGAACGAATTCGTCAATCGGAAGGTTTTATACCGGAACTGTCGATTGTTGCGCAGTTGGATGGTAACATAATAGGACATGCACTTTTCAGCCGGGCCTCCCTCCTCGAAGGTTCAGAAGTAAAGCCAGTGATCGTTCTGGCTCCAATCGGCGTCACTCCTGCCAAGCAAAAAAAAGGTGTAGGCGGCCAACTCATTCGAGAAGGCTTGAAAAGATGCGGGGAGCTCGGGTACGGCGTTGTGCTGCTGATCGGCCATCCTTCGTACTATCCGAAATTCGGCTTCTGGCCGGCAAGGGGCTTCGGTTTGGAACTCAAGCAATTTAACGTGCCGGATGAAGTTTTCATGGTTTGCGAAGTCATCGAGGGGGCGTTGAACCAAGTGAAAGGCGAGCTCCAATATCCAACGGCTTTTTTTGATAATAACTAAATGTCCGAAACAAAAGGAGAACCAGCATTGTCAGAACAATACCACATCGAAGATGCGACGCTCGCGGATCTGCCGACAATCGTCGAGATTTACAATTCCACCATCGCCGGACGCATGGTGACCGCGGACCTTGAGCCGATTACACTAGAAAGCCGTTACCGGTGGTTCGAAGAGCATACGCCGGATCGCCGTCCGCTATGGGTCATGAAAGATCAGGGAAAAATTATCGCTTGGCTCAGCTTCCAGTCGTTCTACGGGCGGCCGGCCTACAATGCCACGGCTGAGCTCAGTATTTATATTGCGGAAGATTATCGCGCCAAGGGAATCGGGAGCCTGTTCCTGGATCGGGCGATCGGGGCATGCACGCGGCTATCGATTACGAGTTTGGTCGGTTTCGTGTTCGGGCATAACGGACCGAGCTTGGCGCTTTTGAAAAAGTTCGGATTCGAGCAATGGGGACTTCTTCCGAAAGTGGCGAAAATGGACGGCATCGAGCGGGACCTGGTCATCTTGGGCCGGCGCGTTTAGGTCAACAAAGAAGCGGGGGATCAGATGCCGAGACAAAGCATGATTACCCTCCCAGGATATGTAATATTGCTCGCATTCATGGTCTTTTTGACTTCATCGTGCGGCAGGGGCGGTGAACCGGGCGGCAAAATGATTCTAGTATCCGCCGCGGTCAGCCTGAAAGAGAGTGTCGAAGAAATCGCGGCTGCCTACGAAAGCCGTCATCCCGATATCCGGATCCGGTTTAATTACGGTTCGTCCGGTACGCTGCAGAAGCAGATTGAACAAGGAGCACCCGCCGATCTTTTCCTATCGGCGGGACGCAAGCAAATGGACGTGTTATCGTCTCAAAACCTTGTAAAACAAAGCACTCTTGCACTCACTAACCGATTGGTGTTAATTGCTCCGGCAGATACGAAGGGCAGCGGCAGCGTCGCCGAACAATTGCTTGCTCCCGGAATCCGTAAAGTGGCAATGGGTGAACCCGATTCCGTACCCGCGGGAGAGTATGCACTTCAAGCGATGAAGGTACTGGGGATGTGGGAGAAGCTTCAATCGAAGCTGGTGTATGCGCACGACGTACGTCAGGTGCTCGCCTACGTGGAAACCGGAAACGCGGACTTCGGGTTCGTCTACCGGACGGACGCGATTCACTCTCGGAAGGTCAGGTTGGCTGCCGAAATTCCGGAGACGAGCCACGAGCCCATCGTATATCCCTTTGGATTGCTGTCCGGCTCGCGGCATGAGAAGGAAGCGGCCGATTTTTTCCGGTATTTGAATTCGGAGCCGGCGATGAAAATTTTCGAAAAGAACGGATTTATAACAACTCAAAACACGTAATGGACGGCAGATGGTGATCTCATGCGCTTTGAATGGAACGAATTCGCGTCACCGGTTTGGATATCCGTACAAGTGGCTCTTGCCGCGAGTCTGATCGTGTTCGTACTCGCGCTTGCTGCGGCCAAATGGATGGCAAAAGCTCGGTTCATCGGGAAATCCACGATCGAAACGCTGCTGCTTCTCCCCTTGGTGCTGCCGCCTACGGTGGTCGGATTCGTGCTGCTCATGCTGCTCGGCAGGCGAAGCTGGATCGGGGAAGCTTATGAATGGCTGCTCGGTCAGCCGATCGTTTTCTCATGGACGGCGGCCGTGATCGCGTCTGTCGTTGTGGCTTTTCCGCTGGTTTATCGGACGATGAAGGCGGGATTCGAGGAAGTGGACATGGAGCTCGAAGATGCGGCACGCTCGCAGGGTGCGACCGAGTGGCAGCTGTTCCGCTGGATTACGGCTCCGCTGGCCTCTCGCTCGTTGACAGCGGGCTATTTGCTCGGCTTTGCCCGCAGTCTCGGAGAGTTCGGCGCGACGCTGATGATTGCGGGAAATATCCCGAACCGCACCCAAACGATCCCGACGGCGATTTACGTTGCGGTGGATGCCGGGAACGTGCAGCTCGCGTGGGCGTTGGCGGGTGCGACGGTCATGCTCTCGTTCCTCATGCTGTTGGCCGCGGGGCGCCATTCGAAACGGTGACGGATTTCGTTTACAATCAAGGTAATGAATCCGATAAGAGGTGAGATCAATTGACAGAAAATAAAGGGCATCCAGGAGAGTTGGAGCTTGCGACGTTTGCGGGCGGCTGTTTTTGGTGCATGGTGAAGCCGTTCGATCAGATGCCGGGGATTATCAAGGTTGTATCCGGCTATACGGGCGGTCATACGGAGAACCCGACCTATGAGGAAGTTTGCTCCGAAACGACGGGACATGCCGAGGCGGTACAAATTACGTTCGATCCGGCTGAATTTCCTTATGTGAAGCTGCTGGACATTTTTTGGAGACAAATCGATCCCACCGACCCGGGAGGGCAGTTCTACGACAGGGGCTCGTCGTACCGTCCCGCGATTTTTTACTCCAACGAAAAACAGCGGGAGGAAGCGGAAGCGTCCAAGCGAGCACTGCAAGAGAGCGGCAGGTTCGATAAGCCCATCGCGGTGGAAATCGTACCGGCGTCCACTTTCTATCCGGCGGAAGGTTATCATCAGGACTATTACAAGACCAACCCGCTGCGTTACCGGTATTACCGTGAAGGCTCGGGACGCGATGCGTTCATAGCGCGGCATTGGGACACGAGAGAGGATCGCGAGAAGCTTCGCGGGCGACTGACGCCCATGCAGTTCGAAGTGACGCAAAATAACGGGACGGAGCCGCCATTTCGCAATGAATTTTGGGATAATCATGAAGAAGGCCTGTATGTCGATATTGTTTCGGGAGAACCGTTATTCAGTTCTTTGGACAAATATGACTCGGGCTGCGGATGGCCGAGCTTTACGAAGCCTCTTCATGAAGGCAGCATCGATGAGAAACAAGATGTCTCGCACGGCATGATTCGTACGGAAGTGAGAAGCCGGGAGGCGGATTCACATCTCGGTCACGTATTCCCGGACGGTCCGATCGAAGCTGGAGGATTGCGTTACTGCATCAACTCCGCGTCGCTGCGGTTTATCCCTGTCGATGAGCTGGAGAAGGAAGGGTACGGGAAATACCGCAAGCTGTTCGACGAGAAGTAACGGGGTTAAAAAGGAAAAAGGCGGTCGTCACTTCCAAGAAGTGTCGAGCCGCCTTTTCTTGAACCATCTGTTCCATAACGTTGGCGCTGTTTCGTTTAACCGCAGCGCGACGTCAAACATGGAACCGCTCTGCTTCCGATAGAACCCGACATGCCTATTCAGTTCCTCATGCTTCTGACGAATCATTTTTTCTACGATGTATACGTTTTGATTTTGGATCACTTTGTGTCCCCCCTTTGGCTTACATGGATCATTATGCGGTTCGGAAAAGAGGAAATATAGGGAAAACATATTTTAAACTGATTTCCCCTAAAGGCAATAAAAAGAGCGGCCGTCACTTCAATGAGTGCCGAGCCGCCTGCTGCCGAACCATTTGAGCCAGAATCCGAGGTGCTTGAACGTCAATCCGCGGTTTGTCTTGGACTTGACGTATACACCTTCGCGCATGTTGCGGTCGAATTCCGATAGGCGGTACTCAAACATTTTTTCAACTTCATACGTGCTATTCGGTTGGAACATGGAAAATTTCACCTCCTGTTGATGACTTCCTCATTATGCACTCGCCAAAAGGGGATTAAAAGTGTAGAATGAATGTAAATTGTTTCCCCTTTTTTTCATTATGGAGGGATAGGATGCAAACGGCTACAGCGGAACGTTATTTGGACTTATATGCTCGATTCGCAAAAGGTGAAGGCGCCGGTTCATCGATTGAGGTGTCGCTTGAGGAACTCGCCGAAACGTTGTTTTGCACGACACGCAACGTGAAGCTGGTGCTGCGCCGGATGGAGGATGACGGTTGGATTCGTTGGGAACCCGGCCGGGGAAGAGGGAACCGATCAAGGCTCACTTTCCGTTCGGAGCGGGAGAGTCTGCTCCTTGAAACCGCTCGCAATATGGCGCAGAGAGGAGATTACAAGCAGGCGTTCGAACTGATCCATACGCATGGAGGAAGTTCGGCGGTGAAGGACCGGTTCACCGAATGGCTGGACCTTCACTTCGGATACCGGACGGAAACCCCGGACGGCAAGCGGGAGGTGGATACGCTTCGGCTCCCCGTTCACACGCCGATCGTCACGCTCGATCCTTCGGAAGTCTATAATGCGTTCGATGCGCACATTATAAGGCAGCTCTACGATCGTCTGGTGCAGTTCGATCCGGCGACGGGCCGGGTCATGCCGACGGTGGCGCATTCGTGGGAGCACAGCCCTGACGCCACGGTGTGGCATTTTCATTTGCGCAAGGGCGTACGTTTTCACCACGGAAGAGAATTGACGGCCGACGATGTGATTTTCACGATTGAACGGATGAGAAAAGGTAAAGCGCACAGCTGGATGCTTCGCACACTGGTCAAGGCGGAGGCCGTCGGCACACGAACGGTACGCATCGAGCTGGCCAAACCGAACCGCATTTTTCACCGTTTCATGAGTTCCGCGGCGGTCAGCATACTCCCCCGGGAGTTGGTGGAGCGGGATGAGGAGCGTTTTTGGAAATCGCCTGTAGGTACCGGTCCTTTTTGCGTCACGGAGTGGAACGACGAGCGATTCGTCATGGCCGCTCATACGGACTATTACATGGGGCGTGCCCATTTGGACGGCGTCGTCATCGCGTTTATGCCGGAAGAGCATGGGGATAGCTCCCGCAAAAGCTGGGAGAAGCTGATGTTCGACCAAGATCAGCAAGAAAGCAATCCGGAAGATGATTGGGCGACCGTCGAAACACTTACGAACGGGTGTACGTTGCTGACCTGGAACCTGGTGAAGGAGGGGCCGCAGCAATCCGTGCTTTTCCGCAAAGCGATCGACCTGCTCATCGACCGGCCGGCGATGATCCGCGATTTAGGAGGCGACCGCAGGTATCCGGCTCGCGGATTTCGACCGGACGAGAAGACGAGGGAGCGAAAGTTCGGCAGCGATGTGGAGCTGGCCAAGGCGCTGCTCAGGGAAGCTGGATACGACGGCTCTCCGGTAACGATCGTCGCCAAAGGAATACATGAAGCGGACGCTAATTGGATTCGCAAGCGCTGTGCGGAATACGGCGTCAACATTGCGGTGAAGTCCAGCCAGTGGACCGATAGCTGGAAGACGGATTGGGTAAGGGAAGCGGACGGTATTTTATACAACATTGTTTTCGCCGAAGATGAAGTGTGTGAAATCGAAACCTATGAGCAGGCCGGCAGTTTCCTGAAGGAGCATCTGGATCAGAAACTCCGTGAGTGGGCTGCCGGTAAAATCGATCAGGCGCTTGCCGCCCGTTCCACGAACGAACGCCGCAAGCTGCTCGGGGAAATCGAGGAACGAATCCGCGAAGAAGCGCATGTGCTGTTCCTCATCCATAAAACGACCAACACCACGTACCAGCCCGGCATTAAAGGCGTGACGATGAATCCGCTCGGTTGGATCGATTTTAAAACGGTATGGGTGCAAAACGCATCTTTAAGGTAAAGGAGGAAAAGTGGTCCTTCTCACCGAAGTCGAGGGGGGAGTAGCTCTTCGACTTTTCTGTTATAATGAATCGGTATGACAGCGCCTACAAGGGGGCAAGTTGGATGATGCAAAGTCGTATAGAAAAAGATTTTCTGGGAGAAAAGCAAGTTCCGGCGGAAGCGTACTACGGAATTCAAACGATGCGTGCGGTGGAAAATTTTCCGATCACCGGTGTACCCATCCATTCCGAGCTGCTAGCGGCATTGGCGCATGTGAAGAAAGCGGCGGCCCGCGCGAACGCCGATTTGAGATTGTTGCCGCCCAAGATCGCGGAGGCGATCATTCAGGCCTCGGATGAGGTGATTGAAGGCAAATTTGCCGATCAGTTCATCGTGGACTCGATTCAAGGAGGCGCCGGAACCTCGATCAACATGAACATGAACGAGGTGCTTGCCAACCGGGCACTAGAGCATTTGGGATATGCCAAAGGCGACTATTTTCACTGCAGTCCGAACAATCATGTGAACATGGCGCAGTCCACGAACGACGCCATACCGACCGCGTTGCGTATCGCAACTTACCGGCTTACACAGACGCTGCTGGAAGCGATGAATGCGCTGGTGGATGGCTTCGCGCGCAAAGAGAAACAGTTCGACGACGTCATCAAAATGGGCCGCACCCACCTTCAGGATGCGGTTCCGATTCGCATGGGACAAGAGTTCGGCGCGTACCGGCGCGTGCTGGAACGGGATATTGCGCGTATCGCACGCGCGGCGGATAATTTGCTCACCGTCAATATGGGGGCGACTGCCGTCGGCACCGGGCTGAACGCGAAAGTCGAATATATCGGAATGGTCGTGTCCTTGCTGGCGGATGATTTGCACATCCCGCTTCGTCCCGCCGAAGATCTCGTGGATGCCACTCAGAACTCGGATGCTTATACCGAAATATCCGCTTCGCTCAAGGTCTGCGTTGTGAATTTGTCCAAAATATGTAACGATATCCGCATGATGGCGTCCGGACCAAGAACGGGACTGGGTGAACTCTTTCTGCCTCCCCGCCAGCCGGGTTCTTCGATCATGCCGGGCAAGGTCAATCCGGTTATGGCGGAAGTGGTCAATCAGGTCGCTTTCCAGGTCATGGGCAACGACCATACGATCTGCATGGCGGCGGAAGCCGGCCAATTCGAGTTGAACGTGATGGGTCCGGTAATCGCGTTTAACTTGCTGCAGTCGTTGAAAATTTTACGCAACGCGGTGGATGTATTCCTTCGGTATGCACTCGAGGATATGGATGCGAACCGTGAGCAGTGCCGCACCAATGTCGACCGCAGCTTCGGTATCGTGACCGCATTGAACCCCCATCTGGGTTATGAAGTGGCGGCACGCTTGGTTAAAGAAGCGGCGGCATCCGGCATGTCGATCCGCGAGATCATTCTCGAACGTAACATCCTGACGCAAGAAGAAATCGACGTGATCCTCGATCCGGTGCAAATGACGACGCCGGGCATTGCCGGAGAATGGCTGCTTACCGGTCGGGACGCGGACGAAAGCAACTAATCTCCCGATAGCGAAAAGAAAACGGAGGTGCTGGGATGAACGGTTCCTACGACAAGTTCAGCGGGAAAAACATTATCATCCGACTGGAAATGAATGTGGCGCGGAGGTCGTTCGGCGAGGTAGCCACCGTCATCTCCCAAGCGGGCGGAGACATCGTTGCGATCGATATTATCGGAACGACCTCCGATACGACGACGCGGGATTTGACGGTGAACGTAACCGATGGAGGCGATGTCCGGCAAATCACGGATGCGCTGTCGAATTTGTCGGATGTCAGGGTGATCCATGTTTCCGACCGGACATTCCTGCTGCATCTCGGCGGCAAAATCGCTATGGTTCCCAAGACGCCGATCCAAAACCGCGACGACCTATCCAGAGTGTACACGCCGGATGTCGCGAGAGTGTGCCTCGCCATCCAAGAAGATCCGGGCAAGGCGTTCACGCTGACGATCAAAAGAAACACGGTGGCGGTCATCTCGGACGGCAGCGCCGTGCTTGGACTAGGCAACATCGGTTCCCGGGCGGCGATGCCGGTCATGGAAGGCAAGGCGATGTTGTTCAAACAGTTTGCCGACGTGGACGCGTTTCCTATCTGCCTCGAGACACAGGATACCGAAGAGATCATCCGGACGGTCAAACAGATCGCAACCGCGTTCGGCGGCATCAACTTGGAGGATATCTCGTCTCCACGGTGCTTCGAGATCGAACAGCGGCTGCGACAAGAGCTGGATATCCCTGTATTTCACGATGATCAGCACGGTACGGCCGTCGTGTTGTATGCCGCGCTGATCAACGCCTTAAAGTTGACGGGCAAATCGATCCGTGACATTAAGGTAGTTTTGTGCGGCATCGGAGCGGCAGGCGTGGCTTGCGGCAAAATTCTTCTTTCGGGCGGAGTCGGCGAGTTGATCGGCGTAGATAAGGAAGGGATCCTGAACGCCGACGAATCGTACGACAATCCGATGAAAACCTGGTTTGCGGAAAATACGAATCCGAAACGGCTGAAAGGCAATTTGTCCGAATCACTGGTGGGAGCGGACGTGTTCATCGGCGTTTCGGCCGGCGGCATCCTGAAGCGCGAGGACGTCATGCGGATGGCGCCGCAGCCGATTGTTTTCGCCATGGCGAACCCGACGCCGGAAATCCGTCCGGAAGAGATCGAGGACATCGCGGGCGTAGTCGCCACGGGACGTTCGGATTATCCGAATCAGATCAACAACGTGCTTTGTTTTCCGGGCATGTTCCGCGGCGCGCTGGATTGCCGCGCGTCCGATATCAACGAGGAAATGAAGTTGGCTGCGGCCGAAGCGATCGCCTCCATCATCGGGGAACGGGAGCTCAACAAACAGTATATAATCCCAAGCGTATTTAACCAGAACGTTGTACCCGCCGTTCGCGACCGCGTCATCAAAGCCGCCATTGAGACGAAAGTGGCCCGCAGAATTCCGCGTGATTTTCGCTGATTTATGCAGATAGTAATAAGAGAACCCGCTCTTGAGAGCGGGTTATTTTAATATATCATCGGAAGAACCTGTTTTATCGACAGGTTTTTTTCATGTTTTTATTCTTCGTTTGATTCGCGACTTACCGGGTAAAAAAGCAAGAACCCATTACCTGAAGGAGCGTGAACGAATCAGATGAACTACAGGGACAATTGGAATTTGCTTCTGCTGAGCGGAAGTGGAATTGGCAGAATCATCGGAGCGATCGTCGTGCTTCTGGTCGGGCTCTGGATCGCGGGCGTCGTGGGAAAAGCCGTAACCAAGGCGCTGTCCAGAACGAACGTCGACCAAAGGGGCAACAGCTATTTCGGCGAAACGACTTCCGTCAGCAAAGTCATCGGCAAAGCGGTCAAATATTTCATTGTTCTCGTCACCATCATGTTCGTACTGCAGCTGCTCAGTTTCAGTGCGATTCTGGCACCGTTCGGCGGATTCATCGGCTCCATCATGACCTACATCCCGAACGTGCTGGGAGCGGTCATTCTTGCCGCCATTGCGCACATTCTCGGCACGTTGCTCAAAAAACTCGTGATGAATCTCGTATTTTCTCTTTCCCATAGAAGGAATATGGACAAGCTGCTGCAATATCGCGACCTTCTGGGGAATCTGGCTTACGCGTTGGTCATTCTCTTTTTTGCGACGAGCATCCTGAACCTGCTCAACATTCCGGCGATCTCCGGTCCGATTGGCTTGGTCATCGCGATGATCATTAATTACTTGCCTCTCGTCGCGGGAGCCGTCGTTCTCATCATTCTGGGGCATCTCATCGCCAAATTCGTCGGGAATCTCGTCCGTACATTAGCGGCTTCCATGAACCTGCAGCGCTGGACCGGACCAGGCTTCGATGTGGCGACATTCATAGGCAAAATCGTGTACTTCCTCATTCTGTTCCCGATCGCCGTGCAAGCGCTGAATCTGCTGCAGATCCGTTCCATTCAGGAACCGGCGCAAAATATTCTGAATCTGGTCATGTCGTGGATTCCGAAAATCGCGGTGGCCGCGTTTCTGCTCTATATCGGTTACATCATGGCGAAAGTTGTCCGGAATTTGACGCAAACGCTGCTTTCTCCGCTCAAAATCGACGAGAAGGTGGATATGCTGCTGCCGATGCTGAAACGGAATCCCGAGCAGGTTGCTCAGCCTGGTGTATTGGCCGACGCGACTTCGGGAGCTTCCGCTGTGCCGGTTTATCCGGTGACGCGCTGGATCGCCAACGTTATTTCCGTATTAGTGTTCGGTTTCTTCCTGGTGGAAGCCACCAACGTGCTGGATCTGGCTTTCATATCTTCCACGGTAGCCGCTTTGATGGTCATGCTTCCGCGTTTCATTTTGGTGGCGCTGATCATTCTCGCGGGCATCATTCTGGGTAAACTGGCTTCGCAAGCGGTGAGCCCGACCAGCCCGATGAAGAACTTTATCCAGCCGGTAATCATCGTGCTGGCCGTTGTCATCGGCCTGACCGAAATCGGCTTGGCCTCGGTCATCATCACCTCCGGTTATCTCATCGTCATGGGCGCCTTGGCGGTCACTTTCATCATCTCGGTTGGCATCGGCAGCATTCCTGCCGTGAAGCGATACTGGGAAAAGAAACAGAGCGGAAGTGTCTAATAATGGCTTGAATATGCATAAGCCCTGTCCTTATGGCTGCCATCCTCATATGTTGGTGGTGTGATGACCAATCACAAATCCCGACGAGGTGGTGAACACCATGGGTTTCAGCTGTGCAGGTTTCGGCGGTGGTGCAGCGTTTGTTCTCGTGCTTTTCATTCTGCTGGTAATCATTCTTGCTGCAGGTATTTGCATCTAAAAGTACGTCCGTTCTTAAGTAAGGAATAGGCCTTAAATGAGCGGGTTGTCTTTCGGAGATCGAATGTATATACTGGGAGTATTCACAAACGGCAGGAGGTATCCAGATAGACATCATGTGGTCCTAATTCCCGAGTCGGTCATGAACCTGATATTCGATAGGTCGACGACGATGCTCAGCCTAGGCGGCGGAGCGGAATAGGAAACGTGTGTCTATAGGAGCTGACTCCTTGCATACAGCACTTTTGCTGCGCTTACTTGGCGTACGCAGAGGGCTCGTTTTCCTTCATCCGCATATCCGACAATACCGCAGGCCGAGTGCCTGCGGTTTTTTTGTGCCATCTGCACGGTCCCTACCGAATATCGCGTCCCTTGTTTGCAGAAGCAACATCAAATCCATATGCAAAGCGGTGATCGTATGACATTGATTACATGTCGCAATCTACAAAAGTCGTTCGGGGAGCAGTCCGTGCTGAAGAATGTCAATCTGGATATCGCTAACGGCGAGCGGATCGGGCTCGTCGGCGTGAACGGCGCAGGCAAGTCTACGCTGGCCAATCTCATTTACGGTAGTATGACGTCCGATGGCGGTACAATGACGCGACACAAGCGTCAAATGAAAATCGGTTATTTACTGCAGTCGACCTCCTATACCGTCAACACATTCTCGGATATTCTCGTAGACGGAATCGGGTTGGATGACGATTTCCTGGCGCTAACCAGCCATCTGGGTCTTCAGAAGGTAAAGGAGTGGGATGCGGACCGAATCGGGGGCTTAAGCGGAGGCGAACGGACGAAGTTGGCCATCGCACATATCTGGGCATCCAAGCCGGATTTGCTTATCCTCGATGAACCGACGAACCATCTTGATTTCCACGGCGTCGACTGGCTCATCAAGGAACTGCGGTCTTTCGGAGGGACAACGCTGACAATTTCCCATGATCGTTATTTTCTCGATCAATCGGTGCAGCGGATCATCGAATTGGATGACGGGGTAAGCGTCGAGTACGCGGGCAATTACACCTTTTACCGTGAGGAAAAAGAGAAGCGTTTTCGCAGCCAACTGCACCAACATGAAGAACAGCGGAAATATGAGCAGAAAATTGAAGAGGAGATCAACAGGCTTAAAAACTGGTCGGATAAAGCGCACCGCGAGGCGGGCAAGACCGGCAAGATGGCGGATATGCGGGGCACCAAAGAGTTTTATCGAAGCAAAGCGAAGAAAATGGACCAGCAAATCAAATCTCGAATCAAGCGTCTGGAAAAGATCGAAATCGAAGGCGTCCAGCGGCCTAAGGAAGAGGCACAGGTGCGGTTCGAGTTCGAAGCCGGGGGCAAGCGTGGGAAGCGGATCATCGAGGCATCACGGATCGGGAAGACGTACGGAGATCGCGAATTGTTTCAGGACAGCTCATTCTATGTCCAACGCGGAGAGCGAATCGGCCTGCTGGGGCCGAACGGTTGCGGTAAGACGACGCTGATTCGGCTGATTTCCGGCAAAGAACATCCCAGTTCCGGAACACTTTGGGTCAGCCCGACAGCAAAGCTCGCCTATCTCACGCAAGACGTCACGGATCTCGATCCGGAACGGTCGGTGCTGGAGCTGATCAGCGGCTCATTCTCGCTCCGTGACGACGCCGGCAAGGTCCGCACGGTGCTCGCCAACATGGGGATCGAGGAATCGCTGCTTCGGAAGCCTGTCAAGCAGCTAAGTCTGGGCGAACGTACGAGGGTTAAGCTGGCGGATCTCATCATGCGTGAGAAGGACCTGCTTATTCTGGATGAACCGACCAATCATTTGGATCTGGCGAGCCGCGAGCAGTTGGAGGATACGCTGTCGTCTTATAACGGTACGCTGCTCATCGTCTCTCACGACCGTTATTTCCTGGAAAAAACGTGCGATAAGCTCCTCGTATTCGAGAACAATCGAATCATGCGTGTCGAGAGTGGATTTGAGGAGTATATGCAAAAAAGCGCAAGCCGCTCCACAACTGCGCATGATGGCGTGACGCGCCAGCCTGAGCACGACCGGTTGGAGGAGAAGATGAGAGTGGAGAACCGGATCGCCGTCGTGCTTGCGGAACTCGGCTCGCATCTGCCTGGCGGAGTGCAGTATGAAACGTTGGACCGCGAGTTCAAGGAGCTGCTTGAGCGGAAGAAGCGGCTGACGAACACCGAAGGAAACGAAAGGGAATTGCGTTCACATATTGAATAAGTTCTTTATGAAAAACAAAACCATGATGATTTTGGCCATTTTCATGGCGACACTTCTTATCGTGATGTTTCTGGAATATCGGGGAATCGTGTGGCATAACAGCTTGTTTGCCAACAAGTATGAAGTCAAAGGCCTAGATGTGTCTCACTATCAGTCGGAAGTCGATTGGAGTAAAGTGACGCGCGGACATCAATATCAATTTGCATACATTAAGGCGACTGAGGGATCAGATCATATTGATGATTATTTTGAAAAAAACTGGACAAGCGCGAAAGAAAACGGCCTGCTCGTTGGAGCTTATCATTTTTTCACTTCACAAAGTACCGGAGAGCAGCAGGCAAGGAATTTTATAAAGATCGTTCCCAAAGAAGAAGAGAGCTTACCGCCCGTCATTGATATCGAAATCGACACGAACAAAGATGTTCAATTGATGAGAAAAGAAATTAAGGATATGAGTAATCTTCTTGAGAGCCATTATGGAAAGAAACCTATCTTATATGTTACCTATGCGACGTATAACCAATATGTCGGAGATGGATTTAGCGATCATGAAATTTGGATTCGTGATGTCATAAAACCCCCAAAATTAAAGGACCAGAGAAGATGGACATTTTGGCAATACAATAATCGAGGACATATTGCCGGAATAGATGCTTACGTAGACATCAACGTCTTTAACGGAACTCTCGAAGAATTCAATCGAAAATTTAAAGTTGGCGGGTGAACGTGGACTTATCGCTTCAAGGCGTATTTGCGGACCGATCGAGGAAGAGGGCGCGGCGTTAAAAGGAAGTAAGCCAGGATTCGCCGCGCGGATCCTGGCTTTTATGCTGGATAACCATCAAGAAAAAGGCGGTCGTTTAGACCAACTTAAAGGCACAACGTGGACTATTAAATGATTCCGGACATGAGGATAATTACCAACAGAATGAAGAGAACAAGTACAAATGCTGCCGAACTACCGACACCAACTCCCCCGCAGCTGAAACCCATAAATCCCACCGCCTTCGTTTATGATTTGTGATTTGTGATCACACCCCTAAGTTATGTCGATGAATGTAAAGTGGACAGGACTGCTGCACAATTCAGTTTAATTTATGCGCTTGTCTTTGCGACAAGCAGGTTGGTTATTCCTTCAAGGACAATCCATTCTTCAACGGCCCCGTTCCGCAGGATAGCATGCTCCAGCAGCACATGCTGAAATTCTGAAAGCAAGTGGAACTCGCGTTTGCATAAGAATCGAATCAACTTACTTCCCTCATGAAGCATAAGAAGGTGCCGATTCGCACAACCAAGCGTGTGGAGAAGTGGTTCATTCTGCGGGATGCACTCCGATTGATTGAGCGAATGATTCAGCACGTGAGGGCAACAGTCTTGCCTCCGAATCATGTCGCTTCTCGGTATCGAATCGTATGATAATGAATCTGCTTACCTTTTAAACATAGCAATTTGAAAGAAACCATGGCTCATTTTTAATGCTAATCTGTATTGTGTATAAACCTACTAAAACGCTTGAATATTAAGGAGGAAAAATTATGAATAACAAAATCCAAAAAATCACGCCAAACTTGTGGTTCGATACACAAGCCGAACAGGCGGCAGAGTTGTACACTTCTATTTTTAAAAATTCGAAGATAGGAAGAATCACTCACCATGGCAAAAATAATCACGGGATACCAGAAGGAACCGTAATGACTGTGGAATTTCAATTGGACGGGCAAGAATTCGTAGCCTTAAATGGCGGTCCGTATTTCAAATTCACAGAGGCAATATCATTTATCGTGAACTGTGAAGATCAAGATGAATTGGACTATTTTTGGGAAAAACTCTCCGAAGGCGGAGATGAAAAGGCTCAAAACTGCGGTTGGCTAAAAGATAAGTATGGCGTGTCGTGGCAAATTATTCCTTCCACTCTAACCGATATGGTAAGCGACCCAGATCCAGAAAAATCAGAAAGAGTTATGAAAGCATTGCTCCAAACGAAGAGTAAAATTGACATAAAAACTTTGATGCAAGCGTATGAGGGATAAAGTGCACTTTGCCGTTACAGACTGGGGGAAGACCGTACCACGAGTCATTGATAACGGAAAACGTTAGTTCAGAATTTACCGCCTTATGATTGATAGGGCGGTTTTTCTTTTGGCCAGAAATCAACAATCAAGGATAACAGAGCCTATAAAAGAAATGAGGTGACGGTCATTTTACCTATTTGATGATTTTTGAAGATGGAAACCGTATTGACCTGAGCGTAGAATTTACACCTAATACTGATGACGGAGAACCTGCTATTACTCTTCTGGACAAGGACGGGTTTCTCCCCCTGTTACCGGCTCCTAACGACAAACACTGGCATATCAAGCCTCCGACCGAAAAGCTATTTGCAGACTGCTGCAATGAATTCTGGTGGTGCTTGAACAATGTAGGTAAAGGTATAGCTAGGAATGAACTGCCCTACGCCATGAAAATGTTGAATAACTATGTAAGGGATATGCTCAATAACATGCTTGAGTGGTATATCGGCGTAAACAACGGCTTTTCAGTCTCTGTCGGAAAGTTCGGTAAATACTTCAACAAATACCTGCCGGAAAATTTATATGAAATGTACCTAAAAACTTACTCCAATGCTGATTACGATAAACTTTGGACTTCGATATTCACTGCATGCGACTTGTTTCATACCGCAGCCCTGCACGTTGCAGAGCACAGCGGGTACAGCTACAAACAAAGCGAAGAAAACGGGATGATAGGTTATCTGAACAAAATCAGAAGCGAAACGATGTATTCAGCTAACGAGCAGATTAACGCAACTTTGTAAAATTCAAGACGTCTTAAGAACGAGTGAGACAACAGGAGAAAACATTACCTTATTAGTGGGAGGTGCAAGATTATTAAAAGAAAGATTTTGACAGCCTTCATGGTTGTTATCCTCGCGGCGTCCCTCTTTCCTCGGCAAATTAGTTTTGGCAAGGAAAACGGCAATTTTAAAGTCATGGGATACTTTTCCGAATCTCCCTATTTGAATGATCCAATCGATGAAGCTGTTCAATTTGACGGACTGACTCACCTGCTATACGGTTTTTTGAAGCCCGCTTCGGACGGCTCACTTTATCCGATCGGCAAACCCGAAAGATTAAAGGAACTGGTTGAAAAGAGCCATGCGCATGGCGTGAATGTTGTCATTGCCGTCGGAGGGGTGTACTACGGGAAAGAACGGCTGGAAGGTCATTTTGAAGCGCTTGCCGGCAATGACGAAGCTCTTCGGCGGTTTATCCGGGAAGTGCGGGATTTCGTCGAGTTCTATGACTTGGATGGGGTGGAAATCGACTGGGAATATCCCAACGCCAAATCTTCCGCGAAGTATGAACGTCTCATATTGGCGCTGGAAGAAGTTTTGTCTCCCATGGGCAAAACCTTGAGCGCGGCCGTTGCGGCATCCGTCTCGGTAAATACGAAAGCAGAACCGGTACAATCCGTGACAGATATAGCCCTTGAGAACTTGGACTGGTTAAATATTATGGCTTACGATTTGAAGGGAGAGCAGCACAGTCCCTTCTGGTTGGCGGATGTATCCATTCAGTACTGGAAGAAAAGGGGAGTGACCGAGGACCGTATCGTTGTTGGGATACCCTTGTATGCCAGACCAAGTTGGAAGCAATACAGGCATCTGGTGGCTTTGGATAAAGCAAATGCTTATCTCGATTTTGTGCCCGGAGATAAATTGGACTCCTATAACGGTCTCAACACGATCCGCCAGAAAACAAGGCTCGCTCTGAATAAAGGCGGTGGAATCATGTTTTTCGATATACAGGAAGACACCCGGGATGAAACAAGCGCGCTGAAAGCTGCATTGGATATGATCCAAAGGTACGAACAAAATAAGCTCGACGATTATTTTATTGTGGTGGACAATCGCGAGCTGCTGTACGTACCGGAAGAGAAATTGGGAATGCCTTATAAGGACGGTCAGAATCGCATTCAAATCCCGGTAAAGAAAGCACTGGAAACCATTGGAGCAAAAATCGAATACGATGCTGCCTCTCGTACGGTCACTGCAGTTCGTAAAGAGATAACGGTTAAGATCCATATTGGAAGTGATAGACTAGATGTAAACGGTAATAGAATGACCATGGACACCAAAGCCGCGATACAAGAAGGGCGTACCTATTTACCCTTGCGCTGGGTATATGAAAGCTTCGGCTACAAGGTGACCTGGTACGAAAGCAGCAAAACCATTCTGGTGAGTAAAAACTAGTGGAAGCAGCAAATAACGGCTCGGCGCCGAAGAACTTTCGGGACTGACTTTTTTACTCGTTTCGATTTAGCGGATCATCCATATAAGACATAACTCCAGAAGATCACCGCGACCTTAAACTTCATAGTAGAGTGACCTCCATGATGGATAGGTTTTGGGGCAGCAATGACCCTTGCGCAACCCTATCTTACTGAGGCACTCTTTTTTATTCAAAGTCCAAATTATTCGCATTACAGGAATTCTAACGGGCAGGATTGCTTAATTTCCATCACTAAAGTTATATATGGTCCGGCCCGGACTGTGCACATTAGCAATCCATGAGAAACCGGGCCAGCTGCTGGATGATAAAGTGTAGACATAGAGGAGGTGCCTTTGGGACGTGTATGTGACATAAGACCGACAACAATATCGGGTAAGTTTGGCTCTTGTACCAGCTTAAGCTGTCGCAATATACGTCCGCAACCACATTTGAAAAATATGAAGAATTAAACGTCAGACAACACAAAGACGAGGAGTTAAAGTTATGAAATTTCTGCTCACATCTGGAGGCATCAATAACAAAAGCATACACGACGCGCTGGTTGACATGCTGGGCAAGCCGATCGCCGATTCCAACGCCCTGTGCATCCCCACCGCGATGTACGGACACCCCTGGGTCGGCCCCGGCGTCAAAGCCTGGCAGTTCATCAGCGGGAATTCCGAAGATCGCCTGGTCGACCTGGGCTGGAAGTCCGTCGGCGTGCTGGAGCTGACAGCGCTGCCAAGCATCGGCGAAGACCGCTGGGTGCCGCTGGTCCGGGAGACGGACGTCCTGCTGGTGGCGGGCGGCGACGCCCTCTACCTGTGCCACTGGATGCGGCAATCCGGATTGGCAGACCTTTTGCCGTCGCTGCGCGCAGTCTATGTGGGACTGAGCGCCGGGAGCATGGTGATGGCACCTAACATTGGTGAAATTTTCGTTGGCTGGACTCCACCCGGCGGTGGCGATGAAACGCTGGGACTGGTCGACTTTTCAATCTTTCCGCACCTGGGTCACGAGATGCTGCCGTATAACACGATGGCTGCAGCAGAGAGATGGGCCGCCGGGATGCAGGGGCCAGCTTATGCAATTGATGATCAAACAGCCATCAAAGTAATCGATGGAGCGGTCGAAATTGTAACCGAGGGGCATTGGAAACTGTTTACGCCATGATCTTACTATGTTGTAGCTTCTTGGTACAATCTCGAATGCACCGAGCACTTCAAATCGATTAGACTCCCTCGGTACAATATAGATTTCTCACGAATGCTCGCTTATTCGCAGGATCTCACCAACGGATAATTCATTCTCTGGGCAGAAAAGGCTTGGTACCGTCATATTCGACAACTGTGAGGAGGGGGTACTTTGTTAGACACCATTGAGTTAAAGAGACCCGACTACGTTGACGTTAAAGAGTTACATCGTTTCTTCAAGTTAGTCATGATGGATACCTTTGAAAAAGAAGGTATATCCCATTTAGTAAATGATATCGAAAAAGAAATCGAAGAGAAAAGGAACCATGTCCGAGTAGATCTTGAGACGAATGGAAGAGATAGATACTTCTACATGGCACTTCATAACAAGAAAATTATTGGAACAGTTGAATATGGCCCTTGCAGTGCACTTATTCATGACCTTACCGATGGTGCATTGGACGAGATTACTGAGATTGGGACTGTTTTCGTGCATCCGGATTGGCAAGGACGCGGAGTAGCAAATGTGATGCTGAATGCTATATTTTTTACATTACTGGGCAAAGGAGTCTCAGAATTTTGCCTGGATTCCGGTTATACGAATGCCCAACTAATTTGGAGAAAAAAATTTGGTGAACCAACATATCTCTTCCCTAATTATTGGGGAGGGACGGACCATATGATTTGGAGAGGAAGCATTACAAGCCAGCCACTACGGTATATTATTCGTTGAACCTGAATTGATTCCATGACTAAACTACCCTGAAAATAACTCATAGCAGAGAACCAAAAAAGACAGCACGAAAGTAAGCGCAGCTCAAGTGATTTTAAAGCTGCGTCTTTTGTGTAAAGAAGGGGAGGTCAGGAAGCTTCCGGTGAGGCCAAAATTACCGTGAAGCCCAGGTTCTCTAACTTCCGAACCGTCTGTCGGACTATGGCCTCTTGGTGTCGTTTTTCAAAGTAATCAGAGCCTAAGTCTATAGTTAAACGACCTTCCTCACCAGCCGTATGAAGAGTATAAAATGCGGAGTAAAAATTTTCATTATTCTGTGGTGCCCCGTGAGGGGCATGGGCAGCTAACGGGTACAGATAGTACATTTAATGGTTATTCTCTCTCTCTTTTTGCTTTGTCAAAAATAACATTCAAAATAAAAAAAGCCACCGCTCCGGCTATACCAGAGTAGTTAACTGTGCCATTAATTAAAAAACCTGAAATGGTCCAAGCTACACCAAATGTAATCGCTCCAAGTAGGTTTAAAAGAAGAACTCGTTTCAAACAAAGCACCTCTTTCGTTATAATATCAGGGAAACCCGATTAGGATTCCACTGATAAGTTACCAATAGATATCACGGATTGCGAAGACCTTTGGGTGAAACCTGTTTATCATAATTCTGTAAGGATTTTTGAAAATATTTCAGTAGTAGCAGGCTTGCAAATGGGTTACACAACTTTATTAGACAATGAGTGCAAGTATAAGTATGAGAGTAAGTACAATAATACTTATCAACGAGGCTATTTTGGTATAGCGGATAGCTCCTTCGGTTAGTTCAGGTTCTTCTTTATACATCCACCTTTTCCCCCATAGAAGGCTTTCTTCGGGTTCAAAATAGCTCCAAACTAATACCGCGTAGAGTGGTAGCGATAAAATAATAAAAATGAAAATCAATTACCACACCCCCTTAAACGATGATACGACATGAATAATAAAATGTTGCATAAAACTGCCAAATGCTGTTCTTTAAAAAAAACTTCGGCTTAGCTATACCTTACCGCAAGGTTGGCCTTTATCCAGAAAAGCTTGGGCCATGCTTTCTCCTTTAGAAACATCCAGACCGATGACTGGATTCAAATGCATCTCACCCTTCCACAGTATTAACCGGCACCCCTGACCTCGCAGACTCACAGCATCGCGTGTAATTCGGGATCCAAGTCCCAACCAGCCTAAACATGATCTCTACAAGTAGGGGGCGGACAGTATAGCTCACGGGATCTGTCTCCCACGGGTACGAACGTCCTGCCCGGCTACCCGTAATGTTACGACCCAACAAAAATGAGGTCGACCAGTAAGATCTGGTGACCTCATAATACGATCGGGTACGATAGTTCAACTTATGGAGGCTGCCGCATGAAGCCCTTTTTTTGCCGTAACAAACAGTTATGTTAAAACAAGGAAACAAAGTTGTGGTAAAATATAGTCGACACATCATGGCATAATCGTTTTGAACATCACATTAATTATTTAGTAAAAAATGGATTTTTGTTGCTTGGCGGACAATTATTCAAGCCACATACGGAGGTTGTTGTCATGAAAGTTTACCTTCAAGCGGGCTTTACGATGATCGGCTTCGCGGCTCGAGGCATGTACGGCATGTTTACTCTGCTAGCCGCTCTTTTTGGAGCCGCTTCTTATCGGCGTCCGCCGGGGCCGGGGAGATGAGGAACCAGAAATCAGCCTGCCTAATGTCGGCAGGCTGTTCTTTTTATTAATAAAGTTGGAATGGTGGTAAACCGTGTGAAGAAAGTTCCAATCGTTATAAATACCAAAATGGGCAGCTCGTGATATTACGCTAACCGTAACGACCACAAGCTGGCTGAAGGGGGAAAAGATATTGTGGCGACCTCTGATTTTGTTTTCTTTAATTGGTCTTTTATTGGTTGGTTGCGGGTCTATAAAAACATTCCAAGGAAGGGTCTACTCCATTAAAGATGGTGTCTTTATTGTTGATTGTTCCGACGAAATTAATAAAGGAAAAGGTAAAAACGTGAACAGTTTGGGCTATCTCTGTCAAGTTAAGCTTACCAATAATACAAAGTACCTTGATGAGAACGGAACGACCTTAAAGATTACAGACTTCCCTTTGGAATCAAATGTAAAGTTGGTTCTTGTACAGTCAGAAAATATCAAAAAAGTCGAGAAGGGAAAGCAACTAAATCTGGTGGCAAGAAAAGTCATTCTGCTGAACAAGTAATACGCTTAAAAGGGGGAGAGTGATTTATTGAAGAAGAAAATAATTGCACTTTTAGTAATCCTCTCAGCAATCTCCATATCGATTGGGTAAGTTAAACGCAAATTGAATTTAAAGGACAAGGGGTTGCTTTAGTGAAAAACGTGGTCAACTATTACGAGACGATTGACGAAGATTCGAGATTCTCCAGAAATTCGAGAAAAATTGAGTTTTTAACTACGACCCATGTCCTTAACAACATCTTGCCCCAACAAGCCAGAATATTAGATGTTGGTGCTGGAACTGGTGTTTACTCTCTGTATTATGCAAAACGGCAACATGATGTCGCAGCAGTTGATATCACACCGAAGCATGTGGAGCTGCTCATAAATAAGGCAATACAAAGCGGAATAAACTTGGAAGCCAACGTTGGAAATGCCACGGATTTAAGTAGGTTTGATTCTGAAACGTTTGATTTTGTAATGTGTTTCGGTCCGATGTACCATCTAACTGACAGTAACGATCGAAACACTTGCATACAGGAATGCCTGAGGGTTTTGAAAAAAGGTGGTTTCCTGGCTGTTGCGTACATAAATAAATACTCTGTCATACCGATGCTTGCCACAAGGGATAAAAAGTTCATTCGGAAAAGCGTAATTGATAAAGTGATGAATGAGGGTGTGTTTTTCGAAGGGAATGAAGATTGTTTTTGGACGGATGCTTATTTTACAAGCCCTGAAGAAATCGAAGCACTTTTGGTTACTCACGGTGTAACTGCCGTCGATCATGCGGGGACTGATGGGATCAGCCACACGATACACGAATATGTCGATAAACTTGGAACTGAAGAATTCGAATCCTGGTTGAGTTATCACTTTCAAACGTGTAGAGAGAGAAGCATATTAGGAATCAGTACTCATGGCTTATATATATGCCGAAAAAACTAACTGTGAGATTTAACAGTGTGTGAAGGCAACTAGAGAGCCATCAACTGCAAGCAGAAAACTTGATCTACGAAAGGAGGAAACTGATGCCAACTGAGCGTACAAGGAATTTTATTGAAGAGTTTATTGATGATGAGGAACAAAGACTAATCTTAGTAGCTTCATGTAATGCTTTTGACCGCTTGGAAACGAAATTAACGATTGAGCCAAGTGAACTTCAACCAATCGTAAATGCCGCAAAAAACAAACACAAGGCTGTTTGGCAGATCGGTGGAGACTTTCTATGGCGCTTAAGTATTAACCATGAGGAAGCAAGAAATGTTATTCGCACTCTAATCCATTCTAGATATGTAGACGAGCGGTTTCAAATTATGGCTTGTATTAGAAAAGACGTTCCCGTTTCATTCAGTAAAGAGATCATTCGTGAGGGGATTGCAGATACAAAAGGAAAAAGAGTGCGGGAAAAAGCAGCCCAGGCTTTTTTTGATTTGAATATAAAGGAACTGGTTCCCGATTTTGAAATTGCACTGGACAAAGAGCAAAACGAAGAAACTAAAGAATCCATTCGAATGCACTTACACTTGATCAGGGATGGTTATTATCTGAAAAAGTACCGCGAGAACCACTTAACCCTTTTCTTTCCGAATAAGGAGGAGTGGGGAGGAATATCGATTTGTGGGATTTCAGTTAAACCAGAAGAAATTTCTAATGAGAAAATGATAAAAGAGACAATAAATAAACGACGAAGATGAAAATCCTGATCCAACGGGCAACTTAATATAACTTTACAAAATGTAGTTTCGTCAATACAAAGTAGAGTATTAAGCTGTGATCGGCAGAGGACGGGAGGGAACATGAAATCGAGAAATATTGGAATCACAATACTGCATTTCACGAGGAGTTAGTGACAGACGCGAAGACACGCGGCGGACGAGTGCTAGACATTGGATGCGGTGACGGATTACTACTCCAACACCTCGCGCCTTTCGCTCAAATAGTAGTGGGCATTGACCCTGACACGGAAACTATTTTGCGTGCACAAACGCGACTGGCTGAAGTATCAAATGTGTCGCTCATAACCGGTGACTTCCTCACCATGCCAATCCCTTCTCAAGAGGAACGTTATTCTACCGTAATCTGTGTAGCGACTTTGCACCATATGGAATTGAGAAGCGCACTGTTGAAAATGCGCCAAGTTCTTGCACCTGGCGGCCGGCTCCTCATAGTTGGTTTAGCAGCTTATTATCATGGAACAAACCGATGGGCAGTAACGAGTAACGCTAAGCTTACGGATACGGTTGTACAATGACCACGCTGCCGATCTAAGGATCAGCAGTCTTATTGTGGAGGATATGAGATGGCGGAAGTAAAAGTGCAATTAAGCAGGCATGACACAAAATTTATTATCAATAATCTTTATCCTTTATACCTGCACGATTTAGCGGGAATACGCAATGTACTGCCCAATAAATATGGCGTGTTTGAAAATAGCGATGAGTTTCGAACGCTTCAACAACAAATTCCTGAATTTGATATTTGGTGGAACAAAGAGGACTGTCTCTTTCCTTTTTTAATTACGGTAGATACAGTGCCGGCAGGATTCGCATTGATCGCCGCGCCACCTTATGTGGATGATGACAGCGACTACTTGGTAAATGAATTTTTTATATTACAACCATTTAGAGGACAGGGAGTTGCGGAAGCTGCCATCACAAAAATCTTCAACCGATTTCAAGGAAAATGGTTAATATATACGACTCCAACTGAGAAGAATTTAAGAACGATTAACTTCTGGAGAAAAACCCTCAGCCGATATACAAACAATCAGTTCACAGAAGAAGACAAGGAATTACGTCCTGATATTGGGCTCGCTAAGGTATTTAATTTTACAAGTCGGGGAGAAATCTAAGTAGCTGACCAGGCTGCCGATTGCATCGGCAGCCTGGTCAGCTAAATGAGGAAAATTGTTGAAGGAGTTATACTCTCACTGTTTACTTATCATTGAGCAAATAGACCTCCATCAATGACAAACTCCGATCCGGTGGAGTAGCTGGATTCATCCGAAGCCAGGTAAAGGACAAGATTAGTAACTTCTTCTGGTGCTGCGACTCTTCCCAATGGGATCGTCTTACTAATTTCGGAGAGCATGGCTCGAGTTTCATCGTTCATGGTCATAGGAGTTGCAATGATTCCTGGATGTACGGAGTTGACTCGAATACCATATTCACCAAATTCGAGAGCTGCGGCTTTTGTCATCCCTCTAACGGCAAACTTGGAAGCAACATACGCTACCTGATTTCTACCGGCAATCAGTCCGGCAAGAGAAGAGATATTCACAATAGATCCGTTTTTTGTTTTTCGCATGGAGGGTAGAACTGCTTTCATGCCAAGAAAGACGGATACCTGGTTGACATCAATTACTTTTCGATACTCTTCTTCAGTGGTTTCTTCAAAAGGTTTAGATGGAGCTATTCCTGCATTGTTTACTAACACATCAACAGGTCCAAATGCAGCTTCAGCTTCGGCAACAATTCGATCCCAATCGGAAGCGCTCGTTACATCGTGTTTCATAAATTTCGCATTTCCACCGAGTTCTGTGGCTAATGCTTGCCCTTCATCCACAAGGACATCAGTGAAAACAACCTTTGCACCTTCACGAATAAATCTTCGTACGTGAGCGGCTCCCATCCCTCGTGCTCCGCCAGTGATGATTGCCACTTTACCATCGAGTCTTCCCATACCCATGTCCTCCTCGAAAACAAATTTTATACGTTAAGTAGACAACACAGTGTCTATAAACTACTATATTTCTTGAATACGCTTACTTCAATCAGCAACATCCTTTCGAATGTCGCTTAGTGGACACTAATGAAAGCTGTGTCGGAAAAGTATGATCATGAGGGAGAGGCCGGATGAACAAAGCAATTGATCCACGTGTCGCTCGCACACGGCGGTTACTTATGGATACCTTGACGGAATTAATTGTTGAGGAAGGTTATGACGCCATTACCATTCGCGAAATTGTTCGGAAAGCCGGGGTCAACCGATCAACGTTCTACCTCCATTTTCGTGACAAGCAGGACATTTTGACCCACATGCAAGAAGATATTTTGAATGGACTGGCGCATTCATTGAACTACCCGACGTATACTTATAAGTCAGCATTACAGGATTATCAAAGCTCAAAAATGCCAATCAAATCACATATGGCTATGTTCGAACATATTCAGAAGCACGCGTCTCTGTATCGAACAATGTTAATCGAAAGGGAATTTCGTGAACGTGTCACGCAAGTCATAAGAACAGAGGTACTTCGATTCCGGGATAGTGTCTGGGAAGCAGCCTTTATGTCGAACGGAGCGGTTGGAGTTATTCTTTATTGGTTAGAGAACGGCATGAAGGAAACAATCACGGATATGAGTTTATGGCTCACAAGAGTCATATTATTTCCGTTGGGAAAGTTCGAATGATATTGTCAGATTTGCGGGCCGTTTACTCCGGATGGTATGATGGACCTGCCAACCATTTACAAGAAGGAGCGAGATGACGAATGTATCGGACCCTGCAAGACTTTGTGAACGACTGGGCGCATGAATCTTCCTTGACGCTGAAAGTGCTAACCGAACTGACGGACGCGTCGTTAAAGCAATCGGTAACAGAAACGAAAGGTAGAACGCTGGGGGAACTGGCATGGCATTTGGCGACCAGCGTCACGGGCATGTTCGGCGCCGGCGGATTGAGGGTGGATGGCCCGGGATTCGCATCGCCCGTCCCTAACCATGCGCAAGACATCGTCGACGGCTACCGACAAGCAAGTGAAGCCGTTGCGCCAGCTCTTCGGGAACAATGGAGCGACGAGAAGCTGTCCGAGCCGGTTTTGCTTTTCGGCACGATCGACACCACTTACGGCGGACTCCTGAATCTTATCGTGCGCCACGAAATCCATCATCGCGCGCAGATGACGATCCTGATGCGGCAAGCCGGGCTTGTTCCTCCCGGCGTTTACGGGCCGAATGAGGAAGAGACCGCGGCGATAATGGCTAATAAATAAACGGCAAGCCAGGATTCCTCACGCGGATCCTGGCTTTTTTGTTTAGAAACGTCATAAAGGCTAATTGGTGCAGAAGCATCCAAGCATTATAATGAAGAGAAGATGACTCAATGAGAGGATTGTACAATGGCAACTTTGTTCTTAATTGTTATCTATCTTGCATTTATAAGCCTTGGTATTCCGGATTCTCTGCTTGGAGCGGCTTGGCCCGTGATGTACCCCGATATTGGTGCTTCTTTTGGTTCCGCAGGTATCTTGTCTATGATCGTGGCCGGAGGCACTATCGTATCCAGTCTGGCAAGCGGTAATATCACTCAACGACTAGGCACAGGGTTAGTTACCTTAATTAGCTGCTTCCTGACTGCAGGAGCGCTTCTTGGCATCTCTATAGCACCCTCGGTAATCTGGCTTATCGTTTTGGCCATTCCGCTTGGTCTTGGCGCAGGTGCCATTGATGCGGCACTGAATCATTATGTAGCTGAAAATTATAAAGCTCATCATATGAATTGGCTGCACTGTTTCTGGGGTGTTGGGGCAACCACGGGGCCAATGATTATGTCTTACTATATTGCCCACCACAACTCGTGGAGAGGTGGCTATTCTACAGTATCCATTATACAGTTCACACTCGTCATTATTTTGTTTCTAACGCTGCCGCTATGGAAACGAATCGCTGTGAGTCGTCAGCTTGAGCGTTCACAAAGTGAATTACAACAAGAGCGTGTCGAATCCGTGCCGCAGCCGGACGGGAAGGGCGCCAGAGCCAATGTGCTCCGGATCAGAGGTGTCAAACCTACACTCATCGCCTTTTTGTTCTATTGCGGCGTTGAAGCAACGATAGGGCTATGGGGAGCAAGCTATCTGGTTGGTGCAAAAAGGATTACGGCGGAGACGGCCGCCGGATGGATTTCTTTATATTTTGGCGGAATAACAGTTGGAAGGCTGGTAACGGGCTTCATTACGCTGAAAGTACACAATCGCGTGTTAATCCGGTGCGGTCAGTTGACGGCCATTGCAGGAGGGATAGTCCTTTTGCTTCCGTCGCCCATCTCATTTTCCCTGATTGGATTGATTTTGATTGGACTTGGGCTTGCCCCCATCTATCCCGGGCTTCTTCATGAAACGCCAAGCCGGTTTGGGAGAGTAAATTCCGCGAGACTAATGGGGTATCAAATGGCTGTCGCATATACGGGAACCACATTTCTTCCACCGCTTTTCGGAGTCATTGCCACCCAGACGAGCATTCACATATTCCCATTTGTTGTGCTTGCTTTCCTTATTTTCATGATGATGAACGCCGAGAAAGTAAATCGCATACTGGGCAACCGTTTAAGCTTGAATGAAGAGCCTCAACTTTGAACAGAAAGAATATCGAGGCAAAGCTTTTGATAAAGATCGAAATGAGGTCACAGAATGAAGACAGGGCACAAACAACCTACAGTATTAAAAAAAGTTTTACGGGGACTTGCTGTAATCATTGGAGCATTCATAACTTCCTATGGACTTGAAGCCGTACTGATACCAAACAACGTATCCGACGGCGGTGTCACGGGTCTAAGCATCGTGGGATACGAGCTATTCGGAGTGCCGTTAGGAATCTTAATCGCGGTTCTGAATATACCGTTTATATTTTTAGGATACAAGCAGCTCGGTATAGATTTTGCGATCTATTCCGTACTCGGGATTGCTTCGCTGGCCGTTGGCACTGCTGTTATGCATCAAATTTCGCCCATCATTGAAAGCGATACGCTGCTGGTAACCGTTGTCGGCGGTATTATTATCGGCTTTGGGATGGGTCTGGCCTTACGGAATGGCGGCGCATTGGACGGTATTGATATGTTAGCCGTGTTGCTTTCCCGAAAACTGCCTTTCGGTACCAGCGATCTTATCTTATTCTTGAATACGTTCGTGTTTATCGTCGTCTCGACCGTATTTGGCCTTCAAGGGGCTATATTGTCAGGTATCGCTTATTACATTGCTTCTAAAGTGATCCATATCGTGGAAGAAGGTTTAACCGGCGCGAAAACATTCAAAATTTTAACCAGATATCCCGAAATCATGGTGGAAACCATTCGTGACCGCTTGGGGCGCGGTGCTACATATAATCTCGTGGAAGGTGGATATTCCAACGAACAGTTCAAAGAAATTACTTGCGTCATTACCCGATTGGAAGATAGCAAAATGAAAGAAATCATCAACGAAATCGACCCGAATGCCTTTGTTATGGTATACGACGTTGCCGAAGTGAAAGGTGGAAACTTCAAGAAGCGCGATATTCACTAATGAGATCCGTTTCAATAAAGCCCGGGAATACGAAACAGAAGCACTGAACAAGCTCGCAGTACAAAAAGAGTGATTTTTGACAAAAATTTCTTCAAAATTTTGATAGGAGTTTACAAATAATAGAGGGCCAGTTTACTCTGGTCCTCTATTATTTAGTTTTGGGGGCATTAAAAATTAAGAGGAGGAGAATCATGAGGAAGGTTGTTCGGAAGTATGTGTTGCTGCTGATGTTGACAGCTTTAAGCATGAGCTCGGTTTTTCCGGTTTTGCAAACGGTTCACGCAGCGGAAAGCACAGTCATCACGGTGGCACAAGCGATTGAGAACAATAGCGGTACGGCGACCGTCGAAGGGTATGTCGTCGCTCACACGAAAGGAACGAACAGTTACAATTTTAACGCGCCATTCGCAGACGATTTCAATCTCGTATTAGCAGACGATCCTACGGAAAGAACGCCGGCGAAGCTGCTCCCCGTTCAGATTCCGGCATCGTTCCGCGCTCAGTTCGGGTTAAAGACCAATCCGGGGCTGACCGGCTCGAAAATTCGGGTGACCGGCACTCTTGGTGCCTATTTTACCGTTCCAGGACTGAAATCTCCGACGGCAATGGAAAATTTGGAGTCTCCCGATCCGAATCCGGTGCCGATTGAAATGACGATCGCCGAAGCAAAAGGTAAATTCGGAAAAACGGTCATCATCCAAGGTGTCGTGACCGCGGACAACGCGGCCATCGGCGGCGGCAAATTGTCTACTTATATACAAGACGCAACGGGTGGAATCAACGTCTTTGACCCGGTGTCTGCCGATTTGAAGGAAGGCGACCTGGTTCGTATTACGGGCATCATCGACAGTTATAAGGGACTGACCGAAATCATACCTTCTGCCGGCGGCATCGAGACGCTCCAGTCCGGTCAACCTCTGCCGGCGCCTCAATCCACGACGATTGCCGCTCTCCAAAATGCGGCGCAAGCCGAGCCGATGGAAGGGCAGTTGGTCAAGCTCATAGGCTTCGTGAAAGACATTCCGTCCACTCCGGCGGGCGGAGGCTATAATGTATCGCTCATCGATTCCGATTTTCGCGGACTGACCCTTCGAGTCATGGAAGGCTCGGTCGATATGAACAGCCTGCAGGCAGGCAAGTGGTATGAAATCACCGGTATTTTGAGCCAATATGACAGCTACCAGGTGATTCCCCGCAAAACTGCTGATTTTTCGGCTTTAACGCCGCAACCGCCTGCTCCGAGCGCCGCGGGTGAATATGTTTCGGCCGTGGCAAGCATAGTGGACGGCGACACGATCCATTTGACCACACCGGTTCTCGGCACGAGTAAAGTTCGGTTTGTAAATGTCGATACGCCCGAAACCTACCATACGCCGAAGAATGCGTTGGATCAAAACCAACTCGACCACGGCCTGGCAGCCAAATCGTATCTTAATACGCTGCTCAAGCCGGGAGATGCCGTCACCCTGAAAGTCGGCCAAGAGGCGACGGACGATTATGGACGCCTGCTGGCGCAAATCATCCGCAAATCCGACGGGATGAACGTGAACTTGGAAATGGTGAAAAAGGGGTATGCGGTATCCTACTTTATTTGGCCGATTGATGACTCTTTCGAAGCATACTCCCAAGCGGTGAAAGAAGCACGCGACGCGAAGCTGGGCATCTGGAGCGACACGAACCCGCTACAGGAGCTGCCGTTCGTGTTCCGTGCCCGCGAACAAGGCAAAGGGTTGCTGCGGTATGTCGGCAATTACTTCTCCAAAACTTATGTAACGCCTGATCAATGGTCTAGCGTTCCGGTTGAAGCGCGCGTGTTCTTCGCTTCCGCGCAGGAAGCCCAGAACAATGGTTACACCCCGGAAGGCAGCCAACAACCGAATGTGAAGGTCCAGCTGCTTGGCATGAACGATCTTCACGGAAAAATCGATGTCACGGCGACGGTTGCGACTCGTCCCGGCGTCAATTTCGGCCGTGCGGAATACTGGGCAGCCGCGCTTCGTGGGCGTGAAGCCACCAACCCGAACACCTTGCTGATCCATTCCGGCGATATGGTTGGAGGAAGCTCTCCGGTTTCGGCGCTGCTGCAGGACGAGCCGACGGTGGAGATCATGAATGCGCTTGGATTCGACGTCGGTACGCTCGGCAACCACGAATTCGACGAAGGCGTGGACGAGATGCTTCGTCTGATCCACGGCGGCGATCACCCGAACGGGACGGCGAACTATAAAGGGATGAATTTCCCGGTCGTGGCTGCAAACGTGGAATATAAGGATACGGGCAAGCTGGTGCTGCCCCCTTATGTAATCAAGGAAGCGGGCGGACAGAAGATCGGCTTCATCGGTGTCGTCACGACCGCGGTTCCGAGCATCGTCATGCCGACTGGTATTACGAATGTGCGGTTTACGGACGAAGCGGCTGCGGTTAACAAATACGTTCCCGAACTTCAGGCACAGGGTGTGGAAGCGATTGTCGTGCTTGCGCATGTGCCGGGCGATCAAGACGGGACCTCCGCCAAAGGGGAAATCGCAGCGCTGGCCCATAACGTGAACGATGCGGTCGACATCATTTATGCCGCTCACAACCATGTGAAGCTGAATGCCGTCGTGGACAATAAGCTGATCGTTCAAGCGTGGGAATACGGGGATGCGATCGTGGACATCGATTTGGAAATCGATCCGGCGACCCATGATATCGTGAAAAAGAGTGCGGAAATCGTGGACGTGATCCAATCGGAGCTTACGCCGGATCCGGAAGTAGCCGCCATTTTGAAGAAGTACGAAGACATGGTGGCATCTAAAGTGAATGCTGTAGTGGGAACGAACGAAGTCGCCATGACCAAAGGTTATCCAACCAAGGGAGTCCTTGGCGACAATGCGCTTGGAAACATGATCGCCGACGGAATGAAGTACGAGATGAACAGCGATTTTGCCTTGATGAACGGGGGAGGAGTCCGGGACAATCTCGATGCAGGACCGATTACGTGGGGCGAGCTGTTCAACATTCAGCCGTTCGCCAACACGCTCGTCCGTGTAGACGTGACCGGGGCGCAATTCAAAGAAATATTGGAAGCGATGATCAGCCCGCAATATGGTCCGGATTCGTTCATCGGCGGCGCTCGTTATACTTGGGACACCCGAACGAACAAAATCGTCAATCTCGTACTGGACAACGACCAACCGATCGATCCTCAAGCGATCTATTCGCTTACAGTCAACAATTTTATGTACAACCAATCGACCGGCAAATACAAGCTGATTTCGGAATACGGCAAAAATGTCGTGCAAGGACCTGAAGACATTACGGGTACCGTGAATTTCGTGAAAAGCTTTACCGCTCCGCTTCACTACGAAGCGGAAGGCCGGATCAGCACGGATATTACCGCTCCAGTGACGGAAGCGAACATCGACGGCATTGTTGGAGATGAGCAATACAACAAAACCGACGTGAACGTCACCCTCACGGCAACGGATGGATCCGGCATCGGCGTTAAACAGTCGCAGTACCGGATCAATGACGAACAGTGGCAGCCTGTTTCAAACGGTACATTCACCGTGGGTACCGAAGGAAGAAACGTGGTCGCGTATCGTTCCGTTGATCTTGTCGGCAATGTCGAGCAGGAGAAACAGTTCGTTGTCTTGATTGACAAGACGGCGCCGGTGATCAAGAATCCCGGGGATCTTACCTTGTATCCGTATGACGGCCTTTCGCTCTCCTTGTCTGCTTCCGACAACCTTAGCGGATTGCAGGAGCTTAAGGTGTTCGTGGACGGAATTCCGGCGGAAAATCCTCTGAATATCGCGCCTTTCGTATTGGCCCATGGGAATCATACGGTGAAAGTTGTTGCGCTCGATAAGGCGGGCAACCAAAGCGAACTCGCCTTCACGATTATGGTCGCTATGGACTTCGGCCATTTTGACGAGTTGATCACCGCCGGTGCGGACAACGGGAAGATCGACAATCAGGGAATCGTGAACAGCCTGCTGGAAAAGGTGAAGTCGGGAGCTTGGAAAGCTCTCGCGAACGAGGTGAAAGCTCAATCCGGCAAGCACATCGACAAATCGTTCGCAGACTTCCTTTTGAAAGAAATTGAGTTTTTGCTGTCGGGCGACCAAGCAGCGTAAATCGGATATGAAACAGAAGCGGAAACGGGATACTCCCGGCTTCCGCTTCTTTTTTGTTTGCAAGTGAGAAAAATGGGCATACTCCCAGAATCTGACACGAAATCGAGTCGCAAGGGAGTGACTAAAATGAGCACCAACGAACCCTCCGAATCCGGGCTGCCGCAGTATCCGCAATCCTATTGGCTCGCCTCGGCGGAAGTTCCGCAATTCGAGAAGTTGACGAAGGACATCACCGTAGACGTCGCTGTGGTTGGAGGAGGCATAACCGGCATTACACTGGCCTTTCTGCTGGCCAAAGAAGGAAAAAAGGTCGCGATTCTGGAAGCCGGCCTCATCATGAACGGCACAACCGGTCACACGACCGCCAAAATCACGGCTCAGCACGATCTGATCTACGACGATTTGATTCGGTACGTCGGGGAGGAGAAAGCGCGGCTTTATTACTTGGCCAATCACGAAGCGTCAGCTTTCATCCGGCGCACTGTGGAGGAAAATGGGATTTCCTGCGACTTGACCGAAGAAGATTCGATTATTTACTCCACGAGCACGAACAGCATAGAGAAGATCGACAAGGAATGGAAGGCCTACGAGAAGCTCGGCATACCCGGTAAACGAGTCGAGAGCACTCCGCTGCCTCTCGAAGTCAAAGCCGCCTTGGTCATGCCGCAGCAGGCGCGCTTTCACCCTGTGGCGTATTTGAAGCATCTGGTCCAAGAAATCGTCAAAGCCGGCGGGCAAATCTACGAAAATACGACGGCCATGACCGTGGAACACGGAACTTTCGCGAACAAAGTGAAAACGAAGGAAGGACACTATGTAGAAGCCCGCGATGTGGCGTCGTGCACGCATTTTCCGTTTTACGGAGCCGGCGGGTTTTATTTCGCCAGAATGTATCCGGAACGCGCATACGTGCTTGCGATCCCAAGGGAGAAGAGCGATCCGCCCGGCATGTACCTGAGTGCGGATAACCCGGTACGTTCGATCCGTTCGGTGTCTTATAACGGTGAAGAACTGCTTGTGGTCGGCGGTGAGCGGCACAAAACGGGGCAAGGGGATTCCACGTTTAAGTATTATGAAGCCTTGGAAGCCTTCGTGCGGGAGACGTTCGGTCCACGCGAGATTCGGTACCGCTGGTCGGCGCAGGATTACACAACGCTCGACAAAATCCCATTTGTCGGCCGGGCCGTAAAAGACGAGCAGCATGCGTATATCGCGACAGGTTTCCGAAAATGGGGAATGACCAACAGTACGGCAGCCGCGCAGCTGCTCAAGGATTTGATACTCGGCGTCGACAACCGTTATGAAAAAGTGTACACGCCTTCCCGCTTCCATGCCGATCCGAGCGTCAGAGTATTCCTTGAAACAAACGCGGACGTCGCGAAGCATTTCGTGGGGGGCAAGCTCGAGTGGGAGACACGGGATCCGCAGGACCTCGCTCCGGATCAAGGCGCCGCTGTCCGGATCTACGGCAGACGCGCCGGTGCCTACCGGGATCCCGACGGCAAGCTTTATATCGTGGACACGACTTGTAAGCACATGGGCTGCGAAGTGGAATGGAACGACGCTGAACGGACGTGGGATTGTCCTTGCCATGGCTCGCGGTACAATTACCGGGGCGATGTGATGGAAGGGCCGGCGAAACAACCGTTGAAGCTGTTGAATCAGCCGGGATAACGCGGGTCATAAGAGCGGAGGAAAGGAGTGGCGCCTGTGGAACAGCCCAAATGGTCTGCAGAGATACTGGGTATCGGTACGGCGGTGCCTCCTCATCGCCTTGAACAAGAGGAAACGGCTGAGCGTCTCGCGGAAGCTCTGGCCGACGAGCCTAACGCGGCCCGCTGGGTCAAACGGATTTTTCGGCAGTGCGGCGTCCGAACGAGGTACACTTGCGAACCGGATTTGCTTCAGCCGGGCCGTCAGAACCGTTATGTGTCGTATTCCCGTCCGGAGAGATTTCCTTCGACCGCAGAACGGATGGAAACGTATCGGCGCGAATCGGTCCCGCTCGCATTGGAAGCCGCACGAACCGCACTTCGGGAGAGCGGGATGAATGCCTCAGAAGTCACCCACCTGATTACGGTCAGTTGCACCGGATTTTTCCTGCCCGGATTGGACGCCGTGCTGGTTCCGCTACTCGGTCTGCAGCCGGATGTATACCGTTCGCCGCTTACTTTTTTGGGCTGCGGGGCAGGGTTGACGGCGATCCGGGTCGCCCGGGATCTAACCGCAGCCAATCCGTCGGCGAGGGTTCTGATTATTTGCGTGGAGCTATGCACGCTGCACATTCAGCCGTCCTCCGATCGGGAGGCACTGTTCGGAGCGTCGTTTTTCGGAGACGGCGCATCCGCATGTGTCATCGCGCCCACAGGTCTTGTGCATCACCGTGGAAGCTTCCTGCTCGGTCAAGGACGAGCGAAGTTACTTGCGGATACTTCGGACGATATGGTGTGGAAGGTCGGGAATCATGGCTTCCATCTGTACTTGTCGCCGGAAATTCCGAAGCGGATTGGTAGACTTGTCCCGCCGGAAATAGAAGGGATTCAGTCGGCGCCGCCATTGCTTTGGGCGATCCATCCGGGTGGGCGGGGCATTCTCGACGAGCTGCAGGAAGCATGCCGCATCGCGGATGCCCAGATCGAAGCGAGCCGATCGGTGTTAAGCCGTTACGGGAATTTGTCCTCCGCCACCTTGTTGTTTGTGCTGCGGGAAATTCGGGAGCGGATTTCGAACGGCTTGCAAGAAAGGGGAGAAGGCTGGGCGCTTGCGTTCAGCCCGGGGTTAACGGCCGAGTGGGTGCATATCGGTTTCCAGTCGGACGTATGTTGACAAGCCGCGATCAGGAGCCTGAACTCATGGACGATTTCAGCATAGGCGGCGAGGAGCTGCGCGAAGCGTTACGCCATCTGCGCACGTTGAACCGTATATTCGGTGCCTCAGGTCCGGTGTTGTCCGGCGTGCGAAACTTATGGACGACTGCCGGCAGGCCGTCCTGCTTGACGGTGCTGGACGTCGGGGCCGGCTCCGGCGATACGAATCAGCAGCTGCTTCGCTGGGCGCGTAGAGAGCGCATCCGGTTGAGACTCGTGCTGATGGACAAAACCGAGGAAGCGTTGAAAGAAGCTCGGGCACTGTATGCGGATGATCCAAGCGTGGAAATTACGCAGGGCGACCTCTTCCTGCTGCCGGAAAAAGCCGCGGACATTGTGACGGCGAGCCAACTGCTGCATCATTTTGGAACGGATGAATTGACCCATGCCGTTCAAAGAATGTCGGCGGCGTCTCGAATCGGAATCGTCATATCGGATATTCACCGGCATCCGGTCGCCTGGGCGACCGTTTGGCTCATGACCCGACTTTTGACACGCAACAGGTATATCCGGCATGACGGTCCCCTCTCGGTGGCCAAAGGATTCCAGGCAGGGGATTGGGCTCGGCTGCAGGAAGAAACGGGGATTCCCCTCGACGTCCGGTGGAAAGCAATGTTTCGGTACGTGGTAACCGCTCAATCCAATGACGGGGAGAGGGATGGGCGTGCACAGCGATTTTGATGCGATCGTGATCGGCGCGGGCCTTGCCGGGAGCAGCATGGCGGCCGTACTGGCGGAGAAAGGCTGGAGGACGCTGCTGATCGACCGTAATTCTTCTCCCCGGCATAAAGCGTGCGGGGAGTTTTTGTCTCCGGAAGCCGCCGCGCTGTGGCGTTCGCTCGGACTCGATTCGCGAATCGCCGGGCTCGGCGGCGCGAACATCGACAGCCTTCTGCTCACGGCAGCGGAAGGCTCTTCGCTCGAGGTTCCGCTTCCCGCACCGGCACTCGGAATCAGCCGTTACCGATTGGATTCCGCTCTCCAGGAGGCGGCCGTCTATCATGGGGCGGAACTGGTGCATGGCTGTTCGGTCTTGCAAATTCGGCCAAAGCGAAACGGTTATGAGGTGGATATCCGGGGAAAATCAGAACGGACCTCGATCGAGGCGAGGACTGTCTTCGGATGCTGGGGAAGAAACGCCGCTTCCAGTTACGCCAAGCAAAGCCGATTGCCCAGATCCAAAGCAGACAAACCGCTGTGTATCGGAATCAAGGTGCACGTGGAGGGATTGCCGCAATGCTCACGCGTAGAGCTTTACTTTTTTCAAGGAGGATATATTGGCCTCTCTCCGGTGGAAGAGGGCAGGCATAACCTCGCGGCACTGGTATCCGGAGCCTTTTTCGATCGGTGCGGCCGGAACACGGCAGGTGTTCTGTCGGAGGCGTGTCGGCAAAATCCGGCGCTCGCTTTGCGTCTGGAGGGGGGCGCCACTGTGCCAGGCACAGAAGCGGGCGCATACCCGGTGCTGGTTTCCAAGCATACAACGGCATGGGGAGATGTTCCGCACGTCGGTGACGCGGCGAGGGTCATCCCTCCTTTGTGCGGAGACGGGATGGCGATGGCGCTTCGGTCCGTGGCTATGTGTGTGGAATTGGCGGACCGCTATTTGTGTGGAGAGCTCTCCCTTGAGCATTGGAAAAAGCGCTATATCCGGCAGATGCGACGACACGGCGCCGGACCTGCTGCTTGGGGACGCTTGTTAGAGACGGTTCTATGCCATCCGGCTTTGTCGCAGGCCGCGCTTCGGCTCGGAGCAAGAATGCCGGGCGTGGCGGCGCGCCTTTTCCGCGCGACCCGGCAATAATTTCGATCCACGATTGGCGGCTTGCTCCCCCGTGTATTAATTACCGAGGGGGTGCAAGTCAAGATGCCGTACATCCAAATCGCCACAAAGTTGATCATTGCGGTGATTGCTCTCTGGACAATGACCAAAATCATGGGCAAAAAGGAAATCTCCCAATTAACCGCGTTCGATTTCATATCGTCTTTGATGCTCAGCGAGCTGGTGGGCAATACCGTTTACCAGCAAGACGCGCACATCCCGCAGCTTCTTTTTGCATTGGTCATATGGACGCTTCTCAGCATCGGAATTGAAAAGCTGGCGGCCGCGATCCCCTGGTTGTCCAAGCAGGCAAGCGGCAACCCCGAGCTGTTGATTAAACAAGGGATGCTCGACGAGAAAGCGATGAAGCGCAACAATCTGAACATCGACCAACTGCAAACACTGCTTAGGGAGCAGGGTGTGTTTTCGATTGCAGAAGTGGCATACGGTATTTTTGAATCGAATGGAAATCTCAGCGTCATCCGCAGGCCGGAAACGGAGAACGGACAGTTATCCGATGAACCCGTACCTATGCCGGCGGTCATCATCTCCAAGGGGAAAATCGATCGTCAGGCGCTGAGAGGAATCGGCAAAGATGAATCGTGGATGGTGGAGGAACTGCGCAAAAAAGGAGTCGACCGCCCCGAGGATGTGTTGTACGCGGAATGGTCCGACAAACATGGCATGCACGTTCAGATGAGACGGGACCCTCATGTGTCATTTTCGTCCCCGGTCGGGTAAGGAAGGTTACGGAATCCGCAGCCGGATGCCGCAAACCGATCCGAGGAGGAATCCCCATGAAACAGCTGACGGAATCGCAAATCGGGAAGCTGAAGCAGAGGCTCCTAGAAGAGAAGCGGGAATTGGAGAACCATTTTGAGATAAACGGAAGCGCCGTAGAAAGACAAGAGGCGGTGTCCAGCGGAGAACTGAGCACGTATGACAATCACCCGGCAGACATCGCCACCGAAGCGTTCGAACGGGAAAGAGACCAAGCGATAGACGAAACGTTCAGCGATAAGCTTCAGGACATTAACGCCGCTCTTCAGCGAATGGAGCAAGGAACGTACGGGATCTGCGAGGTGTGCGAAAATCAGATTCCGTACGAACGGCTGGAGGCACTCCCCTGGACGGCATTCTGTGTGGATCATGCAAACACGAACATGAACCTCGTTGGCGACTCGGAGACGCAAGACCCTGTCACTTACGAGATGGTCGCCCCGATCTTGCCGGACGACGCCGACGCGGCGAGAACGCTTGAGCAATACGGAAGCGCCAGTTCACCGGTTCCCGGTCCGCGGGAGGGATAAAGATGCAGACAATTTGGAAAGGCGCGGTCAGCTTCGGACTCGTCAACGTGCCGGTCAAAATGTTCACCGCGACGAAGGAAAACGATATTCCGATGAAAATGCTGCACAAAAAATACAACGTGCCGATTCATTACTCCCGTACTTGCCCAAAATGTGAGAAGGAAGTCGAATGGAGCGACATCGTACGGGGCTACGAGTATGAGCCGGGACATTTCGTCACTTTTACCAAGGAAGAGCTGGAAGCCGTCGCATCGGAGAATACGAGAGAAATTCAGATTTTGGATTTCGTGGACCTCGAGCAGATCGACCCGATCTATTATCAAAAAACGTACTATCTCGCTCCCGGCGACACAGGCACCCGCGCTTACCGGCTGCTGGTGAAGGCGCTGGAGACCACGAACAAAATCGGCATCGCGAACGTCACCATCCGTTCCAAGAGCAGCTTGGCGGCCATCCGTGTGGTGGAAGGCGTGCTGTCGATGGTGACGATGTTTTATGCCGATGAAGTCCGTCCCGTCGCGCAGGTTCCGAATTTGCCGGAGGACGACGATGTGAACGATAAGGAGCTGGAGATGGCCCAGATGCTGATTGGACAACTGGCCGCCAAGTTTGAACCGGAGAAATACGAGGATGATTACCGGGCAAGGCTGCAGGAAGCGATCGACCGGAAAATACAAGGCAAAGAGGTCAAGATGGCGCCGGAAGAGAAACCGACGAATGTCATCGACCTGATGGAAGCCCTCAAAGCCAGCTTGAATCAGGCCAAGAGCGGCGACGGCAGCAAAGACGACAAACCCGCCGCGAAGGCCAAAGGCAAGCAGCAGGCTGAAGAGAAGAAACCGGCGGCGAAACGCCGGAAGAGAACGGGCGCTTGACGCTGCTGCCGTTCGTGCCCATGTCCCCCATTGCCGCCGACTCGCTGCCTGAAGGAACGGACTGGGGCTATCAGCTGAAATGGGACGGTTATCGCTTGATCGTCTCCATTGAGGACGGTGAGGCGAAGCTGTTTTCCAAAAAAATGCTGCCTCAAAACGGGAAATACCCGGAAATCGCCAGAGCCTGCTCGAATTTGAAAGGCACGCTGGTGCTGGACGGTGAAGCTGTGGTGCTTGACCCAGACACGGGACGGCCGAGCTTCCAGCTGCTTCAGCAGCGTAACAAGCCCGGCGCTTCCGCGAGTACGCGGCAGCTGCACGTGCAGTATATCGTGTTCGATGTGCTTCGGATCGGGGATGAAGATCTTCGGGGCTTACCGTTCGCGGAGCGCGACCGCAGGCTGCGCGAGCTGGCTGCGAATTGGGAGGCGCCGCTTCACACGACGGATCTTTTTGCGAACGGTCCACTGTTGTGGGAGTGGGTCGTACGAAACGGCTGGGAAGGGGTCGTCTGCAAAAAGCTGTCTTCCCGTTACCGGGAAGGCAAGGAGCACCGCGATTGGCTGAAGTGCAAAAGAAAACCGGAATATGATGTCGAGATCGTCGGCGTTCTTTGGAAGGAAGGGCGCGTATCCAGCATGGTGATGGGGGAGAACGGCGCTTATTTCGGCCGCGTGTCGTCCGGCTTGAACGGCGCTTTGAAAGAGAAGCTGCGCGTGCTGGGCAATCCCGATCGGTCGCTTTGTCCGTTCGCAGACTACCCCGAGGCATTGAAAGGTTTCGAGGTCCGCTGGCTGCAAGAGCCGATCGGCGCCCGGGTGACGGGGAGCGAGCGGACCGAAGACGGCGTGCTCCGGCATCCGAAACTGTTGATGCTGGACCTATAGCGCATCAATACAGCGTTCTCCACAAGAAAAACACCGCATACGATTCCCACCCGGCCCAAGCATCAGCATACGCTCGGATTTCGGAGAGAGTAGGTTTCCGGTCCATTTTCAAAGCCGCTTTCATCGCCAAATGCAGACCGACGTCCTGGATCGGAAATGCGGAACGGAATCGCAAGCAGCGCATGGCGACATAATGGGCGGTCCAAGGCCCGATGCCGTGGATGGCGGTCAACCGTCGTTCTGCCGAATGAACGTCACCGGACGCCAAAAGTTCGTCCCTGGTTAAGCGTCCTTCCGCGATCAGACGGGCAACTCCGATGAGATATTCCGCTTTTTTGCGGGTCATCTGAAGGGCGGTCAGCTGCTCGGGATTCAACGAAGCAACGGTTTGCGCGGTCGGGAAAGTCCAATAGACCGTTCCGCCGTGTTCGGCGGATGACCCGAACGTTTCCACCAAGCGGCGTTTAAGCGTATAGGCGAATGTCAGGTTAATTTGCTGGCCCAGGATGGCCCAGCACACCGCTTCGAACAGATCGGGCACGCCGACCAGGCGCAGTCCGTAAAATTGTTGGGCCGGCCCGCTGAGAAGCGGGTCTTTTGCCGCCATGGCATAAAAGGGACTTAGATCCGTTCCCCAGTCGAACCATTCGGCGATATAAGCGGCGACCGCTTCCCGAACGGACGGCAGGCTTCCGGATTCGACACCCGCGATTCGTATGCGCAACGGTCCGTCCGGTTCCGGCGAGTCGATCGCCACGATTGGCCGCTGTCCCGCGGCTGGGATCGCAAGCGTAATCACACTCTCTTCGACACGAAAGAGACATTCGTTAGGGGATCGGGACAAATAGGCAAGGTTCTGCTCGAACCGGAACTCCTTGGGAGGCGTGAGCAGCATCGTATCCTGAAAATCGGCGTTCATTATCGTTTCCTCCACAGTCGTTTCTTCTTTTTTATCATAATTCTCCCTGCCGCGTTTTCAAATTTTTGCTCTCTCATTCCGAAAAGCTTACGCTGTCGGGATGCCCGGGTTATACTGTTTCAGTAGGAGGCGGTGATCCGATGGCGGAAAAATTGACGGAAAGCAAGTGGCGCGCAATCGTGGACTGCGATTCGTCGCAGGATGGGACATTTTTGTACGGGGTGTCGACTACGGGTATATTTTGCAGGCCGTCTTGCCGTTCGCGGACACCGTCCAAGGAAAACGTCGTTATTTTCAAAGATGCGAGGCAGGCGATGGAGCTCAAGTTTCGTCCCTGCAAAAGGTGCAAACCCGAGGGGATCCGTTTGCCGGATCAGCAGTGGGTAGATCAAATCGCGGATTGGCTGGAAAGCCATTATGCCGAGTCCATTACGCTGGAGCGGTTGGCCGGTGTTTTTCACGCCGGATCGTCCCATCTGCAGCGAACCTTTAAGAGAATACGAGGGGTTTCTCCGGCAATATTTTTGCAGCAAATCCGTCTGTCTAAAGCAGGGGAGCTGCTGAAGTCCTCGGAGCTTACAATTACGGATATCGCGACTGCGGCGGGGTTTACGAGCTCGGCTCATTTTGCAACCGTGTTCGCGCATAAGATGGGACTGACCCCTTCTCAATATCGGCAACGAAAGGCGGATGGCGCATGAGAATAACGGATCGAACGATGTACGCGGGAGAGTTCGACATCGGCGGCTGGCGGCTTTGGCTGGCGAAGACCGATCGAGGTCTTTGTTTTGTGGGTTCCGAGGAAGCTTGGAGCCATTGGCGTAAAAAGGAAGATTGGGTCCGGGACGATGAAAAGTTGAGGGTTTATGCGGAGCAACTGAGTGAATATATGCAGGGCGAACGGACGACGTTTACACTTCCCCTCGATGCGGATGGCACGGCATTCCAGCAGTCGGTGTGGAAGGCATTGACGGAAATTCCGTTCGGTGCGCGGGTTTCTTACACCGATATTGCGAACTTCATCGGGAAGCCGTCGTCCGTACGAGCTGTGGGAACGGCGATCGGGGCGAACCCGGTACTGATTGTTGTCCCATGCCACCGCGTCGTCGGCAAGAACGGCACGCTGACTGGATTCCGGGAAGGTCTGGAGATGAAACGGCATTTGCTTGAACTGGAGTCTCGGGATGGTGCTGGTCTCGGTGCCGGACGGATGGTAAAATAAGGGTGGAGTACACTTGATCGCAAAACGCGAGGTTGGAGTGAAAGTCTGAACCACCGGTCCTAAATGGCCGGCGGTTTTTCGTTGCTGCCGATTAATGGCGGATGGAGCTCCGGCAACATTGTTTCGGCGGGCGGCGGCGGATTAACGAGGATCGTCGGGAGATGGGACCCTGCCAGGCGCACGCCCGGGTTCAATCGTGACCGCCGAATCGGTATACCGTGTTTCGTGATGATCGGTGATACCGGACTGGGTGGTGCCTAACTCCCGTACTTCCTTGCCGGGCTTATTCTTTTTCACGCACTTCAACTCCTTTCTCTATGTGTTCAGTTTGCGGGAAAAATAAGGTTTTTATCCGCGACTCTTCGAAACGGATAAAGCAGGAAATCAGATGGAGATCACGAAAATTGTCGATGTATGCGTGCCGGCGATCATCCAACCTATTTTGCCTCGGGAGTGGTCGGTCGGAATATCCTCAGCATCCGCGGCCGCCCGCACCTGCAATCACGACGAACGGGGAGAATAGGTAGCGGAGAGCTACTTCTAAGCGAGGTACCAGGCGAATTGATGATAATAGGTAGCAGAGAGCTACTACGCGGTAAAGAAAACGACCGAGACGGAGAGAATAGGTAGCAGAGAGCTACTACGCGGTCGAGCGAATGTGATGTACGACGTCACTAAGTAGCAGAGTGCATCAATTTACCGTGCTCACCCACCAATTCGACGGGAGTGCTCAACTGTAAGTCAGCGAGAGTGGCTAACAGCAATGGCGGTGACGGGAGTGCGCAAGTGTAAGTTAGCGAGACTGGCTAACAGCCGTGGCGGCGGGAGTGCTCAACTGTAAGGCAGCGAGAGTGACTAACAACCGGCGCGATGATGGGACTGTGCAAGTGTAAGTAAGCGAGAGTGACTAACAGCCGGCCACATGTTGGGAACTGGCATATGTAAGATAGTCTAACTGCCTTACAACCGGTGCAGTGACGGGGATGTGGTGCGCTGTTCGCATCATTTAGGTAATTTCTCTCATTTACGCGGGTCGACGGCTGGGTTAGTATAGTCCGCATAGGTAATGATTACCGCCCTTGGAATTGAATCCAAGCGGCAAAGGGAGACCGTGCTGAGCATTCCATGAGAAAAGTCATCCTCGCTTTGTTATCGCTTGTCTTTATTGTACCCCTGGTTGTTTCTCCCGACTGGGCCGTCAATGAGCATGCCGCGGCAGCAACCGACCGCGCTCATCCGGATATCGTGATCATCGGTTCCGAGATGGAAGGCATGTATCTCGCCCGTGCCGCGGCGGATGAAGGCCTCTCCGTTCTCGTCCTCGACCCGCACAACAAACCTGGCGGACAGCTTATCCAAGGCGAAATGGTCTTTCTCGACGAACCGTTCGGCGATAACGGGGAGCTCATCCTGCAAGGCCGGGTCAAAGAGCTGTTTGATTTGTACAAACAGGGACAAGTCCGCAAAATCGAAGAGTTTCGCCGTTATTTCGATCGACTCGCGAAGGGAATTCCGATTGTGTCCGGCATCACGATTACCGGTTTGGACATCCGCCGGCAGCCGGACGCGTCGAGACGCACGGTCGAATCCATCACATACACCACGCCGGGCGGCAGAGAAGAAACCGTTTATCCCGGCTACGTAGTAGAAAATACCGATTTCGCCGCGTTGACCTCCCAGCTGGATCTTCCGCGTATTCCAGGCATGGAATCCATTGTCGGCAGCAATCCTGCATCCAAAGACTATATGGCCGCCACTTTCATGATGAAGTTCAAGCGTGTCGATTGGGAAGCCATGCGAAAATCGGTGATGGGCATGAGCCAACGGGCACGCGAGCAGAAATACGGCACCGAGACGACCGTAACCGGCACGATGACATGGGGCTTCGGCAAAATCGGGGCTGCTTACGATCCCGGCTCGAACGAATGGTTTCTGCGGGGATTGAATATCGTAAATCAACGGGATGGAGAAGTGACCGTCAACGCCCTGCTCGTCTATAACTTAGACCCTTCGAACGTGGAAAGCGTCGCAACGGCGATCGAGCAAGGGAAAGAGCAAACGAAGCGCATCATCGGTCACCTTCGCAATCAGCTTCCCGGCTGGGCGAAGGCCGAGATTAACGGTTACCCGGATTACTTGTACATCCGCGATTCCGACCGCTACGAGACCGAGTATGTGCTTCAAGGGACGGATCTCATGAGCGCCCGCATGTTTGAGGATAACGTGAGCATCGCCGGATATCCCATCGATATTCAGGGCACATCGTCGAGCAAATGGGGAACGAGACTCGGCAACCCCGATAAGTATGGGATGCCTCTTCGGTCTTTCCTATCGAAAGGGTACACGAACGTGATCGTCGCCGGTAAAAATGTCGGAGCTTCCGCCGTCGCTTACGGCAGCGCCCGCATTCAGGCACAAACCGCACTTGCGGCGGAGACCATCGGGATTATGCTGGGCCGGATGAAGGGCCAGCCGGGCCTGGCGGATCTGGACGCCAAACAGATGGCCCAAATGCACCAATATCTCCGCACCAAGTACAAAATTACTCTCACCGGGATCAAGGGCAAAGACAAGCTTACCGGAATGAATGACAACAAGCGCGAGCTGTTTGATAGGGGCAAACTCATTATTCCTTAACCATGATATGGCGAGGTGAGCGCGGGTGAAAATCGTGGTCGTCTCCGACACACATATTCCACGCATGGCCAAATCGCTGCCTGCTCGTCTTGTACGCGAGCTCGAAAGCAATACCGACCTGATCCTGCATGCCGGGGATTGGACGAGCGAACAAGTTTACGACCAGCTCGTCCGTTATGCCCCGGTGGAAGGCGTCGCCGGCAATAATGATGGAGAGGCCCTCCTCATGAGGTTCGGACTGCGGAAGAAAATCGTGAGCGGCGGAATCCGCATCGGGTTGGTGCACGGTCACGGACCCAACCCGCGGCTGACCGCGGAGCATCGGGCGGCGGCGGCATTTGATCAGGGTGAAGTGGATATCATCGTGTTCGGACATTCCCATATTCCCGTTCTGAAGCGGCTGGACGGAATGCTGCTCTTCAACCCGGGTTCCCCAACAGATAAACGAAGGCAGAAGCAATATTCATTCGGCATTCTCTCGATATCGGGAACCGACATCCGCGCCAAACACGTTTTTTATGACAGCAAGGACCCTCCGAAAGCGAAAAAAGCCTGAAATGAAAAGGGATCAGCCGGCCGCGGTCGGTTGATCTTTTCTTTTTTCGGTTAAAAGTTGAAGACGACGAACCGAATCGGGTGATGCACATGGGAAACCTTCTTCTGGTGCTGTTTTTCGTGCTTTGTACCGCGTTTTTCGTGGCGGCGGAGTATTCCGTGATCCGGTCCCGGATGAGCCGGATCGAGCAGCTCGCGGCGGAAGGCAGCAAGAAAGCGCTCCGCGTCAAACAGATCATTTCAAGACTGGATGAATATTTATCGGCATGCCAGCTCGGGAACACGCTGACCAACCTGGCTATAGGCTGGCTGGGAGAATCGGCGGTAGAGCGGCTGCTGCATCCGTTGTTTGTTTTGCTGAGGATACCGGCTTCCTTAACCGGCATGTTGTCATTCCTGATCGCCTTTCTACTGCTTACCTTCGTGGAAGTGGTGATCGGTGAGCTCGTTCCGAAGACGCTGGCGATCCGGCTCGCGGAGCCGCTGGCCATGTTTCTGGCGCGTCCGCTCATGCTGTTTTTCAAGATCACCTATCCGTTCAGCTGGTTCATGACCCGTTCAGCACGGCTCGTGACCGGATTGTTCGGCGTGAAAGCCATAACCGGGGAAGAGACGACGCATACTGAAGCGGAATTACGGCTTATTTTATCCGAGGGATATAAGAGCGGCATTATCAATCCTTCCGAGTTTCGATACGTGACGAACATTTTCGAGCTCGACGACCGGGTAGCCAAGGAATCCATGGTTCCGCGTACGGATATCGACTTCGCACACTTGGAGGATACGGTGCTTCAATTCGTGGAGCGTACCGCGGTGTCGCCTCACAGTCAGTATCCTGTTATCGAAGGCGCAGACAAGGATCGGGTCGTCGGGATGGTTGAGATGAAAGAGGTGCTGAGCGATTATATCCGGGGCGTACGGGACCCCAACGGCACCCTTCAACTTTACCTCAAGCCGGTCATCCAAGTGATCGAGACGATCTCCGTGCAGGACTTGCTGCTCAAAATGCAAAAAGACCGCATCACGATGGCGGTATTGATCGACGAATTCGGCGGGACCTCGGGACTGATCACCGTGAAGGACATAATCCGCAAAATCGTCGAGGATCAGAAAGAGGCGCGGGATGACCTGGGTCAGCCTCTCATCGAGAAATTGCAGGATGGCCGTTACATTGTCAGCGCCAAGCTCCCGATTGCGGATGTGAACCGTCTGCTCGGCACGAAGCTGGACGAAGAAGGCGTGTATACGCTGGCAGGATGGATGATGAGCCGCAAATACGAGCTGCACGAGAACGACAAGATCGGCGAGGACAAATGCGACTTTATTGTGCGGGATATGGAGGAACGGCAAATCCGGAGGGTGGAAATTGTCCGGCACAACGGCGGCGCGCCGCAAGGGGACAAGCCGGCCGCCCGCGCTTGATTGGCGAACCGGTTCTGGAGTATACTTTTCTCGCTGAATAACGATCGAAGGAGCTCTGATATGGATAAAACATTGATTTTCGGACACAAAAATCCGGACACGGACACGATCTGTTCCGCTATCGCCTATGCCGATCTGAAGAAGGAGCTGGGTTGGAACGTCGAGGCGGTGCGCCTCGGTAACGTAAGCGCGGAGACGCAATTTGCGCTGGACAAGTTCGGCGTGCAGGCGCCGCGGTTGGTAGAGTCGGTCGCCGGAGAAGCGAAGAAAGTGATTCTGGTTGACCACAATGAGCGCCAGCAAAGCGCACCCGACATCGATCAAGTGCAGGTCGTGGAAGTAATCGACCATCACCGCATCGCTAACTTTGAGACCAGCGGACCGCTTTACTACCGTGCCGAGCCGGTCGGCTGTACCGCTACAATCCTGAAGAAGCTGTACAAAGAAAACGGCGTGTCCATCCGCAAAGAAATTGCCGGCCTGATGCTGTCTGCGATCATTTCCGACTCGCTGTTGTTCAAATCGCCGACCTGCACGGACGAGGACGTTGCTGCAGCGCGCGAACTGGCGCAAATCGCCGGAGTAGACGCCGATTCCTACGGGCTGGATATGCTGAAAGCCGGCGCGAACTTGAGCGACAAATCGATCCAAGAGTTGATTTCACTGGACGCCAAGGAATTTCAAATGGGCGGCGCGAAAGTGGAAATCGCCCAGGTGAACGCGGTGGACGTGAACGACGTGCTGAACCGCCAGAAGGAACTCGAAGATGCCCTGCAAGGTATCATTGCTTCCAAAGGGCTGGATTTGTTCCTGTTCGTCGTCACCGACATTCTCAATAACGATTCTGTCGGCATCGCGCTCGGCTCCAAGGCGTCTGCCGTGGAGAAAGCTTACAACGTCACATTGTCCGATAACAAAGCGGTGCTGAAAGGTGTCGTATCTCGTAAATCGCAAATCGTTCCCGTCCTCACCGATACGTTTAACCAAATGTAAAGTACCGCCTCACGATATAGTGAACTGAAACCGCCGCGAGGCGGTTTTTTGGGTTCATGAGATAATTTTAATGCCATATTACAAGTTTCGACAGCAACGACTGGCCTTCTAAAGCGTCATAACGTTAAAGGCTAATTTTGCGCGATAATGGAGGCTGGTTCGTCTCATGACTTTTCGAAAATGGTCACTCTGGTTTGTTGCCATATGCTTCATATTCTCGTTTTTCTCCGTCTCCGTTCATGCCCAAACCTCCCAGGTCATCCGCATCTATTTGGACGGTATATGGCTGAAAGGCGACGTTGACCCTTACATCGATCCCAAAGTGAATCTGACCATGGTGCCGCTTCGCATTGTCAGTGAAGGGTTAGGAGCCAAAGTCACATGGACCCCGAAATCTAAAATGGTGACGATTCAGCGATCCGGAACCGTCATTACGATGATTGTCGGCCAAAAGACCGTAACGGTCAACGGAAAGAAGACATCTCTCCAAGCGCCTGCCGTGCTCAAGTCGAGCCGGGTCATGGTGCCTCTTCGATTTGTCAGCGAAACGTTGGGCTTGCAGGTAAAATGGAATGCGGCGACGAAATGGATACAAATGATTTCTAAACCGGGGCAAGAAATCAAGGGCGCATGGGTCAGCACCGTGTTCCACTTGGATTGGCCTTCCAGCCAATCTTACGGGCAGAAGGAAGTCCAGGTGCAACAGTATGTGACCATGCTGGATGAGCTTCAGTCCATGGGAATGAACGCGGTATACGTACAGGTTCGACCTGCGGCGGACGCCTTTTATCCGTCTGCGTTCGCGCCTTGGTCCAAATTTTTGACGGGAACGCAGGGCCAAAATCCCGGCTATGACCCACTTGCTTTTATGGTGGAAGAAACGCACAGGAGAGGGATGGAGTTCCACGCGTGGTTTAACCCTTTCCGCGCCAATACAGGCTCGGCATCGGAGACTTTCGACGCGAAGCATGTCGCGGTCCGGCACCCGGAATGGATGGTGACCGCTGCCGGGGGCAAGATGTACATCAACCCAGGCATTCCTGCAGCCCGTCAAGAGATCATTGACGCGATCATGGAAGTGGTACGGGGCTATGACGTGGACGGCGTTCATTTGGACGACTATTTCTACCCTTCGAGCGGCAATTTCGACGATCAATCCGCGTTCTTGGCTTACAACCCGAAACAGATCGCCAATTTGGACGATTGGCGGAGAGACAACATCAACGAGTTTGTCCGCACACTCGGACAATCGATCCATGCTGTCAAGAAAGAGGTAAAATTCGGTATCAGCCCGTTCGGCGTATGGCGCAACCAGTCTGCCGACCCGACCGGATCGGCCACGAACGCAGGCATTACGGCTTACGACGATATGCACGCGGATGTGCGGACGTGGATTCGAAACAATTGGATCGATTACATCATGCCGCAAATTTACTGGAGCTTCTCTTATTCCAACGCGCGTTATGACGTGCTCGTCGACTGGTGGGCACGCGAAGTGGATGGAAGCAATGTGAAGCTGTATATCGGGCACGCGCCTTATAAGCTCGGGACGAGTGAAGCCGGCTGGCAGACCGCGGATGAAATCGTCCGTCAGCTTCAATATAACGAGACCCGTCCGCAAGTGCGCGGCGACGTGTTTTTCAGCGCCAAAGACTTGCGTCGCAATCCTTTGGATATCATTAAAGCGCTAAAGGCGTATTACAAAGTGTAAATCGAATCCATCGGGAGAGGATTTTATGCATCATGATACAGGGCGGTTTCATGAAGCCCTGGTGATTTTATCCGTCATTGTCGCCATCGTCTCCGCCTTCACGACATTGGATCTGGTGGACCGGATTCTGAGAACCGGCAGGCGGTCGTTGAAGCTGATCCTCTATGCTCCTGTTGTGATGGGGATCGGGATATGGTCCATGCATTTCATCGGCATGCTGGCATGGGAGCTGGATGTCCAGGTCACATACCATGTGCCGCCCATGATTTTATCCATGTTGCTGCCGATTTTGGCTTCCGCCATCGCCATCCATCTAATGACTACACAAGCGCCAAGCACGGCGAGGTTGATTGCAGGCGGCCTGTTGATCGGCACGGCGATCATCTTGATGCATTATACCGGCATGATGTCGATGGACATGCCCGGCGAGCTGACGCACGAACCGGCAGCCGTAGCAGCTTCGATCGTCATTGCATTGGGCATTTCCTTCGCTTCCTTATATTTCACGTTTCGCTTGAAAGCCGGAGGCCCGTACCCTATTCCGATGCGCTCCAAGCTTATCGGGGCTGTCCTGCTGGGATTGGCCATCTTCAGCATGCATTACACAGCCATCGCCGGAGCCCGTGTGACGTTGGATCCGGGTGACATGATGGATACCGGAGAACCGGGAATCGATAACTCCATACTGGCCATGCTGGTCGGAAGCACGACTTTGTTCGTGTTGGCATCCGTCATCATTCATGCCTTCGCGGACCGGCAGCGGGCATTGCAGCTTGCCGCCGAACAGGAAAAGCGATACATGTCGCTGTTCGAACATAGTCCCGATATGGTGATATGCTACGACCCGGACGAAAAATCCACGGTGAGTGCCAACCCTGCGGCGTACGCCGTCACCGGATATTCGAAGGAAGAGCTGGATCTTCGCAACGTACACCCTCTATTTGCGAGTGAAAGAGAAATGGCTGCAGTTCGGGAGCAGTACCATGTCGCCGCGGATACGAACGAACCCCGCAACCTGGAAGTATCGATCCTCAGGCGCGACGGCCGGCCGATCTCGGTCAGCCTCACGGTATTTCCTCTCGAGCTTGCAGCCGGTAAGCGCATCGTCTATGCGATCGGGCGGGATATTACGGATCAGAAACGGGCCGAGATGCAGCTGAACCGGGCGAAGGAAGAGGCGGAGAACGCGGACCGCGTTAAAGGCGAGTTTCTCGCGATATTGAGCCACGAAATACGGACGCCTCTCAACGGGATTCTCGGCATCAACCAACTGTTGATGGAGACGGAGCTGACGGATAAGCAGCGCGAAATGCTCGCCGTACAGGAGAAAAGCGGACAAGCGCTGCTCCGGGTCATCAACGACGTGCTCGATTTCTCCAAAATCGAGTCGGGCACCGTAACGCTTGCCGAAGAGGTTTTCCATCTTGCCGATACGCTGCGGCAATGTATCGACGGCTTCTCCATATCGGCGGAGAGCAAAGGGATCGAACTGGTGTCCCGGATTGACGAGCGGATTCCTCAGATGCTGCTGGGAGATGCGGTTCGATTAAGCCAGGTCGTGATCAATCTGGTGGGGAATGCCGTCAAATTTACGGATCGCGGCTCGGTCACGCTGGAAGCGAAGTTGGCAGAATCCGTCGGATCGACTGCCGGGCAAAAGGCGGTCGTCGAGTTCAAGGTGGCGGATACGGGCATCGGAATCGAACCGTCGAAGCTTCATCTGTTGTTTTTGCCTTTCTCGCAAATTTCGAGTTCTTCCAAGAGAAGGCATTATGAAGGCACGGGGCTGGGGCTCGCGATATGCCGCAATCTGGTCAAACTGATGGGCGGAGATATTTGGGTGGAGGCCGGCCGCAAGAAGGGAGCGGCATTCGGTTTCAGGATCCCATTTCGGATGTTGGATTCCGAACAAACGGCTTCATAAGGAACGGAATTCCGGGGGGGCCTGGAATTCCGTTCTTTTGCATGTACGGTGCCGTTCCGGATTTCGGAGCCTCGTGGAAAATGGTACAATAGGCCAGTATAGTGGACGCAGAAAGTGAAGGGAGCTGCCGGTCGTGTCTACACCACTGAAGCCGAATTTGAATCGCGAATACATCCTTACGGTATTGAAGAAGCTCTTGGAAACACCCAGCCCGAGCGGCTATTGCATGGACATCATGAAGAAGGTCGGAGAAGAGGCTGAAGCGCTAGGCTGCTCGATGCAGCTCACGGCCAAAGGGAATGGCATCATCACCGTTCCGGGCCGCGATTCCGGCGGTACGATCGGGCTTTCAGCGCATGTAGACACGCTCGGCGCCATGGTGCGCGCCATTAAGCCGAGCGGCATGATCCGTTTCACTTCGATCGGCGGTTATGCGATGCAGACGGTGGAGAACGAGTACTGCATCATTCACACGCGTGACGGCCGTAAGTATGAAGGCACCGTGCTGTCGACGAAACCTTCCGTACACGTCTATCCCGACGTTCGCGACTTGAAGCGGGAAGAAGCGAATATGGAAATCCGGATCGACGAGTCGGTCAAAACCAAAGAGGACACCGAGAAACTCGGAATCGCCGTGGGCGATGTCATCTCCTGGGATCCGAGAGTCCGGATACTGCCCAGCGGCTGGATCAAGTCCCGCCATCTGGACGACAAAGCGAGCGTAGCCGCGTTGTTCGGCTTGCTGGAATGGCTGAAACGGGAAGGCCGCACACCGTCCAGAACCGTAAAGATTATTTTCTCTACCTACGAAGAAGTCGGACACGGCAGCTCGTCCATTCCGCCGGACATCACGGAGATGATTGCGGTGGACATGGGGGCGATCGGCGATGATTTGTCCGCGACCGAGCAAGACGTCTCGATTTGCGCCAAGGACTCTTCCGGTCCGTACGACTACCAAATGACGTCCCGGCTGATCGAGCTGGCCAAGCGCGAAGGCATTCCTTACGCCGTCGATATTTATCCGCAATACGGCTCGGACGCCTCCGCAGCGTTGCGCGGGGGGAATGACATACGTGCCGCCTTAATCGGTCCCGGCGTCCACTCCTCCCACGGGATGGAGCGCACCCACGCGGACGCCGTCGTGAACACGGCCGCTTTGCTGCTGGCTTACATTTTGTAATCCGTTATTCGACCAGTTCCTCCACCTTTTTTTCCAAGAATAGCTGATAAAGATGCCGGACGAATATTTTCAAGATCATATAGATCGGAATGACGGCCAATATCCCGACAATGCCGAGGATGTCGCCGCCGATCAACAGCAAGAGCACGGCGGTCAGCGGATGAATGTCCAATCTTTTGCCGTATACATGAGGCGCGATCAAGTTTCCTTCCACATTCTGAATGACAACGATGATCCCAGCAACCCACAGCGCTTTGGCCGGAGATACGATGAACGCCACGATAAGGCAGGGAATTGCGCCGAGGAATTGGCCGATATACGGGATCAAATTAAAGACGAACGAGATCACAGCAAGCAGCAGCGAGTAAGGCAAATGGATCAGCAAAAAGCCGATGTACAGCATGGCGGTGAGGATGGAAGTCACGATGACTCTGCCCAGGATGTAGCCGCTTAACGCGTTGTCCATTTCGGAAAGCATGGATTTGCAATCCGCTCGGTATTTTTTCGGGATAAAGGGCAGGAGCTTGAGCGGGAGCTTGGCTCCCTCTTTCAGCATGTAATACACGATGATCGGCACGGTCGCCGCGATCACGACAAAGTTGGTGAAGGCAAGCAGAGACTGGGAAATATAGTCGGCCGCCGTCTTGACGCCGTTGTCCAAATAACCGGACAGCCGATTCGACCAGTCCGACTGGCTGCTGCCGAACATGGAAAGAAACCGGTTTTGCTGAATTTGATCGATTTGGTTCCGGAAGCCCTCGATGAGCTGCGGAAGATTATTCATCAGTGTGGTCACCTGATCTTGCAGCAGCGGCCAGATGACGATGCCGAGGAGAGAAATCAGCGCGGCGGCGACGAAGTAAACGAAGAGGATGGCCACCGAGCGGATGACCTTCCGATCCGAGAAATAATCAACGATCGGACGCAGCGCATAATAGAAAAAACCGGAAATGAGCACCGGCAGAAGCAAAATGTGGATCATCCGGAGAATCGGGTTCAGCAAAAAGCTGATTTTGGTCGTCAAATAAATCATGAGCAGTACACAGATCACTTTAGCGGAATTGATAATGAACCGGTTCTGAAACAACAGCAATAGCCTCCTTTGGAGGGTTTCACGGCCATGCGGCCGAAGCAAGGTACTTGTATTTACCCATAATAAAGAAAACTTCAACGAACGATGAGGCGGGATTTCGAGATGGACGTCATTTTACTTATGTCAGCGGTAGCCGTGGTGGGCTTGGTCGGTCTGGTCGCGACGCTGTGGGTCGGCTTTTCAAAAGCGAACAAGGAAGGCGATCCGAATTACGAGCACAAAACGGGCAGGAAGCTGACAAGATTAACTTTGTTGTACATCGTAACTATGGTGATCGCGATCGCCGCGTTCGTCATTTTGCTGAACCGGTAAGCTTGGGGGAGGTGCAACTGTAATGGGGAAGAAAAAACAGGCGGCTTCCGGGCGGAAGCCGCCCAGCGAGGATAAGCCGGCCACGCTTCAAGAGGTGCTCGGCACTGATACGGTGGCCCAGCTGAAGGCCAGGGCCGAAGCTTTGAAGGCGGAGGAAGCGCAGAAGCGGGAAGAGCAGCGGAAGCTTGCGGAACAGGAGCGTCAGGCAGAGCAGAAGCAGCTGGAGAACGATTTCGAGTATTTGCTGAACAACAGCAAGCAGGATTGGAAAAGCTTTAAATAAGCGTTACCTGACACCCCGCTTTTCTTCTCGAAATACGAATTGCAGGACAGCGGCGATCCCGGTATCGACGAGCGATGCGAGCAGCGCGACGGAGAACCAATTGTCGTTGCCCAGTGAATAATACAGGATGACGTGGAACACGAGGAATAAGACAAACAACCAGATCAGATTGACCCGGTTCAGCCATTTGATCATCCCGACCAGTCCTCCATGCAGGTAAGATTGAGCACCTGTATTATATACTTGTTCGCCTTCGTTATTCGGCCTTGCGGGCGGCGTCCGATTGGAAACTGCCGGTGAAGGTAGAGTAAAATATAGAAGGACAAAGGAAGTGTATATGGAGGAGGAGTGAAGAAACGTGGAAATCGTTTATCACGGGCATTCATGCGTGCAGCTGATCACCGGGGGGAAATCGCTGGTGATCGATCCTTTTCTTCGCGGGAATGAGCTGGCCGTCACCAAACCGGAGGACATCCAGGCGGAATACATACTGCTTACGCACGGTCATACCGATCATATTTTGGATGCGGAGCCGATCGCCAAGGCCAATGACGCAACCGTAGTGGCCATTTTCGAACTGGCGCAATACATGTCCTGGAAGGGCTTAAAGACGATGGGCATGAATATGGGCGGAACCTACGATATGGGATTTGCCCAAGCGAAAATGATCCACGCCTTCCATAGTTCCTCCATTAATCTGGAGGAAGGGAAAATCATTTACGCGGGGATGCCGGCGGGTTTTCTTATCCGTGCGGAGGGACTGACCATCCTGCATACCGGCGATACGTCGCTGTTCAGCGACATGAAGCTGATCGGCGAGCGGAATACCATCGACGTCGCGTTCATTCCGATCGGCGACCATTTTACGATGGGGCCGGAAGACGCGCTTCAAGCGGCGGAATGGTACGGCGCCAAGCTGGTCGTTCCCGTGCATTATAACTCGTTCCCGCCGATCCGCCAGGACGCGGAAGCCTTCATACAGCAGCTGGAAGCTCGAGGACGAAAAGGTCGGGTTATGGCGCCGGGCGACCGATTTGAGATTCGCGCATAATAATCGCAGCATATAGCAAACGGACCGTTCGTCGAACGGTCCGTTTGTTTCGCCTCATGTCCCGGTTTCCACCGGCTGCGCCTCCAGGTTGCGTTCCGATTTCAAGTACAGCAGCAGCCCGATGATGACCAAGGCACCGCCGGCAAATTGGAATCCGCCGATCATCTCGCGGAACAGCAGCATGCCGAGCAAGCTGGAGCCGACGGGTTCCGCGAGCACCGACATGGAGATGGTGGTCGGCGGTACGTATTTCAACAGCCAGTTAAATATCATATGTCCGAATACGGTCGGAACGATGGCGAGCAAGACGAACGTCAGCCATTCTTTAGCCGGATAGCCGGTCATCGGAATGCCCGTAAAGACGTTGTACAAGAAGAAACAAATGACACATACCGCAAAAACGATGAGGCTGTACTGGTATGAGGATACCCGTTTCAAAATTTCTTTGGCGAGCAGCATGTTAACGGCCACCGCAACTGTGCCGAAGAAAGACAGCCAATCCCCCCAAAACGCCGACTTCGAAACACCCATGTCCCCCGAACCGACGAAGCAGACGCCGATGAACGCGACGGCCATTCCGATCAAGGCCGTCCGGCTCGTTCTGTCCTTGAAGATGAAGAAGGCTCCGATCATGACGAACACCGGTTCCAATGCCAGAATAATCGTCGAGCTGGCGATGGACGTATAGTCCAAGGAGGCCATCCACAGCAAAAAATGCAGCGCCAGGAAAAACCCCGCCAATCCGAGCAGCATCCAATCTTTCAGTTTAATAGCGCCTAATGTGCGAAGCTGCTGCTTCATACCGAACGGCAGTACCAGTATCACGGTAAACAGCATGCGATACATACCTTGAACGGAGACCGGGGCATCGGAATAACGGACAAGAATGGGAGCGAATGAAATGGCGATCATGCCGACGAGAAGCGGAATGATCGGCGTGATGGGGGGAGATGAATTTTTCAACCTCAAGTTCCTTTCAGATGCAGATTCATGGTGTCAAACCTTTAACGATGAAGTCGATCGTCGCTTCACGCTCTCTGGCGTCGTCCCAGACAACGCCGTCGCGCTGGCTGAAGAACGTCCGAAAAACAACATAACTCATAATGGCCGAAGCGGCAAGCCGCATAATGGTGGAAGTGGGCCAGTCCACTACGATGCCGTCGGCCTGGAATTTGGAGAACACTTTTTCAATGCGCTGTTTCAATTGGGAAAATACGATTTTCTCCAGCTGGGCCTGCATTTCCGGGTGAAAAGGAATTTCTTGAATCAAGATTTTGAACAGCCGCTTGTTTTTCTCAAGAAATTCGATCCGGTTTTCAATGACGGCCCGCAGAAACGGTTCGACGCTGTCGTACTCCGTCTTGAAAATATCACGGAATTCCCGGAGCACGAAGGGAGCGATCAAACGGACCATGGCCGGGGCCACGATGGAGATGAGCAGATCTTTTTTCGTCTTGTAATGCCGGAAAATCGTCCCCTCGGCGACGCCTGCCCGCTGGGCGATTTCGCTCGTCGAGGAACCGGAAAATCCTTTCTCGGCAAATACTTCGATGGCGGCTTCGAAAATCCGGGCTTGCTTCTCCGTCATTTTATCGCCGGAATCTTCGCCGTGCAATAGTTCTTCCATCCAAGGCTCCATCGGCTGGTTCATATGGACCGCTCCTTTCGGGAATCGTCCGGGTTCAGATGGCCCGCTGTTTTTTCAATGCCAAAATATTAAGAAGAGCAAACAGAATTGAGAAACCGAGCAGCACGAAAATATCGAGTTGAATGTCGGAGAAGGCTTCCCCGCGTATCATAATGCTTCGCATGGCATCCGCGCCATAGTACAGAGGCATGGCGTAGCTGATTTTTTGCAGCCATGGCTCCATGGCGTCGAGATTAAACAACCCGGAGAAAAATACTTGCGGGACGATGACGATCGGGATGAATTGAATGATTTGGAATTCGCTTCTCGCATAGGAAGACAACAGCGTGCCGAGCGTAAGAGCCGTCAGCGTGAGCAGCAGATTTACGAGCAGTACAAGCCCCACGGCACCGACCATATACATGCCGAGCACGCTGATGGAGTACCAGGCAATCAGCGAAGCCTGCAGTAAGGTGAAAACCCCGAATCCGAGCAAGTAACCGCCCACGACTTCGGATCGGCGGATCGGCGTCGCCATCAGACGTTCAAGCGTGCCGGTTGTCCGTTCCCGCAAGAAGGCCACGCCGGCCAGCAGGAAGACGAAGAAGAAGGAGAAAAAGCCGATGAGGACCGGTCCGAACGAATCGAATGAGGATAAGTCTTCACCGCCGTGCAAGTAAGACACGTTCGGCTTCGGCACGTTCAAGTTCACTTGCAGCGCCTTTTGCAGAACCAGTATGACCGACCGGCTCACAGCCGGATCGCTGCCTTCCATGAGGATGGCGGGCTGTCCGTTCACGATTGAAAATACCGCATCCAGATCGCCGTTCTTTAACGCTTTTTCGGCGTCTTTTTGGTTATCGTACGAAGTGAGATTCGCGTCTTTGATGTTCAAGGATTCATACATTTGCGGAGCAATCCCGGCCACGCCGATGTGAGGCTTCACTTGCTGGCCGTTAAACACAAAGTGCATCAGTGTGAGCACGAGCAGCGGAGCGAGGAACAGAAGAGCAAGTGTCCGCTTATCCCGCAGAAATTGACGAATGATTCGAATGGCCAATGCGCGTGTTCTCATGCGCGGACACCTCCCCCAAGTACGATAAACGCCTGTTCGAGCGAATCTGTACCGCTCGCGGATTTCAGGCCTTCCGGTGAATCCACGGCTGTGAGTTCTCCGTTTCGGATCAGGCCGATCCGATCGCATTTTTCCGCTTCATCCATCACATGCGTCGTCAAAATGATCGTCGTGCCTCGCTCCTTCAGCGCGGTTAACTCGTTCCAAATCGATTGGCGGAGTACCGGATCGATGCCGACCGTCGGCTCGTCAAGGATGAGCAACTCCGGTTCGTGCAGCAGCGAGATCGCAAGTGATAGCCTGCGTTTCATACCGCCGGAATACGCGGCAACCGGTTTGTTCAGGTGGTCCAGCAAGTCGACGACCTTCATGGCGGCTTGGATCCGCTCTTTCCTGCGGCTCCCCGACAAGCCGTACAGGGAAGCGAAGAACTGCAGGTTTTCCAGTGCGGTCAGCTCCTGATACAGCGCATCCGATTGCGCCATGTAACCGAACCGTTGCAGCATGGCAAGCTTCGGCATCTGTTCGCCGAGCATGCGCACAGTGCCTTCGTCCGATTTGTCGATGCCGGTCATCAGCTTGATCAGCGTCGTTTTGCCCGAGCCGGAGGGACCGAGCAGCCCGAAAATCTCGCCGCGCTCAACGCTTAAAGTGACGTCTTTCAACACAGTTTTGGCGCCGAATCGGCGGGTGACGCTTAGAACGTCGACCACGTGCATGGAAACACTCTCCTCGGATGTGAGTAATCACTCACTTGGTAGATGGTTCCATTTTATGGCGAAAACGACGAATTGTAAAGTGAGTAATCACTCATACGAAATTAACAAGCGTAGTCTGCATATAGGCATTCCATAAACGTCGGTCTGTCAATGAAAAACACCGTTCGGATTAGCGCTTCCGAACGGTGTTAACGTAAGAAAATAATCCTTAATTGTCTTCGACCTCAACCGCATCGATGGATGCATCACTATTTAAACAACGTCCATCTTCTTCTAAGTCGAACATCCACCGATGTCTGGGACATACAAGAAAGCGATCTTTTTCTATCCAGCCGCCGGTTAAATCTGCTCCCGCATGTGGACAGTAGCGATTGATGGAGTATCTCCGGCCGCCGGCTTCAACGAGCACACGCTCACAATTCGCTTCGCTGTTGAGCACTTTTGAACAAAATGCATTCATATCATCCGGTTCCATCGTTAAAAATCCGTGGATCACGACATGGTATACATCCGGGTCTCTCTTCAACTGCATTCGAAATGTCAGTGTAAAATCCTCCCAGGTTAGGCGGCCATCGAGAACTCGCGCAATTTCCCACGAAGGGGTAGAGATGGAATAGTAATTTTCCTCGAGAATCTCCGCAGCGTCTTCCACCTTATTCGCTTGAAAATCAACACGGATCATTCGCTCTAGATAGTCGGAAAGACGGAAATACAGCGGAATCTTTACTCGGTCCCTTAAAGTCAACTTTTGCAATTTCTCGACGAGTGCAGTTTTTAAATTTTCGAAGAGGGTTGGGAGTTCTTGAGCATTCACCAAATCTCGGCGGCTGCGGAATAGGGGTTCAAATCGTGCAGCATATGCCCGAATGTAGGCCTCGTAGTTTTTTTCTGTGACTCGTTCGGAGGAAAGAAATACCCATTCCCCAGTGGCGGCATCTAGTTGATCTACAGGCATAGGTTCAGAGAACTTGGTCGGAGTCTTCTTTAAACGTTTTTTAAGGTAATCGAGAAAGACTTGCCCACGGGGAAAAATGTTAATCCGCTCGAAGTTAATGTGAAACAGAAGGGGATCTAAAAAACAGGGGGGTCCAGCAGAAGTGAAGTACACTCTTGGGTTAAGGGTCTCAATCGCACGTGCAACGGCTTCGAATTTACTGCTCCGTTTTCGTATCGAGATAGCGGTGTAGTTCTTTTTCGGATAGTCATAGCACACAGGATGCCAAGTAGCCCCTGAATATTGTGCGGTGTACACGTCGATCGTACCATGTTCTGTCATGATTTCGGACAGTCGATCGAAGATTTTACAATCGTTTTGATTTAAAAAGCTTTGACCGTCCGCCTTGACAAGGATTGCAGAATCCCGTTCGATTTCAGAGTCATCAATGTATAGGGTTATCGTTCCGCCCGGAATCTGAATGGTTTGACCGTCAGTACAGCGAATAATTTCTTTACATTCACATTTCAAAAGCGCGTCATATAATGCGGTTCGTCGAAACCGCCCGATTACGAAAGTAAAATCATTCGTTTGTAAGCTTCTCAGAAACGAGGGATCAAAATGATCCTTGTGTTCGTGACTAATGTAGATATACCTTTGTTTGCTTGTATTCTGTAGTTTTTCTTGGATGAAGGACGCCATATGATGATTGCAAGGGTATTGAAACCATGCAGAATCAAATGCACCGTTCGTTGACACCCATGGATCCATAATAATGATGGCCTTCTCTGTTTCGACACAGAACCCTGCGTGACCAAGAGCAGTTATTATCAATCCCAGACCTCCCAAGACATTTACATGATTTTGTATATTACGTATAGGAGCGAATGTGCGAATGGGTAATGATCTATTCACCGTAATTTTAGGGGATCACGTTCAGATTGGTCATGACCATACACATCGTCATGAGATAGAGAATACGTCGGAGACGCGGACGGCCCATCATGATAGAATGAGGATGAAAATCGAAGGGGTTTCACTTTCGTCAACGTGAAGTCGAGGAGGCGCAGCATACATGAAAAAGGTACGTATCGGCATTATCGGACTCGGGAACATGGGAACGGGGCACGCCCAGTATTTAGCGAAAGGCGAAGTGGAAGGGGCGGAGCTGACCGCCATTAGCGATCCTCGTCCAGAGAGGCTCCAATGGGCAGCGGAAACATTAGGCGACGGAGTTCAGCGTTATGAGGATCCGGAAGCTTTGCTCACGTCCGGTTCGATAGATGGCGTTCTCATTTGTACGCCCCATTACAGCCATCCCGAGCTTGCGATTCAAGCATTCCGGAATTCGCTTCACGTGTTGATTGAGAAACCTGCCGGCGTGCATACGCGTCAGGTGCGGGAAATGAACGAGGAGGCATCCCGTTCCGGCCTGGTATTCGGCATTATGTACAATCAGCGCACCAATCCGATGTACCGAAAGCTCAGGGAGATGATCCGGCAAGGCGAACTCGGCGAAATTCGCCGGCTGAACTGGATTATTACGGACTGGTACCGGTCTCAAAGCTATTATAATTCCGGCGGCTGGCGGGCGTCCTGGGCCGGGGAAGGCGGAGGCGTGCTCATCAATCAGGCGCCTCATCAGCTGGATTTGTGGCAATGGACAACGGGCATGATGCCCAAGCGCATCCGGGCTTTCTGCTCGTTCGGCAAACACCGCGACATCGAGGTGGAGAATGAAGTGACCGCCTATGCCGAATACGAGAACGGAGCCACGGCCGTGTTCATCACTTCTACCTGCGAGACGCCGGGCACGAACCGGTTCGAGGTGACGGGCGACCGGGGCAAGATTGTCATGGAAGGCGGACGGATGACTTTCTGGCGCAACGAGAAGTCTGAAACCGAATTTAATGCTACATATACGGGAGGCTTCGGACAGCCCGAATACCAGACCGTTGAAATTCCGCTGGAACCCGGAGAGGGGGAGCAGCATAAGGGCATTACGAAGGATTGGGTACAGGCGATCCAGTCCGGTACGCCGCTGCTCGCGCCTGGGGAAGAAGGCATCAAGGGCTTGATGTTGTCGAATGCGATGCTGTTGTCCGCGTGGACGGATGATTGGGCGGAGCTGCCGCTGGACGAAGATTTGTTTTACAACCTATTGCAGGAGCGCATTCGTACCTCCGGAGGAGTTCAATCATGAGCCGCAAAGACGGGATGAATTATGCGCCGCAAGGAAAACCGCGCCCTGTTGTAGACAAGGGCGAATTCGTATTTGCGGCGGTGTCGTTGGATCACGGGCATATTTACGGGATGTGCAACGGTTTGATCGAAGCTGGGGCCTCGCTCAAATGGGTATATGATCCGGATCCCGCCAAGGTGGATGCTTTTCTCAACACTTATCCGGATGTAAAACCCGCCGAATCTCTGGAGCAGGTTCTGCAGGATTCCGAAATTCGGCTCGTGGCGGCCGCAGCCGTTCCCAATGTGAGGGGACCTCTCGGTGTCCGTGTGATGGAGCATGGAAAGGATTATTTTACGGATAAAACTCCCTTCACTACACTGGAGCAATTGGCCGAGGCCAAGAGAGTCTGCGCCCGAACGGGGCGGAAGTACATGGTATATTACAGCGAGCGGCTTCACTCGGAAAGCGCCGTATTCGCGGGGCAGCTGATCCAAGACGGGGCTATCGGCCGCGTAGTTCAAGTGCTGGGTCTCGGTCCTCACCGGTTAAACGCGCCTGCCCGGCCAGCATGGTTTTTCGAGAAAGAACGCTACGGAGGCATTCTTTGCGATATCGGCAGCCACCAAATCGAGCAATTTCTGTTTTACGGGGGCTGCAAAGATGCTCAAGTGCTCCACAGCAAGGTCGGAAACTACCACAGACCGGAATATCCGGAGCTGGAAGACTACGGGGATGCGACGCTGCTCGGAGATAACGGGGTCACGCATTATTTTCGTGTGGATTGGCTGACGCCGGCCGGCCTCTCGACCTGGGGAGACGGCAGAACGGTCATTCTCGGAACCGATGGCTATATCGAATTGCGAAAATACGTCGATATTGCGCGGGATTCGGACGGCGACCAGCTGTATCTGGTCAACGGCGAAGGAGAAACCCGGCTTAGCTTGACAGGCCAAGTCGGCTTTCCATTTTTCGGGGAATTGATACTGGACGTCCTGAACCGGACGGAACGTGCGATGACACAGGAGCATGCTTTTAAAGCGGCTGAGCTGTGCCTCCTGGCGCAGGCGAAGGCGATCAACATACCGGGAGGTTGGCTGAAATGACCGATATCCGATTATCCGTATTTACAGTGGCGACACCGGACTTCACTCCACAGCAGCTGGCTGCCGCAGCCAAGGATGCCGGACTTCACGGCATCGAGTGGAGGTATCAGGACGTGCCTGCCGATCAGGTGAATGCCGCGCCGTCCTTCTGGGGGAACAACCGCTGCTCGATTCCTACGCGTTGGGACGATACGCAGCTGCAAACGTTCCGCGATGCCGCGGAAAGCAACGGAATGAGCTCGCTCGCTGTGGTGCCCTACTTGAACTGCGGCGATTTGGCCGGCACCGAGCGGGTGCTGCAGGCTGCGGCGAAGCTCGGCGCCTCGTTCATCCGTCTCGGGGTCCATCGTTATGACCGGACTCGCCCGTATCCCGACTTGCTGCAGGAGCAGCGCGCTTACCTCAAGCAGGCGGAAGCGCTTTGCCGCGAATACGGCGTCAAAGGATTAATCGAAACCCACCACGTGACCATCACGGCAAGCGCATCGGCGGCTTATCGCGCCATCGAAGGCACCGACCCGGAATGGATCGGGGTGCTGTACGATCCGGGCAACATGGTGCATGAGGGCTTTGAGAATTACCGGATGGGGATGGAGCTGCTCGGCCCCTATTTGGCACATGTGCACGCCAAGAACGGGGTATGGACGAAAACGGAGGATGGGGCAGGAGACGGCCCGGTTCGCTGGAGCGTGCGTTGGACGGGACTGCATAAAGGCATCGTCGACTGGGCGCAGGTGATCGCGGATTTGAAGGCCGTCGGTTACAGCGGCTCCATCGGCATCGAAGATTTCAGCGAAGAACTCGGCACCGCCGACATGCTCCGGTATTTCGCCGACTCCTTGAATCATTTGCTGAATCGGAATTAAAGAACGGCGAACAAAAAAACAGGTCACAGGGATCGTCCCTGGACCTGTTTTTCCGTCAGCTTTGATTATTTTCTTCGTTCTGGTTCGCAGCGTTTTCGTTGCCGGCATTGCCGAACGCGTTTTTCGCGTCGTTGTTGCCCATGCCGCCCTCACCCATTTGGTTGCCAAGAGCACCGCCCGCGACTGCGCCTGCAGCTGTTCCCAGCGGGCCGGCAACAGAACCTACGGCACCGCCGACAACGGCGCCGCCGACGGTTCCTGCCGTTTCACCGGCGTCTACGCCGGCACCTTTACGATTGCGTTGGTTATTTTCAGCCATTCATCCCACTCCCTCATTACATGATGGGGATGCGCTGCTGCCTTGCCCGCGCGGTCCCGCCTATTATTTTGCCCGTCCACCGAGGGTGCATGCATGGTTCCATAACTTCCCTCTGTTCTGTCCGCTCATGATTTCCGGATGACGAACACGCTGCCGTAGCGGCCTTTGAATACCGGGGCGCCGAATTGCTTGCTCCATTCCTGCATGAGCTTGTAGGAGACGTTATTTCTCGCGATGACGTAATCCGGCTTGTCATAAGCGACGATCTCCGGCAAATATTCGGAGAATCCGTACATGGAACGTTCGAACGCCGTCCAGCCGAGCGCGCCTTTGGATTCGGTCGTGACGAACGGATCTTGACGTCCGTCGCAAAGCACGTTCGCTCCGCGATACATCACATAACCCGACGAGCCGTAGGGAGCCAACACCTTAGGCCGCATGCCGGGAGGTGTCTTACGTAATATGTAATTCATTTCTTCCACAGGGTACTGATGAGTATCGACTTGGGCAGGAAACGTAAAATTATAACCGACATTAAAGATGAGTCCTGCAGCCAGACTAAGCAGAAGATGACGCCGTTCGAACCTTATCCGTAAATTTCGGATCCAAGGAACCCGTTCGACAAGTGTGGCCACAAAATATGGAATAAACAGCCACAGGAACAGATTTTGCTTGTAGCTGGATATTCCTAAATACAGAATGCCCAGCATGAACATGAAACGAAACGGCTTGCGATGCAGCGCAAACGGAAGAATGGCCGCAAAAAACAGCACAATCAGCAGAATCGGAAAGTTGGAGAGCTTGGAAAACTCGATCGGCTGCCATTCGTTGATAAGCATGTTGAAATTGCCCTTCGTGACCGTCAAGATGTAAAAAATGCTGCGGATGCCGCCCGGGTTCAATAACCCCGCCAACCATATCGCAAAGTAAGCTGCCGCACGGCGCGGGGACAGCCTTTTTTCCGTCAATGACTCCAGGACAGCCATCCCCGTAAATACGGCCGGAACGAGCCATACGCCGGCATGAAAATTGGAAATCGCCAAAGACAGGACGGTCATCCATACCGCGTATTTGCGTTGGGAGGAAATTTGGAATTCACGTAGGCAAACAACAAACCAAACGATCATCCAAGAGGAGACCATCTGCGGACGGGTCGTGAAATAACTGTAATAAATCCAGCAGGAGACCGCCATGACGAGAAGCAATAAAATCGGCCGGCGCTCTTCCAAGCCCAGCTCTTTGCGTGAAACCCGGGTGAGCCTGTCCAGCCCGAGGATGAGCAAGAACAAGCATACCGCAGTTAGAATGTAAGTGCCGGGCAAGCCGAAGCTCCGGTATAAGGCCGCGATGACCAGTTGAAATCCGAATTCGTGCGGCACGTACGGCAGACGATCGTTATAGAACGTATGTATGGCGTGATGAAGCACCGTTCCGTGGTCGATCATGTAGCGTCCCAACTCGATGTGCCAGAACGTGTCCGGGTCGTTATACGAAAATCGGGGAAACATCAGCATCACACATAGGGTGACGATGCATCCGAGCAGGATAGACAGCCGATTGTTTTTCATGATAAGCTCCTTTGCAAATAAAGCGACCTGGCCGGAATGGCAGGTCGCTTTCCCGTCTATCCATTTTATCCTGAAGTATAAATCCGGCTCAACCGTTTGGCCGTAGCCGACCAGCTAAAGCTGGCCACGCAGTCGGCTCTGGCTCGATATTTCATTTGGCGCATAAGGTCTGGATCTTGCATGAGCCGGATCAGGGCATTCGCAAATGCTTGGGGCTCACGGTAGTAGAGCACGAGCAGGCCATTATTCCCGTGGTGAACGATTTCCTTGATTCCTCCCAGACTGGATGCGATGACCGGCAATCCTGACGCCATAGCTTCTACGTTGACCAGCCCGAAAGCTTCATGCTTTTGCGAAGGACAGACGAATACGTCCGCTTTCCGGTAAATAAGGTGAATGCGGCGATGGGGCACGGTGCCGAGAAAATCGGCATTCACCCCGAGGCTGTCTGCCAAGGCACGCATCTTCTCCGCATAATTTGGATTGTTGGAACCGCCTGCGATGATGACCTTGATCGGTTTCAACGTTTGCCGGCCGGCCAGATGGACCGCCTTCAGCAGCACCGGAACGCCTTTTCGAGGAATGAGACGTCCCGTGAACAGCACGGTGAAGACATCCGACTTCCGGGGGGGTTCGGGCGGTCTGAACCTTCGGGTGTCCACGCCGAGCCATACTCTTGTTATTTTCTTGGCCGCTCTGGGGAATCGCCGGGATAGCTCCTGCTGGAGTGAGGAACTGTTGGCAAAAATGAGATCCGCCTTGTTCAATCCGAGTCTGGCCGCTGAGCGGCTGGCGTATGGCAAGCTTACGAACGTGAGGGAATGTAAAAACAAGGAAACCTTCGTAGCCGGAAACATTCGTTTGATTGGCGCGACGAATCGCGGACGGTTATCGATTTGAATCAGGTCATACCTTTTGCCTCGCAGAAACCGGCGGACTTGGGCCAAATATTTTTTTGCGCCGCCCGAAGGCACGCGATAGATATGGACGCCGTCTACCACGGAGTGTCTGGGATAGCGGGAATGTGACCTGCTCACGACGGTAACGGAATGAAGCTTCGCCAATTGTTTGGCGACGGCAAAGATGGTAATTTCCACGGAACCGCCCAGAACCGGAGGTACGGGAATTTGCTCCGGGGCGATGATGAGAATGCGTATAGCCGTTCACCCGCTTCCGATAAAGTGGCGACTATAATGTATGAGATATCGGGTGCCCCGGTGAATCGTTTGTCCGCATTCGCCTTGTCCAATTTTTTTGTTGTCTAGACCCTCTCACAGGTCTCGTCCTCTATTTTCACATACATTACTGAAATAGTAATAGAGGAGGACAAGGGTATGACGAAACGACGATCGCCGTATATTTGGGTGATGACAAGAGAATATCCGCCGATAGTTTTCGGAGGGGTCGGCACCGTTGCCGCGCAATTGACCAAGGCATTCATCCGATCCAATATGACAGTGAATGTGGTGACGAAAAGTGCAACGGGTTCCATCCACTTTAGTCAACAGCACGGTTCGGGCGTGCTTCGGATTCCTGAAATCAAACCGTATTTCCACGGATTCGCTTATCAAACGCGTTTCTTTCAGCGAGCTGCCGACCGTTACTTTTCCGGCTTGCCTGATATTATTCATGTGCACAGTATCGAATTCGCAGCCGCGGCATTATGGTATAAAAGAAAATACCGCATTCCCGTTGTATATACGTGCCATTCTTTAATATCCAATTCTCGCAAAAACGCAGCCCGCAAAAAGAGCCAGAATCGTTTGTTCCGACACGCCGATCGAATCACGGTGCCCAGTATGTGGTTAAAACGATCTATTCTCAAGGAGCATGCCGCCGCCGCGTCCAAGGTGTCCGTCATTCCTCATGGCGTCCAATCTGTATCGGACGGCACCAAGATCGCTCCTCTTCATCTGTTATTCGTCGGCAGGATCATCAAATCCAAAGGCATTGAACCTTTGATCCGCTCGATTTCCATACTGTCCGCTCGGAATAAGCGAGTGCGGCTGACGGTAATCGGCAAGGGATCGGCCCAATACGAGCAGCGGCTGAGAACCATAGCCAGTAAAGCAGGTGTCTCTCGCCATATTCGATGGTTAGGCCACTTGCCGCATGCTAAAGTACAACGCCTGTACTCCTCTTATGGCGCAGTCGTTGTGCCCAGTCAAAATGAATCTTTTTGTCTGGTGGCGCTGGAAGCGATGGCCAACGGTATTCCGCTCGTTTCCACACGTGCGGGAGGTCTCAAGCAATTCGTAAATACCACGAACGCCCGCACCATTCGTTCGGTTGACAGCCAAGCAATCAGCCGTGCCATAACGGCCATGTGGCAGGATCCGAACGGCACCCGGCAACGCGCGGCCAATGCGAAGCGGCTTGCCAAACGTTATAGTTGGCCCAAAAGGGCGATGCAATATGAAGCATTATTCGACACTTTGCTGAAAGCTCGGCGTCGCGCCGGGCAAAGAGTGAAGGCTTAATGACGACAAAGCATAAGAAAGCCGCTGAGGCGGCCAAGCTCTTCGGACTGAAGCCGGTGAAGACGATTCGCGTGAAGAAAGGAGTTTATCGTATCGTCGGGAGTCGGCGTCAATCTTACAGCATGAAGCGGATGCCTGTCCCGCTGACAACGATTCGCTGGATGGATCGTTCGCTGCGCAAGATTCTCCGCAGCGGGTTTAAGAGGATCGCTTGGCGCAAAACCGCCTCCAAGTATGGCCGTATACTGTTCGTCCGAATGAAATCCGATAAACGCCCCTACGTACTTGTACCTTGGATCCGCGGCCGATGGCCTTCCCCGCAGTCCCCTAAGGACATGAGAGCGTGCGGTGTGTTGCTGGCCCAATTTCATAAGGCCGGCCGAGGTGTTCGTTTCTCTGAGCCGGGAGCGGTGAATAAGCTTGGGAAATGGCCCTCGGAGCTGCGCATGAGACATTGGGTCCTGTCCGATCTGGTGAGTAAGGCATCGATGAAAAAAGAGGATCGGCGTCCGATGGATCGATTGTTGTCCGAGCACGGGCAGGAACTCCTGCGGTACTCCCGGGTTGCCCGGCGCCAGCTAAATAGGCTGGGTTACAAACGAATATGCCGCAAGCGGAAGCTCGCCGCCTTGTGTCATGGGGATGGAGGACCATCCAATTTTATTCGAAACGCAAAAGGCTTGTATTTAATCGATTTCGAAACGCTGCGGGTCGATCTGCGCGCATACGATTTGTATCGTGTGATTTTCAACTCCTGCAAAGAACACGATTGGCGTTTCTCCATCGCCAGGCGCATTCTTGATGGTTATCACAGCGTCTTGAGATTAGAGGCAGAAGACTTCGCCATGCTCCGTACGTTGCTGCGTTTTCCCCAATCGAGCTATCTGCTTCTTCGCCGCTATCGCCGCTCCGGCAACCGGGATCAAAAGTGGGCGGAAAAGGAATTTCTGCGGGCGTTAGCCGACGAAAGGAGAATGGCCGGGTTCATACGAAAGCTCAAACGTTACGAGAGGCGTCTGTGCGGGAACTGACACGCCTCCGTTTTCTGTTTAGGGTATTTTTTAAAATTCGTCTTCGGTTTGTCGATGGTACGCGCCTTAACGCCTTGGCGTAACGCAGAACTTTACAATACACGCTCTTGTCCTTCAGATGTTTGAAAATATAAGGATCCGGCTTCGTGTTCAACTCGATGATCCAGGGGTGAAAATGCGAATCGATTCCGATATCCGCCCCGACCATGTTGACGCCGGGAAACGCTTTACCCAGCGTTTCCGCGGCTTTTGCGCCTACGAGAGCCAATGTCGTGTTGAATCGGTGCAAACTCTCCGTGCTTAAATACGGTTTCAGCAGCGTTTGTGCATCTATCGGTTTCCCCCCGCTGTGATAGTTCGTGACGATTTTGCCTCGGGAAGCGACACGGCCGATGATCCCCGTGGTCTCCCAACGGTTCCGGCTGTTTTTTTGCACCATCACCCGGATATCGAACGCCCTGCCCCGATGGGTTAACAAGCGAATCCCTTTTTGAACCAAATAAGGGCTGTTCCATTTATATCGAACAATAGACGCATATAGTGCCGGGAAAGACCGGAACAACCTTTTTTTCTCCAAGTAGTGGCAGGAATAGCTCGGGCGGCCGGATTCGCTGCGCTGCTCCACTTTCATCACGCCGTTGCCGTACGTTCCGCTCACAGGTTTGATATACACCATCCGATATCGCCGAAGCATGCTTTTGAGAGAACCCTCGTTTAATCTGCGGGTTTCCGGTACTAACGCTCGAAGCCGAGCATCGGAGAGAAGCACTCGTGTTTTTAGCCATTTGCTGTGGACGTGATTCTTCTTTTGGCTCTTGTTCATGATCTATTCATCATCACCTCGTAGACATTCATCCGTTCTCAACAATGTATGTCGCCCCGTACCTGCGTTCTTTAGGCGGGTGAGGATATTACAGATTAAAGCCTTTGCCTAAGCCCTTCATGAGCGGAATCATCTGCTGTACGACCCCGATCCCGAACTTGACATCAGGCCATACTTTTTTCACTGTGCCCATAAAGTTGGTGAAACCGGTCGCGAAATCCGCCGGCGTCCCGGATGCCTTCGACGGTGGAGCTGCCTGAAACGGATTGAATGGCAGCGCATTGAACGGAAAACCGTTGAAGCCTGAGCCTCCGGGACCGAACATGGCATCCATCATACCCGGAAGGAATGCGGATACTTTCGCTTTGTGCCGTCGTCCCGTTTGGGTGCCGCGCAGCGTGATCCTGCCTTTGTTCACTCCGGTAATCCATCCGGCATAACAGCGTCCGTCCTTGAATATTACCATGACAGGCTGTCTTATCCGCCGCCTGGCGGAACTCGTAAGCTTCGAGCTCTTTTTCATGCGGAACACACCCCATATAAGTGTATGATGTTCAGTTTATTCGGACCGGAAGTCATCGTCTGTACTCCTATACAGTTCCATCCTGCAGGTTAGGCGCTTTGATTAGGAACACCTGCGGAGGCCTCTTCATACATTATTTTGTCGATAGGCATACGACTCGACAATCATGAGGAGGGCAAACCCGATGGACGATTTTAAACAAGGCATTCAGGACCTGGAAGTGTCCGCCTATCAGGCGGGACCGATGATTCCTGCGCAAACGCAGGCACAATATCCGCCGGGCGCTGAACGTTTATGTATCGGCTTCGGATTGGGATTTGGCGTTTGTGCAGGTGTGTGTGCAGGTGTGTGTGCAGGTGCGTGTGCAGGTGCGTGCGGCGGTGCGTGTGCCGGTTTATGTGGAGGCTCTTGTGTAGGTTTTTGCGGAGGCTTCTGCGGCGGTTTCAGATGCGGGGGCTGTTTCAGATGCGGGGGCTGCTTCAGATGCGGCGGTTTCCGCTGCGGACGCTGTTTTTAAGATTGGAGTTCACCGAAAAGCCCTGCCGTTCTTCGGACGGCATGGGCTTTTCTCCATTTTTCACGCATGATAGACAATTTCGCTTACATAAGATGAGAAGTGGAGGTGAAATCGTTTGAACCCTGCTGCGCGTTTGAAAGTGAAAGGGGACACGGCATATTTGCCGGATGGGGAGGGCGGTGTCTATTTTCGGAATAACAGCGGCTCCTTCCGCATGACGGGAAGCATGATGGACCGCTGGATCGAGAAGTTATTCCCTGTATGGAACGGAGTGCACACGATGGAGGAGCTCACCGACGGATTGCCGGAGCCTCATCGGAACCGATTGTATGAAATATCGAACACCTTGATTCAAAACGGGTTTGTACGAGACGTGAGTGAGGACTTGCCCCATCGGCTGCCTGATGATGTGCAGCGGCGGTTTGCGGCTCAGATCGAGTTTCTGGACAACTTGGAGGGCTCCGGGGGTTACCGGTTTCAAGGTTATCGTCAGGCCAAAGTGTTGGCCGTCGGATCCGGCACTTTCGGGTTGTCGCTTGCATCCGCTTTGTTGGACTCCGGGTTGACCCGGTTTCATTTGATGCTGCTGGACGCTGAACCCGAACACCGGGAGCGGCTGTCCGAGCTGTCCGCGTACTCCCGGCAATGGGATGAGCAATCGCTGGTCGAGGAGCTGGCTCCGCCGACGCAGCAAGACGCGGACTGGCGTGAGATCGTCGCGCCTTTCGATTGGATTGTGTATGGGGCGGAAGAGGAGAACCTCGACCGATTCCGCGCCCTTCATCGTGCTTGCCGGGAGGAGAGAAAGGTACTGCTTCCCGCGATGTTTATCGGACATGCGGGCATTGCCGGTCCGCTCGTGTCTCCGGACTCTCCGGGCTGCTGGGAATCGGCGTGGCGCCGCCTGCATCGTTCGGTGCTGGAACGGGATCCAGAGCTCAATCCGGTCTCTTCAACCGCGCAAGCGATGCTTGCGAACGTACTGGCGTTCGAATTGTTCAAGTCGGTCTCGGGAACCGGCGGTCTCGAACTCCAAAATCAGCTGTTCTTGCTGAACCTGGAGACGTTGGAATCCAGGCGTCATCCGTTTGCTCCTCATCCTCTGGTCACCGGAGATGCCCAAATGATCGGACCGATCGACCTAGAAAAGACGCGGGAATCGGATGAAAGTCCTGCAGTTTCAAAAGAATTGCTTCCCTGGTTCGAGGAGCTCACATCGCCCGAAACGGGCTTGTTCCAACTGTGGGATGAGGGAGATCTCCGGCAATTGCCGCTTTCCGTATGCCGCATAGCAGCCGTCGATCCATTATCCCACGGACCTGCCGGTTTGCTGCCGGAAGGGCTTTGCGGCGGATTCACCCATGAGGAGGCACGAACGGAGGCGGGATTGGCCGGTATCGAAGCCTATTCAGCGCGGTTACATTCCGTCTCCTCGAACATCGGTGTGGGCACGGGCACAACGCTTGAAGACGCAGTAGGCCGGGGCCTTCTTCAACGCCTGACGGGGGAGCTCCGCACGCAATTATCCGCTCGGCGACCGGTGTTGTTCCCGGTGACGCTGACGGAGGTACAGGATGAACGAGTACGGTATTATTTTACGTCATTAAAGATTATGCGCAAGGAACCGGTTATTGCGGCCGGTGAGGACATACTCGGATTTCCGGTGATGTGGGCCGGTACAGGTGACGGCTGGTACGGAAGTGTGGCTTTCGACCGGACGTCGGCACTGCGCAGCGCTCTTTTGGCGGCACTATTGAAGGAGCAGCTTGAAGATTCGCATGGTCTAACCGTCCGCGCGGTGGAGGCTTCTTCGGTCCTGCTAGCGGATAACGGCAGACCCGAGCTTGCGATTCCGGCCGGTACGGACGCGTTTACGATTGCCGATCTGCATGCGGCACGGCACATGCTGCAGCAGCACGGTAAGCGGCTTGCGGTGTATGAGCTGAGGATGGAGCCATTTTTGAAAGAAGGCCTTGCCGGCGTATTTGGTGTCACGCTGGAGGAGGAGGAATCCGCATGAGCGGCCTGACGGCGGTGTGGGGTGACGGACGGCTGGCCGATTTGACCTGCCGGGAATTGACATCAAGCGGCATTGCTTTCGTACGGGTGAGCGATTTGACGGAACTTGCCGGTTCGGAGGGTTTGTTGCTTGTGCTAAGCGACGGATGGAATCCGCACATTCATCGGCAAGCGGAGGACGTATCCAGGCAAAGCGGCATTCCGTGGCTTCGCGCCTTTGCGTCTTTCGGCGAAGGGATCATTGGCCCTATGGTGCGGCCCGGTGAATCATCCGGCTGTTCCCAATGCGCGGATTCCCGGAGGTTAATGGCCGGCAACGACCGAAGGGAAATGTGGCAGCTCCGATACAGCGAAGCTGCCGGCAGTCTGCTTCCCGAGCGCGACGTTTGGGCATCCGCGAATGGGCTGCGGCAAATGGCGCACCTGGTGGTTGACATTACGAGCAGCGTAGTGAATGCGGGACCCCCGTCTTTATCGGACAATCAAGTGATGCTGCTCCATCTGAAGACGCTTAGTTGCTCCAAACATTTCATTTTGCCGGATCCGTTGTGCCCGGTATGCGGTCATGTACCCGACGACTCGGCGGAATTGGCCCGCATCGAGCTGCGGCCGAGTCCGAAGGCGGGCGAAGGCAGCTACCGCTCTCGGCCCATGGATGAGCTGCGGAATCATCTTGCGCATGACTACTTGGACTTCCGAACCGGCTGTCTCAACGCCGGCATGCAGGATCTCACATCGCCATTCGCAGATGCGAGCGTGAATTTGCCTTTGTTCCAGGGCGACGAAGGAGCGGCGGGACGCACTCATTCGTATACGGTCAGCAAACTCACCGCCATTTTGGAGGGGCTGGAACGTTACTGCGGCCTCGGTCCGCGAGGCAAGCGAACTGTCATCCAGGACAGCTACCGCCATTTGGAGGACCGGGCGTTGCATCCGGCATCCGTGGGGCTGCATGCACCTGAACAATACGAAAGGCCGAATTTTCCGTTTCGGCAGTTTGATCCTGAGCAGCCCGTGGATTGGGTGTGGGGCTGGTCGTTACAGCGGGAGCAGCCGATTCTCATCCCGGAAGCGCTGGCTTACTACAGTACGGGATGCGGTCGGGGGTTCGTGTACGAGACTTCGAACGGCTGCGCGCTTGGAGGAAGCTTGGAGGAAGCGATATTTTACGGCATTTTGGAGGTGGTGGAACGAGATTCTTTTCTCATGACTTGGTATGCGCGACTGCCGCTCCCCAGAATCGATCCGTATTCTTCCGGCGACAAAGAATTGGACTTGATGTGCGGCCGGCTGCGAGCGGTTGCGGGATATGAGGTGCTTCTGTTTGATGCAACGATGGAGCACGGAATTCCAAGCGTCTGGTCGTTCGCGAAAAATGTAACGGGCAAAGGGCTGAATCTGATTTGCGCCGCCGGCGCCCATCCGGATCCGGTTCGGGCGGCGAAAAGCTCGGTGCACGAGCTCGCTGGCATGCTATTGACGCAAAACCGAAAGTTCGAGCACCATCGCGCGGACTACGAGAAAATGCTGGACGATCCGTATCTCGTTCGGGAAATGGAAGATCACTCCATGCTGTACGGACTGCCGCAAGCAGAAACCCGGTTCGACTTCTTGCTGAAGGAAGACCGGCCGCTTCGCTCCTTCCGCGAGCTATATGAGCGCGCACCCTGGAATCCGGATTTGACGGACGATTTGAAAAGACTGCTGGATTCGTTTCGCCGTTGGAATCTGGACGTCATCGTGGTGAATCAGAGTACGCGGGAGACGCTGCGCAACGGACTTCATTGCGTGAAGGTCATCATTCCCGGCATGCTGCCGATGACGTTCGGTTATCACTTGACCCGGCTCACCGGGCTGGACAGGGTGCTGAAGGTGCCCGTCTTGCTCGGATATTCGGACCGGCCGCTTGCGCCGGAGCAGCTGAATCCGCATCCGCACCCGTTTCCTTAAGGGATGGACGGGAGGTTGGCCATGGAACTGTGGGAATTCATCTATAATTTGCATTATGATACCGACAAAGCCAAACCGGTGGAATGGGAAGCGGATTGGGACGACGCGCCGCTCCCGTATAAGCTTTACAGGCGGCTTCCGGTATTCCCCTTGCCTGCGGATATGCCTTTGACACTGGAAGGCGGGGTGTCCGGGAGCCGTCATGAATGGCGGGATATCGGCTATTTTTTGTGGTACGGGTACGGATTGACTCAGTTGACCGAATCCGGATGGCTGCCGGACGGTCAATCGGATGAGGCGGCTTCTACGAAAATGTACCGGCGGGTCGTACCGTCCGGAGGAGCTCTCTATCCGAACGAGGTCTATGTTTACCTCAAGATTGAAGGATTGCCGCAAGGGGTTTATCACTATGACGTCGCGCATCACCGGCTGGTGCTGCTGCGGGAGGGAAACTTCGACGAATATGTGGCTTCGGCTCTCGGGGATCGCTGCCGGGTTTCGGATTGCTTCGGCGTCGTTTTTGTCAGTACGATGTTTTGGAAAAACTTTTTCAAATACTACAACTTCGCGTACCGGCTTCAAGGACTCGATACGGGAGTCGCGCTCGGTCAACTGCTGGAAGTTGGCAGACGGTTCGGATACTCGCCGGTCGTTTGCTTTCAGTTTCTTGACCAGGCGGTCAACCGGCTGCTGGGATTGGATGAGCGGGAGGAGAGCGTGTATGCCGTTATCCCGCTCTCGGCAAAGCCGGCCGATCGTTGGTTCGATCCCGGCAGGAGGCCGGAACGGGAGGTCACCGCCCCGGCATTATCCTTGGAGCTGGAACCGATTCGGCATGAGCATTATTTGCGGTCGAAAAAAGTGGCGGATTACCCGTTGCTGCGCAGGATGAATGAAGCTTCCCTGCAACAATCCTCCCGGTGGTTCCGGCAGTGGAGTCAGCCGCACCCTGCATCCTGGAGCCATGCGGACATCCGTCTCCCCGACGCAGATCCTCCGGCGTATGATTTGGCTGCGCTGTCTCGCCGGCGTTACTCGCCTGACACCGATTATGTGCTTCGTTCAATCAACCCCGCTTGTTTGGCTTCGTTATTGAAAGGCACTGCCGGTACAATCGATTACCGCAACGATCTGGACGGAACGCCGGTGCCGGCGCCGCGCGTTTTCTTATACGGCTGTTTCTACGGAGTGGAAGGCGTCGGCGCCGGCACCTATCATTACGATGCTTCCCGGCACACCTTAACGCAGATACGGAACGGGGACCCGCGTTTCAGGCTGCAGTTGGGCATGACGATGCACAATGTAAACTTGTACCAAGTGCCATTATGTATGCATGTCGCAGGCGACAACCGGCATCTTCTGGATACTTGGGGATGGAGAGGCTACCGCATTCAGCAAATGGAGGCAGGCATCATGGTGCAGCGTCTGCTGCTGAACGCCGCCGCACTCGGGATGGGAGGAAGGCCGCTTCTCGGCTTTGACGTGGCGAATACGGATGACTTGTATCGTTTGCCTCTTCGGCGGCAAACCGCGCTCATTCAAGTTCCGGTAGGCCCTTGCCGGAACCGTGCGGTACTGGAAGGCAATCTTCATTTTTGATCCATTGAAGAACGCGGCGAAGAGGCTGCGTTTTTTTGTTTTCCTGCATGCATCGTCCCAAAATAAACCACGCAAAACACCCGAGTCATCAGGAAGGTGAGGAAAACCGTCCCCCATGACCATAACCAATTCCACCGAACATAACGAATCAAATCCGTATATTGTGCCATGATCACCTCGATCACCGTCAGTACTGAGGTGAACAACACATAATAGCCGAATTGAAACCAGCGGCTCCGACGGCCCGGGTAATAGGCATTAAACAACGCGCAAGTCATCGGATAAGCCATATATTCATACGTGAAGCTCGTCCGGCTGATTTTTGCCAACTCCCTTACCGGATAGATGAGAAGGCCAAGCTCGACTACGGCATGACCGAGGATAGAGGTGATCCATTGTTTGAACAAAAAGGCCACCAGCGCCAATCGCCGTTTATTCCGCGGAATGGCGAAAATCAGCAGCAAGGAAAAGATCCAAACCCCCAGGATGATCCCGTACTGTATCTTTACACTCACGAATCACCGACCTCTTCCCGGAAAACGGCAGGTTTTTTGAAAAACCATGTCACAATCCCGCTGACACATAAGAGAAGAAACGCAAACACCAATGCTATCAAGCTCCAGTGAACATGTACGTGTTTCACCAGTCGGGTATGAGCAGCCAACAAACCATCGATCAGCGTGAGGAACGAAACCCAAGCTGCGAAATAGATAAACTTCATCGTCCGGCTTTTACGTGGTATGTATATGTAAAACAGTCCGCTCGCCACCGGAGTCCACACGAGTTTGACCGTAATGCTTAAGTCGGACGCTTTGGGAAATTCGCGCAGGGGGTAGGCTACCCCATCAAATTGTACGAGGAGCAGCTCCACAGGCCATCCTACCGCCTGACAGGCCAAAAAACACATTAAAAATGCATGTGCCTTCGCTCTTGGAACAAGAAAATAGATACTCGTCACACATACGAACCATAAGATAAACAAAATATTTCGATCCATGTCCATAGCTCTAGCTTGGGCGCGGAGAAGGGCCATTATGCATAAGTGACGGGGACGGGGAGAAAATAATTCCGTTTTAAGAAAGCGGAGGTGAGCAAGGTTGGAACAACCACAGATCGGACAACCCGTGCAAAGGCTGGCGCCTCATGAAACGATGGAAATTCACGAGATGCTCAATTTCAAAACACTCTGTCTGGCGCAGTCGAAATTCATGCAAGGCTTGTGCTTCGACCGTGACCTTAAGCATTTGATGCAAAAAGATGTGGAAATGACCCAAAAGCATCTGACGCAGCTTACCGGACTTTATCAAAAAATCCAGCTGCAATAACGGAGGTGAAAGCGGTGAATAACGACTACTTAGACCCCATAAACGCGGTGGGCATGCCCGACTTGGCGGATAATTCATTCGCTTTGGAATTTCTGATGCGGGCTAAAAACGGCGTCCGAAATTGCGCTTTCGCGATTGCCGAGACTGCATCGCCAGACGCAAGGGCTATCCTGAAACAGCAGCTTAACGACTCTCTTGCGATGCACGATGCGATCGCCAAACTTATGATCGACAAGCACTGGCTGCACCCGTACCAAGTCGGCGAGCAGTTCCAGCTTGATCTGAAGTCCGCGGATACCACGATGAAAATTTCGAATCTCGATCTTTTCCCGAAAGATACTTCGCGGCTCGGCTTGTTCGCGACGCCCGACAAATAGGAGTGAGGAAGCACGATGAAAGCCGTTACGTTCCAAGGCATTAAAAACGTACAAGTCAAAGATGTGGCGGATCCGAAAATCGAAAAATCCGACGACATGATCGTCAAAATCACGGCTTCCGCGATTTGCGGCTCCGATTTGCATTTGATCCACGGCATGATTCCCAATATGCCCCAAGATTTCATTATCGGCCACGAGCCGGTGGGGATCGTCGAAGAGGTAGGACCGGACGTCACCAAGGTTAAAAAAGGCGACCGCGTGATTATTCCTTTTAACATCGCATGCGGCCACTGCTGGTATTGCGAGAACCATCTCGAAAGCCAATGCGACAACTCCAACCCGCACGGGGATATGGGCGCTTATTTCGGATACTCCGAGACGACCGGAGGATACGCCGGCGGCCAGGCGGAATATTTGCGGGTTCCTTATGCGAACTTTACTTCCTTTAAAGTTCCGGAAGACAGCGAAGTGGAGGACGAGAGACTGTCGGTCATCGCGGATGCGATGTCGACCGCTTACTGGTCGGTGGACAATGCCGGCGTGAAGCCCGGCGACACGGTCATTGTGCTCGGCTGCGGACCGGTGGGGATGTTCGCGCAGAAATTTTGCTGGCTCAAGGGCGCCAAACGAGTAATTGCTGTCGACTACATTGATTATCGTCTACAGCGGGCTAAAGAGCGCAATAATGTCGAGATCGTCAATTTCGAGAAAGAGGAAAATATCGGAACCCACCTCAAGGAAATGACCAAAGGCGGAGCCGATGTGGTGATCGACGCCGTAGGAATGGACGGCAAGATGACGCCTATGGAATTCGTCGCAACCGGTCTTAAGCTTCAAGGAGGGGCCGTAAATGCGTTCATTACCGCCACCCAGGCTGTCCGCAAAGGCGGAATGATCCAGGTTACCGGGGTGTACGGCGGGGCGTACAATGGGATTCCTCTGGGTGATATAATGAACCGGAACGTCAATATCCGCACCGGTCAGGCCCCGGTCATTCACTATATGCCGCATATGTACGAGCTTGTCGCCTCCGGAAAAATCGATCCGATGGATATCGTAACGCATGTTATCCCGTTGTCCGAAGCGAAGCGCGGATATGAATTTATGGATACCAGAACGGATAATTGCGTGAAGGTGGTGCTCAAGCCATGACAGGCGGAGGAAATTACGGCAGCATTATGGACAACCGCTACGGCGCCCACGAAACGTGCGATCTGCACGAGATTACGGCTTTTAAGGCGCTTTGCCTCACCAAGTCCAAAACGATGCAGGCATTGGTGGAGGACCCCGAGTTGAAAGCCCTCCTTCAAACGGACATTGAGCAGTCCACCCGGCAACTGAAGGAGTTAGACTCGCTTTTGGCCAACTCGGTACATTAGAGGAGGGTTTAGCATGAACTGGCTGGTTGAAAATTTAACGGGATTAAATGTTATGACCGATCAGGTCATTGCCCTGGATTTGAATATGGCGGCCAAATCCGGTATCCATATGTACGCGGCGGCGGCCACGGAATCGGCTACCCCGGAGGTGAAGGCGACGTTGATCCGGCATCTGAACGAATCGATCGATTTCCAGGAGAAAATTACGGCTTATCTGATGCAGAGAGGGTTTTATCACCCTTACAACATGCAAGAACAAGTTCAACTGGACCGGATGAACGTTCAGACCGCTCTCCAGCTTCCTTCCTGAGTAGGTGGTGCGCACCCGCCCCCGCTGTATCCTCACCGATGCGGCGGGGTTTTTGCTTTGAAAAGGAGAAGAGCGCATAATAATCGAAATATAGGGGAAAGTCACGCGGTCCAGGAGTGAAAAAATGCAAAATCGGTTTCGTCACATTCAATGGAACAACGGAAGCGAGGTAAGTCAGCGCCTGGCAGCGCCCGATGCGCTTTGGACCGTTCACCCGATGCCGTCCGGATTAGAAGCCGAGGTCGTCCGGATTGCGTTCGCCGATATTCATTATGCAATGAAGATATGGAACAAGAGCTCCAAGCCCGATGCCCAATATCAATACGACTTATTGTCTGAGCTTCGTCATCAAGGCCTGTCCGTATCTCAACCATTCGGCTCCGGAATAGACGGCATGGATCATCCGGTTTTGTTAACCAGCTTCGATGGGGAAGCGGTAAAAAAAGTGAACCCCGAAATGATCGCAGAAATAGCAAAATTGTTATCGCAAATACATAACATTCAGATGGGTGAGCGCTCTTTTTTTCGGAAGTATGACTTTATCCCGTATTTCTACCCCGGCATCGATCAATTTCCGGATTTGCACGACCGCTTACAATCGATTGTCACGGACAGCCGATTGAAGCAAGAAAGGCTCATTCACGGCGATTTCAATCTGGGCAACATTGTGGAGAAAGACGGCCGGTATACGGTCATCGACTGGACGAACGGACAACTCGGGGATCACCGGTACGACTTGGCATGGGCCCATTTCCTACTGAAGGTTTATACATCCGAGAGAATCGCTTCGCAGTTTTTATCTGCTTATACTTCCGATATTCCGCTTGATCTTGGCGAATATCAAGCTTTTGAAGCGATGGCGTGTTTGCGGTGGATATTCCTCAACCGAACGGCAGAGCTGCCGAAGCGGTCGAATACCGTTAAACGTGTAAAAAATATCATCAAACAAAACGCGTACCTCCAAGGAGTCGGCGTGTGAGGGGGAATACGTGATGAGACGAATCTTGTTCACGGGCGGCGGGTCGGCAGGTCATGTCACGGTCAATACGGCTTTGATCCCCAAGTTCAGGGAGCTCGGTTGGGAAATCTACTACATGGGTTCATATCAAGGAATTGAAGCGGAATTGATTCGACGGTTAAAGGATGTCCGGTACATCGGGATTTCCACCGGCAAGCTCAGACGTTATTTGGATTGGAAAAATGTAACCGATCCTTTCCGGGTGATCAAGGGCTGTTACGAGGCTTACCGCAAAATCAAGCACATCAAGCCCGACGTCGTGTTTTCCAAAGGCGGATTTGTTTCCGTGCCGGTCGTCCTCGGTGCGCGTTTGAACAAAGTGCCCGTCGTGATCCATGAGTCCGATATCACACCCGGATTGGCGAATCGAATCGCCATTCCGTTCGCCTCGAAAGTGTGCGCGACGTTCCCGGAAACGTTGGAACATTTGCCGCGCGGTAAGTCCGATTTGGTAGGCGCCGTCGTCCGGGAAGAGTTGAAGAACGGAGATGCAGCCAGAGGGCTGGCGTTCTGCGGCTTTACCAACCGGGAGCCCGTCCTGCTGGTCATGGGCGGGAGTTTGGGGTCGCAGCGCATTAACGGCATGGTTCGAAACAATCTCGATCGGCTGATCGATCGTTTTCAAATCGTCCATATTTGCGGCAAAGGTCAAATCGATCGTACTTTGATTTCGCAAAGATACCGGCAATATGAGTACGTCACCGATAGGCTGCCGGACATGATGGCGATGGCGGACATCGTCGTATCCCGGGCGGGCTCGAACGCGATTTTCGAGTTTCTGGCTCTGCATAAACCGATGCTTCTCATTCCACTTTCCAAGCAGGCTTCCCGGGGCGATCAAATTTTGAATGCTGAATCGTTTGAGAAACGCGGCTTCTGTCATGTATTGCGGGAAGAAGATATGAACGACGACTCGTTCGTTGATTCCATCCTACGTCTATATGACAGACGGACGGAGATTGCGGAGAACATGACTCGTCATCATGAAGAGGATGCCGCAGGCAAAGTGATCCAGTTGATTATGGATACGGCGAAGTAACAGAGAGGATTATGGGGGAGAGTCATTGGATAAACAGGTGATGCAAAAGGCGAAAGAGCTTGCAGTAGAAGTGATCGTGCAGGCAGGCGATATCGCGAAAGAGCGTTTTGAGCGAGTGGAGGATCTGCAGTTGAAGGATGGTTTCGGCGATGTGGTCACAGAAGTGGATCACTTGGCCGAAGCCGTCATTCTGGAGCGCATAACCCGCGAGTTCCCCGATCATCAAGTACATAGCGAGGAAGCAGGGAATAACGGCAAGAGCAGCGATTGGTTGTGGCTGGTCGATCCATTGGATGGGACGAACAATTTTGCCATCGGGCTGCCGGTTTTCACCACCTCCATTACGCTAATGTATCGTCAAGAGCCGGTGCTAGGTGTGGTCTATGAGCCGATGACCGACCGCCTCTTCGTCTCGAGTGCGGGAGAAGGTTCTTATTGCAACGATCATGCGATGCAGGCTAGACCGTGTAAAGATTTAAGGCGCGGAATTATCGGATGGATCCAGGGACATCAAGTTCAGAACGATCCGAAAGCGGTGAAGCTGCGACAACACCTGGACTTACGTTTTCGTAGAATGATGCGGCTATGGGCTCCGACACTGCAATGGTGCATGCTGGCCAAGGGCGACATCGACGGGATCGTGCTGTATAATTCGGAGGGCGATGATCTGTATTCCGGCATTCTGATGGTGAGAGAAGCGGGAGGGATTGTCGTAGATTTCGAAGGCAAGCCGTACTCCGGCATGAGCTCGGAACCTTATATCATCGCCTGTCATCCTGAAAATATGGATAAGATGATCGAAATTGTTCAAGAGGGTATGAGGTGACCGATGAAGGAGGCAATGAACATGCTGGTAGATTTGAAAGCAAGGCTCGACGAGCCCGCGATTCGAGAATTATTTGAGTATGCGATGTTCGCAGATACGGATGAAGATGAGGTAATCGAAGCGTTGGATCGATATAGAAAAGATCAGCAGCTGCGCGCGTTTGGCCTGGAATCCGAGGGTCAGATCGTCGCGGTGATCGGTTACCGGCGTGTTGAGGAGAACAAGCTGGACATTAAACACTTAGCCGTCTCTCCGGACCAGCGCGGACTTGGGTACGGCAGGGGGATCATTTTGCGAACCCTGGAGTTGGAAAAGCCGCAGCTTGTAACGGTGGAAACCGACGAGGAGGCCGTCGAATTTTACCGGAACATCGGTTTCATCATCGAGAGCCTCGGTGAAAAATATTCGGGAGTCGAGAGATTTAAGTGTACGTTTGAAACGGATTTTTGACCGGCCGGCTGATGGAGGGACAGGAGTGAAACGAATATTTCTCGTCAGGCATTGTGCAGCGGCGGGCCAACAACCGGATGCTCCTTTGTCGGAGGAAGGCGTACGGCAATCGAAGAAAATGGCTGAATTGTTGCGGAAGTTTGATGTCGAATATATTGTCTCAAGTCCGTACAAAAGGGCGATTGAGTCGGTACGACCCTTAAGCGAAATAACCGGGGTTGACACGGCCATAGATCACCGTTTGCGCGAACGAGTCCTGAGCTCGAAGCCATTAGACGATTGGATGGATTGTTTGAAAAAATCATTTGAGGATTTGGACATGAAGTACGAGGGTGGGGAATCTTCCCGTGAAGCGATGTCCAGGGGGATCCAAGTCATTGAAGATTCAATTGCACGGCCAGAGCAATCCATTGTTGTCGCGAGTCATGGCGGCCTACTGTCCCTTATGATCAAACACTTCAATCCAAACTTCGGATTTCAGGAGTGGAGGCAGCTTACGAACCCGGACGTGTTTCTCCTAAAATGGGAGGATAGTGGTCTACCATCTGTTGAGAGGTTAGTATCGGATTAATCACCTGCGATTCCATCGGCATAAAATGATAAAAATAACGGTACTTTAGCTTTTAAGTGTGGATTTTGTCTCCTAATGGGTAATAGAGTCCTAGATTGGTTCTTTTGGAATGACAGCGCTTGCAAAACATTCGCGAGTGGGGTAAATTAGTACTATCAAGTCGAAAAAGAATAGACCGGAAGGCAATGGCGCCTTAGGAGAACAAGCGGGGGAGACCGCTTGTTGATCCTGGGCGCCTTTTTGCTTGTCCGGCCAAATCCGGGCGAAGAGGTGAAGGGAGTGAGACAGCAACCGATACGGGCCGTTCCGCTGGCCGTACGGGTCATCCCGAATGTGGATGCGGGTCTGGCCGCGCAGTTGGAGCTCAGACCGGGCATCCGGAGCTTGGGATTGCTCACGTCCAGCATAGACGACGTCGGGTACACGGCGGTCGATGAAGCGACGAAGAAGGCGGCGGTCGAAGTCGTCTACGCCAAATCTTTTTATGCAGGATCGGCGCATGCTTCAGGCCCTCTGTCAGGCGAATTTATCGGAATCATCGGCGGCGAGACGCCGGCAGAAGTGAATAGCGGATTGGAAGCGGCCATCGCGTTAATGGAACAAGGCGCATGCTTTTACGCCCTCAACGAAGAGGCTTCCCACGCGTATTATGCGCATGTTGTGTCCAGAACCGGGTCCTACTTGTCCAAGGTGGCGGGGATCCGGGAAGGCGAGCCTTTGGCCTACTTGATCGCTCCTCCGGTTGAGGCGGTGTACGGACTCGATGCCGCGTTGAAGGCGGCCGACGTGCGGCTTTGCCAGTTTTACGGGCCGCCTACGGAAACGAACTTTGCCGGAGGCTTGCTCACCGGAAGTCAGTCCGCGTGCACGGCTGCCGCGGAGGCTTTTGCGGCAGCGGTCCGCGAAGTGGCGCAGCAGCCGAAGAAGTTAGGTTAAGGGAAAAGCGGGTGAGCCGAAAATGGAACCACAAGTGCCCGCACTGGGCATGATCGAAACTTGGGGCGTTCCTGCCCTGATCGCGGCTGCAGATGCCGCGGCCAAGGCGGCGAACGTCCGGGTGACCACGTACGAGAAAGCGGACGCCGGGATCGTGACCGTCTATTTGATCGGCGACGTGGCATCCGTGAAGGCTGCCGTGGAAGCGGGAGCAGCGGCGGCACGTCAAGTCGGGCAGCTGCTGGCTTCGCATGTGATCCCGCGTCCTGATGCCTCGGTTCCGCAAATGCTTCAGATGCTGGAGCGGCCGGAAGAGCCGGTAAAGCCGGAACCGCGGCTGCCGGAATCCGGTATGTTGCACGAGGCCATTCGAGCACCTGAATTTGTGCCGGAGTGGGACAAGCTGCCCGTTCAGGAGCTGAGAAGAATCGCCCGCAACACGCCCGGATTCCCGCTCAGCGGCCGGCAGATCAGCACCGCCGGCAAAGCGGTCCTGCTCCGTCTGCTGACGGAGCACAACCCGTGAAGGGAGTGATTCGATGACATGAAGCTGGATGCCGATTTACAGGCGGTTCAGGAAGTGCGGGATTTTCTGAGGGAAGCGAAGGCCGCTCAGAAGCAGCTGGAGACAATGACCCAATCGCAAATCGACGACATTGTAGCCGCAATGGCAAAGGCCGCGGAAGACGAGGCCGAGAGATTGGGCTCCTTGGCGGCGGAGGAGACGGGTTACGGGAAAGCGGCCGACAAAAAAACGAAAAATTTGTTCGTCGCCAAAGACGTATACGCCGCCATCAAAGACATGCGGACGGTCGGGATTATCCGAAAGGACGATTCGAACAAGGTGTGGGAAATCGCTCAGCCGTTCGGGATCGTGGCCGGCATCATTCCTTCAACCAATCCGACGTCGACGGTTATTTTCAAATGCTTGATTTCGATCAAGGCACGCAACGCCATCGTCATCAGTCCGCACCCGTCGGCGCTTCGCTGCAGCCAGGAATCGGCTCGGGTGATGCGGCAGGCGGCGGAAAAAGCGGGAGCGCCTCCAGGTTTAATTCATTGCATCAGCCGGCCGTCGATCGAAGCGAGCCAGGAACTGATGAAGCACAAATTGACCGACGTGATCCTGGCGACCGGAGGAACCGCAATGGTGAAGGCGGCGTACAGCTCCGGCAAGCCGGCATACGGCGTCGGACCGGGCAACGTACCGGTATACGTGCACAAAAGCGCCGATATCGCCAAGGCGGTCCGTCAGATCTTGCAAAGCAAAACGTTCGACTACGGCACGATCTGCGCTTCCGAGCAGGCGGTCGTCGTCGATAAGACCGTTAAATCGCAGCTGGTCGAGGAGCTCAAGCGGCAAGGCGCCTATTTTCTGAACGAACAGGATAAGCAGAAGATCGGCTCTGTCGTACTGATCGGAAAAGGATTGAATCCGAAAATTGTCGGCAAGTCTCCGCAGGTGATCGCGGGCATGGCCGGCGTCTCCGTTCCGGGCGATGCGAGGGTGCTCATAGCTGAAGAAACCGACGTCGGTCTGGAATACCCTTTCTCTGTGGAAAAGTTAAGTCCCTTGCTCGCGTTGTACACCGTAAATGATTGGCAGGAAGGCTGCCGGCGATGCATCGAGTTATTGGAGCTTGGCGGCCTGGGGCATACGCTTGGCATTCATTGCGAGGATATGCAGGTCATTGAGGCGTTCGGATTGGAGAAACCGGCTTCACGCATCGTGGTCAACAGCGGCACTACATTCGGCGGAATCGGCGCCACCACCGGCATTCAGCCTTCCATGACGCTCGGATGCGGTTCATTCGGCAACAACATCACGTCGGACAATATCGGTCCGCAGCACTTGCTTAACATCAAGCGCGTTGCGTTCGGAATTCGGGAGATGGAGACGACACCGGATCAGAAGGCGGCTCATGCTGTCGATCGGACCGTTCAAGCCATCGAGAGCCGCGGCGAACTGGGCATTACGCGCGATGAAGTGATGCAAATCGTGAAAAGCGTGCTTTCCGAACTTCAATCCCAATAGAGAGCTTTAAACGGCTCCAAACACAAAACGAGGAGGATTTACAATGGCAGGAGAACTGGCAGCACTCGGTATGGTGGAAACGAAAGGTTTGGTAGGATCGATCGAGGCGGCAGACGCCATGGTCAAAGCTGCAAACGTGAAGCTGATCGGCAAGGTGCATGTAGGCGGCGGTCTGGTGACCGTCATGGTTCGCGGCGACGTAGGCGCAGTAAAAGCGGCAACGGATGCCGGTGCGGCAGCGGCGGAAAAAGTCGGCGAGCTCGTATCCGTACACGTCATTCCTCGCCCGCACGGCGATATTGAGTTCATTCTTCCGAAGCTCGAAGGATAATGTGACCCATGGCGCTCATTACGGAAACGTATCTGCGTGCCCGGCTGGTATCCGGCATCCCGAATCCGTTTCCGCTGTCCGAAGGGGATAAGCTGACACCGGCCGCGGCCGATTTTCTGAAGAACAGGGGCATCGCCACCACACGGCTTGCGTCCGATCCGGTCCATCTCCGGGAAAGCGCTAAATCCGGCGGTCTGACGATGCCGGTGGGCGTATCGAATCGCCATGTCCACCTGTCGCCGGAGCATGTGGAAGCTTTGTTCGGTCCGGGATACAGCTTGACGCCTCTTCGGGAACTGTCGCAAAAAGGGCAGTTCGCCGCGAAAGAGACCGTGACGCTGGTCGGACCGAAAGGTATCATTCCCCACGTGCGAATTCTCGGACCTTCTCGGGGCGCTTCCCAGGTGGAAATTTCCCGCACCGACGGGTTTACACTGGGGATTCATCCGGAAGTTCGTCTTTCGGGCAACATCGAAGGTACGCCGGGCATCACCCTTGTGAGCGAGAAAGCCGCCTTGGTGCTGCAGCAAGGATTAATCGTGGCGAAAAACCACGTGCATATGTCACCGGATGACGCGGAGAGGTTTCAAGTGGTCAATGGCGACAGCCTGATCGTGCAGACGCTGGGCGACCGGCCGGTGTTGTTCGCCGATGTGATCGTGAGGGTGAACCCGAAGTTTTCGCTCGACTTTCACATCGATAACGATGAGGCGAACGCAGCTTATCTTCGAACGGGTGACGTCGTGCGCGTCATCGGCATAAACGGTGAGCTCACCGGTTCCGTCAGGGGGTAGCGGAGGATGGAGATCAAACAGCTGGTGGAATCGATCGTCCGCGAGCTCGTGTATACGTTGGAGGCGGAAGCGGTCCGGCAGCAGCCGAAGGTGTTGTACGTATTTGGCGACAGCACCGCACATGAAGCATACAGCGATCATTTCATTTTGCTGAACATTCACGGGATTCGCCACGACATGCTGCTGCTCGACGGAGAGACTTCCGGATGGCTCGGCAAGCACAAGATCGAAAGCGGAGGCCCCGGCAAAGTGATCGCGGTTGATGAATATGCGCCGGCGCCGCTGGAACTGCCGCTTGAATATGACGGGATCGTCATTCCGGAAATCGACCTGGACAACGCCGCACGATCCGCACTGGGGATTCGGGGAACGGTGATGTCGGAAATCATTTTCGCCTCGCTGACCTTGAATCGATTCGTATTGGTGGGCGAAGATGTTCCCGGACTGAAGAAAGCGGACCGGCGGACGCTGAAAACCTTAACCTTGACGCAACCTTACGCAAATCTGTTCGACTCCCACAAGCGGCAGATGGCTTCTCTGGGCGTCGTATTTGCTCCGCGCGAGAAGCTCGCCGAACAGGCAGCGTCCATGTGCGGCGGCCTCAGTGTGAGCGGCGGTGAGAGACCGCATAGCCGAACAGCCGAAGACAGCCTGACATTCAACGGACGGCTTGTGACGGAACAGTGGGTCAGGCAGCAGCTGCGAACGAACGGGTCATGGAACCGGCTTTCGGTCGGCAAAGGAACGATCCTTTCTCCGCTGGCCAAAGATCTGCTGAAGGAAAAAGGCATCGCCGTCCACGATGCGGATGAAAGGTGAGAACCTATGTTTTTAGGAAAAGTGATCGGCAGCGTATGGGCGACCCAGAAAGAAGAAGGCATGGACAATCTCAAGCTGATGATCGTGCAGCCGCTCGATTTCCGGGAGCGTGAGTCCGGCCAGACGGTGATTGCCGCAGACCGGATCGGAGCCGGGGTGGGCGAGAAAGTGATCGTCTCCCGGGGAAGCCCGGCGCGCATTTTGTTCAGCGGAAAGCAGGTGCCGGTCGATGCGATGATCGTCGGCATCGTCGACAGCTTCGAGCTCGGGCTGGATCCGGACGAAGGATAAGCCCTGGGAAGGGGGAGATAGGATGGAACAGCAGAAGCAGAGGGTCATCCAGGAATATGTGCCCGGCAAACAGCTGACGCTGGCCCATGTGATCGCCAACCCCGATCCGATTTTGTATACGAAATTGGGCATAGAGGAAGCCAACGCGCTCGGGATTTTAACGTTCACTCCGACGGAGACGGCGATCATTGCCGCGGATATCGCCACGAAGGCCGCCAGCGTGGGCATCGGATATTTGGACCGGTTCACCGGTTCGCTCGTCATCGTAGGCGAAGTGGCGGCGGTGGAAATGGCGATTCAAGCGGTGAACGTGTTTCTCGAGGAAAAGCTGAAGTTTACGATTGCTCCGCTCACGAGGTCATAACCCTATGAAAAAAGTGATGATCATCGGAGCGGTCGGAGCCGGAAAATCGACACTGGTAAAGGCGCTGTTCGGCGAACGGCAGCCGGCGGCCAAAACGCAAAGTCTTGTCTATCGCGATTGGATCATCGACACGCCGGGAGAGTACAGCGAGAATCCGCTTTACTACCGGTCGTTGATGGCGACTTCTCATGAGGCCGCAGCGGTGCTGCTCGTGCACGACGCGACCCGGGAACGAAACTATTTTCCGCCGGGATTTGCGAGCGGGTTTCCGATTCCCGCGCTGGGGGCGGTCACGAAAGCCGATGACCCGAAAGCCGATGCCAAGCGGGCGGTCTCGCTTCTCCGTCAGTCGCTTCCGGAAGGCGACATCTATATTACTTCTTCTCTGCAAGGAGACGGAGTTGAGACGCTGAAGCGAAAGCTGCTCTCCATCGTGGCACCGGGCAGCGACTTATGAAAGGGCTTTCTTTTGATGTCAGTTCTATGTAAAAATGGTCGATATAGGACAAACTCCGAAGACGATGGAGGCTGGTCATGGTATCGATCAAGGAACTTTGTCTCACCCAAACGACATTGACTGCGGAACATGCCGCGATTATCGAAGACTTTGCCAAGCATTTGCAGCTTATCGCGGATGTCTCGCAATCGGATGTATTCATCGACTGTCCGCTCACGGACAAAGGATCGGCACTGGTCGTCGCCCAATCTTTTCCGTCGACGGCGCCGTCTCTCTATCAGACTTCAGTGGTCGGCCAGCTTGCGTATTCAAATAATGAACCGGCCGTGCTGTTCTCGCTCGTATCGGGCCAGCCGGTGATCGGTTCCCGGGGCATCTCGCAGGAACAGATCGCCATGCAGCAGCATGTCGTGCCGATTCGGGCGGAAGACGGCCAGGTGATCGGCGTGCTGATCATGGAGCAGGATATCTCGGAAAAGGTCGAACAGGAACGAAACGTGGAACGGCTCCTGCTGACAACCGAGAGACTGAGCGAGACGCTGCTTACCGTGGCCATGTCGGAAGGCAGCATGCAGTCGCTCATGCATGAAGGCATCATTCTTTTCGATGAGCAGGAGAAGGTGACGTATACCAACCCCCGCGCACGGGAAATTCTCCACGATATCGGGCACACCGAAGAAGCGGAAGGCCGTACGCTGAACGAGCTTTTCTATCGGGAGCTGGAGAAGGAGCGGCTGCTGAACCCGACCGGCGTCATCCAAAAGGAACTCAAGTTCGGCCATATCGCGTTTGTGGTCAAAGCGGTTTCGATCTACCGGGAGCAAAAAGCGGTGGGCGGGCTGATGCTTCTGCGCGACATATCCGAGCTGGTGGCGAAGGAAAAGCAGCTCACGATCAAATCCGCTGTCATCAAGGAAATCCATCACCGCGTCAAAAACAACCTTCAAACTGTGTCCAGCCTGCTGCGTCTCCAAATGCGGAGAACGAAGCTTCCGGAAGTGGAGAAGGTGTACCGGGACAGCATCAACCGGATTAACAGCATTGCTGTTATTCACGAAATGCTCGCGTATGAAGGCCTTGATTCGATCGTGTTTAACGACGTGGTGGAGCGGATTGCAAAAAATGTTATTTCCTCCATGGCCAAACCGGATCAAACGATCCGCGCAAGTATTTTCGGAGATGAACTCTCACTTCCCTCCGATACCGCTACAACGCTGGCGCTAGTTGTGAACGAACTCATTCAGAATTGCGTGATGCACGCGTTCGCGGAACGCGATCAAGGTGAAATTGACATTTCTATCGCCAACAAAAGTCAGATCGTCAGCTTGCGGGTTTCGGACAACGGAATTGGGCTCGACGCCGCAGGAAGACAGGAGCGAAAAGGGCATCTCGGCCTTAAAATTTCGGAAATGCTGGTCCAGGAAAATTTGAGCGGGGTTCTGACGATCGCCTCGGATGACCGCGGCACCAGCGTGCAAATCACATTCCCGCTTTCCAGAGCGCTGCCGGAGGAGGACAAACTGTGATGAACTCCATCGTCATTGTGGATGATGATCCCATCATCCGTATGGACATCCGCGAAATGCTGGAGGAAGAAGGGTATGTCGTCGCCGGAGAAGCCAAGAACGGGGATGAAGCGATCGAGATCGTGGCCCGGTTGAAGCCCGATCTGGTGATCATGGATGTGAAAATGCCCGTGATGAACGGCATCAAGGCGTCCCAGATTATCAGGAAAATGCACGATACGTCTGTCTTGCTTCTGACCGCTTACAGCCAGAGGGAGCTCGTGCAGGATGCCCGGGAAGCGGGCGTGTCCGCTTATCTCGTCAAACCGGTGTCGGAGGAAGATCTGATTCCGGCTGTCGGGATCGCGCTCAGCCAGAAAGAAAAGATGGAATCGCTCAAGAAGGATCTAGAACAGCTTAAGCAATCGTTGGAGGAGCGCAGACAGGTTGAGAAAGCCAAGGGCGCTGTCATGAGAGCTTTCGCGCTGGAAGAGGACGAAGCCTACAAACGAATGCGCAGTGCCAGCATGGCAGCCCGAATCCCGTTGTCCAAGCTGGCGGAGCGCATTTTGACGGACGGGGTGGAACCATGGTCCGGGATGTTCAGAACCGGATGACCGAACGCTCGGACGATCGGTGGATTTTGAGCGTAGGCATCGATATCGGCACAAGCACGACCAAAATGATCGTCAGCCGCCTGCGGCTCATGCGCACCTCAAGTGTCCTGAGCCTTCCGCGCTACGATATCGTCGAGAGGGAGCTGCTGTATGAGAGTCCTATTTACAGCACGCCGCTGAAAAGCGCTGATGAAGTGGATGCAGATGGGATATGGCAGATTCTCGCGCGAGAATACGAGCATGCGGCGGTCCGGCCGGAGGAGCTGAAATCGGGTGCCGTCATTATCACCGGCGAAACCGCGAACAAACGCAATGCAAAGCGGATCTTGCATCTGCTTGCCGAGCGATCGGGAGATTTTGTGGTCGCGACCGCAGGTGCGGACCTCGAGGGACTGCTGGCCGGCAAAGGCGCAGGCGCGGAAGAACGATCCTTGCGTATCCGCGGCGCCGTGGCCAATATCGACATCGGCGGAGGGACGGCGAATGCGGCGATTTTTCAGCGCGGCAAGCCGATCGGGACGGTTACTTTTCATGTGGGCGGCCGGTTGATTCAAGTAGATACAGGGGGAGCGATCACGGAGGTATCACCGTCGATCAGGCGCTGGTTGAATGCAAGCGGTTATCGGCTGGAACCTGGACAAAGGGTGAGCTTTGAAGTGTTGCAACAGATTTGCTCCGCCATGAGCCGCAACATGCTGGATTACTTGGCCGGTTACGCCAGTGCCGACCAGGAGCCGGTTCGCGCCTTGCTTTTGGGGGAACCGCTGAGTCCCATGCCGCCCATTGAAGAATGGATGGTTTCGGGAGGAATCGGCCGGCTGATGGAGGAGGCAAAACCGAATGGTTTGGCGGACACCGCGGTGCACGGCGATATCGGCCCGCTGCTCGCGCACACGATCAAGGAACTCTCGTCGCGATACGCGATCCGGCTCGTGAAGCCGGACCAAACGGTGCGCGCCACGGTGATCGGGGCTGGGATGCAAAGCACGGAAATTAGCGGCGCTACCGTTCATTTGGATGAATCGGCACTTCCAATTCGCAATTTGCCGGTGCAGAAGCTGGAGGTTACTCCCCATCTACTGGCACATACGGAGCACTTGGCGCAGGCTGTATCGCAGACGATGCGCACCGCAGCCGGCTTGTTCGATGCGGAAGCTTCTCCACCGTTTGCGTTGGCGATATCTGGACTCCGGCCACTGACATACGCTTCGCTGCAACGATTGTCCGAAACGATCTACGAAAGCTTTATAGCTTATTTTCCAAGCAGCGGCGTGATCGTGGTGGTGTGCGAAAATGACATCGCCAAAGCGCTCGGCCAAGCGCTCGCGAAACGTGCAGGGGCAGGACCGAAATTGGTGTGCATCGATCAGATCAAAGTGGAGCACGGCGATTATATCGATTTGGGACAGCCGGTAGCCGGATCGATGATCCCGGTCGTAGTCAAAACGCTGGCGTTCCATAACAGAGTGGAGGTGACGGACGTTTGAAGCTGACCGCAGCATTATTCGGCAACACGTATTCTTTTAAAGACTTGAAGGAAGTCATGGCCAAGGCGAACGAGGAAAAGTCGGGCGATCAATTGGCCGGCATTGCCGCGGCAGACGCCAAAGAGCGCATGGCCGCGAAACTGGTACTGTCCGATTTAACGCTGGCCGACATTCGCAATCATCCGCTTATTCCTCCCGAAACCGATGAAGTTTCGCGGGTCATTGAGGAAGCAGTGAACGAGAAAATATATGCCGAGATCCGAAACTGGACGGTGGCCGAGCTTCGGGAGCACCTGCTTCGTCAAGATACGCACAATGAAGAAATCCGCCGGATCAGCCGCGGCTTAACGAGTGAAATGGTTGCGGCCGTGACCAAGCTGATGAGCAATCTCGATTTGGTGCAGGCGGCGGCCAAAATCGAAGTGACGACGCATTGCAACATTACGATCGGACAGCGCGGCGTTCTGGCCGGACGCGCCCAGCCGAACCATCCGACGGACAGTATCCGGGGCATGAAGGCTTCTTTATTTGAAGCCTTGAGCTACGGCATCGGCGACGCCGTACTGGGCATCAACCCGGTCATCGATTCCGCGGAAAGCGTGAAAGCGATGCTCATCGCGACCAAAGAAGAAATGGAAAAGTGGCGCATCCCGACGCAAAACTGTGTGCTTGCCCACATCAAAACGCAAATGAGAGCCATCCGGCAAGGCGCGCCTGCTGATTTGGTGTTCCAGAGCCTGGCCGGCACGCAGGACGGCAACACGGCGTTCGGCATCGACGTGAAGCTGCTGGACGAAGCGGACGATATGATCCGCCGCGAGGGGACGGGAACGGGACCTAACCTATGGTATTTTGAGACGGGTCAAGGCTCCGAGTTGTCTTCGGAAGCCCACCACGGTGTCGATCAGGTGACGCTGGAATCGAGATGTTACGGACTTGCCAAGAAGTATAAGCCCTTCATCGTGAATACGGTTGTCGGGTTTATCGGGCCGGAGTACTTATACGACAGTAAACAGGTCATCCGTGCCGGTCTGGAAGATCATTTCATGGGGAAGCTTCAGCAGGTTCCGATGGGTGTAGATGTCTGCTACACCAACCATATGAAAGCCGACCAGAACGACATGGACAATTTGGCGGTGCTGCTCGCGGCCGCAGGCGTCAATTACATCATCGGCGTTCCGATGGCGGACGATTGTATGCTGAACTATCAATCCACCAGCTATCACGATATTGCCACGCTGCGGGAAACGATGAGGCTTCGTCCGGCTCCTGCCTTCGAGAAATGGCTGGAGATGATGGGCATTATGGAAAACGGCCGGTTGACGCCGATCGCGGGCGATCCGTCAATATTCATGTAAACGTGAAGGCGAAGGAGAGTGAAGCATGAATCGGACCATCCCCTTGGATCAATTGGTTGATAAAGTGATGGCGGAGTTGCAGAAGAAGCTGCCCGCCGCCCTGCAAAACGCAGCCTCTCAGCCCGCGGCTAACGTAACTGAGTCTCGGATGCCGTCAGAAACCGGAAGCGCGGACGATTTTGGCCCTCCGATCTCGCATGTGCCGAACGCGAAATGGGCAGAGGGAGTGGAAGAACTGATTGCGAGCACGCCAGCCCGGATCGGTGTTTGGCGGTCCGGTACGCGGCCGCTCACCCGGGAGATGCTGAAGTTTCGCTGCGATCACGCCGCCGCAATTGATTCCGTGTACGGAACGGTGAGTCAACCGCTGCTGGACGAGTTTGGGCTATTCACGGTCGATACGTATTTTGAGAACATCGATAACTACCTGAAACGCCCTGACATGGGCCGCATCATTCGGGACGACGGTGTGGAACGGATCCGCCGAAGCTGCAGAATGAAGCCGCAGGTGCAAATCGTCGTATCCGACGGACTGAGCGCCAATGCAGTGGATGCCAACTTGCGGGACGTATATCCATCTTTGCTGGACTCGCTGTCAGCCCACGGCCTGTCTTTGGGAACGCCGTTTTTCGTACGCGGCGGCAGGGTGGCGGTGATGGATCATATCGGCGACATTATAGAGCCGGAAGTGCTGGTTCTGCTGATCGGGGAGCGGCCGGGTCTCGTGTCCTCCCGTTCGATGAGCGCGTATATGTGCTACCGTCCTCGCAAAGGAACAGTGGAAAGCGACCGCACCGTGATCTCCAACATCCATCCGCGGGGAACGCCTTCATTGGAAGCCGGAGCGCATATCGGGAGTGTCTTGAAGGCGATGCTCGAACAAAAGACAAGCGGCGTGAACCTGGACATTTAGCATGCATGGCCCGGAATCGGAGGGACGCTTCTTCGCGGAAGCTTTTCTCATAGATGCTTTAGAAACCGCTTACAACTAGAATGGGATCGCAATGTCGAGGGACGGGGAGGTGGACGGAATGGAACTGACGATCGGCATCCTGTTGATTGTCGTTACATCTTTGTTTGCGGTGTGGATTGTCCGGCTGGCAGGCCGAAGCATTCGTGAATTCGATGAAAGCAAGCATGAAAGTTTCCTTGGAAAGTGAAAAGGACTTACGGATTGGTATGTTCCGATAACTTGGAGGAGGCCAAAGCATGAGTGCACATTCCCACAACCATGACAAGGACAAACAGGACTTAAATAAATTCGGTTACGCGCAGGAACTTTTGCGGAGTATGGGCGGATTTTCCAACTTCGCGATCTCCTTTTCCATCATTTCGATTCTGACAGGCGCGGTGTCGCTTTACGGACATGGATTGAAATACGGCGGTCCCGGTATGATGGGCTTCGGTTGGCCGCTCGTGGCACTATTCGTCATGTTCATTGCCGCGTGCCTGGCCGAGCTGGCTTCCGCCATTCCGACAGCCGGCGCCTTATACCATTGGGCTTCGATTCTGAAAAACAAGCGCTGGGGCTGGTACACGGCATGGATCAATCTGATCGGCCAAATCGGCATTGTGGCGGGCATCGACTATTCCGTCTCCATCTTCGCCGATCCGCTGCTGGCCAGCGCCTTCGGCTACACCTCCACGCTCACGACAACATTGATCGTGTTTGCGGTCATTTTGCTGAGCCACGGTATCCTGAATCATATCGGCATTAAAATGGTCGCCAGACTGAACGATTTCTCCGCCTGGTATCATATCGCCATCGTAGCCGTGCTCGTGTTGACACTCGCCTTTTTGAGCAAAAACGGCTTGAACAGTGTGGATTACTTGTTTCAAGTCGGCCAAACGTTCTCGGATAAACCCTATATGTTTGCCTTCCTGATCGGCCTGCTGCAGGCGCAGTGGACGTTTACCGGATATGACGCTTCCGCCCACACCATTGAAGAAACGGTAAACCCCCGGGTACGCGCGCCATGGGGTATTTTCAACTCCGTCGCCTATTCGTTCGTCTTCGGGTTTATCATGCTGGCGTTCGTTACGCTGTCGATTAAGGATGTCGCCGCAGCCAACGGGTCGGACAATGCCTTCATCTATATTATCAGTGATGCGCTGGGGAACACGTTCGGCAATGTAATTCTATGGCTGGTCACAGCCGCCATGTGGTTCTGCGGCTTGTCGTCAATTACCTCATTCTCCCGTATGATGTATGCATTCTCGAGGGATAAAGGGATGCCTTTCAGCGGGCAATGGGCACAAATTTCAAAAAAATATCGCACCCCGGCGAAAGCTATTTGGCTTGCCGTCATTCTTTCGTTCCTGCTGGCGTTTATCGACTACATCATCAAATCGGCCAATCCGGACGCGGCCTACACGACGATTGCGTTCCTGACGGCTGTGAGCGTGGTCGGTCTGTACCTCGCTTATGGCATTCCGATTTTCCTGAAGCTGATTGCGGTATCCCAAGGCAAATTCCAAAAGAAACATCTGGGCCCGTGGCATCTCGGCCGCTACAGCAACTTCATTGCCGTGGTGTCGCTGCTGTGGATCGTGTTCATTTGTGTGATCATGGTCATCCCGCCGAATGAAATGGCCGGCTACGCCGTGCTCGGCATGATGGTCCTGCTCATCATTATGGATTTCGCATACTATAAGAAACACTTCCAAGGCCCGCAAGCGGCGCTCGCTACGTCGATGGAGGATATTCTGCGGCGCGAAAGAGAACTCGAACAAGGTTCTTCCAGCAAGCCGGGCGTTACACGGCAAGCCTGACAAATACCGGCAAAAAGCGGCCCTTACGGCCGCTTTTTCGTTCAAATATAGCCCGCCCACTCAATGTGAACGTATTCCTCCGTTTCTTGTTCGACGTTTTCTTCGCCTTCTGACGCAGCCATGTTTTCTTGTTCGATAACCGGTTCCGTTTCGTTCGGTTCCATCCTGGTTTCACTCCTTTCTGAAGGCTATTTGATAATGCCCGTTCCCCGGATTTCCACATTTGCGTATACTTTGAATTCGACATTCGGGTATACCGTATTCCACCATTTGTCGAATTCCCCATGTCCTTCATGCCTGATCGCCCTGTACCGCATCCCGAAACCGATCGGGTCCACTTTCGCTTGCTGCAGCTTGCGAAGAAAATTCGTGTAATCTTCTACGACCTGGTCCTCCAAATACTTCTCCAGCTTGGTCCAGCTTTTGTCGAACACGCCGGCGGAGGATTCTTCCGTTTCGCCCCTCATTCTTACGTGAAAGACGATACGAGGATTTTCGTCCGTCCCGGTAATCCGGTACTTCGCCTTCAACTGCACGACATTGACGCTGATCTGATGTCCGTTATATTCGGTAGATAACGAGATATGCGGATATTGGCGGACGACTTGATTGAGGATGCTGGTTTCTTCAGGCGAAAGCTCCAGTTTTATTGTACCCGTCTGGAACACGGCGGCCCGACTGATGTCAAAGGTGTCCTTGAGGCTTCGGATGACGGGAAGATACGGATCCTTACCGTAACCCCTGACTCTTCGGTAATAATCGAACAGATACACGGTTGCGATGAAAGGGGACTCCGTACCTTCACGTGATAAAGCCAGTATTAAGGCGTTGCCGGGCAGACGCTCGGATTTGACTTTGGTGTTCAGAACGGATTTGGCATCCGGTTCTCCAAGCGCTATATAAGCGATCTGTTGAATATCTCTGCGCCGGAATATCCAATCCAGATTTTCTCGCGCCAGCTTGTGCTTTTCTGCAAAGCCTTTGCCGATCACCAAGATCTTGCAATGTCCAAAATCAAATTCCTTATCCACTTTGGACTTCATGCGTCGAACCGCTTCCGCAATGCTGTCGGCTTCCTCGCTGATGACTTGATCCTTTTCTTGCCCAGGTTCAATCTTGGGGGATGGGATCGCCAGCTTGAGTGAAATTTCATATTTCTTGGTTTTTCCTGAATCAATGCCGAAAGCAATGACGAAAAAACGGCGGTCGAGGTCCTTGAAACCGCAGGAGCTCAGCAGCAGCGACAACACACAGAATGCAACGATGATTTTGAAGCTACGCATGCTTCCGCCTCCAGCTCAACCAGACGACCAGCGCGACAAGAAACACCTCGGATACGAAGCGGACGGACAGCCACTGGGTCACGAACTCCAACAGTCTTTTATCGTTGCTCAGCATTCCCAGCACCAAGGTGACGACGGCAAAAAGGCCGCATACGACAGTTTTCATGGAAACGTTGTGCTTTCTGATTTTTACGTTGTCTCGCTTCACACAGCTCAAAACGAGCAAAGAACCAATATTCCAGGTTATCGCGATGAAGAGCAAACAAAATCCGATGTAAATGAACAAGAATAGGTACACGATGCGTTCGACAAATCCGAATCGTATCCTCGTCGTATCCGCCGTGGAGATCCAGGTATACAAATAATCGGCTACGGCATCCACGCCGAGCAAACCGATCGGCACAAAAATGGAAACGAACATCACTGAGGTGCCGAGGAGCGGGATCAGCCAGCGATGCTTGACTTTCATATTTTTATACAATCGGTTATATAAAGCGAAATTGATGTATCCGGTAAAACCATATGTAGCCGCCGCTAAACTGGTCCATGATGGCATTCGCCAGATATAGTCGGTAAGCACCCTCAGCTCATCCCAATCAAACTCCCGGTTCAGGAGGGTCTTCATCATGATGTACAGCACGAACGGTAACTGAACGAGGATGATGATTTCCGCCGCATTCAAAATGGCCATGGGACGGAACGTAGCGGCCCACCAACCGATACCGCAATAACAAAGCAGCAGAATGTTCGGATTCATATCGGGGTTCAAATAACGCTGCGTGATATGGGAGAACGCGATCAGAATGATCGAACCGGCTGCGCACCACATGATGCCGAAATAGATCAGCAGAGGGGCGCGAATAGCAAAGGGAAACGATTTTTCCAACATTTCCGGCAATCCTTGACCGTTAAGCCGGTTCATGGCCGATGTGAAGAGGAACGCCAGCAAACTGCCGATGACGATGGCGAGGAGGATGGACGAGATGGCCCCGTCATATCGTTTCGCCAGCAAGATCCGCGGCACGAAGAAAATCGTGTTGATGAACATGTTGAGCACAAACAAATAATAAAAATAACGGCTCAATACTTATCCCCCTCCTTGTAACCGCTGACCGCGGGTTCTCCGATATAGAAGCGGAAATAACGGAGGCCGGAGCTTTCCAACCTGGAGACGTAAAGGGTGATGGCGAACAGACCGGCGACCAGCCCGACAAATCCGAAGCACGAAGCCAATATGATGAGCGGATACTTCGCAATGCGGATCGCAAAGCTCATGGCATTGATCGGAATCAAAAAATTCGAGATGGCGATCACGGAAGTCACAATGATCATCACGCTGCTCACGAGTCCCGCTTGTTGAGCCGCTTGCCCGAGAATCAGGCCGCCTACGGTCGTTGCGGTAGAACCGATGTATCTTGGGAGCCGAAGGCTGGCTTCGACCAGCGCTTCGATAAGAAACAGCATGAACAACACTTCGATAAACGAAGGATAAGGCACCGCCGCGCGGCTTCCGGCCAAGGAGAGCGCGAATTGCACACGCACGATTTCCGGATTGTAGGATACGATGGAGATGTACAATGCCGGGAGCGTAATGGTCACCAGAAGGGCGATATACCGCAGAACAACGAGAGCGCGTGTCACCACAAACGGCTGGTATACGTCGTCCATCGCGGACATGAAATCGTAAAACACAGAGGGAGTGACGAGAGTAAACGGCGTGCCGTCGAGGACGAGGACGACTTTGCCTTGAGCCAAATTGAATACGACGCGATCCGGTCTTTCCGTAATGATCATGGTCGGGATCCAGCGAATCTTGCTTTTCGTAATGAGCGATTCAATTTGCCCGGTTGCCTGGACGACATCAGCCTCTATTTTCTCAAGCTTGCACTTTAAGTCTTGAAGGACATTGGGATCTACTTTGTCATTGTCGTACACCATATAGCACTTCGTTTGCGACACTTTGCCGAGCGAATATTTCTCGGTAAGCAGGGAGGCGAACGGATATTTTTTGCGAATGATCATCAGGTTCGTTTCGGCATCCTCGCTGAAAGCGAGCTGAGGACCTTGAATCGTCGTTTCCATGACGGCTTCGCTCGGTTTGATGTTTCCGGGCTTGACGGCTTCCAGCTTGTACAGTTTGGATTCGATCCGAACGATCACATGACCGCTCAGCAGCGTTGAAGCCAAGTCGCTCTGTTCGTCAAAGGGAGAACATGACATGGCTGAATTTAATACTTGTTCGAACTCTTGGACGGAAGAACAAAGGGTAAAAGGATGAGCGATCTCCTTTCTTATAACTTTCATATCGCACAAGGAGGCAAAGTAAAACAAATCGGTTTGCAGTTTGTCGTTATCGAGCGCCTCATGTTTAAAATCGGCAGATTTTTTTAACAGTTCGATCGTGCTTAAAGGCATCGTCGTGACCTCGGATTGTTTTTCCATAAGGTGTTCCCGTGCTTCGAAAATATACGTCCTGCTTCAGACCCGCCGTGCAGAAGCTGAATAATATAGGGTGAATGGCACGGATGGGAGGTTTAATCGTTCGATGGCCGACGGGTTGAACGAAGCCTTACTGAAGACCGTCATCCGCCGCTTCGGCTTGTCCGCGCGCGAGGTGACGCCGCACTCGTCTTTTTACAGACCGAACGCCGCCTACCGGGTCACATCGGGTCAAGGGGACTGGGTGCTCAAACCTTTTCGCCGCACCCCCGGACGTTCGGATGCCGAACATCAGATCCGGGCTGTCGTCGCGTGCATCCGCACCTTAGAGAAGTCAAAATATCCTCATATGCCGCTTTGGCGAACGACGACAAGCGGACGCTACTGGCTGTCGAGCGGAGACACCGTGTTTTATATGACGGAATGGGTGAAAGGGAGAATCCTGTCCCGAAAGCCTGCGGAGTTTGAAGAGCTGGGAAATGCATTGGCGAGGCTTCACGGTTTGGGGAGGAGCATGAGCGGACACCGCTATACGCGCAGGCATAAGCACCTTCTACGAGCTAAGGAGAGGAGGTTTCGCACCCAATTAAGCAAGTTAAGCAAACAGAACTCTCCAGGGGGGCAATGGTTCGCGGCGCATGGTTCCGAATGCAATGCTTTGGCGCATGAAGCCTGGAGCCTGCTTCGTCGCCCGGAAGCGAGCCTGGCCATGGATCAAGAGCGGGAGGAACCGTCGTTAATCCACGGTGACGTCACAATACCGAACATAATCGTAACTGCCGCAGGGATAAAGCTGATCGATTGGGACACGCTCCGGGTCGGCTCCAGGTACATGGAGCTCGTAAAAGCACTATCGAATGTAACGGGGTTCAATCCGGAGTTGATGGCGGCGCTTCTAAGAGGCTATGAGGAGATTCGCCCGCTGAACCTAGGCGAACGGCTGACGATCGCCGGGCTGTTCCGGCTTCCCCGTGAAGCTTGGTACTCAGCGGAAGCGCTGGCAAACGGCAGGAAGCACAGTGCCTTCGAGCCGTTGAGGCAGACTTGGCCGGACCGCTTAGAAGCGGTGCGCTGGCTGGACGAATGGGCTGCCGGACCAACGGAACAAGTGCAGGATGGACACGAATCGGCGGCCCTCCGCAAGGAAACTCCAAATGAGCCGATGAAGGGGTGATTGATCCGAGTAGAGTGGTGTTTGGCCGGAGCGAAGCTGGATATAGGGGAACTCGAGGAAAGGATGAAAGAAAAACGACGCGATATCCCTTTCCTCATACGATCCCATTTGTTCGCAGATCCGGTTTACGTCTTCCTCCACGGAGGCACCGCCTACATAACTCAATGGCGTCGGCACATACCAGGCTCCTTTCGAGAACGGCGTCCCGGGAGCGCGGAACGAAATCGTCCGGCTGCCGGGCTTTTCCGGGTTTTCTTCATGCATGACTCCGCTGCAGGCTTCGAGGAGTCGTCTTTGTAAGGCGGAAGCGGTGTAATGGGGAGTCTCGAACCAATCGGGACGCAGTCCGGCGGCTCGAAAATGCGCCAATGCCCGTTGAAAACGGCGATAGGCGTATGATAGAAGGAACTTGTCATAGCGGGTCAACGTATCCGGCGAATCGTCCGGAGGGCAGTCCTCGGTGCAGCTGCCGTCATGGAACTCGTATCCTTCAGCGCTGACGGCGTTGCCATATTGGTGGGTGAATCCGTGCATGCCCAAGGTCGCGCCGAGAGCGGGCATCCCACGAATCGCCCGAAGATACCCGGCAGATACCGGATTCGATGCATCCGCCATCGACCGGTTGATTCCCCGCGGCGGATCGACGAAACGCGGAATGACGGCAACCTGAAACGGAACGCCCTGCCGGTGAAGATACTCCGCAACCGTCCATAACTTTTGCTGATTTTCCCGGGTTTCGTAATAGCCTCCCGGACCGACGTCTTCGAGACGAATCATCGCGATTTTCAAGGGCGCTCCATCTCCTTTATACTGGAAGTATAGGAAGTCATGGATGTATATGGGGAGGGATTGGCAATGAGTACTGCAGAATGGGTGGAGGCAGGATCAGTAGCGGAATTGAAAACACAAGGATCAAAAGTCGTCAGGGGCGGAATCGCAGTGTTTTACCACGGGGAGAGGGTTTTTGCCGTGGACAACCGATGCCCGCATCTCGGTTTTCCGCTGCATTTGGGAAGCGTTTGCGACGGTATTTTGACCTGTCACTGGCACCACGCCCGGTTCGATGTATGCAGCGGCGGAACGCTTGATCCGTGGGCGGACGATGTGCCGGCTTATGACGTGAAGGTGGAAGGAGACACGGTCTGGGTCAGCTCGAGGCCGAGAGAAACGGACAACACCGCAAAGCTCATGAACCGTCTCCGGCAAGGGTTGGAGCAGAACATCGCAATCGTGATCGCCAAAGCGGTCGTCGGACTAATGGAAGCGGGTGTGGCCGCGGACGACATCGTGCGGGTCGGGATTGAATTCGGGACGGGGCAGGGAAACGGTTGGGGAGCGGGTCTGACCATTCTAACCGCGATGAGGAACGTGATGCCGAAGCTGGACAAAACCGGCCGGATTCTGGCCCTCTATCACGGCCTGGTACAAGTCGCCCGTGCCAGTTCAGGGCGCGCTCCCCGGCATTTGCTCGGCCCGCTGCCTTCCACGGATGTTCGAGAGGAACGATTGATTCAGTGGTACCGCAACTGCATGGAGGTGCGGGATACGCAAGGCGCGGAAAAAGTGCTGTTAACCGCCATCTCCGGCGGCATGGCTCCTGAAAGGATCGCGGAGATGATGCTTTCCGCCGTTACCGACCATTTTTATTTGGACGGCGGGCACACCTTTGATTTTCACAACAAGGCATTCGAAGCGCTCGAGATGATGGGACGGGGATCCGCGCAGCAAGTGCTCGCTTCGCTTGTGCCGATGATGGCGGAACCGACGCGCAGCGAGGAACTGCATCATTGGCTGGCGCCGGTCGATTTGGTCACGCCGATCCGGCAGGCGTTCGAATGGTTGCAGAGTGCGGATATATCAGCCGGTCATGCGGCAGAGCTGGATGAGCAAGCCTTCGTGAATCAAGTGTTGAGCGATAAGCCCATAGAGACGATTGGGACATTGACGGATCTGCTGCTTTCCGGCGTTGAACCGTCCCGCTTGGCTCAATTGATCTCATTGGCCGCCGCAGAGCGCATTGTCCGGTTCCATACGCAGAACGATTTCGGAGATTGGATCGCCGTACTGCACACGTTCACCTATGCGCATGCCGTGCACGAACGGCTGCTTCGCTCGAAAGAGCCGCTGCTGAACAGGGCTTTATTTTACGGCGTTGTGGCCGTGTATCATGACCGGTTTTTGAACGTGCCGCGCGCCCCGAAACCGGCTGCAGGCGACAAGGCAGGGCGCAGTTATCGGCTGGAAGAACTGTTGGAGCTAATGGATCGCAGACAGCAGGTCGAGGAATCCGCCCGCTGGGCGGCCGGGTATCTCGCAGCGGAACAGGATGCCGCAGCGCTCCTTAACACACTGGGACACGGACTGCTTCGGGAAGACGCTGAATTTCACACGTTCCAGATGTACGAGGCCGCGGTGTCTGAGTATGACCGGTGGCAGGATCGGACGGATGACTTCGCCCGGCAGGCGAAGGAAACGATTTTGCTGGCGTGTACCCGTTACTTGGCTGCTCATGCGCCAACCGCCCGCGAGGTGCCGCATACCGCGAGAATCGCCTGGCGACTGTATCGAGGAGAGCGTCTCTTCGAAGAAGAGTAAGGATAGGACAACAAAGGAGCCCTCCCAGCGGGGGCTCCTTTATTCTTGAGCGTCCCGAATCAGTGGATTGACAAATTTCGAAAGAAGCCGTATTACATTAAATGGCATAAATAAAGTGGTTAATCGGGATAGGAGGCTTTTCTTATCGACACTCTGCCGTGCAAGGGCTGCCGCGGACTTTGCTGCGGTCCGGTCCCCGTCACAGAGACGGAGCTTAGAAGCATCAAGAAATATGTGAAATCGATGTCCTCGATCAGGCGTTCACAATTACAAAATCAAGAGAGATTTTACGGCACGTGCATTTTTTACGAACAAGATCATGACCGATGCGGGATACATTCGGCAAGACCGTCTATTTGCCGGGCCTTCGGTCTCTATCAAAATTTAGTTTGTTTTCGTAAGCCGGAAGCTGCAGGCATGGAGAACTTTCACGCGAAAGAAAGGTCTGCAGGTATTTTAAGTGTGGACTACACTTGGCGGGATTTTTAGCTGACCTCGGTATCGAAAAACATAGAGAAGGAGACTCGCTTTGAAAATATTTCAATGCACCACGGATACTGCCCGTGAGATTGCCGCATTCGGCAGCCGGAATTTGTCCATGGCCAGAATTCTGAACAGCGAAGAATCGTTGCATGTCGGCTGTATGTTCATTGGTCCCGAAGGCTTGGTCGGCCGCCATCAAGCCGCCTGCGAACAGCTCTTCTTAGTGGTACAAGGGGAAGGTGTCGTCAAGGGCGGGGACGGGAACGAAATGCCGATTCAAGCAGGATACGCGGCATTCTGGGAAGAAGGCGAATGGCATGAATCGAAAAGTGAGCGAGGCATGACCGTCATCGTATTCGAGGCTAGGAAGCTTTCTCTTCATTTAAAAGAAGCAGAATACTATAATCGCTGATATTTATTCAACTGTTCGATCGCCGGCTCATGTCTTTGTGGACTGGACAAGGCACGAGAATGCTTACAGACCGTCAAAAAGCGGAGGATATCATTTCTGAAATCATGCAACAAGCTAATTCGATATTGGATTGAGCATTAGGATACCCTGAAAATAACTCATAGCAGAGATCTAAAAAAGACAATACGAAGCTAGGCGCAATGTCACAGGTGGTAAGCAATCGTCCGGCCCGATAGAGGCAGGATAGTTGCAAATGATGAAGGATACTTGAGAAAAATGTAGAAACTCTTTCTTAATCTATGATTTACATTTTTTTGGTGGTGTGGGAAAAGGGTTTCACACCTAAGAAGGAGAGCCCAATGAACGAAACTGCACTGGAGCATGCTCTAGAACTTCAGTTATTTGACCGGTTGAAGCCGGAGTTAACATCGTTCTGTTATAGAATGCTAGGATCGATCGATGACGCAGACGATGCCGTTCAGGAAACCTTTATTCGTGTTTGGCAAAGCTGGAACTCATTCAGACAGGAATCCTCTTACAAAACATGGGTCTATCGGATTGCTTCAAATATATGCCTGGATAAGCTAAGACAAGCTAATCGCCGCACTCGTCCCGTTGACTTTCGCGATGCCGAGACATCGATTATCGCACCCAGCGAAACCTTGCCTGACTCCTCCTGGATCTGGCCTGCGCCCGCATTTTCGGAAAATCCGGAAGATATACTCATACGAAAAGATACCCTTCAACTTTGTTTTATTACACTCTTGCAAATCTTGCCTCCACGTCAACGTGCAGTGCTCATTTTGAAGGACATATTTGAGTGGCAATCCAAACAGATTGCAGAAACGTTAGGAATGTCGCAAGCAGCAGTTAACAGCGCCTTGCAAAGAGCCAGAGAAACGATGGGTCGGGCGAAATCCCGTTCTGAAGAATACAGATTGATGGATGCTGAGCCTGATCAAGAGCTGCTCTCACGGTATGTGGAAGCTTTTGAACAATTTGATATCCATGCACTGGTCGCCTTGTTTCATGAAGAAGGCCATATGTCTATGCCGCCTTTCCCTATGTGGGTGCGCGGCAAGGACGACTTGTTCAAGTTTTTCTCGCTTACACGCTGGCATTGTGACGGGTCCCGGTTTTTGTCGACTACGGTGAATGGCGGTTACCCTGCTTTTGCGCAATATGTGCCGAGCAGTGACAAAAGCTGCTTGGTACCCTGGGGAATTCACGTCATTGTAATGAAAGAAAAGAAGATATTCCACATCCAAAATTTCATCAACACCAAAATATTTTCGCGATTTGGGCTCCCTGAACAATTAGACCGATGAATTTTGGAATCGGATTTCGTCTTTATAAATGAGAATCCAAAAAACAATCATCGAGTGAGGTGCTTCAAAATGGAAACAAGTAATCATCAAAAAACGAGAGTAACCGTTCAGGCAGTCATTCAAGCGCCAGTAGAAAAAGTATGGAGGTATTGGTCTGAACCGGAACACATTACGAAGTGGAATCAAGCATCAGAGACATGGCACTCGCCAAGATCGGAAAATGATTTGCGGGTTGGCGGCAAGTTTCTTACAAGGATGGAAGCGAAAGACGGCAGCACGGGCTTTGATTTCGGTGGGGTATACGATGTAGTGAAGCAGCTTGAGCAAATTTCATACACACTCGGAGATGGGAGAAAAGTGGATATCACCTTCGTCAATCAAGGAAATGAAACGAAGGTCGTTGAAATTTTTGATGCTGAAAGCACCCATTCCATTGAAATGCAGCAGGCGGGCTGGCAAGCGATTATGGACAATTTCAAAAGATATACAGAAGTATTCTGATTACCAATCCAAACGCTGTGGTGATTGAAATGGCATTAACCTACACACACATTTTTGTGAACTTGCATGTTAAGAATGTCAAACAACCCACATGGAGGACGAGAGAATTTTATGAACGAGATGGAAATGAAAACGAAATTAGCGACGATCGAAACAGGCTTTTCTAAGGGACGGCTTTGGACGGCACGGATTATATGCGGTATTGTCGTACTGTTCATGCTATTCGATGGAATCGGAAAAGTCGCCAAGCCAAAGCAAGTGGTAGAAGGTACTCTCGCACTCGGATTTGAGGAGAACCACTTGGCGGTAATCGGCGTTCTGGGTTTAATTTGCACCTTTCTGTATGCGGTACCGCGAACACGATTCTTGGGTGCGCTTCTGCTCACGGGCTACTTGGGAGGAGCGGTAGCTGCGCAACTCAGGGTGAATAGTCCGTTGTGGTCCAATATGCTGTTTCCAGTCTATATTGCGATTTTAGCTTGGGGACCGGTATGGCTAATGGATCGGAGATTACGCAATTTGATTTGGGAACGCAGCTGATACTGGCGGACCGCAAGCCTCGGGGGATGTTACTTCGAGGCTTATTAATTTGTGGCACGTTCTCATGGGTCATAAAAAAGCAACAACTTGTTATGCTTCTTGGGTAATGTCCACGCCGACAACATGTAACGGTTTACTTCTGGGGCGATTTAGAGTTACAGAACGCGAAGTACAAATTGACGGCCACGAAAAAAATTCGAACCAAACCGTTACTTTATACGAGTGGCCCGTATCGCTCGGGGGTTATGAAGTGGGGGCGGCTGCCCCAAGCGGAGCGAAGTTCGGTCTCGACGAGCCCGGATTGTGGGGGTTGGATGTGTCCGTCAACGGCGTTCCGTTTGATCATGTGATCGTGGACGTGAAAGCGGTGGGAAGTTCGTAAACGGGTAATGGATAGCAGGAGGTGCTGAAGATGGGAGAAGAACTATCGCCGGAAATTCAACCGGACAAAGTGCCTGAAATTCAACCGGAGAAAGTGCCTGAAATCAAGCCTGATCCCACGCCGGAAGTAAAACCGGATGCTGTACCTCCGGATATCCAGCCCGACGTCCAGCCCGAGGTTCCGCCGCAGCAACCGCCGGAAATCCAGCCGCCGAATGAGCCTCTCTAACGCCGGCAAGACGAATAGAAACCGCCCGGAAGCTGTTCGCTTCCCGGGCGGTTTTGTACGTAACAAGCCTTTATAACAAAATATCGCCAACGACTCCGCAAACGATGCCAGCAACAACGACGGCCCCCAGCACGAACAACAAAATTTTGCGCGGGAACGATCGGGACAACATCAGGAGCGACGGCAGGCTGACTGCAGGCAGCGTAAGCAGCAGCGCGGCAACCGGGCCGGTGGACACTCCTGCGACTAGCAAGGACTGCATGATCGGAATTTCCGCAGCGGTCGGAATGACGAACAGCGCACCGGCAACGGCGAACAAGATCAAAGCCGCCGTACCGGATACGCCAGCTGTCGGGAAAAACCATACTTTCAAAGCGCCAAGAACGAGCACGGCAAGCACATAAGCCGGAACGACCTGAACCAGCATATCGCCCAGGCTTTTCATCCAACGTTTCAGGAATGGAGCCTGCATTTCCGCGGTCGGCACGGTCACCGCATCGACCATTTCCGGATTCGTCACTTTCCCGCCTTTCACCATACGGTTGGCGAGATAGCCGACTCCGAAAGTCAACAAAACACCGAAAACGATGCGAAGCACGGTGAATTTCCACGACAAGACGAACGTCATGAAAATCAGCGTCGCAGGGTTCAGCAGCGGATTTCCAAGCCAAAAGGCTAGCGCCGCACCCGCCGATACGTTCTTACGGCGAAGACCCGCGGCGATCGGAGCGGCGCAACAGGAGCACATCATGCCGGGAAGTGACGCGACACCGCCGATGAAAGTGCTTTTGAAGTTGTTCTGCCCGAGCACACGCTGAAGCCAGCGGACAGGGATCAACACTTGAACGAGCGATCCCAATACAATACCGAGAACAGCCGCTTGCCAAACCTTCTCAAAGTAGGTACGGGCGTACTTCACCGCATCGTTCCAAGTTGGAATGCCGGTTTTCGCTGCCGAATCTCCGAGAATGGATTTGCCGATCGAATGGGTATCCGCGGCTGATAACGATTTATGATAATACGGCATCCATTTAACATACATCAAACCTGCCGCCGCTATCAGGATGAAGAGCAGCACCATCCAGATCGTCTTGTTGTTGCGCGACTTGGGCTGAAAGTCGAGACTGACATGGGACATGGGAGCACCTCCTTTACGACTACTCAGAAAACAAAGAATCATTATAGCATGAATCCTGGCAGTGCAGACCCGGTAATGTTTGCTTTCATTTCTGAAAATCTGTACGATTTAAGAAAGAAAGCAAGAAGGGACCGTGAATGAATTGGAAGCAGCTGAAAACGTTAAATTGACCTCTCTGTCGAGCAAGGGAGGATGCGGGTGTAAAATCGGTCCGGCGGACCTTGCGCAAGTGATCCGCAGCCTGCCGCCGTCAGTGCCGGATCCGAATTTGCTGGTAGGGTTGGATACGAGCGACGATGCCGGTGTATATAAACTGACCGATGAATTGGCAATGGTTCAAACCGTCGATTTTTTCACGCCGATCGTCGACGATCCTTATTCGTTCGGCCAAATCGCCGCAGCCAATGCCATTAGCGATATTTATGCGATGGGCGCAAAACCGTTAACGGTGTTAAATATCGTCGCATTCCCGATCTCCACTCTGGACAAGCGCATATTGGCGGACATTTTGCGCGGAGCGTCCGATAAAGTTCACGAAGCGGGAGCCTCGCTTGTCGGCGGACATTCCATCGACGATAAGGAACCGAAGTTCGGTCTTGCGGTTACCGGCATCGTGCATCCGGATAAAGTCCGGACGAATGCGGGAGCCCAGCCTGGCGACAAACTGATTTTGACCAAGCCGATCGGCGTGGGAATCATGACGACGTCCATCAAGAAGGACCAATTGTCCGATGAAGAGGTACAAACGGTCACCAAGGTGATGTCGACGTTGAACAAAACGGCTTCCGAAACGATGGAGCCGTACAACGTTCACGCGTGCACCGACGTTACCGGTTTCGGCCTGATTGGCCACGCTTTAGAAATGGCCAAAGGCAGCAATGCGGGCATCGTCATTCACCGTTCGGACGTGCCGGTGCTTCCCCGCGTCAGGGAACTGGCGGAACAAGGATTTGTGCCCGGCGGGACGAAGAATAACTTCAATCACGTGCTAGATCACGTGTCGTTCCCGGACGAGATGGATCAAACGGACCGCTGGATTGTTTGCGATGCGGTCACATCGGGCGGTCTGCTCATTGCCGTGGACCCGTCCCAGGCGGAAGAATTGCATCAGAAGCTGAGAGACGCCGGTGTCGATGCCCATTTGATCGGGGAAGTCACGGAAGAAAACGCCGGCAAAATTGTCGTGAAAGCCTAATCCACTAGATCCATTACAGTTTGAGGAGACCGACATGTTTCAGGATATATCGTTGGAGGAACTGATCGAGCAGCGCAAGAGCGGCAACTTTGTGCTGATCGACGTCAGATCCCCGTCTGAATTCGAAGAGTCGTCCATACCCGGGAGCATCAATATTCCGCTGTTTAACGACGAAGAGCGGGCCGAGGTCGGAACGATTTACAAGCAAGTGAGCGCTCAAGCCGCGAAGGAGAGAGGGCTGGAGATCGTATCGGCCAAGCTGCCGGATTTCATCCGCACTTTCGCCGAGATTCCGGGTCGCAAAGCGGTGTTCTGCTGGAGGGGCGGCATGCGGAGCAAAACGTCCGCCACCGTCCTCTCTTTAATGGATATTCACGTTTATCGCCTGAACGGGGGATATCGCGCCTACCGTAAGTGGATCATGGACTCGCTTGAAAACTTTCATTTGCGACCCAAGGCTGTCGTGCTGCACGGCAATACCGGAACGGGCAAAACACTTATTCTCCGCACGCTGAAGGAACGCGGTCTTCCCGTATTGGACCTGGAAGGGATGGCTGGGCACAGAGGATCCATTTTCGGACAGATCGGCTTGAAGGGCAACAATCAAAAAACGTTCGAAGCCCTTTTGTTGGAAGAACTTCTTCTCTGTCAGCATTCTCCCTATGTATTGATGGAGGCGGAAAGCAAGCGAATCGGCAAAGTGGTGCTGCCGGATTTTCTGGTGCGGAAAAAAGAGGCAGGCCATCACCTGATGCTTGAGCTGCCGCTCGACGTCCGCGTACAGCACATTCTGGACGATTATCGGCCGGAAGAGCATCACGAGGAATGTTTGGCCGCTTTCCGTCACATCAAGTCCCGCATCCATACGCCGATTGCCCACGAAATCGAGGGCTGCTTGATGACCGCCCGATACGACAAAGCTGTGAAAATGCTGCTTGAACATTACTATGATCCTCGTTACGCTTTCTCTACCGATGCCTACGGTGCGGACTTTACCGTCGTTAAGGCGTCGACGATCGAAGAGGCGGTTACGAATATCGAACACATCGTCCAAACTCTTCCTCTATGAGAAAATGGCTCGTCATTTCGCTGTATTTGGCAGCAGCCGTATCGTTGTGGATCTGGCGAGGATCGATCGCCGGATGGCTGGAGGCCGACGATTCCGGGATGCATTTTGCGCTGGTGCTGATTCTCGGCTTTATTATCGCGCTGATTCCCGCTATTCCTTATACTGTCGTTGCTGTACTGATCGGTGCCAAATACGGACCGATACTGGGAACCGTGCTCAATCTGGCGATGTCCGCCGGCGCGGCCTTGGCGCTTTTTCTCATCGTTCGATATACATTCACGCCGGAACAAAGACGGAAGGCGGCAGGAATGAAAGGCGTGTTCCGGATCACAGTATTCGCGGAACGGAATCCGTTCGCGGCCGTGTTGTTTGCCCGGATGCTGCCCCTTGCTCCCGCACAGGCGGTGAACATTTTTTCCGCGCTTACGCGCATGCGATTTATACCTTATGCCACGGCCACCGTGCTCGGTAAACTGCCTTTCCTCGTGACGATGGGTGTACTTGGTCAAAATATATTGATGAACCGGGATTGGCACTCTATAATCTTTATCATTTTCACCTATATCGTTTTTTTGTGCAGCGTCTTTGTCGTTTATAAGCGTGTCACCAACCGTAAAATGTAGTCGTTTTCTAGTCGAATGGGGGATCATTCTCTGACGCTTTTCAACGCGGGCATCGATGCCGGAGGTACCTTAATCAAGTTTGCCGTGAACCGTAACGGCACCTATGAATTTCGCAAGTTTCCCGCATCACAGATGGATAAGGCAGTATCCTGGGTGAATGCCCGCTTGGATGGTGCCGATATAAATTTAACGGGCGGAAGAAGCGCAAATTTCGGTTCCTTGTTGGGTAAGCCTCATCGCCTCGTCCCGGAATTCGATGCGACATGCCAAGGAATTCGCTATCTGCTTTCCGAAGAGGGGATTTCAGAGGACTCCTTTATTTTATGTAACGTAGGGACAGGCACTTCTATTCATCATGTGAAAAAAGATCAGTATACCCGTGTAGGCGGAACCGGCGTCGGCGGCGGCACGATTATGGGATTGTCGTATTTGCTCACCGGAATGCAACATTATGAAGAGATTGTAGAGTCAGCCAAACGGGGAAAACGAGACAATGTGGATTTAACGGTCGGCCATATCTATGAAGGTTCGGTACCGCCCATCGCTGCAGAGCTTACGGCGAGTAATTTCGGACATCCGAATCTCGGCAATAGCCCGGCGAAAAAGGAAGATTTACTGGCGTCGGTCATCGGAATGGTAGGCGAGACGGTGTCAACGGCGAGTGTGTTGGCAGCTGCCGAAGCCAGAGTTTCACGAGTTGTCTATATCGGTTCATCTTTTGTACAAAATGAAGTGCTTCGAGACGTAGTGGCCGGATACACCAAGTTCAGAGGCGCGGAGGCTGTATATTTGCCGAATGGAGAGTTTAGCGGAGCGATTGGAGCTGCCAGATGGTCATGAACGACAAGAACCGAAGCGGATGAGCGCATCCGGCTTCGGTTCTTCTTTTACTTGGCTCCATAGAAAAGCAAGTAATGTTCGATTTGGGATTTCCAGTAGGTTCGGTTGTGTTTGCCCGGATTGAGGTGGTACTCGGAAGGGATGCCCTTGCTTTGCAGCACTTCGTACAGCTTTTTCGTGCCGACATAAAGCTTGTAATCGTCCGCATCCCCGCAGTCCAAGTATACGGAAATGCCGCTCATATCCCCGTTCTTCGCAAGCAGGAGCGGATCCCGATCAAGCCGCGCCGCTTTATTGGGGTACAGCCATGACTTCATCCGAGGCACACGGGACCAGTCGGTCCACAGCGCGGGACTGTGGCCGCCGACTTTCGAGAAAAGCTCGGGATGTCGGAATGCCGCAGACAATGCCGCGAAGCCGCCCATAGAAAAGCCGCCTACATACCGACCTTCCTTGGAGGAAATCGTGCTGTAATGGCTGTCCACGTAAAAGAGAACATCCTGCTCGAAATAATCTTGATATTTGCCATAGTAACGGGAATGAACGGGATCCGCGGGCGTCTCCATCCGGTATTTCTCCGCGGAATTCAGGCCATAGCTGTTGTCCAGCTGCGGCGCCACGATGATCATCGGTTGGATCCGGTCGGCAAGAATTAGCCGGTCGGCTTCCTTCTCCAGCTGCATCTCCGGCATCCACGCCGACTCGGTTCCGAAGTAGCCGTGCAGCATGTACAAGACCGGGTATCTGAGGCTTGTGCTGTACCCCGGCGGCAAATACACATTTAACCGCATCTGTTTCTGCAAGGCCTCGCTGTAAAAAGAAATTTTCTCCAGCTTGGAGGGCACCGTGTTAACCGGTTTCTCGGTTGACGGAGACGGCGTCGACGGACCGGGAAAGGAATCAGAAGCGGAGTCCGACGATGTGCTCTCTGGGTATATGCTGTTGTCTGCGTGTTTGCAGCCGGCGGCTAAGAGAGCGATGAACAGCGTGAGCGCGGACCACTTCATATAGAAATTGGTATTGGACATAGGAACTCCTCGGATCGTATAAGGCTGCATTTACTGTACCAAAGGTAAGGCGATGGTTCAAACGGGGGGAGGAGCGTTAAAAGAGGGTGATTGGAATCATCAGCCTGCGGGGAGGAGAATACATTTGGCACAAGTAAATTTGGCGGTCATTTATTACAGCATGACGGGGACCAACTATCAATTGGCAAAATGGGCGCAAGAAGGCGCATCGGAAGCGGGGGCGGAAGTGCGGCTGCTCAAGGTGAGGGAGCTGGCTGAGCCGTCCTTGATTGAGAGCAACGAGGCCTGGAAATCGCACAGCGACGCGACCAAGGACATTCCCGTGGCAACTCCGGACGATTTGGTCGCGGCAGACGCGATTATTTTCAGCACACCTACAAGATACGGCAACATGGCCACGCAAATGAAGCAGTTCCTGGACACGACAGGCGGTATCTGGGCACAAGGCAAGACGGTGAATAAAGTCGTCAGCGCCATGACTTCCGCTCAGAATCCGCATGGCGGTCAAGAGGCGACCCTCCTTTCCTTATATACGATGATGTACCACTGGGGAGCGATTGTTGTACCGCCCGGCTACACGGATCCGTCCGTATTCGTTGCGGGCGGTAATCCATACGGCACGAGCGTGAGCGTCGATCAGGACGGGAACCTGAAGGAGGATGTAAAAGCGGCAGTGAAACACCAAGCGAAGCGGGTCGTCACCGTTGCCCAGTGGCTGAAGAAAGGAATGCAGGGCTAAACCGATTCCGTTCGTACATCCAGGATTCCTGGATGTTTTTTTATTGCCGGTGGTGATGTGACGGAAAGGAGCGAGCATGGCATATACATAACAAAATATGAACGGGGAGGCCTGCTGTGAGATATACGGTACAATATATCCCTCTTGGCAAGATCAAACCCGGGTATTCTGAACCGGTGACGCGAAGAATCAAGGAGCTTCGGAGAGCCGCTCAGGATTGCATGCATTTGATGATTGTCCGGAAATCCCGTAAACAAGGGGGATACGTCATTGTCAGCGGCCACCATCATTATGATTTTCTGCAGAAGCACACGAATAGAAAGACCGCACCCTGTTTGGTGGACGAAACCAAAGCCTCTTCCCGGCTCACCTCGCTCCTTCACCTCATCCGCAAACGCAAGTTACCGTATGACGTACCCTACATTCGGCGGGAACGAACGCCCGTCCCCAGCTGGTCTATTATTCGCAGGTTCATGAAGCAGGAGCCCCGTTTTCGAAATTTGTCCCGCAGACAGCAAATCAAGGTGCTTCGGCTCGGAATCCAATATAAAAAAACGACCGTTTTGTCGATGAAAGCGAAGGTTGACGATATACTAAAAACCAAGAGCGGAATTTCAGGCTGAAAAAAACAGACCGCCCTTACCACGGGCGGTTTGTTGCAGGCGCACATTTTAATCGGACAAGCTGGAGTTGTGGACCATGGAACCGAAAAGGTACACCCGAAAAAGAAACGAGCTTTTAAATTACCTTCCCAGAACCCTTACAGCAGAGCAAATTACCGAAGCCAAAAAGAAAGCCGTCTGCGCGCTGACCGGTTCTGCGGATGATGTAACGCTGGATCATTTTATACCCTTGGAGTGGGGACATGGGGGTGAATATATCGGAAACATTTACTTTATACAGCGAAAACTGAACGCTTCGAAATCGAACTGGAACCCGTTCAAATGGATTAAAAAGCTCGCGTTAACCGGGCACGTCGACATGAAACGATGGGATCAGCTGGTTTTAAGCTTGGCCGCTCAGAATGGGCTCAACGTCAAAGAGTTCAGACGTTTCGTGAATTGGTGCGAGAAAAACAAACGCTCGAAAGATCAATTGATGGCAGACAACCGTCCATCTCTGGAACTGTGGATGAAACTCCAAAATCATCACCCCTAAAAAGGAGGATCGCGACATGACGAATAAGTCCGGCCATACGAGAACCGACTCCGCCTCGAGAGTGATACAAGCATCGCCGCAGACGATCTATCATGCCTTCATTGATCCGCAGGCTTTGGTATCCTGGCTTCCGCCGGAGGGCATGAAGGGACAAATACATCAATTTGATCCTCGAGAAGGCGGAGCCTATCGAATGACCCTGACGTATGAGACATCGGAGCACTCCACAGCCGGCAAAACCTCGGAACACGAGGACGTTGTCCAAGGAACATTTCTGGAGCTTGTGCCTGACGAGCGGGTCGTGCAGCAGGTCGAATTCGATTCCGACGACCCGGCCTTCTCGGGAACGATGACGATGACATGGACCATCAAGGCGGTACCGGAAGGAACCGAAGTCACCATCGTATGCGATAACGTGCCTGGTGGAATCCGGAAGGAGGATCATCTCGCGGGTTTCAGATCAACGCTGGAGAATCTCGCTGCCTTCACCGAATGATAGCATATGTAAAAGCTATTCTATGTTTAGCTGTTCGAATGGCTGTGCGTTAACTCGCCTAGAACCGCCAGACATTGCGTACACTTAGGCTTTGTACCGATGAGTTTCGTCCTGCTCCCGCACACCGGGCATTTCGTATACTTTGGATCCCGGTTTTTGGCGTTTCTCAAGTATAAATAAACAATAGCTACAACGATAAGAAGGACAAGCACGATCCATGTAGTCATCTAATCACCTCTGTTTTATTCTACAACAGATATTCCGCGGGTGAATCCGGAAGAATGTGGTAGACTCGGTGAGAGAGTTCAAAACCAGGCATACCGGACATCGATTACGTTGAGGAAGACGGAAATGTGATCAAAAGATTTTGGATCGATCTCGAATAAAGGGAAATGAAAGAAATTTAACTAGATTCATCAGCACGCTCACGGCATACTGAAGTAAAAGTCATCGTGAGGAGTTGACCGGCATTGAAGAGAGGTTTAACTGCAGGATTGTTGACGCTGCTTGGAATATTCGTCATCGCCTCAACGGCGATTGCACAGCCCGCTGCCGTCAAGCCCTATGTGATTTGCATTGATCCGGGTCATCAATTGAAGGGCAACAACCAGTTGGAACCGATCGGCCCGGGCGCTACCGTCAAAAAACCGAAAGTCAGTTCGGGCACAAGCGGAGTCGCGACCAAGAAACCGGAATATGTACTCAATTTGGAAATCTCCTTAAAGCTCCGAACGGAACTGGAGAAACGCGGCTATAAAGTGGTGATGACCCGTACCACACACAACGTGGATATCAGCAACAAGCAGCGTTCGGACATCGCCAACCGGGCAAAGGCGGATTTGTTTATCCGGATCCATGCTGATGGCGACAGCTCCCCGAAAACCGCGGGCTTCAGCGTACTCTACCCGTCACAAAGCAATAAATACACCAAAACGATCTATGCGAAAAGCAAGAAAGCTTCCGAGCTGATTTATCAAGGAATGAAGAACGCCACCGGGGCAAAATCCAGAGGCGTCGTACCGCGTGCCGACTTAACCGGGTTCAATTGGTCGAATGTGCCGGTTACGCTCATTGAAGCGGGATTTATGACCAACCCGGCGGAAGACCGCAAACTTTCCCAGGCGTCGTACCAAGCTTTGCTCGTCAAAGGAATTTCCGATGGCGTAGACCGATACTTCGGAAAATGATCAACAATAAAGCCAGCAATCTACCAGCCGATTCCATCACACCCAAAGGATATGATCCGATGCGCAAATGGGTTCGTACAGGTTTCGCTTCTCTCGCCGCCGCCATCGGATTCTCCGCGTATTACTACACGCAGTTGAACCCGCCCGCCGTGTTTGCAGCCGCTGCTTCGAGCAGTGCAACCTCCAAATCGCTGCAAGCGGTCATCCAATCTCACTTGGTCAAACGGGAAAGTTCGTTCACGATTACATACCAAGGTTCCACAAGTTCGTTATCTGCGCAAATGGATAAAGCGGTCCACGCCGTATTGGATGCCGACGACAGCTTGGGATATACCATTTCATCTTACCGATGGAATACGTCCTTCACCGCGAATGCTGCAACCATCAAGGTGCAGGTTAGTTATTGGGAAGACGCCAAACAAACGGCATTCGTCGTCAACCGCGTCAAACAACTCTCCAAGCAATTGATCAAGCCGGGAATGAACGAGCATGAGAAAGTGAAGGCCGTTCACGATTGGGTCATTTTACATGTCGCCTACGACAGGACGCTGGCTCAACATTCTTCCTATGCAGCCTTGACCGGCGGCAGTACTGTGTGCCAGGGATATGCCTTGCTTACGTATCGATTGCTGAACGAAGCAGGGATTCAGAATCGCATCGTCGAAGGCACGGTGTCGACCGGACTGCATGCTTGGAATTTGGTGAAAATCGGAGGGAAATGGTATCACCTGGACACCACCTTCGACGATCCCGTGCCGGACCTAAAGGGAAGAACGAGCTACAATTATTACTTGCTTACGGATCAACAAATCCGGAGGGACCATCGGTGGACCCGTTCTTACCCGGCAGCGGTCACTTCCTATGGGGATATCTTGAGCATGGCAAAGAAGACAGATCCTCAAAAAGCGGCATTCTATAACGGTCTTGAGAAGGAACTCGGTTACACTTACTTGAAGCCCGAGAACACGGTTAACACGATGGAGCAATTGCAGACCAAGATCGAAAAAGCGATACAAGCGGGAAAAAAATCGGTGACGGTACGGTGGACCGGCGGAAACCGGCTGAATCTTCAGACGTTGTTCGATGGAATCCCGGTGCTCTCTTCGATACACTACTCTCAAAAAGCGTTTGCGCTTGGGGAATCGGGTGACGTGCTTCTAGAGGTTCAATTTTCATAACCGGTTTCGAAACAAAGCAGCCCCGGTCGATGACCGGAGCTGCTTTTTTCAATCGCGATTATTTTACTTTCGTGGTGGTTCTGAACTGTACCGAATAATCATAATTCACACTGTTGTTATTGCCCTGCGGAGCCGAGTAGGTGGTCATCATCACGATTTTCTCGAAAGAAGAATCATGAAGCATGTTGGCGAGCTCCAGTTGATCGGCCTGGGACATGTTCAGCAGGTCGGGGAAACGAACCAGTTTGGCATGCGTTTCAGCGCCGTTCGCATTCCCCTTTTTAAATCCGATGAATTGCACTTGATAGTTGACGTATTCCTTAGTCGCCTGTTCCAAGCTCATAAAGCCGGCGGTAGACGTCATCGGATCAATGGTCGTATCGTTGAGCATCAGATTGGACAAATACCAGCCGGATTCCGTGGAGGCCCAATCTGTGAGATAACGGAAGCCTAACAGTACTTTCTTTCCTGCATATGCGCTTAAGTCAAACGATTCCGTTTTCCAGCCGTTCGAGCTGCCGGTAAAGCCTGGCACATTCGCCTTGACTTTCGGATGACCATTGTCTACGACATCAGAACGGGTATCGCTGTTGGACAATGAAGCCCAGGTTTTGCCGTTGTCCGTCGAGACTTGAACAACGCCGAAATCCCATTGTTCTTCAATGTCATATTTCGTATTGAAAGATACGATCGGTTTCGTTTGACCTGTGAGATCCAACCCTTTAATCAAGAAGTTATCGGCAAGATTGGAGTCTTTACCGCCCCAGAGTACGGTTCCTTTGTCCGGATCATTCGCCGTCGCCCATTTCAATCCGAGGAAATCGAGACCTTTAAAGTACAGGTGATCGATTTTCTTATCCGGTGTAATGATTTTGAAATCCGTTCCCCAGGCTGGCGCGATGTTTTCATTGTTGAAAATGGATCCTGCTACGTTCGGTTTCAGATCGATGGTGTTGAACTTAAAGGTTTTGTCGTCACCTTGATATTTGCCGTCCAGCATAATGGCAGCCATGAAATCGGAGTAAACCTGATTAAACGTCTTATTGACGCCAATTTCCGCAAGGGCGGAATTGATGCTGTCGATTCCGTGTTTCGGATTTTTAAACTCATCTCGGATGAAATTTTCACCGAATTGCTCGTACAGATACAGTTGGAACAAATAGGCGTTGCCGTAGTCGGCAAGGATTTTGAGATCGGATTGATCGCCCCAGCCGGTGAGCGAGTTGCGCAGGTTATCCATGAAGAAATCGATATGACCTTGGGAATGTCCGTAACCTACAAGATATTGGGCGAAATCCGACAGGCCTTCGTTGATGAACGTGTCCTCGCCGTTGTCCGTATCCCGGTGGAGCAAATGCTGGAACTCGTGCGCGAAAACACCTTCGTATAGATAAGGCCTTTTCGCGTTCGGACCGGTCCGGTTCAGCCAGTCGAAGTTATCGATCGTCATGACGTTACGGTCGGACAAATCGCTGATCGTGGAAGAGAAATAACCGGCGATATAGCTAGGATAGTTCGGGTTGTAGTAGCTTTGGTCTTTAATATTATCAATGAGAATCACGACACGGCCGCTTTCGTCTTTATACTCCGGACGCACCCCGTATTCTCCTTTGCGTTCCGCAGGCGGGGCAAAAAACGCAATTTCTTTCTCGTAAATCTTGTTATCAAAAGCATCCATCAAATATTGAACTTGAGCGTCTGTGATCGCCGTCATGGAATTGCGCGGATCTCCGGCGGGGAAATCGAGGTTGTTCGCAACCCATACTTCGCCGTATTTCCCTACAGCGCGCAAAGTGAACGGAGTGAGTACGTAACGTCCGGTATAATCATTGTGCGTTACCCAACTGACAACTTTCGTGCCGACATCGGAAGCCGTCACGCTTTTTGCGGCGGCACCGGAGGCGCTGCTGCCGCTCGCTTCGGCGCCGGAGAGATCGAGCCGGTTCTCTGCTTTCACTTGCTCGACCGTTTCGGAACGGAGCTTGGGTCCGATATCGAGCACGCTCGGATCCGGGTTGTAGCTTGGAGCTGCAAATGCGGAAGAGGGGACGACGAGACTGCCTGCCAGTAACAGCGATGATAGAAGGCCGACGACTTTGCGACTTGTCATGAGATTCCTCCTCAGGATTTTGATTCATCGCTATCATAACAGCCTCATTAAACATTGAAAGTGCTTTCAAGACCGGTAATAAAGTCCTGAGTTGCAGCGTTTCTTGTCATTATGGGGAGTGATTTCACGAATAGGAAAGGTAAGCGCGGCTTAGAAGAGAAAATCCTAGAGAAAAGTCGATAAATATAACATTTGGTAACTTTAACAAAAAATTCTTTTCGTCTGTATATTTGCATGATAATATTGGCTATGTGCCTAAATATTGGATATAGGCACGAATGCAAACCTCAAAGGAGTGTCTACATGTCAAAGAAGCAGGGCCTATTTGTTCTCATCATGCTTATCGTTACGTCACTGGCCGGATCCGCGTTTGCCGCCGATTCCTCCGATTCGCAGTCTTGGAACATCTCAGTAGGCAAGGAAACTGATTCTACATCTTTGGATTCCATGTTCCCGAAAGTGCTTTTCATCCATGAAGGCGACAAAGTCACCTTCACCAATGGAGCGAAACTTACACCACACACGGTCACTTTCCTGGCCGGACAACAGCCGTTGAATCCGAACGATCCGAAGTCCGAGGCTCCTACTGCTGCCAGCGGGGTGAGTTACGACGGCAAAACGCTTCTCAGCTCTGGAATTTTGCCCCCGAACCTATCTTACGACATCACATTCACCTCAAGCGGTGTTTTCAACTACTACTGCGTGCTGCATCCGATGATGACCGGTACGGTCGTGGTATTGGCCAAAGGACTGCCGATCCCGAGCAAAACGGAGCAAGTCGCGGCAGCGAGAGCGCAAGAACAAGAACTTCTGCTGCAGCTGGATACAATGAACCACAGTAATGCTCCTATGTATAAAACGAATGCAAACGGCACCCTTACTTACCAAGTCGACATGGGTACCGCCCATGGTACGATGTCGCATAACCGTATGATTCCGGAACTTGTTGTCGTAAGCGAAGGGGATTCCGTCGCATGGACGAATCTTAGCCCTTATGAGCCTCATTTCGTCACCTTTAATAAGCCGAAAGATATGAATTTCTTTACCGAGCAGGGTGGCTTTAACCCCGCGTTTTTAGCGCCTTCCGGAAGCGGAACGTTTAACGGCAGCGGCTTTACGAATTCCGGCATCCTCATGTCAGGGCAGACGTACCCATTGAAATTTACGAAGACGGGCACCTACGCATATGAGTGTTATCTGCACTCCGGTTCCAAAATGACCGGCACTGTCGTAGTCGTGCCTAAAAACGCGGTGAAATTGATCGTGAACGGCAAGGCGATCGGCGACTCCGCCAAAGCGGAATGGAAAAACGGCACTCTGTTTGTGTCGCTGGATTCGTTCGCCAAAGCGGTGGGCGGCAAAGTGACCAAGAAGTCGAAAGCTTTTGCCGTGAACGGAAAACAACTTGTTACACCCGGTTACACGGTTAAAGGCATCGCTTTTGCCTCTGCAGAAGAGATCGTTCGCGTGCTTGGCGGTTCCTACTCCTGGAATCAAGCCACAAAAACGCTCACTGTCACGGCCGGCACAGCCGTAAGCGTACACATGAACCATTAATAAGCAAGCTGGGATATTGTTACGTTAACCGTAGAGGGGGAGCCGACAGCGCTCCCTTTCTTTTCTTTTCATTTTATACACGAGAGGAAAACAGATATGAGACGGCAGACCGCTCTTTTGCGTTGTTTTTTATTTTTTTCTTCGATCGCGCTATTCACTTTGCTCTTGAACGGAGCTGTCGGTTATGCGGGCACCGACAGCGGAACGGTGAAGAAATTTCATTTATATGCCACAGACGGCTATTTAACTTTGCCGGACGGGAACAAAGTGTATGTATGGGGTTACAGCCTGCAAAACCAGCAAGGCACCGCCGGTTATCCCGGTCCTACGCTCGAAGTGAATGAAGGGGACCAAGTGGAAGTAACGCTGACGAATATCGGACCCTTCAAAAAGGACATCAAACGGTTGGCTCACACGATCCACTGGCACGGTCTGGATACCGATCAGGCGAACGATGGAGTACCGCACACCTCACCGGCGATTCAGGTCGGAGAGAGCTTCACATATAATTTTACTGCCCAACATGCAGGCACTTATTTTTATCATTGTCACGTCGATACGATCGAGCATCTGCAGATGGGCATGCAAGGTGCCTTGATCGTGAAAGCCAAGAACGGGGCGAATCAAGTTTGGACCGGCGGCCCTTCATACGATAAGGAGTACATTTTTAATGTGAATGAAATCGATCCGGTGTGGCATAAAGCCGTAGAAGAAGGACGTCCCTACGACCGCACGGCCTTTCATCCGACCTACTGGACGATCAACGGCAAAGCATATCCGGACACCGAAAATGACCCGACGACGATGATCGAAGGCAAGGTCGGGGAGACGGTGCTGATTCGATTCATCAATTCCGGGTATCAGCCGCACAGCTTCCATATGCACGGCTACCACTTTCAGATTGTCGCGTCCGACGGCAGACCGCTGCCTGCACCCAGTACCAAAGATACGGTATTGATCGGTCCGGGCGAACGATACGATCTGCTTGTCACGTTCGATCAGGACGGCATGTTCCCGCTTCATAGTCATAATGTTGTGGACAATACGAACAACGGGATTTACCCGGGCGGGCTGCATACGATGATGGAAGTGAAGAAAGATGCGGGAACGCTCGCGGTGAAATCCGTCAAAATGAAAATCGGACAAAAAACAGCCGATGCGGCGGGTAAAACCGTGAACCTGCCGATCGCTCCGGTTGTACTGAACGGAACGGCGTATGTCCCGTTGAAAGTAGTAGCAGACACATTCGGCGCGAGCTTGAAATGGTCGCCATCCGATCAATCTGTTACTTATCTTGCGGCCAATAAGATCGTTCAATTGTGGATGAATCAGAAACAAGCCAAAATGGATGGCCGAGTGAAGCCGATCGCCGCAGCACCCCTCAACAAAAGCGGATCCGTCATGATTCCGCTCCCGGTTGTGAATCAACTGCTCGGGGCTAAGGTCTCCTATGATTCGAAGACCAAACAAATCTTGATTACAGCGGAGGTGAAAGTACCTGCAACTGCTGCGAGTGACGATCATGCGAATCATGGCGGACATACCGGCGGCACGTCGGACGGCGGGACCGGAACGGCCGCCAGAGGTGGCGGCGGCGATCCGCTAGTCGACATCACGAGCACATCGTTTCAGCCCTCCAAGCTGACAATCAAAATCGGGCAGAAGGTGAAATGGGTCAACAAAGATAAGCAGATTCATACCGTTACCGGGCTGGAACTTCCGTTTGACAGTAAAAACATGCTGACAAACGCCGAGTTCAGTTATGTGTTCGACAAGCCCGGCACCTATACGTATTATTGTTCGACTCATCCGACGATGACCGGCGAAATTACCGTGACCGAATGAATCATTTAAGCCTTGTTGCACCGAAAGGTCACAACAAGGCTTATTTTTTATATTGATTTCGAGTTTTTCTCGACTTCTCTGTTTCAGTGCATTTTTTTTTGGGTATAAACACTCATGTCCTACATTCATAAACAGAGCCCGCATAAGGAGGGCCGCAGTGGAATATCCAATCAACATACTACTAGTAGATGATCATCCCGAAAACTTGGTTGCGATCGAGGCGATTCTCTTCGGAGAGCCTTATCGCATCTTCAGGGCTTATTCGGGTATCGAGGCGCTGCGGTACTTATTGGAATATGATTTTGCCGTTATCGTCATGGATGTGCAAATGCCGGATATGGACGGATTTGAAACGGCGAACATGATCCGCATGCGCGAGAAGACCAAATATGTGCCGATTATTTTTTTGTCGGCTGCCTATCATCAAGTGGAACATGATTTCAAAAGCTACTCGATCGGCGCTTTCGATTATATGACCAAACCGTTCAGCCCTCAAATTTTGAAAGCGAAAATTGAGGGCTATGTCAGTATGTACGAAGCGAACAAGGCGCTGCAGGTCCAAAGCGAATTGCTGCGCAAGCAGACGAAGCAGCTGGAGAAAACGAATCACGAATTAATCCAGGCCAAAGAAATGGCGGAAATCGCCTCCGGGGTAAAGTCAGAGTTTCTCGCCATGATGAGCCATGAAATCCGGACTCCGCTCAATGGCATTATCGGCATGTCCGAATTGCTAATAGCGTCAGAGCTGCCGAAAGAGTATGCCGATTTGGCGGAAATCATTCATACGAGCGGCAATGCGCTCCTCTCTTTGGTTAACCATATACTGGATTATTCTAACATCGAATCGGGCCATTTGAAGCTGGAGAACGAGCCGTTCGATCTGGCACTATGCGTGGAAGAAACGATCGAATTGTTTACCGCCCAAACCCGGGAAAAGCGTCTGGAAATGATAGCCACGCTGGAACCGTCGCTGCCTTCGGTCATTCGGGGAGATATGAATCGCCTCCGGCAAGTATTGATGAATTTGATCGGCAATGCGGTGAAGTTCACGAAATCCGGGGGCGTTTATATTGACGTCAAGAAAGCGGGAGAACGAGACGACTCGATTACGATCGAATTTACGATTCGGGATTCCGGGATCGGAATTCCGCGCGACAAGGCCCACTTATTGTTTCAGCCCTTTTCGCAAGTGGACGCCTCCACCAACCGGAAATTCGAAGGAACGGGACTCGGGCTGTCGATCTCCAAATCGCTGGTGGAGCTGATGGGCGGCAGCATTGAATATATTGCGACGGACGAACCGGGCGCGACGTTCGTCTTCACGATCGAAGCCAAGCCGTACCACAAGTATTCCAACGCACCACCGGCCGGCGAGCCGCATTTTTCTTGATTGTCTATGAAAATCAATCTACGAAAATATAACGGTGAGAGGTTGAGAATATGGCGAACCCAAAAAATAACCCAGTTCCCGAAAACGACCAATTAGACGTGGGGGAACTATTGAACGCTTTAATGGCGATGAAAAAAGGGAACTTCTCATATCGTCTGCCCTATCATTACACCGGGGTGGCGGGCAAGGTCGCCGATACCTTTAACGAAATCATGGACATACAAGAAGGCATGGTTCACGAGGTAGAGAGCGTATCCCGGATCGTCGGCAAGGAAGGGAACCTTTCGCGCAGATTCACGCAGAAAAATCTCAGCGGCTCATGGGAAACCATGACCGACTCGTTGAACGGGCTTGTCACTGATTTGATCCAGCCGACAAGTGAAATGGTACGGGTTATCAATGCGGTCGCCAAAGGGGATTTGTCCCAGAAGGTCGAACTCGAGATCGAAGGCCGTCCGCTGACCGGCGAATTCCAAATCACGGCAAGCAACATCAATCAGATGGTGAATCAGCTGAGCACGTTCGCGTCCGAGGTTACGCGGGTGGCGCGAGAAGTCGGAACGGAAGGCATTCTCGGCGGACAAGCCGACGTCAAAGGCGTCTCCGGAACGTGGAAAGATTTGACGGACAGCGTAAACTACATGGCGAGCAACTTGACGGATCAAGTCCGGAACATTGCAGCCGTCACGACCGCAGTGGCCAAGGGCGACCTGTCGAAGCAGATCACCGTTAACGCGAAAGGCGAAATTCTCGAGCTGAAAAACACGATCAATACGATGGTGGAGCAGCTCTCCACTTTTGCGTCCGAGGTGACGCGTGTGGCGCGAGAGGTGGGCACCGAAGGCAAGCTCGGCGGCCAGGCGGACGTTAAAGGCGTATCCGGCACGTGGCGCGATCTGACGGAAAGTGTTAACTACATGGCGTCTAACTTGACGAACCAAGTGCGTAACATCGCCGTCGTTACGACGGCTGTCGCAAACGGCGATCTCTCCAAAAAGATCACCGCCGATGTACAGGGCGAAATTCTCGAGATGAAAAATACGATCAATACGATGGTGGACCAACTGTCAACGTTCGCTTCCGAGGTTACGCGGGTGGCGCGCGAGGTCGGCACGGAAGGCATGCTGGGCGGCCAGGCGGACGTTAAAGGCGTGTCCGGCACCTGGCGCGATTTGACCGAAAGCGTCAACTACATGGCGTCGAACTTGACGAACCAGGTGCGTAACATCGCCGAAGTGACAACGGCGGTCGCCAAAGGCGACCTGTCGAAGAAAATCACGGTCGACGCCAAGGGCGAAATTCTGCAGCTGAAGAGCACGATCAACACGATGGTAGACCAGCTCAAAAACTTCTCGAACGAAGTGACGAGGGTTGCCCGGGAAGTGTCTACGGAAGGGATTTTGGGCGGCCAGGCGGATGTTAAGGGCGTATCGGGTACCTGGAAAGACTTGACCGACAGCGTGAACTTCATGGCCGGCACGTTGACCGACCAGGTGCGCAACATCGCGGAAGTGACGACCGCGGTCGCGAAAGGCGATTTGTCGAAGCAGATTACCGTTAACGCGAAAGGCGAAATTCTCGAACTCAAAAATACGATCAATACGATGGTGGATCAGCTCTCGACGTTCGCGTCCGAAGTTACGCGGGTGGCGCGCGAGGTCGGCACCGAGGGGATACTCGGCGGCCAAGCGCAGGTTAAAGGTGTGGCGGGCACTTGGCGTGATCTGACGGAAAGCGTTAACTACATGGCGTCCAACCTGACGGACCAGGTGCGCAACATCGCCGTCGTCACGACGGCGGTCGCAAACGGCGACCTTTCCAAGAAAATCACCGCGGATGTACAGGGGGAAATCCTTGAGCTCAAAATCACGATCAACACGATGGTGGACCAGTTGTCGACGTTCGCGTCCGAGGTTACCCGTGTGGCGCGCGAGGTTGGTACCGAGGGCAAGCTCGGCGGTCAGGCTCAGGTTAAAGACGTCGGCGGAACCTGGAAGGATTTGACCGAGAGCGTAAACAACATGGCGCGCAACCTGACCGATCAGGTACGGAACATCGCCGAAGTAACGACCGCGGTCGCGAAGGGAGATCTGTCCAAAAAAATCACGGTAGATGTCAAGGGCGAAATTCTCGAGCTCAAAAACACGATGAACACCATGGTGGATCAGCTCTCCAACTTCGCATCGGAAGTTACGCGGGTGGCCCGCGAGGTCGGCACGGAAGGAAAGCTGGGCGCGCAGGCCGTGGTGAAGGACGTTTCCGGCACATGGAAAGATTTGACCGATACGGTTAACTACATGGCGTCCAACCTGACCGTGCAAGTGCGCAACATTGCCGTCGTCACGACGGCAGTCGCGAACGGCGACCTCTCCAAGAAAATCACGGTCGACGTGAAAGGCGAGCTGTTGGAGCTGAAGAACACGATCAACACGATGGTGGACCAGCTGAATTCGTTCGCGTCCGAGGTTACCCGGGTGGCGCGGGAGGTCGGCACGGAAGGCAAGCTCGGCGGACAAGCTCAGGTTCGCGGCGTAGGCGGGATTTGGAAAGACCTAACCGACAACGTAAACATCATGGCGACGAACCTGACCGACCAAGTGCGCGGAATCGCCAAAGTCGTGACCGCGGTCGCTAACGGTAATTTGAAGCAAATGCTGACGGTGGAAGCCAAGGGAGAAATCGCCGAGCTCGCGGATACGATCAACAATATGATCGAGACGCTGGCCACCTTCGCCGATCAGGTCACGACCGTGGCGCGCGAGGTCGGCGCCGAGGGTAAGTTGGGTGGACAGGCGAACGTGCCGGGAGCAGCCGGCACATGGCGGGATTTGACCGACAACGTTAACTATATGGCAAGTACGCTTACGACGCAGGTGCGCGCGATCACGAACGTTGCGACTGCGGTGACGAAGGGTGATTTGTCCAGAACGATTGACGTTTCCGCGTCAGGCGAAGTCGCCGCGCTGAAAGACAACATCAACGAGATGATTCGCAATCTGAAGGAGACGACCCGCATCAATACCGAGCAGGACTGGCTCAAGACAAACTTGGCCAAGTTCTCCCGTCTGCTGCAAGGCCAGAGAGATCTTTCTGCGGTCAGCCGCATGATTTTGTCGGAGCTGGCACCTCTTGTGCATATGCAGCATGGCGTATTCTATATCAACGAGCCGGAGGACGGAGCAGCGGTACTGAAGCTGTTCGCGAGCTACGCGTATCAAAACCGCAAGCACTTGGCCAACAAATTCCGGTCCGGCGAAGGTCTTGTCGGTCAGTGCCTCATCGAGAAGCAGCGGATTCTGCTCACGAACGTGCCGGGAGATTACGTTCAGATCTCCTCCGCACTGGGTGAAGCGGCACCGCTCAACATCGTGCTGCTGCCCATCATCTTTGAAGAACAAGTACTGGCCATACTCGAGCTGGCATCCTTCCGTCCGTTCACCGAAATCGATGTCGCCTTCCTCGACCAATTGACGGAATCGATCGGAATCGTCATCAACACGATGCAGGCGAACCAGCGTACGGAAGAACTGCTCATCCAGTCGCAATCGCTCACGGAAGAGCTCCAGAAGCAGCAAATGGAGCTCCGGAATACGAACGACGAGCTGGAGGAAAAAGCGAAGCTGCTCGTCATTCAGAAAGCGGAAGTGGAAAGCAAGAACAACGAGGTCGAAATCGCCAAACGGTTCCTGGAAGAGAAAGCCGAACAGTTGGCGCTTACTTCCCGTTACAAATCCGAATTCCTGGCCAACATGTCGCATGAGTTACGCACTCCGCTCAATTCGCTGCTGTTGCTGGCGGAACAACTTGCCGAGAATCCGGAGGGCAACTTATCGGACAATCAAGTGAAATTCGCCCAGACGATTCAGGATTCAGGCATCGAACTCCTTAACCTCATTAATGATATTTTGGACTTATCCAAAATCGAATCCGGAACGATCACGCCGGATTACAGCGAAGTGCCGCTTGCCGAGCTTGCGGACGGCTTGGATCGCAGCTTCCGGCATATGGCGGACGACTCGATTCTTGAGTACAAGATCAAGCTGGAACCGGATGTGCCGCGTACGATCGTGACCGACTTCAAACGGCTTCAGCAAATTTTGAAAAACTTGCTCTCCAACGCCTTTAAATTCACGGAAAAGGGAGAAATCATGCTCCTGGTCCGCAGAGCCTACGAGGGGTGGAGCCGGGATAACGACACGCTGAATCGCGCCAAAACGGTTCTCTGTTTCTCGGTGAGCGATACCGGGATCGGGATTCCGCAGGACAAGCAGCAGATCATTTTCGAGGCGTTCCAGCAGGCGGACGGCAGCACAAACCGCGAATACGGCGGAACCGGGCTGGGTCTGGCGATATCCCGCGAAATTGCGGAGATGCTGGGAGGCGAGATTTCGCTTTACAGCGTATTGGGCAGCGGCAGCGTGTTTAATCTGTATTTGCCTACTGAAGTGGAATCTTATGAACCTGCCCCCAAATTGAAGCACGAGCCGGAAGTCATCGACGTGACGCCGCCGAAACGCACGCGCAGCTTGGTGGCCGCCACCATTGAAGAATTGAGGGACGACCGGGACACAATTGAGTCGGGGGATCGCGTCCTGTTGATTGTCGAAGACGATCAAAAATTTAACGAAATCTTGCTGGAGGTCGTTCACAAGAAGGGCTGCAAGGCCGTGATCACATCCAGGGGCTTGCAGGCTTTGGAGCTGGCTCAAAAATACCGCCCGGATGCTATCACGCTCGATTTGCATCTTCGCGATACAGACGGATGGCTCGTGCTTGAGCACCTTAAAAACGACATCGGTGTCCGCCATATCCCGGTGTGCGTGCTGACCGTGGATGAAGACGAAGTGAACCTCCTGCAAAAAGGCGTCTATGATTTTGTCCGTAAGCCGGTGTCGAACGAAGACCTTGAGAATGCGTTGGAGAACCTGTTGGCATATGCGGAGAAGGACGTTCGTCATCTTCTGATCGCGGTGAAGGACGAACGTAAGCGCAATGAATTCGTCGAGCTGCTTGCGAATGAAGATGTCAAAATCGTGGCGGTCGATACCGGACGCAAGGCGTTGAATCAACTGAACGCGAAGCATTTTGACTGTGTTGTGGCCGATAACGATTTGACGGATATGAACATCAACCGTTTCGTCCGGGATATTGTGAAGAATATCAAAAACAAGCATTTGCCGATCGTGGTTCACCGCAGCCAAAAGGTTCGTCCGGAAGAAGAAGCCGAGTGGGAAGAGCTGACCAAGACGGCCGTGATCAAAGAGGTAAAATCGCCTGTTCAGGTCATGGACGAAACCACTTTGTTCCTTCACCGGAAATCGGAGGACTTGCCCGCACGTTCGAGAGAAGCGCTGGTGAAGCTTCACAATTCCGACGAGATGATCGAGTACAAGCGGGTGCTTGTGGTAGACGACGACATCCGGAATATTTTCGCTTTGACGACCATTTTGGAACGCCATCACATGAAGGTGATACCGGCCGAGAACGGCCATGACGCCATCTCGTTGCTGGAGCAAATGCCGGATATCGACATTGTGTTGATGGACATCATGATGCCGGGAATGGACGGGTATGAGACGACCCGGGCCATCCGCAACAAGCCGAAATTCAAGGATCTGCCGATTATCGCGCTGACGGCGAAGGCGATGAAGGGAGACCGCGAATTGTGCCTGGAAGCCGGCGCGTCCGATTACATCACCAAACCGGTAAACAGCGCGCAGCTGCTGTCGATGATGCGCACGTGGCTGGACCGGTAAATAAATGTAAGGGCAACAGGCAGGACATGCGTTCCTGCCTGTTGTATTCTGTAGAGAAGCGTTCGCGCTGCTGAATAGCAAAGTGGAGGTTACAAGATGAATTTCGACGCGATTCACACCCCGTACCCATCCCGCAGAATGACCGTATACGGATCCGGCGGGATGGTGTGTACGTCTCAGTCGCTTGCGGCGCAAGCCGGTCTCGACATTTTGAAAAAAGGCGGAAACGCCGTGGATGCCGCCATCGCCACTGCGGCTTGCAAGACCGTATTGGAGCCCACCTCGAATGGGATCGGCGGCGACGCATTCGCGCTGGTTTGGGTGGAGGGGAAGCTGCACGGTTTGAACGCGAGCGGACCGGCGCCGGCCGGATTGTCGATCGAAGCCGTCAAGGGGCGCGGACACGAGACCATGCCCGCTCTGGGCTGGCTTCCCGTGACCGTGCCGGGAGCACCGGCTGCTTGGGCGGAATTGTCGCGGCGTTTCGGTAAGCTGCCTTTCGCTGACTTGTTCGAACCGGCGATCCGCTATGCGGAGAACGGTTATCCGGTTGCACCCGATTTGGCTGACGGCTGGGCTCGCACTTTCAGGCGGTATTCGGAAGTGCTGCAGGGAGATGAATTCAGCGAATGGTTCCGCGTGTTCGCGCCGGAAGGCCGTGCGCCGCGACCCGGTGAAGTTTGGCGTTCGCCGGATCATGCGCGCACGCTGACCGCAATCGCCGAATCACTGGCGCGTGCTTTCTATGAAGGCGAGTTGGCGGACCGTATCGACGAAGCGTCCCGCAAAACCGGCGGCTTGATCCGTAAGGAAGATTTGGCGGCGTACAAGCCGGAGTGGGTGGATCCGATTGGCGTCAATTACCGGGGATATGACGTTTGGGAGATTCCGCCGAACGGGCAGGGACTTGTCGCCTTGATGGCGCTCAACATTTTGAAAGGCTTCGAATTGGGCGAGAGGGATTCGGTATCTACCGTGCACCGGCTGATCGAGGCGACCAAGCTGGCGTTTTCGGACGGACTGGCCTACATCACGGATCCTTCCCGCATGAACGTGCGGGTGGAGGATCTGCTTTCCGACGCGTACGCGGAAGATCGGAGACGGCTGATCGGCCGGGAGGCGGTCGTGCCGGCTCCGGGTCACCCGCCGCGCAGCGGAACGATTTATTTGGCGACGGCGGACGGACAAGGCGGTATGGTCTCTTTCATCCAGAGCAACTACGCCGGATTCGGATCGGGAATCGTCATCCCCGGCACCGGCATCGCACTTCAAAACCGGGGGGCGGATTTCTCTCTGGATCCGGGAAAAGCCAACAGCCTGGAACCCGGCAAAAAAACGTACCATACGATCATTCCCGGCTTCATCACCAAGGATGGGGAACCTGTCGGTCCGTTCGGCGTGATGGGCGGATATATGCAGCCGCAAGGCCATGTGCAGGTCGTGTCCAGCATGATTGACTTTGGCTTGTCTCCGCAGGCGGCGCTCGATGCTCCTCGCTGGCAGTGGATCAGCGGCCGCAAGGTGATGCTGGAGCATGCTTTTCCCGAGCCGGTGGCGAAATCGCTGGCGCGAATGGGTCATGAGGTCCAATGGGCGCTCGACCACGGTTCGTTCGGACGGGGGCAAATCATCCTGCGCGGCGAGAACGGCGTGCTGGCCGGAGGCACGGAACCGCGCGCCGACGGCGTCGTCGCGGCTTGGTAATGCTGCTTTAACGATGAATATCGTACCCGTTCCTGCGCATAGTAAGGGACAGCCCACGGGCGTATCACGACTTGCGGAGGAACAGGCACATGACAAGCAGCAGAAACCATCAGGAAGCGCACGGCATCGGACAGACGGAAGAGCAGCTGAACAATCAAGCCGAGGCTGCCGACCAAATACAAGGCGGAAGCAAGCTGGACCGGGAGGTCAGATCGGCTGCGAACAAAAACCGCACGGAGCTGGATGAGATTATCATGGATTGAGCCTCGCTAAAGGTGCCTAAATAGGCGCCTTTTTGTTTTGCTGCGTCTACCATTTAATGCTTTACTCTCTGACAGAGGAGGCATATTGCGATGGAATTCACATATAAAATATCGAAACTACCACCGTAAAGGAGTTGTTACATATGATCTACGCACAACCGGGACAGCCCGGCTCGAAGGTCACGTTCAAAAAGCGTTACGAAAATTTTATCGGCGGCCGCTGGGTGCCTCCGGTGAAAGGGCAATATTTTGAAAACCCTTCGCCGGTCAACAACCGCATTTTTTGCGAGATTCCTCGCTCCACCTCGGAAGACATAGAATTGGCGCTCGATGCGGCACACGAGGCGAAAGCGGCCTGGGGACGCACCTCCGTTGCGGAACGCGCCGTCATCCTGAACAAGATCGCTGACCGCATGGAAGCGAATTTGGAAATGCTGGCCGTTGCGGACACTTGGGACAACGGCAAGCCTGTGAGAGAAACGCTCGCTGCCGACCTTCCGCTCGCCATCGATCATTTTCGCTATTTCGCCGGCTGCATTCGGGCGCAGGAAGGTTCTATCAGTCAACTGGACAACGATACGGTTGCCTATCACTTTCACGAGCCGCTCGGGGTAGTGGGCCAGATCATTCCTTGGAACTTCCCGCTGCTCATGGCAACATGGAAGCTCGCGCCCGCTTTAGCCACCGGGAACTGCGTCGTCCTTAAGCCCGCGGAGCAGACGCCTGCTTCCATTCTCGTTTTGGCGGAGCTCATTCAGGATTTGCTTCCTCCGGGTGTTCTGAATATCGTCAATGGGTTCGGACTGGAAGCCGGCAAACCGCTCGCCTCGAACAGCCGGATCGCCAAAATCGCTTTTACAGGGGAAACGACGACCGGTCGGCTCATCATGCAATATGCGTCCCAGAATATTATCCCGGTTACGCTGGAATTAGGCGGGAAGTCTCCGAACATTTTCTTTGATGACGTCATGGTGAAAGACGATGCTTTCCTGAACAAAGCGATCGAAGGATTCGTCATGTTCGCCTTGAACCAAGGAGAGGTATGTACATGTCCGTCCCGCGCGCTCATTCAGGATTCCATTTACGATGAATTCATGAACCGCGCTTTGAAGCGAGTGGCGGCGATTAAACAGGGCAATCCGTTAGACACCGAAACGATGGTTGGCGCGCAAGCCTCTACGGAACAAGTGGAGAAGATCATGAGCTATATCAGCATCGGCAAGCAGGAGGGGGCACAGTGTTTGACCGGCGGAGGCCGGGCCGCGATGGAAGGAGATATTGCGGACGGGTATTATATTCAACCCACCGTGCTTAAGGGCCATAATAAAATGCGTATTTTCCAAGAGGAAATTTTCGGACCTGTTGTTTCCGTCACGACGTTCAAGGATCAGGACGATGCCCTGGCCATTGCCAACGATACGTTATATGGTTTGGGGGCAGGCGTGTGGACCCGCGATATCAACAAGGCTTACCGCATGGGCCGCAGTATTGAGGCAGGCCGTGTATGGACCAACTGTTATCATGCTTATCCCGCGCATGCAGCTTTCGGCGGGTACAAGACGTCCGGAATCGGACGCGAAAACCATCGCATGATGCTCTCACACTACCAACAGACGAAAAACTTGCTCGTCAGTTACAGTCCCGACGCCCTCGGATTTTTCTAAGAGACCGGTCGATGCGATGACGGAGGAAATCTGCAAAGTAATCGCCACCGACGCGGCATTGGAGCTGATCGCGTTGCTGCAATCCAAGCACGGGCCGGTCATGTTTCACCAATCGGGCGGCTGCTGCGACGGCAGCTCTCCGATGTGCTATCCCGCAGGAGAATTTATGATCGGGGACAGCGACGTGCTTCTTGGGGAAATCGGCGGCGCATCCTTCTACATGAGCAAAGCCCAGTACGAATACTGGAAGTACACCCAGCTGATCATCGACGTAGTACCGGGCAGAGGCGGCATGTTTTCGCTGGAAAACCCAGAGGGACGACGGTTTCTGACTCGCTCCAGGGTATTTACGGAAGAAGAAACACGCTTGTTGAATCTTCTCTAAAGATAGACAAGATATGCTTCAGATTTACACAAAAATGGCGACCGAATTGGCCGCCATTTTTCTTTTATAATGATAGCTTCAAGATGTATTCTTCAACTTCCTCAGCTCGTGAATTGGAGTATCCCTTGTCTTCCCCTTCTATCTTAAAGCCACACTTTTCTAATACGCGAATGGAAGCAATGTTATCCTTCGCCGCACGTGCATAAAGGGGGCGGATGGTTATGCAATCCAGAAATTGAGAGAGCGCCTCAGTTGCTACGCCCTTCCCCCAATATTCACGTCCGATCCAGTAGCTGACTTCCCGTTCACCGAACTGTTCAAAGCTCGAAACATGTCCTGCCACTTTTCCACAATAAATTACCGTCTTTTTAATAATTGTCTCATTGTTTAAAATCTTCTCCCAATGTACCTTAAAAGCGTCATGATCTGACGGGTCCTTAGTAGTAAAGGCCGCCATGAAATTGGCGGTCGTGTCCATCTGATGTTCAAAAAAAATCGCCAGGTCATCATCGATTACGTCACGCAATATCACAATTTCCATTTTACACCTCACCAATGTAAATTTTTTCAAATAAAGTGACCGTCGGAGACTATACCGCCCAAATCGTCAGCGAGCTTTTTAAGATTCAAAGGTTAATCATCCCGATACCAAAATGCTAACCAAATTGTAGAACATATGTTCCCAATTATCAAGTTTCAATAGTTCAAACGTTTATGGTTTTCATGAGCCAGAGAGACCAATGCAACATAGAGTGGCTGCAAATGAAATTTTTTGCCGAACTCGAATTTATAGGAAGCGACCTGCAAATTCGTCGATTTGTAATATGGTGATGTAATGTAGTGAATGGTCAATTCGCTGTCGTCAAAGCCCGTCCCTGCGGTTTCCATCGTCACGTCATAGATCGAATCCAAGTGGATGGAAGCGACCCTTGTTTTTTTGCCGGTTACGCCTTGGTGATCGATGAAGATCATCCGCTCGTCCGTTATGATGAACGTATCCCGGATCAACTTGAATCCCATTCGAATCTTCTCTTGCGGCATCAAATATATCCCGTAATGATTGGTCAATTCTTGTACAGAAACTTCCGAATAATTGCCGAAAACGCCGCTAAACAAGTTGGCCATATGAGTCCTCCTCAATATCGTTGGATTTATCAAATTAACTATATTATAAATCGGTCTACAGTACTCCAATTATGGTATATTGTAGGCACGGAAATTACCCGTAATTACCATTTCGTATGCTCTCACCTGGAAAGGAGAACAAATCTATGAACCAAGAAGTCACCTCATTTATCGAGAACATGAATCAACCCTGGCAAGTTGAAGTTTGCAACCGGCTTCGCCGGATTGTCCGTGAAACGATTCCTACTGTTGAAGAGCGCATCCAATACAAGAAGCCGCATTTCTTGAAGAACGGCCATTATGCTGCGGTGATCTCGCCCTCTAAAGATGCCATTGCCTTTATGATTATGAATGCAGCAGGTCTTGAAGTCCCGAAAGCTTTTGAAGGCCCAGCTGAGCGGAAATGGCTGAAAATCCGTGAAGGTGATTCGCCCGACTATGAGCTCTTGGCCAATCTTCTCGGGAAGGCATCCGCTTCGCTCTGATACGGTGGAAAACCGCAATTCCTTTAAGGTATGATAAATATGGAGCAAGGTAAGGAGTTAAGAAAAGAGAGGATGGTCGGATTCATGAAATTCCAGGATTATCATTATGAACGTCCGGATGTGAAGCAGATCGGGCAGCAATTGAAGGAATTGCTCGACTCCTTTAACAATGCTGAAAGCGTTACCGAACAAAACGAGGTAATGGAATCGATCAACCAATTGCGCAATGCCTACTACACGCAAGAGACGCTCGTTTCCATACGGCATTCCATCGATACTACGGATGAGTTCTATAAGGCGGAGCAAGCTTACTTCGATGAGGTCAATCCGATCTTTCAAGAATACATAACGGATTTTTATCGCGCCTTGACGGCCTCCAAGTTCAGAGAGGAGCTGGAAGCCAAATGGGGCGCTCAACTGTTCAGCCTGGCCGAAATGTCACTAAAGACATTCAGTCCCGAGATTATCGAAGATTTGCAGCAGGAGAACAAGCTGTCCACGGAATACAGCCGGCTCATCGCATCCGCCAAAATCCCGTTCGAAGGGGAGGAGCGTACGCTGGCCCAGCTCACGCCTTTCGAGGAGTCGACGGACCGGGACATGAGACACCGGGCTGCAGAAGCGAGATACGGATTTTTGGCCGAAAATGAACAGGAACTGGATCGTATTTACGACGACCTGGTGAAGGTTCGTACGAAAATCGCCAAGAAACTGGGCTTCAACAATTTCGTCGAACTCGGTTACGCACGCATGAACCGCACGGATTACAATGCGGACATGGTGAAGAACTTCCGGGACCAGGTGGCGCAATATATGGTTCCGGTCACGACCAAGCTCAAAGAGCGTCAGCGCAACCGCATTGGCGTCGATCAATTGAAATATTACGACGAGAATTTCAGCTTCAAGACTGGCAACGCCACGCCCAAAGGAGATCCGGAATGGATCGTGGAGAACGGCGCGAAAATGTATAAGGAATTGTCGCCGGAAACCGACGCCTTCTATACGTTCATGAGGGACAACGGGCTGATGGACCTTGTCAGCAAAAAAGGCAAGCAAAGCGGGGGCTACTGCACCTATTTGCCGGATTATAAGGCTCCGTTCATTTTCTCCAACTTCAACGGCACCTCCGGGGATATCGACGTGTTGACGCACGAGGTCGGCCATGCCTTCCAGGTGTACGAAAGCCGCGGCTTCGAAGTGCCGGAATACGGATTCCCAACGTATGAAGCATGCGAAATTCATTCGATGAGCATGGAGTTTTTCACCTGGCCGTGGATGGAACTGTTCTTCCAAGAAGACACGGCGAAATACCGCTTCGACCATTTGTCCGGTGCGCTCCTGTTTATTCCGTACGGAGTGGCGGTGGATGAATTTCAGCACTTCGTATACAGCAATCCTGAAGCGACGCCGGACGAGCGCAAAGCCGAATGGCGCAAAATCGAGAAAAAATATTTGCCTCACCGCAACTACGACGGCAACGATTACCTGGAGCGCGGCGGTTTCTGGCAGAAGCAGCAGCACATTTACCGCTCGCCTTTCTATTATATCGATTACACGCTGGCGCAAATTTGCGCGTTCCAATTCTGGAAGCGCATGAACGAGGACTACAAAGCGGCTTGGGCGGATTATTTGAAGCTGTGCAAGCAGGGCGGAAGCAAGTCGTTCTTGGAGCTGGTCGAGGTGGCCGGTCTGATCTCTCCGTTCAAAGACGGCTGTGTCGTTTCCGTGATGGGCGACATCGAGAACTGGTTAAACGGTGTGGAGGATACGAAGCTGTAAAAATGAACAAGCGAGGCAAAACAAGCTGCCGGTACTTCGGCGGCTTGTTTTGCGTTTATGAATTATAATAGGTTGAGTGTTCAATACAAAGTATGGGAGTCTAACATGACAAGCTTTCGACTATATTTGCAATTCGTCAAACCCTATTGGAAAATCGTGCTGCTCACCGTGGTGTTCGGCATGCTGAAATTCGGAATTCCGCTAACGCTTCCGTTGATCATGAAATATATCGTGGACGATCTGCTGCTCAGCACGCTGCCTCTGGCCGATAAGACGAACCGGCTGATGCTCGTGATGACTGGCGCATTCGCTCTTTTTGTCGTCGTCCGTGCGCCGGTCGAATATTTCAGGCAGTATTTCGCTCAGATGACCACGAGCCGGATCCTGTACGACATGCGGAACAAGCTGTATGACCATATTCAAAAACTTTCGCTGACTTATTATCACAATCACCGGTCCGGGGAAATCATCTCCCGCATGATGAACGATGCGGAACAGACCAAGAACATCGTGGAGACGGGCCTCATGAATGTGTGGCTCGATTTGTTCACGCTCACGATCGCACTAGGCTTCATGTTCCACATGAATGCGGATCTCACCTGGGTCGCAATCGCTGTGTTTCCGTTTTATGCCGTATCGGTAAAGAAGCTGTACAAACGTTTAAGGGCATTAACGAAATCCAGATCCCAAGCGCTTGCAGAGTTGCAGGGGCATTTGTTTGAACGAGTGAACGGAATCCCGGTCATCAAAAGTTTTACGTTGGAACAAGTGGAAAAAAACCGGTTCGACGAGAAAAACCGGGTATTTCTTCGCCGCGCATTGTCGCTGACGAAGTGGAATGCGCTCACCAACGGCATCATCAATACGCTGACGGATATCGCACCGCTGGCGGTGTTGTTTTTCGGCGCTTATCAAGTGATGAAACAGGATCTCACGCTGGGCGCTTTCGTCGCCTTCTTCGGATATTTGGACCGGTTGTATAACCCGCTTCGGCGGTTGGTGAATTCATCTACGGAACTAACCCAAGCCAGTGCTTCCTTGGACCGTGTCGTAGAATTGATGAATGAGCCTTACGATATTACCGACGCGCCGCATGCCCAACCGCTCCAGAAAGTGGCCGGCTCCATCGAATTCCGCGACGTATCTTTCCGGTACAATCCGGAATCGGGTTGGGTGCTGAAAAACATTTCACTGAAAATCAAGCCGGGCGACACCGTGGCGTTCGTAGGCATGAGCGGAGGCGGAAAGTCCTCCCTGATCAGCCTGATTCCCAGGTTTTACGATGTGGAAGAGGGACAAATCCTTGTCGATGGCACCGACATCCGCGACATGACGCTTCATAGTCTCCGCGGTCATATCGGCATGGTTCTGCAGGATAACATCTTGTTTAGCGGGACGGTGCGGGAAAACATTTTGTTCGGAAAACCGGATGCCTCGGAGGAGGAAATGATGCAATCAGCCGTTGCGGCCAATGCGGAGGAATTCATTAAAGGATTGCCCCATGGATACGATACGGAAATCGGCGAACGAGGAGTGAAATTGTCCGGAGGTCAGAAGCAGCGTATTGCGATTGCCCGAGTCTTCTTAAAAAATCCGCAAATTCTCGTGCTGGACGAAGCGACATCCGCACTGGACCTCGAGTCTGAGCATCTCATTCAAGAGTCGCTGGACCGGTTGGCCAAGGACCGGACGACGCTGATCGTGGCGCACCGTTTGTCCACCATTACGCATACCGATCAGATCGTTGTTGTGGAGCACGGCGAGATTAAGGAAATCGGCACGCATGACGAATTGATGCGGGAGGACGGGGCATATGCCCGTTTGTTCAAGGTGCAGAATCTGCAGGAAGTGAACGTTTGATTGCGTTACTGATGGGCATGCTACCCCTGAAGGCGGTGGTTTCCATATGTGGACGATTAAGGCACGTCATGTGCGCGACGCGGACGGCGGTACAGCGGCACTCGAGCTGGAAACTGAGGACCGACGTCTGGATGTGAACGTACGTTGGGACGGGTGCATGGAGCTCCATGTGTATTCGGTAACGGAAGAAAACCGCGAGCTGCACGATACTTTTCATACCTGCGACCTCGTCGGATTTATCGAAGCCCTTCATTCGTTGAATGAAGTATGCCGGCATTATTTCGATAAAGGCAGCTACTGGGAACGCGATCCGGATGATGAGGATAGGGCAACGGATAAACTAGACGCGGAAATCAGTTACCAATAAGCGGGGGAGCCGTACATGTACTATTTGTTTACACATAACGATCTGGACGGAATCGGGTGCGGCATTGTGGCCCGCTGCGCCTTCGGCGACAATGTGGAAATCCGGTACAACTCGGTGGACAGCTTAAACCCGGAGGTTCACCGATTCCTGCAACGCAGACAAAATAAAAGAAAAAAGAACGACACGCTGTTCATCACCGACTTATCCGTACATGAGGAGAACGCCGGCCGGCTCTCCCAATACGAGGAAGCCGGCTTGAACGTGAAGCTGATCGATCACCACAAATCCTCTCTGCATTTGAATCAATACCCTTGGGCGAACGTCAGAGTAGCTTATGACGATGGGCGTCTCGCGTCTGCCACATCGCTGTTTTTCGATTATTTGAGCCAGCAAGGCCTGCTCCAGCCGACAGAGGCGCTCACTCAGTTCGTGGAATTGATTCGCCAATATGATACCTGGGAATGGGAAGCCAACGACAACCCGCGGGCCATTCAGCTGAACCACCTGTTTTTCATGACCTCTCTCGACGAGTTCGAAGAAGACATGACGGATCGAATGAAACAGCCTGAAGGGTTTGCTTTCACGGAGTTCGAACAAAAACTCCTGGAGCTGGAAGAGGAAAAAATCGAACGCTACATCCGGCGCAAAAGACGGGAACTGGTCCAGACGTTCATCGACGAACGTTGTGTGGGGATCGTACATGCGGAGAATTATCACTCGGAGCTTTCCAGCGAGCTCGGCAAGGAGAATCCGCATCTGGACTATATCGCGATCTTGAACGTGGGCGGGCGTAGAATGAGCCTCCGTACCATCCATGATGAGGTGGACGTCTCAGAAATTGCCGGTCAATACGGCGGCGGGGGGCATGCCAAAGCTTCCGGTTGTACGTTGACGGCTGAGGCGTACGCCAAATATGTGCATGCACCGTTCGGCATGGAACCCATCCGGCCGGACGCCAATCGCAACCGGTATAACGTCAAAGGTTCGGATTACGGAAATTTGTATGAAGACCGGGAAGCCGAGCAATTCTATATTTTCTCCACCGGCCGGGATTGGCGCATCGACCATAACGGCGAGACACTGCCCCAATATTTCGGCTCCTTCCGGGAAGCGGAACGGTTCGTGAAACGCGACCATCAGGCGTGGTTAGTTCGGGATGAGGCATTCGTGAAGTATTTAATGGAGCATTTGCAGTGGACGAAGAAAGAATGGGAGCGTGCGCGTCATAGTATGGAGTGAGGTGTAAAAAAGCCATACAGTCAGCGGTGCGATATGGGGCGGTGACAAGGTTGTCTGAACTGAATCTTGCCACGGAATGGGACATTTATTTACTTGCGGGAGTCGGTTCTTCCAGAAGCATTTTTGCGGCATGCAAAAGGGAGCTTCAGCAGCGTTTTCAGGAGGAGGGCCGTGATCCGGTCATTCGTGAGCTTTTTCCTTACGGCGACCACTCTGTTCGATTAATTCGGCAAGTGATGGAAGTCGGTGCGGATTTGGCGGGTTTGCGCGGCTTGCTCCGATCCGGCGGCCGGGATGCGGCGGAACAGGTCCGAACCTTGTCTGCCGGCCGGCCGGTGCTGTTCATCGGCCATAGCGGAGGTTCGGTCGCGGCGTATCAAGCAGCGGTCAAGTTGAGCGAGGAAGGGGTGATTCCGGATTTTCGGGTCGTGCAGGTCGGCTCTCCCAAGGTACCGATCCGTCCGGAGCATCGTCGGAAGGTCAGTTATTTCGTTGCGGTGGACGATCAGGGACACCGGGTGGACCCGATCACACGTCTGGGCAGATGGGGTGGATGGGCCCGCAACAGGCTTGGCGTCCGGTATTGGGACAAAATGAAATACGCGCCCGGACTCATCGGCTCGATCACGGTGTTGGGAGGGCACGAACATTATTTTCGCAACGATGACCGCTACATTCATCCGGAGCGCGGTTCCAACTTAAGTCTCACGCTGGACAGCATTTGGGAAAGAGTAGCGGACTATGCGGAACAAGTGACCTGATCGAAAAGAAAGCGACTCTACGCGAGTCGCTTTTTGCATTTAACGGGTGCCGGAACGCCGGCGGAAAAGGCGGAAGAGCAAGTAAATGATCACGCCCCAGAACAGAAGGCCGATCAAGGAAAAGCCGCCGGGCGCACCGCCGAAGCCGAACGGGTTGAACAGATGTCCGAGGAGGGAGCCGGCAACGAAACCGCCGAACAAGCCGCCCAAGCCTCCGAACCCGGTTCGCGGCGCCGGCGTGGCGGCTCCGGGCGTGCGGACCGCTCTTCCCGGAGTTCCCGGGGTAACTCCGGTTCTGCCGGGAGTGACGCCGGGATTATAACCGATCCTCCCGGATCGAAAACCTCCGCCGCGACGCAGTGCCTCCGGCTGATACGTGTCATTCCCGTCTGTGGGGACAGGGGGAACGATCACTCCGTGTGCCACCGGGGTTGCTTGGATTTCCGGCGCGGCTTGAAATAGGAAATGAATGCCCAGGATGAAACTCCACACCACAATACGCACATTATTTCCTCCGATCTTTGCCATGGCGTCAGAGGTAGCATGTGCATATTTTCGTGCTTTAAGCGCGCCGAATCAATGTATAATCATGGAAGAGACAGACGAGAGGGTGAAGGCATTTGGACAATAAAGAACGTTTTTCGAACCGGGTCGATACCTACGTGAAATATCGTCCAAGTTATCCGAAGGAAGCGATCGATTATTTGTACGACGCTGCCGGCTTTCGTCCGGATGCTGTCGTTGCCGATGTCGGCGCGGGCACGGGTATTTTCTCGCGATTGCTTTTGGAGCGCGGCAGCAGGTTGATCGCTGTCGAACCCAACGATAACATGCGGGAGGCAGCGGAAAGTGCATTTGGCAGCGATTCAAGGTTTCGGGGTGTGCGCGGTTCCGCGGAGGCTACGGGACTGGCGGACGAATCGGTCGATTTCATCGTATGCGCACAAGCCTTTCATTGGTTTGACCGCAGTGCGGCACAAACGGAGTTTCGGAGAATCTTGAAACCCGGCGGGAAAGCGGCGCTTCTTTGGAACACACGGCTCACACATGGCAGCCAATTTCTTGAAGAGTATGAGGCGTTGCTTCACAAGTTTGGAACCGATTACGGACAAGTGAATCATCAAAACATTTCAAGAGAAACGATTCGTCTTTTTTTCCAAGCAGGTTCTTTTCAGGAGGCGCATTTTCCAAACCGGCAAATTTTTGACTTCAACGGTCTGAAAGGCCGGCTGCAGTCGTCTTCCTACAGCCCTCCGGAAGGGGACCCGAATTTCGAACCAATGATGGCGGAACTCCGCTCCATATTCGATCGGAATGAGAAGAAAGGCCGGGTGTTCTTCGATTATGTGTGTGACGTTTATTGGGGAAAGGTTTAGGAGCGTGAGATAACAGAAATGATGTCGATCATGAGCTTTTGGAAGAAACTTACGGTCGGTGCTGTTTCGCTTGCACTGCTGGTCGTTACCGTTGCCAATGCCGGCGCCGCGGAAGAGCAGTTCACGAAGAAGCGTCAATTGCCGAAAGGTTTCGTATATTTGGACGAAGTGATGCCAACAGCCGAATTCGATATCCGCTATTATAGCGAGTATAACTTTGCGGGCACGCGGATCGACGGTTACTGGGCGCCGCTGCCGATCATGACGGTTGAAACTGCCAAGGCGCTCAAAAAAGTGAACGATGAACTTGAGAAAAAGGGCTATCATTTGAAAGTTTACGATGCTTACCGTCCGCAGAAAGCGGTCGACCACTTTATTCGTTGGTCCCAGGATGCCGGCGATACGAAAATGAAAAAAACCTTTTATCCGAACGTGGATAAAAGGAATTTGTTCAAGCTCGGTTATCTCGCCAAAAAATCGGGCCACTCCAGAGGAAGTACCGTGGATCTGACGATCGTGGAAACCAAGAGCGGGAAAGAACTCGACATGGGATCGCCTTTTGATTTGTTGGACGAGATATCCAGCCATGGAACGAAGCGAATCAGCGCGGAACAGAAGGCCAACAGGGACTTGCTCAAAAACGTCATGATCAAGCATGGTTTTAAATCATACAGCAAGGAATGGTGGCATTACACCTTGCAAAAAGAACCTTTTCCGGCCAAATATTTTAATTTTGATGTACAATAGCGGTCATTTCGTATAATACATAAAGCCAATCGCGCCCGGACCGGTATGCGTCGTAATGACCGGTGTAGCCGGCCGGATCATGACGGGAGCCGATGTGATCCGTGCAATTTCTTCCCGAAGCCGCTCGGCCAGCGGCAAATTATCGGCGTGAGAAATCCCGATCCCGCCGACGATTTTATCCTTGATATCTTGCTCGAAGCGCTCGATCAGCGTTTTGAGTACGTGCGAAGTGGTTCTGACCTTGGCAAGAGGCGTATATACGCCTTTCTCCAGCATCGCGATCGGCTTGATCTTGAGCACGCTGCTTAACCAACCCACCGCTTTGCCGACGCGTCCGCCTTTGATCAAATTTTCGAGCGTCTCGAGAACGACTAACAATTTGGTCTCCTTGAGCACCTGTTTCAACCGGCCCACAATAGATTCGATCGAATGGCCTTGTTCCGCCAGCTGTGCGGCTTCGACAACCTGAAAGCCGAGCGCTTGCGAAATCATGAGGGAGTCGACCACCGTCACGTCGCTCGTTGAGATCTGGGCCGCCGCGCAAGCCGTGGAGTAGGTTCCGCTCAAGCTGCCGGACATATGGATGGACAAAATTTTGTCGCCATCCGCACCCAGCCGGTCATACGTATCCACGAATACTCCGATGGGAGGCTGCGACGTTTTAGGCAGCTCTTCGGAGTTTTTCATTTTACGGATAAATTCAATCGGTGAAATCGTTACGTTGTCCTGGTACGATTCTCCGTTTACAAAGACAGATAAAGGAATCACTTCGATCCGATGCTGCTCCAGCAGTTCCTTCGGCAAATCCGTTGTGGAGTCGGTTACAATTTTGATGCCGGCCATAGGTCAGCTCCTTAAAAAAATAAAAAAATCAAATATTATCTACGATAAACGATAGGAAAAGTTTCATCAACCGTTCCACGGAGTTCCTGGATTATGCGGCGCTTCCCGTTTGTTGTTCAATGGACCGCTTTTGTTCCATATAGGTGGAAATGACGGTGCCGAACAGAGACACGGCGTAGCCGCCGGCGCAGATTCTGGCCGCCCATTGATAGTCTTTAGACAAACACATGCCCGCGACGATACAAACCAATCCAAACAAAATCCAGAGATGCGTTACCCGCATCCATATTCTCCAGGAGCGCTCGCTTTTTTTCTCTTGTTCGGTGCGTTGACCGGCTGCGGTATCGGAAGGCTTCGACTTTCTCCAAGCCAGCAGCAGAAGAATCAGCAGGCCAATCGGCTGAACGGCGTACATATACACGGGAAAGCCATAGTTGGCGAAGATGGCGACATCCGGCGTTCCGCTAAACGCGAACTCGCAAGTGAGGAGAATGAACAATCCGGCCGACCGGCTGTAAAATTGATAATTGTTCGATTTGGTGAAGCTGGTGAGCCCGATGAGAACCGCAAAAAACGTAATCGTCAGGTTGATCACGAACGACGGGAAGTAAATACTGAATTCGAATATTTCCACACGGTCAAGAAAGTCGGTGATGTGAATTTGTTGAACCATCGCATAGGTGGGAAAATTCTCTTTGGCCATAATATCGGCCCCCAGCACGGTGATCCCGGTCGCGATCAACCAAGTGATCAAAAGCACCGTAAGAGATAGGCCGTGCCGGAAAGCGGCGAGCAGCGATTTCGGGTTCGTGATGCCCGGGAGAAAAGCCGCGAACGCCACGATGTCCCCATAATAAGATGCGGACATCAACCCGGCTAAACCGATATCTCCTGCGGGTTCCACCACCGAGGGTTCCAACTGGGTAATACTCATCTCGTTGCTCAACAAAAGAGGCAAGGCAAAAACCATCAAAGCCAGGAAAACAAAAAAGATATCGTTAACACGCGCGGAAACCTCCACACTCGTTTTCCCGTAGTAGACGAGAACAATGAAGAGCAGAAGAAGTGTGATCTCATAGGGCGTCCGCAGCAGCAAATTGGTCTTGATAAATCCCATGAAAAGCATCGAATCCCGAGCGAAGATAAACCACATATGCAGCAGAAATATCAGTTTGAGAAAGCCGCCGCCCCATTTCCCGGCGAGTTCCGTACTGATCTCGAAAAAATTTTTGCCCGGAAAGAGCTTGGCCAGACGATAAAATACATAACAAACGCAGATGCCGTAACACAATGGGAACCATTGGGTGAGCCAGGCATCCTGGGCAGCGATCCTGCTCAATTGCTGCGGCAAATTGATAATCGCACTGGTCACGAGATAAGAAACGATCAGCCATCCGAATTGACGCTGGCTTATCCGATATCTACGCATGAAAAGTACCTCGCACAAGTGTATTGATCCATGGGGCTACATAACGAATGAAGAAAGTGGTTGGCATCGGAATACGGACATTGGCCGCATATGCAATATAGAGAAGCAAAGTGGCGGCATTTAAACAAACGTACAGCGGCTTGCTCACGTTTTTCACCTTGCGATCTTTCCATTTGATGTAGTCTCCGAACAGCGAAACCAGCCAAACTACGGCAAATGCAACAAGGAATATCATTACTCTCGGGTCACCTCGGCTATGTTGGAAGAGATATATCCGATCTGAATAATATCGGTTTGAACCTGAAGGTCGAAATCCGCCTTATCCATCCGATCCCGCCAATCATGCCGATACGTGGATTGCCATTTCCCCGGATGACTTCTCCAAATATGCTTTCCCAGATCGATCGGGTCCGTTTTGTATTTTTGGATTTGCTTCAGCGTTTCCAACAGGGTTTGCCGAAGCGATTCGCTGGCTTTATCTCTCACTTGCCGGAAGATAACGGGATCGGTTAGATCGCTGCCCGACAAGTTTTCCATCACGGCCATTTTGCTCCATACTTTAATTTGAAAGGTAACGTTGTTCTTAGCTTTGAAGACCGGCCGAATCGTTGTTCTTGCATCGGTCATTTCCAGGCTGATATGCTTTTGTCCGAAAGGAATCACAATATCGTACGGACGAGAATGTTTTCGGAGTAAGTTGAGGGCGTTCGCTTTGTCTTTTTCGAACGTATCCACCATTTTATCCTGTTTGAAATGGGCATAACCGAGCAACTGGATTTCCGTTTTCTTATCGGACCCGCCTTCCGTTTCTTTTTTTCCCAAATAGAGAATAACCGGATCACTGTAGGGAGTATTGAGCTCTTGAGCGACATTTTTGATATTGATGACCGCGCGGCCCTGCGCCTTGGCCATCTCGCGTATCGCTTCACCTGAGAACCGCTCTAACGGCGGATCGGTGTTGAGCAGATCCGCAGCTTTGCCCTTCGATACAATCATATAGGAGGTAATGCGGTTTTCCGTGAAACGCGAGATGGCTTCAAATAGATCGCGAATACCGTGTGTGCGCGCAAGATCTTCCCCAATGATGACTACACGCCGGTGGGCGGAAAACAAACGCCGTGAGGATCTGGCTTGTACTTTGGCGGAGGCTTCCCGGATCGTCCGACCGGTGTCGGAATCAATATAGTAGGTTTTGTCACCGCCGGAACCGCCGCCGCCGCCTTTCGCGCCGCCTAATTGCCCCGCCAAAGGGATTTGCACGGTGACCCGAAAGTTTCCGTCCGGCTCCAAATCGTACGCGGTTGTAAGGATAAAGGCGACGTCGTTGATTTCTCTCCGGTCCCAGCAGCCGGTAAGCGGTACAACGACAGCCACGGCTATCATTATGAAGAGCAGCCGAAGTTTATTTTTCATCTTGCCCATCTCCGGAAGATTCGTCGTTGCGGCCGTGGTTCACATCGATTCCTTTTTGGCCGCGCTGTCTCCAAATGCTCTTCGTCAGCGAACCTTTGACCCGAACATCGTCCAACACATTCAAGAACCCGGGCCTTCTCTGTATGGACCAGTTCGGAGAGCGGATGAAGACATCGGTCAAACTGGCCGGATTCATCGGACCGATCGGCGACAAGTAGGGAACTCCGAACGAACGAAGGTTGGCCATATGTCCGATGAGAATCATTAGCGCAATCAAAATTCCGTAAACGCCGAACATCGCGCCCATGACGATGAAGGGAAACCGCAGCATGCGGAGGGCGATCGCTCCGTTAAAGCTTGGGATCGTAAAAGAAGCGATACCGGTAATCGCCACGACGATGACCATCGGCGCCGACACGATGCCGGCTTCTACCGCAGCTTGCCCGACCACGAGGGCGCCCAAAATGCCGACCGCCGAACCGACGGCTTTCGGAAGCCGAATGCCCGCCTCCCTTAAAGCTTCGAAGGTGACTTCCATGATCAAAGCTTCGACGACAGCCGGGAACGGAATATGCTCACGTGCCGACGCAATGCTGAACAGGAGGGTGGTCGGAATCAGCTCCGCGTGATAGGTCGTGATCGCCACGTAAAGGCCGGGCATAAACAGGGAGATAAACAAGAATACATAGCGCAGCCAACGAATGAGCGTGCCCATTTGGAACCGTTCGTAATAATCTTCCGACGCCTGCAGCAGTTGATAAAACGTCGTCGGCAGCAGAAGGACCATGGGCGTCCCGTCGATCACGATGGCTATGCGTCCATTCATGAGCGCTATCGCCACCGTATCGGGTCTTTCCGAGACCTGCATTTGCGGGAACGGGGAGAAGGCGTTGTCTTGGATGAACTCTTCGAGAAAACCGGATTCTACCATAATGTCGACGTCGATTTTCTCGATTCTGCCGATGGCTTCTTCAATTAAGCCGGGATTGGTGAGACCTTCAACATATATGAGCGCAACGGGTGTTTGGCTTCGCCGTCCCAACACGAACGGTTTCGTTTTCATGTGCGGCGATTTGATACGACGCCTGATCAAAGAAGTGTTGATCCGCAAATTTTCGGTGAAGCCCTCCCGCGGTCCCCGAACTACGCCTTCGGTTTCCGGCTCGTTCACGGAGCGTCCGGCCGGACCGCGTATGCCGAGAAGCAGGCCTTTGGCATTGCTATGAAGGAGAATGCCTGTGTCCCCGTTCAATACCCCTTCCAGAAACTCTCCGTAATTTTCCGTTGTCTTCACTTGCGAGACGGGCAGGGAGCGGCTCATGAGCGATTCCACATCCGGCTCCCGGCCTTCGAAGATCATGAGGTTTTCCAGGGCATTTTCCACGAGCTCCGTTTTGACCAATCCGTCTACGAACAAGGCCAAAGCAGGAATATCCTTTTCGATCGTGAAAGGACGGTTGACCACATCCGAACAGTCGGTAAAAATCCGCTTTAGAAACTTTTTGTTCTCCTCCAAATTGTCGGACAAGGGAAGGGTATCCAGCTCGGACAAAAACTCGAATTCGACTGTATCGTAACGAGTTCCGGTTTCTTTTTGGGAAGTCCCATCATCTGTAGATCCGTTATCAGATTCGTTATTGGATGATCCTTTTTTCGGACGCATGAACAGGTCACCTGCCTTGACGATCGAGTGCTGTTATCCCGCTTATCTTCACCTGCCACAGGTTCGATTATGCATCCAATGCCAAAACTGGAAAAGGAAAGTACACTTGTTGTCGATTCTGATCGAACCGTTCTATAATTGAAGAAGTGTGCAAGGGCGAGGAGAGAAGGCAATGGAACCGACGGGCTTGATATTGGAAGGCGGAGGCATGCGGGGGCTTTATACCGCGGGCGTATTGGAATATTTTGCGGAACGGGATTTGTATTTTCCTTATCAAATCGGAGTGTCCGCCGGTGCATGCATGGCGGTCAGTTATTTATCCAGACAGAGAGGCCGCAACAAAAAGGTGAACATCGACTTCGCCGGAGATTCGCGTTATTTGTCTTGGCGCAAGCTCCTAATTCGAAGAGAGCTGTTCGGCATGGATTTCATTTTCGGAGAAATACCGAACAAGCTCGTTCCGTTCGATTTCAAGGCATTCCGGGAAGCCGAAGAGGAAATGGTCGTCGGCACGACCGACATCGAGACCGGAGAGCCTTTGTATTTCTCTAAAAACAAACAGGATCCGGACATGCTGACGGTGCTTCGGGCCTCCAGTTCGTTGCCGTTTTTTGCGCCGATCGTCGAATACGAAGGGAAAAAGCTGATGGATGGAGGGATTTCGGATCCGATCCCGATCCGGCAAGCGGAGAAGGACGGTTACCGCCGTAACGTCCTCATCCTGACGCGGAATGAAGGGTATGTGAAAAGCGCGAATCGCATGAGATGGCTGCTGCGCAAAGGATACGGCCAATATCCCAACTTCATCGAGGTCATGCTGAGAAGGCACGAGGTTTATAATGAAACGGTCGCTTATGTCGAACAACAGGCCAAAGACGGCTCAGCCTTCATTATTCGCCCCGATTTGCCTTTGAGGGTCGGCAGGGTGGAGCAAAATAAAACAAAATTGGAGCAGCTCTATCAGCAAGGTTACGAGGAAGCGAAAAAAATGTTTCCTCACTTGCTAAATTGGTTGAATGGTTGATCATACAGGCACATAACAGCATATCTTGCACCCGATGCGCGAGGCGTTTCGGGTGTTTTTGTTTTTAAACGACAAAAACTTGTTTAAAAGTTACAGATAGTTTGACAAGCTTTTCGGCGAACTATCTGTACAATCCTAGTATACAAAATGTAACGTTATAAGGAGTGATCGAAATCAGTACTTATCTCAGCCGGAAATCTTCTTTTTATGTAGTATCCATAGGTTTAGTTCTGTGCATGGTTCTGTACTATGCGATCTTCCTGTACGACCGGTCGGAGGAACGCGTCATTTCCATATCGGAAAGCGCTTTCCAAAAGCACCAAAGCTTTCTCGTCAAACAGCCGGTGTACATTTCGTGGAACGAGAATGCGGAGACCGACGAAACGATTCATAAATACGAGAAAGAAGTGAACTTGAAGGAGAATGCGCCAACGGAAGTATTTGCGTCAAGTCAGGACACCGTTCCGTCCGCGGACACGTTGGAACCGGCGGTTCCGGCAACGGAAGCGGACCCTGCCAAACCGACTTCCGCCGTATTGTCCGATTCAGGCCTTACGAAAGAACACATTGCCGGCATGTTCGAAGATACCGCGCTGTCCGGACAAGCGCTGGAGGATCCGATTCTCGAAATCGAGGAAAAGTACGGAATTAACGCTTACTTCACGATCGCCGTGATGAAACTGGAAAGCGGGAACGGGACAAGCCGGTTGGCAAAAGAAAAAAACAATTTGTTCGGTCTGAACGCGATCGACGGGCGGCAAAACGAGCTGGCGTTCCGTTTCCGGACCAAGGGGGACTCTGTAAGGGAGTTCGGTGATATTATCAACCGCGTCTATTTGAAAAAGGGCTACACGACTGTCGAGAAGGTCGCAAAAAAATATTGCCCCGCGAATCCGAAATGGGCGTCTCTCGTGAAAAATATTATGAAAAGCGACTATCAAAAGTATGTGATGTGAAATAAAGAAAAACTGCATAACCGCCAACTTCTGGGAGGAACCTATACGCAGGAGGTGCATTCTGCGTGCAGCAGCAACAAACCGGTTTTCAGGGATTCGGACAAGGCCAAGGTTTTTGGCAAAGTCAAGGATACGGACAGCAAGGCAAGGGAAATTGGCAGAGCTCGGCATACGGTCAACAGGTTCAAGGGTTTGGGCAAGGTTACGGTCAACAGGTGCAAGGCTTCGGGCAGGGACAAGGGTCTGGGCAAGGTCAAGCTTACGGGCAGCATTGGGGGCCTGACACCAGATACCAAAACGCGGTCGAACCGACGCACAACGGGAACTTTGCTTTTAACGGACAGCCGGTACCGCAGTTCGGTTCTGCCGGCCAGCAGGCGTTCATGACGCAAGCCCGCAATAACGGCGGCGGCCAAACGTTCGAAGGCGGCATGCCGGCACCTGGTTCCACTGGCAATCCGAATGCCCCATTCGGTCAGCGGAATACAGGGATCAACAATGCGGACGCCCGAAACGTGGGATATCAAGGCGGATTCACCGGCTATGGCCCGAACGGGCAGCCGGTTCAGTTCGGAACTTTCATGCGCGACGGCACGCAATACGGGGCAGGTCCGCACACAATCGATCCGAACAAGGCGTTCATTCAAGCGGTTCGGTATCAGGACGGAAACATTGCCGCCGTCATGTTTCAAGACGGCTCGGTTGTCGACGTCGCCACCGCGATCGGCATGGCGGAGGCCGGATTAATCGAAGACGTGAACACGGGACGCAACCGAGAAGGACAAAAAACGCTCCGTTCTTACCCGGATGGCGAACCCAGCAACAACCTTTCCCGTCTCCCTAGGTTTTAAAAAAATCGAACCTTTACAAGAAGAGCCTGATTCGCGGGCTCTTTTTTTTGTTCCGGAACAAGAATAACCTCCGCATAAGATGGAAGTGACGGCAGTGTAGGAGGAGGCAGTCGCATGAATTTTCATTTTACCGAACAGCAGCGTTCCGTGATCCACCTGGCACGAGAGTTTGCAGAGCATGAACTGGCACCCGGAGCAGCGCAGCGTGATGAACATGAACGCTTTGACCGCGGATTGTTTGCGAGACTGGGAGAACTCGGGTTGACCGGTGTTCCATTGCCTCGTTCGCACGGAGGACGCGGCTTGGATTTCGTCGCTTATGCAGGCGTGATCGAAGAACTGTCGAAAGTATGCGCGTCTACGGGTGTTATGCTGTCGGTACATACTTCGCTAGTCGGCTGGACTTTGTTCCAGTATGGCACGGAAGAGCAGAAAAGAAAGTTTTTGCTGCCTGTTGCGGAAGGTTCGATGCTCGGCGCTTACAGTCTGACCGAGAGCGGCTCCGGCTCGGATGCCGGGGCGATGAGAACGAGCGCGGTGAAGCAAGGCAGCAGTTATATTTTGAACGGCACCAAAATATTTGTAACCAATGCGGGGGAAGCAGACCTTTACATCGTGTTCGCGGTGACCGATTTTCAGCAGCGTACGAGAGGATGCAGCGCGTTTATCATCGAGAAGGGCACGCCGGGTTTTCATGTCGGCAAAAAAGAAAAAAAGCTGGGAATCCGCTCCTCGTCGACACGCGAACTGATTTTCGAAGACTGCCGCGTGCCGGCATTCCATTTATTGGGACAGGAAGGAGAAGGGTTCAAAATCGCGCTGGCGGCATTGGACGGGGGACGGATCGGGATTGCCGCACAAGCCTTGGGTATCGCTCAGGCGGCGTTTGACGCAGCGATTACATGGACGAAAAGCCGTAAACAGGCGGCGCCTGAAATCGCGATGGAGTCGATTTTGGCCGAAATGGCCGCTCATATTGAGGCGGCAAGACTGCTGGCCTATCAAGCGGCGTGGAGGAAAAGCGCCGGACTGCCCTACCGCACATTTTCGTCGATCGCGAAGCTGTTTGCGAGCGATACCGCCATGCGCGTGACTTCAGATGCCGTGCAGCTGCTTGCTCAGGATCCCGTCACGAATACTTCAGCGGTGGAACGTTATTTCCGCGATGCCAAGGTCACGCAAATTTACGAAGGGACCAACGAGATTCAGCGCCTGGTCATTTCCCGGATGCTTTTGGCCGACTGAACGTTTCGAAAGCGAGGTTTGCGAAAGAAGGGAGAAACACAGATGGACGACACGTTTTATCCCGGACTTGAAAATGTCATCGCCAGTGAGACACAGATTTCCTATTTGGATGTCGAGAACGAAGAGATCGTGATTCGCGGCTACGATCTGATGGATCTCGCCCGAAACGCCAAGTACTTGGATCTCGTGGCTCTATTGCTGGACGGCGGGTTCCCGACCTCGGAAAGGCGCAATGAACTGGAACAAAAAATCAAATCGGAGTACGAGTTGCCGGTGCAGTTGTTTTCCGTGTTACAGCTTCTTCCCCTTAACGCCCATATGATGGATGTGCTGCGAACCGGCATTTCCGCTTTGGCCTGTTTTGAAACCAATCTGGACGACCGTTCTGTGAATGCGAATTACCAGAGGGCGATCCGTTTGCTCGCCAAGGTGCCGCAAATCGTGGCGAACGGCTATCACGCCGTCCGCAATGAGCCGCTCATCCAACCGCGCGGGGACCTGACGTATACGGCGAATTTCTTATATATGATAACCGGTCAAATCCCTTTACCGATAGAAGCAGACGTTTTCGACCAATGCCTCATGGTGTACAGCGAACACGAGATGCCGAATTCGACCTTCGCGGCGCGGGTGATCGCGTCCACACAATCGGATATGTACGGCGCGCTCACCGGCGCCGCCGCGTCGCTCAAAGGCAATTTGCACGGAGGCGCGAACGAAGCGGTGATGAACATGCTGCAGCTAGCCGGCTCGGAGGCGGAGCTGGAAGCGTTAATTCTGGAGAAACTGTCGCGCAAAGAACGTATCATGGGCTTTGGCCACCGGGTGTACATGAACAAGCCGGATCCGCGGGCGATGCTCATGAAAGAAGCATTGGCACACTTGGCCAAACAAAAAAACGAGCTCCAGCTGTACGACAAATGCGTGGTAGGCGAGTTCGTCCTGAAACGTGAAAAAAATTTGTACCCGAATCTCGATTATTACGCGGCGCCTGTCTTTCATTTGCTGGGCATTCCGACCGAGCTGTTTACGCCCGTCTTTCTTGCCGCACGAACCGTCGGCATCAGTGCGCATGTGTTGGAGCAGCACGAAAACAACCGGCTTTTCAGGCCGCGGGTGCTCTATAAAGGTCCCAGAAATTTGCGCCCGCCTCAAATCGTATGAAGTTCGACCCTTTGCTGGAGCAAATCGCCGATTACACGTTGGATTACGTCGTAGAAAGCGGAGAGGCCTACCGTATTGCCCGGTATGTGCTCATGGATTCACTGGGCACGGCTTTGCTGGCTTTGCGTTTCCCTGAATGCGCCAAGCTGCTCGGGCCGGTTGTTCCGGGCGCCTGGCTGCCCGGCGGCGCGCGGGTGCCGGGTACCCAGTTCGAGCTGGATCCGGTACAGGCGGCGTTTAATATCGGCTGCATGATCCGATGGCTGGATTACAACGATACATGGCTTGCCGCCGAGTGGGGGCATCCATCCGACAATCTTGGGAGTATTTTGGCTGTCGCCGATTATGTCAGCCGCTGCCGGTTGGCCGAAGGCCAACAGCCGCTTAGTATGAAGGACGTGTTGACGATGGCCGTCAAAGCGCATGAGATCCAAGGCGTGTTGGCGCTGGAGAACAGCTTGAACCGTGTCGGATTGGACCATGTGCATTTTGTGAAGGTGGCTTCCACAGCGGTTGCCGTCGTGCTGCTTGGCTTCAGCAAGGAGCAGCTGCTGAGTGCGCTATCCCAGGCTTGGATCGACGGAGCGAGTTTACGGACATATCGCCACGCGCCGAATACCGGTTCACGCAAATCGTGGGCTGCCGGCGATGCGGCGAGCCGCGCGGTGAGGCTGGCCTTCCTGTCGAAGGCAGGGGAAATGGGTTATGCCACGGCGCTTACGGCGAAGACGTGGGGATTCCAAGATGTGCTGCTGGGAGGCCGGGAACTGAAGCTGGGCCGCCCTCTCGGCACGTATGTGATGGAAAATATACTGTTTAAAATATCGTTCCCTGCAGAGTTTCACGGACAGACTGCGGTAGAATGCGCGTTCCGGCTGCATCCCTTGGTGCGCGGGCGTCTCGATGAGATCAGCCGAATTGAAATCACGACACAGGAATCCGCCATCCGCATCATCGACAAGACAGGGCCGCTGCACAATCCGGCGGACCGTGACCACTGTCTGCAATATATGGTCGCCGTCGGGCTGCTGCACGGCGCGTTAACCGCGGAGCACTACGAAGAAGAAGCCGCGGCCGATACGAGAATCGACAGCCTGCGAGAGAAAATGGTCGTCACGGAAAATGAACAATATAGCCGAGATTACCTCGACCCCGACAAACGTTCGATCGCTAACGCGGTTCGGATCCATTTTCACGATGGGACCATGACGAAAAAGGTCGTATGCGAGTATCCGATCGGCCACAGGAAAAGACGGGAAGAAGGGCTGCCGAAAGTTGTGGATAAATTTACGACTAACTTGCTGACCCGTTTCCCGCGTAAGAAAGCGGAGGATATATTGAACCTCATGCTGGACGAGGAGCGTTTGATTCGAACGCCGGTAACGGAATTTATGGCGTATTTCGTCATTTGACCGGAGGTATGTATGTCTTGGTTGGTGGAAGATGGACCGAATCAATGGAGGTTGGCCGAGGATTTTCGAAAGCTGGTCGAATCAGGGCCGATCTTGCGTCTTCCCGGAGCGCACGACGGACTGACGGCACAATTGGCCAAGCGGCACGATTTTAAAGCCATTTATCTATCCGGGGCCGCGTATACTGCTAGCAGAGGACTCCCGGATCTGGGCCTGATTTATTCGACAGAGGTTGCAGAGCGGGCGCGGGAGCTGGTGCGCGCCTCCGGACTGCCTCTGCTGGTCGATATCGACACCGGATTCGGCGGGATCCTGAATGTGGCCAGAACGGCGAAGGAGATGGTGGAGGCCAAAGCGGCGGCGGTGCAGATCGAAGATCAGGAAATGCCGAAAAAATGCGGACATTTGGACGGCAAGCGATTGATTCCCGCAGCCGAAATGGCGCAAAAAATCGGAACGATCAAGACGGCGGCCCCGAATTTATTCGTCGTCGCCCGTACAGATGCCAGAAGCGTGGAAGGCTTGGAAGCCGCGATCAAGCGGGCTGACCTGTATCTCGCCGCCGGGGCGGATGCGATATTCCCGGAGGCTCTGGAAAGCGAAGAAGAGTTTCGAAGCTTTGCGGAATACGTGAAAGCTCCGCTGCTCGCGAACATGACCGAATTCGGGAAAACCCCATATTTTCGCGCGGATCAGTTCGAAAGCTGGGGCTACCGGATGGTGATCTATCCGGTCAGTTCGATGCGGGCGGCGGCCAAAGCCATTGAACGGGTATTGGCGGAAATTGCGCAAACCGGAACGCAGAAGGCCGCGCTGGCCAACATGCAAACGCGTGAAGAGCTGTATGACACGATTCGTTACCGAGATTATGAAGCGATGGAATCGAAGATTTTCCATGCTTTACTGCCAGATGAATCTCCTCCCGATTAAACCGTAAAGGACGTCAAAGGCTTCGCTGATGGATGTCGGTGGAGCCTTTGCGTATGTATGCACCTGTCGTGCCGGAAGGGAGGAAAGTCCATGGATTTTGCTTTAACGACGGAGCAGGAAATGATCCGTTCCATGGTCCGGGACTTCGCCGAAAACGAAATCGCCCCCAGCGCCGCCATTCGCGACGAGGAAGAACGATTCGACCGGACACTGTTCGAAAAAATGGGCGGGCTGGGCTTGGCGGGCATTCCCTGGTCGGAAGCCTGCGGAGGACTGGGCGCCGACTACGTCACGTATGTGCTGGTTGTTGAGGAACTGTCGCGGGCATGCGCCTCAATGGGCGTTACGCTGTCCGCTCATATATCGCTTGCGGGTTGGCCGATTTTTACGTACGGCACGGAGGAGCAGAAGCAGCGTTTTTTGCGTCCGATGGCGGAGGGCCGAAAGCTCGGCGCCTATGCGCTGACCGAGAGCGGGTCGGGCTCCGATGCCGGTGCGATGCGAACGACGGCCACCCGGGACGGCGAGTTTTATGTGCTGAACGGATCGAAAATGTTCATTACGAATGCCGGGGAAGCCGAAATTTACGTCGTGTTCGCGATGACGGAACCCGGGCTTAAGCATAAGGGCTGCAGCGCGTTTATCGTGGAGAAAGGAACGCCCGGGTTCACTTTCGGGAAAAAAGAGAAAAAGCTCGGGATCCGCTCTTCTCCCACGATGGAGATTATTTTCGATGAATGCCGGATACCGTATCAAAATTTGCTGGGGCTGGAGGGAGAAGGTTTTACGATCGCCATGCGCACTTTGGATGGCGGACGCAACGGCATCGCCGCGCAGGCAGTCGGGATCGCGCAAGCCGCCATGGACGCTTCCGTCGCCTACGCGAAGCATCGCGTGCAGTTCGGCAAGCCGATCGGGCAGCAGCAGGCGGTGGCGTTCAAGCTGGCCGACATGGCGGCTCGAATTGAAGCGGCGAGACTGCTGACGTATCAAGCGGCGTGGAGGGAGAGCGAAGGGTTGAGCTACGGCAAGGAGTCGGCGATCGCCAAGCTGTTTGCCTCGGATACCGCGATGGCGGTGACGGTGGAAGCGGTGCAAATATTCGGAGGTTATGGGTATACGAAAGATTTTCCGGTGGAGCGGTATATGCGGGATGCGAAGATTACGCAAATTTACGAGGGCACGAACGAGATTCAGCGGCTGATCCTCTCCCGCATGCTGCTGGCGGATTGAAGAAAGGAGGAGCTGCGGTGGCCTCGCGCATGAACGAACCTTCACGTCACAAAGTGAGATTTGTTACCGCATCGGCGTTGTTCGACGGCCATGACGTTTCGATCAACATCATGCGGCGGCTCCTTCAGGCAAGCGGAGCGGAGGTGATCCATCTCGGCCACAACCGGTCGGTCGACGAAGTCGTGCGGGCCGCCGTCCAAGAAGATGTGCAGGGGATCGCGGTTTCCTCTTATCAGGGCGGACATGTCGAATATTTTACTTATATGATCGACTTGCTGCGGGAAAAAGGGGCGAGCAGTATCCGGGTTTACGGCGGCGGAGGAGGCGTCATTCTTCCTTCGGAGATCGCCATGCTGCACAAGTATGGAGCCGCGAGGCTTTTCTCGCCCGACGACGGCAGAGAGCTGGGTTTGCAGGGCATGATCGATGTCATGATGAAAGAGTGCGATTTTTCGACCGTTGAAGGGTTTGTGCCGCAAGGGGATGCCGCAGTACAGACGGATCAACGGCATCTGGCGCAGTGGATTACGGCCGTAGAGAGCGGAATGTTGAGAGCGGATACCGCCACCGGCGCCGGCCGCGGCTGCCCAGTTGTCGGCTTGACCGGTACAGGAGGAGCCGGGAAAAGCAGCTTGGCCGACGAGTTGATCCGGCGGTTTCTGCGGCAATATCCGGACCGGACGATCGCGGTCCTCTCCGTGGATCCGACCAAGCAGCGTACGGGCGGCGCCTTGCTCGGAGACCGGATCCGCATGAACACCGTCCATTCGGACCGGGTGTATATGAGAAGTTTAGCCACGCGGGCTTCGGGTCATGAGCTGTCCGATGCTCTCCGTCCAGTGATTCCGATCGTGAAAGCGGCCGGCTTTGACCTGATTCTGGTAGAGACGAGCGGGATCGGGCAAGGAGACAACCGGATCGCGGAAATCGCGGATGTGTCCGTTTACGTCATGACCAGTGAATACGGCGCCCCTTCTCAATTGGAAAAAATCGATATGCTCGATTACGCCGACTTGATCGCAATCAACAAATTCGACCGGAAAGGCTCGGCGGACGCGCTGCGAGATGTAAAGAAGCAATACCAACGGAATCATGCGTTATTTGATCGGCCGGTAGACGCCATGCCGGTCTACGGCACGATGGCCAGCCGGTTTCACGATCCCGGCGTGAACGCTTTGTTCTCCGCGCTTATCGATACGCTCAATCGAAAATGCGGGTCACAGTGGCTGCCGCCCGATTTCTCTTCGGATCCTGACGGAGAAAATCATAGGATCATTCCGAACGAGCGCGTCCGTTACCTGGGTGAAATCGCGCAGACCGTTCGATCCTATCGCGCTTTTGTGGAACGAGAAGCCGCGTGTGCAGCCGCAAGTCATCAGTTTGAAGGGGCTCTCGCAGCGCTTCGGGAGGCGAACGCCTCTGAGGAGATACTGAAGGAACTGGAGAACTGCCTGGCTGCTAACGAAAAGCGTATGCACCCCCAGACGCGGGAGCTGCTGGCCCGTTGGCCGGAAGTTCGGCAGCGATATGAGGAGACGTATATGACCAGTCTGTCCGGGCTCGCGATTCCGAAGATCAGCTTGCCGAAATTCCGGGATCGGGGCGATTCGGTTCGCTGGCTCTATCTCGAAAATGTGCCGGGAGAATTTCCCTATACAGCAGGCGTCTTCCCCTTTAAACGCAGAGAGGAAGATCCGAAGCGGCAATTCGCCGGAGAAGGGACGCCGGAACGCACGAACCAGCGCTTTCACTATTTGTCGCAGAACGACAAGGCGAAGCGGCTGAGCACCGCTTTCGATTCCGTTACGCTTTATGGAGAAGATCCGGATGAGCGGCCGGACATTTTCGGCAAAATCGGGGAAAGCGGCGTGAGCGTCTGCACTTTGAACGACATGCAAAAGCTGTACGCCGGCTTCAACCTGTGTGATCCACTGACGTCCGTTTCCATGACGATTAACGGGCCTGCGCCGATTCTCCTCGCCATGTACATGAACACGGCGATAGAGGGTCGTCTGGAGAAGTTCCATGAAGTGAACGGCAGGGCACCTTCAGCCGAGGAAGCCGAGCTGCTGCGCGCAGAAACGCTGCGATCGGTGAGGGGAACCGTCCAGGCTGATATTTTGAAGGAAGATCAGGGGCAGAACACGTGCATATTTTCGACCGAGTTCGCACTCCGGATGATGGGCGATATCCAGCAATATTTTATCGATCATCAGATTCGCCATTATTACTCGGTCTCCATTTCGGGCTATCACATCGCCGAGGCGGGCGCCAATCCGATATCCCAGCTCGCTTTCACGCTGGCCAACGGATTTACGTACGTGGAATATTACTTGTCCCGCGGCATGAAGATAGACGATTTCGCCCCTAACCTGTCGTTCTTTTTCAGCAACGGCCTGGATCCGGAATATACGGTGATCGGCAGGGTGGCGCGCCGAATATGGGCGGCGGTCATGAAGAACAAATACCAGGCCAATGCGCGAAGCCAGAAGCTGAAATATCACATCCAGACGTCCGGTCGTTCCCTCCACGCGCAGGAGATCGATTTCAACGATATCCGAACGACGCTGCAGGCGTTATTGGCGTTTCACGACAATTGCAACTCGCTCCATACGAATTCGTACGACGAAGCGATCACGACGCCGACGGAGGAATCGGTTCGCCGAGCCGTGGCCATTCAGCTTATTCTGACGAACGAGTTCGGGCTGCTCAAAAATGAAAACACGCTGCAAGGTTCGTTCTTCGTGGAGGAATTGACGGATCTTGTGGAGGAAGCCGTGCTGCAGGAGCTGGATCGCTTAAGCGACAGAGGCGGCGTGCTCGGCGCGATGGAATCGCAGTATCAAAGAGGGAAAATCCAGGACGAATCAATGCTCTACGAATCGTTGAAGCACAGCGGCGAGCTGCCGATTATCGGCGTGAACACGTTCTTGAATCCGAATCGGCCGCAGGGAGCCGATCTGAATATTCCCCTAGCCCGCGCCTCGCTCGAAGAGAAGCAGCAGCAGCTTCGGAACTTGCGGCAATTTCAGGCCCGGCATACCGCGGAAGCGCCTGCCGCGCTGGTGAAGCTGCAACAGACGGCGCTATCCGGCGGCAATATTTTCGCCGAATTGATGGAAACCGTGAAAGTGGCCAGTCTGGGCCAAATTACGCATGCGCTTTATGAGGTGGGAGGTCAGTACAGAAGGAATATGTAGCGTGGAGGTGGCGACATGTCTTCCCCGCATGCCGGAAGACACCGGCAGCTCGGATTAACGGACGAGCAAACGCTGCAGATGTACACGAACATGCTGCTGGCGAGAAAATTCGACGAGCGCGCGACGCTGATTCAACGATCCGGCAAAACCGCCTTTCACATCTCCAGCATCGGGCAGGAGGCGGCCCAAGTTGGAGCGGCTTTCGCGCTGGAAAAACAGCATGATTACTTTTTGCCGTATTACCGCGATTACGCCTTAGTGCTGTCGGTCGGCATGACCGTGCGGGAATTGATGCTGGCGCTGTTCCTGAAAGCCGAGGATGTGAACGGCGGCCGTCAAATGCCCGGGCATTTCGGATACCGCAAGCATCATATCGTGACCGCTTCCAGTCCCGTCGGCACGCAGGTGCTGCACGCTGTGGGCTTTTCGTTAATGTCATTAATTAAAAAGCAGAACTGTGTCGCTTTCGTCACGTTCGGGGAAGGCGCCAGCAACCAGGGCGATGTGCACGAGGGCTTTAATTTTGCCGGCGTATTTAAATTGCCGGTTATCTTCATGTGCGAGAACAACCGGTATGCAATCTCCGTCCCGGAGCATCGCCAGGTAGCCGGACGTGTCGTCGATCGGGCCGCAGGCTACGGCTTTCCCGGTGTTCGAGTGGACGGCAACGATGCGCTGGAGGTTTACCGTGCGGTGAAGGAAGCGAGGGAACGCGCACTCCGCGGTGCGGGACCGACGCTCATCGAAGCGGTGATGTACCGGATTGCGCCTCATTCTACTTCAGATGACGACATGCTGTACCGGACCAAGGAAGAAGTGGAATATCACCGGGAGCAGGATGGAATCGCGAGCTTCCGGCGTTATTTGTTCGACTGCGGCATTTTGAACGAGGAGCTGGATCGTCACGTAACCGACCATGTGAACCGGGAAGTGAACGAAGCCGCAAAATATGCCGATCAGGCGCCATATCCGGCGCCCGAGCAAGCGTTGCTCCACGTCTATGCGGAAAGTGCGGGTGACGACGGATGCCGGTCATGACGTATTTGGAAGCGATCCGAACGGCCATGAGCGAGGAAATGCAGCGGGATGACAATGTGTTCGTGCTGGGTGAGGATATCGGCAAAGGCGGCGTGATGAACGCGACCAAAGGGATGCGCGACCGGTTCGGCGAATGGCGGGTGCTGGACACGCCGCTCACGGAATCCGCCATTGTCGGTGTGGCGATAGGGGCGGCCATGGGGGGCATGAGACCGATTGCCGAGATTCAGTTTGCAGATTTCATTTATCCGGCGACGAATCAAATTATCAGTGAAGCGGCCAAAATCCGTTATCGCTCCAACAATGATTGGTATTGCCCCGTCGTAATTCGCGCGCCATACGGTGCCACGGGAGGAGGCGGCCTATATCATTCGCAGTGCCCCGAATCCGTGTTCTTCGGAACGCCCGGGCTCAAAATTGTGGCGCCGTCATCCGCCTACGATGCGAAAGGGCTGCTGAAAGCGTCCATCAGGGACAACGATCCGGTGCTCTATTTTGAACATAAAAAATGTTATCTCTATGTCTCCGACGAAGTGCCGGACGAGGATTACACCGTGCCGATCGGCAAAGCGGCGGTGAAACGGGAAGGCGGCGACATTACAGTCATCGCGTACGGAATGGCCGTTCATCATGCGCTCAAGGCGGCGGATGAGCTGGAGAAGGAAGATATCAGCGTACACGTGCTGGATTTGCGGACGCTTCAGCCTTTGGATCAGCCTGCGATTCTGGAGGCGGCGGCTAAAACCGGTAAAATCATGATTTTCCATGAGGACAACAAAACCGGCGGCGTGGGTGCCGAAGCAGCCGCAATACTCGCCGAGCAGCTGCTCTATGAATTGGACGCGCCGGTCATTCGTTTTTGCCCGCCGGATATACCCGCCGTCGGCATGTCTCCAACGCTCGAGAAATTTTTCTTGCCTACGGCCGATCGCGTAAAGGAAGCGATGCGCCGATTGGCGGAACTTTAGCACGGATCGGGAGGGAGGAAGGGATGCAGCCGGAAGACGGAACACCCGTGGTGGTACCGCATTTGGCAGAAAGCCTCGTATCCGTGAAGGTCGTCAAATGGTTGAAGTCGCCTGGTGATGAAGTGAAGGAATACGAGGTTTTATGCGAGATGGAAACGGATAAGGTCAATGTCGAAATGCCGTCGCCGCTCGAAGGTACGCTTGTCCGCATCTTGGTGCCGGAGGGGGAGACAGCGCCGGTCGGCTCCTCGATGTGTCTCATTCGGGAGGAGAAGGCGTCGTCTGAGCCGGCACAAAAGGCAACCGCAAAGCTCCAGTCGAATGAACAGGCCGCACATCGGGCTCGATATTCTCCCGCAGTACTCCATTTGGCGAAACTTCACGGGGTGGATCTGACCCAGGTCAAAGGGACGGCGCTTGGCGGAAGAATTAGTCGCAAGGACGTATTCGCCTATGTGAGGAACAGGGACGATCCCAAGCCGGCCGCAGCCGATGCATCCGTCTCGCGGCATTCGAAGCTGCCAGCGGACGCTCAGGCGGATGGCCAAACACATACGGTTCCCCTCAGCAGTCTTCGGCAAACGATTGCCAGGCGTATGAGCGAAAGCGCGTCGAGCATTCCTCATGCTTGGATGACGATCGAAGCGGACGTGAGTCGTCTCGTCGACCTCCGGGAGCGTTGGAAAGTACGCTTTGCCTCTAAAGAAGGGGTACGCTTGACGATCACGCCGTTCGTGATCAAAGCGGTTATTAATGCCATTAAAGATTACCCGATCTTGAATTCCTCATGGGATTCGGGCGGGATTATGATGAAAAAAGACATTCACCTCTCAGTGGCCGTCGGTACGGAAGAATCTGTGGTTGCGCCGGTTATCCGCCACGCGGACCGCAAAACAATCGCCGGGTTGGCGATGGAGCTGGACGGCCTTGTCCAACGGACCAAAGCCGGTCGGTTGACGCTGAGCGATCTGCAGGACGGCACGTTCACGTTCAACAACACCGGCGTTTTCGGCTCCGTGCTGTCTTTTCCGATCATCAATCCGCCGCAAGCTGCGATCCTGACGTTCGAGTCGGTTGTGCGAAAGCCTGTCGTCGTCGGGCAGGACATGGTGGCCATTCGCTCCATCGCCAATGTGTGCCTCTCGCTCGATCATCGCATTCTCGACGGAATGGTGTGCGGCCGGTTTCTACAACGGGTGAAGCATTACTTAGAGCAATATGAACCGGACACTCCAATTTATTAATGTCGTTAATTAATTTCGTTTCCGAAGGAGAGATGCGATGAGAGAATGCGTCATTGTTGGCGGTGCTCGTACCCCATTCGGCAAATTCGGCGGGGGGCTGAAATCGCTGAAAACCGCAGAGCTTGGCGGCATCGCAATTCGGGAAGCCATCGCGCGTTCAGGAGCAGATCCTTCTTCCATTGAAGAAGTGCTCATGGGCATGGTGCTGCAGGGCGGCGCCGGCCAAAATCCATCGCGTCAGGCAGCAAGGCTGGCGGGTTTGGACTGGAGCGTGCCGGCCGAGACGATCAACAAAGTCTGCGCGTCCGGACACCGAAGCGTCACGCTGGCCGATCAAATCATTCGTTCCGGAGACGCCGACATCCTCGTCGCGGGCGGCATGGAAAGCATGAGCAACGCACCATATATTATACCGGACACCCGCTGGGGATCGCGGATGGGACACGCACAGTCGTTGGATTTGATGCTGCATGACGGGCTGGAGTGCGCGTTCTCGAACGTTCATATGATTTCACATGGCAACCGCACGGCGGCAGCGTTCGGGATCACACGGACAGAGCAAGACGAATGGGCCCTTCGCAGCCATCAACGGTCCGTACATGCAATAAAAAAGGGCTTTTTTGATGATGAAATCGTACCGGTGCTGGTGAAAAGCAAAGCGGATGACATCCTGATCCGGCATGACGAAGCGCCGCGCGCGGATACCAGTTTGGATCAATTAACGCGTCTATCTCCGGCTTTGGAGAAGGAAGGAACGATTACCGCGGGCAACGCGCCGGGTGTGAATGACGGAGCGGCCGCGCTCGTCTTGATGTCCCGGGAAGACGCATTGTCCCGGGGACTCAAGCCGCTGGCGACGATCGTCGGCCATGCCGCCGTGAGTGAAGAGGCGCCGTACATCGCAACTGCGCCCGGATTGGCTATTCAAAAGCTGCTGCAGCGAACATCGGTACCACTCTCGCAAATCGACCGATTCGAAGTAAACGAAGCGTTCGCGTCTGTACCGCTCACAACCGGCAAAATGCTGGGTTGGGACGAGGAGAAAGTGAACGTGAACGGAGGAGCGATTGCGCTGGGCCATCCGATCGGAGCCAGCGGCGCAAGAATCGTGCTGACGCTCGTCCATGAGCTGAGGAGAATCGGAGGCGGGTACGGCATCGCCGCGATCTGCAGCGGAGGCGGACAAGGGGATGCCTTGCTGCTGCGCGTGGACGTTTAACTAGGATCGCACAGCAGTATTTCGAAGGAAAGGGGGCGAAGCAGTGTCCGATCCGGTTATCATGATCGTCGGCGCAGGGCAGATGGGCAACGGCATTGCGCAGGTGGCCGCGGCAGCCGGGTTCCAAGTGCTCCTGCACGATGTATCACCGGAGCTCATCGAGCAAGGAGTGAACGCCATATCCTCTCGTTTGTCGCGCTCAGTGGAGAAAAGCAAGCTTGCCGCCCAAGAAAAAACAGAAACGATCAGCCGGATTCACGCAGTATCCTCGTTGGAACATGCGGCCGGTGCAGATGTGGTGATCGAAGCCATTACCGAGAACATGGAGGTCAAAGCCTCGCTGCTTCGCAAATTGGACGTCATTTGTCCCGCGCACGTCATTTTTGCATCCAACACTTCTGCACTGCCGATCACCGAGCTTGCCGCGGCAACAGGTCGTCCCTCCAAGGTAATCGGCATGCATTTCATGAATCCCGTACCGGTAATGCCTCTGGTCGAGATTATTCGGGGGCTCGAAACTTCTCAGCAGGTCTATGATACGGCTGAGGAGCTTACACGAAAGATGGGGAAAACGCCCGTGGAAGTGAATGACTTTCCGGGCTTCGTCTCGAACCGGATTTTGATGCCGATGATCAATGAAGCGGTGTATGCCGTTTATGAAGGAGTCGCATCCGTGGAATCGGTGGACCGCGTCATGAAGCTTGGCATGCATCATCCGATGGGCCCGCTCGAACTCGCCGACTTTATCGGACTCGATACTTGCTTGTCCATCATGGAAATCTTATACGAGGGGTTCAAAGATCCTAAATATCGCCCGTGTCCACTGCTGCGCAAATATGTAAAGGCGGGTCGTTTAGGAAAAAAGTCAGGAAGAGGGTTTCATCATTACGCAATTGGGGTTAAATAAACGTTAACGGAATCAAAAATGTCGAAATTCGGCAGCTCAGCGCAAAAATTGTTTTTGCTGAAACCGTTTACAAATTCCTCCTGATCGGCTATGCTATTTAAGCTTGGACATAGTCATTAGGAACCATGAGGGGACTAGACACCATGTACTATTGCATTCGATGCAAACAAACGCACGATTCGTCCAATGAGCAAGTGATTTTCCGGACCGGCTTTTATCATGCCGATTCGAAACGGATGAATGTCGGGTATTGTCAAGCCGAGGCCGCTGCGCCGAGGAGAGACAGCCACCGTCATCTTCAGCATGAGAAGAAGATCCGATGGATCAACCGGTCGAAACTTCGTATGTTAAAAATTTAAGATGCATATTCGAATCGAGTCTGTTGAGCATATTCAACAGACTCTTTTGTTTTTATAAGCGCAATGTGGCCAGCAGAGGCAAATGATCCGAAGTATACCGGTAATCCGAGAGGGCGGCCACATTTTCGATTCGAATCGAGCTGCTGGTAAAAATGTAGTCTTTCTGCGTGAGCGGAACGATGGACGGAAATGTAAACAAAGGCGTATCCCGAACAGCTCGCACGGTGTCGGTGAGAATCTCACTGAACCCGCGCCAGGTCCCGGATCCCGGCGTCATGTTCATGTCGCCCATCAAAATGACGGACCCCGATTCACGTTTAAGCCTTTCCGCTATTAAAGAGGATTGGATTCTACGTAATAACGGGACGACGCTTAAATGCGTCAAAAATATTTTGGCGGTTCCGGTATTCCCCAAATCGATTTCCGCCTCCAGCAAGGCGCGCGGTTCGCTGACCGCCAGTCTCCGCGAGCGAAGGCCGTGATTGCGATGAGACAAGATCGGAAATCGTGAAAACAGCGCATTGCCGTATTCCCGAATGACATCCCCTTTTTTTCTCGTAATCGACGCTCCGAAGGCGCACTGAAGCTGCAATTGTTCGCAAAACCAGCCGAATTGATCGGCGTACCCGCTTCTGCGGGAGAAAAAACGGTCCACTTCGTTGAATCCGATCAGATCGGCACCGGTCTCGCGGACCAGATCCACGATTCTCTCCAGATTGGGTTTCCCGTCCGATCCAACCCCATGGTGCATGTTATAAAGCATGACTTTCACTTCGGGCATGTATCATTCACCTTTTTCTTAAGATCAGCAGCAGTGAGACCAAAAACCAGGATACCGCCAGCGCCGCAACTGCCGTGATCGCATGTCTCGTCGGATTCATCCACGATGAAGCGCGGATTTCCGGCGGCAAATGGTGAAAAATGCGGGGAACGGTCCCCGTCGCGATTCCGATGTAGACAAGAAGCACAGTCAATGTGCTGAGTCCCCATGCCGCAACATCCCGGCGGGTGATTCGAACCGCGGACCGATGGAACTCCCCCCTTGAAATCCACAGCAGGACGAGGACGATCAGCAAAAAGAGAGCTTCCTCGAAATCGAACGCTTTGGCGAACGTGAACACGGCCCCGGAAACAAGGAGGATCACCGACGACCAGTACGCTCTTTCCAGCCGGTGCGAGATTCCCCATGACAAGATAATCAGCATAAATCCGACGATCACGCTCAAAAAATGGGACCATTGCATAAACGGCTGCGGCAAATACGCATCGGCTATACGCAAACGGTATAACAGCCGCGGAGTGGCGGCAGACAGCAGCAAGACGAAGCCGCCTGCAAACACCAGCTTGCCGAGCGCCCATGCCCCGATCTCTCCGGCGTTCTCCCATTGACCCGGCCGCTGCCATATTTTCTGCCACCGGTTCAGCACGGGTTCCACGCCGTCGACTCGAGCCGAACCCGCGAATCGGTCCTTCGCAAACTCGAAGGCCGCCATCACAAGACCGATGACCCACGGAACGATGTAGTAGAACAGCCTGAACAGCACCAGGACGGCGGCTGTTTTTACCGGATCGTAGCCGAGCAGTCCGAGACCGAGCAGCGCCGTCAGGTCGAATCCGCCGATGCCGCCTGGAGCCATGCTGACCAGACCGGTAACCACGGCCACCGTGTAGATGCCAAGCGCTTCCCTCACTGTAATTCCTGGTAGAAAATAAGTGGAAATCAGCCAGAAGGTGATGCCGGCCAGCAGCCATTCCAGCAAAGATACGCCGATCGAAACCCCGATAGTCCCCCAATCCAGCAAGCCTCTGTCGCGATTAAACCATTTGGCGAACCAGCGGGTTCTTTGCACGATGATAAAAGCAGGCAGAAACAAAGCGTCCGCCCAAACGATGTAACGCGTCCACGGATGGGCGTTCAGCACGCCTTGGATAGGCAAAATACCGAGAATGCCAGCCCATGCCAACAGCGAAAGACCCGTAATCGTAATGGTCGATAAATACGCGAGCGATGCGGCGATCGTCGGCATCGGGATTCCCCGTTTGCGATACAGGATCGTTCGGAGGCTGGCGCCGGCGATACCCGCAAATCCGATCACGCTGTTCGAGGTGTTTGCGATCCAGGAATAACGGAATGTCGCCCACGGCCCGATCGGCAATCGGAAATGGCGCCGGATAATGAAATCGTAGCCGCTGATCACCGCGACGGCAACGAGCGAAAACAGAATCAGCCACGCCATATTGATGGGGGTGATGCTCCGTATGAAATGCAGCGTGGAGGCCCAGTCGATCCGCCGGATCTCATGGCGTCCTTGCCAATAGACGAACGCAATGACCGCCGCAGGCACAACAATTTGCAGTACCTTATACCGCTTCAGCACGGACACCCATTTGTTTCGCTTCAGTTTTTGCAGCCATTGCCGGTAATTTTTCATTCAGGTACCCCGTTACTTGCAGGATGTTAGACGCGATCGACCAGTAACAGTATTCCCAACCTGTTATTACCCCTTAAACCTGCGTGAATCGAGTTTCCCGGCGCACGAAAATGAGAATTTTATTAATTTGGATTTCCTATCCCTCGACCGAAACGGCGGGGTTTATTTGCTATTGCGACAAATAAACTTGGAATACGCTCCGAGCTTTTGACAAGCTTTTTGGTTGCTTCTCAGTACAATCAGTGTAAACTTTCTCAAAATTCGAATAGGAGGAGTGGTCGCATGCTGAAAAATGTAACGCAGAAAATGCCTTTAACCGGAGTATACTTTGCCGTATTTTTCGCCGTTTGGGTATACTTCGGCACCGTCCACGCCGATCATGCAGCAGCAGCAACCTCCGCATCCGGGCAGAAGGAAACCGTATCCGCCCCCTATGTCACGACCGCTTATTTCTTGAATGTGCGCGCAGACTCGTCGAGCAAATCGAAAATACTGCAAGTGGTGAAGAGAGGAACCCAATTATCGGTCGTCGGCAAAGCCGGAAAAGGATGGTTACGACTCGAAGGAGGAGGATTTATACACGGAGCTTACGCCAGACCGGCCGGCAAACAGGAAAAGCATGCTCCGCCTCCCGCGCCTCCGGAACCCGCAGTTTCTGTTGACAAGAAGCCGGGCAAGCCGGTCTCCCAGGTTCGTTCCCCGTCCGGCTTATCGGAGAAAGAGATTGGGTCCCTTTTCAAAGGCACCGGCCTCGCGGGTCACGGACTGGAGAAAGCGATTCTCGATGTGGAGGCCGAGTATGGGATCAATGCGTATTTCACCATTGCCGTGATGAGGCTCGAAAGCGGGAACGGCAAAAGCCGGGTCGCGAAAACACGGAACAACTTGTTCGGTCTTAACTCCAGCAACGGCACCGGATATCTCCGTTTCAAAACGAAGGTGGCCAGCGTCGAGAAATTCGGGCAGCTCATCTCCGGGAATTACATAGGCAAAGGCTATACTACGATTGAAAAAATCGCCAAAAAATATTGTCCCGCCAATCCGAAATGGCCGTCGTTGGTGAAGACCATCATCAACCGTGATTACATAGGGTAAGTGTGGTAAGATGGGGGAGGTCTGTTTGCAAAAGCTAAAATGAAACCTCCCGCAAAGGAACGTTGCATATGACAGTACCCGAGCTCTTGCGGCATCCGCAGCAAAGAAAACTGCTTCTCAGCGCCGGTCTCAGTTGGCTGTTCGATGCAATGGAAGTCGGCATGCTTTCTTTCGTCCTGACCGCACTGGCGGTGGAATGGCATCTCAGCCCGGACGAGAAGGGGCTTCTGAGTGCGATCAATTCGCTCGGCATGGCGGCGGGAGCCGCGGTTGCCGGCATTCTGGCCGACCGTTACGGCAGACGTAACATTCTCATGTGGACGCTCGTGATCTTCTGTGCAGCCAGCGGCTTGTCCGCGTTGGCCACAGGATTTTTCGTCATGTGCCTTTTGCGGTTCGTCGCAGGCTTCGGGCTGGGAGGAGAGCTTCCCGTCGCTTCCACGCTGATGTCGGAATCCGTACCGGCAAGGGAGCGGGGGCGGGCGGTTGTGTGGCTGGAGAGCTTCTGGGCGGCCGGATGGATTGTGTCGGCGCTGATCGCGTACTTCGTTATTCCGCACTACGGTTGGCGAATGGCTTTCGTGATCGGTGCGGTGCCGGCTTTATATGCCATTTATTTGAGAAGGGCGATCCCGGAATCTCCGAAGTATTTGGGCCGGCGGAGCGCGGCCATGCCATTCGGCGAACGCGTTGCGTCCGTATGGTCTTCGCCGCACCGGCGATCGACGATTGTGGCATGGGTATTGTGGTTTACCGTTGTATTTTCCTATTACGGTATATTTTTGTGGCTGCCGAGTATCGTTATGGGCAAAGGCTTCGACATGATCAAAAGTTTTCAGTATGTACTGATCATGACGCTGGCGCAGCTTCCGGGATATTTTACGGCCGCTTATTTTATCGAGAAATTCGGCCGCAAATTTGTGCTGGTCACTTACCTGATACTGACTGCTATCAGCGCGGTCTGGTTCGGCAACTCCGACACGCAAGGCATGCTGATCGCCGCTGGCGTATGCCTGTCTTTCTTTAACCTGGGCGCCTGGGGGGCTATGTATGCTTACACGCCTGAGCTGTACCCCACGCCCATCCGATCGACCGGAGTGGGGCTTGCCGCTTCCTTCGGCCGTATAGGAGGCGTAATCGGTCCGTATCTGGTCGGTATGCTGATCGCCGCAAACATGGATGTGACTTCGATTTTCTGGTTGTTTTTCGCCGCCATTCTGATCGGCGCCGTTACCGTGCTTGTGGCCGGTAAAGAAACGAAAGGCGCCGATCCCGACGCCGAAATGGGAACAGCGCGCTGATTCACTTGTTGATCCAATCGAACATCCGTTGGATCGCATGAACATGCACAGCCTGAGGGAGATGATGCCCACACCCTTCATAGCGGTGCAGATCCGCATTGACGCCATTTTCGAGCAATTTGTGATACATGTTGATTCCGTGAAGATAATCGACTTGCACGTCTTCGGTTCCATGCATAATCAATACCGGGCACTTGAATTGATCGGCCACATAGAGGGGAGAGCGCGACCGGAACGCTTCCGGTTTCCGGACCGGCGTGCCTCCCACGACGCGTTTGAGCATTCTGCGCAAATCGATTCGCTCTTCGTAGGTTTGCGCCAAATCGGACACACCGCCCCACAAAACCAATTTGCGTACGTTCGCCATATGCACGGCCGTCAAGGCGGCATTCACGGCGCCGCGCGAAAATCCCATCACCGTTATCCGGTTCGCATCCACGAACGGTAAGCTCTCGAGAAATCGATAGGCCGAGAGCACATCCTCCCGATCGTTTCCCCCGAATTCGTCCCGCCCTTCTCCGCCTTCCGCTCCGCGATAGCAGGGAGCAAACACGAGATGCCGTCCGATTGTGCTGATTTGCTCCAGCCAATCCGTCTTCACGCTGCCCACTTTGCCGATTCCGCCGCGACAGTAGATGAAGACCGGCCATTTGTGTGAACGGATGTCCCGGGTCTCCCGACGGATGCAGCAAGCCAGTTCCGTAACTGGCAGATCCCCCGTGCCGAAATGGCTGCGAAGGCGATCCTTCAAGTCTTCGGCATGAAAATGAAAGCCGTCCGGATAAGCCAAATAACCTTTTACTTTGAAGCTGCCGGACAAGTAAGTGAGACGATACATGATGCGTTTCCGCCTTTTGGATATTAGTTGTGCTGCTTAAAGGGTAATTCATTGGAGAAACAGGAGCAAACAAGCGACAAGGAAGTGACCAACTTGATCAATCCATCTTCTATTTCCATACAACAAATGCAAACGGAAGCACAAGCCTTTCAATCCGTTTACCCGGATTTCATCTCGGAAATCGAGCGCGTGGAGAGCACCCGGGGCAAGCTCAATGATTTTCAATTGATGATGGCGGTGTCTTATGCGAAAAACGGTTTGGGCGTGCTGAGTTACGAGCGACGGCAAATAATCAACGCGATTTTTGCGGCTTTCACGAATATTTACCGGAACGAAGGCCGGATCGCGGCGAACCAGTGGGCGTACGAAAATTTCGGATGCGGCGTCATGCCGCTCAGCTCGGAGGACACGCGGGATGTGCATACCCGGCTCGAGGAGCTGTCCACCATGATTCGCGATAAAGAGACGGAACTGCTCAAGCTGTATCGCGAGTATTATGTGCTGCAGACGTATTTGGGCGAGGAACGGGAAGAGGCTCAAGTCTAATAAAAACGGGGTGTTGAGCGTTGCAGGAATGGATCGCGAATGTACGGATGGTTACGGAACACGGGATCGTCGACAACGGTTGCCTGCGCATCGAGAACGGCCGCATTGCCGAGATCGGGGAGAATCTGCCTGTGGTTTCCTCTGGCGAGGAGATCTTAGATGGAAAAGGACAGCTGCTCATTCCCGGCATGATCGACGTCCATATTCACGGTGCAAGCGGATATGACATGATGGACGGCACTTTGCGGAGCATCGAGGCGGTGTCCGAAACATGCGCGGCAACCGGCTGCACCTCGTTCCTCGCGACTTCGGTCAGTTCGACGCTCGAAGATTTGCTGCGGATGATCGAGAACGTCAAGAGAACGGCCGGGCGCGAGCCGGGAGCTTTCATCGCCGGCATTCATGCGGAAGGCCCTTATCTGAATGTGAAACGGAAAGGCATGCAAAACGAAAAATTCCTTCTGCACCCCGACTTGTATGAGATGGAGAAGGTGATCGAAGCGGCGGGATCCTTGCTGAAAATGGTTACCGTCGCTCCCGAACTGCCCGGAGGCATGGAGCTTGTTCGCTTTTTGCGCGAACATGGCATCATTGTTGCTGTCGCACATTCCGATGCCACTTACGAAGAGGCCATGGAAGCGTTCCGGCTGGGCGCGACGCATATGACACACTGCTTCAACGGGATGCGGCCCATCCACCATCGCGATCCGGGTCTCATTGTGGCCGCGTTCGAACAGCCGGATGTCAGCCTCCAAGCGATCGTGGACCATGTTCACCTGCATCCCGCCATCGTTCGTCTCATGCACCGGATCAAAGGCGCAGACGGCATGGTCCTCATTACCGACGCGCTTCAAGCCATGGGCCTTGGAGACGGAGAGTACGAATTCGGCGGGCATCACGTGACCGTATCCGCGGGCGTGGCGCAGTTAAAAGATGGCACGCTAGCCTCCAGCACGGTCACCATGAATGAAGCGCTGAGAAACACCGTTCAATTAGGCATTCCTTTGGAGGATGCCGTCCGGATGGCCAGCACGACACCGGCCGATTTGCTGGGCATACCGCACAAGGGAAAAATCGCCGTGGGCGCGGATGCCGATCTCGTGTTGCTGGATGAACAGTTTCAAGTGATCCGGACATTTCTCCGAGGTAAAGAATATCGTCAAACATAAGGTGATGTTTTATGAGTCGACCGAAGTCATTTCAGTGGACGGGCGAACCTCTGGCGCGCGCAGCAACGGAGCCGCCGGAGCGACATGAAACGCCGGACCCGCCCGCACCTCAAAAAAAGAGGCGAATTCCACGTTTACGTATCCGGCATTTGGTGGTTGGGCTTTTATTGCTGCTGCTCATCGACGCGGCGGTGATCGGATTATGGATCATGTCTCTGGATATCGACAGGCTGGCCATACCGACGGCTTCACCCACACAATTGATGGATATCCACAACAAACCGGTATCGGAAATTTCGTCCGTGAAATATGAACCGGTCCCGCTTGATCAAATCCCGAAGTCCATGAGGGAAGCCATCATCGCCGTAGAGGACAGGAGATTTTACGATCATCAAGGCATTGACGTACCGGGCATAATCCGCGCCGCTTTCGCCAATGCCAAACAAAACGCCGCCGTACAGGGAGGCAGTACGATTACCCAGCAGCTGGCCAAAAACGTGTTTTTGTCCGACACCAAAACGTTCACCCGCAAGCTCACGGAAGCGGCCTACGCGTTCAAAATCGAAGCGGCGTACAGCAAAGACCGGATTTTGGAAATGTATTTGAACCAAATCTATTTCGGGGAAGGCCAGTGGGGCATCCAGCGCGCGGCGAAACGATACTTCGGCAAGAATGCCAAGGAACTCACGCTGGCCGAGAGCGCGATGCTGGCCGCGCTTCCGAAAGCGCCGAGCCGTTATTCCCCATTCCGGAACAAGGAGCTGGCGATCGAACGGCGGGATCTGGTACTGGGCTTGATGAGGAAAGAAGGCTTCATCACCGACAACGAGTTCATTCAAGCAAAGGCCGAGCCGGTCCGTCTGGCCGACCCTCGCGCGAAGAGCGGCGGCATTCAAGGGAAGTACGGCTCCTATGCCGATGCGGTCATCGATGAAGCGATCCAAAAATACGGGTTTACGGAACGTCAACTAATGGCCGGAAACTTGCGCATTTACACGACGATGAACCCGAAAGTCCAGGAAGCGATGGAAGCGGCTTACCGGAACGACGGCTTGTTCCCGCCGAGCGCGCCGGATCAACTCGTGCAAAGCGGCGCGGTCATTTTAGACCCTTACACCGGAGGAATTCGCGGCCTCGTCGGCCAGCGGGGCGAGCACACCTTTCGCGGCTTTAACCACGCCACACAGCTGCAAAGACAGCCGGGCTCCGCGTTCAAGCCGGTCATGGTGTACGCGCCGGCTATCCAGAGAGGGTATCAAGCCGGTTCCCTGCTGTATGACGGACCGCTCGACATCGGCGGTTACCGGCCCGAAAACGCGGATCATCAGTATCGCGGACAAGTGACCCTTCATGATGCGCTTGTACATTCGTGGAATATCCCGGCGGTATGGCTGCTGAATGAAATCGGCGTATCGACCGGCAAAGCGTTCGTGAGCAAACTCGGCATTCCGCTGACGCAAGAGGACACGAATCTCGGCATGGCATTGGGCGGGCTTTCGAAGGGCGTTTCCCCCGTGCAGATGGCCCAGTCGTTCAGCGTTTTTCCCGCGCTGGGGAAAGTGACGCCGGCGCATACGATCCTCAAAATCACGACCGCCGACGGCAAAGTATTGGCGAAAGCCGATCCGCAGTCCGTGACGGTCATGACCCAACAAGATGCCTATCAGATGACCGAGCTGCTGCAGGATGTGGTCCGGGAAGGCACGGGCAAGCGTGCTGCGCTGCAGCGCCCGACGGCCGGGAAAACCGGAACGACGCAGCTGCCTCCTCTAAAGGAGTTCGAAGGCATCGACGGAGGCTCCAAAGACGTTTGGTTCGTGGGGTATACCCCTCAATTGGTCGGCGCGGTCTGGATGGGTTATGACGCCACGGACAGCAAGCACTACTTGTCGACCAGCGGCGGACAATATCCGGCTCTCGTTTTCAAAGAAATGATGACCTTGGCGTTGAAGGACGAGCCGATATCGAATTTCAAGCAGCCGCCGGGAGCAGGGGGAACGAAGCCGGAAGGAAAACCGAAAGATAACAAGCAAGAGGAGAATTCCAAGATCAACGAGAAGGGACAAGGGAACGGCCGCAAGAATGAAGACCAACCGAAGCACGACAAGAAAAAGAAGGAAAAGAAGGTAAAGAAGCACAAAGATTAGACATGAACTCAGGACACAAGATCATCCCCGTCACGCCGACGGGGATGATCTTTTTTCATGCCGCTACCCTTTAATGCCGCTCATCGCTATCCCTTCGATAAAATATCGTTGAAAGAAAATAAAGATCAAGATAATCGGTATGGTGGCCATCACCGCCGCAGCCATCAGCAGCGGATAATCGGTCGCATGCTGACCTTGGAAGCTGGATATCCCGATGGATAGAACCCGCATAGATTCTTCACTCGTCATGATCAAGGGCCACTGAAGGTCGTTCCAGGAGGCGAGAATCGTGAAAATCGCCAAAGATACGAGCGCAGAGCTCGACAGAGGTAAATAAATTCGCCAGTAGATGCCGAAGTAGCTGCTTCCGTCAATTTTGGCCGCTTCCTCCAATTCTTTCGGCAAACCCATGAAAAACTGACGGAGCAGGAACGTTCCGAAAGCGCTGAATATACCGGGAATAATTAACACATAGAAGGTGTCAAGCCAGTCCAGATTGCGCATGATGACGAAGCTCGGAATCATGACGACCTGCGACGGAATCATTAATACAGAGAGCATCGCAACGAATATGATGGACTTGCCGGGAAACCGCAAACAAGCAAAAGCATAGGCGGCGAGCGAACAAAGCAGCAGCTGCCCGATCGTTCGTCCGGCCGTCATGAAAAACGTGTTCCAATAATACCGGGTGAAATTCACGGTTTCCAGCACCTTTGAGTAATTATCAAAATGCCAATCGGAAGGAATCCACACCGGCGGCACTTGCATGGATTCTGCATAAGTTTTGAGGGATGTGGACAGCATCCAGAGAAAAGGAACGACCATGAACACACTGCCGAGCAGTAGCACGGCGTGTACCCATAAATGTCCCGAACGGCGTTTCAGAGAATCCGCTGCCAACTGAACCATTTCGTTCCTCCCTCCTATTGATAGTGAACCCATTTTTTCTGGAAGTACATTTGAACGATCGTAAACAGCAAAATGACGACAAAGAGTACGAATGCCTGCGACGAGGCATAGCCCATATTGAAAAACTTGAAGCCGTTCTCCCAAACGCTGTACACCACAGTACGCGTCGCGTCCAGCAGCGAGTCGTTTCGTCCAACCATGATATAAACCAGGTCAAATACTTGAAAGGAATTGATAAACGAAATGACGAGCACGAAAAAGAGACTGGGCCCAAGCAGCGGAATCGTGATTTTAAAAAATTGATAGATTTTACTCGCACCGTCAAGATCGGCAGCTTCATAGTAATTTTGCGAGATTCCTTGAAGACCGGCCAACAAGATGACCGCGCTATAACCGATGCCGCTCCAGACGCTAATGATCACGATGGACATCAGCGCAATCCTTTCGTCGAAGAGCCAATTCGGCTGCGGTAGATGAAGGGACCCGAGGACATAGTTAATCAAACCGTACTGGGAGTTGTACAGCCATCTCCAAACCATGCCTACCGCAATGGGCATCGTGATGACGGGTATGAAATAAATCGTCCGGTAGGCAGTCATGCCTTTAATCGAGGTGTTCAGCAGCGCGGCCAGAACCAAGGCCAGCGCGCAAGTTAAAGGCACCGTTGCGAACGTATAGAGCAGCGTGTTCCATAAAGAGCGCAGGTAGACTTCATCTTGGGCTAACTCCACGAAGTTCTCCAGACCGATAAAGGACGGTGAAGATAACCCGTCCCATTGTGTAAGCGACAAGTAGAACGAAGCGACAGCGGGGGCCATATAAAAAACAGCGAGTCCGAGGACAACCGGAGCGATGAATAAATAAGCCCACATCGCTTCGCGGACGGCCAGTCTGCCCATGCCTGCACCACCTTTCCGAAAAGCAGGTGAAGGAGTCTCCTTCACCTGCCTGAGATATTCTATTTTTTGCCCTCTGATGCGAGAATTTGGTTCATTTTATCGGCGATTGTTTGGAGCGCTGCTTGATAAGGCTTCTTGCCCTGGAAGGCGTCCTGAAGCTCTTTCGTTTCGACGGTTTGCCATTCCGCCGTTTTCTCGGACACCGGATAGGGGACGCCAAACTCCAACGAATCTACAAAAACCTTCAAATTAAGGGAGGGAATTGACTTCAGCCAGCCTTCCTCCGTTCCCTTGTAAGCGGGTATGCTGAAGCCGGATTTTCCGAGCAGTTCATTGCCTTCCTTACTCGTAAGTACTTTCACCAGCTCCCACGCTTCTTGCTCGTTGGCGGTGTTATTGTTGATCACCCAGCTGAGCCCGTGTACAATCGACGCTTTTTGCTTACCTGCAGGGAACGGTGCAACCGCAAGCTTGTCTCCGAGCATTTTGTGCAACTGCGGGCTGTTGACCGAGAGCGCCGGGAACATGGCCGCTTTGCCCGAGCCGAACATCTGGAGGGCTTCCGTTTCCACTTGCTGCTGAGCGTTCGGAGAATAGCCGTTCTTCATGAAGCTGTCCATCCATTCGAAGGCAGCCAGTGCTTCCGGAGAATCGATGCCCGATTTTTTACGGTCCGGGCTGATCACATAGCCTCCGGCTTGATGAATAAAGTTGTAGTAACCGTTCTGACTGGAGGTCGGCGCGATAAAGCCGTAAACGCCGTTTTGTTTGTCGGTCAGCTTGGGGGCATTTTCCATGATTGTATCCCATGTCCACGTTTCATCCGGATACTTGACGCCGGTTTTATCGAAAATCTCCTTATTGTAGAAGAGGGCGGCGGAATCCAGGAAATACGGAATCCCGTAAAGATCGTTTTGATAGGTATATAAATCAACCAGCGCCGGCGTATAGACGGAGGTGTCAAAGCTGTCTTTTTCTATGAGCGGCTTCAAGTTCTTGATCAAGCCGGAAGAGGCGTATGCGAAAATATTCGGACCGTTCATCCAGAACACATCGGGCCCGCCCTTGCCGGCCAGACTGGTCCGCAGTTTGGTCCAGTAATCCACCCAGGGGGTATACGTGACTTTCACATTGACGTCGGGGTGATCTTTTTTATAAATAGCGATTGTTTCATCCAGAAAACCTTTCACATTCTCATCCCACAGCGCGATATTCAACGTTTTTTTACCGCCGGAACCGCCTGAATCGCCTCCAGACTTACCGCTGCATCCCGTTATGAGAAGACAAACCGTCAGGATCACCGACATCAACCAAGACGTTATTCTGCTCATTCGATTACCCCCCATTAATAGATGAATCGCGTATTGTACGCGCTTTCATTTAAGTTAATTAAACGGAATTGCGCGGATTGAAAAAACAAATTTTATAACGATGAATCTGAATGAATAATTTTTCATGCAAATATGATAGGATATGCTAGGAAGCTATAGCAGAGGGGCTTGAACAATATTTTTCAGACACCCAAGAGCGGTGACAGGCGAAAGGGCAGAATGATTCTATGCAACTGGTGAAACAAATTCTTCGTTTGGCGATTCCTTCGATCGCCACCTTTTCGTCGATGACTTTTACGGGACTCCTCGTCCTGATGATCGTCGGTAAATTGGGCGCAGCGCCCATTGCCGTGGTCGGCATCGTGAATATTATCATGTATAACATGTGGGCGATGTTCTCTGGGGTACAAGGAGCCATTAACTTCTTGGTCGCTCAAAACTACGGATCGGAGAACATGCGGCAAGGTAATCAGAGGATGCAGATCGCGCTTCTGATTACTGCGGGGCAGGGGATTTTACTGCTGGCCGGAAGTTTTGTTCTTCCGTATGGCATCCTGCTTGTGATGGGGTCGAACCAAGAGATTTTGTCGCTGGGCGCCGATTACTTGCAAGTGCGGATGATCGCACTCATTTTCGGGATGTTCAACACGGTGTTTTTTGCCTACATGCGCGCCATTGGGGATACACGAACCCCGATGACCTTATCGCTGATTAACAGCGGTCTGGTCGTGTCGATTACGTTCGCGATGACCTACGGCATGTTCGGTTTTCCTGAGCTTGGCCTTCAGGGCGCCGCTTGGAGCATGGTGATCGCCGAACTGGTTACTTTTCTGCTATGCGTTCTCGTATACTATCGGATTATGAACGGGAGCTATCAGACCCGGGAATGGGTACCGGTGGAGAGGCAACAGGTCAAGCTGATGTTGTTCGAAAGCCTGAAGCTCGGTGTGACGGAGTTGTCAAACAGCCTGGGCATGTTCGTATTTACCGCCTGCATTACCAGGCTGGGGACGACCGCCATCGCCGCGAACGAGATCGCTTTGAACATCTTGTCGTTCGGCTTCATGCCGGCCAACGGCTTCGGCTCCGCCGCCACGATCGGAATCGGCCAGGAAATCGGCAAAGGCCGCGGGGTGGAAGCCCGTCGATTCGGCGTGGTGACGGTCTATTTGGGACTGATCTTTATGTCGATGATCTCGATCGTATTTTTTATGTTCGCACTGCCGATCGCCAAGCTGTATACAACGGAAGCGGCCGTCTACAGCACCGCCCTTTCGCTGATCCATTTGGCGGCATTCGTCCAACTGTTCACCGGGGCCGGCATTATTTTCGGCGGCGGACTTCGGGGAGTAGGAGATACGAATTTTTTATCGAGAACGGCCTTGTTCTTTAACTGGGTGCTGTTTATACCGGGCACGATTTTGTTGACACAAGTATGGGATCTGGGCCAGGTCGGCGCGTGGACCGCTTTATGTTCGCTTATCGTTTTAACGGCGATTGCCAACAGCTGGCGGTATTTCAGGCTCGATTGGCACCGTATGAAAGTCAAAACGGGGAGTGCGGCCGCAATATCCGTGTCCGCTCATTGATTCCTCGCGCATCCTGAAGAGCCATTCCGGTTAATAGGAATGGCTCTTCGTTTTACAAAATGAAAAAAGGCATTTGTCTGCAGCATTGGAATGTTCTACAATATCATTTAAAACCGGTTGGTTTTATCGGTTTTAACGGGTGGTGACATCAACATGTTCCATAACGATCCCTTCGTTCGAAGTCCGCGGGAAGCCCGCATCGCAGAACGGGCCGAACGCTTGTCCAGGCTGTTCGCCGGCAGAGCGGCGGAGCACGACCGGGACGCTTCGTTCCCGTTTGAGAATTTCGAAGACTTGAAAAGTGAAGGCTATTTAAAGCTTACCGCTCCGGCGGAGTACGGCGGTGAGGAGTGCACGCTTTACGAAATGGTGCTGTCGCAGGAACGGCTGGCACGGGGGGACGGCTCTACCGCTCTGGCGGTGGGATGGCATGTCGGGATCATGCTCCACTTGCGCACAGTGCGAACATGGCCGCCCTCTCTATATGAGCGCTTGTGCCGAGATGTGACAAATCACGGGGACATGATCAACAGTTTCGCGAGCGAACCGGCAACAGGCAGCCCCAGCCGGGGAGGCAAACCGCAGACGACAGCGGTGAAGACGGACGGAGGCTGGATCCTGACAGGGCGCAAAACCTACAGCACGTTAAGTCCGATTCTTCGCCGCTTTACAGTTACCGCAGGCATCGCGGACACAGATGCCACAGGCGAGTTTCTGGTCGAGAAATCTGACAGGGTGCGAATCGAGGAAACTTGGGACACGATCGGCATGCGGGCAACCGGAAGTCATGACGTGATTTTGGACGGCGTGTTCGTGCCGGATGATCGTGTAATTCGGGGTCCAGGGGAGAGCAAGAACGCGAAGGCGCCGGACGACGGCGCAGGCTGGCTGCTCCATATTCCCGCTTGTTACTTGGGAGTGGCCTGGGCCGCCCGCGATTTCACCCTTCGTTTTGCCGCGTCCTATCGGCCCAATAGTTTACCGGGTCCGATCGCCGATTTGCCGCATATCCAACGATTGATCGGGGATATGGAACAGGAACTGATCGTGGCTCGAACGTTCTTATATTCGACAGCGGAGCGCTGGGACCGGTTTCCCGAGATTCGTGCGGCGTTAAAACCGGAACTCGGAACCGCCAAAACGCTGGCCACCAACGCAGCTCTTTCGATTGTGGATCAAGCGATGAGAATAGTCGGCGGCTCCAGCTTATCGCGATCGCTGCCGCTGGAACGGTATTACCGGGATGTACGGGCCGGCCTGCACAATCCGCCGATGGAAGATGCGGTGACGCGGATGCTGGCGCAGCGGGCTTTGAACGAGTGCCGTTCCGATATTGAAAATGAGTAGATGAAAGGAGTTTGTCGATGCTTCACGATTGCGCGATCATAGGCGGAGGGCCTGCGGGGTTAAACGCGGCGCTCGTGCTGGGAAGATCCAGAAGAAACGTCGTATTGTTCGACAATAACCGGGCGAGGAACGCCGTCACCCAAGAAGCTCACGGATTTATGACGCGGGACGGCATCCCTCCGGCCGAGCTCCGGGCAATCGCGCACCGGGAGTTGACCCGATATCCTTCCGTACAATTTCGGCAGGTTACCGTAACGGAAGTGGCCAAGGCGTCGGAGAACTTTCGGATCCGGACCGAGAACGGGGACTTGTATGAAGCCCGTACCGTCTTATTGGCCTCAGGCTTAAAGGAGACGCTTCCGGATATTCCGGACATTCATACATTTTACGGGAAAAGCTTGTTCAACTGTCCATATTGTGACGGATGGGAGAGAAAAGACGAGCCGCTGGTCGTCATTGCGGAGAACGAGCATGCTTTCGATTTGGCCAAAACGACCTATCAATGGAGCCGGAGTCTTCTGCTGTGCACGAACGGCCATGCCGTGTTGACGGCAGAACAGAAAGAAAAGCTGGCGAGCAAAAATATACGGGTGAATGAAACAAGAATCCGGTCGTTGAAGGGGCATGAAGGGAAGCTGCAAAGCGTGGTATTCGAAGGCGGTGAGGAAGAAGCGAGAACCGGCGGATTCGTGTCGCCGCACTGGACGCAGGCTGCTCCGTTCGGTGAGCATCTGGGCTGCCGGTTCAATGAGCACGGGGGAATCGAGTCCGACGATTTCGGCAGAACCAACGTGGAAAATGTGTTTTCGGCGGGAGACGCATCGGTGATAATTCCCGCCCAGCTGGTGGTGGCGGCAGGCGAAGGGAGCCGGGCCGGCATTGGAATCAATTCGCTGCTCACCACGGTGGATTTTTAAGCCTTTATTCCTCTTTCTGGACTAAAATAAACTTCCCTTTGTCGACGAACTGATTGATCCGCTTGATGGAGATTTTGGTGGCGTACGAAATTTCCATCATGTTGGCGGACGGATGCTGCTCGATGTAATTTCGAATGGTGTCGTATTCCTCGATACAAGTTTCACAAGCACCGTTTTTGATTGGCGATGTCGATTGTCCGCATAGTTGGCACATCGGGTAATTCATCACTAGACACTCCCAACGACGAATGAGGGATTATGAAAGTTTAATAGGCTTGTTCCATTATAGCACGATTTTGTTGCAGAACGAGGTGTATATCTTTGCAGCTTCAGGTCACGAACAGTCCGTTCAATCAAGAGCAAATTGAGCTTCTTAACCGGCTTGTGCCCACTCTAACGGAGAACCAGAGAATGTGGCTGAGCGGTTATCTCGCTGCACTGCAGGGGGCTGCGCCGCAAACCGCCCCTGGGGTTTCGCCGTTACAGGCATCCAGCGGCCAGGCGGCTCGACCGAAGGAAGTGACGGTGCTATTCGGCTCCCAAACCGGCAACAGCCAAGGGCTGGCGAAAAAGCTGTCCCGGCAGTTGGAAGAGCGGGGTTATCCCGTCCATTTGTCTTCCATGAGCGACTATAAGCCGGGCAATCTCAAGAAGGCAGGGTGCCTGTTGATGCTGGTAAGCACCCACGGGGAGGGAGATCCGCCGGACAACGCGCTCACTTTCTATGATTTTCTGCACAGCAAGAGGGCGCCTCGATTGGAAGGCTTGCGTTATTCCGTGTTGGCGTTGGGTGACACGTCCTATGAATTTTTTTGCAAGACGGGCAAAGACTTCGATCAGCGTTTAGAAGAATTAGGCGGCGAACGGCTGTGCCCGCGCGTGGATTGCGACGTGGATTTTGACGATGCTGCGGCACAATGGTTCGAGCAGGTGCTGAACGCATTGGGCGGTTTCTCGCAGGCACCGGCCAAAAGCACAGTGATAATGCCAGCTGAAGCTCCCGGAACCGCCGGCCAACCGGGATATTCCAGAACGTTCCCTTTCGAGGCCGAAGTGGTGGAAAATATGAACCTGAACGGCCGGGGATCCGCCCGGGAAACACGTCATCTTGCGATTTCCCTTGAAGGCTCCAATCTGCAATATGAGCCTGGCGACTGTCTGGGCGTCTACCCGGAAAACCACCCTGAATTGGTGGATGCGTTAATCGAAGCTATGGGGTGGAATTCCGGAGAGCTCGTCCCGGTGAATAAGGAAGGAGATAAGCGTCCGGTGCGCGAAGCGCTGCTTCGGCATTTTGAAATTACCGTGTTGACTAGGCCGCTCCTGGAGCAAGTGTCGCAATTATCTCCTGGCAGCGGACTGCGGGAGCTGCTTGAACCGGGGCGAGAGCAGGAGCTCAAAGCGTATATGCATGGCCGCGACTTGGTGGACCTGGCGCAGGATTTCTCGCCTCTGGGCATACCGGCCGGCCCATTCGTCGAGATTTTGAGAAAGATCCCGGCGCGTCTTTATTCCATTGCGAGCAGCTTGAAGGCTTATCCGGATGAAGCGCACCTGACGATCCGGGCCGTACGCTACGAAGCGCATGGCCGCGACCGCTACGGCGTTTGTTCTGTGCAGTGCGCGGAGCGAATTCAGCCGGGCGACAAGCTGCGGGTGTATGTGCATCAGAACCCGAACTTCAAACTCCCGCCCGCCTCGGATATTCCGATCCTAATGATCGGTCCGGGCACGGGTGTCGCTCCTTTCCGTGCGTTCCTTCAAGAACGGGAAGAGACCGGCGCGGAAGGGAAAACGTGGTTGTTTTTCGGGGATCAGCATTTCCGCACGGACTTCCTCTATCAGATCGAATGGCAGAAGTGGCTGCGCGAAGGCGTGCTGACCCGCATGGATGTCGCATTTTCCCGCGATACGGACCGCAAGGTTTACGTGCAGCACCGGATGCTGGAGAAAAGCCGCGAGCTCTATCAATGGCTGGAGGAAGGCGCGTACCTATACGTATGCGGTGACGAAAAGCATATGGCGCATGACGTTCATGCAACACTGATGGCCATAGTCGAGCGGGAGGGCGGCAAAAGTCCCGAGGAGGCAGCCGCTTATTTGACCGAAATGCAGCAGCAGAGACGTTATCAACGCGACGTCTATTGAGACGCCCGGGAGAAAGTGAGGAGTAGCCGAATGCCACAGGATCCGTTCGATCGGAAGCAGGATGCCCCGCCAAGCGAAGTGGAGCATATCAAGCGCAAAAGTCATTATTTGCGGGGCACACTCGCCACAACGTTCCAAGACTTGATTACCGCTTCCATCCCGGAAGACGATAACCGGCTCATGAAACATCACGGCAGCTATATGCAAGACGATCGCGATTTGCGGAACGAACGCGAGCGTCAAAAGCTGGAACGCGCCTATCAGTTCATGCTGCGTGTGCGCGCTCCCGGAGGGATCGTCACGCCGGAACAGTGGCTGGCGCTCGACCGGCTGGCCGGGCAATACGCCAACGGCTCGCTGCGCTTGACCACCCGTCAGTCGTTCCAGATGCACGGAATCATCAAGTGGGACATGAAACAAACGATTCGGGAAGTCAACGACGCGCTGCTCACGACATTCGCCGCATGCGGAGACGTGAACCGCAATGTCATGTGCAACCCGAATCCGGATCAGTCGGTCGTTCACCTGGAAGTGTACGAGTGGACGAAGCGGCTCAGCGAGCATCTGCTGCCGAGAACGCGCGCTTACCACGAGATTTGGCTGGACGAAGAGAAAGTATTCGACAGCCAGGAAGGGGAAGAGCAGGAGCCGATTTACGGTCCCGTCTATTTGCCGCGAAAGTTTAAAATCGCCGTGGCCGTACCGCCGTCCAACGATGTGGATGTGTTGTCCCAAGACCTTGGCTTTATCGCGATTGTCGAAGAAGGCAAGCTAAAAGGGTTTAACGTGGCGGTCGGCGGAGGAATGGGCATGACGCATGGAGATCCGAAGACGTACCCCCAGCTCGCTCGAGTAATCGGATTTTGTAAGCCGGAACAGGTCATCGACGTTGCGGAGAAAACCGTCATGATCCAACGGGATTACGGTGACCGTTCCGTCCGCAAGCATGCCCGCTTCAAATATACGATCGATGAACGCGGATTGGGCTGGTTTACGGACGAATTAACCCGGCGGCTGGGTTGGAGTCTGAACGAAGCGCGGCCGTACCGTTTTGATCATAACGGGGATCGATACGGCTGGGTGAAAGGAAGCAACGGCAAATGGCATTACACCTTGTTTATCCAGAACGGGCGAATTATCGATGAAGACGAATACCCGATCTTGACCGGACTGCGGGAAATCGCCAAAGTTCATACGGGAGATTTCCGGCTGACGCCCAATCAGAATTTAATCATCGGAAACGTAACGAGTCAGCATAAGCGGAAGCTGGAACAATTGATGCAGCAGTACGGGCTCACCGACGGCACCCGCCAATCCGCCCTGCGCAGAAACTCCATGGCTTGCGTGGCGCTGCCTACCTGCGGTTTGGCCATGGCCGAATCGGAACGTTACTTTCCTTCTCTGCTGGCGAAGATCGAACCGATGCTGGAAGAGGCCGGCTTGCGGGAGCAGGACATCGTCATTCGCATGACCGGCTGTCCGAACGGATGCGCTCGTCCGGCTTTAGGGGAAATTGCGTTGATCGGGAAAGCGCCCGGCAAATACAACTTGTATTTGGGCGGGGGATTTGCCGGAGATCGACTGAACAAGCTTTATCGGGAAAATATCGGGGAAGAACAAATTTTAGAGAGTCTCCGTCCCATCATTCGCCGGTATGCGGATGAAAGGCAGGAAGGCGAACATTTCGGCGATTTCGTGATTCGGGCCGGTTATGTGAAAGAGGTACATTCCGGTCTCGACTTTCATGATTAACGAGAATACAAGAGAGAAGAAGCGGCCGAATAGGCTGCTTTTTTTCTTTTATGGCCGTCCTCTTTTTTCCAGGGACGGCTGAATCGACCGATCGCGGGTAAATCACTTATAACGTCTAGATTTCGTGGAGCAGGGGAGGAGACATCATGCAATGGATGGGCAGGAGAGGAAGCACGAACGTGGAAGACCGCAGAGGGATAGGCGGCGGCAAAACGATAATAGGAGGCGGAATTGGAGGCTTGGTCATCTTGCTGCTCGTCACTTTGCTTGGCGGCAACCCCGGCCAGCTGCTCAGTCAATTGACGACCACCGGCGCCGACACGTCCGTCCCCTATCAGCAAACCGAGCAGGAGAAACAAATGACGCAATTCGTCTCGGTTGTCCTGGCGGATACGGAGACCGTTTGGACGGAGCTGTTCAAGGAAAAAGGGCTTACGTATGAGAAGCCGACCTTGGTGCTGTTTACCGATAACGTCCAGTCTGCCTGCGGGACGGCGAGCTCGGCGACCGGTCCATTCTACTGTCCCGGCGACCGCAAGCTGTACATCGACCTCAGCTTTTACGATGAACTCCGCACAAAATTTCGGGCACCCGGGGATTTTGCCATGGCTTATGTGATCGCGCACGAGGTGGGACACCATGTACAGAATTTGCTCGGCACCATGGAAGGCGTCGGCAACCAACGGTCCAACGACTTTTCCGTCCGGCTGGAATTGCAGGCGGATTATTTAGCGGGCGTTTGGGCCCATCATGAGCAGGGAATGGGTGTGCTGGAAGTAGGAGACGTAGACGAGGCGCTTAACGCAGCAAGCGCGGTCGGCGACGACACGCTGCAGAAACAAGCCCAAGGTTATGTCGTGCCTGAAACTTTTACACACGGGACCTCCGAGCAAAGAAAACGCTGGTTTTATAAAGGGGTTCAATCCGGTGATATATATGGCGGCGATACGTTCCACACGAAGCAATTATGATAGGGGGGTTGCGGCTTATGGGCGAGCGAGTGTAAAATAACCGTAGCATTAGCACTCCAGAGGCTGGAGTGCTAACAACTCGGGGAAGGAGCGCTAACTCATGGCCAAAAAGCAATTTAAAGCCGAATCAAAACGACTGCTTGAAATGATGATCAACTCCATCTATACGCAGAAGGAGATTTTTCTGAGAGAGCTGATTTCCAATGCCAGCGACGCCATCGATAAAATCTACTACAAGGCGTTAACGGACGATCGATTGGTCTTTGACAAGGACAGCTATTACATAAAGATCGCGGCCGACAAGCCGAACCGTACGTTGACGATTACCGACACGGGAATCGGGATGACCAAAGAGGAGCTGGAAAATAACCTGGGGGTCATCGCGCAGAGCGGCTCTTTCGCGTTCAAGCGCGAGAACGAAGCGAAGGACGGTCACAACATCATCGGCCAGTTCGGCGTCGGTTTTTACTCCGCATTCATGGTCGCTGACACCGTGACGGTCATCAGCAAAGCACTTGACAGCGAAGAAGCGTATAAGTGGGAATCGAAGGGTGCAGACGGATACACCATCGAGCCCAGTGCGAAAGATTCGGTAGGTACGCAGATCATTTTGAAAATCAAAAACAACTCGGAAGACAATAATTACGACGAGTATCTGGAAGAGTACCGTTTGCGGTCCATCATTAAGAAATACTCCGACTTCATCCGCTATCCGATCAAGATGGACGTCACAACGCACATGCCCAAGGAAGGCAGTGACGGCAAGGAATTCGAAGAAGTGACCGAAGAACAGACCATCAACAGCATGGTCCCGATTTGGCGGAAAAACAAAAACGAGCTGACGACCGAGGATTACGAACGGTTTTATTTTGACAAGCATTACGGGTTCGACAAACCGCTCAAGCATCTTCATATCAGCGCGGACGGCGCGGTCGTGTATCGAGCGATTTTGTACATTCCGGAAAAAACGCCGTTTGACTATTATACGAAGGAGTATGAGAAAGGGCTCGAGCTGTACTCCAACGGCGTGCTGATCATGAATAAATGCGCGGACCTCCTTCCCGACTACTTTAGCTTCGTGAAAGGCATGGTCGATTCGGAGGATTTGTCCCTCAACATTTCGCGCGAGATGCTGCAGCATGACCGGCAATTGCAGCTCATCGCCAAAAATATCAAGAACAAGATCAAAAGCCAGCTGCAAAGCATGTTGAAGGACGAAAGAGAGAAGTACGAGCAATTTTACAAATCTTTCGGCAGACAGCTGAAGTTCGGCGTGTACAGCGATTACGGAATTAACAAAGACGAGCTGCAGGATCTGCTCATGTTCTATTCTTCCAAGGAGAAGAAGCTGGTGACGCTGGACGAATATGTATCCGGAATGCCGGAGAACCAGAAGTACATTTATTATGCAGCAGGGGATTCGTACGACCGCATTGAGAAGCTTCCGCAGACCGAAGTTGTGGCCGACAAGGGCTTCGAGATTCTTTACTTCACAGACGATATCGACGAGTTTGCGGCGAAGGTACTGATGAAGTACAAAGACAAAGAGTTCAAATCGGTATCGAGCGGAGACCTGGGTATTGATTCAGACGCCGGCGATGATCCGTCCGGCAAGGAAGAGAACGCGAACAAGGAACTGTTCGAAGCGATGAAGGACTTGCTCGCCGGCAAAGTGAAAGCGGTGAAAGCTTCGAAACGTCTCAAGTCCCACCCGGTCTGCTTGTCCACCGAGGGTGAAATCTCGATCGAGATGGAAAAAGTGCTTCGCGCGATGCCGAGCGGCCAAGATATTGAGGCGGACAAAGTACTGGAGATCAATGTGAACCACGAAGTTTTCCGTTCTTTGCAGACGGCTTACGAGCACGATCGGGAGAAGCTGAGCTTGTACACCCATTTGCTCTACAATCAGGCGCTGCTGATCGAAGGGCTGCCGATCCAGGATCCGGTGGCGTTCACGAACGATATTTGCAAGGTTATGGTATAACAAGCACATTCCGCCGCCGGCGTATGCCGGGGCGGATTTTTTTGTATTCCGGACAATTGTGATGTACTGCCTGCAGGCATGTTTAAAACGAGGAGTACGTTTGAATACTGAAAACGCGCAGGGACATTCAAGGAGATGATGAACGCATGGCGATAAACGATCAAATCCCGCATGACAAAAGTCTCGATAACAGTCTTGCTCTGTTGCGGGAAGGTTATCTGTTCATCCAAAACCGATTGCGGCGGTACGGGACCGATCTGTTCGAAGCCCGTTTGCTTGGACAAAAGGTTATCTGCATGAGCGGGGAAGAAGCGGCCCGGGTATTTTACGATCCGGAACGGTTTCAACGTCACGGAGCCGCACCGAAACGGATTCAAAAATCGTTGTTCGGCGTGAATGCGGTCCAGTCGATGGATGGCGAAGCGCATATTCACCGTAAGCTTCTTTTCATGTCTCTGATGACTCCGCCGCATCAAGAAAGACTGGCCCGGCTCGCCAGCGCACAATGGCAGGCGTCGATCGGCAAATGGGAGGCGGCGGGTCAGGTGGTGCTTTTCGATGAGGCGAAAGAAATCCTATGCCGCATCGCGTGCCAATGGGCCGGTGTGCCGCTGCAAGAAGAGGAAGCCAAACAACGGGCTGAAGATTTCTATGCGATGGTCGACGCCTTCGGGGCGATCGGGCCGCGTCATTGGAAGGGGAGAAGAGCAAGAACGAAAACGGAAGAATGGATCCGGGAGATCATCGACAATGTCCGTTCAGGCCGTTTGAAGGCAGAGGAAGGTTCGGCGCTTAATGCCATGGCATTTCATCAAGAACTGGACGGCAGACAGCTGGATACCCAAATGGCTGCGGTGGAATTAATTAACGTTCTACGACCGATTGTTGCGATTGCAACGTTTATTACGTTTTCGGCTTTGGCGTTGATTGAACATCCGGAGTCAAGACTTCAATTGAAATCGGGCGACGACGGCGACTTTGAAAGGTTCGCTCAGGAAGTGCGCCGATTTTACCCATTCGCTCCGTTCGTAGGCGCCAGAGTACGCCAAGATTTTATTTGGAATCGATGTGCATTCGAGAAGGGAACGCTCGTAATGCTTGACCTTTACGGTACGAATCATGACCCCCGGATTTGGGACAAGCCTGAACAATTCCGTCCGGACCGATTTCAGAATGGGATCGGCAGCTTGTTTGCATTCATTCCCCAAGGCGGCGGAGACCCGGCGAAAGGTCACAGGTGTCCGGGAGAGGGGATTACGGTGGAAATGATGAAAGCCGCACTCGAATTCCTGATCCACAAAATTGATTTCGATGTTCCGGATCAAGATTTAAGTTATCGTTTGAGCAAAATGCCTACATTGCCGGAAAGCGGATTTGTCATGAGCAACATCAGACGGCGAAACTAGAAAGGGACTGCCCCAAAAGCAGTCCCTTCTTCGTGACGTGAAGTTACCGGCTGGCTGCGCCGGCTGCAGTGCCCCTCCCGCCGGCGGCACGGTTTGCTGTATTGACATCGGAAGCGTTATTGAGAATATATTGCAGGTCTTTCAGGACCGCTCTAGAGTTCATACTTAAGGATGTGCCGGAAGACAGGTTCCGCTTTACGCGATGGATCGCGTCAATCGCTCTTCTGTCGCTTACTCTCATGACACGGAAAGATTGACCAAATTGAGTTTGCAGCATTTGTGCGGTATCTCCTGTCGCAGATGCGGTTCCCATTGTATCGAACCCGGTGGCGCCCATTCCGCCGACTCCGGAAGTGCCCATTCCACCGGCACCGAGGTTACCCGTTGCATTGAGACCTCGAGTGCCCGTTCTGCCAACACCGAGGCCGCCCGATACGCCGAAACCACCGGTTCCCGTTCTGCCGGCGCCGACAGTACCCGTCGCCCCATAACCGCCTATACCGACCGAACCCGTTGCGCCGACCCCCGTCTGTCCGGAGGTAACCCTCCCGTTGTTGCCCGCGCTTTGCGTACCCGTAGTCAGCATGGACCGTGTACGGGTTACGTTACCTGCACGTCCTGCGGTTCTCGTGTTGGTATCGGATCCCACGATCATCACATTGCCGAGAAGAAGCACTTCCGAGTTGAGAATGCCCAACTGGCGATGATCGGATAAACCGAAGGTGCCGGTTGTGCCAGTGCCGCCGGTGCCAAAGCCGGTCATTCCTGTTGTTCCGCCGGTCATTCCCGTAGTGCCTGTCCGGTTGACTCCATCAGCAGCGGTCAGGTTCCGGTACACGGACCCTCCACGGCCGTCCATCGTTGTGGCATTCGGGTGGACGCCCAGTCCGGTGTTTGCGCGGCCAATACCCCGTGTGCCCACTCCATTGTTATTTGCCGTACACCCGGTAAACAGGACCGCCGACATCCCTACGACGCAAGCAAGTGATAAAAAGCGATATTTCACTGTGATTGCTCCTTATCCTTTGTAGTAACCTGTAGCAGGCCCTCATTTATTGTGATCGGAACCGCTGCGGGTTACCGAGTAAAGTTGTGCGAACGATGTCATTTGCTGGGTATAAAGCTCGATTGCAGGTGGTGATCCGGCCCAACTGGGGAATGTGTACCGAACGTTGGGGGAATTACGACATGCACGGTCTGGTGGGGAATTTGAATGACTTCGGCGGATATGTGTTCGCGATGAACGGACGCTCTCCCGCCGGAAAACCAGTCGTGTGCGGATTGGGACGGCGATCCCGATCATGTCATTCCTTACGAGGGGATTCGTAAAGAGTATGAAGGCAAAACGCCTTACGCCAGCGGTGATCCGACCGTGGTGGGATGGGGACCACTCGATTTCTCCCTATACAGCGGCGGGCATGTCGGATTTATGGGCGGGTTGATGGAATTAACGAACGTGGAAGGGATTTTGAAGATCGACTGCCTGAAGACCGATTATTATCACCGGGAAGCTTATCCGACCTTTCTGTTTTTTAACCCTTTCCGTTCGGAGGAAACAGTCGAGATCACCGATCTCGGAGACGAGTTTGTCGACTTATACGACACGGTAAGCGGACAGTTCGCGGCAACGCGGGTGAAGGGGAAAGCTTCTTTCCGTCTACCCGGCGACAGTGCGGCTGTTATCGTGATCGTGCCCGCCTACGGCAAGCAAGAAAGGAGTAACGGACAACTATGGATCGAGGGGGTATTCGTCGCTCCGGCTCCGAAACCCGCGGTCAATATTTACGGTCTGCTGGATCGGCAAAAGGTAAGCAACGTGCTGAAGCTCAACTTGGAAGTCTCGGCACCCGAGGGGGAGCAAATCGAACAAATCACGGTAACGCTGGGCAAAACGGAGTTATTCCGCGGCAACAAGCTGTCCGAGCCGTTCTGGGTTGATACAGATGAGTTTCATAATGGCCTGTACCATTTGCGTGTGGTCGCCAAATCATCCGGGGGAGGCAGGGATTCCAGCGAAATCGGGCTCAAGATCGAGAATGCGGCGAATGCCATTTCCGCTCCTAACTAAGCCATAGCAAGGGACCAACCTTTCGACTTCCGAATGACCGAAATCCAATGTGGTACATTATAAGTGGCACTTGGGTCGGGGTTTGATCTCACGAAGAAGGAGCAGCGCCGGTGCACCGTAGTGAACAGATTCAAATGAGTTTTTATGAGCTGGGAGATGAACGTGCAAAACAATTTCCGGTCTCCTTCACGGATTGGGAAGCAAAAGCCCGGGAACTGCTCGCAGCCGGTCCGTTCGGTTATGTGTTCGGTGGGGCCGGAGCAGGCGATACTATGGAGGCGAACCTGAGAGGTTTACGGCAATACCGGCTCCAACCGAGAATTTGCTGCGATGTATCCGAAACCGACATCGGGATCGAGCTGCTCGGAAGGAAAGCGAACGTTCCGTTCCTTTTGGCGCCTATTGGTGTAAATTCGATATTTCATCCTGATTCGGAAATGGCTGTGGCCAAAGCCGCCGCCAAATTAGGCGTCCCGTACGTACTTAGCAATGTGTCCAGCACGAGTATGGAAAAAATTGCAGATACGATGGGCGAGGCGCTTCGTTGGTTTCAACTCTATCCTCCGAGAAATGAAGAACTTACACGCAGCTTTCTCCGACGCGCAGAACAGTCGGGTTATTCAGCGATTGTCGTAACGGTGGATTCTACGCTTCTCGGCTGGCGGGAGACGGATTTACACAATGCCTATCTTCCTTTCTTGGAAGGGCACGGCATGGCCAACTATTTTTCCGATCCCGTCTTTCTTTCACAATTAAAGCAGTCTCCGGAGGATGACCTTAAGCAGGCGGTTCTCAAAGCGTTATCCGAAGGCAACAATACGCGCTTGAGCTGGAAACATTTTTCCACCTTGCGTGATTGGACGAAGCTGCCCATATTGCTCAAAGGTATCACCCATCCGCACGACGCGCTTCTCGCCATTGAACACGGCGCCGACGGCATCATCGTATCCAATCACGGAGGACGACAGCTGGACGGCGCAATCGGTACGATCGAGGCATTACCGGAGATTATTAAGTCTGTGTCGGACAAAGTACCCATCATAGTGGACGGCGGTTTCCGGCGGGGAGCCGATATCTTGAAAGGCATCGCGCTGGGGGCTACAGCGGTTCAAATCGGCCGTCCTTATATTTACGGATTGGCAGTAGGCGGTCAAGCCGGCGTCGAGCAGGTCATTCTCAATTTGACGGCCGAAACGGAACTGCAGTTAGCCATCTCCGGTAAATCCCGAATACGGGATGTGGACCGTTCGATGATCTGGAAAATCGACCAACCGTTATAAATCGGTAACACGGGATCGCTCAGAAAAACGGAGCGATCTCACTTTTTAACTGCCGTTTTTTAGGTCAAGTTCGATGAAAAATCGGACGATGACGCCGATTCTTGACCGGCAAAGAACGCGTTGACAGTTGTTCATACCTTCAGTTAAATTAGATGTAAACGTTTTCTTAACCATTTGTCAAAACGTTTTTACACAGCCGAGAACGCCTAAATGCTCTCTTTGTTTAAAGCAGTTAAAAATGATCAATCGAGGTGCTAACGATGCGAAAAGTTCGAGTGGGGATCGTCGGAATCGGCATGATCGCGCATATGTTTCACATACCGAAATATCAGAATCATCCGCAGGTGGAGATTACGGCCATCGCGGACCTCGACCTGGAACGCGCCAAGGAGGTGGCCGATCAGCTGGGCGGCATTCCCGCGTACGGTTCCGCGTTGGAGATGTTCCGAAGCGAGAAGCTTGATGCCGTGAGTATCGCGACGTTTAACGAGAGTCACGTCGAGCTTGCGATGCTGGCTTTGGATCACGGCCTGGATGTACTGGTCGAGAAACCGATGGCCGTCTCCTCCGAGCAGGCCATACAACTGCGCGAGAAAGCCGCTGCCGGCGACCGGATCGTAATGGTCGGCATGAGCGCGAGATTCCGCTACGATTGCCGTGCCCTTCACGGAATTGTCGAATCCGGCGACCTCGGTGAAATCTATTTTGCCAAAGCCCGCATTCTTCGCCGCAGAGGAGTTCCTTTCGGCTGGTTCACGAATTTCGCGCAATCCGGCGGTGGACCGATGATGGATATCGGAGTACATGCGCTTGACGCCGTGTGGTGGATGATGGGCAAGCCGGAGCCGGACTTGGTTGTGGGCAAGCTGTTCCGAAAAGTCGCACCGTTCGAAACGGAAGGGGTCGGTTTTTACTCCGCCATGTCCAAGGACAACAAGGAAAATCCGGTATACGACGTGGAGGACTTGGGCAGCGCCTACATCACGTTCAAAAACGGCGCCGCACTCACGATCGAAGCCAGCTGGGCTGTGAACGGAAGCGAGGACGACGCGATGAAGATCGACCTGTTCGGCACGAAAGGCGGGGCAAGCCTCGACCCGTTTACGATGTTCAAAGAAAGCGACCGCATTCCGGTTTCGTATGGCTTAAAGGTACAAGAAAACGATTTTTACCAAGAGGAAATGAATCATTTTATCGACTGCGTGCTGACCCGTAAACAGCCTGTCATCGATGCCGCGCAGGGAATGCAAATCGTTCGAATGCTAGAGGCGATCCGCCGGTCTTCGGAGACGAATTCCGCAGTAAAACTGTAGGGTGGACGACGGCTTAAAGGTGGTGAAACGATGCAACTTTTCGTGGGCGTCGATATTGGGGGAACGAATACGAAGCTAGGTCTCGTGCGCAACGGTCGGCTTACGGGAGACGAGACCTCAGTTCCGACGATCTCCGAGACGCCGGGCAGGACGGATCGGCCATCCCGCTATTTGGACCTTCTAGCGGCTGAAATTCGCCGGGCTGTACTGGACGGCGGGTTTCGACTGCAAGATGTCGCCGGCGTCGGGATCGGCGTACCCGGCAAAGTGGACAATCGGGCGGGAATCGTTCACGACGCCACGAATCTCGGCTGGTTGAACGTAAAGCTGGCCGGGGAGATGACCGCTCGTCTCGGGATTCCCGTGTATGCCGATCACGACCTGCGCACCATAGCGCGCGGCGAACTATACGCCGGTGCCGGACAAGGGAAAAAAGACATCCTATGCGTCGCTATGGGGACCGGAATCGCAGCCGCGTCCGTAACCGATGGGCGGGTCGTGCAAGGAGCCGATTATTGTGCAGGCGAAATCGGTCATGACGCGGTGCGGGGCAATACCGCCGTATGTGCCTGCGGAAAAGTGGGCTGCCTGGAAACGATCGCTTCGGCGATCGGCATTTCCCGTCTGGCGGACGAGATGCTTCGCCAGGACCGACTCTCCGCTTTGGCGGAAGCTCCTCGTCCCGTAACGCCTTATCAAGTGCATCAAGCCTGCGAGGCGGGGGACGAGGATGCGATTGGATTGTTTCGGTTTGTAGCTGAAACATTAGGTGAAAAGCTGGCAACCGTCATCGCGCTCTTGAATCCGGAGCTGATTGTGATCGGCGGCGGACTTTCGCGGTCCGAGGCTTTCTTGTTGGCTCCGCTTCGCACGTACTTATACGGTCAATTTCCACACTATCGGGCCTATATGCAAATTGTCGGCAGTACGCTCGGCGACAGTGCCGGCATTCTCGGTGCCGCCCATCATGCGGCAGAGCGGCTGGCTGCCGCTGGAACCTAAAGGAGGATCGGCCATGTCATCTACAGTCTGGATGAACGGCAGCTTCTATACAGAGCAGGGCGTGATCGAAAACGGATATATGCGAGTCAGCGCAGATGGTTTGATTCAAGACATTGGACCGGAGTTCGGGCCGGTTCGTCCGAAGGAAGGCGAGCGGTTCGTCGATCTGCAGGGGCGGAAAGTGATTCCGGGCCTGATCGATGTGCATGTGCATGGCGGGAACGGATTTGAGGTGATGAAGCCGGCTTATGAGCAACTGGACGGAATGAGTCGGTACTTTGCCGCCCACGGCACCACAACTTTCCTGGCCACAACGGCTTCCGGTACCCAAGAGGAGATCGTTGCGGCACTTCATAACATTCGGAAAGCCATGTCCCTCGGAGTCGGGGGAGCGGAAATCGCGGGCGTACATTTGGAGGGCCCGTTTCTGAACGACAAGCGGAGAGGGGCGTTTCAAACGTCGGATCTTCGTCCCGCAAGCATCGACGAGATGAGGATCTATCTTGAAGCGGCCGGAGGCGCCATGCGGCTTGTCACGCTTGCGCCGGAAATTCCGGGCGGGTTCGAATTGGCCGCTTGGCTGCTCGAACAAGGCGTCCAGGTATCGATTGGTCATTCCGACGCCACATTCGAAGAAGTGAAAAATGCGGTCGCCTTGGGGTGCCGTCACACGACGCACCATTTTAACGGGATGCGCCCGCTTCATCACCGCGATCCGGGTGTCGCGGGAGCCGGGCTGATGATTCCGGAGCTTACTACGGAACTGATCGCCGACGGAGTACATGTTCATCCTGCCGTGGTCAAAATGTTATTCGACGTCAAGACTCCGAAAAAAGTGTGCGTCATTACGGATTCAGTGGTCTACGCTGGCTTGCCTGACGGCGTATATGGCGGCAGTACGATGGCGGGAGGGATGATCACCTTAACCGGCAGCGATACGCTGGCAGGCAGTACCCTCACGATGATCCAGGCGCTGCGGAATGTGATCGATTTCACTGGGCTTCCGCTTGAGACGGTTCTTGCTGCCTTCACTCTCGTGCCGGCAGCGGAGTGCGGCGCGGCCAACAGGAAAGGGTCGCTCAACGTCGGCAAAGACGCAGACTTTCTGATTCTCGACGGAGAACTGCAGCTCCACGCCACCTACGTAAAAGGCAAGGCCGTTTATCAACGAACCGCATAAAGCATTTCCGCTAGGAAAATAAGAGGATTTACCGATGGCTGGACAGCATTGGGACTGCGCCTTCCGGACAGGAGCTGCTTGGCGGTATGGAGGCTTGTCGGCAGCACGAAAGAGTGCCTGCTGCCCATGCCTCACGCCGCCGGCCGAAAAGTATCCGTGCGGCTCGGTTACCCTTCGAACGGCGTCTGTGAATGGCGGTGGCATGAGGCTGCGGCGCAGCTGAGCGTTTCAATTCCGGAACGGTACAACGCGAGAATTTTTATTATCGATCATCATGATTCACAGTAGGAGAAAAGCCATCGATCCAAGCAGAGGAGAGAAATCGGATGAAAATGAAAGCGAGTGCACTTGTCGGACCCCAAAAGAACGAAATGGTGGAGGTGGACATACCGTCGATCAGCGAGGAAGAAGTGCTGATCCGCGTAAAAGTATGCGGGGTATGCGCGTCAGAGCTTCATCCTTGGATCGAAGGAGCGGGTTGGCTGGAAGCCGGCGGGCAGCGTCCGATATTCGGTCACGAGCCGGTCGGGATCATTGAAAAAGTCGGTTCGCGCGTCACAGGATTTCAAGAAGGCGATCGTGTGACGGGTCTCATTCAAAATGCGTTCGCGCAATTCGCGAAGGCGGATTACCGCAAAATCGTCAAGGTTCCCGACGGTCTTGATGATTTGGAGGCCATGGGCGAGCCGTTGTCCTGTCTGATGAGCGGCGCGGACCGCACGCCGGTGTCGCTTGGAAACGATGTGGCGGTAATCGGCGCGGGCTTCATGGGACTTGGATTCCTTCAGCTGATGCGGCTGAAAGGCGCGGGCCGCATTATCGCGGTCGATATGCGGGAGGAGAGCCTTCAGCAAGCCCGCCGCTTCGGTGCTGTTGAGTGTTACACACCGGAAAACGTGAAGCCGGAGTATAAAGTCACCGAGTGGGCGCATATGGATCAAGGCATCAAAGGAATCGACGTAGTGGTCGAAGCGACCGGTTCGCAAGGAGGTCTGCAGCTTGCGGGCGATATGACGGCCGTACACGGGACGTTGTCGGTGGTGGGTTATCATCAGGGCGGCATGCGGAACGTCAACATGGAGCTTTGGAACTGGAAAGCGATCTCAGTGATCAACGCCCACGAGCGCCGGTATCAGGTACATGTGAAACAGATGGAAGCGGGTTTGAAGCTGATCTCCGCCGGACTTTTCAATATGAAGGACCTGGTAACGAACGTCTACAGCCTAGGAGAAGTGGATGCGGCTTACGACGCGATCAAATCGAAGCCGAACGGCTTTATTAAATCCGTCATCCGAATCGATTAAGAACGCTCAAAGGGCAGTCCGACCAGCGGTCGGGCTGCCCTTTGCTCATGTTAATGGTTAATTTCTAAAATCGGGTATTCTAAGCAAAACGATTAAAGGTGATCGCCATGGACAAGCATAAAAAAGTCCTGTTCATTGTCGCCGACTCCTTGATGTATCAAGCGGTTGACGAAGGGATCAAGCGCAAGGAGCTGCCGGCTTTGCAATTTTTGGTTGAGCATGGTCAGTATTATAAGGATTTGGTCAGTGCGTTCCCGACAATGTCGGTCACCATCGACAGTTCTCTGCTTACAGGAACGTATCCGGACGAGCACGGCGTTCCGGGCTTGATCTGGTATTGTGCGGAAGAACAGAGAATCGTCAATTATGGAACAGGCCCAATGGAAATCCTCAGGCAAGGAATCGATCAAGTGCTCATCGATGCCATCCGGAATTTGAACGGCAAGCATTTGAATCCCAGCACCGCCACCATTTACGAAGAATTGGCCGAACGCGGACTCAAATCCGGTTCCGTGAACGGAATCATATACCGCGGAATCGCAAGCCATACGCTATCTTTGCCCGCCTATTTTTCACCGCTCACTTCATTGCCGAAAGAAATAACCGTAAAGGGACCGGATGTGCTGGCTTTCGGCGCATTAGACAGTCCGTTTCCTGAAGAAAAACATCTCCCCGACGGACTCTTCAGGAAACTAGGGTTTAATGATCAATACGCGGTCGAAACGGTGGCTCATTTGGTCAAGAACGGGCAGCTGCCGGATTTTCTGTATGTGTATTTATCGGACATGGATCAACATATTCACCGGAAAGGTCCTCCTGATTTGAAGGCGGTCATCAAGCTGGACGGCCATCTTAATGCCTTGTTGGAAGCATTCGGTTCCAAGGAACAAGCGCTTAAGCAGGCGGTAATCATGGTGACAGGTGACAGCGGTGTGTCCTCCATTGTACCGTCACATGAAGATCCGGTCGTGCAGCTTCCGGAACTGTTGAAACCATACCACATCTTAAAACCCGGAGCTGCTGTTGACCGCGAGACGGAAGTCGTCTTAGCCGTGAACGAGACGATGGCCTATGTGTACTCCCTGCAGGAGGGTGCCGACCGTCAGCTAAGAGAGATGGCGGAGCTTCTGAGAGCCGAGTCCCGCATTGACTTGGTGGCTTGGAAAGAGAAGGAATGGGTACGAGTATGGAAAGTCGGTGAATCCGGCGAACTGCGTTATCGGTCCAATGGCAAGATGACGGATCTGTACGATCAGTCATGGGAGATAGAAGGGAACCATAAAATACTGGATCTCTCGCAAGACCTAAACGGCCGTTTGCAATACGGGGAATATCCGGACGGATTGCGAAGACTGTGGGCTTCCCTGCATTCGCATAAAGGTAATTTCATAGTCGTGACCGCCAAACCGGGATATGAACTAGCCGGTCACAGTTCGCCGGCTCACCGGGGCGGCGGCGGGCACGGAACGTTTCATCGGATAGAATCTTTAATCCCATTAATTATTTGCGGTACCGACGCAATGCCTCATCGACGCCGGATTGTGGATCTCAAAAGTTATTTGCTGCAACTATTACAGAACGGTCGAACGAAATAAAAAAGCTCGGGCCTGGGCCCGAACTGTTTTTACTGCCGTGTTACGGGTCGGGATAGATCCGATCCGCTTTGCCGCCGCGAAGCTTCTCCGATGCGATGCTGTCATTGTGCTGGAAAGCCGCCCGCTCGGATTTCATTTGGATGTCGTTCTCGTTGCTTTCTTTAGCGGAGGTGGACGGGGTATTGAGCGAAGCTTCCGTAATTTGGTGCGCTTCATTGCGCTGGATATTATCCGTGGACGGAGGAAGCGAACATCATGGAGAAAACAATATATGAAATCAAATACAACGATTGGTTTCACGTTCGCATGACGTCGGAACGAGAACCGATGGAAGAGATCGCTTCGTGAAGACGGCGTTTGAAGCGGTGCTGACGGACATCGTGATGAGGGACAAAACGGAAACGATCTGGCAATGGGTTTGTACACAGATCGGCCAGGCATTGCAAAACACAGAACTTGCGCGCAATACGGAAGAGGACCCGCTGGATACGGTCATTGACATCGTGTCGCATCTTAAAAGAAGCAGGCTTAGCAGCTGAAAGCCGTGTACATGCACGGCTTTGTTCATTCATATACATAATCGTGCAACCGGACTCTATAACGGGGTGATGGGGATGAGCGCGATTCCCGGCGATTTCGATGATTTGGACATCTCGAACGATACTAAAATGATTTTGAACGAACTCGTCAAGCGAAAGAAGAAATACGACCAGGTGAAAGCCCAATATGCGGCTGTCGTCATCTGCGGGATCGTAGTCGGAGTCTTTGTATTAAGCTGGTTGTTTCGCTTAAAGTCTGCGACAATCCAAAATGCCTTATCTGTCTTATCGATGTCGATGTCGGCGGTGTACATCGCGATGCTGGCCGGTCTGTTCCTGTCGGCTAGAAACCTGGCGGCGCAGTACAAAAAAAGAAAGAAGAAGTATGAGGATTTGCGCGAGGAGACGATCGATTTATTAAATGCGGATTGGAAACTTAATCTGAAAACGAATAAAAGAGACAAAATTTCGGAGCGGCTGTCTGAAAAAGGCATTAACATTCGTTATAAAAGTTAAGCTGGGCCGGTTCATCCCGCCTGCTGGAATCAAATGGGTAATTTTGTTACGATAGTGAGGTGTGAGAGCAAGATAGATTCCGGTAGAACAAAGGAGATGATAGGTTATGTCAATGAGTCTGAGTCCGTACCTGATCACGAACGGAAATGGGAAGGAAGCTGTCGCGTGGTACGAGGAAGCGTTGAATGCGAAAGTGCTGATGGTTCAATCCTTCGGCGATATGCCGGCGGATGCGAACCACCCGATTCCCGATGAAGCGAAGGATCTTATTTTGCACGCCGCACTGCAGTTCGGCGATTCCATGATGATGATTTCCGATACGTTTCCCGGAAACCCTCATCAGATCGGCAACCAAGTGACGATCGCCGTTATGGTTGACGACGCGAGCTTGGCGAAACAGATTTTCGAAAAATTGCAGCAAGGCGGAGAAGTGTTGATGCCGCTTCAGGAAACATTCTGGAGCCCCTCATATGGCATGGTGAAGGACAAGTTTGGGGTTACCTTCCACGTATCGACGGAGAATCGGAAATAAGCCCGCGGGCTTAAACATGGTTACTGGAGGCGCTGTGAGGCGCCTCCAGTTTTTACAGCAGTTTGCCCATGATCGGCATAATGGTTTTCACGAGTCCCATGCCGAACTGAATGCCCGGCCATATTTTTCTCATTGTTCCGAAAAAACCGCCGATTCCTCCCAACAGCCCTCCGCCGCCTTTGCCTGCACCTCCGCCTGCCGGCGGGAACATTCCTGCAGGAGAAAAGCCGAACGGCTGCGGCCATCCTCCGGCTCCCCAGGGACTAAAAGGCACATTCCCGGGAAAAAAAGCGGAAATTTTCGTTTTATCCAAACGTGCACGAGCAGACTTGGGTAACTTCCCCAGCTTTTTGTAGCCGGCAAGCGTGACCGTTTTATCATTCACCTGTCTCAATCGCCCGATATAGTAACTGCCGTCGTGAAGAATTACGGCAACGGGTTGATCGATCCATTCTTTCACATCCTCGATTCGCACAGTCTCGTTTTTTCTTCGCATTTCTATCACCTCACTCCCTATCAATCGCTTTAACAGTGTATTCCACTGTCTCCGATCCGCCTGTACGTTCATGCAGGAATTCAGCCGGGAAGGTGGAAAATGATAATAGGAACTAAATACGGGGGTGGGCTGTGATGGATGGAAATCAAGCGTATTCGATTGCTCCGTGGCTGACGGTTCGGAACGCCGAGCAAGCTGTTCGATTTTACATATTCGCTTTCGGTGCGGAAGAAGTGTATCGCCTGGAGGACCCGGAAGGATCCGGCGTGTCCAGGCTATCGATTCACGGGGCGGAGTTTTGGGTGAGCGGGGATTCTTCCTTCAATCCAGAATCTCCGGGTAACGGAACGATCCGGATGATCTTGACGGTGCCGGATCCTGATGCGGTGTTCGGGCAAGCTCTAACAGCCGGCGCGTCGGAGATTTACCCGGTCGAAGAGTCGCACGGCTGGCGAGTAGGGCGCTTGGCAGATCCGTTCGGATACCACTGGGAGATCGGCCGTCTGCTGGAAGAATAGTTGGAAAGGATAAATGCTTCATGTACGAACTTAAGACAAAAGTAACGGACAGCAGTGTGATCGAGTTTATTGCCAATGTGGAAAGTCCCCAAAAACGTGAGGACGCTTATCGACTATTAGATATTTATACTGAAACGACAGGCTATACCGCGAAAATGTGGGGACCCAGCATCATTGGATTCGGCTCGTATCATTACAAATATGAATCCGGGCATGAAGGCGACGCGCCGTTAGTTGGTTTCTCACCTCGAAAAGGGAAAATCAGTTTATATTTTGCAACAGGCGATCACGAACGGGCGGAATTGTTGAAGAAATTAGGAAAACATACCGCTGGAAAAGCTTGTGTATATATCAATAAAGCCGCGGATATCGATCTTGATGTGTTGAGAGCTTTAATTCGACAGTCTGTAAGTTTTTTAGAAGAAACTTATGGGAAACAGGATGACGCAGCAGGCAGGAACTAAATGGCGGAATGCGGACCCTCATGCGGGGTCCGCATTTTTTGCGGGGAAGCCCTTTGTTTTTGCGTGCTCTGAAACTCGTTTTTTTATATCATAAATCATAAAGATATTAGGCGATTGAAAAGTGTCACGCCACTACTAAAGGAGCACAGCATGTCGATCCCTTGGCGCCTGAGAGGATTCAACTTTGTTTACTTTTCTTTGTTCTCGCTTTTCTTGTCTTTCATGCCGGTCTACGGCACGAAAGCCGGTTTCAGCGACACCCATTTGGGCTTCATTCTCGGGATGGGCAGCTTCATCAGCATCTTCTCCCAGCCTATTTGGGGGATGGTCAGCGACCGGTTTCGCACGATCCGCAAAGTTTTGTTACTGCTGATTTCGGCCTCCATCATCGCAGGATTCCTTGTTTTTCAAAGTGAGCAATTATGGATGTATACGATGATGGTCGCTCTGATGAATTTGTTTTTCCTGGGCACGGATCCTTTGGTCGAAAGTCTTAATTTTCAAACCGCCCGGCATCAGGGCATCAGCTACGGTTCCGTTCGTATGTTCGGCGCTCTCGGATTCGCCTTTGCCTCTCTGGCGACAGGTTATATTGCAGGCCATTGGGGGATCAGCAGTCTATCCTGGATCTTCATGAGTTATGGAACCGTTACGTTGATCCTGGCGTTCGGAATGGCAGACGTCCAAGCTTCCGCCAAACGTCCGGCCTTCCATCAACTGAGAGGCTTCTTTACGCAATCTCATTCGTTGACGTTCTTTCTCTTCGTTCTGATTGTCGCCATCTCCCAAAAAATGAACGATCAGTTCATCGGCCTTTATATGGACCGTCTGGGCGGCGGCATGCGGCTCACCGGGCTCGCTTGGTTCGTCATGACCCTCACGGAGACGCTGTTTTTCGCCTTAAGCGCACGAATGATTAAGGCGGGCCGTGAGGTGTCTTTCATGACGGCCGCTGCCGCTCTGTACACGCTTCGGTTTCTGCTCAGCGCTTGGGTGACGGATCCGTATATGCTTGTTGCGCTGCAAATGTTTCAGGGCGTCACGTTCGTCCTATTTTATGTGTCGGGCATTCAATATCTGTATACGATCGTACCCGAGCAATGGAAATCGACGGGGCAGACCGTGTTTTCGGTCATGTTTTTCGGCGTCTCCGGCATCATCGGGTCTACGCTCGGCGGTTGGCTCATGGATGAATATGGCGGCCCCGCCCTGTATCGAACGATGGCGCTGTTTTCCTTTATCGGTTTCTTGCTGTTCTGGTTGATGTTTAACAAACGCAGTAAACAGTACACTTAGGAGCCGCAAGCAGAAGAAATCCATCAACTTGCGCTAGTGAGTCTGCATGAAGAGTTTGCTATAGTGAAGGATACGAAAGGTATTTTAGACTTGGTCGAAGGGCAATGAGGAGCAGATATGAAAAACATAACCATCGAATTCGTCCGTGACGGAAACATTGAGCCTTGCAGAGAGCTGTGCAACGAGCTCATGGCGTTTCAGAAATCGAAAGCGGTTCTGGCGCCAGAGGCATTCGACAGCATGAACTTCGACACGAGAATGAAAAAAAGCTACGAAAGTGCGTTGGAAAGTCAGGTTATTGTCGTAAAAGACAACGGTATACCGGTGGGCTATGTGTTTTCGACGGTAGATATAGTGGAAAAAAATGCTGGTTCTTACCCGCAGTGGGCTCCCATTGAAAATGTGGAAAATCCCCAGGGCTTTTATCCCGAGTGGATTGAGCTTCCCCAAAAGATCGGATGCTTGAGCAACTTATACTTACGTGACGGTTATCGCGATATGGGTCTTGGCACCAAGCTGTTTGAAAAGGCCATGGAATGGCTGGAGAGCTTTCCGGATGTCGATCTCGTATTTATCTATATTTCCAACGGCAACGATGCGGCGTTGAATTTTTATTTGAGCCGCGGTTTTACTTTCAGTCACGATGTATTCGGCGACTTTATCAAGGCAGTCTATAAGCCGGTAAAGCGTCGTTAAAACACCCGTATCCGGCGAATCTGATTTGACCCGCTTCTCCCTTGGGAGGCGGGCTTTTTCATGTTTAGCTTACATATGGCATAAATATGAAAGAGGCAGGGAGGAAGCGAAATGAGTGAGGAAAAAGAAAACAAGCCCAAAGATTTGTTCAGCCAATCCGTGGATGTGCTCGGAGAAGACTTCTGGCACGAAATCGGCGAACTGATCCCCAACAGAGGCCCGCGTATAGACGTATACCATACCTCGACAACCGTAGTCGTCATCGCCGAGATCCCCGGTCTGGACAGTCCAGATCAAATCCGCCTCGATTTGGAAGGACAAACATTATGCATTACGGGTGAAATCCCTTGTCTTTATCCCGTCACCGAAAATCGGATCACCCTTAAGGAACGGTTTTTCGGAACATTTCGACGGCACTTGATGCTGCCTAAGCCTGTCACCAAAGAAGGGATCCATGCCCGGTATCATAGAGGGCTGCTGTTGGTAGAAATGCAGATGGATATACAGGCTGCACAAACAGATGTCCCTGTTGAATTCAGTTGATGAGCAAGTAAGGGAGGTATAGACATGTGCCGGATATCTTTCAGTGAGTTCCGGATCGATACCATTTCCTCTTCCTCTGGTGTGTTCGCGGGCAGCAACCGGATTTACAAGTTTAAGCATATTTCCAAAAGCAATCAGGCTTTCGGATCGATCGGCGGCGAAGACTCTCATATTATGGATATCGTGAGTGTGCTGGATGACCGGGACCGTATGGATACCGGCTCGAAAGACAATCCGTAATGCTGTGATGAACCCTTTCCGTAGAAAGAAACCGAACCGCGACATCACGCTTGCGGAAGATGTCCGAGCCCAATATCAAAGTCTGGAGACCAGGTTCCGCCGCTTGGAAGAATCGCTGGAAACGATAAAAAGCAAGTTTCCGCAGGTCACGATCGAGCACGTGCATATTCACCAGCCGGTTCTGGAGAATCTTGAATTCCGGCTGGACGGATTGGATATCGAGCATCTCAGCGGTTCCCTGAATCTCGGCAACAATTTCGGAACGAAAATCAGTCCGCAATCTACAGCAACGGTTGAGAAGAAGGTCAGCAAGGAACCGGCAAGCGAACCCGGCATTACCCGAACGCCATCCGGCTTCCGCTTGAACAATCGGAGGTGACGAACATGTCCTCGTTCTTATCTCCGCAATTCGTGATCGGCTCCATTCGGATCGGATCGGTGGAGAACGCGTCTTGTATCAATATGGGGAATAACTGGCCCACGGCATTTGAAAATCACCAAAAATTGACGCAAGGTTTCGGTTCGGTAAGCGGAGACCGGAATTTGGTAGCCGGTATTCGCTCGCTGCTGAGCGACTCGGACTTTGTAGACATGCTGAACCTCTCGGATTCGGAAGTTCCCGATTGGCTGCGCGGTATCCTATCCGGTCACGCCGACATAAAGTGAAGTAATCGAATGGAGGAAGGGCAGTGAACATATGAACGGCGATTGGAAGCAATGGGCGCTCAATTGGCGGCAATTCCAAAAATCGTTGTTGGATCAAATGCCTTTCGGCGGTGACGGATTGAACCCTAGAGATGTAGAAGGGTTTGTGCAGGATACGATCAACCGTTTTATGCCAAAGACCTTGTTCAATGACTTAGGCAGTGCATCCTTGCATTCCAGCGGCAGGATCAACTTCGAAATTTTTGAGACCCACCGCGCCGTTTTCGTGCGGTGCCGTTTCCCTGAGCGGGTTGTACCCGCCGACATCCGGCTGTTCCTGAATAAGCGCAAATTAAATATTGAAGGCCCGCACGGGACCGAAGAGGTATTATTGCCGGCCGACGTGAAGGCTTCTAGTGCAACAGCCCGTTTTGATGACGGAATATTGGAAATTCGAATGCCGAAATCCAAAGACATCGAACCGTTAAAGGAAATTTTTATTCGAGACAGGAGTTAGTGGGTTCGAACTTAACGGATCAGCACAGGCGCCGGTAATAACGGCGTCTTTTTATTAGGCGATCAAGCAACCTTTGGGCTTTCCGGAATACAATATGGGCAGAAGTCTCTCCACTCGCGGAGGGGAGGTAATGAAGTGATTTTGCCGCAGCAAAAAGCGAACGTGATCTTGAACAAATTGGTGGTAAACGTCATTGAAGATACTTCGGGTATCTTTATCGGCACCAATCAGGCATGGGGCTGGAGCAGTTGCGGAAAAAGCAACTATGGTTTCGGCGTCTTGAAGAACAGCTGTTTGACCCGTTCTTTAAGTATCGTTCAGGATTCCGATATCGTGGATGCTCCCGTGCAAGATATCCGGCATATCGCGTTGACCGAGCAACCGAACAGCGTTCAGCAAGCCTCCGTCGCGTTTCAATCCCTTCGTGCCGAGTCTTTAAACAACGGTTCAGCGATCGGTCTGGGCGAAAATATACAGCTGGGTTGGAGGTCAACCCGCAAAAACAATTACGGTGGAGGAAAACATCAGGGGATCAATCATGTCAACCGTATGGCCAATATCACATTCGATAATGATGGGGTCGACGCGCCGGTTCAAACGGCAGGGACGATCCTTGATACTTCTCCGGTCGTTAAAAATATTCGGATTACGCAAGAAAACCCCGAATAGACGGCTATATAACCGATTCCGCATCATTCGGGGGGTGAAAGCTTGGCAGTTTTTATCTCATTGGCGGCAGGAGCGATCAATGTCAATTCCGTCAACCGCGGAAGCGCGATCGCTGTCGGGGAAATTTCGCAGAACGGATGGAGCCAGGATGGCAAAAACAACTTCGCGAACGGCCAGCTGTTTGGCGTGAACTTTCAAGCGAACATCGTTTCGACCTTGTTCGATCAGGACGTTGTCGATAATCCGATTACTGAAAATCAGCCGACTTCCTCGGTCCAAGGTCAAGCACTATAGAAGGGGAGGAGCTAGGTGGCCGATAAAGAAATTCAACCGTGTGTCCGCTGCGCCAAGCTGCCCGGGGAGAAGGATGCGTATTGTACGGATTGCGGCGCTCCGCTGGTCAACCGTTGCATTGACGAACCCGGGATACTGAAAAAGGGCTGCGGGTGCGTCAATCCGCCCACGGCAGCCTATTGCCATAAATGCGGGGAACCGACAACTTTCAATTTTCACGGCCTTGTCACACCCGCGTATCAAAACGCGAACAAACCGTTTTTCTTCTCTTGACCGACATCAAAAAGGCTGCCGACAACGGCAGCCTGTTCATTTAACGGCGAATCAGCGGATATATCATGGAAAATAGTCCCTTGGCGATGACTTCATGGCCTTCATCATTCGGATGTACCGGCGCGTAACCGCGCGCGACATCCTCGATCCGCCCGTCACGGTAACCGGATATAAGAAGGGGCTCGTTACCGGCGAACCATTGGTCGGTGCGGGCAATCTGACAGCGGTACTTTCCCGCGGACGAAGCGATCAGCCTATTCAAGACGCCAATGGCATTGACCGCAATATTGCTGTTCGGGAACGGATTATATTGGGTGCTCAATAGGATATGTTTCGCGCCCACGGCACGGACCGTTCGGATGATTCGATCTAGTCTACTTTGAAAACGGTTCATGATCTTTTGTATCGGCACCTCTTGCCCTCCAATCATGGACAAGCCGTATGGAATCAGGTCGTTTCCGCCGATCCAGATTGTTACCCAGTCGGAACACGCAACGGCTGATGGGTTCGCGGCGATTACCGCCTCGAGGTCGGCACTTGTCCAACTGGGTTCGGCGATCACGGTGAGACGGGTCTGAATTCCATGGGCCGTCAACATCGACGTGACTCTCGAAGGGTACGCCTTGGAGCGAGAACTGGCATTTTGGCCGAATGTAATGGAATCGCCTAATGCCGTATAGTTACGCATTTCTGCTCACCTTAAGCTTCATCCTGACAGATATGCCATTCTGTGCGGATGGCAGGGATAGGCGGCTTGCATGCCATAGCTGTTCAACAAATCCAGTACAAGGTGAAGGAAATATCCGGCGGCTGCCGAAAGCCATAGATATTGAAAAGGAGTATTTGTCCAATATATTCGCGAGAAGCCCGGCCAATGTGGCGCCAATCGTCAAATGACTGATGCTGTCCAATGTTCCACCTCCGCCAATCCGATGTGAATCTTTACATCATATTAGCGACGGGGCGTCGGAGTATGGACCGTTTCACATGCCCGGGCAACGTTCGTCCGATTTTTTTCAACTTCAAAGCTTGTCTGTGTCGATTACGCAGTTTACCGTTCGTCGCTTTCATAGAGGCCAGATTTACGTGCCCGATCCTAAAGTTGAAAGGAGAATGCGAAGTGAAATTTCTATGTGTGGGGTACTTCGACCGAGCGAAAATGGATGCCCGTCCGGAACAGGAGATCAACGCGGTGATGAGCGAATGCGAGCCGCATCTCGAGGATTTTTACAAGAGCGGCCAAGTGATCATGGATGCAGGACTGGGAAAGGAAACCAAAAGCATGCAGCGGGTGAAAGGAAAGGTGAAGATTACGGACGGGCCGTTCGCCGAAGCCAAGGAAACGATCGGCAGCGTGTTCGTGATCGAAGCAAGGGATATGGAGGACGCGATCCGGGTCGCTTCTTTGCATCCCGCCATTCAAGTAGCGGTTGGAGAGCAGTTTGGATGGCGAGTGGAAATCCGCCCGATCCATCACTTTGAGAAGAGCGAACAGCAGGAATAAGACGAAAAGAGCAGCCCCGCCGAAAGGCGGGGCTTCGTGTTCGTTATGGACGGGGCAGGAACGTCACTTTCGCGGTAAGTTTCCGGTAGATTCGGATAAAGAACATGGGAAGCGCGTCGGCACGGCCGTTCAGCTTCCAAACCGCGTAGCCGACCAGAAAGGACAGCGCCATGGCCCCAGCAATATCTGCGGGATAATGCACGCCCACATAAACTCTCGCGAATCCGGTCAACACAGCGAGTGCCAGCATGATCGCGCCTGTTTTGCGCTTCACGAACAGCAGGCTGAAGGCAAGGGAAAATGCGAACGTCGCATGGTCACTCGGGAATGAAGCGTCCGGCGCGTGCGGAATCAGCTGATGGATGGAGTGGCCGACGAACGGCCGCGGATGATTGACTTCCGGAGAGATGGCGAACGCTGCGATCAGCAGCGAAACGGCAGCCGTCAAACAAGCGTAAAAAACGGCTTTCTGATTGTCGGCTTTGCCTGTCATCCATAGTCCCGCCAACACCACGAGCATGATCCAAACAATATCGTTCGCGCAAAAAATCATGAGATCGTCCATCCAGACGAAGCGGCCGGCCCAATCGTTGATGGTCTGAAACAAACTGAAGTTCATAGGGGTGTGGTTCCTTTCAATTTTTCCCCTTACTATACAGGCCGGTTCTTAACTTTTTATGAACTACTTCCAAATCGCGAGCGGTTTTTCGTTCTTGCTGGTGCCGATCGCCGGCAGTCCGTACATATCCTCGATCGTTCGCAGGACAGAATAATGGTTCGTTTTTTGCTTATAATCGCCTTTCTTCACCATCGGCCCCACAAAAACGGTCGGTATCCGGTTATTTTGGCTCATGTCGTCTTCATCCCATGTCAGGATCAACAGGCTGTTATGCGTCTGCGCCCATTTAACGTAACCGGACAAGTTGTTACGCAGCCAGTCGTCGGCCTGTTTGACCGTACCGTCGTGGATGTCGTGGTCCAGGTTCGGCACGACAATGGAGACGGTCGGCAGTTTGTTATAATCTTTCGGAAAACTCGTGAACGGCATGTTGACGCTGGACGGGACGTTCGAGAAGTTGACCCAAGGATTATGTTTTCTTGCATATTTGAACTTGGAATCGTAGGGTCCTGTAAATCCAATTTTCGGTAAGCTTTCCGAATAGCCGCCGAAAGTGTAGCCTTTTTGGATCAATTCGGATGCGAGATTGGAGGTGTTGAACGTCTTTTTGGGCATTTTGTCCGTGAAGACTCCTTGATTGGATCCGGAAAAAAGGTCCAGATAATTCGGCTGGCTCGGATGCCGTGTGGCGTAATGATTGGCCAGGTTGGCGCCGCTTTTTATCAGTTGATTCATGTACGGGGCCTTCGGGTTGTTGTAGATGGAACGGTAGGAATGGTTTTCTTCGATGACGATCACGATATGATCCGCTTTCACTTGGCGGGCAGCGGTTTGAGTCGGGACGGCGGCATACGTTTGGGTCGGACCGGCCGACTCGGGTTGTTTTGCGGTGCAAGCAGAAACAAATGCAAGAGACAGAATGAGGAGTCTGGCGATCGAGCGTCTGTTCATGCAGTTTCACTCCTTAGGTTGTGTCGAAACGCGCCTTCATTATAGGACAAGCCTCCTCCGCCCCGCAACGGCACACGGACCCGAAATCTCGAAGTTAATAATCATTTAATAGTTGATTCACTCGGGTTTTACTTTTGGACGATAAAGTAAAACTAAAGGCCTATTAGTTGAAATAGAAAGGGGTGGGCTGAGTGAGTCATGATCCTTGCATTGTCATCATCTATTCGACATTTGGCGACGGGCATGTCCAGGCGGCTAAAGCGATCAGACAGACTTTGGCTTCCCGTGGAGTCAAGCGTATTCATATGATCGATTTGTTGGCTGAGGCACATCCTTATTGGAATGCGCTGTCCCGCTTCACTTATTTGAAAAGCACCGTCTATTTTCCGAAGCTGTACGGGTGGAGCTACCGGGTGACGAACCGGGCGAATCCGGATCCGAAGCTCAGCCGGCTGTTTCACTCGATCGGGAAAAGAAAAATGAAGCAGGTGATCGAGGAGCTGCGGCCGGATGCCGTGATTCATACGTTTCCCTATTTGGCGATGTCCGAGATGTGCGGCGAAAAGGGGATCGGCATTCCGACGTTTACCGTATTGACCGACTATGTGCTGCACAGCAGATGGGTTCATCCGCATACCGACCGGTATTTTGTCGCGACGGAGCAATTGAAACAGGCGCTGACGGACGCAGGTATCGGAGAGAACCGGATTGCCGTCAGCGGCATTCCGATCCGGAACGCGTTCGGTAAACCTATGGATAAGCAGGCTTTGTCCGCTAAATACGGGTTGAATCCTGAAAACCGCTATGTATTAATATCGGCAGGCGCTTACGGCGTACTTTCCGATGTTCGAAAAATGGTCCAAGGCGTACTCGAAAATACCGGATTCCATGTTCTGCTCGTTTGCGGCAAAAACCGAAAGCTCCTGCAGGAAATGCAAACGGCATACGAAGGTGAAAATCGAATCCGTGTCATGGGATTTGTCGAGCAGATGGAAGAGTTGATGGCGGTGTCCTCCTGTCTGTTGACCAAAGCCGGAGGAATTACATTGACCGAGGCGTTGTCCGCTTCGCTGCCGGTGATCGTCTACCGGCCGCTGCCCGGCCAAGAAGAAGGAAACGCGGATGTATTGCGTTCTCAGAGCGCGCTTTATACAGCCCACGATTTGGCCGAATTGAAGGAGCGGCTTCGGCAGTTGGAACACGAGTCCGGCCGCAGACGGATGGAGAGAGCGATGAAGGCCGTTTATCGGCCTAACGCCGCCGAGTCCATCGTAGCAGACGTGCTGATGATTATGGAACAATATTCGTATCGCAAGCGGAAATATGCAGTACCGGCGGAAAGGCAGGCTGCACACGCCCATGGCTATTATTAAACGAGCTTTCGCAAGGCCGGGCGTATTCACTCGCCTCGCCGTGCTTCTGTTTCTGATGGAATGGGTGAGGGGAGCCTTTTTGATCGCTTTTTTGCCCGAATATGCGGTATCGCGGTTGGGTTTCGATCTTTCGCTGATCGGATTGGCCGTGTCGGTTCATTATTTGAGCGATACGCTGATCAAAGGGTTCGTGGGCGCTTTGCTGGATCGCTTCTCAGCCAAGGTCGTACTGCACGCCGGATTTTTGCTCGCGATGACGGCGTTCGCGCTGATGATGTTCACCCATGCCGGTTGGATTCTCATTGCGGCGTCGTGTTTGCTGGGGATCGGATTTTCACCGGTCTGGCTCGTCTGCCTGAGTCAGGTACAAGAAGAAAATCGAGCTTCGCAAATGGGCGTGTTGTACATTTATTGGCTCGCCGGCCTGGGACTGGGTCCCGTTTTGTTAAATTTTGTGATGGATCTAGGAGATCAGGCGGCCATGCTCGTATTGACCGCTGCTTTCGCGGCCGGCTGGCTGGTCGTTCGGAAGACGGAAGTTCCGATTTCTTCGATATCATTGCAAATGATGCCGATGCGGCAGCAACTGAACCAGTTGTGGCACGGAATCAAGGGAGCGGGATTCCTGCTGCCGGGCATGCTGCTGCAGACGACTGCCGGAGGCATGCTCGTCCCATTCTTGACGGTATTTGCGACAGAGCGGCTCGGACTGACGCATTCGGAATTCTCCGCCGTCATGATGACCGGTGGTGCGTTCGCTGTTGTCTCAATGGTTCCGATGGGGAAATTGTTCGATTCGTTCGGAGGAAAGTGGTTCCTGGTCGCCGGATTTGGCGCAATTGCGGCGGCGTTGGCGCGTTTGTGCTTCGCTCAATCTTTCGGCGAAGCGGTGGCGCTCGCCATCGTGATCGGCTGTTCGTACGCTGCGCTGCTTCCGGCCTGGAACGCGTTGATGGCCCGCCATGTTCCACAGGAATCGCAGGGCGCGGGGTGGGGAATCTTGACCTCCATTGAAGGGGCGGGTGTTGTCGTCGGACCTTTGCTCGGAAGCTGGCTGGCAGCGGGAGGGCATACGGCGGCACCTTTTTGGACCAGTGCCGTGCTGCTGGGGTTCATCAGTCTCTTTTATTTGGTCGTGCCGTCCGCCAAATTTCAAGTTACACCGGCCATGGCATGATCTTGTTTTTTACGCTCGGATATTTTATGTTTGAACGCAAAGAGTTTAACTGAAGCGGAGATAAGAGCCGATGTCCATCCGTTTGAAATTGCTGTTCTCCTATGCGGCGATGCTCGTCGTTCCGCTGGTGCTCATTGTGTTGACTGCGCTGCTGCTCGTATTCGTCTTTCGCGGCGATCTTCAAAATCTGAGAAGCTTCTATGAAACTCAGATCGAAGGCATCGACGACCATGACTATCATCAGCTGATCAACCATACGATTGCCCGTAACCCGGCGCTCGTGACCGACCCCGGATTTCTGACCACTTTATCGGATGAAATGAAAACCGGGGACCAATTTGTCATTGTGCTCATCGACGGTAATCCGTATTTCGTGTCCAAAGCTATTCAAACACGAACGCAGCTCATATCCCGCCTGCCCGCATTTCATCATTCCGGATATCGGCACGAATGGTCCACGAAGTCGTACGGGAATGAGTTTTTCTCGCTTAGTCAATATGACTTTGTGCCAAAGAGCGGTCAGAGCGGCAGTCTGTATGTCGTCACACAGGTCCAGCCCCTCGTTTATTTTTCACGCAAGTATTTGCCGATTTTGCTGACCTCATTTTTGGTCATCTTGATCTTGACCAACTCTTTGTTGACTTATTTCATGTCAAAGAGCATTATCCGCCCGTTGCGAAAGCTGCATAAAGCCACCCGCAAAATTAAGGAAGGCGACCTTGAATTTCAGGTAGGCGTCGGCGGGAAAGACGAAATCGGCCAACTGGGCGTGGCGTTTGAAGAGATGCGTTCGCAGCTGGAGAAATCGATTCGTCTTCAGCTTCAATATGAGGAAAACCGCAAGGAACTCGTTTCGAATATTTCGCATGATTTAAGAACGCCGATCACCGCCATCAGAGGGTATGTCGACGGCATACTCGACGGTGTGGCGGATTCTCCGGACAAAATCGAGAAATACGTCCGCACGATCTCGGCAAAGGCAGCGGAGATGGACCGGCTGATCGAGCAGCTTTTCCTGTACTCCAAGCTGGATTTGAAACGCCAGCCGTTCTCGTTCGAGCCGATTCCGATCGCCGCGTTTTTAGCCGATTGGGCGGACGAGCTGGAATTCGAGCTAGAGAAAATGCGCATCCGGTTGGAAACGGAAATCAGGTTAGAAGCAAGCGCCCAGGTGCTGGCCGACCGTGACCAATTCAGACGCGTGCTGTCCAACGTGATCCAGAACAGCGTAAATTACATGGACAAAGAAGACAAACGGATTCAGTTGTTCGCATCTTCCGATGGCCATCACGTGAGGATTCAAATTGAAGATAACGGTCCGGGTATTGAACGAGAAGCGCTCCGCTATGTATTCGACCGATTCTACCGGGCGGAACAGTCCCGCAGCGCCGATACCGGAGGCAGCGGGCTGGGACTCGCCATCGCGAAGCAAATTATGGAGGAACATGGCGGGGAGATTCGGGCGGAGAGCGAGTATGGACAAGGAACGCGGATTCTTTTGTTGCTGCCGGTGAGGAAGGAAGGTGACAGAGCGTGAAACAAATACTGATCGTGGAAGACGAGCGAACCATTGCCGAACTGCAGCGCGACTATTTGGAGGTCAACGGATTTCACACCGATATTGCGGCCAACGGGGAAGTTGGCCTTGAGATGGCGCTTTCCGGGAAGTATGACCTCATCGTGCTCGACGTCATGCTGCCGAAGATGAACGGCTTCGACGTCTGCAAACAAATCCGCGAACAAATGGACATCCCGATTTTAATGGTCACCGCCCGGCGAGAGGATATCGACGTCGTCCGGGGTTTGGGTTTGGGAGCCGACGATTACTTGACGAAGCCGTTTAAGCCCGCCGAGTTGGTGGCGCGCGTCAAGGCGCATATGAACCGGTATGAACGGCTGATCGGAAGCCGAGGGGCGACCAGCGAAGTCGAAATCCGCGGCCTTCGGCTCGATCCGGATTCCCGGCGGGCGTTCGTCCGCGACGAAGAAATTACGCTCACGAACAAAGAGTTTGATTTGCTGCATTTTCTGGCGATTCACCCGAACCGGGTATTCAGCAAGGATCAGCTGTTCGAACGGATCTGGGGGATCGACGCGATGGGCGATACCCAAACGGTAACCGTCCATATCCGTAAAATCCGGGAAAAAATCGAAACGGACTCGGCCAACCCGCAGTTTATCGAGACGGTGTGGGGAGCCGGATACCGTTTTCGGATGTGACGCTTCTCACGAGATAAATTCCTGAATCTTCTGCAGATAATATTCTTTCTCCAAATCCTGATCCATCGTTTCCTGCAGCTTCAGTAATAATTCCGGCGGGCGGTCGAGGCTGTCGAAGTATCGGACCATTCGGTTATAAAATCTTCTAGGAAATGCGAGATAGGAAAAAAACAACTTCCATTCGTCGGGCGCAAGCGGAGCAGGAATTCGAGACATGTAGGCATAAAGGAATCTGTTGACGACGGCGGGGTTCCAGCGATAAGCACTTGCGTGATACTGCAGCAATTGTGCAAGATCCATGACCCGTTCCGCATACGTCAAGGTCTCAAAGTCAATAAACCATATCTTGTTCTGATGGTCGACTAATATATTTTTATGATGCAATCCGGCGTGACATAAAACAGCGGCGTCCGGACATCTGGCCGACAAGCGTTGCGGTGAACAGCAACGAATAGACTCCAGGGCCCAGTTACACCGGTAGAACAGGAAATCTAGTATTTTATTTTCCTCCGGTTTGTTCCTGTACCGTTTCCATTGTCGTAGCTTTCGGAGCGCTTCCGCCAGGAAGCCTTTCCGTTTCCCCCATTCGAAGCGGGGGCTTTCCGTAGGGGGGATGATTCCTTGAGCGGATCGGTGGAAATCGGCCAGAGCCCATCCAATGCTTGCCAAATTGGGGTAACTCAGCTTGGGGACTTCGGGAAGTTCGACCCATTTTTCCATAAAATAAGTTTGGTTGTCATGGATGACAAGATAGCTTCCTCGGATCGTACGCAGAAAAGAAGGGATTCGATCAAATCCGCCCAGTCGGATTCGGTCAAGTAAACGGGCAACCAACGGCAAGTCCGGAAGCTCTTCCGCATTCTTAAAGCCGAACGCACCGTAAGGAGTGAACACCTTATAGATCGCTCTTACTTTTTGCAGCGACAGAACCGGAAGTCCGTAATGCTCCTGGACCAGCGTTTGAATGATCTCCGGGTCTAATTGAACTTCTGCTCGTATCATATCGAATACCTTAATTTGGCAAACATTTGCAGATACTTTTCAAAACAAGACAGCAAGGCCATATAAGGCGGCTTCGGATTCAGTTCCGGCTTCTTCCGGCGAAGAACCGCTAACGCGGTATCACGGCTGTAACCGAATCTCTGCATGTAGAATGCAGTCAAAATAAAGCCCAGCCGATTAATGCCCGCCGTGTCATGAACATACAAGGTGTTTCCATTGTCCAGTAATACATTCATCAGACGGGTCTTGTCAACGACCCAGTGTAAATCAGGAGCGGCTTTATCCAAAATAGGCGCCCACAACAACAATCGTCCGGTGACGTCAATTGGCGGTTGATCCGGCTCGGTGCGAAGGTTTAAGACGGCGTGAATATGCTCCGCGACAAATTGCCAGCCTCCACGGTCCAATTTTCCGCCCGCGTACAGGCGATTTGGAATGATCGTATAAATCGTCATATCCGGGCAGACTCCATTCCTATCCTCATTTAATCCATCGTATGTTCCGTCATATTGTCCCGTTCGGCAATGTATCCTTGATCCATTAAGTATTGAATGACGGCTGAGGCGGACTCGGCCGGCGAGTATTGGTCGGTTGGAATGGTCATTTCCGGCAAGGCGGGCTCTTCATAGTAGTGAATCGTATCCGGATATCGCACGTATTTCGTTTTGTCATCCCGCTGCAGACGAGTTTCGAGAGAGCATTTTAAGTAGATTTCTACATACCGCTCGATCTGGGTTCGAGCCGCTACTCTCATCTGTTCGAATCTTCCGACGGAGGCGATGAGGACGATAACCTTGTACTTCGACAATAATTTGGCAATAAAGATGAGGTTCGAACATTTTTGTTTTTGCCTGGTTGTCCAGTCTGGGCTGAGCTCCTTGGTCAGAGAACGGGGAAGCTCATCGCTGTCGAGACGTTCGACCGCATATCCCATCGCTTCCAGTTTCTCTGCGACGAGTCTGCTGACCGTTGATTTGCCCGAGTTCGGCAAACCGGTGAACCATACGACCATTCCCTGGTTCATGAGTCCGCAACTCCTTTCACCAAAGTACTATAGTATACTCGGATGGAAGGAGAACGATTGGACAGGTTGTCTAGATGAATGATGATTTATTCACCGTTTTGCAGATAGCCGCGCTCAGTGAACAGGCGTAGGATGAGCTCTGTGGCTTCGGGAATGGGGACTCGACTCGTGTCGATGGCCAAATCGGGATTTTCAGGCTCTTCATAAACATGAAAATAATCGGGATGAGAGACATATTTGCCGGTAACGTCCCTTTGCAAACGGACTTCTAACGGGCACTTCAAGTAAATTTCCAAATAGTCGGAAACTTGGCTTCTCAGCAATTCCCTCCATTTGCTGAATCTCCCGACTGAGGAAATCAGGACGTAATAGCCGTTCTCCATCAACAGCTTCGAAAGGAAAATCAAATTTTCATTTTTCCGCTGCTGTCGTTCTTCCCAGCTGTGACCCTCCGGCTTGATGATGCCCATCGGCAATGTATCGCTGTCCAACCGGATCGCCTTGCAGCCCCTGTGTTGTAATAGTTTCTCTATTGATTTGGTCAGCGTTGTTTTGCCCGATTTCGAATGTCCGGTGAACCAAATGATGACCCCGTTCGGCATGTTCACATCTCCTCTCCGCGTATGAGCAGAATATGCTTCGTGGATTGTCAAGCTCCACTGGTTTATCATAAATAGACAGGCCGGTTGATGGGAGGATTGATGAGCGTAATTGAACGATTAAAGGCTAGAGCGAAAGAAATCAAAAACAATATTTTTGTCTTGTTTTTGGCATACAAAGATCCCCGCGTTCCCTGGTATGCCAAGGTGTTCGGCGCGGCAGTCGTGGCCTACGCCTTCAGCCCGATCGATCTGATCCCCGATTTCATTCCGTTACTCGGCTATTTGGACGATCTCATCTTGGTTCCGCTTGGCATTGCGCTGGCTTTAAAAATGATACCGGATCCCGTGTTGGCGGATTGCAAGGCGAAGGCGGAGGAAATACGAAAGAACGGGAAACCGAAGAATTGGACGATGGCCGTCATTTTTATATTGGTATGGGTTGCGCTCGCGATTTGGGCGGGGTGGCTCGTCTACAAGTAGTCCGTCCATTCGTGCACAAACCGGTGCAGTCTACCGATTCCCTCGTCAATTTCTTCATCACGGACATTTCCGTAGCCCAGCAAAATTTGATGGGTGCGGCGCCCTTTTACCAAACAATAGTCTTCTACACCATGAACCTTGACTCCATACTCCACAGACCGCAGCCAATCTATGTTATCGGGGGCAAGGGGGAATTCCACTTGGATATGCATCCCCGCTTCATCGCCTCGAATGACGGCATCATCGCCAAAATGACGCTTTAAAGCATCAATCAACAAGGTGCGGCGATTACGGTAGATGGCTTTCATTTTATGGATATGACGATCCAATCGCCCATCCCGGATAAACCGGGCGAGGGCGATTTGGGGGACGGAGGGGGAACGGAGGTTCAGTTCTTCCCTTAATCGCACGAAATGGCTCACCAAGCGGCGAGGAAGGACCAGGAAGCCGATTCGCAGTCCAGGAGCAAGCGTCTTGCTGAACGTTCCTACATAAATGACCCGATCGGGATTTAACGTGTAAAGCGGAGGAATGGGTACGCCTTTCAAGCGGAAATCGCCATCATAATCGTCCTCAATGATATAGGAATCGGCTTTCTCAGCAAGCCTTACCGCATGCTGCCGGCGTTGGATCGGTAAAATGCTGCCGCTCGGAAAATGATGAGAAGGCGTGAGCAGCATCAAATGGCCGTCCTGAAAGCAGGAGATTTCGTGCAGTTTCATACCGGTCTCGTCGACATCTACCGGAGTAATTCGATAGTTTGTCTGTCTGAATATGTTGGATGTAAATTCAATCGTCGGATCCTCGAGATAGATGGCTGCAAATTCCGCACGCAGGGCTTTGGCGATCAACGAGAACCCTTCCGAAGAGCCGGACACGATCATGATCTGTTCCGGAGAGCCGTACATCCCCCTCGTTCGATACAAATAAGCCGAAATTTCCGACCTCAGATCTTCCTCTCCGCGAATATCTCCATAATCGAAAAGAACACTTGGACTATCCTCCGCCGCCGCTTTCCAATACTTGGCCCACTCTTTTTGGGGGAAACTCCGCAAATCAGGCGTACCGGTCAAGAACGGGATCGTATCCTCATGAACGAGCGGACTCGATTTCGCGACCCGATCGGAAGGCTTTGCTGCACCGTGATTGCCGGAAGCCATGGACAGGATCCCTTCCGCCACGAAAGTTCCAGAGCCGGTCTGTCCGATTAAATAACCTTCGGCGATCAATTGCTCATACGCGTCGATCGCGACGTTGCGCGCAATGCCGAATTCTTGTGCCAATTTCCGGGTAGGCGGAAGGCGCGTTCCTGTCACCAGCTCGCCGCTCTCAATTTTTTGCCGGATTTGACTGCAAAGCTGGGCCGTTACCGACATTTCCGATGATCGATCCACATAAATGCCGAACATGGCAAACCTCCGATTGGCTCCTAAAAATTCATGATAAGTGGCGCTAAAAGTAACCAATTTCTCTCATTATAATAACTTTAAATCCAGTGAGGGAAGGGTGGTAAAAGATGATGCAAAAAAGAAGGCTGGGGAAATCGGAAATCGAGGTGAGCCCGCTCGGATTCGGATGCTGGGCGATCGGCGGTCCGTTTTGGCTGGACGGATTACCGGATGGCTGGGGGGAGGTTGATGATCGCGAATCGATTCGTGCGATCGAACGAGCTTTGACGCTCGGCATTCAGTTCTTCGACACGGCGGATGTATACGGCACCGGGCATAGCGAAGAGGTGCTCGGGCAAGCTTTGAAGGGACGCCGGCATGAGGCGGTCATCGCCACCAAATTCGGTTTCACTTACGATACGGCTAGCCGCAACGTTTTCACGAAAGTGGACGTGACACCGAGTTACATCCGATCCGCTTGCGAAGCTTCGCTGAAACGGCTGGCAACTGATTATATCGACTTATACCAAATCCACGCCGGAGGCGTTCCGTTCGAGCAGCTTGATTCTGTAATCGATACGCTGGAACAACTGGAACGGAAAGGGTGGATTCGCGCATACGGCTGGAGCACGGACGATACGGAGCGGGCTGAAGCATTCGCCAAGCGCTCTTCTGCAGCATCCATCCAGCATCCCTTTAACGTGCTGATCGGGGAATCCGATATGGTGGATTTGTGCGAGAAGTATAAGTTGAGCAGCGTGAATAATTCCCCTCTTGCTATGGGACTGTTGAGCGGCAAGTTTAATCCAGCGACCCAACTGCCGGCTGATGACGTGCGGGGGAGCCGGCACGAATGGGTTCTCTATTTTCAGAACGGCAAGCCGAAAGCCGAATATTTGGCTATGCTGGAGTCCTTGCGCGAAATATTGACGTCCGGTCAACGAAGCTTGGTCCAGGGTGCGCTTGCTTGGATTTGGGGCAAAAGCGGCTGTACGATCCCGATTCCCGGCTTAAAAACCGTCAAACAGGTGGAAGAAGCGGCGAAGGCGATGGAATTCGGACCGCTTACTCCGGCGCAGTTGAAAGAAATCGACGAAATTCGGCGATAAATTTGTGTGTAATAAAGCATTGACTTAATTAAGAAAATCCTTTATTGTGAAATCAACGATCCAAACGATACGGCAAAAGAAACGACAGCGCATGGGATCACATGAACACCGAAAGGAGAGGAAAGCACGAGCTGTATGCCTAACGATATATTTTCCGCACTCGCCGATCCGACCCGCCGCAAAATCATGGAGATGCTTGCCGACCATGACGAGTTTCCCGCATCTGAGATCCACAACCGGTTCGAAGTCAGTCCGCAGGCGATCTCCCAACACTTGAAGATTCTCCGCGAGGCGAATTTGGTACATGTGGAAAAAAGGGCGCAGCAACGGATTTATCGGATCAATACGGAGACGATGATGGATTTGGAAGAATGGACCAAGAACATGAGACAGCGGTGGAGCAGACGACTGGATAAGCTGGAAGCAGTCTTGAAGGCTGAAATGCAGAATAAAGCCGCTGCGCAAACCGGGCAGGAGGAAACCGAATCATGAACCCGAACGCGAACAAACAGGACCTCGTCATCACCCGCGTTTTCGACATCCCGGTCGAGATGGTCTGGCAAGGCTGGACCAATCCGAAGCTGGTGACGCTTTGGTGGGGGCCGGCGAATTATACTTCCCCGCGATGCGAAATCGACTTGCGCGAAGGCGGCCGATACTTGTTCTGTATGCGAGCGCCGGAGGAACAGGGCGGCCAGGATTTTTTTTCCACAGGCGTTTATACCAAAATTGTTCCTCTGGAGCGTCTGGAGTTTACACAACGTCTGTCCGACAAGGATGGGAATCCGATCCATCCTTCACAAGCGGGCATGCCGCCGGATTTCCCGGAGGAAGTGAAGTTCGAAATCGAATTCAAAGCGGTCGGCAGCAACAGGACCGAACTGAAGATAACGGAACATGGCTGGACGCCGGGACAAATGTCCAAATATGCCGAAATCGGCATGAATCAATCGCTTGATAAGTTTACGGCAAAAATCCAAATAAAAGGAGACTGAAAAATGAAGAAGGTTCAGAAAATCACCCCTTATCTGTGGTTTATCGATCAAGCGGAAGAGGCCATTAACCTGTATGTATCGGTTTTCAATGATTCGAAAATCGTGAGCGTGACCCGCTTTGGGGAACAAGGGCCTGGACCGGCCGGACAGCTGATGTCCGCGACGTTCGAACTGGAAGGCCAACCGTTCATGGCCTTGAACGGCGGCCCTCAATTTAAGTTCAACGAGGCGATTTCATTCTTCGTCAGCTGTGAGACGCAGCAGGAAGTCGACGAGCTGTGGACGAAGCTGACCGCAGACGGCGGGGAAGAAGGAAGATGCGGCTGGCTTAAAGACAAATTCGGCGTCTCGTGGCAAATCGTTCCGACCGTTCTAAATGAGTTGATGCAGGACCAAGATGCCGAGAAATCGAACCGCGTCATGCAGGCGATGTTCACCATGAACAAGCTGGACATTGAAAGATTAAAACAAGCTGCCTATCAAACCGCGGCAAATTGAACGAAAAGGGCTGTCCCATGGGGCAGCCCTTTCTTGCGAGCACATCTACGTTTGATATTCGAACTGCTTGGCGTATAGGTTCGCGTACGTACCATCGCGTGCCAGCAAGGTGTGGTGTGTCCCTTGTTCAACGATTCCGTCTTCCGTCAGGACGAGAATTCTTTGCGCGCTGCGGATTGTAGAAAGCCGATGTGCGATCACGATCGTCGTTCGTCCCTCAGCCAATTTATCCAACGATTCTTTCACAATACTTTCACTCTCGTTATCCAGCGCACTTGTCGCTTCGTCCAAGAGGAGAACCGGCGGATTTTTCAGGAACAGGCGAGCGATGCTAAGCCGCTGCTTCTGGCCGCCGGAGAGTCTGACACCGCGTTGTCCAATTTCAGAATGATAGCCGAACGGCAAGCTCATGATGAATTCATGGGCGTTCGCGTGCTTGGCGGCTTCGATAATTTCCTCTTCGCTGGCCTCCGGCTTCCCGTAACGGATGTTATCCAGAACGGTCCCGTCAAACAGGTAAACGTCCTGCTGTACGAGTCCGACGTTGCTTCGCAACGATGTGAGCTCGAGATCGCGGACGTTGACGCCATCCAGCAGCACTTCTCCGTCCGACACATCATAAAAACGGGGGATGAGCGAGCACAAGGTCGTTTTTCCCGCGCCGGACGGACCCACGATGGCGATAAACTCTCCCGGCTGCACGCGAAACGACAAGTTGGAGAGCACATCATTCGAACGGTCCCCATAACGAAAAGTAACTTGCCTGAACTCGATTGCTCCCCGCACTTCCGGCAAGACGATCGCTTCCGGCTTGTTCTCTATGGTCGGCTTCAGATTCATGATTTCCATGAAGCGCTGGAATCCGGTAATCCCTTCTTGCAGCTGTGTGCTCATATGTGCCAGCTTTTGGATGGGCTCGATCATGAAACCGATATACAGCAGAAAGGTAATCAAATCTGCTAAATCCAACTGCTGATGGACGATATTAACGCTGCCATAGAACACAACCGTTAGCGTAATCAGCTGCAGCAAAGTCTCGAACACATTGTAAAAAACAGCTTCCGTCTTATACGTATGAATACGGCTGTCCAGAAACCGTTGGTTCTCCCGGTTAAACTTCTCCATCTCCGTGCGTTCACCCGCGAACGATTGAACGACACGAATGCCTGCGAGACTGTCTTCCACCTGTGCGTTGACGTCCCCGATCCGCTCTTTGTTTCGCCGCAAAGCTTTGTTCAGCCTTTTATTGAAATAGAAGGCCAAGCAGCCCAATATCGGAAAAAAGCAAAATACGGCAATCGTCAGCGGCGCATTAATGGAATACAAAATGAAGAAAGAGCCGATCAGGCGAACCAAGGATTTGATATAATCCTCCGGACCGTGATGGTACAACTCGGACAGCAAGTGCAGATCGTTCGTGATCCGGGACATGAGTTGCCCCGTCTTCTGCTTATCGTAGAAGTCGAAGGACAGCATCTGCAGGTGAGAGAACAGCTCGGCGCGCAAATCGCTTTCCATGCGGGCGCCGATTTCATGACCCTTGTAGTCCATGAAGTAATAGGCGGCATTTTGAATCACGACGAGCAGAAGCGCCAGCCCGCCGATCTCGTACACTTTGCTCAGGGCCTGGGTCAAGTCACCCGCCAGCACATCTTTCGTGATATATCTTACGAGCAGCGGGAATACGAGGGCCGCAGCGGTGGCAATGAAAGCGCAAGCCAATGTCGCGATAAAAACGGCGAGATAAGGTTTGTAATAGGAGAAAAATTTTTTTACCGGAAATGACATAAGATACCCCTTTATGTGTTTAGTAACACCTATAAGGGGGCACACCGTTTACAGTTTCATAAAAGTGTTCCACCCTTATCGGCTTGGATGGCGGCTCGATATGTCTTCGTTCTCATGAGAATGACCTCCTTGAAGATAATTACTTCCATTATAAAAAATTACCCGCATGTAAGGATCCGTACATATGGTTTAAATTGTTTTTTCCCATTTACATTGCCGGATTGAAGTCGCTCCAGCGGATGGCACGGCAACGAGCATTGTTTTGCACAAATAAAGATTGGGTGGCGAAAAATTCGTCCGGCCTAATCTTGGTACACCTTCACTGATGTTTTATGCGGACAATGTGGAGGAGCTGCGCAACGACTTCACCAGCAAAGATATGAAAGTCGGAGTTTTGGTCAGTTTCCCGTCCGGCGACTGTTTTTTTATTTCCGCGTTTGAAAACGACCGGCTTTCCAAAATGTGACCATTGTCCTAGGCCTTCGTTCCCCGTTATAATGCTACAAGCAAAGGGGGACGATCATTTTGAAAACGAAAATCTTCGCCATCCTCTTGGTGCTCCTTCTTGCGGGCACCTCGATTTCTATACCTGCCGCCGATGCGGCAACGAAGTTGAAAGCCGGTGCTTCGAACGGCGACGTGTGGGACTTGCAGTATCGATTGAAGGCGATGGGTTACTTTAACCAGCCGTTGGACGGCCATTTCGGCGCTCATACCCGGTCGGCGTTGATCCGGTTCCAGAAAGCTTACGGGCTGACGGTAGACGGAGTGGCAGGAGCCAAGACGTGGAAACAACTGAGAAAATACTCCTTAAACCTGAAGGAGATGGACATTCTCGCCCGGGTAGTTTACAGCGAAGCCCGAGGAGAGCCGTATAAAGGCCAAGTAGCCGTAGCTGCGGTCGTCATGAATCGGATTCAGTCGGGCAAGTTCCCGAGCAATATTCAGGACGTTGTATTCCAGCCGTGGGCATTTACCGCGGTAAACGACGGCCAATTCTGGTTGACGCCGAACCGTTCCGCCTACCTGGCCGCACTGGATGCAGTCCGCGGATGGGACCCTTCCAAAGGCTCCCTTTACTATTTCAATCCGGACACGGCAACCAGCGAATGGATATGGTCGCGTCCTCAGAAGTTGAAAATCGGCCGCCATATTTTTGCCGGATAACCTCAATACGTCATAAAAAGCACCCTTTATTGTAGACATGGAAAACACGGCTAAGTGTTACCGATGAAACTATAAGGGGTGTCTTTTGTATGCGAGGTTCCTCGAAGTCATTAATTCCTTGTTATCAATCTTAAGTTTTCGTTATATCCACTCTCCACATGGTTCTTTATGCTAAGAACGAAAGCGCATCCAAACATACAGATGGAGGGTTACAATGAACAAGAGTAGAAAACGCTGGTTCGGCGGCGGATTGACGCTGGCGCTGGCCGCATCGCTTCTGGCCGGTTGCGGCGGAAACTCCGACAACAATTCGGCATCGGGAAGCAATTCGCCATCGGCGCCGGCCGCATCGGGCAGCGCGGCTGCCAAACCGTTCGAAGGCAAGTCGATTAATCTGGTAACGGCAAACCATCCGTGGGCTGAGGCGATCAAGCCTCTGATTCCGGATTTCGAAGCTGCCACCGGGATGAAAGTGAACGTGGAAAGCTTCTTCGAGGATCAGCTCACGCAGAAGTTGACCGTACAATTCACCGCCGGTTCGGAGACTCCCGACGTATTCATGTTCCGTCCGCTCCAGGAAGGCAAGCTGTTCTTCAAGAACGGATGGCTTCATCCGTTGGATGAGTATGTGAACAAAGATCCGAACTATGATTTTGCGGACATTTCCAAATCTGCCGTTGGTACGGCCACGGTGGACGGCAAGATTGCCGGCATCCCGATCATTACGGAGCAAGAAATTCTTTACTACCGCAAAGATCTGCTTCAAGCAGCGGGTATCGAAGTGCCGAAGACGATCGATGAACTGGTCGTGGCAGCCAAGAAGCTTCACGATCCGAGCAAAGGAATGTACGGCTTCGTTGCGCGTGGGCAGCGCTCTCCGCTGGTTACCCAAGTCTCCTCGTTCCTTTACGGGGAAGGCGCAGACTTCTTGAAGGACGACAAGGCGACGATCAATACACCTGAAGCGGTGAAGGCGTTTACGACTTACGGAACGCTGCTTAAAGACTACGGTCCTCCCGGAGTCCTCAACATGTCTTGGCCGCAAGCGTTCGGTATTTTCGGACAAGGGAAAGTCGCTTTCCTAACCGATGCAAACTCGCTTTATAAGAATGCCACGGACCCGGCGAAATCGCAGGTCGCCGACAAGGTCGGATTCGCTCCGTTCCCTGCCGGATCTGCTGGTTCCAAGCCGTACAACATCACTTCTTGGGGCCTCGCGGTCAACGCCAAATCGGCAGACAAAGAAGCGGCATGGGAATTCATCAAATGGGCGACGAGCAAAGAAATCGTGCTGAAGACGCAAGAGAAAGGCAATCCCGGAGCGCGCGCCTCCGTATGGGATAACCCGGAAGGCACAACCGGATTCCCGCCTGAGCTTGTTGCTGTAATCAAGGAAAGCGTCAAGGGCGGAGTCGACCATGACCGTCCGACAGTCATCAACGTTGGCGAAGCTCGCGACGCCGTCGGAGAAATCGTCCAGAAGATCATGACGGGCGAGAAGAATATCCAGCCGGTAGCCGACAAGGCCAACGAAGCGCTGCAAGCGATCATCGATCAGGACAAAAACAAATAAAGGCTGACAACAGCCAAACGATCAAAAGGGTCATTCGACATGACCCTTTTGATCTAGGAGAAAGGAGAGAGCCGGTTTGTACACCAGCTGGTTTGACCGCAACTTGAAGTGGATTTACGTGCTCCCTGCCGTTATTTTTGTCCTGGTCATGATGCTTTTTCCTATTCTTTATACAGTCAGGATCAGTTTCTTCGAATGGAGCATGTCCGCCATTACCCCGCCGAAGTGGGTGGGGTTCGATAATTATAAGACCCTCCTGACGCAAGAAAGATTTTGGAAGGCTACAGGTCATACGATTTCTTTCACCTTAGTGGCAATGGTGCTGGAAGTGATCCTGGGCGTGGCGATCGCTATGCTGCTCTCGAGGCAGTTCCGGGGTAAAAATTTTGTCAAAACCGTATTTCTGCTGCCCATGGTCGCCACGCCGGTGGCAATGGGATTGGTATGGCTTCTCATTTACGAACCGACGATCGGCGCGGCAAACATGCTGCTCAAATCCATGGGTCTGAAGCCGCTGCTGTGGCTCGCCTCACCCAATCAGGCACTTTCTTCGCTGATTATTGTAGACGTATGGCAATGGACACCCATGATCGCTCTGATCGTCATGGCGGGACTGGCTACGATTCCAAGCGAACCCTATGAAGCCGCGGACGTGGACGGGGCGGGGAGATGGCGCAAATTCGTCTCCATCACGCTGCCGCTCCTGAAACCGACCATTTTGGTCGCCGCTATGCTTCGCTTAATCGATGTTTTGAAAACGTTTGACATTATTTATGCCACGACCCAAGGCGGTCCCAACCTGTCCACGGAAACGCTGAATATTTACGGCTATGTATTGGGTTTCCAATACTTCAAGCTCGGAACGGCTTCGTCTCTGTTGGTCCTGTTCTTCGGACTCGTCATGGGCCTCACACTGTTCATGATCTGGATGAGGAAGAGAATGGAGGGCCAGTATGACTAAAAGAAAACGGACAGCCGCGCTCATCTTCGGCCTGCTTACGGCTCTCGTATTGCTCGCCTTCGCGTTCCCTTTTATTTGGATGCTGCTGGCTTCTTTCAAAACCCAATCGCAAATTATGTCGGAAGGCCAATTGCTTTTCTTTAAGCCGACGACACATAATTATACGAGTGTTTTTAAAGAATACGACTTCTTGAAGTACATCGTGAACAGCCTCATCATCGGACTTGGCTCCACGTTGCTTGCGCTGCTGCTCGGGCTTCCGGCCGCTTATGCCATCGCGAGACATCACATGCACAAGCTGAGCCTGGTGATTCTGGTGGCCAGGATCATCCCCGGGATCACCTTCCTGATCCCCTGGTTCATTCTGTTCTCGAAAATCCATCTCGTCGACACCTACACGGCGCTGATCCTGAGCCACATGCTGGTGGGACTGCCGTTCATTATTTGGATCATGATTTCTTTCTTCGAGGCGCTCCCCAAGGAGATCGAGGAAGCAGGTCTCATTGACGGATGCAATCATCACCAGGTCTTCTTGCGGGTCATCATGCCGATCTCCGGACCGGGAGTGATTACGGCGTCGCTGCTGTCCTTCATCTTTTCATGGAACAATTTCATGTTCTCGATTATTTTGGCAGGGGACAAGACGAAGCCGCTTCCGGTTGCCGTGTTTAATTTTATGTCTTACTCGGAAATCAATTGGGGCGCTCTGATGGCGGCCGCCTGTATCATCACGCTTCCGGTTCTCATTATCGCGCTGTTGGCTCAGCGTTATGTCGTCAGCGGCTTGGCGGCGGGAGCGGTTAAAGGTTAAGATGGCGCAATAGACAGCAGGGATGACGGGGAAGGCGGAATCATGGTGCGGTATCGACTCAATATATTCAACAAGATTCTCATCATGGTTCTGCTTCTCTTGATCCCGATCCTGCTGCTCTACGGAATCTCGAACCGTACGGCCAATCAAGTTATCCGGGAGGAGATCGAATCCTCGAACCTCAACCGGCTCAGTTTCTTTCTCTACCAGATGGACTCGGCGATCGGGAATCTTTCCATGTTCCCGGTCATTTTGAGTCTCGACCCGCATATTCGCGAATTCGTGGACCGGGAGGGCGGATCGGCTGCCGAAACGCTGAAAGCCGAGTCACGCATCGCGGAGAAATTCGGTCTGCAGAGCGTATCGAGCAGCTGGTCGAACGACCTGACGGTGTTCATTCCGAGCAGTCATAAAGTGATCTCTACCAATATCTTTCTACATGGAACAGGCAGGCAGGGGTCCTGGAGCGATCCGATCCATACCGCCTGGAGTTATGAGAAGGATTCTTCGCGGGGAGATACGGTCGGATCTTTCATCCGGGAAATCGGCGTTCCGAGCAAGGTTCGAACTTTTGCCGACGCAGACGCGGTTTATCAAGTCCGGTTTCCGGTGCAGAATATCAGCAACCTTTTGGACGTTTCCAAGAAAGATAAGCAGAGCGACCCGTTCCTTTATCATCTGGGCTACGAACCGATTCTGAACAGCACTTCCGAACCGCACACAGTCAATAAAATCCGGGAACGTTTGTCCGGTGAAGCCTTGTCCGACTCAGGGCAGCAGCGGATGGTGATCGAAAATCAGGAGATCCTGGTCAGCTACGTCAAATCCCGCCAGCTCGGATGGTATTTGGTGGACTATGTTCCCGAGCAGAGAATCTTGTCTCCGATCGCCAAGACCAGCAATTTGTTCTACGGTTCGATCGCGCTACTGCTGGCTATGGGCGTCTTCGCTTCGTTCCTGTTGTACCGGCACGTGCAGATTCCCATCAAAAACATCATCCGAGGTGTGCAACGGATGAAGAGGGGAGACTTGTCGGCGAGGATCGACTACCGGGCGAAGAATGAGTTCCAATACCTCATCCAGCGCTTTAACGAAATGGCCGGTCAAATCCAGCAGCTGGTAGAGGTGGTATACGCGGAGAGAATCAGTTCGCGCGAAGCCGCCCTCAAACAGCTGCAATCGCAGATCAATCCGCATTTTCTCTATAATTCGCTTTTCTTCATGATCAATTCCGCCAAGGTCGAAGACTGGGATTCGGTCATCGCGATGGGTGAAAACCTGGCTGAATATTACCGTTACACCACCCGGGTCGAAAACCAAACGGTGCGCCTGAAGGACGAAATCGAGCTGATCGAAAACTATCTGAGCATTCAAACGATGCGAATGGTACGGTTGGAGTACGAGATTTCGGTGCCAGAGGAGATGTGGGAAGAAAGGGTCCCCCGGCTTATTCTGCAGCCGATCGTGGAGAACGCGGTCCTTCACGGAATCGAATTCCGGCTGGACGGTGGAAAAATAACGGTCACGGGAGAACAGGACGGCGAGTTGAATAGGATAATCGTCGAAGACAACGGCGTCGGCATGTCGGAAGAGGCATTAGCCCATCTGCGCGCCAAACTGACGGAGCCTATGTCGGAGGAAATCGGCTGCGGCGTCTGGAACGTGCATCAGCGGCTCAGCTATCAGTTCGGTGAAGCGTCGGGACTAACATTCGAGCACGTTCCCGGAGGCGGATTAAGAGTGATCTTGAATTGGACACGAAGCTCCGGAGCGTCAGGAGCCGGCAGTCCTGGGGAAGGGGGTAACAATGGTACAACTGATGATCGTGGATGACGAGATCCACGTTGTGGACCGCTTCCACAGCACCGTCGATTGGCAGTCGCTCGGCGTCGAGCAGGTGTACAAGGCGTATTCCGGTCCGGAAGCGCTGTCGATTCTGGAGCAATTCTCCATCGATATCGTCATGACCGACATTCGAATGCCTGCGATGAACGGCCTGCAGCTCATCGCCGAAATCCGGCGGCGCTGGCCGAAGACCAAATGTATCCTGCTTTCCGGCTATTCGGAATTTCAATATGCCAAAGAAGCGCTCGTGCATCAGACCGAAGACTACCTTCTGAAGCCGGTGAAGGAAGCGGAGCTTCTCTCTACGATCCGAAGAGTGATTGAGAAGGTGCATGCGGAATGGGAAGCGGTCGTGTCCCATCAACGGCTGGCCAAGACGCTCAAAGAGAATTTGCCCGTTCTTCGGGGAAGTCTACTTGACGATCTCCTCCTCGGCCGAAGAATGCCGGAAGCCGAGCTGCGAGAAAAAATGGACATGCTCGGCTTTCCCGCCATTCCTGCCGAATCCTTCGAACTGATGATGATCCGGCTCGAGGAGTTCCAGGACATGAGCCCGACCGGCTTGTCCTTGATGGAATACGCGATCGGCAATATCGTCGAGGAGTTGTTCGGGGAACATTATGTAAACTGGCAAACAAAGGACACACACGATTATTTGGTATTCGTTATGTTGCCTAGAATGTCAAATCTTTCACCCGATCCCGCTTGGTTCGAAAGAACCGCTTCGCTGCTGCAGTCGACGGTGAGATCGTATTTAAACGGTCAAATCTCCGTTCTCGTGAGCGGACAGGGGGAGTTCCCGGATGATATCCGGGAACTTTACGATCGCTCGGTGTCCTGTTTCCGGCAGCGGATCGGCAGCGTCAAAGAGCTTTTCATCCGGCTGGACGAGCCGACCGGTGAGCAGGCTGAAGTTCCGGTGTTGAACAGCTTGTACGAGCCGCCGACACTGATCCATCTGCTCGAAGCCGCCAGATGGCAGAGCGCCGAAGAAAAGCTGCGAGCCGCCTTCCACGAGATGGAAGGCAAGTGCGCCGATTCCCCGGAACATTTGCTCGAAGCCTATTTTTCCATCGCATCTTCTTATTCTTATATCGCGCATAAGAACGGGCGTACCTTAAACGCGCTCATCGGGGACGACTACAGCCTCATGATGCAGGGAACGAGGTTCCGTTCCGCGAAAGAATTAAAGGAATGGGCTTTCCGGGGACTGGAACGTATCCGGGAGGACGCCGACCGGGAGACGAATCATTCCCGATCATCCTTAATCAAACAGATCCAAAACTTCGTGGAACAGAACATCCACAAGGACGTTTCTCTTCAATCCATTTCCGAGCACGTCTTCTTGCATCCGGTTTACGTCTCGAAAATCTACAAGCTGGAAACCGGTGAAAATCTGAGCGATTATATGAACCGAATTCGTATGGAGAAGGCGGAATATATGCTCAAAAAGGGTACGGACAAAATTTACGAAATCGCGGCTCATTTGGGCTACCAGCGTCCGCATTCGTTTAATCATGCTTTCAAGAAAAGCTTCGGCATGACGCCGCAGGAATACCGGGATCAATTTTTATGAAAGCAGGTGGACTCGATGAAAATCACGAAAATGGAACTGTTTAAGGTACCGCCGCGGTGGTTGTTTTTGAAAATCGAAACGGACGAAGGAATCATCGGCTGGGGCGAACCGATTGTAGAAGGTAAAGCCGATACCGTCCGTGCTGCGGTCATGGAAATGAGCGATTACATGATCGGCCGGGATCCGATGAAAATCGAAGACATGTTTCAGGTTCTATACCGCGCTGGTTTCTACCGCGGCGGCCCGATCCTGTCCAGCGCAATCTCCGGAATCGAGCAAGCGTTATGGGATATCAAAGGGAAGTTCTATAATGCCCCCGTTTATGATCTGCTCGGGGGAGCTTGCAGGGAGAAGACGCGGGTATATTCGTGGATCGGCGGAGATCGTCCGAGCGATGTCGGCATGGCAGCCAAGCGGCAGGTGGAGCTTGGATTTACGGCTGTCAAGATGAATGCGACGGAGGAGCTCCATTATATCGATTCGATCGGCAAGGTGGACGCGGCCATCGCAAGAATTGCCGCCGTTCGCGAGGCCGTCGGCAAAGACGTGGGGATCGGCATTGATTTTCATGGCAGGGTACATAAATCCATGGCCAAAATTCTCGCCAAGGAATTAGAACCGTACCGTCCCATGTTTATCGAGGAGCCGGTGCTTCCGGAGAACAATGAAGCTCTGAAGGAAATCGCCCGGTATACTTCTTGTCCGATCGCGACGGGCGAGCGGATGTACACCCGATGGGGCTTCAAGGAACTGTTGGCGGAAGGCATTGTGGACATTATTCAGCCGGACTTATCCCATGCGGGCGGGATCTTGGAGACTCGGAAAATCGCGGCGATGGCCGAAGCCTATGACGTTGCGGTCGCCCCTCACTGCCCGCTCGGTCCGATCGCGCTTGCGGCTTGTCTGCAATTGGATACCTGCACGCCCAACGCGTTCATTCAAGAGCAGAGTCTCGGGATTCACTATAACGAAGGAAGCGACTTGCTCGATTATTTGAAGGATCCGCTTGTGTTTGAATACAAGGACGGCTTTGTGAAAAATTTGACCGGGCCGGGCCTCGGTATTGAAGTCGATGAGGACAAAGTCCGCGAAATGGCGGCTATCGGTCATCAATGGAAAAACCCCGTGTGGCGGCAAGAAGACGGAACCGTAGCGGAATGGTGAATGCCTCAGAAATTTCCCATGAGCATGCCTGCATAGGCGTGCTCTTTTTTTACTCTTTGTAATGTGTTAATTTAAGCGAGACGATGCCGCGGGAAGACTGTCGTTCAAGTGATCGATCGTTCGAGGAGTGATGTCTGATATCTTACTCAATCCTGTTGGTAGAAGATGAGAAATGGGTTCGTACGGCATTACGGAAAGTCATTGGAAAGTTGGACCTGCCGCTCTTCATTGTACATGAAGCCTCTAACGGACTTGAAGCCTCGGATTGGCTTAAATCCAATGAAGCCAGCCTGGTCCTTACAGATATCCGAATGCCTGTAATGGACGGATTGGCGCTCTTGAAAGATATTAAAAGCAACGGTTATCCAACCGACGTCATCCTGGTCAGCGGCCACGATGACTTCGCGTATGCGCAGCAAGCGCTTCGCGAGGGGGTAATCGACTACTTATTGAAGCCGGTGGAAGCGGAAGAGTTGACCAGATGCATCAGCGCTTGGATCAAGAGGAAGGAACAATCCGCGCCCAAGGGGAGTTCCGCCGCAGATATCATACCGGAGGAAATGTCCGCGGTAGAGCAGGTGCTATATTATCTCGAGACCAAACGTTTATATGACATAACATCAGCTGAGGCTGCGAAATTCGTGCATTTAAATCCGAGCTATTTCAGCAAACTGTTCAAACAAACCACGGGGATGACATTCACGGACTATGTAACCTCAGTCAGAATGAAGGAAGCGGCCAGACTGCTTGAGCATACGTCGCTGCGCATTACCGAAATCGGCGAACGGTTAGGCTTCATGGACACGGCTTATTTCAGCAATACATTCAAGAAAATCCTCGGGCACACGCCTAGCGATTATCGGAAGCGATTCGTTAAAGAGCCCAAATAACACGCAATTGTCATACATATCCCGGCCAACGCTTTTGTTCGTTCGAAAGGACGATCAAGGGCGTTTTTTTGTTTTTCAGTGACGCCGTAATCATTCTAAGCGATTCTTCCGGACATTCAGCAAACTTTCAGTTTTCATTCATGTATGTTTGTTGGCGATGCTATTTTCTTTGTGGTTGGATTGAAAACATTGACAAATATTTTCTTTCCAGATTAAATGAAATTAACTACTTGTTAATAACAAAATGAAAATAACAAAAAATTTCAGTGAATGTCAGGTGATCGCATGGAACGAATTCCGCTTAGAGACAGACAGGGCCTTACCGAAGAAGAGTTTTTACAGACTTACGATCCCAGTATTTTCGTTAGGCCGTCGGTTACGGTCGATATGCTCATTTTCACTGTGGTGGATAAACAAGAAGAAAACTATAGAAAACTTCCGAATAAGTCATTGAAGCTGCTTCTGGTGAAAAGAGGAGTTCACCCTTATTTAGGGCAATGGGCTTTGCCGGGAGGCTTCGTAACCCATGATGAAAGCGTCGATGATGCTGCATTGCGCGAGCTAAGGTCCGAAACCAATATCGACAATGTATATATGGAACAGCTTTATACCTGGGGAGAAGTGAACAGGGATCCTCGAACTCGGGTTGTGAGCTGTTCGTATATGGCACTCGTGGACAGCACGTCGCTTGAATTAAAGGCTGGAGATGATGCAGCCGATGCAAGATGGTTCGACCTAACATACAGTTTGCATGATGAGAAGAGGACAACGCAGGGGAACGATGCCGCAAACGAGTATTTGGTAAAAATGACGTTCAGCAACGATACAATCATCCTCGATGCGACAGTCAAAGTAATGGAAAAGAAGACTGGCAAGTCCTCCAGGATAGAAAGTGACCTCATAGAATCCAATGGGATTGCATTTGATCATGCGAAAATGATCCAATATGCTGTCAAGCGGCTCCGGAATAAGATCGAGTATACCGATATTGCTTTCAATCTCATGCCGGAACTTTTTACCTTGTCTGAGCTCCAGCAGGTTTACGAGGTGATTTTGGGAAAAGAACTGCTTCCTGCCGCCTTCAGAAGGAAAATAGCCGGAATGGTGACGGAAACGGATCAATTCACGAAGGATGCCGGGCATAGGCCTGCAAGGCTCTTCCGGTTCAATCCGAATTGGCGCTTTATTTAATTTTTAGGGAGTGATGGCATGCGGGCGATTGTGTACACCAAATACGGAACCACCGACGTTCTTAAATTCGAAGAGGTAGAGAAACCTGTTCCAAAGGAAAATGAAGTACGGATTCAAATACATGCTGCCTCCGTAAATTCTTGGGACTGGGATCTCGTGAGAGGCAAACCGTTTTTGGCGCGTCTTGGCGGGCTTCTAAAACCGAAATATAAAATACTCGGAGCGGATGTCGCGGGACGGATTGAAGCGACTGGTCCAAAAGTTACGCGGTTTCAGCCGGGTGACGAGGTGTTCGGGGACATTTCCGGATGCGGTTGGGGAGGGTTCGCGGAGTATGTATGTGTTCATGAAAATGCCTTATCCCTGAAGCCGGATGAAATGTCTTTCGAGGAAGCGGCGGCCATCCCGCAAGCGGCAGTGCTGGCCTTGCAGGGGCTTCGGTTAGGAGAACTTCGAGAAGGGCACAAGGTTTTAGTTAATGGCGCCGGCGGCGGCGTGGGCACATTCGCAGTGCAGCTAGCCAAATGTTTCGGAGCGGAAGTAACAGGCGTTGACCAAGCAGGAAAATTAGAGATGCTGCGAGCAATTGGCGCCGACCATGTCATGGATTATACCAAAGAGGATTTCACCCGAGGCGGACAGCATTTCGATCTGATTCTTGATGTCGCGGGATACCGGTCGATTTTCGATTGCCAGCGCGCATTATCTCCCAACGGCACTTATGTCATGATCGGAGGGGCAACAAGACGAATCTTCCAAGCCTTGTTAACAGGACCGTTTATTCGCCGTACCATGTGTAAGAAAATAAGACTTCTCATACATAAACCGAACTACATGGACCAAGATGTTCTGAAGGATTTATTCAAAGCCGGCAAAATCGTACCGGTGATTGACCGGTGCTACCCGTTAGGAGAAACCGCGGAAGCCATCGGGTATCTTGGAGAAGGGCGCGCCAAAGGGAAAGTGGTTATCCGAATGGATGAATAATTGCCGGACACGATTGGGTTTTGTATTTTTGATAGAGTTGATTATACTGGAGGCACATTCGTTAAGGGAGGGCCTTCCAGTGGAACAACGCACTTACGGGAAGACAGGGATGAAAGTCAGTGTGCTGGGATTCGGCGGTTCGGAAATCGGCTATGAAGGCAAAAGCACGGCGGAAGTCGAGCGATTGCTCGGACGGGCGCTGGATGCGGGACTCAATGTAATCGACACGGCGGAGTGTTATAAGAACTCCGAAGAGCTGATCGGCCAAACCGTCGCTCATCGTCGTAGCGACTATTATTTGTTTACCAAATGCGGTCACGCATCCGGCCTTGACGGAGCCGATTGGGACCCGGCCATGCTGGAGCAAAGCATCGATCGCAGTCTGAAACGGTTGAAAACGGATTATATCGATGTCATCCATCTTCACAGCTGTTCGGAAGAAGTATTGCGCCGCGGCGAAGTGATCGAAGTATTGAGGCGCGCCCGGGAAAAAGGCAAAACCCGTTTCATCGGCTATAGCGGCGACCACCTAGCGGCCAAGTACGCGGTAGAATCCGGTTTTTTCGATTCGCTTATGACATCGCTTAACATCGCCGATCAAGAAGCGCTCGAACTCACGATCCCCAAGGCCATGCGGCGGGAAATGGGGGTTGTGATCAAACGGCCAATCGCCAATGTCGCTTGGCGGCATACGAATAAACCGGATGAGAAAGCGTACGAGTTTCGTTATTGGGAGCGGTTACGGAAACTGGACTACGATTTTCTCACAAATTCCGAACCAGAGGCTGTCGGAACTGCTCTTCGTTTCACTTTATCTTCCCCAGGTGTGCATACAGCCATTGTCGGTACGGCCAATCCCAATCGGTGGGATGAAAATTCCCGTCTCCTCTCCGAGGGACCGCTTCCATCCGATCAATATCATGCCGTCAGAGATCGCTGGAAATCGGTCGCAAGCTCTGACTGGATCGGATTAGGTTAAACGCAGGTTTATTTCCTCTTGACTCTTACATCGATGTTAGGGTTTAAAATGAGTTCATCCCGAGCAGAGAGGAGGAGATGCAGGTTGAAAATCGGTGAATTGGCGAAACGGACCGGGGTCAGTATCCGCTCGCTTCGATACTATGAACAGCAAGGTCTTCTTGTTCCGTTGCGCCATGACAACGGGTACCGGGAGTACTCGCCGTTCGTGGTGGATCAAGTTCGCACGATCCAATTGTATTTGAATCTTGGACTATCGACAGAACAAATAGCCGGGTTCCTGCAATGCGTCCTGAAGAACAAGGAAGCCTTTTGCGACGAAGTACTGCCGATTTACCAGCAGAAGCTCAAGGAAATCGACGCGCAAATCCAATTGTTAAGCCACATCAAGCAAAATCTAATTGACCGCATCGACTCCATTTTGCTCGAACGAACACATCAGAGTGAGGAGGAACGTAAGTGAGCGTACAAGCGGTGAATGATGCTACTTTTGAATCGGGGATCCGAAATGACGGCGCGACAATGGTCGAATTCGGTGCAACATGGTGTCCGCCCTGCAAAGTATTATTGCCAATTCTGGATGAGTTGTCGGAAAACTATGGAGAGAAGCTTACCATACTGAAAGTGGATTGCGATGAATCCCCTTTAACATCAAGTCATTTCGGGGTGATGTCGATGCCGACCGTGATCTTGTTTCACAATGGTGAACCGGTGGAAAAGCTGGTGGGACTGCGTCCTAGAAGCGCTTATGAGAACGTTCTGGCTAAGTATGCCGTGAACGCGTAACTGTCTATGATCTGCCGAATATCGACAGGGAGGATATACCCCCTCAGCAACAAAAGCAGCCCAAGAGCTGCTTTTTTGTTTGGAGGTATCAGTCCTAAACTATATGTGAACAAAGAGTAATGTAAAATGAGCTGAGAAATGAAAGGGGAAGCTCTATGCATTACTTGAATATGCCCATGATGATATTGCTGCTTCTGGCTTTACTCGGAATTCTGAGTAAAAATGATTCGATTACGGTTGCCTCCCTGTTCTTGCTGTTATTAAAGTCGGCTCGAATGGAAGAAGCGTTTCCTTGGATTCAAAAGAACGGGTTGAATATTGGGATCATTGTTTTGACGATTGGCATTTTGGCACCGTTCGCGACGGGTGCGGTAGGTTGGCAACAGCTTTTGCAGTCCTTCGTCCATTGGAAGTCGATTGCAGCAATCGGTGTAGGGATCGGTGTCGCATATTTGGGAGCACGCGGCGTGCACTTAATGACTGTGCAGCCAGCGATCGTTACAGGGCTGATCATCGGAACCGTCATTGGCGTCGCGTTTTTAAAGGGAGTGCCAGTAGGACCGTTAATCGCGGCAGGCATATTATCTTTAATGGTGAGATAAGGCGTCAAGTGTTGCCATTCTCTAAAAAGCTGCCAAAGCAGCTTTTTTTCATATCAGGTAACATGTACAAGGCTGCTGCTGTCCAGTATGATGATTTTAATATAAACTCCCAATCGTGCCATTCTTAGGAGGCTTCATATGCCGGAACAGCAGGCTAAAGAGTTCATTTCCCGCATGATGACAGAAATTCATAAGCAGGTGATCGGTCAGCAGCAACCGCTTCAAATGATTGTTGCCGCTCTTCTGGCGGAAGGACACGTACTGCTTGAAGATGTCCCCGGCACGGGTAAAACCACGCTCGCAAAGGCGCTGTCCCAGACGTTCCAAGCCGACTTCCATCGCGTGCAGGCGACGCCTGATCTGCTGCCTCAGGATTTGCTCGGCGGCATGATCTACCGTCCGCAGACCGGAGAGTTCGAGCTGCGCAAAGGTCCCATTTTCACGCAATTTTTGCTGTTCGATGAAATTAACCGCTCCACACCAAGGACGGCATCGGCGCTGCTGGAGGCGATGGCGGAAGGCCAAGTCAGCATAGATGGCAGCACTCTGACTCTCCCGAAGCCTTTTTTCGTTATTGCGACACAAAACCCGTTAGAATCCCAAGGAGTGTTCCCGCTTCCCGAGGCACAGCTGGACCGGTTCCTCGTGAAGGTGAAATTAGGCTATCCTACACTCGAGGAAGAACGGCAGATTCTTCAAAGATTCCGCACGGGTACCCAGCCGGAACAACCGCAGCCCGTCATCACCCCGGAACTGCTCGCCGGCATCCGTCAGCAATGCAAAAAGGTGCTGCTCACGCCGGATGTGCAAAACTACCTGCTGCATATCGTACGCGCTACGAGAGAGGAGCAAACGTTCCTGATCGGGGCGAGTCCTCGTGCGGCTTTGTCCCTGATGGCGCTGTCCCAGTCGCTGGCCTGGATGGACGGACGGGATTTTGTGATCCCAGACGACATTAAACATAGCGTTGTTCCCGTATTTGCGCACCGCGTCGTTCTTACGCCCGACCGCCGAGCGCGCGGGGAAACGGAAGAGTCGGCGCTGCTGGAGCTTTTGGAACGGATTACAGTCCCTTCCGAGCTGGCCATTACACCCTAATCGGAAGTGGAGACCGGTGCCATGTGGACAATTTTATGGTTCTTGATGGTGATCGTCGTCTTTTGCTTGTGGGCGGCGCCGGAATATTGGGGAAGAAAGGTTTATCCGCACATTACCGTGGCGATGGAGTCATTGGACGTATTTGTAGATATCGGAGATCCCGTTACGATCCGCTGCAAGTTCAGCAACCCAACGAGGCTGCCTTGCCCGCGCGTCAAGCTGTCGATGAAGCTGCCGGAGCAAATCCGCAGCGGAAGGGAAGAGGACGGACGGGATCATGTCGAGGTCCACTTCTATTTAATGCCTCGCCAAATCGCTGAAGTGACGTTCACGGTATATGCGGTGCGCAGGGGAATAGCGCAGTGGCAGGAGGCGGATCTCGAGTTCACGGATGCGTTGGGCCTTCGCAAAGAATACCGCACCGTCTATGTACATGCCCGCGCCGTCGTTCGTCCGCGGCGCCTGCAGCCTGTGGCCTTACCGAGAACGTTGACGGAGCTTCTCGGGGAAATCCGTACAAAGAGATTCTATCACGAAGATCCGAGTTTATTCGTAGGGGTTCGCCCTTATCAAGCGGGAGACCCGCTGCGCGGAATTCATTGGCTCGCGACCGCCAGAACCGGAGAACTGATGGTGAAGCAATTTGGTCACACGACTTCTTCCAAAGTATTGATCTTATTTAACGGGCAAATGTTCGACTTGTATTGGAAGACCGTCTATAAGCATCGCCTCGACGCGATGTGCGAAAGATTGCTGCAGATTTCCGCCAAGCTGATGGAGAACGAAACATCGGTAGGATTGCTTACCAACCTGCATGACAGCATGGCGATGAGCTTCCATGAACCTGCTGCCTCAGGTCCCGTTCAATTGGCACGTTTGGCGAACCGGATGGGTTCCGTATCCGAACACCCAAGGTCCTCCATGGCGGATCTGATCCGCTCGGCCTCCCGCTATGCGGCGCTGGGAGACACCGTGCTTCTGTTGACTTCCTACTGGGATACGGAAGCCGTAAGGGCGGCCAACGAATGGCAGCGAAAATATAAAAACCTCATCGTGTATAACATGTTGTGGGACGACAATAAATGGAACCTGCCTGGCGTTCCTGCGATAACCGAGAATATTGCGTATTCGGATGCAGTAGACAAGGAGGCGGCCTCATGAGTCAGAGAGAATTGTCTCCTTTGGTGTACGTGTTCTTTGAAGGTTGCGTCCTCCTGTGCTGGATGCTCCTGCTCTCCGGCATGATGAAGCAGTTCGGCGAGATAACGATATTTCTGATATTTCCAGTCTTACTTTTGTTATGTGTAGGGTTGATAAAATGGTTGAATCGCAGCCTCGGATCCCGGGGCGCGGAGGCAGCAGGAGCATTGCTTGTGGTCGCAGTGATTGTACCCATAATCGCACGGCTGGGAACTTCCTGGTTTCTAATCGGTGCTGCGGTGATCGGTTTCATTTTTATTCATCGCATAAGCGGGATCTTGTACCAACAGGAGACGATGGAGCGGTTGTGCCGAGGGTATTTTCTGATGGAATCCATCGTCATTCCCTTCCTTACGGTGCCCAGTTTCCACACAGCCTCGGCTCGGGACATCGTGTCACCGGTCTTGATTCCATTGGCAGCTATTTCATGTTTCGGCATCCGGTTGTTTGTGCTGCTGCTCGTTCAAAGAACGCTGCGTGGAACTTGGCATTTTCGGATCCGGAACACGCTTCTGCCGGCCGGGCTCATCCTGGCGGTCCTGCTCGTGATGGCCGCATGGCCATTCGTGGCTACTGGGCCGCTTTACCTTATCGTCCCGCTCATGAAGTGGCTGGATCCCCTGATTGTATGGATGCAGAGCGTTTTCTCCAAAGTTCAGCCGCAGCAGCCTAACGAGGCCGGCCCAAACCAAGAGGCAATTGAAAGGGTCCAATGGGATTACCACGCGCCAAATATCCCGGACTGGGCTTTCTTGCTCGCGGTTATGCTGGCTGTGGTCGCCGTTTGGTATGTATTCAACAACAACAATAGAGTGCAAGCAGCAGCGCGGCAAACGACATTTCAACCGGAGGTCCAGATCAAACGGATGAGATGGTCGGCGAATCCGAGTCTGCAATTCCTCTCGACAACGGCACCGATTCGGCAAATCTACCAGCAAATGCTCAGATGGCTGGAAACGAAAGGGTGGCCGATCACTCCAGGTGAGACACCGCGGGAATATGCTCAGCGTGTTGAGTCGCAGCAATTGACAGGCCACGAAGCGACGCGTGAAGTGTGGGAAATAACCAAGTGTTACGAGCATTCACGTTACGGCGCGGAAACGCAGACGGTGGAAGACGACCCGACTGTCCTCAAAGCACGAGAAGCGCTTGAGCGTATGAAATCTACTTAATTATGATGATTATCCGCGTGCTGCGCGGATTTTTTATTGCTCAGAAATAACTGGATAAGCAAGAATGCATTGAGGTTTTATTTGCGCGCTGTATAATAATTTCTATGGTTAAATATTGAGAATGACGATTTTTGGAGGGGACGATGAACAAGAAACCGATTATTCGCTTCGAGAACGTCACCAAACAATACGACGGCGAAACGATATTGAACGATGTGAGCTTCGAAATTGAAAGCGGTAAGTTCTACACTTTGCTCGGACCCTCAGGCTGCGGCAAGACGACCATTTTGCGCCTGATCGCGGGATTCACAGAACCGACGGAAGGTCACATTCACTTCCGAGGCAAGGTGATCGACCGCATTCCCGCCAACGAGCGCCAAGTCAACACCGTATTTCAAGACTACGCTTTGTTTCCGCATTTGAACGTGTATGAGAACGTAGCGTTCGGCCTCCGGGTGAAAAAATGGAAAAAGCCCGACATCGACGCCAAAGTGAAAGAAGCGCTTCGGTTCGTCAATCTTGAAGGATACGAAACACGCGCCATCTCCGAGATGTCAGGAGGTCAGCGGCAGCGGGTCGCAATCGCCCGCGCGATCGTCAATGAGCCGGAGGTTCTGCTGCTCGACGAGCCGTTGTCCGCGCTGGATCTCAAACTGCGGACCGAAATGCAGTATGAACTTCGCGAGCTTCAACGGCGTTTGGGAATCACATTTATTTTCGTTACGCATGACCAGGAAGAAGCTTTGGCGATGTCCGATGAAATTTTTGTCCTCGATCATGGGATCATCCAACAGACAGGGTCGCCTACGGATATATACGACGAACCGATCAACCGATTCGTCGCGGATTTCATCGGGGAGTCGAACATCGTCCCCGGCCGCATGATCCGTGATTTTCTGGTAGAGTTTGCCGGAAGGACTTTCGAGTGCGTAGACGGAGGCTTCTCTTCGGACGAGCCTGTAGAGATCGTCATTCGGCCGGAAGATTTGGAAATTACAACACCGGACCGCGGGAAAATGAAGGTGCGCGTAGACAGCCAGCTTTTCCGCGGTGTCCATTATGAAATCATCGGCTACGATGAGTCCGGCAACGAATGGCTGGTTCACTCGACCAAGAGGGTTAATGTGGGAGCGGAAATCGGCCTTGATTTCGATCCGGAAGCCATTCATGTCATGCGTTTCGGAGAAACGGAAGAGGAATTTGACCGGCGGCTGGAAGCCTATGAGAGTTCCGAGAGCGGGGGCGCTTCCACATGACGGGAAGAACGCGGAATTTCTATCTCATTCCTTATGCCGCTTGGATGCTGCTCTTTGTTGCGGCACCCATTGCGCTGATCGTTTATTATTCCTTATTCGATATTGAAGGAAAGTTCTCTTTTACCAACTATCAGAAGTTTCTGTCTCCGATTTATTTGAAAATGACGCTATACTCGTTCTGGTACGCCTTGCTGATTACGCTCTTTTCTTTGCTCGTGGCCTATCCGACCGCTTATGCCTTAACCCGTACCAAGCACAAGCAGTTATGGCTGCTGCTCATCGTCCTGCCGAGCTGGATTAACCTGCTGCTGAAGACATATGCCTTCCTCGGCTTGTTCGGCACGTACGGTTTAACGAATGCCATACTGGAAACGTTGGGACTTGGAACGCATCAGATTCTCTTTACCGATTTTAGCTTCATTTTTGTATCGGTGTATATTTTTATCCCGTTCATGATCTTGCCGATCTTCAACGCTTTGGAAGATATGAATTCTTCTTTGCTGGACGCCTCGCGCGATTTGGGAGCATCGGCCTGGATTACCTTCCGGCGCGTCATTTTTCCCTTGACACTGGGCGGCGTAAAGGCGGGATGCCAAGCCGTATTCATTCCGGCACTTTCTTTGTTTATGATCACTCGGCTCATTGCCGGCAACAGGGTGATCACGCTCGGAACGGCCATCGAACAGCATTTTCTGGTCACTCAGGACTGGGGAATGGGCTCGGCGATCGCCGTCGTATTGATTATCGTAATGGCGCTTGTCATGATCGCAACCGGCGAGCGGAAGAGGGGGGTCAAGGATGCGTAGCAGGAACGGCACACCCGCCAATGCTTATCTCTTTGTCGTTTTCTTGATTCTCTATGCCCCCATCCTATATTTGTTGTTCTACTCGTTTAACAGCGGTGGAACCATGCACGGATTTGAAGGCTTCACTTTCGAGTGGTACCAAGAGGTCTTTCAGGATACGAGACTGTTCGTCATTGTGCTGAATACGGTTGTGATCGCTCTTCTGTCTGCCGCGATTTCCACCCTATTCGGAGTGATGGGCGCGCTGGCGATTAACCGGATCCGCCGCCGTCGTAACCGCAACGCTTTGCTCACCGTGAACAATGTCCTGATCGTAAGTCCGGACGTCATTATCGGCGCATCCTTCCTGATTTTGTTCACGATGGCCGGAATCAAACTGGGCTTCATATCGGTACTGCTGTCACATATTGCGTTCAGCATTCCGATCGTCGTTCTGATGGTGCTGCCCCGACTGCGCGAAATGAGCCCTACTTTAATCGATGCGGCAAGGGACCTCGGAGCAAGCGGGTGGTACGTGCTGAGCAGGGTCGTCCTGCCATTCATCCGTCCGGGCATTTTTGCCGGGTTTTTCATGGCGCTGACCTATTCGATGGACGACTTTGCCGTTACTTTCTTCGTAACAGGCAACGGTTACTCTACATTGTCCGTTGAAATCTACGCGCGCGCCCGACATGGCATCTCCTTGTCAATTAACGCACTCTCGACTCTGATTTTCCTCTTTACTTTGGCGCTGGTGGTCGGTTACTACTTGATGAACCGCCGCGGAAATCGCCGTCCGGGATGGGGGGCGCCGCTGCCGTGAAACCGCTAGTCCGATTATTTACTGTCGTGTTTGCGGCGGCATTCGTCCTGATGTATCTCGTTGCCCGGCTGAACTCCGCCCAAGGATTGTCCGACGGCCATACTCTGACGATCTACAACTGGGGAGATTATATCGACCCGGAGCTTATAACAGAATTCGAAAATGAATCGGGGCTTAAGGTGATCTATCAAACGTTCGATTCGAACGAGGCCATGATGACGAAGATCGCCCAAGGAGGTACGACTTTCGATGTTGCCGTTCCTTCGGAATACGCGATCGCCAAGATGACCCAGGACAATCTGTTGCTGCCGCTCGATCATTCCCAACTCCCGAATCTGAACAACATCGATCCGCGGTATCTCAACTTGGATTTCGATCCGGACAATCGTTATTCGGTGCCTTATTTCTGGGGTACTGTCGGCATCGTGTACAACTCCAAGCTTTTGGGCGGCAGGGAACTTACGAGCTGGAACGATTTGTGGGATCCTTCGCTAAGGAATCAAATTCTGATGGTCGACGGGGCCCGCGAAGTCATCGGCCTTGGACTGAACAGTTTGGGGTATTCCTTGAACGATACGAATGAAACTCATCTTCAGGAAGCGCGGCACAAGCTGGAAGACCTCATGCCGAACGTGAAGGCGATCGTGGGAGATGAGATCAAAATGCTGCTCGCAAACGAGGAGGCGGCAGTAGGGGTCGTTTGGTCCGGCGACGCGTCGGAAATTATGGGGGAGAACGATAATCTGGATTATGTAATACCTTCGGAAGGCTCGAATTTGTGGTTCGACAACATGGTCATTCCTAAGACGGCCCAAAACGTTGAAGGAGCCCATAAGTTCATCAACTTCATGCTTGATCCCGATCATGCCGCAAGGAATGCCGAGTACGTCGGATACGCCACTCCCAATATGAAGGCGCTCGAATTGTTGCCCGAAGAAATCTCGGGGGACGAGCGGTTCTACCCGGCGCCCGAATTGACGAATAAGCTGGAGATCTATCGGAATCTCGGAAAACGTATGCTGGCTCATTACAATGAGCTGTTCCTCGAAGTGAAGATGCACCGAAAATGAACGAGAGCCGCCCGCCGGGCGGCTCTTTCTATATGTAAAACGTTTGCTTAAGGGATGCCGCGATTTCACTTTTGCCGTGAAAGAAACCTGAAAAGACAATGAACAACAGAAAGCAACTTGAAACGATAAAATAACCCTCTTGTCCAAGTGAGATCCTTTTTTTATTGTTAATATGAATTTTTTTAATAGGCGTTACTTTCACCTGAGATGTTGAATAAGTAGTGAAGACAATAATAGGAGGTATGGGAATGAACAATCGGGCTGTGAAAAATCTTCTGATCGGCATCATGGTTTTGTTAATGGCTCTTCCCGTTTTATTGCCGCAAGGAGTCGCTAGAGCGCAGGCGACGACAACGAACAACTTTTTCAACGTGATCATGCAAGATGGTGCCGATCCTTGGATGATGAAGCATCCCGATGGCTGGTATTATTTCACGAAAACGACAGGCGGCAATGTGACCCTGTGGAGATCCAAATCCATTACGGGGGTGGATGCGGGAGATTCCAAAGTGGTCTGGACTCCGCCGGCGAATACTTCTTACAGTCAGAATATTTGGGCCCCTGAACTTCATTATTTGGATTACAAATGGTATATCTATTTCGCGGCGGATGACGGCCGTAATGAGAGCCATCGCATGTATGTACTTGAAAATGAGAGTGCGGATCCTTTCACCGGAACGTGGACGTTCAAAGGGAAGATTTCCGACTCCACGGACCGCTGGGCCATTGACGGAACGGTTCTTGAAGCAGGCGGCATCAAGTATTTCATTTGGTCCGGTTGGGAAGGCACGACGAATGTCAAACAAAACCTCTATATAGCCCAAATGACCAATCCTTGGACAATCGGATCGGAGAGGGTGCTGATTTCTTCCCCCACGTACCCTTGGGAGACCAACACCGATCCTAAGGTGAATGAGGGTCCGGAAGTTATCGTGAAAGGCAATACGATTAATCTGGTATATTCGGCAAGCGGAAGCTGGACGGATACTTACAGTCTCGGACTCATTACGGCTTCCATTTCCAGCAATTTGTTGGATCCGACTTCTTGGACAAAGAAGAATACCCCAATCTTCCAAAGCGGTAACGGTATCTATGCACCGGGCCATGCCAGCTTCGTGAAATCCCCTGACGGAAGTGAAGATTGGATTATTTATCATACCGCACGGCATCGGGGAGCCGGGTGGGACCGCAATATTCGAACGCAAAAATTCATCTGGAATTCAGATAACACGCCTAACTTCGGAACACCGGCAAACCCCAATATTCCGATCCAACTGCCTTCCGGGGAACAGTCCAGGTCTCGATATGAAGCGGAAGACGCGCTGCTGGCCAACGGCCCGAGAGTCGTGGATGAGGCAAGCGCATCCGGCGGCAAGAAAGTCGGATTCAAAGATAACCTCGACAGTTATATTGAGTTTACCGTTACGGTGGAGAACGCCGGCTATTATGTCCTGGCAGCCCGCACGGGGACAGGCATAGGCGGTTGGGCTCTGGATTCCCTGCAGATCAATGGAGGCGGAGCAACCAATTTCTATGTGATTAATTCCGGTTGGAACAATTGGGGCATGGCAACCGCCAATGTATACCTGGAGGCAGGGGTAAACAAAGTTCGTTTTACGAAAAAAGTGGGTTATGCGGAGTATGATTGTTTGGAAGTTTTCCCCGGAACAAAGCCGACACTCTTCCCAACGGACAGCGGACTGCTTGGAACAGGCAAAGTAGGGCCTATGACAGATAACTTCAATGACCCGATTCTGGGTAACCATTGGATTGTAGGTCCCGGCGAAGGTCAGGCGAATCCCGACTTCTGGTCACTGAACGCGAACAAAGGATTTCTGACCATAACGACTCAGGATTCGGACGTTTACCAAGGACGAAATCAACCGCTGAATTATTTCCTGCGCCAAGCTCCCCAGGGAGACTATGAGTTTACGACCAAGCTTGATTTCTCTCCCGAGAGAGGGTTTGAACAGGCGGGACTGACGATCTGGAACGGCCCGGATAACTTCATCAAGCTAGCATTTGTCTATACGGATCGGAAAGTATTTGAGACGGCCATGGAATCGGAAGGCCGCTATTTCGGGACTACTTCTCCGAATGATATAGGGGATGATGTGTATCTGAAAATCAAGAAGGAAGGGAACACTTACACCTTCTTCGCAAGCGGGAACGGAGATCAGTGGAGTTCGGTAGGAATTCCGTTTCAAGCCTCCTACGGCAATGAACAAATCGGATTGTTCGCTATTTCTCCCGTAAGTGGAAGGAATATTCCGGCCAAATTTGATTTCTTTAAGATCCATAAAGCGTCCAATTGATATAATGGAGTGGGAATATCCAAATCGTTCCAAAGGAGTTGTTTAACGTGACGATCAAGCTGAACCCGTATTTGAATTTTGAGGGCAACACGAAAGAAGCAGTCTACTTTTACGAAAAAGCACTGGGCGGAAAATTATTGGGCATCATGAGGTTCGGAGATATGCCGGAAGACCCGAATCATCCGATGTCGGAAGACATGAAAGATCTCATTATGCATGCGCAATTGAAAGTCGGCGACGCGGATCTCATGTTCTCCGACACGTTCCCGGGCATGCCTCATCAGGCAGGTGGAGATACGGTTCAAATTGCCATCCATCCCAGTGAAGAGGCAAGGGCGAGAGAAATCTTCGCCGCATTGGAAGACGGCGGACAAGTCATCATGCCCCTTCAGAAGACAGATTGGAGCCCCTTGTACGGGATTGTAAAGGACAAGTTCGGGGTTACTTTTCAAGTGAATGTCCCACAGGAGCAGTCACAGTAAGCGTGTAATTTATTATAGAGAGGCGGATTAATAAAATGGAAACAGGCAGCAAAGCAAACATAACGGTAGAAGCCATCATTCATAAACCGGTGGAAGAAGTATGGAAATATTGGGCGCAGCCGCAGCACATAACCCAATGGTGTTCTGCTTCTGATGACTGGCATGCACCAACTGCCGAGAATGATTTAAGGGTTGGCGGCAAGTTTGTAACCAGAATGGAAGCAAGGGACGGCAGTGCGGGTTTTGATTTTGGCGGTGTTTATGATGAAGTGAGAACAAATGAGTTGATTTCTTACACAATGGAAGACGGAAGAAAAGTTACGATTCATTTTATCGACCAGGGTAACGACACGAAGGTCGTTGAAACTTTTGAGGCAGAAGCTATCCACTCCGCAGAAATGCAACAAGCAGGCTGGCAGGCCATATTGGACAATTTCAAAAAGTATAGTGAAATGTCCAAAGAAGATTAAGATAAACCTTATGGGATCCGGCTTCGGCTGGATCTTTTTTTATTTGGAGGTACGATCTTTTCTGTTCTGTCACATCTCGAGACCCTTCCCCGTCATACAGGTAAAATTCGAAAGGATGATGAACGATGCAAAAGTATGATGCAGCGGTTGTTGGTGGAGGGATTGCGGGATTGACAGCTGCCATTTATGCAGCAAAGGCAGGAAAGCAAACAATCGTTATTGAAAAACAGGATCGTTTAGGCGGGCGGGCTATTTCGAATAAGAAAAACGGAGCTTACTTCAATTTGGGCGGGCATGCCTTATATAAGGGGCATGCGCACGAAACTTTCATGGAATTGGGTGTGAACGTGAGGGGCAATCAACCCTCGGCTAACGGTTATGGCCTGTGGAAAGGGAAATTGATTACGTTGCCGACGGATTTGAAATCTCTGTTCACAACCCAGCTCCTATCTTGGAAAGGGAAAATGGAGCTTGCTTCCTGGCTTATGAAATTCACAAAAATGGATACTCACGGCTACGATCGAATCAGTCTCCGCGAATGGATGGAAGGGAATGTGCGTGATCCGATGGTGCGTCATCTTTTTTATTCTTTATTACGAACCGCCAGTTATGTGGTTGGGCCGGACTTGCCGGCTGCGGGTCCTGTTCTCAGACAGCTTCAAAACGCACTTAACGGCGTGAAATATCTGGATCGCGGCTGGGGCGAGTTGGTCGAAGAATTACGAAAAATTGCATCCGAACTCGGAGTGAGGTTTATAACCCATAACAAGGTGATGACTGTCGAGATCCGCAACGGCATTGTGCAGCAGGTCGTTTGTGAGGATGGAACGAGAATTGCCGCGCGCAATGTCATTCTGGCCACATCGCCTTCTATCGCTCACCAGCTGGTGCCTTTTTCAGAAAAAACCGCCCTTCAAACGTGGAAAGAACAAGCGATCGAAATTACGGCCGCCTGCTTGGACGTTGCCTTGCGTCGTCTTCCGAAGCCGAAACAACAGTTTATATACGGGATCGACCAAACGATTTTCCTTACCAATCAATCGCGGGCGGCTTATCTAAGCGACGATGGGGCGCAAGTCATATCTCTCATCAAGTACCAAGGAAAAGAAAACGACCCGGACGAAGAGTTGCGTGAGCTTGAAGGCATGTTGGATTTGGCGCAGCCGGGATGGCGGGAACAATTAATGGTCAAACAATACTTGCCCAAAATAACCGTTTCCCACGATTTCATGCATATCAATCGCCGTGAAAATCCCGGACCTGCTGTTCCGGAAATTCAAGGTTTATATGTAGCAGGGGAATGGGCGTCGCATGGTGAACTATTAGTGGATGCCGCGACGGCAAGCGCCAAAAGAGCCATACAGCACATGCTCCATCTTGAGGGCAAGGGGAGGAACATTCTTGATGAGCATAGAGGAATTATATAAGGATTATAAAACGCCGCTTTTTTCGTTGGCTTATCGAATGTTGGGAAGTGTTATGGATGCTGAGGATATCGTACACGATGTCTTCTTGACCTATGACCAGCTCTCCGATCTCGGTGCCATTCGAAATGAAAGGGCCTATTTATACAAAATGGTAACGAATCGTTGTCTTGATCTTTTACGATCGTCCGCCAAAAAACGGGAATTATATGTCGGACCTTGGCTCCCGGAGCCCCTCGTGGAGAAAGGAGCTCCGGATGGCGACCCGTCCGATGCTTATTTACGGTCAGAGTCCATTTCGACGGCGTACCTTTTGCTTCTGCAGCAACTCAATGCGATGGAAAGGGCGGTTTTTCTTCTTCGCGAAATATTCGACTATACGTTCGAAGAAATTGCTGATATGGTCGGGAAAAGCAATGCAAATTGCCGGCAAATTTTCCATCGCGCCCAAAAAAGCATTCACTTCGATCCGGACCAACTCCCGTCGATTTCCGTTGCGGAGGAGAAGATTAACGATTTCGTGAAATTGCTGGTGCAAGGAAATACAGCGAAGCTTCTTGAACTGGTCAGTGAAAATGTTGTTTACTACGCGGACGGCGGCGGCAAAGTGAGAGCGGCACTTCTCCCGGTTGTCGGTTTCCAGCAAGTCATGAAATTGCATCAAAATCTACTCAACATGTATGCGGGCCAATTTACGCTTTCTTTCCTCATGGTCAATAGACTCCCTGGGATCCGAATTCAAATGGATGATGGGATTCAATACGTTTATTCTTTTGCCTATCAAGATCAAAAAATCCAAGCTATCTACAGCGTTGCGAATCCGGAGAAGTTAAGACATCTTCGAATTGAGGAGTTCACGAATTGAATTTATTTCATTAAGGAATAAATCCGGCTCACAATTAGAGCCGGATTTTGCTTTGGTTGGTACTAATAGAACAGTTCCAATCATAATCTGATCAAAGAAATCAATAAGAAGGGGCTTAAATTAATTTGATAAAAGTTAAGGTTAGTTTACGGCCCATGGTCAGTAGGATCAATCTACCCACTGTTATGAAAACGACCAGACTCCCGGGTGACTCCATTGAAAGATTATTTATTGCAACCCAGGCAGGAGAGATCTTTTACATAGGAGACGGAGTGATCAGGACTTTGTTAGATATCCGCCCGAGAATCATAAAACTAGGTGCTGCCAGGGGTGGGTATGATGAACGGGGTTTGCTGGGGCTGGCGTTTCATCCGGATTTTTATTATAACGGTCTGTTTTATCTTCATTATTCAATGGTTGGAACAGAAGGCCCGGGTGCTCTTTCTGAACGTTTTCAGCCAAACCCTTGTGATCCCGAAACGTTAAATTTAAGGTGGTTAAATAGAGAAGCGCAATATGATCATATTGATACAGTTGAAGAATGGATTTTACAATCGAATGGTCAACCGCAAATACGACGGACATTACTAAACTTAAGAAGACCGTTTTTCAATCATAATGGTGTCAACAGCTTAAACTTTTCACCTGAATCAGGAAAACTTGTGTTAACAACCGGAGATGGCGGCTCAGGCTATGATCCATTTAATTTAAGCCAGGACGATATGGAAATAGCGGGTAAAATCATCGAAATTGATGTAGCGAAAAATACATTTATAAATAATCCGCCGGTCGTCACACGTTTTCATGAACTTCCCGTACCTATTCAGGAAACGCTAACGGTAATTGCCAAAGGGGTTCGCAATATTCCAGGCATCTCATTTCAAAGTTTTAATCATCACTATATCAAATATGTGGGGAATGTCGGACAGGATTTGGCAGAGTCGGTTTTTTCATTCGTTCATTATAAACCCATACCGGTTACTCAACTGATTCAAGCTTTTTTAATGAACACTGAACCTGATCAAGATGGATTTATAAACTTTGGCTGGCGAGGGTGGGAAGGTGCTTTTCCTACTTCGATTATAAGGGGCTGCTCTGCAAATCCGACCTTGGACGAGAAAACAATTGTTTATTACAATGAAGCAGTAAAAACATCAGTGAGGCGTCTTCAGCCTTTAACGAGTTATTTTCAAAAAGATCCCCGGCCCGATAAATTTGGAGGAACTGCACTTACAGGAGTACAGGCGTATATGGGGAATGGAATCCCCGAGTTAACGGGAAGCGTTGTCTTTACTGATCTTGCCAGGGATGAACAATCCGGGCCTCCGGTTAGAGGGGTTTTAGCTTATACCAGGGTAAGAACAGATGGTAAACTCCATGATTTTCGTGTTATTGAAACCGATTATGATTTCGGATCTCAATCCGCTTATTATGTCAGTTTGGGAACGAATTTGGACCAAACCAGACTATATTTAGGGGTTTACGGCTCTATGAAAGTGACCGATTTTAATCAAGGTACTGTATTTGAAGTCGTTCCATAATGCAAAACCGCCTCGCAGTAGTAATCGCCCGCGCCACGCGGGTTTTTTTTGTTGTTGACACGACACCAAAGAAAGGTTACCTTCAACTCGAACAAACCGGACTCTCAAATGCACAAGCACTCAATGTAGCTAAGTATGGCTGGAGTAAATGGTGCGGCGAGTTTGAAAAGGTGTTGTAACAATAACCGGATAAGGATGATATCTGATGACGCAAGAATATATAGAACTCCGCGGCGCCCGGGAAAATAACCTTAAAGATGTATCTTTGCGCATTCCCAAGCGCAAAATTACCATTTTTACCGGGGTATCCGGTTCCGGCAAATCGTCAATCGTGTTCGATACGATCGCCGCAGAATCCACACGATTGCTGAATGAGAACTTCAGCACGTTCGTCCGCAACTTTCTGCCGCGTGTTCCACAACCGGATGCAGACGCGATCGAGAACTTGAGCATGGCTGTTATTGTGGATCAGAAGCGTCTGGGCGGCGGTTCCCATTCCACGATGGGCACGATTACCGATATCTCACCCATTCTCCGCCTTCTCTTCTCCCGAGTGGGTCAGCCCTATGTTGGGCCAGCGCACATGTTCTCGTTTAACGATCCGCAAGGCATGTGTCCCGAGTGCAACGGGATTGGTCGCAGCCTGTGCGTCGACATGAGCAAGGCGCTGGACAAATCAAAGTCGTTGAATGAAGGGGCAATCTTGCTGCCGGGCTACACGGTGAACAGCTTCGATTGGACAATGCTCTTACAGTCGGGGTCTTTCGATCCCGATAAGAAGCTGAGCGATTACTCGGAGGAGGAACTGGAACAACTGCTGTACGGCAAGGCCAGGAAAGTGGCGACGCAGTTCGGCGGGAAGACAGTGAACATTACGGTGGAAGGCTTCATCGAGAAGTTCACCAACAAGTACATCAAGCGGGATCTGAAGACGATGTCTGAGCGCACACAACAAGCTGTTGCGCCGTACATCACCGAGGGTAGCTGCTCCAGCTGTCACGGAGCTAGACTCAGTCAGGCCGCGCTCAATTGCAGAATCAATGGACTGGGCATTGCGGAGATGTCCTCCATGGAGACTGGACAGCTCATCCGCGTCATTCGGGAGATTGACGATCCCGTCGCCGCGCCGGTCGTCAAGTCGCTGACGGAGCGGCTGCAGCATCTGGTGGATATCGGACTTGACTACTTGACGCTGGACCGTGAGACGGACACGTTGTCTGGCGGCGAGTCTCAGCGCGTCAAGATGGTAAAGCACCTGAGCGGCAGTCTGGTGGATGTCACTTACATTTTCGATGAGCCCAGCGTTGGCTTGCACCCCCGTGATGTACACCGGTTGAATGAATTGCTCCAGAAGCTGCGCGACAAGGGTAATACCGTGATTGTCGTCGAGCATGATCCCGATGTGATCAAGGTGGCGGATCATATTGTCGACGTCGGGCCTCACGCCGGCAGCCACGGTGGTACCATCGTGTATGAAGGAAGCTTCCAAGGTCTGCTGGAGGCTGGTACACTGACAGGCACCCATATGAAGCGGCCGCTCCAACTGAAGCATGATTGCAGGAAGCCGTCCGGCAAGCAGTCCATCAAGGATGCTACACTGCATAACCTGCGGAACGTGAGTGTAGATATTCCAACCGGAGTATTGACAGTCGTTACGGGTGTCGCCGGCTCAGGCAAGAGTACGCTGATTAACGATATATTCCTCAGCCAGCATCCGGACGCGATCGTCATCGACCAATCGGCGGTAGGCGTGTCAACACGCTCGAATCCCGCGACCTATACAGGCATTATGGATGATGTTCGCAAGGCGTTTGCTTCCGTAAACAAGGTTAATCAAAGCTTGTTCAGCTTCAACTCCAAGGGGGCTTGCGAGAACTGCCAAGGGCTGGGTGTTGTGTATACGGACCTTGCATACCTCGACAGCGTGAAACTGCCGTGCGAAGTATGCGGAGGCAGACGGTTCAAGGATGAGGTGCTCGCGTACAAGCTGAATGGTAAATCCATTGCAGAAGTACTGGAGATGACGGTGGAGCAGGCATTGGATTTTTTTCAGCTAAAAGAGGTTGTGCGCAAGCTCCAGGCGATGAGTGACGTGGGGCTGAATTATATTACACTCGGCCAGCCGCTCAGCACGCTCTCGGGCGGGGAATGCCAGCGCATCAAGCTGGCAAGCGAACTGCATAAGAAGGGCAGCATCTATGTGATGGACGAGCCGACGACCGGCCTGCATATGTCAGACATCGGTCACCTTCTGGGGATCATGAACCGCCTCGTGGATGCCGGTAATACGGTGATCGTCATCGAGCACAACCTCGATGTAATCAGCCAAGCGGATTGGATCATCGATATGGGACCTGACGGAGGCAGCAAGGGCGGTCAAGTGGTGTTCGAGGGCACCCCTGCGCAGATCATCCGTGCAAAGCAGTCGATTACGGGAAGATACTTGAAAAATTGAAAAGGGGGGTTCCTAAATGACAAAAGGGAAAAGGAATCCTAAAATTGATCCATTTTTTAACAAGGCGCAAAAGTGGAAGGAAGAATTTGCGAAGTTGAGAGATATCGTTCTTGACTGCGAACTGACCGAAGAATTTAAGTGGATGCATCCTTGCTACACGTTTCAGAATAAAAACATCGTTTTAATCCATGGATTTAAAGAGTACTGCGCGCTTCTGTTTCACAAAGGCGCCTTATTAAAAGATCCCCATGGAATCCTTATCCAACAAACGGAGAATGTACAGTCGGCGCGCCAGATTCGGTTCACCAATGTTCAAGAAATAGATGAGATGCAGCTTATTTTGAAAACTTATATTGATGAAGCCATTGAAGTTGAAAATGCCGGTTTGCAGGTGGACTTTAAAAAGCATGCGGAATACATCGTTCCTGAAGAATTAGAAAATAAATTCGTTGAGATCCCTGACTTGAAAACGGCTTTTGAAGCCTTGACGCCGGGACGGCAAAGAGCGTACATTCTTCATTTTTCCGGGCCCAAACAATCCAAGACTCGGGAGTCAAGGGTTGAAAAATATATTCCGCAAATTCTCAATGGAAAGGGATTAAATGATTAGTATACTTGTAAAAATAATAAAGTGCGGCCGTGAAGATTTTGATTATATAATGATCAAAAATCTGATATAACTTTTTTTGACTTCCGCGCAGTGCGCGGATTTTTTATTTCATGCATGTGCCGATTCTAATTTAATCCCCAGTAAACTCATAGTATTTATTGACATAAAACGACCTATCCTCTAATATGCTAATAAACGAATCTATAATAGAAACATGCATTTCTATTATAGAAACACAGAAACCTAAGGGAGGAATATAGATTGATGGATAATAACGACCTTTCAGCATGCGAGCTCCCGGATACCGGAGCGCCATGGAGCTTTCGTACAGAACCTTCCCCTAGATGGGTGCGCGTGAAATTCGGCGGGGAAACAATTGCGGACAGTAAACGCGTGCTGCTGGCTTTCGAAACGGGATCGCTTCCGGTCTATTATTTCCCGAAGGAAGACGTCCGGATGGATCTGCTTGTTCCTTCCGATTATCAATACGCATGTTCGCACAAAGGAATCGCCAGTTACTGGTCCATTCGCGTGAAAGATCGGGTCTCGGAGAACGCAGCATGGAGCTATTTGACACCTAATCCTGCCGCGAAGGAAATCGAGGGCTATATCTCCTTCTATTGGAGCCGTACAGACGCTTGGTTCGAGGAGGAAACCGAGGTATTCGTACACGCGCGCGATCCGTATACCCGAGTGGACGCGATTCCGAGCTCGCGGCATATTCAGGTCGTGGCCGGCGGAGAAACGATCGCCGACAGTAAACGGCCGGTCATCGTTTTCGAAACGGGATTGGTTACGCGTTACTATCTTCCGATTGAAGATGTCCGTCCCGGCGTGCTCATTCCGTCCGAAAAAACGACGCGCTGCCCCTACAAAGGCATAGCGACTTATTGGGATGTCAAGGTAGGAGACAAGGTGTACAAGGACGCGGTTTGGAGCTATCAGAAGCCGGTCGGAGCCGTGGAAGAGATCGCGGGGCTCGTCTGCTTCTACAGTGAAGAAATGGATGCTTTGTACGTAGACGGCCAGAAGTGGTCTTTGCCGTCTAATCAGCGGCTTCCTTATAAAAGGCTGGAAAAGTAATGGGAATTTGTAGGATTGGAGGCGGATCGGTTGAGCGCAGCGTCTGCTGTGGAATTCATAGGGATCGGCAAAAACTACGGTTCCGGCCAAGTATTGAACAATTTCAATCTTTCCATTCCCAGCGGCCGGATTGTCACACTGATCGGACCATCGGGTTGTGGAAAGACGACGCTTCTGAAGATGATCAACCGGCTCGTGGAGCCGGACGAGGGTACGATTCTGGTGGAAGGCGCCGACAACAGCCGGATCGATCCAGTCGCCCTAAGAAGAAAAATCGGGTATGTCATTCAGCAAATCGGGCTGTTCCCGCATATGACAATCGAGGATAACGTCACCGTAGTCCCCCGGTTAAAGGGAGAAAGCAAGAAAAGCCTAATTGGCCGCGCGGCGCAATTGATGGAAATGATCGGGTTGGATTTCGATTCGTTCCGGCACCGGTATCCGCATGAGTTAAGCGGAGGTCAGCAGCAGAGAATCGGAGTCGCCCGGGCATTAGCGGCGGAGCCCTCCATCATCCTAATGGACGAGCCGTTCAGCGCGCTCGATCCGATCAGCCGGGTACAGCTGCAAAATGAACTCATGAGGTTGAACCAGACCGTGAAGAAAACGATTGTTTTCGTCACACACGATATCGACGAAGCTTTGAAGATCGCCGATCAGATCGTGCTTCTGAAGGACGGCCGAATTGTCCGGTCCTCCGCGCCGCAGCAATTTTTGGCCGAGCCAGTGGACGACTTCATCCGCCAGTTCGTCGGAGAAGAGCGTTTTCGGGAAGCAGAATGGCAAGTCCGTAAGAAGCCGGCTGAGCCTACGTCGCAAGAGGATGTGGAAGAATGAATCGTTTATGGCACGCGTTTGCAATCGATTGGGAGAATATTCTCGCCCGAACGCAGGAGCACATCATCCTCTCGTTCATTGCCGTGGCGGCGGCATGCATCATCGCCATCCCGATGGGGATCTACTTGACCCGCCACAAAAGGTTGGCTCAGCCTATTCTCGGCGTGGTATCCGTCATACAGACGATCCCCAGCTTAGCCATGTTCGGGTTCATGATCCCGCTGTTCGGGATCGGAACGCTGCCGGCCGCGGTCGCGCTAACTCTGTATGCCCTGCTGCCCGTCCTTCAGAACACCTATGTCGGGATCAATGAAGTCGACCCCGCCTTGATTGAATCGGGCCGCGGGATGGGCATGACGAAATGGCAGGTGCTCCGGATGGTTCAATTGCCGATCGCCACGGGTTTTATCATGTCCGGCGTGCGTTTGGTTGCCGTTCAAACGATTAGCGGCGCCACCATTGCCACTTATATCGCGGCAGGGGGGCTAGGAGATATCATCACGCGCGGCATAGCGATGATCGATACGGTATCGATCCTGGAGGGAGCCATACCGGTTTGCGTTCTCGTCCTTGTTGTCAACTTGCTGCTTCTGGGCCTGGGCAAGTTGCTGATGCCGAAAGGCCTCCGCAAGCGTTAATCCGGTTTCAAGAACTTATTCCTATAGGGAGATGAACAACATGGTTGGATTAAAGAAAAAAGGGTTGATCGCAGCTGTTATCGCAGTCTTGATGCTGCTCTTAACGGCTTGCGGAGGCGGTAAAGGAAATTCGATCACGATTAGCAGCAAGGGGTTCTCGGAGCAGGATATCCTGGCCAATATGGTCAAGCTGCTCGTGGAAAACAACACAGACATCAAGGTCAACCTGAAAAACAACCTGTCCGATAATGTTTTGTTCGAAGCTTTCAAGAAAGGCGACATTGACGCGTATGTCGAATATACCGGCACCGCGCTGCTGCAATATCTGAAGAAAGACCCGCTCTATGATGATAAGCAAGTATATGACGAAGTTTACAAGGCTTATAAAGAGCAATACAAATGGACTTGGCTCGAGCCGATCGGCTTCAACGATACTTACGCATTGGCCATCCGCCAGGAGGACGCCGACAAATACGGTATAACCACCACCTCTCAGTTGGCCGAGCAGTCGGACAAATTCGTATTCGGAAGCGCACAAGAATTCCTGAACCGTCCGGACGGACTGCCTGCGATTAAAGAGAAGTACAACATGAAGTTCAAAGACGTGAAGGCTTTCGGCGCTCAGTTGGATTACCAGGCTCTGTCGCAAAAACAAGTGGATGCCATCATCGTCTATACGACGGACGGCCGAATTCCCGCGAACAAGATCAAGGTGCTAGAAGATGACAAGCATTTGTTCCTTCCGTACGATGCGGTTCCGATCATTAAGGATTCCGTTCTGGAAAAGCATCCGGAGCTGAAGGACGTCCTGAATAAACTCGCAGGCAAAATAACCGATGATCAAATGCAAGTGCTCAACGGAAAAGTCGATAACGAAAAACAAAAAGCAGAGGATGTCGCCAAGCAATTCCTGACGGAGCAAGGCCTGCTGAAATAATCGAAATCGTGGTTACAGCGGTTGTACGGAAGGAGGGTAAGTCATGTCGGAAACGGATGCCGATTTGCTGCAAACCTTGGATCGCGGGCTGGACATTCTCATGAGGATGGTCGATTCCAATGGGGCTTGCGGAGTCGCCGAGTTGTCGGCTGCCTCCGGCATCAATAAATCCACCACCTTCCGGATTCTCCGTACGCTTCAGCGGCGCGGTTTCGTTTCCCAGCTTCCGGACGGCAAGTACGAGGTGCGCGTGGAAACCTTCCAGTTCATTTTGGATCGCTTGTCCGGAAGAATAAATCTTCAGCGGATTGCCCGCGGCGAGCTGGAGCGGCTGGCTTCCAACGTGAATGAAACGGTCACGATTTCCATTCTCACGAATGGGCAGGTTCAATGCATGGACAAAGTGGACAGTACCGCCGCAGTTCACGTGACGCATTTACTGGGGCGGCTAAGCCCATTGCATGCAGGATCTTCCGGAAAAGCCATTCTGGCGTTTATGGAACCGAAGGAGCGGGAGAAGCATTTGAATGCCCAGCCTTTAAAGGCGTATACGGAGCATACGATTACGGACCGTGACGTGCTGGAGAAGGAGCTGGCCATCACCCGCACCAAAGGGTATTCCGAGTCGCACGAAGAATTGGACCCGGGCGTCAGCGCCGTCGCGGCGCCGTGTTTCGACCGGTTCGGCAGGGTGATCGGAAGCATTACGATCCTAGGCTTTTCTCAGGAATTTACGGAAGAAGCAAACATTCGATACGGAGAGGCAGTTAAGCAAGTGGCGGCCCAAATATCGAGTCTGCTCGGTTATCCATTATTGAAATGATAAGAACATATATCCTAAGGGCCGCGCACAGCGCGGTTTTTTTGTTTAATAGAGATAATTCCCGTTGTGTACCAATCCCATGTTGTTGACTCCAACCCCGCCTACCAAGGCTGCGGTACGCTTCCTCTGTTTCCGGGGGGTGCATTGAGAGTTAAATTTCTTTTCCTATTTCTGACCGGCAATCAAGAGGAACACTACTCATTCATGATAAAATGAGGATAAAACTGGAAGGTTATGATCACGGTTTTACGGCCATAGAGGGGTTATGCGGAGATGAAATAGATTCGAATTGGTTTCGCAATAATGTCATCATGATGAGACCCGGTTAGGATCATTCCTAAATCTCGGGTTTTTTTCTATCTAAAATCCAATTATGGAGATGAGAGTCTTTGAAACGATACGCGATCGTAGGCGCTGGTTCAAGGGCGCTGAGCATGTTTGCGCGCCCGCTTGTTTCGGAATTGAAGGACTGCGCCGAGTTGGCCGGTATTTACGATATCAATCGGCACCGGGCGGAAGCGATGAGCACACAGTGCGGAGGCATTCCTGCTTTTGACGATTTTGACCGGATGCTCGAAGCCGTTAAGCCCGAAGTCGTCATTGTTGCCTCCATAGACAGCACTCATCATGCTTACATCATCCGTGCCCTTGAAGCCGGCTGCGACGTCATCACGGAGAAGCCGATGACCATCGATGCAGAGAAGTGCAGAGCGATTCTCGACGCCGAGAGGAAGACGGGAAAAAAGGTTGTCGTCACCTTCAATATGCGGTTTGTTCCCTACGTAGCCCAGATCAAACGCCTGCTCGATGAAAATGTGATCGGCGACATCTTAAGCATACAGCTGGATTGGTCGCTGGATCAGTCGCATGGAGCCGATTATTTCCGGAGATGGCATCGTAAGCTCGATAACAGCGGAGGCTTGCTCGTACACAAATCCACGCATCACTTCGACATGGTGAACTGGTGGCTGAACGATGAACCGGAGGAAGTATTCGCATTCGGTGCAAGGAAGTTCTATGGCCCAACCAGAGACGAGCGGGGAATCCGCTGCTTGAACTGCCGCTATCAAGCCTCATGCGAGTTTTACTTTGATATCACTGCGAACGCCTTCACGGATACTTACTATTTACAGGCTGAGCATCATGACGGCTACATGCGGGATGGCTGCGTATTCAGCGAGGACATTGACATTTACGATACGATGTCGGTCAACGTTCGCTATTCCGGCGGCGCGCTTTTTACTTACTCTCTTGCCGCTTACAGTCCATACGAGGGTTGGAAGGCGGTGCTCATCGGCACGGAAGGCCGGTTGGAAGCGGAAGAGTATTTTAGCGGAGTTCACAGCGGCGAGACCGTTCAGGAGATTCGGCTGTACGACGGAAAGGGCGGATTACAAACGATACCGGTGAACAGTGCGGAAGGTGATCATGGAGGAAGCGACGAGAAATTGCGAAGAGCGATATTTGCAGGGGACGATTCCGATTCCTTGGGCCAGCAAGCAGGATCTTGGGCTGGAGCGATGTCGCTTCTCATCGGAGCTGCCGCGAATTTGTCCATCGACACCAAGAAACCCGTTACGATCAAGGAGTTGTTGTCTCCCTAATTTTGATAGTCATTGTTATGGAAGTTCACCTAAATGTTAAGCCAACGCAAAAACGATGAAATAACGAGAAAATCGGTCATTTCTTTATCTGTTCATTCTTCGTAAACTACGGACATAAACGCCTGATTAACAAAATTATGAAAGCGCATTCTTTTCGGTTGGCGAAAGGGGAACGTTCATGAAAATCTCGTTTACTACATTGGCTTGTCCCGATTGGTCATGGGAAAAAATCGTCGAGGAAGCCGCGCGTCTCGGTTACGACGGAATTGAAGTCCGTGGGATCGGAAAGGAAATGTTCCTGCCTAAGTGCGCGCCGTTTCTTCCCGAGAATCGGACCCGCACGATGAAGGAACTGGAATCCAAAGGATTGGAAATATGCTGCCTGGATACGTCCTGCGTGTTTCACAACGAACAAAATTTCAACGCATCTGTGGAAGAAGGGAAAGCGACGATCGATTTGGCCCAGTCGCTTGGCGTTCCTTATATCCGGATATTCGGAGACGCGATTCCGTATTCGGATCGAAGGGAGCAGACCATCGCGCAAGTGGCTCGCGGGGCGGCGGAACTGAGCCGCTATGCGGAAGGCAAAAGCGTTCAGGTACTGTTGGAAACGCACGGAGACTTCGCCGACTCGAATGCGATGCTCGCCGTCATTGACGCCGTGGACAGCGAAGCATTCGGTGTTTTGTGGGATATCAACAATCCTTACAAATACGAGCCTGGAGAAACGATGATTGAAACCTACGACAAACTGGGCCGCCATATTAAACACACACATATCAAGGATACGCTCGGAAGAGGTCCGGCGGCCAAAATAATGCTTGCCGGCGAAGGTGATGTTCCCATCTCGGAATGCGTATCCATTCTGCGGAACAACGGCTATGAAGGATGGCTCTCGTTCGAGTGGGAGAAAAGGTGGCATCCGGATATTGAGGAACCGGAGGTTGCCCTCCCGCAATTCATCCGGCATATGAAAAGCATGCCATAAGGAGGCGAGCGGGAATGGCTAAGCAGATCAATGTAGCCATCATCGGCCAAGGAAGAAGCGGAAGAGATATTCACGCGGATGCGCTGATTAGGCTGCCTGAATTGTACAAGATCGTCGCAGTCAGCGATCAGCTGGAAGAACGCCGGATCAAGGCGGAACGCGAATTGGGATGTGCCGCGGTAGCCGATTATGCCGAGCTGTTCGAAAGGGACGATGTGGATCTGATCGTGAACTCCACGCCCAGCAACCTGCACGTCCCCGTATCGCTGGAATGCTTGGAACGCGGATTCCATGTGTTGTGCGAGAAACCGCTGGCGAGACGAGCCGCAGAAGTCGACCGATTGATGGAAGCTTCGAGTGCCGCAGGAAAAACACTGGCGGTTTTCCAACAGTCCCGCTACTCGCCTGCGTTTGTAAAAATCCGCGAGATCATTTCTTCCGGTCAAATCGGACGTGTCGTGCAAGCCTCTTTCACCACAAGCGGATTTTCACGGAGATGGGATTGGCAGACGCTGCAGGACAAAAACGGAGGCAACCTGCTAAACAACGGATCCCATCCGCTTGACCAGGCTCTTCAGCTATTCGGAACGGATGCGATGCCGAATGTGTTTTGCAGGATGGACCGTGCCAACTCTTTCGGAGACGCGGAGGATTACGTCAAGGTGTTTCTGCATGGAGAAGGCAGGCCAGTTATCGATCTTGAAATTTCCTCCTGCGACGCCTTTCCCAAGCCTGCCTTTCTGGTTCAGGGGACGCGGGGCGGGATCAGCGGTTCCGTCAGCCGTCTGCAATGGAAATACTTCCTTCCCGAGGAGGCGCCGGAGCAGCAGCTGGTGGTCGAACCATTGTCCAGAGCGGACGGCACGCCGGCGTACTGCCGGGAAGAGCTCGTGTGGCATGAGCAGAGCTGGGAAGCGTCGGGGGAAGAGGCGCAACAGATGTACCCGTATATGGCCGCGTGTTATTACCGCATGCTTCACCTCTCTTTGACCGAAGGAACGCCGCTTGAAATCACCGTTCCGGAAGTCAGACAGCAAATCGCCGTCATCGAAGAATGCTTTCGCCAAAATCCGGAATTTACCCGGCGTCAAAACTTTTAATCTACTGTCACAGGAAGAGGAGGAGCGCGGATGGAGAACGCAACTCTGAACACCGAAGTCGTATCCCGTGCGGCGTTAACCGTCCCAAAGCGGAGCCTGGGTTCCCGATTGTGGAAGGAACGGTATTGCTTTTTGCTGCTGCTGCCAGGACTCCTCTACTTTATCGTGTACCGATACGTTCCGATGCTGGGCAATATTATCGCTTTTGAAGACTACAGCCCGTTTCAGGGTTTCCTTCACAGCCCCTGGGTCGGCATGAAGCATTTCCAGCGCATCTTCGAAGATGCGGAAGTCGTACGCGTCATTGGCAATACGCTCCTCTTGTTTTTCCTTCAAACGGTGTTCGCTTTTCCGGTTCCGATTGTGCTCTCCCTGATGTTGAACGAAATCAGAAGCGAGCGCTACAAACGAACCGTTCAATCCATCGTATACTTGCCTCATTTCCTCTCCTGGGTCGTCGTGATCGGCATCGTCACCATTTTCCTCAAGACGGAAGGCTTGGCAAATAAGGTGCTTTTTACGTTGTTCGGAATGGAGCCCATTTCCTACCTGCAGGAGCCGCATTGGTTTATGCCTCTCATCGTGTTGGAGGGCATTTGGAAGGATTCCGGCTGGGGGACGATCATTTTCCTTGCGGCACTGGCCGGTATCAATCCCAACCTGTACGAGGCCGCGATCATGGACGGCGCCAACCGTTGGAGGAAAATTTGGCACATCACGCTGCCGGCGATTCGGGGAACAACCGTCATTTTGCTCATCCTCACCCTTGGAAGCGTGCTGGATTCGGGCTTCGAACAAATTTTCCTGATGCTCAATCCGTTCACGATGGAAGTCGGCAACGTACTGGATACGTTCGTCTATTACAAAGGGATTCAGCAGTCCGATTTCAGCTTCGGCACCGCGGTTGGCTTATTCAAAGGCGTTGTGGGTCTCATTCTCATCGTTTCCGCAAACTGGCTGGCCAAAAAAATCGGTGAAGACGGTATCTTCTAAAAGGGGAGGAGGGACGGTCATGCTCAAGAGCAGAACGTTTGGGGAACGGGTCTTTGACACGGTCAACATCAGTATGCTGGCGATTATCGGGCTGGTCATGTTTTTCCCCTTTTATTACATCGTAGCGGTTTCGTTCACGTCCTATGAGGAATTTGTGCAGTCCGACCTTATCTTGTGGCCTAAAACATGGGTTCTGGACGCCTACCAGTTCATCTTCAACTCCAAGGAATTCATCCGCTCGATCGGTGTTACGGTGTATGTGACGATCGTCGGGACACTGTTCAATCTGTTGATGACCTCCACGATGGCCTATTCCCTTACCCGCCGGATTTGGGGGCAGCGGTTTTATCTCTTTCTGGTACTGTTCACATTCATATTCGGCGCCGGACTGATCCCGACCTACCTCGTCGTGAAAGCGACCGGGCTGATCGACAGTTATTGGTCGCTGATCATCCCCGGCGCAATTAGTTCGTTCATTCTGATCGTGATGCGGCAATTTTTCCTAAGCATTCCAGAAGAGTTGATCGAAGCCGCCTATATCGACGGAGGGAACGAATTACAAATATTCACGAGGATTATCGTTCCGCTGTCCAAGCCGGCATTAGCCGCTTTCGGCTTGTTCTACGCGGTTGGACATTGGAACGCTTATTTTTCCGCGATTCTTTACTTAAACGATCCGACGAAGTGGACGGTTCAAGTGGTGCTGAGACAAATCGTTATTCTCAACGACGCAACCAACACACTTGCTTCCGCTACTAGGGAAGCGGCGCGGTCCGCTCACTTGCCGCCGCCAGAAACGGTGGGCATGGCTGCCATCCTGCTCGCCACGGTACCAATTCTTGTCGTTTATCCGTTTCTGCAAAAGCATTTTGCCAAGGGAGTGATGCTCGGTTCCGTCAAAGGCTGACCGTCTGTCGGACCTCGTGACCTCGCATAGACGATCTACCGCTTGATTGATGGATTGGAATCAATATGGGAGGGGAAAACATGCATTCGAAAAATTGGATTAAAAGTTCGACGATCGCGGTTTTGATCTTTGTCGTCATTGGCTGCAGCTCATCGAAAAATACGGATACGAATACGAACACGGTTTCGAAATCGCCGGCAGACTCAGCAGCGACATCCACCCAGACAGCATCGCAGCCGCCGGAGTCTAAGAAACTGACCATCTCGATGATCAACGGTTCATGGGCCAGCCCGCTTCCGTCTCCAACCGGAGAAGGAGTGAACATGATCAACGAGAAGTTCAACATCAATTTGAAGCCTCAATTCATCCCTTATGACGAATTGACCAACAAGCTTCCGGTGATTATGGCTGCCGGCGATTTACCGGATATGATCGGCATGGAGAGTGTGGACGCGAATTTTGTGAAATGGGCCAAGCAGGGAGCTTTCCTGCCGCTTAACGACTACATCGATAAATACCCGACGCTAAAGGCGGTGCCGAAGAGCGTATGGGATGCGGTAACTGTCGATGGCAAGATTTATGCGATTCCGCAGTATTTCCCTGTAAAATACGGAAAAAAGCCGATTATTCGCAAGGATTGGCTCGATAATCTCGGTCTTCCCATGCCCACCAACTACGAGGAACTGAAAAAGGCAGCCATCGCCTTCACGAATGACGATCCGGACAAGAACGGCAAAAAAGACACTTACGGACTCGGAATGGGGAAATTGATCGTCTATGGCGGCTGGATGGGAGCCGGTTACGACAACGTCTGGTATTACAAAAATGACAAAGGCCAGTACATTCCGGGCAACATCTCGGAAGGCTTCAAGAAACAAATCACCGTGCTTCGTGATCTCTACAAAGCCGGCGCCATTAATAAGGATTGGGCGGTAACCAAGGTAGGGGACATGCGCAAAGACTTTTTTGCCGGCAAATTCGGGATTTGGTACGAGCAGCCATACGATATTTCGGAAACCCGGTTTAAGGATCTCAAAAAGATAAATCCGACCGCTGAACTCGCGGTCATCCCGGCTTTCGCTCAGGAGGACGGCGAGCAGGGATATCCGGGGCTTTCCGGCTACTATCAATTAATGAGCCTGAACGCAAACCTGAAAGACGATCCGGATAAGATCGACCGGATTTTGCAGATGGAAGACTATTTCAGAACGTTCATCCCGCCGGCCGACAGAAATCCGCAAAACGCCGATTTTGACTGGATGAACGGATTTGTCGACAAAGCCTATACAATGGTAAACGGGATCGCCGTGGATAAGGAAAACGTCACCGATCTCCAGCCCAAATCTTACATTATCGATCGCGGATGGGCTCCGGATGATGAGTCGAATGAACCGGCTGCGGTCATTCAGGATCCGTTCACGAAGAGCTTCATACAAGGTGCAGTGGATTTGCTCAAAACGTCGAAATTTTATCTCAACCCGATCGACCGCATCCACTCCGAAGTATTGGACGCCAAAGTCTCCGAACTCGACAAAGCGGTGAACGACCACCAAACGAGGATGATCGTAGGACAAGAGTCCTTAGACAAATGGGATGACATGGTTCAGGAATATTTGAGAAAAGGCGGCCAGGATATCATTGACGACGTCAATCGGAAAATGCAAGAAGCTGGCGTGACCGGGGAATGGAAGTAAGGGTCGATCAAGGGGAGGCAACTCCCCTTTTTCCAATGGAAAGCTTGATGTTCTGGAGGTGGGGAGATGGCGGAAAAAACTTATGACATCGACTATTCGACCCGGGTTGAAACCGGGCATTCAGACAAGTTGAAGAGCTTCTTGAACGCGGATATGAAAGTGTTTTTCGTGCCGAGCGTCCATTATGGCCGGGAAGTTGTGGAGCTTATTCAACGAACAGGACTCGGCTACGACACCGTGACCTATGACCGGGCATGGGATTTAAATAAATGGGGAATCGGCGATTTTTACGACATCAGAGCCGCAATCGGCGATTTCCGTGTCATTCTGGCCAATCTGGAGCGGCTCCTCACTTCAGACGAACATTTTGACGCGCTTGTCATACCCGGGATCAACGGTTGGTCTTATTTCACCGAGCCAACCCGGCAGGCGATTCTGCGGCGTGTGGAAGCGGGAGCCGGATTAGTTTTGGTCAAGCCGTTTCATGGGAGCGGGATGGAGAAGGCGGAGGAACTCGAGCTTCTGTCGCCGCTCATCAACCGGTTCGAAGAGGGATTTGGCGAGGACTCGAACGCGGGCGGCGGATATCCCCGCATCGCGTTCGAATTGCTGAAGACCAGCAATTGGAAGCCGGAGAAACATTATATAACCGACGGGATTCCGTTCGAAATTTTTCCCTACCAGGAAATCGCTTATTATCCGTATGATTCGTCCGGAGAAGTCATTATCCGCAGTGAGTCAGGTGATCCGATCGCCGCTGTGAAAGAGTACGGCAAAGGAAGGGTTGCCGCGTTCGGTTATAATCCACGTGACATTCTCCCGCAGCACAGCGCGTTTACCGGCAAAGAATCAACCTACGACGCCATCATCGACGGATGGAGCGGAGCGAAACACAGCGGATCTTTTCCGTATCTTGAATACTTCTATGAACTCCTATACAGAAGCATCATCTGGACGACTCGCAGAACACCGGAGCGTCTGATTGCTGAGGCTGCGGTGACCGGCGGCAAGGTTACGATTGAACCGTCCGAGAACACCGGATTGTCCATACGTTACACGATCAAAGATTTATACGATTCGGTCATGGCCGAGGGTGAAGTCTCTTCCAACTCATTTACGCTGCCGGAGGCCTGCGCGCTCGGAGGATCGTACCGGGTGGAGCTGTCTCTGATGGACGGGGACTGCTTGTCGGATTGGGCCACGGTACCGGTACAATATCCGCTGACCGCATCCATTGCGGCAGTTTCAGTCGGTGCGGATTCTATTCGTGCCGGTGATACATTGGAAGCAGAAGTATACGTGACCGGCGCGAAGAGCGAATGTAAATTATCGGTGGTCGATGACTTCGAGCGCATCGCCGCACAGCAATGGTTTAGTGTGGATGGCGAAACACGTCTTCCATTCAGCTATACCGCAACGCATGTGAAATCCCTTCATGTTCGTGTCCGGGTTGAACTGTTCGTTGACGGCCATATGATTCATAGGGTGGAATCGCAGCCGGTCGTGGTTACACCGGCAAAGCGCTCTCTCGACGACTTCGAGGTGTTCATGAGCCCGCAGAATCGGGGTCAGGGAGAATGGCTGCCGCTCGTCGGGCAGTTATTTCGCGAGATGGGGGTAACCGGGCTGTTCCCGGGCAGCTCCAAAACGTTGACCATGTCCGGGGCTCGGGGACTAGGTGTGTACTGGTACCATCGGCATGCCTATGTACAGCGAAAAGAATCGTATTGGCGGACCAAGGACAAATTGTTCCTGCATCGGATTCCGTGTTTGAATGACCCGGAGTTTTGGAGCGAAATGCAGGTTCGGATTACAGAGACGATTCGCAAATACAGGAAATACGGCCCCGTCTCCTATTTCGCCAATGATGAGGGATCGCTGACTTGCTACGTGGATGAATTGGATTTGTGCTTTTGTCCGCACTGCATGAAAGAGATGAGGACTTGGCTGCGGGAACAATACGAGGATTTGAACGAATTGAACGGCGTCTGGGGAACCGGCTTCACCGGTTGGGAGGACGTCGTTCCTTACACGCTGGAAGAAGCGCAAAATTCCGGCCGGTTCGCTCCCTGGGGGGACCACAGGCGGTTCATGGAGCACACCTTCGCCGAGGCTTACCGCAAAATACTCGCTTTCATCCGGGAAGCCGATCCGTCAGGCGTCATCCGCATGTCGGGTTGCCAAGCATCCACCGCTTATTCAGGCTATGACTATTACCAGTTGCACCGTCATGTCGGCTATTTTGAAGCTTACGGCGTCGGCAACCAGTTTGAATTCCACCGGTCGTTTGCCAATCCCGGCACCATCATCGGGGGCTGGTTTGGCTATGGAGCTGAGGGGAAGGCGGTCCAGAACCGGATTTGGAACGCCGTCTACCACAATCTCACGCTGATCAGTATTTTTTGGGAATATAGCTGCCTGAATCCTGATTTTACATTTAGCCGAAGTGCGAGGGATATGAGCGAAGCGTTCCTTGAAATCAAGCGGGAAGGAATCGGGAAGCTTCTGCTGTATGGGGCCCAAAGAGATTCCCTCGGCATCGCGGTCCATTATTCCATGCCTTCCATACACGGTTCCCGCATCAAAGAAGATACGACGCGTTTCGAATCGAACCGCCAGGGATGGATCGATGTCCTGGAGGATTTGGGCTTTCAGTATAATTTCGTTGCCACGCAGCAGATCGAAGCCGGAGACTTGATCGCTGACGGATACCGGCTGCTCATTTTGCCTTACTCCATTGCGCTTAGCGACCGCGAAGCGGAGGAGATCAAGCGGTTTGCGAATCATGGAGGCCTCGTGGTGGGGGATTTTCAAACCGGCATCATGGACGAGCATTGCGTACAGTCAGAGATGGGGAAACTCGATGATTTGTTCGGTATTGAGCGGCTGTCAACGAAAGCAGGGCCGTTCTACATCAATGAAGGCTTTTGCACGAACGCCGATTTCCCGTATTTTGAATTCAACTTGGCGCATATTCCGGGAAGAGAAGACGAGGATTCCGATTTGAAGATGGCGGAATTCGGCACCCGGGCGAAGGAAGGGAAAGCCGCGTACTTCGACGATTTTATGCGAACCGTCGCTTCCGTGGTCGTCAGGGAGTACGGGCGAGGTAAGGGGGTATATTTGAACCTGGCGGTAGACCGCTATCCGGCGCTTCGCAGCAGAGGAGGCTTCGCTCTTCGTGAACTGCTGAAGCATGTTCTTGGACTCGCCGGTGTCGAAAAACCCTCGAGCCTGAAGCGGGCGGACGGCTCGCCGGTTGAGCAAGGTTACGAATCGGTCTATTACCGCGACGGCGATGTGAGGTATGTATGTATCCAGAGCCGGCTAGAGGAGCAGGCGCTGGGTCATGACGGCCTCGCTGTCGGGGCCGGACGGGATTCCGTGGAGCGCTCGGAGACGCTAACCGTAGAATTTGCCGCGGCGGGAAATGTTTACGATGTGCGGCGGAAGACCTATCTCGGATATACGAACAGTATCCGCACGGAGATCACGGCAGGAGACACCTGCATTTTTGCCGTATTGCCCTATCGCGTGACCGGGATTGAACTGGGCGTTCCGCATACGATCAACCGAGGACAAACGGTTGATACGTTCATCCGCATCGCGTCGGATCATCCGGAGGAGAATCACCGGCACGTAATCAGCGTCAATGTTTATAACCCGCTTGGAGAGTATGAATGGATCTATTCCGAGAACCGCGCTGTGACTGGAGATGAATGCTATATCACGCTTGCGATTCCCTTTAATGAAACAACGGGCAAATGGAAAATTCGCGTCAAAGATGTGGCAACCGGAGTGACGGCTGAGTCCGAATATGAAATCGTGTGAACCGCGAGGAGGGGGTGATACGATGTTCAAAGTATCGGATTGGGAGGAATCGGCAACCAAAGCGAGAGAGATGTCATACATCGACGCGTACCCGGAAATAGAGGAGTATCACCAGAACGAATTGTTAAAGTACTTGGACCGCAGAAATACGGAGTACTTGGTCGCCCGCAAACGAATGACCAAGTCCATCGATACAGCCGAGAAAGCGCAAGCTTACGCGGCTGACGTTCGCGAACGGTTCAGACGCTGCCTCGGTTCGCTGCCCGGCGGGCGGGCCGACCGCGTATACGTGACGAAAACGCTGGATCAGGGCGGCTACATGATCGACACCGTTTATATTGAAAGTATTCCGGAGCAATTCTTGACGGCCAATTTCTATTACCCCAAAGGGGTAAAGGCTCCGCTGCCTGCTTTCTTGTTTCTTTGCGGTCACGCGTCTGAGGGCAAGGCTGCAGTGCCTTATGTTTCCTTTTGCGTGGAAGCGGCGATGAACGGCTGCTGCGTGCTCATTTTCGATCCGGTGGGTCAAGGAGAACGGCGTCTCCGCAATACGGGAGAAGGCACGGGGGCTGAAGACTTTTTGGATCCGGTGGAAGCCCACTGCAAGCTGGACCGGCAGCTCAGTTTGTCGGGCGGGCATCTGGCTCAATTGATGATGAAGGACAACGTCAAAGCGCTGGATTATCTTCTGTCGAGAAGCGAGGTGGATCCGGCGAAGGTGGCGGTGACAGGCAACTCAGGGGGCGGTACGATGGCCGCCTACATGGGCGCTTATGACGATCGAATCCAGGTTGTGGCGCCTTGCTGCTATATCACCGAACTTCGTGCGTTGCTGTACCGGATTTTGGCGCAGGATGCAGAGCAGTGCCTTCCGTCTTTCATGCTGGAAGGGCTGGATCACAGCGATCTGGTGACGGCTGCGGCTCCTAAGCCTTATTTGATCGGCTCGGCCATGTTCGACTTTTTTCCGATCGACGGAACCCGTGATGCCTTCATAGAAGCACAAAAGATGTACAGACTGCTTGGCGCCGCGGACCGGCTTGATCTGCACGTGTCGATTGCGGGGCACGGGATGTGGAGAGACATGAGAGAAAAGGTGATCCGCTTCGTGCTGCATCACTTCCATTCGGAGTTCCCGGGCGTTGAGATTGACTATGCCCGGCTGCCCGGCGAGGAGCAATTGCTCTGCCGAACGGATCAATCGGCCGTTCCGGAAGCGGAGAAAGCTCTGCAGGATTGGATTCGCAGCCGGTCAACCGAACGAGGAAAATCACACCTGGAGGAAAATCCTACACGGGAACAAATCCGAAAGACGCTCACAGAACGGTTAAATATCACTCTTCATCAGCCGGTGGTACAGACGCAACTGACGGATGCCGAAGGGGAGAAGGAAATCATCCTTTCACCGGAACCAGGACTGAACATCGTCGCATCGTGGAAGAAGAAGGCGGAGATTGGGCAAAACATTTTGCTTATCGTCGGCGAACCGGATGAATTACGCGCGGCGGAAGTTTCCGCCGGTTTCTCGGCGGTGATGACGGTCCATCCCCGCGGAACCGGACCGTCCAAGCCCAACGCACGCAGCAGCTTTGGCATATTCGATCCCGAGACTGCTAGCAACTATAATATGCGCATGTTGGGTCAAACGCTGCAAGGAATGCGGGTCACGGATGTATTGGCGGCCATGCGGCTAGCGAAAACGATTCCCGGCTATGAGAACGCGGAAATTTCACTATACGGCAAGGAAGAACACGCCTTAACAGCCTTATATGCCGCCGCACTAGGCGACGCCGATGGAGTTGTGCTTGACCGTTTACTATACAGCTTCCGACTCATAGCCGAGCATGGTGAGCATGCTTGGGGACCGGCGATTTTCGTGCTTGGTCTGCCGGAGCGTATGGATATCGGCGATGTGATTTCCGCTCTGCCGAAAGATCGAGTGAAAGTGCACGGTGTCCTGGACCATATGAAAAAGGAGGGAGCGTATGAATGGTACTGATGCGAAGTTGATGGGCAGGAGATTGGTGTTTCCCGAAGCCTTCCAGTGCACGTTCGAATCTTCGGAATGGATGCCTTCAGCCGTGCCGGACGACAGCGTCCTGATCCGGAACGACTTCAGTTTGATCAGTCCCGGCACGGAACTCGCCTTATACACCGGCACGCATATCGATATCGACAATCTGCTCAACACATGGGCCAAGTTGCCGTTTTATCCCGGCTACGCTTCTGTCGGAGAAGTGATCGCAATCGGCCGATCGGTACATCAAGTACGTGCCGGCGACCAGGTGCTTGCGCTCGGTCATCATGCGGACTACGACTTCATCCCTTATTCGGAGGAATTCATTCTGCCGTTTCCGGAGCAGTTAGATCCGCGGCATGCGCTGTTCGCCAGACTTGCTGAGATCTCGTCCAGCGCGATTCTTCAATGCGCGAGATTCAGGCCCGGCGATGTGGTTGCCGTGATCGGGATGGGACTGATCGGCAATTTGGCGGCGCAGCTCTTCGCGCTGCAAGGAGCTCGTGTCATCGCTATAGACTTGATCGAACAAAGGCTGAACATGGCCAAAGCCTCGAACATTACAAATACGATATGTCCCGCACAAGATATGGATCTGAAAGAACAGGTGAAAGAGGCGACGGGCGGACGTCTGCCGGATATCGTCGTCGAAGCGACGGGAACTCCGTCACTGGTGAACGTATCCCTGAATCTGGTGCGACGGCACGGACAAGTGATCTTGCTCGGATCTCCCAGAGGGACGGCGGAAATCGATATTTATCGGCACATTCACAGCAAGGGAGTTTCGCTGATCGGTGCGCATGCCAACGTCAAAGCCATCGACGGAATTCCTTCATCAGCCGAAATGTGGCGGTATGCTCTGAGTTTGATCGCCAATCGCCAGCTCTCGGTGGAACCGCTCATTACTCACGAGCTTTCGGCCGATGAAGCGCCGGGCGCCTATGACATGCTGCTGAACCGCAAAGAGGAGGCGCTCGGCGTCATCTTGGACTGGAGGAAACGCTGAAGAGCCGGAGTTACTGAGCTAGAGATACGGCAAGCGTTTTCCGGTACGCATCCCAATCGCTTCCATTGGTTGACCAGGAAACTTGTTCTTCCATTGACACTTCATGCAGCGACTTGGGAATCGCTTGTCGGGCGACGGCGTCCGCTTCAGATGTTCGGCCCCCTTGGGACAAGAGCCACAAGTATTCGTAATCCTGAATGCCCCGGCGCATGTTTTTCATCCGGATCGAGCTGATCGGCCCGTCGATGCCGCGGTCCTGTTCCCGGAAATACGGTTCTCTTCCGGGATAGAAGAGAATGCCGTCCCCGTTCCCCCAATGGACACCATGATCTCCATAAAACGGGTCTTCCCGGTCGGACACATGCATAAACGTTACCGGATACGCGAATACGTTCTGGTGCCATCTGCCGCGGGGACCTTGAGAATTATGCTGCCAGTGGGTGGCGTGCCATAAGAAATACAAGTCGATCCGATGCTGCCACTGGATCCAGGCGTTGACACGCATATCGACGGCGTCCCCCTCCAATATCACCGAGCCGTGAGAAGGACGATAACCGTTGTAAAACCACATCTGTTTGCCCGTTTCATCGCATTTTGACTTTTCCTCGCGATTGAACATGCCCGCGCACCAAATATCGATGGCATGCTCGATTTCGGCCGTATAGGTGCGGGTTGTAAAGAACGGCAAACGTCGACCGGCACCGGCTGAACCTTTAATGATCGCGACTTGTTCGTTAATCCAGTCGAACTTGCTCGCTCTCGGTTCGTCGATGAGATAAAGGAAGTAGCGGCCGTTCCATGCTGATTGTTCAAACCAATCGACCCATTTGTCGGCCTCCGCCTGCATTTGTGCAGGATCGTTGCCCAGCACGCGCGCGCCGTACATGCCGATCGGGAACACACGGTCGCCTTGGCCGATTCCCGGGCCTTCATAGCCGTTGTCCCGCGAGTAGAAGTCTCCGTTGAGGTAGGGCTTATTACGCTCTAAATGTTCTTTGTCAAAAGGCTTTGTGTGTATGGGGAAACCCACCAGATCGAACCGGTGTCTGTGGGCCATCTTGCGAAGCGCATCATCGCAGTTGTCCAGTCCGGGAAAGTAGCTGGCATAGTCGGCCGCATATACCATCGAGGTGCTATGGTTTTCGTGCGGCAGGGTAAAGTCGTACAGAAGCAGCTCCACCGGAATTTGTGCAGCCTGCTCCCCCTCGGCGCTTACCGTAATGTATCCATCATAGTAACCAGGGGGCAGCGATCCATCGTCCGGAATGTAAAGATCGACCCAGAAGCCTTGGTTCATCCCGGGCAGAACATTCATATCCGGTATTCCGCCCTTTCGGCCGATTCGGTGAGGGATCAAGGCGTCCGGAATCCAGCCGGAACGGGCAAGAGGCGGGGCGGATGGGGCGTAAAACCATTGAGGCTTGGTACTCAGCTCCGGCGGAACAAACAAATAATGCTCGGCAAACACTTCGATTCGCCTGCCGACGTAATGGTTCGGATCGTCCGGATACGGCTCCTCGTTCACGATCCTTGCAGAGGAGCTGCCCCGGTTCGTCAGCCCGGACATATCGACCTGCAGCTGCCGTATTCCGGATGCGCCGGCTGCTACAATCAGTTGAAACGCGATGGTTTCGTTCCTTCCGCCGAAAATTCGGATTCGTTGTCCGTCCCAGACGCTGTTGCCGATTTTGTTCGGGTTTCCGGTATCCTCGCGCCGGATTTTCTCTCCATCGTTCACTGCCCAAATGCCCGCAATTGTTGATTGCAATTGCATCCGCTCCCTTCCCGAAATGACCTTACGCCATCATTTAAACATGCCGGTTTCGGGAGCTTCAATGATCATATTTTTCGATAGTAACAACAATTATCGGTTTATCCCAAAGTAACGACGAGGGGAAGACGCGACGATGATCAGACAACTGACGCAAAATGATATCGACCAGCATCTCGCATTGACGCAAGCCGCTTTCTTCGTCACATTCACCGAATCGCAGCTGGAGGAAAGGCGGAAGATGATCGTCCCCGAACACTTCTGGGGCTACTTTATTGAAAATCGCCTTGCCGCCCAACTGGCGATTCTTCCGCTGCGTATCTACATACAGGGAATTCCTTTCGAGATGGGCGGAATCGCGCACGTGGCTTCGTATCCGGAGCTTCGGAGGCAGGGCATGGTCGGCAAACTGATGGTCAACGCGCTTGAAGTGATGAAGCGGAACGGTCAAACCGTGTCGCTGCTCAATCCTTTCAGCTTTTCTTTTTATCGCAAATACGGTTGGGAATATTTTTCCGAAATCCAATCGTTTCAGCTGAAAATGAGCAGTGTCCCCCGTTATCGGGATTGCGACGGATACATCCTCCGGAAAAAAACGCAGGACTGGGAATTGGTTCATAAGCTTTACGATACATTTGCCATCCGATACAACGGCATGCTCATCCGCAGCCGCGACCACTGGCTTGACAGCGTATTTCCGAGAAAGCTCGGGAATTTGGCGGTCTACTATAAAAGAGATGACGTGCCGGCGGGGTACATGCTGTATACGGTAACGGATGATTTCATGAAAATCCATGAGTTCGTCTATACGGACGAGGAATCGAGGAGAGGTCTTTGGCAGTTTATCGGCAATCACGATTCGAAGGTCCGGCAGCTGTCGTTCCAGACGCCGATTGACGATCCGTTTGCTTACACGCTGTACGAACCGGGGGAAGGTCAAAGAGTCCATCCCAACTTCATGTTTCGTATCGTGGACGTCGGCTCGTTTCTCCGGCAATGCCGATTATTGCCAGCTTCGCAGGAGGAGACGATACGCGTTTCATTGTCGGATGAGCATGCCGCCTGGAACAGAGGCGTCTGGGAAATAAGCAGAAAACAGGATGGCATCGCAAACATCCAACGAAGCTTCGACGCTGACACGGCTGATGTCAGCTGCGATATTCAAACGTTCTCCAGCATGATGATCGGCCGCGTACGACCATCGAAACTTCATCAGCTTGGCTGTCTGGGCGGAGGTGAAAGCGGTGTCGAACGTTTAGAGCGATGGATACCCGGAGCCGTACCCTTTCTCACCGATATGTTTTAAAGGAGGAATGGATGATGCGTATTCAAGTACTGGAAAGCGCCGAACAGTTGGGCCAGGTGGCGGCTCTGCACGCTTCTCGATTTCTGCAGCAAAGGATTTTAGAGAACGGGGAAGCCCGGCTCGTACTGTCGACCGGCGCCTCCCAATTCGAATTTTTCAAGTCGTTCGTGACCATGGAAGTGGACTGGAGCAAGGTAGAGATGTTTCATCTGGATGAGTACGTCAGTTTGCCGGAGAGCCATCCGGCCAGCTTTCGCGCTTATCTTAAGACACGATTCATCGATGAAGCGAATTTGAAGAAGGCCCATTATATCGATGGAGAAGGCGACATCGCCGAGCAAATTAGGCTGCTGAATTCGGAAATCAGCAAAAAGCGCGTCGACCTCGCGATGATCGGCATCGGTGAAAATGCCCACATTGCGTTTAACGACCCGCCGGCAGATTTCGAAACCGACCAGCCATACATCGTGGTCGAACTCGACGAAGCCTGCAAAAGACAGCAAGTACGGGAAGGCTGGTTCGACTCGGTTGCTGCAGTCCCGAGCCAGGCGATCACGATGAGTGTTCATCAGATCCTTCAAAGTGATTGCATCATCTCATGCGTGCCTCAAAAAGTGAAGGCGGAAGCGGTTCGAGCTACTGTGGAACAGCCTGTCAGCCCAGCGATTCCCTCGACCGCTTTGAGATCTCACCCCGATTGGACGCTTTATCTGGATACCGAATCGGCATCGGCCTTGAAAGGGAGGGCATCGCTTTGACGATCTGGGAACGGCTCGGCATCATCACCGATGAAGTCTCGGCAAGTCTGCAACAATCACTCGACTGGATGGTGGAGCACGGCTTGAGGTATGCCGAAATCCGTATGGTCGACGGCCGTAACATCATGGAACTGTCGGATTCAGAAATTATTAACGTAAAAGAACAGTTGGATCGAAGAGGCTTATCCGTCTCGGCGGTCGCTTCACCCGTTTTTAAATGCGCATTGGATCCGCTGCGTCCTGTGGCTGTCGGGGATACGTTCGGTCACAAGGAAGAAAGCGTCTCTGCTCATTTTGAGAAACTAAAGCGGGCCATGGAAATCGCGAAAATGCTGGATACGCGGATGATACGGATATTTTCGTTCTGGCGGGAATCCGATCCGGCGCCGGTGGGTAAAAAGATTATTCAACATTTGCGCCGTGCCGCGGATCTGGCCGAAGCCGAGAATATGCTGCTTCTGCTTGAGAACGAACCGTCTTGCAACGGCGGCACGGCACCGGAAACCGCTTATTTCGTCAACCGTGTAAATTCATCCGCATTACGTGTGGTATGGGATCCCGGCAACGAACAATTTGCTGGACGAGCCGCTTATCCGGACGGGTACGAACAGGTCAAAAATATCGTCGCGCACGTTCACCTGAAGGATGTCCGACCCGGCTCGAACGGATTGCCGGAATGCGTTCCGATCGGTTCGGGGGTTGTTGCCTACCGAGAACAGTTGGCCCGAATTCTAGAGGATGGTTATCCCGGCTTATTTATCATTGAGCCCCATTACATTCCGCAGGGCGGCACGGCTCGGGAAGGTGCTGCTTTGTGTTTGAACGGATTGCGGACATTGCTCCAAAGTGACGGATTCACAATCAGCCGGTAAGTTCCGTTTTGCGATATTCGCTCGGCGTTACGCCCGTGAACTTTTTGAACATCCGGTTAAAGGAATTGATGTTTTGATAACCGACCCGGGCCGCCGCTTCCTGGATCTTGATGTCCGTGTTCATGAGCAGCTCCTTGGCCAGATTGATTCTTACCCTATTGACGTAATCCACGAAATAGATTCCGGTTTTTTCCTTGAAATAAGTCGATAGGTAACTGCGTGTTATGCCCAGCTTATCAGCCAACGTATCCAAAGAAACATCTTGCTGATAGTGTTTCTCTATATACTCGAAGACGAAGCTGGTAATATGATCCCGCTTTTCCTTTTTGGATCGGATCGGTTCCGAGAGCTTCGACATCCAGATTTCCAGCAGCGACTCCAGTTCTTCGAACGTATAACAATGCTTCAGAAGGTCATGTGCCACATCCAGAGAATCTCCGTCCAAGCGATGGAGCATGTAAGCCTTTTTGGCTTTGAGCATCAAGCCTCCGACAAAGGACCTCACTTCGAATTCGGTCGCCGCTTTTTTCTTTAAGTCCGCGAGTTCCTTCTTCACGATTTGCAGCAAGTGAGCCTCGTTGCCGTTACGGAATCCGAGATCGATTTCTTCTTCTTGGACAGGCAGAAGAAAATGAATATGTGCCGGCTTGGTCTCGTTTTGGAACAACAACTGGACATCGTCATCAAACTTTCTGCACAGCAGCAGGTCTTTTACTTGATGGTAAGACAGGTCGAACGCCTCCTGTGCTTCACGCCGGCAGCCCACGGCCATCGTCACAAAACAGTAGGCATAGTCCAGCTTCAACACGTGCCCAATTTCTTTCAATGCGTCGAGCAAGCTTCTTTGCGGCTGTTCCTCGTAAACAACGGATAAAATCTGGTCGTTCTCCATCTGAAACGTAAGAGAGCTCGGACAATATTCGGACATGACTTGATTGATATATTCACTGATATACGAAGCGGCACGTTCTTCATCTACCTCGATCTCTTCCAGTTGGCCAGGCTTAAATGTCAATTGAAATAATACGAATCGGTACGGCTTGTTCGCATCGATGAGATCCGAAAGGAAGTTCACGTTGCCCCGGATTTTTTTAAGCTTGGTGATATACGCATAATGACGCAGCAGGGAGTGGTTGATCTGTAAATTGTGGCTGATATCGCGATTGGTTTGTAAAATATGCTCGATTTTCTCTTGGATCAATTTATATTCCTTGATATGGCTTCTGTCCGGAACACTGAATTGGAGCCTCGCAATGGAATCGACTATTTTGCGAACCGGTTTGTTCAATTTCACGCTGAACATGAAGGAAGCTGCAACGGCAATCAAAATCGATAGGATTAACAGAACGACAAAAGTGACGTTCCACTTCATCTGCGATGCGATGTTATCGTCTTGAATGATGTTCACGTAAGTAAGGCCGGAAATTTCCCCTTTTTTATAAAAAAAGTAGTACTTTCCTTGTTTGACGTAACCTTGAACGTCGGAGAATGCGGGGAACGTAACGGAATCCATGCTCTTATTGTCGTAAAGCTGGCGCCCGGCCGCATCGAGAATGTAAAAGTTGTCGTTAATGGAGCGGTGAAAGGCTTGATACATTTTTTCCGTATCCGCCATGGCAATCAAGCTGACCGAAGGATGATTATGATTTTTGATGATTACAGGCATCAGCTGCTTCGAATTGGATCTTCGATTGTTATAATCCACTTCAGCAAATTCGGAGCTCGGTAAAACCCGCAAATGCGGTGGCTGATCAAGCTCGGATTTCCTGAACCCATCCGGATAACCCGGGCTGTTCAAATAACGGGCAATCATTTTCTCGGCATCGGAGCCGCGGGATCTCTCCAGCATCATCCCATTCGTTTCAAAATGGATGATCAAATTGTTCAGGTAAAGAGACGGATTCACGACCAAATTATCGATGTCCTCCATCAGCAAATGAGCTTCTGCATAATCAAAATCCGGGTTGTCGAGTTTGGACAGCCGGTCGATCATCGAGAAGGTGAGCACGGCGTTTTTGATGAGTTCTAATTGGTGTTCGTAGCTACCCGTCGTGTTTTTCAAATTGACTTCGTTATATCGGATGATTTCCTCCTTGATATGGCCGCGAAAAAAGAAAAGCGAATATAGGAGAAAGGAGGTGAGCAGCAGCACGATCGCCAAAAAGCAGGTTAACAGCCAGATAAACAGAGACGGGGGCGTTTTCGCTCTCCATGTTGATAACGCTTTCATGTTTCCTGTCAATTTCATGGATCGAGCACCTGCCTTAACGCAAAGACTTTTACTGTCAATTTCAACGGTAGCGTCGCATATTCCTTCTGTTAAATGGGTGTCCTTTACTTTTTTGTTAGAAAAGAGTGAATGAGTGAAAAAATCGTTCGTATTTTAGGGCAAGAACCGCATTTATACTGGAAGTCAGCTGATACAAGTGTTGGAAGGAGTGATGCAGTGATGCCGGATGCATCAGCGCGAATCGGAACGGTGACCATCCCCACTTACGAGCTCGGAACGGACGATATCAATCCGATTTTGGATAGACGGCTGAATCCTTACCCTTATACGCAACAAAACCATAAAACCGGTGTCAGAGTGGAGAAAGAGTACGAAGCGGTCGTGCTGGAAAACGAATATATCAGACTCACCGTCATTCCATCGCTCGGAGGGAGGCTGTACAGTGCGGTCGACAAGAGAATCGGCCGGGAATTTCTTTATCGCAACCCCGTGATCAGACCCCGCATGATCGGCACAAGAGGCGCATGGTTTGCCGGAGGCATGGAATTTAATTTTCCGATCAGCCATTCTCCGACCACAATGGACCGCGTCAATTATCGAATCCATCATGGCCCCGACGGAAGTGCTTCCGTCACGTTCGGCAATATCGAGCGGATCTCGGGCATGAATTGGAAGGTAGAACTGAAGCTGTACCCGGGAAAAACCTACATGGAGCAAAAGGTAAGCCTTTACAACCCGGCCCCGCGGGAAAGCAGGTTTTATTTCTGGACGAACACTGCGGTGGAGTACGACAAGAGTGTAAAGCTCATCTATCCGTTCGACTGGTGCATCAACTTCGATACGCAGTATGTCAAATGGCCTTATTACAAGCAGATGGACTGCCGCAATCCCAAAGAAATCCCCTATGCCTATGAAACGTTCGGTAAACTGTTGACCCAAGATTTTTTCGGCGCCTACAACGTGGACCAAGACCACGGCATCGTACACCACGCGGATCGGAAAAAAGTAAAAGGGGCCAAGTTTTTCATCTGGGGCAACGATTCGAATGCCGAAGCCTGGAACCGTTGTTTGACCGAGGGCGATTCCCAATATATCGAAATTCAAAGCGGACCGTTCGAGAGCCAAATGGTATACAAGTTTCTCAAGCCTCATCAGGAGCTCGCCTGGAGCGAATATTGGTACCCGGTCTCCGGAATGGGCGGCGGTTTCAAGTATGCGTCCAAGGAGCTTGCCGTCAACTTCAAGCGCAGCACAGAAGGCGTGTCCTTCTGTTTAAGCGCGACAGAAAATTTACGGGATTGCGAATTGATTTTCACGGTGAATGGTGCAACAGAGCGGCGGAAAGCGGATTTCAGCCCGCTTCAGCTTTCCGTTATGGAATTTGAAGTGGAAGGTTCATTTCATCTGCATGAAATCAAGCTCGATGTGTATTGCGGTGATCGCCACATTGCGGCCATCGGAGAACGTAACGAGTATACCGACGAGTATCCGGACACCGACATCTATGAAGACTCCAGAGTGAACATGCTGAATCAGGATCCGGACAAGACGCTTAAGCATGTCCAGTGGCGCGAATCGCTCGGACTGACGGCGGAGGCGTTCGATTTATATCGCGTCAATCTTCAGGAACACCCAACTTGCACCTTGACCATGAACCGTCTTGGAAATCTTTACTTGAAGAGCATGCAATACGAACGTGCGGCGGATTGTTTCCGTAAAGTACTCGCTTACGATAATCGCAATTCTCAGGCTCGCTTTTATTTAGGCGTCACAGAGAAAGAAAGGGGACATCCTCAAACCGCCCGTCGTTTGTTTATAGATATCGCGGCCGATGCGGAGTATTACCGTGCATCCCTCATCGAGTTGATTAAGCTCAATTTGCTGTTCGGTTATGGGCGTGAAGCGCGGCTGCTGTGCGAACAACTGGGACCGGCGGATGCGTACGCACGTTTTCTGGGCTCGATAAGCAGACGAAAAGACTTGCGCGCACATTTACACCATGATAATCAGTCAGACGAATGGATGTCCGATGAATATGGACTCGCCGAACAGTATCTTCAACAGCGATCCAATGAAGCCAAGGAGACATTCGTCGCATTTACAGGCGGTGATGAGTCGGTCATCGTGGCTGTAGCTTTGGAGTATTTGGAGATGGGTCTCCGCGATGATGCCTCGGAACTCCTCCAGTTGATTCGCACACCGGGTTTACAGGCACAATTGATTTTCGCTTCGTGCCAAGCCGATGGTAATGAGCGGATCACAAACATGTTAACCGTTCTTCAGCAGCAATCTCTCGATTACGTGTTTCCTCAAGATCCGAGAACGATGCGGCTGCTGATGGAATTGGAGTCAGCCGATGGCTCCGGCCGAGCCGATTATTTGCTGGGGATGTTTCTGTATGCAGCTGGCGACAGGGAAGCTGGGCTAGCTCGGTATCGATCCTCCTACGACAAAGGATTGAGATATACCGCATTACTGCATAGCCTTGGTTATATCTATCTTAATGTGCTGCAAGAACCGAGCACTGCTGAGAAATATTTGTCGGAGGATGCGGCCGTCAACGGAACGGCTAACACGGAGACGCTCGTATACTTAGATAAACTGTTCGCTGCAGCCGGTGACCTGTACAAAAGGACGGAGCTTGTGCCCTTGATGGAGCAGGCAAGGAACCGTGCGCTCGTTCTTGAGCGGCTCGTCGAAATTTATATGCAGACAGGCCAAGAGGATAAAGCGTTTCATATTCTCGAGAACGAAGAGTTTGAGAATTGGGAGGGGCGGGAAACGAGCGGCGCGACTTATCGTAACGCCATTCTTCATAGGGTCCGTAAAGAAATGGAGCAGGGTGACTACGAGCGCGCCCGTTATTGGATAGATCGAGCGGATGTATACCCGGAAGGACTCCATTACGGACCGCACTCGGGCACCCCTTTGTCGGACATCAAATATTACAAAGGGTTGGTCTTAGCCGGCCTGGGACAAGAACACGCCGCTTTGGAGCAATTCCGCGAAGGATACCACGAGCTATATCGGGAAGAGATCGGCAGCACGGAAAAGAGCCGTTCTTACAGCATGCTTTGCCTCGAACAACTCAACAAACGCGAGTCAATAGGATAAGGAGGGTTTTCCATGATTCACGCAGCCGTCATCGGCGCCGGATCCAGAGGTATGTTCGACCTGGGATCCTACGCGCTTAGAAAGCCGCACGAACTGAAGTTTATCGCCGTCGCCGAACCGAATGAGGAACGCAGACGCAAATTTTCGGAAATGTACGACATCCCGGAACATATGCAGTTTGCCGGATGGGAGCAGCTTCTTGCCCAGCCCAAGCTTTGTGAGGCGCTGGTCATCACGACCATGGACAAAGACCATTTCGCACCGACGATGAAAGCGCTGGAGGCGGGTTATCACATTCTCCTTGAAAAACCGATGTCTCCGAATCCACGCGAGACGTTGTTGATGGCCGAGGAAGCGGAAATGAGAAACCGCATTTTAACGATTTGCCATGGAATGCGCTATTCCACCTATTTCAGCAACGTGAAGAAACTGCTGGATCAAGGGGCGATCGGCCGGATGATGACCATCCAGTGGACCGAGAATGTGGGATATTGGCATCAGGCTCACAGCTTCGTCCGGGGGAACTGGCGAAACAGCGGCTTATCCAGCCCGATGCTGCTTCAAAAATGCTGCCATGACATGGACTATCTCAAATGGATCGTGAATTCCAAATGTGAAAATGTATCCTCATTCGGCACGCTGTCTCACTTTCGTGAAGATCAAGCACCGGAAGGCTCTACCGCGCGATGCACGGATGGCTGCAAAGTGGAGCATGAATGTGTATACTCGGCGATCAAATTGTATTTGAACGACAAAGAGGACTGGCCGCAGCGGGTCGTGTCGCTGGAACCGACGCTGGAAGCGCGCATGAAAGCATTGAAAGAAGGCCCCTACGGACGCTGTGTGTATCGTTGCGATAACGATGTGGTTGATCATCAGGTGGTCAATTTACAATTTGCTAACGAAGTGACGGTCGCGTTCACGATGACCGCCTTCACCCGCGATGTCAGCAGATCGTTCAAAATCATGGGCACAACTGGAGAGCTTCTCGGTCATTCCAAAACAAACGAAATCGAAATCCGCCACTTCAGCGGGAAAACGGAAATCGTTCGACCGGAAGAGCATGAAGGAAGCCACGGCGGGGCCGACGCCATCATTATGCAAAATTTCATCCGCCAAGTCGAGAGCGGAGATGTGAGCGGCGGAATTACTTCCGGTGTGGAATCCGCGCTGAGTCACTTGATTGTGTTTGCAGCCGAACAATCGCGCATAACCGGTCAAACCGTGAATATGGATCAGTTTGTTCAACAAGTGAGAAACGTCCCAGTCAGTTGAAGCGAAGGAGCGGATTCGATATGCCGGAGGGCCATTTTTCGATAAGGGACTTACCGTTAATCGGATCCCATCTTCTTTCCCCGGAAGATGCGGGGTATTGTCACCGGCTGAAAGAGCTGCCGGTCAAAGTATTACAAATCGGTGAAGGCAATTTTTTACGAGGGTTTGCGGATTGGATGCTTCACTGCAGCAACAAGCAAGGGCTGTTTAACGGCTCTGTGGCGGTCTCTCAACCGCGGCCGTCCGGCAGCAGGAATCTGCGCAAGCTGAGGCAGCAGGAGGGTCTCTATACGCTGCTCATCCGCGGGTTGATAAATGGAGAACGCGTCGAACAACGAGAGACGGTTTCCGTCATCTCGCGTACGGTGGATCCTTACGGGGAATGGGATCAGTTTCTGGAGCTGGCCGATAACCCGGATCTCGAATTGATCGTGTCGAACACGACGGAAGCCGGGTTAACCTATACACCTTGTGATTGGTCGCCGCACGAGCCGGCAGCTACTTTTCCGGCTAAGCTTACGGTCTTTCTGTACCGCCGTTTCATGCGATTTTCGGGCGATCCCGACAAGGGCTTGATTCATCTTCCTTGCGAATTGTTGGAGCGTAACGGAGATAGGCTGCGAGAAATCGTATGGCTTCATGCGAGGGATTGGAAGCTTCCACAGGAGTTCATAGAATGGGTTCGTTCCTGCAACCGGTTTCTCAACAGCCTTGTCGACCGGATCGTAACCGGCTTTCCGGCAGAGGAAGCGGAACAATTATTTAGAAGATGGGGCTATTCCGATCCGCTCCTCACGACGGCGGAACCCTATTATTTGTGGGCGATTGAAGGAGAGGCAGAGCTGGATGCCCGGCTGCCGCTGCGTAAAGCGGGTCTCAACGTGCATTGGGTGAATGATTTGGCTCCCTATCAGCTTCGCAAAGTTCGTATTTTGAACGGCACACATACGATGTTGGCTTCCATCGGCTTGTTGCACGGGTTGCTGGAAGTGCGGGAAGCATTGGAACATCCGACATGGGGGCCCAAATTCGTTCAAGCCGTTTTTGATGAAATTGTTCCGGGCGTACCGTTGGATCGAAGCGAAATAACGCATTACGTAGAGGAGACGTTGGAGAGATTCCGAAATCCATTCATCCGTCACCGCTTGTCCGATATTGCGATGAACAGCCTGTCCAAGTGGAAAGTTCGGCTGCTTCCCTCTTTGAAGGCGTTTGTGACTCGAACGGGGCAGTTGCCCCCGCTGCTGACCGAATCGCTGGCTTCACTGCTGAGGTTGTATAAACCGGTTTCTGTTACAGAAGAGCCCGCCGGAATGTTGCTGAATGGAAATTTGTTTCCGCTTCGGGACGACCCGGAACTGCTGCTCTTGATAGGCGGCCTGTGGCAACCGAGAGTCGATGGGGAAGAACCTGCCCTCGAGATGTCGCTGTCATGCATTTTGAGTGAAGCGAAGCTTTGGGGAGAGGATTTGACGCAAATCCCCGGGTTGGTTGAAAACGTCGTTCGACATTGGATGGGTTGGGAGGAAGTTGCGGGATGAGCGGCACCTTGATTTTAAGCCCCAAGGACGATGTGGCCATTGCGCTTTGTGACCTAGCGGGCGGAGATACGGTGAGCGTGGATGTAGAAGGCAAAGAGTTGGTATTGCATCTATCGAATGATATACCCAAAGGACATAAGGTGGCCATTCGCGCGATCAGTGCGGGTCGGCATGTGCATAAGTTCGGATATTCCATCGGCTTGGCTCAAAAGGATATCGCGGCAGGCGAGTGGGTTCATACCCATAATTTACGCACCGGATTATCCGGGCTGCTGGACTATCAGTACGAGCCGATCGTACCGGGAACGCTTCCTTCCAAGTCGCTTACATTTGAAGGTTATGAAAGAGCAAACGGGGAAGCCGGGATCCGAAACGAAATCTGGATTCTCAACACAGTAGGATGCATTAATAAAACGTGTGAGCAACTGGCCAGGTTGGCATCCAACCAGTTTCATGGACGAGGCATCGATGGCGTGTTCCACTTTGCCCATCCGTTCGGCTGCTCCCAATTGGGAGACGACTTGGCGTTCACGCAGCGCCTGCTGACGTCGCTTGCCGAGCACGGCAATGCGGCCGGCGTTCTGATCGTAGGCTTGGGATGCGAGAACAATCAGATCGACGCGATGAAGGGGCTGATCGACGATCCATCCGGTAAAAGGATTCGGTTTTTAAAATGCCAGGAGGAAGCAGATGAACTGGAAACCGGACTCATACTGCTTGAGGAATTGGTAATTTACGCGGAAACGTTCGAGCGTAAAACAATGCCGATGTCCAAACTCAAAATCGGCCTCAAATGCGGGGGATCCGACGGGTTTTCCGGCATTACGGCCAACCCGCTGGTCGGCACAATTGCGGATGCGATCGTTGCGGAAGGAGGAACCGCTCTGCTCACGGAAGTGCCGGAGATGTTCGGCGCCGAAACGATCTTGATGAATCGCGCGCAGGATGAAGCGGTATTCCGGAAAGTGGTCGGGCTGATCAACGATTTCAAGCAGTATTTTATTCGCCACAATCAGGAAATTTACGAAAATCCTTCTCCGGGCAACAAGTCAGGCGGAATTACCACCTTGGAAGAAAAATCGCTTGGCTGTACGCAGAAAGGCGGACAGGCCATCGTAACGGACGTTCTTCCGTATGCTGTCCGTTCCGTGACGCCCGGTTTGAATCTCATCCAGAGCCCCGGCAACGATTTGGTATCCGTCACCGCATTGGCGGCGGCCGGCGCGCACCTCGTGCTGTTCACCACCGGCCGAGGCACGCCGTTCGGCGGTCCCGTCCCCACCGTCAAGCTGTCGACCAACTCGGAACTGGCGCTCAAGAAACGTAATTGGATCGATTTTAACGCTGGCCGACTCTTAGAAGGCAGGAGCATGAATGCTCTGACGAACGAACTGCTGGACTACGTCATTCAATTGGCTTCAGGAACGCAATGGACCCACAACGAAGAGAACGGATTCCGCGAAATCGCCATCTTTAAGGACGGGGTCATTTTATGAACTCATCGATTACAGGCATCCATTATGAAACGGGAGATTTCATCCAACTTCATATCCAGGATGGGAGGATCGCGCGCATCGAATCCCGGCCATTACAGCCAGACGACGATAAGGTGGGGCTCGGAATCGTTGCGCCTGGCTTGTTTGATTTTCAGATAAACGGCTATATGGGCATGGATTTGAATGATCCGCCTCTTTCCACGGAATCGGTCGTCCGACTAACGCGAGCGTTGTGGAAAGAAGGGGTAACCCGTTATTTGCCTACGGTCATCACCCAATCGCGTGAAGTTATTGAGAACAGCGTGCGCGTCATTGCGGAAGCGTGCTTGTCCGATGAAATGGTATCGAGGTGCGCAGCCGGTATCCATCTGGAAGGACCGTTCATTTCACCGGAGGACGGCCCGCGCGGCGCTCATAACAAAGCTTACGTCACCGCTCCGGATTGGGGGCTGTTTCAACGTTGGCAAGAAGCGGCGCGAGGAAAAATACGACTGATCACCCTGTCGCCCGAATGGCCGGAAGCGGCAGACTTCATCTCAAGTTGTGTGAGAAGCGGTGTACAGGTGTCCATCGGTCATACGAACGCGACAACGGCTCAACTCCGGGAAGCGGTCGATGCAGGCGCCAGAATGTCCACCCATCTCGGCAACGGTTCGCATCCGATGCTGCCTCGTCATCCCAACTATATCTGGGACCAGTTGGCTGAGGATGAGTTGTGGGCCGGTTTCATAGCGGACGGTTTTCATCTACCCGATTCGGTGTTAAAAGTCATTCTTAAAGTAAAAGGGGCGCGTGCGATTCTGGTAAGCGACGCCGTGGCGTTGTCCGGCATGGAGCCTGGCGAGTATGAAACTCCGATTGGCGGAAAAGTGGTTTTCACTCCGGAAGGAAGACTTCATGTAGCCGAACATCCGAAGCTGCTGGCGGGCTCGGCCCAAATGCTTCCCTGGGGAATCAACCATCTGGTGAATGCAGGATTATGCAGCCTCTCGGAGGCATGGAACTTGGCATCCATCACTCCCGCACGGTTTTTGGGCGTAGCCGATCCAACGGGGCTGACGGAAGGCGCGAACGCCGATGTGGTGATTATGAAACAAGACAGCGATAACCTATGCATCAAGGAAACGTATAAAGACGGAAAGCTAGTTTATCAAGCGTGAAAGGGGAGGCGAGAGACATGAGAACTTGGGGTTTTGCGATTATCGGCTGCGGGATGATCGCTGAATTTCATATTCGCGCTCTGAATGACATTCCGAATACAAAACTGGTTGCCGTGTCGAGCAGGCAGGAACAGAAGGCGAAAACCATAGGGGAAAGAGAGCAGTGCAGTTGGACGACAAACTATCATGAGCTGCTTGCGAATCCGGAAGTTGATATCGTAATCGTAGCCACCTCAAGCGGCTCTCATGCTTCGATCGGTTTCGACGCACTCCGGGCCGGTAAGCATTTGGTCATCGAAAAGCCGATGGCGATGACCGGTGACGAAGCGCGGGAATTGATCCGGCTCGCCGAAGACAAAAGACTCCTGTTATCCGTCATCTCACAGCGGCGGTTCGAAGAACCCTTTCAAATCGTCAAACTGACCCTGCAGGACGGCAGACTGGGAAAATTGCTGCTCGTGGAAGTGACGAGCCCGTATTATCGCACACAGGCTTATTATGACTCTGCGGAATGGCGGGGGACAATCTCGCAGGATGGCGGAGCGCTAATGAATCAGGGCATCCACATCATCGATGTCATGCTTTGGCTTGCCGGAGAAGTGAATCACGTAGTTGCCAAAACAGCCACTCAAGCACATCGGATGGAAGCGGAGGACCTTGGACTCGCACTCATCCATTTCAGGAACGGCGCTTACGGCACTTTAATGGCCTCAACCAGCACGAAACCCGGCTTTTTACCGACGATCAATTTGTACGGTGAACTCGGAACGATCAAAATCGAAGGTCAGGAAATCAAGCATTGGACTGTGCCCGGCATGGAGATTCCAAGATATGAAACATCGGCTTCCGAAGTTGGTGTATCCGATCCTAAAAGCATTTCACATACCTATCATCAAAAGCAATTCATGGACGTCATTCACGCACTTGAAACGGGGGTAAAACCTTACGTCACAGGCGTTGACGGACTTCGGGCCATTGCATTTATAGAAGCTGTGTATCAATCATCGGCCTCAGGAACCCAAATAACTTTGTAGGAGGACGGACGAATGAAAACGATTGCTGAGTTGGAGGCCAAATTAGCCGAGCCCTCGGCTGATTTGATTCACGATTTAAAATCAGTAGACGGAGATATCCTCATTTTGGGTGTCGGCGGGAAAATGGGACCGAGCCTCGCAAAGCTTGCTATCAACGCGATTCGGGAAGGTGGGTTGAATAAACGCGTAATTGGAGTTTCAAGATTTTCGGATGAAGGGACCAGACGCGATTTGGAAGGCGCAGGTGTCGAGACCATTTCTTGTGACTTACTGAATGACCGGGAACTACAAAATCTGCCCGAATCCCGAAATATCATGTATATGGCCGGCAATAAATTCGGAACCACAGGCCGGGAACACTTTATCTGGGCAATGAATGCTTATTTGCCGGGCAGGGTGGCCGAGAAATACCGGAACTCCCGCATTGTCGTGTTTTCATCCGGAAACGTGTACCCGTTATCCCCGGTAGGAAGCGGCGGCGCTCACGAAGGAATAGCGCCGGCGCCGGTTGGAGAATATGCGCAGTCCTGCCTTGGCCGGGAGCGTGTGTTTGAATACTTTGCTCGCCTGCATGGCACCCCAATGGTCATGTTTCGACTGAATTATGCGATTGATATGCGTTACGGAGTGCTTCTCGAACTGGCAAAGTCCGTATGGGAGGGACGACCTGTTGATTTGACTATGGGACATGCGAACGTCATTTGGCAGGGGGATGCCAACGAAATGGCGTTACGATGTCTAACAAAATGTACAAACCCACCTTCGGTGATCAATGTGACCGGTCCAGAGACCTTGTCGATTCGCTTTGCCGCGGGTGAATTTGCGAGACGAATGGGGAAAGAAGTTATATTTCATGGACTGGAATCCGAAACCGCGCTTCTGAGTAACGCATCCAGATCACATCAATGGTTTGGGTATCCGAGAGTCTCACTTTTGAAAATGATCGAATGGGTGTCGGATTGGGTGCAAGCCGGAGGTGTTATCTGGAACAAACCTACGCACTTCCAAGAACGAGAGGGGAAGTTTTAGTGTCCGAGACTAGGAAAACGCTTACTTCCGAGCAAATCACAGCCCTTCATGACGGCCTGGTTATACCAGCGCACCCGTTGGCGCTGGATGAGAACCGCAAGTTGGACGTTCGGCATCAGAGAGCTCTAACCCGGTACTATATTGCTTCAGGCGCCGGAGGAATAGCGGTTGGCGTGCATTCAACGCAATTTGAGATTCGCGATCCGGGCATTCGTCTGTTCGAACCTGTTCTTAGGCTGGCGGCTGAAGAGGTGGATAACGCCGGGCTGCAAAAGCCGTTCATCCGGGTGGCCGGTGTATGCGGTCCGACTGAACAAGCTTTGGAAGAAGCTGAAATCGCGGCCGCACTCGGGTATGATGCCGTTTTGCTCAGCATGGGCGGTTTGACTGATTGGTCGGAAACAGAGATTCTGAAACGGGCCCAAACGATTGCGGAATTCATGCCGGTGATCGGCTTCTATTTGCAACCTTCTGTAGGAGGCCGAATCTTCAGCTTCGACTTTTGGCGGGCATTCGCAGACATTCCGAACGTCGTGGCGATCAAAATCGCGCCTTTCAATCGTTATCAAACCATCGACGTGGTCCGGGCTGTTTGTTATTCTGTCAGGCGTGATGATATTGCGTTATACACGGGCAATGACGATAATATCGTGAACGATTTGCTTACAACATATAGGTTTATTGTGGAAGGTGTGGAAGTGGAGAAACGCATCGTCGGCGGTCTTTTGGGTCATTGGGCGGTCTGGACCCGAAAAGCGGTGGAGTTGCTGGAACGGATCAAGCAATGCCGAAGAAACAGCCTCCTGGATGCAGAGTGGCTGACTCTGAACGCGCAAATTACAGACAGCAATGCTGCTATTTTCGACCCTGTGCATCAATATGCCGGGTGCATTCCAGGAATCCATGAAGTCCTTCGCCGGCAAGGCCTGCTACAAGGGACTTGGTGTTTAAAAGCGGAGGAAACATTGTCCTCCGGCCAGGCGGAGGAAATCACCCGAGTTTGTCAAGATTATCCACATCTAAACGATGATGAGTTTGTCCAGTCACGTTTACAGGAGTGGCTGGCAGAAACCTAGGGTCTACAATCTTTAACTTTTTCACACCCGCCGAATTGCCCACTTTGGCAGCCGCTACTATTTTCTCTGCGATCAGAATATGCTCTCTCAGAAGATCAGCCAGCTTATTGCCGGCGGCTTCCCCGTAATAAGGTTTGATCAAATTGCCTATGTCCTGCTGGTTCCGCAAAAGCCGGTCCAACACGTCCTTCTGATCTTGACGATCAGTTTATACAAAGGAGAGATATTGAATGAGTTCTTTGGTTCTCGGCTTCCAGGAGATGGAAAAAACGCAGCTTTTGCTCGTTGGCGGAAAAGGGTTAAATTTAGGAGAATTATCAAAAATGGAAGGAATGCACGTACCAGAAGGATTTTGTGTTACAACAGTGGGATATCAAAAGGCCATCGAACACAACGAAATGTATCATGCTTTGTTGGATCGACTCACAATGCTAAAAGTAGAACAGCGAGATCAAATTGGTGAAATCAGCAGGAAGATTCGACAAATCATTATGGAAGCAGAAATTCCTTCCGATGTTGTGAAAGCAGTTACTCACTATCTCTCCCAGTTCGGTGATGAACATGCTTATGCAGTGCGTTCTAGTGCGACTGCTGAAGATTTACCACATGCCTCTTTTGCCGGTCAACAAGACACCTATTTAAATATCATCGGCAAAGAAGCAATCTTGCAGCATATCAGCAAATGTTGGGCTTCCTTATTTACGGATCGCGCGGTAATCTATCGTATGCAAAATGGATTTGACCACAGTCAAGTTTATTTATCCGTAATCGTTCAAAGGATGGTTTTCCCACAGGCTTCAGGGATTTTATTTACCGCTGATCCCATTACCTCCAACCGAAAGTTGCTATCAATCGATGCCAGTTTTGGACTTGGAGAAGCGCTGGTCTCTGGCTTGGTATCTGCCGATTGTTATAAAGTACGGAATGGGGAAATCGTCGATAAGAGGGTAGCAACCAAAAAACTGGCTATCTATGGACGAAAAGAAGGCGGAACAGAGACAAAGCAGATCGATCCTGATCAGCAAAAAACTCAAACACTTACTGATGAACAAATTTTACAACTGGCACGCATCGGAAGACAGATCGAAGCCTATTTCGACCAGCCGCAAGATATCGAATGGTGTTTGGTTGATGATACATTTTACATTGTCCAGAGTCGGCCAATCACGACTTTATACCCAATCCCTGAAGCGAATGATCAAGAAAATCACGTTTATGTATCCGTCGGTCACCAACAAATGATGACCGACCTCATGAAACCATTGGGACTGTCTTTTTTCCTGTTAACGACTACTTCACCCATGCGGAAAGCTGGTGGAAGGCTGTTTGTTGATGTTACAAATCATTTGGCTTCACCTGTCGGCAGAAAGATGACATTGGATGCCCTGGGAAAATCCGATCCGCTCATAAAAGATGCACTTATGACCATCATTGAGCGAGGAGATTTTATTAAATCGTTACCAGATGATAAAAAAGAACCGAGTTCCGGTAAAAGCAATAATGGTATGTCGTCTGCCGGTTTTCAAGCACAAATCGAAAACGATCCGACAATCGTTTTTGATTTGATTAAGCGTAGTCAAACATCGATAGAAGTTTTAAAACAAAACATCCAAACGAAATCAGGATCGGATTTATTTGATTTTATCCTGGAAGATATCCAGCAATTAAAGAAGATTTTATTTGACCCACAAAGTTTGAGTTTGATTACGGCTGCTATGGATGCTTCATCATGGATCAATGAAAAAATGAACGAGTGGTTAGGTGAAAAAAACGCAGCAGACACGCTTTCCCAATCTGTGCAAAACAATATTACTTCGGAAATGGGTCTGGCGCTATTGGATGTCGCAGATGCGATTCGTCCTTATCCGGAAGTCATTAATTATTTACAACATGTAAAAGATGATAACTTTTGGGATGAACTGGTTAAGTTTGATGGTGGACAGGAAACACAAGACGCTATCTATGCTTTTCTCAACAAATACGGAATGCGATGTTCCGGAGAAATCGATATTACTAGAACTCGATGGAGAGAAAAACCAATTACACTTGTCCCCATGATTCTGGGTAACATCAAAAACTTTGAGCCTAATGCCAGCCATCGGAAATTTGAGCAAGGGCGACAGGAAGCTTTGAAAAAAGAACAAGAGTTATTAGATCGATTGAAGCAATTACCGGATGGTGAACAAAAAGCCAAAGAAACAAAACGAATGATCGACTTCATCCGGAATTTCATCGGTTATCGAGAATATCCAAAATACGGGATGATTAATCGCTACTTCGTTTATAAACAGGCTTTACTGAAAGAAGCCGAACAACTCGAACAAGCCAACGTTATTCATGAAAAAGAAGATATTTACTATCTCACGTTTGAAGAGCTTCACGAAGTCGTGCGCACTAAGAAACTGGATTACCAGATCATCAGCAAACGAAAAGACGAGTACAAATTATATGAAAAACTAACTCCACCGCGTGTTATCACGTCTGATGGTGAAATTATTGCAGGTGAGTACAAACGAGAAAATCTCCCAGCTGAAGCTATTGTAGGTCTGCCTGTTTCTTCCGGAGTTATAGAGGGACGAGCACGTGTCATTTTAAACATGAAAGATGCTGATCTGGAAGATGGAGATATATTAGTCACCACCTTTACAGACCCTAGCTGGACGCCATTGTTTGTATCCATAAAAGGCTTGGTCACCGAAGTTGGCGGACTGATGACCCATGGAGCAGTTATCGCACGTGAATATGGCTTGCCAGCAGTTGTCGGGGTGGATAATGCCACCAAACTGATAAAAGATGGGCAACGAATTCGCGTGCACGGAACAGAAGGGTATATAGAAATATTGTAATGGCTGAACATGTCCGCAAATGCCCATGAACTTTGCCAGTTGTGCGCGAAAGTTTGCGAAGCTTGCGGCAACGAATGTAAAAAACACGACTCTTCACATTGCCAACAATGCGCGGAAGCCTGTTTCCGATGTGCTGAAGCGTGCAGAAGAATGCATACAGCCGCGTAACAAACGATTATGAGACAATCACATTTCAAGTACACATAAAAAAACGAGTCCTCCGACGATGAGGACTCGTTTTTCTATTAATTGTTCCTGGGATTGCGCAACAAAACGATGCCGAGCGCGAGGGTCCAGAGCTGCACGAGGAACACGAGCGGCCCGAAGATGATAAAACCAGGAACAAGATCCGGGTAAAGGAATTGCAAATTGGCAGCGATGAACGTCAAAGCGCCCACAATCGATCCTATCCAAAATAGCCATGAAGGGAATTTCTCAAGCTTCAATGCACGTGCAAACAGGAAAATGCCGAGACCCCAAAGCAAGCTGATCGAGAAAAGCGACGGGCCGTGAAGCGCCGTGAATACAGTGGTGGCCGAATGCTCGATATTGAGCTTATCCGTCACCGATGCGGCTTTCCAAGCGTCAGCGAGCGTTTGACCGGCATGGCCATCGGTGGAGTGCTCGAAGATGTGTACAGCTGCACCCACCAGGACCACAGCTACACCCAGTCGGCTTATCGTTTCGGCGATTCGGCTTGTGAACGAGCCGGTAAGCGCGACGAATCCAACAGATGTAAGAACGGCACCGATAACTCCACCCAAATGGACACCCTTATAGAACGAATGCTCCCCGATGAATAGCATGGAAGCATGAGCATCACCGGCTGGAAGATCTCCATGCATTCCGCGGAATATCAGGATGACCATACTGCCGACAATCAGAAAAAATGCGGCAATCCTTCGTAACTTTCGATTAAGATCCTGCTGGTTCTCCTCATTAAACAAATCTTTCATTGAAATTCACCTCTTCAGTTTATTGTTGGACGACTACGTTGCTTTCATGGATTCATCATAAATTCCATGTCTAAACCCTTTCTAAATCAATTGTTACAAAAGTATAAAAAGGTTCCCGACTATCCGCTTTTTGGTTGCCGTATTCGAGGCTGTAGTGTATCTTTTGGATGATTATGCTAAGGAACATCCGGCAGCAATCAACCACATGCAAGGAGAATACACGATGTCCATAAGATTGAGACTTTTGCTCTCCTACATCGCCATGTTTCTGGTCCCTGTCATGATTTTCGTGCTGTTCGCCGCTTTGCTTCTTGCTGTTTTTTACAAAGACATCAAGTCACTTGAGGATGCCTCATCCGATAACACCGGAAAGCCCTGGTTTCAAATCGTCAGCAATTATTTCAATAAAAAGAATGAGTTGGTCGGGGGAATCCGATTTTTGGCAAAATACGATCCCGACCGATTGGCGGACTACTTGTTTTTAACGAAAACGGACGAACAATTGAGGAATCTGCGAGCAGGGCTTGTCGTCGTAACCGATGATCGTGTAACGTTTGCCTCCAATCTAGCGGATGGAATCAATCTGAATGATGAGCTTCAGCAACCAGATACGAATCGCTGGGGACAAAATATAAAGAACACCTATTCAGTGGATCGGATTGATTTCAATTTCAGCGATCATCGTCCCGGAACTGTCTATGTCTTGGCGGATTATAAACAGTTTTTCGGATTTATTTCGAAATTTTTCCCTGCTATTCTACTGTCTCTGCTTGTCGCGATCACGCTCACGAACGGCCTGCTGACGTTCCTTGTTTCCCGGAGCATTATCAAACCGTTATATGCGTTGAAAAAGGCGGCTGAACATATTCAGAACGGAGATCTAGAGCTTGAGGTGAATGTGAGAAGAAAAGATGAAATCGGTAAGCTGGGCGCAGCATTCGAAGAGATGAGACGCAGGTTAAAGACATCCATCCATCTACAGCTTCAGTACGAAGAAAATCGCAAACTATTGATTTCAAATATCTCGCATGATTTAAAAACGCCGATCACCGGCATTAAGGCTTGTATTGACGGTATTTTCGACGGCATCGCGGATACGGATGAAAAGCGCAATAAGTATATGAAGATGGCCTACAAAAAAGCGACGGAAATGGACCAATTAATCGATGAGTTATTTTTGTTTTCCAAACTTGATCTGAAACGATTGCCGTTTCATTTTGTGAAAATTGATATTTTGGATTATTTGCGTGACTTTGCGGACGATCTGAGGCATGACCCGCAGAAGCAGGGGGTGTTGATTGACTTTCAACACGACGGAAGTCATCCGGTTTATGTGATGGTTGACTTGGAGAAGCTGCGCAGAGTTATGGTGAATATTGTGGATAACAGCATGAAATATACGGTCAGAGAGCCTAAAGAAATCCGGATCGAACTTGTGGATCAAGAACATGAAGTGACGGTGAGCGTACGAGACAACGGGACAGGAATTGCCGAGGACGCGCTTGCCCACGTCTTTGATCGGTTTTACAGAATAGAACATTCAAGAAACAGAAAGACCGGAGGCAGCGGTTTGGGACTTGCGATCGTGAAACAAATCGTGGAGGAGCATGGGGGAAAAGTGTGGGCGCAAAGCGCGTTAGGGGAAGGAACCGCCATTTTCTTCACATTACCCAAAGGGAGCGGGGACGGTCATGAAGCGGATCCTGATTATCGAGGATGAGGACATCATTGCAGAAGTGGAAAAAGATTATTTGGAGGCAAGCGGATATTCGGTTGATATCGCGCAAAGCGGTGACATCGGTTTGCAGAAAGCCATTAACGAAGAATATGATTTGATCATTCTGGATTTATTGCTTCCGGAAACCGATGGATTCGAAATTTGCAAGCAAGTTCGCCAAAGCAAAAACATACCGGTGCTCATCGTATCCTCCAAAATAGAAGAAATCGATAAAATTCGGGGTTTCGGGCTCGGCGCGGACGATTATGTGACCAAACCGTTTAATATGGGTGAACTGGTGGCAAGAGTAAAGGCGCATCTTGCCCGTTACGAACGGTTGACTCAATCCGATGCCCCCAAAAAGGACGAACTTCGAACCAAGGCGATTCACATTGACAAACGCTCCAGACAAGTGACCGTTAATGGAACCGAAGTGTTTTTAACCTCCAAGGAGTATGATCTCCTTCTATTTTTGATGCAAAACCCCAATCATGTATTCAGTAAAGACGAATTGTTCATGAAAATATGGGGAATGGACTCGCTGGGCGATATCGCCACCGTCACTGTGCATATAAGCAGGCTTCGAGAAAAGATTGAGCCGGACCCTTCCAATCCGCAATATATTGAGACTGTATGGGGAGTAGGATACCGTCTCAAAGTGTAAGGAAAAGGCATAATAAGCTGCTGAAGCCCGCTGCAGGCGGGCTGTTTTAATGGGTGGATGAAGAACTTCATCGATGCATTCGGGAAGCTTTTGAAAAGCTGAACAGTGGGAGGAAGTACTGATTGGAAGAACCATCGAATAAGAAAAAGCGGAAGATGAATCCGGTTATTCTAGTGCTTGGCCTCGTGAGTTTGTTTACCGATCTTTCCAGCAATATGATCGTACCGATTCTGCCGATCTATCTGACGACTGTTTTGCATGTGCAGATTGGATCCATTGGCATTATTGAAGGAATTGCCGAAAGTACCGCAAGCATATTGAAGTTGTTGTCCGGTTGGATAACAGATCGCACGCGAAAGCACAAGCTTTTAATGTTGATGGGATACGGATTGTCCAACTTAACCAAACCATTTTTTGCGATGAGCGGCACCTGGAGTCAGGTGTTGCTCATTCGATTTGCAGATCGGTTTGGGAAAGGAATCCGAACATCGCCACGGGATGCATTACTTGCCGATTCCACCACGAAAGAGGAGAGGGGAAAGGCATTCGGGTTTCGGCGTTCGATGGATGCGTTAGGAGCTGCCCTCGGTCCTTTGGCGGCTTTTGGTGTACTGGCGGTATTTACGAACAATTATCGGCTTGTTTTTTGGCTGTCCGTGATTCCGGGAGTGATCGCCGTGGCGCTTATCCTCATTTTTTTAAAAGACAAAAAACAAGAAGGCAATGGAAATCACGCGAGCATCCCCCGGATTCGTTTTCGGAATATGAGTCGACGGTTTATATGGTTTACTTTGATTTCAACTTTGTTTACGGTCGGAAATTTCTCCGATGCTTTCTTAGCGCTGCGTGCGCAAGATACGGGAATGAATGCGGCGCTCGTGCCACTTGCTTTTTTTGCTTTTAACATGACCAGCAGTATTTTTTCGATGCCGATCGGGATGTTGTCGGATCGTATTGGCCGGAGACCGGTACTTATTTCGGGGTTTGCGATTTTTGCGTTAATTTATTTTGGATTTGGCAGGGCAAACAGCGTGAAATGGATCTGGATTTTGTTCATTTTGTACGGCCTTTATTATGCTTTTACCGAGGGGATCCAAAAGGCATATATCGCTGACATTGTACCGCAAGGGCAGCGAGGAATGGCCATGGGAACTTATAATGCGATGATCGGTATCGCCACATTGCCGGCCAGTGTTATGGCAGGATACTTATGGGAAACGTTCGGTCCTGTGGTTGCTTTTAGTACTAGCAGCGCGATTGCCATATCTGCAGCGGTGTTGATGATTGTGCTCCGTATTTGAAAGACTCCACGAAAAGTGTGGAAGATCTGCATAAGTTCTCGACATTTGCAGTGTAAACTGGCTGTGAAAGGTGTGAAATAGAGGAGGTATTAACTAATGAAGATGAAGCTGGTTTCATTCGTAATATTTTGTTCATTTATACTTGCGCCAACTATTGCCTCTGCTGAAGTGACCGACGGTAATGTCGGATACGGATTTACCACCGGGCGATTCTGGGCCACAATGGACGCGGTTATAGGGCTGATCAGCGCGATCCTCGCTGGGCTGTCTCTGGCCCGTTCCGCTGGTCGTTTCGGTACCGGCAGCGGGCGACGCGGGGCCGTCGTGGCCATGGTGGTGGGGCTGATCGTCATTGTCTACGCTGGGGTGCATGTGACCTTATTTCCTGGTGGTCCCGGCACCGGTGACGGGCGAGTCGGGGCCATCTTTGCCATAGTGTTGGGGCTGATTAGCATGTTCATCGCTGGGATAACGCTGGCCGGTTCGCGTCGTACCGGCTGACCCTCAATTTTCTCCGATATATTTTCGATATAGAACTCATGCAACAAGTCTGTTATCAAAAGGGGATAGGCGTATGAAACGAATTGTAATAAATATATTAAATATTATTGGAGTTATAGGAAATGTTCTCATGATAGGAACAGGGCTTGTTTTTTTATACCTCGAAGATAATGCAGATTTTCTGAAATATTTGGATGAAAGTTGGAGTAAAAGCCAAAATGATTATACACTTGATCAGTTGAGTCAAGCAGGGATGATGTTTGTTCTCCCTGGAATCATTGGCCTTATACTAGGGATACTGGCTATTTATTTGTTGAAAAGCAATCGGAATCAGAAGCTTGTAGGATGGATGCTAATAATATTATCAGTCGTCAGCTGTTTTATTTCGTTGTTCGCTGCCATACCAAATATATTCTTTATTATCGCAGGGATCATAATATTGGTCGGAAATCCAAAGAAAATATAAGCATGGCTCAGTATGATCCGCGCTGTTGCGCGGTTTTTTGTTTTATGAATGCAAGTTCATGCCATTCAGCCAGGACATGAACTTGCATTGTTTCCCGACTGACCTTAGGCTGCTTTCTTTTTTCCTCGCTCGCCCCAGGGTTTGAAAACGGAGATCACATAAAGGGCAAATAGCGAGATCATTTGCAACACGGCTCCCACTAACAAACGGTGGTTGTTCACGTCAAGCCGGGAACCTCCATCCGCAATGTCTCCTTCTACGATCGTTACGCCTTTCAAAGTCAATTGATAAATCGCGATCAATCCGATTCCGATCACCACGATCGAGAGCAGCTGCTTAGCGATGATCCAGTTAAATCGAAACAACCCCCAGCGGGTCAGGACGGCCAATACTCCTCCCGACAAAATCGCGACTAACGTCGTCGTTCTGAGCGGTCCCGCAGCCAGGATATGCATGCTTCGATAGACCGATACGACGAGATCACGATCTTGCGTATTCGGAAGAACGAGGGTCAGCAGTTTCGAAGCTTTCCAAGCGGGATAGGCGCTGGCGGTCGTGGCCTCCAGGATACTATCACACATTGAACAATAAAAGCTGCTGACCAAGGCGATCAGCAGCTTTTATTCAGCGAACGCATCAATTCGAGCTCTAAGCGAATCATTCAACGTCATAAGCTTTAAGGTATGGAATTCGGAAAAAAAACGCATATTGTCAATAGTAAGCAAATTTCCACAGAAGGTGATAAAGTATGGGTAAAGTCGCGTTGACACTAGTGATCGTCGGGGCACTGAATTGGCTTCTCGTCGGTTTGTTTGAGTGGGACCTGGTCTCAGCGTTGCTCGGAGGAGATTCTCATCGGGAATCCTCTTGGTTCAGTCGAATTGTTTATATCTTAGTCGGACTTAGCGGGTTGTACTGCATCAGATTCTTATTCACGGATGATGCACGTGCAAAAACGTAAAAAAGGGAGCCGGTACGTCGCTAGTCGCTAATTGTAGGATTTGACGCTACCGGAAAGAATTACAGTGATAAAACTAATTATATGTAAAGAAATGCCCATTACACGATAGGTGATGGGCCAATTTTGTCTAATTCAATTTCACGATCTGATTGATGTTTGACGACACAAAAGCAGGGACATTGTCGCTAGTTGAGCCCACGCGTGTGCTATAATTTTCTATATCTCCATAGAGAGGGGACCACGCATGAACCAAAGACCGTCAGAAGAAGAATACGCCGGGGACTTCGGCGAGTATATCCGGTTGGTGCCGGAAGGCAACATCATCGACATTCTGCTCACCCAGGAAAAGCAAACGACCGAGCTGCTGGCATCGTTGACCGAAAGCAAGGGCGCGTATCGGTATGCGGAAGGAAAATGGACGGTGAAAGAAGTCGTGGGCCACATCGCGGACGGGGAACGCGTTATGACCTACCGCCTACTCCGGTTCGCAAGAGGGGATCAGACGCCTCTGTCCGGTTTCGACCAGGAATTGTTCATGCCTCCTTTCGAAAGCTGGACAATCGCGCAATTGGCCGAAGACTACCGGGCCGTACGGCAATCGACGATCACGCTGCTGCGCGGGTTGCCGGCGGAGGCGTGGTCCCGCAAGGGCACAGCCAACAACGTAAGCATTACGGCGCGCGCCCTCGCGTACGGCATCGCGGGACACGAACTTCATCACATGGGGGTCATCCGAAATCGGTACTTGAGTTAAGTACTGGGGATTCTCTGAGAGAGATATTAATTTAATTGAGTTATCAAAGGCATGTATTATGTACAATTCATTTTTCAAAACACTGCTTGTTGACTAACAGACCGTGGACGATGTGGAGACAAATAAGAAAATAGAACAAGTTCTTGCGATTTAACAGATCATTTTCTTGAGAACCGTTTCATGTCTAACGACACAAAAGTGGGGACATAACTGAACGCTCTAAAGCTTGAGAAATCAAGCTTTTTTGTTTTTATGTCCTAACGTTTGTGTCGCGGACAGACGACACAAATGTTGGGACATTGTAATCAAACGACACAAAAGTAAGGACATTGTTGCGAGTTGCGCTCGCTTGGCATGAAAAAGAGCGCCGATGCAGAGAAATTGCTCGAAGCCGTCAAATTGATCTGAAGTTGATCGGACCTGACGGAAAGGTCAGATCTCTAACTTAAGGATCGGATCCAATCCCCATATCTTTTTAAAGTCTTTCATAAGTGCTTTGACCTCCATTTGTTCAAGAGGCAAGGGATGCTGTGCTTCAACCGTCATTTCCAGGCGACGGCCGGCTACCGCTACGTCCATCTTCGTGATTGCTTGCGATTCACTGCGGTCTAAAGCGGAAGAAAGTTGAAGCAATGCGCCGAGTTTCGTGATCAGTTCATAATCCCCATCCAACAACAAAGAACGATAGGGTTTAAGCTTTTGCCGTAATTGATTTGTTCCACGGAATGAGGCAATTCCCGCTGTTATCAGCATGTGCCGATGCGAGAGTCCCTTCAAATTGTTATGAAGAAGAATGTAGAATGTATGATCGGCGATGTTGTTGAAATCAATGACGCCGCCGATTCGATATAGTTGAGCTGCGGCATCCAACATTTGCCGGGAGAAGGCGGGCAGTTGATGTAGAGCGACTAGACGGTCAAAAAGTACCAATGACAACTTGCTTACTTGGCGAAGATGATCTTCGGGTGCGGTCTGGTATAACGCCTTTAAATTCCGCAGACTTTCTTCAAGTACTTGGTCTTCGGAATCCCATCGCAGATGGGGGAGGCATGTCTCATAGAATAAACCGTCGCGCAAGCCTGCGCCGCATACAGTTAATTGAGAAGCGGAGGTTTGGCGGAACACACCGAGAAGCAACGCTAAACCCGGGACAATAACATCGGCTCTGTCCTTGGAAATACCGGATAGTTTCCGCCGCTTTTCCGCAGGTATGCGGGCCAGTTGTTCCAGTGTATCGGATATCTGCGATTCGCTTAACTGATAACCGTGCAAGAGAGGAAAAGGGTACCCGGATTGGCTTTTATGAACTTTGGCAAGAGCCCGTACGGTGCCTCCCAATCCGATGAGAGGCAAATCGGGGTTCATGCGGATCCATTTCTGTTTGCTCAGAAGGCGGCGGATCTCGGATTGAATGTTGGAGAGCACCGAGGGAGACACAGGATTTTCACCGGCGGCAAACCGGACAGAAGTGTTCACGGAGCCTATTGGAAGCGATATTACGGAACTGAGCCGTCTATTGTGCAACAGACTGACCTCCGTGCTTCCTCCTCCGATATCCACGACATATCCATCGGATATAGGCAGCGAGCCCAGCATGGCAATGCTTCCGATGCGCGCCTCATCCGCTCCGCTTAATATTTCTACTTGGATTCCGGTAGTATCAAACAAATATTTAACGATATCATCCCTGTTCACGGATTGCCGAATTGCAGCGGTAGCTACCGCACGAATGGTGGCTGCCCTGTGCTTTTCGCATATTCTAATAAAATTCAAGAGTACCTGTGAGAGCTCCATTATTGCGTCCTGGCTGAGGTTGCCTGTTGCTGATAGGCGCTGGCTCAGCCTTGCCGGCCACCGGCCTTGATCGATCGCCTTATAGGCGCCTTTATCATTGATTTTGTAAACGGTAAGTCGAACGGTATTGGAGCCGATATCAATTATTCCTGTCACTTCGCTGGTTGACATGTATGTGGATCCCTCCACAAGCAGTTTAGCCGACGAACAAATCGTATATGCTAATAAGTGTCCGCGTTTGTTAGTTAAAGCATACAAACTTGAAGGGAGAATAATTGACGGTGGCTGCCGGCAGTGGAACCCATGAAAAAATATATTAACCGTGAATTAAGCTGGATCGAATTTAACAAGAGGGTGTTGGAGGAAGCTGAGGATCCTACAACTCCTTTATTGGACAGGCTCCAGTTTTTATCTATTGTGTCCAGCAATCTTGATGAGTTCATGAGTGTGCGAGTGGCGGGTATTAAAGATCAAATAAAGGCGGGATACAAGACACCCGATTTTACAGGATATACGCCGCATGGACTGTTAAAAAGAATAATGAGGCGCACCTCCCGTCTGGTACACAGTCAATATAAGATCTACCGTGACCTGATGGGCGAGCTGTCCAATGAAGGTATTGTGCAGGTTTCATGGAGCGAACTTACCGGCGATCAGAAGAGATGGATGGAAGACTATTTTCAGGAAATCGTCTATCCTGTATTGACACCTATGGCGGTTGATGTAAGCCGTCCATTTCCTCTCGTACATAATAGAGAGCTCTACCTGGCGGTTATACTTTGTCATTCCGAGCGGCAAGAGGTTACGGAGGAAGATTCGGTATTCGCCATTGTCCAGGTCCCCTCGATTCTTCCGCGAACCATTCCGGTACCTGGGATTCTGAGCAGCCGGAAGCACCATTTCCTTCTCTTGGAAGATCTTATTAAGGAGCAAATAGGCCTGTTATTCAGCGGTTACTCAACCGATAGCGTCCACGCTTTTCGGGTAACCCGCAATGCCGATCTGGACCTGAATGAAGAGGGTGCCGAGGATTTGCTTGAAGAGTTGGAAAAAGAACTGCGCCGCCGCCGGAGAGGGTTTCCGGTCCGCCTGGAAGTTGAGATTGGAATGCCCCGCCACGCTATGACGCGGCTCATGGATGAATTGGAAGTTGAGGGGGATGTTTTCTTCAATGACGGTCCGCTTGACTTGACCTTTCTTTCAAAATTAGCGGGCAGTCTTCTGAATTTCGATCCATTGCGCTATCGCCCTATAGAGCCGGTATACCCTGCGGAATTCAAAAGGGGAGAGGACGTACTTTCTGTGGTTAGGAAGCGGGATGTGCTGGTTTACCATCCGTACGAATCCTTCGAGGTTGTAAATGATTTTATATGGGAAGCTGCTGAGGACCCGGATGTGCTTGCGATCAAAATGACGTTGTATCGGGTAAATGTCAATTCCGAGCTTCTTCTGGCTTTGGCGAAAGCCGCGGAGTCAGGGAAACAGGTAACTGCTGTCGTAGAGATTAAGGCCAGATTTGACGAGGCGCGGAACATTGCCTGGGCGCGTCAACTGGAGAAAGCCGGTTGTCACGTCGTCTACGGTTTGGTCGGGTTAAAAACGCATGCGAAAATCACGCTGGTTGTCCGCAAGGAAGGTGGCAGGCTCCGGCGCTACGTTCATGTCGGAACGGGCAATTATAACGAAAATACGGCCAAGGTTTATACCGATGCCGGGCTGTTTACATCCAACGAGGATATTGGAGCCGACGCGACCGCGCTTTTCAACGAGATGACCGGATATTCGACACCTCATGATTGGCGTTCGTTTGCCGTTGCACCGACAGGGTTGAAGCCAAAGCTGTTTCAGCTTATCGATCGTGAAATCCAGCATGCTTTGGCCGGTAAGCCTGCACGTATCACCGCGAAAATGAATTCTTTGTCCCACAAGGAGATGGTCGACAAATTATATGAAGCTTCACAAGCGGGTGTGCAAATCGAGCTCATCGTTCGAGGAATTTGCTGTCTGCGGCCGGGCGTTCCAGGATTGAGCGACAATATTCGGGTGATCAGCATTGTGGACCGTTTTTTGGAGCACTCGCGATTGCTTGTGGTATCGGGGCACGGCGAGGAAGAAGTATATTTATCCAGTGCGGATTGGATGACGCGGAATTTAGTCCGTAGGGTGGAATTGTTATGTCCTGTCTATGATCCGCGACTGCGGAGGATGCTGATCAGGTTGCTCGACATTATGCTGCATGACAATGTAAAGGCCAGGCAGCTGCTGGCCAAAGGCGGTTATAGGCGAGTGACGGATTCTGTGACGTCTGTGCGCAGCCAATTGCTGGCCATGGATCTTGATACTTGGAAAACCTAGTTACGGTCGGATCTAGGTCAGCTTTCCCGTCGGCGTGACGGCATTCGGTTTGCTAAGAAACGGGAAACACGCTGAATCAGCCCCCATGTGATACTGTATTTAATAGGTATACAATTATCGTTATTTTCTGGACTTTGCATGTCCGACATTACACGTTCCCCCCGTGTCGAGATTAGCGCAGTTTTGCAAAAGAGATCCAGCTGAGAGGGTTCGTCCTAGATTTTTTGCCTTTTTCCCTGAGTAAATGCATAAATTGCCCGAGGAAAGATTCCCACTTCGGAGCGACTTCCTTTTTGGCATCCTGATTTTCCAAGACAGCATGTATGCTTTGATTTAACGCGATTTCAAGATGGCTTAACGCTTGTCTTAAATGATGGTCGATACTTTCCTCGTGCACTTTATGATCAGCTCCAATTGTGGTAATGGACTATCAGGGTTCGGACATGATTTCACGGTCCAGCTTTTTTCTCATTCGTTCGAACTGCGCTTCCGCGACAATGTCCTCTGCTTCCTCACGAATGATTTGTGCCGCGTACTTGACACGGCCTGCCAATCCCGCAAATGCTTGAATCCCTTCAGAGGCTAGAGGCTTTAGGATGGGAAGGAGAGTAGAGGCTGCCAGTCCTAATGCAGCGCCGACAATTAGTCTTTCCACGTTACGTTCCATATTGTGCATTTCACCTCCCTCTGATGTGGATTCATAAAATCCTATGCCGCAATCAAGCTGCGGCATAGGCTGTAACAGGAGCTGCCGCATCGGCTGATGTGGACTTAGAGAAATAAGTCAGCACCGGTTTAGACAGCATGGAGACGGATGCGGCAACCGAAAGAATCAGTGTCCAGTGGCTGAACGAAAGGGGGGCAGTGTGAAAAAACCGGGCGACCGGCGGTACATACAGAGCGGCTAACAAAGCGAGCCAAGAAGCTCCAAGCGCTCCCAGCATAAAGCGGTCTTTGCTTATGTCCCTCACCGTTTCTTTCGATCCTTCCTTGCGCCAGTTCATCGTCTGGATCAGCTGCCCCGCAACGAGTGTCGCGAAAGCAACGCTCTGTGCAACCTGTACGGAAGCACCGCCGGCAAGAGTCAGAGTGAACAGGCCAAGAGAGCCGGCGCCCAGCAGAACGCCTCTTGTGATCACCTTTTGATACAGCGGTTTGTCAACGATGTCGATCCGTTTCTCCTGGTTGGCTTTATTGCCGGGATTGATGGCTAGAACCATCGCCGGCAGGGTGTCGGTGAGCAAATTCATCAGCAGGATTTGGATCGGAACGAGAGGGATGGGCAGGCCTACCATGACTGCTGCACTCGTCACAAGAATTTCGGCTAAATTTCCGGTTAGCAGACAACCTAGCGCTTTGCGGATATTGCCAATAATTTTGCGGCCTTCTTTGACTCCCTCCACAATAGAGCCGAAATGATCTTCCTGCAGCACGATATCCGCCGTTTCTTTCGTCACATCCGTTCCCGTTTTGCCCATGGCAATACCGACATCCGCCTTTTTAATGGCAGGACTGTCGTTAACGCCGTCTCCAGTCATGGCCACCGTATGCCCCAGCTGCTGGTATGCGGTCACGATGCGGAGCTTTTGCTCAGGCGTTACCCGAGCAAAGATGGTAATTTCTTCAACTCTTTGCTGCAGCTCCTCGTCGGTCAAACGGTCCAGCTCATAGCCTGAAAGCACCTTACAGTTCTCGTCATCAATACCGATCTGCTTCGCAATGGCGACAGCCGTAATCGGATGGTCACCGGTAATCATGACCGGTTTAACCCCGATAGAACGTGCTTCTTTGATGGACTGTTCGACTCCAGCTTTGGGAGGATCGATCATTCCGGCCATCCCTACATAGATCATCTGCTTGTGAACCACGTCGGGGCCGGGGATATTGGTCGGATCAACGGAACAATAGGCGAAGCCGAGAACACGAAGGGCATCGCCCGCCAACGTCTCGTTTTGTTTAATAATCCGACTGCGGATGTCATCCGTAATCGGCATAACTGCACCGTCCACCTGGTACATAGAACAGTGCTCCAGAATATTTTCCACCGCTCCTTTAGAGAAGAGGTAACATTCCCGTTCGAATGCGGCGTGTTTGCAGACGACACTCATTCTGCCGGTTCCCGAGTCGAACGGAATCTCTTGGCATCTATGCCAATCCTTCATATTTTCGGCTCGGATACCGGCTTTGGCGGCCATGAACAGAAGGGCTGCTTCTGTCGGGTCTCCGCGCACAGTCCAACTCTGATCCTGCATCTCCATCGCACTGTTATTACAAAGGACGGCTATTTGCATAATCCGCCTCAATTCCGGCTGTGAGTCAGAATGGGAGGGCGTTTCTTGTTTGTCTGCTTTATCGTAAATCGTTCCTTCAGGACTATAACCATTACCAGCGACGGACCAGGTATGCCCGATGGCGGCGATCTCTTTTACCGTCATTTCGTTCTTGGTTAAAGTACCTGTCTTATCGGAACAGATGACAGTTGTTCGACCCAACGTTTCGAGAGCGGAGAGCTTGCGGACATGCACATTTTTCTTGGCCATCCGGAAAATTCCGGCACTTAATGCGATCGTGATGGTCACCGGAAGACCTTCAGGAATCGCCGAGGCTGCAAGAGTGATGGAAGTTGAAATCATCTGTGTCAAAGGAATGCCTCGTAACAATCCGGTGACGAACACTAGACTTCCCGCAAGGAATGCCCATTTGATGAACGTTTTGCTGATGGAAGTCACTTTCGATTGCAGAGGTGTGACTTCCTTGTCCTCTGTTTTCAACAGGGACATGAGATGACCGATCTCGGTACCCATACCGGTTGCTACGACGACTCCTAATGCTTTGCCGCGGCTGATATCGGTCCCCATATAGAGCATGTTGGATCGTTCTGATAATGGACGATCCTCATTCACAACCGATTCATTCTTCGCAATGGGAAGTGATTCACCGGTTAGAGCCGCTTCGTTGACTTCAAGGTTCCAGGCACGGACAATCCGCAGATCGGCTGGGACTCGGTCACCCGCTTCCAGCATGACGAGATCTCCCGGAACAAGGCCGACTGCCGAAATGCGTTCCTGATGTCCGCCTCGAAGTACAGTGCATTCTGAAGGTTGAAACCGATTCAGGTCTTCAAGAACCTTTTCAGCTTTGCGTTCCTGGTAGGTGCTAATGGCTGCATTCGCAAGCAGAACGGCGCCCATTGCCAAGCCATCGAACATACCGCCTGTCACAAAAGCGAGCAGGGAGGTACCGACGAGCACGAGTGTTGTAAATTCTTTAAATTGACCTAAGTAAGACTTGATCCATGGCACAGGCTGCTTTCGTTCCAATTCGTTCGGGCCGAATTGTCGTTTTCTCGTTCGTACTTGCTCGAGGGAAAGTCCGCTGCTTTCGTTCACGTTAAACTTTCCTGAGATATCAGACCACGGAGCGGAATGCCATATTAAAGCTTCCGCAGCGGTTGCCATCTCGCTTGCTGCGACGTTAACCGGGGGAAATGCGGCAACAGCCGTTTTTTGTGAGCGCGACAAAAAGAGCAGCGACAGCGCATCGGATGCAAGATTAACGAGAGGAGCCGTTATAACGCCTAATGTGGCTAATGCGGTTCCCAGCACATTCCATTTCTTAGTAATTTGCAGATGCTCCTGTACCGTGCTCTCCATCTTTCGGGCACCCTCAATAGCAGCAAGAACGGAATCCAGTTGATCCAAAGACGACGAGGCAACGCCAGCTTCCTTCAAATAAGAGGCGCAGTGATCCGGTTCCTTCCCGGTCACAAGAAGAACGTGCTCATCCCTTTGATGAAGCTCGGCACTCCTTTCAATCACATCTCCTTCGGACAGATCAAGCCAACTGGGGTCCATGCCTAACTCAGCTACGAGCTCTGGTCGTACATTTGCGCTGTGCTTAAGGGGGGCCAATGTAAATCCCTGATCACGAAGCCGTTCCACATAAAGTCGCACTTCCGGGTCAATTTCTTGCTGTCTGTAGATAAGGCCAACACAAATAAGCCCTTTATTCGTGTGTTTGGCAACAAACAGCACGTCAAAGCCTTTTTTCTGTAATCGCTTTGCTTCCAAATAATAATTTCCGATGGCGGCCTCATGCTTTTGGCAATAAGCAAGAGTACCCAACCTGTAACGCGTATTCTGGACGGTACCTGTAATCCCGTCTTCTTCTGCTGTTACATGAAACGCGGTGCGGATCGTTCGACAGCTCTCTTTGGCTTTCCGCCACACCGCCTCCTTCCACGGGTGTTCCGTCTTTTCCATGAGGGAAGCGGCGCTGCAGAGTACCCTGTCCGGTTCATCTTCATGAGAAACACAATCTAACTCATTACGTTCTGCACCAAACATCAAAGAGGTGTCTTCAAGCAGCAAAGTACGTGTTCGTGGAAGCCGGGACAGCGACGCATGATAAGGGGTGTCCGCACACTGTTCTCTGAACTCCACCTCCGCCTGCTTCCAGGCAGCTTCGGCAGGAATGGAGGCCGGCCGAGGGTTCGCGGCAAGCAGGACGGCGATGCCTCGAAGAGGGTCCCGTGTCAATGCCCAGGTTAGACCGGCTGCTGCGATACCAAGTTTGCCTGCCTTCTCGCTGTACCGCCTGATTTCCGGGGACAATTCGACAGGGTGTTCGGCTTGGAACTGCCCGCTTCGCCTCCAGTTGACGTATTGTAAGATGCTGAGACCCGCAAGAACGACCAAGTTTTCCCGGACCAAAGCCAGCGCGAGAGCGCCGGCGCCAAGCACTAAATCCGTGTTGATTTTTCTCTCCTTACCGAACTCCGTCACACCGCGTTTGATAAAGGGATATCCGGTAACGACAGAAACCAAGCCTGACAGGTAAAAGGGAACGGGACTTCTTGCCAATGCTGATTTTCCGAATATCAGCTGCTTAGCTCCTAGAAACGCGAGTCCCCCCATGGCCAAACTTAGCGGAAGCGGAATGGGAGAGGGCGGTGACGCTCTAGCCCCGTTCGCCGGTGGAAGCATTCTGATATGCTTCGTCACATCTCCATTAGGAGAAACATCCGGAGGATCATGCTCTTGTTCCTCTGTTCGTGTTATAAGGAGGTCTTGTGTTACTGCGGCTTCTTGATAAGCACCAACCGGAATCGAGCTTCGGTTACACGACGAGTGCTGTTCATCGGCTTTTTCCGGATGTGAAATCGGTGAAGTCTGCCGCTCCACGTTCAGGATCATGTGAAAGATGTCATTCACGCAGAGTTGCTTTTCGTCGAATATGACCAGCACTCTGCCCGTGTCGGTGCAGGGATGCACATTCAATACGCCTTTTAAGGCGCTGAAAGTTGTCCGGATCGTCGCTGCTGTCGATTGGCTGCCCATAAGACCGGATACTTCGATCCTGATCCTTCCGGGCCAAGCGCGCAGGAACCTTTCACCTTTCACGGCAGCACTCATGACCATACTCTCCTTGTATCCAATGCGCGGTCTTTTTGTCATGTCGGGTAGTATTTGCTTGCAGGTGATATCTATTCGCTCAACGCGGCGCTTTTTGACATGCATATTTCTTAAGTTTGGTACCCATATTAACGCTGTGAATTAAATTGGTCTAGGAGGAATTAGCCATGCTGAAATCGCCTTGGGGCGTGGCTTTAGGCGCGGTGGGATTATTATTGGCGTTGTCGCCGGATGCTAGAAAAACAGCTCGAAAGTGGGCAGTCAAAGCAACGGAATATGTACTGGATCTAAGTGAGCAAGCGAAAGAGGCAGGCGGAGAAGCTCGAAACAGAATACAATCCGTTTCTCAGGACTTGTTTACAACGACAACGGACAAAAAATAAGCAATGCAAATAAGAAAGGGGGAGAGAGTGTGATGTTTCAAGGAGGTTCTCTATGGGCGGGGGTCGTCAGCGGGGTGATGTCACAGTTTCAGCATACGAAGAACTACAATAAAGGCTTGATGAGCGGCAGGGAGTACGCCGTCCATACGGCAGAAAATGCAACCGGGGCCGTTGGCGTCATGGCGGGTGTGGAATACGGAGCTTTGCTTGGAACCTCGATGCTGCCCGGCTTAGGTACCGTGGTTGGTGCTGTTATCGGGGGCGTACTCGGTGACAAGGTAGGGCGGGCAGTCGGCCAGCAAACAGGGCAAGTGATATTTAGAAGCCAGCCCGTCAACAATATGACACAGCCAACAACACAAACGCAGGCTTAACTTGCGGGCGATGATGAGAAAAAGCTTGGATAACCAAGCTTTTTTTATATGATTAAGTAATCTCTCTGTTCGTTTTCTTTTTAATCCTCACTGCATTGAGGTGACTACAGTTCGACTGCGCAACAAAACGATGCCGAGCGCGAGAGTCCAGAGTTGCACGAGGAATACGAGCGGACCGAAGATGATAAAGCCTGGAACAAAATCTAGCGACCGAAGCAAAACGCCCATGCTGATATGTATGGGCGTTTTTTTGGGGCAACAGCTCAATCATAACGCAGCTTACTGTACAGCCATTGGAATCCGCGCTCTGCGCGGTTTTTTCAATTTATGAAAATGGACAAAGAAACGAACTGCGATTAAGGTTATATTAATGACATGGAATATAACAGTAAGGGAGAAGAAAATATGAATCTAGGTGCATTTTCTGTATGTTTAAGCGTAAAAGACATTCATGTATCAAAATCTTTTTACGAGAACCTCGGATTTCAAATTTGGGCCGGTGACATTAAACAGAATTGGCTTGTTATGAAGAATGAAAATTGCGAAATTGGAATATTTCAAGGAATAATACAAAAGAACATTCTCACCTTTAATCCAGGGTGGACCCAAGATAATGAAAATCTCGAACAGTTTACGGATATACGAGAAATACAAAAGCAACTTAAAGCAAAAGGAATGAAAATGCTGACTGAAGCAGATGAAGCAAGTGAAGGGCCAGCACATTTTATCATTGAGGATCCGGACGGTAATCAAATTCTTTTCGATCAACATCGATAAAAATAACGGTACTGCCAAAAGACCCGATGTGTCTAACGACACAAAACCAGCGACATAACTGATCACCCGAAAGCTTGAGAAATCAAGCTTTTTTGTTTTTATGTCAGTACATTTGTGTCGCGGAGTGACGACACAAATGTACTGACATTGTAGGCTAACGACACAAAATTGGGGACATTGTCGCAAGGTAATATAAAGTGGAACTTATAGCCTGATCTAGTTGAGCCCAGACCCTGGGCTTCGGCAGCAAGCACTACGGCGATCGTGCGGATACGTATGGAGAGAGGGAGCTCGGGGGCGGGACGTCGAAGGATGCGGAGCGAGCGAGGGGGAATCCTAACGGTCGTCCTGCTGCCGCGGCGATCACACGGATTCCCGAACCCTAGTAGTAGATCAATATAACTTGTAGGAGGACCAGGCATTAGCATAAAAATTTCAACATATATAGGTGATATCCGTTCAAAATGTTGGGGAGGATATCATAAAACCCATGTTACCTACTGAAGAATACTTCGGCAAGTTAGAACTCGTTTATTCATTTTTTGGGGCTATGCCTACTGGCGTTAGTGTATCAGAAACCGGGCGTATCTTCGTTTGCTTTCCGAGATGGGGAGATGACGTTAAATTTACGGTAGCGGAAATTGTTGGGGGACAGTTGAAGCCTTATCCAAATTTGGAAACGAATTTAATGAACCCTTCGAATATCACGATGTCTTTCATCAGTGTCCAAAGTGTAATTGCGGATGGAAGGGGAACCCTCTGGGTACTGGATACGGCGGCACCGAATTTTTCCGAACCCATTAAAGGAGGGGCAAAATTAGTCGCTGTAGATTTAAAAACAAATACGATAAGAAAAGTATATACGTTTGCAGAAAATGTAGTCTTGCCGACAACGTATCTGAATGATGTCCGATTTGATTTTCGGGTTGGTCAATCAGGTTACGCATATATAACGGATTCATCTTCTAGAGGTCCAGGCGCGATCATAGTCGTAAATTTGGAAAATGGAAATGCGTTTAGACGGTTGCATGGAGCAAATTCCACTTCACCCGATCCATTTTTTTTACCGAAAGTGGAAGGTAAAATTTTGTTGAATCGAATCCCTTACGGCACCACTTCACCTTTTAGATTGGCCTCTGATGGTATAGCGATTTCCCCCGATGGAAGGATTTTATTTTTTTGTCCGCTCAGCAGTCGTCATCTATACTCGATCTCAACAGAAGCCCTAAGAGACATAAGGATACCGGATTCCAATTTACATGATTATGTGCGATATTGGGGAGAAAAAGGCGCGTCTGACGGAATGATAACCGATGCAAAAGGAAACGTTTACGCCGGAGACTATGAACACAATAGTATTCGAAAGATATTGCCGAATGGAATAATGGCAACCATCGCACATGATCCGAGAATTTTATGGCCGGATACTTTTTCTATTGGTCCGGACCAATATTTATATTTTATCGTGAACCAACTGCATCGGCAGGCAAGATTCCATTATGGAAAAGACCTGCGGCAAAAACCTTATAGTTTACTTCGCATAAAAATTGATGAATTTCCTGCTCCTACCTTTTGATTAATAATTCACTTTATAGTGATGCGTAAATTGGTGATGCATTTAGGAACGCGGCACAGTAGCCGCGTTTTTTTGTTGATTCATCGTCCTAAAATAGAGGACACAAAACACTCGGGTCACCATGAAGGTGAGAAAGAGCGATCCCCACGACCAAAACCAATTCCAACGAATGTAACGAATCAGGTCCGTATAACGTTGGATTACGATCTCCACGACGGTTAAAACGGTGCAGAATAATACGTAGTAACCTATTTGAATCCAACGGCTCCGATGGCTCGGATAGTAAACGATAAAAACAGCGCATGCCACCGGATGAGCCATATATTCATACGTGAAGCTGGTCCGGTTGCTTTCCGCCAGCTCTCTAAAGGGATAGGCGAGAAGTCCGAACTGTACCGCAGCATGGCCGAGTATGCACGTTATCCACTGTTTGAACAAAAAAGCGGTCAATGCCAATTTGATTTGAAGTCCGCGGATACCACGATGAAAAAAACGGCCGACACCTAATACAAAACCTTGAACGTATAAAAACCTGTCGGGAGACAAGAACATACATTCATTCAAATCCGCGCGCAGCGCGGCTTTTTCATTTTATCGATGTAAGTTCTTGTCCTTGTGCCGGGACAAGAACTTACATCGTTTCCCGATTGAGGACAAGAATTTGCATTGTTTGCCGCGTTACGGGCGAAACGTGAAAACCGGGTGCCGCTCCTGACGCGCCAAGTGCGGTGAGCATTATAGCGACCGGTCCGCATGGGCATGGCGTTGAAGCAATCGAGGGGAGCATGTGGCGGAGATATGGCGGCGTGAGCCATAAACCGATGGCTTCGCCGTACTGTTACCCATTAAGTTTATATATCAAAACTTGTTAGGGAACGAACTGCATGCAATCCTTAGATTGGATTTTAATGATGGTCATCAGCCCCTAGAGATCGCTTTCCGCCAATTTCAATTCCTGAAGCAGGAACGTCTTTACCTCCGCCGGCCCTGATAGCTTGAGTGTGATCCCGCTATCGTTAGTAATGGAGATTGCCACTCTAAGAAACGGGCAACACTTCAACTCCAGTGGGATCCAGTCGGCGATGCACTTTAGAATTTGAGCATCGAAGGGGAAGAGGAAGGCATAGCCGTCGATCTGCTCGCTAATGTTGATGAGATCACGGAATAACGCTTCACGAAGCGTTTCGTACGTTTTACTTTCATCTGGAGAGAAGGATAGCTTGTGGCAGGCTATGGAGCAGGACTCGGTCAAGTGAAATCACCTCTTTTGTACGGTTTGACAACTGCAGTCAATCGAACATGCATGTTTCTGCCTGGAGCGGTGGTAGTAAACAAAAGCCGCAAGCAGTAGAATTCCCCCGATCACCAAATACCCAGCGCTTGCACTGATTATTCCCGTTGCCCCCACGAATAGAAAAGGAAAGGCACAACACAGACTGCAAGCAGCGATCAGCCCGAAGCCGGCGAGCCATTTTTTCATTGCCAAATCACCTCCGTTTCGTGTATAGTGCAAGCATAAAACTTAAAGTTCACTTTAAGTCAAGGGGTGATTATATGCTGTCAATCGGTGATGTGGCGGATCAGAGTGGTGTTCCGGCAAGTGCCCTGCGGTATTACGAAAAGGAGGGACTGCTTCCGCCTGCAGAGCGAAAGGGCGGGCAGCGGCGGTACTCGCCCGACATCCTGTTTCGGATCAGGGTCATCAAAATGGCCCAGCAGGCTGGTTTCCAGGTGAACGAAATTTTGACGCTCTTAGAGGGTTTCGATTCAAACGTTCCACCGTCCGAACGTTGGCGGGAAATGGCACAGAAGAAGCGTATGGAGCTCGAAGAAAAGCAAAGGGAGCTCGTTCTGATGCAGGAGGTGCTCGACCGAGGACTGCGATGTACTTGCCTGTCGTGGGACGAGTGTTTTCTGAATGTGAGTTTGGATGGGACATGCGACAGGGGAGGGGAAAAGGGTGCTGACCGCCATCCTGTTGTTTTTTCTCGCAGGTATCGCTGAAATCGGCGGGGGTTATCTTATTTGGCTTTGGCTTCGGGAGGAACGTCCGCTCTGGTATGGCACGGTTGGTGCAATCGTGCTGGCACTATATGGAATCATTCCGACGATTCAGAAATTCCCAAACTTTGGCCGGGTATATGCGGCATACGGTGGAGGGTTTATCGTGTTAGCAGTGTTATGGGGCTGGCTGATCGATCGCAAGACGCCTGACTTGTACGACTTGATCGGTGCCACAGTTTGCTTGCTAGGCGTATCCATCATGCTTTGGGTCCCGAGACATTAACATTTGTATCGCTACGAGACCGGGTTCGAGCAACAAGATATAAGGAACCTTGATGCTTACACTTCAATGAAGACATCTGTACAAAATACGGGTTTTGTGAAAAAGAATACGCAAATTAGCAGATTGGTGCAATGCAATTACTTATCTTGCGATATTCATGTGTATGTCTCCCAGTTGTCTTCACCGTCATGATTTAACAGATCGTCCACGGATTTATATAGCTTGCTTGCCTCATGTCGATCGGATACTTGCGGTTTATTCAGGATGTTAGATATATGGTTCGCAACCGTTTTGGGACTCAAGTGAAGCTGTGCGGCAATCCGTGCATTTGTGTAATCCTGCTGAATGAGTTCCAAAATTTCCATTTCCCTTGCCGTGAGTTCAGCTAATGCCGGATTTCGAACGGCATTCGGCTGTGTCACCGTAAAATAATCCATCATCCTGGCGGCAATGTCGCTGCTCAACACAGCTCCGCCGTGACCTACCGTACGAATCGACTGTAGCAGTTCCAGTTCGCCGGAATCCTTCAATACGTAACCTCGTGCTCCGTTTTGCATGGCTGTAAACACCGACTTGTCGTTATTCAGCATGGTTACGATTAAGATCTTTATACCTGGTTTCTTCAATTTAATTTGGCGTGTCGCTTCAATACCGTTAATGCCAGGCATCCGGATGTCCATCACAATCACGTCAGGTTCAAGTCGGACGGCAAGATCTACCGCCTCTTCCCCTGTTGCGGCTTCCCCTGCCACTTCCAGATCATCCGTCATTTGAAGCAAATTTCGAACGCCGCTTCGAAAAAGCGGGTGATCGTCGGCCAGCAATATCCTTTTCCTCTCCCTTGGCGGCTAATGGGATCACAGCCTTAATAACGGTCCCTCCGATGTCCGGCGATTCTACGGTGCAATAACCTCCCAACTCTGCAGCCCGTTCCCGAATGGAATGAATGCCGATTCCTCCGGTGATTTTGGCCGGTATCGCGAGGATGGGGATGACTCCGGCAGCGCTAATTTGGGGAGGTGACACTCATCAGGAACTGTTGTGCGGATATATTGCCGCTATCCTGATGGCTTTCAGTTCGATCGCTTCGTATTTACCTCAGATGAAGGAAACCGGAAAGCTCGGCTTCGCCGCGGTATTCATTACGGCAGCCGGCAACATCATCATTTCCGGACAGCAGTACGGGATTTGGGCTTACGGCGCTTATGCGAAAGAGGGATTGTTCGTAGACATTACCGGCATGCTTGTGGGGATCGGGATGATGCTGGGGACGATTTTGCTGGCTTTTGTTACGTTTCGCGCCAAAGTGTTCCCACTCTGGAACGTGCTTTTATTTGTGGTGATGCTGGTATCGTTCGGCGTTCCGGGATTGGAGAGCTGGTTCGCACTTTTCTGGGGGCTTGCATATGGGGCAATGGGATTTACCATTGTATCTGGAAAATACCGCAACAAGGAAGCGGCAGCAGCCAATTCGTTGAATCTCGCTTCGTAAACAAATGAACATAATTTTAATTATGTAAACTATGTGACAAATTATTTATTCATTCTTCGGTGATCCCGTAAACTCAACAGCCAGATGATGGACGCTGCCAAATAGATCGGTAAAATCACCACGATGAAAGTTGCGATACCCGCCAAATCGTCCCAGCCGTCCTTACGGTCCAATACGGAAAACAGGAAAAGGATCCAACCCGCCAAATACACGGTGAACGCTGCCCATTTCCTTTTCCAAGCCGTCATGATCGGAAAAAACGTCAATACGATCCATAAAACCACATAACCGGCGCCGGTATGCATGGCGATCCCTCCTCTCCTTTATCTTATTGTCTTTACCCTCATCGCCTGCAAACAAAAATCCCTGACGAATTACGTCAGGGATTAAACGCATTACATGATTAAAGCATGTCGGCACACCATTGAAGCATGAGGATCAGCATAGCCGCAATACTCAACGACTCCAGTTTATAACCGATTCCCCAGGCCGTTTTAATCCGGATACGCTCGGATGCACGATGCAGCTTTTTACGGAGCCGGTTCAGATGGGTATCGATCATTCGATCGTCGTCCGTGGGATTGTAATTCCAAACCCGGCGAAGAAGCTCTTGTCTGCTCACGATCTCGCCGGGTTTGGCCGCCATGGCCCATAGAATGGAAAACTCTTTGCGGGTCAAAATCAAATCTTGATCTAACACAAATGCCCGAAAGGTCGTTCGATCCATGCGCAGCGGTCCGAAATGAAGCACGGAAGCGGCATCCTGTTTGGCATCCATCGATGAGCCTCGACGCAGCAGCACTTGAATGCGCAGCATCAGTTCCTTCCAGTTGAACGAGCTGGACATCACATCGTCCGCACCGGCTTCAAAGCAAGCGATGCGCTCCTCTCCCCCCATTCCCTCGTCTGCAAGGACAAATAAAAGCCCGCTGGAGATATCGCGAATCTTCCTGCACAGTTCCGCACAGTTCACTTTGGCCGCACGAAAGTTAAGGAGAATAATGTCCGGCTCCAGCTTGATCGTCTGAACCAGCCCGCTAAGCCCATCCGGGACGCACTCCACGCGGATCCAGTTACGAAAGTAACGGCTGGTATGCTCCAAAAAATGTTCGTCATCATCGATGACAAGCATCGTTTTCAAATGGTTGCGCTCCCCCGCCGGCGTTTCCTGCTCGGACATTGTCCCTCCGACTCCTTTAGAAAGCGGTTACAATTCCATAATTATTCGCTTTATACATTCGATACTCCTTCTGGATCAGCCGGGTTTATGAAATTTTTCTCACTTTTAGTTCAATGGATAATGACAGGCGACGAAATGGTTATCTGCAACTTTCGCGAACGCCGGTTCTACCTCGGCGCACTTCTGTGTGGCAAACGGGCAACGTGTCCTGAAACGGCAGCCGGACGGCGGATTGATGGGACTGGGCACATCGCCTTCCAGCACCATTTTCTTCTCGTCTCTTTGCCTCGGATCCGCCACCGGATTGGCCGATAACAACGCCTGCGTATAAGGATGCTGGGGCTTAGCGAACAGCGTATCCGTTTCCGCAAGCTCGACAAGTTTACCGAGATACATGACGCCCACCCGGCTGCTGATATGCCGAACGACGTTAAGGCCGTGCGAAACGAACAAATACGTAAGGTTAAATTGTTTCTGCAGATCCTCAAGTAAGTTAATGATTTGCGACTGGATCGATACGTCGAGGGCGGACACCGGCTCATCCAATACGATTAGCTTCGGATTCAGAGCGAGCGCTCTTGCGATTCCGATCCTTTGACGCTGTCCGCCGCTGAATTCGTGCGGGTATCGGCGAATGTGGTAAGGGCTTAATCCCACCATCTCAAGAAGCTCCTGAACACGATGCTCACGCTCGGATTTCCGGCTCATTCCATGAATGCGCAGCACCCGCGCGATCGATTCCCCCACACTTAACCGGGGATTCAAGGAAGAGAACGGATCCTGGAAAATGTACTGCATATCTCTGCGCAAGCCGCGCATATCTTTCTCGGACAGCGAGAAAATGTTGCGCCCTTCAAATTCCACGGTTCCGCTTGACGCATTAAGAATGCGCAGCATTGTTTTGCCGATCGTCGATTTGCCGCAGCCGCTTTCCCCTACTAAACCAAGCGTTTCGCCTCGGTGGATGTCGAAGCTGACATCATCGACCGCTTTCACATGCGCTAAGACGCGGTCGAATAACCCGCCCTTTACGGGAAAATACTTCTTGACGTTTCGAACACTCAGAAGGACTTCATCTGTCTTCGTTTCTTGTTCCTTTTGGGCTTCAAACAGCGCTATGCTCATTAAGATTGCCCTCCCAACGCTCGGTGTACTTCCAGCAGCGAACCGTCTCTTCTTGGCCGACGGTAATGACTGCGGGTACTTCGGACCGGCATAAGTCCGTCGCAAATTCACAGCGTGGCGCGAACCGGCAGCCCGGCGGAAGGTGAAGCGGATTCGGAACAACGCCTTCGATCGTTTTCAGTTTGCCGGTTCTTTTCTTGTGGCTCGGCATCGATTCCAGCAAGCCGATGGTATAAGGATGCTTAGGATTTTCGAAAATCGTGTAAACATCTCCCTGTTCCACCACCTGTCCGGCGTACATAACGACAACCCGGTCGGCGACTTCGGCCACGACACCGAGATCGTGCGTGATCAGAATAATAGATGTGTTTGTTTTTTCTTTTAATTGCTTCATGAGATGCAGAATTTGATTTTGAATCGTGACGTCCAGCGCCGTTGTCGGCTCGTCGGCGATGAGCAATTCGGGATTGCAGGCGAGTGCGATGGCGATCATCACCCGCTGCCTCATGCCTCCGCTGAGCTCGTGGGGATATTGGCTGACACGCCGCTCCGCCTCGGGAATGCCGACAAGCTCCAACAATCGCACGGCCTCTTTTAACGCTTGCTTCTTCTTCATGCCTTGGTGAAGCTTCAGTGACTCTGCGATTTGGTCTCCTACCCGGTAGACCGGATTTAGCGAAGTCATTGGCTCTTGGAAAATCATCGAGATTTTATTTCCGCGGATTTGTCTCATCTGCGCATTGGTTTTGGTGAGCAGACTTTCTCCGTTAAATGTGATATCGCCTTCCACGATCTTGCCTGGAGGGGAAGGGATCAATCTCATAATCGACAATGACGTCACGCTTTTACCGCTGCCGGACTCGCCCACGATAGCCAGCGTTTCCCCGCGCAGCACCTCGAAGTCGACTCCATCAATGGCTGGAACGACGCCTTCTTCCGTATAGAAATACGTCTTTAACCCTTTGACCTGAACAATCGGATCCGGATGGCTCTGCAACCTCGTCATCATCGCGGCCCTCCTACTTGTTTTTTTGTCTCGGATCGAGCGCGTCCCGCAGACCGTCGCCGATGAAGTTCACGGCAAGAACCGCAATCATGATGCACAATCCTGGAAATAGCGCCGTCCAAGGATACGTCGTTAACGTAACAAGCTCCTGGGCGGAAGAAAGCATGTTTCCCCAGCTCGGCGTCGGCGGCTGGATCCCCAAGCCTAAGAAACTGAGCGTCGCTTCGGCGATAATGTTATTGGCGATATCCAGCGTCGCGATGACGATAATCGGTGCAATAGCATTCGGGAGAATGTGATAAAAAATGATCGCCCTCTTCGGCTCCCCGGTCACCAGCGCCGCAGTGGCGTAATCCCTCTCTTTAAGCGACAGAATCTCCCCTCGCACGATCCGTGCCATATTGAGCCAACCGAAAGTGCTTAGCGCAATAATAGTAGACCACATGGAGGGAACCATTATCGCCGCGATGATGAGCAGCAAGAAGAAGGACGGGATCGACTGTAAAGCGTCGACGATTCTCATCATGATCATATCGACGGCTCGCCCGAAATAACCGGAGACCGCCCCATAGATCACACCGAAAGCAACGGTAACGGTGGTTGCGATAACGGCCACGGATAAGGAAATGCGGGCGCCGAACAGCGCGCGGATAAACACGTCTGCCCCCATGGAATCGGTGCCGAACGGGTGGCTTAAACTCGGCGCGAGGTCGGCGTCCATTATATCGAAAGATTCCGGATCATATTGAGAGAATAGTGGAGCAAAAATGGCTGCCAGAATATAGATCGTGAACACAATAAATCCGGCAACCGCGAACTTGTTTCGCTTATACCTGTTCCAAACGGCTGCCGCTCTCGTTTGCATTTTGCCTTGCTGGGACCACTCGGTTTGCCGCTCGGCGGCCAGACCTTGATCGATTACCGCGTTTTGCTGGCTCACGTTCCGTGTTCACCTCGTTTTAGGTTTTCCCGTACTGGATCCTTGGGTCAACGACAGCATATAGAATATCCGCAAGCAAGTTTCCGATGACGACCAGCACGGCTGTAACCATGGTGACGCCCATAATAACCTGGTAATCACGGATAAAGATCGAACCGATCGCCAGCCTGCCCATACCCGGCCATGCGAATATTTGCTCAATGATCAGCGCCCCGCCGAACAAATGGGGCAGCTGCAATCCGATGAGTGTAATGATCGGGAGCAGCGCGTTGCGGAACGCATGCTTGAATACAACCTTGCCTTCGGTTACCCCTTTGGCACGAGCCGTTCGAATATAATCTTGGTGAATAACCTCCAGCATGCTGGACCGCATGAACCGGGAGTACTGGGCGACAAGGCCGAACGCCAATACGGATGCCGGTAGAATCAAATGATATAAAATATCAAGAGCAGTCGGCAGGTTCCCCCCGTCACCCCGCATGTTGCTCGCCGGGAACCATCCGAGTTTTAACGAGAATACGAGCATCATCATGATCGCAAAGAAAAAGGACGGAATGGATATGCCCAAAAACGACAAAAACGTAAACGTATTATCAAGCGGAGAATATTGCCGGACCGCGGAATAGATTCCGATCGGTATCGCGATTAAAAAAGATATGAATATAGCGGTCCCCATGAGAAGCAACGTTGCCGGGATTCTCTCCACGATTTTTTCCAACACCGGTCTGCCGTCCTGGAACGAATAGCCGAAATCGCCATCCAGGACGATCATTTTGATCCATTTCGCGTATTGAACATAAATCGGTTTGTCGACTCCAAGTTTGTCACGTATGGCGGATAAATCCTGCTCTGCACCTTTGGAGGACTCCGGATTGACGAACATGGCGGTCGGATCGCCGGGGGCCATGGTCATCAAGAGAAAAGATACGATCGAAATAATGAACAACAACGGGATCATTTGTACGATTCTTCGCAGAATATAGGGAAACAGGGCACACCCTTCTTTCCTGTCATAATGACAGCCGCCGCGACGATTCGAAGTCGTCGACGGCGGCTGTTCTACCGGTCACGATGATCGCCGATTATTTCTTCCAATACCAGTCTTCGATATTGAAGTACGGGCTGGACAACGAAATCCGTACGCCCAACAGATTTTTGTTCATGCCGGCCGTCAGTTTCGGATGGTGGGTGAAGATGGCGATCGCTTCATCGGCCAGGAACGCATGCAGCTCTTGATAAATTTTGTTGCGTTTCGACGAATCCTCTTCTTGCAGGTAAGCTTCCAGCAGCTGGTCTACCTTCGAGTAATGAACGTGCCATGCATTGTTGCCGCCGTCACCGTTTTTGTCCGGAATCGCGGAGGAATGCAGGATGCCGTAGTGTTCGACGTTACCGTCATACCCACCCCAAGCTAAAACGTACATATCCAGCGTGCCTTTTTGTTGTTTATCCAGGAACAGAGACCATTCATAGCCGCGAACCGATGCCTTGATGCCCAGCTTTTTCAGGTTTTGCGCCAAAATTTGCGCAACCTTCGGACGTGTTACGTTGCCGTTGTTGTAGGCAATTTCAATTTCGAACTTCTTTCCGTCTTTTTCCAGGATGCCGTCAGAGCCTTTCTTCCAGCCGGCTTCCGCGAGCAGCTGGGCTGCTTTGTTCAGATCCAGCGGGTAAGGCTTAACATTCTTGTTTTCCTGAGGCAATTTCGGATGGAACGGACCGGTGCCGAGATAACCGCGGCCCAGCATGATTTTGGATACGACGGCTTGACGGTCCATCGCATAGTTCATGGCTTGACGAACTTTCTTGTCTTGGAAAAGCGGGTTGTCGTTATTCCAGCCGATGTAATCGAAACGTCCGCGGTCGTAAACAACCGTTTTCAGATTCGAGGATTTCTCTACATCTGCGACGGTTCTAGGTGAAATAACTTGCACAAAATCAACGTCGCCTTTGATCAGATTGATGGACTCTACGTTATTATCCGGGAGAATCCGGGTAATAACCTCGTCCAGATAGGGACGTCCATTCCAGTAATCGTTGAATGCCGACACGACAACGCGTTCGTCGGTTCTCCATTCTTTGAACTTGAATGGGCCGGTGCCGACCGGATGACGGGAGAAATAGCTGTTGTCGGCATTGTAATCGTCAATGCCTCTCGGGAACAGGTGTTTCGGAAGAATGGCTCCCGAGTTTGCGGCATTCGTCAGGAAGAAAACGTTCTTTTTCTTGAGGGTGAATTTTACCGTGAGATCGTTCACCACGGTGACGCTCTGGATATCCGTGAAATCCGCTTTATATGTGTTCAGCGTTTTGGGATGCGTATACATATCGAATGAGAACTTCACGTCGTTGGCCGTCACCGGTTTTCCGTCGTGGAATTTCATCCCCTTGCGGAGATAGAACGTGTAGCTTAATGTCTTCGCGTCGTAAGTCCAACGCTCGGCCATTCCGGGAATCGGCTGGCCGTAAAAGTCTTTACGGACGAGCGAGTCGAAAACCATGCCGATAATGTCATTGGAAGCTTGGTCGTTGGCCCGAAGCGGAATGAGCGTCACCGCATCCGAGAAAGAGGTGAGCACCACTTTTCCGCCCACTTTTTTCGGATCGAAACCGGATCTCGCAGCACTGGAAACGCCGCTGAGCAGCGATATTAGCAATACTGCCGCAATTGTGACAGCTGTCAGTTTTTTGATCATGAACTGATCCTCCTATGAGTGATGATGATTATTTGTTCTCCGTTTTCTTCTCCGCCGTGGCCACGATCGAAGTCACGAATCCGTCGGAGTTGATTTCGACCGTTCCAGTCAGCGTGTTGCCGGTTTGGAGAGCGGTCAGTTCAGTGAGGGTCAGCTTTTGGTCTTTGTCCGTTGCGGATGCCGCTTTCAACGTAATTTTTACGTCGTCGGCAACTTTGAAGCTCAGATTGGCAAGTGCGTCGTCCGAGAAATCGAGCGTCAAGCCGTTGAAACCAACCGTGAACGGTTTCTCTTCCGCCTTGGCTACCCGAAGATCCAGCAGCGTGACCTCATCGTTTTGGTTGTTCACATAGGCACCGCCGGCAAAGGTCACGCCTGCTCCGCTGTAGTTGCCGAAGCCTTTCAATGTGAACGTTCCGTTCGGATCATTCGGCAACGGATTGACAACGGCTCTCAGATCGATGTTGCGAAGTGTGCTGTTGATGCTCACCTTGCCGGATTTGTAAACGATGCTGCCTTCCTCAAGTAACAGGCTGTGGCCCGACAAGAACGAGATCTCGCCCTTGGCGTTGAGCAAGACCTGAACCGCCGTACCAGGCCCGAAGGACGATAGATCGTCGCTTTGCCCGCTGAGGAACAAAGACGCATCCTTGTCGAGCTTGTATGTAACGTTCTCCCGACCGTTATTCAATACGACCGCATCGTCGCCCTTCAATTCGACGACTACACCGCTGTCGCTTTTAAAGGTGCCTTTGAGCGTGATAACCTGATCGATGGCCACCGCTGCGGCTCCTCTCGTGACGACAGCGTCCAGATCGGTATCGATATCAAGGACGCCTTTGCGCTCGAGATAGAACAAATAATCGATCGGACGGTCCGACCAGCTTAATTTCAAACCGAGACCTGCTGCAAGCGCCCGGCTGAACTCCGCGTAAGTGACCGCTTTTTTCGAGTTAAAATTGCCTTTGGCGTCCAGCTTCAGCAGACCGTTGCCGATAACTTTGGCCACCGAGGCATAATCTTTACTATTGCTCGATACATCTTTAATTTTCACGCTTTTAGGCGCGTTCAGCTTCAAAACTTGTGTAAGCGCATACACAAAATCGCCGCGAGTTAATGCAGCATCCGGATTGTAAGAAGTACCTGAAGCGGGCAGCACGTGAAGCGATACGAGTTTGTTCATCGATACCTCTCCCGGCAAGCCGGCGGTATCATCCAGAGAAGCGGCAAAAACCGAAGAACTGCCTAACGTTAGTGCGGCTGACAGCGTGCATGCAATGGCCATTTTACGAAGTCTCAATTTGCTTCCTCCCTAAACAATGTGATCAATTCTTAGTGCATCGTGTTCTCGAATGCTGGTGTCACTCGTGCTGATTGCTAATCACCCAGAACATTCTCTACGAGGCGACCTCCTTTGGAAGGGCAATTTTTAGCAATTGAAAACGTATTCGTAAATATTTATCTTAATTCCTGTCGTGGTTTCTAACGGAAGAATAACAAATATCTAACAAAAATATTGGCGCAAAATTCGCCATTATTCTCAATTTGTTTTGAAAAGGGAAGTCCATGGCTTGCTCAGAGGGAAGCCCCCCCTCCCTCCCTTTTTGTGTCCGAAGCGTTTGAGCGTTACTATATACGGTAATGAGACATAATCAAGTCATGCGAGAACAAGGAGGATGTAAACATGGAATTCCGGATCGAAAAAGATACGATGGGAGAAATCGCCGTGCCTGCCGACAAGCTGTGGGGCGCCCAAACGCAGCGCAGCTTGGAAAACTTCCGCATCGGAACCGAGAAAATGCCGATCGAGCTCATTCGCGCGTTGGCGATATTAAAAAGAAGCGCAGCGGTCGTGAATCTTGAGCTCGGAAAGCTCGCCGACGACAAAGCAACGGCGATCATTCGGGCGGCCGACGAGATCATCTCGGGCAAGTGGGACGATCAATTCCCCCTCGCCGTATGGCAAACGGGCAGCGGGACCCAGTCGAATATGAATGTGAATGAAGTGATCGCCCATTTGGCCTCGCCGCAGGGTGCCGTTAACGTTCATCCCAACGACGACGTGAATATGTCCCAAAGCTCCAACGACACCTTCCCTACCGCGATGCATATGGCGGCACTCACCGCCGTTGAAGACCGGGTGCTCCCTGCCGTTGCCGTGTTGAAAAAAACGCTGGAGGACAAAAGCCGTCATTTCGCAGATATCATTAAAATCGGACGTACCCACTTGCAGGATGCCACTCCACTCACCCTCGGCCAAGAAATCAGCGGCTGGGTTCGCATGCTCGGCAAATCGGAAGCCATGATTCGCGCTTCATCCGAAAATCTGCGTGAGCTCGCCATCGGCGGAACCGCCGTCGGCACCGGCATTAACGCCCACCCGGAATTCGGGGAGCGTGTGGCCGCGGAAATCAGCAAGCAGACAGGACGAAAGTTCGTTAGTGCCGAGAATAAATTCCACGCGCTCACAAGCCACGATGAGCTCGTGTTTGTTCATGGCGCCATGAAAGCTCTCGCGGCCGATCTCATGAAGATCGCCAACGACGTCCGGTGGCTCTCCAGCGGTCCCCGCAGCGGCATAGGAGAAATTACGATTCCTGCCAACGAGCCGGGCAGCTCGATTATGCCGGGCAAAGTGAATCCGACGCAGTCGGAAGCGATGACGATGGTCGTCTGCCAGGTCATGGGCAATGATGCTGCGATCGGATTCGCCGCAAGTCAAGGAAACTTCGAGCTCAATGTGTTCAAGCCGGTCATCGCCCATACGTTCCTGCAGTCCGCACGCTTGCTCGCCGACGCCATCCACTCCTTCAACGATCATTGCGCGGTCGGAATAGAGCCGAATATGCCGGTCATTCAGGGACACCTTGAGCGTTCGCTCATGCTGGTCACCGCGCTGAATCCGCTGATCGGCTACGAGAATGCGGCCATGATCGCCAAAACTGCGCATAAAGAAGGCCTCACGTTGAAGCAGGCCGCATTGAAAAGCGGCTTGTTGACGGAGGAGCAATTCGATGAGATCGTCAAACCTGAAAAAATGATACGGCAGTAAAGTTAATTAATGAGGTTAACTATTTCTTGTCAGCAGATCCCCTACACGTTACAGTAAAAGAGTAAGGCGTTCTCGACGAATAAAGAACATAATTTATATTATGTAAACAAGGGGCGAGTCCCGCGTGAACATTCAGAAAATCAAAGACCGGGAAGAGCTCGAAAAGCACATTCCGGGTATGCCCTGGTACGTCGAAAAATTCATCAACTATAAGCTGCCCGACCTCTCCCCATCCTCTTTACTTGAATACGTGAGGGATTATGAGACGTTTTTCTCCTGGCTGCTGGCGGAAGGGCTGACCTCCGCCTCTTCCATCAGCGCCATACCGATTGAAGATTTGGAACATTTGCACATGGACAGTGTCGACAATTTTCGAATGTTTCTCGCAACGCGCAAAGAACAGACGAACGGCAAAACCACCATTTCGCGCAAGCTCTCTTCTCTTCGGTCGCTCTTTCACTATCTCAGTCAAATTGCCGAGGATGACAATTTTTATCCGCTGTTAAAGCGGAATGTTATGGCGAAGGTGTCAGTGAAACGAACCCACAAGCCGAAGGATACGGCCGCCAAGCTCGAAGGAAAGCTGCTTCAGGAGCAGGAAATTATCGAGTTTATCAACTATATCCGTCACGATTACGCGCATGATGTGGCGGCGAACAAGCAGGCGACCTACGCGCATGAGCTGAACCATATACGGGATTGCTGCATCGTCAGCCTCATCCTCAATTCCGGACTTCGTGTTTCCGAGTTGGTGAATCTCAATCTGGACGATTTGGATTTGAAGAAAAAGCTGGTATACGTCTACCGCAAAGGGAAAAACGACGATTCTTTTAAAACGCCCGTATACTTCCGTCAGGATGCCGTCGATGATATCGAGGAGTATTTGGCGCAGCGGGAATCCCGCTATAAAGCGCCTAAACGCGAAAAAGCCTTGTTCCTGGCGATCGCCAACGGCCGGAAAGAAGGCTCGCGCATGACCAAGCGGGCCATTCAGGAAATGGTGATGAAATACGCCAAAAGGTTCGGCAAGCCTTACTTATCCGTGCACAAGCTTCGTCACTCGTTCGCGACAGACTATTACTTGCGCAACGATCTTTACAAAACCCAAGAGCAGCTCGGCCACGCATCACCGGAAACAACACAAATTTACGCTCATTTGACCGATAAAACGATGGAAGAAGCGATTGACCGCAGGTAAGCGGCCGAACAAAAAAATGAGGGGACTCGGTGGAGTCTCCTCATTTTTTGCTCTGTTTCGAGGCTAGCCAAAAAACGAAAATGACGATTGGAATGAAAACGAACCACGGAATGTTAATCGTACCGCAATCCAATGCTATTTATTACGATATGCTTGAGCGAGGCGTTTCGGTGCGGCGCGCAAATAGGCTTCGACAATCAGCTCGCTGAGTTCGTTCCAATCCTCGATTTCTTTGCAGTTGATCGAAACCCAGCCGTGCTGACCGATGTATGCCGTGCGGTAATAGGGGCCTTTTTGGATCAGAAGCTGCTGGGTCTCCTTGTCGCTCTTAAAGCTGAGCGAGCCGCCTTCACCCTTTTCTCCTTCTCCCATCATGACGAACGATTTGTCTCGCACCTTGAAAGTCGTGTGTCCGAAACCGTCGATCTTCTCTTCCGCCTCGGGCAGACCGCGGGTGATCGCCCGAATCCTGTCACGTACGGCAAGCGCGATTTCGGAAACGAGGACGTGTTCGCTTTCAAATGCCATCTCTTTCGGCTCCTTTTCGGGTATCCTATCGGTTCTTATTCTTCCTTCACGGCAGAGCGGTTAATCGCATCAAGGAACTCTTGACCGTAGTAGAAATAGAGACCGATTCTCCAGAAAGCCGCACCTTTCAGATGATAACGTTTGGCCAGTCCAAGCTTATCATCGATGGAAGCCGGCGTCTCGCTGTTGAGGTCGACTCCGAGCAGCAGTTTCTGCGCAGGAACGCCCGCCTTAAGGAGCGCCGTAAGTGCGGCATCCACTTTGGCGTTCGGTTGAGGCGTGTGCTTCACCGTTCCAATCGGATGATACTCATAGGCCATAATGACAAGATCGTCGGCTAAATCCGCGAGCGTACGGTAATCGTAGCCTTTATAATTGCTGTTCGGAGGCGGTACCGCGAGTGAGAGCTTGATTCCCTGAGGCGAGAGTTGTTCTGCCAGCAACCGTGCGTAGTCGTTCAGCAGCTTCTGTTGCTCCGCCGCGTTCAGTTTGAAACCTAGACCTTCAAAATCGAGCATAACGCCTTGGAATCCTTTTTCTGCAGCCAGCGATACGATCTTTTCAATCGAGCGGGAACGGAGCGTCTCGTCGCTTAACAGTTTCGTCAATTCAAGATTGCCGTCCGAGCCATAAACCATTAAATAGGGCGTCTTCCCTTGGGATGCGGTATTCGATACGATCGCTTCAGGCGTGTCGGACCCGGCTGCGGGCGGCCAGTAAAAATCTTTGCCCGAAGTGGTCAGCTCCCCGTTCTGATCGACCCGGATCCATCCGAACGCAACGGAGTTCATATCCTGAATTCTCTCACGCTCCGCATAAGAGCTGATGGCATAGAAGCCCCGCAGATGCATCTGCCGGACCGGCGAAACGATCGAGACGGTGCGTGTGGCGCCGTTCCAGCCTACTTTCGCGCCGAACTGGGTGCTGAAAAAGTTGAGCGGGATTAAAGTCCGATTGTTCGAGGTGAAAGGTGCTGCGACCAGCTTCGCAGGCTGCCCGTTGACTTCCGCAGTCGGTTTCCCGAGGTGCAAAACAACGGTTTTACTTTCCCCTTCCACCTTTTGGGTCGCGGTGATCGTTTTGGTCGATTGATCCCATTCAATCTCGACCCCGAGCGGTTCGGCGATCGCGCGGAACGGAACGAACGTGATATCGTGGTTAATTTGCGGAGCAGCTTCGGTAAAGATCAACGAAACGTCGTCGAGCAGCACGGTGACGGGCTTCGGAGCCGCTGTCGCCATATTCCCTGCGGAGCACGTAAAGGTTATGCCGGCAAGCGAAGCCGCGGCCAACCACTTTCCCCATTTGTTCATTCTCTCAATCTCCCATGCAGAAGTTGTAAAATTTAATAGTATTATAGCAAAAGGATTCCTCCCGGTCGAAAGCATAAAGGACTAAAAATAATGGCGTGTCCGATCGATCTGCCGATTAGACACGCCATTTTCATTGTTATTTTGCTGTAGTCAATGCCAACCGCCAATCATTGCATCGCATGATGCTGCCAGGTGGGTATTCAAATTCACACTCACCCAAAAGCGTGAAGTTCAGCTTTCGGCATATTGCATTTGAGGCAGAGTTATACATGGATGGGAAGGCATGTATAAAATTGTGCTTTTTTTCGGCACTTGCTAGTTTAATAACTTCCGCGACAGCTTCGGTTGCGATTCCCCTGCCCTGATAACGGGGCAGGACACCCCATCCTGTCTCGCACACGTTCTCTCCATTCCAGACTTTGTCCCAATAGCCGACACTACCGACGGTTTCATTACTCTGAAGCAGCACAATCGTAAACATACGGCCAGTACCTCTTCCACCGACTTCTAAGTACCGCTTATGGCGTGATAGGATCTGCTCTTCCGATTCCGGGCCACCCAGGTGTTCTGTCATCTCAGATGTGTTTAGAAGCCGTAGCAAATCTAGATCAGCATCACTCCAAGGTTGAATCTTCACCTGCGGTGCTGGCATGTATTTTCCCCCACTTCTCGTATGATCTCGCCGTCGTTGTTAACATAATGAATGTTATGTATATTCTTTGCGAAACTCGAACTTAGTCCATCACTGCATCCGCTTTTAAAATCCCCTTGCCAACGGCCCGGTCCAAAAGCTCCATCGCAAAACGCCACAAATGCGGACAGATAGATTCTACAGGCGCAACCCGGCGAACCACCTGAGACCGCACGATTCCATGCTTCACCCAGCTGGCGCCTCCGGTGTAATAGTTGTGTACTAACGGGAGCAGGCGGTCCATGGCGTTCGCGTAGCGGGATTCTTTCGTCTCGACAGCTTCGAATTCTTTCCACAATTCCGTCCACTCGTCGCGCTGATCGTCGGGCAGCAGCCCGAAAATGCGCCGGGCAGCGGCTTGCTCTCTTTCTTCTTTATCCACGTAGCCGGCCGAGTCGTATGCAAACGTGTCTCCCGCATCGATTTCCACAATATCGTGGATCAGCAGCATACGAACGACCCGGTCCAAGTTCGGACGAGGTTCTTCCGCATATTCATGCATCAACATGGCGAAGACGGCAATGTTCCAGCTATGTTCGGCCGTGTTTTCGAAACGTGAGGCGTCCATGATCCGCGTGCGCCGCAGTACCCCTTTCAGTTTGTCGATCTCCGCGATAAACGAGATTTGCCGGGTTAAACGTTCATCCATCCACGATTCCATCTGTAGGCATCTCCTTCAACGTCTATAATGCCGTTATATCATATCAAACCAACAATTCGTCTCCAATCGGCCGGCAGCGCAACCGATTCTTTCGGAATGCGACTCAAATCGAACGCCGGAATCAAGTCCTTTGCTTTCACGGCGTGAGGTAGATCCAGCAGGCCGTAAAGCCATCCCATCAAACCGACAATCCGCTCGGGAGAAACGCCCGATTCGCGCAGAGCGTTCAACGCAATGTCGCCATGTCGTTTGGCCAGCCTGCTGCCATCCGGCCCTCTCATCAGAGGCGCATGGGCAAATCTGGGAGGCACGCCGCCAAGCGCTTCATACAAAAGCAACTGCCGCGGCGTCGATTCGAGCAAATCCCATCCTCGTAAAACATCGGTAATCTCCATCGCCATATCATCTATCACCACAGCTAATTGATAGCCGACGATCCCGTCCGCACGCTTTACGACGAAGTCTCCTCCTGACCCCGCAGTAAAATGTACCAACCCCGCAATCCCGTCCTCGAATTGAACCGGCTTGTCCGGCAAGGCAAACCGCAGAGACGGCGTTTTGCCCGCTTCGCGCTCCGCCCTTTCCTTATCTGATAATCCACGGCAAGTTCCGGGATAAGCCGGTCCTTCCGCGGACAAACCATGCGGGGCATTCGCAATTGACAATAAGTCGGCCCTGCTGCAGTAGCAACGGTATAGCAAGCTCTCTCGTTCCAGCCGGTCCAATGCCGCAGTGTACAGGCCGCCTCTTTTGCTCTGCTCATAGGGAGCATACGGGCCTTCGGAGTCCGGCCCTTCATCCCAGTCCAATCCGAGCCATCGCATGTCTTCCAGAGACCGGGCGGTCCATTCGGGTTTGCAGCGCGGCCGGTCAAGATCCTCAATACGCAACACCATGGTGCCGCCCAACGATCTGACTTGGAGCCAGGCCAACAGTGCGGTTCCCGCGTTACCCAAGTGCAGCAGTCCCGAAGGTGTCGGAGCGAAACGCCCGCGAACCTTTTCATTTTGAACCGGCATTCCGCTCATCCCCTTTCACAACGCGATTCCATTGTACCATTTCAAGGCCATGGTCATAAAAAACCTCCCCGGTTATCGTCCGAGGAGGATGCCTGTTCATTTTCCGCTTAGCACAGATTCGATTTGTAGGCGATGATGGGCGTCATGATGAATGAAGTCTTCCAGGTAGGCCTTCATGGAGAATGGATTTCCGTCGGCATCCCGCTCCGTTCGTTCATATTCGCTTTCGGGAAACTGACGAACGGCATTTGCGATTTGATCACGCGTATTCGCGGTTTGTTCGATGAGGTACGACCAAAACAGAGGACGGCATTCGTTTTTGGCATTTTCGTTGAACGCGTTGAAATCTAGACTATGATAGGTTAACGGGGTTCCTTCGATCAGGGGCCGGACGGCATGCTCCCAAAAGAAAATGTCCCATTTCCACATATGGGCGATGACGTCTCTAACAGCCCATTTGCCCTCTGCGACCGCCTTCAACTGGTCCGATTCCGGGAGCGAATCGAGCGAGCGGACATAATCTGCCCATCCTTCAAACTGCTGCCTCAAACTGATGACATCCGTCATTTCGCCTGATCCCCTCTTTGCTCCATGAATTGTCGGATTTTCACAAGTTCATCGGTTAATTTTGCGATCGCCTTCTCGTTGCGGCTTTGCTGTTCATACAACTGCCTTGTTTCTCCGTACAATTCGGCCAACACGGAGTGGTTAACGGCAGCACGAATGATGAGATACAAAACCATTAAAGTGATGCCGGTGGTGATAATCCAGAGAATTACCGCCATCATCGGCCGTCACCAGCCCATTCTTTCGCGCAGCGACGTAATATGAGCCACGTGATGGCGGCTGTGCCAGGCATATAAGCCAAGCGTGCGATCCAATCGTTGGACCTGCTGGGACCCGGGGTGAAAAAATGTTTTGGCAAAGTCGGCATCGGACATGGACTGCAGCAGGAGGATCCAACGCGCATGAAGCCCCTTCAGGAGGTCCAAAGAAAGCTGCGGTTCCGCGGAAACGCTGTCCGGAAGCGCCGCCCAATCTCCTTCCTCATATGGCTTGATTGTCGGCCGCTCCTCCGTCAGCGCCAGCTTCATGCGGATGAAGGCGTTCATATGGCTGTCCGCCAAGTGATGAACGACCTGCCTTACCGTCCAGCCTCCATCCCGATAAGGGGTGTTTAATTGCTCCGGCGAAAGCCCTTGGATCGCGGCCGCCAGTTTGTCCGGCAGCTGCTCGATATCGCGCATCCAAGCCTCTCTGTGCGCTGCCGTGATATCTCCTTCGTGATGGAATTTGCCCACCGGATAACGCAGATCTTCCGTCATGTTCCCAAACTCCTTTATTTTGAAATGAACTGTCCTTCCAGCGTCGTTACCGCTTGGCCGGACAGGAGAATCCGCGATCCCACCTTTTAAATCAATAAATCATAGTGATAGAATTCGCGATCCCGAATAAAACCGAAAGACTCATAGAGCTTCTGCGCCGTTACATTATCAACCGCAGTCGACAGCGACAGTCCTTTGGCTCCCGTATCTATGGCATGCTTCCTAGCAGCTTCCAGCAGCTTTCTCCCAACTCCCCGGCCGCGAAACTCCGGCAGGACGAACAAATCGTTCAAGATCCAGGTATGCCTCATCGAAACCGAGGAGAATGTTGGATAAAGCTGCATGAAACCGGCACCTTTACCCGAAGCCTGATCCAACGCCAGGCAGATCACCGATTGTTCGTGGCGCAGTCTCTCTTCCAAGAATGCTCTGGCACCCGTAATATCCGAGCTTTGGCCATAAAATTGCCGGTATCTATCGAACAAAGGAGCGGCCAACTCCATATGTTCGAATCCTGCACGTATGACCTCAATATCGTTCGTCATTCTATACTTGCTCCTCCCCGCTCCCAATTCCATTATTATACATCCGCAGCACAGGGGCCGATAGCCTCATTTCTCAATTCCCTTTTTACAGGTACCGCTCTATAATATAAAATGTTGTGCTTTCCTACAATTTCACGAAAAAGGTGCTAAACCATGAGTATATTGACGGTTAAAAATTTGAGCCACGGATTCGGGGACCGAGGAATATTCCAGGACGTCTCTTTCCGGCTGCTGAAAGGCGAACATGTCGCGCTGATCGGGGCGAACGGCGAAGGCAAGTCCACCTTCATGAGCATCATTACGGGCAGCCTGGAACCGGATGCCGGCCAAATCGAATGGTCCAAAAAGGTCCGGGTCGGTTATTTGGATCAGCATGCAGTTTTGCAAAAAGGGATGACCATTCGTGACGTGCTCAAGAGCGCTTTCCGCTATTTGACGGATCTCGAAGCCGAAATGAACGAGATGTACGAGAAAATGGGTTCCGCCACGCCGGAAGAATTGGAAACTTTGCTCGAAGAAGTCGGCACCATTCAAGATACGCTGAACAACAACGACTTCTATTTGATCGATGCGAAAGTGGAAGAAATCGCGCGCGGCCTCGGTCTCGGCGACATTGGGCTAGAGCGGGACGTGACCGATCTCAGCGGCGGTCAGCGTACGAAGTTGCTTCTCGCCAAGCTGCTGCTGGAGAAACCGGACATTTTGCTGCTGGACGAGCCTACCAACTACTTGGACGAGGCGCATATCGAGTGGCTGAAGCGGTATTTGCAAGAGTACGAGAATGCGTTTATTCTCGTATCTCACGATATTCCGTTCCTGAACAGCGTCGTCAACCTCATCTACCATGTCGAAAATCAGGAGCTGCACCGTTACGTCGGCGATTATGACACGTTCCTTCAGCAGCACGAAGCGAAGAAACAGCAGCTGGAATCGGCTTATAAGCGGCAGCAGCAGGAAATCGCCGAATTGAAGGATTTCGTCGCCCGCAACAAGGCACGCGTATCGACGCGCAACATGGCCATGTCCCGTCAAAAAAAGCTCGACAACATGGAAGTCATCGAGCTGGCCAAAGAAAAACCGAAGCCGGAGTTCCGATTTAAAGAAGCGCGTACATCAGGCCGAATGATTTTCGAAACGCAGCAATTGGTCATCGGGTACGACGAGCCTCTCTCCCGACCGTTAGATCTGAAAATGGAACGCGGCCAAAAAATTGCTTTGGTCGGAGCGAACGGCATCGGTAAAACGACGCTGTTGCGCAGCATTCTGGGTGAAATCCAGCCGCTTGGCGGGACCGTCTCTCGCGGAGACAATCAGTTCGTCGGTTACTTCGAACAGGAAACCAGGGGCGATTTGGACGAGACTTGCATTGAAACAGTGTGGAAGGACTTTCCCGCCATGTCGCAGTTTGAAGTCCGCGCCGCACTCGCCAAATGCGGCCTTACGACGAAGCACATTGAAAGCAAGTTGTCGGTGCTCAGCGGCGGCGAGAAAGCGAAAGTACGTCTCTGTAAGCTGATCAACCGCGAGACCAACATTCTGGTTCTTGACGAGCCGACCAATCACCTGGACGTCGACGCTAAAGATGAACTGAAGCGCGCCTTGAAGGAATACAAAGGCAGCATTTTGCTGATCAGCCACGAACCGGAATTTTACCGCGATGTCGCCACCGAAGTATGGAATTGCGAGTCTTGGACGACGAAGGTGTTTTAAGGAACAACAACGAACCAGCCCGGTAGAGAGTGGCTTCTCTACACAGGCTGGTTCTTATTTATTATTAACCTTCGAACGTCATGTCAATCAGCATGATTTCCGACCGGCTTGCGATGCGTATCGGCGGGCCCCAGGAGCCGAAACCGGACGAGACCGCGACATGCATGCTGCCCTTGCGCATATAACCCCAATCGAGCTCGAACAGGCGCTTGGTGAACCAGTGGTTCGGCGCGAACTGACCGCGATGGGTGTGCCCGCAGAGCAGCAAATCGACGCCCGCTTCGGCTGCTTTATCAAAATGATACGGCTGATGATCCATCATGATGATCGGCTTCGCACGGTCCACGCCTTCCAGCAATGCCTCATGGCTGATTCTTCCTTCAGGATCCATCGATTCCGCTTGCTTGTCTTTCCGGCCGGCGATCACAATACCCCCTGCAATCACCACCCGCTCGTCCCGCAGCACCGGGACCCCAATCTCGCGCATTCGCCGCACGTATTCTTCGACGTGTCCTCCGTAATACTCATGGTTGCCGAGCACGGCGTAGACTCCATACTTCGCCCTGAGCAGTCGGAGCAAGTCACTGAGGTTGTTGCGCACGAACGGTTCAATGCTGTCATCGATCACATCGCCCGGAAGCAGGATGAGATCCGGCTGCAGCTCGTTCATTTTCTTAAGCAGCCGCCGCAAATGCCGCTTTCCTACGATGTTGCCCAGGTGGATATCGGACGCGGCGACGATCCGAAGCTTGTCCATCCCCTCCACCCGCTTGTGAACGCTGACGGGATATTGGCGAACAACAGGGCTCCAAGCGTTTCGCGAACCCCATAGCAGCAGCCACGCCACGATGCCGATCGCAATCCAGCCGGCCAGCAGCACATAGTTGGACGGTTTCATGCCGGCCAGACTGAGCAGCCATGCAACTATATCCGCGGCCAGAATCAGCAGCAAGCCGAATTCCATTATCGCAAAATAATACGAGCCGATGACCTTAAGGAGCCGAGCCGCGGGACGCAAAGGCCCCGGCAAAGGTACGCGGCCCAGCAAATAAGCAAACACGACGATGGAAAACACGATCCAATAAGCAGCCTGCGGAAAAGATGGCGCCAATTGATGAAGAAACAACCATCCGTGCCAACCTATGAAAACATTAATCAATGCATATATACCTATAAAAAATGAAAAACCGAGAATCATCCGACTGCGAGCTTTCATGTGCTTGTCTCCTCATGCTGATGAATGAAATGAGAAACTGAGAAGATTATAGCACAGGCATAAAAAATGGATAGAGAATCAGCTTTTTCGGATCCCTCTATCCATGTGCAATACGACTTTACCCTGTAATGTCTTTGCTCATCCGTACGTGCTCAATGCCGGCGTCCAGGAAGGGTTCGGTGGAGATGGTGGCGTAACCGAGCTTGCGATAAAATTGTTCGGCCGAACACTGCGCATCCAATATGGACCGGTGATAACCCATTTGGGCTGCGTCCTTCTCCATCGACAGGACAAGCAGTTTCCCCGCACCTGTGCCGCGATAGCGCTCGAGCACCGCAATTCGCTGCAGTTTGGCTGTGCCGGGCTCATACTCCCGCCAACGCGACGCCCCGATCGGTGTTCCGTCGTCAGCCAGGGCCAGGAAATGCCGGCAAGCCTCTACAGAGGCGTCAAATTCGTCGATCTCCTCTTCCACGGGAACGTTCTGTTCCTCCACAAACACTTCCTTGCGTATGGCGAACGCTTGCTGAAGTTGTTCCTCTGTCGTAATGCGATAACATTCCATCATGATCTTCCTTCCGTCCTCAACATGACCTCAATATACCGAAAAACCAAGGCCACGCGCAACGGATAAATGGCGAACAAGCGTACCTACGCCTCCACCCGGGTTCGAGTCGGGTCGCATCTCGGATCGGCGATCAAGCCGCTTGCGGACAGCTTCGATAAATAATAACATTCCTCCCGCATCATATGATCGGGAATCAAGGGTGAAATCCGACCCAGCACTTCAGCCGTGATTTCCGCATCCAACAGTTCCGCCAAAAACGCCATGAAAAACCGTATCTCCAGGCCGACCTCCCGATGGAACCGCCGAAAAGCCGGAAAATCGGTCAAATTCGTCCGGACGTAGCCTCCCATTTCGATCGCTTTCAAATAAAACGAATTAAAGTGTTTCTCGAAGTCCTTGCTTTTGTGAATCAGCTTCTTCTCCACCATATCCAAGTCGGCGGCTATCGCACCGGCGTGACCCGCGGCGTCCGGCAGCCATAACAAATCATGATGAAGCGGATCAAATGCCGGAACCGGTTGTCCAGCCAGCACGGCTTGCAGAACTCGCGCGTATTCCTCCAACTCATTGACCATGTGATTGAGGAACGTAGGCGTCAGCATGATTTTCAATTTCCCGACCAAAAGTCTGGCCAGCAGGTCCAGTTTATAAGCGCGAAAAGCCGTAACCTGGTTCATAGCCTCACGATTCAACGCCGACAAATCGGATCCAGCGGCCGCGGCCCTCGCCTGTCCGAGCAGCTGATCGAAGATCCGGATAAACGCTTCCGCTCTTTCGATCGCCCCCTTCTCGCTTGGCGACAGAGCATTCAGAATGAATCTCCCGTGATCCCCCATAATTTGCAGCCAAAACCGGTGTTCGTATAACACGGCATTCGCCTGGTTTCCATTCATCGGTCCGCACACTCCCCTCGCCCCAACCTATGCGTTCCCCTTTGTCCGATATGCGATAAAATAGGAATTGACTCTCACGTTACGTGATGCTTTAGGATGAATTTGGGAGGTGAGGAATCGATGGCTCTGCAAGTGAAAGAAGTGGCCGAACTTGCGGGTGTCAGTGTCCGGACGCTGCACCATTACGACGAGATCGGCCTGCTCGTTCCTTTCTCCGTGACACCGGCGGGATACCGGCTTTACAGCGGCGCCGACCTGGAGAGACTGCAGCAAATTTTGTTTTTCAAAGAGCTCGGTTTCAGTCTGAAGGAAATTAAAGAAATTTTGGACAGTCCGGGATTCGACCGGCGCAAAGCGTTGACGGCCCACCGGGAGCTGCTGCTCGAGAAGCGCGAACGGATGGACCGGATGCTGGAAACGGTGAACCGCACGCTGCAATCCATTGAAGGAGGAACACAAATGGCGGACAAAGAGTTGTTCGAAGGCTTCGACATGGACAAAATCCAAGAGCACCAAGCGAAATACAGTGAGGAAGCGCGGAGATTATACGGCAAAGAGATCGTGGAAGCGGCGGAGCGGAAAGTGGAAGGCTATTCGGAGGAAAAATGGAAAGAGATGCATGGGGTCATGGGCGGCATCTACAACCGTCTTGCGGACCGTATGGCGTACGGTCCTTCCGATTCGGAGGCTCAACAGGCTGTCGCGGAGTGGCGGCAGTATATCACCGATCATTTTTACGATTGCACGCTGGAGATCTTTCGCGGGCTCGGCAGCCTGTATGTCGACGATGAGCGCTTCACGGCCAACATCGACAAATACAAGCCCGGCTTGGCGCAATTCATGAAAGAAGCGATGCATCTTTACTGCGATCGTATGGAAGCCGCAAACCAGGCGTAAAGAAAACCCGTACTTCATTAGCCAATGAGGTACGGGTTTGGTATTATTCGGTTCTACCTGATAGTTTTTCGAGCTTGGACCCTATATCCGCTTTGGAAAAATCCTCTCCGATAAAGACGGCCACATCGTGGACCGTTTTTTGCGGTCTGATGGGCAGAAAATCGGTCTCCCGGTAAGCGTATTGGAACAAATATCGGTTGGCGGTGTCGCGGAAAGTGACGATGCCCTTTGCCCGATACACGCCTTCCGGCAGCTCACGCAAAAAGCGTTCGAATGCGTGGCTGTCCATAGCGCCATGGAGGTAATGGGTAAACACATGGACATGATCGTGATCATGGTGAGGATGACTTTCCATGTGGTCATGTGGCCCGTGCGGATGACCGGTCTCAAAATTCGCTGCCGGCTCATCGTAAATGATACGCGGATCAAGCTCCGCATTCACTGTAGAGACGATGTTCCCCGCCGGGTTCCATTCGGCGATGCGCTCCTGAAGTTCCGCCTTTTCCGGTTCTCCCACCAAGTCGGTCTTGTTCAGCACGACAAGCGACGCCACCCGGATCTGATCCTGCATCAGGCGGAACGTTTTGCCGGAGCCGATGCGAAGCCGGTCCAACAAATGCCGCGCATCCACCAACGTGACGACACCCCGCAGCTCCAGCTTTCCGTACATCGAAGCCTCGGTTACGGCATCCAGGATTTCGAGAGGCTGAGCGACGCCGGTCGACTCGATCCAGATCACGTCCGGCTTGTGCTCTTTCGCCAGGTTGGTCAACTCCACCCCAAGATCGCCCCGAATCGTACAGCAAATGCATCCGCCCAGCATTTCGGCCATCGGCACGCTGGCATCCACCATGATGCCGTCGAGATTGACCTCGCCGACCTCATTCATGAGCACGGCGGGTTTCCATCCCCTGCTCTTCGCATCATCCAGCAGGCGTCTGAGCAAAGTCGTTTTGCCGCTGCCGAGAAATCCAGTTAACACGTATACCGGAATCGTTCGATCGGTCATAGCGGGTTAAGGCTCGATCCGAACGGCGGTGCCGCTGACCGCGACCATGAGCATGCCTTCGCGGACGACTTCGTAATCCACGTCCACTCCAACGATGGCCGTCGCTCCAAGCCGCTGGGCCTGCGACGTCATTTCGGAAATCGCGATGTCGCGCGCTTCTTTCAGTTTGTTTTCGTATGCACCGGAACGACCTCCGATAACATCGGTTATCGAAGCCATGAAGTCGCGAAAAATGTTGGCGCCCATAATGGTTTCTCCGTTCACAATCCCCAAATACGAAGTAATGCGGTATCCTTCTATACTCGGCGTGGTGGTGACAATCATGCCGTTTCCTCCTCTAATTGGATTTCCAGCTTAGTGTAGCACAGCGCCGACAAGCGCAACAATGAAAAACCTGCCCTTGGTCAGGACAGGTAACGGCCGGATTCATATACGTTGCGGAATTGTTCGATGGCGCGCTGTCTCATTTCATCGTCGAACCCAGGCAATTCAGCGAGCAGGTCGGGGCCGGTCTTATCGGCAGGACCCGCGGTGCTCCCCGCGTAAATGAGCCATTGCGCCAAATCGTCGGCCGCGTTGATCCGGTCGAACGAATGATGATACCGGATTTTCGCTCTCTCCAGGTAGGCTTGCGGTTCGAAGGGATTCAGCTCGAGCACCTTCGTAAACGAACGGATCGCATCGTCCCACCGGCTCAACTGCTTGTAGATGAGTCCCATATTGTAATGGCCCTTCGGGTCGACCGGGCGAAGCAGCAAGTAGGCCAACGAATCCGTTAACGCCGCCTCATATTCGTCCATCCGGTAATAGAGATATCCCCTCAGCCATAACAGCCGCGCGTTCGAAGCGTCCAGCGCCAAGCCTTTGTTGCAGTCCTCTATCGCTTCCGCGAGTTTATCCGCGGCGTTGCGGCAGCGGGCGCGGCGCTCGTACAGCTGCGGATTGTCCGGTTCGGTGGCGATGGCGCGGGAATATTCCGCCTCCGCCATTTCCCAGTTTTCCATGCCCGTGTACAATTCCCCCATCGCGTACGATGTCTTGCTGTCCAACAACAGCGAGGCATCCCGCTCCACGGCAGCCTGGATGTCCATCATCGCTTCCTCATACCGGTCGATCATGTAACGGGTGAAACTGCGGCGCATGTAATAATCGGCCTTATCGTCCAGCTCGATCGCTTTGGTATATGCCTCAACCGCTTCCTCATACCGGTCGGAATCGATCGCGATCTCGGCTTTCTGCTTCCAATTCAGCGGATCACCCGGTTCAAGTTCCGTAAGAAAACGGTTCTCGATCCGCGCCTCTTCAAGCCGGTCGGCCTCTCGAAGCGCGTCGGCCAGCCAATAACGGATAATCATATTGTCCGGAAAATGCGCCTTCGCTTCATGCAGAATGGAGATCGCATCGTCCGCTTGCTCCAGCTGTCGATAAGTGGTGCAAAGCTCAAGATAAGCCGGCAGCCAGACGGGGTTTTGAAACTTCAGGTCTTGGAACAGCTTCTCCGCTTCCTGTGGACGTCCGCTTTGCCGGAGCATGATTCCTTTGCGCAACAACAGCTCGGCTGCACCCGGATAGATGCTGAGCGCAGCTTCCAACGCATCCAGTGCCTCATCCCAGCACTCCATTTTTTCAAGCAGTCGCGATTCGTAAAGGCGGAAACCGTATTCCTCTTCCGCTCCCTGCAGGAAACTGCGGACGCCCGCGGGCGAATAGTTCGTACGCCGCTTGATTTCCGACGCTCCCCGGTCCGGCATGTTTCTCCAAGTGTCATACAGCCGGACGGCTTTTCTCACTGCTTCCAGTGCTTCTTCATCCCGGTTCATCGCTTCGAGCACCATGGCATGACGATGATGGTAATGGGGAATCACAAGTTCGGGATCTTCCGCAGCCAACCGGTAGCACGCTTCGGCTTCCGGGATTTTGCCGAGCTTCATATAGACGCTGCCCAGTTCGAAATACGTAGAAATCTTCGTGTCGTCATTGCGGCTGAGTGCTTCCGTAAAATCGCGGGCCGCCAATTCGTATGCTCCCTGCTCGTTATGCGCGATCGCTCTCGCATACCAGTACATGGAAGGTTCCGGATCAAGCCGGATCGCTTCGTTCAGATCGGCGATCGCCTCCGCATCGCGCCCCATCTCGCTGAAGATATGGGCGCGCCGTTCATGCGCCGCGGGATCGGGATTTCGGAGCAGCAAGGCATTCAAAATACGCAAAGCTTGGTCCGAATCGCCGCTCTCGTGCAGCAATCCGGCGTAACGGACTTGATCCTGCGGCGTCAGCATGGACGTACCGGCTTGCCGGAACCAACGAAGGGCACGATTCCTTTGCCCTTTCCGCCAAGAACGATGTGCCATCCAACGGGCCCAATAACGGAACATGCTCTTCCCTCCCTGGTGACAACAAAAGCTGCCGAGGGATCGGCAGCTTTGCTATTGTGAATAACCATCGGTCGTATCGATGCCTTGCTCTACGGCAAATTCAAAATCATCGATATCATACAATTGAATCGGCATGCCATTCTGTACGATTTTGTCCTGGAAATCCACATGGTCGGTAAGCACTGGGCTTTGCAGCCGAAGCGAAGACAAAATCATCTCCGTCTCGATCGGATCGAACGCTTCCCCATACTGCATGTTCTCTACCGCATTTACCACAACGAACGTCACATTTTCATTAATCGGCAGCGGCGGACTTTCCCGCCACGGAGCCGCAAGCGCGCGCTCAAGCTTCTTTTTATTAAACGGATCCTCAAAGAATGCGATCATTTCCCCGATTTTCATCCGTACATGACGTTCGTCATCCGGGTCCTGCATGATCGGCTCCTGGCTCTCTTTGAGGTCGTAAAGCTCCATTACCGTAGAGTAAGGAATCCTGTATTCGACAGGACGTTTCGGCAGAAGCAGTTGCCCATATATGGCGATCATAACCGCCTCGATGACAAAACGCCGGCTCATTGTTCGTCAGTCCCTCCCAAAGCTCTAGAACCGTGTAGCGCATTGTTTCCCATTATATCATAAAACGAAGGACGTGAAGCCACCCTTTACGTTATAATAAGCGGAGATTGTTTCCTCTTTTCAGCCTACGAACACCGAAAGGACGGAATCGCGGGGATGACGGAGCCGACGTTGGAAGCCTATCGATTGATTTCTACTCCCGAGCAGCGCACATCATTCCGGGAGGAAATGCAAGCGGCAGGTTATTACGCCTTTTTTGCGTTTATCGAGGATTTACGGGGTACATTGAAAGCATACGCGGATGAAGAAATCGGAGAAATTGGCGGTCTTCTCGCCCGAGCGCGAGCGGATTTTCCGAGTCCCGGCCGGTTCAGTCCGTCTTGGGACAAGCTGTGGGAAGAGCTGGATCAGTTGTTTCATGCCAAAAATGAAGCATTAAACGCGGTGACGGCTGCCGAGCGCATGGGTGAATGGCAAGTGCTGCTGGACAATCCTTATTTGCCTCAGCAGGTGGTCTGTTATCCCGGTCTCTCTTTCACGGAAGCGGCTTATATGTACGCTTATTTTCAGAAGGATCTGAAGCCCAACGAGATTCTTCGGCTGCAGAAAGTGACCCGGCTTCTGAGCAAGTCGGGAAGTAAAAACGCTTCGATTTGGCCCGAGGATTGAGAAATCGGACTCCGGACAGCAGGTGATACCGACATGAAGGTTATGGAAAATGTACTGAATACGGACAAGCTCGAGCATTTTGCCGTACAGGTGAAGAAGCATAAAATCGACCACTGTCAGGTGTTTCACCAGGATAGGGTCGTTTTTTCGCATGCCCGAAACTCGGTGACGGAACGCAGGCTGCATAAATTTAATTCGGTAACCAAAAGCGTCCTCTCCCTCTTGATCGGCATTTCAATCGACCGCCGAGAGCTGGACGGCGTGGATTCGCCGCTCTCCTTATGGTTTCCGGACGCCCCGATGGACGTTACGGTCGGCCATCTGCTGACCATGACGCCCGGCTGGAGCTGGCCGGAATGGGGCGATTGGGGCGGACGGCCGCAGCCGATGCAGAACAGCAAAAATTGGATTCGATTTATTATGTCGCGGGAACGTCTGGAGCCGCCTGGCATGCGGATGCGGTACGATTCCGGCAGTTCTCAGCTTCTCAGCGCGATCCTCCAGAAAGCGACCGGCATGACCGCGGACAAATATGCGGAACGGCATTTGTTCGGCCCACTGGGCATTGACGCGTATCGTTGGTACAGCGACCCGAAAGGAACGACCATCGGCGGTTTCGGATTGGAGTTTGCCGCGCAGCATCTGCTCACGATCGGCCGGCTCATGCTGGACCAAGGCGTGTGGAACGGACGCCGGATCGTATCCGAGGACTGGGTCGCCTCCTCGACCGAACGGCGGTTTCATACCTATGATAAAGTCGGTTCCTACGGCTACCATTGGTGGGTGTTGACCCAAGAAAATGACCAAGTCACCGATCCTTACGTCTTTTTTGCCATGGGCTATGGCGGTCAATACATCTTTGTCGTGCCTGACCTCCGAATCGTCGTTACCTTTGCCAGTACCTTATACAAAGATACTTTCCTGCCTCTCCGGCTGTTTCGTCAGCTGATGTTTTAAAATACTTTATGTCATTAAATAAAGAACCACCGGGCTTTTTCAGCTCCGGTGGTTCTTCGCGTTTGTCATCCTAACGAAACCGCGTGAAGCGCTCCTTCCCGATAATACACAATTCTGCCCGCATCGTTGCGCAGTTTCACGTTGGCCATCTTGGCCTCATGCTCCGATAATTCGAATGATTCCCACTGTTCCGGTTGGAAGGCCGCATCTTCTGCGTCGATGCCAGCTTGGGACAAGGCTGCCGAGATTTGTTCCGCACCAGGCTCGGAATCCCAGAGATAAATGCCGTAATACGCCAGCTCATACCCGTTCACCTGGAACCCCGCCAGCAGCGTCCCGGTCTGCGAATGCTTCAATGTATAGGGCATCGCCCGCCATCCCGCCTTACAAATACGGATTTTCGTGCTTTGCCTTCAGCCGGCTCCAACGGCGCTCGATCTCGTCTTCGAATTCGCGCAGCGTTTCGGCATACTCCGGTTTGGACAGATGCTTCGTTTTGCCCATCATCTGCAGCCATTCCGACACCGGCACCCGCTTGCCCTTCTCTTCCGGGTTATACGTGATCGTGGTGACCCCTTTCTCCACTTCATAGAGCGGGAAGAAGCAGGAGTTCACCGCCTGTTCGATGATCGTAGAGCCGTCCTTGTCGTCGGACAGCCAGTTCAGCGGGCAGGTAATCAGTATTTTGCCGTACACCATGCCGACATTTTGCGCGTACCACTGCGCCTTTGCCGCTTTGCGCAGCAAGTCCTGCGGATTCGCTTCGCTGCCTGTGAACACGTAAGGAATATTCGTGGCCGCCATAATTTGCGCCGTATCCTTATGGTGGAACACTTTGCCGCCCTGTGCCTTGCCGACGTTCGACGTGGAGGTACGGTGCCCCATCGGAGTGGAGTAGGACAGCTGAGCGCCCGTGTTCATATAGCCTTCGTTATCGTACTCCAGAATGATCATGCGGTGATTCCGAAGAGCCGCGCCGATCGCTGGCCCCATCCCGATATCCATGCCGCCGTCACCGGTAATCATGACGAAGGTGAAATCGTCTTTCAAGCCGAGATGATCGAGTTCTCCGCGGCGTTTACGTTCTTGGAACATTTCGACGACGCCGGACAAGGTGGCCGCTCCGTTCTGGAACAGGTTGTGAATGTAGGTGGCTTTGTGGGCGGAGTACGGATAACCGGTCGTTACGACCATCGCGCAGCCCGTATGGAACAACGCGACGATGTCCCCTTCAATGCCTTTGAAAAACAGCTCGAGTCCCGAGAAAATGCCGCAGCCCGGACAAGCGCCGTGTCCCGGTGCAATGCGCTTCGGCTTCTTGGTGAGGGAACGCAGCGGTGGTACGCGCACATTGAGTTTGCCGGTCTCTTCATCCGGCGTCACCGTAATCAACCCGGTCTTGAGATCCTCGTATTTCATCGGCTCAAGCACACGCTTCGGCGCCTTCGCAGCGTCGCCAGGCGTATGACCGTGATAATCAAACGGCTTCTCGACGTGCCCCTTCTCTACCGCGTCGATCGCGTATTCGAACAATTTGAGGCCGTCTTCCGCATAAAAATCTTTGCCGCCCAAGCCGTAAATCCGGCTGATCACCATGGTGTTATGGTTGCCGTACGTTTGAAGAGCCGCTTTGATTTCCATCACCATATTGCCGCCGTGGCCGCCGTATGAATCCGCACGGTCTCCGACCGTGACGGCTTTCACGTTCTGAAGCGCTTCGGCGATCGCCTTCGCCGGGAATGGCCGAATCATGTTCGGAGAAATCGATCCTGCCTTCACGCCTTGAGCGCGAAGCTGGTCGACCACGTCCTTGATAATTTCTGCGGACGAGTTAAGCAGGAATACCGCCACTTCGGCGTCTTCCATCCGGTACAGGTCCAGAACGGGATAATCGCGTCCCGTGAGTTCGGCGTATTCATTGCGAATCCGGTCGAACACGGCTTCCGCTCTGTACATCGCCATCGATTGCTGATAGCAGTTGTTGATGTAATCGGGTTCGTTCATGTAAGGTCCGACGGTAATCGGGTTCTCGCGGTCCAGCACGTGTACGAAGCCTTCCGGTGGCCGCTCGCCGACGAACTTGAGCACATCTTCCCGATCGGCGAACGTCATGACTCGCCGTTTCTGGTGGCTCGTGAAGTAGCCGTCCGACGCCACCAGTACGGGCAGCCGGACTTCCGGATCTTCCGCCAGCTTCAGCGCGATGATGTTCATGTCGTAGACGGCTTGCGGATCCCGGCACAGCACGATCGGCCAGCCGGTGTTCAGCGCGAAATACAAATCGGAATGGTCGCCGTGAATGTCGAGCGGGCCCGACACCGAACGGCACACCAGGTTCATGACCATCGGGAAGCGGGTGCCGGACTGAACGGGCATCTGCTCCAACATGTACAAATAACCGTTGGCGCTTGTGGCGTTAAAGACGCGGCCGCCTGCGGTGGAAGCGCCGTAGCAGACGCCTGCGGAGCCGTGTTCTCCGTCGGCCGGAATCAATACAATGTCGTGCTGCCCGTTCGCTTTCATTAAATCAAGGAACTGCGCCACCTCGGTGGATGGGGAAATCGGAAAGTATCCCATGATGTGGTAGTTAATCTGATGTGCGGCATAAGCGGCCATTTCGTTGCCCGATTCGTACACGATGCGTTGTTCGACGGTACCGGCGCGGCCCGTTTCCTTGCGAATGTCGATCGCCATTGCTTATTCGCCTCTCTTCTCCCTGGGAAGATTGCTGGATTAAAGTGCCAGCTTGAACCGATGTGCGACCCTGTTGGCTTCCGCATAGCCTTCTTGCTCGATCTCGCTTTCGAGCGCGTCCGTCGGACAGGCTTGCACGCATTTCAGACAGCCTTTGCAATATTGATAATCGATACCTTGGAGGAACATTTGAGGACGCCCCTTCTTGTCCGGCAGCTCCTCCCACACGAAGCAAAAATCCGGGCACACGTTATCGCAAGCCGCGCAATGGATGCATTTGTCCTCGAGAAAATGCGGCATCATGCCCGCTCTGGAGATGCTTAAGTCCTTCAGAATGCTGTTCCCCGGATTCGTGATCGTGCCGCCGATCGGCTGGGTCTCGTAGCCGAGAACCGGCGTGTCCATCCGCACGTAATCGGGCATGCGGTCGCCTTCCGCCAGTTGGAAGAACTGGAACTTCACTTCGTCATAACCGCGCTGAAACGTATTTAACGCCGGCTGTACCGCGCCCGGGTATTTTTTCTCAAGGGATTTGCGAATGACGCCTTTCATGAACTCCGGATCCAGAAAGCCGCACAACCGGAACAAACCGCCGAGCATGGCCATGTTCACGCGGTTGTTCTCTTGCATCGAAATGCCGGTCGCGTCGACGACCGCAATCGTGCCGCCTTTCAGTTTCAACTGCTGCTTCAGCTGATCCGGCGTTTTTTTGGAGTTCACCAGGACGATGCTGTCCTCGTACATCCCCGAAATGACGTTGTTCGTTTTCGACAAGTTCTCATGGAAAATGCCGATGACATGTGGACGTTCAACGGGAGAAGTGTCCCGGATCAAGGCATCCATGTCGCAAAAACGGATATGTGCCTTGACGGGAGAGCCTTTCTTCTCGGAGCCGTACGAACTGAAGCTGACTCCGTTCAATCCCACACCCATGACGCCGGCCTCGGCCAACATTTTACCGGCAAGATTCGCGCCGAGTCCGCCGATCGATTCCAGCCGGATTTCGAAAAAACCTAGCTCGTTCACTTTGGGCAACTGCACCATGCTGTAGATTCGTCCCCTTTCGCGTTAAATGAGCGTAGATTAATGAGAACTTTGTAAACGATATCATTTAACATTTTCGAGATCTTTTATGAAAATCCTGCCACACCATGGAAAAATCGGCTCATTCGTCCGCACAGTTTATGCCGTCTTCGTCCGTTCGTTGAGTGCAGGCTCAGCGCCTCCTTCGTATCATTATATGATCACAAGGGCACGGCATTGCTAGAAGGTAAAGAGTACATGTCGCGCAAATAAAAAACGCTCCCGAAGGAACGTTTAAGCGTGATAGCGTTAGTCCGGCACATAGATCATTTTACGCGTCATGCCGCCGTCGACCACGAGGTTAATTCCGGTGACGAAGTCGTTCGCCGGATCGGTTAAATAGAAGCATGCGCGCACGATATCTTCCGGTGTGCCCACCCGGCCGGCCGGGTGCTGCCGATGGTCTTCGGGGCGCAGCTTCGTGTAGTCGCCGAATTCTATCCATCCGGGGCTGATCGCGTTAACCCGGACGCCGAATTCACCGAACGAAACGGCCATCGCATGCGTAAGAGATACGATCCCGCCTTTAGAAGCGGCGTATGCTTCGGTGTTGGCTTCCGACTGCAGCGCACGCGTCGAGGCAATATTCACAATGGAACCGTGCTTTTCCCGATTCTTCCACCTGCGTGCCGCTTCACGCGAACAGAGGAACGTCCCGCGCAAGTTGGAATCCAGCACGCCGTCCCATTCCTCTACCGTTAAATCAAGAGGAGACTTCGTGACTCCGTATCCCGCATTGTTGATCAGAATGTCTATGCCGCCGAATAATTCATCCGCAAATGCGAACAACGCGACAATATCCTCAGGCTTCCTCAGATCAGCCGCCTTGAATCTAGCCGATCCGCCTTCTCCGACCAACCAGCCTGCGAATTGCTCTCCACCCTTTTCCGGCAAGTCCGTCGCGACAACATTCGCGCCTTTCTCCGAATAGGCCCGCACGAGGTGACTTCCGATCCCGCCTGCCGCGCCCGTGATCAGGACGGTCTGTCCTTCGAACAAGTCGATCACTCTCCAGTCTTTAGCCGTGCCAAACGACTTTCAAGCATATCCAATAATACACGTGCCAATACATCGTCCAAACGAAGCAGTTGCTCAATTCCGGCAATATCTTGTTTGTTCCGGTGAAGAATCCGGTTCACCTCGGCAACCGTCACGCCGGCGAAATGCCTTTTATCATGAACGAGCACATCTCCCGCCCGTACGGAACCCGGTTCAAGTACACGGTAATAATAACCGGTCGCTCCGCTGTCCGCCACGAGTTTCGGCAATCCGTCCAAGCCCCATTTCATCGCGAGCTTCCAGCAAGGAACACGGGGCTGACTGATTTGTACGACGGCTGTTCCGACGCGAAACACGTCTCCTATGCACACATCCTCCTCCGTCGACGAACCGATGGTGAAATTTTCACCGAACGCTCCGAAGGGAAGCTGCCGCCCCAGCACTTGTTCCCAGTGCGGATAATTCACAAGGCTGTAAACACACACCGCTTTATCCGGTCCTCCGTGATGAACGCGGTCCGCCTGCTCGTCCCCTTCAATTCCTTCATATCCGAGCTCGAGCGCTCTATCCGCCGGTTCTTTGAATATCGCCGACTTCGCTTCTTTGCCTTTGAAGAAGGAAGTCTGTGCGCGCCCTCGATTCAATGATAAAAGAGGAATCTTATCCAATACCGTCAAATCTGCCCTCAAACGATTTCCCCCTCAAAGCCGTTACGACAAGCCGTTTCTTTCCACCGCGGTAAGCCGCCGGCCGCTCACTTGAATAGCAAGCCTTCCGTCCTTGAGCCCCCAAATTTCGTCCGCGAACTTCTCCGCCAATTCGATCCTGTGCAAGGCTGCAACGATGGTCGTTCCATGATCCGCGCACAGCTTTTTCATCGTGGCCATCATCGCCTCAGCCGAATGCGGATCCAAACCCGATACCGGCTCATCCGCAAACAACAGCCGCGCGCCGTGAACGAGCGAACGTGCGATGGCCACACGCTGGCGCTCTCCCCCGCTCAATTTTTCGGCTTGCCTGTGTGCATGTTCGAGCAATCCGACCTGCTCCAGCATGTCCATAGCACCCATGTAATCGTCGTTCCGCACCATGCCGGTGATTCTGCGCCAAAGAGGCGTTTGCTCGACGTTGCCGATCAGGACGTTTTTGAGCGCCGATTTTTTTTCATATAAAATGGGGCGCTGCTCCAAGTACGAAATTTTGCGGCGGAATTTCAACCGGGTCAGCGCACCGGCTTTCAAAATATCCTCGCCGTCGACCAAATACTCACCGGAGGTCCAGCGATCCTTCATCGCCAAACAGCGTAGAAATGCCGATTTGCCGCTGCCGCTTGCGCCGACCACAGCGACGAACCGTCCCTGCGGAAGATGCGCGTCTATTCGGTCCAAAACCGTTTTCCCTTCCGGAAGCTTAAGCGTTAATCCGCGTATGGTGATCATCGAGTGACAAAAACTCCTTCAAAACAAGATGATTCTAGTTTATTTCATTCAGGAACACCTTTCCATACGAACAAATGTTTGCTATAATAGGAATGGGAACATACGTTCCGACCATATTTTCTCAAGGTGGGATCAAGCATGGTGAACTGCGAACATATCCGATATATGGAACCTTCCAGGGGATCCAGGCCGCCAAGGGACTTAACCTTCAAATTTTTCACCGACGGCAAATTGGAGATCATCGACAATGACACCGGGACAACAATAAACCCCCGCGAATTAAGCGGGGGCAGCTATGACTTCTACGTTCGGCAAAGAATCGCCTTCATCAAGCGGGACTTGAATGCCAAGATCGCCAAGTACGCTTAATCGCTATCTGCCACGACATCACGGCAAGTTTTTGTTAATGTTGTTCAAGCTCGCCGGCAGCCTCGCCATCTTTTCTAGTTTTGGCGTAAGCGGCCGGGCGCCGAAGCGGGCTTCCCTGCGCTGGTCGTCCGCTTTCGTGCTTTTGTTGTGCGGCATCGGTTCACCTCCCGCCCTTCCTTTACCGGGAAGGGTTTTTGTATGTAGTTTTTCTCAATCATGGCATTTACAAACATCGGCCTTCGGGCCATAATGAAATCACTCATTTGGGGTAATATAGTCGTAATATTCCTCGCTTACAATAGATGTGCTAGGATAACCAGCCGCCATTCAAGAAGGAGTTACAGAGATGAAACAAATCCTACTCTTCGATTTGGACGACACGTTGATCCACTGCAACAAGTACTTCAATCTCATTGTCGATCAATTTGCGGATGAAATGACCGGTTGGTTCGGTCCTTACGGCATCCCGACGAAGGAGATCATGAGCAAGCATACGGAAATCGATATCGCCGGCGTTAACCAACTTGGGTTCAAAAGCGAGCACTTCCCGCAATCGTTCGTCGACACATATCGGTATTTCACGGATTTAACGGGACGACGTCCTTCCCCGCAGGAAGAAGAACAGCTCTGGAAGCTCGGCATCAGCGTCTATGAGCAAGAGGTCGAGCCTTATCCCTACATGGAAGAAACACTGGAGCAGTTGAGGCGGGAAGGTCACGAACTGCATCTTTATACCGGAGGAGAACTGGCGATCCAACAGCGTAAAATCGACCGATTGAAGCTGGAGCGCTATTTCGAAGACCGCATTTATATCCGTCAGCACAAAAACATTCAGGCCTTGGAGCAAATTCTGAGCAAAGGCGAATTTGACCGGGACCTGACATGGATGATCGGCAATTCGCTTCGCACGGATGTGATGCCCGCCTTACAATGCGGTATTCACTCCGTCTATTTGAAGCAGGATAATGAGTGGAATTACAATTTGATTCCGATCGAAGCGCAGCCGCGCGGGGCGTTCATCACTCTTCATGCTCTGTCGGAGGTTCCGCCGGCCATCCACCGGTATCTGCTTCAAACTTCCGATGCTCTTCCCATTACAAAACCGTCCTGAGGATATCCTCGGACGGTTTTTCTTTTACAGCGCCAATATCTCGCGAATATCCTGTTCCGTGAGCGCGGACAACGTCTCCTGACCGGGCTGGATCACCTCGTCGATAAGCTGCTTCTTTTTTTGCTGAAGCTCATACATTTTGTCCTCGACCGTTCCTTGGCTGACAAGCCGGATCACTTGGACCACGTTCGTCTGGCCGATGCGGTGGGCCCGGTCGGCGGCCTGCTGCTCCACGGCGGGATTCCACCATAGGTCGTAAAGAATGACGGTGTCCGCGCCGGTCAAGTTAAGTCCAGTTCCTCCCGCTTTCAAGGAAATGAGGAACACGTCTCTCTCCCCCTCGTTAAACCGTCCGCAAAGCTGCACACGTTCGGCGTTCGGGGTTTGTCCGTCCAAATAGAAGAACGGCACTCCTAGATACCCAAGCTCCCGGCCGATCATGCCCAGCATTTCGGTGAACTGAGAGAAGATCAGCACCCGCTTGCCCGCGCTGCGGCATTCGTCCACAAGCTCCATCAGCTGCTCGAATTTCGCCGAACTGCCTGTATAACCATCGACGAATAAGGCCGGATGACAGCAAAGCTGCCGAAGCCGTGTAATGCCGGCCAATATTTTGATGCGGTTTGTGTGAAGCGTATCCTCGTTCAAATGCTTCAGCGTTTCCTGCTTGAGTTTGGCTAAATATGCAGCATACAGCTTTTTTTGTTCCGGCAGCAGCACCGAGCTTTGGATCGACTCGATCTTCTCCGGCAGCTCTTGGAGTACGTCCGACTTGACGCGCCGCAGCAAAAACGGCCGAACACGCTTGGCCACCATTTCCCTCGGCAAGTTGTGAAACTCGGCTCTGCCGGGGAACAAAGAGGGAAACACGACATCATAGATCGACCACAGCTCCTCAAGCCGGTTCTCGACCGGCGTTCCCGTCAGCGCAAATCTATGAACGGCTTGAATTGACTTCACCGCCTGGGCCGTTTGGGTGGCGTGGTTTTTAAACGACTGCGCTTCATCCAGAATCAACGTGTGAAACAGGTGCGGCGCATACAGATCTAAATCTCTTCTCAGAAGCGGATAAGAGGTAATCCACACATCCGGCTGCCCTTTGCCGTTTCGCATCCGGATCCGTTCCGTTTTGGTGCCGTCGGCGATGACGGCTTTGATTTCCGGCGCGAACTTCTGAAATTCCTGCAGCCAGTTGTACATCAGAGAAGAAGGACAAACCACCAGAGCAGGCTGATTGCGGCTTCGGATGTCAGGCAGGACAGAGACGAGAAAAGCGATGCTTTGCAGCGTTTTGCCCAGTCCCATGTCGTCCGCTAAAATCCCGCCGAACCGGTAATGCGCAAGCGTCTTCAGCCACTGGAATCCGAACGCTTGATAATCCCGGAGCACGGGGGCGAGCTTCTCCGGCACCGGATAATCCAGATGGTCCGGGTTTCTCATGTGTTCAAGCAGCATTCGGAACGACTTGCCGAGCTGCACCGTTGATCCGATTTCGCGGGAATCCGTCAAATGAAGCGCCTGCGCGACGGGAAGACGGATTTTCGTCCCCGTCAGATCGGCGCTTCGGACGCCGACTTCATTGAAGAACCGGGCCATTCGCTGTATCTGTTCGCTTTGCAGCGGCAGCAAAGCTCCGCTCGGAAGACGGTAATATTTTCGCTTATCCTCCAGTGTCTGAAGGAGCTTGCGAATTTCCGATTCCGCAACGCCTGTCATATCGAATTTGAACTCGAGCCAGTCGGTTCGTTCGTCGACATCCACTTTCACTGTGAGCGGGGGATTTCCTACGTATAATCTTGTTTTGACGGCGGATGTGGCATAAACCGTCAACAGCTTCTCCAGTTGAGGAACGGTGTCATGAAGAAAATCAAATTCCGCCTCTTCGTTTTCCATGAAGTACCCGGCTTCCGTCCGGCCGAACGCACTCCGTTCCATGAACTCCAAAATGCGGTGCTCCTTCTCCCCGTCTCTGACGAGAATGCGGTCGGATCCGCGTGCGGCGCCCTGATCTTCCAACGGATTGATGACGATGTCTCCGTATTGAAACTCCAGTCCGGCGAGCAGCCTGTCTTTCACCCGGTCCAAAAACAGCTTCGCTTTCAATGGCGTTTGCAGCATTCGTTCGGACACGCGGTCCGCGACTCGAACCCGGCCGAGCTTCATCAACCCCGGCAGCACTTTGGCGATATAAGGCTCCACCTGTTCCGGCGGAATCCGAACCTGAGTCGTGAGGGACAACTCCATCAATCGTTTCAGCTCCGACAACCGGCTGCAGGATTCGCTCGCCAGTCTGGACATCTTCCCTTCCCATAACACAAGACCGTAAGGTTCCATCACCGTCAGGTTTTCCAGGCCACGGACCTCGAACGTGTAATCGCCCGACTCGTGTTGATCGAACGCGAACTGAAGCGGGACCGGCTCGTCCGAGAAACGGATGCCGTCGAAGACGCCGGTATCCAGCTCTGTGCGTACGGAAGGAGCCCGGATCAATAACGGAACAAGGCTTTCCCAAGCCATAGGCGGAATCAGCAAGGTTCTTTCGCCGATCAGCCGGTTTGCCGGACGGATGCCGCCGGCCGATTCGCGATAGATTTGCTCGTGGCGATAAATACGAATCAGTTCCCGAATGAGCTCTTCATGGGAACGTTCAAAACCGTGCAGCTCCGGAATGTAGGAAAACTGCTTCGAAAAAACGTGAACTTCGCCACGTTCGATGTGTTCTAGCAGTTGTCTGATGTTTTGCACCGCATATAGCTTTTTGGGACCCATTTTCATCTCGATGCCGAACATGTATCGATTGAGGCCGTACCGGACCGCCCGGCAGGTGAATTCCGCACCAAGCTTCGCACGTTCGTCGGCCAGCATGCGAACCCGGCTGAAGCCCGGCCGGTGGTCCGTGAACAATCCCAACAAACCGTCAGCCAGTTCACGATCGAACGAAAAGCCGGATTCTTCCGGCTGCAACGGCAGCACACCGCCCCGTTGGTAATTCCGGACATGGAGCAGAACAGCTGCAATATGCTCACAATATGCGTCATAGGAGTCAAAGGCCGGACAGCTGCAGTTCGCGTGCAGCTGCCCGTCCGGCTCCATTCGCACCGTTACCTCATAAGTGCGTTTGCCTTCCACAAGGGCTTCATATCGGAACGTTTCGTCATCCTCGTAATGGCTTGTAAAGGTGACGCGGCCGTCCCTGAAATAAGCTTCTCCTCTTTCAAAGGCGAAACGGCCGCAATAGGATTGGATTGTCTGTTCCGTTAACTCGATGCTCATGCGTTCTTATCCGTCCTTACGATTATTCCCACCGATAGGGGTCCCCGGCGGAAACGTACTCCACCGGAATGCCCGGCAAACGTGATTGGACGAGATCGGCCACATGCCGCATGCCGCCTTCCTCACTGATCAAATGCCCGAGTACGATCAACGCTTTCGATTGCCCGATCGACATCGCATCCCGGACATATTCGCAAGCGTCCCACTCGCTCGTTTCTCCGCAAATGACGGTGTCTACATCTTCCCGTGCCAAATATTCCATCTGTTTGCCCGAGCCGGCGGCCCCGAGAATCATGCCGATGTTTCGGCACGTCATGGAAGGATCACCGACGTATCGAAGATGAGGCACTCCGAGCTTGCGCTTCAACTCACGGAAAAGATCCTGCAGGCTGACCGGGGGAACATGAGCCATCGCCGGCCTTGCCGGATCGAGGTAATCCGACCATCCCAAATCCTTCGCGACTCCCTCAAGGATCAAGTCAGGTTTCGTATAATGCGCGTAGTCGTGGAATCTCCACACCGTCAATCCGTGGCCCTGCAAATAACGGAGTTTGGCCTCATAAACGGGGTTTCCTTCCCATTTTTCCGTTTCGTCGCGATGGTTATAAAACGTGGGTTCATGCGTAATGATGAAGTTCGCTCCGGTTTCCACCGCACGGCGCATGACTTCGAAAGTAACGGTAAAGGTGACGATGACCCCCATTACGGGTTGTACCGTATCTCCGGCTTTCACCGTGTCCACGGTGCCGTGAATCGGTTCTCCGGGAATATCCTGAAGGATCCCATCGATCAAGTTCTGAATGCTGATCGTTTGATGGTTCATCGTTAAATTCCTCCTTCGATTAAAGCGAAAAAGACCGGGAAGACGGCCATCTTCGCGGTCTTACGGAGCGGGAGACAAACTGGACAATTTATCAAAAAGCCGCTTCACTCCGGCTCCCCAATTCGGATCTTCCGCATATTTTTTATTGAACCAATCGAACGGTTCATGACCTTCGGGACGTGCATTCCCCCGTCTGGATATGGTGCGGGCCGCGATGTCCGACGAATCCCGGATATCGGTATTATACTCCTGCCAGCTGTGAAACACGTTAAAAGGGTTGTTGGCGATTTTTTCGGCGTTTTTGTTTGATCTCGGAACAAAGCCCTGCTCCTGCCCGACGATCGCGAACAACAGCAGCGGGTTGACGTCATGTTTTTTGGCGCTTGCCACGACGGCGCTGAAATAAGGCTCCTCCGCCATTAACCCGTCACGGCTCCGCATATAAGCTTTAACCGCTTCTTCGTTGATGTCGCGGTATTGGAGGTGCGACGGCATTCCGATGTCCGCAATCGGGACGGCGATCGGCGAAGGTTGAGGCGCCTCGGTACTCGGTTGATTGAAGGACGAGAGCACAATCACCCCAGTGATTGCCCCTGCCGCGGCAATAGCGGCAACGGCAGCCCATGCTTTGCGGGGCAGACGGGTAAGCTTCTCGGCGAATCCGGGACGCTTCAACGGCGACTGCAACGGATCCGCGATGCCCGCCGGTTCCGATAATGCGGCCGCTTGCTCGGCCTCGGCAGCCTCAGGCCCGTCTACGTCGGCAACCGATTCCTCCTGCAGCATCATCGGCGTAGGAATGGGGATGACTTTGCTCCGGACAATGCGTGAAGCGACATGATCCGCACTCCAGAGCCCCGGAGTCCTTTCATTCATCCATCGGAGCATCGGTTCAACCAGCAGTTTCTCCGACTCTTCTTCGGGAAGCTCCAGCTCGGCGCAAAAATCGAGCACGTCGTCGGGCTTTACTTCCCTGCGCTCACTCAGTAAGCACCGCCGAATCAAGTCGGTGGACATTCTGCTCTTGATCTCCGCCGGCAAATCCGGGAGCCGCTGTTCCAACGTACGGCGAATGGCGTCCGCTACCATCTCGGCCCGTTTGCCGTTCGGAAGCGGAGCATATTTGGTTTGCACATAGCGGCGAATGACGTTGACATCCGCCGGAGAGAGCAGCGCCGCGGTTTCCACTTCCCCAGTACCCGCCCTTCGGATTGCGATTCACGGTTTGTGGTCGTTCCATGCCCGAACGTACGTTTCGCAATCAGTGTAACATACAGGAAAGTTTTGGGGGAAGCAGGTCCAACGGCTTATTTCATGTGTTTTCCGTAGCTTCCCGTATCAATTGTTGAAGCGGTTCGCTCAGCAGGTAGGCCTCCACTTGATCCTTTTCGCCTTGGGTGAGCTGGTACTCGCAGTCGCAGCCTTCATCCATCGGTACGAGTTGCACGGGATAACCGCTATGCGTACAGATCGCCAATATCGAGAAATCGATCAAATCGTCCGGCAGCGGAGCAGCCGCGGCGGTTTCGACGCGCAGCTCGACGTCGATCCATTGGTTGTCCCGTTTCTCCACCCGCGGATAAAAAGCCGAGAACGTCAGCTCCCACCAAGTTTCATCGCCGTATCGGATCATCGACATTCACCTCTCTTTACTCCATTCTTACCTCAAAAAAAGGGCTGCCCCGAGCGAGCGGAACAACCCTTTGCAATGAAGATTATTAGGGCAGCATGCTGCTTCCCATCAAAAACTTGTCGACCTCGCGGGCAGCTTCGCGGCCTTCGTTGATGGCCCAGACGATGAGGCTTTGTCCGCGGCGCATATCGCCGGCTGCGAACACTTTATCCACGTTGGTGTTGTACTTGCCGTAACGTGCTTTGACGTTCGTGCGGCGGTCGGTTTCGAGGCCAAGCTGCTCAACGAGCGTCTGCTCCGGACCTTCGAATCCGACGGCCACCAGCACCAAATCCGCCGGCCATACTTTCTCGGTACCCGGAATCTCTTCATAGATTTTCCGGCCTTGCTCGTCTACATATCGACGGATTTGAACGGTGTGCAGCTCTTTCAATTGCCCGTTCTCGTCGCCTGCGAACTTCTTCGTCAGCACGGAGAATGCGCGGGGATCTTCGCCGTACAAAGCTTTCGCTTCTTCGTGCGCATAATCCAGCGTGTACACGTTCGGGAACTCCGGCCACGGGTTGTTGATCGGATCGCGCTGCTGAGGCGCTTTGGCATGGGTCCCGAACTGGGTGACCGTCTTGCATCCGTGACGCAATGCCGTCGCCACGCAGTCCGTTCCGGTATCGCCGCCGCCAATGACGATGACGTTCTGATCCTTCGCGGAAATGTATGTGCCCTCTTGCAAGCCTGTGTCCAAATAGCTTTTGATCGTGCTGTTCAGGAAATCCATCGCGGGATAAATCCCCTTCAGGTTTGCGCCTTCCACGTTGCCGATCGGGCGGGGCTTCGTCGCTCCGCCGCAAAGTACGACTGCGTCGTACTCTTCGGTGAGCTGCTTCGCAGGAATGTCTTTGCCGATTTCGGTGTTCGTCACGAAACGAACGCCTTCCGCTTCCAGCAAATCGACGCGTCGTTGTACGATGTGTTTCTCCAGCTTCATCGTCGGGATGCCGTACATCAACAAGCCTCCGACGCGGTCCGAACGCTCGAATACCGTTACCGTATGACCGGCTTTGTTAAGCTGAGCGGCGGCCGCGAGTCCGGCAGGGCCGGATCCGACGACGGCAACCTTTTTGCCTGTGCGGTTTTGCGGCGGCTGCGGAACGACCCAGCCTTCCTCGAATGCGCGGTCAATGATCGCTTGCTCGATCGTCTTGATCGTGACCGGCTCGCCGATCAGTCCGACGGTGCAGGAGCCTTCGCACGGCGCCGGGCATACGCGGCCGGTGAATTCCGGAAAATTGTTCGTCTTCATCAGACGCTCGTAGGCTTCCTTCCAAAGCCCGCGATAGACGAGATTGTTCCATTCCGGAATCAAGTTATGAATCGGGCAGCCGGATGCGGCTCCCGAAAGCTCGATGCCCGTATGGCAGTAAGGGGTGCCGCAATCCATGCAGCGTGCGCCCTGCGTTCGCAGCTGCTCGTCCGAGAACATTTTATGAAACTCGTTCCAGTCCTTGATCCGCTCGAGCGGATCGCGGTCGCTGGGAAGTTCTCTTTTATATTCCATAAATCCGGTCGGTGTGGACATGTTTCCTTCCCCCATCTGTCGGTGTTGCGCTTTCGCACCAACGCTTTACTGTATTGCAATAATAGAACATCCTACCAAATGCGGGAATTCGGCTGAATGGATTTTCCCCACGATTGTTTGCACTATTTCTCTACTTCTTCTCGTAAACGCAAAAAGAGAACGGAACCGTATTTTTCTCATCCTGGACGCCCGGCGTACGCGAGACCAGCTTCCAGGCGCTCCGGTCGAAAGGCGGAAAAAACGTATCTCCTTTATACTCATGTTCAATTTCCGTAAGAACAATCCGGTCCGCAAAAGGCAGCGTCTGCCGGAACACTTCTTCGCCGCCGATGACCATCAATTGTTCGGATCCGAAACGTTCCAGCGCTTCTTCAACCGAACGGACGACCAAGCATCCCTCGGGCGCTTCGTTCATCGAGCGGGACAAAATGACATTGGTCCGATCCTTGAGCGGTTTGCCCATCGACTCAAACGTTTTACGCCCCATGAGAACGGGTTTGTGCAACGTTTGCGCTTTAAAAAAAGCCATGTCGGCTGGCAGCCGCCACGGCAGACTATTATTGACCCCAATCACGCCGTTCTTGTCCGCGGCGGCAATCAAAGTGACCGTCATGCTGAGGATCCCTCTTCCTGCGCAGAAATTGTCGTTTATTCCGTATATCATACCATAAGCGCGGAACCGCTGCCTACCCGGACGTTTGGAGGGTTTGTTTAACAATTTCAGGCAGAACCGAACAGCTTCGGACCTCGCGGTTCTTCGGAATTCGCATCCGGCTCGAGCGTAATTCCGACCGAGTCGAAAGCCTCTCCCTCACTGGCCTGCCAAGGAAGGGTGAGCAGACCGATGCCGGAGCTGCCGACCGTAAAGGTGCCCGCGCTGCTTCGCTTTCCTTCCTTCAAAAGCCACACATGATAGGCTTCGCTGTCTTCGGTTTGGGGTGTTCCGAATACATAAACCACGAGCTGCTCATCGCCATTTGAGCGAATCAGGCAGGCGACCCCGTAAGCGTGCCCGCCGGGTTTGAACTTGCCGCTGTCCATCACCGCTTCAAGAGGATAGATTTTATCTATCTGTGAAGGCGGCGCGCCGATCTGCCCCGCAGCCTGCTTGGTCGGCGATATCGATTGCTGCCACCAAGTGCCGGCCATGAAAAGAAGCACGGCAGCCGCAATTCCGGCCAACCACCGTACCGTTTGGCGTACCCGGCTGCGGGAACGCTCCGTCGTTTGATGATGCGCTTCTTGCGATTCGCCGGCAAAAATCGCGTTCATGATGTTCGCCTTCAAATCAGCCGGCGGTTCAACCGCAGGCGCATCCTCGGCCAGACGATCCCAGACGTAGCGCCATTCCGCGGCGTCCTCCCGGCACGCGGCGCAGGTGAGGAGATGGCGCTCGAACCGTTTGCGGTCGACTTCCGGCGCTTGCCCGGCCATATATTCCACGAATCCGTCGCATAACGCTTTTTCCCGGTTTTCCATCGGTTACCGTTCCTCCCTCAAGCCCTGAAGATGCCGGCGAAGCGTTTTGAGCGCCTGATGCAGCCGGTTTTTCACCGTGCCGAGCGGCTCTCCGCCCATCTCCGCGATTTCCTGCAGCGTGTAACCTTTCCAATATAATAACTCGATGACGCGCCGCTGGGGAACCGTTAAACGGGATGCCGCGGCGGCCACTTCGGAGTGCTCCGCTCTTTTGATCACGTCGGATTCCGGATCATGCTCCGAGGCGAACGCGAACCGGTCGTCCCAATCCTCGATCGGCACGTTGCCGGCATGCTTTCTTTCCCGCCGGATGACGTCTACGGACAAGTTTCGGGTTATCGTAAGCAGCCAATTGACGAAAGAGCCTTTGGCCGCATCATATTCGGCTTTCGAGGTCCACAGTCTGGTAAACACCAGCTGAACGATTTCACGCGCAAGCGTGTCGCTCCCAGAGGCGCGAATGGCAAAGGAATAAACGAGGCGCGCGTACCGGTCGTACAATAGTTCCAGCGCCTCCCTGCGCCGCAACCGGATATCCCGCATCAACTCTCCATCGGTCCGGGTCTGCATGTCGGAATTTCTCCTTTACACCGGATAGCTTGCTTTTCCTTACCTTAACAGAAAACGAGCGGACGGGCTCCTCCGCCGTCCGCCTCATTTTACTTCGATTTTACGACAATTTTCCCGGTCATCATCGGGTGTGGATCACAGTAATAGGTGTAAGTTCCTTCTTTATCGAAGGTCACCATCTTGGACTCGCCTTTGCCGAGCAAGCCGGTGTCGAATGCCCCTCCGTCAGCTGTTGCAGTATGCTTGACTGTATCTTTGTTGATGAATTCCACCGTGGTTCCCGGAGTAATCTCGACTTCGGCAGGCGAAAATGCGAAATTCTCGATTTCGATTTTGATATGATCTTCCGCATGTTTAGAAGGGCTGGGAGAAGGAGACGATGATGGACCCGGCTTTGCGCTTTCGGACGGCGTTGCTGACGGCTTTGCCGATGGTTGGGCGGTCGGTTTCGAGGACGGCTTGCCGCTTTCTTCGTTCGGTTTCGGATGCCCGCCGTGATCGTCCGAAGACGGCTCGGGCAGCTGGGACGGGCCCGGCGACACCGATGGTTCGGCGGACGGAGACGAAGAGGCAGATGCAGCCGAATCACCCGGCGTTGCGGTTATCGTGGCGGACGGTGGCACCGTCGGCGATGGAGCTGGCGAAGAAGCGGACGGCGTCAGCTGCGAAGCTGACTTCGGTTCCGCATTGCTTCCGCAGGCTGCCGTGAGCACAACCGTCAGCAGGATCGTCAGAACGGACAGCCCTTTCATCTTGATGCTGTTCATTGTACGGTGATCTTCCCTTTCATGTGGTCTTTGTGCGGGTCGCAATAAAACTCATAAACGCCCGGTTTATCCAGCTTGAGGGTCACCGATTCACCTTCTCCCAGCAGCGGAGTCCGCACGGATTCGTCTGCAAAATGAACGTTATGACGGTCTTTATCCCGGTTCACGAACGTGATGACGGTGCCGGCCTTCACCGTAATGTCCGTTTTCGAAAACGCGTAATTTTTCATTTCGACCGTTTCTCTCGTGACACCGGCTTTCTCCGCTGCGTTTCCGTCGAACTTCTCCGGATTGACCACGAACCATACTTTGCCTACGTTCTGGCCGGTCGTATCGCCGCGCTTCGTATCTTTGATCCAATAATACAACGGGTAGCCTTTGTAAGTGGTCTGCTTGCCGCCGTCCGGCCGAACGATTTCTCCGAAATCTTCCGCCTTCAGCCCGCTTGGAACGACCGGTTTTTCCGTATAAAAGACCGGCCAGTTTTTCAAGCAATCGCCGAAACAAACGGTCGCGCCTTTGGGATCTTTATCGAAGTAATAGAGCGCCAAGCCTTTGGAATCTACGAGGTAATTGCCGAGCTCGGCGTGGGTACCCAATGTCACGGTGTAAAAAGGCTGCTTGATCAAATACCACACTTTTCCGACACCTTCGCCGGTTACATCTCCGGGCTTCTGATCCTTTTGGTAGTAATACAACGGCCACCCTTTATACGTGATTTGTTTCAATCCGTCTTTGCGGACGAACGCTCCGAAATCTTTACTGTCCAATTCGTCCGCTAGCAGCAGCTGATCTGCTCCAAATACCGGCCAGGCTTGTAAGCAACCGCCGACGCAGGAATCCAATTCGAGCATGTCTTTGGTGAACAGGTATAGCGCCATCCCTTTCCCGTCCGTGAAATAAGTAGAGCCGTCAGCCGCTTTTCGAAGGTCGATTCGAAGACCTTTGAGCAGCGCCGCATGTTCGGCAGACAGCAACCGTTTGTCGGCTAAAACGTCTCCGAGCGGCTTCGTTCCGTTTTTGGGTGCCGCTTGAAGCGTCTCGAGCAAGGCCAAGGCAAGACTTCGGTTCGTAAACGGTGCGGCTTCAGCCGCGCGGGACAGCCCTTTGGAAGCTGCAAATCGAAGGGTGTCGGCATAATCAAAATCGGTGCCGGCGACGTATGACAAAGATTCCAGCATGACCTTATATAATTGCTGGGCCGTGACGGGAGCGTTCGGACTGAACTTGCCGCCGCCCGTGCCCTTCCAGCCGAGCTCCGGATGATTTTTGAGATAAGCCAGAACAGGACGCATGGAGGCTGCCACGGATGAAGCATCGGAGAAAATGCCTGCTCCTTTGTAAGCGACGGCCTCTTCATGTTTGCCCAACAGTTTCAACAGAACAATCGCGGCTTGCAGTCTCGTTGTGGTTTTGGCTAAATACGCGTCATTCACACCTTGACCATCCCCCACAAGCACGCCGATCTGTGCGGCCATTTCTGAGGCGTGGGACGCCTGAAACTTAGTGGAAGCCGCGGGCTGCACGGAAGTGCCGGCCGGTTCGTCAGCCGCCCAAGCTCCGAGAGGGGTAAGCATCATCACAACGATCAATAGCCATGCAAAAAGCGCTCTGTTTCTTTTCCTGTTTTTCATTCGCATCCGTCCTTTCGTTTTTCCATCTTCACCCAAGGAAACGGCGGGCGGGAAGTTACGGTTTGAGCTGAAAACAAAAAAATCGCCTCCGAGCCCGTTAGGACTCGAAAGCGATTAGGCTTCGCTAATGATGCCGCGGTTGATCGCTTCCCATAAATAGAAGGATGCGGCGGATCGATAAGGCACCCACTTGTGGGCGTGCTGCTCGAGATATTTTTTGTCAGGCCGGTCTTCCATCGCGTACAGCCATTTGGCCGACCGCTGAAGGCCGAAATCCCCGACTGACAGCACATCCGGCCGTCCGAGAGAGAACATGAGGAACATCTCGGCGGTCCATCGGCCGATCCCTTTCACGGAGGACACCATCTGGATAATGTCCTCGTTCTCCATCCCGTCCAGCCGCGCGAGATCCAACTCCCCGCTGAGCGCCTTGGCGGACAGATCGTGAATGGAAGCTGCCTTGGCGTAGGAGACTCCAGCTGACCGAAGCGTATCCGCATCGATGGCGAGCAGCGCTTCCGGAGTAAACTCCGGCGCCAACGCTTGAACCCGCGCTTTGATCGTTGCAGCGGCCTTGACCGACAGCTGCTGCCCGACGATCGACATCGCCAGCGACTGAAACGGATCGGGATTGAGCGCAATCGTGAGCTCGCCAACTCTGTCAATGAGCCAGGCCAATCTCTCATCCGTTTGACGCAGCATTTGCAGTTCGATTCCGTCCAATCGAAACGTGAGCGAGGCCGGACGTTCGGACGGCTTGTTCATACGGCCACCGGCGCTTTAATGGCGGGATGATGCTGGTAGCCGGCAAATTCAAAATCTTCGAACGTGTAATCGAAAATGGAGTCCGGTTTGCGCTTGATGATCAGCTTGGGAAGCGGAAGCGGCTCTCGTGTAAGCTGCAGCTTCACCTGCTCCATATGGTTGCTGTAAATATGCACGTCTCCACCGGAGAAGACGAATTCGCCGGGCTCAAGTCCGCATTGCTGCGCCATCATATGCGTGAGCAAAGCGTAGGACGCGATGTTGAAAGGCAGCCCTAGGAACGTATCAACCGACCGCATCGTCAGCATGCAGGACAGCTTCCCGTTCGCCACATAAAATTGAAACAGCATATGACAGGGCGGCAGTTTCATCTGGTCGATTTTGCCAACATTCCAAGCGCTGACCAGATGACGGCGGGAATCCGGATTCCGCTTGATCGCCTCGACCACTTGCGAAATCTGGTCGATCGTACGGCCGTCATCCGTTTCCCAAGCCCGCCACTGCGATCCGTACACGGGACCCAGGTTGCCGTTCTCGTCCGCCCACTCATCCCAGATCGTGACGCCGTTTTCCTTCAAATATTGAATGTTCGTATCTCCGCGTAAGAACCATAGCAGCTCGTGGACGACGGATTTGAGATGTATCCGTTTGGTCGTGACGAGGGGAAATCCTTCGCTCAGATCATATCGCAGCATCCGGCCGAACACCGAGCGCGTGCCGGTACCGGTGCGGTCCTGCTTATCCACTCCGTGATCGATCACATCCTGCAGCAAATCCAAATAGTTGCGCAAATATCGACACCTCTCCGCCCATTTTGTCCCCTATTGTATCATTGGCCCGTCTTTTCTGTCGATGGCGGCGTGGAAGCCGGTGCCGGCGCACGCTGAGTAGAATACCGGAGTTCGCGACGCTTCATCCGCTGCTGGTAGCGTTCGGGAGCGCTCTCGTAAAGCTTGCGTTCCTCGTCGGTTTCGGGATACACCCCTGGAACCGGAATAGGGCGGTTATTCGCGTCCACGGCCACGAAAGTGGAGAATGCTGTTGTCGTAATCCTTCTCTCTCCGGTAAACAAATTTTCCGCACGCACCACACAGTACACTTCCATCGAGCTGCGCCGGGTCCAGGTGACGAAGGCCTCCAGCTCGACCGCTTCTCCCACCTGAATAGGCGACAGGAAATCGAGGCTGTCCTGGCTGGCAGTGACGACCGGCCGGTTACAGTGCCTTGTGGCGGCGATTGCGCCGATCTTATCGATGTACAGCATCAAGGTGCCGCCGAACATCGTGCCGTGATGGTTCGTCTCTGACGGAAACACCATTTCCGTCATAATCGTTCTGGATTGACTCATCGGTCTGCTGTCCTGCGTCATTCCGCGTTCCTCCCGTCAGCGTGGTTCTGTTAGTAGTTTACCTGTTTTAGCAAGCCCTAACACAATCGAAAACGACAAAAAGGAGCTGTCCCATAAGTGACCTCATGGACAGCTCCTTTCATATGTACGGTGATCTTACGGTCATTAGCGGCTGGTATAACCGGCGTCGACGTGGAGGGTGGTTCCCGTTACATAAGAAGACTGATCCGATGCAAGCCAGAGGGAAGCTTGCGCCACTTCCCTCGGTTTGCCGAACCGGTGCAACAAACTCAGCTGGGGGGCGTACTCCGCTTCGGTTAAACCGAATTGCTCCAACGCCCCGCGCAGCATGGGGGTATCAATGGCTCCAGGGGCCACGGAATTCACGCGGATATTTTTGTCGCCATTTTCCAGAGCCGCTACTTTGGTAATGCCGACGACGGCATGTTTCGCAGCAACATAGGCGATGTTTTGGGGTTGCGGGCGAAAGCCGCTGACCGAAGAAATATTGATGATCGAACCGCCATGACCTTGTTTAATCATTTGCTGAAGTTCATATTTCATGCACAATGCGGTGCCTTTGAGGTCAATGGACATGAGCCTGTCCCAATAATCCTCATCGAATTCCGAAGCCAACTTGTCGTCAGGCGTAAGCGCAGCGTTATTCACGGCAACATCGAGCCGCCCGTATTGCTTGACCGTGGCGTCAATCATCGCTCTGACTTGGTCCGATTTGGAAATATCAACTTTTATAAAAAAAGCAACGCCTCCTGAAGCTTCGATTTCAGAGGCTACCGTTCTCCCCTTCTTCTCGTTAAAATCGGCAACGACCACCTTAGCGCCGGCCTCCGCAAACAGTTTGGCGGTGGCTTCCCCCATCCCCATCGCTGACCCGGTTACGATCGCCACCTTATCTTGTAATACAGGAAACGTCATTTTAGCCATCCTCCGTCTTCAATGAAATATTTACATATTGATTAGGTTGGCATAATCCCCATTCTTTATCCGAAAATGAATGATCTGACATAACCGGATAAACCGGGCAGGTTCATATAACACTTAACAATTGTTAGTTCCTTTACAAACATGATTAAATTTATTATTGTTATAAATGTCGGCATTAACCCAAACTGTATTCTGAAAGCAAAAGGCGGTGTTGTTATGGGTTTTTGGGACAAATTCATGGGCAAAAATGGGACATCTAAGGAGGAGACAACGATGACAAAATTAAACATCGGAATTATTCTGGGAAGCACCCGCCAAGGCCGGTTAAGCCCGCAGGTGGGAGAATGGGTAAAGAAAATCGCCGATCAACGCGGAGACGCGAATTATGAAATCGTGGATATTGCCGACTATAAGCTTCCGCTGCTTGGTGAGGCCGATGCCACGGAACAAGCGACTGCTTGGAATACCAAGCTGGCCGGCCTGGACGGTTTCGTATTTATCGTGCAAGAGTACAACCATAGCATTACAGGAGCATTGAAGAACGCGCTCGATTATGCGCGCGATGCTTGGAACAATAAAGCGGCCGGGATCGTCAGTTACGGTTCCGTGGGCGGCGCCCGCGCGGCGGAACATCTCCGTGGGATCCTAGGCGAATTGTCCGTCGCGGACGTTCGCGTACACCCGGCATTGTCACTGTTCACGGATTTTGAGAACGGCGCGGTATTCAAGCCGGCCGATCTCCATCTCACCAACCTGAATGGCATGCTGGATCAAGTGCTGGCTTGGAGCGGCGCGTTGAAAACTCTGCGTCAATAAATCACGCAGCAAAACAAGCGACGGGGTTGTCCCAAAAGGTCATGAATCGGCCTATGGGGCAACCCCGTTTTTCCCGCTTTGCCCGATTTCTTCCCAATCCAGCGCTTCCCGGCGAATATCTTCCTCAATGAGCTCTCTGCCCATTTGCACCTCGATCAGTTCAAGATCGGAATGGGCTTTGATGGCATGGCGCGTGCCCGGCGGGATTTTGAGCGAGGTGCCGGGCCCGACAGGCTGTCGCTCGCCGTCGAGCATGCATTCGCCGCGGCCCGAAATGACCGTCCAAATTTCCGTCCGCTCTTCATGTACCTGATAACTCAAATGTTTGCCGGCATGAATCCCGAATCGTTTGGTCAGCACCTCGAAGCCGTCTTCATTTTTCGTGAAATCCAAAATGCGGTACCAGCCCCACAAGCGCTCCGCATACATCGGATGCTGGTCGATCCCTTTGATCATTTGCTTCAACCGGGGACTTGAGGATTTATCCGCCACCAGAATGCCGTCCGGGCTTACTGCAATGACCGCGTTGGCCACACCCAGCACGGTTACCGGAATGTCCAGCTCGTTGATCAAATGCGTATTTACGCTGTCTTCGCTTTGCTGCCCGTTGCCGATGACCGGCGCATGCAGCTCTTCCGTGAGCGAGTCCCATGTGCCGAGATCCTTCCATGTCCCTTCGTAAGGCAGTACGACGATCGGGGAGGTGCGTTCGACGACTTCGTAGTCAAAGCTGGTGGAATGCAGGTCCTCGAAATGCTGCAGCATCCATTCGTATTGCGTGGGAATATCGCGCTTCTGCAAAATATCCAAAATAAACTGAAGCCGAAACGCAAAGACGCCGCAGTTCCACATCGCTTGCTTGCTAATCAATTCGGCCGCCAGCGCCTCCTCCGGTTTTTCCACAAAGCGTTCGACCTCAAAATAGCCGTCCTTCCCGCCCGACAACCGCGGCACTATGTAACCGTAATTTTCGGAAGGGTGGTCCGGCTTAACGCCCATCAGCGCCAATTTGGCACGGGAGGCCTCCAGCACGCTCTCCAATTCTATGATTTTATCGAAATACGTCATTTCCACATACGGGTCGACCGGCAGCACGCAAACCACCTCTCCCGGGTCGACTTTTTCCACATCAAATAAATAAATGGCAGCCAACATGACCGCCGGGAACGTATCGCGCCTCGCCGGTTCAAAAATAATTTTGGCGTCCTCTCCCAGCTGGCTCAGCAAAATCTCTCTCTGCGATCGGTTGCATACGATACAAGCATGCCCGGCCAAGCCGTGAGCCGTAAGCTGCCTCCAAACCCGCTGAACCATCGATTCCATGCCGCCGTTTCCGTCGTCCAGTATTTTCAGAAACTGTTTGGACCTCGTATCGTTGGACAACGGCCAGAGCCGTTTGCCTGAACCGCCGGACAGCAGAACCAGTTTCATATTTACCCCTCCAGGTGTCGCTTGTGATACAAAAATACCCGGGAGCTGTTCAGACGAATCGAAAACGACAAAAACCCGTGCTCGCGGCACGGGTTTTGTCATAAACGGTATTGAGGTTTGCTCACTTCGGAGCAAGCGTGTGAATCGGATGGCCCATGGCGAGCTCCGCCGTGTCCATTGTGATTTCGCCCAGCGTCGGGTGCGCATGGATCGTGAGCGCGATATCTTCAATCGTTGCACCCATCTCGATGGCCAGGCCCATTTCCGCAATCATGTTGGACGCTTCGACGCCGGCGATTTGCGCACCGACGACGAGGCCGGTATCGACCTCATGGATGATCTTCATGAAGCCGTCCGCTCCGCCCAGCGTGACCGCACGGCCGTTGCCGCCGAACGGGAATTTGCTGGATTTCACGTTCATGCCTCTTTCCTTCGCTTCCTTCTCCGTGTAACCGACGCTTGCGCACTCGGGATCGGAGAAGGCGACGGCGGGAATGCACTTGTAATCCACCTTCGAAGGAAGGCCTGCGATCGCTTCCGCGGCGACTTTCGCTTCGTAGGAAGCTTTATGTGCGAGAGCAGGTCCCGGCACAATGTCGCCGATGGCGAAAATATGCGGAATGCTCGTGCGGCATTGATCGTCGACTTCGATGAGACCGCGGTCGGTCATCTTGATGCCGAGCATGTCCAGCCCAAGCTCGCCGTCAGTGTTCGGACGACGGCCGACCGTGACGAGCAGGTAGTCCGCGGTAACGGTTTTCGTCTCTCCGCCGACTTCATAGGTGACGGTCACATCTTTGTCGGTTTGCTCCGCGCTGCTTGCTTTTGCGCCAGTCACGATGTCGACGTTCGCTTTCTTCAGCTTCTTCGCGACGAGCTGGCTCATGTCTTTATCGAAGCCGGCCATGATCGTGTCCAAGCCTTCGAGAATCGTCACTTTCGTGCCGAATTTGCTGTACATTTGGCCGAGCTCGATGCCGATGTAACCGCCGCCGATGACGACGAGGCTTTTCGGCACATCCGGGAGCGACAAGGCTTCGGTCGACGACAAAATTCTTCCGCCGTACGGGAAAGGCTTCAGCTCGATCGGACGGGAGCCGGTGGCGATAATGCAGTTTTTGAAGCGGTAACGCGGAGCTTCCTGATCGTTGAACAGGCGTGCTTCGTTCTCGTTGATGAACATCACTTCGCCTGCAAACATTTGCACCTTGTTCGCCTTAAGCAGCATTTCGACGCCGCCGGTCATTTTGTTGACGACGGAAGTTTTGTACTCCTGTACTTTGCCGAAGTCTACACCGACCTTCTCTGCCTTCAAGCCGTAAGTTTCGGCGTGCTGCATGGCTTCGTAATGATGAGCGGCGTTGATGAGCGCCTTCGACGGAATGCAGCCGACGTTGAGGCAGACGCCGCCCCATTTGGCCTTATCCGCGATGATGACCTTCTGTCCGAGTTGAGCGGCCCGAATGGCGGCTACATAACCGCCGGGGCCGGCACCGATCACAAGCAAGTCGATATCCAGAGACGCGTCTCCTACTACCATCGCTTACACCTCCATGACGAGAAGTTCAGGATCGCTGAGAAGCTGCTTGATGTAATTCAGGAAATTTTGGGCGGTTGCGCCGTCGATGATCCGGTGGTCGAAGCTGAGCGACAGCGCCATCACCGGAGCGGCTGCGATTTCGCCGTTCTTGACGACCGCCTTCTCACTGATGCGGCCGGTGCCGAGAATGGCGACTTCCGGGAAGTTAATGACCGGCGTGAAGAACATGCCGCCTGCGGAACCGATGTTCGTGATGGTGATCGTGCTGCCCTTCAGTTCGTTCGGGGCCAGCTTGCCTTCGCGGCCGCGGGTCGCCAGATCGCGGATTTCGGATGCGACGGACCAGACGTTCTTACGGTCGGCGTCGAAAATGACCGGCACGAGCAGGCCGTTATCCGTATCGGTCGCGATCCCGATATTGTAGTACTTTTTGTACACGATCTCGTTAGCCGATTCGTCGATCATCGCGTTGAGAGCCGGGAATTCGCGGCAAGCGGCAACGAGAGCTTTCACGATGAACGGCAAATACGTGAGCTTGACGCCTTTCTTCTCGGCCAACGGCTTCGCCCGGTTGCGCAGGGCGACGAGCCCGGTGACGTCGACTTCATCCATCAGCGTCACATGCGGTGCCGTGTACACCGATTTCACCATCGCATTGGCGATAGCTTTGCGGATGCCCTTGAACGGTACACGCTCTTCTACGCCGGGACCGACTTGCGGTGCCGGACGTGCCGCAGCTGCGGCAGGAGTTGCGGCATCCGCTGCCGGAGCGGCAGCTTGGGCCGGAGCGCCTCCCGCTGCGTATGCTTGTACGTCATCCCGCGTGATGCGGCCGTTTTTGCCGCTGCCTGCAATATCGGCGATATTTACGCCTTTCTCGCGGGCGAAGCGGCGTACGCTAGGCGTTGCCAGCACCATGCCGCCGGCTGCCGGTTTGGCCTCGGTCGCACCAGGAGCAGCGGGAGCTGCATCCGGTGCAGCCGGTTCGGCAGCCGGCTGTTGAGCGGGCTGACCCTTCGTGTCCGCTCCGCCGACCGCGCTGTTGCCGGAAGCTCCGCCGGTTGCTTGACCGTGTCCCTCGGCAGCCGGAGCCTGCTCGGGTACGTCGCCTTCCGCTTCAATAACCGCGACGACTTCTCCGACGTGCATGACCTGGCCGTCTTTCGCGAACACTTCCAGCACTTTGCCGTTGACCGGGCAAGGTACTTCCACGATCGCTTTATCGTTTTGCACTTCCATGACGATATCTTCGTCTGTTACGGTTTGGCCCGGGGCGATGTGCATTTTGACGATTTCGCCTTCATGCAGCCCTTCGCCGAGCTCCGGGAACCGATATTCGAATCTGGCCACCTGACACCCTCCTCTAAATACCCCAAAAAGTGACGTTCGCTAGGTCCCCCAAAAGTGACGATAAGCTTCGAAGTTTATTCCGATTACTTTTTGGGGACCCCGAATTGTCTGCGCTTATTAAAACTCCAGCACCTGATTGACGGTTTTCACGATGCGGGCCGCGTTCGGCAGCCATTGATCTTCAATTTGTGCGAACGGGTATACCGTGTCCGGCGGAGCGCAGCGCAACACGGGCGCTTCCAGGTGCAGAATCGCCTTCTCGTTAATTTGAGCGATCACTTCCGCGGCTACGCCAGCGGATTTTTGCGCTTCCTGCACGACGATCGCGCGGTTTGTCTTCTGGATCGACGCCACGATGGTGTCGATGTCCAGCGGTACAAGCGAACGAAGGTCGATCACTTCTGCCTGAACGCCCGCTTTCTCCAGCTCTTCTGCCGCTTTCATGGCCGTATGCACCATCAGTCCATAAGCGATGATCGTAACGTCTTTGCCTTCGCGTACGACTTTGGCTTTCCCGATCGGCACCGTATAGTCGCCTTCCGGCACTTCATCGCGGAATGCGTGGTAAAGGTTCAAATGCTCCATGAAAAAGACCGGATCGTTATCGCGGATTGCCGAGATCAACAGACCTTTGGCATCGTAAGGATTGGAAGGAATGACGACCTTAATGCCCGGCGTTTGAACCGCCAGCCCCTCAAGAGAATCCGTATGAAGCTCCGCCGCTTTCACGCCGCCGCCGAACGGCGTACGGAAAACGATTGGAGCATGATAGCGGCCGCCGGAGCGATAACGCATGCGTGCCGCCTGCACGAACATTTGATCAAGTGCTTCAAAAATAAAGCCGACAAACTGAATTTCCGCAACCGGGCGGAAGCCCTGTGTGCTCAGACCGACGGCCAAACCGCCGATCGCCGATTCCGCCAGCGGCGTGTCGAACACGCGCGTCTCGCCGAATTCGCCCTGCAGCCCCTCGGTCGCCCGGAAAACGCCGCCCACGTGGCCGACGTCTTCGCCGAATACGAGCACGCTCGGGTCGCGTTTGAGTTCGACCCGCATTGCATCGCGGATCGCTTCTTTCATATTCATTTGCGCCATGCTGATTACTCCCCCGTCTATGGATCCATTAGCGAATCTCGATTATTGATAATCGGCCTTCTGCTCTTCCAGGTGTGGCGGCGTTTGCTCGAACATCGAGTCAATGAGGCCGGCAACGGTCATTTTTTCCGTCTGCTCGGCTTTCTTGATTTGCTCGTTGACCGTGTTTTTCGCTTCTTCCTTCACGCGAGCGGTATCTTCGTCGGACCACAGTCCTTTTTTCTCCAAATATTTGCCGAAGCGCACGAGCGGATCCTTGATGCTCCACTCCGCTTCTTCTTCTTTCGTACGGTATTTCGTCGTATCGTCCGCCATGGAGTGCGGGCGGTAGCGGTAGGTGAGGCCTTCGATCAACGTGGCTCCTCCGCCGTTGCGTCCGATTTCGGCGGCTTCCTGTACAGCGGAAATGACCGCCAATACGTCCATGCCGTCGACTTGTACGCCGCGGATCCCGGCAGCCAGCGCTTTGTGCGCAATCGATTGCGCCGCCGTTTGCTTGGCGAAAGGCGTCGTAATGGCATAACCGTTATTTTGAACGAAATAAATGACTGGAAGCTTGAACGATCCTGCGAAGTTCAGACCTTCATAGAAATCGCCTTCCGAGGAACCGCCGTCGCCGGTGTACGTGATGGCGACGCGCTGCTCATTCTTCAGCTTGAAGCCCATCCCGATGCCTGTGGCATGCAGGATTTGCGCGCCGATGATGATTTGCGGCATCAGCACGTTGACGCCTTCCGGAATTTGACCGCCATGCTGGTGGCCGCGGGAATACAGGAACGCCTGATAAAGCGGCAGACCGTGCCAAACCAGCTGCGGCATGTCGCGGTAGCCCGGGCAGATGAAATCGTCTTTATTCAGCGCATATTCGCTGCCGACCATCGTCGCTTCCTGTCCCGACACCGGAGCGTAGAAGCCGAGACGGCCTTGACGGCCGAGGTTGATGGCTCGCTCATCCCATGTCCGGGTAAATACCATGCGGTACATAATTTCTTTCAATTGATCGTCCGACAGCTTCGGCATACGGTCCGGGTTGACGACTTCGCCGTCCGGAGACAATACTTGCAGCGGAGCGATATCGTCCGCCCGCACTTCGTGCGATAAAGCGCCGGTTTTCGCGACCGGTCTATCCATGGATACTTTGGCCATTGCTGTTCACCTCATCTTGATTTGTGGAACAGGGCTTACTGTTATAGAATTATTATATCTCTGTTTGAATGATTTGGTCAAAGAAAAACGCCTGAAATCCTTGTATTTACTGCAACTTCTCGAAATTTTGTTTGTATAACAGGTTTGCGTTTAATGTGTAACACATTAATACACTATTCGGAATACAGCCCTCATTTGGTTTGCCCAGTGCCGGGTTTTTCCATACTTACGAATCAGGAGGAATACCATTGAACGACAGCCCCGTTTACCGCCGAACCGTCGTAAAACATGAAGTGCCCAGCCGGATTTTGCCGGAGGGGCATCGGGTCATACGGGTCTATTTACCGCCCGGCTACCTGGAAACGGTCAGTTATCCGGTCGTTTATTGTCAGGACGGCGAAGATTTTTTCAACTTCGGACGGATCGCGACCATCGCCCAGCGCCTCATTTTGGAGGAAGACTGGGAGCCTTTCATTGTCGTGGGCGTCGAAGTCGACAAAAAACTCCGGACAAGCGAGTATCAGCCCGGTGAAGCCCGTCACGACGTATATACCCGTTTTTTCGCAGACGAACTGCTGCCGGAAGTCGAAAAACTATTTTCCGTCCGCCGATCTCCCCATGATCGCGTGCTGGCCGGCGACTCTCTGGGCGCAACGGTATGTATGAGCCTCGCCCTGCAGTATCCGCAGCTGTTTTCCCGTGTCTTATCCCTCTCCGGCGCTTATTATGAAGTTGCCCAAAATCAGTTGGCGGAGGCTCGCGACTTGTCCTGGCTTTCCGTCTGGATGATCGTCGGATTGCAGGAGACGGCCTTCGCCACCGACCGCGGAACCTTCGATTTCGTGAAGCTGAACCGTGAAATGCGGCAGCTGCTCGAAGAAAGAAACGCGCATGTGTCTTACTCGGAAAAAGACGGCGAACACAAGTGGGGCTTCTGGCAGCAGCAGCTGCCTGAGGCGCTCGCGGCATTCGTGGGACCTGATGCGTTTTTTTAAAGCGTGCAAACAAAAGACCCGCACACCGGAGATTTACTCCGATGACGGGTCTTTGTTCGTTTCCGGACGGAACAGCCGTTCCATGTCGTCAATCAGCTTCTGCATTTCCTCCGTGCCTGATCGTCCTTCACGACGGAAAGTATGGAGTTTCTCCCGAATTTGTGCCGCGATCGCGTCGTACTCAGCGGATCTGTCGACGGCGCCGTTGGGGTCATACCACACAAATCCTCCTGCGGGACCATTGCGCAAGTAGGCCTTTTTCCAGTTCTCCGGATAGTGAAAATCCTGTGCCCCGAGCGCATAAGAGATCACATCGTCATGCTCGACGGGCATCAGATGATGAAACTCCTCCTCTGCGCCGCCTGCCGCGAGATTCACATGCCGTACCCCGTAATGCAGATAATGCTCGCCCGTGAGCGAATCTTTCACGAGCCGGTACGTCTCATTCTCCTCCTGGCGCAGCCCTTTAACGGGCACGATCCGCGCATCCAGCAAATCTTGCGGCACAAATCTCAAATGGCGGATGGAAAGCGGAAATTCCGTCTCCATACCCCCTTCGCCTTGCGTCGTCATCCTCGATCACCCAACCGTTCTTTTACTCGGATCAGCAGCTTTTCGCAGCCTTCTTTCACCAGCTCGTATACCTCTTCGAAATTACCTGTGTAGTACGGATCCGGAACATCGTCCGAACCATGGCCCGGGAGCAGGGACAAAAATCGGATCACTTCGGCGCCGGCCTTATCGCCGAGCACCGCCCAGATGTCCCGTTCATTCTTCGTATCCATCGCCACGATCAAATCAAACCGGCTCCCGTCAACCGAAGCCAGCTGCCTGGCTTTCATTTCGGCATAGGAAATGCGATAGACATCCAGTATGCTCCTCGTTCCTTCATGCGGGGGTTTCCCAATATGCCAATCGCCGGTTCCGGCCGAGTCGATCTCTACGACGTTCTCGAGCCCTTCCTTGCGAACCAGATCGCGGAACACCGCTTCCGCCATCGGGGACCGGCAAATGTTGCCCAAACATACGAACAATACGGAATAACTCACAGTCCGCCTCCCAATTGTGCCTTATCGTCTGCGTGGCCGCGCGCGCCGGAGAGCGTACGGCGGGGTAATTTCCATTTGTAGTGCACGGATAACATCCGAAACAGGACGACGAACGAAAAAAGGACCACCAGCTGCCAAGGTTGTTTCATCGGCCCGAGTCCAACCGCGCATCCGGCGAGAATCGCCCATACGGCGTAAATTTCGTCCCGTAGCACGAGCGGTTTGCGGCCGACCATAATGTCCCGGATCATGCCGCCCCCGATTCCCGTCATCATCCCGGCCACCATCACCGCGCTAAGCGGCAATCCGGCATCAACCGCGAACAACGAGCCTTGAATCGCGAATGCGGATAAGCCGATGGCATCGAAAAACGCCTCCGTACGCTTCCAATGCCAAATCAGTCGGGAGGGCATCAAAAACACGATCAGAATCGCGAAAAACGCGGTTTTCAAATAGACGCCTTGACTCCACAAAGTGGTTACCGGAATCCCGATCAGCAGATTGCGCACCACTCCGCCGCCGAAAGCCGTGACCAAGCCGAGCACGAAAACGCCCAAAATATCGTAGCCCTCTTCCATCGCCACCACCGCGCCGCTCGCCGCGAACGCGATGATGCCGATCAAGCTGAATACATGAAAGACGTCAAAGTCCAACGTGTTGACCCTCCGAAACGGCCGCTTCCCCGCAGCCTTTCTCTTGTTGTCCGGCGCTTCATGTCGAATCTCATCGGCACTCTTCAATTGTAGCGGCAAGCCGGGACATTCCGCAACGGATGATTTCCGGTTATACTGGGGTGGACGAACCAACCGAGATCAACGGAGGAAAAAGATAGATGAGCGATCGCGAGCACAGCCGCCGTTCTAAGGCGGTTATTTTTACGGGGGGCACCCTCGGCGAATGGGCGATGGACCGCATGACGCCGGAAGCTTTCCTGATCGGCGCCGACCGCGGAGCCGAATTTCTCGTACGTCACGGCGTCAGGCCTCATTTGGCACTAGGGGATTTTGACTCCGTAACCGCGGAGCAGCGGAACGAGATTGCCGAATTTTCTCTTGAATGTCTCGCCTGCGACCCGGTCGACAAAGACTGGACGGACACCGAACTGGCCATACGAGAGGCGGTTTCCCGCGGTTACCGGCATATCGAAATTGTCGGAGGTCTGGGAACCCGTTTCGATCACAGTCTGGCGAACGTTCACTTGCTTCGTCAGCTGGCGGAGCAAGGTTGTGAGGGCCGCCTGATCGACGAACATAATGAAATCCGCCTCTGCAAGGGTGAATTGCGGCTGGAGGCGGATTCGCGCTATAAGTATGTGTCTTTACTGCCTCTCTCCATGGTCGTGAAGGGAGTCACGCTTGAAGGATTTCAATATCCGCTGACCGACGCGACATTGACACTGGGCTGGTCGCTCGGAGTCAGCAACGTGCTCATGGACGCGCAGGGTAGGATTACCCTATCTGAAGGTCAGCTGCTGGTGATCCGCAGCCGCGATTAGACCGTAATCTTCATGCCCGCTTGGGCTAACCTCATATGCGCTGGAAGACCATAGTCGCGGCGCACGTCGATATCGTGCGAAAGATGCGTGAACAGCACGTTCTCCGCCCGAACTTCCTCCGCCAGCCGGATCCCTTCCTTCAAATCGTACACGGACCGCGTTTCCATCGGATAAGGCTCTTCGGCGAAGCTCGTTCCGAGCACGAGAAGGTTCACTCCATACAGCGGGGCCTTCTGCTCTTCCGTCAATTGGATCGAGTCGGAGCAGTAGGCCCATGTTCGTCCGTCGAGCACATGTTCAAAACGGTAGGCGTAGGAAAATCCGTTTTTCCCGTGGTTCACCTTCCAAGGATCGATCCGCCAATCTCCGTAATTCATCCCCTCGTCATTGCTCTTCAATTGAAGGCGCGAACTAACCCATGGGAAGCGCTGCGATATTTCTTCCAGCACCTCCATCGGCGCGTACAAATCCGCCGTCACCTCCCGCCACCGGCACGCATCCGCCCACTCGGTGAGACCTCCAATGTGGTCGAAATGCGCATGGGTGATCAGCGCCTGATCGACCGCACGAATCCCGATGCGCTCCATCTGCCCGCGCCAATCGGGACCGCAATCCAGCAGCAGCGGTTTCTCGCCCTCTAACTCGATCCACACCGAGCATCGCAATCGCCGGTTTGCTCCGGTCGTTCTCGCCTCGGAGCAAACGGCACAATCACAATAGACCCGTGGAGTACCCAAGGAATCTCCATTCCCCAAAAACGTAATCTGCATCCGTCGGCGACTCCTTATCCTTACATGACGAACTGATGGGTTAAATCGGCAGCAGCGGAATGCGATCGCGGCGTTCCAAGCCGGCGATCATATCCAGCCACTCTTGCGGCTTCTCCGGGATCGCTGTGTAATAAGTGCGCAAAAACTCTACCACCAGCGAAGAAGGAAGCGAATCCAGGTTCTCCTCCACCGGGCGGAACCCGAGATTCAATCCGCGGACCGCTTTGCCTTCCAAGTCCCAGGACGGATGAACGTAGTCGATATCCAGTTTCCGATACCCGAGGTGAGACAGCACTTCACGCCGGACGGCAGGATGCATGGGCAGCGCTTCGCCGAAACGCAAAGCCTCGATATGTAGGGGATCGTAAATTTCCGCGAACATGCCGAGCGAATTCATACCGGATTCATCTTCCAGCCGGCGCAAATCGCGCTCCCGGTTCACATACAGGAACCGGCCGATGCCCAGATCCGCTTGCCCGATTATGGTGAAATCCGTCATGGCGACACGCATCCCGGGATAGTAACGATATTCCGTTGCCCCTACGACTTCGCCTTCATGTAAGGCCACATAAACGTTGATCGTCGGATCCGCGAGAGGCTCCTTCCACAAGTCGAAAGCCAGCACTTCTTCCGGCGGGAAAATGCGGCTCATCAAACGGTGCATTTGGGCGAAGTTTTCGTCCTCAATCGATTGGATACGTAAGTATTCCATTGCCATATGTATATGACCTCCTCAAATAAATGACCGGAACGGATTTCGCCATTCCATCAAGACGGCGTATCCGCGCGATTCCTCGTCTTCCAAATAGTTGGCGGCGATGCCGACGGGCAGCCTGCCGCACCGCAGTAAAAACGTAATGACGGGATCTTTTCTTTCCCCCGACACCACTTGTTCGACATAACGTTCAGGCGAGATCTCATCGGTCACCTTGTGGTAACCGGGCATGCGGCCTCCGCCGAGCAGCCTGCGGCATCCCAGAAACACCACCGTCTCGTACATCGACTGCATCAGCCATTTTCCAAGCCCGAATTTACGGTAAGCCGGCGCTATACAAATATCCACTACGTATAAGGTATCTCCGTCAGGTTCGTGGTTACGGATGTATCCGTTGTCCGTCACACGGGCCCAGTCATGCGGATGACTGTCGTCCAGCGTACGCAGCAAGCCGGTCATCGAGCCGACGATCCCCCCGTCAATTTCCACGCATAGCGCGCCTTCAGGAAACCGGGTAACGTGCTCGCGCAGTTGCTCCTCATTCCACCACAGCTCGGAAGGAAACGGGGGCGGAAAGCTTTGCGCCTGAACTTCGATCAACCCCTGAAAATCCGCCGGCCCATAGTTGCGAATGACCGCCGGCAGCATCCGCTCTCCATCCGTCACTCTCAGATGCTTCAGCATCGCCTGCCGCCGCCTCCTTATTTCCAGTCGGGATAAAGGTCGGTTCTGCGGTCCCGCCAAGTCGTCACCGAACCTTTTTGGCGCACTTCGTCGAGCAGAGACAGATCCAAGTCCGCCGTAATGAGCATATCGGCGTTGATCTCCCCTTCGCACATAATGCCTCGCGGCGGAAACGGAATGTCGTTCGGCGTGATCACCGCGGCCTGACCATAGTTAGCCCGCATGAAATCGACGCGCTGCAGCGATCCGACGGTTCCCGTGGTCACGATATAGATTTGATTTTCGACAGCCCGGGCATGGCAGCAGTAACGAACCCGGTAAAAACCGTGCCGGTCATCGGTGCACGATGGGCAGAAGATGACGTTCGCGCCTTTGGCCCGTACCATTCGGACGATTTCGGGAAATTCGATGTCATAGCACGTGAGCAGTCCGATTTTCCCGAACGGTGTATCGAGCACTTCGACTCCGTCGCCTTCTTTTACGCTCCATTCTTCTTTCTCCGTAGGCGTAATATGCAGCTTGTCCTGGGTAAAAACGGTGCCGTCCGGACCGAACAGAAACGCCGTGTTCCGCAGTTGCCCCTCCTTGCGCGTCACATGCGTACCGCCGATGATGTACATCCCGTATTCGGCAGCCAGTCCGGTAAATAAGGACGTATACTGCTCCGTGTAGTCCGGAAGCCGGTCAATCGGCTGACCCGTCTCGCCTTCTCCCCCGATCGATAACAGCGCCGTCGTGATGAATTCCGGAAACAGCACGAATTGCGCGTCATATTCCGCCGCGTTGCGGACATAATGCACCACCTGCCGGCGAAACTCCTCGAAAGAGTTCACATCTCGCAAATCAAACTGAACAGCGGATACCCGCATTTTCATAAGGCCAAACCCCCTACCCCTCCAAAATACACCTTTTAAAAATACCACTTTGCGCCGCGAAACACCAAACGGGTGCCGGTCAACATGGACGAAGGAGACATCGACAAGTTCGGTGAGAAAATTTTAATCGGTTTCTAAGAAAGTGCTGGAAACGCATGAGACACGCTTGGTTGCTTTCTCCTTAGAAAATTATAGGTAACCTTCCTTTTGTTATACTGACCAAGGAAGTTAGCAGAATAAGAGTAACATGGAGGGACCACGCAGCATGAGCCTCAAACGCACAGTCGCCCGCAAAGTCGTCACCGTCAGTCTTTGCGCCATTGTCGGGTTTGCCGGATTAGCCATGGGACAAGCCCCTCAAGCGTCCGCAGCTAAAGCCACCAAAGCGGACAGTATTATCAAGCTCGGCAAAAAATATTTGGGAGTCAAATATCGTTTCGGCGCTCCTTCGGGCGCAACGTCGTCCTTCGACTGTTCGAGCTTTACCCAATACATATACGGCAAATACGGCGTCAAGCTCCCAAGGGTATCAAGCTCCCAGGCGACCAAAGGCCGTAAAATCACGAAAGCCAATCTGAAGCGCGGGGATCTCGTGTTCTTCAAATCTCCCAAGCGCACGGGAAACAAAATCGGCCACGTGGCGGTATATTTGGGTAACAACAAAATTTTGCATTCCTATCCCAGCAGAGGCGTTGCGTATTCGAGCCTGACCGGTTACTGGAAAACCAATTATGTAACGGCCCGCCGGGTGTTATAAGACGAAGCCAAAGACAAAAGGCAGATTCGGCCATGAAGCCGAACCTGCCTTTTTTTCGTGCGTCATCATGTTCTCGGAAAATGAATAGAGATCGTGGTGCCGCTGCCGGGTTTACTGTACACTTCCAACTGACCTTCATGAAGAACGACGATCCGTTTGGCGATGGACAGGCCCAGACCGCTTCCGCCGGTGGAGCGGTGGCGAGCCGAATCGACGCGGTAAAACCGCTCGAACAAATACGGAATCTCGGCTTCAGGAATACCGATTCCGTAATCGGTCACTTCGAGCTTGATGCCCGATTTATCCTGACGGATGCGGACGTCGATCGGCTCTTTGCTGTATTTGATCGCGTTGTCGATCAGGATCAGCAGCAACTGACGAATTTTATCCTTGTCCGCTCTCATCGGAACCGACTGGCTCGACGAGTGAACGCGGATTTCCCGCCCGAACGTCGTGCCCAGCATCGACGCCAATTCGTGCACGACGGTCGGGACGTCGAACCGGGTGACGGTCAGCCACTCGTCCTGCTCCGCTTCCGCCAGCGTCAGCATGGAACGGATCAGTTTCTGAAGCCGTTCGGTCTCTTTGCCGATCGCCTCGATCGCCTCGTCGCGTACTTCCGCGTTGCCCCGGCCCCAGCGGTTTAACATATCCGCGTAACTGGAAATGACGGTGAGCGGCGTTTTCAGTTCATGCGACGCGTCCGCCACGAACTGCTTTTGATGCTCGATGGTACGGTCCAGACGTTCGATCATCTGGTTGAACGCGCGAACGAGCTGCTGCAGCTCGACGGATTCTTCCCTTCCGCTTAGCTGCACTTGATGCAATTTACCGCTCCGGTCGATTTCCCGCATCGTCTGCACCATTTGGGCCAGAGGACCGGTCATGCGCGAGGTGAACCAATAGGTTCCGAAAATGGCGAACACGACGGCACCCACACTCGTCACGCTCAGCGCCAGCACCATGATTTGCAGATAGCTGTCGAGAACGGTGAGCCGCCGGGCTCCTTCGACCGCTCCGACCTGGCTCCCCTCCTCATACAGCGGCATGGTGAAGTAAATGACGCGCTGTCCGTTGACATGAAGCGTCTCGGACGTCATGTTCGGCGACACGGCAGGCGGAAGCGACAGCAACTCCTCGTCGGTGCCGACCTTGTTGACAACCCTGCCGCCCGTCATCACAATCCGGAGCATCTCGTTGGCATTGTACATGTCGGTGAGCAGCTTCGGATCGTCATATCCCCTGTTGCCTTGTTTTCGAATCGTCTCCGCCACCAGATCCGCTTTGTTGGCCAGCAGCTGCAATTCGCCGCGCGTGGTGACCCGAATGACGAAGAAATAGACGAAAATATTGTACAAGATCAAAATAAAAATAAGCCAAAATACGGTAAAAAGGGTAAAGCGGGCGCGAAGCGTCATGCATCCGGCTCCTTCAGCATATAGCCGACACCCCGAACGGTATGCAGCAGTTTATGGCGGTAACCCTTGTCCATTTTCTGCCGCAAATATCGAATATACACGTCCACCACGTTGGTGTCGCCTATGTATTCGTAACCCCATACGTCGGACAAAATTTCGTCACGTGTCTTTTCTTCATTTTTGTGCCGCGCCAAATAGAGCAGCAGCTCAAACTCCCTCGGCGTCAATTCGATCGAATGGTCTTTGCGGAATACTTTGCGCGTGATGAGCTCGATCGTCAGATCGCCGATGCGCAGCACGTCTTCGCTTTCGCCTTCCCGGGAAGCTTTGAAAATGCGCAGCAGGTTCCGCACGCGTGCGAGCAGCTCTTCCATGGCGAACGGTTTGGTGACGTAATCGTTGGCGCCGTGCTCGAAGCCGCTCACTTTGTCCGGAACAGTATCCCGTGCCGTCAGGAGAATGACCGGCACCGCCGCGTCGCTTTGCCGCAGCCGCCGGAGCACTTCGATGCCGTTCAATTCGGGCAGCATCACGTCGAGCAAAATCAGGTGCCATTCGCCTGACTGGGCCATTTCCAGACCGGTTCTGCCGTCTGCGGCACGGCCGACCTCATACCCTTCGTGCTCGAGCTCCAATTGCAAAATACGCGCGATGGCGTTTTCATCTTCGATAATCAGAATGCTCTCTTTCTCTTTCACGATTCAATCCCCTTTCTCTACCCATAGATCATCCATCCTGCTAAAGCGCTTGCGGCGACGATCAGCCATGACGGCCATCGCCATAACACCAAACATACAAATGCCGCTGCGGCGACGGCAATATCGATCGGTTGACGAACCGCCGACGTCCATACAGGATCATAAAGTGCGGCGGCAAGCAGCCCGACAACGGCAGCGTTGACCCCGGCAAGTGCCGCTCTCGTTCCCTTGTTGGCGCGCAGCCCTTCCCAAAACGGCATGACGCCGGCGACCAGCAAAAACGAGGGCAGAAATATGGCAATCAACATCACGGCGGCACGTATGCAGCCTTGCAGCCCTTGAGAGGAGACTGCCCCGATGTACGCCGCGAACGTAAACAGCGGACCGGGAACGGCCTGCGCAGCGCCGTAACCCTCTACAAACTGCCGCTCGGTCAATAAACCGGACCGGACCGATTCGTGTTCCAGCATCGGCAGCACGACGTGACCTCCTCCGAACACGAGAGATCCGGCGCGGTAACCGATATCCGCCAGATTAACCAGCGGACTGAGCGAAACGACCGAAAGTACGGGCAGAAGGGCAAGCAGAATGAAAAATAACGATAAACAAGTCATCGCCAAAACCGGGCGGTTTCGCGGGACATCCGGAATCGGAGCTGTGATGTTCACCTGTTTGCGCAGCAACAGCCATCCGGCGGCTCCGCAAAGAACAAGCGGCGGCAGTTGTCCCGCCGTTCCAGGCAGCCAAAGCGCAATAGCAGCGGTGCATACGGCAAAAACCGCGCGCGTGACGTCCGTAACGGATGTGCGAGCCATGCTCCAGACGGCTTGCGCCACGACGGCAACTGCCGCAAGCATCAGCCCGTGGAGCAGTCCTTCCCCGGCTTTCCCGATCGAAGCGGCTGCGAAGGCGAAGAATGTCATGAGAAGGGCTGACGGGAGGGTGAAACCTACCCAAGCGGACAATGCGCCGGCGACGCCGGCACGCTTCATCCCGAGGGACATCCCGAGTTGGCTGCTGGCCGGTCCGGGCAGGAATTGGCACATCGAGGTGAGATCGGCGAACGTTTCTTCGTCGACCCACCGCCGGCGATGCACATATTCGTTTCGAAAATAGCCGATATGCGCGATTGGACCGCCGAATGAGGTCAGCCCGAGCCGAAGCGCCGTCCAACCCGTTTCCATCCAGCCCGGATTCGCATATTTCGCACCGACGTTTCCCGGTTTTTCGATCTCTTCTCTCATGACTTTATTGTAACACGATTATACGACTGGGGAAAAAGGAGATAACTTCCTTCTTTGGCTTTCGATAACCTCTCCCGCCCACTTTTGAAACGCTAGGTTCATATGAGATGCGGATTTGGACGAGCCGGGAACTCCTTCGCCCCGCCACACGGCTTGCACGACGGATTCCGTCGGATATTGCGGAATCGTGAGGACCGGCCGCTCGGGAAAACAGGAAAGCCAATGTTCCCGCTCGGGGAACCGCAAATCCCGGTTGGCGATCCAGCGGGAGGCGTGGCCGTTTTTCCGGATGAGCCTGTGCAGTTCCGCGCCTGCCTCCTGACGGCGGACAGACCATTTGGCGGGCATGCAGTCCGCGACCCACCATATCCAGCCGGCATGTTCCGCCAGCCAGCCGGCGACGCCGGGGCTGTCCCAACCACTGGATACATCCAGAATCACAAGCGGGACGCCAAGCTTGCGCAGCCATGCCGCAAACACATCTTCGGGCGGCATCGGCGATGCTCGCCTCGGATCCAGTGTATACAGCGATGCCGTTCCAAGCCGCCAAGCGGGAACCGGATCGGACTGTCCGCTCGGGTCGGCGAATGCGGTATGCTTCGGCTTGCGGCGGTCACCGTCCAGCAGCTCATACAACTCGGGCTCGCGGCCTGGACATTCCACCAAAGCGTGTGCGACTCCCGCTTCGGATAACGCCTTGGACAACCCGATTGCGCAGAAAGTAGCGCCGGCTCCGGGATAGGCGGAAACAACGGCGGCGACGATCACACCGTCATCCGTACGTACATCGGAATGTCTCCTGCTCGTTTCTGCCGTCTCCGCGCTGCCTGCAATCGGTTGAAGCAGCTGCCTGAGCTGGTTGGCGTTCTCCGGACGGACGGCAGGATCGTCGGCCAATACCCGTTCAAGCACATCGGTAAATTCACGCGGAACGTCGGGCTGAAGCGTGCGGTGTAAATTTCCGGCGCGCCGGATGGCAAACTGACCGCCGGATAACAAATAAAAGGCAATCGCACCCCAGCCGAATAAATCGGTGCGCCCGTCCGTCTGCTCGCCGCGAATTTGTTCGGGAGCCGCGAATGCCGGCGTGCCGAGCCGCTCGGTGTCAGAGCCCGCTCCCGGCCGGTACCGGCGCGCGATACCGAAATCGATGAGCACCGCCCGGTCGTGGCGGTCGATCAGCACGTTCGCGGGCTTTAAATCGCGGAACACGATTTGCGGCTCACGGCCGTGTAAGTAGCACAGCACGTCGCAGAGCTGATTCAGATAGCGGAAAATACGCGCGAACGGCAAATGGCGGCCGCTGCGCTCGAACAAATCCGCGAGCGTATCGCCCGCGATATATTCCATCACGATGCCGGCAGTACCGCTGGCGTCCGGCGGATAATAATCGACAATGTCCGGCAGGTGCGGATGCTGCAGCTCGGATAACATGCGGGCCTCAAGGACGAAAGACGCCCTCTCTTCCTGGGAGGCGGCCGTCAACTTCAGCGCCCGCCGTTTGCCGCCCAATCTCACATCCTCGGCCAAATACACCTGGCCCATGCCGCCGCGGCCAAGCGGCGCCACAATGCGGTAGCGGTCCGCGTAAAGTGTGCCGGCAGGCAGCTGCGGTACCGGCTTGCGATGGTCTTCCATGTATTCTCTCCTTCGCGGCGATTGGCGTCCGGAAACGTAAAAATCCCGTATCCGGAACGCAATACCCCCAGCAAGGGGCTGCGCCGCGAATACGGGATGCTTTCCCGAACCGTGACCGCCTTACGGCTTTCTTCTTACCCACATTGTAACTTCTTCCCGGTTGTGAAACAACTGCTTCACTTTGCGAATATCGAAATGATCCGCATACTCTTCCATCAGCTCGCGAAGCGTTTGGAGCGGTTTGCGGTACATGAGCTTGAGCGTGATGATGCCCGAAGCGCCGGCTGTCATCGCGGGTGACAGTGCGGAGACGAGACGGCATGTCCGATGCGGATCCCAGCTCATGTCGCACACGAGCAAGTCGAACGTCCCCGGCGGGAACGACACATCCGAAGCATTCTGCTTCAAGTGACGGAACCGAGGATTTTTATACAAAGAAGGATCCATTTCCGCGGGATCCACAGCCGTTACCTTCAGTCCCCGATCCAACAGCACCGACGACCAGCCGCCCGGCGCTGCTCCCAGATCCAGCGCATGGTTGAAGCGGTCCAGCGGCAGCTTGAACGCACGTTCCGCCTCCAGCAGTTTAAACGCCGCGCGGGACAGCAGTCCTTCTTCCCGGCGAAACCGCACCGCGCCGCCCGGCCAATCCGACAAGTTGTCCTTCGGATCTGAGCAGCCGAACAGGATGGATTTGCCGGAAGCGTAGACCGAGACGATTTGATCGGCGTCTTGCACCACAGATTCACCGCCCAGCTCGCGTACCACTTCGGCCACAATATCCCGGGCTTCCGCCGAGGAGAACGGAAACGGACTTTCTTGCGTTTTCCGGATTTGCACCGCCACTTTGCGTCCTGGCACCCGTTCCTCTAAAGCCCGTGCATAAGCGGTCAAAGCTTCCACCGTGGCAGCAGGATCTGCCGTAACCGGATATTCCGCCTCGAGCGGGAACAGATGACGAAGAAATACCGGCTCGTCCCGGCGAAGCTCCTTCAGCAGTTCTGCCGGTTCGCGTTCGCCGGACGTGAACCGGAAAGTTTCGCCCGCAGCCTCTCCGGACACGGAAGTGCCCGGAATGCGCCGCCGCAGCTCCTCCATCGCGTAAGGGGAAAAACCGGGGTTGGCCGTTCCGATGAATGTCATCATGGGGTTATTTTCCACCTCCTACACGAATCCAGGGACGATGATCCGCCCAATCCACCTGAATGGGCAAATCGTATACTTCCTGCAGCTGCCGAGGAGTCAGCACTTCTCTCTTTTCCCCTTGTGCGGTAATCCGGCCGTCGGCCATCAGCGCCACGTGGGTGAACAGCGGTACGATTTCCTCGATATGATGCGTTACATACAGCATGGATAATTCACGTCCGGCAAACCCGGCCAATGCGTCCAGAAACTTCTCCCGTTCGTACAGGTCCAAACCTGCGCACGGCTCGTCCAGGATGAGCAGCTGCGGCGAGGACATCATCGTTCTCGCGAGCAATACCTTTTTGCGTTCTCCCTGCGATAGCGTGCCGAAAGGCTGCTCCGCCGTATGAGCCAGTCCCACGCGTTCCAATTCCAGAATGGACCGCTCTTTGATTTCCTCGGGCAGTTGTTCATAAATGCGCAAATAGGCAAAAGCCCCGCCTGCGACGATTTCCCACACCGGGTCGCGAAGCGTAAATTTCTCCATTAGGGACGGACTTATGTATCCGATGTTCTTGCGCACTTCCCGCACATCCACTTGTCCGTATCGATGGCCGAGCACATCGACCGTACCGGATGTAGGAAACAAATATCCGGTGATCATTTCAAGCACGGTTGTTTTGCCGCAGCCGTTACGGCCGAGAAGCACCCAATGCTGGCCCGGCTCCACATGCAAATCGACGCCGCGGAGAATATCCCGCTCCCCACGGCGCAGCGTCAAATCCTTTAAATGAATCAAGGCGTCTGTTTCCCCCTCCATAAACGGGGCGACCGCAATCGCTCCAACAGTTCCGGCACGGAGCCGAAACGATACAGCTTCTCCACATACCCGTCCGGTCTCTTCACAAGCAAGCACGGCACGCTTTCGATCTGAAACGTCTGTGCCATATCCGGCATCACGTTTAAGTTCGCGGCAGTCATCGGAAGCTCCGGCATCAGCTCACGGACGACGTTCAGCATCTGCCGGGCCGCCTTGCAGGTTCCGCACAGCGGAGTATGCACCAGCACTGCAAGCGGTCCCGGAGCCGCCGTCCATTCTCTTCGCCAGCCGGCCGGCTCCCATTCTCGCCACTCATGCATCCGCTTCTACCGTCCACGTATCCGGAGCGGCTCCGGCGGCAGCGGCTTTCAGCACGTGATCGGGCATCGGCCCGTCGTGGATCAGGACTTCAGCGGGCGCGGAACCTCTTAGCGCGCGCACCATTTCCGCCCGACCCATCAGACTGGAAGAATGCACGTATATTTCACGCGGATATTTACCGCTTACAATAATACCGTGCGCAACGGATAAGCCGTTCGGCTGTCCGTATCCGAGCTCGTAATCCAGCGACAGCACTTCGACGTCGCACTCCGCAAGCAGCAGCAGACATTCCTCGGCGGAACGGGCGGCCACAAATCCGGGCGGACAAGCCCGCATATCATCCAAAAATACATTGATCATTCAAGCACCTCCTCCGACCACCGCCTGACCAGGGCCACCTGGCGGCGGTGCGTGCCGTCCTCCTCTTCAGGCGTCTCGAGCATCAGCGGAATATCGCGCAGCTCCGGTGTCGCCAGGAACTGACGGAAGTTCTCCTCCCCGATATAACCTTCACCGACGACGGCATGGCGGTCTCTCCGCGAACCCGACTCATAACGGGAATCGTTGAAATGTACGGCCGCTAGCGCTTCCCAATACCCAAGCTTCCTGGCCCTGTCGGCGAAAGGTTCCCATTTTCCCGTCTCCCATTGCCCGCTGGCGAACAAGTGGCAAGTATCCAGGCAAAACCCAACTTTCTCAGGCGCCGCGCATAGATTTCGGATTTGCACCAGCTCTTCGGGAGTCGTCCCGATGATGCCATGTTCGCCCGCCTGGTTTTCGAGCAGCACCTTCGCTTTTCCTTGCCAATTCGACGTGACGGTATTGATCCATTGTATGATATTTTTATAACCTTGTAACGGATCTTCCCCTTTATACACGCCAAAATGCACGACAACGCCGATCGATCCGCATGCCTCCGCAATATCCAGATCGTTCAGCGTCGAACGGGCGCAGACAGCGGCGGTTTCCCCTTCCGTTGCCGGATTTACGCCGTACGGACCGTGAGCGATCGACACGACGCCGTTCTCCCTGCACCATTCGGCGCAGCTTTCCGCGTCACGCCGGTCGAACGCTTTCACCTGCAGGCTCCGGGGGTTTTTCGGAAAATATTGAAAGGCGTCTCCGCCGATCGCCGCGGCTCTGCGCGCCGCCTCTCGATATCCGTTACGGGTGCTGACGTGAGATCCGATCCGCATGCTTCATCCCATCCTTTGGCAATGGGGGCAGAAAAACATTTTCCGGCCTGCGGTTTCTCCTTTCTCGAGCGGAGTCCCGCAGCGAACGCAAGGTTCCCCTTCCCTATCATATACCCGGCATCGGTTGTCGAAACCTCCGGTCAGCGCATCATTCGCCGACAACGGCCGGTCCATATATCCTCCGGCAGCCACCGCTTCCTCCAAAATTTTGCGCATGGAATGATACAGACGGTCCGATTTTTCCTGATCAAGCGACGGAATCGGGGTTTCGGGATGAATGAACGCATCGAAGCAGATTTCGTCGGCATAACAGTTTCCGATTCCGGAAACGAGACGCTGATCGGTCATGGCCGGCTTCAGCTTGCCTCTTCTTGCGGAAAGTCTTTTCCGGAACAGTTCGGGATTCATCCTGGCGTCGAACGGATCGGGACCCAAATCCTTCAGCTGCTCATTCACCGTTTTGGCGCTCAGCCGATGCAGGTACCCGAGTCTCAGACCGCCGAAGTATAAGTTTTGTCCATTTTCGAAGCCCAGAATGACCTGAAAATGGCTGTCCTCCTTCGGACCCTCCGCTCCATAAGCCAGCCAGCCGCCCAGCATCAAATGGAGAACGAGACGGTATCCGTCATCCAAGTGGAACAGCAGCTGTTTGCCGCGGCGTTCCACGAACAAAATCCGGCGGCCAAGCAGCTCTCCGCGGAACGTTGCTTCCGGTTCATTCACGGTTTTGGGGCGGTTGACGTCGACCCTGGTTATTTTTTGCCCGCTGATCCGCGGAGAAAGCAGTCTGCGGTAATTTTCCATTTCCGGCCATTCCGGCATTCGCATTTTCTTCCCTTCTATTGGTCGGACGCTGCCGTCCGAAGCAAGATGTCGAGCTCGTCCAAATCGGCGCAAACGGCGTCGGGAAAAGCGTCCGCCTCCCGGCACTTGGCTTCCCAGTCGGATGCCGTACACAGACCGGTCAGCGTGAGAACCGACGGACACCCGGCAGCACGGGCCGCGGCGATGTCGGTAAACGGATTATCTCCAACAGCCCACGTTTCTTCCGGAAGCACACCCGCACGCTTCAACGCATAATCCATGAGGACCGCAGATGGTTTACCGATCACCGTTGGCGAAATGCCCGTCGCCGCCGTTAATGCGGCTCCGATTGTACCCGCACCCGGCATCAGCCCTTTTTCCGTCGGCAGCAATTTGTCTGGATTGGTCAAAAGGTAAGCGGCACCGTTTAGCATATGCCGTACGGCATTGGCGAGTTTCAAATAGGTAAAATCACGATCGATGCCCGACACCACGACGGAAGCGGGCGTTGCATCCGCGTCTGAGATAAGATGAAGCCCGGCTTTGGTCAACGCCTGACGAAGGCCGCTTTCTCCGATGACATACGCCGAAGCTGCGGCAAAATGCCGCTTGGCATAATCCGCCGCTGCCAGCGAGGATGTAATAACCTGTTGCGGAGCGGCCGGGATGTTCATCTCGTTGAGATGCTGTGACACTTCTTCCGGGGTGCGGGAAGAGTTGTTCGTCACATACCAGCATGGAATGTCCCGCTGCTGCAAGGAAGAGATCAAGCGGCCGGCTCCGGGCACACACTCCGTTCCGCGGTACAGCGTGCCGTCCAAATCGAACAGCAGCGCCTTGGGAAGGCGCAAGCGCGGAGACCCGTAATACCGGCCGTTGTCGGATAGCGATTGTTCGGACATGTCTCCAGCTCCTTCTACTTGCCTCATCCTGTTACTCCGCAAAGCCGGCTGTCTTCTCCAACTGTTCGCGAAGCAGCTTTCGCTTGAGACGATTCACCCGCCGCTCCAGCCGTTCCCTTTCCTGTCTGCCGGCCGCAGACAGTCGGACGAGTGAAGCCCGGCGGCGAGCAAGCCCAAGCGCGGACTCGGCATAACGCAAAGCAGAGGCGAAGTCTTTGAGCCGGTGCTCATAGTACATGGCGAGTTCCAAATGCGCCTCCAGCCTCGGCAGACGGGAAGCCTCCGCGAGTGATGCGGCCTGCTCCCACATCGGCACGGCCCGGTGCAGACTGCCGAGCCTCTTGTACTTAGCCGCGAGCGCGAGCCGCCAGCCGATTTCACCGCCGCCTTCTCCCTGCTCAGTCGCTTCAGCAAGCAAATCATACAACCGCTCGGCTTCCGACGGTTGTCCGTGCTGCTCCAGCCAGGCGCCTGTGCGAAACCGTTCCTCAGCATCGGTCGGCTCCTCGGCGGCCGTGCCCAAGCCTCCGCCGAGCAGGTGGCCGAAATGAACGGCGAGCGAGGCAAGCGTCAGGACATCTTTTTCATTATGGACATACACGCCGTAAAGATGCTCCGGATTGCCGTCTCCCAAATATCGAACGTACAATTCCGGAGCCAGCGATCCGGGAACGTCCTGTTCGCGGATAATGCCGAGACGCTCCTCTTCCACCGTACTGAGACGACAGGTGGGCAGCGTATATTTCCAAAGCGCGCGTGAGGGGTGGAGCAAATCCAAATGCCCGGGCTCCGCCGAGCTCCTTCTCCAGCCGTTCAGAATAAACCGGTTGACAAGCACAGGCCAGTCGAACGTTCTTCCATTGTACGTGACCAAGTGCGTAACACCGCGGAATTGCTCCTGCAGCCACGTCAGCATTGCCCGCTCCTCGCCGGGATGGCGGATGAGCGTCTGCTCCACCACAAAAGCGTCTTGCCGGTATCTTCCGATCCCGATCATGAACGGCACGTTCCCCGTTCCGACGCCAAGACCTGTCGTCTCCGTGTCGAGAAACAACAGGCCGGACGCCTCGGGAGCCGGAAACTCGTCCGCAGTTTCGGGCACCCATCGCTTCTTTTTATCCGAGCGATTTTGCCGCCAAGCGACCGGCTGCAGATGCGGCGCGCAAAGCCTCAAATCTTCCAACGCATACCGGCCGTGTCGGTACGGATAAGGATACACGATTCTCCGGAGCAAAAACGACCCCGCCTCATTCGTGCACTCTTCCACGCCTAACCTGCGGAATGCGGGATGGAGCTTGGCGGCCTCCTCGGCAGATGTTGGGGATGACGCCGATTCTCTCGCCGACCATTCCGTCGATTCCGCCTCGTCCCGCTTCTCAGCGGCCTGTGCCGCCATCGCGGAAGCCCGGAGCCTCTCCAGCCGTTCCTTAAGTCCGCTCATGACGGAACCCTCAAACCGTCGAGCAGCGACAGCGCCAATTGCTTGCCGAGCAGCCCGACTTCCTCAATCGGTCCGACACAGGCTGGACAACCGCTCTGGCAGCCGCATCCGCGAATGAGCCGTCCAGCTTCCTTCAACAGCTCTCCATGCAGCTCATAAAGGCGTTGGCTGAGCCCGATGCCGCCCGGATACCGGTCGTAAAAATAAATCGTCGGCCGCTTGTGGTGAATGTCCTTCACTTGCGGCACCACGCGGATGTCCAGCGGATCGCACATCAGATGCAGCGGCGCGAGATGGACGAGCACGTTCGCCAGCCCGAGCAGCGCCATCTGCATGTCGTTCGCCGACCGTTTGGCGGTCTCCTCCTCCGAGAAGGAAAACCAGTATCCGCTCGTCTGTAACTCTTCTTCCGGCAAATGAATCGGACCCGACCCGATATTTTCGTGCGTGCGAAGACGTATCTTTTTGAAAATGGTCGGTTTCGCCGTCACCGTCACTTCTCCATACTGGCGAAGCAGCGGACCTTCTTGCGCTTCCTGGTCAATGTGCAGTACCTTCAGCTCGGTCGCCAGATTGGCGTCGGTGAAGTAGTCGACGTTCACCTCGCGCACGTAGGCTTTCTTCTCGGGGTAATCCAGCTTCTCTACCTGGTATTGTACACCTTCATGCAGGTAAATCGCTTCCTCGTGGATCAGCGTGGGAGCACCGAATCGGTCGACTTCACCGATCACTTTATGTCCCGCGGTCATGTCGATGATGATAAAGTTTTCCTGCGCTGCCGATCGAAGCGAGATGTTGTGTGCCGGAAACCCTTGCTCCATCCAGTACCAGCGCGTCCCGACGTGATGCAGCACTTTCTCCTCGGCAAGAAACTCCAGTAAATCGGACAGCTTCTCCTCGCCGAATTTATCGCCGTCCTCGAACGGCAGCTCATAAGCCGCACATTTGACGTGATCCAGCAAAATGAGCAGATTATCCGGATGAATACGGGCCTCTTCGGGGGCGGTGCCGAGAAAATAATTCGGGTTTTGGATCAAATATTGATCCAACGGATTGGAACTGGCCACGAGGAACGTGACCGAGCTGCCGTGCCGGCGTCCTGCGCGCCCCGACTGCTGCCACGTGCTGGCGATCGATCCCGGATAACCGTTCAGCACGCAGGCTTGCAGCTGACCGATGTCGATCCCGAGCTCGAGCGCGTTCGTACTGACGACTCCGCGAATTTCTCCGCTGCGGAGGCCGCGTTCGATCTCACGGCGCAGCTTCGGCAAATACCCGCCCCGGTACCCCCGGATCGACTTCGTGCCCAACTCTTTCTTCACCAGGTCCTGCAGGTAGGTGAGCAATATTTCCACCCGGACCCGGCTGCGCGCAAAAACGATCGTCTGGATGCCGTCCTTCAGCAGCGATCCGGCGAGCTTTTGCGACTCCAGTACGCTGCTGCGGCGGATGCCCAATTGCTTATTGACGACCGGCGGGTTGTAGAAAACGAGATGTTTCTCGCCGGCCGGCGCCCCGTTGTCGTCGTTGAGATCGACGGGTTCGCCGATGAGCCGCTCTGCGTGCTCCTTCGGATTGCGGATCGTTGCGGACGCGCATAAGAACTGCGGGCTGCTCCCGTAAAACTTGCAGATCCGCTTCAATCTGCGAATGACGTTCGCCACGTGACTGCCGAATACGCCCCGGTAAGCGTGCAGCTCATCTATGACGATATAGCGGATATTCTCGAACAACTTTACCCATTTGGTGTGATGCGGCAGAATCGCGGAATGCAGCATGTCCGGGTTCGTCACCACGATATGCCCGGCGTTGCGGATCGCCTGCCGCACAGTGGGCGGCGTATCACCGTCGTATGTATGTGTCTTGATGTCCGCTTCCATCAGATTCGCCAGCTCTTGCAGCTCGGCGACCTGATCTTGGGCTAGCGCTTTGGTCGGGAACAAATACAGCGCCCTGGCACTGTCGTCGTGCAGCAGCGTCTGGAGTACCGGCAGGTTGTAGCATAATGTTTTGCCCGACGCGGTGGGCGTAACCGTCACCACATGCCGTCCTGCGGTTACCGAGCGAAACGCTGCGGCCTGGTGCGTATATAATTCTCGAATCCCTTTGGCAGCAAGGGCTTGAGCAAGTTTGGGATGCACCTCTTCCGGGAGAACCACGGTGCGGGACGGACGAGCCGGCTGCGTATGCCAGTACGTCACGTTCTCCATGATCTCCTTGTTCGTTCGGAGCTGAGAAAGCCACTCCTCCATCGACTCCGTTTTACCCGTCAAACGGTTCAGTTTCGCTCTCTCCTCTCAAGGATTTGTTTTCATTTTACAGAATATATGTTCGCCCATCAATGCCCGAATGGCTCTGTTTTTCGACAAAACGGCAGACACTGACTGCTTAATGCAGCTAATTATCGCTTTCATTCCCCCGAGTCTGACACGAAATGTCGCCTCCTGCGCTTTCCCGGGAAACTTTTTAACGAAATCCGAGCCGCCGTATTCCCATTTGCTGCAAACACTCGACTTAAAGGAATATCAACGTCTTAAAGCTGGACAACCAACCGCCAAACTCACGATAAGATTGTCGCACAGCCTTAAATCCACCAACACTCATTAATCCCATTAATCATTACCGATCTAAAATACCGCTCCGATGTATAAACGCACGCCGCGCATGCCATCCTATGGCTCGGTAATGGAAAAATCAGACACGCAGGAAGGAGAATTCGCCCCATGGCAAAACCAGATGACCGTTCTGATAACGTGGACAAACTTCAAGAAATGGTGGAGGATACGATCGGCAACTTAGAGGAATCGGAAGAGTACCTCAACGAATTCGCCGATCAGCTGCCAGAGCAGGAGCGGCAAGCGATTCGCCAAAACAATGAAAACCGCCGCGCCAGCATCGAAGGCATGCGCGAAGAGATTAAAGACGAGGCCCACGACAAAGGCGTGTGAAAAGGCGAACGGGTTGCTCCCCAAGCGGATGCAACCCGTTTTCCTTATGCCTTCTCGACATTAAAATATTGCGCTTCCGGATGAGCGAACACCATGGCCGAAACGGACGCCTCCGGATCCATCATGAAGCCGTCGGTTAGATGAACCCCAATATCTTCCGGATGCAGGAGCGCAAACAGCGGTCCTTGATCTTCGAGATCCGGGCAGGCCGGGTAGCCGAAAGACACCCGGATTCCTTGATAACGCGCGCCGAACCGCTGCTTCATCGTCATATCGGCCGGGTCCGGGAATCCCCAGTTATCGCGCATAATCTGGTGCACGCGTTCCGCCAGCCCTTCCGCCACTTCCAAAGCGGAAGCGAGCAGCGTATGCGAACGCAAATAATCTCCGCTCTCTTTCCATTTCTCCGCCTGTTCCCGCGCTCCTTGACCCGCGGTCACGACGAGGAAGCCCACCGAATCCATCACGCCGCTGTCCACCGATTTCAAGAAGTCGGCCAAACAAAGGAACGGCTCCACTTGCTGACGCGGGAACGAGAACCGATGAAGCACGCGGCTCGTATCGTTCGGATCGTACACGAGAATATCGTTGCCGTCCGACTGCGCCGGGAAAAAGCGATACATCGCCTGCGGCTTCAACCAGCCGTGTTGTTCCGATTGGCGGATGACGTCGTCGATCGTGGCCTTCAGCTGAACCGTCCGGTCGTCTCCCGCGGCGAGCAGCTCCTCCACGTTGCCCTTCAAACCCAGATGATGCCCCATCAACATTTGCAGATTCACATAGGGCAGCACATGGGAGAGAGGATATTCCCGCAGCACATGACGCTCGTAATCCGGCGGAACAAATAACGGAGCATGCTGAGAAATATTGGACCGACGAGCACGCGACGGAGCAGGCAAATCCTTAGGCGTCTCGCCCTCTTCCGCTAGCTTCATGAGTGCCTCGCGATGCTCCGTCTCGATCACGTTGCGATGCTCCGGATCCGCGAGCTTGTTGGCCAAGTCCAAGCCGTCCATTGCATCCTTCGCATACAGCACTACGCCGTCGTACTCCGGCGCAATCCGCGTTTTCGTGAACTTTCGCGTCAACGCGGCACCGCCTACGAGAACCGGCGCATCAATGCCCGCATTACGCAAATCTTGCGCGGTCAAGACCATCTGCTGGGCGGATTTGACGAGCAATCCCGACAACCCGATCACATCCGGTTTTTCCTTGCGATAAGCTTCAATGAGCTGCTCCGGTGGAACCTTAATACCGAGATTCACGATCTGGTAACCGTTGTTGGACAGAATAATCTCCACCAGGTTTTTGCCGATATCGTGAACGTCGCCTTTGACGGTGGCCAGCATGATTTTGCCTTTTACCGCCGATTCGGCTTTCTCCATATGAGGTTCCAGATGAGCCACGGATGCCTTCATGACTTCCGCGCTTTGAAGCACCTCGGCCACGATCAATTCGTTGTTGTTGAACAAACGCCCGACTTCCGACATGCCCGCCATTAGAGGTCCGTTAATGATTTCCAGCGGCGCATATTTCGTCAGTGCTTCATCCAGATCCGGAAGCAGTCCTTCCTTACTGCCTTCCACCACATACGCGGCAAGCCGTTCTTCGAGCGGCAGATTGGCTGCCTTTTGCTTCTTCTCGACCTTCTTTTCCCGGAATGCCGCCACAAATGCGGCCAGCGTCTCATCATTCGTGCGGTATAGCAAGTCCTCCGCGAGCCGCCGTTCTTCCTCGGGAATCGAAGCATAACGCTCCAGCTTCTCGGTGTTCACGATAGCATAATCGAGTCCGGCTTTCGTGCACTCGTACAGGAACACGGAATTCAACACTTCGCGTCCGGCTTCGGGAAGACCGAATGAAATATTGCTGATTCCCAAAATGGTCTGACACTTCGGCAGCGTCTGCTTGATCAGTCGAATGCCTTCCACCGTTTCTTTGGCCGAGCCGATGTATTGTTCGTCGCCCGTTCCGACAGGAAACACGAGCGGATCGAAAATGAGGTCTTCCGGCTGAAGCCCGTACTTGCCCACGAGCAAGTCATGCGAGCGGATGGCCACTTGAAGCTTATCTTCCCGTGTGATCGCTTGACCGCGTTCATCGATTGTGCCGACGACGACCGCAGCGCCGTATTTTCGAATGATTGGAACGATCTTCTCGAACTTCTCTTCCCCGTCTTCCAGGTTAATGGAGTTGATGATCGACTTCCCCTGAATATACTGCAGCGACATGTCCACCACGTTGTGGTCCGTGCTGTCGATCATGAAGGGAACCTTCACCTTTTTGGTTACAAAAGAGAGAAATTCCCGCATATCCGCCACTTCGTCCCGGTCCGGATCTTGCAGACAAACGTCAATGACATGAGCGCCGTTCTTCACCTGTGCGCGTGCGATCTCCGACGCTTCCTCATATTTTCCTTCGGCGATGAGCCGCTTGAATTTGCGCGAGCCCAGTACGTTGGTGCGTTCACCGACCATATAAGGACGGTTCTCATTCTCGATGTACACCGTTTCGATCCCGGAAACCGCTGGAGGATGCTCCCCTGCTTGCGCGCGGGGAGGCAAATCCTTCATCGCTTCAGCGATCGCCGCGATATGGGCGGGTGTGGTGCCGCAGCAGCCGCCGGCCACGTTAATCCAGCCTTGCTCCGCGAAAGCCCGCAGCTTCTTCGCCAGCGAGTCGGGCGATTCGTGATAATGGCCGTTTTCGTCCGGCAGGCCGGCATTCGGATAACAGCTCACAGCCGTCTTCGCAATACCGGAGAGCGTTCGAATGTGGTCACGCATAAATTCCGGTCCTGTCGCGCAGTTTAGTCCCACGGAGACCGGGTTCAAATGTTCGAGCGAGATGTAAAACGATTCGATGTTTTGACCGGCGAGCGTCGTGCCCATCGGTTCAATCGTTCCGCTGATCATGATCGGAAGCTCGCGTCCCAGCTCTTCAAAAGCCCGACGGACACCGATACTCGCCGCTTTCACGTTCAGCGTATCCTGGCTCGTTTCGATAAGAATGCAGTCTACGCCGCCTTCGATCAACGCGGCAACTTGCTCATAATAACTGCGTATCAGTTCGTCGAATGTGACCCCGCCCGTTACCGATAAAGTTTTGGTGGTCGGGCCAAGCGCACCTGCCGCATATCTCGGTTTGTCGGGAGTCGAGTATTTGTCGCAAGCTTCCCGGGCCAAACGGGCGGCTGCCAAATTGATCTCCCGGGCTTTGTCCGGAATGTCGTATTCGGCCAGTACCACACTTGTCGCGCCGAACGTATTCGTTTCGATAATGTCGGAGCCCGCGCTTAAATAAGCCTCATGAATGCCGCTAATGACGTCTGGCCGCGTCAGTACGAGCATTTCGTTGCAGCCCTCGAGCTCTTCTCCGCCGAAGTCCGCAGCATGCAGATCGGCTTGTTGGATCATCGTGCCCATCGCGCCGTCCAAAACCAATATTTTTTGTTTTAACGCCTCCTGAAGAGGCCGTTTCGTTATGTTTACCGTCATGACGAGGTCTTTTCCCCTGTCTAAATGAAATCGTTTATCCCCTATAGTAACAGAATCGGAACACGCCGAAAAGATACGGTTCTCTGATAGTGACACCGCCCACTCCTTGCTCTATAATTAAATATACAATTTTCTATTGGGAAAGAGGGATTTATCATGGCTGAGATCCGGATTCGCAAAACCGACGAACGCATCGCGGGTGAAGCAAACGTCCGCGCCTTCCTTGAACGTCAAAACGTGCTGTATGAACATTGGGACGCCTCCAAACTTCCGATGGAACTGCGCAATAAATTCTCCCTGACGGACGAGGACAAAAGCAAAATCCTCTCCACATTTGAAACCGAAATCAACGATCTCGCCGGGCGCCGCGGCTACAGGACCTGGGACATCATCGCTCTGTCCGAGTCCACGCCGAATCTGGACGAGCTGCTGAAGAAATTCGAACAAGTCCATACGCATACGGAAGACGAAGTGCGCGCCATTACGGCCGGCCGCGGAATCTTTATCATTAAAGGCGACGACGAAACCGGCTACTTCGATGTTGAGCTCGAAGCGGGCGATGTCATTTCCGTACCGGAAAGCCAGCCTCACTTCTTCACGCTGATGGAAAATCGCCAAATTGTCGCCGTACGGCTCTTCATCGAGCCTGCAGGCTGGGTGGCTCAGCCGTTCGACGATCCCGCATTCGTCTAAATCCGAGTAACCGCACAAAAAACCGACCCCGGCTTCAAGCCGATAGGGTCGGATTTTTCATTTTATATGTGCTTAAGCAGTGCGGGAAGCTCTGTCAAGCTGGCGATTTCGTGCTTCGGCACAATTTCATCGCCGCGTTTTACGTTATTACGATTAATCCAGACGGAAGTCATGCCCACCCGGTTTGCTCCGAGGATATCTGTGGTGAGTTTGTCTCCCACCATCACACCATCCTCAGGCGAAATGCCGAGCTGCTCCATCGCGTGAGCGAACAACCGCTCGGAAGGTTTGCCTTCTCCAAAATGGCCGGAGATCAGGATGAAATCAAAATACGGCGTTAACGCCGGGACACCGTCCAGCTTCTCTTGCTGCAAATCGGGACAGCCGTTTGTTAGCAAAAGAAGCTTATATCGGCCGCGCAGCTCATCCAGCACGGTAAAAGTTTCATCGTACACGTAGGGCAGTTTCCGGCGCTGCGCCGCAAAAGCCTCCGCCAGCCGGGCGCCGAGCTCCGGGCGATCCGCTCCGAGAGCTGCCAGACCTCTCGTCCAGGCATTCCGGCGATATTCCGGGGCGATCTGCTCCAGCTTGCGGAACATCGGATGATCACCTTTGCGAAAATGTCCCCATAACGCTTCGAATGGATTGATGCCGATATTTTTCGTAAACGGATACGTCTCATAGGTCTCGTAAAGCGCCCGCGCTTCCCGGCGAACGGCTTCCTCCAGACGCTCCGGATCGAGGCCGGCTTCTTCCGCTCCCAAGCGGCAAGTGGATTCAAACGCTTCTTTTATGCTTCTCTCATCCCACAGAAGCGTGTCGTCCAGATCGAACAGTACCGCTTTCACCGTCATGCCGCTTCTCCCTCACTTCGTCTTGACTTCCAACTGTACGTGATGGAGTTCCGCGAAAGCTTTCAGCCTCTCGCCCATCCGGTCAACCGGGTACCGGTTGATAACCCGCGAAAATACCCAATTCGCGCCCTTCACCGTTTCAATGACGACATAACCGGGCTGCAGCACAATTTTGCGGATTTCACCGGCATTCAGCCTTTTATACCCCGAAAACCGCCGGGTTTCCAAGGTGTCGCGCGTCACGGACAAATAAGGCCGACGCAAAAAGTAAAATAAAGCAAGCAGCAAATAGCATCCCAATGTCACCCAAAACATGGTCGTGCTTTGCGCCTTGACCTTCCAAGGAGAGAAAGTGACAACATAAAAGGCCATCAGCAACACGAGAAGAATCGGGAAGATGTAATTGCGGCCGAGAAAACGATCACCCTTCTGCGTTTGAGCCGAAAGGGATGTTTTTCCTTCCTTTTTGCGGCGTTTGTTCACTGTTTTCACATTGCGTTCGACTTTCCGTTCCCAAGAGCGGGACATGACGTTCCTCCTGTTCGCGAGCCGGCTTTCCGCCGGCAGGCCGTAAATCTGCTGAATGATCTATATCTTAATGAAGCTTCCTCGGCTTCTCGTCCGTAAATTCGATGCTGTCGAGCTGACGGCGGAAGTTGCCTTTGAACACTTCAAGATATTGTTTGCGCAATTTATCGCGTTCGGCGAGCTCCGTCTCGCTGAGGCCAACGGTTTTGCTTTTGCGCGACAACTCGTTGATCCGTGCTATCAATTTATCCATGTGGAACCCTCCTTTCAAACATCCCTTCTACTTTGACATTGGAGAGCTGGCGTTGTCAAGGAAACGGCATGCAAAAAAGACCGGGAATTCCCGGTCTTTCAGAGGTTATGTAGGTGGGTTATGGCAAAATACTGTCCGGTACGATCAAAACTTGTCCGCTTGTCAAAGCAACGGATTTCAGACCGTTCCGCTTTTGGAGTTCATAAACGGCTTCCCGCGTGTCCATCGAAGCCTTCTTAACAGAAGCGGCCAGCGTCCATAGTGTATCTCCGGCATCTACGGAGATGATCCGTTCGGTCACCGAAGCCGGCTGAACATGTTGTTGGGAAGCGAACGTTCGCATGAATGTAAATCCGGTAAACAACAGTACAAATGCCAATGCGAAGAATATCATTCTTGCCATCCGCCAACGATTGCCCGATGATGCTGCAGTATCGGATTTCGCTTTAAATGAAGCACCGGTACGGACGGAAGCCGCCGGAGACGTATTGGAACCTAACACCCAAGATTGAACCATGTGATCCACCCCAAACGTTTGTTCTGGTATTATCGTAACACGAACATGTGTTTCTGTAAATATATTTTTTGGAACATCTGTTCGGAGAACGAATGTTTGTGCGAACTCGAGTTCTGTGTTATAATTTGTAATCATGTATCGTACATAGGGAGGGCGCTCAAGTGTCCAAGATGTCCAATCGCCAGAATGCGATCTTGGAATTTATCAAGAACGAAGTTCGGGAGAAGGGTTATCCCCCTTCCGTCCGCGAGATCGGCGAAGCCGTAGGTCTGGCTTCAAGCTCAACGGTTCACGGCCATCTCGACCGGTTGGAGAAGAAGGGCTTGATCCGCAGAGATCCTACCAAACCGCGCGCCATCGAGATTTTGGGCGACGATGAGATTCCATTGGCCTTCACCTCTTCTGTCCGCCAGGTTCCCCTGGTCGGCAAAGTCACGGCCGGTGTGCCGATTACCGCAACCGAGAACATCGAAGAATACTTCCCTCTACCTATTCATATGGTAGGGGACCAGCCCGTATTCATGCTTTCGGTAATGGGCGAAAGTATGATAGAAGCCGGCATCCACGACGGAGACTATGTAATCGTCCGTCAGCAGCCTACCGCCAACAACGGCGACATCGTCGTCGCCATGACGGAAGAGAATGAAGCGACGGTGAAGACGTTCTACAAGGAATCCGATCACATCCGCCTTCAGCCGGAGAACTCCTCCATGCAGCCGCTCCGTCTGAAGCACGTCAGCATTCTCGGCAAGGTCATCGGCTTGATCCGCTCGTTTATGTAAGTCTTACAAAACTCCCAACCGGATTGCCGGTTGGGAGTTTTGTATTGCATATCTGCATAGCAGCTCTCAGCTGTTTATTTCATCTAGTCACGAAAAAAGACCCCATCCGTGGCCGGATGAGGTCTGTCTGTTTTCGAATTAATACATGGTGATGTATTGGTCGCGTTCCCATTGGTGAACTTGGGTGCGGTACATGTCCCACTCGATTGCTTTAAGCTCGTAGAAGTGGGTCAACGCGTGTTCGCCAAGCGCTTCGCTGATCACTTCGTCGGCGAGCAGCTCTTGGAGCGACTCGTCCAGATCGCCCGGAAGGCTCGGAATGCCCGCTTCCTTCAACTCTTCGTCGCTCATCACATAGATGTTGCGGTCGACAGGCTCAGGAAGCGGCAGCTTGTTCTTGATGCCGTCCAATCCGGCTTTCAGCATGACGGCCAGCGCCAAGTAAGGGTTGGCTGCCGGGTCCGGATTCCGCACTTCGATGCGGGTGCTCAGGCCGCGCGATGCTGGGATGCGGATCATCGGGCTGCGGTTGCTCGCCGACCAGGCCACATAAGATGGAGCCTCATAACCCGGAACAAGACGCTTGTAGGAATTGACCGTCGGGTTGGTGATCGCCGCAAACCCGCGGGCGTGCTTCAGAATGCCGGCCATGTATTGACGGGCTACCGTGCTGAGTCCAAGCTTATCGTTCGGATCATAGAAAGCATTTTCGCTTCCGCGGAACAACGATTGGTGTGCGTGCATACCGGAACCGTTCACACCGAACAGCGGTTTTGGCATAAAGGTGGCATGAAGACCGTGTTGACGCGCGATCGTTTTGACGACGAGCTTGAACGTTTGGATCTGGTCGGCCGCTTTAACCGCCTTCGCGTACTTGAAGTCGATTTCATGCTGCCCCGGTGCCACCTCGTGGTGAGACGCTTCGATTTCGAAGCCCATTTCTTCCAGGGTGAGCACGATGTCGCGGCGGCAGTTCTCGCCAAGGTCGGTGGGCGCAAGGTCGAAATAACCGCCCTGATCGTTGAGCTCCATCGTCGGAAGCCCTTTTTCGTCGGTTTTAAACAAGAAAAACTCCGGCTCCGGACCCACGTTCATCGTCGAGAAGCCCAACTCTCCCGCTTCTTTCAGCACACGCTTCAGAATGCCGCGGGGATCGCCGGCAAACGGCGTGCCGTCCGGCATATAGACGTCGCAAATCAAACGTGCGACTTTGTCTTCCGAAACCCACGGGAATACGACCCATGTATCGAGGTCCGGATACAAGTACATGTCGGACTCTTCAATGCGCACATAGCCTTCGATCGAGGAACCGTCAAACATCATTTTGTTGTCGAGCGCTTTCTCCAATTGGCTGAACGGAATCTCGACATTTTTGATCGTACCGAGCAAATCCGTAAACTGCAGACGGATGAAACGAACATTTTGTTCTTTCGCAATGCGCATAATATCTTCGCGTGTGTAACCCATGACAGCCTCCTCGGTTTAGCCCCTATCGGCCTATTTCGTTTTGAAAAATCGCGACAGCTCTCCTTGGATGAGAGACACTTGGCCCGGACGTTTAGCGGTGATCAGCTGCTGCTTGAGAATGCGGTGAAGCTGCGAATCCGTCAGCTCCTTCCGCTTAACCTCGGATTGTTCATTGATGATCGTGACGTCCTCCGAGCTTTGGCCGATCGGATTCATGACCTGTTTGATGCCTGCGATATTGACGCCTTTCTCGATCAACGCCTTGATTTCGAGCAGCCGCTCCACGTCGTTGAAAGAGAACAGCCTCTGGTTACCCGCCGTACGAGCCGGTTGAATTAATTCATGCTGCTCATAATAGCGGATTTGGCGAGCCGTCAAATCGGTCAGCTTCATCACGATTCCGATCGGGAACAGCGCCATGTTCCTCCGTATTTCATCGCCAGCCATGTCATATCAACCTTCCATAGGAACGAGTATGAATGCCATTCCATTGTATCGAGTGGCCGAAAACATGTCAAGGCATGTCAAGTTAGGTGACGCGTAAATAGCCTTTTGACTCTAAATCCTCGATGGCCTGCCGTACGGCGAGCTTTACATGGGCATAGGTTAATCCGCCTTGCATATACGCGATGTAAGGTTCGCGGATTGGCGCATCGGCGGACAGCTCCAAGCTGCCGCCTTGTATGAAAGTGCCTGCCGCCATTATTACGGGATGTTCATACCCCGGCATATCCCAAGGCTCCGGCACGACATGCGCATCCACGGCCGCCGCTTTCTGGACTGCCTGAACGAAAGTAATGAGCGGATCGGCGGATGGAAACCGAATGGCCTGGATCAGATCCGTCCGCGGATCATCCCAGCGGGGATGCGTCTCGAAGCCGAGATCTTCGAAAACGGCGGCCGCAAAAATGCTTCCTTTCACCGCTTGTCCGACCAGTAGTGGAGCGAGGAACAGCCCTTGATAAATCGAGCGGGTCGTTCCCAGCATCGCCCCTACTTCTCCGCCGATCCCGGGAGCCGTGATCCGGTAGGCAGCCAGCTCAACCAAATCCGAACGTCCGGCAATATAGCCTCCGCTGGATGCGAGACCGCCTCCGGGATTTTTAATGAGCGAGCCCGCGATTAAATCCGCGCCGACCTCTGGTGGTTCTTGCGCTTCCGTAAATTCGCCGTAACAGTTATCGACGAATACGATGCCGTCCGGCTTCAACCGCTTGATCCGGCGCACCATCTCGGCGATCTGCTCCACCGTGAACGAAGGCCGCCAGTCATAACCGCGCGACCGCTGGATCGCGAATACACGCGTTTTATCCGTCACGGCTGCCGCCACACCGTCCCAGTCCACAGAACCGTCCGGCCGCAGCGCGACTTCTTTGCACCGAATTCCCCAATCGGACAGGGAGCCTGTGCCGTCCCCCGGTTGCCCGATCACCTTATGAAGTGTGTCATAAGGACTGCCGGTCACGAAAAGAAGTTCGTCCCCCGGACGCAAGCAGCCGAATAACGCCGCCGATATCGTATGCGTCCCCGAGACCAGATGCGGTCTAACGATGGCCGCCTCGGCACCGAACACGTCGGCGTATACAAAGTCCAGCACTTCCCGGCCCCGGTCATTGTATCCGTATCCGGTCGAGCCCGCAAAATGGAAGTCGCTCACTTTATGTTTTTGGAAGGCTCGAATCACTTTTTCCTGGTTGCGTTCCACGATTTCGTCAACAATCCGGAGTCTGCCGCTGATCCGTTCTTCGGCTTCGCGGGACAAGGTTAGCCAACGCTGCATCATTTCTTGCTGATTCAATTGCTGATATCCTCCATCCGATACGGCTCCAACGGCCGTCCCCACTTTTCCATATCCGCCGGATTCAGCCGGACGGTCAGCAGCAGCCAATCTTCATCCGTGTCCTGCCCGGTTACTTCGCCGACCCGATAAGCCAACGATGCGAGATCCCCCCGAGACGCAGGAATCCGCAGCCGGGCGATTTCGCCAAGCAGCTTATCCTCGATCTTCTCCCGCAAACGCGCCAAATCGTTCGGATTGAGCGCGCTGATGCGAATCGAATCCGAACCGCCGGCCAGCAGAGAGAGCGATGCCGCCGAGCATTGGTCGATTTTGTTCCAGACGAGCAGCGTCGGCTTCCCGGCCGCGCCCAGTTCGCCGAGCACCTGATCGACGACCGACTTCTGCCGTTCTCTCATGGGAGAAGATGCATCGATAACATGCAGGAGCAGATCCGCTTCGTTCGCTTCTTCGAGCGTGGCCCGGAATGCGGCGACCAGGTCGTGCGGCAAATTTTGAATGAAGCCGACCGTATCGGTCAGCACCACTTCTTTGCCGCTGGGCAGCCGAAGCGCGCGGGACGTCGGATCCAGCGTAGCGAACAGCTTGTCCTCCGCCAATACGTCCGCTTGGGTCAACTGCCTAAGCAGCGTCGATTTGCCGGCATTGGTATAGCCGACAATCGCAACTTGAATGGCGCCGGTTTTTTTGCGTCGTTCGCGATGCAGTGCGCGGTGCTGCGTCACCGCCTCCAACTGGCGTTTCAGCTCGCTGATGCGGTTGCGGATGTGGCGCCTGTCGGTTTCCAGCTTCGTTTCACCTGGACCCCGCGTACCGATGCCGCCGCCGAGCCGCGAAAGATTTTTCCCGTGTCCCGACAATCTCGGGAGCAAGTAGGTGAGCTGTGCCAGCTCCACCTGGAGAATCCCTTCTCTCGTCTTGGCCCGTCCGGCGAAAATATCGAGAATGAGCTGAGTACGGTCAATAATTTTCATGTCCAGCTCTTCTTCCAGATTCCTCACTTGCGCCCCGGAGAGCTCCTGGTCGAAAATCGCCGTCCCCGCGCCGGTTTGTTCCGCCAAAGCTTTCAGTTCCTGCGTCTTGCCTTTGCCGATAAAATATTTGCTGTCCGGCACTTCCCGCTGCTGCATCAGCGTATCGGCGACTTCGACTCCCGCCGTCTCCGCCAGCGCGACCAATTCTTGCAGCGAAAGGTCCGGATCGATGCCGGACCGTTTCACCTCGTCCGTCACGAGACTGACCAGAACCGCTCTTTCCCGTTCGCCGGCTCCCGTTTCATATCCATTTTGTCTCAACCGTCATCCCCCTAACTCTACCCCAAATGTGATGTATGCAAATTATACACCCCGAACATCCTCCGGACGCAGGGACATGAGTTCCTGCCGTCCCGGTGAGCCGGATGGATAAGCCGTCAATAGGCGCACCGCTTGATTGCGGATCGCCCTCTCCAGCACATTGCGGACAAACCGCGCGTTGCTGAAATGATAAATCGTTTCCGTTTTTTCCTGAAGCAGCAGCTCTCTTAATTTAAACAAAGTCGGGGGCAGCAGCGTATAATCCCGTTCCTTCGTCATTCCTTCCGCGATTTGAATCAGCTGGTCGACCGTGTAATCCGGGAATTCCATCTGGATCGGGAATCGGGAAGGCAGCCCGGGATTGGTCAGCAAAAAGGTTTCGATCTCCAGCGTGTAGCCGGCCAAAATGAGCACGAATTGATTTTTGTGATCCTCCATCGCCTTCACGAGCGTGTCGATCGCTTCCTTGCCGAAGTCCTTTTCTCCACCGCGCGCCAGGCTGTACGCCTCGTCCACGAACAGAACGCCGCCCAGCGCCTTTTTCACCAAATCGCGCGTCTTTTGCGCCGTATGGCCGATGTATTCGCCGACAAGGTCAGCCCGTTCCACTTCGACGAGATGCCCTTTCGCGAGCAGTCCCATCCCCTGAAATAGATTGGCGAGCAGCCGGGCAACCGTCGTTTTGCCGGTGCCTGGATTTCCTTTGAATATCATATGGTACACGTGCGCCTGCGCCAATAGCCCCGCTTCGCTTCTCATTTGGGCGATCTGCAGGAGCGCGTATATCTCATACACCAGTTCCTTGACATTTTCTAGGCCGACCATGCGGTCCAGCTCTTTTTGCCAATCGGCCCACGGACCGGTTGGAGGCAGCGCCCTCATATTCGCGCTATCCGCAGCCGGAACAGGCGCTGTAACGCCTGCCGTTTCGGATTGGCGCAGCACGATGTTGATTTGCCGGGACGGCCGCATGGACGCAGCCGATTCCCGCACGCTTTCTTTCCCCGCCCTCGCGTTCATCGCGATTCACCTCAAGTAGCCGTAGTCGGCGAGCGTGACGAAGGAAGCCCCGCATCACACCGCCATACCAATGTATTCCGGCACTCGAAAGCCTAGTCATCCAAGTAAAAACGACTTCGCTTATGAATGCTGAACGGCCAAAGAAAGACGAAGCTTGTCCGCCTTCCATTTTGTAAACGCGAGAATCTCACGTGCTTCGTGGTAGGCCATATTCATGACCTTAGAATCAGTGACACTGACCTGCACGGGAGCATAACCGAGCAGCTTGGCGATATCGGCAGCTCTTGCGCCGTGATAGCGATGGGTCACGATGACCGCTGTCCGCCATCCTTGCTCGCCCATTATCTGCTGTGCGTTGCGCAAATTTTCGTAGGTGCTGTAAGATTTCGGATCTAGAGCGATCGCGTCAGGGGAAACCCCGTTCTTTATTAAGTAATCGCGCATCCCTTCGGCCTCCGAGAGCTTGGCTCCCTTTTTATCAAAGCCGCCGGTCACGATGAAATGGTCAAACACTCCGTTCCTGTATAAGGCAAGCGCATGATCGAGCCGCTCCCGGAGGCCCGGACTGGGTTCATCGTTCCGCAAGGAAGCCCCGAGCACAATGCCGGCATCGGCCCGTATCTGATTTGCGTCTGCGGGGACGCCATCAAATGATACAATTTTGTAATACAACAATCCGCACCAAATCGCGAGCAAAATGAACAGCCCTGCTGCAAATCGCAGCAAGATCCGAAGCCGTCGGGGACGAGCGCGTCCGGAAGACCGGACCCCCGTCTTCGCATTCACGATGTCGTTCATCCGGGCATTCCCTTCTCCCAACCCAGCTTTTCCAGCAGTGCTTTACGGTGATGAATGCTCATGTCGAAGTATGGGAATTGTCGGTTTTGAATCAACTCCAACAATCCGGAAGCCGTTCGCTGCGCCAAATCCGAATCTTTTACCGTGATCAGGCCGTCATCCAGCGCTTCTTCCAGTTCGTCCTCGTCAAGCAGCAGCGTTTCCCCCGTCGGCAGCACCACGATATCCAAATACAAATCGTCGAACCAAGGCACTTGTTGATCGGTGAGTCCCTGCGTTTTGCAAATGTCGATGTACCACTGCACCACATGGCCTTGAGGATCGAACATGGTCGTCACGACAAAATGCTCGCCTTTCGGAAAGTGCTGCATCCATAAATAGCCTTTATCCGCCAAACACATCCGGCGTCCGTTGTACTCTTTCCACAAAGGATCCCGAAGCTCGTGAATGCGGTATAACGTGACGAATCCGCGGAAATCGGGCTCATCCGTCGGAAAACAGGCGTAGCTTTTTTTTAAAATCCGGCGCCAATTGGCTCTGTCGGAAAATTTTCGTTTCATGCGCATGGCGTTCCTTTCCGTCCGGTTTCATAGCGAACATATGCCGGGGGGAGTCTCAACATTGTATCCAAAGCTTACCACAAGTTGACGGCTCCCACCAGTAAAGCCGTCCTGACCTTGGCCGCGGCCGGCGGTGGGAGCAAAGAAAAAACCGGCCTCCACAGGAGGCCGGTCGGAACGTAAGTCAGCCGCCCGACGTCAGCGATGCCGACGGGCTGGCGCTTGGGCTCGCACTTGCCGTTACATCCGTGCTTGGACTGGCGCTCGGGCTCGGTGACGGACTTTCAACCGGCGGATGCACTTTTTGGCTGGGTGACGGCGACGGACTCGGCGACGGTGACGGCGACGGGCTTGGCGACGGGCTCGGAGAAGGCGAGTCCGAAGGCGAAGGACTTGCTGGAGGCTGGCCGCCGTTATCTCCTCCGCCATTGCCGTTTCCGCCGTTATCTCCGCCGTTGTCGCCATCTCCCGGCTGCTGTCCGGGATCGTTCGGAGAAGGCTGATCGGACGGTAACGGTGAAATGTCCATGCCGCTCGTAATTTGAACGGAAACTTGATTGGACGGTGTGCTCTCTACCTTGGTATTCGCATCGTAAGCCGTCACATAATAGGTGTACGTCTGATCCGGCAAAATCGCGAAATCGTCGAACACGGGATCCGCCGTTTCCGCAACCTGTGCGAAGCTCGCGTCCGCAGCCGCTTTCCGATATACCTTGTAGCTGATGTTGCCGCTATTGTCCCCGACAGGGTTCCATGCCAGATGTACAGCAACATTTTCCGGCGAATATACCCCCGTCAACCCCGTCACGGCATCGGCAGGCTTTTGATCGACGACTCCTTCCGGTTTCGGGAACGAAAGCTTCTTTTTCCCTTCCAGCGCCTTGGACATGACGGTCGAAAACATCGTTGCGGCTTGACCGCTGCTCTGTCTCACCAGGTGGTTCTTGTCGACCTTGTCATAGCCCATCCAGACGGCTGCGGTCCATTCCGGCGTATAGCCGACGAACCATACGTCCCGGTTGGCGCTTGAATTCAAACCCTTGATGCCGTGCTGCGTGGTGCCCGTCTTACCGGCTACGATGCGCCCCGGTATTTTGGCGCGGACGCCGGTGCCTCCAGGCTCCACGACGCCTTGAAGCAGCTGTGTCACATAATAGGCCGTTTCCGGAGAAATCGCTTTTTTCTGTTTCGGTTCCTTGAATTCATATACCTTATTTCCCCGCAAATCCGTAATGGACAAAATACTATGCGGGTCTTGCAGCGTCCCGCCGTTGGCGAAGGTGCCGTACGCACGCGCCATTTGCAGCGGCGAAACCCCGCGGCTCAGACCTCCGAGCGCAATCGCCAGGTTGCGGTCTTCTTTGCCCAGGTCAATGCCGAGCTTGTTCGCGAAAGAAATCCCTTTGCTTACGCCGATTTCGTTCAAAAGCCAGACGGCCGACTGGTTGCGCGATTCTTTGATCGCCTGTTCCATGCTGACCGGACCGATATATTTCACTCTGTTGGAGTCGGCCGGACAATATTTTCCGTTGTCGTAACAGATTTTGTCGTCACGCAGCGTCGACCAAGGGAAGTATTTGCCCGTTTCAATGGCCGGACCGTAGCTCGCAATCGGCTTGAACGACGACCCCGGCTGCCGTGTTTTGGTGACGCGGTTCCAGCCCTTCGTCGCATAATCCCGTCCGCCGACCATGGCGATCAGGGAACCGTCGTGCTGGTCCATGATGACCATCGAGCCTTGAATTTGCACGTCATCCTTGCTTTTTTCGAACAGCGCGTCGTTGTTGAACGCGTCTTCCATAATCTTCTGGGTTTTGGTGTCAATGGCGGCTTTGACCGTGAACCCGCCGCTGAGCAGCTCTTCTTCGCTGAATCCCGTCAAATCTTTCGCTTCATTCACCACATAATCAATGTAGGTCAAGTATTGCTGGTTTTGTTTCGGCACAACCTTCGGATCGTACTCGACCTGTTTCGCCTCTTCCGCTTCCTGAGCCGTAATCAAGCCCTGATCCTGCATTAAGCTCAACACGACCGCGCGCCGTTCCTTCGATTTCTCCGGATTTTGGACCGGATTGTAGGTGCTCGGCGCTTTCGGCATGCCGGCAAGCGTCGCGATTTCCCAAAGCTTTAACTGCTGTTTCGGATCCTTGCTCGTAATGTCCTTGTTGAAATAGTATTTGGCGGCCGTTTTGATTCCATATTGGCCTTTGCCGAAATATATCCGGTTCAAATACAGCTCCAAAATTTCATCCTTGCTCTTATGCCGCTCGAGCGCCAGTGCGATGGACGCTTCGGTGCCTTTACGGAACAGCGTTTTGTCCGCGTTCAGGAACAGGTTTCGCGCCACCTGTTGGGTGATGGTGCTTGCGCCTTCCGCCGTACTGCGGGAAATGACGTCTTTCACAATCGCACGCCCGATCCCGAGCAGGTCGACGCCGCTGTGTTCGTAGAAGCGTTTGTCTTCCGTCGCCACAAAAGCTTTTTTGACCAAATCCGGGATTTGGTTGATCGGCACAAATTCACGGTTGCCGCCGGAAACTTTCAGCTTTGCAATCTCTTTATCGTTGCGATCCGTAACTACGGTGGCATTGTCCAAGTTCAATTTATCAATATTTTTCGCCAGAACGCGTTCCCCGTTCAAAATGACGAGCAAATACGCGACAACCGCGCACACGACACCCAGCAAAGCCACGAAGAAGAGCCAAATCAGCCCTCTTCTCTTGCTTCTTTTGCGGGGCGCCTTGGTCGGACGCTGCTGCGGCTGACGGGCAGCCGCCGGCCGGACGTTGTTCGGTTGCTCTTTCAAATCGTTCTCCCCCTTTAATCCTGTAACTCTCTCTCTGTTAGCGAGCATATCCCATCAAAATGAAAATACCCTTAAAAATGCAGAACAACCCGTTCTCAGGGTTGCTCCGGTCCGCTATTATTCCGTTAGACGATTGGCATGGGGAAAAGGTTCCGTATGTCCGATTCCGCCTCTGCCTCCTTCAGGCGTCGGCGCCGTTGTCCTGCTGCATGAGCGACACGTTGCGCTGCGGCATGAAGGTGCTGATCGCATGTTTGTACACCATCTGCTGCCGGCCTTCGCTGTCGATCACGATGGTGAAGTTGTCAAAGGCGCGAACCACGCCGCGGATTTGAAATCCGTTGGTCAAGTACACGGTGACCGGAATGCTGTCTTTGCGAAGTTGATTCAGAAACGTATCCTGGATGTTAATGGACTTGTTCATTAGCCAAAAACCCCCGTCGCCAAAAGTTAAGGAGCATGAAGCAGTTTTTCTCAAGGAATATATTCAAGACCTAAAGAAAACTTTCCTGCTATTATAGCACAAATCGAACGGAAATGATCGGCGTTATTTTCCGCGTCGTCCATGTCGATCCAAACCAGGTCTTTCATATGCCGAAACCACGACAGCTGCCGCTTGGCAAAATGACGGGTATCCCGCTTCAGCCATTCGACGGCGGTATCGTAATCGGTTTCTCCGCGCAGGCAGGCGGCAACCTCCTTGTAACCGAGTCCTTGCATGGATACGGCGCTGCGAGGCACACCGGACTCCAGCAGCTGCCGCACTTCTTCCACCAGCCCGTCCGCCAGCATGGCGTCGACCCGTCGGTTGATTCGCCGGTACAGCTCCGCTCGGTCCATCGTGAGGCCCAGCAGACATAACCGGTAAGGCGAAGCTTTATCGTCTCCGCGCGACTGCGCCTGCGTTTCGGACAACGTTTTCCCCGTCGTCTCCCATACTTCCAGCGCGCGGATCACCCGCCGGATATCGTTCGGATGCAGCCGATCCGCCGTTGCCGGATCCACTACAGCCAGCCGCGCGTGAAGCAATTCGGCCCCGTGCTCCTCTGCATAAGCGGCCATTCGTTCCCGAAACGCTTCATCGCCGGTATCTCCCTGAAAGTTATACCCATAACAGACCGACTCGACATACAAGCCGGTTCCTCCCACGATGAAAGGCATTTTGCCGCGCGAATGGATTTCCTGAATCTTTTCCGTGCACAGCTGCTGAAACATAGAGGCGGAAAATGGCTCGTCCGGCTCCAAAATATCGATCAAATGATGCGGTATGCCCTCTCTTTCCGAGAGCGGCAATTTGGCCGTTCCGATATCCATTCGGCGGTACACCTGCATGGAATCGCCGCTGATGATTTCGCAATCGAAAGCGCGTGCAAGCTGCAGGCTGAGCGCGGTTTTGCCGACCGCCGTCGGCCCGACCAGCACGAGAAGAGGCGGCCGGTTGTCGTCAAGGATGTGGTTCAATCCGGATCACCCCGTATGCGACCGTTGACGAGGACAGACGTGCCGGGGAGAACCCCAGCCGTTCGAATTCGCCGCTGCCGCTTGAATTTTTCAGCACGACCGCTTTCCGTGCCACGCGCACGGCTTCGCAGACGGCTTCCTCCGTTAACGATTCATGGCGGGCATGGCTGCGGAGCGGGCGTAAAGAAGAAGACGCCGATACCGCCCGTTCGAACATCGGATCGAAATAGATGATATCCATGCTGCGATCCGGCATGGCGCAAAGCGTTTCATAATGATCGGCAAGCTTCAGCTCGATCCGGCGGCAAGCGGCGTCTGCCTCCGCCAACCCCGTGTCGGCCTCGCGCAGCCCTTCTCTCACCACCGTATAAAGCAGCGGCGACGCTTCCAGCGCGGTCACCTGTCCCTCGGAACCTACCGCGTAGCTGAATACGATCGCGTCCGATCCCAATCCGGCTGTGCAATCGAGAATCATGTCGCCCTTTGCCGCACCGGACACGGACAACATGTTGTCCGAACCGCCCTTCACCAGCCGTTTCAGCCGGACAAGCGCCATACTCGGATGGAAAAACAACGGAGACCCGTCCTCCGACACATAACGCAAGCCGGCTGCGGACACGACGAGCACGCCTTCTCCCGGCCCGTATTTACGTTCCAGACCGCGAAGCGTATTTTGACGACGCGGCACAAACCGGACCCCGAGTTCCCCGGCCAGCTGCACCGCCTTATCGACCAGCTCCGCGGCCGGCCGTTCCGCTGTCGTGACGATCACTACATCACCCGCTTGAACATTTTTTCCAGCTCATAGGTGCTGAAGCTGACCACGATCGGCCTTCCGTGTGGGCAGGTGTAGGGCTGGCGGCACTGTCCCAGCCGGGCCAGCAGCCGTTCGCCGGCTTCACGGGTCTGCGCCTGATTCGCTTTAATGGAAGCTTTGCAGGAGCATAAGATCGCCGCTTTTTCGCGGAGCGCATGAAGATCGATTTTCCTCTCCGTCAGCACCCAATCGGCGATTTCTCGGACGATATCCGCTTCGTCTCCTTGCGGGAACCAATGAGGCACCGCCCTCACGATAAAGGTATTGCCACCGAATTCCTCCAAATATACACCCGCGCTTTCGAACATCGGCAGCCGTTCGCGAAGCACCGCATATTCGTCTGGAGCAAATGCCAGCGTAACCGGGAGCAGCAGCTCTTGACTTGCTTCTTCCGGCCGTCCGAATTTATCGTAGTAAAATTCGTAGTTAATGCGTTCATGCGCCGCATGCTGGTCAATTAAGTACAATCCGGTCTCGTTTTGCGCCACGATATACGTCCCATGTAATTGACCGATCCAGTGAAGGTCCGGAAACTCCTTTGGTTCCGCCTGCTTGTCCTCCGGCGGTGCGGCGAATGCCGCCTGCCATACGGAATCCGGCACCTTCTCCGGGGTCGCGGATCGTCCAAAATCGGGCTTCGCTCCCGTGCCTGCGAACGCACTCGGTCGCCCCGAAGCGGACGCGGCCTGCGGATTTCCACTCGGCGTACGGACTGAAGGAGACGGATACGCGATCCTCGTCTCGGCGATGGTCTCGCGTGGAGTCGTCGATTCGGAGACAGCAGCCGCTTCGGCAGTCGACGCGGTTTCCGCTGCCGCACCGGTTACGGCCTCCATGGGATTGGACACCGGAACCTGAAAGCGAATTTGATCTTGAACGTAAGAAGGCTGCTTCGCCGTGCGAACCGCGGTTGCGGACGGAATATAAGCCCTTCCGCCCAGCGCTTCCTTTACTGTCTGTTCGATGAAGGTGCGCAGCTCGTTTTCTTTGCTGAAACGCACTTCCAGCTTCGCAGGATGCACGTTCACGTCGACCAATGTCGGGTGCATGCGGAGATGAAGGACGGACAACGGGAACCGGTGAAGCGGCAGCAGCGTGTGATAAGCCTGGAGCAGCGGCTGAACGACCGCCTGGCTCCGCACGTATCTTCCGTTCACCAGCACCGTGACGGCATTGCGGTTCGCCCGCGTCTCGACCGGTAGCGCCGTGACGCCGGTTAACGAATAGTCCAGATGCTCCGCTTTCACCTCGAGCATCGCTTTGGCCGCAGCCGTCCCGTAAATGCCGGCTACAACTTGCTTCAAATCGCCCGTCCCGGCCGTGCGCAGCAGCACGCTGCCGTTATGTCGGAACGTAAAAGCGATGTCAGGCCGCGAGAGCGCTTGCCGGTACACGACATCGGACAAATGTCCGAGCTCGGTCTGGATCGTTTTCATATATTTCAAGCGAGCCGGCGTGTTATAAAACAAATCTCGCACGGTCATTTCCGTTCCTTGCGGTGCATTGGTTTCCCCTTCGCCCTTGACGACGCCACCCTCGATCTCCAAGAAGCGTGCCAAGCCGCTGCCGTCGAGAGCGCTCACGCATCGGATTTTCGCCACGGCGGCAATACTGGGCAGCGCTTCGCCCCGGAAACCGAGCGTCGCGATTTGAAACAAATCTTTGGCAGTCGAAATTTTGCTCGTGGCATGGCGTTGAAAGGCCGTCATCAAATCGTCGGCCGCCATGCCCAAGCCGTCATCGGCCACGCGAAGCAGCGTGAGACCGCCTTCTTCCGCGGAAATGTCAATCCGCGTGCTTCCGGCATCCACCGCATTTTCGATCAATTCCTTCAACACCGATGCCGGCCGCTCCACCACTTCGCCGGCGGCAATTTGGTTGGCCAAATGTTCGTCGAGCGGACGAATGATGCCCATGCGTTCTCCCCCTTGCCCGTTATCGGGAGGTTAGCTGCAGCTGTCCTCCGGTAGTTTGGGCTGTAACGTTCGCAAACAAGCTGTTTAACGCGCGCGTATCGATCAAGCTCCAGCCGTTTCGGATCAACAGGCGTTTGTCATTGATGTTCAGGGTATAACTCTTTGTTTTGCTTTTTACCGTAATCTTGCGGTTTTTCAGGTCATACGTCAGTTCAGCGCCTGCCATCGCGGCCGCCAGACGCAGGTTAACGTACCATACTTTGCCTTGCTGGATCGCAGGCTCCCGCTCGGCTGCCCGGATCCCGTTGACGACGACAGAGCCTTTGCCCGCCTTCAGCGTAAGCGCACGACCGCCGGCGTCGCGAAAACCCCGGATCAGCTGCTCGCCGGAACCTTCGACGACATGGTTGGGCGTGAGACCTTTTTTATTCACCGTGCGGCCTTTGGGCGTGAAATATTCTTGCACCGTTACCTTTAACACACCGCCGCTTTCCAGCGGGATGATGGATTGTACGACGCCTTTGCCGAACGTCTGCGTGCCGGTAAGCTTCGCCACGCCGTAATCTTGCAGCGCCCCTGCCAGCAGCTCGGACGCGCTGGCGGTGCCTCCGTTGACGAGAATGGTTACCGGGTATTTTCGGCCTTCACCTTGAACCGGAAGCGGGATGTCTTTGCCGTCCCGATCCTTCATATGAGCAAGCACCCCGTCCTTCAGGAACAGGGCGGCAATTTGCTGCGCGGCGTTCACATAACCCCCGCCGTTGTTGCGCAGGTCGATGATCAGCGATTTCATGCCGGCCTGCTCCAGTCGGACGAGCTGATTCCGGAACAATTCTCCCGCGTCGGAGGTGAATCCCGACAAGGACAAATAGCCGATGCCGTCCCCCATCATTTGACCGGTCGCGACCGGCAGTTGGATGGATTTGCGTGTAATCGTGAAGGTGAGGGTTTTGCCGTTGCGGGAAATGCCGATTTTCAACAACGTTCCTTCCTCGCCGCGCAGTTTTTGCTGCACCTCCGGCAGCGCAAGTCCTTTCACGCTTTTACCTTCCGCCGACACGATTTGGTCGCCGGGGAGCAATCCCGCTTTTTCCGCCGGACTTCCGAGGATGACATCCTCAATATAAATGCCTCCCGCTTCTTCCGCCATCACGATGCCGATTCCGACGAACGTCTGCTCCAGACTGTCGGAAAACCGTTTCCATTCCTCTTCGTTGAAATATTCCGTATAAGGATCATGCAGCGATTCGACCATCGCGTCGATCACGGCATCGTTCAGATTGGAGTTGTCCGGCTTGTTCAGGTGATACTGTTCGAGCAAATTGCGGACTTCATTAACCTGCTCGGTCGTGGCGGCCCCTGCGTTGGAAATTGTGAAAATACCGCTGAGCGCGACGGACAGAAGAAGGGCGAGTACGTAACGAATACCGGGCCGTTTTTTCATTTTCATAACGTTTCCCCATTCTCATTCAATTGGATTTTCGCGTCGTTCAGCCACTCCAACGCCTGAAGAGGAGTCATCCGCATCACATCCAGCTTACGAATCTTCTCCATAAGCTTCTGCTGCGCCGCAGAAGCGGGTTTTACCGGTTTCACATCCGGCTTGGATTCGGCAAACATAGACAATTGCACCACTTGCTGCGATTCCGCGGCTGGCGGTTTGGACGGAGCCTCCGAGTAAGCGGCGGCCGTTTCTCGTATCGCGGAGGTGCGGCCGTCGAGCAGCGAATAGGCGCGGGAAACGATGTCGTCTGGCAATCCGGCTAGCTGCGCGCAGTATATGCCGTAACTCGAGTCTGCCGCTCCAGGGACCAGTTTCCGCAAAAAAGTAACGCCGTCCGCGCTTTCCTTCACCGCCATGCATCCGTTCCGAAGAGAAGAGAGAGAAGTTTCCAGATGGGCCAGCTCATGAAAATGGGTCGAAACCAACGCCTTGCATTTAATGTGATGGTGTACGTATTCGATCACCGCTTGCGCGATGGCCATCCCTTCATCGGTGGAGGTGCCTCTGCCGAGCTCGTCGATGATGACGAGACTGCGTTCGGTCGCTTGTTCGGTCATCACCTGAATGTCCTTCATCTCCACCATAAACGTGCTTTGGCCGCCGACCAGGTCATCCGCCGCACCGATCCGCGTGAAAATGCGGTCGATAAACGGAAGCTCGGCCCGTTTGGCGGGCACGAAGCAGCCGATTTGCGCCATGATGCTGATAATTGCCACTTGACGCATATAAGTACTTTTTCCCGCCATGTTCGGTCCGGTAATGAGCAGGATGGCGCTTTCCGGCGTGAGCTCCGTGTCGTTGGCAATGAAAACGCCGTTCTCGGTTACGGCTTCTACAACGGGATGACGGCCGTCCTCGATGCGCATCTCGTATCCGCAGCTCCACTCAGGACGGGTATACCGGCGTTCCGCCGACACTTCCGCGAACGACTGCAGGACATCCAGCGCCGAAAGGCCTTCGGCCAATTGCTGAAGACGGGGAATTTTGCCGGCGATTTCGTCGCGCAGGCGGACGAACGTCTCGTATTCGAGGTCGACCATCCGGTCTTCCGCCTCCAGAATGAGCGCTTCTTTCTCTTTCAATTCAGGAGTCACGAACCGTTCGGCATTGGCCAGCGTCTGTTTGCGCTCGTAACGGCCTTCCGGAAGCGAGCCCAAGTTGGCTTTCGTCACTTCCAGATAATAGCCGAATACTTTGTTAAAGCCGATTTTCAGTGATTTGATGCCCGTCGCTTCCCGCTCCTGCCGTTCCAGCTCCGCGATCCAGCGTTTGCCGTTCCGGCTCGCTTCCCGCAGCTCATCGAGCTTGTGGTCGAATCCGGAACGAATCAGCCCGCCTTCCCGCACGGAAACGGGAGGGTCTTCGGCAATCGCCTGTTCGATCGCATCGGAAATATCCGAGCACGTGTCCAGCCGGTCCGCCAAGTGAGTCAACGGATCCGAACCGATCTCGCGGCACAGGCTTTGGACAGCGGGCACACGCTGAAGCGACGCTTTCAGCGCGTTAAGATCGCGTGCGTTGGCCGTCCCGTAAGCGATTCGGCCGACGAGCCGCTCCAAGTCGTACACCTCGCCAAGCTCGGTTCGCAGCTCTTCGCGTCTCATCCAGTCGCGGTGCAGCGCTTCGACGGCCTCCAGCCGTTGTTCCACCGCATCGCGGTCGAGCAGCGGCTGGTCGATCCATCGCTTCAGCAGCCTGGCTCCCATGGCCGTCCGCGTGCGGTCCAGCAGCCAAAGGAGCGAGCCTTTGCGCGACCGGTCCCTTACCGTCTCGGTCAACTCCAGGTTGCGGCGGGTGAACGCATCCAGCGCCATATAAGCTTGCGGATCATAGGCTTTCACGGTCCGCAGGTGGGCAAGCGAGCGTTTCTGGGTTTCGCTTAAATAACCGATGAGCCGTGCCACGGCCAACCGCCGCACTTCTTCATGATGAGGCCAAGGCTCGTCGGGAAATTGCCGCCCGAGCCATGCCAAATCTTCCGGAGAGGTTCGCTCGGTGCAGAGAACGGATCGTCCCGATCCCCGTGTCTCTTGTTCCACGATGGCAAGAGCCGCAGGATCGCCCACCGCTTCAACCGGCTTGTAGACATTCAAGACGTTTTTCACCGCTTCGCGCACGGTGGCGAACGAGGTGACGTACAGCTCGCCGGTGGTCAGGTCGCAAGCCGACACGCCGAAGCGGCCGTCCAACTCGGCCACGCCGACTATGAAATTGTTCAAGGCCTCTCCGACCTGTCTCGACTCCATAACGGTTCCCGGGGTCACAATGCGGACGATTTCGCGCCGCACGACGCCTTTGGACGCCTTGGGATCTTCAACCTGCTCGCAAATCGCGACTTTGTAACCTTTTTCGATCAGTTTGGCTATGTATCCTTCGGCGGCATGATACGGGACCCCGCACATCGGCACCCGCTCTTCCTGTCCGGCGCCGCGCCCGGTCAGCGTAATGTCCAGCTCGCGCGCCGCGGTAAGGGCATCTTCGAAAAACATTTCATAGAAATCGCCGAGGCGGAAAAACAGCAGCGCGTCGCGCGCCTCCGCCTTGACGGCGAGATATTGCTCCATCATCGGGGTATAACCGGCCATGTCGTCCTCCAGTGAACCGGGGATATAGTAGATCAATAGACTAGATTCCTATTATAACAAAAATCCCCGGGCAGCGGGCACCGTCCTCGGCGAGTACGCAAACTTTTCGCCCTCTTACGATATCTGGACATCGTGCCGTCAGCTTACCGGTATCCCCCACTTCAAGCGGATATCGGCGGTTTCATCCCAATGCCGGCGATCCCGTATCGAACGGACAATCGGTTCTATATCCGCCGCATATTTCCGGTACCCGTCCGTATAGGAGAGGGACTCCAAGTACGTCAATGCCCTCTCGCGCAGACGGTCGTCGTTTTCGTTCCCGTCCCCGTAAAATGCATCTCGCATGGAGTCGTCGTCCAGCGGACGGGATCCCGCCAGCTCGCGGGCATGCTCCACTGCGATTTTCGCCAGCGCCAGCACGCCGACGGTCAGTCGCGGCGATACGAGCCAGCTCGGCGGCGTGCGATACTCAAAGCCGCCATGCGGCTGCCGCCGAAAATCGCCCAGCGCGCCATACCGGGGGCGCCGCGCCGCCGCACCCGGCGGCTCGAGCAGCCTCAGCGGCAGCGCTACCGCATTATCGAGCGCGCGCAGCCGCTCGCCGGTGAGTGCGGCGCCGCTCACATGCACGTGGCCGCCCAACGGCAGTCCGCGCACGGGCCAGGCGCCCGCGCGCCAAGCCAACGGCGGCGCACCGCGAAACCGCCTGGCTGCGGCGCCCAGCAGCCGGCGCAAATCCGCGGCCACGGCGCGAGGCTCCTCCGCCGGCTCCGGCCGCAGCTCCGCGAGCGGCCATACTTTGACTCCCCGGATCACCAAGGAGTCGCAGCCCGCAGCACCGTCCGGCGTCAAAAACCGCGACGCGGGCACTACTTTTCCTTCCGGCGACATCAGCACAAACTCCGGATCGGCCCCCAGCTTCACGGCGGGACGGTTCGCCGTTTCCGCCGCCCAACGCTCAGCAAACGCACGAATCGCCTGCACGGTTCGAAGCTGTCCATCGGCGAAACTTGGCCTCATCTTCGCCGACAATCCAATGATCGAAGGTTTGCCTCCGCTATCCGTCTCAACTTCCACTTGACCGAAATCCATTCCGAGCGAATAGACGGCGCGAACCGCCGCTTTGCCGACAATACGCCGAAGCCGGTCATCCGGCTCCGCCCGTTCCACGAACCGCCGGCTGCCCTCCGGTCCCAGCCGTACCCGGCGCATATCCGTCGCTTCGAGGTCGAATACCGTCACCGTAAATCTGCGCGTTGCTTGTCCCTTTTTTCCAGGTTCATCAACTGTCCGTCCCACAAGCAAGCCTTCCCGCTCCAGCCTGTGTTTCCAGTCCGACAGCGCGCTGCTTCTGTTCCGTTCTCCCCGGTCCAAGTGCAGCACGTAATCGCTCTCCTCCGGCTGCAACCCTTCTCGAAGCACGGGCAAACCCGCCGCTCGGATCCATGCCGGAAAGCTCCCTCCGTCCGAGAGCCATACGTGCCCTTCGCCCCCGCTCACTCCGCGTGCCTCCCTCCGAAAAAACACGGGAAGGGCCGTCCCGCCGGCGCGTGTACGCCGAAGCCGAATGACCCTTCCCTTTTTGCATCCCGACCGGATTCCGCCCCGCGGCGCCGGCCGCCGTAATTGGGCTCATCCTGACGACCCGAAAGGGCACCCGCCCTCGACTTCGCTCCAGCTTCTGCATAGGCTTAAGTATCGGTTCCGGACCGCGGCATTACAGATCATCTTCCAACAAGTCGGAGTCCAGATCCTCGTAATCGCCATCCTCATCGCGGCCGTACTCATAGTCCTTGCCATCGTCGTCGTATCCGCTCGGGTCTACCAGAACACAAACTTTCGTCTCCGCCACCATTTCCACGGCGAACTCGCGTTCCACCTTGATCACGACGGAAGTGCCCCCTCCTCCGATCGTGGCTTCCACGCAGTTCGGCTCCTGGGTCGCGTCGGCGGATACTTCTTCGGTGTTGGCACGGTGTCTCGGATCCACATACGAAAGCGGCACGAGATCGACATACGTAATCGTCTCCTTCGCCACGTCCGTTTGAGAGTTTTTGTTGTACGAATACCAGATGTTAATATCGTAGGATCCGATGACTTCTACTCCGTCCCCCGATCTTACCGATTCGTACTGGTGATTGATGATCCACGCCCCCAGAATGCTGGAAGGATGGTGCGGCGGCTTTACGGTATGGGTAATCGTCGAAAACTTCCGGCCTTTGCCGCATATCGCTTTCGTAATGATTTCCCTCCGCTGCAGCCGTCTATCCGTAATAGCCATTCGGTAGACCTCCTCCATGCGATCAATTCACTTAAAGTCTATGCAGGACATTCGTCTAGAGTGACAAAAATGTATCCGTGCATGCAGCCCTCAAGTTTCATTGTATGACCGCAGGTTCGGAAGATGCCTTCCGTCTTTTGGCGCGCCTGGCGATCGAGAGACAACGCTTTAATTCCCTCGACAGCTGCAGCAGGGCGGCGCGGGTTTCGAACTCGTCCCGGGTTAGCGGCAGCGGCATATTCGGGAAGCTATTTTCCAGGCGCAGCAGCTCCCTCTCCGTCTCCCCCTCGTAAAATTCCGACTTCACATCTACCGCCAGCCGGTCGAACAGCGCCGCGATCTGGTCAGCCTGCGGTACTTTCCTCGATACGAAGGCGGCCGATTCCATCATCAGCTTGACCGAGTCGAGCTGGTCTCTTCTCATATGAAAATAGAGCTGCCAAGGCTCGGATTGGGGGATGAACCGGTTTTCGCGCGCCCGCGCGGATACGGCGATCCCTTGTTCGATTGCGTCTTCCGCCTGCAGCAGCTCAACTCCGCTCCACACGGTTTCGGGATTTCTCAAGCTTGCTGCCACGTGCGTAAATATGGCGGATAGCGAATCCTCGGTCATGTCACGCAGCTTCCCCAGCTTCTTGCTTTCCTCCGGCATATAGCTCAAGTTCAAAATCGTCGCCCACCCAAGGCCGATCACAAGCAGCTCCAATTCGCCAATCAGCGCGTCCGCCGAAACTTCCTGCTTTGCGTACAAATGGAAAACGACAACGGATCCGGTTATGATGCCGTCCTTGAGTCCGAAGCGGGCCAGAAGCGGAAACGCCAGCAATATATAAAGCGACAGCACCCAAATATGAAAACCGATCAACAAAAAAAGTGCGGATGCCACGAGCAGACCGACCACCGATGCCGAAAAACGGGCAAACACGATGCGAAGTCCTCTCTGACGGGTCGTTTCTACGCCGAGAATGCCGAGCAGTCCCGCAGACAGCGGATTGGGAACCTGCAGCAAAATCGCGGTCGCGATGGCAGCAAGTGCAGCCACGGAAGTTTTGACGACGCGGAAGCCGAAGTAACCTCTAAGCCATCTCTCGATCTCACTAAAGCTCAAACGCCGACGCCCCTTTTTTCCGCCTATTTTTCCTTCGATCGTATCAAGAGACCTCCGGAAAAGCAAAAAAAGCCCCTTCGTCGTAGGGGCTTACGGCAGTTCGGCTTATAAACGGTAGATGTCTTGATATTTGGCTTCGAGATAGTCGCACAGATAAGAAGACTGAAGCGGCCGGCCGCTGACACTTTGAATAATCTCGGCGGGCTGCAGCAGTTTGCCGTGACGGTACACCTTCTCCTTCAACCAATCTTTCAGCGGATGCAATTGTCCCGCTCCGATTTGTTCTTCAAGCTTCGGCAGCTCCCGATTGGCGACATCCATCATCTGCGCCGCGTACATATTGCCGAGCGAATACGAAGGGAAATAACCGAAAGCCCCGCCCGACCAGTGCGTATCCTGCAGTACGCCAGCCGAGTCGTTCGGAGGCTCGATTCCGAGGGCTTCCTTGTATTTGGCATTCCAGACTTCCGGCAACTCGCGTACGGTCAGCCCTTCGTTAAAGAGCATTTTCTCGATCTCGTACCGGATCATGATATGCAGATTGTACGTAAGCTCGTCGGCTTCGATCCGAATCAAGCCGGGCTGCACCACGTTGATGCCGCGGTAAAAATCTTCTGCCGTAATATTGTCGAGCCTGCCGGGGAAATGTTTGCTCAGCTCCGGAAAATAACGCTGCCAGAAGCCGCGTCTTCGTCCGATCATGTTCTCCCACAAGCGGGATTGCGATTCGTGTATGCCCATCGACGTCCCGCCGGCCAGAAGAGTACCCCCCAGCTCGGGATCGATATTTTGCTCGTACAGCGCATGACCGCCTTCATGAATGGTGCCGAACAGCGCAAACGTCAGATCGTTCGACAAATAGCGGGTCGTGATCCGCGCATCACCGAGATTCAACCCCGTCATGAACGGGTGCACGCTTTCGTCCAGCCTGCCGGCCTCGAAGTCATATCCCATCTCATTCAGGATGAACTTACTGAAAGCCTTTTGCGCTTCTTTATCGAACGTTCCTTCCAGGAACGAGGTATCCGGCTTGTTTCCGCTTTGCGCGATCGCTTCGGCCAGCGGCACCAGCCGGCTTCTGAGCTCCCCGAACAAACGGTCCAGCTCCGCCGCGGACATTCCGGGTTCATATAAATCGAGCAGCGTATCATAAGGCGTGCCTTTGACTCCCCACAGCTCAATGAACCGGCGATTATAATCGATGATCTTCTCCAGGTATGGCGCGAAAGCGGGAAAATCGTTGTTTTCCTTCGCTTCTTCCCATACGGCTTCCGCTTGGGTCGTGAGAACGACATATTCGCGGTACAGCTCCGGAGGCAGTTTACGGTTGCGGTCGTAATCTTTCTTGACTTCTTCCACAAGTCGGCGGTCGATCCGGCTTAACGCTTCGCCAGGAGACGACAGCTTCTCCAGCAGCTCTCCCATTTCGTCGGAAACGGACAAACGGAACGATTCGGCGGACAAGGCGCCGACCGCTTCGGACCGCAGCGGGATTCCTTTGCGCGGCGCTCCGGTTCTCATATCCCAGTATGCGACACCCAAAATTTCTTCATATTGCTTCATAAGCCGGGTGATTTCCCGGAACCGCTTCAGCGTTTCGGTTGCCGGCATTTTCGTTTCAGACACGCCGATCCGTCCTTTCCATCATTTGAGACTCCTTGATCATAACTCCCTTAAATTCTATAATCAACTTACCTTACACGAGGCTGACCTCCCCGTGATAACAAGGAGGGGAACATATGAAGATCGTTTGGAGTCCCGATGCCGTTCAGGAGTTGCGAGCCCGCTACGGCAGCGATATTGAGGCATTCAGGCTAGTGTACGATACGGAGGGCTGCGGCTGCGCGGTGAACGGTGTCCCGGCATTATGGGCCGTGACGGAATCGGCTCCGGGAGAAATCCGTGCGGACAGCGAACCGTTCGTTCTATGGCACGATCCTCGCCATGCCCTCTATTTCGACGAGACGCTGCGCATCGATTTTCGTGCAGACACGAACAGCTTCCGACTGGCGAGCGACAACCAAATTTATACGAGCCGTATGGTCCTTGCAGACCGCCGAGAGCAAGCCGAGCCGGCCGCAAGATAACGCAGGGAGGAAGAAAACATGCAACGGATCCAGGAAATTTTAGATTTTAACCGGCAGTTTGTAGAGGATAAGAAATACGAGAAATTTTTAACCACGAAATTCCCGAACAAAAAGCTTGTCATCGTCACGTGCATGGACACCAGGCTCACCGAGCTTCTGCCAAGAGCGATGAACCTGCGCAACGGAGACGCGAAAATCATCAAAAACGCCGGAGCCATTATCACCGCTCCTTTCGGGAACATCATGCGGAGCATACTGGTCGCTTTGTATGAATTAGACGCGAACGAGGTCGTCATCATCGGGCATCGAGACTGCGGAATGACCGGCATCGATCCGGAACAGGTCGTCCGCCACATGTCCGAACGAGGGGTGTCGGACGAAGTGGTTCGGACGCTGCGCAATTCCGGCATCCATTTAAACCGCTGGCTGCAAGGCTTCGATAACGTCGAGGAGAGTGTGGAAAACAGCGTCGACATCGTGCGCAACCATCCTCTGCTGCCGACCGGCACTCCCGTACATGGGCTCATTATCACACCGGACACCGGGCATCTGGAGCTGGTGGTTGACGGGTACGCTTATTTGGAGCAGCAGGCCCAATAATTAGGAAGAAGGACCGGCCGTCATCGGCTCGGTCCTTTTCTTCTATTGGGCGCGGCTGCGTCTTTTCCGCTCCGCGGAAAGTTTGCGCGCTTCCTCCACTTCGGTCCGGTCCCTCAAAAGATGCTTGTGAACAATGAACTCGCCGGCGCGTGACGAAGGCATTCTCCATTCCCAGCCTTTGTGCTCGCAAATCCGCATGCATTTTTCGGTTAACCGGGGATCGGCAATCGGCAAATCGAGATCGCGGTACACCGGCTCATCCGTACCGTTCCATAACCGGCTTGTTTCCACCACCAATTCCGCCAGCTGGTTTCCATCCAATCCGAGCTCGGACATCTTCACGGCGTCCACTTCTTCGGCGGCTTTGGCCATCAATTTTCGAGCGCCGGCCCAATTGCCGCGACGGCCATGGTAACAGGCCACGGAGATCCGGACGAACACGAGCCAGCACCCTTCGTGCCGGGTACCTTTTTCCTGCTTCCAGTATTCCTCCATAATTTCGTGGCATTCGAAAAAATCGCGGGTACCGTGATATTCCGTCATAAATTCGGTATACTGTTGCGGATAAGGAAACGGCTCGGTCATTCGGTTCTTTGCTCCTCTGAATGATTTTCTGCTTTCAGCATACAGGAAGAGAAACGTTCCGGCATCAAAATGATTTGAAACCAAGGCTGCGGGTATACGTATTACCCTACAGACCAACAAAACCAGCTCATCCAGGAGGAATGAACGCTTCATGTGGAAAAAAGCATTGCTTCTTTTCAGTCTCTTTACCTTTACCGTTGCCGTAACGGCTCCGCTTTACGACAGCGCCGACGCCAGACCGAAATCTTTTCGTTCCGGGACGAAATCGTTCTCCAAAACCCCGGCACAATCCAATAACACGTATAAAAGCAGCACGACGAAAGCCACGACCGGCTCCACCGCGAACGGCACGACCAAACCCGGCTTGTTCGGCGGAGGCAGCTTCCTGAAAGGCATGATGATCGGCGGACTCGCCGGCATGTTGTTCGGCAGCATGTTCGGTACGGGATTCATGGCCAATATGCTCGGCTTCATGGTGAACCTGCTGGCCTTGATCGCGCTGTTCTGGGTCATCCGCACGATATTCTCCGCCATTCGCAGACGACGGGATTCGCAGCGGCCGAATTACCCGAATGAGCGGCGCTGGTAAACCGATATGGTTCAAAGATTGTCCATGGATGAAATCGTCAACGCCGTCTGTCTGAACATGGCCGAGCGGCACGAAGTTCCGGTCGAGTCCGTGCAAGTCGAATTGCTGTATGATGAAGATCAAGGCTTTTCCGCCGAAGTTTGGGTGAATAACCGAAGCCGGTTTTTGGTGGAAGCCAATTTGAAAGAAGCGATCATGCGTTACATGGAAACCCAATATGGCAGACGCGTCTACCCTTCCCAAATTCAACTGGACGTGGAAGACGAAATTTGGGCGGACATCGCGGAATAAACGGACATCAAGGCGCTCCCTTCTCGGGAGACGCCTTTTTTATTTCTCTGTGAATATGAACACTGGCTGGCTTGTTTCCATTCTGAATGTAAAACTATAATGAGCATATCTAAGAAAACTGCAGATTTAAAAATTTTTTTGTCCGATTTGTCGATTTGGTCTTGTTACATTCGTCGTGTTAATAGAGGCAAAGTTCAACCACTCTGGAAACTTGCCTTCAATTTCAAATCAGGAGGAGAAGCACAATGCGATTTATGATGATTGTGAAAGCCTCGAAAGACTCTGAAGCGGGCAAAATGCCAAGTACAGAGCTGATTGGCGCGATGATGAAGTACAACGAGGAATTGGTGAAGGCCGGTGTGCTGGTTGCGGGCGAAGGACTTCATCCGAGCTCGAATGGGATCCGGATCTCGTATCCCGTCCCCGGTGGTGAGCCTGTCGTGAAGGACGGCCCCTTCGCGGAAGCGAAGGAATTGATTGCCGGTTTCTATCTCCTTGACGTCAAATCCAGAGAAGAAGCCATCGAGTGGGCAATGCGCATGCCGGATCCGCACGGTTTCGGCGAAGGCCAGATCGAGCTTCGTCAAGTGTTCGAAGCGCCGGAATTGACGCAGGACGAGGAATTGTTGGCCAAAGAGGCTGAATTGCGGGAGCAATCCGAGAGGCTGAAGAAGGCGTGACAACTGCGGAGACGAAGCGCACCATCGACGCGATCTGGAGAATCGAATCGGCAAAGATTATCGCCGTGCTGGCGCGGATGGTGCGCGATATCGGGCTCGCGGAAGATCTTGCGCAGGACGCGCTTGTGATCGCGCTCGAACGGTGGCCGGAGTCGGGTATACCGGCCAACCCGGGTGCGTGGTTGATGGCGGCGGCGAAACGCCGCGCCATCGACCTGCTGCGCAGGAACAAGCTTCGGGAGCGCAAGTATGAAGAGATTGGCCGCGATATGGATCCGGTGCACGAACCCGACTTCGATGCGGCCTTGGACGGCAATGTCGGCGACGATCTTCTTCGGCTTATTTTCACGACCTGCCATCCCGTTCTGTCGCAGGAGGCACGCGTTGCGCTGACGCTTCGGCTGCTCGGGGGTTTGACGACTGAGGAAATCGCGCGCGCTTTCCTCGTCTCGGAACCCACAGTCGCACAGCGAATCGTTCGGGCCAAGCGGACCCTCGCGGCGGCACGCGTCCCTTTCGAGGTTCCTGAGAAGGCTGAACTCCCCGCTCGGCTTTCCTCGGTGCTCGAGGTCCTCTATCTCATGTTCAACGAGGGGTATGCCGCAACTTCCGGCGGGAGCTGGATCCGGCCCATGTTATGCGAGGAAGCGCTCCGTCTCGGCCGCATACTCGCGGAAATCGCCCCTCTGGAACCGGAGGTTCACGGTCTTGTGGCGCTTATGGAAATTCAGTCTTCGCGGTTTAAGGCGAGGCTCAGCCCTTCCGGGGAACCTGTCCTTCTCCTGGATCAAAACCGGGCGCTCTGGGACCATCTTCTGATCCACCGCGGTCTCGTCGCGCTCGAACGTGCCGAACGGATCGGCGGCACACTCGGTCCGTACTCGCTGCAAGCCGCGATAGCCGCTTGTCACGCAAGGGCGCGTACCGCCGATGAAACGGACTGGGCGAGGATCTCGGCGCTCTACGATGCGCTTGCGCAACTGGCGCCTTCGCCTGTCGTGGAGTTGAACCGTGCGGTTGCACTGTCGATGGCGTTCGGTCCGGCAGTTGGACTCGAAATCGTTGATGCGCTGATGTCGGAACCGTCGCTAAAAAACTATCACCTTTTGCCGAGTGTTCGCGGCGACCTCCTCATGAAGCTGGAGCGAAAGAACGAAGCTTGTGAGGAGTTTAAACGTGCGGCATCGCTTACCCGCAACGAGCGTGAGCGTGAATTGCTCCTGAGTCGCGCTTCCGAATGTGTCGAAACGACCCGCTTCCTTAAGGAGTAAATCGCTGCGTGCTCTTTCTTTTCTTTGTTCTTGATGAACGAACCGAAGCTTCCAACAACCGCTTTTCCAATTTTTCCACCATACCGGCAGGAGCTGCACACACAAGGGAGTAATAACCGTTCGAATGTTTCAAGAACACCGGCTCCAGCGATGGAAACCAACGTTTGAATACTTCGCTGATATTTCGCCTGAATGAGCTGCCGGTCTTCGCAACATCGTTCGTTAAATTACGATCATGTCTGCGATGAATATAGAACACTTGATCCATCCAGTGAAAACGATACTTCTCGATCAATCGGTATAAAATGCCCAAATCTTCAACGTATCGCCCTTCTAACGGATCATCCACCCGCCAGCCTTCTATGCTCTTGAGAGCGGAAGTTCTGTAAAACCTGGGCCACACGGATTGGTTGGCAAACAAAAATTCAGCTTTGCCCGCAAAAGGGCGGCCTTTTTTCACAAAGGTATTTCCAGTCGTTTCATCCACAATCTGCAGGTTTCCGCCTATGACGGCCACTTCGTCCGGCAAAGCTTGCGCCTCCGCATACAAAGCTTCCAGTGTATCCGGCTCGAGCCAATCATCGGCATCAAGTTGAATAAAATAGGGCGTGTCGGAAGCAGCGAGAGCCGTATTCAAGCATCTGGACTGCCCTTGGTTTCGTTCATTTCGGATGACGGTCACACGTTTGTCATGTAAGTACGGTTCTATGCATCTCAAGCTATTATCGGTGGAGGCATCGTCGACGATGACCATCCTCCAGCGGGTGAACGACTGTGCAAATATGCTTCCAACGGCATGTGAAAGAAATGGGCCTGGATTATAGGACGGGATCGCTACGGTAATGAGCGCACAAGGACAGTCCAAGGAGGGTTGTACATGCTCATGAATAACCGTGGTTTCCGAGGGCGCAATGAGGCGGTAGAGCTCCCGGTATCGTTGAGAGAATCGACTTTGCGTGTAATGCTCCGTCACGAATTCTCTTGCCTGTTTTCCGATCTCCCGGCGCAGGATTGGGTCATTCAGTAATTCTGCGATTTTCCGCGCCATCACGGACTCTTCCTTCGGGGAACGTGAAACGAATATCCCGCTCCTTCCCTCTTGGAGCAATTCCCTCCATCCCGACACCTCGAATGTGACGATCGGCACACCTGCGGCCATCGCTTCCAGCCCGATTAACGGATGCCCTTCTGCCGGTGAAGTGGACACCAGTACATCCGTTACTTTTAAAATTTCATGTACATCTTCCCGATACCCCAATAGCTTTACTTTTTTTTGCAGCCCGCGTTTTCGAATTTCCGCTATGACCCGGCGCCTCAAATGGCCTTCGCCTACCATAAGAAATCGTAATTGATCCGCCCTGTCCTTTCTCGCCAGACTCGCGCAAACGGAAACGAATTTCACGGGGTCCTTGTCATGGGATAACCTTCCGATGAAACTGACAATTCGCTTATCCGGTCTGATTCGAAGCCATTTCTTTATACGGCTTGTTTCTTCCTCATCGCCGGGTTGAAATTGATCGGGGTCCACACCGTTGGGGATCAACGCCACCTTATGAGAATCAATGCCGAATGTACAGGTCAGCACCTCTTGCAGAGATTTTTTAACGACGACAAAACGATCAATATAGGGATCGTATTGGGAAGAATATCGTACGTAATCCCAGGATGCTTCAGGAACGTAGCCGTGCAGCAGCGCGACTGTTTTTGTAGGAGGAAAACGGCGTTTCAACTCCGGCAGCAAATCGTACGCCAGTTTACTATTGTTGATGTGAACCATTTGAATGTCACGAGTTTGCATGATATGAAACAGCATTTGCTGCATTTGATTTGAATCTGTGAAATAATGCGGCAGATGAAAAATTTGGTCGGTAAATCGGCTAAAAAGGTCATGCCAGGGTTGCTCCCCGGGCAAAGTGGTGACAACGATTACCTCATACTCGTCCTTGGGCAGCGCCTCCAAGATTTGCAGCATCACCTTCTCAGCCCCGCCAATCACCATCCACGCCATAATAAACAAGACTTGCTTCTTCCCTGGTGCAGATGGTCTGACACGATACGCTGATGGGTTATGCCATCCATGGATGATCGGCGGCAAGCCTTCATTTTCGATCCACTTTTTTCTCATCATTCTCAAATTAGAGGAAAGGTACAGATCAGGATACTGCTTTCTAATCGATGGCGTGATACGCGTGCAAAACTGATTGGGCTTACCGTTTCGATAGTAAGACAGTTTTTCGGGTATCTGATACCCTATCCAACCGTTACCGGCAAGCCGAATCCAGAAGTCCCAGTCTTCGTACCCGCCAACGATCCGCTCATTGTACCCTCCGGCCTGTTCCCAGGCGGCCTTACGAAAAAGTGAGCAGCTCGGGATAATATTCTCAAACAACAAATGATAAAAGTTGAATGGCCGTCCTCGCCGGACGAAGTGCTCCTGTCCAAAAGCTTGAAGCCAGCTGTACACAAATCCGACCTGCGGCCGTGTTTCAAGAATCCAAACACTTTTTTCCAGCATCGTGGGGTGAATCCGGTCATGCGCGTCGAGCGGCAAAATGTATTTCCCCTGCGCTTCTCGAATCCCTATATTCCTTGCTTCTGATGGTTCGCGATTTGTATGCCGTACGATTTTCATTTGCTGCCTGCTCAACTGACGCAAGACGTCCAAGGTATGCTCATCCGTAGAACCGCCATCGACCACAATAATTTCATAATCCTGGAAAGTAGAAGCCGAACAACAAACTATGGCTTCTTCCAAATACCGGCCTTCATTGAAGCAGGGAATGATTACAGACACCCACGGTTTATTAGGTTTTATTTTCGCGAACCCCCTTCCACGACAAGCTAACCATTAACGTGCCTTTTCCAGCACGATTTCGGAAATCCACTTTCTTGCCGGATCCGCCATATCCCCATGAACGGGATGGACAAAATAGACGTGTGGACGTAAAACCGCCATTCGCACCTCTTCCAGATCAAGATGTTCTCCTACTTTAAATGTCCTCTCTACGCTTTCCCACAAGTATGGCCGCAGCCTGGCCCCGCTCAGGCTGGCAATCGTCGGCCAGAGGATTTTTTCCAAGGAAGGAACTTCTGTCGATTCCATCAATCTTTCCAACGCGTTCCAGTCCCATTTTCGAACAATGCTTCGGACCAACGATTTCTTAAACACTTGATTCGTATGGTAGGAGACACAGAAGGAATCCGCCTGTAAAACGGGTTTCCAAAGTCCCCATTCTTTCCACATCATTTGCCCTGCAACCCACTGCGGGTACTGTTCGGGAGATGAGATCGTTTCGGTCGCAATTCCCATATAGTCGTACCCTCTCATAATAAACTGAAGGTACTTCTCGTAGCCGGATCGAATAAACAACGTCTCCGAATCCAAATTCACGAGATACTCATAATCCAAATCGATTTGTTCCAACCATCTCATGATATCCATATAAAATCTGGCTTGCTTGCCCCGCTGCAGCGGCCGGCTGTCCGGACAAACGTGAACCTCAGCCGACCGGCCGAAATGTTTGTTACTCGAGCCGTTGTATAGAACAATTTTACATTCCGGATGAAAGGCTCGGAGATTCTCTATTTGGTTGAGCAACGTTTCCTCTTTGTCTTCGCTTGCAAGGATGACAAAACAAATCATGGGACTCCCCCTATTCCTGCCCCCCTGTTGTTGCGGGGATTGAAGAAATCCATTGTCTAACCGGATCCAGCATGTCCCTGCGGACCGGATGAATGAAATATACTTGAGGACGTGTCAAGGCATCCTGAGCCTCATGAAGCGACAGAGGAGCACCGATTCGGACAACATCCAGAATGCTTTCCTGCAAATAGGGTCTTGTTTTCGCGCCGCATTTCATCGCCAATGTCGGCCATAAAATTTCTTCAAGTGCGAATACCTCAGTGGCTTCAATCAGCTTTTTCAATACCGGGATATTCATCATTTCCACCATTTTGTCGACGAGGTCTTTTCTGTAAACCTGATTGGAATTCAGCGCAAACCCGAAATAGTCCGTCTGAAAATAAGGCTGCCAACTTCTCAATTCCTTCCACATCGTTTGGACGGGATACCAGCCTGAATGCTCCTCCGGCGAGCGGATTGTTCCCATTCCTATGCCCATCGCTTCATAGCCCTGCATAAGAAAATCCAAGTAGTATTCGTATCCCGAACGGATATACATAATATCCGAGTCCAAATTCACGAGATAATCATAAGAAAGTCCGATTTTCTTCAGCCAACTCATGATTTCCAGAAAAAACATACCGAATTTCCCATACTCCAGCGGACGGCTGTCCGGGTATACGATAAGGTTCAAGTTTTTGCCGAAGTCAGGATCGGGCGAGCTGTTGTACAAAACGATTTTGCATCCGGGTACAAACTTGGTTAAATTGTCCACCTGGTTGGCCAGCACATCTTCCTTTTCATGGGCTAATATGGCGAAACAAACGGTCATTCGTGAACCACCTTTCTAGAGTTGCGGCAGCCGAATGTTCGTCTTGATGAGGCGATAGAAATCCGGATCGGGCAGCGTATAACCTTCAGGTAAAGCTTGACATATGCGCTCCCAGACCCCTCTGTCCACCATATGCTGATTTGCATTCAACTTCACATCCGAATGATCGTCCGTCTGAAACAAACGATCGTACAAGCTGCCCGATACAAGGGAAGAGTTTTGTTGGGAAACGGGCTTGCTTTTCGTCGCCTTTCGCCGGTTATGCGGCATTTTCTTTCGGGATAAGTTCAACTTGCGAAACCAGCTCTTCACAGCTGCTCTTTTTCGATTACCGCGTTTGAGCGGTTTACGCAGCTTGCGGTGTTTTTTGTTAACCGACAGTCGAGACACAGGACATCCCTCCTCATCGGTAGAATTCATCTGCTTTTCGACGAAATAAAACGACATACCGGATCCCGTGAACGTCCTCAAACCCATCATGAGAAATACTGGGATGGACAGCAGATTTTTCAGTTAAATAATGGTTCAACGCCTCTCCCTTCAAGATTTCAAATCCCGACTTCCGAAACATGAATATTGAGGCTAAATTTTGAACGTTTACGATTGCGGTGATCATCCTTGTACTTTCATGAAGCATCCATTGGGTAAGGGCTTGCTCTAGCAACATGCTGGAATAGCCCCTGCGAGTAAAATCCGGGTGGGTTGCGATTCGGTGTATATGCTGAAGATCGGGGGATGGCCGGGAACCGATTAAAAAAGCGCGAACACAGTTAGAGTCACTTCCGAGAATTCCCCAGCTGCATTCATGTTTAGCCGTTAATCGGCGACAAAAGTTTTCCTCGTTCCATTGCTCAACGGAATAACGAGGTCCCATTCGTTGATGGATCAATCCTTCGATTTCCAATAAATCTGTCATGTAATGCTTTATTTCATCCAGTCCCAGAGGGATGACGGAAACAGATTCTTTATCAGAATACAGATTCATAACAGAGCAGCACGCAGAACATGATATTTTTCTGCAAAAGGTACGCCGAACTCCAGGCCGCGAAATCTTGCCCATTCTTTGACGACCTGCGGTGAAAGCAGCGATTGATCGCTCCGGATCTGCGATTGATGTTTGCAGAAGGCCTCCACCTTGCGATCGATCGTATCGCTGATATCCAGGTACAACTCGCCCACATTGGTTATTTTGGGGAATTGCCAAATAATAAACGGATACTCAAACATGGCGATCAGCTTGATATTCGAAGACGGCTTCGGGCGAAGGCCGGCCATACAAGCGTTAAACAGCGCTTGATGGTCTTGGTGAAAACTGGGGTAGGGGATAAACACCATGGTAGGCTGGAATCCGATCAATAGATGATCGATTTCGGTAATCAGTTCCCGTTGCGGAATCGTATCCATCCAAGATTCTTTATCGTCGTATAAAACTTCATAATCGTCGCATCCCAAATAATGCATGGCCTGCGATAACTCTTGCTTCCGGATGTCCGCTGCGACCGGTTGCTGAGTATGCCAGAAGAACGTATCCCCTACCGCTCCTACAACAACCTTTACTTTATTTTGATACCGGCACGCTTTTTCGATCAGTCCACCGCAGCCCAAGACTTCATCATCAGCATGCGGCGCAATGATCAGGATTCGTTCATTGCCGGCGCTCAGCATGTAAGTCCCTCCCGTACTTGTGCTTCATCCGTGCTTGTTGATAGACAGCCCAAGTGTCCCTGTACATGCGATCGACCGACCAATGCCGCATGGCAAAGCTCCGGGCTCGCTCGCCCAATTCCTGCCCAAGACCGGGATTCTCCAGCATCATCAACATGTTTAGATATAAGGAATCCATATCTCCCGCTTCCGATACCAATCCCGTTATCCCGTGCGACACCATTTCAGGTAAGCCTCCCGCATTGGTAACAAGAACCGGCTTTCCTGCCAGCTGCGCCTCCATAACCGAATACGGATGATTTTCCTGAATGCTCGGATGCACAAAAATTGTCGCTTTTCGCAATAAAGCGGGGACATCGTGCCTTTCTCCCAAAAAAAGGACGTGCTCGTTCAGCCCGTACTCCTGACATTGTTTCACCATACTGTCCAACAAAGGGCCTTTTCCAGCGATCCAGCAGACCCAATCCCCTCGAACAGCCAGCAGCTTCCCTAAAGCCTGCATCAGAATATGGCCGCCTTTCAGAGAGTCGAGCCTTGCTGGATAGAGGAAAACGGTTTTCCCCACCGGAAAATCCACATTCGATTCCGCGTTGAAATCTGCCATGAATTGCGTGATATCGAGCCCGTTAGCCACGGTCGTCAGCTGCTCTTCCGGCACTCCCATTTCCATTAACAAATTTTTCAACCAAACGGTGGGGACAATCGCGGCGTCGGAGGAAATCGTACCTAAGTATTCCTGCATTCGATTATACTTGGCCGGCAGACTGCCGGGCGTGTAAAATTCCATGAATTCGTGGGCAATGGCCAGGCAGCCGTGAATGGTCGCAACCAAAGGGGTATGCTTCGGTTTTACACGATACAAAGCGCGGGTGGAGATGATGTCCTGCGTATGGATCAAATTATAGCCGTTCAAGCCCAAATAAGCCGCTGCAAGTTCCAGCGTGTAGCGTTCGATTTCAAAACTGAATAAATAACCGCTTTTAAGAGCCAATGTTTGTTTGTAGATTTGCTGTATATTATGGTCGATGAGGCGGCTGACCAGCGACTTCTCGAACACCCGGTTCGTGCCCACCACGTAGTAGGACTTATAGTCGGGAGATTGGGCCAAAACGTCAACCTCGTGCCCCTCATCCGACAGTTTTTTGCGGAGCGCGTTGATATAGCTTCCGACCCCGCCGATATGCGGTTGAATCAAGCAGGTAGCCAACAAAATTTTCATCTTTGTCCTCCAGTCCGTTCAATCTCCCATTACATCGTCGTAGGTCATTTTGAGTCCGGACCGGATTGGACAGCTGGGCTCCCATCCCAGTGATGAACGTGCGTAAGTATAATCCAAACAACTGTGCCGAATTTCCCCGGGTTTCTCCGCCTCATGCAAAATCCGTACCTCATCACCGTGCAGTTCTTGAAGGCAGCCGGCTAATTGTTCTATGGAGGTTCGTACCGAGGTTCCAAGCTGGATGATTTGGTTGTTTCCTTTAAACAGTGACAGAAGATTCGCTTTCACAACGTCCTCCACATAGAGGAAATCCCGTGTTTGCTCCCCATTACCGTAAATGATCAAGGGCAAGTGATTCTTGATCCGTTGTAAGAAGACCGACACAACTCCCGCCTCACCGTTCGTTTTTTGTCCGGGACCATAGACGTTCGCATATCGGAGTATCGTATAGGGAAGTCCGTACAGATCATGGAATGCCTGTATATAGTGTTCGCTGGCCAGTTTGGAAATGCCGTAAAAGGATATCGGTTTGGCCGCGGACCCTTCATCAATCGTGTTGGAACCCGTATCGCCGTACACCGCGCAGCTTGAGGAAAAAATGATTTTTTTTACGCCGGATTGCCGGGAGGCTTGGAGAACGTTGATCGTTCCTATGATGTTAATATCTGCATCCGACACGGGGTCGAGCAGCGATCGACGCACATCGGTCTGTGCAGCCAGGTGGAACACGAAATCCGGCCGGAGCGCCATAACTCGGGTAACATCGCTTGAATTGGCAATATCCCCTTGATGAAAGACGGCCTTTGCCGGGATTCGGTCTGCCGTTCCCGTCGATAGATTATCCAGGATGTGAACCTCGGCGCCTATTGCCGACATGGCTTCGGCAAGGTGTGAACCGATGAAGCCGGCTCCACCCGTTATGAGCACTTTCATGTTAGCCCCCCGCCCGGTTGTCGAAGTCTTGGTGTATCTTACGTGTGGGGGGGCAAATGAGAAATAGACGGGCTCCCATTTTGTGAAAAACAGTCGTTCGCACAGGGGTACCATCAACCAAAAGCGGATCCGCACATATGATGGAAAAGTGCCGCATCAACGGGATCGCGTCCGGTGGGAGGCTTGCCATCATGATCGTCACCATTCATCAGCCTGAACATATGCCTTGGTTAGGTTTTTTCGATAAGATTGGGCATTCGGATTGTGTTGTCTTTTTGGATAACGTGCCTTTCAGAAAAAACTATTTCCAGAACCGGAACCGGATTATGTCCGGTTCCGGTCCTATGTATTTAACCATTCCTGTTTCGATAACGGAGTCGAAAGTGATCAAGGATGTCCGCATCGCGAAAAACTTCAATAAGCGTAAATATTTGAGGGCGATACGGAGTGCTTACAGCGAACATCCTTTTTTTGACCTCTACTACCCGGAAGTCGAACGAATCATTTTAGAAGAGCACCAGAACTTGTCGGCACTGAATCTCGCCTTGATCCTTTTTTTTATGCAGACCCTGCAGATAGAAACAACATGGCACCTCGCCTCTGACCTGGAAGTGAACGGCTCCAAATCACAGCTTTTGCTGTCCATCTGTCAGAAGTTAAAGGCAGACACCTATTTGTCGGGACCTTCAGGAAGAGACTACCTCGACGAAATGTTGTTTACAGCCCAGGGTATCCTCGTGAGCTATCACGACTTTATACATCCCTCATATCCCCAAATCAACCAAACCGGTTTTCATTCCCATCTGTCCGTGCTGGATCTGCTCTTCAATTGTGGAGACAAGAGCCGCGAGTATTTATTTCAAGCTTGATCACTCCTTGATCTTGATGATTTGATTCATTTCCCGGATGACATTCTGGAGATCTTCAATCGTGCCAATATCGAGATAAGCGTCCCCTTTCATGCAACGAACATTCATCCCTTGTGCTTTGGCTGACAGGAATACGTTGCCTAATACCAGTTCATGGGATCCGGTATGACGCTTTGCCTGTTCGGTTAGAAATAATTGAAATGTTTTTTTCCAAACGGCGACCCCCCAGGCATAGTCCGTTGCGGGCTTCTCTGCCGGCTTATCCTGAATGTCCAAAACCTCCATCGATCCCGCCTCTTGATCGCCATAAAAAGTCATGCCAAGTTTATGCCACGAATTCGTCGGGAAAATACCGAGCAATACATCGATGGACGAATTCGTTCGCATTTCGTCATGTAACGCTGCAAACAGCCTATGCGGCCGAAAAAGCGTGTCCGGCATGCCGAAGCTAATAAGTCCGTCTTCTCCTGCCGGGAGCCAAGGCGTAACTTGCGATAATGCCTGTACCATGCCTTTCTGTTCGTTTTGAAGCAAATAACAAATCTCCATCCCGTAAGCAGCTCCATCCGTGTAATACTTAAGGATATCCGTCTTATCGGGATGGATGATCAAATACAGCTTTCGAATTCCGGCCGCCTTCATCGCAAGAATCAAGTGCTGGGAAACGGGGGCGGGAGCGATTCGATCTTCGTATTGCTGATAACCGATCGGGAAGAGCTCCTTGGAGAACGGCAGAGGCCGTAAACGTGTTCCTTTGCCTGCTGCCGGTATTATTCCAAAATGGAACATGTTACCCTCCCGCCTTCAAGAGGTCCTCGATCATATAAACGAGTTCTCCGGCACGTTTTTTTACGGAATGACGTTCGTGCACCATGCGGTAACCACGTTCGGCGATTTCGATTCGCAGTTGTTCCTCGGACAAATAATAATGGGTTTTCTCCATAAAGTCGTTTTCGTCCACCGCGATGTAATTTTCGTCCGGCACAAATCCGAGGTCAGTCAATTCCTGTGAGGATGGGGCTAACAGCAAAGTGTTGCAAGCGAGCACCTCGTAATATTTAATGATGGGATAGTTGAAGGAAAGTCCGCAAGTGAGAAACATTTTCGCGCGGTTGATCTCCTGAGCATAACGCTCCCCGACAAAAACTTGCTTCTCTTCTTGGTCCTCAATATTTCGGTAACCGGGATGGGGATGATACACAAATCCCGGTTTATCCTTCATGGCGTCGTACATCCTGTTTCGCAGGGGATAGCAGCCCCAGCCGATAATGCCCATCATGAGCCAATCAATCTCTTTCGGAAGCTGGTAATCCTTAAATATTTCCGTATTGACGAAAATAGGCAGCCATTTCATCCGGTCTGAGAGCTCCGGATACCACTCATGGAACTTATCACGGTAATGAGAGAATATATGCGGAATGCCGTTATCGAGAATAAATTGCTTGCGTTCCAGCTGATAAGCATGGATGTCGTACATGATGATCGCATAAGGTACGTTTAAGCTCCGTAATCCCGTCATGTAGGGATACACGTCTTCATTCATGAGAATAAAGTCCGGCTGCTCCGGCAGCTGCTTCAAGATTTCGTGAATATCGCCGGCCGAATGCCACGGCATCAAATCAACGATTTGTTCAAGCTCTTTCGACAAATAATAGGTGTTGCGTTCCACATACCGGCTGAAATCTCGGGTCATAAACAAGATTTTTAACTTCTTCATCCCGCCCAACCTCCGTTTCTCGGAACATCTCCTACATTTTCATCAAGTTGTCCAAGCCAATGACAGAATCCAGCCAAGGGTCTGTAAAGACTTGCCCGGTGATGAGACTATTCATGCCCGAGCCTAAGTCAAGCGCCACCTTGCCAAGTTCAGAAGAAATATAGCTGGCTAAGATCAAGGCGTTCGTCCCTGCCGCGAGCAGACACAAATCAAATTCACAGGATTGAATTTGCCTTTTTGCGTCCGGAATTTCCTCGTATTCATCCACTTGTATTGTTCCTGCTATGGTGAATCCGAGACGGTCTCGCAAATTTCGGTTCAAAGCCTCCGCGGCGTCATCAGCCAGTGCACCGACGAGCAGAAGGCGGCGATTGCGAAGCATCTCCTCGAACTTATCTTTTTGCGAGAACATCATGACTCTTCGCAAATAGGAGTCGAAAATCCATTTTGGCTTGATGTCGTAAGCTTCGAACACCCGCTCGGTAAGCAAGCCGGCATTCGGCCACCGAACGAGGGTGTTATACCCTACAATATCCGCTTTGCGGACCGCTTCGACCGCGTCATCTCGCGTTCGTACATTCGGAAAACGGACTCCTCTATGCGCAAACCCCCGCTTCTCGCCAAGGTTTGCGATTTCCGCTTCCGCATTGCTCATAAATTCTTCCTCCGAAAGAACGGTATACTGAGCCATGACATAAGATTCGGTTGCTCCGACAGATACCACGGAAAGCGGTTCGCGATTATTTAATGCCTTGAGAACGTGGTCCATCAATTCTGAGCTGGTCAATCGGTTATGGAACACAATATCTCCTCCGATTAGTCGGTTAGATGGTTTCAAGATACGTATCGGGATCCGGTTGGGACACGGCATTTGGACAAATAAAACGGGTTTAAGGCGTTTAAACGCAAGAAAGGCGACAAGAAATGATATCCATAAAAAGAAAAAACCGCGCTGGGCGCGGAGTTCTCGTTCAAACAGGTTATTCACGGCTGTTCCTGACTGTTAAGCGCGGCTTCCACCAACCGGTCGAAAAGCTCGTCATCTTCCTCGACGGCTCTTTCCACCGTATCAATTTCTTCCTCACTGCCGGGTTGATTCGCGAAATTCAGTGAATAGTTCCAGTAGTCCAACCGGCCGTCGCTTTGCAACGTCAATTCGTACGGCTGTTTATGTCCTTCGACCTCGAAACGGACATGCCCCAAATACCCGTCCTTTTCACTATGGGTCATGATTGCTTGTAAAATGTTCGTCTTCATCTTCGTCCCACCCATTCTGACTGCGATTATACCCGGATTGTACCATACCTGGACAAAAATAAAGAAACCCCTACCTATTCGGTAAGGGTTGGCGGGAGAGCAATTGGCGCTATCCTTACTGCGGAGGGATCAGCTTTTTGTGGGTGAGCAGCTGCACCGCCACACTGGCTTGCATTTCCGACAGTCTGCATACTTTGGCGATCTCCGACACGTCATTCACCGGCACTTTGCGTTTTTTGACGGCGTCCAAAACCATTTGTTCCGAGTACGTCAATGAATCTGCGTCCAACGAAGTATGTCTTTTATAATGTTCGTCCATTGTCGTATCTCCTCCTTCCGCAATCAACACACTTTACCACCGGATGACAATGTCGAAACGAAACAAAACACAATTAAAAGTGGAAATGTTCGGAAAATAAAATTCGGACTTGTCAGTGGATCGCACGGTATCATCTTGACACGATACATTTTGTATCATACATTACGGATAGAACCCGATGAACTCGTTTCAAGGAGCCAAGATTTATGAGCATGGGAGAACGCCTGCGTGAATTGCGTCTTAGTCGAAATATATCGCAGGAGGAAGTTGCCCGTCAGATCGGCATCACCCGTTCCGCATACAGCCATTACGAGATCAACAACCGGCAGCCCGTATACGAGACGCTCATTAAGCTGGCCGCTTATTTTGACGTCTCGCTGGATTACATCATCGGCGGAACGTCCGCCAAACACAAAACCGAGTTTTCGGACGCGCAAGATACCCGAGAAATTATGAACCTTCTGAAGCACATGAACCAGGAGCAGCGCAAAAAATCGATCCGTTTGATGACCGACTTGATCCATGCGGATTCGCTCGAAAGCAGCAACGGCTGAATGTGAAACCCCCGTCTTCCGGATCGGAACGGGGGTTTCTGTTTGAGGTACGATAATCGCTTCTATTTGCTGATCGGAAGCGTGATACGGAATCCGCCGCCGCCTTCTTGCCGGTTGTATGCCCCGATCGCACCGCGGTGCAGCTCGACGATTTCCTTGGAGATGGCGAGTCCGAGACCGCTTCCGCCGGAGGAAGAATGACGGGACTTGTCCGTTTTATAAAACCGCTCGAAAATGTGCGGCAAATCGTCGGGATGGAGGCCAGTCCCGCTGTCTTCCACCGTAATTTCCACTTCGCGGGAGTCTTCCCTCTTCCGCAGCGCAACGCGTATTTCTCCGCCCTTGGGCGTATACCGAACCGCGTTGAACAGCAGGTTCTCGAAAACGCGGTCCATCCGGCGGAGGTCCACGAATACCTGGGTTTTTCCGTCCATTGCGGAAGGCAGAACGCAGGAGTAGTCCATTCCCTTGTCCCGCATGTCCATCGCAAATTGCTCCTGCAGCCTGTCTTTCCATTTCGCCAGCGTGATCTTTTCGAGAGACAATTCCACCCTTCCGGCTTCCAATACCGACAATTCGAATAAATCATGGATGAGACCGTTCAAACCTTCCACTTTGCCAAGCATTTTACGAATGGTCGCATCCCGCTGATCTTCGCCGCTGATGACCCCGTCGCGCAGCGCCTCCAGATAACCTTGAAGCAAAGTGATGGGGGATCGCAAATCGTGCGAAATGTTGCTGACCAGCTGACGACGCGATGCCTCCATCCGTTCCAGTCCCGTTTTGGCTTCTTCCAGCGTCATGTAAGATTTCCGGAGTTCCTCGGTTCTCTCCTCGATTTTCTCCTCCAGCCGGACGTTCCACTGCTTGAGTTCCGCGGACAATTGTTCGGCCTTCTCGAAAGTCCGGGAGGCGCGCAGCGCCATGATGAAGGAATTCATGATAATCAGGAACAGCAGACCGAACGGCACCAAGTCAAAAGAAAGCCACCAACCGTTATAAAACAAAATATCGTTCACGATGGCCGCCACAACGCCCGCGACGCCGATGAGCGCAAGCCTCGCCCCTTCCCTTCTCCTCACCCAGGCGAGAATAAGCGCAGCCAGAATCACGATGCAAATCGTCATCAAATAAGCTTGATAATAGATCAGCCAGGACGTGAATTTCAACGGCGGAAAAGCAACCGTGACGGCACATAGTCCAAGCGCAACCGATCCGGAGACATGTACCCAAAAGCGCCTCATCTCGTGAGGATACATTCTTTGATAATAAGCGAAGCCAAACCATGCGCTGAGCGCAAGAGCGATATAGTCGAGCCGCGTCCCCCATTCCCAGGTCAGAGACGGAAACCAACGTACGATAAAGCCTTCGCCGATGACCCCCGTACGCAGCGCCATGAACAGGCAAAGCAGGGCAAAAAACAGATTGCCCGCTTCCTTCCTGCGCAAAACAAATAATCCGATATGATAAAGACCGATCATGATCAGCGCGCCGATCACGATCAACTCTTGGGAAGACTGCCGCGTTTCAAGCAGTTCGATCCGCTCCGCCGTCCCCAAGATGAACTCCGTGCGGATACCGCCCCGGCGGTGATCGAAATTGGAAATTTTCAGCTCAAGCTCGGTGCGGCCGTCCTTAACGACGAACTGCACGACACCCGGCGTTTGATAAGGCGAGCTCGCCGCTGCGTCCCTGCCATATTGTCCCCGGCCGAATACTTTCTTGCCGTCGATGTACAGTTCATAGGCCGTCAATATATTCGGAACGCGAATCGCCATCGTGCCGTTCAAACTGCCATGGAGCACCGTCAGCCGGTAAACCGCCGCGCCTTCATCAGGATACGTACGTCCGTCGCCCGCCTGCATGGCCCCCCACATCCCCGGCACCCGAATCGTGGTTTCCGTTCCGTTAAGAGGTATGTCCGGCTCGGCTTGCCATTGGAACCGCCATTCGCCGCTCAGCGGAACTAAGGGGTCATGAGCCCAATCCCACCCCGTGAGATCGATCGTTCCGTTACGCGCCTCCGGCGGTTTCTTCGTTTCATGGACCGAACAGCCCGAAAGCAGCAAACCAGCAGCTATCGCGAGCACCAATCCGAGCCAAAGCTTGCGCCAACACATGAACGGCATAGCCACTCTCCTTGTCCGCGGAACCTGACCGCGCCCTGCCTCTCTTCTGTCGAAGGTCATTGTAACGGCGCATTGCTTGGACGTCAACGCTTTCGTTATAATGAATTGAAGCTTTTGAGAAAGATGGGTTTGGGGGAAGGCTAGTGAAGGGGCCGTCAGCCGATATCCTGGTTGTCGACGACGAACGGGAAATCACCGATTTAATCAAGCTTTATCTCGAAAGAGAAGGTTTTACGGTTCATACGGCGGATAACGGAGAAGAAGCACTCCGCAGCGCGGAAACACTGCTGCCGGATTTGATCATACTGGACGTTCTGCTCGGCCGTCCCGATGGCATTGAAGTATGCCGCAGATTGCGTGCTGGCCCTTGCGCGGACGTCCCGATCTTGTTCTTGAGCGCGAAAAGCGAAGACGCGGACATCATTACCGGCTTGTCCGAAGGCGGAGATGATTACGTCACGAAGCCGTTCAGTCCCAGCCAGCTGGCCGCGCGTGTGCAGGCGCATATCCGGCGCCGCAGGATGCGGGAGAGAAACCAGGAGGAACAAGTCCCGAACCTGACTTTTCCCGGGTTGGAAATCGATTTTATCAGTTCGGAAGTGAGGCGCGGTGGAGAACGGATCCCGCTCTCCGTCAAAGAATTCGAGCTGCTCGCCGTACTGGCGCGCCATCCGAACCGGGTATTCCCTTTGGATGAGCTATACCGGCGCGTGTGGCATTCCGACAGCATAGGCGATACCCGCACGCTCATGGTGCATGTCAGCAATCTGCGCAAAAAGCTGGAATCGGACCCTTCCCGGCCGCAATGGATTCAGACCGTGCGCGGCTTCGGCTACCGGTTTTCACCCGGTGCCGTCCCGGATTCGGACGACCCTTCCGTACTTATTTAACGACAAAGGACGAAACGACAGTATGCAAATGGCGAAAGATTGGCAAGATTACGAACTGATCGACACCGGCGCCGGCGAGAAGCTGGAACGCTGGGGAGATGTGGTGCTGCGCCGGCCCGACCCTCAGATCATTTGGCCGCTCGCGGCCGAAACGGGCCGCTGGAAACAAGCCGACGGCCACTATCACCGCAGCTCCTCCGGAGGCGGCAACTGGACTTTTCGGCGCACGCTTCCGGACCGGTGGAACATCTCTTACGGCCCTCTTAAGTTTCATATCCGTCCGACCAGCTTCAAGCATACCGGCTTGTTCCCCGAGCAGGCCGTCAACTGGAGCTGGATGATGGACAAAATCCGCAGCGCGGGGCGCCCCATCCGTGTGCTGAACTTATTTGCCTATACGGGAGGCGCGACACTGGCTTCTGCGGCGGCAGGAGCGGATGTCGTGCATGTAGACGCCGCCAAAGGCATGGTCCAATGGGCGAAAGAAAACGCGCAGCTCTCCGGCTTGGCGGAAGCGCCGATCCGCTATATTACGGACGACGTATTCAAGTTCGTGCAGCGCGAACAGCGTCGCGGACGCCAATATGAGGCGATCATTATGGATCCGCCCTCCTACGGCAGAGGTCCGAACGGTGAAATGTGGAAGCTGGAAGAAAACTTGTACCCTTTCTTGGAATCCTGCGTTGAAATCATGTCCGACCGTCCCTTATTCGTGCTCGTGAATTCCTATACGACCGGACTTTCTCCCACGGTATTGCATAACTTGCTGCACATGGCGATCGGCCGCAAATTCGGCGGTCGGCTCGATTGCGGCGAAATCGGACTGCCGATTACCCAAAGCGGTCTGGTGCTGCCTTGCGGGATTTACGGCCGGTGGGAGAACGACTGATCTAGGCAGAAAATAAAATGCCCCGTAAGACGGTGCCGTTCACCGCTGCGGGGCAAATCATCCTTCGTTATCGTTACTATCATGCGCCTTTTTCCTTGTTCTTACCCTTGTCCTGCCCGTCCGGCTTCTCCGATTCGGCTTGCCCGCCCTCTCTGGTGCCGGCCACTTTGCTCATCAAATATACAAGCAGCCTCCGGTTATGACCGGATATCCGGTCCAGCGACCGGTTGGCCACATCGTTTCGAACGGCCAATCCTCTCTCCACCTCGGAACGTCCCTGATCGGTCATATGAATCCAGACGATTCTGCGGTCGGACTCATCCCTTTTTCTTTCCACTAATCCGCTCCGCTCCATCCTGTCCAGCAATGTCGTAATCGCAGCAGGAGTCGTTTGCAAAAAAGGAAGCAGCTCCGAAGGCTTCATCGGCTCCTTGGCAAGAAGCAGCTCCAGCACTTCCAGCTGACCGGCCGTTAAACCGGGCGCCAGTTCCTCTTCCATCTGCGCGTTCCAGTCCTTCGTAAGCTTCATCCAGATTTTCACAAATTCCGCCGCCGTGTCCATCGGATTGCCTTCACTCCTCCCGAACCTTGCCTTCTCTTTCATTATACCGAGGGGCCATGTCGAAAGATAGTTTAATGCAATTAAATATTTACGACATAAATCCGCAAAAAGAAGAACCGGGCGACAGCCCATGACATATACTGTTGCAGAACATGAAGAAACCCGGAACAACGTGCGGTAAGGAGGCGATCATCATGGCTTCTCAGAATGAACGGATTCGCATGATCGGACAGATGGCATTAGATGCCGGGATAATAGAAGACCCACAGTGGCTGGACCGGCTCGAGGAACCGGTGCCCATGTGGGTCGTATTGGATTTACTGTTAAGGTGGATCGACCGCACGGACCCGCAGAACGGACCGTATGATTGAGCTTTACGGCAATTGAAGCGGCTTGATGAAGGCTTCCGCGAGCAAGTCTCCCCGCTCCGTCTGGGTCACCGCCTTACCTTGACTGCGGCGGTCGTCGATCGGAGCGTTTTCCGAAACAAACTCCATATGCGTACCCGCTGCCGTCACGCCTAATATGGTGACGGCTTCTTTAACGTGAAAAGCGGAAATGAGCTTCGTGCCGTTCGGCTTTACCCGCTTGCCTTCCTTGAATTCGAAAGACTGGATCCCTTTGCCGCCGCGTCCCTGCAGCGGATAATCGAGCAGCAGCGTGCGCTTGGCATATCCGTGATCGCTGAGCACGAGTATCTCGCCTTCATCTCCCGTAACCTGCATCGCAGCGGCCACCATGTCTTGCTCCTTCAAGTTGATGCCGCGAACTCCGCCGGCTACCCGGCCCTGTACGCTCACTTCGTTCTCCGCAAAACGGATCCCCATGCCGAGCTCGCTGACCAGCATCAGATCGCCGGACGCGTCCGTACGGAACACGGTGAGCACTTCGTCGCCGTCCGACACTTTACACGCCGCGATGGCCATGCTTCTGCTGGTCGCATAATCTCTAAGCAGCGTACGTTTCACTTGACCGCGCTTCGTGACGAAGACGAGCACCGGCGCCTCTTCCGACGCTTGGCCTTCGGACGGGGCGAGCTCTGCCGGCTTCACGGGAATGACGGAGACGATGCGGTCATCCTTCGCCATCGGCAGCACGTTCACGATCGCCGTGCCGGTGTCTTTCCATTTGAATTCAGGAATTTGATGCACCGGGAGCAAATAATATTGCCCTTTCTGCGTGAAAATCAGCAGCGGATCCAGCGTGCTCACCCCAAGACTCCACCGGATGACGTCGCCTTCCTTCACGCCCGCGCTTTCGAGCTCGCCTCCGGAACGGGTGAAGGATAGCAGGCTTGTCCGCTTGATGTATCCGCCGCGGCTGATCGAGATTAGCACGTCTTCGGCCGCTACGGTCACTTCAAGGTTTACCTTGAGCTCTTCCACTTCGCCCTGAATGACCGAACGCCGGTCGATGCCGTATTTATCGCGGATTTCGGTCAGCTCATCCTTGATGACGCCCATCAGCTTGCGCGGGCTTTCGAGGATCGCGCGCAGTTGATTGATTTTTTTGTTGGCCTCGTCCAGCTCTTTTTGCAGCTGGTGAATCTCCAAATTCGTCAGCCGGTACAGCTGCAAAGTCAGAATGGCGTCCGCTTGACGCTCGGAGAAGCCGAATTTGGCGACCAAGTTGTTTTGCGCGTCTAGGCGGTTTTTCGAGGCTTTAATCGTCTCGATCACTTCGTCCAAAATGTTCAGCGCCTTGACCAGGCCTTCCAGAACATGCGCGCGGTCTTCCGCCTTCTCCAAATCGTACTTCGTCCGGTGGGTGACGACTTCTTTCTGATGATCGATGTAGGCGTCCAGCATCTGTTTGATGCCAAGCTGCCGCGGCGCTTTATTGACGATCGCGACCATGTTGAAATTATAAGTGGTCTGAAGATCGGTCTTTTTGAGCAAAAAGGCGAGTATGCCTTCGGCATCCGCATCCTTCTTCAGCTCGACCACAATTCGCAGCCCTTGTCGCCCGCTTTCGTCTCGCACTTCGGCAATGCCTTCGACCTTCTTCTCGAGCCTGAGATTGTCGATCGCGAGCGTCAGCTTGGATTTCACGACCTGGTACGGAATTTCCGTGATTACGATTTGCTGCTTCCCGCCGCGCACATCCTCGATGGCCGTTTTGGCGCGGATATAGATGCGGCCTTTGCCGGTCTCATAAGCTTCCCGGATGCCTTCTTCGCCCATGATGATGCCGCCGGTCGGAAAGTCCGGGCCTTTCACGATCCCCATCAATTCGGAGACCGTGGTGTCCGGCTTATTCATGACGGCAATACAGGCATCGATGATTTCCCGCAGATTATGCGTCGGGATTTCCGTGGCAAAACCGGACGAAATGCCGCTGACCCCATTTACCAGCAGATTGGGGTAACGCGCCGGAAGCACGACAGGTTCTTTGGTGGAATTATCAAAATTGTCTTTAAAAAGAACCGTACGTTTCTCGATATCGCGCAGCAGCTCCATCGCGATAGCAGACAATCGTGCCTCTGTGTACCGCATGGCCGCAGCCGGATCGTCGTCCATGGATCCCCAATTGCCGTGGCCGTCCACGAGCGGATGCGCCATTTTCCAAGGCTGTGCCATCCGCACCATGCCTTCATAAATGGACGAGTCGCCGTGCGGATGATAGTTGCCCATCACGTCGCCGACCGTTTTGGCGGATTTCCGGTACTGCTTGTCCGGCGTATTGCCGGCATCGTACATCGCATACAGAATCCGGCGCTGAACCGGCTTCAAGCCATCCCGCACATCCGGAATAGCCCTGTCTTGGATAATGTATTTCGAATACCGCCCGAACCGGTCTCCTACAACCTCTTCCAGAAACGCCGGCAAGAAGTTCTCCAGTATACTCATTATGTCCCTCCATTAACTCTTTCCCCAACCTTACAGTTCAATCCGCACGTCACTCGATCCACACAGTGTCTTTCATGCTCCCCAAGCTGTCATTGCGGGTGTCCAGAGGGCGCAGCGCCTCGGAATCCCCCTTCCGGGGAAGGGGGACTTAGGGGGATGGGAGAAACGCCTTTGCAAAAGGTTTGGTAGATGGATCGAAGGAATTCATTCCTCGAACTCAGTGAAGTCTACATTTTCAATAATCCAACGCTTGCGGGGGTCGACTTTGTCGCCCATGAGCGTGGACACCCGACGTTCCGCCTTGGCGGCGTCTTCGATATGAACCTGCAGCAGCGTGCGGGTTTCGTAGTTCATTGTCGTTTCCCACAGCTGTTCCGGGTTCATCTCTCCGAGTCCTTTGTAACGCTGCAGCTCGGCCCCTTTGCCAAACTCTTTCAAATAGGTCTGCAGCTGCTCATCCGTCCACGCGTACCGGATCGTTTCCAGTTTGCCGGATTTCCGCGTTATTTTATATAACGGAGGCTGCGCGATGAACACACGGCCCGCGTCGATCAACGGCTTCATATACCGGTAGAAAAACGTGAGCAGCAGTACCTGAATGTGCGCGCCGTCCGTATCGGCATCGGTCATAATAATAATTTTGGAATAGTTGCATTCTTCTACGTCGAACTCTGAACCAATCCCTGCGCCGATTGCCCCGATAATCGCCTTGTATTCATCGTTTTTCAGAATGTCGATTAGCTTCGCCTTCTCGGGGTTCATCGGTTTTCCTTTGAGCGGCAAGATCGCCTGGTACTTCGAATCGCGGCCCTGTTTGGCCGACCCTCCCGCGGAGTCGCCTTCCACGATGAACAGCTCGTTGCGGGTATAGTCCTTCGATTGGGCGGGAGTGAGCTTGCCGCCGAGGCTCGCGCTCTCGCTCTTCTTCTTGCCGGAGCGCACTTCCTCGCGCGCTTTGCGGGCCGCTTCGCGGGCTTTGGACGCTTGCACGGCTTTGCGGATCAGCATGCCGCCCACCTGCGGATTTTCCTCCAGAAAAACCGCCATTTTCTCGGCGACCACGGCATCCACCGCGCTGCGCGCCGATGCGCTGCCGAGTTGGTCCTTCGTCTGGCCCACAAATTCCACGTCCGCCATTTTGATGTTAATAACCGCCATCATACCTTCGCGCAAGTCGTTGCCGTCCAGGTTTTTCTCTTTTTCCTTGAGCTGTCCGGTTTTTCGTGCATATTCGTTCATTACGCGGGTATATGCGGTCTTGAAGCCGGTCTCATGCGTCCCGCCTCCGCGGGTCGGGATGGCGTTGACGAACGAGACCAGCGTTTCGGTGTAACCGTCGTTATATTGAAGGGCGACTTCCACCTCAATGTCGTCTTTCTCCGCCGTAAAATGAACGACGTCATGAAGAACGGTCTTATCCTCATTCAAATATTGTACGAATTGGCTTGCTCCGCCCTCGTAATAAAATTCATCCTGTTTCCCGCTTCGTTTATCCGTGAGCGTAACCTTTAATCCGGAGTTCAGAAAGGCGATTTCCTGCAGCCGTTCGGCCAAAGTGTCATAGTTGAGCGAGATGTTGCCGTGGAAAACTTTCACGTCCGGCTTAAACGTCACCTTGGTACCGGTTTTCCCCGTATTGCCGGTCACTTCCAGTCCGGTGACAGGCTCTCCCACGTGTTCGATCCCTTTGTTGTCGACCCATGTCTCGAACCGCATTTTATGTATTTTACCGTCACGGTAAACTTCCACTTCGAGCCACTCCGACAGCGCGTTGGTTACCGATGCTCCTACGCCGTGCAGTCCGCCGGATTTTTTGTATCCGCCGCCGCCGAATTTGCCTCCGGCATGAAGAATCGTGAACACCACCTGAGGTGTGGGAATACCGGATTTATGCATGCCGGTCGGGATACCTCGGCCGTTGTCGGTCACGGTGACAGACTGATCCGCGTGCACAATGACGTCGATGCGGGAGCAATGTTTGGCCAAATGCTCGTCCACCGCGTTGTCGACGATCTCCCACACCAGGTGGTGAAGACCCGAAGCGCTTGTGCTGCCGATATACATGCCCGGTCTTTTGCGAACCGCTGTCAATCCTTCGAGTACCTGGATGTCGTCCGCGCTATATTCCGTTCCCGCCGCCGCCGCGCTTTCCGCGAACAGATCCAATTGTTCGGTCACAGATGGACCTCCTTAATTCCTGTCTGGCGCCGCCGAATGGAGATATCGGATGACAGCACGCATTTCCGCCACCCGAACATCCATTCTGCTAACGCATCATTCGTTTATTCTAATTCAAGATGTCTTGCTTCGTAAAGACGCCAAAAGACACGACCAGTCCCGCAGCGGCCCAAACCGCAAGCACCGCAAGCGAAAAGCCAAGCGTCATACCCTCAATCGGGGGCGGCGTTCCTTGCAAATAAGACGTCAGTTCGAGGTTGACGTTAAATAAATATTTTGCGCTGTGCCACGAAGAGGCCATATTGGTCAAAATCGCGCCGGCGATAATCGCCGCCATCATCGTGACGAAGCTGGCCGCCGTGCTTCGTACGAGCACGGACACCATCAGCGCCAAAATGGCCACCACCATCGAAGCGAACCAGGCCAAGCCCGCCTGCATCAGGACATAAATCACCTGCGGAACGGCATGGACTCCGGAAGTGTTCACGTCGGCGCCGGAGACCTGGAACCCGATGAAGACCGGCTCCCCCCATCCCCGGTAACCGAAAACAAGGCCGGAGATCAAGTAGCAAAGAAGGACCGTCGCCACAATAATAAGGGAAACGTATAGTGTCAGCGTAACCAGCTTTGACAAAAGAATCCGCCATCGCCGCACCGGACGGGTGAGCAGCATTTTGACCGTCCCCGAAGAGCGTTCGGACGACACAAGATCGGACGCGATCGCGAGCACCATAAGCGGAATGAAAAGCGTGACCGCATTATCCATAAATCCGCGTGTGAAAGTGACGGCGTTCGGGGTACGCGGGTTAATGTCGTGGTCGAGATAATATTGCAGCTGCTGCACGAGCGCGCGCCGCCATTTTTTCCACTCTTCCGGAATGCGGTCGCTGCCGAGCGCCCTTGTGTTGTCGGTAATCTGCGTCTGCAGCTCCGCTCGCCAATCGCCCTTGAATTTTTGCGCGGAGTTTTGGGCGATTTTCATTTGCGCATAGACGAATACAGGAATTAGGATCAACAGAATGAGGAGAACGACGGCAAACCGCCTTTTTTTCCATACCTTGATCGTTTCGTTCTGCACCAGGTTCAGCAAGTTAGCCAATGCGCTCCCCCTCCGTCAGCCGTAAAAATAACTCCTCCAAAGAAGGGGCGACCCGCTGCACCGTCCGCACGCCGATTCCCGCTTCCACAAACCGCCGCACCCGCTCCGCAATGCGGTCTTCGTCCATGACGGTAATTATCGCCCCAGGCATGCCCGCCAGCAGCGCTTCATCGATCCGGTGCTCGGTTTCCTTCACCAAGCGCACTTCCGGATCGGCGGCCAGCATGGCGTGTCCTTCCTCCGGCTTGTCCAGCTGCCATACGGTATACGTATCGGCTTGCGAAACGAGCTCATCCACATCGCCGACAGCGATCACTTCCCCGCGGGCGATGATGGCGACCCTGTCGCACATGAGCTGAATCTCGCTCAGCAAATGGCTGGAGATGAACAGGCTCATGCCGCCGTCGGCCAGCTGCCGGATGAATTCCCGCAGCTCCTTGATGCCGAGCGGATCCAGGCCGTTCGTGGGCTCGTCCAAAATGAGCAGCTTCGGCTTCCCGAGCAGCGCCTGCGCGATGCCCAGCCGCTGCCGCATGCCGAGCGAGTAGGTTTTCACCTTGTCGTGAATCCGCATGTCCATGCCGACGGTCTCCACGACTTCCCGGATTCGTTCATGCGTGATACCTTCCTGCATGCGGGCAAAATGCTCGAGATTTTCCCAGCCGGTCAAATAGCCGTACATCTCCGGATTTTCCACGATGCAGCCGACGTGCCGAAGCGCGCGTTCCGGCGTGCGGTTTACGTCTTCGCCGCAGACAAGAATGCGCCCTTCCGTCGGCTTGATCAAATCGACCAGCATGCGGATGGTTGTTGTTTTGCCCGAACCGTTCGGCCCGAGAAAGCCGAAAATTTCCCCGGCCCGCACGTCGAAGGAGACACCTTTAATGATCGGCTTGCCTCCGATCTTTTTTTTGACGCCCTGTACCGACAGGACGGTTTCCCGATGATGAGACGTCTGATCCCTCACTGCGGCAGTCTCCTTCCCGTCTATTGAAGCGCCTGTACGACCCGGTCGGCAATTCTCGCGTAACCGGCCTCGTTCGGGTGAAAGTGATCCGACGATAAATACCGGCCTATGTCGGATTCGAACAAATCGTAAGTCGGAACGACCGTTGCGTTGCCGTCCGAGACGGACAGCCCGTGCGCGAACCGGTTCCACTCCTGCAGCAGATCGCTTGCCGGCTGCATGTTCGGATTGTCGTAAAACGGATTATATAAGCCGACATAAACGATTCTCGCTGCCGGATTCATGCCGCGAAGCTTGGCCCAGACGTCCTTTAACCGCGTTTGGACTTCCGGCATCCGCCGTTCCAATTGTTCCGGGGACAGATCTCCGCCTTGCGCCATCGATCCTCCGTTTTGCGCGATTTGGAAAAGGTCGTTGGCGCCGATGGTGAGAAATACGATGTCGGCCTGCACGATCGCGTTATGATAGCCTTTATCGTCGAGGAGCTTCAGCAGCTGATCCGCCCGCAGCCCGTTCAGGGCTAAATTGTTCAATACGCGAACCGGTTTATGCATCGTTTTCGAAAGGCCGTCCGCCGCCGTTTTCACGTATCCGCTCCCCGTTGCGTCGCCCGTACCGACGGTCAGCGAGTCTCCCATCGCGACGATTTTCAGCTCTTTTTTGGAAGCGAGACTCCCGGGTGCAGCGGAAGGCGGCGGCGCGGATTTCGGAACCGCCATGCCCGCTTGGGGGAACCAGTTATCTTTCAAGGCCCAGCCGAAACCCGCCATCATGAGCAAGGTACAGACCAACGATGTGATGCCGAGTCCCCGCCATAACCAGGAAGTCGATTTCATGACCCGTTCTCTCCCTATACAGACGTAAATTTCCGCTTTCTCTTCACGATAACTCTTCATTCGTTCTTTTTCAAATGCTGCGAAGGAGGAAAGCAAAAACCGTCCGAGTGCGCCAAATCGCACAGCCGGACGGTTTTTGCGGTGTATAAGGATGAATTATGCGCTTAGAAAGCGGTATTGCGCGTCCACCAGGTTGCGGTAGTGGCCCGGGCGCTTCATCAGTTCTTCGTGATTGCCCTCTTCGACGATGACCCCGTGATCCAGCACGATGATGCGGTCCGCATTCCGGATCGTCGACAAACGGTGCGCCACGATGAACGAGGTGCGGCCTTCCAGCAGCGTGCCGAGCGCTTCCTGAATGCGCAGCTCCGTTTCCGTATCGATGCTGGCGGTCGCTTCGTCCAGGATCAAGATTTTCGGATCCGCAAGCAGCGCACGTGCGAACGAAATCAACTGCCGCTGACCGACCGACAGCGCATTGCCCCGCTCCTGCACTTCCGTATCGTAGCCGTCCGGCAAATGCATGATGAAGTCATGCGCCCTCACCGACCGGGCGGCGGCTTCTACTTCGGCATCCGTGGCATCGGGACGGCCGTAGCGAATATTATCCCGGATCGTACCCGAGAAAATGAACGTATCCTGCAGCACGATCCCGATCTGGGAGCGCAGGCTCTCCAGCGTCACGTCACGCACGTCGATGCCGTCCACCATCACGCGTCCCTCTATCGTATCGTAGAAACGGCACAACAGGTTAATGATCGTACTTTTGCCGGATCCCGTATGCCCGACCAGCGCGACCGACATACCCGCTTTTACGTCGAGGTCGATGCCCTTGAGCGCGGGACGATCCAGTTCGTATCCGAAGGTGATGTTCTCCAGCCGCACATCGCCGCGTATATCAGGCATGCGCTGTGCATTTTCCTTTTCCGGAACGGCCGGCTTCTCATCCATAAACTCGAAAATTCGTTCCGTCGACGACATGGAGATCAGCACCTGCGAATACATCATGCCGAGTCTCGTGATCGGCTCCCAGAAGCTGCCCACATAAGATACGAACGCCACCAATACGCCGACGGTCATGATGCCCGACTGGATCAAATAGGAACCGTATAAAATGAGGATCAGCGTGCCGATCGCCGACGTCACTTCGATCACCGGGCCGAACGTCTGGTTCAGGGCCGAAGCCCGGTTCCACGAACGGATATTGCTCTTGTTCATGCCGTCGAAGAACGACATGTTTTCTTTTTCCTGCGCGAACGCCTGCGTCACTCTCATGCCCTGTATCGATTCGTTCAAGTGGGCATTGATGCGCGACTGCTTGATCCGCACAACCTGCCACGCATGACGAATTCTTTTGCGCAGCGAGGAGGATACGACAAACATGATCGGCACGGTGATCATGACGGCCAAGCCGAGTTTGAAATTAAGCGCCAGCAAAATGATCGTAATGCCCGTCAGTTGGGCGATATCGATGACCGAGTTTACAACGCCGTTTGATAACATATCCTGCAGCGAATTGACGTCATTGGTGACCCTTACCAGTACGGAACCTGCCGGTCTTTTATCGAAAAACCGGAAAGAGAGAGACTGGATATGCTTGAACAGCGCGGATCGCAGATCGAAAATGACTTTCTGGCCGATCACGTTCGTATGGTGGATCGTGTAATGCTGCGCCCACCAACGAAGACCGTATAGAAACAGCATGCCGGCGACGAGCCACAGCAGCAGGCTGACGCTGCCCGGACCGTCTTTCGGACGGATCGCCCGGTCGATCGCGATGCTCATGAGCAGCGGGATCGCCAGACGCGAGATCATACCGAATGCGGTCATGACGAAAACGACCTTCGCGACTCCCTTACGATACGGACGGACGTAGCCCAGCAATCTGCCCATTTGCGTCCAGTTAAACGGCTTGGCGATCAGTTCGTCGTCTTGGTACACGAATTGGCGGCTCATCCCGTCACTCTCCTTTCCGCGCCCGCCGCTGCGTCAAGCGGAGCTTGATCCAGCTCCTCCGGACGGTCGGCGAATTGAATCCGGTAGGTTTCCCTATATAAGCCCGGCTGCCGGAGAAGCTTCTCGTGTTTGCCGCGCTGTGCGATGCGGCCGCGGTCGAGCACGATAATCTCGTCCGCATGGCGGAGCGAAGAGATCCGGTGGGCGATGATGAAGGTGGTGCGTCCCTTCATGACCTGACGCAGCGACTGCTGAATTTCTTGTTCCGTTTCCATATCCAGCGCGCTGGTCGAGTCGTCGAGAATGAGCACTTTCGGATTGCGGAGAAAAGCGCGGGCGATCGCAATCCGCTGTTTTTGTCCGCCGGACAGTCCCATTCCCCGCTCGCCCACAATCGTATCGTAGCCTTGCGGCAGCTCGCGGATGAAGTCGTCCGCCATCGCCAATTTGGCCGCTTCCACGATCTCCTCCATCGTGGCTTCCGGGACGCCGTACGATATATTTTCTTTAATGGTGGTCGAGAAAAGGAACGACTCTTGGAATACGATCGAGATTTGGCGGCGAAGACTTTGAAGCTCCAAGTGGCGGATGTCCACACCGTCCAGCGTAAGGGAACCTTCTCCCACATCATAGGCTCTCAGCAGCAAGCCGACCGCCGTCGATTTGCCTGAACCGGTGCCGCCCAATATGCCGATCACGGATCCTTGCGGAGCGTCCAGATCAAATCCGGCCAATGCGCTCGGCTGATCTTCCCGGCTTGCGTACCGGAAGCTGACATCATCAAACCGGATATGTCCTTTCACCGCTTCATCGTCCAGGATAAGGCAAGATTCCTCGTTGCGGACCGCCACCGGCTGGTTCAGCAGCTCGAGCAGCCGCTCCCCCGACGCTTTGGACATCGTATAGTTGTTGATGATGAAGCCCAGCGTCCAGAGCGGGGCTACGATGATGCCCAGCATGCTGGACATCGCGACCAAATCGCCCAACGTCATCTGGCCTTCGATCACCCGCCAGCCGCCGACGACCGTCAGCAGCACGACGCTGAAGTTGGCGATGAACTCCATGGCCGGAAAATACCGGGCCCACACGCCCGCGATTTCCACGTTCCGCTCGCTGTATTCGGTATTGTTTACAGAAAATTTGTCTACTTCGAAAGGCTCCCGCGCGAACGATTTGACCGTGCGAACACCCGTCACGTTTTCCTGAACGCTGGTCGTCAGCCGGCCCACAGCGCTGCGAATGGAGCGGAATACGGGATGGATTTGCTGTTCGAACCGGATCGCCACAAAGCAAAGAACCGGAATAATGATCACAATGAGCAGCGTCAATTTCCAATCGAGGAAAAACATCATGCCGAAGCCGAATAAAACAAGAAAAACCGTGTTTAAAAGCTGCGCCAAGCCGAAACCGAGAAATTGGCGAATGCCTTCGATGTCGGCGGTGAGCCGGGACATGAGATCGCCCGTCCGCGCCGTATCGTAGAAGGAGAAGGATAACTCCTGCAGCTTGGCATAACAAGCGTTGCGCATGCGATACGCCAGCCTGTTGCCCAGTCTGCTGCCGCTGAAGCCCGACACAAACTGGGAGATAGCTTTGACGATGACGATCCCGACCGCCAGAAGGGCCAGCTGAAGCACGCCTTCATACTTGCCTTTCAGAATCATGTCGTCGATCAAGGTGCGCAGCAGCAACGGATACACCAACCCGAGCGCCGTCGCAGCTGCGAGCCCCAGCACGGAACCCAGTAAAAACGGTTTGTCTTGCCAGTAAAACGACTTCAAACCACGAAAAATGTCCAAAAAACGGGCCTCCTCTCGCTGCTTACCATGGGAGTTTAAACCCATTTGCTCCTTCCGGCAATCGTGTAAATATCGCTTATTTACCTGTAAAGCAGGATTAACGCTTCAAAATAGCTGCCGACCTAGCGAATTCTCCCAAATCGTCGGCTTTGCCGCGGAAAATCCTTCATTTGCTTCCAATCCGGGAATATCGATGCAGTTGCCACAAAAAAAGCTTTCTTCCATCGCAATTTCGAAGGAAGAAAGCATGATTGAATACCTATTTGACCGACCGGCTTCTCAGCCTGTTTTTTCGGTTGCGATGTCTCGCCATTCCGCCTGGATCTCAAGCAGCTTCTGCCGCTCTTCCGGCCGGAACATGGACTCGCCCAAGCTTTGCGCATAGGATGCCAAATCGCGCGAGAGTTCCGCATACGCCATCGTCAAGGAAGATTGCAGCCAAGCTTGGATTTTATCGTCCCACTGCCGTTTCAAACGGTCCAGACGTTCATCCGCAAAGCGGAACAACAGATCGGCCGTTTCGTCGCGAAGCGCCGTACTGCCGTCATTCTCGAAAAAGTGTTTCGGCGACTTAAACGACTGCCACAACCGTTTGATCTCCATCTGCGGTCCATCTGCAAACGGATCTACATAAGGCAGCTCGATCGCGGGAAGGGCCGGTGTCTCGGCCATGAAACCTTGCGCGGCCAAAGTGGAAGCGGCAGCCGCGATTTTCTCTTCCACGGTGCGCCGGAGCAGAAGCTCCAGTCTCAAGCCCGAGGTGCGCAATTCCTGCAGCAAGTCCTCGCCGACGCTTCGCTTCAGATCGTCCCAGCAGGCGGCGAGCATTTTTTTCAAATCCCGGCCGTCGTCCTGCAGGATGGATGGGTGAAAAGCGGTTTTAAAATGTTCCGTGTACCGGTATCGCACCCGTTGTCTTAGGTGATACAGCTGCTCGGCCGCTTCCTGCAGCAGCGGCTGAACCGCGGCGGCCGGAAGCTCCGCCCCCTCTTGCTCCCGCCAACGCTCCGCCTGCTGCAGCAGCTGCTTCGCCTGTGCCTCGCGTGTTGCCGCATCCGCGGAAGCCGATTGCAGCCAGGCATCCAGCTGTTTGCCGGCGCGTTCCACTTCCTTGCGGGCGGAGGCGGTCGCCAGACCGCCCAATTCGGATTCCGCGAACCGGCGGAACGATTGCTCGAACGCGGCAAGGCCGGACGATGCCAACAATTCCGAATTTCCGGCCCGCTTTGCTTGCAAGCCGTTCAGGCTGGATACGCCGAACAGCCGCGGGCTGCGGATCCCGTGCTTGAGAAGCTGCCCCGCCACGTGATCCTTCACCGCCTGCAGCTCGCTCTCCGACGCCGCGAGATCGGCTGCGTTGATCACGAAAAACATTTTATCAAGCTCGAATACGTCCTTCACACTGCCGAGCTGGTTCAAAAACTGCCGGTCGGCTTCCGTGAACGCGTGGTTGTAATATGTCACGAATAGAACAGCGTCGGCGTTCTTGATGTACTCGAAGGCCACGCCCGTATGACGGGCGTTGATCGAGTCCGCTCCTGGCGTGTCCACGAGAACGGCGCCTCCGCGCGTCAACGGCGAATCGACGAATAAGTCGATCTCCGCCACAAAGCAGGAGGCTTGTTCTTCCGCCGCGTACCGGCGGTAATCTTCCCCTTCCGCCCGGAATCGGGTGCCGAGCAGCTCCGCGTAGCGGGACCAGCCGTCCAACGCTGCGCGAAGAAAAGACAAATGAGGCTTGCCCCGCGGATGCACTTCATCCGGCGACATTTTCCCGGCTAAGGAAAGAAGTTCGCCTGCGGCATCCCCTGCCGAATCAATATTTGTCTGTGCAATTCCCAGACGACGCAGCGAAAACCGAATATCATCCAGAAGCGCTTCCTTCGTCTTCATCGTCACGAGTGCCGAACCGTCCGGAAATTGTTCAGTCGGTGCCACAATGCGATTGATGGTCGCCGTCGTCGGATTCGGCGAGACCGGCAGCGCCGGCACGCCGACCAAGGCGTTCGCGAAAGACGATTTGCCCGCGCTGAACGCCCCGAACAAAGCGATCGTGAACCGTTTGTTCCGATAACGGGCGGCCGTGGCCTTCAGGCTGTCGGCGGTTTTCGCGAGCGCCGGCAGCGGCGATAGGACTCGAGCGGCCCTCTCCAGCAGCTCGGCCGCCCCGCCTGACGCGCCCAGCCGGAACTCCGGCCCGGCAATCGGACGCTGCGGAGTTGGTTCGATCGAAGTTTCTTCGACGGATGCACGGATTCCGGAGACCGGTTGCGTTTGAAGTGCGGCCGGCTTCGGGAGCTCCGCGGATTCAGCTGCAGAATCCGCGGGCAGCAGGGTAAGCAAACGATCCGTCTCCGCCCTTTCCGCTGCCTCCAGCTCGTAAAGCGCGGCCGCCGCCTGCTCCCGTACGGACAATTCGGCCAATTTCCGCCGCAAATCCGCTTCCATCCGTTCCCGTTCCGGCGCCCACATCGGTTCCAGGTTCGCTTCCATCCACTTCAAAGCCTGTCTCCGATAATAACTTCGGATGTCGGAACTGATCTCGGAAGCATACTGCAGCGTCGCTTGCCCGTCGGCGCCCATGCCCGGCTTCACCCGGCTGCGCAGCCATTCGGCAGATACCGGCTCGAACGCTTCCTCCAAGGACGCTTCCATCGCCTCGCCTTCCCAGCCGGCTTCGTGCGCCGCATGGCGAAGCAGCTCTCGGGCGTGGCCGTTCACATGAGCCGTAATTTGCCGGTTCACGTCATCCGTTAGAAACGCAAGGCGCCTTTCCCGCTCCGCTTCGTTTTTGGCCGCGCCGGCCAGCCACCCGACCTTGAAGCCGGGCTGCAAGCTCTCCAGCACGTCTCTCGCTTTGTCTCTCGTCTCCGCGGGCGTGAGGTTGGCGTTGGACAGCAGCCGTTCAAGCTCCTCGCGGATGGTGTCCTGCTTTCTGGCCGATGAGGAACTCACGGCTTCTAGCTCACGGTTCAATTGCTCCCGCAGGGCGGCAAGCTCGGCCAACGTGTCGGCGGCGTCGCCCAGCTGCTCCTGCAGCAGCTCTCTCGCTTCCCGGTTACGCACATACAGCGTTTCCCGGAACTGCTCCGCCAAATAGCGGGCCGACCGTTCCGCCGAACGGGCCGTCAGCACCTCGCGCATCGGCTGCAGCTTCCGCAGCAGAGACAGCAGCTCTTCCCATTGTGACAACGGGTGGTCCGGCTGCCTTAACGACAAAAACAGAAATCCGGCCGGTTCGATCCGCCACGTTTCCATCGCTTGTTGGAGGCCTTCACGGAAAGCTTCAAACGTGACTTCCTCTTCCCGGTGCTTATCGATTTGGTTCACGATCACATAAGTCGGTTTATCCCATTCCGCCAAAGCTCGAAGAAAGCGGAAATTTACGTCCGAGAGGACATGATTGTAGTCCGTTACGTAGAACACGACGTCCGCGAGATGGAGGGCGGATTCCGTCGCCGCCCGGTGGGCCGAATCGGTGGAATCGACGCCCGGCGTATCCACGATCGCCATCCGGTCTCCCAGAATCGAAACCGGATACGAAACGTCGATGGAAGCTACACCTTCTCCGTCTATTGCAAAACCGTGCAAGTCTTGCACCGGAATTTCCCGCTCCAGCGATACGTTGCCGCTTCGGTCACGAAACGTCATCCGTGCGGACGGCTCCCCGTTCACGACGGTCACGACATTGGCGCTGGTCGGGATCGGGGACGACGGCAGCAGCGACGCACCGCACAGCGCGTTCACCAGCGTCGACTTGCCGGCCGAGAAATGTCCGCAAAAAGCGACCGTCAGCAGGCCTTTGCCCAATTTGGCCTCGAGTTCGCGAAACTTGACGGCGAGATCAGCGTCGCCTCTCTCTTGGACATAGTCCGCCATTCTGTCCAATGCCGAACGCATGGATTCGGTATGTTGAGGGGTTTTATTTTGCTCTGGAGCGGTCCAATCGAGTCGATTCAAGATGTCGCGCTCCTTTTCGTTTTTTTCACAGGTGTTTTGCGCAATGCCGCTTTCATTCGGGCCTTGCCTTCCTTACAATGATCCAGCAGCGGACACACTTCGCACTTCGGATTTTGCGCCTTGCAATGATAACGGCCGAAAAAAATAAGCCGATGGTGCGTAATCGTCCATTCGTCGCGGGGGACGAGTTTCATCAGCTTCTTCTCGACTTCCAGCACGGAATCGTCCGGCTTGGCGGCGCCAAGCCGCTTCGAAACTCGTTCGACATGCGTGTCCACGGCGATCGCCGGAACATCGAACGCATTCGACATCACGACATTCGCTGTCTTTCGCCCGACGCCGGGCAGCTCGGTGAGCGCTTCGTGCTCCCGCGGCACTTCTCCTTCGTATTTGTCCAGCAAAATACGGCACAGCTTCTGGATGTTGGCCGCTTTATTGCGGAACAGGCCGATCCTGCGGATATCGTTCTCCAGCTCTTCCAGCGGCACGTTCAAATAGTCTTGCGGCGTCTTATATTTATCAAATAGCGAAGCGGTCACCTTGTTCACCGTCTCGTCCGTGCATTGGGCCGACAGCAATACGGCAATGACAAGTTCGAACGGGTTGCGGTGATTCAACTCGCACTTCGCATCCGGGAACATTTCGGCAATCGTGTCCAAAATGTGCCTCATCTTGATGGCATTCATGCTTTTTCGGCTCTCCTATCCTGATCGTTCCTCCCAAGTTTAACGAAACTTCGCCCACCCGGCAATATTCCCCCCAAAAAAGAATAGCCGCCCGAAGGCGGCCTCTTGCGCGTTCATTATTTCGCGATTTCCACGACTTTACCTCGAAGAATATAGAGGGAAATGACGTCGTCGTCTTTCAAATCCGTCGGATTCAGCAGCGCGGCGCCCTGATGGATATACGCCTGCGCGTGCAGCGCATACGTATAATTTTCGTCCAGCGTCGATCTTTTGACATCGATCGATTGCGACCCCGCGCTATATTTCCAGAAGTATTTGCGAAGCACGGGGATGACCTCCACGAAGATCCGGTCGTTCTCGTCCTGACGAATTTCTACCCGGTCTTCCGGTTGGATCACGGAAAGAGAGCCAAGCGAGACGTTATCCCGAACAATAACCGGAGATCCGCCCACGGACTTGGTGACGGTCGTTCCGTTGCTCAGCTCTATATTGATGGTAGAAGCCGACGCGTTTACGGAAACGACTTTGCCGAATGCCAACCTGGCGTTTTTGATCACGCTCGGTGTTTTGCCCTGGAACGAGATGTTCACCAACATGCCGGCGGAGAACTGGGAGAGCGGCTTTGCGGTGCCGTTCTCGTCCTGCAGCACGACGTTGGACGGGAGCACCCATTCTTCCACGACGGAGGTTCCGGTTTTTTGGGCCCGAAGCTTGAGTGCGGCAGCGTCTACCGAAACGACCTCAAATTGCGCGCGCTTGTGCACCTGAATGGCCGAGGCCTGATCCTGCGAGCCGTTGAGCAAAGCGCTGACTTGATCCCCGACATTCACTTGCGTATAGGAAGAAGAGGTTTGTCCGTAGATCTCCACAACAGGATATGTGTACGGCAGCGTGACCGTATTGGCGCCGACCTGCAATTTCAGCGTTTTGGCGGTTGTATTGTTTTCCAGCACCGTACCGGTATATTTGGCCACGATCGATACGTATACCGCATTCTCACCGCTAAAGCTCACCATCAGCTTTTTACCCGGCACCGTGATGAGCGGCAGCGCGGTTTCGGCGGAAAGCGACTGCCCGTTTAAGTCGTATCGGACATTCGGAACCAGGATCAAATTGCGCGGTTTGCCGCTCGCGTCAATCAACGAAAGCGTCTTGGTGCCAGCCACATAACCGGCGACAGTCGCGCCCATCATCGTTTCCACGTTCCGGCCGGTAACCGTAATTTGAGACACCTTGTCGGCTGAGTCCAAAGTAAGGGTGACCGTATCCCCCTTTTGCAGATCCGCGACGGTCGCATCCTGCATGCCGGTGATCCGGACGGCAGCGCCGGAAGCCAGGAACTTGGCGCTCAAGCTGCCATTCACGGTAAACAGAATCGTATCCCGATCTTTCACATAGCTGTCGAACGTACCGGTGACGGTCGTCTGAGCAGGTTTGGCCATCTGAACGCTGACGACGACCCCCGACTTCACCTCGTAGGAGATCATGTCGCCGGTTTTCAGCTGGTCGGCTTTGACGAACACGTCTCCCTGTTTAAACGTGGCGGTCGGAGAAACGGTCAACTTCGTCGTTTCGGATGTAGACGTGTCGGCCACTTCCAGGCTTCCGGATGCCGGATTCCAAGCGGTCACGATTCCGCTGCCGTTCTTATTGACGACGGACTGTTTCACGGAAATGGCTAGAATCTTCGGCTCGGCACGCACCTTGTCGACGATCAGCGTCACCTGGGCGTCTGCCGGGATGTCCGCCAGCGCAATCTTCTTTCCTTGCGCGTCGGTCACGACGGGTTCGTAGTTTTTGTCGTATTTGTAATCTTTGAATCCATCGTCTACCGATAACCATACCGAGGAAGTCGTAGCCGTCAGCTTGCTGAACGTTCCTTCCAACGTGGTAACGTACGTTTGATTGTCCAGCTGCTCGACGTATCCGACGGATCCGTCCTCCGCTTTAATCAGCATCGTTTTACTGTACGGTTTCAATGTTGCAGCGGGAACCGCTTTGTCCGAGTCGAAGCGGGTAATCATCGCGGATGCGGAAATCGTATAATCCACAATGGTCCCATTATCGAGCAGCAGGCTCAATTTGCCGCTGTCCGAAGTGAGTAAGGTTCCATATACTTGGCCGGAATAGGCGACGTTGATTTTGGATTCCGCCTTGCTGAACAGCTTGGCGATCGCGGCTCTTGTGATCGGCGATTTCGGCTCGAATGTGGTCGGTGTCACCCCGCTGACCAGCCCTTGCTCAACGGCGGTCAGCACGTAGGGGCGGAGATTCGCTTCCATTTTCGCGTTATCGGAAAAAGCGGTGGCTTTGCCGGCGTTGTCTGCGGCCGCCGACTCTTTGCCGATGGCGCGAACGAGCAACCGGGCCACCCATTCCCGGGACGCGTTCGTTTTGCCCCAAGGCTTGCCCTTCTCCTGATTGGCGAGCGCATATTCTTCGTCGGCCAACAAAATCTTCTGCTTAAATGCTTCTACTATGTATGGCTTGGCATAGTCGTCGACCTGAAACGACGACGGGAAAGCGATGGAACCGCCGACGGAAATATTGTCGGCCAAACCCATGAACTTCAAGGCAACGATGACCGCGTCTTCCCTCCGGATCGAATCGTTCGGCCGAAATTTGCCCTCGTTGCCTTTAATGATGTTTTGAAGCGCGAGCTTCACCATGTCTTTCTCCGCCCAGTGACCCTTCACGTCGCTGAACACGGGCGCGGCGGCCGAGACGCCCGATGCGGACCAAGTCGTTCCGGTCCACACGAATGCCGCGAGCGCGATTACCATCGCCGTTCTTTTGAATGAAGCGTTCGTTTCCATACCGGTTTCTCTCCCCTGATACAGATATGCCGGCCCCCCGAAGAGGGCCGGTTGGTATTACGGCAAATTGAAGTATTGCTTGAAGGAAGTCGCGATGGCTGCCGCCACCCGATCCTGTAAAGCTTCCGTAAACAGCTTAGGTCCGTCGTTATCGTTGGACAAATAGCCGACTTCCAGCAGCGCAGCGGGCATCGTCGTGTACTTGATCACTTTGAAATTTGCGGTGCGTACTCCGCCATCTTTGAAGCCTGTCGCGGCTACCGCGTTCTTGTGCAGCAATTTCGTAAATGCCAAGCTGTCCGCACGTGTATAGTACGTTTCCGTACCATTCGTTGCCTTATAGTAGCTGTTGGCGTGCACGGAAAGGAACAAATCCGCATTTAACGAATTGGCCAAATTCACCCGGTCGTCGAGCGTAGGATAAACGTCCGACTCGCGAGTGAGCACGAGATTAATGTTCGGATCGTTCTCCAGCAGCGCTTTGACTTTTTTGACGATGATCAGGTTGAATTCCTTCTCCCACCGTCCGACTACGCTTGGCGCCCCCGGGTCGCTTCCTCCGTGGCCGGCGTCGAGAACAATGGTCACACGGCCGTCTTTCGGTTCCGGTTTGCTGAGCTGGATCCGGATTTCTCCACTCAAAGCATTGTTGGCCAACTGGTAGTTCCACCGTTGGTTCAGGTCGAGAACGACGCGAACCGTTTTGGGGTTGTCCGCGTAGTTCGAAAAACGAATCTTTTGCAGCGCTTCATGTCCGGCAACCGCAAGCTCCGCGATTTGGCCGACGCCCGGAAGTCCGTTCGCAAAAACCGGAGCGTTGTCCGCCGTGAAGTCCGCCGCGAATTCCGTATTCGGCAAATCGACCACGATCCGGTCGGGACCGGCCAGCACGTTGGTCGTCGGAGCGATGATTCCGTCATAACCGAGCACGACGGCATCGGTCTCATAACGAATTTGATGCAGATGCGCCTGTGCGGCGACGGGCGTTGTTCCGCCATTGGTGCCCGTGCCGTCCGCAGGGTCGACGACGCCGATCAATCCGCCGTCTGCCGGCGGGGTTCCGTTGCCGCCGTTGCCCGATACGTTACCGGAATCTGTTCCGGCATCGGCTCCCGTACCGCCGTTACCCGAACCGCTTCCGGTATTCACGCCCGATGCGGGAGTGTACAAAAATGCGGATTTGGTCGAACTTTCCCAAATAATTTGCAGGCCCAGCTGCTCTCCGACGAATTTGATCGGAATGAGCGTGGTGTCCGACCGGATAATCGGCACTTCGTTCATCACGACGGATTTGCCGTTGACCGTCGCTTTCTTGTTGTTCACCGTCATCTTGATCAAGGAAGAGTTTTGCTGCAAAGACACCACTTTGCTCTTGGCGTCATAGCTCACCTTGTAACCCAGATTCTCGGCCACGATTCGAATCGGCACCAGCATGGAACTGTTGTACAGGGTCGGCGGTGCCTTGGCGGTTAACAGCTTCCCGTCCAAATAGAGCTTAGGTTCCGGGGCCGGCTTAGTTGCCGCTGCAGCGCCTCCGACGTTGGCAAATAAAATGAGGACGGCGACGGACAACAAGGAAATCCACTTCTTCATGCTTCACCTCGGTGTTGGTTGGAGTTAAGTCGACCGTACCGGAAGTCGGCGGTCTTTCCGGCTTGTCCACGAATTTTTAGACGTGAGAATCTAGCAAAAGTTTCGATAGAAAAGGGAAAAAAGGCCTTTTGGCCCGAATTTTCCCGTTTCGGTGCCAAAAGGCCTGTTTTATACCCGAAAATATGACGCTTGAATCAAATGATAGATTAATATCCCGCTGCCGCCCGCTTGGCTTCATATGCCGAGATGGCCTCTTCGTGCTTCAGCGTCAGGCCGATGTCGTCAAGGCCTTGCAGCAGGAACTGACGACGGTGCTCGTCGAGGTCGAACGGAATGCTCAACCCTTGATCGTCGGAGATTACTTTGCTCTCCAAGTCGACCGTCAAACGATAACCTTCGTTGGCGGCCGTACGCCGGAACAGTTCATCCACTTGCTCTTCGGTGAGCTTGATCGGCAAAATGCCGTTTTTAAAGCAGTTGTTGTAAAAAATGTCCGCGAACGACGGGGCGATCACGCAGCGGAAGCCGTAGTCCAAAATCGCCCAAGGCGCGTGCTCGCGGGAAGAGCCGCATCCGAAATTGGCGCGGGAAAGCAGTACCGAGGCGCCTTGGTACCGCGGCTGATTCAGGGAGAATTCGGGAATTTCGTTCCCCTTCTCATCCCAGCGCCATTCGAAAAACAGGAATTGGCCGAAGCCGCTCCGCTCGATGCGCTTCAAAAATTGTTTCGGAATAATGGCATCGGTGTCCACATTCACCCGGTCGACCGGCGCGACGAGACCCGTCATTTTCACAAAAGGCTGCATGTTCGGTTTCCTCCTTTTCTTAAGCCGTTACTTCGGATTTCATTTCCCACTCGCGTACGTCGACGAAACGTCCGGCAACGGCAGCAGCGGCGGCCATAGCCGGCGATACCAGATGCGTGCGGCCTCCGCGGCCTTGACGTCCTTCGAAGTTACGGTTGGAGGTCGACGCGCAGCGCTGTCCGGGCTGCAGAACGTCGGGGTTCATCGCCAGACACATGCTGCATCCGGCGTCGCGCCATTCAAATCCGGCTTCGGTGAAAATTTTGTCGAGGCCTTCCTTCTCCGCCTGCAGCTTCACTCGGCCGGAGCCCGGTACGACGATGGCGGTGACGTTCGGATTGACCGTGTAACCTTTGGCGACAGCGGCAGCCGCTCGAAGGTCCTCAATCCGTCCGTTCGTGCAAGATCCGATGAACACATAGTCGATCGGAATTTCCGTCATGGGAGTGCCCGGTTTCAGGCCCATGTATTCCAGCGCAGCCGCTGCGGCCTTGCGCTCGTTCTCGGTCGGCAATTGTTCCGGCACCGGAACTTTCGACGTAATATCGGTGCCCATGCCCGGGCTGGTACCCCAGGTTACTTGCGGTACAAGCGTATCGACGTCGAAATCCACGACTTTGTCATAAACGGCGCCTTCATCCGTGCGAAGCGCGTTCCAGCGCTCGACGGCGCGGTCGAACTCGGCTCCCTGCGGCGCATACTCACGGCCGCGGAGATAGTTGTAAGTCTTCTCGTCCGGAGCGATCAAGCCCGCGCGGGCCCCCGCTTCAATGGACATATTGCATACCGTCATGCGCTCTTCCATCGACAAGTCGCGAATGGCTTCCCCGGTATACTCCATTACATAGCCGGTTCCGAAGTCCGTGCCGTACTTGGCGATCAAACCGAGGATCATGTCTTTCGCCGTAATGCCCGGACGGCGCTTGCCGACGAAACGGACTTCCATTGTTTTCGGCTTCGCCTGCTGCAGACATTGGGTGGCCAGCACGTGCTCCACTTCGCTCGTCCCGATGCCGAATGCCAGTGCTCCGAACGCGCCGTGCGTGGAGGTATGGCTGTCGCCGCAAACGATCGTTTTGCCGGGAGCCGTCAAACCGAGCTCCGGTCCCATCACGTGAACGACGCCTTGATCGAGGGTATTGAGGTCGTACAGCTTAACGCCGAATTCATTGGCGTTCTTCGTCAAGGTGTCAACCTGCTGTTTCGAAATCGGATCCGCAATGTTGAAGCGGTCCTTCGTCGGCACGTTGTGGTCCATCGTCGCGAACGTCAGGTCCGGACGGCGTACTTTGCGGCCGCTCAGACGCAGGCCCTCGAACGCCTGCGGGGACGTCACTTCGTGAACGAGGTGCAGGTCGATATACAAAATGCTCGGCTTGCCCTCTTCCGCCATGATGACGTGATCGTTCCAAATTTTCTCGAACATCGTTTGTTTACTCATGTTTTTCACCCCGAAAAGGTCTTTATTAATTGGATTTATCATAGCATTTCCTCGTTCATTGATCCAAGATATAATATCTATAATATTAATAGTTCTGATCTATGAGGGGTGCTGTCTATGGAATTCCGACAATTGCAATACGCCATACAAATCGCCGCCGAGCGCAACTTCTCCCGCGCCGCGGAGAAGCTTCATATCGCCCAGCCGTCGCTCAGCCAGCAAATCTCGAAATTGGAAAAGGAACTGGGCGTGCTGCTGTTCAAACGCAGCACCAATTCCGTCGAGCTGACGCATGCCGGATCGGTGTTCGTGGGCAAAGCGCAGGAAATCGTGGATATGACCGAACAGCTTCGCCGCGAAATGGAAGACATGGCCGATCTGCGCAAAGGACGGCTCGTCGTGGGCAGTCTGCAAATCACGGGCTCCCATGTCCTGCCGAACGTTCTGCCGGCTTTCCGCGACGCGTATCCGGACATCGAGGTCGTATTGGTGGAGGAAACGACCAAACGGCTGGAACAGCTCACCGCCTCGGGAGGCACAGACGTCAGCCTGCTTTCTTTGCCGCTCACCGAACCGTCTCTGGCTTATCGTCCGATCATTGAAGAGGAAATTTGTTTGGCCGTTCCGCCGGACCACCCGCTTGCTGCCGGCAGCAAAAAGCCCGTTCCGCTCGAGGATTTGCGAGATGAGCCGTTCATTTTGCTGAAAAAAGGGCAAGGCTTCCGCGCCATCGCCACCCGGCTTTGTTCGGACGCCGGCTTCGTGCCGAACGTCGTGTTCGAGAGCGGCAACATCGACACGGTGCAGGCGTTGGTTGCCGCCGGCATGGGCATCGCCTTCGTGCCCCGGATGATTGCGCGCAGCGATTGGCATGGCCGCTCGCCCATGTTTTTGTCCTTGGCCGGCCGCCCCACCCGTACGCTTGTGATCGCCTACCGCAAAGGCCGCTACTTGTCCAACGCCGCGGAAGCCTTTATCGAAACCTTCATGCGATATGCGGAGCAGTTTCCGAAATAAAGCCGAGCTCTCCAAAAACCGGATCGACGCGATCGGGATCGCGGAACGAAACGGCTGGCTCGATTGAAGCATACGATAAACGGCCCAATGCGCATCCACGGATGCCGCCTGGGCCGTTTCGACGTTTAGAGGTACAAGTTCGGACGGCGATCTTCGAATACCGGAATACGGCCGCGTACTTCTTCCACAAGCGAGATGTCGATTTCCGCCCGCAAAATCGTCTCTTCTTCTCCCGCCTCCGCGATCACTTCCCCCCACGGATCGATGACCATCGAATGGCCGAAAAAACTGGAGCCGCCGCTTTCGCCCACCGTGTTGCAGGAAACGACGAACATCTGATTCTCGATCGCGCGGGCCTGCAGCAGCGTCCGCCAATGATGCAGACGGGGGTGCGGCCATTCGGCCGGCACGAACAAGATTTGGGCCCCTCCCAATGCCAGTTTCCGCGCCAGTTCCGGGAATCGGATGTCATAACAGATCATCGCCGCTGCCGGCACACCGTCCAGCTCGAACCGTCCTTCCCGTTCTCCTGCGAGGAGATGCTGGTGCTCGTTCATAAGCCGGAACAAGTGGATCTTTGAATATTCCGCAATCTCCGTGCCGCTCCTGTCAAATACGTGAATCGTATTCGTCACGCCTTCCGCCCGTTTCTCCGCGACGGAACCCGCGACCACCGTAACGCTGTGCTTGCGGCAAAACGCCGAGACTACCGCTTTCGTTCGCTCCCCCCGCGGGTCCGCAAGTTCTCCGATCCGGTCCAGCGCATAGCCGGTATTCCACATTTCCGGCAGCACGAGCACATCCGGCTTGAACTCACCCGCCACGACCTCTTCCATTCGGCGTTCCATTTTCGCGAAATTGCTTTCCGGATTTCCGGCTTCGATGTTCATTTGAATCAATGCAAGACGCAGTGAATGGGCCACGCGATCATCTCCCGAATCGATCAGACTGAATGCTCTCATCGTACTCCATCCGCCATCGCTCGGCAACACGGGCTTCCCGGGGCTTTTCCATTGCCGTCGCCACCGCTTTGTGCTACATTCATCCTAGTCTTTTTTCTTACGGAGCGTGACCGAACCATGAGTTTCCCGATCTTACCCGCAGAGCGTCTTCGGAAGCTCCCCGAACAATTTTTCGCCACCTTGGTGGCCAAAGCGAACGCACGGATCGCGCTCGGACGCGACGTCATTAACCTGGGTCAGGGCAACCCCGACCTGCCGACTCCCGCTCCGATCGTCGCATCTCTGCAGCGCGCCGCAGAGAATCCAGCTTATCACAAATACCCGCCGTTTCGAGGTTTTCCGTTCCTCAAGCAAGCGGTGGCGCAACGATATGGCGAAGACTATGGCGTGGAGTTGGATCCGGAAACCGAAGTAGCGATCCTCTTTGGCGGCAAAACCGGCTTGGTGGAAATCAGCCAGTGCCTGCTGAACCCCGGAGATGTGTGCCTCGTGCCGGATCCCGGTTATCCCGATTACTGGTCGGGCGTCGCGATGGCGGAGGCCGAAATGGTTTTTATGCCGCTGCTGGCGAAGAACAGCTTTTTGCCGGATTACTCCCAATTGCCTAGCGAAGAGCTGGGGCGAGCGAAGCTGATGTTCCTCAACTACCCGAACAATCCGACGTCGGCGACGGCGACTCCCGCCTTCTACGAAGAAACCGTGGCGTTCGCCCGGCAGCACGGCATCGTCGTGGCGAGCGATTTCGCTTACGGCGGCATCGGCTTTGACGGCAAACGCCCGGTCAGCTTCTTGGAAACGCCAGGCGCGAAAGAGGTCGGAGTCGAGTTTTACACGATGTCCAAAACGTACAACATGGCCGGCTGGCGCGTAGGCTTTGCGCTCGGCAACCGGGAAGTCGTGTCGATGTTGAATTTGATTCAGGACCATTACTATTGCAGCCTGTTCGGCGGCATTCAAGAAGCGGCGGCCGAAGCGCTCACCGGCCCGCAGAACTCGGTGGCGGAATTGGTCGCGACGTATGAACACCGTCGCGATGCCCTGTTCGTTGCGCTGGAGCGGATCGGCTGGAAAGCGGACAAGCCGGCCGGCTCGTTTTTCTGCTGGCTTCCGGTTCCGGGAGGCTACACGTCAATATCGTTCGCCAACCTGCTGCTCGAGCAGGCCGATGTCGTCGTCGCTCCCGGCAGCGGCTTCGGAGCCGCCGGAGAAGGATACGTCAGGCTGGGGCTGCTCGCTCCGGAAGAACGGCTGGTCGAAGCCGTCGAAAGGATCGGCCGGCTTGGCTTATTCTAAAGAGCCGTTTGGGCCGGTCTCCCCGAGAATCCGGAGGAGCATCTCCGCGAGCTTACCGGGTGGATACGGCTTCACCAAGTAACCGGCTACGCCGCTTTCCCTCCCTTTGTCCTGCTCTTCCAAAGCGCTGGACACGATGACAGGCACATTCCGCAGTTCCTCGGCAGCCTTCATTCGATCGATCAGGCGCCACCCGCTGGACTGATCCTCCAGCATCAGATCCACGACGACCGCAGCCGGCCGGTTCCCGCGAACAGCGAGCCAGCCGGCTTCGCCATTATCGCAAGCTTCCACGTGATAGCCATTTTCCCGCAGTTCTTCACTCAGCATCTCAGCCATGCTGGGGTCATTCTCGACCAGCACAATGCGGTTCTTCCCGGCTTGCTCGCGGGCGGCGGAAGCCTCTTCTTCCCCCGACGCCATGGAAAGCTCATTTTCCACCGCCGGCAGCACAACCGTAAAGGTGCTTCCCCCGCCTAACACGGATTTCACTTCTACGGTTCCCTGATGTCGTTCCACGATTTCTTTCACGATGGCCAGCCCAAGTCCGGTACCACCGATTTCGCGGCGGTCGCTGTTGTCGACCCGGGCAAATTTCTCGAACAACCGGCCTTTCGCTTCCTCCGGAATGCCGAGCCCTTCGTCCTGCACTTCGATCCGGATGCAGCCCCTGTCCCTGCTGCAGCGGATATCGACGTTGCCCCCTTCGGGCGAATATTTCACCGCGTTGCCGAGAAGATTGACGAGCACTTGCCGCAGTTTCTCTTCGTCTCCAAGCACGACGGCAGTTGGGAGCGTCCGGTGGAACGTCAGACGATGTCTATTGGTTACCGCTTGCTGCTGCTTGGTCAAGCCGTTCAGAATCGGAACCAAGTCCACCGGCTTCATGTCGTACGTTTGTTTGCCGGATTCCATCCGCTGCAAATCCAGAAAATCGTTGATCAGATTCGTCAGCCGCAGCGCTTCCCGATGGATCGTCGTGACGTATTTCCGCCTGCGTTCGGGAGACATTTCCCTGTGAAGAAGCAGCTCCGCAAATCCGAGCACGCTGGCCAACGGCGTGCGCAATTCATGGCTGACCGTGCTGACGAATTCCGATTTCATCCGGTCCACTTCATGTTCTTTGGTGATGTCGCGATGAACAAACAAAGTGCCGGTTCGCACTCCATTATGATATAGCGGCTCGAAGTAAAGCTCGATGATCCGCTCGTCAGGTCCGCTAACGGCATATCTCATCATTTTATGGCTCGCATTCTCCGTGAGGGCTTCCCGGATAAACGCTTCAACCCGTTCGGGCTCTTCGGTGTGTGTTCGCATGAATGAAATATGGCTTGCGAAAGAGGTGCGATCGAAATCGATCGTTTTCGGATCCACGCCCAAAATTTCACCCATTTTGGCGTTTATCTGGAGAACTCTGCCGTCTGCGTCCGTAAGCTGCACGCCTGTATGCATGACATCGAGAACGTCCATAATCATTTGATTTCGGTGCATGACCGTTTCGTGCAATTTCAGCTTACTAAGCGCAAGAGAGATCTGGGAGGCGTAACCGGCAAATTCCTCCTGCTCTTTGTCCGAAATCGGCTTGCCTACACGAGTCAGGATCAGACAAGCTGCCGGCTGCTCTTTCTCATCCCACACCGGCACGAACAAGTCGTATCCCCGCATCGCTTCTTCCAAATATCCGCGTTCTGCTTCGGAGACTTCCCGCTCCCTGATATAAGGCCGCCGCATTTGCACGGCACGCTGCAGACCCCCGTCGCGCACACGCTGCGCTGCTCGGGCGGCTTCGCTTTCTCCCATACCGAAAGACGCATAAGCCGGAGGATTGTCGAGCGTCACGATGACACCCTTTTCCATGCCGCTCATTTCGGTCAATTTACGAATCGCTCGTTCGAGCAGATCCCGTTTAGCGTCGGTGTTGGACAACATTTTCGTAAAACGGTTCAGCGTGAGAAGATACGCTTCATTCTGTTCCATTTTACCGAGCGCGGTTTGCAGTTCGTCCTGTTGGGCTTGCAGCTCTTCTTGCTGGGCGAACAATTCTTCGTTTTGTGCGGTCAATTCCTCTTCGTTTTCCTGGATGTCATGAATCATCCGTTTGAGCGCCCGGGTTAGAATGCCGACCTCGTCCGGTCTTTCCGTCAGAGATGCGGGGAACTCCATTCGATCGCCGCCAGAGGTCAGTCTGGCCAATGACGTAATAGGCCCGCTGATGTCTTTGGACAGCATACGCGCCATGTAAAGCTGCAGGAATAAGATGATCAAAATATAACCGACAAAGTAAGCCCCTTGAACAACAAGGCTGCGTATCTGCCTGTCGCTCTCGGTAACAAGCAGCCGTTCGGCCTGCTTTTTGGCAAGCCGAGCTTCTTGCAGCAACGTGTTGATCGGATTGACGCCGTTCGTATAAACCAAGTCCTTCAGCGACTCGAAATCTCTTTTGTCCGCCAAGGCGAGTCCTTTCGAAAGGGTGGTGCGAAAATATTTATCGAAGAAAGCGTCCACTTTGTCCGTAAGATCGGCTTCAGCAGGGGTCAACGGATACGTTCTTAGTTTAGCCAGCGTCGAATTCAATTGATCCCGCGCGGTGAAGATGCCCTTATAATCCAGCTTGTCGAGGAAGATATAGTAACCGCGCGTCTTCATTATGATTTCGTTCGAATGGTCGGCCATATCGGTTATGAGCAACAGTTTATCCTGAACTTCTTTGATGCTGATCTCGTAAGAACGGTAGGTGTCGTAAGCCCTCCAAAGAACGAAAGAGGAGCCCAGCACCACGAGGGAAAGCCCAAGGAACAGCATCGTTTGAAACCGACGCTTGATGCTCTTGCGGATATACCGCCCCAAGTTAAGCATTCAACAACTCCTCAACTTTTCCGATCAAAGCCAGCGGACTGAACGGCTTGGACATGAAAGCATCCGCTCCGGCGTCCATGACATGGTTTTGTTCCGTCTGCTGATTTTTGGCGGAGAGCATGAGCACACGCGAGGAAGCATGCTCCGGCATGGAACGCAGACGCTCAATGACCTCCAGCCCGGTCAGCTTCGGCATCATATGATCCAGAATGATCAAGTCGTAGCGGTTAACGGAAATTTTCCGCAGCGCTTCCTCGCCGTCGCAAGCGACGTCCATGACATGTCCCTCTTCTTCCAACGTATCGACAATCAGCATCCGCAGCGCTTCTTCATCTTCCGCAAGCAGCAATCGGGCCATTACGGATTCCCCCTATCGGATTGTGCAAACTGTTGTTGCATCACGTAATAGGACGTCTTCAATCGTTCCCGGTATTGCGGCGCGCTCCACTTGTCCCATTGGTACACGAACATGTTCTCTTTCGGAAGCATCCCGTTTTGAGCGGCGGGTATCGTATCGCGCGCGCCATTGCCGCCGGTGACGGCAATACGGAACCCGTCCGTTTCCCGGCTGGCGCTTAGCCCTTCCTTCCACAAATCCCCCATAATCTTGCGGCTGCTCGGATCTTTCACATTCAAGAGCTGCCAAGGGATTCTGATTTCGATCACACGGTCTTTCACCGACACGTCGGCAAGAGAATCGTAGTCGGCGGCTTCCGGATTCCCGTTGCCGTATCTCAACTCTCCCGTTTCGTACGATTCGAACGGGCGGACGCGGTCCTCTCCTTGACGGTCGGGGATTACCAGTTCTTTATTGAGCGCAAGCCGGATCGGATTCCAACGGCCGTTATTGCGGGTCCCTGCCGTATCCGGTAAAGGAACCATTCTCAACTCATGGCCATATTGAAACTCGAACGGATCGTAATAGCTGTCGGTCAGTACCCGAGAGCGGCCGGGACCGGCTAACTCGATGGAGAAATCGAATGCGGCATCGCTCGTTAAACCCGTAATCCCGGGAACGGACTGCTGTCCCTGACCGTCGATGGAATCGATCAGGATCCCGACTTTCGTGCGGGTCCAGTCAACCGTCTGTTTCATATCAAGCCGAAAATATACATAGCGTTCGTCGCTCGTGACGGCATATTGCGTAACGGAAGCGTCCGGGCTGTCCGCCGGGATGCTCGGGATCCCCGCCTTGTCCCAATCGGCGGCATCTCCATCTATACGGATTACCGGCCCGTTCTTGCCGGGATCGAATGCGAGCAGACCGAATTGCTGCTCCCCCGTTTGCGCGTTCGACCAGAGGGGCCGGCGCTCCGGGTCGTCGTAGTCCATCGTATTCCAGGTTCGTTTGAACCACTCGTCCTGCCAAGTAAACACCAGCCCTCCGGCCATCCCTTCGTGCCGGATGTCCTGCCAAAGGCGGGCGTCGATTTCTCCCTGTTCCTCTTCGGTGAGAAAACCTTGGTTCAGACCGTTTACATTCCGGTGGGCCATTCCGCGCGAAGAAGGTACGCCGAATTCCGCAATGAGGACAGGCATATGGTGAGCGGATTTCAACTGATTCAGATAACCGGCGTAACCGTTCTTTTCACCGCGGGAATCCACATATTCATTCAGTTTGCGATCATAATTCAGAAAATCCGGATAGTACGGATACACGTGATAAGAGGCGAACTGCCCCGCCTGATAGGCATCCGTTGGGGAAATATGGTTCGGATCCACAACGGACATGTCCTCTTCGGGCAATGGCTCCGAAGGGTGCTTAAGCAGATCCGTCGTCACCCAGTTCGTAAAGCTGATCGGGCGCTGCCAGCCGTACTTGTCCTGCTCGTAGGCAGCGGCGGTTTCCATGGCGCCGGCCAGCCAAATTTCGAACGGAGACGCGTTATTCGTCCTGAAATAACGGCCTTGATGCTGGGAGATTCCCGCATGCTTCGCGTCGGTGGATGCTACCATGGCCGGATCCCATTCGATTCCGAGAACCCAGCCGATTACATAGGAGGACACATCGGCTACGTAACGTCCTGAAGCATGTCCCGCACGCGCCGGAAGCTCGGCGTTTCCGTGAACCAAATCGATCGTTCTCCGGATTTCCGCCTGAAAATCGTCCGTATTAACGGCAGCGAACGCATCTGCGGATTGCACGAGATTCTCTTCATTTACCCATACGCCTTGCAGAAGGTACAACGGTTGTTTCGCGGTTCGGTTATATTCCTTTAACGCTTCGTAAAAACCGGGAGGGTGTATCGTATACACACGGACGACGTTGGCATTCATCTCGCCGATTTGACGGAACCACCGAGCATACTCCGCTTGGGTGATCGCCGCTTCCCCCGGAAAATACCCCGGCTTGGCGATCCCCATGTTGACGCCTTTGAGCAAAATAGGCTGCCATTCGCCGTCATGGTACACTTGCAAATCGTTGTCTCCCGCGTCCGCTCTGGCGAACATCTTGGTGCCTTGATTCGACCACACGGAGCTGTGTTCGCTTCCTGCTCCGGTTCCCCGAGCAAACAGCCAAGCAAGTGCGGCAAGCCCGCAGAGCGCGGCTGCAGCGATCCCTGCAACCCGGCGGCGTCCGGAATGTGAAACGGGCCTTTTGGCTCTCATGCCGACACTCCTTTGCGCTTCATTTCTCCCCATCCTCTTTTGCCTGCCATCCATTGGACAAACGCTTCACAACGCCACCAAACGGTAAGCGGACGGTACCAGAACGACTCGGTGAGCGCGTACACGAATAGCCGGAGAATATCGCGGGCCTTCGGATATTTTCGCAGGCTCCATTCTTCCACCACCACGGCTGCCATCGAAAACATGGATCCGTAAAGCAGACATACCGATAACAGCAGAACGGAAAACTCCCAATAAACCGAAGAAACGAACAGCGTGGCGACCAGCACGACATAAGCCAACGCTTCCACCAACGGAGCGAATAATTCAATGAATAAGAAATACGGCAAGGAAATCCATCCGAGAGAACCGTATTTCGGACGAAACAGCATATCCCGGTGAACGAGAAGGCTCTCCAATAGTCCCCTGTGCCAGCGGCTCCGCTGCCGCCGCAAATATTTCATCGACTCCGGCGCTTCCGTCCAACAAACCGGATCGGGAACGTACAAAATTTGTTTGTTCAGCTTCCGGTCTTTGTTCATCCGGTGCAGCCGCATCACCAGCTCCATGTCTTCTCCCACGGTGTTGCGGCGGTAACCGCCCGCCTCGATGACCCAGTGCTTGTTAAAGACGCCGAATGCGCCGGACACGATGATCAGCAGGTTATGCCGGCTCATGCCGACACGGCCGAGCAAAAAGGCGCGCAAGTATTCGATGACCTGCATCACCACCAAGGGTCTGCGGGATAGACCGACCTTGACCACTTCGCCGCTCTCGATCTCGCAGCCGTTGGCGATGCGTATGCTTCCTCCGGATGCGATCACTTCTTCCCCGGACTCCAAAATCGGCTTCATCACTTTCAGGAACGATCTCCGCTCTAATACGGAGTCTCCGTCCAACGAGCAGAAATAAGGATAAGCGGAATAATTGATGCCGGCGTTTAACGCGTCGGCTTTGCCTCCGTTGTCTTTGTCGACCAAATAGAGATTATCGTAAACGTTGGAACGGTAAACGGCCCTTACTTGCTCTGTGTCGAGTCTTTTTCTTACCGCGCGGCTGACCGGCTCCATCCGGAAGCTGTCGATCATCGTCCGAAGCGTTCCGTCCGCGGAACCGTCGTTAATGACAATCACTTCAAACTCGGGGTATTCGATGCTCAGAAGCGAGCGAACGCTGCCGCATATGCCGGCTTCTTCATTGAAAGCCGGTACCAGGATCGAAATCGGACGCGTATAGCTGACGTTGAGCAGTTCGTCGTAAGGAAAGCTTTCGTCCAGTTTTCGGATACGTCGAAGATAGATAAGCGAAGCGACCATGAAAAATCCATAAAATAAAAGGACAATGAGCATATAAATGAGGACAAAGTTCCCCGAATAGAGAATGAATTTCCGCACAATTTCACTCGGCGTCAACTTTCGCCCCTCCTTTCTCCAGCCATTCCGCGGCCATTTCCCGTGCGTACAGGTCCTCGGAGGTCGCTGCGGCTTCCTGCAGCCTCGCGATCCCTTGTGGAAAGGAAAAGAGCGATTGAGCGGCTTGCGAACGGACAAACCATACCGGATCGCCCAGCAGGCGGACCAATTCATCGGTGTACAGGCCGCTGCGGAACGAGGCGAACAGCTTCGCCGCCATCATCCGCTCCTGCCAGGCGTCCGAACGGGCGTGGAGGATATATTGCTCACCCGGCAAGACGTTGTCCATAAAGCTGAGTGCCTTTAAGGCGCGGATTCGCAGCTCGATATCCTGTTCATCCGCCAGCTTCTGCAAGCCGGCGGTATATTCCGATTTCCGATGAATGCCGATTACATCGATCAAAGAATATCGCCAATCCGCCGGCAACCGATGCATTCGAACAACAAAATGCTCAAACAGCTCAGGCGTCATGGCTGAAAAAATGATCCGCCTTTGATAATCCGACAAGGCGTTGCCAGGCCGCAGAAGGAGATCCGGCACCGCGGCTCTGCCCCATCTCGCCAGAAGCTTGTAAATTAATGCAAGCTCCTCGGGTGTCGTCCGGCGGTTCCGTGCCGCTTCTTCCAACTCCGCCGCCAGATGAGACATGTCGAATTTGTCCACGCGATATAGCGTATTCATTCTCGAGCTCCAGCTGCGACTGGCCAACAAGCCTTTGTACATATCGGTCAAATTCTTGGAAGCATAGGATCGGATCCGCGCCTCCATGTCCTCTCCCTTAAACAATCCCGCACAATGCAGAAGCAGCTGCTCCAGCGCTTCCGCCTTCAACTTGTTGCCATGCGGCAATAGAGACCGCGTCTCTTCCCCGGTCAGCAAATAATCGTATACGTGCTTCTGCTGCTGCTCCATATAAGCGGAACGGATGCGGGAAATTCGATTGTCCGCGGATTTACGCAAAATCAGGTAGACCAATGTCAGCATCAAGAGAACAAACAGGGAGGCCGACAACAGCATCAGCATTTGAATGGGCTGAAGCATGGTCAGGCCATTCTTCTGGCCAGAAGCCGAATGCGTGACTCCAGCTCTTTCAGGCTGAAAGGTTTGGTCACGTAATCGTCGGCTCCCAGCTCGAGCGCTTTGACGATATCGTTTTCCGATTTTCTGCCGGTCAGCATCAGCACAGTGAAAAAAGATGAATTCGATGAACGGCGGATCCGCAAAAGGACCTCAATCCCGTCCATACGGGGCATCATGCGGTCCAACAGCACCAGACAAGGAACGGGTTCCCCGAACCAGGCGTCTTGGATAAACCGCTCTCCGTCGCGGAAGGAACGGATTTCAAGCTGAACATCGGAAGGAAAACAATCTTTCACATAGTCCTGCAGCATCGTCCGCACCACAGCATCGTCGTCGATGATCGCCGCCCGAATCGTCTTCCGTTCCGCCTTCTGAACAGGCTGTACCGGTTTTGCAAACAATTGTTTTCGCTTCAGCTGCCGCGCCAGGCGAGCCAGCAGTTCTTGCATATCCAAGGGCTTGGTGACGAAATCGTCAGCCCCCAGCTCGTAGGCTTCAAGCCGGTTGGCTTTCGTATCGTCGACACTCATCATGGTGGTCGGGATGAACATGGAGGCCAGCTTGCCGCTTAATTCTCGAAGCGCATCGAATCCTCTCTCCTCTTGGAGGTGAAGATCGAAAATCATCGCATCGGGTTGATCTTCGTGAACCAAACGAACCGCCTCGGCGGTTTGCGACGCAGTCAGCACTCGATATCCCGCGCGTTGCAGCTCTTCTTTCAGAAACGCCGAAAAGGCAGGGTCGTCGTCCAAAATCAACACGACCGGAGCTTCGTCATGGGGAATTTCCGGCTCGACCGGCACTGCGCCCGCCGGAACGCTCCCCGTGCCCCGCTCTTCATGATAGGCCTGAATAAAATCGTTTAAATAGACACGAAGCTGTTCCTTCTTCCACGACTGGGGCGCGTTTTCGTCCAGCCTCCGCAGCAAGGCCGACGCCGTCGACGAAATATCCGGCAAACCGATGGAGCCTGCGGTGCCGGTGACGGTGTGTAAAAATCGCCGCACAACCTCATGGGCGATTGGCCCTTCATTTTGATCCAGCCATGATTCCAGCGTCTTTTCGATGTTGCCGAGCAAGATGTCCTGGTACTTCTTCAATTGTCATCACCTGCAGCGAATGATAGAATCTTCATTCTATCTGATTCGACATCATTCGAACAGAATCTTAGGCACTATCCCGCGCATCGCCGTCAATCGAAAATTATAGGATTGCGGGAAGCTGCGCTTCCTTTACAAGCCGATTTGTGCATGGTATTCTGAGGAAAACGCGTTGACGGGAACGAAGAAGCGATACCGGGCGTGACCAGAGAGTAAATTCCGAAGGCTGAAAGAATTTACCTTGCTCCCGCTTCCCCCCACCCCCGAGCGGCCGGCGAAGAACCGGACAGTACCTGCTGTTATCAGGATGAAAGCGGACGGTAGATCATGCATAATGCGCATGCGCCGTCAACGAAGGTGGTACCGCGGAAGCCGAGCTTCCGTCCTTTGAGGACGGGAGCTTTTTGTATTGTCTAGGAAAGAAAGGTGAGGTGCGATGACAGCCCAGCGAATCGTCGTCAAAATCGGAAGCAGCTCGCTGACGTCGGATGAGGGCGGATTAAACCGGGACAAAATCCGTTTCGTCGCGAATGAACTTGCGGCTCTTCACGCGTCCGGCATGCAGGTGCTGCTGGTCACTTCGGGCGCCATCGCGGCGGGTTTCCGCCGGATCGGATACCGTGCGCGGCCGAAACTGGTACACGAGAAACAGGCCGCGGCTGCGGTCGGCCAAGCGCTGCTCATGGAAGCTTATCAGGAAGCGTTCGCGGCTCATGGCATCACCGTCGCGCAAATCCTGCTCACGAGGCCGGACTTCGGCAACCGGGGGCGGTCCCAGAACGCCCGGCGGACGATCGAAGAACTGCTCAAACAGCGGGTTCTCCCGATTTTTAACGAGAACGATTCCGTCGCGGTGGATGAATTGAAGTTCAGCGAAAACGATACGCTGTCGGCCTTAGTCGCCAACTTGGTGAAGGCCGGCGGGCTGTATATTTTAACGGATATGGACGGACTGTACACGGCAGATCCGCGGAAAGCGCCGGACGCGGTCAAGATCGGCCGGGTTGACATCATCTCTGAAGAGTTATACCGGATCGCTTCCGGCGCAGGCTCTTCGGTCGGTACCGGAGGCATGCGCTCCAAAATTGAGGCGGCGCGTATCGCCATGCAAGGCGGGATCCCGACATTCGTCGGCCGGGCCTCGGAGCCGGGCGACTTGCTTTCCGCGGTACAGGGGGAAGGCAAAGGCACGTACTTCACCTCCTCCCTTCAATCCCTCTCGGCCAAAAAGCATTGGATCGGCTTCTTGGCGGTTCCTCAAGGTACGATCGTCGTAGACGCGGGTGCCGAGACGGCGCTGCTGCGCGGCGGCAAAAGCCTTCTGCCCGCGGGAATCATACGTGCCGAAGGAGATTTTCACAGCGGCGATGTCGTCGAGGTGGCCGGACCGGAAGGCGGCATTCTCGGACGCGGCGTTTCGCAATATGACGCATGGCAAATTACCGCCGTAGCCGGACTTGGCAGCGAAGAAGCGATGCGGCGGGTAGAAGTTCCACGCGTGGAAGTCATCCACCGCGACGAATGGGTGGCAACCCCGATCCTGAAGGAGGCTGGTTCCCGTGAGTGAAGTCGTAAGGAAAGCCCAAGCGGCGCAAAGTGCGGCTGCCGTACTCGGTCAACTTTCCACTGAAACCAAAAATGACGCTTTGCGCAAGATGGCGAAGGCGCTGCTTGCCCATACGGGTTCCATTCTGGCGGCCAACGAAGAGGACCTGGAGCGGGGGCGGGCACAAGGCACTTCCTCCTCCCTGCTCGACAGACTGAAGCTGACGGAAGAACGGATTGCGGCTATCGCGGAAGGGGTAACGCAAATCGTCGATCTGACCGATCCGGTCGGGGATGTTCTGGAACGAATCGACCGGCCGAACGGGCTTCGTATCGAGAAGCTGCGGGTACCGCTCGGCGTGATCGGCATCATCTATGAAGCCCGCCCGAACGTGACGGTAGACGCGGCCGCACTATGCTTGAAAACAGGCAATGCCGTCGTATTGCGCGGCGGTTCGTCGGCGCTGTCCTCGAATCGGCGGATCGTCGAAGTGCTTCGCGAAGCGTTGGCCGGTTCCGAAATTCCTGCGGACGCCCTTCAATTGATCGAGGATCCGGGCCGGGGCTCAGTCGACGAGATGCTGAAGCTGAACGGACTGCTCGATGTCATCATCCCGAGGGGCGGCGCTTCGCTGATTCAGAATGTCGTTCAGAATGCGACCGTGCCCGTGATTGAGACCGGAGCCGGCATTTGTCATACTTATCTCGACGAGAGTGCTGACCCAGACATGGCGCAGGCGATCGCCTTAAACGCCAAAGTGCAGCGCCCATCCGTCTGCAACGCCATGGAGACACTGCTCGTGCACGAAGCATTCGCATTACGCCACCTTCGGTCGCTGACTGGCGTTTTCCAAAGCGCCGGCGTCGAATTAAGAGGCGACGAGCGAACCCGGGAACTGGCCGAGGGTGTCATGCCTGCGGCGGAGCAAGATTTCGCGACCGAATATAACGACTACATTTTGAACGTCAAAGTGGTAAAAGATTTGGACGAAGCGCTGGCGCACATTCGCCGGTTCGGCACCAAGCATTCGGAATGTATCGTCACGGAATCACAAACTCATGCGGACCGGTTTTTGCGCGAAGTTGACGCAGCGGCCGTATACCACAATGCCTCGACACGGTTCACAGACGGGTTCGAATTCGGGTTCGGCGCGGAGATCGGCATCAGCACGCAGAAGCTGCATGCCCGCGGGCCCATGGGGCTGCCTGCTTTGACTTCTACCAAGTACCGGATCTTCGGCACCGGCCAAATTCGCACGTAAGGAGTACGCAGCATGAAACAAGCAAGTTCAGCAATCGGCAATGTTTCGATTTGTTTTTACGGGGCGGGCGCGATGGCCGAAGCGATATTGCGGGGACTGATCGAAGCGGGGCTCACCCGGGCGGACCGCATCATCGTCACGAACCGGCAAAATGCGGAGCGTCTCCGGGAGCTGCATTTACAGTACGGAGTCGTCCCGGCCATCGGAGAACAAGCGAAACAAGATGCGCTTCGCACTGCCGATATCGTGGTGCTCGGCATGAAGCCGAAAGATTCGGCATCCGCTCTTCGCGCCCTAGCCCCTCTTCTTCGCCAGGAACAGCTTATCGTCTCGGCGATCGCCGGCCTGTCCATCGATACAATCATGACGCTGCTGGGCGGCCAACGAGCCATCGTCCGTACGATGCCCAATACGTCCAGCACCATCGGGCTCGGGGCCACAGGCATTAGCTTCTCCTCTTCCGTTTCGGCGGTACAGCAAGAGATGGCACTCGCGATGTTCGGGGCCGTCGGGATCGCGACCGTTGTCGATGAGCCGTTGATCGAAGCCGTGAACGGCGTGTCCGGAAGCGGTCCCGCCTATGTCTATTATTTGATGGAAGCGATGATCTCGACCGGCGTGGAGCTCGGCCTGACGACGGAAGCTGCGCGGGAGCTGACGGTTCAGACGGTGCGGGGCGCCGCCGAAATGGTGGCGAGCACCGGGGAAAATCCGGAGGAGCTGCGGAGAAAAGTGACGTCACCCGGCGGAACGACCCAAGCCGCGATCGACACGCTCGAACGTTATCGTTTTCAAGAAGGCATGAATGCCGCCATTCTCCGCTGTGCCGAAAGAGCGCGGGAGATGGGCGAAGCGATACGCAGCGAAGCGATTGAAAGCTGAGGAATCGATGATAAAGAGGTGTCTTGAAACGTATGAACGGATATAGCACGGCGACCTATCGGGTATTTGACGAACAAGCCGATTTCGAGAAAAAAGCGCTCGGCATCGCAGTCGGTTTGACCGTCGGCAGTTGGACAGAGCTTCCGGAAACAACCAAGCGGCGGATGGAAAAACATCTCGGCCAAGTCGTTTCGATCGATGTCCATGAGCCGGACTCAAGCGGCGGAGACGAACGTTACGCGGACATCACGATCGCATATCCCGATATTAACTTCAGCCGGGATTTGCCTGCCCTGCTCGTCACCGCGTTCGGTAAACTCTCGATGGACGGAAAGATCAAGCTGCTCGACCTTCAGCCGTCGGGGGAATTTCTCAGCGCGTTCCCCGGACCGAAGTTCGGTGCAAAAGGCGTTCGAGCGTTGCTTGGCGTCCACGATCGGCCGTTGGTGATGAGCATATTTAAATCCGTGATCGGCTATGATTTGGAAGGATTGCGGGAGCAGTTCCTGCAGCAGGCGCTCGGCGGAGTCGATTTGATCAAGGACGACGAGATTTTGTTCGAAAATCCGCTCTCTCCGTTGGAGAAGCGGGTCAACGTTTGCCAGGAAGCCGCCAAGCAAGCAAGGGAAACAACCGGTCAACAGCTGATTTATTTCACCAACCTGACTGGGCCTACTTTCAAGCTGAGGGACAATGCCAAACGCGCCATCGACGCGGGAGCGAACGGACTATTGTTTAACGTGCTCGCCTACGGCTTCGACGCTTTGGCCGAGCTGGCCGCCGACCCGGAAATTCGCGTGCCGATCGCCGCTCACCCGGCTATGGCCGGCGCCGTGTATCCGTCGCCCTATCACGGCATCGCCGCACCTTTGCTTCTAGGCAAGCTCATGCGGATCGCCGGCGCGGATTTGTCGTTGTTCCCTTCCCCCTACGGATCCGTTGTGATGCCGAAGGAAGAAAATTTGGCGGTGCGGGACTCCCTCTTGAATGACAAGCTTCCTCAGGCACCCGTCTTTCCCGTTCCGTCCGCCGGTATTCATCCCGGACTCGTCCCGCTCATTCTCCACGACTTCGGACCGGAAGTCGTCGTCAATGCGGGCGGCGGTGTTCACGGTCATCCCGGAGGCGCCGCGGCAGGCGGACAAGCTTTCCGTCAAGCGGTCGACGCGGTAAGAAGCGGTGTCAGCCTGGAGGCTTACGCCGAGACGCATCCGGAGCTTCGCTCCGCCATCCAACGTTGGGGGGTACGCACATCTTGAGTGTTTCAGCACAGTCCGGCGCCCAGTCCGAAACCCTTTTTCCAAGACCGCCGGTCCTTTTCTGCGACTTCGACGGTACCATTACGTTAAGCGATAATATCGTCGCCATCATGCAAAAGTACAAGCCGAAGGGCGTGGAAGCCATTATCGATGAGATTGTGAGCGAGACCAAGTCGATCCGGCAAGGCGTCGGGGAAATGTTCGCGCTGCTTCCTTCGTCATTAAAAGAAGAAATCCGCTCGTTCGTGATCGAAACGGCGGGCATCCGCCCGGGTTTTGCCGAACTGCTGGCTTGGTGCAAAGAGCATGACGTTCCCTTCTACGTGACCAGCGGCGGCATCGATTTCTTCGTTTATCCGCTGCTCGAGCCGTTCGGCATCCCCGCCGATCATATTTATTGCAACGGCAGCGATTTTGAAGGAGAACGAATCCGGATTACTTGGCCGCATGCCTGCGACGAAAAATGTGATAACGATTGCGGCATGTGCAAAGTAAGCGTGATCCGCCGTTTCACGCGCGACGATTATTACCGCATTCTGATCGGCGACAGCGTCACCGATTTTGCGGGAGCCAAGCTGGCCGACCTTGTTTTCTCCAGATCGCATTTAACGAACAAATGTCGGGAGCTCGGTCTTCCTCACATTCCGTTCGAGACGTTCCACGATATCGTCCGTCACTTGGACCAGGGAGGAATGGCCCGATGAACTTTGCCGATATTGCTTTGGAAGAGAAACAGCGCGTACTTCGCGAATTGTCGTCGGTCAAAGCGGATTTTGCGGCGCGCGGTATGTTCGCCGGCACGAGCGGCAACTTGTCTATGCGCGTGGGCGAATTCCAACCGGATTCGTTTCATTTTGCGATAACCGCAAGCGGGAAAGATAAATCGTTATCGACGCCGGAGGACTTCCTGTTCGTCGATCAATCCGGCAAGCCTTGCGAAACAACGCGCTTAAAGCCGTCCGCGGAGACGGTCATCCACTGTGAAATCTATCGTCTGACCGGCTGCGGCGCGATTTACCATACCCACTCTGTGTTCAACAATTTGGTGTCTGAGTATTTTGGGGATCGAAAGTCCGTACCCGTGGATGGAGTCGAGTTGATCAAGGCGTTTAACATTTGGGACGAAGAAGCTCATATCGATGTACCGATCGTCTCCAACTTCGCCGACGTCCCCCGAATCGTACCCGAAATTACGGATCGGCTGGAATCGCGGATACCCGGCATCCTGCTGCGCAAGCACGGCATCTACGCCTGGGGCCGCGACGGGTTCGAAGCCAAACGCCACCTGGAAGCCTTCGAATTTTTATTCGAGTATGCGTACCGGTGGGAATTGTTGAAGGCGATTCGATAAGCGTCAAAATGGCGGCCGAATGGGCCGCCATTTTTCATTCACACTTCCCTATATAGGATGTTTTTCAATACGGCTTCCGACCGGATCAACCGCACAAGCAGCATGATCAGCAGGATCAAGTACACACTAACTGATCCGTGTAGAACTCACCGATTTGTTCCTCGCTCGAGAACAGCTTCGCCAATCCCGCCATGAGAAATCTGGCCGAAAGTATCCCTTGCACTATATAGCTGATCCATTTCACGTGATCTCTCACTCCTTACTGGGATTGGAGTTTCGCGAGCAGCTCATCCAGTCGATCCATCAGTTCCATGGCGCCTTCCGTCATGCCGGATTGCAGGACTCCTTCGCGTACCTCCACTGACGGGTACAGCGAAACTTCCGTAAACTTCGTTTTACCGCCCGGCAATTCCTCGAACGTCGTCGTCACGAGTCCGACCGAGCCGGGGTATCCCTCGTATTCGTAAGTGTTGACGATCCTCTCCGGAGCGGCCACTTCATGATAAACGCCGTGGTGAGCATGCACATTCCCGTCGGGATCATCGTGGATGTATCTCCAAACGCCGCCCTTTTCCACTTCCATCCGATCCACCGTCGTTTTCAGATTTCTCGGTCCCCACCAGTCCGGAACTGTAGCCGGGTTCGTGTACGTTCGAAAAACGAGATCACGAGGGGCATCGAAGATACGGGTAATCACAATTTCCTGCTTTCCTTGTTCGGCGATAACGCTAGTTTTGGACATCTTAATCTCTCCTTTTCATCCATCAGCCGTTGTTTTGGACATTCTCGCTCTCTTGCACCTTTTTCAGCAATTGTTCAAGCCGGTCAAACTGCTCTTCCTTGATCTGAGTGAAGGTCTCCAACCAGTGATTCATCTCGATCAGCGGCGTCGGACACAGCGAGTAAATTCGGCGGTTTGCATCAATTTGCACATTGACGAGGCCGGCTTCAGCTAGTACGTGCAGATGCTTGGATGATTGAGGGAGCCGAAGTCCAAGCTTCTGAGCGATTTCGCCGACCGTCAGCGCACCGCAATCGCGCAGCAATTCGACGATGTTGAACCGGTTGGGCTCAGCGAGCGCACTGAGCGTTGCGAATGTCATATCGGGATTGCCTCCTTTCCAAATGAATCCAATGTTTGTTTGATTCCAATTTACACCTTCGGGAAATTTCCGTCAAGGGAAATTTCCTCTAGAGGAAAATTTATTTTGCTTGCAAAACAAAAACGAAGTGCCGTCATTGTTGACAATTGGCACTCCGTTTAACGTGTTCATATGGATCCTGATCTCAAAATGCCTCGACGCTTCTTTCACGCTGGAAGCCCAAATAACGAGTCCCCTGAAAGGTCAGCTTGCCGAAGTCACCATCCGCGAGCAGGCCGAATTCGTGGCCTTGAATCGCAAACTCCATCCGGTCCCCGCTTTCCACTTCAAATGTGGCGTAATACCAGGTGCTGGAATGGACGGAATGATCGTTTACGCCGCCTCCGTGACTGTGAGATACATCCGTCCGTTTGCTTACCAGCCGCGCTTCTACCGTCAATACAGGCTGCGCGTTATTGCGGCTCCATTGGAGGATCCCTTTCCCAATACTGAACACAATGACTCCGATAATGACAAAGAACACCAAAGGAAAAAGTATCCCGAAAAATCCGAAGCCCGCATCGCTCGGTGGAAACATGACGACCACTCCCCCATCATCGGCCTACTTGCCGTGAACTACCCATTTGATACATACGATTCCGCACACCAAAAAGTTACAATAACAAAAACGAACCTCCCCAAAAGGAAGGTTCGTTCAAAAAGCCTGATCGCCGGCTCGTTCCGTGTGCTGTAGCTCTATTTCGCCAACCTGCAGACAAAATTTCATATGAACACTATGCGCAATTCTATTTCGCGAAATTGGAGAGCTGCTTGCCGCCGGAAGGCTTCGAAATGGTTGCTGCAATTTGGCGAAATGAAGTTGCAGCACATTCCAGCGCCTTATCCGCCTCCGTAATTTGGCGAAATACAACTACAGCAAAGTTAGGCTAGAATCTCTTCCCATTGGTCTTCCAGACCTACCGGCCCGTGCGAAATTTTTGCGTGTGCGCACGCGCCTCTTCGACCGTGGTGACCCGGTTCCGGCCCCAATCGAGCAAGATGCGGTCGATGTAGCGAAAATGAAGCTTGCCCGCAAACACGGACTCCTTCAAGGCGAAAAGGACGAGATCCTCATCGTACTTGTCTTTGTCGAGCCAGCCGTTGATCGTTTCGACTTCCATCGGCGACAGCGGCCGTCCGAATTCTTGTTCGAAAACGGCGAACAGATTGGTGGCGCCGCCGAACACCGAAGTCTTGGTTACCGACTGCCTCAGGGGATAAAGGGAATCCGCGGGATCGCCCGCCCCGAGGGACACTTCCCCGCCGCCGGTGCGGAGCGGCAGTTCGCCTGCGGCGAGAAGCGCTCCGATTTTCTGGAACAGACCGGACAAGTTGTACCGGTCCGATTGGACCCCGGTCACCGGATCGAACACTTCGTCGATAGCCACCAGCCCTTGTTTCACCAGCTTCTGCATCGCTTGTCCGACAACGGCGGGCGACGACCCGAGCCGCTCCTGAAGCTGCTCCATCGTCGGGAACTCGTTTTGCTCTAACTGACGGAATGCCATCAGCTGGATGAGCAGCATACCCTCGGTGTCGCTCAGTTTCAACGCCCGATACGTGCGCAGAAGCGCATAGGGAATGCTCACCGCACCGTCCAAGTATGCTTCCGCCAAACCGCGCGCAATGCCGCCCCGGCCTTCCATCTTTGTATCCCCCTTTTGCGAGATCTAGGCGTTATGGATAAAGCCGGTACAGCATGCGAGGGAACGGAATCGTCTCCCGTACATGATCCAGTCCGCAAATCCAGGCTACGGTACGCTCCAAGCCGAGACCGAATCCGGAATGCGGCACCGTGCCGTAGCGGCGTAAATCCATATACCACTGATAAGCTTCCGATGACAAATCATGCTCCTTGAAGCGCTGTTCCATCAGCTCCGGATCGTCGATCCGCTGCGAGCCGCCGATGATTTCCCCGTAACCTTCCGGAGCGATCATGTCGGCGCACAGCACCACTTCCGGACGATTCGGATCCGGCTTCATATAGAAAGCCTTGATTCCCGTCGGATAATGGGTGATGAACATCGGACGGTCGAATTTCTCAGCCAGCGCCGTTTCATGCGGAGCGCCGAAATCCTCGCCCCAAGGAAGCTCCATGCCCAATTCTTTCAGCATGTCGATCGCTTGATCGTACGTGATGCGCGGGAACGGCGGTTTCACCCGCTCGAGCGCCGCAATGTCGCGGCCGAGCGTTTCCAGCTCGGGCCGGCAGTTTTTCAGCACTTCGCCTACTACGTGCGAGACGAATTGTTCCTGAACGCGCAAGTTTTCTTCGTGATCGACGAAGGCCATTTCCGGCTCGATCATCCAGAACTCGATGAGGTGACGGCGCGTTTTGGACTTTTCCGCCCGGAACGTAGGGCCGAAGGAATACACTTTCCCCAGCGCCATCGCTGCGGCTTCCATGTAGAGCTGGCCGCTCTGCGTCAAGTAGGCGTCTTCATCAAAATATTTGATATGGAACAGCTCCGTCGTCCCTTCCGCCGATGACGGCGTCAGAATCGGCGGGTCGACGAGCGTAAAGCCTCTCTCGTCAAAAAAGCTTTGGACCGCCGAAATGATCTGCGCCCGAATTTTCAGAATCGCCCGCTGTCTTGGCGCGCGAAGCCACAAATGCCGGTTGTCCATCAGGAAGTCGACCCCGTGCTCCTTCGGCGTAATCGGATAATCTTGGGTAACCTGAATCACTTCCACGCCGGTGACGGAAAGCTCGAATCCGGACGGACTGCGGGGATCTTCTCGCACGACGCCGGTGATGTAGAGTGAGCTCTCCTGGGTGAGCCGGCTTGCTTCCTCCCACACTTGTTCCGGCACTTCTTCCTTTACCAATACCCCTTGAATGTAGCCTGTCCCGTCACGCAACTGCAAAAACTGAATTTTGCCGCTGGAACGGCGGCGCGTCAGCCAGCAGCCGAACGTCACGCTCTCTCCGAGATGCCGGCCGACTTCTGCGATCACAATTTTTTGTTTGTTTTCCATTGCAACCTTTCCCCTTCCTCTACCTTCTTTTTATGTATGCGGCGTTTCCCGCACGAGTCGGTATGTGTCGCGGGCAATCAGCAATTCTTCATTGGTGGGAACTACCAGCACATCGACACGCGAATCGGCCGTGCTGATGCTTCTTGCCTGATCCGACCGTTCCTCGTTGCGCTTGTCATCCAGTGCAAGCCCCAAAAATGTGAGTCCTTTGCACACTTCGCTCCGAAGCAGCGCCGAATTTTCACCGACACCCGCGGTGAAGACGAGCGCATCGATGCCGTTCATAGATGCGGCGTAAGCACCGATATATTTGCGGATGCGGTTCGCGTACATCTCGAACGCGAGTTTGGCATTCTCGCTGCCGTTGTTCATCGCCTCGACCACTTCCCGCACATCGCCGCTGACGCCGGACACGGCAAGCAATCCGCTATGCTTGTTCAACATGGAATTCACTTCGTTCAGCGTCAAATCCTCTTTGTTGATCGCGAACGTGACGATGGCGGGATCCAGATCTCCGCTGCGCGTTCCCATCATGAGCCCTTCCAGCGGCGTCATTCCCATGCTGGTATCGTGGGATTTGCCGTGCAGCACGGCCGTGCAGCTGGCGCCGTTCCCGATATGGCAGACGACGAGCTTCAGTTCGCTTAAAGGCCGCCCGAGGAAATCGGAAGCGCATCTGCTGACGTAATCCACCGAAGTGCCGTGAAAGCCGTATCTCCGAACTTTGTGCTTCTTGTAAAAGACCATCGGAATCGCATACATGAACGAGACGGGCGGCATCGTTTGGTGGAAAGCGGTATCGAACACCACCGCTTGAGGCACTTCAGGCAAGTTTCGCTCCACCGCCGTAATGCCCATCATGTGCGCCGGATTGTGAAGAGGAGCCAAATCGAACAGCCTGCGGATTTCGAGCTTCACATCCTCCGTGACGAGCACCGATTCCCGGAAAGACTCCCCTCCGTGCACGATGCGATGGCCTACGGCATCGACTTCCTCGATCGTCCTCAACACCCCAAATTCCCGATGCGTCAGCATGTCCAGCACTTTTTTGATGGCCGTCGTATGATCCAGAATTTCGCTGACTTCTCGCGTTTCCGGCTTTCCCTCCGCCTCATGGGACAAAATGGACGTCTCCATGCCGATCCGCTCGACCCGCCCTTTCGCGAGAACGGATTCGATCTTCATATCGTACAGCTGATATTTAAGCGAGGAGCTGCCGGAGTTGATGACCAATACGTTCATGTAATGCGATCACCATCCTTGTCGTATTGGAAAAATCCGATTCCGGTTTTGACGCCGAGCTGTCCCGCGCGCACTTTTTTCTTCAGCACGAAGGACGGGCGGTATTTCAGTTCGCCGAATTCCCGGAACATTCGATCGAGCGCGGCCAGAATGGAATCGAGGCCGAACCGGTCGGCCATCTCGAGCGGTCCGTGTTCGAATTGGTAGCCGATCCTCATGGCATTATCAATATCCTCCGGCGAGGCCACCCCTTCCTCGAGCAAGTGAAGCGCCTCGTTAATGAGCAGGCAAATGAGGCGGGTCGTGACGAATCCCGGCGATTCGTAAACCATTACGCCTTTTTTGGCGAGTACTTCTTCCGTAAACGATTTGGTGCGGACAAACGTGTCGTCTGAAGTTTGCAATCCGCGTATGATCTCCACCACATCGATGCGAAAAGCCGGATACACAAAATGCATGCCGATGACGCGCTCCGGATGTTCTGTAACACCGGCAAGCTCCGTCAGGCTTAAGGTGGATGTGTTGCTCGCGATTACTGCATCCGGCGGCAGAACCTGGTCCAGCTCTTGAAATATTTCTTTTTTACGGTCCAAATCTTCCGTGACGGTCTCAATGACCAAGTCGCAGTTCACCAGTTCTTGCACAGCGTTCAACTTATGTATTCGGTTTAAAATGAGCTTTTTCTCCGCAGCCGTAATCGCCCAGCGCTCCATTTGGCGATCCAAGCTGGCTTCCAACAAACTCATCGCTTGTTCCAATTGCTGCGGGGTCTGTTCCAGCAGAAAAACGTCCAGGCCTTTCTCCGCCAGCATCTCCGCAATGCTGCGCCCCATCGTTCCCGCGCCTACGACTCCGATTTTGCGAAACATGTCCAGTCCCTCCAGCCCACACCTTTGCTGAGTGAATTCCGACCCGATAAATGACGAAAATGGGTCTCTCCCATCTTATCATAATCCGGCCGTGGACAGGAAAGAGGCGAGTACAAAAAACCGGCCGTTTCTCGGCCGGCTTTCCCAATATTATGAGGAACGCGACAAAAATTGCATTTCCCGGATCCACTTATCGACGTAGCTTCCTTCCGCCCACTGCAGCATCACGATATGTTCGCCGGCGGCCAGCGGGAAAGTTAACGTTTGGCGTACGAGCGTTCCGTTCTCCAGTTCGTACACCCGAATCGCACCGCCCACCCGGACACCGAGCAGGTTCCCGTAAGAGAACGCATCGCTGGCGGACGGCTCCAGTTGTTGAATCTGCCCCCAACTCAGCAGCAAAGTATCGCGATTGACGATTTCGGCCGGCAGCAGCGCCGGCAGCGGCGCTTCATCGCCCGAACCGTCATAGATGACGGGCACCCATTGACCGGGGTTGCGGTCGACGCCCCATTCGTCCCCTGCCCCGACTTCACCTTCCCAGTTCGGAAATACGTCTCGAATGCGGATATGCGGGTCGGCGGCGGGATCCGCCGATTTGTTGTTGATCTGCTCAATCGGTTTCACTTGCCAGATGTCCTTTATACGGCCGGAGCGCTGCTGAATCGTCGTTTGTAAAGATACATATTGGTTGCCGGCGAACAGCACCTTTTCCGACAGCCGATTGCCGGGCACCGGCGGGTTTGGACCGGACTTCATATTGGACGATACATTCGTCGCTTGCGCGGCAAAAATCGCCTGCCGGCCTTCTCCCGGAGATATCGTATCGAGCTTCCAAAAATCGAGTTTGTGCGGTACGAAAAGCCCTTTGCCGTCCGCCACCTTGGCCAGCCGTCCGCCGTCATGCGCCACCAATACGGTCCGGTACGTGGATTTGGCATATTTGTCTTTCTGCCCTTCTTTGTGCGGCTCGTCCTTACGGATGCCGATCAAGAGCGCGTATCGCTTCTCCTGCCCGACGGCCGGACTCACGTTCTGACCGCCGAGCGAAGCGGACGAAGCATCCGTTAGCGGCGACGGCTGAGGACCATCCTTTAAATTACCGACAATCCAGATGCCGAGAAGGACGAGTGTAACGGAAGCCAGCACGGCGGCGGGCAGCCGCCAAACCGTTCTCCAAGGCTTGCGCGTGCGGCGGCTCTCCTCGCCGATTCTTTCCTCGATTCTCCGTCGGAGCCTGTCGTCGAATCCGTTGCGAGCGAGCGGACCGCCCGCCAATTGCTCTTTCAGTTGTTCGTCGTCAAAATGCATCCGCGCTCTCCTCCTTCATCTTCGACAGTTTTTGGCGGGCGTGGAACAGCCGCGATTTCACCGTTCCTTCGGTTACGCCGAGCACTTCGGCCATTTCCTTCATTGACATTTGGTAATGAGCGAACAAGATGATGGCTTCGCGATACTTGACTGGCAGCCTCAGCACCATCCGCCACATGTCGCCCACCGCCCATTTTTCCATCGCTTCCGATTCGACCGAACGCCTTTCTCCCCGCTCTTCCAGCCAATCGGACAACGTCACCTTGCGGACGAAGGCGGAACGCTGATGGTCAATCGCGGTGTTCCGAGTAATCGTCAGGAGCCACGTCTTCACGGAAGCGTCCCGCCGGAACGCATGCATGTTGCGGAACACCTTAATGAAAACTTCCTGGGTGATGTCGTCCGCCAAGTCCCACTTGCGCGTCAGGCTGTAAGCGTAATTCCATACATCTTTGCCGTAGGCGGTCATCAACTCTCCGAGCAGCGCTTTCGGATCGTCGGATTCAACCATGTATTTTATGTAATCTACATTCATCCCGGAGTTCAAAACTGTAACACCTCAATTCAATAGACGATCCGAATCGCGGTTCGGTTCAATATTTATAACGCTCAAAACTCCACTTTGTTCCATGCTAACATAATCCATTCGTGCGAACGACAAAAAAAGACAGCCTCATCGATGATGAGACTGTCCTTGTTGTTGTTATGAAGCTTCCGAACGGGGCATGCTGTGCGACAGACAAGCACGAAGCTGGTCGCCGGACAGCGTTTCTTCCTGAAGCAGAATGTCCAACAGCTGCTCGAACTTCTCCTTGTTCGCGCCCAAAATCTCGCGTGTCCGTTCGATTAATTCATTCAAAATGGCGTTGTTCTCACGCGACCATTCTTCCTGCGTAAGGGCTTGAGGATGAATGATGCCGAGACCGGACATACCCGACTCGATCATCGTCTTCACGATGTTCGTCGCCTGCTCGAAGTCTCCGCGGGAGCCCGTGCTGCGGCCGCCGTAAATGAGTTCCTCGGCTACGCAGCCGCCGAGCGCGATCATGATTTGATGCTCCAGCGTCTCTTTCGTGTAGAGGTAGCTGTCCTGCCGCGGATGATGACGGACATAGCCGAGCGCTTGTCCTCGCGGCGTCAGCGACACCTGCGCCACGCTTCCGGGGCGTACGTGCTCCGCCATGATGGCGTGGCCGAGCTCGTGATTGGCGACCCGTTCGCGTTCTTCCTTCGTTGTTTCGCGGTCCATGCGTTCGCCCATCATCACCTTGTCGATCGCCTGGGTCAGATGGGTTTGATCAACATGATCGCTTGTGTCGCGCATCGCATAAATCGCCGCTTCGTTCATGACGCTCTCCAGCTGCGCGCCGGAGAAGCCGAACGTTTCTTCCGCCACTTTGGCCAAGGACACTTCCGGATCAAGCGGCTTGTTGCGGCCGTGCAAGCGGAGAATGTGCTCACGACCCGTCTTGTCCGGCATGTCGACCTGGATATGCCGGTCGAAGCGGCCGGGACGAAGCAAGGCGGGATCGAGCAACTCTTTGCGGTTCGTCGCGCCGATGAGCAGAATGCGAATCGATTCGTCGCCTTGAATGCCGTCCATTTCGGTGAGCAGCTGGTTCAAGGTCTGATCGTATTCGCGCTGCTGTCCACCGTCTCGTTTGCCGCCGATGCCGTCAATCTCGTCGATAAACACGATGGCGGAGTTTCGTTTCTGTTTGACCGCCTTGCTCCGGGCTTCCTTAAACAAATCGCGGATCCGGCCGGCGCCGACACCGACATACATCTCGACGAATTCGGAGCCGGAAGCGGAGACGAACGCGGAATTCGTATGATGAGCGGCCGCTTTGGCCAGCAGCGTTTTGCCGGTTCCGGGAGGCCCGGTGAGCAAAATACCTTTCAGCGGACGAATGCCCAGCTTCTGAATTTCCTCCCGTTTGACCATAAACTCCAATGCTTCCATGAGCTCACGTTTCGGGTGATCTTGACCCCCGATATCATCGAAGGAGAGATAAGAAGGGGCGCGGGAAGCCGGTTTCTTGCCGACCGAGCCGACCGCGATGCCGCCTCGGGATTTGGCGAGAAAAGCGACCGCCGCCGCCATGAGTGCTGCGCTGACGAGCGGAATCGCCGGGACTCCGATATAGAGGAGAAAAACGAACAATACGGTTAGGAAGCCGATCGCAATTTCTTTGCCGTATCTTTTCAAGTTACGCATTCGGCCACACCCCCATCGTTCCCGCTTGACGAGGCAGCACGACGAACTTCGCCGATTTGCCTTCCTGCAGACGAATATACACATTGTCGGCGTCGATATCGGTCGAGGCCGTCACGCCTTTAAACTGCCCGGACAGCTTGTCCAGCGCGTCGCGGATACCGGTGTAACGGTGTGTCTCCATCGCTTCCGCCACGTCGAACAGCGAATAGCTCCACGCTTTCTCCAGCAGCGGCGATGCGTTGGAATCCACTTTCAATTCCAGCTTTTTGCCGCCGATTTGACCCGAACCATCCTGCTTCAGCTTGCGGTAAACCTCCGCAAGATCGGCATCGGGAGACAAATGAACATTGACGACGACTTGCCCCGTGGACATCTTGGTCGTTGCGGACAGAACGCCCGGAACGGATGCCGCCACCCGGTCCAGCGGCTTCTCCACGCTGAAGTGGCGGAAGGCCGTCCAGCCGCCGAACAGCAAAGCCGCGGACAACAAGATGGTCAGCACCAGAGGCATGACTCGGATTTTCATGAAGGAGGCCCCCTTTAATCTATTTGAAATCTGTCGATGGATGTGCAAAAAAGTGACGCATATATTAGAGTATATCAAATTTAGATAGACAAATGGTTAGCGAAACGATGGTAAGCGTACCAATAATAAAACGCCCGTGTGGGCGTCAGGGCGATATTTTATGAGATGCGATCGGGCAACTCCTAACCCATTATACGATATTTCAAACCGAAATTTCATGAGAGTTCACTCATCTGCGAAAACTTTTTCAAGTAGATTATATGTATATCAATTCGTATACATAAAAAGCAACTGCCCGGCATCAATATCCGGGCAGTACATAGGTATTCAGCAAGGTTCCATCTTCGAAAGAATAGAACGAGATCGAAGGACGTTGATTTCCGTCGGCCAGGTCTTCATAACGGAATTCCCATACCGGCCGGTTATCGAACCAGCCCGGAACGACTCGAATCGATTGGGCGGTCGGGTGTTCGGCGGAGAAACGCTCGCGGATTTGCGCTTCGGAATAGTTCCCGTTCTCTTGCTTTTTCAAGATGCCGTCCTTGCGCTCCCAAACGAACCAAGTTTGGTTGTTTCCGTCCCGGCCTCTCACGACCCAGACCGGCTCTTCCCAAGTATATTGCACGGCTTCGTCAACCTCCGTCAACCCGGATTGCTCCTTGGCCACGGCGATCGCATGCTGTTCGTCCGCACGGTAACCGGCGTTTACCGATCTTACGAAAATGACGAGCATGACCGCGCAAAATAACAGAAAACCGGCAAGAACAAACATCCAGCGGCCCATCGACATCGTGGTGTGGCCGCTTCGCTTATCGGCGCGTCTCGGGCTCATCCTCTCAACCTCTCATAACAAGCCTGGGCTTCAAACCGGATTTGCTCTTCGTCCAAGGTCAGCAGTTCGCCATCCCGCAAAAGCTGGCGGCCGTCCGCCCAGACGTGCTTCACGTCGGCCCCCGATGCGGCATATACCAGGTGTGATACATAATCGGTACGCGGAACAAAGTGCGGCTTGTCGGTGGAGACGGCAATGAAGTCCGCCTTCATGCCCGGCTTCAGCACCCCGGTTTTGCCTTCCAGCCCAACAGCGCGTGCGCCGTAGACGGTTCCCATGCGCAGCGCTTCCCCTGCGGGTACGACCGTCGGATTTCCCGTCACGCCTTTATGAAGCAAAGCCGCCATCCGGATTTCTTCAAATAGATCGAGGTTGTTGTTGCTGGCGACACTGTCCGTGCCGAGCGACACGGTGACGCCGGCCTCCAGCATCTCCGGCACCCGTGCGACGCCGCTTGCCAGCTTCAAGTTGCTCACCGGGTTATGGGACACGGCTACGCCGCGATCCGCGAGCAGTGCGATTTCTTCATCCGTAAGATGGACGGCGTGCGCGACGATAGCCGGGCGGCTGAACACGCCGAGACGGTCCAGATGCATGGCAGGCCGCACACCGTAGTCGCGAATGTTTTGTTCCACTTCCGCTTGCGTCTCCGACATATGCGTGTGTATCGGAAGATCCAGCTCATGGGCGGCTTCCACGAATTTCAGAATATAATCCGGCGGACAGGTGTACGGCGCATGCGGGCTCATCATGGCGGTAATTCGGCCGTCCGCGGCGCCGTGCCAATCTTTGGCGAATGAAATCGCGTCCTGCAGCTTTGCCTTCTGCACTTCCTCCGAACATAAGCCGATGACACCGCGGGTGAGAACGGCGCGCAACCCCGACTTGGCCGCCACTTCCCCTACCCGGTTCATATGATCATACATGTCGAGGAAAGTCGTCGTACCGCTTTTGATCATTTCCGCGGCCGCCAGCGCCGAACCCCAATACACATCTTCTCCGCTGAACTTGGCTTCCATGGGCCACATGTAATTTTGGAGCCAATCCTGCAGGACGAGATCGTCGGCGAACCCGCGAAGAAGCGACATGGCGGCGTGTCCGTGCGTGTTGATTAAGCCCGGCAGGAAGAGCAAGCCGCGGCCGTCGAATACTTCGTCCGATGACTCCAGTGCCTCAGCGGAGGGCTCGCCTTCCCCAAGATCGGCGATCAGCGTTCCCTCAACCGCCATCCAGCCCTGGAAAACCGGGCGCGACTCTTCCATCGTCACAAAGTATCCGTTGCGGATCAGCCATCTTTTCATACGTTAACTTCCCCTTCCGACAAGCGATTGTCGTCATCCATATAATACGCCAAGCTCAGCAGCTCCGCCGTGAAATCCGCATAATGAATCCGTACGCCCGGCGGAACTTTCAACACGGCCGGCGCAAAGTTCAAAATGCCCTTGATGCCGGCGGCGGCGAAGCGATCCGCGACATTTTGGGCCTCCCAAGCGGGAACGGTGATAATGCCGATCGTGACGCCGAGACGATCCACCGTCTCCTTCAGCTCATGCATCGGCTGAACGGTCAAATGATTGATTTGCGTGCCGGTTTTAGAGGCATCGGCATCGAAAACCGCCACGATCTTCATATTGTCTTTCGTATACATATTGTAATTGCACAGTGCGCGGCCGAGATTTCCGGTTCCGACGAGCGCGACACCGAGCGTTTTGTCCAGCTTCAGGATTTGGCGGATTTTCTCAATCAAATAAGCTGCGTTGTAGCCGACGCCCTTGCGGCCGAACTCGCCGAAGGATGCGAGATCTTTACGGATTTGCGCGGGGTTGAGATTCAGCTTCTCGCCTAGATCTTGAGAGGAAACGGTCTGCACGCCGGAGAGGCTCAGTTCGTTCAAGTACCGAAGGTACACCGGCAAACGGCGAACGACCGCATCGGATATTTTTTCCTGCTTCATTCCGTTTCTCCCCCTTCACCCGGCTGCTGCGGCGCAAGCCAGTCCCGTACCCTGTCGGCCATTCCGGCCGTCGGCAAATGTTCCATCTTGGGACCGGGCAGCGAGTATAGAAAATACTTTCCATAATTCGTGTCGAGCACGCGTGTATCATACAAAATGACGATACCGCGGTCCGACGTTGTTCGCACCAACCGCCCGAATCCCTGCTTGAAGCGGATGACCGCCTGCGGAAGAGAAAGCTTCATGAACGGATTTTTTTTCTCGGCCTGAAGCTTCTCCGACTTCGCTTCCACCACCGGGTGATTCGGCGGTTGGAACGGCAGTCTGACGATCGCGAGACACGTCAGCGCGTCGCCGGGCAAGTCCACTCCCTCCCAAAAACTGCTCGTCCCGAGCAATACGGACGCCGGCTGTTCCCGGAATTGCTTGGTGAGCCGGCTGCGGCTGGAGCTGTCGACTCCTTGGCCCAGCACCTGAATGCCGGATGCTTCCAAGCTTTCCTTGAGCGGTCCGTATACGGATTTCAGCATCCGGTGGGACGTAAACAAGACCAACGTCCGGCCCCCTACCGTGGAGACTACGTCCCTGAGCGAATCGGTCAATGCTTGCAGGAAATTCGGATCGCCGTCTCGCCCTTTAATCGTCGGAAAATTCCGGGGAATGAGCACGAGCGCTTGTTCCCGATACCGGAACGGCGAGGGCACGACGGCGGTGCGAAGCCGGCCGTCCTTCTCCGCCGAAGCGAGTCCGAGCGATTCTGTCACATATTGAAACGACTTGTCCACCGTCAGTGTTGCAGACGTCATAATGACGCTCTCTTTGCGGTCGAACAATCGCTCCTTCAGCAGTCCGCTGACATCCGCCGGCACGCCGTACATCCACACCGATCTTCCCTTGTATTGATAATGGCCTTCTACCCAGTAAACATAATCTTTCTCTCCGAGCGTAACGAAGGATCCCATATCCGCTCGGACGCCGGCCAAATCCTTGATCACGCCGCCCAGATCCGTCAGCAAAGCCTGAACAGCATATTCGTCCGTTTCCTCACGCACTTCGGCAGACAGTTTCTCCATCGGGCGTATAAAATCGGAAAGCAGCTGAATCACGTTGTCTCCGTCGACCCGGATCGTTTCCCAACCCGACGGCATATCGTCTGGCTTCAGCCTGAGCGTGAAATTACCACTCTCGTCGGCAGCCGCATTCGAAGCCAGCAAGCCGTACAGCGCTTCGGTCCAGCGGTCCCATGCTTCACGAATTTCGTGCAGACCCGACGCCGCAGCCTCCGCCTTTTCGGCCCATGCCGCGGCATGGGGGTGGGACGCGGACGACAACGCGCTCGTGAGCTGCGGCATTAATCCGGTTCGAGCGTCGCGCCATAATCTCTGCAGCGGCACGCTCAGCGAGGTGTAGCCGGTTTTCTGTCCGAGATGCTGGCTGGCCACGTCCTCCAAATGATGCGCTTCGTCCACGATCAATTTGTCGTAGGAAGGCAGCAATCGGTGTTCGGCTCGTAAATCCGTAAAGACGAGGGCATGATTCGTAATGATGAGGTCGGACTTCATCGCTTCATTGCGCGCCCGGTGATAAAAGCATTTGTGAAACCACGGACACGACCGGTTCAAGCAGGAAGCCGCATCGCTCGCGACCGCATCCCATTCGTCCTTGTGACGTCCGAGGTTCAGCTCCTCCCCTTCTCCCCGGCTCGTCTCGGAAAGCCACACCGTCATCGCCCCGCGCGAGACCGCCTCTTCCGGCCCCAGCGCGTAATCGGGCACCGATACGCGGCCTTCGAATTTACGGAGACACATGTAGTTGTTCCGTCCTTTAAACACGGCGGCCTTGAAAGGAACGGGCAGCACCTCCTGCAGCAGCGGCAGATCGCGTTGGCGCAGCTGCTCCTGCAGTTGGATCGTATGGGTGGTCACGACGATTTTTTTGGATTCGCGGAGACCATAATAGAGAGAGGGAAGCAAATATCCCAAAGATTTGCCTGTACCCGTGCCGGCTTCGACCAATAAGTGAGAGTCGTGCTCCAGCGCCTCCAGCACTTCTCCGGCCATGAGGTTCTGACCTTCTCTTTCTTCATACGCAGGCAGCAGCTCCTTGAGCCGGCCGCGCACTTCTTCGGCGAATGCGTTGAAGGGCATTTGTTCCAATTTGCGGGCGGTTTCCGCAGGCGCCTGCTCGCCGGCCGGCTGATTGTCTTCGTTCCAATCGCCGACTTTCATCGCGAACTGACGGTGATAATAATACCCTTCTTCGGATAGGGCCGGACGAATCTCGCGTTCCTGCAGGGTGAGGGCGATCAGCCAGCCTAAATCGCTGCTGTCCGGGTTAAACAAGCTGCCCAGGCGCTGGAGAGTCAGCAGCGGCAGCGAGCGTAATTTGTCAATGCCCAGCCGCAGCAGTTCCGCCGTCGCCAGCGCGTCGCTGTCTGCCTGATGCGGGCGTTCGTGCCCGATTCCGAACCATTGAGTCAGCGATGACAACTGGTAAGAGGGCAATGTCGGGTACAACAGCCGGGTCAAATCCACCGTATCCAGCATTCTTCCGGTGAACGGCAAATAACCGCTCCGATCCAGAGCGGTTTGCAAAAATTTGGCGTCGAATTCGACGTTATGCCCGACGAGTACCGCGTCTTGCAGCAGCGGGACCATGTCGGCGAGGACGTCTTCAAGCTGGGGAGCTTCCCTCACGTCGTCCTCGGTGATGCCGGTCAGCCGTGTGATTTCGGCGGGGATCGGTTTATCCGGACGCACGTAGCTCGAGAACGTGGAAAAGACGGAGCCCGCTTCGTCGACGACCGCGAGTCCCGCCTGAATGATTTCGTCTTTATCGGATGATATGCCGGTCGTCTCAAAATCGAGCACGGCGAATTTCATGATTAACTTCCTTTCCCCGGCGAAGCTGTCGAGGGCCTTACACCATGGCCTGAAGCTCCGGACTGCCGAAATGAAGCTGGAGTTCTTCGCCTCCGCGGCGGCAGCATTCCAAGTTTTGCCGCGGCTCCCGGAACGACGGATCCGCCTCCATCGCTTTACGAAAGAGCTGCTGCGCCTGATCGAGGTGGGCGAACACCGCTTGTATGCAGCCAAGCGCGTTGTAGGCGATCGCTTGCAGTTTCGCTTCGTCGGCTAACGCCGCAATCAGACGAAAATGCCGCTGCGCTTCCGACCATTGCTCGAGATGCATGCGGGACATCGCCAAATAAAGACGGGCGGCGAGCATGTCGGGAAACTGCCCCACCATATCTTCCAACTGCTCGGCGGCTTGCGCGAACATATGGAGCTTAAAATATCCTTGCCCTTTTTGGAAAGGACCCAGCAGTTCCTCCGGTTCTTGCAAAATGGCGCCTTCTTGTTGAATTTCACGGAATAAGGACATTTTATCTTCGAGTTGGAGCCAATTTTCAATCACATCGTCGCTGAAGGATTTCAACATCTCCCATTGCTCCTGAAGCCGCCCGCGCTCTTCCGCGCCGGCATCAGGAAAGCGGAGGATCAACTGGTCAAGCGTCTCGTGCAGGGCCGCGAACCATTGCCGGATGACGGACATGGATTTTCCCCCTTGTCGCAGTGGTGGCTGTACTGCTCATTCTGCGTTCCGGGGGGTGCTTTCATACGTGTTCCAACACGGTCGAATGCGGTTCCTCCGCCAGCATTTTAACAACCCGGTTGGCTTCGTCCAAAATAGCGACACGCGGTTTATGACGGCGCGCTTCCTCGTCGGTGAAGAAACCGTAGCTGATAATAATGACCTGGTCTCCGGGCTGTACGAGACGGGCAGCCGCGCCGTTCAGGCAAATGACGCCGGATCCGCGCGGACCCGGGATGGTGTAGGTTTCAAACCGTGCGCCGTTATTGTTGTTGACGATCTGTACCTTCTCGTCGGGCAATATATCTACGAGTTCCATCAGATCCTCATCGATCGTAATGCTGCCTACATAGTTTAAATTCGCCTCGGTCACCGTTCCCCGGTGCAGCTTGGCTTTCATCATTTGACGAAACATGTTAATTCACCTCCGCAGGAAACATGAGCATATTATCAATAAGACGCGTTTTGCCGAATCGCACCGCCAGCGCCACCAGAAGAGGCTCCTTCGACTCACTGAGCGGTCGGTCCGGCACGGGCGGCGCAAGATCCGGATACGTCAGCACTTCGACGTACTCAATATTGGCAAGCGGTTGAGAACGGATTTTGCCGCGAATGCGGACCACCAATTCGGCTTCCGTCATGCCGTCCTCGAGCCAGCCCGGCACTTGCGCCAAAGACTGGGACAAAACCAGCGCTTGCTTCCGTTCATCCGGATTCAGGTACACGTTGCGGGAGCTCTTCGCGAGACCGTCGCTCTCTCGTACCGTCGGACAAGGCACGATATCGATCGGGAGATTGAGATCGCGTGTCATTCGGGCGACAACGGCAACTTGTTGGGCGTCTTTCATCCCGAAGTAGGCATGGTCCGGCAGAACAATATGAAACAGCTTAGACACCACGGTGGCCACGCCGTCGAAATGTCCGGGGCGGCTGGCGCCGCAAAGCCGGTCCGTAAGTCCCGATACCGAAACGGTCGTCCGGTTCGGTTCGGGGTACATCTCTTCGACGGACGGCATGAATACAATCGAAGCGCCGGCAGCCTTGGCGACTGCAACATCCCGCGCTTCGTCCCGGGGATAACGGTCGTAGTCCTCGGTCGGCCCGAACTGCAGCGGATTGACGAAAATGCTGAGCACGGTCAGACCGTTTTCCTGCGAAGAGCGGCGGATCAAACTCGCGTGGCCCTCGTGCAGGTATCCCATCGTAGGGACGAGTCCGACCTGTGCGTTCTCGGGGTTCAAGCGCCGGAAGACGGCGATCTCCTCCCGGAGTTCGGCAATATGCCGAACGATTTTCGGTGTCATTACGATTCGCCTCCGTATAGTCTGGAAGATAGCGCCTCAGCTTTGGAGGGCGAGTCGTCCAGCGGAAAACCGTGTTTGGCTTCCGGAAAAGCTTTCGTTTTTACATCTTCTACATAAGACGTTATGGCGTTTCGGATCGTTTCGCCGACATCGGCGTATGTCTTCACGAACCGCTTGTCGCGGATACCGGAACCGTATCGGAGAATGTCATGGTAAACAAGTACCTGTCCGTCACAATTTTGGCCGGCGCCGATCCCAATCGTGGGCACCTGCACCGATTTCGTGACGGCTGCGGCGACGGGCTCGGTCACAAGCTCCAGCACGATGCCGAATACCCCGGCTTGCTCCAGCGCTTTCGCGTCTGAAAGCAGACGCTCCGCATCATTGCTGTCCTTGCCCTGCACCTTGTAGCCGCCGATTTGATGCACCGACTGCGGGGTGAGCCCCAAATGGCCGATCACCGGAATGCCGGATGCGGTCAAGCGGCGGATCTCTTCGGCCAAGTCGGCACCGCCCTCCATCTTCACGGCATGCGCCCCGCCTTCCCGCATAATGCGGGCCGCGTTGCGCAGTGTTTCTTCGGGTCCCAGGCGGTAGGTGGCAAACGGCATGTCCGTCACGATCATCGTGCCGGGCGCGCCGCGGACGACTGCCCGGGTGTGATAGATCATATCCTCCAGCGTGACCGGAACGGTCGTGTCGTAACCCAGAACAACGTTGCCGAGCGAATCGCCGACAAGAATGATGTCGACCCCCGCCTCTTCCGCGAGACGAGCGGAAGGATAATCATAAGCCGTCAGCATCGCGATCGGTTTTCCCGCTTGTTTCATCGCTTTTATTTTCGGTACGGTCAAAGCTTTTGTCATGGATGGATGGTCCTCCTTACGTGGGATGGTCCTCCTGCAAAATGCCGTTAAAACGCAAAAAACCATTTTGCCCAGCGCAAAAAGGTTTCTCAAGCCAGAACGTCGATCACGTCCTCTGTCTCGGTCCCTTCGGCTCTGAGCAGAATCCGCCGCGAATCTGTGACGGTATTCGGTTGCGATAGGCTTAGCCTTAGTGTTTCCAACAAGTGCGGTTCGTCGCCAAATACCGATACCGCCTTGCGGAAAACAGTATATCATGAAACCGAAACGGAGTCCATGGAGTACCGCCGAGGCCATTTAACGCGTTTCTGCCGCCCATTCTCCCGACAGCACCGTACGGATGGAATCGTCCGCCATGCGTACCAGCAGCCCGCCCGAATCGTCCAAGCCGAACGGAACGCCTTCGACCGGACCTTGCGGCGTGTTCATCACTGCCGGCTTGTGCAAGGTGATGGCGTGTGCTTCCCATAACGCCCGGATCGGAGCGAACCCGCTCTCCTGGTATAACGTATACAGCTGCTCAAACTCCTGCAGGATGGCGGCGATCAGCTCCGCCCGGTCCACCGGCCGGCCGGACGCTATCTTCAGCGACACGGCCTTGTCGCGCAGCTCTTCCGGATAATCCTCTTCATCCAGGTTGGCCGATATCCCGGTACCGACGACGATATACCGGAGCCGCTCGTCCTCTGCGGCAGACTCCAGTAAAATTCCGCTGATTTTCCGGCCGTCTACAAGCAGGTCGTTCGGCCACTTGATGCCGATTTCGAGGGGAACAACCCGCCCGATTGCCCGGCAGAGAGCGACCGCCGCCAACAGCGTGAGCTGCGGCGTAAGTTGCAGCGGGACTTGCGGCCGAAGCAGCAAACTCATCCAGATGCCCTTGCCGGATGGGGAATGCCAGGAGCGGCCCATACGGCCGCGGCCCTTCGTCTGAAGTTCCGCAATGACCAGCGTACCCTCGGGCGCTCCTTCCTCCGCGAGCTTTCTCAGCTCGTCCTGCGTCGAGGTGACTTCGTCCATGAGCTTCAAGTTGCGTCCGAATGTCCGGGTCGTCAGCTTCGGGAGAAGATCAGTCAGTGAGAGACGCTCGGGCCGACCGGTCAGCCGATAGCCGAGCCGGGGAACCGCCTCGATCGTGTAGCCTTCGCTTTCCAGTCTGCGTATCTGCTTCCACACCGCTGTGCGGCTCACGTTCAGTTTGCGGCTGATTTCCTCGCCCGAAACATATTCCCCGCTCCCTGCCTCCAGCAGCGACAACAGCGTCTCTTTGGTCATCCCCGTTCCTCCTTTCCGCTTCACTTGATCCGATGATTTTAATCATAAGTCAGCTAATCGCTCTCTGTAGCTCCTACTGCTCCGCGTCCTGCCACTCTTCTGAGGCTTTCAGAAGCTTGGCTTTCTCGTTCGTCAGACGGCCGTGCGCGACTTCTCCGAGCAGGTAGCGCAGCAATCGCGCGACCCAGGGGCCGGCCGGCTTGTCCAGCCGCAGCGCCAGTTGGTCACCTTTGACGGCCAATTGTCCCATCGTGTCGACCGTCAACTCGGCGAGCCAATCGCGGAATCGCCCGCCCTCCGCCTGCATGTCCAGCCAATCCCGAGCCGCACTGCGTCCCACATCAAGAATCGCCGTAATAAAAGAAGCCCGGTCATGCGAACTCTCCATTCGACGTTGAAATACGACGGCCGCCGTCACCCGGGATTCCCGCCTGCCGCTGAACCGGAGGGTGCGGAACAGAGCCCCCGCTTCCTCCGGCGAAGCGCCAACTGCCGCCAAGAACGCCGACCACCGCACGTCCGTGTCCCCGATCTCACGGAGACAGCGCAGGCCATGCGGCCATTCCTCACCACGCACCGTCAACCCGCCCGGCCCCGCCGTAACCACCTCCGGAAGCGGCTCTTTCACGCACGAAAGCAGCCCGCTTCGCGCGAGAAGCCCGCAAGCCCGGTCCGGATCACTGCCAGCCATCATCTTGTCCCATTCCGCGCCAACCCGTTCCATGGAGACCAAGCCTAATCGCTCCGCTTGCCTGCGGATGCCGCGCCATACCGACAACGACAGCGAGAACCGGAACTCCGCGGCGAACCGGATCGCCCGCAGCATCCGCAGCGCATCCTCGCCGAACCGCCGATCCGCGTCGCCGACGCAGCGAATGCGGCCATCCCGCAAATCGCGCCGGCCGTCGAACGGATCCGTAAGCTCGCCGTCCACACCGACCGCCAGCGCGTTTATCGTAAAATCGCGCCGGGACAAATCCTCGCGCAAATCCCGTACGAACGCGACCCGATCGGGACGGCGGGCATCCGAATAACCGGACTCAGTGCGGAACGTCGTCACTTCAAAGTGACGTCCGCCTTCGAATACGGTCACGGTTCCATGCTTCAGCCCCGTCGGGATCGTCCGGTTGAATGCGGCCGTCACTTCCTCCGGAAGCGCGGAGGTCGCGATGTCGATGTCGTGCAGGGAGCGGCCGAGCAACCGGTCGCGCACGCTGCCTCCCACCAGGTAAGCCTCGTGACCCCGGCTGTACAGCACGCGGACGATCTCGAGTCCGCTATTCCATAGCGATTCCGTCTCGTCCCGAGCCGTCATCGACACTCACCTCCGAACCGGGCGGCCCCCGCCTTCCCCGGCAACTCACACCACGCTTAACACACCGGCTCCGGCAGCTCAACCGGCATCCCAAGCACACGATAATAAATTTCTTCATACTTCTTGCTGATGACGGCATCGCAAAATTCCGTCCGGGCCCGTTTCAAGCACGCTTCCCGGAATGCCGCATACTTTTTCTGATCCTTCAATAACTCCACCGCGTAGGCGGCCATTTCGTCCGTGGCTCCGATCGGCGCCAGATACCCGGTCACCCCATGCTGGACGAGCTCGGGAATTCCTCCGGCCTGCGATCCGATGGTTGGAACTCCGCAAGCCATCGCTTCCAGCGCCACCAGGCCGAAGCTTTCTTTCTCCGAAGGCAGCAGCATGAGATCCGCAATAGATACTACCTGCGCCACATCGTCCTGTTTCCCTAAAAAATGCACGCGGTGCGTTAAGCCCATATTGGCAATTTTGTTCTGCAGCTTCGGAAGATCCGGCCCTTCTCCGACCAGCAGCAGCTTGACAGGCACTTGCTCGTTCACTTTGGCGAAAATGTCGACGACATCCATCGTGCGCTTCACGGGCCGGAAATTCGAAATGTGCATGAGCACCTTCTCGTGAGGTTCCGCGAAGTCGCAGCGAAGATCCGTGCATTCTCTCGGATAATAAATTCGCTTGTCGACGAAATTGTAGGTCAAATCAATCGGTTCCGAAATGTCCAGCAGCTCCCGCGTTTCCTTGATCAGATCGTTGCTGACCGCGGTTACCGCATCACTCTCCCGTATGCCGAGACGGATAATGTCCTTCAGCGTCTCATCTTGCGCCAGAACCGTAATATCCGTGCCGTGAAGCGTGGTGACAACCTTCAGCCGGTTCCCGGACATTTGCTTGGCCAAATAGGCGCAGATGGCATGCGGAACCGCGTAGTGAACGTGTAGAATATCCAAGCCCTGCAGCTGCGCGACTTGATGCATTTTGCTGGCGAGCGAAAGATCGTATGGAGGATAACGGAATACATAATAATCGGACACTTCCACCTCATGATAAAAAATGTTGCGGTGGAATTTGCCGAGCCGGAACGGGATGCTGTTGGTGATAAAATGAATTTCGTGGCCTTTTTCGGCCAATATTTTGCCGAGTTCCGTGGCTACCACGCCGGAACCCCCCAGTGACGGATAACAAGTAATGCCGATCTTCAGTGGCCGATTCATCGGGATTCCTCCATTTCGGAATTCGGCTTGCCTGTCGGCAGGCCGTCTTCACGCGCGGCTTAACTGTATTGTATTCCCTAATGGCTTGCTTTCTTGCCACAACTTGCGAGTCGCAAGACCGGGCTACAACAGATCCAGCTTCACGGCCCCTTTGGGGATGAATCCTTCCGCATACGCGACCCGGTGCGGCTGGCCGAAAAGCTTATCTCTCGCCGCGACGTTTTCGAGGTAGCCGCGGGTCAGCGGAGTTTCCACCCAGTCCGGCTGATGGCCGACAGGCTCAAATTGCGAGCGGAACGCGCGCAGCGCAGCCATTTTTTGCTCCTGTACATCGCCGATATCCACGATGATTCCCGGCGCATGCATATCGTTAATGAAGTAAAAGTAAAGCATCTCCACCGCCCATGCCGGCTCTTCCGGCATATATCTCCGCAATTTGGCGTTAAACACGGCTTCCTCCGCCATGCGGCTGCAGTTCATATGGTCGGGATGGCGGTCGATAAAATAAGGAGCGAATACGAGGCGCGGACGGTACTTCCGGATAACCGACACCATTTTGTCGAGCTGTTCCGGAACGGACGCCAGGCGCCGGTCGGGCAGTCCGAGATTTTCCCGGACGGTCAGTCCCAGCAAACGGCTCGCTTCCGCGGCTTCGCGCTGCCTTGTTTCGACGTCCCCGTTCGACGACATCTCGGCATACGTAAGATCGATCAGCCCGACCTTGTTTCCGGCACGTATGTGCTTGATGATGGTTCCGCCCATTCCGATTTCGGCATCGTCCGGATGGGCCGCGAACACTAGCAGATCGAGCTTGAGCACTTGTTCCCCGCTCATTTGTCGACCCCGGGTTTATATTTGTGAACCAATTCCCGCCAAGCAAAATCGCCGCGTTCCAGCGCTTTGACGAGAAGCTCGGCGGTGGCGACATTAGTGGCGAGCGGAATTCCCTGCACGTCGCATAGCCGCAAAAGCGCAGTGATATCCGGCTCGTGAGGCTGCGCCATCAGCGGGTCTCTCAGGAAAATGATCAAATCGATCAGATTTTCGGCGACCAACGCGCCGATTTGCTGGTCTCCCCCAAGCGGCCCGGACATGAAGCGATGGACGGACAAGTCCGTCGCGTCCATGATGCGCTGTCCGGTCGTGCCCGTGGCATACAATTTATGAGGCTTAAGCACGTGCTCATAGGCGATGACGAAATTGACCATTTCGTCTTTTTTACGATCGTGTGCGATTAATGCGATCTCCAACATGAGCTAGACTGCTCCTCTCCGTCATGGCGCAACTGTTTAATCCAGGAAATGCTCAAAACCGTACACCATACCGGTAGCGGTCATCACTTTATGGATCGCCGTATTGACACCCGGCATGTATCCCGCCCGGTCGTACGAATCGTGCCGGATTTTGAGCGTTTGGCCGAAAGCGCCGAAAATGACTTCCTGCTGTGCGAATACGCCCGGCAAGCGGACGCTATGTATGCGAAAACCGTTATAATAACCGCCGCGGGCACCCTCGATTACTTCTTCTTCGTTCGGGTTGCCTTGCCGAATTTCCTCGCGGGACCCGGCGATCCATTCCGCCGTTTTGATCGACGTGCCGGAAGGCGCGTCCAATTTTTGGTCGCCGTGGTATTCTATGATTTCCACATGGGGAAAATATTTCGCAGCCATCGACGAGAACTTCATCATCAAAATCGCCCCGATGCTGAAGTTCGGCGCGATGAGTCCACCGATGCCCCGGTCACGGCACTGCTTGTCCAATTCGGCAATTTGCTCCGGCGTAAATCCGGTCGTGCCCATAATCGGCCGCACGCCGTGCGCAATGGCCGTCTCCGCGTTCGGCATTGCCGCCTTCGGGCTGGTGAAATCGACCAGCACGTCAGGGCGGGAAGCCGCGAGCGCCTCCGAAAGATCGGATGAAACCGTAACACCGGTATCGGGTTTGCCGACCAGACTGCCGGCATCGACCGGGCCAGCCGAGCGGGCGACCGCCGCGGCCAGCTGAAGTCCCGGATCTTCCAACACCATTCGGACGACTTCCCGGCCAATTCGGCCGGTGGCGCCCGCAACCGCCACTTTAATTCGTTCGGACAATGAAATCACCTGTTTCTTATCGTAGTAGGCCGTAATTGCGATCGAACCCAGCTGCGCCATTCGGCTCTCGTTTGCTCCAGCAGCCGTTGCGCTTCCGCCAACTGGGGATCGAGCCGCAGCGCATCCTGGAAATACGCGACAGCGCCCCGGTAATCTTCCTGCATCCGGCAGGCTAGCCCCAGCAGCAGCTTCGCTTCGACAGCCAGCGGATCCAGCGCGTCCGCATCCGACAACAGCTTTTTCGCTTGGTCCGGATCGGGGATCTCACCCTCGAGAAGTGTGCGCGCTTCAGCAATGAGCCGCTTGGCCTCAATCGATTGGCTGTTCAAAGTGTAATCCAGGTTTTCGGGATCCAGTTCGACAGCGCGTTTCGCATAAGCTGCGGCCAATGTCAATTTTCCGCTTCTCGCGCATGTGATGGACGCTTTATAATAAAAAGACGCGTTGTCCGGCTCCTGCTCGATCGCCTGCTGAAAGCAGTGGATCGCGGATTCGAAATCTCCGCGAAAAATAGCGTCGTAAGCCTGTCGGAGATACGTGTCCCCGTGCATGCTGACCACCCTCCTTTCGTTCTCGTCCGGGGATGGTACAGCATATGAAAGCTACGCGCGCTCGGTGTCCTTCTTTGTCCAGCGGTCCGCATCGCGCGTGTTGAATTTGTGCATGACCCTATTATGGGCTTCGGTCAAATCGATCCCCAAAGCATTGGCGAAGCAAAGGACGATAAATAATACGTCGCCCAGTTCCATTTCAATGGAGTTTTCCGCCTCATCCTTTTTTTTCGGCTTTTCTCCGAAGCGGTGGTTCACTTCCCGCGCGAGCTCGCCCACTTCTTCCGTCATCCGGGCCAGCATAGACAGGGGAGAAAAATAGCCTTCCTTAAACTGCGATATGTAAGCGTCGACCTCGCGCTGAATATCGGCGAGCGATTTCTCGGCAAGGTTTAGACTGGCGATACGGGATTCTCCCATGCTTCGCTCCCTTTCCGTCAGTTTATTCCTATGTTAGCCTAAGATGTTGTCGAAAACAAATCCATTTTTCCGCCCCAACCGGCCATCCCGAGGAGGATCTTCACCTGTGAACAACCAACGGTTTTGGAACGCCGCCCGCACCTGGAGCCTGCTGGCACTAGGCACGGCGCTATACGCTTTCGGCCTGCAATATTTTATTTTGCCGAATTTGCTCATGGAAGGCGGTGTCACCGGCATTTCGGTGCTACTGAATTACGCGGCAAACATTCCGGTTTCGATTTCAACGCTCGTGCTCAACGTGCCCCTCTTCCTGATCGGGTGGCGCCAACTCGGCCGCGGAGCCATGGTCTATACGGTCGGCGGCATCGTCCTTTTGTCCGTGGTTTTGTGGATTCTGGAGCAAGGCGTGGCCATGGGCTGGTTCGTTCCTTTTACGACAGAGCACGATTTCATTTTGGTCGTGCTTTATGCCGGCGTTACACTGGGTGCGGGACTCGGTCTTGTGTTCCGTGCAGGCGGAACAACCGGCGGCGTGGATATCATTGCCCGGATTCTTCACCGTTGGAAAGGATGGAGCATGGGGCAGATCCTCCTGACCCTGGATATCCTGATCCTTGGAGCCTCGCTCATTTTCATCCCCAAAGAAAAAGTATTATATACGCTCGTGATCGTTTTTATCTCTTCAAAAATCATCGATTCGATCCAGGAAGGCGTGTATGCGGCCAAAGCGTTCAACATCATTTGCGAAGCTCCGGAAAAGCTGGCCGAAAAGATCGCGCAAGAGCTTGAACGCGGAGTGACCCTCCTGCCCGCCGTCGGCGCCTATTCGAAGGATGACAGAACCATGGTGTACTGCGTTGTCAGCCGATTTGAAATCCGCAAATTAAAAAGCCTCGTTCGTCAGCATGACAAACGGGCTTTCATCGTGATTAACGACGTACATGACGTTCTGGGGGAAGGCTTTCGCGAGGAATAACCCGGTCGATCGCCCGGTAACGGCGCCAACCGACCCAGGTCAATACCGATACGATAAAGGTACCCATGAAGGCCGACCAACCCCATGGCGGCGCCGCAACAGGGGGCACGACCGCCGGGCGGTCGTTACCGCGGCCGGGAAACAGGCTGTCCATCGCTTCTTTCAAAGGCAAGGCCATTTCGCGCAGCATCGCAGGGTCGGTATTCGCGTTGCTCAGCAGCCTCTCGGCGTAGCGGATGATCGAATCGGCTCTCTCCGTGACGGACGGTTCCGAGTGAAGCATCACGGACGTCCGGATCAATTGATAGTGCCCTTTTACTTTCTCGAATCGGGCTCTGGACTCCGTCGAAGCGCCCGATTTCTCCACGGAAACGGCCAAAAAGGTGACATCTTCCCGCAGCACGTTCCGGTATTGGCGCCATAGCGGAGCTTCACGATGCGCCAACGCGTCCGCCGCCAGCCGGATTTCCGCCGCGCCGTCGACCCACTTCTGCGGATTTGCGGATACGGCGGCTACCGCCCTCTTCATGCGCGTCACGCTTTCCGCCAACGCTTCAATGCCTTCCGCCGTCGCGATTTTATCCATCGGGAGAGACCGAAGCCGGGTTTCCGTCTGCCTGAGCGACAAGCGGGTTTCGAATATGTTGCCGGTAAGTGCGGCGTTATATAAGGCTTCGGCGGCGCGAAGAAACGCCTCCGCTTCTCTATGCGTACGGTCTCCCGCCGGAGACGGGACCGAAGCTCCCGAGGCGGCGGCAGCCGATTCCGCGATCCATCCCGTTAACGCGGCCGCTGCGATCACCGTAATGAACAATCCACGTATGATATCCTGCAAACGCATGGACATCCCCTCCTGCCTTAAGGGTATGAGGGGATGTCCATTTTTAGACCGGGTTGTCCGACGGCTTGCCGGTCATGTATCGGGAAGAGCGCGGCAGAAATCTTGCCAAGCCGGCTGCCATAACGCTGAAGGCGGTGAGCAGGAAGGTAAAAATGCAGATGGCTGTTAGATCGTCATCCAGCTGATAGGGCAAATACGGGAATACATGGAACGTGTAATCGACCGTATCGTTGAGGAATGTCCAGGCCGCCGCGGCCAGAAGGGCCATGCCGCCAAAGCGGAAAAACCTGGCGTACAGCAGCGCGCACACGGCCATCGCGGAATGACCGATAATTAACATCCAGGAAGCCGCATCGAGAGACGAACCTTGTGCATATCCGGCAAAAATGATCGCCGTCGCCCATATCCCGTATTTCACGGAAGTGACCACGCCCAGCGCTTCAATTACGCCTCTCACCCCGGCGACCCAGTTGCCGCGAGGACGATCCGGAGACAGCCAAAGCCACAGCACCGCAAGCGCAAACCACAAGGAAGCCGTCGGACTGTCCGGCACGAACACGATTTGCCAATGAGGATGCTCTTGCCAGGTCGCGATCAGTTGATCCTTATACCAATAATAGCCGTAGACCGTCCCCGGAATGTAAATGAGCATCATCAGCCATAGCAGGGACGGACTCATGAGGAAATTGCGGCTTATGAAATATCGCCAGCTCAACGTTTTAGCCTCACTTTGTTTAAGGTTTATTGGGGGCCCCCCCAAAAGTAATCGGAAAAAGCTTCGAAGAATAGCGTCACTTTTGGGGGATAAAGAATAAAGCGGCACCGAAGTGCCGCTGTTTTGTGAAGCGTTATTACTCGGCTCCGGCTTTTTGTTTCTCAAGCCAGGTCGAGATTGAATTGATTTGCTCTTCCGTCAGCTGGCCTTTGAAAGGCGGCATGCCGCCTCGGCCGTTGAGAATCGTGTCGTGAATCTCCTGCTTGCTCAGCTTGTCTCCTACGCCGCGAAGCGCAGGTGCGCCGCCGCCTTCGAGCTCGGTGCCGTGGCACGCGATACATTGCGCTTCCTGCATCGTTTTGAATGCCGGATCGTCGGCCGCCACCATCGCAGGAATTTTCTCCTTGCCCGGAACCGGACGCGGCAGACCTTTCTCCCTCGCTTCACGCGCTTTCTCTTCGCGTTCGATGTGCTCTGGCGTGACCTTGTTGATTGCCAGCTCATGCTGGTAGTGGTTCCAAGAAACCCAGGTCAAATAACTGGCCGCTACGAGCGACAAAAGCATCAAAGAAGAAGCGATCGGACGACGGTAAAATCTGCGCTCTTTACCCGAATCGAGGAACGGGGCCAGCAGCAGCGCGATGAACGGCAAGCCCGACATCGCCACGACGCCGAATCCGACGTAGCTTCCCGAGGTGTACGGGTATTTCAACAGCTGATACAAAAACAGGAAGTACCAGTCCGGTATCGGAATGAACGAACCGTTGAGCGGATCCGCCGGATAACCGAGCGGAGCAGGTTCGGAGATAACCAGGACCAAAAATCCGACCAAAACGACGACGCCCACCATCCACTCCTTGAGCAGGAAGTTCGGGATGAACGCCTCCGATTTGCCGGGATAGGCCGAGAAGTCCGGCGGATATGCGGGCGCGCGGTCGCGTTTGCGAATCCGCGAGTCGCCGACGTAAACGACTTTTTCATTCGGATCTTGTTTATGTGCCATTGCTTGTGATCGCCACTCCTCTCTCTTACAGTGGACCGGAAATGCCCTGTTTGCGAATCATGAAGAAGTGAGCGGCAAGCAGCGTGAGCAGCGCGCCGGGCAGGAAGAACACATGAATCGCGAAAAAGCGCGTCAAGGTCTGAGCGCCGACAATGGTTCCGCCGTTCATCAGGATCTTGATGTATTCGCCCAAATAAGGTACGGAGCCGGCGATTTCCAACCCGACCTTCGTTGCAAAGTATGCTTTATTGTCCCAAGGCAGCAAATAGCCCGTAAACCCGAGACCGAGCATCACGAAGAAAATCAGCATTCCGACAACCCAGTTCATTTCGCGCGGCGCCTTATAGGAACCCGTGAAAAACACCCGAAGGGTATGTAGGAACATCATGACGATAACCAAGCTGGCACCCCAGTGATGCATACCGCGGACGATTTGTCCGAACGCAACCTGGTGCTGCAGGTAATCGACGCTGTAATAAGCGTTAATAATGTCGGGTACGTAATACATCGTCAAGAACATGCCCGACAAAATTTGAATAACGGTAATGAAGAACGTCAATCCGCCGAAACAATAGACGAAAGCGGAGAAGTGATGCGCCGGGTTAACGTGCTCCGGCACCTCGTGGTCCGCAATGTCCCTCCACATCGGCGTAATGTCCAGACGTTCGTCAATCCAGTTGTACATGCCTTTTAACATGAGACGAAACGCCCTCCTTCTACTTCACGCGCGAGTTAGGTTTCAGCGGTCCGAGATACACCCAGCCGTTGTCGGTCTTCACTTCATACTCGTCCAGCGATCTCGGCGCCACCGCCAGCGTCTTCCCGTTCTTGTCATAACGGGCGCCGTGGCACGGACAGAGATATTGGTTCGGAATTTCCTTGCCGTACTTACCGATCGTGCAGCCGAGATGCTTACAAATCGGGGACAAGGCGAAAATCGTGCCGTCGTCGCCTTTCGTGATCCAAGCTTGCAGCTTCGGATCGCTCTCGTACCAGCCGTCCACTTGGTGAACTTTGAAATCCACCTGCTGCGGCTCGTTCGTCACTTTGCTTTCTTCGATGACTTTCACGAAGTTGCCCTGCTGTTTCGGTTGCAAAAGAGGATCGACGGCAAAGCGGATCATCGGCAGGATGGCTCCGCCCGCCATGAAGGCTCCAGCCCCGCCGAGGGTGTACGACAAAAATTGACGCCGCGTCATCTCTTTGCGTTTGACCGGCCGATGTGCGGTGTCTTGCTGCTGATTCTGGTCCATTTTTCAACCCCCTTTACGCCAACAAACTGCGTCCACACGGACTTTTCCTTCTCTTTACAAGGACATCATTATCATAGCCCACGTCAAATGGAGCGTCAAGAATCGCAAGGGCGCGTTTGCCCGGTTGCCGCCGATAGGAAACGTAAAATGTTCTCAAATTGTCACATTTCCCCTTCGTCGCCTCTAGCTATTGTTTACCCTAACCCAATGGGAGCTATGCGTTCAGGCTTGTCCGAATGGCTGGGCGGATGACCCGGACGCGGCTGCTTTCCGCCAAAGTGCCGCCACCGCGCTGTGCAGCTCCTCGGGATCCGGCGATTCGCCGCCCTCATTCGGCCCTACGATTAGATCCGCTCCGGCGGCAGCCTTCAGCAAGCCGGGCCGCCCGCAAACGAGAATGACGAATCGAAAACCGGCCGATCGAAACTGCCCGCACAAGCCGGCCAATCGCTCTTCCGCTTCCCGGCTTCCGTCGTAATAATGGAATGCGGGCAGCGTCACCGTCCGGCCCTTGAAAGCCTGCTCGAGCGGGTACAGCCAATCGCCCGTGAGCGCGGCCAGATCGGCCATCTCCCACGGTGCTTCCTCGCCGGTAAGGCCGGTGACCGGGAGCAGACACGTATCCATATACGGCTGCAAATCCGGCCAGCCGGCTTCGTCTAATTCGCTGAATTTCATGTCGATCTTATCCTTTCATGTTGTCCCGTGGGCAGAACCAATCGGCGAAAAATGCGATCGTCCGGTCTTCGAATCCCGGCAGCCATTCGTGCCCGAAGTCAGGATAAATTTCCAAGCTTTTCGGCGCCGTGATTTTGTTGTAGGCCGCGAATTGCGTGGACGGAGGCGTGATCGTATCCATCAGGCCGACCGCCATCACCGTCTCTCCCCGGATTCGCGAAGCCAAATGCTGCACATCTATGTACCCGAGTTTTTCGAAAATTTCGTGTTCGCGTTTGTGCTGGGGATCGAATCTCCGAAAATAGTCCCGGATCTCCTGATAAGCATCCTTGGCCAAATCCATCTCCCATACGCGGCGATAATCGGACAGGAACGGATAAGCCGGCGCCAGCTTCGCAACCCGCGGTTCAAGCGCCCCGCAGGCCAACGTGAGCGCGCCTCCTTGAGAGCCTCCCATTGCCGCTACACAATCTGGATCCACTTCCGGCAATCCCATCGCGATGCCGGCCAATTGCGCGGTGTCTAGGAAAATATGCCGGAATAACAAATTGTCCGGGTGATCATCCAATCCCCGAATGATATGCCCATGATGCGTATTCCCCTTCACCCCGCCGGCATCCTCTGACTTGCCGCCTTGCCCCCGGCAGTCCATCGCCAGTACGCTGAATCCAAGTGAAGCGTAGATAAGCTTGCCGGCCCAGTCTCCGCTGTCGCCCGTATAACCGTGAAACTGCAGGACGGCCGGGTGTGGCTCGGGGACGTTTTTGGGTCTGATGTATTTGACATGAATGCGGGCACCGCGCACGCCGGTGAAATAGAGATCGAAGCAGTCGGCGAACGGAACCTGGAATGCGGACGGAACGAACTCAAGCTGCGGTTCCACCGCTCTCATTTCCTGCAGAGCGCGATCCCAGTAAGCGTCGAAATCGGACGGTTTCGGGTTGATTCCTTGATAGGATTGTAGAACATCGAGCGGAAAATCGATCAACGGCATAAGCGTACGGTGCATCCTTTCCGAAAGAAGGTTATATTCTTCATCCTACTGCAAATCGCAAGTCATGAAAAGAGCGGCCACGGCGGGCAAATAAAAAAACCGTCCGCAGTATTCGGACGGCTGAGCCGCTTCGTCTTGTGCCGTTCCCGTCGCCGGCGGCCGATCAAGCCAGTATCGATTTGAGCTCGTCGGTCAGCCGCTTGAACGTGTCGGCGTCCCCTTCCGCAAGCGCGAGGTCGATGGCTTCGTATATTTTTTCTGTCCGGTATTTGCGCAGCGCTTCGTCCAGGACCATTTCGGCCGCCAGTCCCAGCATCGTCTCGTAGGCGACTTTCATGTTGTCCACTCGTTGCACCTCCGAAATCCGGCAATCGGGAACCCGTTTCGGTTTCCTTCCTGCCGTCTTAGCTCCTTTGGATTGCGCCGGCTCTTACTTACTAAAGCATATTCAGTACAACCGGCATCGCTCAGGGACGAAAGCCCCATTCCCAGCATTGTAACCCGGCCTAATTCAAGCCGTTTACCCGCCGTAAGCAGGCAACTGTTCGTCCATCTGCAGCTTGTCTTCGAATAGCAAGGCGTTTCCCGATATGATCGCGCGCCCTTGAGGAGTGATGCGTACGACCGGTTCGCCAAAGGAGCTTTCTCCCCAGCTGATCAATCCCAAATGCAGCATCATGGCCAGTACTCGGCGTTCCAGCACATCTTTCTCGGTGTCGTAATAATAGGATCGGATGAGCGGCCTTAAAATGCCGAACAAAGAAGCCGTTGTCGTCCATCCGGTGCAGAGCCGTGAAATCCATTGGGCGAGCGCCGCCAAGTTCGGAATGGGGCCTTTATACAGCCGAAGCCAGAATCGATAGAGCGATGAAGGATCGATTCCCGGCCGCCCGTCCGCCGCGTTCAAGCCTTCTTCGGTTACGATTAACCGGTCGGGATTCTCCCGAATCAACCGCTCATAATAGGCATAATCGTAGAGCAGCGAGAAGCGGTCGGGGTAATCGGGAAACCTCCGTCCGTAGCCGAAACGCCATCCCCCTTTACCGGGAATTTGCTCTTGTACGGACATCAAATCCAGCACTTGACCGAGCTGTCGTTTGTACATCGCTCCGTCGCCGGTGAGCGGAACGTCGTGATCCCGGACGTAACGAAGAAAAACCGGCAAATCCATGGAAAGCAGGACGCGTTCGTCTCGGTACACCGGAGGTTCGTCCCGTTCCTGCAGATCGATCCGGAACTTGCGTTCGAGTGCTTCGGTCAAACTCCGCTTCATATCGTCCGGGACCTGGTACAGATACCGGGTTTGATGGGAGAATCCATTGAACAGCCAGCCGAAACGCTTGAACCGCGAAATCGTCTGGCGCGCCTCATCTTCCGGACTTGCCGGTGCAGAGGACGGAGGCGTCCTTTTTTTGCGGGAACGTCCGCTTTTCACCGGCGCGGCCGGCGGAGCGGCGGGCATGGCCGGCGATGGAGCCGTCACGGATTCTTGGGTCAGCTTCGCGGTTGTCCCGGCCGCCCTCGCTTTCAACTCTTCCAAACTGTAGGCGCTGCGATTCTCGAACAATAACGAATTGAGGAACCGCAGATCGTCTCCGCTCATTTCCTCCACCCGAGACTCCAAATTATCGCGCCGCTGCACCGCCGTCAGGATGGACTGAATCAGCTCGTTTTTGGAGTGGCTGCTGCAGCTGCATTGATAGGCTTGGGCGATCCGGGTTAATTGGTCAATATCGGCGTAACAAAGCATATCGGCCAGATTCATCGGCATTCCCCGCTTCGGATGGATTTACTTTCCAGTATCGGCCCCCGGCAAGCGGTTTAAACGTATAAAGAAAAACGGCTGAGCGGATTTCTCCGTTCAGCCGTCGATCGGCAAAGGTTCATCTTATTCGGCCGCTTCCACACGGTCCAAATCCAAATGCGCCGTGCAGTTATGAAGCAGCGGAACCCATCCCTGCTCCCGTCTCTCCAGAATGGAGAGAGACACGTTCGACAGATGGGAATCTTTCAAATCCCGGCACATCGACTGAAGCATCCGAGCCAAAAAACTACCGTGGGTGACGACGAGCCACGCCTCTCCGGGATGCCGGAGCATAAGGTCTTTCACAAATTCGTGGCCTCTGGCGCGTACCTGTTCATCCGTTTCCTGGTCGGGTACGAGCCGTCGCCAATCCGTTCCCCACCGGGCCAGACGTTCCGCCTCCGTAGTGCCTTCCGCTGCGCCAAACGAGCGCTCCCGCAGACGCGGCTCCGGCCGCAGCGGAATGCCCAGCCGATTTGCGATGATCTCCGCGGTCTGATACGCGCGTGTCAAATCGCTGCAATAGACGCCGTTCCACTCCTCTCCGTCGCGAAGAAGGCGATCCGCCAGCTTCCGGGCTTGATCGATGCCTTCCGGACTGAGGGGAATATCCGTTACGCCCTGGATTTTGCCCAGCCGGTTCCAAGCCGTAATGCCATGGCGAATCCATCCGATACGGGTCGCCTTCATCGTCATGAGCGGACGCGGGAGAACCAGTTCAGAATGAGCAGCGTCATGATCATGCCCAGCATGGACAGCGCCACCCAATATTCCGGCATCACCGGCGTTACGTGAAGCACGACCGGATCGCTCAAGCTGGCGACCGGAACGTCAACCGTAATCGACTGGCCGTCGAAAGTGCCCGCGCTCTCCATTAGACCGCCCGGGCTGCCTTGATCCCCCGCTATGCGGTTCCAGGCGGTATACAGGAACGCACTGCCGAAAATGGCCAACAGACCGGCCAGCAGCAGCGCGACTGTACGGCGAAACGCGAACGAGAAGGCGTAAGTTCGCCGTATGGCCGGCATGTACCAGGATTGCTCGGAATAAATTCGGCTCATGACCGATTGGTTCAGTTCCCGGGACGGCAGGTTCGGATCCTCCAGCTGATCGGCACCGGACAACGCCCGAATCAATTCCGCGCTCTCTTCCCATAAGCGGAATTCTTCCGCGCAGGCGGCACAGCCGGGGATGTGAAGATCTACCGCCAGACGTTCATGCGAATCCTCCGGAAAATCACGATACTCTGCGATCCATTCGGAAATTTGTTCGCATTTCATCGAAATTTCATCTCCTCGTACTCCTTCATTATAGCCGGTTCGCTGAAGTACGATTCCAGTTGCAATTTGACACTGGCTCGTGCCCGGAACAACAACGACTTCACGGAACTGACCGACTGACCCAATATGTTCGCGATTTCCTGATAATCCATGCCGTCGTACTCCCGCAGAATCAAGGCGGAACGCTGTTTCTCGGGCAGGCTGTTGATCGCTTCGCGAACCATCGTCACTTTCTCGTTGCGGAGCAATCGCTGATCCGGCGAGGCTTCCGGGGGGGCGGCAGGTATGTAGGTGGAATCGTCTAAAGAAACGTGTGCCGTTTTTTGCTTTCGCAGCTCGCTGAGCACCGTGTTTCTCGCAATGGTATATAACCATGTGGAAAACGAGGCGTCAATTTCCCGGAACGAATGCAAGCTTCGATACGCTTTGTAGAACGTTTCGGAGCAAAGGTCTTCGGCCAGCAGCTCGAGCTTCGCGCTCTTCAGCATATGATAAATAAAAGATAATATCTTTTTTTGATATCGGGTCATCAAGACGGAATACATCTCTACGTTGCCGTCTTTGATTTCCCGGATGAGCTGAGAATCGGTCATCATAACCGCGACCCTCCCCCGTGGCAGGGTTGATCGTTCTCAGCCGGCGTATCGTATTATACCGGCCAAAAACGAAAAAGTTGCGCTGAAAGGCACAGTTGCATCTAGTGAAACCAGATATTTACAATCATATCCGTTATTGTAACACAGCCTCGGCTTGGTTGAGTTTAAAATATTCTCAAAGATAACGCAAAAAAGTGTCTGTTCGGACTCAACCGTACTTCCATTACAGCATCATACCTGTTTATTCGGCACAGTGGATACGGAAGTTTATGTCCAATTTACGGAAACTTCCTCACTCTTTAACGCCGTGGAACGCATTCTGGCAGGACGGCGCAATTTTTCGAGGGACAAAAAAAAGAACCACCCTGACGGGTGGCTGCACAGAGTGCGAGTATTGGATAGGAGTGGAGAGAAACCATACTGTACTTTTATTATATGTATACGTTTTCATTTTGTCAATAAGCGTTTACATAATAAATTTAGGGATAAAAAAAGGAGCGCGTGTACGCTCCCCGTCCGGTTAAAAATGCACCGAGTATTGCAGAGATGTCAGCAGCGCGACTGCTTTCTCGAGATCGTCCTCCTGCCGGAACGATAGCTGCAGCACGCCTGGTACATCCTCCCGGCTTTCGATAATGTGCAAATTGCTTAAATTGATGCGGGCCTGGCCGAGCTCCGTGGCGATTTTGCCGATGATGCCCGGATGATCCGGCACATCCACGTAACATTCGAACAAGGAACTGATCATGCCTTTGCGCCATTCCGGGAGTTGGCTGCGAAACCCGCCGGCGCGGCGGAAGGCGTCCGCCACCCCTTCCCCGTCTCCGCTCAAGAGCAGCTTGCGGAAGTGATCCATCTCCGCCTGCCATTCCGTCAGCAGCTTCAACAACACTTCCCGGTTGTTCAGCAGGATATCCCGCCAGATCAGCGGTTCGCCGCTGGCAATCCGGGTAATGTCACGGAACCCCCCGGCCGCGAGACTGGCATACAGCTCGTTCGTTTCGTTGTAACCGGCAATCTGGTTCACGAGCCCGACGGCGATCATGTGCGGAAGATGGCTGATCGCACCGACGATATCATCGTGGAGAACGGGGTCCGTTTTCACGATATGGGCCTTGGTCCAGCGAAGCAGGCGCTCCAGCCTCTCCACCGCCTCCGCCGGCGTGGTCTCACCAGGAGTCAGCACGTAGTAGGCGTTCTCGAACAGATGAGAGCTGGCCGCTTCCACGCCTGAACGCTCCGAGCCGGCCATCGGATGTCCCCCGATAAACACTGCTCCCCGTCTTTCCAGCACGGAGGCATGGCGGACCACCGACACTTTCGTGCTGCCTACATCGGTCACGATGCAGCCCGGCTTCAGCGGCAGCCGGGACAATTGGTCGATATAATCCTCCAGCCTGCCTACCGGCACGCAAAGGAACAAAAAATCGGCTTCGCGGGCAGCTTCCTCGATCGAGACTGTAGCTTCGTCTACTACCCCTCGGGCCTTATACTTCACCACGGATGCCGGGTTTACAGAATGCCCGACCACGGTTACCCCTGGCTTGTCCTTGAAGCAAAGCGCCAAAGACCCGCCGATGAGCCCTACGCCGAAAATCGCGATCCGGATCGGATGGGCGTCTGTTTGCGGAGTGCTTCGGCTAAAACCGCTGATGTCTTCGTTGTTCATTCCATTACACCTTAGCTTCCTTCAAAACAGCCTCCAAAGCGGAGATGGCTTTGGCGTTCTGCTCCGGAGTCCCGACCGTGATACGTATGTGATTCGGGTAACCGCGATGCCCGGCACGAACGATAATCCCTTTACGGAGCAAGGCGTCGAACACTTCGGTTGCCGGACGCTGCACGTCTACCATTATGAAATTGCCGTATGCCGGGAATGCTTGCAGGCCGAGCCGTTCGAAAGCGGCACGCAGCGTGCGGAGGCCTTCGAGGTTCGCGCGGCGGCATTCCTCAATGAACGTCTGGTCTTGTATGGCGGCAAGGGCCGCTGCCTGGGCATAGCGCGACGTGTTGAACGGTTCGCGAACCTGATTGATCGAGCGGATCACGCCGGATCGGCCGATTCCATACCCGATCCGCAGCGAAGCAAGTCCGTAAATTTTGGAGAACGTGCGCAGCGTAATGACGTTCGGATATTTATCCACCATGCGGATGCCGTCGGGAAACGCCGGATCCTCGATGTATTCGCAGTAGGCTTCGTCCAGTACGACCAGAACGGAGGAGGGAACGTTGTCCAGAAACGATTCGAGTTCTTCCGCGGAGACGATCGTGCCGGTCGGGTTGTTCGGATTGCACACCCAGATGACTTTCGTCTTGCCAGTTACTTTGTCCAGCATGGCAGGAAGATCGTGCGTGCCGTCTTTCAGCGGCACTTCGATGATGACCGCATTCTCGATCTGCGTATTGTGCTTGTATTGCGGAAAAGTGGACTCCGCCATGATCGTTTCGTCTCCGGGCACGATGAACGCGCGGGCGATCATAAGAATGATCTCGTCCGAGCCCGCACCGAAAATGATTTGGTCCGGCTGCACTCCGTAATGACGGGCGACGGCGGCGGTCAACTCCACGGCGGCGCCGTCCGGGTAGATGCTCACATTTTCGGCTTCCCGCACGATCGCTTCCTTGGCCTTCGGTGAAGCTCCGTACGGATTTTCATTGGATGCAAGCTTGATGACTTCGCTTAGTCCCAGCTCACGTTTTACATCTTCCACGGGTTTGCCGGGCTGGTAAACCGGCAGATGAACGATATTTGGTTTCGGCTGCATGGGAACCCCTCCTGATCCTGCGTGAACGGAAAACGGAGCGTAGGCGCTCCGCATCGGAATTTTGTATTCTATTGTGACATAAACGATTCTCCGTGTATAGATGACAATTGCGCTTTAACCCAAGCCCCGCGGCTTCAGTCCGGAGATGAACTGTTGGATGGAACGGAGTCCTCGGCCTTTCACTGCGTCGTTGGGAGAAGTCAGATCCGGAAGCACTTCCTCCACTTGGCGAACGATAGCGCTGCCCACGATGACGCCGTCGCATTGTCCCGCGAAGCGTTCGGCCTGCTCGCGGGAAGAAATCCCGAAACCGACGCAGATCGGAACGTTGGCGGCTTGCCGGACGGTCTGCAGAAAGCGGTCGATGCCTTCATGAAAACTCGAACGCACTCCGGTCACCCCAAGAGAAGAGACGCAGTACACGAAACCTTTGGCTCGGGCGGCAATGCGTTCCACTCTCGCGTCGGATGTGGGCGCCACAAGCGGAATGAGATGAATGCCGGCTTGCTCGGCCATCGCCCTCGTCTCCTCATCCTCTTCCATCGGGAGGTCGGGAATGATGACGCCGCTGAAGCCGTGTTCCCGGAGCAGTCCAAAGAATCGCTCAAGTCCGAGCTGGAGAGCGGGATTATAGTAGGTAAACAGGATAAAGGGCATCTTGACGCCGAGACTGCGCGCTTTGGAGGCGACGCCGATACAGTCCGTCAAGGAAATCCGGTTTCGGAGCGCCCGCTCGGAGGCCCGTTGAATGACCGGACCGTCCGCAAGCGGATCGGAATACGGAACGCCCAGTTCGATCATGTGGGCGCCGGCTGCTTCCGCGGCCTGCACGAGCGCAACGGAAGTGTCGAGATTGGGGTCTCCCATGGTGAGGAACGGAATAAGCGCCGTCTCCCCTTTGGCTTTGAGTTCGGCAAAGACAGCATCGATGGCGTTCGGAGTCATCACCTTGTTCACAGCTTGACGCCCCCTTCCTCTTCATACTTCATGATCGATTCCACGTCTTTGTCTCCCCGGCCGGAGAGGTTGATGATCAGGATTTCGTCCCGCTTCATCGTTTTGGCCGTTTTCAACGCTTGCGCAACGGCGTGCGCCGACTCCAGCGCCGGGATGATGCCTTCCGTCCGGGAGAGCAGCACGAGGGCTTCTAACGCTTCCCGGTCGGTAATCGGTTCATACTCCGCCCGCTTGATGTCCTTCAGGTAAGCATGCTCGGGGCCGATGCCGGGATAGTCCAGTCCCGCGGAAATGGAATGCGCGGGCAGCACCTGACCGCCTTCGTCCTGCAGGACGTAGCTGAGCGATCCTTGAAATACGCCGGGGCGTCCTTTCGTCATCGTAGCCGCGTGCTCATCCGTTTCAACGCCGCGTCCCGCGGCCTCGACGCCGATCAGCCTTACGCCCGCGTCATCGATGAACGGGTGAAACATGCCGATCGCGTTGCTTCCTCCGCCGACAGCCGCGATGACGGCGTCGGGCAGCCGGCCTTCGGCTTCGACGATTTGCTCTCGCGTCTCAAGTCCGATGACTCGCTGGAAATCGCGCACCATCATCGGATACGGGTGCGGTCCGGTAACGGAGCCGAGAATGTAGTAAGTATCGTCGACATTGCTGACCCAGTAACGGAGCGTTTCGTTGCAGGCGTCTTTGAGCGTGCGTGTGCCGGACATGACCGGAATGACTTCAGCGCCGAGCAGCTTCATCCGGAATACGTTGAGCTGCTGGCGTTTCGTATCTTCCTCGCCCATGAACACCTTGCACTCGAGCCCCATGAGCGCCGCAACGGTCGCCGATGCGACGCCGTGCTGTCCAGCTCCGGTTTCGGCGATTACTTTCTTTTTGCCCATCCGCTTCGCCAGAACGGCTTGGCCGATCGTGTTATTGATTTTGTGCGCCCCTGTATGGTTCAAGTCTTCCCGCTTCAGGTAAATCTTCGCCCCGCCGGCGTACTCGCTTAACCGTTCCGCATAGTAGAGCGGCGTCGGACGTCCGGAGTATTGTTTCAGCAAATAACGGACCTCGGCGACAAAATCGGGATCGTCCTTATACCGGTTATACGCCTCTTCCAGCTCGATTAACGCGTTCATCAGCGTCTCCGGCACGTATTTGCCCCCGAACGGACCGAAGCGTCCGTGCTGATCCGGCACTTGTATCATGATCGGTTCACCCTTTCCGCGAATGCGGCGATTTTCTTGCTGTCCTTCGCACCGTCGGTTTCGACGCCGCTGGATACATCCACGCCGTCCGGTTGATAGCCGGACAACAGCTCCGTTATGTTATCGGGCCCCAGCCCTCCGGCTACAAACAATCGAATGCCGAGTAGAGCGGCCCGCTCCTGATAGGATGGAATGAGTTCCCACCGGAAAGTCCGACCCGTTCCGCCTCCGGCCGTGTCGATCAAGATCGTCGACACAACGCCTTCGTATTCATCAAGCCTGGAGGGTCCGGAATGTGCTTCGTCCCGGCCGCCGTCATCCGGTTCGTCCGCTGAGAGCGCCCGCCAAACCTCCACCCCGAACCGCTCACCGACTTCCCGGCAAAACGCCGGCGACTCCTGACCATGAAGCTGAACCGCATCCAGCGGTACCCGGTCGAGCACGTACGCCAGCTGCTCCAGCGACGGGTTGACGAACACGCCTACGGTCCGAGGAGGCTGTCCGCTTCGGTTCTTCCCTTTGCGCACAGCTTCATGAAGATGTGCCGCTTGCTCTACAGTCACTTGGCGCTTGCTCGGCGCAAATACGAAGCCGATATAATGAACCGGCAGCCCGTCCATGTCCCGGATCGTCCGTTCATCCCGGATGCCGCATATTTTCACGTTGGTTATCCGTTCAATTCCTTTGCTCATCGTGCCGAACCTTCTTTTGCGGCGGATACGGGGCCAAGAAGGCGTTCCACCGCTTCGCCCGGATCGGGCTGGCGCATGAAGTGTTCGCCCACCAGAACGGCTTGCGCTCCCGCCTCTCGCACAAACGCGATATCGTCAGGGGAAGAGATGGCGCTCTCGCTCACCGCCGTGACACCTTTCGGCATCAACCCGATTAACTCCCGGGTCACGTTCAGGTCCGTTTCGAACGTATGAAGATTCCGGTTGTTCACACCGATCAGCGTGGCGGTGCCGATTTCCAATACCGTCTCCAGCTCCGGCCGGTTATGGACTTCGACCAACACGTCCAATCCTAGGGCGCAGGCCAGATCGTGAAAGGATCTTAGCTGTGCCGGCGTCAGGATCGCCGCAATGAGCAGCACGGCGTCCGCCCCGATGAGCCTGGCCTCGTAAATCTGCAGCTCGTCGATCATAAAATCTTTGCGCAGGAGCGGTACGGACACGGAATCTCTAACTTGCTTCAAATAGGTGTTGCTGCCTTGAAAATACTGCGCATCCGTCAACACCGAAATGCAATCCGTTCCCGCTAATTCGTACGAGCGTGCGAGCGAGACGGGATCGAAGTCCGCGCGGATGAGTCCTTTCGACGGGCTCGCCTTCTTCACTTCGGCGATGAGCCCTACGGGGCGGCGCCGGCTGCGCAGCGCCTTTTCAAACCCCCGGCAAGGCGCCAGCTGCGAAATGGCTTTCTCCGCTTCCGCAACCTGCAGCTCCCGCCGCAAAACTTCCATTTCTTGCCGTTTGGTGGCAACGATTCGATCAAGAAACATGGCTCAACTCTCCTGTCGTGGCGATCCATTGCCCCAGTTTGTCGGCCGCGCGGCCGGAATCGATCGTCTCGGCGGCCACCCTCACGCCGTCGCGGAGCGATTCGGCCCGGCCGGCTACATAAATGCACGCGCCTGCATTCGCCAGCACCACTTCGCGATAAGCGCTTCGCTCCCCGCCCAAAACCCGGCGGATGATGGCGGCGTTGTGTGCGGCGTCACCGCCCAGCACGTCGGAGAGTGCTAGGTTAGAAAGGCCCAAGTCGGCAGGCGTAATGTCGTAGGTGGTCACTACACCGTCTTTAAGTTCGGACACCTGAGTCGGAGCGGACAGGCTGATTTCGTCCAGCCCGTCATGGCTGCCCACGACCATCGCCCGCTTCAGGCCGAGCCTAGCCAGCACCTCCGCCACCGTCGCGGTACGTCTGCGATCGTACAAGCCGATCAGTTGACGGTCCGCATTGGCGGGATTGGCCAGCGGACCGAGCATGTTGAAAATCGTCCGCACGCCCAGCTCCCGGCGGGGCGCCCCGGCATGCTTTAGTGCCGGATGGTACAGCTGCGCGAACATAAAACAGATGCCGTTGCGTTCCAGGCACACCGCCGCTTGTTCCGCGCTCAGCTGGATGTTCACACCCAACGCTTCCAGCACATCGGCGCTTCCCGCTTTGCCGGACATCGCCCGGTTGCCGTGTTTGGCCACACGCGCTCCTGCTGCTGCCGCGATTATGGCGGAAGCGGTGGAAATGTTGAATTTATGAATACCCGATCCGCCGGTGCCGCACGTATCGAGCAGATCGTGATTTTCCGTCGTCACCCGGTTGGAGAACGACCTCATCGCTTCCGCGAAACCGGTGATTTCGTCGACGCCCTCGCCCTTCATGCGAAGTGCCATGATGATTGCGCCGATTTGGGCAGGAGTCGCTTCCCCCCGCATAATGGTGGTCATGATACCGAATGCCTCGTCCCGCGTCAAGTCTCTGCCTTCCATAATGGCTCCCAGTGCATCCGGAATCGTGATACCGCCGGCCGATTGCCCGCTTTTCACTGCTTCCATTCCGATCTCCTCCTGTTCATGGGTTTTAATCATAATCCAAATTCGTGTGGCGATCCAAGGCCACGGCCAGCGGAGGAAATGCCGCTTCCGCCGAACGGATCGCTTTCAGCATCGCTTTCGCCTTGTTGACCGTCTCCTCATATTCCATTTCCGGAACGGAATCCCATACAATACCCGCTCCTGCCTGCACATAAGCTTTTCCGTTTTTGAAAATGATGGTGCGGATCGTGATGCATGTATTGAGGTTGCCGGAAAATCCGAGATATCCGATGGCGCCGCCGTATGCGCCTCTCGCTTCCAATTCCAGCTCCGCAATGATTTGCATCGCCCGCAGCTTCGGCGCGCCTGATAATGTGCCCGCCGGCAGGCAGGAAAGGAAAGCATCGAAAAAGTCCCGGTCTTCGCGGATTCGTCCCGAGACGTTCGAGACAATATGCATCACATGCGAGTATCGTTCGATCTCCATGTAGCTGTCGACTTTGACGGAACCGAACTCCGATACCCTTCCGAGATCGTTGCGGCCCAAATCGACGAGCATGACGTGTTCCGCACGCTCCTTCTCGTCGGCCAGCAGGTCCTTCTCGAGCGCCTCGTCCTCCTCCGGCGTCCGTCCGCGCGGACGGGTTCCGGCGAGCGGCCGCGTCTCGACTTTGCCGTTATCCACCTTCACGAGCAGCTCCGGCGACGTGCCGACGATCATTTCATCGTCGAGCTTCAGGCAGTACATGTACGGAGAAGGATTCATGGTGCGCAGCACGCGGTACACTTGCAATGGATCCACTTCAGTTTCGATGTGAAAACGCTGGGACAACACCACTTGGAAAATGTCGCCGGACCGGATATATTCTTTGGCTTGTTCCACATTGGCGATAAACTGTTCTTTCGTCAGATTCGAGTAAACATGGCCCAAATCCGGATCCGCCGGCGGAGCGCCTCTCGACATCACTTGCGGCAGCGGCCGCTGAAGTCTGCGGATCGTGTCGTCGATCGCCTTTAATGCTTCGCGATAGGAGGCTTCGATGTCCTCGTCGGTGGCACCGTCCTTCACATGCACATTGCCGATCACCAGCACCTGCTGCTTCAAATGATCAAACACGACGATCCGGTCGCAAAACATAAACTGCATGTCGTCCATATTCAAATCGTCTGTCCGGTGCCGCGGCAGCTTCTTCTCGTAATACTGCAGCAAATCGTATCCGAAAAACCCGATGGCGCCGCCGGTGAACGGGGGCAGCTCCGGCAGCGCCGGGCTGCGGTACGACCGCAGCTTCTCCCGGATGAGCTGCAGCGGGTTGTCCGCGGTCAGCGTTTCCGTGCGGCCGCCCTGCTCCAGCGTCACTTGGCCTTGTTTCAAACGGAGCACCAAAAAAGGATCGGTGCCGATGAACGAATAACGCGCCCATTTGACGCCGCCTTCGACGCTTTCGAGCAGGAACGCCCGCTTGTCGCGGATGAACTGCTGGAATACCCGGATCGGCGTTTCCGTATCCGCCAGCAATCTCCGTACAATCGGTATGACATTATAGCTTCCCGCCAGCGCGATCACATTTTGCAGCTCCTGCCGGTCCATCGGTTTGCCTCCTTTTCAATTGCCAAATTAAACAAAAAAAGCATCTCCGCAGAGATGCTTTAAGTTCGATAGAGATGTATGGTCCGCCTCCTGCGTCACCCAAAGGTGCGCAAATAAACCGGACTTCTGCCGTCTGCCCCATGACGATTCCCGGGACACGGCTGTCTCCGCTCGACTCCGCTCTACTCTGCTCATCTCGCTCGCGTAAGTGATCGACCCTCCGGTCGACCGTTCCGCGACGCGTAACTTGTTCCTACTATATCACCGACGCCGGAAGGCGTCAACGCCTTTATTTGCCCGACAAGTCGGGCCGCAGCGACTGAGCGTCGCCCATGTATACATGGCGGATTTCGGTTTGCGAAGCATCGGTATTGACCAGGACCATCAGCCGAATGCATTTTTCGAGGCTTCCCTTCACCGGAATTTCCAGCGAACACATAAGCGGAACGAGCTCCCAGCCCGGCATTTGGCGGATGGCTCTCGCCGGGAATGTGGCGTCCAAATCCTGAGTCACGGTCACCCAAACGCAAGCGATATCTTCCGGACTAAAGCGGTTTACGTCTACGATGCCATTCAATAAGGCGACCGTGGCGCCGAGTATCACATTCTCTTCGTTGGCGTCCACCGTAATGGCGCCGCGTATGCCTCTTGTGCTCATGCTTCTCCGGCTCCCTCCCGCAGTTGCTCCACAATTTCCCTTACCCAATCCGACGGCACGTCCTGGCGGATTTCCACGCTGCCGATGGAAGTGGGAACGATAAATACCATTTGGCCTTCTTTAAACTTTTTGTCGTGCATCATGGCCTTCATGACGGCATCCGGATTGATATCAGCCGGAATCCGCACAGGAAGGCCGAATTTGCGGAAAATCCGTTCCGTCTCCGCCGCGATGGCCGGATCGTAGCCGAAGCGGACCGCGAGGCGCGCGGCTCCCGCCATGCCGATGGCGATCGCTTCACCGTGAAGCAGCTCGCCGTAACCGGCCACCGCTTCCAAGGCATGACCGATCGTATGCCCCAAATTCAAAATCGCCCGAAGATCGTTCTCCCGTTCATCCTGCGAAACAACAATGGATTTTACTTTGCATCCTTCATATAGAGCATAGCCGAGCGCTTCCGGATCGAGGCCCAGCAGCCGCTCCGCGTGTTCGTCGAACCAGCGCACGAAATCCGCGTTCCAGATCAAGCCGTGCTTGATTACCTCGGACAAGCCGGCGCGCACTTCTCTGGGCGGCAAAGTCAGCAGCGTATCGAGATCGTAGAGGACGAACTCAGGCTGATGGAAAGCCCCGATAATGTTCTTCGCCAGCCGGTGGTTGACCGCCACCTTGCCGCCGACACTGCTGTCGTGCGCTAAAATGGTAGTCGGCATTTGCACGAAACGCACGCCTCGCATGTACGTGGCGGCGACAAAGCCCGCCAAATCCCCGACAACCCCGCCGCCAAGCGCGATCACCGTGGATTTGCGGTCCAGTCCGGCTTCCAGCGCAGCTTCGATCAAACCGTCAAATACCGAGAGCGATTTGGAAGCTTCTCCGACGGTTACGACGGCCCGCTGCACTTCATATCCGGAAGCACGAAGCGAAGTTTCGACGGTCTCCGCGTACAAATGGGCCACCGCGGCATCCGTAACCAACAGAACCGGCGACTTCTCCGGAAACCCCCGCTCCGCGAACAACTCCCCGGTTCTGCTGAGCAAACCGGAACCGATCCATATCGGATAAGCGCGTTCCCCCAGTTCGACCGTCAGTTCCCTGACCGCAGCCTCCATCAGTAATCCGCCAGCTGGCGCAAATAATTTTCGAGGTTGCCCTCGATTTCTTCTATCGAGTCGCCGCCGAATTTTTCCAAAAAGGCTTTGGCCACTTCCCAAGCGACCACATGCTCAAGAACGACGCTGGCCGCAGGCACCGCGCATGCGTCGGACCGTTCGACTTGTGCGGTAAAGGGCTCCTTCGTATCGATATCGACGCTGGCCAAAGGTTTATACAAGGTCGGGATCGGTTTCATGACCCCGCGGACAACAATCGGTTCCCCGGTCGTCATGCCGCCTTCAAATCCGCCGGCGTTATTCGAAGCGCGGTAGAAACCCCGGTCGCCGTCATAATGAATCGGATCGTGCACCTGGGAGCCCGGACGGTGTGCAGCTTCAAATCCGAGGCCAATCTCTACGCCTTTGAACGCGTTGATCGACATCACCGCCTGCGCGATGCGGCCGTCCAGCTTACGATCCCACTGCACGTGGCTGCCGAGACCGACAGGAACACCTTCTATGATACATTCGACGATTCCGCCGATCGAGTCGCCTTCCGTCTTCGTGCGGTCGATCAGCTCGATCATCCGTTGTTCGGCCGCCTTGTCCGCGACCCTCACCGGGGATTGTTCCGTTACGCGGACGAGCTCGTCAAGCGGCAAGTTCGGCGTTTCGGCCGTCACTTCGCCGATCGACACGACATGTCCGGCCACCTTGATGCCGAATTTCTCAAGAAGCTGCCTTGCAATCGCTCCGACTGCCACTCTCGCCGCGGTTTCACGGGCGCTCGAGCGCTCCAGCACGTTGCGCAAATCTTTCAGGTTGTATTTCAGTCCGCCGTTCAGATCGGCGTGCCCCGGCCGGGGACGGTTAACGCGGCGTTTGGCCTCGTCGTTCCCCTCGATCGGTTCCACATTCATGACAGAGGTCCAATGCTTCCAGTCATTATTTTCGACCACGACCGCCACGGGCGCGCCTGTCGTTCGTCCGTGACGCACTCCCCCGACGATCTGGGCGGTATCCTTTTCGATTTGCATGCGGCGCCCGCGTCCGTGTCCTTTTTGCCGGCGCTGCAATTGAAAATTCAAAGCTTCAAAATCCAGCTCGAGGTTGCTCGGCAGCCCTTCAATGATGGCCGTCAACTGCGGACCGTGCGTTTCTCCTGCGGTCAAATATCGTAAACTCACATTCCGTTCCTCCTACCCTGAAACCTCATCTGTCTTTCGCTCATTATATTACAGCGTTAAAGCGTTTGACAAGAAAAGAAGCCCGCCCTTATCGGACGGACTGCTTATGTGCCGCGGCTCTTTTGGTGTTTTTGCTTTCCCGCATCATGGCGATGAGCTTCACATTGTCGACGCCCAAAATCTGCGCGCATTCCTGCACGGAAATCAAACCTCGCCGGTAGGCGGTGATTACTTTTCGCTTGTCCATGGTTCCCTCCGCGTGGAATGGTTATCATTAGTATCGCGTGGGAACCCGCGTCTCATACCCCCGCGGAAACGCGTCGGTAAAAAAACGTGTCGGCCGGCTCGAGTCCGTACTGCCCCGGGGAGAAAATTTGTTCCGTGCTGCCGACAAACAACAGCCCGCCCGGTTTGAGCGCCCGAGAAAATTTGTGATACAGTGCCGACTTGGCTTCTTCCGTAAAATAAATCATAACGTTGCGGCAGACGATCAGGTCGTACTGGGAGCCGAAGGAATCGAGCAGCAAATTTTGCTTCTGGAACTTGACCGCTTTCTTCAGGCGTTCCACCACACGATAATGGTCTCGCGCTGCTTCGAAGTACCGCTTCAAATAATCGGCCGGAACTTCCCGAACCGAACGTACCGGGTACAATCCTTCCTTGGCTTTGGCAAGTACACCGTCGTCGATATCCGTCGCCAGTATAGATGAGCGTTCGAGCGCGCCGAACGAATCCAGAATCATCGCCAATGTATAAGGCTCTTCTCCCGTGGAACACGCGGCGCTCCACACGTTCAAGCGGGGCGACGAGCTCAGCATCGGTTTCAAAAAACGTTCCGACAGCACTTGCCAGCGGTTCGCGTTCCGCCAAAATTCCGAGACGTTAATCGTCATCCGGTCGAGAAATTCCTCACGCAGTTTGGCATCGCCCATCAACGCTTTGTAATAAAGCGCGAAAGTGCCGAACCCGTGCTTCATTCGCAAAGTTGTGAGCCGGCGGCGCATTTGCCCCTCTTTATACTGCGACAAGTCGATCGACAGGCTGCGGTGAATGTCCGCCACGAAACGGGCAAAATCCTCATCTTCCGTTAAGCCGCCGGCCGGAATCAGTTCCCCCATGAATCGGACTCCTCTAGTGATAGGATTTAAATCCAGCTATCGATCGACTTCTCGTAGGAAACCAGTTCCTCCGGCTTGAACCAAATGCCGATTTCGCGTTCGGCGCTTGCCGCGGAATCGGAGCCATGGATGAGGTTGAACCTCGTATGGATCGCGAAGTCGCTGCGAATGGTGCCGGGCGCCGCTTCCAGCGCGTTCGTCTTGCCGATCATCAGCCGGGCCAGTTCGACGGCGTGATCGCCTTCCCAAACCATGGCGAACACCGGGCCGGACGTAATAAAGGTCAACAGCGGATCGTAGAAATCTTTGCCCCGGTGCTCAGCGTAATGAAGCTCCGCCGTTTCGAGCGGAACGTTCAGCAGCTTCGCGCCGACCAGCTTCAAGCCTTTGCGCTCGAAGCGCCCGACGATTTCGCCGATCAGACCTCTCTGCACGCCATCCGGTTTCACCATCAAATAAGTTCGTTCCATAAACGCTCTCCTTTTCGGTTTTATCGGATCGTACAAGCGTTATATTCCTCATTTTACCACACCGTAAAGGCTTAATAACTGCGATGCGCCACGAACCGGGCGATTTCGGCCAAGTTGCGCTTGGCCGGCAAATCCGGCAGCGCCTCGAGCGCCTTCAACGCTTTGACGATGTACCGGTCCGCCAGCTCCTCCGACGCTTGAACTCCACGGCTCGAACGAACGAGGCGAACCGCAGGCGACGAATCCACAGGTCCTTCGCTAGCGCGGATAGCCGCGATTTCGTCCAATAGGGCGCCCCGAATCGACTCGTCCTGCAGCGCGAACAACACAGGCAGCGTGATATTGCCCTGCCGAAGATCGCTTCCGGGCGGTTTGCCGATCGCTTTCTCCGTTCCGCATATGTCCAGGAGGTCGTCGGTAATTTGAAAAGCCATACCGACATTGTAGCCGAAACGGTACAGCGCATCGCTAATCTTGGCGGGGGCGTTCGTCGCCAAAGCACCGAGCTGACAGCTGATCGCGATCAGCATCGCCGTTTTGCGTCTTATCCGACGCATGTAAGTGCGGATATTTTGATCCACATTGAAAAAGTCCCGGATCTGCTCCATTTCACCGATGCACATTTGTACGATGGCACTCGATAAAATCCGGTGAATTCTCGGATTGTTCAGCTGCGTGATCACCGTGAGGGCTTTCGCGTGTATGTAATCCCCGGTGTACATCGCGATGCGGTTGTCCCACTTGGACTTCACGGTCAACTGCCCGCGCCGGGTTTCGGCATCGTCGATCACATCGTCGTGTACCAGCGAGGCCATATGAATCAGCTCAAGCGGAACAGCGACTTTCTTGAGCGTCTCCAGAGAGTACTCGCCGAATTTGCCCGACAAAAGGACAAATACGGGGCGAATCCGCTTGCCTCCCGCCTTCAGCAGGTGCAGCGAAGTTTCGCTGAGGAGAGGCATTTCGGACATAACCGAACGGGCCATTTCGTCTTCGATCGCCTGCAAGTCGGATTTCAAGGCGGCGTACAGCTGCATCATTTTCATTTCCTCACCTGCGGCTCTGCAAAATTGCCGGCAACGGCCACCGGCCATTCGGTCAGGTTCACTTCATGATCGATGAGGCCGAGTTCGTGCGCGTATTGATAATACAGCTTGAGTCCCGCTTGCTGCTCCGGTCCGAATCCGTGGTACAGATTGCGGAAATACCCTTGCCAATATTCGCGGGTTCCTCCGATTTGACTTTGTGCCTTCGAAACGATCGGCTCCAGATCCCGGTAAGCCATGCGTTTGCTCACCGTCAAGCCCTCGAAAATGTCCCGGACCGCCTCCGGATTCCGACGCGCCGCTTCCCTTCTGACCGCCCACACGGCGAACGTCATCCAATGCCCGGTCCACAGGTTCCATACTTCGCCGAGATCCAGCACGCGGTAGCCGTGGTTTTGCCACGACGCCCGGATGGCATGATCGCCGATCAATAGGGCGGCATCCGCTCCCTGGAGCATTTTCTCCAGTGACGGTTCGGCGTCTTCGTAGATCGGTTTGCCGCCATAAAATTTTTCCATAATGATTTTGAGCAAATTAACGGAAGTGGCCGAAGTGGTCGTTAAGGCGATTTTGCCGTTCACGACTTTCTCGAGCGGAGATTTCAAGAACAGCAAAATCGACTGAACGCGGCCGAGCGCGCTCACCGATAAATCGGGAAGCAAATAGTAGGACTCCGAAGAATCTCCGTAGGCGAACGACGAAATCGCCGCCAGGTCGATCTCGCCTTCCCGCAGTTTCCGGTTCAGCACAGCCGGCATCTCCTGAACTTGCTCGGCCGGGTGCTTCAGTGCGGCAGGATCGAAATGGTGAACTACAGGCCACACATTCGTATAATCGATGCGTCCGATTCGGATCGGCCGCGACAGGCCGTCAGTCATTGTCTTCTCCCCATCTGTTGAACAAGTTGTTGGACACGCCCATGCTGTCCATGACTTTGCCGACCAGGAAGGCGACCAGGTCGTCCAGCGTCTGCGGACCGTGGTAAAAGGCCGGCATAGCCGGAATGATCCGTACGCCGAGCCGTGCCAGCTTGAGCATATTTTCCAAATGAATCGCGTGAAGCGGCGTCTCCCGCGGAACAAGCAGCAGCGGACGCCCTTCTTTCAGCATGACATCTGCCGCCCGAGTCAGCAAGTTCGTCGAGGAACCTGCCGCAATCGCGGACAATGTTCCCATCGAGCAAGGGATGACGGTCATTCCTTCACAGCGGAAAGATCCGCTGGCGATCCCCGCTCCGATATCGCCAAGCGGGTGATAAATCAGCCGGCCGGACACCGCCGCTTCGCCGAAGGCGGCTTGCAGCGCGTCGCTGCGCCGGGCCGCGTCCCATCCGAGCTCTTCTTTCAGCACCCGCCACCCTGCGTCGGACACCACGAGATGAAGCTCGTACCCGGCTTCCAGCAGCCGGTGGCAAAGCGTGACGCCATATACGGCGCCGCTGGCCCCCGTGATGCCGACTACCCAGCGTCTTGGCGCCGCTGTTGTACGTTCCTGAGCCGATGTCACCAAGTTCTCACCACCACCAGGTCGATGAACGTGAACGCGAACACGACTGCGCTGAGAATTCCGTTCATGGTGAAGAATGCGGCGTTCAGCTTGCTCAAGTCGTTCGGCTTCACCAGCCGGTGCTCATAAAGCATGAGCGCCCCTGCCACCACGATGCCGGCGCAGTACCACCAACTCAAATCGGTAAGCAAGAGCAGCAGTGAGAAGCCCACTGCGGTCAAAGCATGAAACATGCGGGCGATGCCGAGCCCACGGGAGATGCCGAAACGGGCAGGGATGGAAAACAACCCTTCTTTGCGGTCGAATTCCACGTCCTGGCAGGCGTAAATGACGTCAAAGCCTGCGGTCCACAAGGCGACCGTCAAATAAAGAATAATAGACGGCCACGTCACCTGACCGGTCACGGCAACCCAGCCGCCGAGCGGTGCCAGTCCGATCGTCAAGCCGAGCACCACATGGCAAAGCCAAGTAAATCTTTTCGTATAAGAATAAAAAACCGTCATAAATACGGCGATCGGCAGCAATTTCACCGACAGGCTGTTTAACTGGGACGCCGCCCAAAACAACAAAACGAACGAGATGACGATGAACAGGAGCACTTCGCCCGAACGAAGCAGCCCCGCTGGCAGCGCCCGGATCGCGGTGCGCGGGTTGCGCGTGTCGATCGCCTTATCGATCAGCCGGTTCAGCCCCATCGCCGCGCTGCGTGCGCCGACCATGGCGAGCAAAATCCAGCCGATCTCGCTCCATTCCGGCAGTCTGTGCTGTACGCTGACTGCACCTAATATTGCCCCTACGAACGCGAATGGAAGTGCAAAAATCGTATGTTCGAACTTAATCATTTCTAAAAAAACGCGGATTTTGCGTATCATGCCCCGTCATTCCCCTTCGTCCCGATATGCAGAGCGGCAATCCCTCCGGTGAGCGGGTACGCCCGCACGTTGCGGAGCCCGACCTGGCGGAACCGTTCGGCCAGGTCCTGCAAATCAGGGAAAGCCGCTAGCGATTCCGGAAGCCAGCGATACTGTTCGTACCTCTTCACCAGCCACTTGCCGAGCAGCGGAAGCAGTTTCTCGAAATAAAAATAATAAAGGCCCTTAAAGGGCTGCCAAGACGGCTTGGAAAGCTCGAGACAGACCACTTTGCCGCCCGGCTTCACGACACGTTTCATCTCCCGCAGCACCTGCATCAGATCGGGCACGTTCCGAAGCCCGAAGCCGATCGTCACGTAGTCGAACGAATTGTCGGCGAAGGGCAGTTCCATCGCGTTGCCCTGAACCAGCTTGATTTGTCCGCCGAGTCCGAGTTTATCCACTTTGGCTTGTCCGATGTTCAGCATATTCCGGCTGAAATCGAGACCGACGGCTTCTCCGCCGCTCGCCTTGGCAAGTGCGATCGTCCAATCGCAGGTGCCGCAGCACAAATCGAGCGATTTCTGCCCGGGCTGCACCTCCATCTTGCGCATCGTGAACCGGCGCCAGGCCTTGTGCCTGCGGAAGCTGAGAACGTCGTTCATGAAATCGTATTTCGGCGCGATGCTTTCAAACACGGCGTGTACATGCTGTTGTTTCGATTCGGCGTCCATTGCCATTGCGCTCACCCCAACTCCTTCAATGCCGCGGCCGGTCTTGTGCCGCCAGCCGCGAGAAACGGCTCGATCAACGGCTGCAGCTCGCGCGTCAACTTGTCCGATTGCAGCCGCCCGAGAAGTCCTTGCAGCTGTGCGGCGGATTGGTGAAGGAGCGCGGCGAGCTTGTCTTTGACCTCGTATTTGTCCAGCAGATGCCGGATCATGCCGATGTCTTCGCGGCGATCCGTCAATTGCCGGCGCTCTTCCTCCGTACCTTCTTGCCAGATGTGCCAAAAAACCCAGTTTCCGCCGGGTGGACAAGGATTGTCCGCTTTTCTGAGTTCTTGGAGCAGCACCTCGCAGCGGCTGAACCGCTCGATCAGCTCCGGCCACACCCGTTCATAGAGTCCGTGCATGAAACCTGTAAAAGACAGGAATAAACCGGACTTCAAATCCGTTCCATACTTCACATACTGCTCCGGGTCCAGTTCGCGTCTTATTGTTTTTAAATAGAGCGTCATTTTGATTCGGTTCAATTCGGATACTGCTTCGCTCAAACGGCGAATCGCGTCAATATGGCCCGCTTGAGATAACAGATGATAGAAACGCCCGCTGAAATAATCTCCGGCGAGCACTTTGAGCTGCTGGGACCGCATCGCCGGCATGCCGCCGCCTGATTCGGCGGAGCGGTTATCCACCATATCGTGCGTGTCGAGTCCGACCTGAATAAGCGAAGTCACGAGCGACAGCAGTTCTTTGTCGGACGCGGCGGCCGGCTGCTGCCCCAGCACCGCATACAGCAGACGGATGCGGCCATCGGGGAAATCCGGGAGTTCGGTATGAAGCGCGATCATATCATGGTTCATATATTTATGGGCCAATTGCTCAACCCGGTATCGTGTCATGCTGCAGCCTCCGAGCCTGATGCCGAACACCTGAACGGCGTTATGATTTTACTTATTATAACATAACCCCGGTAACACCGCATAAGACGCCCCTCATGTTCATCAATTTGATATATTTCGGAGCCATCGCTCGCCTGCTGGCGTGACCGCCAGGCGCAATTTGCCGCCAAAGGCTTCGTCGTCCACGAAATTCGGAGGCTGTAAGGAACTCAGCTCATCCCGGGTCCATTCATCCCGTCGGCCGTTCCCGTAAAACAGCAGCAGGCGTTGATCGCCGTTCTCCCTGTACACCCGGAAGAGGAGCTGCCGGACGTTGCCGGCTTCGAGGAACGTGAACCGGATGAGCGACGTCAAATCCCGCAGCGCTCCTTGACCGTTTCCCTTATCGGAGCGCAGCGTCAGATCGACGGTCAAAATGGAATGATCCCACTCGACCCTCGTCAATCTTTCCTGCAGCCGCAGTCCGGCCATCGCGTCGGCCAAATTGTCGTCCGAGAGCATGTGTCTCGGGACCGACATCGCCGTTTTCGCCCGAAGCTCCTGAGCGGCGTGTTCCCACAGCGGCAAACGTCCCAGCACGAGAATCGCGATCATGCCGGCCACAATCAAATAAGCGGTCGATTTCCAATAAGGCATGGCGGTGTCCTCCTCCGTCACGGACGGGTTCCTACACCATTGTACAAATGAAAAAGGCAGGCTATGCCTGCACGGTGCGGGATCGAGGTTAGTTGTCGGTTTCGACGGTCCCATACTTGGTCATGATGGTCGCCTTGCCGCGAATTTTGATGGCCGACGTATGCTCGGTGAATTGCGCAATGATCACTTCGCCCCGATCGAGTTTTTCCATATGGTGAAATTTCGTGTCTTGCCCGCGGGTCAGTCCGATGACTTGAACGCCGCCTTCTTTGGCCTTGATGACCACGTAGTCCGACTGGTTCGCTTCCATTCGCCGCCGGCCTCCTTTTTTTATATACACTATGAGGGATAATCCGGATCACTGTCAAACAAAAAAACTGCTCCTCCCCGGGCAGGCCGTGAAGGAGCAGTATTTGCGTAAGTAATGGTCGGAACGGAGAGATTTGAACTCTCGACCTCACCCACCCCAAGGGTGCGCGCTACCGAGCTGCGCTACGTCCCGACGAAAAGTACGAGATTGAGTATAGCACATGCCCAAATAGCTGCGCAACCTTATTTCAGGCTGTCGCTTGGCGTTCGACATAACCTTATTATTTAATGCCCTCTTTCAACGCTTTTCCCGGTTTGAACGCGGGAATTTTCCCGGCCGGGATCTCGATTTCGTCACCGGTTTGCGGGTTGCGTCCTTTACGGGCGGAACGCTCGCGAACCTCAAAGTTTCCGAAGCCGACGAGTTGTACTTTGTCTCCGTTTTGGAGCGCCTCTGAAATAACGTCGAATACCGCGTCAACCGCTTGCGTAGCATCCTTTTTGGACAAGTCCGTCATTTCCGCGACTTTCGCAATCAGATCGGTTTTGTTCATGCCTTCACCTCCCACAACGGAATCTGGCTTGTTATCTGTTTATCCGTTTCATCAGAAATTATACACGGGAAAAATCCGAAGTTTCAAGCGTGGCGCGAGATTCACGTCTTTTTTCCTCCAAATATAAAAACACCCTTTCGTGAAAAAGGGTGTTTTCCGGTTTAGAGGATGATGGCAATCAAGCCGCCAGAGCCTTCGTTGATGATGCGGCCGAGCGTTTCCTGCAGCTTGTAGCGGGCGTTGTCGGGCATCATGGCGATTTTGCCTTGAATGCCTTCTCTGACGATCGAATGCAGCGACCGGCCGAAAATATCGGACTCCCAAATTTTGATCGGATCCTTCTCGAAATCCTGCATCAAATAGCGGACCAGCTCTTCGCTTTGCTTCTCGGTTCCGATAATCGGGGCGAACTCCGACTCCACGTCGACCCGGATCATATGAATGGACGGCGCTGTCGCTTTCAGGCGGACGCCGAACCGGGAGCCTTGCCGGATCAGCTCGGGCTCGTCGAGCACCATCTCCGCCAGCGTCGGAGCGGCGATGCCGTAACCCGTCGTCTTCACCATCTCCAGCGCTTCCGCGAATCGGTCGTACTCGCGTTTGGCATGCGCGAACTCCTGCATTAACTGCAGCAGGTGATCCTTGCCCCGGATTTCGGTACCGACAACCTCCATCAGGATTCTGTCGTACAATTCGTCCGGTGCGTACAAATCGATTTCCGCAACGCCCTGCCCCATGTTCATGCCGCTGAGGCCGGCGCGCGCCACAAAATCGTATTCCATGAACTGGGCGACCACGCGGTCGACATCCCGGAGACGGCGAATGTCTTTGACCGTTTCGCGGACGGAATTTTCATAGCTGGAACGGAGCCAGTGCGATTCGTTCAGCACCATGACCCAGCTGGGAAGGTTGACGTTCACTTCATGAACCGGGAATTCGTACAGCACTTCCCGCAGCACGCCCATGACTTCATCTTCGCCCATGTTCGCGGCGGACAACGTCATGACCGGAATATCGTATTTGACGGAAAGCTCGCTGCGGAGCGTCTGCGCTTCTTCGCTCCTCGGCCGCGCCGAGTTGATCACGAGCACGAACGGTTTGCCGACTTCTTTTAACTCGTTGATCACCCGCTCTTCGGCGTCCACGTAGGCGTGACGCGGAATTTCCGCGATCGAGCCGTCCGTGGTCACCACAACGCCGAGCGTGGAATGCTCCTGAATGACTTTGCGCGTTCCGATTTCAGCCGCTTCCTGGAACGGAATCGGCTCCTCGAACCAAGGCGTCGAAATCATGCGCGGCCCGCTTTCGTCCTCGAAGCCTTTGGCCCCTTCCACCGTATATCCGACGCAATCGACAAGCCGGACGTTCACTTCCAGCCCGTCAGCCACTTTAATTTGCACCGCGTTATTCGGAACAAACTTCGGCTCCGTCGTCATGATCGTGCGGCCGGCCGCACTTTGCGGCAGCTCGTCGATCGCGCGCACGCGGTCTGCCTCGTGCGTGATGTTCGGAAGCACGACGGTTTCCATAAACCGTTTGATAAAGGTCGATTTGCCCGTCCGTACGGCGCCGACGACCCCGAGGTAGATATCGCCGCCTGTGCGCTCGGCGATATCTTTGAAAATGTCCACTTTTTCCACTGAGATTTCCCCTCCCATCGTAATCGCGAACCCTTCGTGACCCGCCAGCGCGACGGAACTCGTACACGAACTTGGACTGGTAACATTGTATGTTCGCCGGACCGAAATATGCCGCCCGCGACCAAATGTTTGCCATGCCGGCGTACGCCCGCCGGCGCTCGGTTGTATCCTCAACAAGCATATGAACGGAACGGAATCCGTATGTCTTCGGTTTCTATTCTTCCATGACAAATAGGACATCCGGCGTGTAGGCCGAATGTCCTCTGTTCTGTTCCATTTATTAAGGTGCGACCGGCCGGGGTTCTTCCCCCTGCCACCGGTAAACGGGAGCTTTAACCGGCACATAGTAGGAAGCCTCCGCCAGCCGGTGACGGAGATCTTCGTCCGGCTTCGGTGCGGCCCCCGTCTTTTGCACGGCGGCTGCGATGTCCGCGGCATAGTCCGCAAATACTTCGCCATCACCGCTCAACATGAGCTCCAGCGGACGGTGCGAATACATGCTGGATAGATCCGGTCTGGAAGCCCCCAGCTTGTCATAATCAAGATCAAGATAACCGGGGAAAGCTTCCTCTGCCGCCGGATTGCTTCCGCCGTGGGCGCTTCGGTAATCGTCGACCTTGCTCTGCATGGCCGTGATCCCTTGATACACTTTCAAATCGAGCAGCTTCACCTGCGGGTCGGTCTCTTCATCGATGATCAAAAAAATATAGCCGCCGCCGTTCTCGAATGCCGCAGGCGGGATGGCCGACAGGTAGCCCATTCGTTTGAGCTTCCCGAAATCGATGCGGTATTTCTCATATACCGGCACGGAAGCTTCCGCATTCTGGATCGGAAGCAGACCGGTCGATTCCTTATACCGGTTGACCGCATCTTGAACGGTCAGTACCGCTTCGCGCGCGGATGCGTCTTGACCCGGCGTCTGGTCTTTCGGATACAGACAGCCCGAAATGAGCAGCAAAATCATCGTACATAAAGCCAATAATAAGGTGCGTTTTCGATTCATTCTTGTGCTTCCCCCGTATGTCTTCACCACAATTCATCCTTCTCCCGCTGCTGCTCGGCCAGTTTTTGGCGAATGACCGATTTCAGCGGGTCTTCCGGCACCGTTACCGTAACGTCCGCCTTTACCCGCGCCTGGCACGAAAGTCGGATCCCTTGGCCGAGCAGTCCGCCGAGCATGCGCTTCTCCGCAGGAGTCGGTTCCTGAAGCGCCGCAGCTTGATCCGGGTCCACGTTCACTTTGCACATGAGGCACGACGCCATTCCGTCGCACCGGGTACGAACGGCCACGCGGGCTCGCTTGGAGGCGTCGAGCAGCGTCGTTCCGGGCCTGACTTCTATCGACCGTTCCTCCGGCAGGAAGGTGACTCTGCGGTTCCCGCTCATTCCGCTCCCGCCTTCATGCTGCGTCCGGCGCCGGCAGTCAGCCGCCGGAGCCGTTCCGCCGTTTCCGCCGATAGGTCATTGCGCTCGAGCAAGATGTTCAACACCGGCAAATGGCGGTCCGGCTGCTCCCGGATCAAGGAAGCGGCCAATTCGGTCCGGTCACCGCGTTCCCGCAGCACGTTAAACAGCAGCTCGTGTGCAAGCGGCACCACTTTCACCTTCTGCCCATTCACGTGAAAATCCTCGCCATACGGGTCCAGCATCTCACGTACTTCCGTCCGATATAGACTTCCGCCGGCTCGAACCTCAAATCCTCCGACGAGCTCTACGACCGTGCCTTCAACCGAATAATGAGACAGTCTGGAACGATATTGCCCGGTTTGGCTCGGCGTGGGCGTGTCCAATGCATATTCGGTCAAACGCCGGTGAATCGCATCCATATCTGTTTCATCCGCATAAATGTCCAAATCCCGGGGCGGTCGGTCCAAACGCGCGCCTCTTACCGCCAATCCGGTACTCCCGCCGACCACCCAGACGCCGCCGCAATTTTGCAGCCGTTCCGCGAGCACGGCGATAGCCGCCGCAGGATATCCTTGATGCATGAGGGATTTCCCCCTCCCTTTCACCCCAAAAAGTGACGTGAAGCTTCGGAGCGTAATCCGATTACTTTTTGGGGACCCCGTAATATATTCACTCTAAAAATAGGTCCGGTTGACGGCTTTAATCGTTCCGGTTCGCGCTACTTTCGCCTGGCATCCCAGCCTGAACCCGGCATCCAGCTCGTCCGGACCGAGCCGGTCCCACTCGGCGTCCGTCGGCTCCTCGAGCAGATCCGAGCCTTCCGCAATATAGCACCGGCATCTGGCGCAAGTGCCTCTCGAGCAGTTAAAGCCCCAATCCACATCCGCACGCAGCGCATGCTCCAGCAGGCTGATGCCGGTTCGGCTTTCCGTTTCCTTCGTTCGGGTTCTTCCCGTTAAGATCAGCAACTCTGTTGTAAACCTCCTAAGCCATCGCCGCGACGCCGTACACCAGCCCTGCCAGCAGCATGACGAATGCGGCCAGAGACAGGACGAACCGAATCCAGCCTTTCGTTTTCAGCCGGGCGAAGGTGATCAAGGCCGCCGCCAGCGCCATAAGGCCGATGCCGATGAACGACACCCACATTTTGGTCATCGGATCCAACTTCGTTCCCCCATCCTATCCGTCCTCAAAACGCTACAAATTATACCACTGGTCCGGAAGGTTGACAAAAAAAAGACCCCCTTCGGTTCGGGGATCCGCTCGGCCGTCACTTCGGCAGCATCATTTTCATAAGTCCTTCGAGATTGTTGATGTTCATGCCGCTTTTTCTCACGGCAGCCACGATTTCCTTCACCGTCTCTTCCGACACCGGTACGTTGGCCATTTTAGACACCTGTTTGATCAGCTGGCGAAGCTCATCCTCGTTTTTCAACGTGTCGGCGGTGACGCCGCTCGCGATTTTTTTAATCGAATTCTCGGTAATGTTTTTTCCGGTTCTTTTGTTTACCATGCCGAGTAAATTCTTGGACAAGTTTTTATCCATGTTTCCCCTCCTCAAGTCCACGGTGCAATGTATCCTATGAGGAGGGAGAGCATAAGGTGCGTACAGCCTTGGGCGGCTGTCGTTCAATTGCGCGGAAACTTGTTCATTTTAACCATTTATCACGGGATGCGGCCGCAATTTCCTCAATCTCGTGCCGGCGGACGCGGCCCATCAGATCGCCGACCGCCTGTTCGGGCGATTTGCCTTCGAACAGGACGGAAAACAGCTGTTCGGTGATCGGCATTTCGACGCCGTAATGAGCCGCAAGCTCGTGTACGGCTTTGGTCGAACGAACGCCTTCCACCACCATGCCCATACGTTCAAGCACTTCCGCGAGCGGAAGCCCTTTGGCGAGCATGGAGCCGGCGCGCCAATTGCGGCTGTGGGGGCTTGTGCAAGTCACGATCAAATCTCCGACACCCGCCAGTCCGGCGAAGGTCAGCGGATTGGCGCCCATTGCGGAGCCGAGTCTCGCGATTTCCGCCAAACCTCTCGTGATGAGCGCCGCCTTGGCGTTATCGCCGAAGCCGAGACCGTCCGAAAGCCCGGCGCCGAGCGCGATGATGTTTTTGACAGCTCCAGCCGTCTCCACGCCAATCAGATCCGGATTCGTATAAACGCGAAAATACGCTTCATTCATGAAGAAATCCTGCGCGGCTTCGGCGCAGGCAGAATCCTTGGAAGCCACCACGACCGTCGTCGGCTGGCGGTTGATCACTTCCTCCGCATGGCTCGGACCCGACAAAACGACGACGCAGCGCTCGTCTTTGTCCAGTTCTTCGGCCAGCACGGTGGACATCCGCTTTCGCGAGCCGGTCTCGAAGCCTTTGGTAGCATGAATGACCAACGTGTCACTGCTCAGGTGAGGGGCCGCCATACGGGCGACATCCCGCATGGCCGAAGAAGGAGCGACGAACAGGGCCAGGTCGGCGCCTTCCAGCGCTTGCGCGATGTCCGCGGTAGCCTTCATGCCGGACGGCAGCTCGGCTCCGGGAAGATATTTCTCATTCCGGCGTTTCGTATTGATTTCTTCGGCTTGCTGGGGATTGCGCGTCCAAAGGTTCACTTGATGTCCGTTATCGGCCAGTACGCGCGCCAAGGCCGTGCCCCAGCTGCCCGCGACGAGCACGGCCGTCCGTTTATGCTCCATGAGGCTCACCCTTTTTGCTGCCGCCCAGCTTGTTTTCCGTCCCCTTATAAAGCTTTACGATGTTTTTCCGATGGCGGTATACCGCGAGCAGCGTAATCGCGACCGCTCCCCATATGTATACAGGATCCAAGCCGAACACGGCGAAGCTCACCGGCAGAAGAATCGCAAATACAATGGATCCCAAAGAAACATAACGTGTGAAGACAATGGTAAGAATGGCGACGATTCCGGCCGCAAGAGACGGCAGAAATGCCCACATCGCCACCGCGCCGATCGTGGTGGCGATTCCTTTGCCGCCTTTAAACCGGAAGAAGACGGGCCAATTATGGCCGATGATGGCAGCCAATCCGGAAGCGACGGGTACCCATTCGGCATCCCCGAGCAGCCTGCCGAGCAGGATGGCGGCGATGCCTTTGGCCACATCAAGCGCAAAAACCGCGATGGCCGGACCTTTGCCAAGTACGCGCAGCGTATTGGTGGCGCCCGCGTTACCGCTCCCATGTTGGCGGATATCGATCTTGCGCAGCCAGCGGGCAAGCAGGATGCTGAACGATATGGAGCCTAGTAAATAACTGATAACAACCGCTAAGAGGGAGGTGAACAATCCGGTCTCTCCTATTCCTGATCCGATTTGCGCCGGGTGAACAGACGCAGCGGCGTGCCCTCGAACTCGAAGGCGGCGCGGATTTTATTTTCCAGATACCGCTCATAGGAAAAATGCATCAATTCCGGCTCGTTAACGAAAATGAGAATCGTCGGCGGCTTGACGGCCACCTGAGTGACGTAATTGACGCGAAGCCTGCGGCCCTTGTCGGTCGGAGGCGGCGTGACGGCCACGGCGTCGGCCACGACTTCGTTGAGCAGGTGAGTCGGCACGCGCATCGCATGCTGTTCGGCTGCCCGGTTCACCACCGGCAGCAATTTGCCCAACCGCTGCTTGGTCAAAGCCGACAAAAACACGATCGGCGCATACGACATAAACAGAAAATGATCGCGGATCGTATTCGTGAACTGCTGCATCGTCTTGTCGTCCTTCTCCACGACATCCCACTTGTTGACGACGAAGACGGCCGCTTTCCCGTTCTCGTGAGCGTAACCGGCAATGTGTTTGTCCTGGTCGATGATGCCTTCTTCCCCGTTGATGACGACCAGCACGACATCCGCGCGTTCGATCGCTTTCATCGCCCTCATGACGCTGTATTTCTCCGTCGTTTCGTACACCTTGCCGCGCTTGCGCATGCCTGCGGTATCGATCAGCACATAACGCTGACCGTCATGTTCGAACGGCGTGTCGATCGCGTCGCGGGTCGTGCCGGCCACGTTGCTCACGATGACGCGTTCTTCGCCCAAGATGGCGTTCACCAGAGACGATTTGCCCACATTGGGGCGTCCGATCAGGGCCACTTTGATGACGTCCTCGTCGTACTCTTCCTCTTGGGCGTCAGGCAGCTTCGCCACGGCGGCGTCCAGCAAATCTCCGATGCCGGTGCCGTGAGCGCCGGACAAGGCGACGGGATCGCCGAAGCCCAGCCCGTAAAATTCATATATGTCGTCCATCCGCTGAAGATTGTCGACCTTGTTGACCGCCAATACGACCGGTTTTTGAGACCGGTACAGCAGCTGGGCGACCTCTTCATCCGCACGGGTAATGCCGGCTTTGGCGTCGACCATGAAAATGATCGTGTCCGCTTCTTCAATGGCCAATTCGGCTTGCACCCGGATGAGACGAATGAGTTCGTCTTCTCCCTCGATCTCGATCCCTCCGGTATCGATAACGCTGAAGGAAATCCCGTTCCATTCTCCCGTGCCGTAGATCCGGTCGCGGGTGACGCCGGGTTTATCCTCCACGATGGCCAGCCGGTCGCCGATGATCCGGTTGAAAATCGTGGACTTGCCAACATTCGGACGCCCGACGATGGCGATTACGGGTCTTGCCATATTTTCACTCCTTTTGCTGTCTCCACAAACATTCGCAAATCCCATCATAACAAATATCGGGCGTATTGGCTAACTAATGATCGCCGGTATTCCTGTCCACCAGAAGAAACAAAGAGTGGTTCAATTCGTGAGCGCCGCAATCCAGCAGCTTCTCCAGCATGAACGCGGTCTTCTCCAATTCGGCGCGGTTCCCGGCTATGAAAATGGGAGCTCCTCCCGCTACATCCTCTTTCCGCGTCGTGATCAGCGCGACGATTCTAGCCATGATCCGCCCGCCCTTCTCCTTGTCGATTCGCTTCGACCGGCATCCGGACAGCCGCCTCCAGCAAAGGGACAGACTCCACGGCCGCAATCGCCATCCGCGGATCATACTCCCTCGGGAGCGTGACTAACGCCAGTTGTCCCGTGTCGAGGGCCAGCTTGCCGAGCGGAATCAGCAGCGGTTCCCCCGTATCCCGGTACACGCCGAGCCGCGTCGACACATCGTACAAAATGGCCTGACGCTGCCCTAAATTCGCAATCGTAACCCGCGCATTTCCGTTTTTGGGGGTGATCACAATACCGATCCCCCGCTTTTCGATAATTTCCCGGTTTTCTTTCAATCCCACATTCATGAGGTATACGTCTCCGACATACATATTGTGGCCGTCGAACCGGATGGGGGCCGTCTGTACGTCGGCGATATGCCGAATGGTTTTGCCTCGCATGAACCGGAAAACGACAAGCAGCGAAAGGAAGCCGGCTGCCAAGCCTGTCCACCACGGAAAAATGATCGACGTCATGGAAGTGATCAACGCCGCGAATATCGCCAAATAGTTCCGTCCTTCGAAGGCGACTGCAATTCCTTCGATATAGGCCGCCCCCCGCGGCACGAGTTCCATCTTGTCGATGGCGTTCAAAGTCGTTCTTTCCATGTTCCGAACTTCCCGGAACTGTTGGGCGGCAAGCGAAAGAAACGTAATGGCGGTGTAATTTTTGTGATATAAGGAGGGCACCGCAACCGAACCGAGTGCCGCGGCAATTAAGCCAAGCGCGATGTGTACGATCCGGCCGTGCGGGTAGGCGGGATACTGTCTGTAGTCGCTTCGCATCAAGATCAGTCTTGCTCCGAGTCCGAACAAGGTTCCGAGCAGCACACCGGTCAAATCCCGGTGTGTGTGCATCCAATGCCAGATCAAGTTTGCTGCCCTCCCCTTCTCCAGGGGCTTCGCACGACCCTGAAGGCCGCAGAAGCCAAATAAGAAGCGAGCCGCGCGGTCAGCACAGAAGTCCACCAGCTTTCCATCCACCGTTCCGTCCCGATCACGAAAGGCCCCGACTCCCGCAGCCACAAGTTGGATAGCCCCTCGCACAAGCACAAAGCGGCCGAGGCCGCCACGATTTGTCCGGACGCTCCCCGGCACAAGGCGGCCGACATCATCCCGACGACCAGCGCCGCGCCTCTTCCGGCGAGCCAGTCAGGAGCCGTCAAATAGAAGTGCGGGGAAAACGAGAGCATGACCGCAAAGGAGCCGGCCAAAATGCCGGCAGACAAAGCCGTCCATGCAGCCGGCGGAGTCATCGTCAGCGCGAGGACGATCATCGCGACGGCCGTCCACATAAAGGCCCCGTTGACCTGTACGGAAGCGGCGTGCCCCAGTCCGGTTTTCATCCATGCCGTCAGCGGCCAGCCGGCCAAAAATACCGCAACCGCACGTTCCGGAATACCGTCTGCGGTTTCCTCCCTCCAGCCGCTCCACCATAAAATCGCCGCGGCGGTCCACAAGAAAAATGCAGCATATCCGGGCGGCATCCGCCGGCACCTCCTCGAAGTGACTGTCCGCTTCAGTAGTATGCGCCGGAAAATAGGAAACACCCCGGATTCCGGACATCCGGAATTCGGGGTGTTTCGTGTCTCTCGAATTGTGGGTCTGGCGGCCGACTAGGACAACCAGACGGCGATCGTCTGGTACAAGAGATAGGCGTTGAGTACGGCGATTAAACCGGCCACTGTCCAAGCCACGATTTTCAGCCATAGCGGGTTCACGAATACGCCCATTTTTTTCTTGTCACTCGTAAACTTCACAAGCGGGACGACCGCAAACGACAGCTGAAGCGACAAAATGACCTGGCTCAGTATGAGCAGCTGCGCCGTTCCGCTTTCCCCGGCGATCGCGGTCACGATCACGGCCGGGATAATGGCGATCATCCGCGTGATGAGCCTGCGCAGCCAAGCGGGCAGCTGAATGTTCAGGAAACCTTCCATCACGATTTGGCCGGCCATCGTGCCGGTAAGCGTAGAGTTTTGCCCCGCGGCCAACAAGGCCACGCCGAACAGGATGCTAGCCATCGACGAACCGAGGATCGGCGCGAGCAAATGATAGGCGTCCCCGATTTCGGCGATATCCGTGTATCCGGCCGTGTGAAATGCGGCCGATGCCACGATGAGAATGGCGGCGTTAATGAATAATGCAAAAAACAAAGCGATAGTGGAGTCCGCAGTGGCGTATCGGATCGCCTGACGCTTGCCGATTTCCGTCTGGTCGAACTGCCGCGTCTGCACGATGGAAGAGTGCAGGTATAAATTATGGGGCATGACGGTGGCACCCAAAATACCGATGGCAATGTAAAGCATCTCCGGGTTGCGGATGATTTCCGTATTCGGCACGAACCCCTTGAACACTTCCGCCATCGCCGGCTGCGACATGATAAGTTCCGCCACGAAACAAATGCCGACGGTTCCGATCAGCGTGATGACCATCGCCTCAATATAACGAAAGCCTTTGTTCTGCAACAAGAGAATGACAAGAACGTCGAGCACGGTAATGATGACCCCGTAAATAAGCGGAATGCCGAACAGCAAATTCAGCGCAATGGCCGTCCCGATCACTTCTGCCAAATCGCACGCGGCGATCGCCAGCTCGCAGAGGAACCAGAGGCCATAAGTCGCGCGTTTGCTGTAATGATCCCGGCAAGCCTGCGCCAAATCCCGGCCGGTGACGATCCCCAGCTTCCCGGCCAGCGCCTGCAAAATGACGGCCATCAGATTGGAGAGCAGAATCACCGAGAGCAGCGTGTAGCCGAACAGCGATCCGCCCGCCAAATCCGTGGCCCAGTTACCGGGATCCATATAGCCTACGGCAACCAAGTAGCCGGGTCCGGCGAATGCCAAAAACTTGCGGATCACCGAACCGTTCTTCGGTATTTTTAAACTCCGGTATACTTCCGGCATCGTCATCTGTGTTCTTTGGCGCCGCCAGCCGTCTTCCCTGACAAGCTGCGTTGTATGCTCCTGCATGGAAATTCACCTCGCTCGGTTTGTACGCCGATTTGTGGCGTCCAACTTAAAATGTTGCCTTCGATCAACTTTTTGATTAAAAAAAAAGATGCGTCTATCGGTAACCATAGGTTATGCGGCGAATAACGGGATTGTTCCCTACTTTTATTGTATACGCACAATAAAGTTTGTCAAAGGCAACATTCCGGCATAAAAAGAGCCGCTGCTCCGGTTTGCAGCGTTGGGCAGCCGGAACGAGCGGCATCTTAAATAAGCTTTGATTTACTTGAATTTGCTCAGTTTATCGCCGAACTTCTCGCCGAGCGTAAAGCTCATGCTTTCCGGCTCCGGCAAATTCGCGGATTCCTTCGGCGCGCGTGGTCCACGCTCCCGCTCCGGACGAGCCGGCGCTTCTTCCGTCTCCTTGATCGAGAGAGACACGCGCTTCTCGGCAGGGTTGAAGTCCAGCACTTTCGCTTGCACTTCCTGCCCTTCCTTCAGCACTTCATGCGGAGTTGCGATATGGCGATGGGCGATTTGGGAAATGTGCACCAAGCCTTCCACGCCCGGCGCGATTTCCACGAAGGCGCCGAAGCTGACCAGGCGCTTCACGACGCCGGTTACGATGTCGCCTGTGCGGAATTGACCGGACGCATTTTCCCAAGGTCCCGGCTGCGCCGCTTTGATGCTGAGCGAAATTTTGCCCACGGAAGGATCCACTTTCAGCACTTTTACTTTGACGGACTGCCCTTCGGATACGACGTCCGCCGGATGAGCCACGTGCTGCCAGGCCATCTCGGATACGTGCACGAGACCGTCCACGCCGCCGATGTCCACGAACGCTCCGAACGGAGTCAGCCGCTGTACGGTACCTTCGAGCACTTGGCCAGGCTGCAGATTGTTCATGATCTGTTGTTTTTGCTGCTCGTATTCAGCTTCCAGCACGTCTTTGGCCGAGAGAATGACCTTGTTGTTCTCGCGGTCGATTTCTTTCACTTTGACGCGGAGCTTGCGGCCTTTATAGCTGCTGAAATCTTCTACGAAATGACGCTCGACCATAGAAGCCGGAATGAAGCCGCGCACGCCGACATCGGCCACCAAGCCGCCTTTGACCACGTCGGCCACGGTGACTTCGAAAGCTTCTCCGTTATCGAATTTAGCCTGCAGGTCTTCCCAAGCACGGGTGCTGTCCACCTGCCGCTTGGAGAGTACGAGTTTCTCCTTGGCATCGTCGATGCTGACCACTTTGGCTTCCACTTCTTGACCGATTTGCACGGCGTCCGAAGCGTTCTCCAACTGAACGGATGACAGTTCGCGAAGCGGAATGACACCGTCATATTTATATCCAAGGCTTATGAATGCTTGGTTGTCCTCGATTTTGACGACCGTCCCTTTGACGGTGTCGCCCTTTTTCAGGGTTACGAGATTGTCCATTTCCTCCTGAGAGGACGTATCCTTGCTTTCCGTGACCGCTTCGGCGGCTTCCGTTTCTTGTACTTTGGTTTCATCAGACATGAAAATAACCTCCTCAGTTCTACCCCAACTTTATTTAAACCCGCTTTGCGGCGTTTAAATCTGATTTACCCGAACCCCATGATGCCCAACCAAATCATGCCTTTAAAGAATGTCTATAGTATGAGAGTTCGACTAGCGAAACATGCATGAGAGCATTATGCCGAAGGTTTGCCGGTCTGAAGCATTTCTTTGATTTTGGACATGATCTGTTCGGTGGCCTCTTCCATGCTCTCGGCCGTGCCCGCGTCCGCGAACGGCTTCATGTCGATAGGTGCCCCGTAGACCGCAATCATTTTGCGGAACATCCGATATTCGCCGACAATCGCGACGGGAACTACAACGGCACGAGACCTGAGCGCCATCGTCACCGCTCCGCGCTTGCCCATGCCGAGGGACTGGTTTCTCGTCCCTTCCGGAAAAATCCCCATCACGTTGCCCTGTTCCAGCAAATGGATGGCGGTCCGGATCGCTTCCTTGCTGACGCCTCCCCGTTTGACCGGAAAAGCGCCGAGCGCCCGGATCAACGGACCGAGCAGCGGAATGCCGAACAGCTCCGCTTTGGCCATATAGTGCACCTTTCGGGGCACCCAGATGCCTAACGTAATGGGATCTTGCAGGCTTTTGTGATTGCTGCATAAAACGACGGGGCCTGCATCCGGAATATTATCCAGCCCGCGGGTTTCCAAACGGTACATAAGTGCGTAAAGGATACGCAGCAAAAATCTGCAGAAGCGGTATATCATAGTCTACTTCTCCTCCGGCGAAATGGTTCGTGCAATCTGTTGTCCCCATTGCACGATCTCGTCCGCCACTTCCTGCGCCGTGCGGCCGTCTGAGTCGACAAGCCGGGCGTCGGGTGCGCGGGAAAGCGGAGCGATTTCCCTTTCCTCGTCCAGGCGGTCCCGTTCCGCGATGTCACGCTCCAGTTCCTCGAGCGTAACGCCGGGGTTCTCGCCCAGCTCCTGGAAACGCCGTTCTGCGCGTACGCGCGGCGAAGCCGTGAGAAATATTTTGAGCTCTGCGTCGGGCAGCACATGGGTGCCGATGTCCCGGCCGTCCATGACTACGCCTTTCTGCTGCGCCATTAACCTTTGCAAAGCGGCCATTCGGCTGCGGACGCCTTCGATTTTGGCGAAATGCGAGACGTTCCGGTTCACATCAAGCGACCGGATGTGCGAAGTGACGTCCTCTCCGTCGGCCAATACCCGTTGTCCTTCCGGGCCGGGCAAAAGCGTTATATCGAGCCGCTCGGCAAGCCTCGTCACTTGCTCCGCGTCCTCCGCCGTCAATCCCGCTTCCAGCGCTTTCATCGTTAAAGTCCGATACATCGCCCCGGTGTCGATATATATGTAATGAAGGGTTGAGGCGACGAGTCTGGCTACCGTGCTTTTACCGGCTCCGGCGGGACCGTCGATGGCGATATTGATGCGTGAGGGCGATGTTGACAAGTTCATCGAGAACGAGAGGCCTCCTACTGGCAGCTGCGATTAGGTCGGAAAGAAAAACAGGCAGGCTCGGCCTGCTTGGCGAAAAAATTATACCATAGCAAAGCCCCCCGATGCAAAAAGCATGGGGGGCTTTAAGGGTTGTTTCGTTCGAATGGGACGCCTTCCCACTTCTCAGTGGGGATGAGCCACGAACGGACGGCGGGAATTTGCAAGGCGCTTTGGCTGATCAGGAGCGCTGCGGCAAGAAGCCAAACGGCCCTTTTCAGGCGTTGCTCAATACGGTCCGACCACTCGGGGAAGGCGGAGGCCTGCTTTGGGGGTTTGAAGATCAGGGCGGGGTCCTCCTAACAAATCGGTCTAGCGGGATTATCCTTTATGTTTCTCAAGCTGACGTTCGAAGCAGAAGCGGATGATCCGCTGCTGGTCCGAATCGTGAATATCCCGGAACCGCAACATGACAGTGTGCTGATTCGGTTCTTCCGGGACAATCCGGACGACTTCACCCTCAAATTTGGCATGGCCGAGACTGCCGTTGCGATAATTGAGCAACAGCCAGCAGCTCAGCGTCATCCCCGGCACCAGCGGCCAGCTCCTGTTGCATCGAAAAGAGAGACCGCCGCCCCCCACATCGTCGGTCAAGGCGGTGAAACGCACCCTGTCCCCGATGCGGACGGCGATCTCCTGCTCCGCTTCCACACGAAGAAAATTCCGCCGCTGCTCCCTTTCTATCTGTTCCGTTTTCGGGGTGGGCACCGCAATAAGTCGTACAGGTTCTTTTTTCATTTCGGCAATCGCGGCGGCGAATTGGTACTTTACCCCTTCCGGCGTGAAGAAAAGGATCCGGAATTCGTCGCCGACATGCGTGCGGTGATACTTGCGGCTCTGTTCGTCCAAAGGGATTTCCAGCCAAATGAATTCTTTATCCATATCCGCCACTCTGGAGCGGAATGTGGTCGCCGAGTCCGGGTCCGTAACCGGCATCAACTGCATGTAAGTCGTTTGATTGATCTTCGGCAGCACCGGTAAAACCCCCATCAAGTAGGCATAAGAACAGGAAACGATTCCCGTTTTTATCCCCATTATAGCATGAAGGGGTCAGGTCCGGTAAATCGGTTTGGCCGTGTCGGGGATACGTTCTACCTTTTCTTCGACGCCGGTTTCGCCATTCATGTAGATCCGGTAAATGGCTCCGTTGATTTTCCCGGTAAATTCGTGACAGAGCACCGGCTGCCGGGTATCGTTGTCGATGACGGCCAGCGAGTAGCTTTGTACCTTCAGCTCCGGATTCAATCCTTTGGCGGCTTTCTCCCGGCTGATTTTCGGCTTGCCCTGTGTCGTTAGGCGCTGGGCGGCAAACACATGATCCGTGGCTTGAAGGCCGACGATTTCTCCGCTATCGAGCGCCACGCGGACCGTCACTTTATCCGGGTAATATCTCACGCCGCCTTGCGTCCTTACGAAAGCGAATACGGCGACATGGTCATATTCGTCATAGGTTACCGGTGTCATATCCCGATAGCCGCGCTGGTTCAAAAATCCGGATGCGCTGCTTTGGGCGGCTCCGAAGCTGAGTCTGCGGGATTTTACTTCGCGCGGATTCATATACCAGAGAAGCTGTCCGCCTTTTCGCGTGAATGCCATCTGGATGCGGTTGCCGTCTTTGCCGTCCGAGGTGACGGAAAAGGTGCGGAAATCGGTGCGCGCGCCGGATTCCGACACTTTGAGATTTTGAGATCCAAGTCCGCGCCGCCCTAGGAAATTCACGGCCCGATCGCGGATCTCGGCGGTTGACAAATCCCGTCCCGTCAGACTCGAAGTGGAAAGCCTGCGGCTGGCGGCCAAGGCGGCGGGACCGAAGTCCGTCTCCGGATAAGTGCCGATTTTTTTGTCCACCGTACGGAATCCGTCAATAATGGTATTGTCGTGAGGATTTTTCTCCGACGCCATGGCCGTTTCGACATCCATCCAGCGCAGACGGTTCGAAATGACCGCATCCTGCACCCGGCCAAGGTCTTGGTTAATGTCCTTCGAATTGGCATACAGCGTTTTTAGCGTCTTCACTTCATGCGAGGTGAGCGGTTTTTTGGTGAGATCGCGAACGGAAACCGAATAGGCGAAATTGTTGATCCGGGCGAGAAATTGTTCGGCTTTGTCAAAGGGGAGCAAGGCAAGCGGAAGCTGATTCACTTCGTTCTGGGCCTGGCTCGTCAGCCGCCAAACGTTCACAAGTCCTTTGCGCTGCATATCGTGGGAAGCCGAAGAAACGGCCAGCGTTTGACCCAGCTCGTCGTGCAGCCGGTTCATATGATGATTTAGGTCGTGAAAAGCGCGTTGATACTGGTTTTCCGCCTTAATCAAAATCGAGTTTTTTTCCTGATGTTCTTGATAACCCCAGATTGCGGCTCCGATCAACAAAATCGCTGCGACCGGAAACAAGACCGAACTTAAGCGTGCATACATGAAAAGCCGACCCCTTTCATTCCCAGACTCCGGTTTGGCGTTAGTGTGGGATAAAGGGAGCGGCTTTATGCGCGACCCGTGAAGAACCGCCGGCGCGGCGGCTTCTCAAGGAAGCTCTTCCTGAATCTCGAAATCGTGGACGTTATCGCAGAGGCATTGCTTGAATCCGGTATCCACACGTCCTCTTTCCTTGCGGCCCCGAAGCGTGAATTTTTCTCCGCAGCGATTGCAGCGAATGACGACTTTGATTCTGTCCTGGTTCGGCATGTCTCTCCTCCTGCTTCCGAGCGAGGTGTAACATAACCCATTATGGGCGGATTGCTCACGAATTAATCTCTTCCTCGCGTTTAAGCAGGCGGAACGGCGATACCGCGTTGGCGCGATTGACGCGCCGGATGCCGCGAAACCAGAGGACGAACATGAAGGGAACCGCCACCCAGATCCATCCTGTGGGGACGGACACCATCATATAATCGTACAGTCCATGCCACAAAACGGGCAGCAGCAGCGCTAACCCTAAGTGGTAGCGCACTTGCCGTCCGGTTGAAAACTTCGCGCGCCCCATCGAATATCCCATAAACACTCCGAACAACGCGTGACCCGGAACCGGCAGCAGAGCGCGAATCATTAAAGATCCGAACGAAACAGGCTGAAGAAAAGAATACAAAACGTTTTCAAGGGTGGCGAATCCGAGCGATACGGCCGTCGCATAGACGATCCCGTCGTACGGTTCGTCAAATTCGGTATGGTTGAAAATCATATGATATAGCACGAAAAATTTCAGCAGCTCCTCGACTCCGGAAGAGATGACGAAGGAAAATACGAATGGGGACTCGCCCAGCCACAACGTTAGACCGCGTTGTAAGATCATGGCCGGAAGCACGATCAGCACGCCGGTCAGGAACAGCTTCGCCACCATGGGCAGCGGCTCGGCATCGTAGCGGTCCTTCCAATAAAAATAAGCCAGCAGCGCAAGACCAGGCGCCAGTGCGGCCGCCAACACCGACCACAGCATGAGATGTACCTCCTTTCTCCCGCGGGCGGTGACATACGTTTCATTATACAATGCCCGGAATGGTTACACACCCTCTTCCCAGCAACTTCCGGCGAACAAAAAAAGGACATTTTGCGAAAAGCGTCACCGCTTTCAACAAAATGCCCTCAGATTGATGCAGATTTCCGCAGGTTCAGCCGAAATGATCGGCCAACACCTTCACCGCTTGAGACGGAATCACCAACTGCCCGTACTCCTCCAGCACCGCTGGAGTAACCGATGTGGCATCTCCGTATTCGGCGAGTACGGCGATCAACGCCTGATAAGCAGAGCTGTCCATGCCTGCCGGATCGAAGCATAAAATCCATTGCCCCTGATACCGGTACAACTGTCCTTCTTCCGTCAAACGGCCCGCCAATGTCTTGGCCGCGCCGATGGCGTCTTCGATGTCACGGAATCGATATATAATAGCCTCGCTTTGTTCAAGCGTAACTTCCAATTCGTAAACTTCTTCGTCCAGCTCGTCTTCCGAGGAAGCGTCGCGTTCCTGCTTGCCTCTTGTGACGATGACGACCATACCTTGAGCGGGCATGGCGAACACTTCCACCGCAAGGGGTCCGGAAGCGTCGAAACCGAGCTCATTGTAAGCCTGATCCATCATTTCGCTGAACAATTCATGCACCTTTGGAATTTCGCGCCACATGTCTTCCTTCTGGATCCCGCGTTCCGTCAAATCGTCGAACGTGAGGAAAATTCGAATTTTGTCTTGGCCGAGCCGTTCCATCCTCATCACAGGACCCTCCTTTGTGCACGATGGGTGATAACAGCGTATGATCGAGCATATAATGTGTGATTGAAATCTGCTTTGACAACATGTTATCACTTCTCCCATCGAAATGCACTAGGGAAAACCCACAGACAGGAAAAAACGGCCCCGCGTCCGTAAATCCGGAAGCCGAGGGCCGCTGACGAAAAGCCTGGATTATATGCTGTGCTGATTGTTCTGGGACAAGATTTCGTTGATTTCTTGTTTGACATGGGGGTCGCGGGAAGCAAGATGCTCCACCTCGTCGAGTCCGGCGGTGCCGGACTTCGAGACGGCCGAATTGCTGCTGCCCGCATGATGCGAATTGCTTTTGCCGGACGACGAACCCAAGAAGCCGCCGGAAAATTTCAAATCGATACCTTTTTGCATCACGTTCTCTTTCATGTCGCTCATCCGCTGCCTGAGCATTTGCCCGACTCCGTCGGCGATCGCGGACATGTTCCGGTTGCGCTGAATCATCATGCACAAAGCCGCCCCCGCCAGACCGCCCATCACGAAAGTCCCGAGTCTCATATTGCCACCTCCTTGTCTTTATCCTTATTGTGACCGGGTGAGCCTAGGTCATGCTCCATCAAAATAAGGAAGACGGTCCCGTGTCGAACCATGAAGGATGTGTTACAATCGGGACGAATTTAGATTTTCTCAAATTTACGGAGGTTAAGAACAACCATGACTCGACGACGCTCAGCTTCTCTCTGGACCACCACCGCATGCGCGGCGACTTTACTGATGGCATTGACCGGCTGCGGTTCCCAAAACTCGCCGGCGGCCCAACCGTCGAGTCCCTCCGCTTCTCCGGCCGCCTCGGCTTCCGCAACGCCTTCGGCAACGGCTTCACAGCCGGCCCCCAGCGCATCGGCATCGGCATCGGCCTCGACGGATACAAACGCCGCGAACCCGACTCCATCCGCTTCGTCAGCTCCCAACACCGTAGACACTGCAGCAGGAAAGACATACCGGATGAACAAAGCCTATAACATCGTGCCGATCGATAAAACGAAATCGCCGGACAAAGTCGTGCTGCTCACGTTCGACGACGGTCCGAAGGAAGAAGCAACGTTGAAACCGCTGCTTGACGCCTTGGATAAACACCATGCCAAAGCCATTTTCTTTGTCAACGGTTATCGCATCAAAGCACATCCGGAGCTTCTGAAGGAAATTGACGCACGCGGGCAAATCATCGGCAATCATTCTTATGATCACATCATGCTGGGCAAGGAGAAAGAACCTAAAATCCGCGATCAAATCGAACGCGTTCAAAGTCAGGTCAAAGAATTGACGGGCAAAACACCGGAATTTTTCCGTCCCCCGTTCGCTTCTTCCAATGACGCAGTGCGCAATGTGTCCAAAGAAAACGGCCTGTTGTTCATGACCTGGTCGAACGGCTCGCTCGACTGGGATTTGGGCAAAAAGGTGACGAACAAGCCACAAGCGGTTATCGACAACGTCATGAAGCAGCTTCACCCCGGCGCGAACATCCTGATGCACGAGCTCCCTTGGACAGGTGAAGCGCTGGACAGCCTGCTGACCCAGCTCGAAGCTAAGGGCTACTCCTTCGTCGACCCGAACACGATTGAAGTGAATGTGAAGTAAATAGACAACGCAAAATCCCCTTCACTCCGGTGAAGGGGATTTTTGGTTTAGTTTGCCTATGCGCCGTAATGCTGCCTTCCCCACCACACCAAGCCGGCGACGAGCCCGACAAACAATACCAGAAGTACGCGGTAAAACCAGCGGGTTAATTGGACTCGTTTAGACGGATGCACGGCCGCTCTGGGAGGCATACCGGTTTCCGGAATGCCGGACGCTGCCGCCGTTTCGGCGATTGCCTTCTCCAGTTCTTCCAGCGTCATCGGTTCGTCATTATTTTCTGCCGCCTCACTCAAGGCATGCTTCTTTGCATCCCGATACCGGCTCCATACCGAAGAGGTATCTTGGTCGTTCATTCTTTCTCCCTCCGAAAACGAATAATGAGGCCCATAATCAAATCGATGAGAAAATGCGCGGCAATAGGCGCCCAAATGGTGCCGGATTGAATGAAAATCCAGCCCAGTCCGTAGCTGATAGAGAAAACGAGTCCGGTCGGGATCCAATGCCGCAAATAGCGGACATGAATCGCCGCGAATACGATGCTGGTCCAATAGGGACCAATCGCATGCTGGATCGCGCCGCGGAATAAAACTTCCTCACAAATGCTCACGATCAAAGAAATCAACGCAATATGCCACACCGGCCTGGCCTTAAAAAGCCGCTCGTTGACGCCGCCGTCGTCGGATACTTCATCCGGCACCCAGCGAGAAATCGCAACATCCGCAAGCAATACCGCCGCGGCCAGTCCGGCTCCCCACCCCAAAAAATTCAAGCTGGACGGAAACTCCATAAGCCGAAACGGATTTCGACTCTGCAAAAAAAGCCAGACGGAGCCGATAATCAAAGTAAGCAGTTGAGTCAGATATAAATTGACAAGCAGCATCCGGTCGCTTAAATCGTCGACGGACACACTGCGAAGTTTCAATTTGCGCATGTCGAATTTTCTCATTATCCCTCTGAAAACCGTCAATTTTTGTATGTTCAACACCGGAAACTTTTTCTATACTAGAGACGACATTCACGACCAAAACCCGAGACATTCAAAGGAGTAATCATGGAAAAGCGTTTGAACCGTACCGACCTTGGCTTCTCACTTGCCTTTCTGCTTATGCTCGTCATCGCGATCGGAGCGTTTTTTTATGGAGTGAAAGTTGGGACCGAGAGAGCCGCAGCCAAACAGCAAGAGCAGAATGCAGCGAAGGACACCACAGCCAAACCAGCTCCGAACGCTTACCAGCAGCAAGATCTCGTGTCTTTTTATCATACCGTATTTTTGCCTTACCGTGAATTTCAATCCGATTTCTTCAAGGCGCAAAGCAAGTGGTCGGGAGATCCGTCCGCCGATTTGTCCGCTTCCCTGAAGGAGCTGGCGAAGACGGCCGACGCCAAATATGAAACGATCAGCACAGCTTATGTCCCGGTTTCCTCCCCGCTGCTGAAGGACGCGCAGAACGACTATCTCAAAAGCTTGAAGCTTTTCTCCGAAAGCTTCGCTTCCCAAGCAAGCGGGGCGAATAAAGCCGACGCGGCGAAACTCATGAAAAACCTGCAAGCGAATGCCTTTTACACGGACGGTCTCCGGTATGCGCTGTCCGGTCAAAACGCCTATTACCGGTCGATGCTCAAATGGGGCGCTACGGTCAACACGGAGTTTCCGGATGATTTCAAAAGTCCCGCGTCCTTGGATCTGAGCCGTTGGAAGACGCTGTCTCTCCTGGTGAAAAACAAAGTGATCGCCGATTACTTGTCCGAAAATGCATTGTTCACCGAGTTTCTGCCGCAGGATCTCACTGCACGGATCGACGAGTTCATCCGCTCCGGCCAAGCGGCCAAAATGAAGCAGACTTCGCTCCGCTCCATCGCGGAGCTTCTCACCGGCACGGACGCCGTCCGCAGCGGCGATTTTCTGGACAGCAAAACGAAACTTTACGGCCGCGAGCAGCTCCCCCAGCTGCCTTTCTTCGTACCGGACAAGTAATATACGCAAGTTTTCGTTTTTTGTCGCATATTGGATTGCCATAACATGTCTTATTGCTATAAAATAATAGGAACATCCGAAGTGACTGAAGTTGCGCAGGCCGCCCTCAATGCGCCGTTGTCCGCCCGGAAGCGGATGCGGAGCCGAGGGTGTTTTCTTTTTCCAGGGGGTCTGCAGAAAAGAGGATTTCGAAGGGGGATTTCGCATGTTTAAAGTGTTGGTGTCGGATCCGATCAGCGATCTGGGGATTTCGTTGCTGATTGAGGCATCGGATATCGCGGTCGACAAAAAAACCGGGCTGACCGAAGACGAGCTCGTGGGCATTATTGGAGAATACGACGCACTGCTCGTCCGCAGCCAAACGAAAGTGACCGAGCGGATCATGAGCGCCGGGAAACAGCTGAAGGTGATCGGCCGTGCGGGTGTCGGCGTCGATAATATCGATTTGGACGCCGCTACGAAACGGGGCATTATCGTCATCAACGCGCCGGACGGCAACACCATTACCACATGTGAACACACCTTCGCCATGATGATGGCGCTGGCCCGCCATATTCCGCAAGCGTATTTAAAAACCGTGGGCGGTGTCTGGGATCGCAAATCGTTCGTCGGCGTCGAGCTTCGCAACAAAGTGCTGGGCGTGCTCGGCATGGGACGCATCGGCAGCGAAGTCGCCGCGCGGGCCAAAGCTTTCGGGATGGACGTTTACGGCTACGACCCCTTCCTGACCGAAGAACGCGCGGAGAAGCTGGGCGTGAAGCTCGCATCCGTCGAAGACATTATCCGGGACGCGGACTTTATCACCGTGCATACGCCGCTTACTCCCGAAACCCGCCATATGATCGGAAAGGAACAGTTTGCGAAAATTAAAAAAGGCGTTCGTATCGTCAACTGTGCCCGTGGCGGAATCATCGACGAGAAAGCGCTGGTGGAAGCCATCGACGCCGGGATCGTCGCGGGAGCCGCATTCGACGTGTTCGAAGAAGAGCCGCCGGCGCCTGACCATCCGTTCCTTAGCCATCCTAAAATTATCGTGACTCCGCATTTGGGTGCCTCCACCGTGGAAGCCCAGGAAAATGTGGCGATCGACGTCTCCGAGCAGCTGCTGCATATTTTGCGCGACGAACCGTTCAAGAACGCGGTCAACATGCCGCCCGTTCCCGCGGATGTGCTCTCGAAGCTGGAGCCGTACTTTTCCCTCGGCAAAAAACTGGGCAGCTTCGCCGCGCAAATCGCCGAAGGTCCGGTCAAGGAAATCGTCATCAATTATGCGGGCGAGCTTGCGGACGTCGATACCCAGCCGTTAAACCGCTACGTCGTACAAGGCGTGCTGGCCTGCCATCTCGGCTCCGACCAAGTGAACGTGGTGAACGCTATGCATCTGGCCAAGTCCCGCGGCGTGAACATCGTCGTCTCCAAAACGCAGGCCACCAAGGGCTTCACCAACCAGGTAAGCGTGACCCTCCGCACGACCAAAGAAGAACGCTTGGTCGCCGGCACGCTGCTGAACGGATTCGGAGCACGCATTACGCAAGTGGACAAGTTCCCGGTGGACGTCGAGCCGCAAGGACACCTGCTCCTCGTTTCACACCACGACAAACCGGGCATCATCGGCCGTGTAGGCACCCTGCTGGGAACCAACGACGTCAACATCGCGACGATGCAGGTCGGCCGTACGATCGTAGGCGGCGCGGCCATCATGGTACTCGGAGTCGACAAAGGCGTGACGAAAGACGTTTTGGCGCAATTAACCGCCCTGCCGGACTTGAACAACGCGAAGGAAATCCAGTTGTACTAATTCGTCGCTGACGACAAAACCTCCCGTCCGTTTACACGGCGGGAGGTTTTTGCGTCAGCGTCTGTTTGACCCTGACAGAATTGCGCCTTGTGACTAAGCCGATCATGCCGAACTGCATCGCGGCCGTCACGACCAGCACGATCGGCAGCGCAGGAGACTCCGGATTGCCTACGAAGAGAATCAGCAAATAAATCGAGATCACTCGGCCGGTATTCAAGAACACTTCGCGCAGCACCACCGACTCGATGCGAAAGTGCCCTTTCAGCGGTAAAAAGTCCATCATCCGGTAGTAGTAAGACGTCAACGTGTTAATGGTCAACGGATTAAATAACGAAAATATGACCATGAACGATATGACCGTCCACGTGTTTACGCCCGCCATCAGCACAGACGCGGCCATGAAGACGAAAGCCGAAGACAAGAACAGCTCGGTGCGCACCCGGCTCCGGTCTTTTTGCCTGGAGATGAGGAACCCCGTCAAAATCGTGAGCAAAGAGAACAAGACGGCAAGCAGTCCCACCCAGTCCTCCCTCTTCACGGCTTGGAAAAGCAATATATTCGGGAGAAAGAGCATAATGCCCTGAAACAGTCCGAGAAAAACGAAGCTGAACAGCGATTTCAACCAGGTCGGCTCGCGCTTCATCATCAGAACGGTGAACTTCAAATAATAGGTGCGCCGGTTGGATTCGATTTTGCGTATTTTCGTGCTGAAGAGCGATGCGACGGCGAACAAGGCGCACGCGACGGCGAACGTAATCATGTAACCGTGCAATCCCTCGAACCGGCTGATCAGAAATCCCGAGATCGCCGGACCGGCCAATCCCGCCGAGTTAAACACGATCATGTTGACCGCCAAAAATTTGGCCCGGTTTTCTTCATTCGTGACGTCGTACATCAGGACCAAATACCCCGTCCAGTAGAGCCCCAGCGCCGTTCCGTTAAATAGAGCAAACCATGGATAATAAGTTACGACCTGCTCCCTCGCGAAAACGACGATCAGAAAAAATACGGCGATCAGCACGATGCCCAGCCGGTAAGTCACCATCCGGTCTTTCTTTTTGGCGATCCATCCCCCCAGGGCGAAGGCGACAGGTGTCATTCCGTAGACGATGATGTTGAATACGCCGTTTATCCACAAATTCTCCGTCAGCCGCCATAAGTACAAGTTCAGGAACAGCCCCGACATGGAAGCCCCGATTTGAAAGCATCCGTGAATAAAAAGGGCCACATAGGCTTCCTTGGATAAACCATTCTTCGCCCCATTATTGCCGGCAAAGGTTGCAATCCATCGTTGTCTTAAGCTCATGCCGGTTTCCCTCCCCGACGCAAATCTCCATCCCCATATTATCTATTAAGCGTTGAACCTGTCGTTGCTCTTTTGCTGCTCATCGGTAAGGAGATCGTGAACCGGGTGCCGCGGCCGGGCTCGCTTTCCGCCCGGATTTTGCCTCCGTGCGCTTCCACCAGGTTTTTGACGATGGCAAGGCCGAGTCCCGTTCCGCCGCCGCCCTTGGTCTCGCGCTTCCGGGCTTTGTCCGCTTTGTAAAACCGTTCGAAAATATAAGGCAGGTCTTCCGGCGGAATGCCTTGTCCTTCATCCTCCACCGTCAATTCCAGTACCGGCCCGCGCGATCCGGATTTGCGTTCCACGCCCATCCGGATCGACGCACCGGAAGGCGTATGGCGAATCGCGTTGTCCAGCAAATTCGTCATCACCTGTTCGAGACGGTCGGGATCCGCCGCCTGAAGCTGAAGGGCAGCATCTTCCTCCATTCGGGTGAGTGTGATCCCCGCATCCTTCGCAAGCACGGAAAATTTTCGGTAGACGCGGCTCATGAGGGCGTTCACATCGACCGGCTGAAACGTCATTTCGAGATAGCCGGCTTCCATTCTCGCCAAGTCCAGCAAGTCTTTCACCAGACGCCCCATCCGCAGCGACTCGTCGTGAATGACCTGCACAAGCTCTTTGCGTTCCTCGGGAGAACCGGCGATATCGTCCAGCAGCGCTTCGCTGTAACCTTGCACCATGGACAGCGGCGTCCGGATTTCATGGGATACGTTAGCCACGAAATCTTTGCGCATCTTGTCGATGCGGAATTCTTCCGTCACGTCCCGAAACACCGCGACCGCGCCGCGCACCTCGTCCGTCGCCGCAAGCGGCGTCATCACCACCGACCATACGCCGCTTTGGACATGGATTTTGTCCGTCAGCTCTCTGCCGGTCGACAACACTCTTTGGAATGTGTCCCGCAGAGGAACGGGCACAAGACCGAGCTGCTCGGTCGCTTCCTCTTCCCAATGAACCGCACTCCATTCGTCGAGCAGATGATCGCCCTGCGGATTGGTGAGGATGACGCCGCCGTCCGCGTCGAACGAGATGACCGCGTCGGTCATGCTTCGGAGCACGCTGCTCAAGTGGTCCCTTTCGTGCTGCAAATCCCGGATCAAGGCGTTGAGCTCCGACGCCATCTGGTTAAACGTATTCGCCAGTTCGCCGATTTCGTCCGAAGACCGGATCGCCACCCGAGCGGCATAGTCACCCTGCGAGACGCGGTCCGCCGCCTCTTTCATCTCTCTGAGCGGCTGGGTAATTTTCGTGAGCAGGAAAAAGGCAAAAAAGGTCGTCAGCAAAAAGCCCACGACCCCCGTATAAATGAACAAATGTTTGATTCTGTTCGTGTCCGCCAGCTGCAGATCGCCGACATACTGCATCAGGAACACGCCTACCGTAATGATAACCACCGCGACGAGGGCGATGATGGTCAGCCACAGTTTGCCGACGACCGTTCTCCAAATCGCCATCGCTTATTTCGCCGCCTCCAATTTATAGCCGACGCCCCACACGGTCGTAATCATCGATGCGGCCTCGGCCGAGACGCGGTTCAGCTTCTCTCTCAGCCGTTTCACGTGCGTGTCGACGGTCCGCAGGTCGCCGAAAAAATCGTAATTCCAGACGTCGCGGAGCAGCTCCTCGCGGGAGAACACCTTATCCGGAGAACTCGCCAAATAATGAAGAAGCTCGTATTCTTTGGGAGTCAGGTTGACTTCTTGGCCTCCGGCCGACACCCGGTGCGCGTCGTGCTCGATCACCAGGTGCGGGAAGACGATGTTGTTGCTCGCATTCGTGTCCTTGGCCAAAAATGCCGTCGCAGACGAGCGGCGTAAAATCGCTTTGATGCGGTAAATGACTTCACGCGGGCTGAACGGTTTGACGACATAGTCGTCGGCCCCCACTTCGAAGCCCTGCACGCGGTTCACCTCTTCGCCTTTGGCCGTCAGCATCAGCACCGGAGTCGCCTTCTGCTGGCGGAGCCGGGTGCATACTTCGACCCCGTCGATCCCCGGAAGCATCAAGTCCAGCACGATCAGATCGTAATCTTCTTGAACCGCCATGCGAAGAGCGGTCTCCCCGTCCTCGGCCTCCTCAATGGCGTAGCCTTCCTTCTCCAAATACATGCGAATCAAACGGCGAATCCGCTCTTCATCGTCAACCACCAAAATACGGTTGCCCGTACTCATGCGCAAACACTCCTTCACTCGGATTAAGAAACACCTGCGTACGAATGTAAACCTGCAATGACGAGATTAACCCCGATTAACGTAAACAATACGACCAGGAATCCGATGACGGCGAGCCACGCGGATTTCGATCCCTGCCAGCCTCTTGAAAGCCGGAGATGCAAATAAGCGGTATAAAACAGCCAGGTAATGAGCGCCCATACTTCTTTCGGATCCCAGCCCCAAAATCTCGACCAGGCGATCTGCGCCCAAATCATGGCGAAGATGAGCGCACCCAGCGTAAAAATCGGATACCCGATGGCGATGGCCCGATAACTGATCTCGTCCAAATCTTCCGGATCGATGTCGGACAGGTGAGGCGAGATGACGGCTCCCAGCTGCTTCCGGGCGACTAGTCTTAAAATTCCGTACAAAATCAAGCCCGAAAGGAGGGACCATATAATCGTGTTCAATTTGCGGCCGGCATTCACGCCGTTCATCCAGGAAGGCGCTTCAAACAGCGGTTTCTCCATGCCGAGAAAAGGCTTCACGGATACCGTCTCGCTGTTATGCGGCTTCACGAACGGGGGCAAGCCGTACTTTACTTTCTGTACGTATGTCTGCTCCTGGCCATTGACGGTCTTCACGACGGTCTGTTGAAAATCCGCCTCATAACCCGCCGCGCGGAAAGAGAATACCGAGACCAAGAAGCCGATGACGATAATAATGACGACCAGCGTATATTCCGTCCAGCGCCGCGCCTTTCTGCCGGCCTTGTCCGTGCGCGTGAAATCCACGACGCGGAGCAGCTGGACGAGCGCCGCCGCGAAACCGACGGCGAAAAACGCTTCTCCCAGCGCGGCCGTCGTCACGTGAACGCGGAGCCAGATCGAGTTGAGCGACGGGATCAAAGGCTGGATCTCCGACGGAAACACGGACGCATAGGCGATCAAAATAACGGCCAGCGGAAGCGTGAACGCTCCGAGAAGGATATTTCGATAGATCAGATAGATCACGATGAATGCGAGCATGACGGCCATGGCGAGCATCGTCATGAACTCATACATATTGCTGGTCGGAATGTGACCGCCGGCAATCCAGCGGGTGACGAAGAACGTCACGTGTGCAGCCGTGCCGGCCAAGGCTGCGCCGAAAGCGATCCATCCCCAGCGTCTGCCGTGTTCCGCCGGCTCACGGTTGCTCCATTTTTTGCCGCCGACGGCGATCGCGAAGAACACGAACGACAGGCTATAGATAAGCAATGCGGCGATCAAGGCGCCGCCGCTGAAGTCCAGCAGGTGGTTCAATGGGTTTTCCTCCTGTTGTCGAGCGACTTGGCAGGAACGTCGATGCCGGTCCGGTTAAGCGCGGCCGCCACTTCGTTCCGAAGCCCGAAATTGTTCTTGTTCGTATGCGCCCCGAGCGTGAGGGTGCCGCCGTCAAAGCGGAGCCAGATCCGGCGGTGCTGCCAGTAGAATCCGATGACGACTCCGATCATGAAGATCGCGGCTCCCGTCCATATGAACGGCATCGCCTTGTCGACTCTGACGTTCAAAAACGTAGTATATTCGGAAAAGCTCACGTCTTTCATGGCGTTCACGCGAATGTCGAGCTTATCTGCGACAGCACGGTTCAGCACGTCCTGACCGAATTTGACCTTGTCATTCTGCTTCGGGAAGTAAATATAGGGCTCCCCGCCGGCCGACAAATCCGGTCCTTTGATCAGGAATACAAAGGCCGGAGCGTTCGGATCGCGCGATTTGGTCATCGGACGCCCCTGCTCGTCCAGGCCGAAATCCATAAATTTGTCTTTCAGTTCCAGGGTATAAGGACCTACCTGATAAGTCAATGCAGGATTGCGCATCGGCAGCTTGAACGGGCCGAACTGCTCACCGGTCTTCTTGTTGACGATCACCGGAGAGACCGAGATCAGCCGGAGCTGCTCCGAGAAATCGTACTGATACAGCTTCAGGCCCTTGTACGCCAGCGGATGATTGACCTGGATGTCATGCGTTTTCACCCTTTCGAGAACGGGGTCCCGGGTCGGGTCGTCGCACGCTGCGGTACATTGATAGAGCGTGGCTTTGGTGTTGAACATTTTGGGACGCACGCTTCCCTTTAATGTCGGTGGCAGCTCCGCATCGGTATAATATTCGACGGTAAATTTCTCGTTTTTGACAAAAAAATTCGTGCCCGGAATCGGTACCGTCTGACCGTCGTCGATGCTGATGTACTGGTCCATGTGCCATGCGGGAATCCCGCGGCCCAGCACGGCCAGCAGAAAGATGATGAGACCGATGTGATTGATATACGGCCCCCACCGGCTGAACCGGTTTTTCTCCGCCAACAGCGCGTCGCCGTCACGCCAGATCCGGTATCTTTTTTTCTTCAATTGCTTCGCGAAGCCGTCCAGCCAAGTATTTTGGTCGCCGGGAACGGCTCCCGCGTACACGACCTGCTGCCGCGTCAAGAATTGAAGGTGCTTTCGCACTTGCTGCTTGGCCAGCGCGCGATACAAGGGAAGCACCCGGTCCAGGCTGCAAATCACGAGCGAAGTTCCGATCATGACCAAGAGTCCGATGAACCACCACGATTGATAGGTTCTCGACAAGCCGAGGGCGTGATAGATCACGCCGAAGTTGCCGTAATTTTGCTTATAATAAGCTGCCGGATCGTCGAGATTGATGAACGTGTCTTCCTGCGGATAGATCGTTCCCAAAGAAGCACCGATCAGGGTGAGTATAATGAGCCAGACGGCGACCTTCACCGAGGAGAAAAAGTTCCAGATCCGGTCGATCCAGCTTGGATTTGCCTTTTGCGAGCGTCTGGCCACGCCGTCGTAGCGCATCTCGGCCGGCATTTGACCGTCGTCAGGCAGCTCGATCAGCGGCTTGCCGCACGCCTCGCAAAGCACCGTGCCGATATGGTTCTGATGGCCGCATTCGCATTTGGTGTTGGAAATCAAAAAGAGTGAACCTCCTTGCCGTTACGACTTCGCGTTCATCAGCTTGGCGATCCGTGACTCGATGTCGTTTTCGCTGAGCGGTCCGCCGATCATGATGTCCTGGATTTTCCCGTCGGCGCCGATAAAGAAAGTCGTCGGGTATTGCTTCAGGCCGTATTTCTTCTCGGTCTGTCTGTTGCGGTCGAGTAAAATCGGGAAAGAGGCTCCCACCTCGCGCGCAAAATTTTGTACGGTCAGCTTCTCTTCACTGAGATTGATGCCGACCAGCTGGACGCCTTTATCCTTCCATCGGTCATAAACCGATTGGAGGGCCGGCATTTCAGCCCGGCACGGAGGACACCAGGTGCCCCAAAAATTCAGGATCAGCGGCTTGCCCTTATATTCCGACAAATCGTGCGCCGTTCCGTCGAGGCCGAGCAGCCGGAATTCCGGCGGCTTATTGCCCGCTTTCATGACGGCCGTCGTCTGAAATAACGATTGAAAAACAGCGTATCCCCCAATGACCAGGACCGCCGCTAGGATGACAAATTGCAGCGTTTTGTTCCGGCGCATGACGTTCTTTTTCACCACCATAACCGCTTTCTTTTCATTATAACGAAAATACCGGGGTCAAGGGCAATGGGGCCCGACCTCCGGTTTTGAACGTTTTGTGTCCACTCGCACACAGGTTGGCTGCGGGTGTGCCATGAGCTTAATGTTCCGGCTCGCTGTCGGGTTCCACCGCTGTCTCGATGCCGTTCGCCGCATCTCGCAGCTTCTGCACTTCTGCCGGTGTCAGCTTGCGGTGTTTGCCGCGCTGGAGCCCGCCGAGCGTTAAACCGGCGAACGATATGCGTTTCAGCCGGATCACCGGATGATGAATCGCTTCGAACATACGACGGACCTGCCGGTTCCGCCCTTCCCGGATCGTCAGCGAAATCGTCGCATATTTCCCGTCCGGGTCGACGTCGTGATATTCGGCTTCGGCGGGGGCCGTCATCCCGTCTTCCAGCTTGATGCCCCGTTTCAGCTTCTCCAGATCGTTGCCGTGCGGGACGCGCTCGACCGTCGCGTGATACGTTTTGGGCACGTGATGCTTCGGGTGCGTGAGCATATGGGCCAAATCGCCGTCGTTGGTCAGCAGCAGCAGGCCCTCGGTATCGTAGTCCAGACGGCCCACCGGATATACGCGTTCCTTGATATCCTTCTTCAAGTAATCGTGGACGGTACTTCTGCCTTTGGGATCGGTCATCGTCGTGATGACACCCTTGGGCTTGTTGAATAAAATGTACAGCTTGTTCTCGCGCTTGATCGGCCGGCCTTTCACGGCGATGACGTCCACATTCGGATCGGCTTTGGCGCCAAGCTCGGTCACCACTTTATCGTTGACGGTCACATGACCGGCGGCGATCAGTTCTTCACATTTGCGGCGGGACGCTATGCCTGCGTTCGCCAAAATTTTCTGCAGTCTCTCCACGGAGATGCTCACCTCATTCCCCATCATACCGTTTTTACAGGGGATGACACAAGTTGAGCTCACGATTGGCCGAACAAGAGCCAGCAGACGGCGACCGCGGCGAAAAATCCGACAATATCCGAAAAGAGTCCGACCTTGAGCGCATAACGGGAGTTCCGAATGCCGACGGCGCCGAAATAAACGGTGAGCACGTACAAGGTCGTGTCGGTGCTCCCTTGGATGGTGGCTGCCACCTTGGCGGCGAACGTATCGGGCCCTTGTGTTTTGATCAAATCCGTCACAAAGGCGAGCGAGCCGGCTCCGGTCAGTGGACGAAGCAGTGCAAGCGGCAGCACTTCTCCGGGAACCCCAAGCAGCTCAAGAAACGGACGAATGGATTGAATGATGGTATCCAGGGCGCCGGAAGCCCGAAACATGCTGATGGCGGTCAGCATGCCGACCAAATGCGGGATGATGGACACCGCCGTCCCGAATCCGTCCTTGGCCCCGTCGATGAATGTCTCATAAACGGGAACTTTGCGGTAGGCGGCATAAAGAGGAATGAAGGCAATCAGCATCGGGATCATCCAGGCGGATAACAGCTCGATCCATGCCAGCATCCCGGGTTACCCTCCCCTGCTCGTCCACCGGTACCAGCGGTCAGCCGCCAGGGCGGCTCCGGTCGCGACGGCCGTCGCGAGAAGTGTGGAGGCGACGATATCGGCGGGATGAAGCGATCCGAAATTCATCCGGATCGCGATCATCGTCGTCGGGACAAGCGTAATGCTGGCCGTATTGAGCGCGAGCAGCGTGCACATGGCCGGTGTGGCGACCGACTTGTCCGGATTCAACTTTTGCAGCTCCTGCATCGCCCGGATGCCCATCGGCGTCGCGGCGTTGCCCAACCCGAGCAGGTTGGCGCTCATATTGGATAAGATGTACCCCATGGCCGGATGTTCGGCCGGCACGTCGGGAAACAGCCGCCTGACCACAGGGGCCAGTATGCGCGATAACGCGAGAACCAGACCGGCGTTCTCCGCGATTTTCATAAGCCCCATCCAGAACACGAGGATGCTGACAAGACCGAGACATACGGTGACGCCTGTTTGGGCACCCCCGAACGCCGCCTCCGCCACTTCCTCCATCCGACCGTTGGCGGCGCCGAATATTACGCTCACGACAATCATCCCGAGCCAAATCCAGTTGACCATCGGCTAGGCCTCCTTAATACGCTGCTTCAGCCGGTACGGGCATTAACGCAAAAGCAGTGCCCGAATGACAGAGCGGAAAACGTCCGCGAACGAGCGGGCAGCGTCATGGGATACCGACGAATCCGTCCGATACTCGGCGGTAGATTTCATCGCTTGCTGCGGAAGAGCGAGGTCGACGATCGGCACGCTGCCGATCAACTGGCCTTGCAACGAGAAGCGGAGCTCTCCGCGGTGTCCGAGCCTGTAATCCAGTGTGGATGGGTTCAATGGAACGATTTGCATCCGAACCAATTCAAGCTCGCCTTTCGCGAAAGCATAACGAAAATCGTCGGCCGCCGCGTAAGGATATCCGGCTATCGGCTCTCCCTGTTTCACCACGTCGGAAAGCGGATAATTCGCAAAGCCGTAATCCAACAGCTTCCGGTGATCCTCCCAATCGTCTCTGTCATTCAGCGTGACCGCGGCGAGCTGCTGGCCGCCTCTCGTGGCGGAACTCACGAGCGTTCGCAACGCTTGCTTCGTGTAGCCGGTTTTGACGCCGTCCGCCCCTTCGTACATGTCCAGCATCTTATTTTTGTTCACCCATTTGTAGCCCCATTTTTCACCTTCCTTAGGAGCTGTTTTTACCCGTGTTTTCACAATCGCGCGGAAGTCCGGGTTGTGCAGCGCATAGGCCGTCAGCTTCGCCAAATCGTTCGCCGACATATAATGGAGCGGATTATCCAAACCGTGAGGATTTGTAAAATGGCTGTGAGAGAGCCCGAGCTCTTCCGCTTTGCGATTCATCATGTACACAAACCCGTCCAGGGAGCCCCCGACATGCTCGGCAATCGCGACGGCGGCGTCGTTCCCGGAGCGCAGCATGAGCCCGTAAAGCAAGTTCCGGAGCGAAATCTTTTCGCCGGACTGAAGATATAAGGACGACCCTTCTTTACCCGCCGCACGGCTGCTCACGGTGACCATTTCGTCCAGCTTGCCATACTCGATGGCGACGATGGCGGTCATGATTTTGGTGAGACTGGCGATTTTCATGGGCTCGTCCCCACGCTGGCTGAACAGGATCCGGCCGGAGGTCACATCAATCAGCGAGACGGCTTTCGCGTGGTTGCCCGGCGCCGGGGGCGGTCCCGCCTTCGCCCCCGCGGGTACGGGCAGGGACAGCAGTAAGCCGGCGGCCAACAAGAATGCCAGCCATTTGGTTTTCAGGCGGTCGCCTCGGGTGGTCACAACGTTACCTCCTCCGCTGCATTTCAACGATTCCATACAATTTATGTAGGCGTGTCCGGAAGTATGAAGACGGGAAAATGAGCAGCAAAAAACCGGTCCGCGCGGACCGGTTTTTTTCGTTACATGAGTTTATCGGACGTAGGTGAAGGTGCGATGGGGACGGTCGAGCTTTTTTGCTGCTGTGCGTTTCCGGTTTGCTGCGTCATGCCGCTCGGCATCGAGCCGCCTTGCATTTGCGTACCGCCTTGCATCATACCGGCTTGCTGCGTGCCGCCTTGCATGAAGTTCTTGATCTTATCCACCCAAGACGGTGCCGATTCGATCAACCGCTCGAGAATATGCGTCTGGTTGTCCAGCGGAACAATCTTCACGCCTTGCGCCCCCACCACAAGAAAAGCGATCGGTGTGATCGATACCCCGCCGCCGCTGCCGCCGCCGAACGGCAATTGTACCGACGCGTTATGCGCTTCGGTCAACACCCGGTTCCCACTGATCGCTCCGTCCGCCTGAAACTCGCTGCCGCCTGCGGCGAAGCCGAAGCCGACTCTAGAAATCGGCATGATAACTGAACCGTCCGGGGTTTCCACCGGTTCGCCGACAATCGTATTCACATCCACCATGTCCCGGATATTTTCCATGGCAGTCTGCATGAGGCCGTTAATCGGATGCTCGGACATTGATGTTCCTCCTTTGTCTGGAATCGTGAATTTTACGTGTTCTCAAGCATTTCTTAGCATGCGCCCGGACCCGGTCTTTTATAAATAAAGCCTCAGGGCCCGGCCAAGCTGCGCCTCCAGTAGTTAATCGTCCGTCCCATGCGGATCGCCTTGGTGCCTAATTTCATTAGAGATAACAGGGCCGTTCCTAAGCGAAGCTCCATATCCGTTTCGCAAACGACCGAAAACTCCTGCCCGTCGTAAACGGGAGCCACCGCTCCGTGAGGATGCGCCTTCAGCCTCATGAACCGTCCGGCAATCGCGATAGCTGCGCCGTATACGGTCCATAACAAGCCGCTGACCACGGCCGTGGAGGCGGCATCCCCGGTTCCGACGCGGAAATCGAGCCGAAATCGGGTGCAGTCCACTTTTTTCAAGGTGTCCAGCAGCCATATTCGTACTTGCCGATTATCCCGGTACAGCTTTAGCAGACGGCCAGCCCCGCCGCCAACTTTCCATCGGACCTTGCGCGTAACGAGCCGGTTTCCGATCGTGGCCTCCAACTCCTGCCGGTAAATCAAATTCCAGCTCTGGAGCATGATCGCCGGGATCTCGGCTTGAAACCCGGCTGCGCCGTACAACGCCCGGACGATGACGACGAGCTGATCATTATTTCCGCTGCGGGAATAGCGGACGCGAATCCGGATGCGGGACACCCATGCCGCAACAATCAAAGCGACGATCGCCGCCGCCAACACAATCAGCCAAAAGGCCAATCCTGTGCCAAACCGCCAAAAGGCCATACCAACCCCGCCTTTCCTCGGGGATAGTATGGCCTTTTGGGAATGCTTCATTCGGCTGGCATCGCTTCAGTTCGCTTCCAGCTCTCGCTGCATATCTTCCAGCGACAGCTGGCGTCCTTCGATGCGCTCGAACAGCATTTTCGTGCGCTCCTCGAGTTCGTCATCGCCGTCCGCCACGACCGGATCCGGCAATTGTTCGAGCCCGGACAGTCCGAAATAGTCCAGGAACGATTTCGTTGTGCCATATAGAATCGGGCGTCCCAATGCTTCAGCGCGTCCTACCTCTTCAATCAAATCTTTGGCCACCAGCGATTGAATGGCCCGATCCGCTTTCACGCCGCGAATTTCCTCGATCTCCACCCGGGTGATCGGCTGCCGGTAAGCGACAATCGACAATGTCTCCAAAGCCGCTTGAGATAAGGAAGAGCGAGAAGGCGAATACGCGAGTTTCTCGAAAAACGGCGCATGTTCGGGCGCCGTCGTCAGCCGGAATCCGCCGGCCACTTCGGCGATTCGAAGTCCCCTGCCGTCGCGGACGAGATCCTGCCGCAGATCTTCCATCACGCTGTGCACGACATCGGCGTCCATTTCGACCACTTCGGCGAGCGTTTTGATATTCAGCCCATCTTCTCCGGATACGAACAGCAGTCCTTCAAGAACCGATTTCAACGTCGAATAATCCATCTTCCCCCTCCTTTCCCGTCCAAGTGACCACGATATCGTCGAACAATTGATTTTGATGACAAGAAATCCAATGCCTCTTCATCAGTTCCAGCAGCGCAAGGAACGTAACCACGATCTCCTGCCGGTCCAAGCCGCCCCCGATCATTTGGGAGAACAGCATTCTTCCGCCGACACCGTTTTTTTTCAGGGTGAGAATGATGTCGTTGATCCGGTCCTTCACGGAGATTTCGTCCCGATGAATGGAAGCGATCCGGTTGCGTCCTTCCAGCCTGCGCATCGCTTTGCGAAACGCGCGGACGAGGTCGTCCACGTGCAAGCCTTCCACCGGATTCGACGGGATGTCCGGCCGGAAAGGGGTCAAATCCGCCGCTTCCCGCGTAAACACCTGACTGCGCTCCCACTCGCGCTCCCGCAGCTGGCCGGCAACCGATTTGATTTTCCGGTATTCGATCAGCTTGCGGATCAGTTCTTCGCGGGGATCGAGATCCCCGTCTTCGTCGGCCGTCAGCCATGGCTCGTCCGTCACGGGAGGCTTCGGAAGCAGCATGCGGCTTTTCATAGAGAGCAGCGTGGCCGCCATGACGAGAAACTCGCTCGTGATGTCGAGCTCGAGCTCCTGCATGGCGTCCAGGTACTCGATGTATTGATCGGTAATTTCATTGATCGAGATATCTTGAATATCGATCTCGGCTTTATCGATTAAATGGAGAAGCAAGTCCAGCGGGCCCTCGAACGTCTCCAGCTTATAAAGCACCGTCACGCCGGCGTCTCTCCCTTAGAACGAGTTAAGCTTTCAAAGCTCGCGTCAAATTCGCCATTTCGATGGCGGATGATGCGGCGTCCCAGCCTTTGTTGCCGGCTTTCGTACCCGCACGTTCCACGGCTTGCTCGATGCTGTCCGTCGTAAGCACGCCAAAAATGGTCGGTACGCCGGTTTTCAGCGCGATGGCCGCCACGCCTTTAGCCGCTTCGTTGCAAACGTAATCGAAATGCGGAGTGGAACCGCGGATGACCGCACCGAGCGTAATGACCGCGTCATATTTACCGCTTTCCGCCATCTTTTGTGCGATGAGCGGGATTTCGAAAGCGCCGGGCACCCAGGCGATATCCACGTCCTCGTCTCCCGCGCCATGACGTTTCAACGCATCCATCGCGCCGCCCAGCAGTTTGGACGTAATAAACTCGTTGAACCTGCCGACCACGATCCCGTATTTTAATCCTTTCGAGACCAAATTTCCTTCGTATACGACTGCCATGTCCTTCATCCTCTCTTCGGCTGCAATTCAGGTTGTTCGTTTTGTTCAAGCGGTTCCAGCACGCCGGCTTCATCGGGATCGTCCGAAAAAGACAGCATATGTCCCAGTTTCGCTTTTTTCGTGTGCAAATAGCGGGTATTGTCTTCGTTCTCTTTCATTTGAATCGGAACCCGCTCGACCACTTCCAAGCCGTAGCCTTCCAAGCCTTTGATCTTGCGGGGATTGTTCGTCATCAGCCGCATTTGCCGCACACCGACATCTTTGAGAATTTGCGCTCCGATGCCGTATTCTCGCAGGTCGGGAGCAAAACCCAATTTCATATTCGCCTCGACCGTGTCGAATCCCTGCTCTTGAAGCTGATACGCGCGCAATTTGTTGAGGAGCCCAATCCCGCGGCCTTCCTGTCTCATGTACAACAGAACGCCGGTTCCAGCCTCTTCGATTTGGCGCAAAGCCGCCTCCAGCTGCGGTCCGCAGTCGCAGCGGTGGGAGTGGAACACATCGCCGGTCAGGCATTCCGAATGGACGCGAACGAGCACGGGCTGTTTACCGTCGATCGTTCCTTTCACGAAAGCGACATGCTCTTTGGAGTCGACCTCGTTCGTATAGGCGATGGCCCGGAAAACACCGAAATCGGTGGGCATGCGGACTTCGACTTCGCGTTTGACCAGCTTTTCTTTCTCGTTGCGGTAGCGGATTAAATCCTGGATCGTGATCAGCTTCAACGAATGCTTCTTCGTAAATTCGACCAAGTCCGGCAGCCTTGCCATCGTTCCGTCTTCCTTGATGATTTCGCAAATGACCGCCGCCGGAGTCGAGCCGCACATTCTGGCCAGATCCACAGCCGCTTCCGTGTGGCCGGCTCTGCGGAGCACTCCGCCTTTCTTGGCGATCAGCGGAAAAATATGTCCCGGTCTCCGGAAGCTCGATGGGCGGGATTGCGGATCGATCAACGCTTTTACGGTCATCGCGCGCTCGTGCGCGGAAATGCCGGTCGTCGTCGTCACGTGGTCGACGGACACCGTAAAGGCGGTGCCGTGATAATCCGTATTATGATTCACCATCGGCGGTAAATCCAGCTCAGCCGCACGTTCCGGCATTAACGGCACACATACGAGACCCCGTCCTTCGGTGATCATGAAATTGATCACTTCCGGCGTCGCTTTCTCCGCGAGCGCGATCAAATCGCCTTCATTCTCGCGGTCCTCGTCGTCGACGACGACGATCGGTTTGCCTCGCATCAGATCGTAAATGGCTTCTTCTATCGCGTCAAATGCATAACGGTCCATGCCGCGTCCCCCCTTATGTTTAAAGCATAAACCCGTTTTCCCGCAGCACAGCTTCGGTTAGTCCGCCGCGCTTGCCGGCCGGCGAACGTTCCCGAATTCCGAGCAGATGGTCCACGTATTTGCCGAGAATATCGTTTTCAATATTCAGCGTGTCGCCGGTATTTTTGTATTGGAGCACCGTTTCCCGCAGCGTATGCGGAATGATGGAGACGGAAAAATATCCAGCATCGTAATTTACATCGACTACCGTCAGGCTGATTCCATCCAGCGTGATCGAGCCTTGGGGAACGATCGGCCGCAAAATCTCCTCCCTATGGGGTTCGATCGCGAACACGACGGCATTCGCTTGCGACGAGCGCGAACGGATGGTACCTGTGCCGTCCACGTGGCCCTGCACGATATGCCCGCCGAACCGCCCGCCGGCCATCATCGCGCGTTCCAGATTTACCGGGCTTCCCGGAGACAAATCCCGGAGAGTCGTGAGGCGGTACGTTTCCGGCATCACATCTACAGAGAAGGTGCTCCCGTCGAAAGAGATTACGGTGAGACACACGCCGTTCACCGATATGCTGTCCCCCAGCTTGACATCCTCCAAAACTTTGCTCGCCGCCACTTGCAGAACCATCGCTTCGCCGCGCCTTTGCACGCTGCGGAGCGTTCCGATTTCTTCGATCAATCCGGTAAACATGCCGTCATCCCCCTCCATCCGGCGGCTGCCCCAAGCTTGCCGGGTAACCGGTGACGCACCAATCATCGCCGTAATGCTCGATGGAGACACCCTTGAGCGGCCAGGCGTCCGTCATCCGATCCGGACCTCTGAAGGCAAACGCGGGCGGCGCTTCTTCGGATCCCACAATCTTCGCCGCGTAAAACAACATCAGCTTATCGACCAATCCGGTCTGAAGCATGGCGCCGTTCAAAACGCCGCCTCCCTCCAGCAGGACCGAACCGATTTCCCGTCTGCCGAGCTCTTTCATGGCTTCGGTCAGGTCCACCCGAGGACCTTCGCCGCATACGATGAGTTCCGCGCCGGCTTTCCGTAGACTTTCGGCCGCCGCCGGATCAGCGGAGGTGGTCGTCAAGATCCACGTCGGCGCTTCTTCGTTCAGCACGCGCGCCCCTATAGGCGTGCGAAGTCTCGAATCGACAATCAGCCGAACCGGATGAAGCGCGGGGACGGGCAGTCGCGTGGTCAACTCCGGATCGTCGGAAAGTATCGTTTCGACGCCGACCATGATCGCCTGATGGCGGTGACGGAGCGTATGAACCGCTTCCCTGGCCTGCGGGCCGGTGATCCAGCGGCTGTGTCCGCCCCGCGCGGCGATTCGGCCGTCGAGTGTCAGCGCGGTTTTCAGCGTGACGAAAGGCAATCCGGTGGCAATGTATTTCCGGAAAGCTTCGTTCAGAGTGTGAGACCGGTCTTCCAGCAGGCCGACCTCCGTCTCGATTCCGTGGGCATTCAGACGCTGGATCCCCTTCCCAGCCACCTGCGGGTTGGGATCGGCGGCGGCCACTACAACGCGCGCAACTCCTTCGGCAATGAGCCGATCGCAGCACGGCGGCGTACGTCCGTGGTGACTGCACGGCTCGAGTGTCACGTACACAGTGGCACCGGCCGCTTCGGCACCGGCCATATTGAGCGCGTGAATTTCGGCGTGCGCTTCCCCTCTTTTTAAATGGCTGCCCAGTCCGACGATCCGCCCGTCCTTGACCACTACGCACCCGACCGCCGGATTGATGCCGGTCTGGCCGGCCGCGCCTTGGGCCAAATCCAGTGCCAATCGCATATAAAATTCGTCGTTCAGCAGTTCCAAACTGTCCCTCTCCCTGCTTCACCCCAAAAAGTGGAGTTATCCTTCGCTGCACATTCCGATTACTTTCTGGGGACTCCGTGCCTTCATGGGAGCTTGTAACATAAAAAAAGCCCCCGGCCGCTTCCCGGGGGCTTGAAACACAGCTTAAAACAGACCTTAACACCGGGTTCGATTGCACAGTTCCCGGGCAGAGGGCGCGTTTGTGAAAAAAAGAACTTTGTCATCCGTTCCCACAAACACGATTCCCGAAACCGAGAGCTCGGCAAAAGAACACGGCATGGCCGTGCTGCGCTTCCTTCTCCCATCCAGACTGTTACTGTCGGTCCCGGAGTTGCACCGGGTCCACCGTATCTTCCACGAAGGAAGAGCCGGGTCACGGACTGACGGCCGCGCTTCGAACCTCATCGTACGCGCTTGCCGATCACCGCCGGTGGGGAATTGCGCCCCGCCCCGAAGGTAAGCTGATTTGTCTGAAAGTGTACCACCCGATCATGGAAAATGCAAGTCAGGCCATTCTCCCGCTAACGAAAACCCGGCATCGGATATATCATCCGATGCCGGGTTGTTCGCGATCAGCTTACGCGGATCGACTCCATTTTGTCGCGGCCGCGGAGCTCATCCACATGCTCCATGCCGGAGATGACTTTGCCGAATACCGTATGCACGCCGTCCAAATGCGGTTGAGGCGCGTAGCAAATGTAGAACTGGCTTCCGCCCGTGTTCGGACCGCGGTGAGCCATGGCGAGACTGCCGCGCTCGTGCTTGTTCGGGTTGATTTCACAATTAATTTCGTACCCGGGTCCGCCTGTTCCGTTTCCGACAGGACATCCGCCTTGGGCGACGAAGCCCGGAATGACGCGATGAAACACAACCCCGTCATAAAAGCCGGAATTGGCCAATTTCTCGAAGTTGGCGACCGTGTTCGGCGCGTCCTTGTCGTACAGCTCCAGCTTGATTTCCTGGCCGCCTTCCATTTTGATTACCGCTTCTTTACTCATGAATGGGCACTCCCCTTTCAAAATCACCAAGTAAAAACGGGCTTGCGCCCGTCTTTTCTCCTGCCATTTTACTTCGAAACCGCCTGCTTGCGCAAACGCTCCGGAATCATGTCGTTGCCGATGATGTCGTCGAAAGATTCCCGGGCGACGACGAGGTCCGCTTTGCCGTCCTTGACGAACACGACGGCTGGACGGCGGATGCGGTTATAGTTGCTTGCCATGGCGTAGTTGTAAGCGCCGGTGCTGAATACCGCGAGAAGATCCCCGGAGCGTACTTCCGGCACGTTCAAATCCCAAATGAGCATATCGCCGCTTTCGCAGGCTTTGCCCGCCACCGATACGACTTCGGTCGGGGCTTCATTCGCCCGGTTCGCCAGTACGGCTTCGTATTTGGAGCCGTAAAGTGCGGGACGCGGATTGTCGGTCATACCACCGTTGACCGCGATATATTTGCGGACGCCGGGAATATGCTTGCTTGTGCCCACCGTATACAGCGTCGTTCCGGCGTCGCCCACCATGCTGCGGCCCGGCTCGATCCAGATTTCCGGCAGCGGATAGTCCGCTTCCAGGCACGTCGAGATCATCGCATCGGCGATAGCTTGCACATAGGTGCCGACCGGCAGCGGTGTGTCGCCTTCCACATAACGGATGCCAAATCCGCCGCCAAGGTTGATGACCGAGAACGTTTCGCCGAGCTTCGCACGAACTTCGATGGCGAATGCTGCCACCTTTTCGACCGCCATACGGAACCCTTCGACTTCGAAAATTTGCGATCCGATATGGGAATGCACGCCCAGCAGCTTCAAGTTGGATTGGGCCAGAGCCTGCTCCACCGCGCGGAATGCGGTGCCGTTCCCGAGGTCAAAACCGAACTTCGAATCCTGCTGTCCGGTAGATATATATTCGTGCGTATGCGCTTCAACACCTGGCGTGATCCGGAGCAGCACGTTCACGCGCTTGCCCTTGTCCGACGCGAGGGTGTTTAGAAGCTGCATTTCGATGAAGTTGTCCACCACGAAGCAGCCGATATTGGCGTCCAGCGCCATGAGGATTTCATCCGGCGTCTTGTTATTGCCATGGAAGTGAATGCGCTCCGCAGGAAATCCGGCTTGCAGCGCCGTATACAATTCGCCGTCGGAGACGACGTCGAGGCTTAACCCTTCCTCTTCCGTCAGACGGCACATCGCCATCGTGCAGAATGCTTTGGATGCGTAGGCCACTTGGTGCCTCAGACCCGTTTTACGGAACGCTTCCATAAATTCGCGCGCACGCTGGCGTACCAACGCCTCGTCAACGATATAAAGCGGCGTACCGAATTCCTTCGCAAGTTCGGTAACGTCGCATCCTCCGATTTCCAGATGCCCTTCGGCGTTGATTCGGCTCGTACCATGTAAAAACATCGGCTTTTCCCCTTTGTGCCTATTTATTCGGATTTGCCCGTTCGGACCGCCATCCGTATTTGTACATTTTACAGTGAGTATAGCCAAATAAACAGCGCGAAGACATGGAGGAAATGCCCGATCATTTGCACTCGGTGTCACCTCTCGAACCATAACCATTCGATCAGCGAGCCGACCACTTTCCCTAGAACCATCGAGATCAGCAAAGAAAACAAGTAGCGGTTGAGCCTTAATCGTTTGGCCAAAATCGGGATGACGTTCAGCACCTCGGTGAGCGCGGCGGCGAACATGCCGACAAACACGCCTTGAAAGACGGCGGGAAGCAGCAGCAGGCCGGCGGGTAAAGCGAATTCCCAATCGAACATATCGGCACAGCCCCAATAGATCGATCCGAAAATGATGGCCGTTTCGAACAAGACGGACCGACGGTGCGCTTTGGTTAATTGAACAAGCCTCGGGATCAGGTCGAGAACGATCAAAAGGGCGACGAACGCGCTGCCTACGGCAAAGCCTCCCGACAGTCCCACGACCGCTAGCAGGATGTGAGACAGCCAGTCAGCCACCTCTTTTTCTCGCCTCCTCCTCCGCGTGCTTTTTGCGATATTCCTCCGTTATGATATAGTGGTTCACATTTTCTTGATACATGAACATTTCCACTTCGAGCGGGTTCGGTTCGTCAGGCATTTTTTTACGGAGCAGCCGGTTGAAGAAAAGCAGCATGCCGAGCCCGACACCCAGGGAGTAGGGAATCTGAAAAAGCCACGGATGCCTGTCCGGCTTTCCGGTGATCAATTCGGTAATCCGCTCTTGCACGAGCGGCATGTTCACATCGGCGTGAAAATTCATCAGCGCCATGCCCGATCCGAAAAAGAGCAGCACCCATGCCAGCACCAGCATGAGCGGACGCGGCTTGCTCGTATCCGGATGGGCCACCTCGACCAGCACATGGGGCTCGCCGAACGTCTCCACCGTCGTGTGGGGCAGCTCTTCCCGCACCGCCTTGACGATCTGGAGCATGTCGATCACGATCATATTGCCGTCCTGAGGAACGATCCGATGAAGCGGCAGCCGGCTCAACCGCTGTTCGGACTCCGGCGTATCGGTGACGAGCCGCGCCACAAGGCCGAGTGTTATGACCGTTTCCGGTCTCGCCAGTACGCGGCGGCGCAATCTCACATACACAACGGGCGTTTCCATGTGCACCCTCCCTTGGATCGCCTTTCCGGTTAGTATGAATCAGAGAGGTGCGGTGTAGTCACCTCGATTACCCACGTTTCCGCCTCTAACGATACTTTTGAGTGTTACAGCCGCCGTTCACCCCACCGCCCCGCCTCTAACGATACTTTTGAGTGTTACAACTGTCGATCACCCGACCGTACAGCCTCTAACGATACTTTCGAGTGTTAGAGCCGCCGTTCACCCCACCGCCCCGCCTCTTACGATACTTTCGAGTGTTACAGCCGCCGTTCACCCCGCCACACCGCCTCTAACGATACTTTTGAGTGTTAGAGCCGCCGTTCACCCCACCGACTCGCCTCTAACGATACTTTTGAGTGTTATGACTATCCATCTCCTACAGCAGTAATAAATCTGCCGCTTTCGCGGTTAATTGAAATTCGTGAAGCCGTTGAGTACCCTGTCCAGTTGAAACAATGAGTTTCTTGTTTAACATCGAACGTACGACTCTTCTGCTTGCTATATGACCTAACTGCAAGCAATAACAGACATCCGTCATCCGAAATGGGCGGCCTAAACGTAACGCATACCGAAGCAATTCCCGCTCATACACGAGCAGTTCCATGAAGTCCTCACCAGTATTGGTTGAATATCTGCCTAGAAGTTCGTAGAGTGTTCGGCGGCACATTTCAGGCTTCTTATCGAGTTCGTCCCAGCTGAACGGCATATATCGATAACCGTAAAGTGCAAAAGTGCGGATCCTCATTCTTTCAAAAGAGAAGCGGTCTCGCGTCATGTTTTCAGCATGCGCGGCGAAACCATCCGTTTCCACGATCAACCGAAAGTCCCGCCAGAAGTAATCACCGTAGATTCTAACCCCGGACAAACTCACCATCTCATGTTCCACTTCCAAACCTTCGTTTGTCTGCAATACCGGAAATAGCACAGAACAAAATAGCTTCTGCTCACCCGTCTTATCTTAGTTCAGCATCTCCAAACGCTGACCTTTCGCGGACGCTTTCTGCTGAGCAAGCAAGGTTTCAAATTCCAATTCATACATCACAAACGCCTCCTATAGGCACAAAATAAAAACGCCGCCTGCTCGGATTTGAGCAAACGGCGTGTTCTTCACACTGTTTCGATATTTGGTTAAATGTACCAAAATATTATACGCTTTGTCTACTAACGGCCAGACTTCCCAAGGTAGAAGCGCAGAGCGGTTCCTTGGCATAATGGGAAAGAATGGAGTGGGCGCGATCTCCATCCGGCCGGAAAACTGCTTCAACCTCACCATTTGTAACGGCCGCGAAGTGTCTTCGCGAGCAACACCGGCGCCAATGCGGCACCCACATGCTACTGAGCAATCTGGTCCTTGATGTTCTGCAAAATTTTCTTTTCCAGCCGGCTTACCTGAACCTGAGAGATGCCGAGCCGGCTCGCCACTTCGGACTGCGTCTGGTCGCGGAAGTAACGAAGATAGACGATCAGCCGCTCGCGGTCGGAGAGCGATTGGATCGCTTCCGTCAGCGCCAGCTTGTCGAACCAGCGCTCTTGCGAATCGTCCGCAATTTGGTCCATCAGCGTGATCGGATCGCCGTCGTTCTCGAACACGGTCTCGTGAATCGAGGCTGGCGGCTTGTTCGCCTCCTGCGCGAAGACGATTTCTTCCGCCGTGACGCCGAGCTCGTCGGCGATTTCTCCGATGGTCGCCGCCCTGCCGTAGCGCTTAGCCAGCTCATCTTTCACTTTGCGCACCTTATTCGCCATTTCCTTCAAAGACCGGCTCACCTTCAAAGTCCCGTCGTCCCGTAGAAACCGCTGGATCTCCCCGATAATCATCGGAACCGCGTAGGTGGAAAATTTGACGTCGTACGACAGATCAAATTTATCTACCGATTTCAGCAGCCCGATACAGCCGATCTGGAACAGATCGTCGCTGTCGTAGCCGCGGTTCGCGAAGCGCTGCACCACCGACCATACAAGCCGGATGTTACTGTTGACCAACGTATCGCGCGCCGTCGTGTCGCCGGATTGGCTGAGCGCAATCAGCCGTTTGACCTCCGTGTCATCCAGAAATGCCGGCGGCGACGACGAACGTTTCCATTCCCATTCCATGCCTCCAACCCCTGCCGCACGGTGATTTAGTTAAAAAGCGCTTTTTTGGACTCGATCCGTTTCTTCATGACGAGCTTTGTTCCGCCTCCGGGAACGCTAGCCGCCTCGAATTCGTCCATGAAATTTTCCATGATCGTGAACCCCATGCCGGAGCGCTCCAGCTCCGGTCGAGACGTGAACAGCGGCTGGCGGGCCAAATCGAGATCTTCGATGCCGCGTCCTTGATCGCTGATCGTTAGAGAAACCGTGTCCCCGTCGATCTCCATCTCTAGACTAACTATGCCGTCGGGACGATTGTCATACCCATGAATAATACAGTTGGTCACGGCTTCGGACACGACGGTCTTGATTTCGTCCAGCTGCTCCATCGTCGGATCGAGCTGCGAGACGAACGCGGCAACCGCGACGCGCGCAAAGCTTTCATTTTCGGATTTGGCGGCAAACGACAGCTTCATGAAATTGTGTCCGCTCATGATACGACCTCCAGGCTGGCGATCGCCGAACGTTCGGAATCGTGCAGCGACAAAATTTTGAACAAGCCGGATAACTCTAGCAACCTCTTCACGCTCGCCTGCGCGTCGCAGACGACCATTTTGCCTCCGCGGCTTTTCACAAGCTTGTATCGGCCCAAAATGACGCCCAGCCCTGAGCTGTCCATAAACTGCAAATCTTTCAGGCTGAGCACGACGTGTTCGCACCGGCCTCTCAGGATCGCATCCTCCATTTTGAAACGGACGATGTCCGCGGTGTGGTGATCCAATTCCCCTTTGAGACGAACAATCAGCACATTGCGATGCTGTTCCAGCTCGACTTGCAAACTCATGCGGGTCTCCTCCCCCTTCAAGCTTGAATGACCAATTCTACGGCGGTTACGGGCTTTCCTGCCCCCCGACAAAACTAGAAGGAACGCCCGAATCCCCGACAAAACACGGCAAAGAGGCGGTGACGCAAATCCGTCTTACCGCCCTTGCGCGAACCTTAATTCAAGAGGAACAGATGACCGGCCGAACGCTTGAACAGCGTCCACCATCCTGCCCGGCCGACCGACATCGGCGCTTCCACCGGGAATTCTTTCAACACTTCTTCTCCGCGGTAGACGATTAGCTTGCCTACCGGCTGACCGGCTTTGATCGGCGCTTTGACCTGCTTTTCCAGCATAAGCTCGTGGCGGATTCCTTTGCCTTTGTCACCCTTTTTCACTAATACACTGTAGGAATGTTTGGCCGTGAGCGCAATTTCGGCTTTCTTGCCTTTTTCCACCTTGAGCATGCCGATCGCATCGCCTTTCTTGTAAATCGGCACATTCGTATATTGCGCAAAAGCATAATCGAACATATGGGAAACTTCGGCGTTGCGCGTTTTGGTATTGGGTTCGCCCATCACCACAGCGATCATTCGCAGATTGTCGCGGCGCGCGGTAGCAGACAGACAAAACTTCGCTTCACTGGTAAAACCCGTTTTGAGACCGTCCGCTCCGTGATAGAATCGAACAAGCTTGTTCGTGTTGACCAGCCAAAACGGCTTTTCGCTGTCTTTCCTTAGATAATCCTGATACAATCCGGTGAACTTCGTGATTTGCTCGTACTTCAGCAACTCCTTCGACATGACGGCGATATCATAAGCCGAAGACACGTGGCCCGATGCAGGCAAACCGTTACAGTTTACGAACTTCGTGTTCTTCAATCCGAGTTCGGCCGCCCTCTCGTTCATCATGCGCACGAACTCTTCTTCCGTGCCCGCCAATTTCTCGGCCAGCGCGACGGAAGCATCATTCCCCGAAGCAAGCGCGACGCCTTTGAGCATTTCCTCGACCGTCATTTGTTCCCCCGGCTCAAGGAAGATCTGCGAGCCGCCCATGGAGGCCGCGTACTCACTCGTCGAAACTTTGTCGGTCATCTTCAAGCGACCTTGATCAATGGCTTCCATGACCAGAAGCATCGTCATAATTTTCGTAATGCTGGCGGGTGGTAGCGACTCATGAATGTTTTTCTCGTATACCACGGTGCCGCTGTCGGCATCCATCAAAATCGCGGACCGCGCGCCTGGCGCCAAATCCGTAACGGGCTTCGCCGGTACTTTTTCCTTCGCGAGAGCGGCAGGTGCGGCTGCGAAGACCGCTGCGATCGTCAGTGCGACGATCCAAATCGGAAAACGAAAACGCTGTCGGGTCAAATGGGCTTCCCCTTCCTGCAGGCCTGTCTTCAGCCATGGTTTCTTCATCCAACCAGTCTGTCCGAAGGGGATGCAAATTATTCCAGTCTTTGAAACTTCGCAGCAAAAAACGCCCGGGGGCGCTCTTCACCCATCGGACGTTTCCTTAGATTCATTCGTTAAAATCCCGTGATAAAAAATGGTGGTGAGCTGCTGGCCGATCGTTTGCGGATTCCCCACACCCAGCAGCGCTTCGGAACGGGTCAAAAAATCTTTCATCGCTTGCAAAAAGGATACGATCACGATCGGAGACAAATCTTTGCGGATTTGCCCTTTCTGCTGCCCTTCCAAAATCACTTGGTGGAAACGGGGCATCACATGCTCGGATCCCAGCCGCACCAGCTTATCCAACAGTTCCGGGAAAGCTTGTAAATCCTGCAGGAAAGCCACCGACATTTCCCTCTCGACACCTTCTATCGAAGCGAGCCGGTTGAGAGCATCAAGAGGATCGGCCGCTTCGCTCATGGCCTTGTCAAAAGAAGCGACTCCTTCCTCGAGAATGCTGTCCAAAACCGCCTCCAGCAAACCTTCCTTACTGCCGAAAATATTGTACAGCGTCATTTTGGATACCGGAACCGCCTCTGCGATCTGATCCATACTCGTACCCGCAATCCCTTGCGCTAAAAACAATCGTTTGCCGGTTTCCACCACGGCGTCTCTTTTTCGGCCCACGGAATTCTCTCCTTTGGGTCTATGTTAAAGGTCCCTCCGAAGAAGCGCAACCCAGCCGGCCAAGCTTCCCGCTGCGTACAACGCCAGCGCGGTCGCAATCGGTGCCGCCGGCATACCGCTTCCTTGGCTGAGCGCAAAGGGATCGAACAGATGAAACAAGCTCAGATCGGCCAGCCAACTCAAGTTGTCACCGAAACTGGCGAGCATGTTGAAAAGAAACATCAACAGCACAAGCCCGATTCCGATCGATAGCGCTCCGCGTTCCGAATTCAGCCAAGGTGTTAGAGCGTAGCCGATGCCCATGAAACCGAGCGTCGTCAGAAATCCGGAAGTCGTGACCGCCATCACCGCGCCGGAATGCTCCATCAAACCGGACGAGGCGCCGAGAACTAGAACAGTCGCAGTCGACACGACGGCTACGAGCAAAACCTGAATCAGGTGGGCGCCCCATTTGCTCCAATAAATCTCGCTGCGGCTGCGGGGCAGTGTAAACAAAAACTCCGCGGTCTGCCGGTCTCTTTCTTTCACGATCGAGCCGATCGCCCAATTCATCGCAAAAAAGCCGAGCAGCAGGACGAAAAAGGTAAACGGTTCGCCGGATATCCATCCTTCATACGTAGACAAGCTTTCCGGATGAATGCCGAAGCCTTCCAGCATGCCCTGCGGCATCGATTTCATCATGTCGCCGATGCTCGGATTGCCGATATACGACTGGGCACTGCCCGCGAACATGGCTTGGAGAAGAACCACGACGGCAAAGGCGATCCAGAACCCCCGCTTGTTTTGACGCCATTCAAAACCTAACAGCTTATTCATGCCTATTGTCCCCCCGCTTCCGTCGACGATTTCGAACGGTATTCGTCCATGAATCTTTCTTCAAGCGAAGGTCTGCGCACATTCAGGTCTGCGATCGGCTTATCCGTCAGCATACCGAGCATCGCCTGCAGCTTATTGTCGCTAACATGCATCCGGTGCACGCCATCCGTGAATGCCGCGGCCGGATCCAAGCTGTGCAAGCCGTATACGTCGCGCCGGTCGCCCGGTTCCGCGAACGTCACTTCGACGATGTGACCTCCCGCTGCCGTCAATTCCGATACGGACGACACGCGAATCAGCCGTCCTTCCCGGATAATGGCCACCCTCTGACAAAGCCGCTCCACTTCCGTCAGCACATGCGTAGAGAAAAAGACGGTCGTTCCTTTGGAGGCGTTCCATTCCCGAACAATCTCGAAAAATTGATGCTGCACCAACGGATCCAAGCCGGAGGTCGGTTCATCCAAGACGAGCAGCTCCGGCTCGTAAACGAGGCTCATTAAAATGCCAAGTTTTTTACGGTTTCCGAGCGAGTAAGATTTAATCTTCGGTTTCATATCCCACTGCAGTCGCTCCGCGTAATCGAGAACCGGGGATTTTTTGAGGTCGATTCCATGAATGCCGGCAGCCAGCTCGAGCGCCTGGCGCCCGGTCAAGTCCGGGTACAGCCGGATTTCGGAAGGCAAATATCCGATTCGACTTCGCAGCTTCGGGTCGTCTCCGGTTATACGGCTCCCCAGAACGGTCAATTCGCCGGATGACGGGGCGATCAGCTGCATGATCATCCGTATCGTAGTTGACTTGCCCGCCCCGTTCGGTCCAATAAAACCGAATATTTCTCCTTTGCCTACCTCCAGATTCAAATCCGTTACACCACGCTTGCTGCCATAGCGCTTGTTCAAACTTCGGGCCTGAATCGCCGACATGTCGCGCCTCCTAAATTATACTTAACAAACCATTACAGTATAATTTATACGCCTGGTACTGCTAAAATGTCAACAAAATTATACTTTTAAAAATCGAAAGAAAAAGACATCGATAAAGGACGCTGTAACGCTCGAAAAGTATCGTTAGAGTACCAAAGTTACGGAGGAAGCGGGCTGCAACACTCGGAAGTATCGTTAGAGCACCTGGGTTGCGGAGGAAGCGGGCTGCAACACTCGGAAGTATCGTTAGAGCATCCGGGTTGCGGAGGAAGCGGGCTGCAACACTCGGAAGTATCGTTAGAGCATCCGGGTTGCGGAGGAAGCGGGCTGCAACACTCGGAAGTATCGTTAGAGCACCTGGGTTACGGAGGATGCGGGCTGTAACGCTCGAAAGTATCGTTAGAGCACCCGAGTTACGGAGGATGCGGGCTGTAACGCTCGAAAGTATCGTTAGAGCTCCCGAGTTACGGAGGATGCGGGCTGTAACGCTCGAAAGTATCGTTAGAGCACCTGAGTGGAATCCAAAGTGAAATTGACCGCAAAAAAATCGGCCCGGGAGCAGGGTCCCAGGCCGTTCGATTCAAATCATGAGGAGCTCGCGGATGTCTTCTTCGCCGAGAGAGGTGAAAGCCTCTTCGCCCGGCTGGACGATGGCGTCGATCAAATCGCGCTTGCGCTGCTGCAGCGCGTACATCTTCTCTTCTATCGTTCCTTGCGTGACGAGCCGGATCACTTGGACCACTTTTTTCTGGCCGATGCGGTGCGCACGGTCCGCAGCCTGCTGCTCCACGGCCGGATTCCACCACAAGTCGTACAGCAGCACGGTGTCCGCGCCGGTCAAGTTCAAGCCCGTTCCTCCGGCCTTCAGAGAGATCAGGAACAGCTCGCCCTCCCCATCGTTAAACCGCCGGCACAGCTCCACACGCTCGCGTCCCGGCGTACTGCCGTCTAAATAAAAATACGTGACGCCCAGCTTCTCCAGCTCGCTGCGGATAATACCCAGCATCTCTGTAAACTGTGAGAACACCAGCATACGCTTGCCCGAGCCGCGGCATTCTTCCACGATTTCCAGCAGCTGCTCCAATTTTCCCGAATCCCCGTCGTATCCTTCCACGAACACGCCGGGGTGGCAGCATAGCTGTCGCAACCGCGTCATGCCCGCCAAAATATGCATCCGGCTCTTTTGGAATCCTTCTTCCCGGATTCTGCGCGATGCGTCCTCCTGCAGCTTCGTCAGGTAAGCGACATACAGCTTCTTCTGCTCCGGCAGCAGCTCGGACGTGTGCACGGTTTCGATTTTGTCCGGCAGCTCTTTCAGCACATCGGACTTCAACCTGCGCAGCAAGAACGGGCGCACTCTCTTGGCCACCTGCTCCTGAGGTAAATCCATAAACCGCTTCCGGCTCCAAAACAACTCCGGGAACACGGCGTCAAAAATGGACCAAAGCTCTTCGAGCCGGTTTTCGACCGGAGTTCCCGTCAGTGCGAACCGGTGCTGGGCACGGATGTCCTTCACCGTTTGCGCAGTTTGGGTCGCATGATTTTTGATCGCCTGTGCCTCATCCAAAATCAGCACGGAGAAGCGCAGGTCGGCGTAGTCCGCGGAGTCGCGCCGCAGCAACGGATACGAGGTGATGAGCACGTCGACTTCCGACAAGTCATCCAAAATCCCGCCGCGTGTCGGTTTGTCCCCTTCCATGACGACCGCCCGAATGTCGGGTGCGAACTTCTTCAACTCGTTCCACCAGTTGTACGTAAGAGAAGCCGGACAGACAATCAGCGCAGGCGTTTTCTGTTCCCGGATCTGAGGCAGTTCCGAGAGGAGGAAGGCGATGCTCTGCAGTGTTTTGCCGAGTCCCATGTCGTCTGCAAGTATGCCCCCGAAATGATAGTGAGCCAACGTTTTCATCCACTGGAATCCGAACTTCTGATAATCCCGCAAAATCGGCGCCACGGCTTCCGGTATCGGAAAATCGAGGCTGTCCGGATTCCTCATATTGTCCAGCATCTCACGGAAACGCTGCCCGAGCTTTACCCCCGCCACCTTGTCTTCCGGATCGAGGAAACGAAGCCCCCTCGCCACCGACAAATGAAGCTTCGTGTGCTGCAGGTCGTTTTTGCGCAAGTCCATCTCTTCCAGCATCCGGCCGATCGACGCGTATCCCTCTTCTTCGAGGGACACGTACGCTCCGCTCGGCATCCGGTAGTACTTTCTCTTCTCCACCAAATGCCGCAGCAGCTCCCGGATTTCGTCGTCGTCGATCCCGTCTATGTCGAACCGGACCTCCAGCCAGTCGGTGCCGGGCTCCAAGTCAACCAGCACTTTCGGCGGACGCGGAGGCGCCGCCAGCATCATCTCGACGGACGGTGTGGCGTACACTTCCGTCCACTTATTTAATTGAGGCAGCGTCCGGAACAAAAAGTGGTAAATATCGTCTTCGTGATCGAGGTGCAGCGTTTTCCCGTTGTATTGGAACGGGATTTGCTCCATCAGCGTCATGACCCGGTTTTCTTTTTCACCGTCTCGCAGCAGGATGCGATCGCTTGGCAACGATTGGCCGCTGCGCGCGGCAAACGGATCGAGCGTAACGTTTCCGTACACATACTCCAGCCGGGCCTTCAGCCGCTCGCCCTCGCGGTCCAAATACAACTTCGCCTCCAACGGCGCCGTCACGATCCGGTTCTGCACATCTTCGTCGAACGTCACCGGGCCGAGATGCTTCAGTCCGGGGACGACACGCGCCAAAAACAATTCCAGGTGGGAAGGCGAGATCAGCACTTGGTGTTCGGAAGTACGAGTGAACAAGCTCTTCAGCTCGGCGATCTGCTTGCATGCGGCGGCATCCATTCGATAGATGCGGTTTCCTTCCAAAGCCGCTTCATACGGCTCCAATACCGTTACATGCTGCAATCCTTCCACCACGACGCGGTACACGTCCGCACTCGGTTGATTGAACCGGAACGAAAGCGGAACGCTTCCCTGCTCTTCATGAAGTCCGGTATACGTTTGGCCTCCGTGCACAAACCGGACGTTCCCCTTCAGCAGCAAAGGCAGCAGCCTTTCCCAAGCGTATGGAGGTACGAACAGCATCCGCTCGTTGTTGGAATAACCGGAGAAAGCGTACATCAGATGCGATTCCCGGTAAGCCGTTTCGTTCCGGGCGATGTCACCCAGTACCTCCATAATCGCGCGATCCGTCTCCGAGAACGTCTGGATCGTCGGATCGAACGTGAACAGCTTGGCGATATCGTAGGCGGTGCCGAGTTCATAGTGGGTCAGCAGCTGCTTGAGCTTTTGAATCGTGTACAGCCTTTTCGTCCCGAGCTTAAGCTCAATAGTCAGCGAGGGCTTCCGGGTATTCGTAATCGCCGTGCACGTATATTCGACTTGAAGCGGTTCCCGCTGTTCCAGCAAGTAATGCTGCTCGGAGTCATCAACGGCGGGAGCCTTGTCGAAAATGGAAATCATGCTGCGCGCCAAATAGACGTGTTCGTTCGTGATGACCGCCTCGGATTCCGGCTGAGCAGTGCCTCGCTGCAGTTCATGAATACGCAGCAGCACGGCGGCGATATGTTTGCAATATTCGCCGTTCGATTCGTAAAAAGCACATTCGCATACCGCGGACGCGACGCCGCCGTCCTGCAGCTCGATGTGCACCGGATAACGCCGAGTGCCGCTGACGACCGCGTCAAAAAGCCGGCCGTCCGGATCCCGCTCGAAGCGAATCACCCTTTTTTGCTTGAAATAATTTTGGCCCCGCTGAAAAATATCGTCACCGCACCAATTGCGGATATCTTCCAAGGTGATCGGATGGATCATAAACGCCCCGCTTTTCCGATGGCCATCCGGCCATTCAATATCCCTTCATTATAGCATATACGAACAAAAACAAAGGACAGCGGCCGGAACGGATTCCGGTACTGTCCTATGCAGCGGAAATAACGCGTTACATTTGCGGGAGTACGGCCAGCACCAGCGAAATAAAACGTTCCTTCACTTTTTCCGAAGTTTCCATCACTTCTTCGTGCGAGAGCGGCTGGTCGAGAATGCCCGCCGCCATGTTGCTGATGCACGAGATGCCCAGCACCTCCAAGCCGGAATGACGGGCCGCGATCACTTCCGCGACGGTGGACATCCCGACTGCATCGGCTCCCAGCGTGCGCAGCATGCGGATTTCCGCCGGCGTCTCGTAATTCGGTCCGAGCAGGCCGGCGTACACGCCTTCCTTCGTTTGGAAGCCGAGCTCGGACGCCGCTGTCCGGGTCACTTCCCGGAGCCGCTTGCTGTAGGCCTCGGACATATCGGGAAAACGGACGCCCAGCGCATTGTCGTTCGGACCCACGAGCGGGTTCCGGCCGGTCAGGTTCAGATGGTCGGAGATGACCATCAGGTCACCCGGCTCGTAATCGAGGTTCACCCCTCCGGCCGCGTTCGTGACGAGCAGCGTCTTCACGCCGAGCGCCTTCATGACGCGGATCGGCAGCGCGGTGCGCTCGGCTTCATAGCCTTCGTACATATGAAACCGTCCGCGCATCAAAGCGACCTGGCGCCCCTGCAGGCGTCCGAGCACGAGCTCGCCCGCATGGCCTTCCACCGTGGACACCGGAAAATGCGGAATATCGGCGTACGGGATGGTCACCGAATCGTCGAGATCGTCACCGAGCACGCCGAGACCGGATCCGAGAATAAGCCCGATCTCCGGGCGGATATTCGTGCGGGAGGCGATGTAGTCCGCCGTTTCTTCAATAATCGCTTTCGTAACGTGTGTCATCGCATGTTTTCCCCTTTGACTTTCATAGTAGTTTCGCAAGAAAGCTGTGGCCATGGGTCGAGATGGAGACACGGAAATTGTCCGCGATGGTCGCCGCCAAATCCGCATAGGTGCTCATGGTGCCCAAGTCGCCAGGCTGCCGGAAAGCGGGACTATACGCCAATACGGGCACATACTCCCTCGTATGATCGGTACCGGCATGCGTAGGATCGTTGCCGTGATCCGCGGTAATGACCAGCACATCACGCTCGCCGAGCGTGTCCAGCAGCGCCGGAACCGCACGGTCGAACTCCTCCAGCGCACGCGCGTAACCGTCAGGATCGCGCCGATGCCCGTACAGCGAATCGAAGTCGACAAGGTTCGTGAACAAAAGTCCGCGGAAAGGCGTTTTCAGCTGCTCCAGCGTCGTCTCGATCCCGTACGCGTTGCTCTTGGTCGGCAGCGCTTGCGTGACGCCTTCACCATCGAAAATATCGTTGATTTTGCCGACGGCAATGACATCGAATCCTTCCTCTTTCAGCGCATTGAGCACGGTAGGCTTCGGCGGTTTTAACGCATAGTCGTGCCGGTTCGGCGTTCGCTGAAAAGCACCCGGCTTCCCGACGTACGGTCTGGCGATCACCCGGCCGACCGACCATTCATCCTTCATCGTGAGACGGCGTGCGATCCGGCAAGCTTCGTACAGTTCGTCCAGCGGAATAATCTCTTCATGAGCCGCAAGCTGAAACACGCTGTCCGCGGACGTATAGACGATCCACGCGCCGGTGTTCATTTGCTCTTCGCCCAGCTCGTCCAATATTTCCGTGCCGGACGCAGGCTTGTTGCCGATCACCTTGCGGCCCGTCTCCCGTTCGAAAGCGGAAATCAACTCCGCGGGAAATCCGTCAGGGAACGTGCGGAACGGTGTCTCGATGCGAAGCCCCATGAGTTCCCAATGGCCGGTCATCGTGTCTTTGCCGGCGGAAACCTCAGTCATTTTGCCAAAATGGGCCGTCGGCTTAGACTCGGGCTGCCAATCGCCGATTGGGGCGATATTGGCAAGCCCCAGGCGCCGCATGTTCGGAAGAGACACGGACGGCACGGTCTCGGCAATGTGGCCGAGCGTATGCGCGCCTTTATCTCCATATTCTGCGGCGTCCGGCAATTCGCCGATGCCGACGCTGTCGAGCACAATGACGGCGACTCTTTCAAAGTTCATTTTCGGTTCCTCTTTTCTGCGGCAAAATCCACCCGGGGTCCATCAAGAACGAGCCCGCGGATGTGTGCGGTCATACACTTCCTTCACTTTCGAACGCACCGAAGGCTCATATTTCTGCGTCGTTTGCGGGCTCGCATGGCCGAGCATTTCCTGGACGGCCCGTACGTCCGCGCCGTTGTCCAACAAATGTACCGCAAAAGAATGCCTCAGACTGTGCGGTGTCAACTCGGAGGAAATCCCCGATTCGGATGCATATTTTTTAACGATTTTCCAAAATCCTTGCCGGGTCATCCGGGTTCCGAGGTGGTTCGGAAACAGGATGGAACCGGAACGCTCGTTTTTCGCCAAAACCGGTCTCGCCTGCTTTAAATACTCCCGAAGCCAGTGAACGGATGCTCCGCCTACCGGCACGATCCGTTCCCGGCCGCTTCCTGCCGAACATTGCAAAAATCCCATCTCCAAATGCACATCTGCAACATCCAGCGCCATCAGCTCGGATACCCGCAGACCCGTTCCATACAACAGTTCCAGCATCGCTTTGTCTCGAAGCCCTTGGGGCGTCGACGCCTCGGGAGCATCAAGAAGCTTTTCCACTTCCGCGAGCGTTAAAACCCGGGGAGCTTTGCGTTCCGGCTTGGGGATTTCCAGCTGCAGCGTCGGATCCCGGTCGATGTACCGCTCGATGATGCCGAACTTGCACAGCCCGCGGACCGACACGAGCCGCCGCGCCAACGTGGCCGCCGACTTGCCCTCCTGCCGTAGCCGGTTCAAATAGGCTTGTATGTGAAACGGCTGCAAGTCCTGCGGCGTCTTCAGTCCTTGGGCTTCCATGGCATCCGAAAAGTGGCGCAAATCACGCGAATAGCCGAGACGCGTATTCCCGCTGACCGAACGGTCTTCCGACAAATACCGCTCATAGGCTTGTACCCATTTTTCCATGATGTTGCCGCATCCCTCTTTTCGCACCTGATCACTCGCCATACCAAAAAAACAACCGGAGCCGGTCGCCCGGCGAAGCCGCCGGATCGCCGCCTTCACCGGAAAGAAACACTTTGGCGGCCCGGCCGTCCGGCACCTTGTAGGGATCTTCCGGCCGGAGCCAGTTGTGGAACCAGCCGAACAAGCTGTGGACCACAACGGCAAGCACCAAAAAAAGGAGCGTAAATTGAAGACGCCCCCACCCCTTATCGTACGTTTGTTTCATGCGATATTCCCCCGTCCGTTAAAGGCTTGTCGTTACACCGTATGTGGACGGGGGACGATTCATGTCACAGCAGTGATTCCAATGCGGTAAACGGCAGGTCGATCGCCTCGGCGACTTGCGGATGCGTGATCGCACCTTTATGTACATTGACCCCGAGCGCCAGCGCGGCATCTTTGGCGACTGCCGGGCCGAAACCTTTGGACGCGAGCTGCATCACATAGTCGATCGTCACATTGGTCAGCGCAAGCGTAGAAGTGCGAGGAACGCCTCCCGGCATGTTGGCCACCGCATAGTGGATGACGCCGTGTTTCTCATATACCGGATTTTCGTGCGTCGTCGCATGGTCCACCGTCTCGATCGAACCGCCTTGGTCGACCGCCACGTCCACGATCACGGCGCCTTTTTTCATGGTCTTCACCATTTCTTCGGTCACGAGCCGCGGAGCGCGCGCGCCGGGCACGAGTACGGCTCCGATGAGCAGATCCGCTTTCCGGACGGCGCTGGCAATGTTATGCGGATTGCTGGTCAGCGTCCGCAGACGGCCTTGGAACACGTCGTCCAAATACCGCATGCGTTCCGCGCTTTTCTCCAGCACCACCACATCCGCTCCAAGACCGAGCGCCATTTTCGCGGCGTTGGTGCCGACGATGCCCCCGCCGATAATGATGACTTCCGCCGGCGGTACGCCGGGTACGCCGCCAAGCAATACGCCGCGTCCTCCGAAGAAAGACTCGAGGTACTTGGCTCCCTCCTGAACGGACATGCGTCCCGCCACTTCGCTCATCGGCGTGAGCAGCGGCAGCGTGCGGTTCGGCAGCTGGATCGTCTCATAGGCGATCGCCGTCACACCGGCGTCTGCGAGCGCTTTGGCCAATTGGGGTGCCGCGGCCAGGTGCAAGTAGGTAAACAAAATTTGGCCGGAGCGGAAAAATCCGAATTCTTCCGGAATCGGCTCCTTCACTTTCACGATCATCTCGGCACGCCGCCATACTTCCTCGGCTTGTCCGACCACAACAGCACCCGCCGCCGTATATTCTTCGTCCGTAAACCCGCTTCCCGCCCCGGCTCCTGTCTGCACGATCACCTCATGCCCTTGCTGGCGAAGCATGCCGGCGCCGGCCGGCGTCATGGCGACGCGATTTTCCTGTTTTTTGACTTCCTTCGGAATGCCTACGATCACGACGTAACTTCCCCCTCTATTTGTTCCATACCTTGCCATTGTATATTGCGCGTCGACGAATGGGAAGATGTGGCATGGAATATTATGGCAAGTTTCCGCGTTGCAGGAATAAAGTCTCCCGCATTATAGCAGACGCCGGATTTCGGACTCCATTTCCATCGGCTGCACACCGGGCTCGAACCGTTTCACGACACGGCCTTCCCGGTCGACCACAAATTTGGTGAAGTTCCACTGAATGCCGTTATCCTCGGAACCCTCCAAGGGAGCTTGCTGCTTCAAATACCGGTACAGCGGATGAGCCTCCGGTCCGTTCACGTCAATCTTCTCGAACATCGGGAACGTGACGCCGTAATTGACCTGGCAAAACTCCGCCACTTCCTCGTTGCTGCCCGGCTCTTGCCCGCCGAATTGATTGCAGGGGAAGCCCAGTATTTCCAGTCCCTGAGCATGATATTGCTCGTACAGCTTTTGCAAGTCCGCGTACTGCGGCGTTAAACCGCATTGGCTCGCCGTGTTGACGATGACCAGCACCTTGCCCCGATAAGCGGACAAGTCCGTTTCTTTCCCGCTCAGCGTGCGGGTTTTGAATTCGTAGATCGAAGTCATCACAAGTGATCCTCCTTGTAATTCCGTTGGTACTCGTGTTATACCTCAATTATACCAATATTTGCCGAGCGGAGGAATGTCGCGTGTCTCTCTATGACTTCGAGGTGACGACCATTCGGGGAGAAACGAAACGGATGGCCGAATATGAAGGAAAAGTGATGCTCATCGTCAACACCGCAAGCAAGTGCGGGTTCACCCCCCAGTACAAAGGTTTGCAGCAGCTCCATGAAAAGTATGCCGATCAAGGCTTACAAGTACTCGGCTTTCCGAGCAATCAGTTTGCAGGGCAAGAGCCCGACGACGAAGGGACGATTGAGCGGAATTGCTTGCTCCATCACGGCGTGACCTTCCCGCTGCACGCCAAAACGGAGGTCAAAGGGCCGAACGCTCACCCGCTGTTCCGTCACCTGACCTCGGAAGCGCGCGGCTTTCTCGGCACCAAAGTCATTAAGTGGAATTTTACCAAGTTTCTCGTCGACCGCCGCGGGCGCGTCGTAAAGCGCTTTGCCCCGAACGTGGCGCCGGAAAAAATCGAACCGTATATTCGCAAATACCTGAAATAAAAAAGCGACCCGAAGGCCGCTCGATGTGCGTTTAGGCTTATTCAGCTTTCGGAACCGGGCTCCGGAGATTTCCCGGCGTTTTTGCATTTGGCGCAAATGCCTTGGAAATCGAGACGGTGATCCAGCACCGTGAAGCCGTATTCCTTCTCCAACCGTTCTTCCAGCGGGAGAAGCCAGTCTTCCATAATCTCCGACATCGATCCGCATTGTACGCAGATCAAGTGATGGTGATGATGCTTGTTGCTGTCCGCCCGCAAGTCGTACCGGGCCACGCCGTCACCGAAGTTCATTTTCTCGACGACATGCATTTCGCTTAAAAGCTCCAGCGTCCGATACACGGTAGCCAGCCCGATTTCGGGCGATTTTTCTTTGACGAGCATGAACACGTCTTCCGCGCTCAGATGGTCTTCCTCGTTCTCAAGCAGGACGCGGACCGTCGCTTCCCGTTGGGGGGTGAGTTTGTAGCCCTGGGATTGCAGCTGCTGCTTAACTTTTTCAATGCGGGCTTCCATTCGTTTCCCCCTCCGGTCGTGTGTACACTTGGTTCCATTATAGGGGGAGGCGATTCCGGAAGTCAAACGTTCCTGCTAGAGTCGGACGGCCGCGCTAGAGTGACTCGCCGGCGTCGTATGCGGCGTGACGCGCTCCAGAAGAAGCGGTGAAACATAGGCTTCATATATAGAGGCGAGCCCGACCATGATCAGCATCAGAGCCGCCACCGCGGTATGCGCGAGGAACGGCGGCATCATCCGCCCTTTGCGGCGAAACAACCTTTCTCTCACAATAAAATAGGCAAAGCGTGCGGCCGACGCGCTGGCAATCATGAGCGCGGGAACTGCCAAGGCGTTCGGGGGAGCCACCGTAGCAAGGAAGAATAACAGTCCTTTCCAGGCGAACTCGTGAACGAGCAGACCGGCCGTAAAACCGACCAGCACCCCTTTTAAAAAATCCAGCACCAGCACAAGCGGAACTCCGATCACCGACATGCCCAGCAGCCAGATGAGCAGAATCCATTTTGCATAAAAAACAAACCCGTCCCAAAAAACCGCTGCCGGATGCAGCCCCGTACCGCCTCCGACATTTTGCATATATAACCCGAGCGTCTCCGCCAAATCCTGCTGCTGTTCGAAGGTAAGCGCCCGAACGAGCAATCCTCCGAATACGGCCCCCACAACGAACAGCACGCCGATAAACAAATACAAATTCACGTTGTCCCGAGCCGACAAATTCCAAAATCGAAAGCGCACGGAACCCTCCCCCTCGTCCGACGGCACGTCTTGTGCCTATCTGTATGCCGGACAAGGGGATTTTAGAATGGCTCCAAGGTGCCGTAGGCGCCTCCGCTTCCCGCCCGGAAGGAGAGCTTCCCTTCTCTGGCCGCGATAATGGCGGCGGCGATCCGTTCGCCGGCAACAGCGGCGATCTGCTCTCGCGGTATGCGGTGCAGGATGTCCATTTCCGTCCCCGCCTCGGTCAGGAGACGTTCGAGCATTTTTTTGCCGACACCGGGAAAAAAGGTGAGCGGCACTTGCTGACGGTACGGAGCGCGGCCTGCAGGATGCAGCGGCTCTTCGCGGTCCGCGAGCTGGTCGATCCGTCCGGCAACGCCGCGGATAAGCTTGCGGCTCCCGCAGGAAGGACAAGCTTCCGCCGTCTCCTCCCGGGTACGGCTGTTGACCGCTTTCTTGCAGGCGGAGCAGAAAGTGGAGTGGTATTTGCCGAGTTGGGGATGCAAGCCGTAATTGGCCGTCACCTCCCGGCCCTCTTGTTTACTGAGCGCTTTGGCGAATTCGGCGAACGACGGCTGTAACAGCCGCAGTTCGTTGCACTCCCGGCCGATCATGCCGGTGGAATGGGCGTCCGAGTTGGTGAGGAACGGGTAAACGGACAGTTCCGATATCCGGTCCGCCATGTCGGTGTCGGCGCTGAGTCCCAGCTCCACCGCTGAGATGCCATCCGGTTCCAGCCGGTCCGACAGCCTGTCGGCCGAGCAGCCCAGCAGGCCTCTGTGCGGCGTGAACACATGCGCCGGGACGAGCAATCCTCCTCGTGCCAGCAGCTCCGCTTGCAGCTCGCGCGCGGTTACGCGGATGCGCTGGGAGCTGAGCAGCACATTTTTCATCCGCGGCTTCATCCACTCCGTCCACTGCTTCATCGCGCGCAAATCGGGCAAATAACCCAGCAGATGAAACGGACCGCCGCCCGGCTCCCGCACTTCCATCTCGGCGCCCAGCAAAATCACGGTGTTTCCGTAACGGATCCCGCCGCCCTCGGCCTCTTCCATTTCACCCGAGTCCAGACAGCGTTCGATGTCGGCCTGAACCGCCGGAGAATGACAGTCGATCACGCCGATCAGCCCAATGCCTTTGCGTTCCGAGGCTTCCTTGGCGATCGAGCGGAACGTCAAATCTTTGCTCGCGCTGATTTTCACCGGCTGGCCGCTGTCGGAACGGCCGATATGCACATGCAGGTCTGCGAAGAATGGCTGAAGACCGCTCATGCTGGAAGCGATCCCGTATTTTGCTTAAGCTGCCAGGCGTAAACGGCCAACAGCGTTTTGGCGTCGCAGATCCGGCCCTCGCGGATATATTGCCAAGCCTCATCGAGCGTAATCGCTTCACAGGTGAGGAACTCATCCTCGTCGAGACTGACTTCGCTTTTCGTTAACTCATCCGTATAGTACAGATGAATGATCTCCTCCGCGAAGCCCGGAGAAGTGGAGAAGGACTGAAGCAGCTTCAGCTTGTTCGTCCGGTAGCCCGTCTCCTCTTCCAATTCGCGCCCGGCCGCTGCCATCGGATCTTCGCCGGGTTCGAGCTTGCCGGCCGGAATTTCGACCTGCACCTTCTCCAGCGCTTTGCGGAACTGTTCGACGACCAGCATTTTGCCGTCGAGCAGCGCCAGCACCGCCACCGCGCCGGGATGCCTTACAATCTCACGGGTGGCCGTGCCGCCGTTCGGCAGCCGGACCGTATCGACCTGCAAAGAGATGATGCGCCCTTGAAATATCGGTTTCGTCTCCAGCGTTTCTTCGTAAAAAGGATGTTTCGTCGGTTTTTTTTCTGTCACGGCGCATTCTCCTCCTTCTTCTAACCCCGATAACCGGCGGTATGGAAAAGCGTTCAGCTTCATACCTTCAAAATAAAGGCTTGTCCGTGCGAAAGCAAGCGCCGGTGATCATCGGCTCACGGTACCGGCTGCGTCGGATGCTGAGGAGGAACTGTGATGCTGAAACGTTACGAAGCGCGCGATCATATTCGTTGGGTCGGCAAAGCTTGGGAAATCCGCCGCGCATTGCGTCAGGAAATGAAACGCAGAGGCGCTAACGCCCGTGTAACGGATATCGCGGCTGCGCGTGCCAAGCAAGGGAAATGACACAGTTCTTCATCTCGACCGCCGCCACGCAATCAGACACCAAGAAACCTCTCAACAGGTCCTTCCCCGCACCGGGGAAGGAATTTTTTAGGTAAATTTTACCTTGGAAATGTATTGACTCGATATCTACCGAATCGATATAATCTCAAAGTCACTCGGTATTATTTTCCAATCCGGGCCCGCTTGGGCATCGAGCGATACCGCATCAAGATCAAAGTATTAGAAGAAGGGCTGGGCAAGCACGACGCGCTCGGCACCTAACAAAGAGAGAGTGGAGGAGAAGTAACCAATGGCCAAACAGTCCAAAGGACTGATCATTTTATCGATGGCGCTCGGCCTGTTAATGTCCTCATTGGACAATACGATCGTATCGGCATGTATCAATAAAGTGGTGAACGACATCGGCGGGATCGACAAGAACACGTGGGTGTTTACTTCCTACATGCTCGCGGCGACCAGCACCATGCTTATTTTCGGCAAGCTTTCAGACATGTTCGGGCGCAAAAAATTTTATTTGATCGGGATCGGACTGTTCTTGATCGGATCCGCGCTTTGCGGAACCGCGACTGACATCTACCAGCTCATTTGTTACCGGGTCATTCAAGGCATCGGTTCCGGTTCGATTTTCCCGATTTCTTTTTCGATTATTTACACGCTGTTTAACAACCAAAAAGACGCGGCCAAAATGTCCGGGGTATTCGGAGCCGTATTCGGCTTGTCCTCCGTGGCAGGGCCCCAGCTCGGCACCTGGATCGCGGATACGCTGGGCTGGCGCTGGTGCTTTTACGTGAATTTGCCGATCGGCATCTTGTCCTTCCTCGTGCTGCTCTTCTCTTTGCGTGAGTCGAAGGCAGAAAATAAACCGAAAATCGACTTTCTCGGTGCCTTCCTCCTAGTGGTGTCCACGGTATCGGTCATGCTCGCTTTGGAGCTGGGCGGCAAAGATTATGCTTGGGCTTCCTGGCCAATCATCGGCTTGTTCGCGCTCGCGGCGGTCGCAACCGCTCTGTTTATTATGGTGGAACGCAAAGCGGAGGAACCGATGCTGCCTTTGAGCATCTTCAAAAGCCGGATGGTGTCGGGAACGAGCTTCGTTGTGTTCTGCCAAGGCGCGATCATGTTTTCTGCGGTTGCTTACATGCCGTATTACGCCACCTTCGTGCTGGGCAAATCCAACTCGAACGCTCTCCTGACCCCGATGATGGCCTCCGTCATTGTTGGCGCCATCTCGTTCGGATTTCTGCAGGCGTTCTTCAAATTCCGCACGATCATGGTCGCAAACATGTCGATCGGTGTGGCCGTATCGGCGCTATTCATGAACATGTCGAACACCGATCCGTTTTGGCAGATCATCACCCTTGTCGTCGTGCTAGGCCTCGGGGTCGTTGGCCCGCTGATGAGCGTTGCGCAAAACTCCATCGCCGGCAGCGTGGAGCAGCGGTATATCGGCGTGTCCTCCTCAGTCGTAGGCTTCTGGCGCAGCATCGGCGGCGTCTTGGGTGCCTCGATTATGGCCGTGATCGTGAATCGCGACATGACCTCTGCCGCCGCTCAAGCGATTTCCAGGTTTCAAATTCCGCCCGACCAGGTTGCCGCAGCCACCAATCCGGATCAAGTGTTCCGCGCCGCGAATCAATTCAGCCCGGACCTTGTTCAGTATTACAGCACGGAGATGGGGCATGCCATCAGCCACGGTTTTATCGTATCCTTGTGCTTCATGGCTGCGGGCGCCGTCATCGCCCTGCTGGTCAGGCCGGCCAAATTGGACACAAAGAAAAAAGGGGAAGAAGCCTCCGTACAGCACGTGGCTTGATGCAAAAACGGAGTGCCGACTGTTACCAGTCTGCACTCCGTTTTTTTATTCTTTAAGGGTTATGCTCCCCGCTTTACCGTCTCCGCCACAATAGCGAGCACGAGCTCGGTCACTTTGACGATGTCGTCGGCTTTAATCCGCTCGTTGGTCGTGTGAATGTCCTCGTAACCTACAGCAAGGTTGACGGTCGGCACGCCGTTGCCGTTGAACATATTGGCGTCGCTGCCGCCGCCCGATTCGAACTGGCGAGGCTCGCATCCGATCTCACGAATCGCCGCCTTGGCAATCTCAACGACCTCATCACCGTCTCCGAAACGATAAGCCGGATAAATCACTTCATGCCGGAAATCCACTTTGGCCCCGTGTTCTTTGGCCGCGCTGTCCACCGCTTCGCGCATGGAGTCGACCACACGTTCCATTTTAGAATCGTCACGGCTGCGGGCTTCCGCGTATATCGTCACTTTATCAACGACAATGTTCACTTCCCCGCCGCCCTCGAACCTGCCGATGTTGGCGGTCGTCTCATGGTCGATGCGCCCGAGCTTCATACGGGACACCGCTTTGGACGCCACTTGGATGGCACTGATGCCGTCTTCCGGATTGACGCCGGCGTGTGCCGCTTTTCCCTGGATGGTGATATACTGACGGGAGTTCGTCGGAGCCGCCACGGCAATAGCCCCAATCTCCCCGTTGGAGTCAAGCGCATAGCCGTATTTCGCGCGGAGCAGCGAGCCGTCCATCGCGCGGGACCCGATCAACCCCGACTCTTCGCCCGCCGTAATGACGACTTGAATGGAGCCGTGAGGAAGATTTTTCTCCTTCAGCACACGGATCGCTTCGAAAATCGCGGCGAGTCCGGCCTTGTCGTCGCTGCCGAGAATCGTCGTCCCGTCGCTGCGGATATATCCGTCGTCATCGAGCCGCGGCTTGATGCTTTTGCCCGGTGCGACAGTATCCATATGTGAGGTGAACAACAACCCCGGCGCATTCTCCGAGCCGGACGATGCCGGTAACCAAGCAAACAAGTTGCCGGAGCCGTGGCCCGTTTTGGCGGCCGTATCGTCCTCGGTGACTTCCAGTCCCAGTTGTCCGAACTTGTCCTTCAGCACCTTGCTGATCTCTTGCTCGTGCTTCGTTTCGCTGTCGATTTTGACCAATTCCATAAACTCCGACAATAGCCGTTCGCGTTGTACCATAGCGCTTTCCTCCCGACGATATCTTCGTTACAATAATGGTATACAAGCTTACTGCAGAAAGGAAGACCTTTCCTTGAATACCCGCTGGTTCAAAATCATTGTCATCGTCACGCTTTTAGCCATGCTGCTCTCCACGCTTCTCATGAGTGTGGGCTCGCTGTTTCAGTAACAACCGGCTCGTAACCGAAAACGCGGCTGAAATGCGACACGATCAGCCGTCCGATTTCTTCCGTGCCGTACGATTGCCCAGTGAGCGCCTCGAGCGAGGTTACACCGTATTCCGAAATTCCGCAGGGTACAATTCCCTGGAAACCTTCCCGCTCTACGCCGCGTTTCACATTGAACGCAAAGCCGTGACTGGTCACGAAACCGCGTCTCGTGCGGGCTTTGTTGAATTTGACGCCGATCGCGGCAATTTTCTCGTCCCCGACCCATACGCCGGTGTATTGCGGTTTTCGACCGGCCTGCAGCCCGAAATCCGCCAGCAATCCGATGATTGATTCCTCAAGATCCCGCAAATAACGGTGCAAATCAAGCCCGACCGCATCCAGGTAAAGCAGCGGATAGCCGACCAACTGTCCGGGACCATGGTACGTAATATCTCCGCCGCGGTCGATTTCAAAAACTTCGATTCCTCTGCGCTTCAATTCGTCCGTGCCGAACAGCAAATGTTCGGGATGACGATCGGAACCGATCGTGTAGGTCGGCGGATGCTCGAGCAGCAGCAGTGTGTCCTCGCGCTCCTCGCGGTCAATTTCCCCCACCAGCCGTTTTTGCAAATCCCAAGCCTCTTGGTATCCGATTCGAGACAGCCACTCCGTATGTAAAGGTTTCATCCCGCCCCTCCTCGCATGCTGCTTTCCCGTCTATTGTAGAGTTAAAAAGCGCTGTCCGCAAACAGCGCTCTTCATTACACAGAGATTGTCAGGGGTCCCCAAAAAGTAATCGGACTACGCTTCGAAGATAAACGTCACTTTTTGGGGGTGAGTAGTTAGTAAAGTTTCGTGTCGGGACCGAAGCCTTCGAGAATTTCCTTGACCTTCTGGTGGAAACGACCGCAAATGATCCCGTCCAGGATCCGGTGGTCGAAGGACAAGCACAGGTTGACCATCGAGCGGATGCCGAGCATATCGCCGATGACGACGGGGCGTTTCACGATCGCTTCGAACGTCAGAATCGCGGCCTGCGGATAGTTGATGATCGGATACGAAAGCACGGATCCGAACGTCCCCGTATTGTTCACGGTGAACGTGCCGCCCTGCATGTCCGACAGCTTCAGCTTGCCTTCTCTCGTCTTGCGGGCCAGCTCGTGGATCTCGTGCGCGAGGCCCGTGATCGTTTTCTGGTCCGCGTTCCGGATGACCGGCGTCAGCACGGAGTCCTCCGTACCGACCGCCAGCGACAAGTTGATATCACGTTTCACGATGATTTTGTCCACCGCCCACACCGAGTTCATGAGCGGATATTCCTTGATCGCGCCGACGACGGCTTTCAGCAGGAACGGCATGAACGTGAGGTTGATGCCTTCCTGTTTTTTGAAACCGTCTTTCAGCCGGTTGCGCAGCTCGACGAGGTTGGTTAAATCGACTTCAACCATCGTCCAGGCATGCGGAATCTCGTTGACGCTTTGGCGCATATTTTTCGCGATCGTATTGCGGATCGGCGTGACATCGATCGCATATTCGCGGCTGCCCGGCGCCGCTTGTCCTTCGTCGACCTCGACGATGGGAATCCGGGGCGGCTCCGGCATCCTGGCCATTGCCTCAACAGGAGCGGCCGGCGCGGCAGCGGAAAATGCGTTGCCGCGGTTCCCCGCAGTTACGGCGTCCAGCACGTCTTTACGCGTAATGCGCCCGCCCATCCCGCTGCCCGCGATCCGGGACAAGTCCACGCCGTTGTCCGCAGCGAGCTTCTGTACGGCCGGCGAATAGCGGGCACGCATCGGCGCGTCCGGATCGAATGCTGCAGCCGGTGAAGCCTGTACGGCGGCCGGACGATTCACCGGCTCCGAAGCAGGCATGGGCTCGGCGGGAGCAGTCGGCATTTCGGCTGCCGGTGAAGCGGCGCCTTCCGTCTCCACGAGCGCGATTGGAGTGCCCACATCCACCAACTCGCCGGCGCCCGCCAAAATTTTCACCAATTTTCCGCGGGCGGTGGAAGGCAACTCGGCGTTTACTTTATCGGTTATCAGTTCACAAATTGGCTCGTACATGTCCACCATATCGCCGGGCTGCTTCAGCCAGCGGTCGATGGTCGCGTTCACGAGCGATTCGGCAAGCTGCGGCATGATGATTTCCACAATTTGTTTCGGCATCGATTCCAACCCTTCCCCAGCACGGTTTCGAGCGATTAGTAGCGGGCAAGCTCCAGCATCGCCGCTTTAAGCTTGTCCTTGTTGAGCAGAAAATGCTTCTCGCCCGGAGGGTTGATCGGCATAGCCGGCACATCGGGCGCACATAGACGGCGAATCGGAGCATCAAGGTCGTACAGCAGCTCTTCCGCGATGATCGCGGACACTTCCGCTCCGACACCGCCGGTTTTGTTATCTTCATGGACGATCAGCACTTTGCCGGTTTTCGCCGCGGCTTCCAAAATCCCTTCGCGGTCCAGCGGCTGCAGCGTGCGCAAGTCGAGGATGTGCGCTTCGACGCCTTCCTCGCGGGACAGCTCTTCCGCGGCCTGCATGGCAAAATGCAGCGGCATGCTGTAGCCGATTACCGTGATATCGCTGCCTTCGCGCATGACTTTGGATTTGCCGATCGGCACGACATAATCGTCCTCCGGCACCTCGTCCGTGATCAGGCGGTAGCATTTTTTATTTTCGAAAAAGATGACCGGATCCGGGTCGCGGATGGCCGCTTTCAGCAAGCCTTTCGCGTCGTAAGCCGTGGACGGGGCTACAATCTTGAGGCCAGGCGTTCCGAAAAATACCGATTCCGGACACTGCGAGTGATACAAGCCTCCGAAAATACCGCCGCCGATCGGCGCGCGGATCACCACTGGGCAATCCCAATCATTGTTCGAGCGGTACCGGATTTTCGCGGCTTCACTGATGATTTGGTTCGTTGCCGGAAACATGAAGTCGGAATACTGCATTTCCGCGATCGGCTTCATCCCGGCCATGGCCGCCCCGATGGCGACGCCGGCAATGGCCGATTCGGCCAGCGGGGTATCGAGCGCACGGTCCTCGCCGAACTGCTGCTGCAGCCCTTTGGTCGTGCCGAAAACGCCGCCTTTCAAGCCGATATCCTCACCCAGTACGAATACGGACGGATCCCGCTCCATCTCTTCCTTCATCGCCGTGCGAATGGCTTCAATATATTCGATTACGGGCATGATCAGCGACTCCCCCCGTCTTCTTCCGCGTATACGTAACGCCAAGATTCTTCTGCCGGCTGGAACGGCGCACGCTCCGCATACTCGGTCGCTTCGTCGATGATGGCGCGCTGACGCGCCTGCAGTTCCGCTTCCTTCTCATCCGACCAAAGACCGGCTTCGGTTAAATATTGACGGAAAGCCGGAATGGCGTCTTTCCGTTTGTGCTCCTCGACTTCTTCCTTCGTCCGATAAGCCAAATCATTGTCGGATGTGGAGTGCGGAGTGACCCGGTACGTCATGATTTCGATCAGGGTCGGTCCCTCTCCGGCTTCGGCACGCTCGCGCGCTTCTTTGACGACCCGGTACACCTCGAGCGGATCGTTGCCGTCCACCCGGAATCCCGGAAAACCGTATCCGATCGCCCGGTCGGCGATACGGCCGGCCGATTGTTTGGAGAACGGGATGGAAATGGCATACTGGTTGTTTTGACAAATGAAAATAACCGGAAGCTTATGCACGCCCGCAAAGTTGCATCCTTCGTGAAAGTCTCCCTGGTTGCTCGAGCCTTCGCCGAACGAGACGATCGACACCGACTTCTCTCCGCGCATTTTGGCGGCGAGCGCAAATCCCACCGCGTGAGGAACCTGCGTCGTCACCGGACTCGAACCGGTCACGATGCGCAATCTTTTCGAGCCGAAATGCCCCGGCATTTGGCGGCCCGCGCTATTCGGATCTTCGGCTTTCGCAAACAAGGAAAGCATGAGCTCCTTGACGGTCATGCCCACGGACAACACGACTCCATAGTCGCGGTAATAAGGAAGGAACCAATCCCGCTCGCGATCCATGGCGAACGTCATGGCCACCTGTGAAGGCTCCTGTGTAATTCCGGAAATGTGGAAGTTGATTTTGCCTGCTCTTTGCAGCAATTGCGACCGCTCATCGTAACGACGGGCCAGCATCATCATTTCGTACATCGCTACCGCTTGCTCGTCCGTGATGCCGAGCTGGGTGTGCCGCATCGTTTGCCGGACGGTGCCTGTCTGGTTCATGGCTCGTCCCTCCTGGCTTTCGGATAGTTTATAACCTGGTCTTAATACTTGAATCTAAAACCTATTATACTCCCCCGGCGCACAAAAAGAAACGCCCAACGGGAGAAGTGTGCCTCATCATCTCCTGTTGGCCGTAAGAAAGCCAAACTTTTGAAGCACGCCCGTCAGACGTGACCGCCGATACTGGACAAGCCGAGCATTGTTTCCTGCATCAATTCCGATAAAGTCGGATGCGGATGAATCGTCCGGCCGATTTCCCACGGCACCGCATCCAGCAGCTTCGCGAGCGAGGCTTCCGCAATGAGTTCCGTCGCGTGAGCGCCTACGAGGTGAACGCCCAGCAAATCGCCGGTTTCCGAATCCGCCACCGCTTTCGCGAAGCCCTCGCTCTCCCCGTATACCAGCGCTTTGCCGGATACCCGATACGGAACGCGCGCCGATTTGACCTTCAAGCCCGCTGCTTTGGCCGCCTCTTCGGTCCACCCGATGGATGCCGCTTCCGGCCGGGAATAAATGCATCGCGGAATGTCTCTATCCGCACAACGCACCGGTGTTCCGCCGGTCAAATGCTCCACCGCAACCGCCGCTTCGTGCATCGCCGCGTGGGCGAGCTGGACGCCGCCGATCGCATCGCCGATCGCATAAATATGCGGTTCGCCAGTCTGCAGCGTATCCGGATTGACCGAGATGAATCCGCCCAAACTCTTCACGTCGGTATTTTCCAGACCGATGCCTTCCACATTGCCCTGGCGTCCCACGGATACCATCATTCGCTGCGCCGACAACGTCACGGTTCCGCCGGTCGTTTCCGCCTCCACGGTCACCCCGTTTTCCGAGACGGAGCAGGTCGCGGCCTGCAGCTTGGCGCCCGTGATCACGCGCACGCCGCGCTTCGTAAGCGCCTTGGCGATTTCGCGGGACACATCTTTGTCTTCCGCCGGCAGCAGCCGGTCCGCCGTCTCGAGCAGCGTCACTTCCGTTCCGAAGTCACCCAACATGGACGCCCATTCCACACCGATCACACCGCCGCCGACAATCAGTACGGATGTCGGCCTGTCGCTCCACTCCAGCGCTTCGTCGCTTGTGACGACCGTGTGTCCGTCGTACGGCAAGCCTTCCAGCCGCCGGGGACGGGATCCCGTCGCGATAATCACGTGTTTCGGCACGACTGTCTCGGATTCGCCGTCCGCGAGTTCCACCGCCACGGCGCCGCTCTTCGGCGAGAAAATAGAAGGGCCGATAATTCTGCCGTTTCCGTTCAGAACTTGGATGCGATTTTGCTTCATCAAGGCCTGTACGCCCTTATACAGTTGTTCCACGATGTTGTTTTTGCGGGCCGTCACCGCGGTCCAGTCGACGGAAAATTCCGATGGGTTGACGGCGATGCCGTAATCGGTTGCATTTCGCAGCGTGGAGAATACTTCCGCACTCCGAAGAAGCGCTTTGCTTGGAATGCATCCTCGATGAAGACATGTTCCGCCGAGCTTATCTTTTTCGATAATGACGACGCTCTTGCCGGCTTGTGCCGCGCGCACGGCTGCCGTATAGCCGCCCGGTCCGCCGCCCAATACGGCGACGTCGGTTTCAATTGGCATGATAGTCCCTCCGCGATCGATTATCCTCGTAAACCCCATGAAAACTGGTTCATTTCCCCCTATTGTACCTTTTTTTCAGCCGGGAACAAACCAAAATGATCGTCACTGTTCGACCTTGCGTGGACAACCCTCTAGGAAAAAGGTATGATGAGAGAGAACAAAGGAGGGCCTTTTCCGTGAAACTCATCCTTTCGCGCCTGATCGCCATCCTGCTTCTGGTCATTCCCGGAATTGGCGCCGCTTACGGATTCTTGAAGATGAAAGACGCGATTTTCCGCTATTTCGCCGATATGGGCGACGTACATGTGCAAACTCCCCATTTTGATTGGTGGGGTTTTGTGCTCGGCTTTATATTGTTTTTGGTTGGTGTGGGGTTTATCGGCGGCTGGATTTTTTTCCGCGACCGCAAGCACAACTACTTGGCACCTCGCTTTCGCCCCAAGCGGCCCCGGCCGCCCCGCGCAAGCGATACTGAAAGCCAAGCGAGCGAGCGCCGCGCGGATTGAAGCGTATGGAAGAAAAAGAGAATAAAGTGTTTTGCTTAAAATGGCGGCCGTATTGGCCGCCATTTTATTTGGCTCAATAATGATGATGTTCAATTGGTCTTAGTATGCTAATATGGATATAAAAAGAAACTAAGGATGGAGCAGCTGCTGACATGCAATGGATTAAATTTATGTATAGACAATTTTTAAGGGAACCGCTGTGGTTTAAAATTTTAATTTCTACGTCTTTACTCCTCTCCATCCTATTTAGCAGTTCAATTTTTTCAGACAATCCGTTCTATCAAAGTATTGCCAAGTTAGCTGCGGCTATCTTCTTTTGTGCTTATGGGATCAAGATGCGGAGAAATCTGCAAACTTCTGTTATCTTTTTTGCACTCGCGGTTTTATGTATTTATTTAGCCTGGCACATTTTACAGAATAGCTGGATATAAAAGCGCTATTTCATTGTCCGCATTGCTTCAGAGCCCGTGATACAGCAACACGAAACAACTGCCGCTCCCGCTCCTGTACCTGGAGTCTCCAAAACTCTCCATCCCGATAAAGATCGGCCAAAGCCGCCTGCGCCGCTTGCAGAGCGCTTTTTTCTTCCTGCAGCATGTAGAAGCACACGCCGTAACAGTCCGCTTCCAAAGCGCGCAGCTCCGCTATCCGCTCATGATTCAAGCTTTGACCCTCCATCCGTAATCCAGCAGCTTTTTCGTCTCCTCGAACCTTGCCTCCGGCGTTGCCGTGCCCATGACCACCGTGATCAGACGCCTGCCGCCGCGCTCCGTTGTTCCTGCAAAACAGTAGCCTGCACGCTTCGTGTATCCCGTTTTGAGCCCGTCATTTCCTTTCGTGCCGAATCGTTGTCCGGGCAGCATTTCATTCGTCGTGCGCAGGGCCGTGGAAGAGCCTCTCCACAATGTTTCCGGCTTGCGCGTCGTGTCGAGCACTTCCGGATAGGACCGGATCAAATGTTCCGCCAGCAACGCGACATCCTTCGCCGTCATGACCGTATCTTCTTCGGCTGCCGCCGTGGCGAATCCTTTCAGATCACCGCTCGACAGGCCCGTCGCATTCGCAAACCGCGTGCCGCGGGACAAGCCGATGTCCCGGGCTTTCTTGTTCATGCGTTTCACGAAGGCAGTTTCCGTTCCCGCAATCTTCTCGGCCAACGCCACAGCCGCATCGTTGCAGGAGTGAATCGCCATCGCTTCGAACAATTCGCGGACAGTCGCCTTTTGACCGGCCTGCAAACCCATTCCCGCTCCCGCCACTCCGGCGGCATATTCACTAATCCGTACTTCGTCGCTCCATTTCATTTTACGGGCTTGTACGGCATCCAGTACCATAAGCTCGGTCATCATTTTGGACATGCTGGCTGGCGGAAGCGGTTCGTCCCCGTTATGTACGAACAACCACTCGCCGGTTCCGGCGTCCAGCATCACCGCGGATTCGGCCTCCATATGCAAACCCGCCGTTCCGCCTACATCCTTTTTCGCAAAATGTACGGTTGTCCAGCCGAGAAGCATAATAAGCGGCAGCAGCAGCCATACACGTTTCATTTTCCATTCCCTCCAACCATTCGCTTTCCTGTTTGTCAGTGTAGAGGAGTTTGTTTAAGGGAACCGCAACCATTTCATAATATTTCCTTAATATGAGATGAAGGAGTTCTAACGAGGTAATAATGCGAGTAGACAAATGACGCCGTTCTTGGGATGGCGTATAAACGTCCTTGAGGGGTGTGGATGGGATGCTCTATCAGTTTCTCGGAATCGATCACGTGCAGTTGGCGGCACCAAAAGGATCCGAAGAGCTAGCGAGAAAATTTTACGGCGAAACGCTGGGGATGGATGAGATTCCGAAGCCCGAAACGCTGAGAGTCCGCGGAGGCGTATGGTTTCAATGCGGCACGCATCAGGTGCATATCGGGGTGCAGGAGGATTTTGTCGCGGCGCGCAAAGCGCATCCGGCGTTCCACGTGCAAAACCTGGCGGATTTCCGCAAACATTTGCTCGGGCAAGACGTGAGGCTCCAGGACGACGACGCCTTGGAAGGTGCCGACCGGTTCTATGTGGACGACCCATTCGGCAACCGATTGGAATTTTTGGAGTGGCAGTAAGATGGCAGAGTATGTTTAAGCGGGTGTGGCCCGCTTAAGTCTCTCCGAAGCTGAGGTGGCGGTAGGTTTAAGCGGGTGTGGCCCGCTTAAGTCTCTCCGAAGCTGAGGTGGCGGTAGGTTTAAGCGGGTGTGGCCCGCTTAAACGCCAAAAACCCGCAAAGCGAGAGCTTTGTTTTACGGCACATAGTGCTCTCTGCTACCTATTTCCCTCGATCGGATGGGTTTGAACGGTACGTAGTAGCTCTCTGCTACCTATTTCCCTCGATTGGATGGTTTTGCACGGTACGTAGTAGCTCTCTGCTACCTATTTCCCTCGTTTGGCTGGGTTTACTCGGTGCGTAGTAGCACGCTGCTACTTATTCTCCTCGATCGGCTCGGTTTGCTCGATGCATAGTAGCACGCTGCTACTTATTCTCTTCGTTCGGCTGGGTTTGCTCGATGCATAGTAGCACGCTGCTACTTATTCTCTTCGTTCGGCTGGGTTTGCTCGATGCATAGTAGCACGCTGCTACTTATTCCGCTCAATCATCCGGGTTTGCACGGTACATTGCAGCTCTGTGCTGCTTATTCTCGACGAATCTCCGACATCAACGGAAACCGGACTTCGAACAACGTACAGCGGTCGTCGCTGGCCGCGCGAATCGAGCCTCCGTGTTTTTCGACCAGACCCTTCGCGATCGCCAGCCCGAGGCCGGAGCCGCGCTCGTTGCCGGTACGGGATTTGTCGACCCGGTAAAACCGATCGAACAAATACGGAAGATCCCCTGCCGGAATCGGTTCGCCATAGTTGATCACTTCCGACACTGCGTGGCCGGCTTCGACGCGCAGCCGGATGTCGACTTTGCCGCCATCCCGTCCGTAGGTCATGGCATTCGCCAGCAAGTTTTCGAAGATGCGCACGAGTTTGTCGGGATCGGCCCATACGCGGATCGCTCCAGTATCCGTATGCAGATGTCCTTGCATGCCGGCCTCCTCAAGCGGCAGCCGATAATGTTCAAGCAACTGGTTCATCAGTTCGACGAGATTGACGTGTGTGTTTCGCAAAGGCAGGTTGCCGCCGCTCATCCGCGTGTATTCAAACAAATCGTTAATCAGCGAATTGAGGCGCTGCGCCTTCGCGTGAGCGATTTGCACATAATGGCGGAGCTCGATTTCGTCGCGGTACCGGTCCTGATCGATCAGCCCCAAGTATCCGATGATAGAGGTCAGCGGCGTACGCAAATCGTGCGACACGTTCGTAACGAGCTCGTTTTTGGATCGTTCCGCTTTCCGCTCCTCCTCCATCGACCACTTGAGCCGGCCGACCAGCAGGTTCATATTTTCCGCGAGCAGCTTCACTTCGTTGTTTTGCCGGACTGGTATTTCATCGTTGAAATTTCCTTGGGCAATATGCTCCACCGATTCGCTTATTTCCTGGATATACCGGAAGCGGCGCCAGTTCAACAACACCATAAACAGCAGAAAAAAACAGAAGCTGCCCATCACGTAAACAGGAACCGTACCGAATGTGCGAAGCAGACTGTGTGCCATACTCCGGAAACCGTAAAAGCCTTGAGAGACCTGCTCCAGGACGACAATCAGCAGTCCGAAGCTTAGAATGCCAAGCACAATGCTCAGCAAAATTTGCCCGATCAACCGCCGCACCAATTTCCATGCGATGCTAGACGTCAATTTTGTAGCCGACCCCCCAAACCGTAGTGATCAGCTTGTTGCCTGTTTCCTGCTCCAGCTTGTCCCGAAGCTTGCTGATATGCACCATCACCGTGTTGTTGGATTCGAAATATTTCTCTTTCCACACTTGCTGGAAAATATCTTCCGCACTGAACACCCGGCCGGGATGGCCCGCGAGCAAATGTAAAATCCCGAATTCCGTCGAGGTCAGCTTGATCGTCCGCCCGTCGAACTCCGCGGTGTGAGTGGCCTTATTAATCGTCAGCCCATGGATCCTGAGTACGGCGGACCCATCGGCCGATTCCGGTGAAACCGGGCTGTATCGGTACGCCCTTCTAAGCAGCGATTTGACCCTCGCCGTCAGCTCCAGAGGATGAAAGGGTTTGACTAAGTAATCGTCTGCGCCCGTCATCAGACCCAAAATTTTATCCATGTCCTCCGCCTTGGCGCTCAGCATGAGAATCGGAATTTCCGCTTTTTCCCGTATACGCCGGCATGCTTCTAAGCCGTCCATTCGCGGCATCATGACGTCGAGCACCACGAGATGGAATTCAGAAGCCGCCAGCTTGTCCAGCGCTTCTTGGCCGTCATGCGCCAGTTCGGTTTCATAACCTTCGTTTTTCAAATAGATGGCCACAAGACCGGCGATTTCTTTGTCGTCGTCCACGATCAAAATACGGTGATCCACCCGATGTCCCTCTCCCTGCCGCTTGATCTTGTCTCCACTTTACCCGATCGACCCGGCTTTGTCTCCGGGCCAGGCGCAATCTTCACAAATCCTAAGGTATTCTTTAGAAAAAAGTAAAAACGACTTCGTCGTCCTCGCGGCACATAGAAGTCGTTTTTATCGAAGACCTAACCGCCGAACGCTCGCGCATTCAACGGATCCTGCATCATCCGAAATTTACTTGCTGGCCTGGAGCGGCTTTCGCTTGCAGGTGAACCAGCATGTCTTCCGTCATCCGGTCCAAATCGTACACCGGCCGGAAATTCCACTCTTCGCGGGCGGCCGTGGAATCGATGGCATCCGGCCAGCCTTCGGCAATCGCCTGACGGACGGGATCGATCCGATAGGTCAGTTCAAAATTCGGCAAATGCGCGCGGATGCTGGCCGCGATCGTTTCCGGATCGACGCTCATCGCCGTGACGTTAAAGGCGTTCCGATGCTTGAGCCGTGAGGCGTCGGCTTCCATCAGTTGGATGACCGCCTCGATCGCATCCGGCATATACATCATGTCGAGGAACGTTCCTTTGTCGATATAGGAGGTGTACCGGCCGGTCCGAACGGCTTCCTCGTACATTTCCACCGCGTAATCGGTCGTTCCGCCGCCCGGAGGAGCCGAATGAGAAATGAGTCCCGGGAAGCGGAGTCCCCGCGTGTCGACGCTGTATTTATGAAAATAGTAGTCGCAGAGTAACTCTCCCGACACCTTGTTGATGCCATACATCGTCAGCGGCCGCTGAATCGTGTCTTGAGGTGTAGCGATTGTCGGGGCACCCGTTCCGAACGCCGCGATCGAGCTGGGTGTAAAAAGCTGGCAGCGCAGCTCTCTCGCAGCTTCCAGCGCGTTGAGCACCCCGCCCATGTTCAGATTCCAGGCGAGGAGAGGCTTGTATTCCGCAGTGGCCGACAACAGCGCGGCAAGGTGAAGAACGGCGTCGGCCCCGAACTCCTTGACCGTCTCCCCGAACGCGGCGGCGTCCGAGACGTCGAGCAGCCGGAACGGACCGCCTAACGCGGCTTCGCTGTCATTTTGGCGAATATCCGTCGCAAGGACGGCGTCCGTTCCATAAACTTGGCGCAGCCGAACAGTCAACTCAGAACCGATCTGACCGAGCGCGCCTGTGATCATAATTCTCTTCATCGTCTGCCTCCGCCCCTTAGCCGATCAATCCGAGCTCGCGCCCCACTTTTTCGTACGCCGTCAGCGCCCGGTCCAACATCTCCGTCGTATGCGCGGCGGTCGGCATGTTGCGCACACGGCCGGTGCCTTTCGGAACAGTCGGAAAAACAATGGCTTTGGCGTAAACGCCTTCCTCATACAGCCTGCGGCTGAACTTCTGGGTCGTTTCCTCGTCGCCGATGATGCAAGGGGTAATCGGCGTTTCCGTACGGCCGACGGAAAATCCGAGCTGCTTCAATCCTTTTTGCAAATAAGCCGCATGCTCCCATAACCGATCCTGCAGCTCTTGGCTGCTCTGGATCACTTCGATTGCTGCGATACATGCCGCCACAGCCCCTGGAGTCGCCGCCGTAGAGAACAAGAACGGACGGCTGCGCACCTTCAGCCAGTCAATCAAGCTTTGTCTGCCCGCCACGTAACCTCCGACGACGCCGACCGCCTTCGACAGCGTGCCGATTTGAAAGTCGATCCGGTCCGACAGGCTAAAATGTTTCACGGTTCCTGCGCCGCCGCCGAGCACACCCGTTCCATGCGCATCATCGACGTAAGTGATGAGATCATACGTTTCGGCAATCTCCGCAATGTCGGGCAGCTTGGCGATATCGCCATCCATCGAGAACACGCCGTCCGTGATTACCATCATTTTTTCGTATTTACCCGACTCTCTCGCCTCACGAGCTTTGCGCCGTAAATCGTCCATATCCGAATGGGCGTAGCGAATAACCGCCGACTTCGTCAGCCGGCACCCGTCGATGATCGACGCGTGATTCAATTCGTCCGAGAGAATGGCGTCCTTGTCTCCCATGACCGCGGAAATCGCCGCCATGTTGCAGTTAAAGCCGGATTGGTACGAGATGGCGGCTTCCGTATGTTTGAAAGCGGCCAGCTTCTCCTCCAGTTCATCATGCAGCGACAGCGTACCGTTAATGGTGCGTACGGCCCCGCTTCCGGCACCGAATTTGAGGGTCGCCTGAATGGCCGCGTTTTCAAGTCTCGCATCGGTCGACAACCCCAAATAGTTGTTGGACGAAAGATTCACAAACTCTTTGCCCTTGATATGAATGACAGGTCCGTTAGAGCTCTCTAAAGGTTCAATCGTGTTATATAGACCCTGTGCTTTCAATTCGGCGATATTTTTCTCCAGAAAAGCTTCCAATGATTTGCTCGCCATATTACCTTCCTCCCAGCGGTAGGCGTCTCATGAAAACGGAGATGATCGCCTGACTCTTGAAATATATTCCGGACCGTCTCCAATCCGTACGCCTTCTATGCTAACCCTTACCCCAAAATGCGACGAACAGCGCCCTTCACGCTGCGTGCGGTAAGGGCGCTTGCCAGTTTGCCGGATATTGCTCCACGTCAGTCCGCGATGGCCCGGTACTGATCCGGTGTGAGCAGCTTGCTCAGTGCTTCGTCCAAGCTTCCGTCGATCTCCACTTCCAAAATCCAACCGTCTTCATACGGGGAGGTATTGACGATTTCCGGGGCGTCGACCAGCTTGTCGTTCACACCGACCACTTTCCCGCTGACCGGAGAGTAAAGCTCGGATACGGTTTTGACCGATTCGATCGAACCGGCGCTGTCGCCCGCCACGACGGTGGATCCGACCTCCGGCAGCTCGACGAATACGATGTCGCCGAGCTGGCATTGCGCGTGATCGGTAATGCCTACGCGTACGATTTGGCCTCCGGCGGGCAGCGCCCACTCATGTTCTTCGCTATAAAACAAATGATCTCTTACCTCGCTCATCGGTTACGCCTCTTTTCTTGGAATGGGAAATGAAACCACGAAAAAGTCGTTTGTAACGGTCAAGTCAGCAAGAGCAGTTGAGCACCGGCTTGCGGGCGGCCGTCGCTTCGTCCAGCCGCTTCACAATTGTCGTATATGGCGCGTTCAGCACGAGCTGGGGATCGGACTCCGCCTCCCGGGCGATTTGAATCATCGTATCGATGAAAGCATCCAGCGTCTCCTTGCTTTCCGTTTCGGTCGGTTCGATCATGATACATTCCTCTACGTTCAGCGGAAAGTAAACGGTTGGCGGATGATAGCCGAAATCCAGCAGCCGTTTGGCGACGTCAAGGGTACGCACGCCGTATTCCTTCAGCCGTTTGCCCGACAACACGAATTCATGTTTGCAGACGCCGGGGTACGGAACTTCAAAATGCGGCGCCAGACGCTTCAACATGTAGTTGGCGTTCAGAACGGCATTTTCGGACACTTGCCGGAGACCTTCGGGGCCGTATGTGCGAATATAAGTATAGGCGCGCACGAGAATGCCGAAGTTTCCGTAATACGCTTTGACGCGGCCGATCGAATCGGGACGATCCGTGTCCCAATAGTAGGTTCCGTCTTCTCTGCGGCCTACGACCGGTTTCGGCAGGAACGGGATCAGCCGGCTCTTCACCCCGACCGGTCCGGCGCCCGGACCTCCGCCTCCGTGCGGCGTGCTCATCGTTTTGTGCAAATTCAAATGCACGACGTCGAAGCCCATGTCGCCCGGTCGGGTAATGCCCATAATGGCGTTCGAATTCGCTCCGTCGTAGTACAGCAAGCCGCCGGCATCGTGAATGATTTGGGCGATTTCCTCGATCTGCTGTTCGAACAGTCCCAGCGTATTCGGATTCGTCAGCATCAGCGCCGCCGTGTCGCTTCCGACCGCCGCGCGCAGCTGATCCAGATCTACCAATCCGCGGGCGTTGGACGGAATCGTAACCGTTTCGTAGCCGGCGACGGTCGCGCTCGCCGGGTTCGTTCCGTGCGAGGAGTCTGGCACGATGACCTTGGTGCGTTTCTCGCCGCGGCTTTCATGATAAGCCCGGATGAGCATCAATCCCGACCATTCCCCATGCGCGCCCGCTGCTGGCTGCAACGTGACCTGATCCATCCCGGACAGGGCCGCCAAGTCGTTCTGAAGCGTATATAGCAGCTCGAGTGCGCCTTGAATGCTCTCTTCCGGCTGATAAGGATGGATTTTGGCGAAACCGGGCAGCCGGGCGACGTCCTCGTTAATTTTCGGATTGTATTTCATCGTGCAGGAGCCGAGCGGATAAAACCCGTTGTCGATACCGAAATTTCTCCGGGACAGCTCGGTGTAGTGACGAATGACATCCACCTCATACACCTCAGGCAGCGACGCCGGTGTCTCTCGAAGCATGCTTTGCGGAATGACGGAGGCTGGTTCGATATCCGGAACGTCGCACTCCGGCAGCGAGTACGCCACACGGCCCGGTTGACTGAGTTCGAAGATCAGCGCTTTTTCCGGCTTCATACGGCACATGCCTCCCATTCGCGGACAAATTCTTCGATTTCTTTCTTCGTTCTGCGTTCCGTAACCGCAACCAGCATATGGCCTTTCAGTTCCGGGTAGTGGACGCCCAAGTCATAACCGCCGATATAGCCGGCTTCGAGCAGCTTCGCGTTGACGGCTTTGACGTCGGCGTTCGCAGGTAATTTCACGACGAATTCATTAAAGAACGGCGCCGAGAATGCCTGCGATCCGGCCGGGAATTGGCTTGCGGCATAATGCGCTTTGCGCATGTTTTGCAGCGACACTTCCTGCATGCCGGATTTGCCCATCACCGACATATATACCGATGCGCACAGGGCAAGCAGCGCTTGGTTCGAGCAAATGTTCGAAGTCGCTTTTTCCCGGCGGATGTGCTGTTCTCTCGCCTGGAGGGTGAGCACATAACCTCTCTTGCCGTCGCGGTCCGTCGTCTGACCGACAATACGGCCGGGAATTCTGCGCATGAGCGGTTCCGATACCGCGAAGAAACCGCACGTCGGCCCACCGAGGGAGGTCGGAATGCCGAGCGGCTGGGCGTCCCCGACCACCACGTCGGCTCCGAGCTTGCCGGGAGACTCCAGCAGTCCGAGCGACATCGGATTCACGCTCATGACCAGCAGTCCTTTTTGCGCGTGAATCAGCGGTTCGATCGCCCGGATATCTTCCAGGCATCCGAAGAAATTCGGCGTCTGCACGAGTACGGCGGCTGTCTGATCGTCGACGGCGTTCTCCAGCTGTTGCAAATCCGTGACGCCGTTACGGAAGCCGACCTCTACCACTTCCAAATCCAAGCCTCGCGCCGTCGTCCGCACAATTTCCCGGGCTTCCGGATGAACGGTCCGGCTAATGACGATCTTGTTGCGCTTCGTGGCCCCGTGTGCCAGCGCGGCGGCTTCCGCGAGTGCGGTGGCGCCGTCGTACATACTGGCGTTCGCCACCTTCATTCCGGTCAGTTCACAAATATAGGATTGAAATTCGAAAATAGCCTGCAGCTCGCCCTGGCTGATTTCCGGCTGGTAAGGGGTGTAGGCGGTATAAAATTCCGATCGGGAGATGACATGCTGAATCACGACGGGAATATGGTGGTCATAAATGCCTGCACCGAGAAAACTCGTGAAGCGATCGGAATCGGCATTTCGGTCGGAGAGGCGGCGCATATGCTTCAGCATGCCGGGTTCGTCGAGTGCGGGTGATATCGGCAAAACGCCGTTATACCGCACGGAAGCCGGAATATCCGCAAACAGCTCTTCGACGGAGTTTACGCCGACGGTTGCCAGCATTTCGGCGCGATCGCGGTCGGTCATCGGCAAATATCGGTGTTTCATCCGTTTTCCGCTCCTTCATCTTTCGGTTTCGTCCGTTTGTAGAATGGCGTCGGCACCACTTCGGCTTTGAGCTTTTTCCCTCTGATATCGACCCACACTTCCGTGTGCAACGCGGTGTGGGAAATCTCAAGCAGCGCCAATCCCAGATTCCGCTTCAGGGTTGGAGACTGTGTGCCGGTGGTCACTTCTCCGATTTGACGGCCGTCTTCCGCATGCACCGTATAATGGGCGCGAGGAATGCCGCGATCGATCATTTCGATGCCGACGAGTTTTCGCTGCAGTCCCGCGGTTTTCTGGGCGACCAAGGCATCCCGGCCGATAAAATCGCCTTTGCCCGGTTTCACGAACATGCCGAGTCCCGCTTCCAGAGGAGAAATCGTGTCCGAGAGCTCTTGCCCGTACAAAGGAAGCCGGGCTTCAAACCGCAGCGTATCCCGCGCTCCGAGACCGGCGGGGATGAGCCCGTCGGAGACGCCGGCAGCCAGCAGACCTTGCCAGAGAACCGGCGCGTCCGCCGCCTCGCAATAAATCTCGAATCCGTCTTCCCCGGTGTATCCGGTACGGGAAACCAGCGCTTTCCGTCCGCACACGAGAACACCGTCCTGAAAATGAAAAGGCTGAATCCTTTTCAAATCGGACTCCGTGACGCGGCTCAAAATGTTTTCCGCCGCCGGACCCTGCAACGCGAGCAGCGCCATATCCGCCGACCGGTCGCGCAAGGTGACGCCTTTCGGCAGCCGTTCGTGCAGCCATGCAAAATCTTTGGCGATATTGGAGGCGTTTACAACAATCAGAAAACGATCCTCCGACAACTTATACACCAACAGATCGTCCACGACTCCGCCATTCGGATAACACATAAGCGTGTACTGCGCCTGATTGGGCAACAGCCGGCTTACATCGTTGGTGGTCATTCGCTGCAGGAAAGCTTCGGCTACCGGTCCGGTTACTTCGAACTCGCCCATATGGGAGACGTCGAACAATCCCGCCCCGCTCCGAACCGCATCATGTTCACGCTGAATGCTGTAAAATTGCACCGGCATTTCCCAGCCGCCGAAATCAATGCAGCGTACGGCCGGCATGTCTTCACCTTGATAGTAAGGAAACAGCGGCGTTCTTTGCAGACTCACTCGGATCACCTCTCACCTTGGATGAAGGAAACAAAAAAAAGGACAGGTCAAAAGGATAGCCGAATACACGCGCGTGGACGCGCGTATTCGATCCTTTCGCTCTGTCCTGGGTACCTGAGAGTTGCCTTGCATCTGCCGTGGCGTTGTTCGGCTGCAAGTTTCCCCGTTGGTGATCCCGAATATCGGGATTCTCTCCAGAGTTGCGTCCGGCAGAGGTCCTTTTGCCTGAGAGATTCACCCCGAGGGCTTACTCCTTCGGCGTTACCTGATTACAAGCGGTAATCTCTCCCGCTGCCTTCATCCGCTTATTCGATTGTCACGCCAGTCGTACTTCCATTATAAACAATAATATCCAGACGCGGTCAACGAATAATTTATGAAATCTATAAATCATGACGGATTGCGACAGCGGGCGCGTTCATTCTTACTGGCCTGATGCGGCTGCGGTCGGCGCCGGAGCGGACGCGGGGGCAAGCAGGTTTTCGTAATGGTAAGCTTTCTTCTGCTTGTCCAGCCAATCGCCGATCAAACTTTGCAGATGTTCGTCCAAATATCGGTTTTTCACTTGCTCCTTTACTTGGTCGTACGAAGGTGTCACGGCCGGTTTTTTATCGGTCAGTTTGATGATATGAAAACCGTTCGGCGACTCGACGACACCGCTGATTTCTCCCACATTCAGCTTGAACGCGGCCGTCTCAAACTGTTCGTTCATTTCGCCATGGCCGAAGTAATTCAAGTCGCCCCCGTCGTCCTTGCTCCCGGGATCGGTAGATTTTTGCTTCGCGAGCGTGGCGAAATCCGCACCCTTCTTGAGTTCGGCCAGCACGGCATCCGCTTCCGCCTTAGTCGCGAGCAAAATATGCGAAGCGCGGACCTTCTCGGCTGTGCCGAAGTCGGCTTTGTTGTCCTCGTAATATTTCTTCAACTGATCTTCGGTCGGCTTGATTTCGGGCTCGAAAATTTTCCGCAGCTTCACTTGAATCGCAATTTGCTCTTTCAAGTTATCCAGCGTCATGTTACTTTGCTGCAAGGCGGAATTGAATTCATCCTCGGAAGGGAACCCCTTCTTGTAGTTGTCGATTTCGCCTTGAATGTCCGCGTCGCTCACTTTTGCATTCACCTTTTGCGCCTCAAGGTCGATCAACTTCAGGGCCATCAAATTGTCCACTCTCGAACCGGCTTGTTCAGCTCCCATCTGCTTCAACAAGTCGTCGTACAAATCGGCTTTGGTGATCGTGGCCCCGTCCATTTTGGCGAGGACTTCGTTCATGGCGGTGTTCTTGGGATTGAGCACCACGACCAGAATGAGCGCAGCCAGAGCCAACAGCGCTATGCCAATCCACAGCCAGTTGAGCGGGAATTTACGTTCCGGTTCTGCGCGCAAGCTTTTCAGCTCCACCGCCTCCGCGGCAGCAGCTGCTTGACGCATTCCCTCTGTTGCTTCGTTTATCGGATTTTCCGGCAATCCCGCATCATTTTGCGGTTCCACCGGCTTGTTATCATTTTCGTTCATTCCCTGGTTTCCTCCTCATATTGACTACCGACTTGTCCACTATATCAAACGCCGGTCTCGCTGTACCTTAAAGGCAGGTAAAAAAGGGATTAAAATTTCTTCACGTTCGAATTCGCAGTATGTCGTTACAGCAAGGCCTTATTTTCTAGCCAAAAATGAACCAAAGGGCACCCGCTTGGGGGCGCCCCTCGTGTTGGTTAGTGATTGTTGCCGGATGAGTTGCCTTTTTTGTCCGAAGTCCTCGTTGTGGTGTTCTTTCTTCCGTGTCCTTGCTGCTTAGATCCCATTGGTTTTATGTCTCCCTCCTGGTTGCCAGGTTAAGGGATAGGGTGCGCAGTTTCACGGTCTATATGTTACCCGGTAGTCAGGCCTCCCCACTGCCACAATTCCTTCTGTCTGCCGACAAACGGAAAAAGATCGAGCAAATACGCCCGATCTTAGTCTGCAATAATCTTGGTAAATGTGCATTAACACGTCGCCCGTTTAGCTCACCTTATGCTCGATGCGCAGCTTGTCGGCCACCATCGCGATAAACTCGCTGTTGGTCGGCTTCGACTTGGCGATGTTGATCGTGTAGCCGAACAGATGGCTGATGCTGTCGATGTTGCCGCGCGTCCAGGCGACTTCAATTGCATGGCGAATCGCGCGCTCGACGCGGGAAGGAGTCGTTTTGAACTTTTCAGCTATAGCTGGGTAGAGAGTCTTCGTGATGGCGCCGAGGATCTCGATGTTGTTGTAGACCATCGTGATCGCTTCGCGCAAGTACTGATAGCCCTTGATGTGCGCAGGAACACCGATCTCGTGGATGATGCTCGTAATGTTGGCGTCCAAGTTTTTCGGTTTGCCGATGGCCACCACATTGTTGGAGCGCATACCGCCGCCGTTGCTCACGGAGCTCGACACGGAAGCCGGTGCTGCTGCGCCGGCCAGCTGTCGGATCCGGTTCGCCAGCACGTCCATGTCGAACGGCTTCAGTATGTAATAGGAGGCACCTAATTGAACCGCGCGCTGCGTGATGTTTTCTTGGCCGAACGCCGTGAGCATGATGATCTTAGGCATCGGGGACAAGTTCAAGTCCCGAAGCTTCTCGAGAACGCCCAAGCCGTCCAAATGCGGCATTATGATATCAAGGATCATGACGTCCGGTACACGACGGGAATCCTCGAGCTGACGTATGACCTCTTCCCCGTTATAAGCGACTCCGATGACCGTCATATCATCCTGTTCTTGGATATACTCAGATAAAAGGTTCGTGAATTCTCGGTTGTCGTCTGCAAGAAAAACTTCGATCCGTTGCAATGTCAGGTCCTCCCTTTCTAGTGGGAAAATTTTCTCGAGGAACGCTCACCGTTTCTCTGCTAAATCGAATTCGACATTGCCGAAATAAATTCCTTCCGGATTAAATTTTTTTCTTTATTTTTTTGTTCGAATCGCATATAATAAATAATTTACGTCAATTAGCGTGATTTTTCACTTATTTTCGACAAATGTTCGGATTTAGACCACCGTGAAAATGAGCAAAATCTAAGGCGTTAAACCGCCTTAGATATCGTTTGCTCAGGGTTCAGGATGATTCCGGCGTCCTTGAGCATCCACTCGATGAAGCAGCCATATCCGGACGTTGGATCGTTCACGAAGACGTGTGTCACCGCACCGACCAATTTCCCTTTTTGCAAAATCGGACTTCCGCTCATTCCTTGGACGATTCCGCCTGTGCGCTCCAACAGTTTCGGGTCGGTGATCTTGATCACCAGTCCCTTCGTTGCTGGCGCCGACTGTTTCGATACGTGCACGATGCGAATGGCGAATCGTTCGACTTTCTGCCCTCCGACAACGGTCCACATCTCCGCCGGACCTTCCTCGACCTCTTCCGCGAACGCCACTGGGACGGGCTCCGCACGAAACGAGTGAGCGGGCATCTCCTTCATCTTACCGAATATGCCGAACGAGGTATTCCGCTCTACATTGCCCAGTGTGCGGCCTTCCATAAATCTTGCCCGTTTCTCGCCAGGTTCTCCGTTCTGACTTTTGGAAATCGAAGTGACGCTGGAGTGCAAAATTTCACCGCCTCCGACAACAATCGGGGTTTGCGTGTCCATATCGGTAATAATATGTCCGAGGGCTCCGTACACTCCCTGATCCGGCGCGTAAAAAGTCAGCGTTCCGACACCCGCCGCGGAATCCCGGATATATAAGCCGAGGCGCCACGCTTTGTCTTCATGGTCGTAAACCGGCTTCAAATCGGTTCGAAAACGTTCCTTGCCGCGCTGTACGAGCAATTTCAGGGGATGTCCACGCTGTCCGGCCGCGTCGGCCAAAGGTGCCACTTTACTGACATCGTTCAGCGGCTGCCCGTTAATTTCAACGATCAGGTCTCCAAGCTTGAGCTTCGCATCTTCACCGGGTGAGGATCTCGTTTCCGGACCTGTTTTGACCTGATGATGCCCGACGACCATGATGCCCGCGGCTTTCACTTTGACACCGATCGTCTGACCTCCCGGAATCACGTGCAAATCTGGCAATACATGCAGCTTAACCGTCTTGAAGGGGATTTTACCGAAAAGCCGAAGCTTCAGTTCCGTGGTTCCGCTTTGTTTCGTGTGAATGGATAAGGGCTGGTTCAGATCGACCGGAAATGAGGCGTCCGTTCGGCCATTGATGCTGGCCACCATCGGATTGACGCTCGCTTGGGCATGAACCGGCATGGCGTAATTGAGCTTTTTGCTTTGCCCCTCAAACATCCGCAGTTGTTCGGGAAAGGATGCGAAATGACGGATCGGGGCGGAGCAGACGGCGACGAACAGGATGAGAACGAATGTGAGACCGATGAGGCGTCGTCTGGGGGATTTACGGTACAAGTTCTCACGCTCCCTTACAGTCTTGACCGGCGTTGCGCTAACCGCCGATGGCGTACCTATAAGGTAACCGTGCCCCCACCCTTTTATGTTCCCGAAAAGCTTCCTCAAACCCCGATTTTTCGCGTCATTACGCGTTTTTTTGGCGCTGCGCCAGCGTAAGCATTTCTTGTGCATGATGACGTGTTTTTTCCGTCACTTCCACTCCGCCGAGCAGCCTTGCCAGCTCCTCCACGCGCTCCTCGCCGGAGAGCTCGCGGACCGAGGTGACCGTACGTCCTTCGCCGCTAACTGCTTTGCTGATTTCGTACTGATGATCCGCCATACATGCCACTTGCGGCAAATGTGTAATAGCGAAAACCTGACAATGACGCGACAGTTTGGACAGCTTGTCGGCTACTGCCTGAGCCGCGCGTCCGCTGACACCGGTATCCACTTCGTCGAACACCAGCACCGGCACCTGATCGATCCGGGCGAAAATGGCTTTCAGCGCGAGCATGACGCGGGACATTTCACCGCCTGACGCAATCTTGGCCAGCGGTTTCGGCGGTTCTCCGGGATTGGTGGACAGCAAAAATTCCGCATTATCCGATCCGCTCGCGGTGAGCGGGCCTTGGTCGAGCTTCACTTCAAATACCGAGCGGTTCATTTGCAGATCTTCGAGCTCTTGCACGATGGCGCGGGAGAGTACTTGACCCGCTTCTCGCCGGATGGCGCTCAATTTCGCCGCTTTGGCCGTCAGCTCCTGTAACAGGCTTTGCTCTTGCGCCTCCAGCTCGCGCAGCCGTTCGTCGCGGTTCTCGAAACGCTCGGCTTCAGAACAGATTTTCTCTTGATACGACAAAATTTCTTCCACCGTTTCGCCGTATTTGCGCTTTAAACCGAAAAGCAAGTCCAGCCGCTGTTCGATTTGCGCCAATCTTTGTGGATTGAATTCGATCGTTTCCCGGTAATCCCGCAGCTGAAACGAAGCGTCTTCCACGGCATAATAAGCAGACTGCAATTGTTCCACAAGCGGTTCCAGGGTGGCCGGATCGACCTTCACGATATCCTGCAGCCTCGACAGTGCCCGCGACACTGCCGCCAACCCCTTCGAGCCATATAATAAATCGTACGATTCCGAAACGGCCTCGGCGAGCTTCTCCGCGTGCGCAAGCTTGCGCCGCTCCTCCTCCAAAGAATCGTCTTCCCCCGGTTTCAACCGGGCATTCTCGATTTCCTCGATCTGAAAACGATACAAATCCAGCATTTGGATCCCTTGACGGGACTTGTCCTCTAATTCTTTGCGCTCCTGCAGCACATCCTGATAACGACGGAACCATTCGCGGTATTCGGCTTTATCCTTCAGAATCGATTCGTTCGCGAACTGATCCAGCCATTCCAGATGCCGTTCCGTTCGAAGGAGCGACTGATGCTCATGCTGTCCGTGCAAATTCACCAAATGCTCTCCGACTTCGCGCAGCATGGACAGCGTGATGTTCTGTCCGTTAATCCGGGCGGTCGATTTGCCATGTACCTGAATTTCTCTTCGGATGATGAGCGATTCCTCGGCATCCGCCTCCACGCCGAGCCGCCCGAGTGTCTCCCACACCGGATGACCGGACGGCAAGTCGAATACCGCTTCTACATCCGCGCGGTCGCTGCCATGCCGAATCATTTCCGAGGAACCTCTGCCGCCGGCTGCGAGCGCCAGCGCGTCGATGACGATCGATTTTCCGGCTCCCGTTTCGCCGGTCAGCACGTGGAAGCCGTCATGAAAAGATACCGAAACATGCTCAATTACCGCCAAATTTCGTATGGTCAATTCCCGCAGCATGGGAACCCTCCTCTGCCTCATGAATGGAAGTCAGCGAAGCATTTCGTGAATCCGTTCGACCAACACCGCACCGTGTTCCTTAGTTCGGCATATGAGCAAGATCGTGTCGTCCCCGCCGATCGTGCCCATGATTTCCGACCAGTCCATCCCGTCGATGAGCGAGCAAATGGTGCCGGACGTACCGGGCAGACATTTGAGTACAACGAGATTTTCAGCCGCTTCCACGCTCACAAAATGGTCCAGCAGCGCTCGCTTCAGCTTGTGTGCCGGATTGTACCGCTGATCCTGCGGCATCGAATATTTGTAGCGGCCGCCTTCCAACGGCACTTTGATGAGCTGCAGTTCCTTGATATCCCTCGACACAGTGGCCTGTGTCACCTGCATGCCCGCCTCGCTTAATGCCTCGACCAGTTCTTCCTGGGTTTCGATTTCCCGGGTACCGATCAGTTCCCGGATTTTCCGCTGACGCTGACCTTTCATTCGTCGCCATCCTCCAATTGGAATCGTACCGTCCTGAGAAGCTTGTCCTTCGGATTCGCCACGATGAGTCCTTCGCAATCCGGGAACAGAAGCGCGTAGACGAGCAGCCTCTCCCGCAGCCCGCTGGCCGTCCAGTCCATCGGCTGTCTTGCCCGCTCCAGCTTGACCAAATAATACTTGTCGTCTTTGGACGCCAAATAATCAAAATATAACCGGGTCGGCTGGACCGGACCTTCATCCACGACGACGCCGAGCGGCACCCGGTGTTTGCCGGACAGCACCTCGTAACCGTGCTCTTGCAGCAGCGAGACCGCTTCGTCCGGCTCGACTCCCCCGGCTTGCGCCAAGCGCCGAAGCTTCGCGCCGGGCGGTTCGTGCAGCCAGCGGTCGAACCACCGGATGAGCCACCATACCATCACACCTGCTGCCGTGAGCATCAAAAGCCAATCCCCGAACCGAGACACTACCGCAGCCTCCTATGGGTCTTCCAACTCTTGGAGGTTCATTCGACGCTGCGTGACCCGTCTATTCTTTTTTCTCGCTCGACACGCGTTTTTCCTTTTTCGGCATTTACGACAAAAAAACCGAAAGACGCGCAGGACGTACCGTGGATCCGGCCGTTCTTCGGCATCTCCGGCTTCATTCCCCCCAAAAGTGAAGAAATCTTCGAAGGTGATAATCCCCCAAAAGTGACGGTACGCTTCGGAGGTGATTCCAGTTGTTCAAGTTCGTCGAAACGAAGCGCCCGCTTCATGAACCACGGATTCGATCTGTTGCTCCAACTGCCTCAAGGACGTGTCCGACAAAGCCGGCTTGCCCGTTAGAACCCAGTAGGCGAGAAACTCGATATTCCCCTCTCCCCCGGTAATCGGTGAGAAAGTGAGATCTTGAAGCGTGAACCCGAGTCCGTCGGCAAAAGTGAGCACTTCATTCAACACACTGACATGGACATCGGGATCCCGTACGACGCCCGATTTTCCAACCTGCTCACGCCCGGCCTCGAATTGCGGCTTGATGAGCGCGACCGTGCTTCCTTCTGGTTCAAGAAGCGTCGCCAACGTCGGCAAAATCAACTTAAGCGAAATGAAGGATACATCGATGGTCGCGAATGCCGGCTTCGGCCCTTGCAGCTGATCCGGCGTCATGTGCCGGAAGTTGGTGCGCTCCATCACCTGAACGCGGTCATCTTGGCGAAGCGACCAGTCCAACTGATTGTATCCGACGTCGATGGCGTATACATAAGAAGCGCCGTGCTGGAGAGCGCAATCGGTAAATCCTCCGGTGGAGGCGCCGATGTCGAGCATCACGGCGTCCCGAAGTTCGATGCCGAATTGCCGGATCGCTTTCTCCAGCTTCAGACCGCCCCGGCTCACGTAAGGATGAGGCGCTCCCTTCACCACCAGCTCGGTATCGCGGGGAATTTTGGTCCCCGCTTTCTCCACGCGTTCCGAACCGATGAGGACGAGTCCCGCCATGATGGCGGCTTTCGCTTTTTCCCGGCTCTCGAAGTACCCCTGCTCCACGAGCAGCACATCCAGCCGTTCTTTAGCCGCAGATTTCTCCGTCATGTCGCCTTCTGCCTTTTGCGCACCGCTGCCCGCCGGAGCAGATGCGCCACATTTTCAGCGGTCAGGCCCACTTCCTCGCGCTGCTCCTTAATAGAAGCGTGTTCGACGAACACGTCCGGAATGCCGGCAATTTGAACCGGGACGTTGCGAATTTCACGATTCGCGTAATATTCGAGAACGGCACTGCCCAAACCGCCCATTTCCGAGCCCTCTTCCAACACCAGCATCGGGATCCGCCCCTCCGCCAGCTCCAGCAGCATCGCCTCATCGAGCGGCTTCACGAAACGGGCGTTGACCACCCGGATGCTCAATCCTTCACGCTTGAGCAGTTCGGCCGCTTCTTCCGCGACCTTCACCATCGGGCCAAGCGCCAGAATCGCAGCGGAATCGCCTTCCCGAACCGTTTCCCATTTGCCGATCGGAATCCGTGAAGGCTCGGCGTCGAACACCGCACCGATGCCCGGTTCGCGGGGATAACGCACGGCGATCGGGCCGTCATTGTATTCAACTGCGGTGTATAACATGTTCCGAAGTTCGTTCTCGTCTTTGGGCATCATGAGCACCATGTTCGGGATGTGCCGCAAAAACGCAATATCGTATACGCCTTGGTGGGTTTCGCCGTCCGCTCCCACAAAGCCCGCCCGGTCGATGGCGAAGACGACGTTCAAATTTTGCCGGCAAATATCGTGTACGACCTGGTCGTACGCTCGCTGAAGGAATGTCGAGTACACGGCGAAAACCGGCTTCATGCCTTCCATCGCAAGCGCGGCCGACATGGTCGCCGCATGCTGCTCGGCGATGCCGACATCGAACATCCGTCCAGGGAATTTAGACGCAAATCCTAGGAGTCCCGAACCGCCCGGCATGGCCGGCGTAACGGCGACGATCCTCTCGTCCCGCTCCGCAAGCTCGATCAGCGTATTGCCGAACACCTCGGTATACATCGGCGGTCCGACCGGTTTGACCACTTGACCGGATTCGATCTTGTAGCTGCCGGTAATGCCGTGCCACTTATGAGAATCGGCCTCGGCGTGGGCATAGCCTTTGCCTTTGACCGTGAGCACATGAACCAGTACAGGCCCTTTCACCTTATCCGCTTGCCGGAACGCCTCAATCAGCTTGGCCGTGTCGTGGCCGTCGACCGGTCCGAAATATTTGAGACCGAATTCCTCGAACAACATACCGTCCGGTGTGATCAAGTATTTAAGGCTGTCCTTTACCCGCTCAGCTGTATTGGCAAGCTTCCCGCCGATGGCCGGAATTTTCCGAAGCAGCCATTCCAGCTCGTCTTTCGCTTTCCGATACGATTTATCCGAACGAACTTTACCGAGGTAATTGTGGATCGCCCCGACGTTCGGAGCAATAGACATCTCGTTGTCGTTGAGCACCACGGTCAGGTTGCGTTTCTCATGTCCGATATGATTCAGCGCTTCGAGAGCCATTCCTCCCGTTAACGCACCGTCTCCGATTACGGCGATCACCTTGTTGGAACCGCCCTTCAAATCGCGGGCTATGGCCATCCCCATGGCAGCGGACAGCGATGTACTGCTGTGGCCGGCTTCCCAAACGTCGTGTTCGCTCTCGCTGCGCTTGACGAAACCGCATAACCCGTCCTTTTGCCGCAGCGTATCGAACCGGTCTTTCCGTCCGGTCAACATTTTATGAACGTATGCCTGATGCCCCACGTCAAAAATAATTTTATCGGAAGGGCTGTCATATAAATAGTGAAGCGCCAGCGTCAGTTCCACCACACCCAAATTGGGCGCGAGATGACCGCCGGTCGCGGAAAGCTTCTCGATGAGAAAATGCCGGATTTCCTCTGCCAGCTGCGGAAGCTCGGACGGCGAAAGCCGTTTGAGATCCGCCGGACTGCCGATCTGTTCGAGCAACAAGGGTTTTCCCCGCTTTCTCCCTTACGGGTCTTACGTAGTGACGCTATTATACCATATTCCCTTTTCTTTACCCAACCGACATTGGCGCCACCTGGCTCAGTGGTCGCGTCCCACCATATAGTCGGCAATCTCCAGAAGCATCCTCGGATCGGCCAAGCCTGCCGAGGCGACCGCTTCCTTCGCTTCCTCGGTCAGCCTCTTCACGCGGCGGCGGCTTTCCTCGAGTCCGATCAAATACGGATAAGTGACCTTGGACTGTTTTTCATCGCTTTTGACGGATTTGCCGAGCTTCGCTTCGTCGCCGGTCACATCGAGAATATCGTCTTGAATTTGGAACGCAAGACCCACATTCCGGCCGAACAGACCCAGCGCTTCCACTTGGCTGTCGGACGCTTCCGCGGCATGAGCTCCGGCGAGCAGGGAGAACACGATAAGATCGCTTGTTTTGTGCAGGTGGATGTTCTCCAGCTGCTCCAGCGTCGTGATCCCCTGCTCTCCCAGCATGTCGTCGGCTTGTCCTCCGACCATGCCGGGCAAGCCGGCCAACCGTGCGAGTTCTCCCATCACCTTGACCGCTCTCGCCGCCGGCACGCCCGCTTCCACCGCACGGGACGCCGCGTAAAAGGCATGCGTAAGCAGCCCGTCGCCCGCCAAAATCGCCATGGCCTCTCCATACACCTTGTGGTTGGTCGGACGTCCCCGGCGGAAATCGTCATTGTCCATAGCCGGCAGATCGTCGTGGATGAGCGAATAGGTGTGTACCAATTCTACGGCAACAGCAAAAGGCATCGCGCGCATCAGCATGTCGTCCGCATGCCCGGCGACACTTTCGGCGGACGCCAGAACCAAAATAGGCCGGAGGCGTTTGCCCCCGGCATGAAGCGAGTACTCCGCCGCTTCCCGCAGCTTGGCCGGGATGCTCCAATCGGAAGGAATGGCGTCCCGTAGCGCGGACTCGACAAGCGCCCGCCGCTCGTGCAAATATGGATGCAGTTCTTCGGATGTCGACACGCTTATTCCCCTTTGTCCCCGTTAGTCTCTTCGCGGGTCGGTGCGAACGGTTTACGGCCGATACCCGCTTCCCCTTCCACCAGCATTTCGATCCGGTGTTCCACTTGCTCGAGCTTTTGCCCGCACAACCGGGAAAGAGACATTCCTTCCTGGAACAGCTCGATGGCCGTTTCGAGAGGAACGTCGCCGCTTTCGAGCTTGGTCACGATCGTCTCCAATCGTTCCATCGCCTGCTCGAACGTCATGCCCGCGGCTTCTTCGGCCGCTGCCTTCTTGTCTTCAGCCATTCGAAATCTCCTCCCCCTGAATCCCCCATACTTGACAATCAAGCCGGCCGTCAGCGAGCCTCACCCGCACCAAATCGCCAGGCTGCACTTCGCCGATCGTTCGAATCAAATTTTTCTCTTTCTCGTCATAAACGAGACTGTATCCCCTGCCCATTACTTTCAGCGGACTGAGCGCATCCAAGTGACGCACAAGCGAGACGTACGCATTCCGCGATGACCGCAGCGTGCCCGACATGGCCAATTCCAGCGCACGGGCGGCGCCTGTCATCCGTTTGCGGGCAAACGCGGCCTGCTCCGTCGGACTCGAAGCGGCCAGTCTGCCATTCAGCCTGGCCGCTCTCTCGGCCGCCCGGCCGAGCTGCGACTGGGCGCGGAAGGTCAGCCGGTCGCGCAGGCGGTCAAGTCTCTCCGCCTGAGCGAGCAGCATCCGACGCGGATCTGTGAAATAAGGGGAACGGGCAGCATGCTGCCAACGTTCCCTCGATTTGCCCGCCAGAAGACGGAGAGACTTGCCCATCCGCTGCTCCAAATGGCTGAGATGCTGCCTCAGCTCGGCTGCATGCGGCACCGCCAGCTCGGCCGCCGCTGTCGGCGTCGCGGCCCGCAAATCGGCCACGAAGTCGGCGATCGTGAAATCCGTTTCGTGCCCGACCGCCGAAATGACCGGGATAAGTGAAGCCCGGATGGCCCGGGCCACCGCTTCTTCATTAAAGGCCCATAGCTCTTCCAGCGAGCCCCCGCCTCTGCCCACGATCAGCACATCGACTTCGGCGAGCCTGTTCATCGTTTCGATCGCCTTCACGATCGAAGGGGCCGCAGCGGTGCCTTGAACGGACACCGGGTGCAGAAGGATGGGTACGGACGGATGCCGCCGCTGTAAGGTAATGATAATATCGCGCACCGCCGCCCCAGTCGGAGAGGTGATGACGCCGATCGCCCGGGGAAACCGGGGAATCGGCCGTTTCACATGCGGCGCGAACAAGCCTTCGGCTTCCAGCTTCTTCTTCAGCTGTTCGAAGGCGAGGTACAGACTGCCGATACCGTCCGGCTGCATCGCCGTGGCGTAAAACTGGTAAGCGCCGTCCCGCTCGTAAACAGAAACGCCTCCGCGGGCCAGCACCTTCATGCCGTCCTTGGGAGCGAAAGGCAGCCGCTGGTTATACGAGGCGAACATGATGCATTTGAGCCGGCCGCTTTCGTCCTTCAGCGTAAAGTACATATGTCCGCTCGAATGGTGGGTGAAGTTGGAGATTTCGCCTCTCAGCCATATGTCCTGCAGCCCCGGATCCCCTTCAAGCCTCACTTTAATGTACCGGTTCAAGTCCCGGATGCTCATCACTTTTTGCTGATCCACGAATTCCCCTCCAATCTATCACCCGAGTCCGTGTGCGAGTTTACAAGCTTTGAGCGTATTGGCCATCAGCATCGTGATCGTCATCGGCCCGACACCGCCCGGCACCGGCGTAATCGCCCCGGCAACCGGCGCCGCTTCCCCGAAATCGACGTCGCCGCACAGCTTGCCGTCCGGCAGGCGGTTGATGCCCACGTCGATCACGACCGCGCCTGGTTTCACCCAATCCCGCTTGACCATATTTGGCACGCCCACGGCAGCAACTAAAATATCGGCCTGTCTCGCCATTTCCGGCAAATTTGCGGTGCGGGAATGGCAAACGGTGACCGTGGCGTTCTCCCGGAGCAGCAGCATCGCCAAAGGTTTGCCGACCAAGTTGCTGCGGCCGATTACGACCGCATGTTTGCCGGCCGGCGACACACCGGAGCGCTTCAGCAGCTCGATCACACCGGACGGCGTGCAGGGCAATAGGGCATCGTCACCGATGACAAGATTGCCCACGCTGACCGGATGAAAGCCGTCTACATCTTTGTCCACCGAAATCGCGTCTATTACGGCTTTTTCTCGTATATGCTTAGGCAAAGGGAATTGAACGAGAATGCCGTGAAACGCCGGGTCGGCGTTATAGCGCTCGATGACCGTCAACAGCTCCGCTTCGCCGGTCTCGGCGGGAAGCCGCATGACCTCCGAATGGTAACCGAGCTTCTCGCATGTTTTGGCTTTGTTGCGGACATAGACTTGCGAGGCGGGATCGTCCCCCACGAGAATGACCACTAGTCCGGGGCGAATGCCTTTTTCGCTTAAACGCTGCACTTCGGCGAGAATTTCCTCCCGAATCGACTCGGAAATTTTTTTACCGTCGATGAGGTTCGCGCTCATTCCGGTGCCTCCTGTCCGTCCGCCTTCTGCGCGGACCGCTCACGGATCATTCGTCCGAGCACGCCGTTCACGAACTTGCCGGACTCATCGGTTCCAAAATGTTTGGCCAATTCGATCGCTTCGTTCACCACGACCTTCGGCGGCACGTCGCGCTCGGTCATTTCATATGCGGCAAGCCGCAAAATTTGCCGGTCCACACGAGAAAGCCGCTCCACCTGCCAACCGGTCAAAAATTCGGCCAACATCCGGTCCAGCGACTCCCGACGCGCAAAAACGCCTTCCACAAGCTCACGGGTAAGCCCGTCCACCGCGGCAAGCTCCGCGACTTCGGCTCCGATTTCGTTGTCCTGCCTGGCTTCTTCCATCACCATGTCGACGGCCTGGTTGCCGTCAACTCCGTTCATTTCCATCTGGTACAGGCTTTGTACCGCAATTTCCCTAGCCAATCTGCGTTTCATGCGTCCTCCCGTATCGCGATGTGCGACGTGCCTTCTATCTTCATAGTATGGGACTTGCCGAAAACAAAAAAACCTATGACCCGTTCTTACGCGGGGTTCGCGGAAGCCGCACAACTCGCGGTTCCATCCGCCCGGAAGCAAGAACGCTTCACAGGGTTATCGCGGCCAACGCCAACGGTCCGAAAGCCAGTCCGTCATACGTTCCCAAGGAAAAAGCGGTGCTTGATGCTGATCCTTCTGTTTGCCGATCCAAAATCCCACTCCGACCAGCAGCGCGAAAAACAGCATGTCCCAAAAACCGCTGATTAAATAAATGAGGCCGAACAACAAACCGAACGCAACACCGCTAGCGCGCCCCCCATAGGTGTCCCACCAGTCTTTCCACATTGGGCGGTCCCCCCTATTCCACGCGGCTCTTAAACGTTGTCGGCGCCTGTGTCACATTGGCGATAAATACCGAGACTTCCGCCACCGGTATGCCGGTCGCTTCCTCTACCTGCTGGGAAACGGTGCGCTGGATCTCTTCCGACAATACGGGAATCGCCCCTTCGCCGTCGATGAACGCCCGGATCAAAATCTGCAGACCGGATTCCGCCACGCGGACCCGTGCTTTCAAGTCCTTGACGCCGCGCGTGCGCGAAGCCGCTTTGAGCGTCAAATTCTCAACGGTCTCCACGGAAATCCGGATGTCTCCGAAATCCGTCCGTTGATTGATCGAAGGCGCCGAAGAGCCGCTGCGGCGAATCGAGACGATGAAAAAACGCAGGCTGATCAAAAAGAGGATGACGGAAATCCCGATAACCGTACCTTGCGCGGAAGGCACTTCTCTTAAGTAGCTGATCCAATCCCGCAGTCTGGAGACCGAAGCGGCGCCGCTGACCGCGTAAATCGCGAAAATCGAAGCGGCTCCGATGGCGATGCTGTATAAAAACAGAAGCAGCCTGTCCAACATTTTGATCAAGTGAGCGTCCCCCTGTTCCCGATACGAAAAAATGCCCCGACCCGCGGAAAGTCCTCTTCGGGGAATTCGCCAGGAATTCCCCGCCGGAGGACTGGTTCAATGCGGACCGGTGATATCAGCGCCGCGCCGGCTTCCGCGGACGGCCGCCGCCTTATCGGACACGCGTGTGCGAATCGTCCTCTTCCGGCTTATCTGCCGTTTTGAAGTGGACGTCGTGAATATGTACGTTGACTTCGACCACGCTCAGTCCGGTCATCATTTCGATGGAGCGTTTGACATTTCGTTGAATTTCCGCGGATATTTCCGGAATTCGCCGTCCGTATTGGACGATGATGGATACGTCCACCGCAGCTTCCCGCTGTCCCACTTCGACCTTGACACCTTTGGACAAGTTTCTCCGGCCAAGCAGCTCGGCAATGCCGGAGGAAATGCCTCCGCTCATGCCCGCTACGCCTTCGACTTCCACCGTCGCCAGTCCGGCAATGACTTCAATCACTTCCGGAGCGATTTGGATCGTACCCATGTCCGTTCGTTCGTACTCCGGGATCATCGTTTCCACGCGCCGCTGCACCCCCCATCTTACAAAACTTGCAAGCCGGGCCGTTCGCCCTCGTTACTATAACTATAGCATTCCCGGATAATTATGACAAACGCTTGGCCTGCTCTCAGACCGTCTCGGCGGGCTCCGCGTTCAGATCGTATTCTTCCAGGAATTTGATGTCGAAAGTACCTTTGGCAAATACCGGATGCGCCAGCAATTTCATATGGAACGGAATCGTCGTTTTCACGCCGTCCACCATAAATTCGCCAAGCGCGCGCCGCGCTCTTGCAATCGCTTCTTCGCGCGTAGGCGCCCATACGATGAGCTTGGCGATCATCGAATCATAATGCGGCGAGATCATATAGTTCGTATAAGCACCGCTGTCGACCCTGACGCCCGGTCCTCCCGGAGGAAGATAGAAAGCGATCCGGCCCGGAGAAGGCATAAAATTGCGATCCGGATCTTCGGCGTTGATGCGGCACTCAATGGCCCAGCCGTCGAACCGCACGTCCTCTTGCCGGAAAGAAAGCGGTTCCCCTTCGGCAACGGCGATCATTTCTTTGATAAGATCGACTCCGGTAATCATCTCGGTTACCGGGTGTTCGACCTGGATACGCGTATTCATTTCCATGAAATAAAACTGTCCGTCGGGACCGAGCAAAAATTCGATCGTGCCGGCACCCGAATAATTCACGGCATGCGCCGCACGGACCGCAGCCTGCCCCATTCGCTCCCGGAGCTCAGGCGTCATGACCGGGCAAGGCGCTTCTTCCACCAGCTTCTGCCGGCGCCGCTGCACGGAGCAGTCGCGTTCGCCGAGATGGCACACGTTCCCGTGTTTGTCGGCGATGATCTGTATTTCCACGTGCTTCATGCCCGTCAAATACTTCTCCAAATAAACACCCGGGTTGCCGAACGCCTTCTGGGCTTCCTGCTGGGCAGTCGTAATCTCGCGCACGAGCATTTCTTCATCGTCGGCAAGCCGGATGCCTCGGCCGCCGCCGCCCGCCGTCGCCTTAATGATGACGGGATAACCGATTTCGCGGGCTACGCGGACCGCTTCCTCGATATCTTCGACAAGTCCGTCGGATCCGGGAATGACCGGCACGTCGGCGTCTTTCATCGTCTGTTTGGCGACCGACTTGTCGCCCATCCGGCTGATGGCGCTCGCGGACGGACCGATGAAGGTGATGTTGCAGGTTTCGCATATTTCCGCGAAATCGGCATTTTCGGACAAAAATCCGTATCCGGGATGAATGGCGTCGCATTCCGTTAAGGTAGCGACACTCATAATATTCGTCAGATTTAAATAGCTGTCCTTCGAAGCGGTCGGTCCAATGCAGTAGGCCTCATCCGCGAGGCGGACGTGCAGGGATTCCCGGTCGGCTTCAGAATAGACGGCAACAGTCGAAATGCCGAGTTCCCGGCAAGCCCGAATAATACGAACGGCGATTTCGCCTCGGTTGGCAATCAATACTTTTTGGAATTTCAAGGAAAAATCCTCCTTATAAACCATGCAGCCGAAAAATCACGTCAAACGTGACGTTCGGCTGTCATCGCTGGGACCGAAAACCGCGCCATACGCGGCTCGGCTTTGATCGGCTTTATTCCGGCTTTACGAGGAACAGCGGCTGACCGAATTCGACCAGTTGGCCGTTCTCCACAAGAATTTCGACGATTTCGCCTTTGACTTCGGCTTCCAGGGGATTCATAAGCTTCATCGCTTCCAAAATACATACGACGGTTTTCTCGTTGACGCGGTCTCCCACGTTGACGAAAGACGGAGCTTCCGGAGAAGGAGCCCGGTAAAAGGTCCCGACCATCGGGGAAGTAATACGGTGAAGATGCGAAGTGTCGGCGGCCGCCGGCTTCGCTTCGGGCTGCGGCGCGGCTGTCTGTACAGCCGGGACCGCAGGTGCGGCGGAAGGCACATATGTATGGGCGATTTGAGGGGTTTGGACGTTCACCACTTCCGTGCGTCCTGGTTTACGAATCGCGAGCTTTACGCCTTCATTTTCGATTTCGAGTTCATGGATGGAAGTCTGGTCCACCAATTTAATCAGTTCTTTGATCTCGCTCAGCTTGAACATGACGGTCACTCCTTGATCGATAGGAGATGCGGCTCAGCCACAGCTCGTTCATACCTACAACGGAACTATTATACCACAACCCGCCCAAATGGAAAGAACCTCCCGGTCCGCACTCGGCGGAAAAGGAGGTTCCGGATGTCTGCAGGCGTTACGGCTTAATATATTCCACCGATAACCGGTCGGGCTTCACCAACAATTCTTTGACTGCCTGATCGATGACTTTCACCGCCTTCTTCTTATCGAAGCTGGCCGTTTGGACGAGGATTTTGAAATTCGTATCCTCCTGTACGACAACCGCGTTCTCGAAGTCTTGCATCAGCTTCGTTTCTAAGTCCTCGATCCGCTGGTCGGTCTCTTCCAGCGCGTGCATTTTCTCAACCGCCGTGGCGGCGTCTTCCGGGCTGTACCGCTTCGTGTCGGCGACGATCTTGTTCTGTTCTTCGTATGCACGGTCATAGTTCTCTTGGGCCTTGCGACGGAGATCGTCGAAATACCTTGCACCCGTCAAATTAGCCATTTGGCTCAGTACTTCCTCGTCGGACGGCGAAACCGTTCCATCGCCGGAAGCCTCGCTCGATTTGCCGTCCTTTTTGCCGTTGTCCGCTGCCGCCGTATCTTTGTTGCCGTTATCCGATGCCGCGGCGTCTTTCTGATCGTCAACTCCAGTCGCAGAGTCCGTCCCACTGTCTGCGTTCTGGTTTACTTCGCTGGTTTTTATCCCTTGATCGCCGCTGCCGTTCGCTTTAGCCGCATCGGTCTGATCGTTCGACTGCAGACTGCCGTTGTTGGCGTTTTGCGCGGGATTGACAGGTTCCGTAAAAAGGTAATACGCCGACAGAATGACCATAAGACTGAGCATGGAGACCAACCAAATCGTTTGACGCCGATTGTTCACGTTTCATTCCTCCCCAAGTTTTCGATTTCAACTTTTTCTCGGAACGACCGAGATCCGGTGCATCGGAACGTCCAGACCCCGGGAGACCGCTTCTTGAACGAGCCGGTGCACCGTCGCGTTCTCGGCGCCCTTGGCCACGATGATCACCCCGCGGACACGGGGCTTCAGCTTTTTCAAAACGAACGGCGTTTGATTTCCGGATACTTCGAAGACCTGAACCTGGCCGTTCTGGGTAACCCGGGTAATATGGCGGGATGTGCCGTTTTTGTCCGATTCCGAGGTGATTTCCTGGGTTCGCTGCTCATTTTCCTGAACGACCGTTTCTTCCGTCGAATCCACGGACACCATCACGTCCACCGTGCCGACCCCCACCATCGTTTCCAAAAGCTCTTTCAGCCGGCTTTCCAGCTGCGATTCGATGTCCGAGAACGGATCGCTTTTGTCGTTGCCGCCGAGGAACGTCTGCTTCTCCGGCGGCGCATCTTGATCGCCCGGCGGCGTTAGGTCGGGATTTTGCCGAGGGTCGACGGTTTTCATATTCAGGAGAGAAGCGGCGAGCAAAAGGGCGGCGCCGATGAGCCCAAGCAGGACGAGCCAGCGGAAAGCCTTGATCCTCCGCCCCCCGCCGGGTCCTCCCCCGATAAACGACTCGAGCTTCTCCAGCCAGTTGGCCACGGCGCTCACCCCTTTTGAAATCCACTCGGTTCTTCTTGCTTGACCACCACTTGATCCGCCGGTATCCCATACCTTGCCGCGATGAAGGCGGCGATTCTGAGCCGTGTCGGCGGATCCACCGATCGGTCTCCCCCCGCCTCTCCTTGGGTTGCGGCGGCGCTTCCGCCTACAGGCGGGACCTCAACCGTCACCGGAACCACGGACTCGACCTTGGCTACAGGCTTGACGTTATCCCGGCCGCCGTCCGACTGGCCTTCCTCGTTCTGCGCCGGCTCGAGCGTCACCGTAACCCCGCGAACCGCCAGCCTGCCGTCAGGCTCGGTTTCAACGTTGACATCGACGCTGCTTACCGGGCGCTTCTCGCTTCGCTGAATATCCGCCTTCATCTCCTCGGCCAATCGGACAGCCACCAAGCTTGCGGTATCCCCGTTGTGCCGTTCTTGAAGCCGGCGTCCTTCCTGCCGGATCCGGGAAAGCTGATCGCCTGCGGCAAAGGCCGGTTTGGAGATCGTGCCCAATTCGGATGCCAGCTTGCCGCCGAAATCGCTTTGCATCCATTTCAGCAAAGGGGTGGCCACCGTCACCAGAACGAACAAACCTGCGACCAGCCGCACATAGCGCTGCATCGTCCGATTTGGCAGAAGCAAATCCACGAGCGAGGCGAGCAACACGACGGCGACGATTTGCTTCAGCCAGCCGGACAAGCCGTCTATCAAGCTCATGATTTCCTCCTCCGCCCGCGCCTTTCACCGGATCATCAAGGCCGCGTTTCCCGCCACGAGAATGATCGTTACCGCGAGAAAAAACATCATTCCTACCGCGGCCAAAGCGGCGAACACATAGATCAGCGTCTTGCCGATTGTCTGCAGGCACTGGACGATCGGCGAATCTCCGAGCGGTTGAAGCACCGCGCCGGAGACGTTATAGATCATCGCGAGGGTGATGACCTTCAAGGCCGGGAAAGCGCACATGAACAGCAGCATGATGACGCCGACCAGCCCGACCGCATTTTTGACGAGCAGACTGGCTGAGAGCACCGTGTCCGCGGCGTCGGAAATCATATGACCGACAACCGGCACGAAATTGCCGGTGACGAACTTCGCGGTCTGCAGGCCGACTCCGTCCGTGATCGCCCCCGTGGCGCCTTCCACCGATATAACGCCCAGAAAAACCGTCAGGATAAGTCCCATGCCGCCTAACGCCACATTCCTCAGCAGGTTGGCCAGCTGGGTGACCTTGTAGCGGTCCGTAATCGAACTGACGAGATGTAAAATCGCGGAGAAAAAAAGCAGCGGAAAAACGAACAGATGGATGAACGTACTCACCGCGTGAATCATGAACACGATAAGCGGGTGAAGCATCGCGACGGTCGAGAAGCTTCCCGTGCCGGCCAGCAGCGTGAGCAGCAGGGGGATCATGGCGAGCATGAACTGCACCATATTCCCGATCGCTTCCTCCGCATAGGAAGTGGCGTTGCGGAAGCTGTTCACCGCCAGGATGATCAGCACCATGTAAGCGATCGCGTATGCCACTTTGCTTACCGCGTTCCTTTCGAAAGCCGTCTGCATCGTTTCCAGAATCATCGTGAAAATGGTGAGGAGGACGATGGTGACGAGCAGCTTGCCGCTGTAGAGCACCTCGTGCAGGAAAAACCGAAGAAGTCCGCCCAGCGCGGTCCAGAAGCTCCACTCTTTTCCCGAAGGGAACATCAGCTCGCGGAGCTCCGGCAGTTTGCCCTCCGGGAAATAACCGCCGTACTGCCCCTTCAGATCGTTCCAATATTTATCGATCTCCCGCATCTGCACTTGCTCCGACTGCTTTCGGGCGAGCTCCTTCGTGACGCTGCCCGGTTCATCGGAAGATCCGGCTTCCGTCGTGCCAGGTGCCGAGACCGGAGCGGCAGCGTCAACGTGCGCGGCGGCAAAGAACGGAAGAGCAAGCAGAAGGAGGAGGACAATGCTGCGAGCCCGGCGCATGATCTCCCCCCTACCCGGCCTTCACCCTTCATGTCGGCAGCAAATTCAGCACGGTCTCCACAATGACTCCGATAATCGGAACCGCCATGACGAGAATGAGCATTTTCCCGGCGAATTCGATTTTGGACGCGATGCTTTCCAAGCCGGCGTCGCGCACAATTTGCGCGCCGAATTCGGCGATATAGGCGATTCCGATAATTTTAAGCATCGTCTTCAGGTACACGGTCGGGATGCCGGAACGGGAGGCCAGCTCCTCCAGCACAGACACGACGTCGCCGATTTTTCCAATCAGCGCGAGGAAAATTCCGATGCCGGTAAACGCCGCGAGCAGAAAAGCGAAGATCGGCTTCTGTTCCCGGATAACGAGGATTAGCACGGTTGTAAGAAAAGCGATACCGACGATCTGAAGAATGTCCACCGTTGTTCACCTACTGGAACAGAAAAATCGTTTTGATTTCCCGAAACAAATCGTTGAGCAGCCGCACGACCATGAACAGGACGATCACGAAACCGATGACGGTGATCCAGTGCGCCATGTCCTCCTTGCCCATTTGCTTCAACACGGTATGGATCATGGCCACAATAATTCCGATACCGGCGATTTGGAAAATGGTGCTGACGTCGATGTTCATGGCTCACGACCCCCTATAGCCCCCAAAAGTGACGTTGGCATCCGCAGCTGATTCCGTTCCTTTTAAGGGAGCCCCTAACCCGCAGCTTCATAGCATAATGATCACAACCAAGGCGGCGCCCAGCACTCCGAGGCTCCGGCTCATTTTCTCGTACCGGTGCTGCTCGTCCCTCGCGGAGACCTCCTCCGCCTGGAGCTGATGCATAGCCAGCCGGATATGCTTGATCTGATCCTCGCGGCCGCTGCCTCCCAGCGTTGCCCCCAGACGCAGCATCGCTTCCATTTCCGGCTTCTTCATGGAGGTTGCGCTCCAGCCGCTTCGCAGTGTACGGTCCCAGCACTCGCGAACCGTGGTTCCGTCCGCTCGGGACAATGTCTCGGAGATCTCCGCGAACAGCGCGGACACCGGCGGCTGCACGATCGCCGCAAGGCGGCCGATCGCTTCCGGCAAAGGCGTCTGCCCGTACTGAATCTCGGTCTCCAGCCGCTGAAGCGCATGCGTCAGCTGCCGGATTTGCCGGGGCCGCGCAGCGAACCGGGCCGCCTGCAAGTAGCCGATCATCGTGCCTGCGAACAGCACCAGCAAAGCTCCCGCCAGCTTCATCATGGCCCTTGCGCCTCCAACTGCGCCGCCGGCGAACGAATCGCGGGCATCGAACGCGCTTTTACTTCCCGCACCGCGTCTTCCGCCGCCACGATGCGATAGCGCACCTGCCCGCCGGAGCGCGAGACAATCACGTAAGCGCCGAATACGCAGTCTTCCGCCAAGCGGGCGAGAACCGGTCTCGCGAATACATCCGCGAGACTCGTGGCATGCGCGGTCGCCAGCACCCGAACGCCGGCGTGCAGCGCCTCGTTCAGCGCATCCGCGTCCTCGGGCCGTCCAATCTCGTCCACCGCCACCACCTCAGGAGACAGCGAGCGCACCATCATCATGATGCCTTCCGCCTTCGGACAGGCATCGAGCACATCGCAGCGCGGTCCGAGATCGAACGTCGGTACGCCGGCTTCGCATGCCGCGATTTCCGAACGTTCATCGACGACGCCGACTTTGCGGCCGCCCCATCGGATTGCCGCCGGGTGATTCCAGTCGCCCGAGCTGATGCTCCGCACGAGATCCCGGAGCAGCGTCGTTTTCCCTTGCTGGGGCGGCGAAACGATCAATGTGTGCTTCACGGTTCCCGCTTTCAAATCGAGAATGCCCGGCAAAACCGCCGCGGCGCAGCCCGAACGGGCACGGGCGATCCTGACGTTAAACCCGGCGATGTCTTTCAGGTGAGCCACCGCTCCGCGCTCAAGCACCGCCCGGCCGGCCAATCCGATCCGGTGGCCGCCCGCGACGGTGACGTAACCTCTTCTCAACTCTTCTTCCACGGCGTATAAGGAATGGTTGGTCACCCGTTCCAGCAAAGCCCGGCATTCCTCCCTTCCGGGCATGTAAGCTTTCCGGTAATCGGCGGTCAACGCTCCGTCTTGATCCACAAAGCCGTGCCGGCCGGCGTATCCGATTTCGAGCGGCCGATTTTCCCGGATGCGGATTTCTTCCAGCGTGTCCGCGGCATGAGAGGGAAGCCGCTCCAAAATACCTCGCAGAGGCTGTACGAACAAATCCGGCAAAGCTGGCGACAACAGGCAATCCCCCCTTTCTCGCAGAAGTTGTCCTTTGCTTTTTCATATGTATGCTTGGACGCTCCGTTTATGCCTTCGCGGCCTGTCATGACGGTTCTATCATTTTCGAAGAATCCCGATTAAGAGACAGCCGACCCCGACCGTGATCCATAGAAACTTCACCGGTGAAAGTTTGTCCGAAATACCGACAAGCCCGATTGCCGTCGTCGAAATCAGGATCATCGGTCCGACCAATGCCAGCATGGAGTTCACGACCAGCGCCTTCTGCACATCGTTGAAACGTATCATCACCAGCGCGGCGGTAATTTCCAGACTCCCCGACAACAAGCGGAGCAGCGCCATGCTCATCGCGGCTTTATCCATTCCGTCCCCTCCTTTGCGTCGCGGTTAAAACGGCGGTTTCTACCAATCCTATGCGAACAATGCGGACAACTTGTCAGTTTCAGGAAAGCATCGTCTGCGGAGGGGAACCCCGGGTTAGGCAAGTGCATATATTGCTGTTGATATTCAACCTTGCAGACAAACGAGGAGAGTAGATCATGGAGTTGACCGTAAACCTGAAATGGCCGGCAGCGTTGACGGATCCGAGCGGAAGACGGTTCGGCAAACCTCGGAGCGAGGGCATCACGATGGTCATCGACAAAGGGCTCGGGCCGCACGCGTTCGAGGATTTGATGGCCACGGCGAGTGACTATATCGACATTCTGAAATTCGGTTTCGGGACGTCGCCCCTGTATCCGGCGGCGGTCATTCGCGACAAGATCGAGCTTGCCAAACGGAAACACATCACCGTCATCCCCGGCGGTACGTTATTGGAGACGGCGGTGGCGAAAGATATGGTGCCCGCATTTTTCCGTCACATCTTGGCTCTCGGGTTCGACGGGGTCGAAGTTTCCGACGGCACGATCGAGCTGCCCAGAAGCCGCCGGAGCGAATTGATCCGGCAGGCGTCGGAGCTCGGGCTGAAGGTGTTTACTGAGTATGGCAAAAAAATATTCGGTTCTCGGATCGACGTGCTGGATTTTGCGCAAACGGCGCAGGAAGATTTTGCGGCAGGCGCGAATCTGGTGACGGTGGAGGCCCGGGAGTCCGGGGTCGGCGTCGGTTTGTTCGACGAGCGAGGAGCTTGCCGGGAGCAGGATTTGACCGAAATGCTGAAGGTAATCCCGAACCGCGGACGCGTATTGTGGGAGGCGCCTCTCAAAGAGCAGCAAGTGGCGCTTATCAAATCCGTCGGCCCCGAGGTGAACCTGGGGAACATTCCGGTGCAGGACGTGCTCGCGCTGGAAACGATGCGCAGGGGACTGCGCTCGGACACGTTCGAGTTGAACAGCAGGTCTCTCTCCGATTATGTCATCTGACTTTCCGCAATCATGCACAAAGCCCCGCAGAGCTTCTGCGGGGCCTTTCGTTCTAAATGCGGGGCTTGTTCCATATCGTGTATCAAAGGCCGGCGTCACGCCTCCGGCCTCATTATGCATTCGGGAGCGTGCCTGTCACAATGAACGGAGAACTGGTGCTCGTCGCGCTCATCGTCATCGGTTTAATCGGGCGCTCACCCATTATTACGACGGCCGCATGCCTGCTCCTGATCGTGAAATTGGCGCAGTTTCAACGCTACTTGCCGATGATCGAACGGAGAGGCTTGGAATTCGGCCTGTTGTTTCTGACGCTGGCCGTTCTCGTGCCTTTCGCGTCCGGCCGAATTCAGGTCAAGGACGTGCTCAACGCGTTCACCAGCCCGACAGGCTGGATCGCCTTGTTCGGCGGTGCCATTGCCACGTACCTGAACGCCAAAGGATTGGCGCTGTTGAAAGTGGATCCGCAGCTCGTGATCGGCCTGGTGATCGGATCGATCACCGGCATCGTGCTGTTCCGCGGCATTCCGGTCGGACCGCTCATGGCCGCCGGTTTGACGGCGGTTATATTGAAAATCGCGCAGCTGCTGCTGGGCAAATAACCTGTGACTCGTCAGCTTTTGTCGGAATGCCCGATTTTTTTCAAGCGGTCGTTATTGAACAAAATAACGCCGATACAAACCGCGATTAGCCCGATTACACCGAGAATGACGACTAGCTGGATCATTTTGCCGAGCAGCCAAATGCCCACTGCGGCCGCCAGAAACAGCAAACCGATAATAGCTAATGAAGAATGTTTCATATGAATCCCTCCCCGTAATTCGCTACACTATGGATAGGAATTAATACCCTAAAGTCCCCAAAATGACGAAGCCTACTCATCGGTTTGGGTTGAATACACGCAGCCGACAGCCGTTTCGTAACTCTGTAATGTAACTTTCTTGCCTTACATGCAGCCGAGAACCGATCTACGGAAAAAACCTCCGCCCCCCCTGCAATTTGACGGGAGATTCGGAGGTTTTTTGATACATCACGTTTTGCCGGATCAACGGCGATCTTGCGGCCCGCCGACAAATGCGGTGTCCACAGTGTCCAGTCCGTACGTGGTATGCAGCGTGCGAACGACGTCCTGCAGCGGTGCCGCAGCGATGACGCACGAAACTTTGATTTCCGATGTGCTGACCATTTTGATGCTGACGCCCAACTCCGAAATCGCTTCGAACATCCTGGCGGCGACACCCGGGTTCGAGACCATGCCCGCACCGACGATGGATACTTTCACGAGATTCTCTTCGTAAGTGGCCTCGTCATAAGGAACGGCGGAACGAATGCCGGCGATAACGTCCATCGCACGCGCACGATCCGAGAGTCCCAGCGTGAACGAAAAGTCGGCCTTGCCGTTGGTAACGCCGCTTTGCACGATCATGTCGACATCAATGCCGGCCGACGCCAATGCGCCGAAAATTTGGGCCAGCACGCCCGGGACGTCTTGCACGCCCAAAATGCTGATGCGGGCCACATTTTTATCATAAGCGATGCCGCGCACCACGATTCCTTGTTCCATTGCCGCTTCCTCCCTCACGGACGTTCCTTCGTTTTGCGTAAAGCTGGAACGCACGACCAGATTCACATTGTAATGTTTCGCATATTCCACTGCACGGGGATGCAGCACCGCCGCTCCCAGATTCGCAAGCTCAAGCATTTCGTCGTAGGTGATCGCGTCGAGCTTGCGGGCGTTTTTCACTACGCGCGGGTCGGTGGAATACACTCCGTCCACGTCCGTGTAAATTTCGCAAACGTCGGCTTCAATCGCCGCGGCGAGCGCAACCGCCGTCGTATCGGATCCGCCCCGGCCGAGCGTCGTGATTTCGCCGTCGTCGGTCATGCCTTGGAAGCCGGCGACGATGACAATGTTTCCGTCGTCCAATGCTTTCGATAGGCGGTCGGGCGAAATGTCGGTGATCCGGGCTTTCCCGTGCACCGCCTCGGTACGGATGCCCGCCTGCCAGCCGGTGAAAGATTTCGCCTCATGTCCGAGCTTATGAACCGCTATGGAGAGAAGAGCTACGGAGATTTGCTCACCTGTGGTGAGCAGCATGTCCATCTCCCTCGCGGGGGGATTGTCGTGAATTTCTTGAGATTTATCGATCAAATCATCGGTCGTGTCTCCCATCGCCGACACGACGACGACGACCCGGTGTCCCTGTCCTTTTTTATCGACGATCCGCTGAGCGACCCGGCTCATGCGCTCCGTGGTACCGACGGAACTGCCGCCGAATTTCATCACGATCAAAGCCAACGTTCGTTCACTCCCCAAGTAAAAACATTCGCATAATGCTGTATATTATAGCACAGTAGCTTTGCCCGAACAGTATAAATTCCATAAAATCTTGTGTTGTTTCACCGCTGTAACGCTCAAAAGTGTCGTTCGCGCAGGAATCCGATAAAAGGAAACCCCGCCGACCTCCAGAGTTCTGGAAGCGGCGGGGTTTGTCGTTACAAATATTATGCGCGGGAGATGTATTTGCCTTCGCGTGTATCGATCAGCAATACGTCGCCTTCATTAATGAACAGCGGAACTTGAACATTCAAGCCGGTCTCAAGCTTCGCGTTCTTCGTCGCACCGGTTGCCGTGTTGCCCTTGATGCCGGGCTCGGTCTCGGTGACAGCGAGCTCAACGCTGTTCGGAATCGTGATGCCGATAATCTCGCCTTGGTAGCTGGCGATGTTCACGTTCATGTTCTCTTTGAGAAAGTTGATTTCCCATTCGAGCTGCTTGCGTTCCAGGTTGAACTGGTCGTAGGTTTCGTTATCCATGAACGTGTACTCGGTACCGGAGTTATACAAGTACTGCACCTGGCGGTTCTCCACCATGGCCCGGCCGACGTTCTCGCCTGCACGGAACGTCTTCTCCACCACGTTGCCGTTGCGAAGATTTTTCAGCTTGGAGCGGACGAACGCCGCGCCTTTGCCGGGTTTCACGTGTTGGAAGTCGAGTACGGTGAAAATATCGCCGTCTACTTCAATCGTCAAGCCTGTCTTGAATTCGTTAACCGAAATCACTGAAAGTTCCCTCCTGTGGAAACGTCGCTCCTTAATCCAGTAGGATCAGTTCTTTAGGGGAGCGGGTAAGAATTTGAATGCCTGTGTCCGTAAAAACAACGTCGTCTTCGATCCGCACGCCCCCGAAGCCGGGGAGGTAAATGCCGGGTTCGACCGTTACGGTCATACCGGGGGTTAAGACGATATCCCCGCCGGTTCTAGACAGTCTAGGCGCCTCATGGATTTCCATGCCGAAACCGTGGCCTGTCCCATGACCGAAATATTCACCATAACCATACCTTGTGATGATATCTCTCGTCAAGGCGTCGCCCTCCCGCCCCGTCATTCCGGGAACGAGATGGTCCAGCGCATACTGCTGGGCTTCCTTGACGATGGAATAGATCTCCCGGTGCTTGTCGCTCGGCTTGCCCACGACGACCGTTCTCGTCAAATCGGAACAATATCCTTTATAATGGGCGCCGAAATCAAGCTTCACGAATTCGTCCCGTCCAACGACCCGTTCGCTCGCCACACCGTGCGGGAGCGCGGATCTTTCGCCTGATGCCACGATCGTCGCGAACGAGGGGCCGGAAGCGCCGAGCTTGCGCATGTAAGTCTCCATCTCCAGCGCAATCTCCAATTCCGTAAGTCCGGGCTTAATGAAACCCAAAATATGCTCGAACGTCCGGTCCGCCACATTCGCAGCCTCGCGAATGATGGCCAGCTCGTCTTCATCCTTGATCATACGCAGCTCTTCGATGATCCCGCCGGCCGGCAGCAGCTCGGCAGGGGCCAGCGTTCGAACCAAGCCCGCATGCTCCGCGAACGTCACGTGCCGGTCTTCAAAAAGCAGCCGGGAAATACCCCAAGTTTTCAAAAGTTCGGCCACGCTCTCGTTAATATCCGGCCCATGTTCCACAATCTCGAACCCTTTGGCCTGCAGCGGCGCTTGCTCCTTATAACGGAAATCCGTGATCAGTGCAGCCCGCTCCGCGGACACCAGCACAAAACCGTGCGAGCCTGTGAATCCCGACAAATACCGCCGGTTCACGCCGCTGGTCACCAGCATCGCCTGGGCTCCCGCTTCCTCGATCTTGATGCGCAAACGCGCGATTCTTGCATTCGCCATCTGTTTCTCCTCCTCGCCTTAAGCGTTGATTTGCGCCAAAAGGGCCGTTAAACCGAGTTCGTAGCTGAACGCTCCGAAACCGGCGATTTGCCCGACCGCCGAGGCGGCGGTGACGGATACGTGCCGGAACGGCTCCCGCTTATGTATGTTGGATAGATGGACTTCCACGATCGGCAGGCCGACCGATGCCAACCCGTCCCTTAGCGCATAGCTGTAATGCGTGAGTGCACCGGGGTTGATCAATATGCCGTCGTGGCGGCCGTATGCGGCGTGAATCTCATCCAGCAGCGCGCCTTCGTGGTTGGATTGATAAAAGTGCAGCTCCGCTCCGAGACGTTCGCCTTGCGCTTTGAGCCTGGCTTCAATTTCCGACAGTGTCACCGTACCGTAAACACCCGGCTCCCGAATGCCCAGCATGTTCAAATTCGGACCGTTGATGACAAGAATGCTTGGCATCCCGCGATCGCCCCCTTCTGGCCATGTGCCATATCCCGCACCGGTAAAGTTACCCAGTCATTGTAACACAGCGGATGCATGCAGGAAAACGGCTTTCCTCCGATATTCGGATATCCTCGGAAAGAGCCGCCATCCTTTTAGATTTTCCCTCCTTCGCACCCTATACTCTCCCGTCGTTCCCGGCATCCGGTTCCTCTCGAAAATGAAAGCTTTCTTGTGGCATTCTCCCCGTCATTCTAGTAAAATAAAGGTACTGATCAAAAAAAGCGGGTGATTACAGAATGTCGCAGCAAACCTCCGTCTATGGAGGACAGGCCGTAATCGAAGGTGTCATGTTTGCGGGAAAACACGTAAACGTAACCGCGGTGCGGCGCAAAAATCAAGAAATCACGTATTATGAAGTTCCGAGGAAAGCTTCCTCTTCCTTGTTGGCGACCCTGAAAAAAATTCCCTTTGTCCGCGGGGTCGTCGGGATTATCGAATCCGCAGCCAAAGGCTCGCAGCACCTCACCTACTCGGCCGAAGCTTACGCAGAAGACGAGACGGGTGCCGAAGAAGCCGCGGCGCAGAAAAAGAAAGAGAAATGGAACCTCTCCATGATTCTCGGCGTTGCCGTGGTGGGCGCATTGTCTTTCGTCGTCGGCAAGTTGATCTTCACGCTGGTGCCTACTTTTTTGGAAAGCGTGCTCTTCGGACACGTATTCGAGAATAAAATATTGCACAACCTGCTGGAAGGCGTCATTAAAATCATTTTGCTTCTCTTCTACCTGTGGTTCATTTCTCAGACGCCGCTTATCAAAAGGCTGTTCCAGTATCACGGCGCCGAACATAAAGTGATCAGCGCCTTCGAAGCCGGAGTCGAGCTTACCGTGGAGAACGTGCAAAAGTTCAGTCGTCTTCACTACCGCTGCGGCAGCAGCTTTATCATCTTCACCGTTATCGTCGGGGTTATTATCTATTCGTTTTTCACATGGGACAGTCTGACAGAACGCTTGATCCAGCGCGTCGCTCTTCTTCCGCTTGTGCTCGGCGTTTCGTATGAAGTGCTTCGCGGCACGAACGCCCTGCGCGATATTCCGGTACTCCGCTCGCTCGGATATCCCGGACTGTGGCTGCAGCTTCTCACGACGAAAGAGCCGACCGACGATCAGGTCGCCGTATCGATCGCGTCGTTCAACCGGATGAGAGAACTGGACCGGCAGGTTCAACCGATCTGATTCCTGGTTCGACTCACTCGTTTATCGTGAGTCAAATCCTGGACCGCAATGACGGTCCGGGCTCACTAAGGAGGAATCGCTATGCAGAGCCGTTTCCACCCGATGTTTTATGTGATTTTGCCGCTCGCCGTTTTAGGTTTCGCGATTCAATTCGAGACGCTCGTCTATTCGTTCGCGATTCCGATCGTCATTATCGCGGTGTTGTTCGTCCTGTACTTCATCATGTCGAAGAGACGTTACAACCCGCGTGTATCCCGGCACTCGGCGCCTCCCCGCAAACCGGAGAAGCTGAAGACCAAACGCACGTCTTCTCCGTTCCGCGTCATTGACGGCCGCAAAAACCGGGACGATGAACCTCCGCGTTATCATTGAAGCCTCCGCAGTAGAGCGACCGCCCCTTGCCTTCACGGCAGGAGGCGGTCGTTTATGTTTCCGGCACGATTTTCGGTTTGATTTCCGTCCGAAGCTTTCCGGAGCGCCGGTCCCATGAACGGAAAAACTTTTTGCCCGCCTCAAGTCCGGCCTCGTACAACTTTTCGCTTTTTTCCGGGCTGAGATCGAATTCGGTTGTGCCAACGCCAAGCGTAGGAATTTTAATGGTCCGCAGCCGGTTGTGTTCCTCGATATAACGCTCGTCGTGCGCTCCGAGCATCGTCTCGAACATCGCCTGGAACATCGTGATCGGGCCAACGATCCGGTTCGGCTTATGCTCGGTGCGGCCGACCATTTGAAAGCCGATGACGGGAATCGGGCTGCCCATCACCACTTCTTTTTCAAACAGCCAAAGGGGAAAGTTGCTGAGCAGCCCCCCGTCGACAATATAGGAAGATTTGATTTTGGCCGGTTCTCCCCCGGTACGCTTTTTCCTCAACTTCCACGGATGACGCAGCATAACCGGATCGAAAAAATACGGAATGCTGGTGCTCATCCGGATCGCCCTCGCCACAGGAAAACGAGACGGGTCGATCCCGTAGGATGCGAGATCGTTCGGCAAAACGAGCAATTTGCCGTTCGTGATATCAGATGCGATAATCCGGACCTTATCCGGCGGGAGATCGCCGAATACCCGCACGCCTTTGGCGGCGAGCAGCCCTTGAATCCATCGCTCCAAAGCATCCCCTGCATACAGCCCTTTGCGAATCAGCAGGCGAACGGCCGGGCCGATGAATTTGGCGTTAAAGACTGGCGACCGCTGCATGAAGGTCCGGAAAGGCGTCGATTCGATGACCATCTTCATTTCGTTGGCCGTATAGCCGGTAGCGATCAGGGCGGCGACGATGCTGCCCGAGGAAGTGCCGGCCACACGGTGAAACGATACGCCTGCCAGCTCGGCTGCGCGAACCGCGCCCGCCAGCGAGATCCCCTTCACGCCGCCGCCTTCGAACACCGCGTTTACCAGCGTTTTTTGCACGAGCCATCCCCTCCGCTCCGCAACTCTCGCTCCATCATATGCGTGCACTCAAGGGTCTAAGATCATTTTTGCTGACGAAATGAAAAAGCTTCCTCAGCGGGACAGAGGAAGCTTGCGATCATTCATTATCCAATTCGGCCCGGATGCGGCGAAGCTCTTCGCTGCGGGACGCATCCCGGTTGAAGTACTCGACGAGCGTCTCGATGCAGGTGATGGAATCCCAACTGAGATGATGCTCGATCCCTTCCACATCGCGGTAAATGTTTTCTTCCTGCACGCCGATCGTCTTCAAAAACGATTCCAGCAAATGGTGGCGGTCGACCAGGCGTTTGCCCATCCGCTTCCCTTTATGGGTCAAGACAAGCCCGCGGTATTTCTCGTAAATGAGGTAGTTATCCTTGTCCAGCTTCTGGATCATTTTGGTGACCGATGAGGGATGCACTTCGAGCCCTTCGGCGATGTCGGAAACCCGGGCATAGCCTTTCTCGTCGATCAGCCGGTAAATACGCTCCAAATAATCTTCCATACTCGGGGTCGGCACGCCGAGCCCCCCCTTCCTTCCGGTCGCTTGCCTCTAAGTATCATACACTGTGCCATACAAGTGAGCAAGTCTGAAACTGGAAGTGCGAGGAACCGATGGCCGGTCCGATAAATGCGCAAAATACCCGAAAAGGAGGTCTTCCCGCTCCATGACCACACGGGTCAAAACTCCACGCGAAACGCCTGTATTCCTGCCGGAGCTCGTCTACTTCGAGCCTGCGGCACTCGACTATCCGAAGGGTCAGCAAATTCTGCGTTACATCAAGGACCGCGGACTTCCTTATCAAATGACGACTTCCCATAACCGCATCACGAACTTGCCCGGAGAAACGGAACTGGAACAATATAAAATCGCAAAACGAACGCTGGTCGTGGGCATCCGAAAAACGCTCAAGTTCGATACGTCCAAGCCTTCCGCGGAATACGCGCTGCCTCTGGCCACCGGCTGCATGGGCCACTGCCATTATTGTTATTTGCAAACGACGCTGGGCGCCAAACCTTACGTTCGCGTGTACGTCAATACGGAGGAAATTTTTCAGGCGGCAAAAGGATACATCGAGGAACGATCGCCGGAAATTACGAGGTTCGAGGCGGCATGTACCTCCGATCCGGTGGGGCTGGAGCCGATTACCGGCTCGCTCGCCGAAGCGATCACCTTCATGGCGGACCAACTCTTGGGGCGTCTTCGTTTCGTCACCAAATATCATCACGTCGATTCCTTGCTGCCGCTCCGTCATAACGGGAATACGCGCATCCGCTTCAGCGTGAACGCCGATTACGTAATCCGCAACTTCGAACCGGGAACTTCCCGCTTTGCGGAGCGAATCGAAGCCGCGGGCAAAATCGCGCGTGCCGGTTATCCGCTCGGCTTCATTATTGCGCCGATTATTTGGCACGACGGCTGGCAGGACGGTTACGCCGAGCTGCTGAGGCGTCTAGGCGAGACACTCCCTTCCGAGGCAGCGCAGGATTTGACGTTCGAACTGATCCAGCACCGGTTCACCAAAACGGCGAAATCCATCATTGAGAAAAGATACCCGAAGACGAAGCTGGAAATGGACGAAGAGAAGCGGAAAAAGAAGTGGGGACGCTGGGGGCAGCACAAATATGTATACCCGGACGAGCAGGCGGAAGCTTTACGGGAATTTATTACCGAGCGGATTTTCGAGGCCTTCCCATCCGCCCGGCTGGAATACTTTACTTAAAATTTCAGCCACTCTGGGGTAATGCCTTGCAGCCAGATCGTAATGTAAGTCATGCGGTCGGTAAACAACAGGAACCCCATCACGATCATCAGCCCGCCGCCGATTTTCATCATGAGATTCGAATATTTCAAAATCCAGCGGGTAGAACCGATGAAAAAAGCCAGAACAAAAAACGGGATGGCGAAACCAAGCGAATAGGCCGTCGTCAGCCCGAGCCAAGTGCCGGGGTTGCTGGCCGCCAATCCGATGATTGCAGTTAAAATCGGACCGATGCAGGGCGACCAGCCGGCCGAAAACCCGACACCGAAAATAAAAGAGCCCACATACCCGGCCGGCCGCCAGGAAACGTTCATTTTGCGCTCTTTCATCAACAACTGCGGCTGAAACACACCGAGTAAAAATAATCCCATCAGCACGATCAGAATGGCGGAAATTTGCCGGATGGTATCCTGATATTCGCGGAATGTCTCCGCAAAGGCATTCGCCCCATACGCAAGCGCAAAGAAAACCATGGAAAAGCCAAGGATAAAGAATAGCGTATGAGACATCGTTTTGAAGCGGACTTCCCGGCTCGTATCGGTCTTAAGCTGAGACACCGAGACGCCGGTTATATAAGAAAGATAAGACGGGTACAAAGGCAGGCAGCAGGGAGAAATAAATGAAGCGACTCCTGCCGCCAGAGCGATGCCCACGTTCACATCCGCCATCCGTCATTCCTCCCGTCATGAGATTTATACGCGCATCATTCGCGTTCGAGCCGTCAATGCAACGATCAGCAAGGCGATCAGCAGCAGAACGACCGTACCGCCCGGAGCCAGGTTCCACACGCCCGCAATCCACAATCCCGCGATTACGGCAGCTTCGCCCACCACGACTACAATGACGATGGCCTGCCGAAAGCTCCGGGACAGCGCGAGACTGCATGCCGCAGGGATGGTGAGCAAGGCCGAAACGAGCAGCGCCCCGACGATCTTGATCGCCGCGCTGATCACCAGCGCCGTAAGAATGCTGATCATGATGTTGAAATAACGGACCGGAAGCCCGCCGACAGCCGCCGCATCTTCATCGAAGGTGAGCAGAAACAGCTCTTTGCGGTGAAGGGTCACAAGGCCAAGGACGATGACGGTAACGGCCGCGATTACGATCAAATCGGTGGTATCGAGCGTGTAGATGCTTCCGAATAAATAAGAGCTTACGTTCAAATTAAAGCCCATGCCCAGCGTGAAAAAGAGCGACGCCAAAGCGATACCGCCGGACATGATAATGGCGAGGGACAGCTCGGCATAGGTGCGGTAGGTGCGCCTCAGCTTCTCGATGGCGAACGATGCCGCAATCGCGAACAACAGCCCCATGAGAACCGGATACACGCCCAGCAAAAACCCGAGTGCGACTCCCGCGATGCTGACGTGGGACAACGTGTCGCCGATCATGGCTAAGCGCCTCAGCACGAGAAACAGCCCCATGAGAGGGGCTGTCACCGCAATGAGCGCGCCGCCGATCAACGCTCTTTGGAAAAATTCCGCGGTAATCAGATCCAACGGGTGTTAACCTTCTTTCCGGACAGTGTGGAGCAGATCCGTCTCCGCGCAATCCTCGAGATCGTGAGAATGACGGACGAAAAACGACAGCTTGCCGCTCGTTTCCTTCGGTTCTTCCCCCAAATACGAACGCACCATCTCCATGTCGTGCGACACCATTAAAAATGTAATATTATGCTTCTGGTGCATGTGCCGGATCAGATGAAAAAAATTTTGCTGTGTTTCCGCATCGATACCGGACATCGGCTCGTCCAGAATGAGCAGCTGGGGGTTGCTGATCAGCGCCCGGGCGAGAAACACCCGCTGCTGCTGTCCGCCCGAAAGCTCGCCGATTCGTTTGTCCGCCAAGTCTTCAATCTGCATCGTACGGAGAGCGTCCATGCAGCGGTCCGCATCCTGGCGCGTCACCCGCCGGAACAGCTTGCGACGCCCGAACAGGCCGGACATCACCACTTCCCGGACTGTTGCCGGGAACAGCGGATTAAAATTGTTTTTCTGCGGTACGTATCCGATCAGCTCGCGCTCCTTGAATTGATCCGCCGGTGCGCCAAACAGCTCGATCCGGCCGCTGTCAGGCGTAAGGAGACCGACGATCAGCCTGAGCAGCGTGGATTTACCGGCGCCGTTAGGTCCAATCAAGCCGATGAAATCCCGCTCTTGGATACGGAAGGAAAGATGACTCAGTACAGGTTTGCCGTCGAAGGAGAACGAAACGTCGTTCAAAGTTACGATATCCCGGTGACAACCGGGCTGCGGAGCCGCCCATGCGCACATGCCGTCTCCCCCTCTCGTCGTTTCCTTTATTGTAATGCCTTCTTCAGGTTTTGCAAATTTTTCGCCATGAGCGAGAAATAATCATCCCCCGCTTTTTCCTGCTCCGGTGTGAGACCCTCTACCGGGTTCAGCACGAGCATCTCCGCATTCGTTTCTTTCGCCACCGTCTCGGTCAATTTGTTGGATACCAGTTCTTCGAAGAAAATCGCCTTGATTTGGTGCTCCTTCACGAATTGGATGATATTCACGATGTCTTGCGAACGAGGTTCCGCGTCCGGCGACAGGCCCATCAGCGCGGTTTGGTTCAGACCGTAGTCCCGGCACAAGTAACCGAACGCCTGATGGGAGACGACGATGCCGCGGCCTTTATACGGGGCCAGTTCCGCCGTGAACTTCTGGTCGAGCGCCTGCAGTTTATCCCTGAGTGTGTTGTACCGGCTTTCGAAAGCCGCCTGATGAGCCGGGTCCGCCTGAACATAAGCGTCGCGAATGTTCTCCGCCATTTTCAGCGCCGATTTCGGGCTTACCCAGGTATGAGGATCCACATTCAATCCATGTTCGTCGGCGTGTTCGTCCGCTCCGTGTCCGTCGCCTTCAGAACGGATCAACTCGATGCCTTGGCTGGCTTCTACGACTAATCTGGACTTATTGGCATTCAGACCTTTCAAGAAGCCGTCTTTCCAGCCTTCCAGTCCCGCTCCGTTGAAGAGCAGCATTTGAGCTTCGGAAGCAATTTGAATATCCCGGCTTTTCGGCGTCCAGTCGTGGGGTTCGACGCCCGTCGGAACAAGATTGACCACGCGGGCGTCTTCTCCGCCGATTTCGGATGCAAAGTAGTACAACGGATACAAGGTGGTCACGACGTTGACTTTGCCTTCAACGGGTTTCAAGTCGTTGTTGTTCCCGCATGCGGAGAGCACGAGAGGGATCGCCAATGCCGCAAGCAGGATGAGGCTTCGCAGCGGGTGGATTTTTTTCGAAGTCGGATTGATTTTCATTCCAGTTCCTCTCTTAATCGTAATCATTATGATTATGGATTATAGCGGTGCCAAAGTACGCTGTCAATAAAAGAAACTGCCTTATCCGTAAAATTTACGGAAAGACAGTCTCTCCCCTTTTGCTGCGCCCAACGACTATCCTCTTCCAACAGGCTAGCGGCTATCCTTGCTTACTTTTTATCGAGTTTGTTCACGGTGACGGCATTCGAATATCCGGCATTGTCCCCTCCGGCGACGAGCAGCCGGAATTGGTAGGTGACATGCGGTTTGATCCCCTTAACCGAAGCGTTGGTTGCGGAGTTGGCGATCGCTCCGGTCTCAGCGGCAGTCCAATGGGTACCGTCAGTCGATTGTTGAACAACGATTTTGGATGCTCCTCTAGCAGCCGTCCATTTGAATGTGACGGTATTCCCTTTGATTTCGGAAGTCCGGAAGTCCGAAACCGGCAGCGAGGTTCTCTTGACCGTGACCGCATACGATTGGGTTGTCCCGTTCTCGGCTGTTACCAAGATGGTCACCCGGTTGTCTCCGACATTCAATTTAACCGGTATCTGCGGCGACGATCCATTCACCGTGACGGCTGCACGAGAATCCGCAGCGGCAGGTGTAACCGTCAGGCTGGAAACGGTATACGGAACGTCCGCCGTATAACCGGTCTGCTCAGGCGTGAATGGCTCATTCAACACCGCTCCTCCCGATAGCGCGATTCCCTTCAAATTCGCGTTTCCGGATAAAGTGCGGTTAATGGTCAGACGAATCGTCTTGGTCGCTTGACCAGCCCTGCCGTCGTCCGTGTACCATGGCTGATCAATCGTCTCCTGCGTAGGCTCGATATGCAGCACAAATTCGTTGGAGCCAGGATTGAGCGGGATATTTTGGAGATAAACGTTACCGCGATCGTCCATGGCGCCATCGGGCAGCGGGGTACCGTTCATCGTGAAGGCAACGCCGTAAGGAACCGAGGCTTTCAGCGTGAATGAAGTCTCATTCGTCTCGTAAGAGATATCGTCGCCGTACGAGATTCTCGGCATCGTCACGATCATCGGCATATCAACCCAACGCAGCACGTAGTCCTCCACCAGCATTTTGTTGCCGCCTTGATTGGCAATGGTTAGGCGCATGTTGGTGTCGGTGGAGCTGTATGCCCAGTTGCCGTAATCTTCCGTATCGTTCGGCACTCGCTTGTGGCTGGTGAACGCCTCGGTGGACCAAGTGCCCCGGGTAAATTTGTACTGGATCGAGCGTCCCGCCATCATTTTAAAGGAGTATTCCATGATGGTGTTGTCCGTCGCGCCGCTCGGAACGGTCAATTTGCTGCCGCTCGAATTCCAGCCGTTGAAATCGCCGGCGATATAAATGTTATCCGTGACCGGCGTGTAGTCCGGAATATGCAGGCGGAGCGTAACATCCACCATCACGAGCTGCGGGGTGACGGATTGTTCGCCGGAAAAGCTTCGGTTGTAAGAGGCGTCGAAGACCGCCACTTTGTATCGGTACGTCGTGCCGTTCGTGACGGTAAAGTCCGTGTACGTCAGCGCGTTTCGAACCGTGGCGATTTTGCGGAACACTTCGTTCCCGGAAGCGCGATAAATTTCGAACCCTTTGACATCGGCCGCTTCCCCGGTCCAGGACAGCACCGCCCTGCCGGACTCCACGGTGATCTCTTGCAGCACCGGCGTTGCCGGAGCCTCGGTGTCCGCGGCATCTGCATTTGCCGTAAAGGAAGATTCCCCCGACTTCGTAACCGTGTCTCCGTTGTTCGTGGACGCCTGTACGAAATAATGGTAGACGCCTGACTCCGAAGGTTCGAAGACTGCGCGGTACGTTTTGGCAGGACCATGATCCGCCTTGTATTTCATGGAGATGACCGTTTGGTTTGCGGCATCGCCGTCTTTGTAATAGACAAGCTGTACCGTTAGGTTGGTCGCGGCTTTGCCTGCCAGCGCCGGGTCGTCCGTTAATCCGGGAACCGCCACATCGCTCGTAATCTCCGCCGTCGTAATGCCGACTCCGATCGTCATGTCGGCCATAGAGGACGGCGAGGAAACGGAACCGATCGGGAACGACGGCGTCGCGTCAACCATGCCGGTCAATAGGCTTTCGCCGGTACCTTTTACTGCCGACACGGCGTAGTAGTACTTGGTTCCATTCACAATATTCGTGTCAATATACGCCGGAGTGGAAGCCGTGCCGATTTGCTGGACTTGGCCGCCTTCGATCGGAGCGCGGTAGACGACATAGCTGTCCGCACCCGGCACTGCGTCCCAAGTTAACGAGACGGAACTGTTGCCTCCGGACGCCTGCAGGCCGGACGGCGTTAGCACGACGGACAGTGTACCGTCGGACAGCATCATCACCGCCGACATCGCCGGCAGCGTGAGCGAAATTTTGCCGCCGGATACCGTTCCCTTGAGTCCGCTGCCGAGTTGGTCGGTGAACGTAACTCCGTTCGGCAGGAAGCCGGAGACATCCGCTTCAACGGAAGCGGCGGAACTGCCGGCGTTGACGGCCACTAGTGCGGATTTCGACGCGGATTTGCGCGCATAAGCAATCACACTGCCTTGCGCATACGCCAGGTGAAGGTCACCCGTCCGGAACACTTCGTTGGCATTGCGAACTTGAGCTGCGGTTTTATAGGTATCAAACAGTTCCGCATACCGTCCTGCGCCTGTAAAGCCGCTCCCTGATGAGGTGACGCGCTCCCAAGGGAACGTTCTTCGGGAATCCGGATCTTTCGTGCCGGTCAATCCGACTTCGTCACCGTAATAGACGGTCGGAGCCCCGGGATAGCCCATTTGGAACACCGCAATCAACGCTTGTTGCTTTAACGCTTTATCGGAAGCTTCGGGTGCGATTTTCAAGTTCTCTTCTTCCCAAGTCGGCTGATCCAGTTTCGTTATGGAGCGGATTGTGTCGTGCGAGTCCACGAGGTTCAGCATCGCCTGCCAAGCTTCCTTGGGATAATCCTCGCGGATTTGCTCCAAAGCGGTATCGAAGTTTTTCGCCAAGTCCGGGTTCACGCTGTCTTTGCCCGCGCCGATTATAAAGTCCTGCAGCGCTCCGCGGAACCTGTAGTTCATGACGGAGTCGAACTGGTCGCCTAGCAAATAACGCGTCGCGACGCCCCATTCTTCTCCTAATATGACAGGATCATCGATCGTGCCGCCGTTTCCGTCCGTTAGTCCTTTGGCCGACTTGACCGCCTCGCGGAACTTTTTCCAGGTTTCAGAGGACACGTCCGGCGCCACATCAAGCCGCCAACCGTCGCCTCCCATCCAGAGCCAGCGCTGCGAGACGCTGTCTTGCATCGCCGCGGCGACTTCAGACGCCGATTTGCCTGTGAGGCTGTGCCCGATGACATTGTCCCGATAGCTTACGTTGTTCCATTCATGCTCCCCGCTGATGGCTTGCGAATCCCCGGGCTGAGGCGACTTTGCATCCATCGCCGGCAAGGAATCGTACCCCCACCAACCCTCATAGCGGTAACGGGTGTTTCCTTTATCATCAGTTACTTTGTCAGGTCCCACCGTAAACCAGGTCGTAAAACCGAAGTCCTCCGGGTACTTGTACGGCTGTCCGTCAGCGGGATTGATTTTCGCCGTAAAATCGTCAATTACAGCCTGTTTGGCTTCGCTCTCCGACATGCCCGATTCGGTTTTCTTCCACACTTTCGCCCAGAACTCGTAGGCTCCGATTTCCGGGTATTTCTCATACCGGTCGAAATAGATGGAGTCGTCGCCCACGTGATTGAACACGCCGTCGTTCAGAACATGGATGCCCCGCACGGCGGCTTCTTTGGCGAAGGTCATAAAGATGGCGTCGGAAGCTTTTCTCGTGGCGTCATAATTCAAGCCGGAAGCCGGGTCACCCGGTGTGTTGTAAACAGGCTTGCCGAACACCGGGTCGAGATGCTTGTAGTCGGTCGCATCGTATTTGTGGTTGGACGCTGCCCATGCGACCGGGTTCAAGTAAATCGCTGTGATGCCCAGCGATTGCAGGTAATCCAGCTTTTGCCGGATGCCTTCGATATCCCCGCCGTAAAATTCGTTGGTCCAGATTCCATCGGATTTCGCGTCCGGGTAATATGGCTTATTTTCCGGTGTGATCCGGTTCGGATTTTCCGGCACGTCGCTCCACTGGCCCCATACTTGGGCGGGAGCCGGATCGTTCGGCACTCCGCCGTCAAAGTACTGCAAAGGCTGATTCGAAGGTTGTCCCGCATTCGGCCCGCTCTCGGTACGAACTCCCCGGTAACCGTCTTTCAGCTTGGCGCGGTTGTTGCTGGGGTCGCCGTCGAAGAACCGGTCCGGGAAAATTTGATAGACGACCGCGTTCTTCATCCAATCCGGCGTCTTGTAATCCGGAGCATATACCGTGAGGTTAAATGGCACAGCTCCCTCATCCACGGCCGCGCCGCTTCCTCCGCTGCTGTTGTCGTCGCCGTATTCGAGCTTTTTGGGCCCGTCTATCAAAATAAATTTGTATCCCCAAACGCCGATCTCATGAAAAGCAGTGCGGGGGATGACAACCTCGTAGTAATCTTGGTCGCCGACCGTCGTTGCTTTATGCATTTCGAAGCCGATCACGGAGCCATTGCCGCTGATCAGGTCGACTTTGGCCATCTGCACGTCGCCCCGCTTGACGGCAATTCGCAGGGTGAGATCTTCCATCCCTTGCTTGATCGCTCCGAACGGCTTTTTGAAAGTGGCGGAGCGGCTGTCAAATTGGATGTCCGCTGCCTGGATGTTGCCGTCGTAACCTCCATCGGCGATGGAGTAGTCGGCACGCAAACGTTTGGAAGCGGCCGAGTTGTCGAAGGAGAACGTTACGGCGGCGGCTTCCGTCAGCGTAAACTTAAGATTGTTTCCGCTATCTCCGAAATTTTCATTCGACCAGGAATTGCCCAACACGACTTTGGCTTCATGCGTACCTTCACCAATCGTGCGCTGCAAGCGATAGGAGGTGTTGTTAAAGTAATAGTCGACGAACATTTGCTTGGCATCCGCCGGACTCCATGCCGGTTCGCCGAATTGTGTCTGCAGGGTGCCGACGAGGCGCGGCCATACATCGTCTGCGAGTACAGCGGTATACTGGGGCACTCCCCCCATGCCCGCGATGTTGGTGCGCACCTGCATCGTTTCCTCGTTCAAATAGAAATTCACTTTGGTCGTATCCGCGAGATCGAACACGATATTGTTGCCGTTGTCTCCGATTTGCGTGTCCCAGCTTCCGTTTTTGGTGAATTTGAATTCATGATGCCCGGCGGGCAACACGGCTGAATAGGCGTAAAAATCGCCGACCGGATGCTTCATTTGTGTGGCTGTTCCGCCCGGGTTCCAGTTGCCGGAATCCCCAAGCGCTTGCTGGAACGTCCCGGCCAGCACCCATTTGGATTTGGCGCCCGGCTGATCCGTGAATGTGTCCGGTTGGATTGTTGACGGATTGGCCGTGCCGACCGTGATCGCACTGTTGCCGTTCGCGGTCTGCTGATTCGTCGGATCCGTGAAATAAACGTCCCGGGCATCGATGTCCGATAACTTGAACCGGGCAATCAACTTATACTCGTACACTCCGTCGGCCAGTACACCGGTCGTATAAGTATAAATCCCGTTATTGTCGACTAATGGATGCTGATTGGCCCAATTGTTATCGAAGGTGCCTGCCGCCAGATAAGCAATGGACGCCGCCGGAATCAGCAATTTTCCGTTCGCATCGGCTATCGCCGTCAAATTCGAACCGTCCATCCAGTTGCCGTTTACCCGGAATTTATACTCGTAAGTTTTATTGACCTCCAGGTTATTCACTTGCACATAGGTTTGATTCCCTTCCGTTACGGTGTTTTCCGCTATGGAGATCCCTTCTCCCCAATTTGCGGCTCCGCCCAAAAAGTCCCCGGTTACTCTCACTTGGATGCTGCTCGAAGGTATGGCAAAGGTAATCCGATGGTCGTCGCCGACCGTCGTACCGTCAGGCGCAGCCGCCGCCGCTATCGCACCAAAACCGGCGAGCAGGAATTGAAGCGTCATAACGAGGCTCAACATCATGGACAACCTTTTTCTGTTCCTTAAACGAGTGAACATCTTTTCCCCTCCCTTATCGTTGTCGGACAAGTGATCGCATCCTCCTTTTGTGCAAACGTTTGCATTATGCGGTAAAAAATATATATGAAACCGCTTTCGATTCGTTCTAGAACCTATAGTAATCTGCTAAATTGAGGAAGGTCAATGCCGATTGGCAAAATGCGAATAAAGTTGCAGATCCTCGTGCACGAAGTCCCAAATCGTGTCGAAAACCGGCATCAATGCCCCTCCAACCTCCCTTCACCGAAACCAATACGGCTGTGCCACATCCTTATAAACGCCTACCGCTATTCACTCCAGAAAACGCAAAAAAACCGCCGATCGGCGGTTTTTCCATGGTTCACTCCTTCAAAAGGTCACTTCACGATCGCGCCGTTGGGCATGCTGTCCGGCACGGTGGCGATCGTCAGCTGGTCGCCTTGCGAGGCGGCCAGAATCATGCCTTGGGACATTTCGCCGCGCAGCTTCACCGGCTTCAGATTGGTCACGCAAATCACTTTGCGGCCGATCAGCTCCTCCGGTTTGTAATACATCGCGATACCGGACACGACCTGCCGCGTCTCGAAACCGAGGTCGAGCTGCAGCTTGAGCAGCTTGTCCGCTTTCGGGATCGCTTCGCAAGCGGTCACTTGCGCGACACGCAGCTCCACTTTGGCGAAATCGTCGATGCCGATTTCGGGCTTCAATTCCGGCGCTGCCGCGGGTGCAGCTTCGGCCGGAGCCGGATCTGCAGCAGCCGCAGGTGCTGCCGCCCCTCCCCGCATCGCTTCCACGATCCAGGCGATTTCATCCGCCATCTCGAGGCGCGGGAACAGCGGGTCGCCTTTCGCCACTCTCGTGCCGGCCGGCAAAGTGCCGAACGTCTTCAAGCTGTCCCATGAAGTCGCAGCTCCCTCACTCAATCCGAGCTGCTCCCACATCCGCCGCGGCGTGCTGGTGAGGAACGGCTGGATCAGAATCGACACGAACCGCAGCGCCTCTGCCAAATGCCCCATCACGGAAGCCAGAGCCGGACGGTTCACTTCGTCTTTGGCCAATGCCCACGGCTGCGTCTCGTCGATGTACTTGTTCGTACGGCCGACGAGCGCCCAGATCGCGGACAACGCGACGGAAAATTCCATGTTCTCCATCGCCGCTTCCACTTTCTCGACGGTCTGCAGAGCCAAGCCCTCCAGCTCCGCGTCAAACGGAGTCAAGCCTTTCTCGAACGCCGGCACTTCTCCGCCGAAATACTTGTCGATCATCGCGACAGTGCGGTTCAGCAAATTGCCCAGATCGTTCGCCAGATCGTAATTAATCCGCTCCACGAAGCCTTCCGGCGTAAACGTACCGTCCGCTCCGAACGGAACTTCTCTCATGAGATAGTACCGCAGCGCGTCCAGCCCGTAACGGTCGATGAGCGTCACCGGATCGACGACGTTGCCTTTCGATTTGGACATTTTGCCGTCTTTCATCAGCAGCCAGCCGTGCGCGAACACCTTTTTCGGGAGCGGCAGCCCCAGCGCCATCAGCATGATCGGCCAATAGATCGTATGGAAACGAACGATTTCTTTGCCCACCAGATGAACGTCCGCCGGCCAAAACTTCTCGTACAAGGACGTGTCCTCAGAATTGTACCCGAGCGCCGTTATATAGTTGGACAAAGCGTCGATCCACACATAGATGACATGCTTCGGATCTCCGGGAACCGGAATGCCCCAATCGAACGTCGTGCGGGAGACTGCCAAATCTTCGAGCCCCGGTTTGATGAAGTTGTTGATCATCTCGTTGCGGCGGGATTCCGGCTGGATGAAATCCGGATTTTCCTCATAGTACGCAAGCAGCCGGTCCGCATATTTGCTCATCCGGAAAAAGTAGCTTTCCTCCTGCACCCACTCCACCGGGCGTCCGCAATCCGGGCATTTGCCGTCCACGAGCTGGCGTTCGAGGAAGAATGCCTCGTCCGGCGTACAGTACCATCCTTCGTAAGTTCCTTTGTAGATGTCCCCCTGCTCGAGCAGCTGCGCAAAAATTTTCTGAACGGAGGACTTGTGGCGCGGTTCCGTGGTGCGGATAAAGTCGTCGTAGGAGATGTCCAGCTTACGCCACAGATCCTTGATTCCGGCGACGATGTCATCGACGAACTGCTGCGGGGTTTTATCGGCTTTCGCTGCAGAACGTTCGATTTTTTGTCCGTGTTCGTCGGTCCCCGTCAAGTAACGCACCGTGTAACCGCGCAGCCTTTTATAGCGGGTCATCGCGTCCCCCGCGACCGTAGTATACGCATGTCCGATATGCAGCTTGTCGCTCGGATAATAAATCGGCGTCGTCAAATAAAATGTCTTGTTCCCTTCACTCATGAGCGAACCCAACCTTTCTTTTTTTCAAGTCGATAAAAACAAAAAAGCCCTCGTCCGTCTGGGACGAGAGCTGTCGCTCACGCGGTACCACCCAAATTTCTCCCGTTTTCGCAAGCCGGGAGCTTTGCCGGTCGATTCGACCGAATCCGTTAACGCCGGACTGCCGCGCCGTCCCCTTACGGACGGCGACTGCGCGCTGCCGCTCGAAGGCGGATCCTCCGGGACCATTTTCCGAACGCTTCCTATACCGGTTCGCAGCTTGCCCGGCTCTCTGCAATAGGCGGTCGTTTCGTACTTATCCCTTCATGGGAACAAAATATGGAACTTCTTGCCCACAATATACCTGAGCGGGAACCGCCATGTCAAGCCGGGTCTTCCTTCACAGGCTTTTTCCGCGGCGGCGGAACGGGGTCGTACCCGCCGGGGTGGAACGGATGACATTTGCAAATGCGCTTCACTGCTAAATAAGAACCTTTAACCGGGCCGTGCACCTCGATCGCTTCGAGCGCGTAAGCCGAGCAGGTCGGGGCGAACCGGCAGGTCGGAGGTTTCAGCGGAGAAATGAACTTTCGGTAAAACCGGATCGGAGCCTGCAGCGTACGGCGGACGATCATGGCCTTCCGTTCTCCTCCGCAGCGGCATGTTCCGCGGCATCACGGCAATCGCTGCAATAGCCGTATACTTCAAACCGGTGCTTCACGATTTGAAAACCGCCGGGCACGTCCATCTCCGGCATCGGGCAGGAGCGGATGGGCAAAGTTTTCTCGCAATGCAGACAGATCATATGGTGGTGGTGATGAGATTCGTCGCAGTGAAGCTTAAACTTGACGCCTTCTTCGAACACGATTTGTTCGATGATTCCCAAATCGAGCAGTACCCGAAGGTTGCGGTACACGGTGTCAAAGCTCAATCCCGGATAGGTGCGCTGCATATGGTCGTATACGTCTTTGGGCAGCAAATAACCGGATGCGTCCGCGAACAGCTTGACGAGCGTCCGGCGCTGATCCGTAATGCGCAAACCTTTTTCCGACATTTGCTGAACGATTCGTTCGGTGTCTCCCATACGCCATCCTCTCCTGATCTTTTCCTGCTTCCACTATGCCTTATAAAAGGAGTTCCCGTCAAACGCAGCCGCTGAAATAAAAGAAAACCATCCCTCCGTTCCCGGAGAAATGGTCCGCTTTCGCATTTCGGCTCAAGCCAGCCACGTGTTCACGCTGACAAGCAATCCGATCAAAGACAGCGCCGAAAGCGCAAGATACACAATCCCTTGCCGTTTGTGCTGTTGAAACAATCGAAGGACGCCCATGCTCAAAAACGAGCCGATCAACAAAATAAATACAGCGCCCGCGATGAACAGCTGCGGCGACACATTCGAGACATCGACCAAGTCCACCGTAATTACCCCTTCATCCGCAATTCTCGCACCTGCATTATACCGGATTTATAGGCGGATGAACAATTCCACTTCATTCTGATCGAGCGGGCGGCGGCGAAATTTGATGACCAACCGGCCGTCCTCCAGCCTCGCGCGGCCCGACCTGGGGTATACGCGGCACGGAAAACGAACGGTATGTGTACGGTTATCCGGCAGGCCCATCACCCTGAGCAACTCAGAAGTAGCGAAAACTTGAAGAGTGCGCAGGTTAGTGTCGTAAGGTAGCTGCATCGTCACGGTCAGCTTTTTGGGTTCCTTTGCGGTCAATGTTCGCACCAAAGAGTCGGTGCTGTCTTCGACACCGGTGTCACCCGATATCTCGATCGGTTTCAGCAAATCCTTCACCAGTTGGGCGAGCCATTCCGAATAATCTCCGCTCGCTTTGACTTTGGCGCCGCGTGCGGAATCTTCGGGTTTATCCGGTTTCAGCAAACGCTGCATGAACCGGTCCAGCCGGTCCAGCCACTCGCCGTCTTGGGGTTTCCCCCCCTGATCCGGCCCGCCGCCGAAGTAAGAAGACATACGATCCCTCCGTTCCGGGTACCTCTCTTTCAGCATATGTACATGGGGCGGAACGGTGTTCTTCACAAAAAAAGCTGCCGAGCGGCGCTCGACAGCTTTATCCCAAATTTACGACGATACCGGTGTTCCGCAGGACGGACAGTAGCGGGCGCCGGCTTCCACCGTCGTTCCGCAGGCAGGACAAGCATCGGCGATATCCTGTGCTCGTTCTCCCGGGAACGGTTCCTCCTCCATCCGATAAACCGGCAGCGCACGCCCGACATCCGACCAATCGGACGCGGCAGCGGGTTCCGGTTCCTGCATATTCCCGGTTATGTCCGTCGTGTCCGCATCCGCCGTCTGATCCGGTTCTGGATTCGCGGCGTTCCGTTCGGCTTGAGCCGACGGCTCTGGGAACCGGTGGCCGCATGAAGGGCAAAACCGGGTATCGAACGGCACCTTTTTGCCGCAGACACATTCTTTTTCATTGCGGATCATCATGATTCTGTCTTCCAAAGTATCGATTTCATGACGAATGGCGGCAATCTGCTCGCACGCCGGAATCACTTTCGGCTCCGCGAGCGACAGGTCTTTGTTCAAATAACCGTTAAAAACCGCCGCCCCTATATCTCCATATAGTTTTTCGATTTCTTTGCGTTTCGAAGAAATTTGAGAATTCAGCCGCGTAATTTCCACGGTTTGTTGAGCTTTCTCGGTGGCCGTCGACACGCCTTTGCTGACGGTTTCCGAGATTTTTCGAAACAGATCCATGACCATTCTCCCCCTTATTCCATTTATTATCTCACTGCTCGCTTGCCGAATCATCATTCTTTAAAATATTCTCATCTATTCGATCGTTTTGCGGAAATCCGTGGGAGTACGGCCCACCCATCTTTTGAACGCCTTCGAAAAATAAAGCGGATCCGCATACCCGACCGATGCCGCCACCTGCTCCACCGTAAGCGGCTCCCGGAGCAGCAGCTTGGCGCGTTCCATCCGAATTTTTTGCAGATAGCGTACAGGGGACATGCCCATATCTTTGCGAAAAAGCTTGGACAAGTGCGTGCGGTGATACCCGAGTTCCTTCGCCATCTCCGCAATGGAAACCGACTGCGTCAGCTGCGCTTCCAGCCAGCGGGCCGCACGGTCGACCTGTGACGCCGAAGCGCCTGCACTGTGGTGAACGGGAGGCCCGGACGGACGGTTCGTACGCCCCCACGACGCGAAGGCGAGCCGCAGCCAGCCTTCCGATTCCCAACCGGATGTCCAGTCTCCGCTCCGAAACCTCTTCTCGATCGCCTGCGCCGCCTTGGCCGGCACTTCCTCTCCCTCGACCACCACCGGCTTTGCCGGGGAAATACCGGCCGTCTGGAGCCATCGTTCGGCATGTGCGCCTCGGAAAGCAATCCACCGGTATCTCCAAGGATCGTCCTCATCTGCTTGATAAGTATGCAATTCCCCCGGAAAAATGAAAAAGCTGTCTCCCGCACGCAAATCGTACGTTTGATCCCGGCACCGAAAGCGTCCGGTTCCCTCCAGCACGGTATGCACCAAATAATAATTCAACACTTGGGGTCCCATCCGGTGACCGGGCTCCGTCTGGGAATGACCGGCAAACAGCACTGTCAGTCCCTCCCCTTCCCGCGGATTCGGATGCACGGAAGTGGTGCTCATCGGTTTTCTCAAAGGGAGGGCCTCCTTTCAACAAACTACAAAAATCCATATGAAGAATGTTTCTGTCCATGGCGGGAAGAATGCGTTTTCCTCTATTCTAAATCGCATAAGGCCTTCATACAACGTATATTTCGGAGGGAGAAGCCGCATGTCGAAAATTACTTTTTTAGGAGCGGGCAGTACCGTATTTGCCAAAAATGTACTGGGTGACGTTCTGCTGACACCCGCGTTGCAAGGCTACGAAATCGCTTTATACGACATCGACCGTGAGCGCCTTCAGGATTCCGAGCGCATGTTGAACAATATTCGCAAAACGTCTGCAAGCAATTGCCGCATTCAAGCGTATACCGACCGGAAAGAAGCTTTGAGAGGCGCCAAATTTGTCGTGAATGCCATCCAGGTGGGCGGCTACGACCCTTGCACCATTACGGATTTCGAAGTGCCGAAGAAATACGGGCTCCGCCAGACGATCGCCGACACGGTTGGTATCGGCGGTATTTTCCGTAACCTGCGCACAATTCCGGTCATGTTGGATTTCGCCCGCGACATTCGGGAAGTTTGCCCGGACGCCTGGTTCTTGAACTATACGAATCCGATGGCCGTGCTCACTAACGTTATGAATACATACGGCGGCGTGCAAACCGTCGGTTTGTGCCATAGCGTCCAAGTTTGCGTTCCCGATCTATTCCGGCTGCTCGGCATGGACATGAGCGGCGTGAAGTCCAAAATCGCCGGCATTAACCACATGGCGTGGCTGCTTGAGGTTTCCCGCGACGGCGTGGATCTGTACCCCGAAATTAAACGGCGCGCAGCCGAGAAGCAAAAAGAGAAGCATCATGATATGGTACGGCTGGAAATGATGCTGCGTTTCGGCTATTACATTACGGAGTCGTCGGAACACAACGCGGAATATCATCCGTACTTTATTAAGCGCAACTACCCGGACTTGATCGAACGCTTCAATATCCCGCTCGACGAATATCCTCGGCGGTGCATCAACCAAATCGAAAACTGGAAAACGATGAGAGACAAATTGGTGAACGACGCCGATCTCACCCACCAGCGTTCGCATGAGTACGCGTCGTACATTTTCGAAGCAATGGAAACGAACGTGCCGATCAAAATCGGCGGCAACGTCATGAACACCGGCGGAGTCATTGCCAACCTGCCACGCGAAGCTTGCGTGGAGGTGCCTTGCCTGGTCGACCGTTCGGGCATTGCGCCTACTTATGTGGGGAATCTGCCTCCGCAATGTGCGGCGCTCAACCGAACGAACATCAACACGCAGCTGCTCACGATCGAGGCGGCCATCACGCAGAAAAGGGAGCACATTTACCACGCGGCCATGCTCGACCCGCATACTGCAGCCGAGCTGTCGATCGACGACATCGTGTCCCTCTGCGACGACCTCATCGAGGCGCACGGCGACTGGCTTCCGAAGTTTCATTGAAACGCGAAAGCTGCTCCCTTGGTTCTCTGGAACCTCGGGAGCAGCTTTTTTAGGTTATGAACCGTACCTTTGGATCAGTTCATCGTATTGGTTGCGGTAGTGTACGGAGTCTTGCTCCAGTTTGCGGCGTTCGGCGTCCAGTTTTCGCAGAATCGCGTCGACTTGATTCGAAGTCGTTCCAACCGAATCGATGGAGTCACGAATTTTCCCCTGCACCATCCAGTCGGCAATAAAACCATCGAAGAAATAATCCGAGAATTTTAAAAATCCGCCGACTTCAGGACCGCTGGTGTGCGCTTCCCAGTTCAAGTCCTTCAATTCTTCGGCGAACCTCCGCAAATAGTGTTGCGCTTCATGGATATGATCTTGCGCCTCGTCGATTCGACCGTGTTTCACCATCGTGGCGATCATGCCTCCGCCTAGCATGTCGTAAGTACCCCAGTTTTTCGCGGAGTTCAGCCGTTCATCGGCCCGCGACAAACACTGCTGTGCGGTTTGTCCGGCGCGATAAGCCTCCTGTACTTCCGTCTGGCGTGCCTTGTTGGAAGCCAGTTGCTCCGACAAGCGTTCCAGTTCCTCTTTTGCTGCAGCATCGTGATCACGTATCCAGGATTCTTTTTGACCCATCAATTGTTGTAAACGTGACTCCGCATCTCCGATCTCGGCGAGTTTCCGAGTGACGTCGGCTAATTCCTCTTCCATTCCGCGAAGGGCGGCTTGCGCTGCATCGTATTTCAGTTTCGCTTCGGCCGCTTCCCGTTCCTCTTCCCGAAGCCTGTCATCCAATTGATCAAATAAGCGCAGCCAAAATTGCGAGAAAGAAGAATTGTTCAAGTGCTCGACGTCTTGCTCTTCCTTCTGAAGAATCTGTAAGCATTCCTCAGCCAACCGCCTCTGCCGCTTAATGTCCGTGGACAGTTTACTCTGCCGTGACTCCCATTTCCGCTTGAGTTCCAAATCCAGACGGCATTGTTGAAGCTCGGCATTCCACTTCGCGATCGTATCCAAATCCGCATCCCTCGATTCCAACGTTCTGCTATCTCTAACAATACCGTATGAACGAGGAAAAAGTTGCAATTTTTGTGGAAATCGCTGAAGCTAGCCTATGGGCGGTTCATTATTTATTCTGGAGGCTATGAGTATGGGATTCGAGGAACAGTACAGCAAATGGCTAGAATCGCATATGTCTCGGAGAACAGGTGAAAGTCGTCGGAGATTAAAAGAAGGTCACGGGTACGGGGAAAAGCTGTTTTTGGAGCAGGTTTGGTGGCCGGTTGTAGGTAATTTCGATGATCTGCATCCCGAATATGAGTTCGTGGACAAAGACGGCAGCTATTATTATTTGGACTTCGCGTACCTTCGCATTCCGCAACCTACAGCGATTGAAGTCGACGGATTCGCTACCCACGCACGAGATATGGACCGCTGGGAATTCCGAAAAGACAGACGGAGACAAAACGCTATCGTTTTGCGAAATTGGAATATCCTTCGTTTCTCCACCGACGATTTGAAGGACGACCTAACATATTGCCGAAAAACGATCGCTGAGATGCTCGGTGCCTGGTATGGCGAGAACGCAGAAGATACATCAAAATTACCGCTTCGAAAGCGGGAGATTCTCCGGCTTGCTGTGCGTGTAGGCAACAACGATTTTGGAATAGCCGATGCGTGCGCATGTCTTGGCGTTGGTGATCGATCGGCACGTCAGCTTCTTCACGAGATGGTAGATGAAGGTTACCTTGAATCTGCCTCAGGTACAGCCAGGATTCACCGTTACCGACTTGCGGGCAATAAAACTAGCGGAACACAGTTCCGCTAATAGGAGTATCTAAATCGGCCAAGAAGCCGAGAGTGCTCACAATCCTTGATTCATGGTTTAGCGGCAGGATTTACCGCTAAATTTTCGTTCGAGGCCAACACAGTCGATTTAGCGGCAATATTTGCCGTTATACCCACGCTCGAGGCCTACAGACTCGATTTAACGGTAGTTTTTGCCGCTATTTTCGCTCGAAGATTCAGTAACGACGATTTAGCGGCATTATTTGCCGCTAAATCAACGTCCGAGGTCAATAGAATCGATTTAACGGCAGGATTTGCCGTTACATTCGCCACCCTCAAGCCATTTTCCCGCTGTTCACCTGCCCGACGGAGCTGGCCGAGGCAGAGAGCTGCTCGTGTTTGCGCACGTAGACGGAGACCGTCTGCACATAGGTAGCGTGCGACCAGGTGAGCGGGGCGACGGATAGCGGCGAGCCGTCCATCGGATTCATCTGCTCCGGAAAATTGCCGCCGGGTAAGGCAAACCCGGCTACTTTTTCCAGCGTGCGCCGGGGCTCTTCCAGTTCCGCCAAGCTGCGAGCGGTTTCGATCCGATATTTCGCCAGCCACAGTGTGCAGATGATCCACGGGTTACCCGGCACGGTATACACGTCTTCCGACACCCGGAAATAGTAGTCCGACGTATACCTTGCGATCCCGCCTATTTCTGTTCTCACCGACAAGCCTTCCGATATCGCCTGCATCGTACCGGACACACGGCTGTCGTCCGCCGGAAGCACGCCGAATTCGGACAAAAAGGAGAGGCTGCTCTCAATCGTCATATCCTTCACCCATTGGCCGTCCGTCCAAACGAGCCCGCGGGCGAAACGGCCGGCCTCTTCGTCCCACAGATGCTTCAATATCCCCCGTTTGACTCGCTCCGCCGTTTCACGATATTTGTCGCTCCGGTCATAATCCCCGAACAGCTCCGCGAATCCGGATCCCGCCATCAACCCGGCATACACCGAAGCGGCCGTATACGTCCAGATGCCGTACCTTTCCTCCCACAAATCGTAGCTGGGCTTCGGCAGGTCCAGCGACTCTTCCAAGTAATCGCACAGGAACTCGGACGTCTTCCGCACCAGCTTGCCATAAAGCGATTGCGGCAGTTCAATCTCTCCGTGACGGACGTAGTCCTTCCACAACGCGTACAACACGAGTGCGGTCTCGTCTTCCTGGATCGGCAGGCGAGGGACGCCGTTCACCACGTAAGGATGCCAGCTGGAGCCGACCGTCCCGTCCGGATTGTACTTGTGATACAAGTAGCCGTCCGGAGATAACGCCTGTTCGCAGAAATGGAAAAACGGCGTGATCGTTCCATGATATCCCGCCAGCGACATCGCTTCCGCAATCAAAGCGCCGTCCCGGGGCCACATATAGCTGTAATGATCGCGATTGTACTGCAAAATATCGGTATCGTTCGCGGCCAAAATCGCTCCCTGCTCGTCAATGTGCGTCCGCACGATGAGCAGGCTGTGTTTGAACTGGCGAACCACGGCCGGCGGCAGATCCGCGAGTTTGCCTTCCACACGCTCGAGCCAATGATTCCAATAGATGACGATGCGGCTCAGCAGCTTCTCCGGATCGCTTTCCAGTACATATTGGTCCAGCCTTTTAACCTCTTCCAATCCGGAACCAACCGACATCCAGTAGTAAATCGTACTCTCCGAATCCGCGCCAACCAGCGTGCGGAAGCTTACCGTACTGTCCACCGAGCCTTGCGCGATCGCGTTGCCGGCCAATTCGCCGTCCTCGGCGTCCCGCCAAGTGCCTTCGGCGTACTGGAACCGCTTGATGCCGGTAGAGAATTGGAAGATCCCGCCCCATTCGGATCTGCCGTTAAACATGAAATAGGACGAACGTTTATAGTGGAACACCGTGCGGTTCCCCGGATAGAAGGCCGCCGTATCACCGACGTCGCTGCCGTCGATCATGAGATCGTGATGGAAAAATACGCGCACTTCCTTAGGAGCATCGCCCAAATTCCGCACGACGACCCTTTTCAGAAAAATACATTCCCGTTGGTGAATGCCGTCGTTGATTTGAAGCTCAATGCCCAGCTTTTCGTTTGTCGCCGTTACGTTCGTGACCAGGGAATCTTCAATGTAACCCAAGTCGATCGACCAGCTTTTGTCGTCGAGCCAGGCGAATTCTCCATTGCACCATACGCCGAGCCGGCATAACTGACCGCCGACATGGTTTAGCTGTCCTACGTAAGGAAAATAAAGGTCGCGAATGTAGCCGTAGTTATCGAGGTTGATGAGCATTTTTCCGTTTCCGGTCACGAGATGTCGAGCCATGAGCCTCACTCCTCTCTGCTTATCCGGCCAACTCACGGTACAACCGCTCATATTCGCGGGCGGAATTGTCCCACCCGTAATTGCGTTTGGCTCCATTCGCCAAAATTTTCGCCCAAGCGTTCTCATCCCGATAAAAGAACAGCGCTCTCCGAACGGTGAACAGCAAATCGTGGGCGGAAGCGGGACCAAAGCTGAAACCGTTCCCTGTACCTGTATATTCGTTAAACGACTCGACCGTGTCGCATAATCCTCCCGTTTCTCGCACGATCGGCACCGTCCGGTATCTCAGGGCGATCAATTGGCTGAGTCCGCAAGGTTCGAATTTCGACGGCATTAAATAAATATCCGAGCCGGCATAAATCCGCCGCGCCAGCCCTTCGTTAAAGCCGAACCAAACCGCCAGGCGTCCCGGGTAACGCTGTACCGCTTCCTGAAGCGTGGCTTCCAGCGCAGGCTCGCCCGCTCCAAGAATGACGATCTGAATATTTTCCTCCATAAGCTCGGGAAGCGCCTCGATGACCAGGTCCAACCCTTTTTGATCCACAAGACGGGATACGATGCCGATGACGGGGACCGAACCGTCCGCTTGAAGCCCAAGCTCCTGCTGCAGGGCGATTTTGTTCTGCCTTTTCTTCGCTCGAGAATCGCGATAAGGAACCGGCACGTGCGGGTCCTTCATCGGGTCGAACTCATCGGTGTCGATCCCGTTGACGATGCCGTACAAATCCGCCGCCCGCTCGCGCAGCAAGCCGTCCAGCTTTTCCCCGTACGTCTCGGTCTGGATTTCCCGCGCATACGTGGGGCTCACGGTGGTAAGCTTGTCCGCATAACGAAGACCGGCCTTCATACAACTGGCCGCACCGTAAAATTCCAGCTTGTCCTCGGTGAATAGATCGTCTCCCGCCGACAGCAAATCCTGGAGCAGCTCCCGGGGAAACACTCCTTGGTACTTCAGATTATGTACGGTAAATACCGTACGGATATCTCGATAACCGGGGCGGTTCGCGTACCGGGTCCGAAGGAGCATCGGAATGAGCCCGGTTTGCCAGTCGTGGCAATGGATAATATCCGGCATCTCGCTCAGCACCTGCAGCGAATCCAGAACCGCAAAGCTGAAGAAGGTGAACCGCTCCGCTTCATCCCCGTACCCGTACAAGTATCCGCGGTTGAAATAATACTCGTTATCCAGAAGCAGATAGCGGATTCCGTCTTCGATGATCTCCAGAACCCCGCAATACTGCCGGCGCCAGCCCATTTGCACGAAGGTGTACCCCAAATATACCGCACGATCCGTAACGTCCTTCGAAATTTCCCCGTATTTGGGCAGCATGACGGTGACGTCCACTCCGCGTTTGGCAAGAGCTTTCGGAAGGGCGCCGACCACGTCGGCAAGCCCCCCGGTTTTCACAAGCGGCACCGCTTCCGATGCCGCGAACAGTACTCTCATGTCTCCTATCCATCCTTCCGCCGTCTCAGATGACCTTTCGTTTGATCGCCAGGAACGGTAAGTTTTCTGCTCCGCGCAAATGCTGCAGCGGGCGTATTTCCACCTCTTTGTCGAGGATGCAATTTTCCAATGAGCCGTTCTCCCCCACGACTCCGTTTTGCATGATGATGCTGTTGCGCACGATGGCGCCTTTCCTCACTTTCACGCCGCGGAACAAAATGCTGTTATGCACAGCCCCTTCGATGTCGCAGCCGTTGGCGATGAGGGAATGCGTGACGTCGGCACTGCTGTTATATCGGGTCGGCGGTTCGTCTTTGATTTTGGTGTAAATCGGTCCCGGGTTGAAAAACAGATCGCGCCAAATATCCGGCTGGAGCAGTTGCATACTGTGGCGATAATAGGCGGCAATGTTGTTGACCACGCCGAGCGTGCCTTCGTGCAAATAGGCGTTCACCTTTAAGTGGCCGAGCATCGACCCCACTGCATGCCGCACAAAATGGTCCTGTCCGCGGGCGAGCGACGTCTCCACCAGGTCAAGCAGCAGCTCTTTGGACAGCACGTACATTTCCATCGAGATGATGTCGCTGTTCAGCCGTCCGTAATGATCCTGCATTTCCGTGATGCGTCCTGCTCCGTTCACCAGCACTTTACGTGCAAGGCCCGGCGATGGTTCGTCGGACTTTTTGCAGACGACCGTGATATCCGCCCCTCTCTCCAGATGATCGTCCAGCACTTTCGCAAAATCGACGTTGCACACCATATGGCTGCGGGAAATGACGACATACTCCTGGGGACTGCTGCGGGTGAAGTAATCTCGGTGTCTGTAGAAGTGGTACAAGTCTCCTTTTCCGAAGTCCGTCTGGTCTTCCATCGAAGGGGGAAGCACGAACAGGCCGTTGCCTCTCCGGTGCAAATCCCAGTACGTTCCGGTGCCTACATGGTCCATGAGTGAACGGAATTTCGTATGTGCAAAAACAGCCACTTTGGGGATGCCGGAATTGACCATCGAGGACAGCGTAAAATCGATCAGACGGTAACGTCCTCCAAAAGGAACCGTCGCAAGACATCGATTCGCCGTTAGCTGACCCATTTCGTCCGCTTCGTGAATCAGATTGATGACGCCAAGCATCGGCAGCTTCATACTTGCTCCACCTCCTGCATTTCAGCTTTGAGCGAAATGGTTTCCCCGCTGCCTACGACCGCGATCTCTTCCGAATCAATGCTGCCGACCACGCACCCGTCTCCCACTACCGCTCCCTCGCCGACAATGGCGCGGATGACGCGGGCTCCGCGGCCGATCGCGGCCCCCGGCATGATGACGGAATCCTCGATGATGCTGCCTTCTGCCGCCATGACCCCTTGGAACAGCACCGAGCGGTTCACTTCTCCGTCCACAAGGCATCCTTCGTTCACGATCGAGCTGCTAATTTTAGCGTGCGGAGCTACATATTGGGCCGGCCGGTTCGGATTCACGGAGAAAATGCGCCAGGAACGATCGTCCAAATGCAGTGCCGGTTCGTCGTCCAGCAAATCCATGTTGGCTTGCCACAAGCTTTCGATCGTCCCGACATCCTTCCAATATCCGTTGAAACGGTAGGAGAAGAGCCGGGCTTGTTCTTTCAGCAGGGTGGGGATGATATCTTTTCCGAAGTCGTTGGAGGAGCTTTTGTCCGCCTCATCGCGGATTAACGCTTCCCTGAGAACCGGCCAAGAGAACATGTATACGCCCATGGAAGCGAGATTGCTGTTCGGCTTTTTCGGTTTTTCCGCGAATTCGACGACCCGGCTGTCCTCGTCCACGCTCAAGATCCCGAAACGGCTGGCGTCCGCCCACGGTACGGTGATGACGGCAATCGTGGCGTCCGCCCGCTTCTCTTTGTGCGCCTCCAGCAGCAGGTCGTAATTCATTTTGTAAATGTGATCGCCGGAAATGATGAGGACGTGCTCGGGGTCGTAGCGTTCGATAAATCCGATGTTCTGATAGATGGCATTCGCGGTTCCTTTATACCAAGTGCCTCCTTTGGAGCGGACATAGGGCGGAAGCACGTGCATGCCGCCTTCCCGGCGATCGAGTCCCCACGGGCTCCCGATGCCGAGATACTGATTCAGCACGAGCGGCTGGTACTGGGTCAGCACCCCCACCGTCTCGATGCCGGAATGGATGCAATTGCTGAGCGTAAAGTCGATGATGCGGTATTTTCCTCCGAAATGAACAGCCGGTTTGGCCAAATCCTTGGTCAAGACGCCGAGCCGGCGGCCTTCTCCCCCGGCAAGCAGCATGGCGATGCATTCGTTGCGGCGCATGGATGAACACTCCTTCCCCTATATAGGCGTGGCAAGTGACGACAACGACTGTGCGGGAACTTCTTCCGGAATCCAAATCTGGCAGGTTAGTGCAGGTAAAGGGATTTCGATGCTGCAAGGCTTGCCGTGCATCGGAGGCTCATCCGCTTCGGTCACCTCGGGAACAGGAAGGCCGTTGCCTCCGTAGTCGGCCTCGTCGGTATTCAGGAGAAGCCGGTACCGGCCAGGCAGAGGCACGCCGAAGCGATACGCGGGATATGCGTGACGCGAGAAGTTGCAAATGATGACCACCGGCGTATCCGTGGAACGCGCGAGGCGGTAAAACGAAAGAACGGATTGCTGCGCGTTATTGACGTCGATCCACGTGAAAGCGTCCGCGTGATGATCGCATTCCCACAGCTGAGGCAGCTCCGCGTACAGCCGGTTGAGGCGCCTCACAAACCGGTGCATGCTGTCATGAAGCGGGTACGTGAGCAGCATCCAGTCGAGGCCGGTGAAATCTTTCCATTCGTCAAACTGGCCGAACTCGCTGCCCATGAACAGCAGCTTTTTGCCGGGATGCGACATCCAATATCCGTATAAAAGCCGGAGATTGGCGAACTTCTCCGGATAACTTCCGGGCATTTTGTGCAGCAGCGAACGTTTGCCGTGAACCACCTCGTCGTGGGACAGCGGCAGAACGTAATTTTCGGAATAGGCGTACCAAAGCGAAAAGGTCATGAGCGAATGGCGGGACGAACGGTGGTCAGGATCGGTTTCCATATACTTCAGCACGTCGTTCATCCAGCCCATATTCCACTTGTAGTTGAATCCGAGACCCCCTAGATAGACGGGCATCGTCACCGCGGGGTAAGCGGAGGAATCTTCTGCAATCATGAGGTTGTCGGGATAATGACGAAAGACGATCTCGTTCAGCGTCCGGATAAAATCAAGCGCTTCGAGATGTTCCGACGTTCCGTAACGGTTGTTCGTCTTCCGGTCTTCGGGTTTGTCGAAATGCAAATCGATCATGCTGGCGACCGCATCCACACGAAGCCCGTCGATGTGGTACACATCCATCCAAAAGAGTGCGTTAGAAATCAGGAAGCTGACCACTTCCGGCTTGCCGAAATCGAACGCGAGCGTCCCCCAGAGCTGCTTATCGGCCAGGCGATCGTCCGACGGTTCGTACAAAGCCGTGCCGTCAAAGAGGCGAAGCCCGTGGTCGTCTCTGCAAAAATGACCAGGCACCCAGTCCAAAAGCACGCCGATCCCCTCCCGGTGACAGCGGTCGACGAGCTTTTGCAGTCCCTCCGGCGGGCCGTAACGGCTTGTCGCGGAATAAAAGCCGGTCGTCTGATAGCCCCAAGAACGATCCAGCGGATGTTCGCCTAAGGGCAGAAGCTCGATGTGCGTGTATCCCATATCTGCCACGTAATCGACCAGCTCTTCCGCCAGCTCAACGTAAGTACGGAATTGCTCGGGAGCATCCATTTTCCAGGAACCGAGATGTACTTCATAGATCAGCATGGGTCTTTGGTACGGCGGATTGCGCCGCTTCTGTTCCATCCACGCCTGATCCTGCCATTCGTACAGGTCTAAATCGGCCACGATCGACGCTGTGTTCGGCCGCAATTCGCTTCGAAAAGCAAAAGGGTCCGATTTCAGCTTCCGCCGGCCATGCGCATCGATCACTTCGTACTTGTACCTTTCGCCTTCCCCAATTTGAGGCACAAACAACACCCAGACGCCGGTCGTACCGGCCATCTCCATACGGTGCTCCTTGCCGTCCCAGTTGTTAAAATCACCCACGACGGACACGGCGAGGGCGTTAGGCGCCCACACTGCGAAACGAACGCCGTTTTTATCGCTCCATTCTGTCGCATGCGCGCCAAGGGTACGATAAGCCCGGAATAGTTGGCCGGTATTGAACAAGTACAAATCCTCCGGCGAAAGCGTGTAAGGTGCGGCCTGCATGCGTAAATCACCTCCTGTCAACGGCTTATGTCTCCGTGAATCTCATGTTAGAATATATAACGCACATGAATCTCACATCCTCATTATAACGAACATTAATGAGTAATTACACGTTGTTTTCTAAAATGATTACCCAGATTAGCATAAAACAATACATTTTGTATCGACAACATTCGGGATTTGGGGATGATTGTGGCGATTGATGTCAGATTATCCGACATCTAAGTGAGAATCGTTGTGTGTCTCCATTCCTATGCAGCGGCAATCGGATGATTGCGGAGGTGGGCTCGGTGGCAATACTAGTAAAAAACATGATGAAACTGGGGAACGGCTCTTGTTTTACTTAAAAATGGTGATATAATGAAAGCGCTACCAAAAGACATCTTTTCCGAAAGGGGATTTTGGAATGATGAATGTAGCGCTGCAGGATAGAAATGTGTATGAAGATTTCGATCCGCGAACCGACACCTTGTACTTTAAAGTGGGGAGCCACGACCTGGTCAGCTTTCACGGCAAAAACTACAACATCAAAAGAAGGCTGTCACCCGAGGAAAGAAAACGGCTCACTTCGGACACGGCCTTCTTTCGTCTGGAAGCGAATTGTTACGTCAATGCCGGGAAGATCACGCATATGGAAGAGGACGCCCTATGTTTCGGCGATTCGACCAAGCGCATCCCCTGCTCCAAACGCCAGCAGCAAATGATTCTCAATTTGTTGGCTTCTGCCCCCCATTAAGACACACCCAAAAAGCCTTGGCGATCCGCCAAGGCTTCAGCATGTTCAAACCTGTTTCAGCATGTTCAAACCGTAAGCATCTCCAAAATGAGGCCGGCGGTTTCCTCGATCGACTTTTCCGTCACGTCGATGACCGGGCATTGGAGCCGTTCCATGATTTCGCCGGCGAATGCCAGCTCCCGTTCAATCCGCTCCATCGAGGCGTAATGCGCTTGACTCGGAAGGCCGAGTGCGCGCAGTCTCTCGGACCGGATCCGTAGCATCCGCTCGGGCTGCATCGTCAAACCGACCACCATTGTTTTCGGGGCAACCGCAAAAAGCTCTTCCGGCGGCTTCACTTCGATCGTCAGCGGATAATTGGCCGCTTTGATTCCTTTATGCGCCAAGTAGATGCTGAGCGGCGTCTTCGACGTCCGGGACACGCCCACCAATACCACCTGCGCCTGCAGAAATCCCCTCGCGTCTTTGCCGTCATCATATTTTACCGCGAACTCAACGGCTTCAATTTTCCGAAAATAAACTTCATCCATCTCGTGCAGCAAGCCGGGCGTATATTTCGGGGAATCATTGAACGTATCGATAAAGGCCTGCATCATCGGTCCCATGACGTCGACGGCGCGTACGCCGGCTCGGATCGTTTCCTCCCGCATCGTATCGCGGAGCTCCGGCTGCACCAGGGTATATGCGATAAACCCGCGTTCCGCGGCAGCCTCCCGGACAATCGCCTGGACTTCTTCTTCCGTCTTGATATGGCCGAAACGCTTAATGCGAACCTGCTCCATCGCAAATTGTCTTGCGGTCGCCCGGGCGACGGCTTCCGCCGTTTCTCCCACCGCATCAGAACAAACGAAAATGGTTTTTGTATCGTGGTCCGACATCTGCACTCCCCCCGAAACCTACGTATCCGACGACAATTCCACCAGAAACTGCATGATATTCGTTTTGGTGATCCGGCCGATCACTTCAAGCTTGCCCTTCATTTCCGGCGATTCAAGCGGGCGCACGACCGGCAGCCCGCCGATCTGATTCTCCAGCATTTTGCTGGCGGCCTTCCACAGGGTATCCTCAGGAAGCACCGTTATAATTCGAGGAAGTCTTGTCATCACCATGCTGATCGGAATGGAGGCGGCAGCCGGATTCCCCAGTGCGACCTTGAGCAAATCTTTGGCGGACACCATGCCGGACAAGCAGCCTTGCGCGTCGGTTACCGAAAGCATGCCCGTGTTTTCCGTAAACAAGGAGATGACCGCGTCGTTCACTGTCGCTTGCTCCGAAATGACGAACGGCCGGCTCATCAAATCCTGCACTTTCAGATTCGTGAGCTTGTCTTTCAGCCGGCCGACGGAGGATTGCTCCTTGCCGAGAAAATACCCCACCTTCGGCTTCGCGTCAAGATGGCCAAGCATGATCAGCACCGATAAATCCGATCGGATCGTGGGACGGCTGAGCCCGAGATGTTCGGCGATTTGTTCTCCCGTAACCGGCGCATGCCGCTTCACCAAATCGATAATCTCCGATTGTCTGCGCGTGAGTTCGATACGGAATTCCCCCTTCAACCCGTACAAAAGCCGCTTCGTGATGAAGCGGCTTGTTGGCGTTACATTTTCGGAACCTTCTCCCAATCTTTCAGGAACCGCTCGATTCCGACGTCCGTCAGCGGATGTTTCCATAAGGACGGAAGCAGCGAGCCGGGGATCGTCGCGATATGGGCGCCGGCCAAGGCCGCTTGCTCCACATGCCCGATTCCCCGAATACTGGCCGCGATAATTTCCGATCGCAAGCCGTACAGGTCAAGGATTTCGCGAAGATCGCGGATCAGTTGCATGCCGTCCACTCCGATATCGTCAAGCCGGCCAACGAAAGGACTGATGTACGTAGCGCCGGCTTTGGCGGCCATCAAGCCTTGCGCAACGCTGAAGATGAGCGTAACGTTCGTTTTGATGCCTTCTTGGGCCAGCCGGTGAGTCGCTTCCAAGCCGGCTTCGGTCATCGGCAACTTGATCACGACATTGGGCGCCCATTCGGCAATTTCGTGCGCTTCTTTCAGCATGCCGTCGACTTCGAGACTGATGACTTCGGCGCTGACGGGCCCGCTTACAATCGAAGTGATTTCTTGAATCACTTCTTTAAACACGCGGCCTTCCTTGGCGATCAGCGAAGGGTTGGTCGTTACGCCGTCCACGAGGCCTAGTTTGACGATGCGTTTGATTTCTTCGATATTACCAGTATCCAGAAAAAATTTCACGTAGCAACATCCTTCCGCAGCATGATTTGGGTCGGGATAAGAATAACCGGAATGTCTGTTTTTTAATCACGGTCCGGCGGCCGGCTGTGTCGATAAGTGATGAACGGTCAGGTCATGAACAGTTCGGATAAAGCGAATCGTCTTCGTGCCGGCGCGCATCACAAGCGATTGCGTCTCGGCCCGCTGCTCCGGCAAATATCGCACGCCTCCGAGAAATTCGCCCGGCGTAACCCCCGTGGCCGCGAAAATGACTTCACCCTTGCCCACCATATCTTCCGTCTTGAGCAGCTTGTATGGATCCTCGATTCCCATGGCGATGCATCGGCTATATTCACCTGCATCGGCGGGCATCAATCGCCCCTGCAGTTCCCCGCCCAAGCATCGCAGTGCGGCAGCCGCCAATACACCCTCTGAAGCTCCGCCGGATCCGACATACAGATCGATTCCCGATTCTGCAAATGCCGGGGCCATTGCGCCCGCCACGTCCCCGTCGGGAAGAAACTTCAGGCGCACGCCGACTTTGCGAAGACTGCGGATTAATTCTTCATGGCGCCGGCGGTCCAGAATCATCACCGTCAATTCCGATACCGGCTTGTGCAATTCCTCCGCCGCCTTCTGCACCGTGAGCTCGATCGGATCCGTCAGCTTCAGCTTGCCGACCAGCCCCGGCCCCACGGCCAGCTTCTCCATATACATGTCGGGAACGCGCATCAGCCCTCCCTTGGCCGACAAGACCGCAACGGACATCGCATTGTTCAGCCCTTTGGCCACGATATCCGTGCCTTCCAGCGCATCCACCGCGACGTCCACCTCAGGTCCGTCCGTATCGCCAACCTGTTCGCCCACATATAACCTGTGCGTTTCGTCCTGTTCCCCTTCCCCGATGATGACCGCCCCGCGGATCGGCACAGAATCGAACATGGCATGCATCACGCGTACGGCGGACGCGGCCGCGGCGAATTTGTCGCCCCGTCCCATCCAAGGCGCCGCCGCCAACGCCGCCATCTCGGTGACACGAACAATATCAAGCGCTAGCTCCCTCTCCATCACCCAAACCCTCTTCCGTTTTGGAAGTCATTGTATATGGTATAACACATTTATATTTATGACACAATATATATCCTCCGAACTTCGCGCATAGTTTTCGGTTCAAATGTTCATGCTGACTATGGAATCCCAGAACGTACCGGAAAGGAACGAGGTTCTCTCCATGGCGAATGTGAATTTGGCGATCGTGTATTACAGTTCGACCGGCACCAACTATCAGTTAGCCCAATGGGCGGCGGAAGGCGGCAAAGAAGCCGGCGCGGAAGTGACCATTTACAAGGTGCCGGAGCTGGCGCCGCAGTCGGTCATCGACGCCAATCCGGCTTGGAAAGCGCACGTAGAGGCGACCCGCGACATCCCCGTTGTTACGACGGACGATATCGTGCGATCGGATGCGATTATTTTCAGCACGCCGACCCGCTTCGGCAATGTGGCGTCACAAATGAAACAATTTCTCGACACGTCAGGCGGCATTTGGTTCCACGGCAAAACCGTCAATAAAGTGGTCAGCGCCATGACTTCCGCCCAAAACGCGCACGGAGGGCAAGAAGCGACAATATTGTCCCTCTACACGTCGATGTATCATTGGGGTGCGATCGTGGCGGCGCCGGGTTACACCGACCCCGTTCTCTATGCGGCCGGCGGGAACCCATACGGAACCAGCGTAAGCGTCGATCAAGACGGCAAAATTCAAGGGGATCCCCGGGGCGCGGTGGTTCATCAAGCCAAGCGTGTCGTGATGATCGCCGATTGGGTGAAACGGGGCATGAACGCATAGACAGACGAAAGCCCCTGGTGACCAGGGGCTTTCGCGTGCTATAGGGTTGCGCACGGGTCATTGTCACTTGGAAATTCTAGAATTCCTGTGTACGATTCTTCCACCATCGGCTTGTCTTATTTTATTTCCTCTACTTGATCAACCATTATTCTATTTCGGTTCAGATTTATTGTCTTAAATTGTATTCCTTTGACTACAAATATCTTCTCAAATGAATGAACTATAAAACGGAGATTGGTCTTCACAAAGTCGATGCAAACGGGAAAGTCACTTCTGTATGGCCATCGCGGGTGGGTAACGTTAATGTGACAAATGACAGGCTCATATGCGAGTTTTATGATAACAGTGGCTTCGTTATACTGGACGGTTCAGGCCGCTTAATGCTCAAAGTAACAGTTCTGATTACACGTGTTCTAACTCCGATGAGGTTTTCTTCCAAGACACGAATAACTCCGCATTTGAAAATATTCGTTAAGGAACTGCCCGTTTGCTGCACCAGGCTGCCGATCATAGGCAGCCTGGTGTCGTTGAACTATCATGTTTACGCTGGTTGGGACGAACGATCCGGCATCATTTTGGAAGCTGTGCTCAAGGTTTACGTCCGTTCGGTGTGGATTGCCGGTTTTCACGTTTAGATGCGCCTAATCCATGTCGAGCTATCGTCATGCGAATTAGCGGCGAGCCTATGATGGTCGGCAGGAACCAAAGAAGCCAGGAAGGTATACCGATCCATTTGGACACTGCTTCACCATTCACCACCAGCACTGCGGTGATTACTCCGATGTAGGAGCCCAGCATTCCGTTGATATGATGCTTCAGCCAATGCTGCTTTTGCCGCTTTCTCGCCAAGTACCCATATAAAGCGAATGCATACGAGAAAAGAGCGATAAAAAAGAGAAACGCAAGCTCGGACCACTTCATCACTGACATTGCCAAAGCTGTCACCGCCACCGCCACATAGCTGCCATGATACACTTCGCCCGCCAGAGTATGTACTCCCTTCTTCTTTCGAGCGAAAACGGATATCGTCCCGCAGATCAAACAAATGGCACCGGCAATGATATGGAACACCAACAACATGCTGAACAAAGTCATAATATTAATCACCCTCCTTTTATTTGAACAGCGTTCAATTATATTCAAAAGAAAAAGCCTAGCTATGCAAGGCTTTATATAACATCTCCATCGCATGACGCATAAGTTTCTCGGTTCGCTGTTGATTGAACATGGGCATCTGAATCGAGAGCGAGACGATACCATGCATCGCAGCCCAAAGCAAGTCACTAGCCGTCTCCGGGCTCTCCGCCCGTAACACTCCCTGCTCCATCGCATCGCGAACTGTGCGTAACAAGACGTCGAACGCTTGCACGCGAGGAATCTTCTGGATACCTTGCGGCTCCATTAAATAATCAATACGCCACATGAACATGAGTTGATAATAAGCGGGATGCTCCAGACCAAAAGTGACGTAGGCTTCACCTAAACGTCCCAGCCGCTCCCACATATCGGTACCACCGGACGCCGCCGCCTCCAGCCTCTCCGTGAACCGCATGAATGCATCGTCAACAACAAGAAAGAGCAGGTCATCCTTATCGCGAAAATACACATACAGCGTCGCTGGTGAATAACCGATTCGCTCCGCCAGTTTACGCATTGAGAAGTTGCTGTAACCGAGCTCAACGAATAATTGGCCTGCTGTCCGGAGGATGTGGGCACGGAGTTCTTCTTTTTGTTCTTTCTGGCGCCGCCGAATGATGGTTCTCTTGTCGGTTCTGGGACGGTCCATTATGAAGTCTCCTTTAAGTGAACACAGTTCAATTAAAGTGTAAATGAAATTGCCGATCCCTGCAAGCAGATTATGGAATCAAGTCATAATTACGGCAACAGGCTGCCGTTCAATTGAACGGCAGCCTTCATCATCCATGTGGTATCGTACCTGATCGCTTAATAACGCAAAGATCATTCCGGCATATGGACTCCTCACTTAGGAATGACGATCAAAAACGTCATTCCTAAGGTTTTCACTTTCAGCAGCCGGTTGATTCTCCGTCCGCCACTTCCCGTTAATCCAAGTCGCCAGGAAGGACATTCCTCCGAGAATGAGCAGCACCAGCACTTTATACAGCACTTGTTCCCCGCTCAAGTCCAGGAAGATCGCTTTAAAGGCGACGAACAACAGAACTGCAGATCCGAACCAGCGGAACGTCATTTGCCGGCGGTAAGCTCCCCAGAGGAAGAGCAGCAGCGCATAGACTCCCCACACGACCGAAAGCGTCAGGCTCAAGGACATCTCTGCCGAGTCCGGTGCGTATTCCTCAAATGCATTTTCGATTTGAAGAGTGAGCAAGCCACCTACAATTAAGTGGGCGAACAGCGCGAATATTTGCGACAGCAGCTCTTGCGTCTTGTCGTTTCCGAACGGGACGACACGGTTCAGCGAGAAGTAAAATCCGAGCGCGGAAAGCAGCATCCACGCGGCTGCGCCGGAGTTGAGGAACGGGATGTACGTGCCGAACCATTCCCCGCGCGGCGTATCCCATGTCACGATGTACCAGTAAATCCCCACGATCAGCCAAATCCCTACTGCGCCAACATTCAGCAATAAACCGCCTGGATATCGACGCGCGCCCCAAGCGAGAAGGACGGCGATTCCGCCCCACAGGAACACGCTGACGATCGGCTTCGTTTCCATTCCGCTGCCCAAATGCGTCGCTGCGATCAGAAGCAGCATCAATCCAGCGAGCATTGGGACGGCGGAAGCCAATCCGATTTTACCCGTGAAGCGATAAGTCAGCACGCCCACAATGCCATAGATGACACCCAAGAACGCTAAAACGTACCCGTAGTGCAGATCTCCATCCAGGATGAGCATCGCCCAAAAACCGAACAGCATGCCGTTCGCGAGACTTAGATATAGATTCCATCCATCGAAGCAGCGGTTGTTTTTCCAGGAAGAGATCATAAAACCGGCAATATAAAACACGAAAGCGGCGAGCGCATATCGCAGCGGCAGGCTCCACAAACCTTCCGTTGGCGGGTCGAAGTGGAAGAAATAAACGACATATAGCAGCCAGGAACCGAAGAAAGGCGCGATTCTGAGCTCCGACCAGCCTTTGGCGATGCTGAGGAAGAAAAATGCGGCGTTCAGCACCAGCAAATATAGAAACAGCGCGAAAACTTGGTCCGTGGCCGGCTGCATCAACAGCGGGGACAACAGTCCGCCCGCAAAGGAAATGTTCATGAGCAGGCGCGAGTCGAAACGGTACGCATACGCGGTCAGCGAGGCCGTGATGCCGATCATGCCGATGAAGACGGATCCGGAGCTCCAGAGTTCGTAATAAATGCCCGCAAACGAGAACGTGGCGTAGAGCAGGCTGGTTCCCAGCCCGATGATAATTTCACCCGTTACCGTCTGACGCTTATGCAGCGCCAGCGCCAGACCACCAACGCACAAACCCGCACCGCACAGCAGTCCCAGCCCGATTTTCATCGGATCCGTAATCCAGCCCTGATCGATCGAATATTTGAACAAGGTGACGAAAGCCGTCAAAATCAGCAGCACACCCAGCAATGAAGTCCAATGTTTCCGAAACGTCGCGTTCATTTCACGACATCCTCCCCGTAAACCTCAATTTGTGTGTTGCGTTTTCCAAATACCCGTCCCGAAAACCTTGCGATACCGAGCAGCAGCATACAGAGAGCCAATGCGATGATTTCGAGCTCAAGCAAATACCAAGGCCACGGAGGCAGCAAATCGAGCAGCGAGGCGGTATCCGGCTTGCGGGCGACAAACATGAAGTTCTCACCCGTCGCCTTATTCGCGATGCCGGCTGCAAGCGCAAACCCATTCAGCCATCCCCAGGCACGCCACACCGAGCGCAGGTTGGGCCGATAGCCATCGATCACCGCCATGTAGACGCCTGCTCCCACAATCGCCGCATGTGCGATGAAAAAGTGAAAATAGCGGAAGTTCGGAAACGTCTCGTCCAGGTTTGGTGTTAACAACGCTTGCGTCGCTCCCAAAATGCCGAGAAAGAATGCGATGTCGTAAAGCTTGCGGCAGCGCGTGATCAGTGTGATGGCGGAAACCCATAAGGTGATCGTGCACAGCTGGAAAGGAAGCGCATGAAGCCCCCAATTATCCGTAACTCCGTACCACGTGTAGAGCGACAACTCGGTTCCGATCAGGATGGCCGCCAATGAAAGTCTCAGCTTCCGGTCTCTCGCTTCGACGCGAATTAGGTTCCGGAAGCCGATGATGAGCGCGGCCGCCGCGATCGCAAAAACGATGCCTGCCCAATGGGCGGCGGTAAACGGTACGAACGCCATCCGACTCTCCCCTTCCGTGCTGAAGTCGATTTGTGATTCCGGTTATCACAGCTTCATTGTAGAAAAACGGCATAAAAAAAATAGTACCATCTTCACATGGTACCATTCGTGTCTTCGTGTTTATCGCCGATGAGCCCCATCTCTCTCGCCTTCCGTGCCGCCTCTTTGGAGCCGGGGAGGTTCAGCTTTTTCAACACGTGATTGATATGGTTCTTGACGGTTCGGATGGAGATGAACAGCCGCTCCGCAATCTGCGACTGCGAATATCCTTCGTCCACCAACTCCAGCAGCTGCAACTCCGACGGCGTCACCAGATCCCTCATTTTGCGCACCTCGAATTCCCGCTCCAGCCGCTTCAGCCTTTGAAACTCTTGGCGCATCTGTTCCGCAGCTTCCGGGCTGATCGCCGACCGCCTAGCATAAGCCGAACGGATGGCTCCGGGCAAAGCCTCAAAATCGGACTTGATCTGATAGTCGATCGCTCCGGCTTGGAAGGAACGGAAAATGAATTCCTTTTCCTCCATCGAGGTCAGCATGATCACCCGGGCGCCCGTCGACGCGGCGGTTTCTTCCGCGAGCCCGATGCCCGCGGGTTCACCGTGCAGCATGATGTCCATCAATACGACATCGGGGCCGGCTTCCGACGCTTGCAGCGCTTCCCGTAAGCGGGTCGCGTTGTCGGCCGTTAACGTAACGGTGATATCCGGCTGACTGTTCAAGTAGGAGGTCAAACCCCGCTGCCAATCCGGATCATCCTCCACGATCCACACCCGTATTTCCGACATCTGCATCCCCTCCTCTCGCTGTGGTCCGTTGCTTTCGATCCGCAAGAACAGCGCGCTTCGGCAAAACGAGACACACGGTCGTTCCGACCCCTTTGGCGCTTCGGATCATAAGCGTCCCTCTATGCTTCCGCATGACATGATAAGCGTAGGGCAGACCGAGCCCGAAATTGGTTCCGGTACCGGCTTTCGTGCTGTAAAAGGGCTCAAGCGCGCCGGCGATTTGCTTCTTGTCCATCCCGGGTCCGTTGTCTTCGATTTCGATACGGAATTCCCGCTTGTTCTCCGATAAGCGGACGATGAGCTCGCCTTTCTCTCCCATCGCTTCCAGCGCGTTGGATACAATATTGTGAATCGCTTCTCCCAGCTGCACCGCGTCAATCCTGCAGCGCCAGTCCTCCGGCACGAACGTGCGGAGTTGGACATCGCCGAGACGGGGGCCGAACGAGCGCAGCGTCTCCTGAATCACGCCCCCCAAATCGGCGGTCTCCGGCCGAAGCGCCAAATCTTCCGTTCGCTGATGGACGCGGGAAATCATTTCTTGAATATGAGCGGCCGATGAAAGCATCGTTTGGATATCTTGCTCGAGCTCCAGTTGGTCGGTAGATTTCGCAAACGTTTTGATTTTTTCGCCGAACAGCCTCATTTTTCCGATATCGTTCTTGATCGCATGGTTCAGAATCGCCGTACCTGAGGTGACCGCCCGCAGCGTGGAATCCATTCTCCTCCTGTCGACCGCAAGCCGGACGCCCATGAAGCCGTAAGTGAACAGGCCGATCAGGAAAACGCCGAAGCCTACGCCGACGAAAGCGGTGTTGTACACCCACATGCGGAGTTGGCCCAAACTGGGCAGCACATAATTCATCACCATGAAAAACAACACGGGCGGCAATACCGCGAGACAGACGATCGCATGCGTGCGCTCGAATCGGCGATAAGCCGATTTCTTCGTCACGATCAGCAGGCTGCTTGCCAGCAAATAAGGAACTGCCCACCACACGACGATACGGAACGAGATCGGATACATCTCCGTATACCAAGGCGTAAACAGCAAACAGGCGGCGATCGGAACAAACAAAATGAACGGAAGCCACCGGTTCAGTCGGTTAGGTAGCCGAACAGGCCGGTATGCGGCCGCGAAAAGTGCGAAAGTATAAGGCACGCCGTAATAAGAAGAGACGGACGAGACCGCTTGGATGGCATACAGCACTTTTTCTGCGGTTTCGTGTCGATTTGGATAGGCGGATAGGAGCCCCGGAATGATTTGCTCGTCGATGACCGCGGCCAGCGCTCCGGCGCCTCCGAAAAAAGAAACCGCCGCGAGCCGGCGGGATGCGGCCGAGCGGGGATCGGACGCCAGCAAAAATCCCGCCACCGTCCATAACGCAATGAGAACGAAGATCATGCGGCGCGCTTCCTCCAAGGGGATTGTAGTACGGTTACATTCCCTTTCTATTCGACAAAAAAGCCGATTCCCCTCTAATAAAGCCCGGTCCCTCCAGCTTTGGAAGAATCGGGCTTATTAAGGTGTCGCGCATCGCTGGAAGGTGACTTCAGTTCAGTTGTAACCCGAGTTTGTCCAGCATTATTCTCATTGCGGACGGCATCGGCGCACGGAACTCGCGGCCGTCGGGCAGTGTGATCCGCCAGGCGTGAAGCAGTTGATGATTGATTCCGGCGAACGGGCGGCCTCCGTATTTGATATCGCCGAGCAGCGGGTGACCGATGCTCTGAAAATGGGTGCGGATTTGATGGGTGCGGCCGCTGATCAGCTCGACCTCGACCAGCGAATGGGCGCGCCCGGTCTGGAGCACGCGGTATCGGGTTTTCGCTTCTTTCTCGCCGGGACGTTCTTCTGTTGGGTCGGTCGTCTTTCGTTCTTTCACGACCAAGGTGCGGTTGCTTTTCTCATCCCGGATCAGCGATCCTTCGATCAAGCCTTCGCCGCTGAGACGTCCTTCCACCAACGTAACATAGAACTTTTCCAGCTCCCGTTTTTGAATCCATTGGTTCAACTGATGCAGCATGCCCGCGGTTTTGCCGACGAGGACAAGTCCGCTGGTGTTACGGTCAAGCCGATTCGCCGTCGCCGGCTGGAACAACGCGCTGTCGAGCTGGCCTTTGCGGTACAAATAAGCGTGAACGCGGCCGATCAGGGTATCTTTCTGTTGCGCTTGATCGGGGTGCGTGAGCATACCGGCCGGCTTGTTCACCACCAGCAGCTCATCATCCTCGAATACGACGTCGATGTCCGCGCTGACGCCGACGAACTTCGGCTTCTTCTGACCGGCGCTGGCTTCTTCGTAGGCCGTCTCTTCAATATGGAGTACGAGCTCGTCCCCTGCGCTCAGCTCGTAATTTTGGTTTTTGCGTTTGCCGTTGACGCGCACCCGGCCTTGGTCGATCATTTTGTAAATTTGGCCGAGAGGAATATTCGGCATTAATGTGCGGAGGTATCGATGCAGCCGTTTGCCGCTTTCCGACGGGGTGACCTTGCGTGTAATCATCCGACTTCGCTCCCGTTGTCCTGTAACTTCTATTTCGCTACTTCAAAGCGTAACGTTCCGGGCGCAAAAGTCAAGGCGTGCGGTTAAGACGTTTCATCGGTTCTCCGCGCTGTCTGTAACGGCGAGTTTTTATTTTTACTCCTCGTCACCTAACGCAAAATCAACAGCAGCCTCAGCATGAAGTCGTGTTGTATCATAAATCGGAATATTACAGTCTTCTTGTGAGATGAGCATTGTGATTTCTGTACATCCAAGAATAACAGCCTCCGCTCCCTTACGGATAAGACTGTCAATTATGTCTAGATATCTTTTCTTTGAATGTTCATTTATAATGCCAAGACAAAGCTCGTGATAAATGATTTCGTGAATGACCCCTCTATCTGCTTCATCCGGAACAATAACCTCAAGTCCAAACTGATTAATAAGTCTACCCTTGTAAAAATCTTGCTCCATCGTAAAAGCAGTCCCTAACAAAGCCACCTTCTTTATTTTATCGCTAATAATTTTATTTGCTGTTGCATCTGCAATATGGAGTAAAGGAATCGATACCGCGTTCATCACTTCCAACGCCATCTTGTGCATCGTATTCGTGCATATGATGATGACATCCGCTCCGCCTGCTTCAAGTTTTTGTGCTGCTTCAATCATGATCTTTGTAGACTCTGTCCAATTCCCTTGATGCTGGAGATCTTTGATTTCTTGAAAATCTACGGAATACAGCAGACTTTTTGCTGAGTGGTGTCCACCTTTCCTTTCTTTTACCCTCACATTGATGATCCGGTAATAGAGTACGGATGATTCCCAGCTCATGCCGCCTATAAGTCCTATTGTTTTCACAATCCACTCACACCCATCCCCGTTTGTTTCATCCGTTCATATGCAAATTCCAACTTCAAATACGTGATATCTTCCGGCTTGGATTTCCATTATTGTATTTTTTACTATTATTTCTGAGAATAAAGAACAAACATAGAGGCATCCTGTCCCATGAATATCTTACTTCCAGTATAAAAAGTTTTAGATTGAATATCCCTGTACCCGATTTTAGTCATCATGTCAGTCAGCTCATCTTGGTCGAATCCGTTATGAACGATATTTGAAACGATGTTTTCGTTTTTGTTGAAATCTACAATAAGTAAATGTCCCCCTTCATTCAGAACATCGAATAATCTTGATAGCACGAATTCAACATCAGGAATATGAAGCAGAACCTGCGCCATGAAAATATAGTCGGCATTTAATTCCGCCAAACCTTCCTGTTCAAAATCAAAGCATAAGGTGTCCGCACTCTGAATGTTAAAATCGGAAATTTTTTGCTTTACTTGATTGATCATGTTTATTGATGTATCCAGAAAAAGCATGGAATGAAAATCGTTTAACAAATTCATGCCGACAAGACCGGTTCCGCACCCAAAATCGATCGCATTCTTATGTTTAGCATCAACTAAATATTCGCGAATGGCGTCTGATGATACCTTGGCTATATGGATTCTTTCAGCGGTGTCATACATTTTAGCTATCATTTCGAACTTATCCGTGTTTGCCATTCCTATTTCTCCAATCTGCCATTATAATACGATTCAGCTTAACGGGGCGCGTCTCACTCTGTCCCGATGAGCACCCCGGTCAGGTATTCTTGAAGCAGCGCTGTCTTATTTGCCGGATTCGACTCCAGATACATCCGCTCTTCCAGAATGCGTGCGGCCGATGTGCCAATAATTTCGCCAATCGGCACGACTGTATTGCGCAATTCATGTTGTGGAACGGCTAGCAGACGATAGGCGGCGGCGGGGTTGAGTTCGATACTGATGCAGCCGAACGGCTCGTCTCGTTCGAATTCGGCGAAAGAAGGGCAGTCGGATACCCCTGTGACAAACAGTCGGTGTTCCGGCAACTGAAACGAATGACCGCCAATCTGGCAGTCTGCGAAATACCCCTTATAGTACAAAATCAATTTCACGGAGCCGTTGGGTGCGATGATTTGCATCTCATCTTCAGCAAGCCCCCATTGCTCTCAAACACCCAGATGTCTTTGATGCAATCTTGTAGAACAAGGCGCGTCAATATGCGTCCGACGGAAAGGTTGTTCATGGGGATCTCACCTCCAGAATCAAGTTCCGATTCATACAATACAGATTATTCCGTTTTTTGTAACTATAAAGTAAGTATTCTCAATACAAAATCTTTTTAAGAAATCGCACTCATGGACATGAAAGCGTTCGTTGGGGCTTAGTCGGAATGATGCGTAGACCGTCTACCGTATACCATCTCGGCGGAAAAGAACAGAGTGGGGTGAAGACGAATGAATGCTGGTTTAATTATGGCTGCATGTGTATTAATTGGCGGTGCGATTGGATATTTCACAGGTCATTTGGAAGTATGGGGTGGTCTCGGGATCGTAACAGGGTTATTAGGTATGGCCTACATCCAGATGAAGAAGACCGCGAAGAAAAAAAATGACTCTATGTAAAATTTCAACACTGTCACTTAGCGTCCCACCCAAAAACTTGCATTACTCATGGTAGAGTTCTCCGCGCTGTCTGAGACGGCAAGTTTTAGGGCCACCCTTTTGGGATGGCCCTTTCTTTATTCTCGCTTTGTTCAACTAACACAACGTGATATGACGAATCCTATGTTGGTGTACTTACCCTAACTGGCGTTTAAATACTTTACTGGCGATGAAGTAAGCTATGAACATGAGGCCGACGCACCAGGCAAGCGCGGTCCAGATACCGTTGCCAACAGCCCCTTCATACAAGAGGGCACGAATCGAATTCACGATTGAAGTCACAGGCTGGTTCTCAGCGAATGCACGAACAATGTTAGGCATGGTTTCGGTAGGGACAAAAGCCGAACTGATAAAAGGCAGGAAAATCAGTGGATACGAGTATGCTGTCGCCCCTTCCATAGACCCTGCGGTCAATCCTGGGATGACCGCCAGCCATGTCAGCGCCAGCGTAAACAGCCCGAGTATCCCAACAACCGTGAGCCAATGTCCATTGCTTGGAAACTCTTTCTCTTTCTAAGAAAACAATCGGATTAACAATTTTGAAATTCTTGTTCGTTGTGAGCTCACGATTCTTTTTTTGAATGTAGGAGGTTTCCCAATTATGATCATAAGCATCACAGAACAATTGTTTAGTTAATTCGTATCCTTCTTTTGTGAAATGTGATGCGTGTTGTAACAAGTAATTTGAAACAGTCCAGAAATGAAGGGCATAAAGATTAGGGTCGTTGTGTTCCCAAACCAAAAGATAACCGAATTGTTCTGAACAGGATAAACCATCCTGCTCTTTCGCTCCACATTCTATACAGAACCCATTCTCCATTATTGAATCGATCAAAGGGATTCACTTCCCTTAGATATCCGTATCTAATTTTTATATTCGCTTATTTATTATGCTTTCCCCCTTGTAATACGGTTCACCGATTTTCTATTTCCTATAATTACCGCCGGTCCAATTGACTAGGAAAATCCCGAGAAAAATAAATAGTGCCCCCACATAAGCGTACCAGCGGATAACTTCTCCTAGAAACATCCATCCTGACAATACGCCGAAGAACGGAGCTAAAAAAAGAAAAGCGCTTGTTCTTCCGGGATCACCTTTGCTAAGCAAGTAGTACCATGTCGCAAATTGGACAATGGATCCTAGTAGGGCTAGATATAATATGACTGCCAGCAAAGTCCCATTCATGACCAGCCTTGGCGTTTCCAAACTGAATGCGAGCGCCAACAGCAGCAATCCTCCGAACAGCATCTGATAGGCGGTTAAGACCCAATTATCGAAATCGGCTCCCCACTTTTTTACTAGCAATGTAGCGATCGCCCAGGCCAACGCCGCTCCAAGTCCAAGTATCGTTCCCGCAGATAATTGCAAATGAAATCCTAACGTAATGAACACTCCCACAAATCCGACAACAACCCCCAGCCATTGATAGAACCGATATTTGAGCCTCATGAATAGAACGCCTAAGACGACAACGAAAAGCGGGTTCAAGAATGTTAGAATCGATGTCGCTCCAACTGGAATCGTACGCATGCTTAAGAAAATACACCCCATCACCGCTGTCGTTTGGCAAGCGCCAATGAGAAGAAGCTTTGCCCAATCCCGAAGCTTGTCTGGCAAGCGCCTTCTTTGCAACCGGACCGCAAGCGCCATAATTCCCCCTGCTAACACGAATCTAATCCCTACTAGCAATAAAGGCGAAGCATAGGATAAGCCCACTTTGCCGACCGCAAAAGATGAACCCATTAGCGATGTCGCAAGCAGCACAAGGAGTACGAACAATGAACGATTCATAATATATTACCTCTTTCTCGGAATGTACACATATGCTATCATGTGAATACTTCGATGGCGATCGAACGATCCGTGCAAAGGAGAAAAAGTATGAATCCGAACGTGCTAAAAACTGCGCAATTGATGGGCGATCCCTCGCGACTTGCGATGCTGATGAGTTTGCTTGGAGGAAAGGCGCTCCCAGCTAGCGATCTGGCTCGTACTTCTAACATATCGCCCCAGACGGCAAGCTCTCACTTAGCCAAGCTGGTTGCAGGCGGCTTGCTTGTCCATGAGAGTTATGGCAGGCATAAATACTTTCGGCTGGCCAATCAAGAAGTAGCACACGCACTCGAGGCTTTGCTGATGATTTCCCCTTCGAAACCGATCCGTTCTTTAAGAGAATCAGACGAACTGAAGCGGATGCGTCATTGTCGGACTTGTTACGATCATCTTGCTGGAGAGGTCGGAGTCGCGCTTACCGATCGGCTTATGAATCTGGGATGGTTGGAGGAATCAGGCAAAAATTATGTGCTTAATGCGGAAGGTACAAAGAGATTGCATGCTTGGGGAGCGGAGACCGATGACGTCGCCAAAAAGCGCCGCCATTATGCAAGACAGTGCTTAGATTGGAGTGAACGACGCCATCACTTGGCGGGATATCTGGGGGCAGCGATAACGAAGCGGCTTTTTGAGTTGAAATGGATTGAGAGAACACCTCACGGCAGAGCCATTCTGGTGACCCGCGAAGGGATTAACGGCCTTTATCGCGAATTTGGTCTACAAATTACAAAATGACCTAACAACACAGACCCATTGGGAAGGGTCTATGTTGTTATTCGCCCTACTTGTGATACGGTTCTCCGCGCTGTCTGTAACGGCAAGTTTTATGGCCATCCTATTGGGGGGGGGCCGTTTCAGTTGCATGGTATTGTGTTACCTAACCCCTTTAATTTGAAGTATGGTCGCAGCAATGCCTTCTTCGTAGCTGGTTGCCGGGATCGGGCCGAAGTACCGCTCGTACTTTTCTCCGCTCAGGCGGAGCGGTTCCGTCGTCAAGTACAGCATTTCCACCACTTCCTTCATCACCGGAACAAACGCGCCCAAAATGGATAAGCCGATCCTCCCCAGTGGTATGATGGGTTTCGCAGTTCCCGCGGCTGAACGTGCGAGCCGTACGATCTCCTTTCCTGTGATGATGCCAACTCCGGGGATGTTCCACTCCTGACCGTAAGCATGATCATGAAGGGCTATTTCTACTATCATCTTTGCTGCATCCGGCAAGTACACATATTCACGTGGTACGCTCATGTTCCCAATGAAGAACCCCACCTTATTCTTCGCAATCGCTTCAAGTGTGCCGCCCAAATATGAAGCTTGGTTCGCCGTAGGACCATAGTAGTCCGGTAAGCGAACTATGAGAGGCCGCGCGTTTTTCCAACGACTGTCGAATATCATCTGTCCAAACTGCAAACGAATCCGACCTTTTCGGGTGTGGGGTTGCTTCGGGTGATCTTCGGTAACAAGGTCCGCTTGCCTTCTTCCATAGGGGTAGATCCCATCTACGGCTACCACTTTGAGGCTGAGCCGGTCGGCAGCCTGCATGACTGCTTCACCGAGCGGTATCAAGCGCGTTTCCATCTCATGGTAAGGGACGTTCGCACAATGAAACATTACATCCGCTCCTTTTGAAGCAGCTATTACGTCGTCTGTCTGGAATGCGTCCCCAATAGCTATGGTCAAATGCGCGGGATTCCCTAATCGGGTTGCGAACTGTTCCAACTTTGAACGGGAACGTCCGAAAGCAATGACATCAATGCCCCGTTTAACCAACTCTTCCACGATGGCGGCACCAGTACCGCCTGTCGCTCCAATTACAATCGCTTTTTTCATAATATCGACCTCCGCTTAGATTAGTGATTGATCCATAACTAAATTCATAATCTCAATATACACGTTTGTGAGTGATTGATCAATAACTAATTTATAAAGAGACTTGCCGCTGTCTAACCCTCCATTAGTTCCGGCAGTCCCAATGCCATCGAAATATTGCACAACATCCCCCTTGCAATGAAAAGCTTGGTTCTCTCCTCCGAATCAGGTACTCCATTTTTTTGGAACGCCTCCAGAACGATGCGGCGAATGTCTCTGAACCCCGACTGCATCGCCATCCGGATTGGCTCCTCTTGTATCGTCTGGGCCTGCATTTGGAGAAGCATCTCCGAACGGTAAGCGTTCATGATTTCCTCATAAGTCTCAATCAGTTCCTGCTCCAATCGAGTGGGCGATGCGGTAGCAATAACTTGGCGGAAGGAATCTGCGATTCTCTGCCAAGAAGCTTCGAGTGCGACAAGCAACAGTTCCTCCTTGGTCGAAAAAAAACGGAAAATATACGGTTGCGAAATACCCGCTCGCTTGGCCACCTGCATTGTTGTTGCACGGTAGTATCCCGTTTCTGCAAATACCTCAATAGCAGCTGAAATTATTTCCATCCGGCGGTTTACCGAAGCGGATTCGTTTTTCCCCATCTTCTTGATCCCCTTTTATTCTTAGCGATGAATCAAACTTATATTCAATTTATCAGTAATGGGGTCAGTGAAGCAACTCGGGGAATGTTCGTTGATGGAGCTAATCCGTACGGAAACTTGCCGTTACTTGTGATACGGTTCACCGCGCCGTCTGTAATGGCAAGTTTCTCGTCTCTCACGACATACGCAGGTTCCCAATTTTCAGGCTCGTTTCTTGACTTAAGTCAATGCACGCAACCACACCCCTAGTTACAATGTAATCATTAATTTAACGTAGGGGGGCATGCTATTCCAAGGATGGGTTATCCGATCATCGAAGGTCTTGATGGATTCTCTTCTTAATTCTGCTTAGTGACTCCGGAGTAAGGCCGAGATAACTGGCCAATTGATGTTGGGGTACCCGGTCGATGAGAGATGGACGTTTCAGTAGGAGCGTCTTGAAGCGCACTTCAGGCGAAGAAGCGATAAAAGCTGCGAATTCCTCTTGGACCTGACTAAAGTTCTCCTCGATCATCCTGCGGGTCATCGACTCCAATTGAGGGTGTTTGCTGTACATGTCCTTTTCCATATCCAGATCGCCAACGACCATGACCGAATCTTCAACGCACGTGAAGGTGTAATCGGACGACTTGTCCGGTTTGTGATGATTGAAAACGGCGATGGCTTGCTCTTCTGTGAAGAAATTGGATGTTACCTCTCTCCCCTCTTCATCGATCGAATACTGCCTTACGCAGCCTTTCAGGATGAAATAACATGTTGTAGGGACATCTCCTTGCTTAAAAAGCACGGTCCCTTTTTTAAACTCTTCTATATGAATCTCGTCCACTATGGCTTGCTGATCTTCCTCGTTAAGGGAAGTCCATCTCGACATATACTTGTATAAAATGTCTTTAATTACCACTTTTCTACATCTCCTTCTCTACCGTACTTCCTCACATCTATTTTCTAACGTTAGAGAGCTTTTTGTAAATAGCATGCACTAAAAACAGGAGGGAAAACCCATGAGAGCCATGGTCCAAATCGCGTATGGTTCACCGGAAGTGATTGTCCCGCAAGAAATCGCAAAACCGTCGCCTGGAGACAAAGAAATTCTCATACGGATCCATGCTGCCAAAGTAGGGCCGTCAGACGTCGCTTTTCGCAAGGGCGATCCGTTTATGATTAAATTGTTATACGGACTGTCCAGACCGAAATTTGCAATCGGAGGAACCGAATTAGCCGGAGTGGTCGAAGCGGTCGGCAAGGAAGTAACGTCTTTCAAAGCAGGCGATCGTGTTTTGGGGATGAGCGTCAAAAACTTCGGCGCTTATGCCGAATATAAGTGTCTTCCCGAAGAGAGCCCCCTTGCGGTTATACCGGACAACATCACCTATGAAGAAGCCGTCGGCGTCTGTGACGGGGGTGCCACCGCATTGACGTTTCTAAGAGATAAAGCAACGCTGCGGAAGGGACAGAAAGTGCTGATTAATGGCGCCTCGGGGGCTGTCGGCATCTACGCTGTGCAGTTAGCCAAATACTATGGCGCTGAAGTAACCGGTGTTTGCTCTGCCGGTAACGTTGATCTGGTAAGAAAAGCAGGGGCAGATTTCATTATAGATTATACTCAAGAGGATTTCACGAAGGCGGACAAAGCCTATGATGTCATTTTTGATGCTGTAGGCAAACGCTCCTTCTCGGCATGCAAGCGTGTACTTACGAGCAAGGGAATTTATCTGACTACCGCATTCAAGCTATCTATCTTTTTACAGATGATGTGGACTTCCCTGTTCAAAGGCAAACGGGTTGTTTTTGCAACAGCCGGCCTTATGCAGAACAAAGCGAATTTGGCGTTTCTCATGGAACTCGCAAGAAAGGGAACGCTGAACGCCGTGATCGATCGTCGATATCCTCTGGAGCTCCTGCCGGATGCCCACAAGTATGTAGAGACCGAACGTAAAAAAGGTAACGTGATTATTACGTTCTAAAGTTAGCCGTGACTTTTTTGCTCAAAAAGGCTTGCCTCTATTTGTGATACGGTTCCCCCCGCTGTCTGTAACGGCAAGTTTTAGGGCTTATTCAACAAATATTTTCCCGCATAGTTCCTTAATGGAGGGGGTGTATGCCTCCGTAGTGTCAATTTTGAATATAGGGACGTCGATCCGAGGTTCCTCGTAAGGGGGCACGCTCAATTCGCTTCCTTTTCTGGCTATGTCGACTCCTTTATCGCCATGGAAGTACTCCCGAAGCGGATTATCAAGCCCCCGCCGGACAAACCTGTCGAGCGCGATCTTTTCATCAACCTTACAAATCAGGAGATAGATCCGCGCCTTTCCCATGAACGGTTCAAGCATAGTCGACCATAACCGGTGCTGGAACGCTGCTTCAGCAATCACCGACACGTTGTTTGTTATCAGCCCCATTAATGTATCAAAGAAGATTTCCGTGGCCGTTTTATTGGTATCCTCCAAAAGCTCGTTATGACTTTTGCCTAGCGTATGCAAATACCCTTCCTTAATTTGATCCCGGCTCAGTACTGGCATAAAAATCTCATTACCGAGCTTTTTAGCAAAGGTCGTTTTTCCTGAACCTGGCCTGCCAGTGACGACTATTAAATACGGCTTTGACATATGGTTACTCCTTAGGACGTAATAAAATATTCTTGACGATAGTCCTATGTAGGATAAATCGATTAGTTCTCGACTATTAGATCAAATGTAGACGGTGGACGCAGTTCTGAAAAATAATAATCCTCTGCAGCGTCCCATCGTGCATGCCACTCCGTATCGCTAGAACCCTCTCTAATATTATGCCTATGTCGACGAAGCTCCGGAATCACATTCACCAGAATTGTAAGATGAACGACATCAGACAGCACGGGGAGGGCACTATAAATTCCATCAAGAATAATGCAATTTGATGGTTCTACTGTGACGAAGTGTGAAGCCAAACCATTCCCGGAAGAAAAAGAAAATGGGTGATATTGTGCTTTGTGGCCTGCTAACAAGGGCGACAATACTTCAGTTCGCATACGTTGCCAGTCAATACAACGAAGACATTTTTGTTCCGGCGTGTATGTGTCCCATTCTTCGTCAGTAATCGTTGCCCTAAAGAAGTCGTCGCATTGAATAACAGTTGCACCTAAGTACAATGCAGCATCAGCTGCCAACATTGATTTACCTGCCCCGCTCCCACCATCTATTGCCACTACCAAAGGACCGGTTCTTTCAACTAAACGCCGTTTGACAATAGAAACAATAGATTCAACAGCTTTCAGCGCTTGCTGTGACAAGTATTTCCCTTCCACCTTTTACCACCCCAAATTCATGATGATTTACCGAAAAAACTTGCCGTTACTTGTGATACGGTTCACCGTACCAAACACAAAAGGCGCTTCGAGAGAAGCGCCCCATACAATCTTACGCCTGAACGACCTTGTCGATCAGGCCGTAGGCTGCGGCTTCGTCCGCCGACATGAAATAATCGCGGTCCGTGTCGCGTTCGATCTTCTCGACCGGCTGGCCGCTTCGTTCCGCCAAAAACCGGTTAAGCCGGTCCCGGGTTTTCAAAATGTGATTCGAGCGGATCACGATGTCCGACGCCTGACCTTGGATGCCCCCGCTGACCCACGGCTGGTGGATCATGATTTCCGCATTCGGCAGCGCGAGACGTTTGTCGTCGGCGCCGGCGGCCAACAGCACGGCTCCGTACGAAGCGGCCAACCCTACGCAGATCGTCGATACGTCCGGTTTAATGAACCGCATCGTGTCCAAGATCGCGAATCCCGCGGTGGTGGATCCACCCGGGCTGTTAATGTACAGATGAATGTCCTTTTCCGGATCTTCAGCCGCCAGGAACAACATCTGCGCGATGACGGAATTGGCGACCTGGTCGTCGATGGCGGATCCGAGAAAAATAATCCGGTCTTTCAGCAGGCGGGAGTAAATATCATAGGAACGCTCCCCCCTGTTCGTCTGTTCGACTACGATCGGCACTACGCTCATGATGAATCGCTCCTTTATGAGAAATTAAGCCGCGCTGCGAAGCATGGCGGTTGGCTGTCCGCCGGTCCGTACCGCGCGAACCGTCTGTCCGAAGCCGCTGGAGACGACACGCAGCACCGGCGCACCGGCATCTCCGAGAGGCGTCGCCGCCACCGTCGCTTCCCCCTCTCCTTCCGCTTCCTTCGACTCTTTGCTCTTCTCCCAAATCAGCACGATCCGCTTCCGATTGTCGTCATCTCTCATGTTCCGTTCCTCCCGCCTCGATTTGAGGGTAAATGACCGCCATGACCCGAAACGCGTGTTCTTTGGAGCCTTGAGGGGCACGAAATTTGCCGGCGACCTGCTTCACCGCTTCCGTGTATGCGCGAATGAACGCTTCCCGCGCGGCTTCATCCGGCAAATCAACCTCGAACTCCATCGCCGCACTCGGCACTTCCGCCGTCTCATCCGCGGCGTCCATGAGACGAACCGCATCGTTGCGAATCTGCTCGGCGGCCGAGACCAAATGCCGAAGCGCCCCTTGCGTCTTGAGTCTTGATCGCAGTTCCTCCGGCCAGCCGAACGCATCCGGAATGACATACGTGCGGGCAACCGCCCGGTACAGAACCTCGACCAGGTTTTTGACCTGCCTTGTGCCGCTTCGGCGGACCAGTCCCACTTTCTCCAGACTCTTCAGATGATAATTGACCTTCTGTGCAGGTTCCCCGATCCGGCGCGCAAGTTCGGAAGCGGAAGCCGGTTCGTCCAGCAGACGCAGCATATCCGCACGCTTCGGGTTCAGCAGCGCCAGCGCTTGTTCCGCGGTCTCCAAACGGTAAACGGGCAAAATCGGTTCCAAATGCTCCATTCCGCTAACCACCATAAAAATTATTTTTTACGTAAATAAATAATAGTACGATAGCTTATGCAAAGTCAAGCGCGAACGGAACAATTGTGAAATAGCCCGTTCAACGATACAATGACGTTAGCAAACAAGCACACGGAGGAGGATTTCTCTTGCTGTTTCTGGATAACGGCAACATCCACGATCCCGCGTTGAATTTGGCGCTGGAGGAATACGCTCTGCGCAATTTGCCGGGCGGCGACGATTACCTGCTCTTTTACATTAATGAGCCTTCCATCATCATCGGCAAAAATCAAAACACCGCCGAAGAAGTGAACGAGTCCTATGTCAGGGAACGCGGCATCCATGTCGTGCGCAGATTGTCGGGTGGAGGCGCGGTATATCACGACCTCGGCAACTTGAACTTCAGTTTCATTACCCGTGACGACGGCAAGTCATTCCATAACTTCCGCAAGTTCACCGAGCCGGTTGTCGCTGCTCTCCGCAAGCTGGGCGTGGAAGCCGAACTGACCGGGCGCAACGACCTGCAGGTCGGGGAACGTAAAATATCCGGCAACGCCCAGTTCTCGTCCAAAGGGCGGATGTTCAGCCACGGCACGCTGTTGTTCGATTCGGAGGTCGATTCCATCGTTTCGGCCTTGAACGTGAATCCGGCCAAATTCGAATCGAAAGCGACGAAATCGGTACGCAGCCGAGTAGCCAACATTTCCGAGTTTTTGCAACAGCCCTTGACCATGGAGCAGTTCAGGCAGGCCATTCTGGAATCGATTTTCGGCGGCACCGACATTCCGCGGTACGAGTTGACCGAAGCCGATTGGGATGCCGTCCGGCGCCTTGCCGACGAGCGGTACCGCAATTGGGACTGGAACTACGGGCGCTCACCCGCTTTCAACGTGAGGCAGACGAAGCGGCTTTCCGCCGGCACCTATGATGTGAGACTGAACGTCATCGACGGCGTCATCCGGGAAGCTGCGATCTACGGAGACTTTTTCGGAACTGGCGAAGTGCGGGATGTGACCGACCGGCTCATCGGCGTCCGTTATGACAACGAAGTGATTTCCGCTGCACTTTCCGACGTCGATCTGACCGTCTACTTCGGTCCCGTCGACCGGGATGAATGGATGGCCTTGCTGGTTTAACGGGTAAAGACAAAGACGCAACGAAGGGTGCACTTCATTCCCTTCACTGCGGCTTTCCTCTATCCCAACAAGTGTAAAGAAGAAATAACCGCTGTCACGCTCAAAATGCTCAATACCGTGGACAGAAGCACCGTTTGAGAAGCGAACTCGGGCTCGTTGTCGAATTCCACGGCGAGCAGCACGCTGCTCAGAGATGTCGGCACGGCGGACGAGACGATAAGCGCCGAAGCTACGATGCCGTCCACGCCAAGCAAGAGCACCAGCAGCCAGGCGATCAGCGGTCCGAGCACAAGACGCAAAACGGTGGACAAACCGACATCGACGGCGGCCGACCGGGTGATTTTCCAGGTCATGATGCCGAGTTGAATGCCGAGCGTGATCAGGGCTGTTCCGATGAATGCGTCGGACAAGTATCGGATCGGGGTTTCAATCGAAGACGGGATCTCCGCATGAAGCCTGCGCAGCAGCAGCGCGGCCGGAATGACGTAAACGGTCGGCATGCCCAAAATGATCCTCCGGATTTGCCGCCAATCCGCCTTGTGCGCATTAACGCTGTAGATTCCGTACGTGTTCGGCACCAAGTTCTGCATCATCATGATCAGCACCTGCACGGCGAGCGACATCGGGTTGCCTGCAAACGCCAGTTGGTTGATCGGGATGCCGTAATTGGCACTGTTGTAAAATAACACACTGTTCCGCATGGCGTTTTTCATGCCGCCTTCATATTTGCGGATGCGGATCACGGCTTCAACCATGGCATATTGTAACGCCATGAACAAGAAGAAGAATAGCATGACCTGCCCGAAAAGTTGGAGGGAAATGGCCGTATGGAACAGCAATTCGAACATCATCGCCGGAGAAAAGACATAAAAATTTAATTTCGATAACGTCTTAATATCGGGCCGAAAAACTTTGCCCATCGTGATGCCGATCGCGATCATGATGGTTAAGGGGAGAACGTTATGTGTTAGAATATGAAGAAAAATGTTCATTTTGCCGCTCCGGTTTTTTCACCTCATTATAAGGAGGGTTACTCTATATGTCTATCTATTGGGTTCAAGGAGAGTTTTGGCCGAAAGAAGAAATCAGGGTTTCGCCGGATGACAGAGGATACTTGTTCGGAGACGGAGTGTACGAAATGTTCCGCGTTTACGGCGGCAAGCTGTATGAACCGAAGCTTCATTTCGAGCGGCTCGAGCGGAGCGCAGCCGGCATACGGATCCCGATGCCGTATTCGGCGGACGAGCTTCACGAGCGGCTGCGCGAACTGATCCGGCGCAACAACCTTCAAGAAGGAACCGTGTACATCCAGATCACCCGGGGGACCGCTCCCCGCAATCACCTGTTTCCAAAAGACAGCGCTCCCGTGACCATGGCTTACTGCAATGAGCTCAAACGACCGCTCGCGCAAATGGAAGCCGGAATCCGTGCGGTAACTGTGAATGACATCCGCTGGCTGCATTGCGATTACAAGACGCTCAACTTGCTGCCCAACGTCCTGGCGAAGCAAGAAGCGGTCGACCGCGGCGGGGACGACGCCATCCTTCATCGCGGCGAGGTCGTGACCGAGTGCAGCGCTTCGAACGTCATGATCGTCTCGCAAGGACGTCTGATCACCCATCCGGCCAATCACCTGATCCTTCACGGCGTCACCCGGGCGGTGACGTTGCGGCTCGCGGCCGCCGCCGGTATTCCTGTAGAAGAGCGGACATTTACGCTTGATGAGCTGCGCGCCGCCGAAGAGGTGTTCCAAACCGGCACGACGATCGAAGTCATGCCGGTCGTCATGATCGATGGACAACGGGTCGGCGACGGCCAACCGGGTCCGGTCACCCGCAGGCTGCAGAAACATTTCGAAGCCACATTGGGCGACTAAACGAAAAAGCGTCCTCTCCACCGCCACAGGCGGGAAGAGAGGACGCTTTTCTTCATTTTCGCGCTGGCAGCGACTCCACATATTGATCCGACAGCTGCATGAGCTTCAGCACATAATCGTAATCGCTCTTATACTTAGAGATGTCGGTAACCGGCTTCAACGTATCCAGCGATACGGCAGCGCCGTCTTCGAACGTTTTGCCGGGGACGAACATGACTTCATTGTTGAAGAAAGAACCGGTCGGCAAGTAATAACGCATGCCGAAGAGGTTTTTCTCCGTGTTGAGCAAGTCGTGTCCGAAGGCCGAGTACTTCTCGTCTTGGAGCGAGATGCCCAGCAGATTGGTGACAGTCGGCATAATGTCCACCTGTCCGCCGACCGTCTTGACGACTTTGTGAGGCGCCGTTCCCGGCATACGGATAATGAGCGGAATGTTAAACCGGGAAATTCTTTCGTGATACGTTATGCCCAGCTTCGCGCTGACGTCCTCCGGCGGGTTGTCCTTCGGCTGAAGCCCGAAATGGTCGCCGTAAAAGACGATCATCGTGTTGTCGTACAGCCCGTTCGCTTTCAGCTGCTTCACCAATTGGCCGACGGCGTAATCCGTATAATGGACGGCTTGCAAATAATCGCCGAGCTGCGTGCCTTTGATGGAAGCCGGCAGCTTCAGCCACTGCTTGTCGGCCGGAATCTTGAACGGATGATGGCTGGAAGCCGTGACGAACTGGAAGTAAAACGGCTTGTTGGCCTTTTTCGACTCCAGCATTTTGCTGACACCCACCCGGTAAAGCTCTTCGTCCGAGGCGCCGAAGCCATTGAAATGATCATTTTTAAAAGACGGCTTATCATACCACTTGTTGAATCCGAGCGCAGGGTACATTTTGTCCCGGTCCCAGAACGTGATGTTGTTAACGTGGAACGTAGCCGTTTGATAGCCGTACTTTTGCAGAAGCTTGGGCAAACTTGGAAGCGCCCGGTCGCTGTATCCCGTTGACATGGCGACTTTCGCCGTCGGGTAGATCGACGTATTGGACATGAACTCCGCGTCGGAGGTGTTTCCTTGTCCGATCTGCTGGAAAAAGTGCGGGAAGTAATATCCCTCTTCCGCCAAAGCATTCAACACCGGCGTAATTACTTGACCGTTCACCTTCAAGTGGATCGGGAAGTTCTGGAAAGCTTCCATCTGGATAATGATCAAGTTTTTGCCCTTCGCCGAGCCGAAGGCGACCGGCGCAGCCGCGTTCGTTTTCAGATCCGGTTCCTGGCTTTGCAGCTGCACGATCTGCTGGCTGACTTTCGTCGTATCGATGTTGGCGGTTTGCTTAGCCTTTAACGCGGCGGCTACTTGAAAATTGAAAAATCCGACGTCCTCCGCTTGGGCGAGTTCATTCTGAATGGATTTACCTTCCCGGATAAACATCGTGGAGGCGGCCAACCCTACGAGCGCCACGGCGGCGATGCCGAGGTTCCAAGCCCGGCTTGCCGGCCGGCGCTGCGGCAGACGGACCCGTGCGATCCGGACGACGATCCAGACCAGAGCTGCAAACGCCACATCAATGAAGAACGCATAGTTGCTGAACTGGATGGTGGCCTTCACGCTGTCTTTGACGCCGGCTACCTGCTTAAGCTCGTTAAGCGCCGTATAGGTCGGAACCGTGCCGAAATATTGAAAGTACAGCGTCGAGGAGAAAAACAACAGCGAAACCACTAGGTCCACAAACCAGAACACATACTTTTTCATCCTGTCCGGCGTGATGAGCTCGAACAGACACACAATGAACAGGAGCGAAGCCGCATCCGAGAACAATCTGCCCCACGCGATTTCCTCGAAGATGAAATACCGGAGCAGCATCACTTTGAGAAGCAATATAACGGTTAAAACAAAAAAAGGCTGAGGCCACTTGATTTTCGATAACATGGAGGTCAACACTTACCCTTCCTTTTGTCAAATGAATGTCATGTCCATATTACCTGTATGTTAACATCTTTTTAAACGTTTTAGAACCCGGAAAACCACAAAAACAGGAAAACTCCGGACGCTTGTCCGGAGTTTTCCATTTCCTGCGCGACTTTATGCTTGCTGGGGACCGAACGCGTCGTGGTAACAACGGCGGCACACCGGCTTGTAGTCTTCGTTGCCGCCGATTTGAATCTGCTCGCCGACATTGACCGGCACGCCGTCGCGGAAACGGATGACCATCGTGGCTTTGCGGTCGCAGTACCAGCAAATCGTCTTGATTTCCTCGATTTTGTCGGCATAAATCAGCAAATTATAGCTGCCTTCAAACAATTGATTCGCGAAATCGTTCTTCAGTCCGAATGCCATGACGGGAATGCCCAGCTCATCGACGATCCGGGTCAATTCCAGCACATGATGCTTCTTCAAAAACTGCGCTTCGTCCACCAGAATGCAATAAATTCGCTTCGGCTCGAACTGCGGCCGGTACTCTTTCACGAATTCATACAAATTGGTATGCTCGTCCACCGGTATCGATTTACGGGTCATGCCCACTCGCGAGCCGATCTGCTCGGCGCCGGCCCTCGTATCGACAGCGGGAGAAAAAATCATGACCGGCTTGCCCTGCTCTTCATAGTTATGAGCGACCTTAATAATTTCGAAGGATTTCCCGCTGTTCATCGTACCGTACTTAAAATACAACTGTGCCAAGCTGATGTCCCTCCATGCCGATCTTGTCCTGTCCATTATACAAGAGGAAACGGAATTGTTCGACAACAATTGTCGAGAGAAGGTACGTTTACCTACGAAAGCCTCGAGGGCGGATCCTATTTTTTAGGTCTAATGAACTTGAAGCCGGGACGTCAATAGAACCATGTCGCATGTTGGAAAAACAGGAGATTCGGACGACCTTGTCCCGGAAGGATTTTGGTCCTATTTTGCAGAATTTTTATTATAGTGTCAACGCCGACAAGATTCATTTACTTAGCCAAGCGCAAGAACAAAGGCAAACCCGAGCGAAAGCCGGGGACGCAAAGCCGCGGATCTAAACCATCGCACGGATGATGGCATGACAGCCGGGTTGCTCCAGGAGCTTGGCTTTTTGCTGTCCGGAAAAGGCGGTCACCCCCATCCGGAACGTCGAAAGGAGGACCTTATGCGTATAGGCGAACTATTGATCATGAACGGATGGATCTCCAACGAACAGCTGAACGAAGCGTTGGAGGAGCAGCGCCTCCACCCCGCCAAACTTGGGGAAATCCTGATCGCCAAAGGATTTATAAACGAAGGACAACTGGTCGAAGTATTGGAGTTTCAGCTCGGTGTGCCGGTGGTGAAGCTGTCCGAAACGGCCTTTGATCCGGCTGCCGTGCACCTTATACCCGATTCGGTCGCGCTTAAGCACCGAACGCTGCCGATCGGGAAAGACGGCGGAAAACTTCGGGTGGCCATGATCGACCCGCTGAACCAGGAGGCGATCAAAGAGATCCAGATGGTAACGGGGCTCCGCGTACAACCTCTGATCGCCGCCCGCTCCGAAATGGATGAAGTGCTTGTCCGCTATTACGGAGAGGACGATTCTCGCGAGGAGTTAGCGGCCATTCTGAGAGAAGGCATGAAGTGCCAAGCGTCCGCCATTCGTCTTGAAGCCCTAAGCCACGGGCTGTCGGTCCGTTACCGGACGACTGAATCGCATCCGGATGAGCGCACGCTCGATAAATCGAAACAACTCGCTCTGGTCGCGCGGATCAAGCGAATGGCCGGCATGAGGACGGAAAACATGCCGCTGCCGCAATCCGGCCGTTTTCAGACCGACGTCGACCACAAACCTGTAGATGTCCGCGTCTCGACGCTGCCGACCCGGTACGGGGAGAGCTTATATTTGTTGCTATCGGATCCGTATACTCCGCTGCTGCAGTTCTCCGAGTCGGATTTGAACGAGAACGATCGGGAATCGGTAGACAGGGCGATCCGGCAGCCGTCGGGCCTGTTGCTTTTTGCAGGACCTCCAGGATCGGGCAGAACGTCGCTCGCTTACTCCGTCGCACAGGAGATTGCAAAGACAGGACGAAAAATCATCTCTTTGGAAAATCCGATTGGGCGTACGATGCCCAACATGATGCAAGTGGAGATCTGCGAGCATTCCGGTTTGACCATGTCGTTCGCTCTCCGGGCGGCGCTGCGGCATCGGCCGGACGCTCTCCTGATCGACCAAATCGCCGACGCGGAAACCGCGGAACATGCTCTGCTCGCTTCCCGCTTCGGACCCCTCACCCTCGCCACGATTACGGCAAACGGAGTTTTTGAGACGCTTGGCCGCTTGATGGCATGTGTACGGGACACGGAGTTGTTGGCCACCTCTCTCTCAATGATCGTTTCCCAGCGGCTGGTCAGGCGGGTCTGCCGGCAATGCGCGCAAGCCGTACCTGCGACGGAAGAGGAACTGCGTCATTTCGAAGCAAACGGGATTCTCCTGTCCGAAGAATCGAAACAGTCCGCGAAAGGCGTCATCGGCAATTTCCGTTCATTCGTCTCCGCCCAAGTCAGCGGGAAACCGGCGGTCACCAGGGGCATCGGTTGCCGCGTGTGCGGCAACACCGGTTATCACGGCCTTATCGCGATTCACGAATCGCTGACGATCGACAACCCCTTGCGCGAACGGATTGCCGAACGGATGCCGATTCGGGAAATCGAGCGGCACGCAAGATTGAACGGCTGCAAAAGCTTGGTGTCCGATGGTCTGGGCAAAGCACGGGAAGGACTCACGACAGTGGATGAAGTGATGAAATCCGTCACCTTCACACATTTCGAAGGAGGCAACAACAGTGGCATACCGGTTTCTGGTGGTTGACGATACAAATTTCATGCGGAAAATGGCTTCCGATTGCTTGAAACAATTCGGGTACGAAGTAGCCGGAGAGGCGGCGAACGGCAAAGATGCGGTAAGGCTGTTTGAAGAGCTGCGGCCGGACGTTGTCATCATGGATTTGACGATGCCGGAATTGAGCGGGATTGATGCCTTGAAACAAATTTTGCAAATCAACCCTGAGGCCGTCGTCCTCATCTGCTCGGCCAGCAACCAGAAGGAGCAAATATTCGAGGCGCTCGAGGCGGGCGCCAAAGGTTATTTGTCGAAACCGTTCAATCCGAAGCGCCTGCAAGAGGTCATTCAAAAATACGCCGTTCCGTTCCTTGTTCCCTCCACTACACTTCATGGTGAGGTTGATGCGGCGGAGGCGGAAGTCGTAATGGAAACGGCGGCGGCCGTTGAACCGGCTGACGAGCCTACAACCAATAGCGTTGATTCGATCAGGAGGAATGAGAAGATGAAGAGCTTCGTCAGCAGATTGATGTGTAACTGGCAGGAAGAAACGAATGAAGGTACCGTCCACTATTCCGTGATCTGCACGGAAAGCGAGAACAGTCTGCTCGTCGAGATGAACGGCGACAACAACGAGAAGCAGGTCATCTCCTTCTCCCTGGACGGTTTTCGGCAATTGGCCGGCTGGCTCGACGATCATTTGGGCAGCAGAACAAACTGACCATGAAAAGGAAAACGGGTTGTCCCTCGGCTCTTCGCGAACCTTGTAGGACAACCCGTTTTATTCCATCATCCCGAACTTGCGCATCTGCTCCCACAGCCGCTCGCGGGTGAGAATTTCTTTTTGCTTGGGACCGATCAGATCAAAATGGGGAAACGGCTGCCGCCGGTGAATGTACTTCGGGTTCAGTCCATTGGCGACACACCAATCGGTCAACCGGTCAAGATCGGCGCAGCCGACCTTGGTGACCGTGTTGATGCCGGGAAAACGGGGTTCAAGCCAAAAATGCGTCAAAAACGCAATCTCGCCTCTCTCCACCTGTTCCTTCCACGCCTCAAGCTCTTCTCTTTTGATCCCGAAGGCCATCGTTAAATATGCTTCTTCTGAAAGCGGGCGATCGCCTCGTATTCTTCTTCCAGCTTGCGGGAGACCGAGATGAAAATCGGCAGCAGCTCATGATAAATCGCCGCGTTTTCTTTGATCGGCTTATGTTCGTGGGTGGAGCCCACCATGCCGGAGACGACGTTCAGCGAATCGACGCGGCCCGTCGCGTACAGGCCAAGAACGACGGCTCCGAGACACGAGCTTTCGAAGCTTTCGGGAATGACCACCGTCTGGTCGAAAATATCCGCCATCATCTGCCGCCATAACGGAGAACGCGAGAACCCGCCGGTAGCGTGAATTTTTTTCGGCCGTCCGATCTTCTCTTCCATCGCCAGCAATACCGAATACAGGTTGAAAATGACCCCTTCGAGCACGGCGCGAATCATATGTTCTTTGCCGTGGTGCATCGTTAAGCCGAAGAAGGAGCCCCGCGCATTGGCGTTCCACAGCGGCGCCCGTTCCCCCGTCATGTAAGGGTGGAACAGCAGTCCGTCCGCACCCGGCTGCACTCTTTGCGCCATTTGATTGAGCAGGTCGTAAGCGTCCAAGCCGAGTCGCTTGGCCGTGTCGATCTCCGACGCCGCCAATTCGTCCCGCACCCAGCGGAACAGCATGCCGCCATTGTTGATGGGACCGCCGATCACCCAATGCCGCTCGGTTAATGCATAGCAGAAGATGCGGCCTTTCGGATCCGTGACCGGCCGGTCCACCACGGTGCGGATGGCACCGCTCGTGCCGATCGTGGCTGCAACGACGCCGGGTTCGACGGCATCGACACCCAAGTTCGAGAGTACGCCGTCGCTGGCGCCGATCACGAACGGGGTATGCTGCGGCAGCCCCATTTGCTCCGCATACGCGGGGTTCAGTCCTTGCATTTGATGGGTGGTCGGCACGAGATCGGAAAGCTGTTCTCTCGATACGCCCGCGACGCGGAGAGCTTCCTCGTCCCAGTCCAGCTGCTCCAGGTTGAACAGCCCCGTACAAGAAGCAATCGAATAATCGACGACATAATGGCCGAACAATTTGGCGAAAACGTACTCCTTGATCGAGACGAACTTGGCCGCCTTCCGGAACACATCGGGCATGTCGTTCCGGAGCCACATGAGCTTCGTGAGCGGTGACATCGGATGAATGGGCGTGCCGGTCCGCAAGTAGATTTCATGGCCTCCCAGCTCGCGTTTCAAGCGATCCGACCACTCCGCGCTGCGGTTGTCCGCCCATGTGATGCAAGCGGTCAAAGGCTTCCCGTCCGCGTCGACCGCGATGACGCTGTGCATGGCCGAGCTGAACGACACGAACAAAACTTGCCCGGCCGAAGCCGGGCTTTGGTTCATCACCGTTTGGACGCTGTAGAGAACCGCCTGAAAAATCTGATCCGGGTCCTGCTCCGCGACGGAGGCGTTCGGGGTATGCAAGGGGTACCCTTGGCTGGCCTGGGTCACGACTTTTCCGTTCTCTTCGAAGAGCACCGCTTTGGTGCTGGTGGTGCCGATATCCACACCAATCATGTACATCGTCTTGCTCAAAGCGAAACCTTCTTTCTGGTTGGATGCCTGTCTTACATTACCGTACTCAGAATTAAGATAAAAATCAATGCCATGATGGAAAGAATCGTTTCCATCATCGTCCAAGATTTTAAAGTCTGAGGGACGGACATGTTGAAAAACTCCTTCACCATCCAGAAGCCGGCGTCATTGACATGCGACAAGACCAGCGAACCGGCGCCGGTTGCGAGTACGGTCAGTTCCACATTGGTGCCCGGATTGAGCGCAAGCACGGGCGTCACGATGCCGGCGGCCGTCGTCATGGCCACGGAAGCGGAACCGGTAGCCACCCGAATCACCGCGGCTGCGAACCAGGCGAACAAAATAATGTTCACATTGGCTTGTGTCGCCATTTCTCCGATCGCCTTGCCGACACCGCTGTTGATCAATACTTGCTTGAACGATCCCCCTGCTCCGATGATCAGGATAATCGAGGCGGTCGGTGCCAAGCTCTCGCCGGCGAATCGGGACACTTGCTCCATCTTGAACCCTCGTGCATAGCCGAGAGAGAAGAAAGAAAATATTGCCGCGATTAACAGCGCGATCACTTCATGGCCGATGAATTCGGCGAATTTGGTGAACCCGCTGGTTGCGTCCGGATCCAGAATGGTCGCGATGGAACCGATCAGCATGAGGATGACGGGCATCAGAATCGTGAGCAGCGTGATGCCGAAGCCGGGCAAATTGTCGACCGACTTCGTCGAGAACTGCTTCTCCAAGTCGGCCGGAGGTTCCGCATTAATGCGTTTGCCGATGTAATTGCCGAACAGCGGTCCCGCGATAATGGCCGTCGGAATCCCCACGATGAGGGAATACAGAATCGTTCTTCCGAGATCCGCGCCGAAGGCGTCGATGGCAATCATAGGCGCGGGATGCGGCGGCACCAGACCATGCACGGTGGAGAGGCCGGCCAATACCGGGATGCCGATTTTCAGCAGCGGCACTTTCGTTTTCCGTGCGACCGTGAACACGATCGGGATCAGCAGAATAACCCCCACCTCGAAGAAGACGGGGATGCCCACGATGAAACCGACGAGCATCATCGCCCAATGGACCCGTTTCTCTCCGAACAGGTCCAGAAGCGTCGTGGCGATCCTTTCCGCACCGCCTGACTCCGCCATCATTTTGCCCAGTATGGTGCCGAGCCCGATGACGATGGCAATCGTGCCTAACGTGCCGCCTAAACCGCTGGTGATGGCCTTGATAACGTCCGGCGGCTGCATGCCGGTAAGCAGTCCGAGCAGCAATGCCGCCAATAACAGCGCGACAAAGGCATTCCACCGGTATCGGGCGATCAAAAGGACGAGGAGCACGATACACACCAGCGTCCAGACGATCAGCGTAGCGTTGTGGCTCAGTCCAAACAGACTATTCATCATGTACCTCCCTAAATACGCGTTTGACATGAACTTATGGCTAGCATCCCCCATATCCAGTTATTTCTTGTATGCAACAAAAAAGCTCCGCCACCGCATGCCCTGGAATTGGGCAAGCTGTGAGGGAGTCCAAACACCTTGAGCCCGGATAGTTCATTCCTTTATGAAAGGCGGCACTTTTGATATGCAAAAATAAAACGCCCCAGCCGTCAGCTGAGGCGTTTTCGTAAGTAATCCGATTATCTGCGTTGATTCGTGAAATAGATGACCTGTGGACCGGCGGAGCCGCCGGTTAGGCTCATTTGGGAGGAGTACAAGCCGCCATGCGGATTCACTTTGAAATCGGTAATGTGCCACGCTTGCTCGTAGTTCAAATAATCGGATTGAAATAATTGCTTGTTCCACAAGAGCGCAAAATGTCCGTATCCGCCCGCCGGATTCAAATACACGCCGACCTGTCGCGGATCACTGTGGCTATTCGTCACATGCACCGCAAAGTGATACATGACGCCGTAGTTCCCGTTGTTGATAACAGGAGCATTGTCTACTGCGCTCCAGCCGTTCTCGTACTCGCCGGGCATATCGTCTTGCCATGGTCCGTACGCTGCGGCATCTACCGATATATAAGCGTTACCTTGGGCCGTATCATACTGAATGACCCCGATTCGGTCGAAATGGGGAAACGTCCCCCTCCCGTGATCGTCCGAAGGAAGAATGGCGATTTTCTCGGGATTCTTGGGCTTCGATTCGTAGGCCAGAGTGGTCACCGTTACTTGTGCCGGCTTGCCGCTTTTGTCCGACGCCACGAATTGCACGATCCCGCTGTTCGTAATGTCTTTTGGCGTAGGAGCCGTGATATAGTAGCTTTGTCCCGGCGCAAGCTCCGCAACCAGCACTTTCGTATTTTGCGTGTTTAAAAATTGGACGAGCGCGTCCTGACCGGCAACGTCCACGTAGTAATTAGTGCCCACTCCGCGGCCTTTGGTGTATAAACGGACTGTTTGCGAGGAAGTGTTTGTGATGGCGGCACCGATTTCGAAGGTGGTGTCGGAAGCGTTTTGATGATGCCAAAACACACGAAACTCTCCATCGGCAACGCCTCGATACAGCCCGCCCGGCGTGGCGAACGTCTCCGGCGAGTCGCTGAAAATCAGTTTGCCTCCCACTCCGTAAAGCTGCGGCTTCTCCAACTGAACGGCAGGCTGAAGCGAGGAGATCGGAACCGTCTCCTGTGCCGCAAAAGCGGTTCCCGCTCCGAATAACCCTACCGCCATCGCAAGACTGAGCAACATTCTCTTCTTCAACAGTTATCCCTCATTTCACGTTTTGATTTCATTTCAAACCATCGAGTGAGGTCTCGCTGCTTTACGCCGCCTCACCTCCCTTCCGTGCCCGTTGCTGTTTCAAAAATGGATTTTAACTCTAAAATATTTGTGATACTTGGAATAATATTTCTTACCCTTTATAATGAAAGCGAATACATATAAGAGGACGTGGTGAAAAGCGTGGAAAGCATTCATAAAGGCTATCGGATCAGCAATTTCGTTTCCAGAGTGGTGATCGCAGCCGGAATTTTATTCCTCGTATTTACGCTCTTTTATGCTTTTCAAAATTCCGTTGTCTTCATCGGAACAAGCATGAAAACGGCCGGTATCTTGCTCGGAGCCACGATCTTGATCTTAGCGGCCGCCTACTTCATCACAAGATGGCTGTCACCCGTACAATTCATCATCCTGTTGGTCCTGGTCGGCTTCGGTCTGCGGCTCGCCTGGATACTGTCCATTCAAACTCCTCCGATATCCGATTTCCTGGATATGCGCAACGCTGCGCTGAGCGCGGCCCGCGGTGATCTCTCATTCGGGAGCAACGAGTATTTTTCACGCTGGGTTTATCTGCTTGGATTCACCATGTATGAAGCCCTGATCACGAAAATATTCGGGGCGTCCCTTGCGGTTTTAAAAGTATTCAATATTTTGTTTAACGTCGGAACGGCGATCGTGATTTATTTTGCCGGTTCTAAACTGTTTAACGAGCCATGCGGCAGAATCGCTTCTCTGCTTTATGCCGTATACATCCCGAATATCATCATGTGTTCCGTGCTCACCAACCAGTTTTTGTCTACCTTTCTGTTCGCGCTGGGCTGTCTGTTCGTTGTTCGAAACGGGTTTACGTCCAAGTATTCATGGACTTGGATTGGCTTACTCTTTGCCATCGGAAACATGATTCGTCCCTTAGGCACATTCTTCGTCATCGGATTCGTCGTATTTGCGCTGCTGTTTAAACTGCTGCCAGCCGAGAACAGCCGCAGAGTCCCCATTCTGACTCGCACGATCGGAGCGGTTGCCGTTTACTTCATCGTTTCTCAAATCATCAGTTACAGTTTCATTTACTCCGGTGTCACGGAGTATCCTTTCAAAAGCCAAGAACCTTACTGGAAATTCATGGTCGGCCTAAACCAGCAGACCGTCGGCGGATGGTCGCAGGAGGATACCGACTACGCGCTCAAGTACAAACTCGGCGAGGAAAGAAACCAGGCAGAATTGAAATTATTTAAAGAGAGATTGCAAGATAAAAACGCCGTCCTCAGCTTGTTTGTCAAAAAGTTTAAAATGATGTGGGGATCTGAAGACGCCTCCGTATTTTGGAGCTTATATGAGATAAACAAGCCAAACTTGGGTTCATTTCTCGTCAAGACGGAAAGAGTGATGTACACCTCAGTGGCGTTCTTTATGCTCATCTCCCTTGTTTTCCTATTTGTGAAAAGTGAGAGGAAAGAGCATCTGTTGTTCCTCGTGCTTCTGCTTGGCTATGCTCTTGTACATATTGTGATTGAGGTGCAGACGCGATATCGCTTGGACATATTGCCTGCTTTCCTCATCTTGCAAAGTTACGGCATTTATATCCTATACACCACGCTTATGAAACCCTTTGTTAAAAAGCAACCGGCCGCTGCAGGCGCCTGAGGAAAAGAGCTATCCCTTTCATCATGGATAAGGGATAGCTCTTTTTTAAGTTATGCTAGCCGTTATCGCGAGCGTGATGCGCCGGCTGCCGATCGAAAAGACCGCGGGCGGTGTCGCGTGATGCTTCGGCACCTTGCTGCTGACTGTCCTCACCGGCAGCTCCGTTGGCCGTATATCGCTCTATCAGAAGTTCATCCGTAAAGGTCCATGCATAATTGGCCGCATTGATGATTACTTTCACGAATCTGGCTTTGACGGATTTCTCCGGCAGCAAGCCATAAGAAGTCGGGGCCAAATCCGGAGGAGTCGGGCCAAAATTCAATTGACGGAACGGCGAATAACCTAGAGAAGTGAAGTTGATGTTGTCGTTCGAGACTTGGTACTCCACTGACTTGGGAAGCTTGATCGCGGAGCCGAGATCTTGGAAGAAATTAATCGACAAGCCGTCAATTCGTTGTACGGCTCCCAAGTCCACAGTGTACGAAAATACGAGCGGTGTTCCCTCCGTGTTCCGGCCCTGCCATTCCTGATCCCAAAAGTAGCCGGCTCCGAACTTGCCATTGGTCATCTCTTGACCGTCTGTGTCCGGGTAAGCGGGATGGGTCGGCAACGAGCTCGTGTACGGCTTATTCAGCGCAAGATTGACAGCGGCGGCAGCCGTGGTCACCTGCTCTGCCTTAGACAACTCGGACGGATAGCCTGAAGCGCTGTATGCTTCCACTTGATAAGAATACGTTGCGGCTGGCTTCAGACCGTTATCTTGGAATTTCGTCGTATACGATCTGCCGACTGCCTGCCCGTCACGATAGATGACATAATAGAACACATCCGAAGAACCGTGCCAGGAGAGCGTTAATTTATCCGTTCCTCTGACTTTCGACTTTAACGCATAAGGTACGTCCGGACTGGAAGTGTCCACTTGCCCGGTCGTGTAATAGTGTTTATACGCATCATGAAAAATAGAGGTCTTCGTCAGTTTAGGCGCCTGATAATGATCGTAAGAAAATGTAATGATGCGATCTACGTAAGGCTTTAGCAGTGTCATATGATCAACCAAATCTTTCGTTACCATCGATTCAGCCTTCCACGGATCGGAAATCACAGTATGGAACGTCTCCACATCCACCCACAATCGTGCGGCGGGATGCCGGTCCACCACTTCTTTGGTTAACCGAAACCAGTCAACTACTTCGGCAACGCTGTGATAACCGCCGCCCAAACCATCCTGGGGAATCAGGTAATCGATATTCGCTCCGCCCAAAATCCCGTCCCACGTTTTGGTCCAAGCCGTACTGTTTTGTTCGAACGTTTGTCCGCAGTTGCGCTCGTTCCAAATGGCCGGCGCAAGCGAGATCGTCTTGCCCGTTTGCTCGTGCACAAGGTTGGCCATGGAAGCGTACTTTGCAGTTAAGTTTGCGATTGACGTATCGTCCTGATAGCTGCAATTCTCCATTTCGTTCGGGAAGTAGAAACCCGTGAGGGACGGGTGTTGATGGTAGTTGCTCCACAATTCACGAACCATTTGTTCGCTGTAGCCGAACAATTCGTCCAACCAAGGCTTATTTAGCGCGTGGTATATGTACCAATCGTCGTTGACGTTGGTTCCGAGCCACACCTGCATACCCAATGCGTCGGCCGCCGTCAACAACTTTTCTACCGGGTCTCCTTCGTAATTGGCTTCTTGCGAAAGTCCCGGAATGGACGTCGGATAAATCGTCTGTTTGCTTCGCGTATCTGCAGTCCACTGAAGGATAAGCAGCTTATTGCCCACTTCTTTTAACGCCACCAGCTCCTGCTTCCAATCCTCAACGCTCCAACTGTATGCCACATAAGGTTGGATAAAGCTGCCTTCCGAATTCACCGGAGCAGCCGCGGCTTTCGAGATCCCAAATGGCATTGTGAGGAGTGCGCTAATAAAACACAATCCGAAGAGCAGCCATCGCTTCATCATGAATGAACTCCTTTCAGTAAAAATTATAGTTTTGGGAATACACCCTACTTTGTAAATTCGCTTTCATATTAGTATGGAAAGTCGTTTATTTCCATAGGAATAAAGAATTATTCCTTTTCGACATTATTTTATGGTTATTTTTTTCATAAGATACTCGCCTCAACACTTCATTTAAAAACAAAATTGCTTTTTTTATGAAGTAGGCTTCTTTCTATTGTAAACTTTACTCCACTATATTTTTGAATTTTAAATAAATATTCCATTTTGTCTTGACAGTGCGAGGTTGTCCATTTAAGGTAAATATTGGGATAAAAACCGAAAGTGAGGAGTGAGTTAATGTGAGGAAATTGTTATGGTCCACCGTATTAGCCGTCACCATGATCACACTATCGATCCTCCCGGTATCCGCAGGTCCGAAGCAAGAACACGGCCCCACCGGCGGAAGTAAAGCGCTCGAAAATCCGGGTGCCGCCGCAAAAGGATACCATGAAAGCAAGCACACCGCGTCTGAATCCAACGGCAGTAACAGCACGAAATCCGAGACGCCGCTCTTGACGTTCCCGGTGATCAGCGACATCCACGTGCAGTGGTGGTATGACACGTCACAAATGAAATTTATGAACGCCTTAAATGACCTGTACTCCATCAATCCAAACCCGGATACGATGGTCATCAACGGCGACCTGGGTGACGGGATGCCGGCTGACTATGCCAAGCTCACGGAGTTGTTGAACACGAACCCTCATCCCAAGAAAATGTTTTATACAATGGGCAACCATGAGTACTACAAAGCCTGGCACGACGCCGACGGCTGGTGGAATTCCGACACGTTTCCAAACGGCGAAACAGAGCAAGATTCGATCAATCGCTTCCTGCAGTTTGCGGGAGAAAAGAAGGTCTACTACGATCAGTTCGTAAAAGGGTATCATTTTATTTTCCTGGGATCTGAGTACTATCGGCAATCCGACTGGAACAATCTCGAGGATGCGTACTTGTCCGAGGAGCAATTGAATTGGTTGAAAGAAACACTTAAAAAAGGAGCGGAAGACGGCAAGCCGATTTTCGTATTCCTGCATCAGCCGATCCCTTATACCGTATCCGGTACCTCCTTCTGCTGTACGAACAACAGGGCGGTCATTCAGCATGAGGAATTGAAATCGATCCTGTCCGGATACCCGCAGGTCATTTTCTTCTCCGGTCATACGCACTGGGAGTTAAAACTGCCGCTTACACTCGTTCATGACAAGTTCACGATGGTGAACTCCTCCTCCGTGGTGCAGCCCTGGACAGATGACGGCAACGGCGGCGAAATGCTCGCCGGGCCCGATGACAGCGAAGGTCTGTACGTAGAGGTTTATAAGGACAAAGTCAAAATCAAGGGCCGGGACTTCTACCGAAAGCAATGGGTTCCGGAAGCGCAATTTACGGTGCCGGTAAACAAGTAATACAAAAGGGGCTGCTGTCGACACAGGACAGCAGCCCTTCTATTGGTCAAAAGCCAAAGTCACTTGGGATGGACACCGGTAAAGGCTGTCAGAGCAATTCAAGTGCTTTTTCTGTTTCGGTTCTACTCAGTTCCATGCTTGACGTATCTTCTGCGAGTGAACGACAATCCGCCGAATCCGCTCACGACGGCGAGGTAAAACCCAAAATCATACCACCAGCCGGAGTTATGCACCTCGTACACTCTGACATTGTGCTTGAAGAACCCGATGATCAACGAGATCGGAGCGATCCAGCCATGCCAAATTCCCCAAAAAAAGCCGGCGGGATCTGCTTCCGTGTGCGTCCCGTTCCCCGGGACACACCCCGTAAGCAGAATCATCATGATGACGAAAAAAGCGGCGACCCCTAACGCCTTTCTGTTCATAGTCATCCCTCACAAATACTTTTTGATCTTCTCGATCACCTGTGCCGCGCACCTCTGATTGCCTAACTCCGTCAAATGTAATTTGTCCTCGCAAATGTTACCGGCCAAATCCTCTTTCACCAAGCGGTTCAAGTCGTTCACTTCTACGCCGTTGGCATCCATGACCTCCACAACGGCCGCATTGTACAAATCGATCTCCGCGTTGCTTCTCCCCACGCCATCCGGAGGAATCGGCGTCGTCGTCGCGAAGATAATGTTGGCTCCCGTGCGCTGCAGCTCATTCAAAATGCGTTTCATTTGACCGATATACTCGTCAAGCGAGGTCAGCGCCTCCACCATAGGCGCCTCATGATGCAGATCCCACAAGCCGTTGTTCCAGTGAATGATGTCCGGCTTGCCCAAGTCCCGCATCCAGAGATTCACTCCCCACAACGTGTGCTTGGCGAATCTCCCGTTTTCCTCCGGCGCGACCACCTCCGCCAGTCCCTCTAATCCTTGCCGCACAAGCGGCTCGTACCCCATGCGTATGGAATCTCCCAATAATAAAACGCGTTTCATCCGACTCATCCTCCCTGAAAGCAGCAGGCTGCCAAATTTGTCTGTGGCAGCCTGCTGTAATCGAGTTATTAAAATCGCTTACCCCACGATTCCCGAACGCTCGATGCTCTTCATGAAGTACCTTTGCACTTCCAGATACATGATGACGATCGGCAGGACGACCAGCATACAAGCGGCCATAATCGTAGATTGATCGATATTGGATGTCACGGTACCGCCCGTCGCTTTATTCATGGACTCTCCGAGAAGCGGCAGCATCATCGGCAAGGTGAATTTCACCCGGTCCACGATGAAAATAACCGGTTCGTAAAAATCGTTCCAGTGCCACACCGTTGACAAGATCGTCGTGACCAGCAAAGGAGGCGTGACTACAGGGACCACGATGCGGAAGAAGGTTTTGAAAGCTCCGCAGCCATCCACCCTTGCGGCGTCTTCCAATTCCACTGGCAGCCCGCGGAAGAACTGTCGGAATATAAAGACGAACAAGGCTCCGCGCAAACCGTGCGCAAAGAAGCTGGGCACGATCATCGGAAGGTACGTATTGATCCAGCCCAAATTCTTATATTCGATGAACATCGGTATGATGATCGTCTGGGGCGGCACAATCATCGTGAACATCGCCAACCCAAAGAAAATTTCGCGGCCAGGGAATTTGTATCTTGCAAAACCGTAACCTACGAATGCGCAGGATAACACCTGACCCAGTACCGATAATACAGTCATCAGTACCGTGTTCCTAAAGTAGGGTAAATAGTGCAGCAGAGCGTATGCGTTAAAATAGCTTTTCACGTTAAATTCTTTGGGTACCCAGTGCACGGTCGGATTGACGAGATCGTTCACCGACTTGAAAGACGTCGTGATCATGAAAAGGAACGGATACAAAAACACGAATGCCAGCCCGATCAGGAACAAGTAGATGAACATCCGGTACAAGCGGTACCCGGCCTGCCAATGTTTGAGTTTTACGACCACAGGGTTGTTGTTCCATTTCACCGACAATTTTTTTACAGCAGTCTGCATAGCTGCACCCCCATTACATTCCCGTGTAAACGACCCGTTTGCGAGTGAACGCAAAGATCAGCACAACCAAGATAAAGACGAAGACGAAATAGATCCAGCCGAGCGCCGATGCATATCCCATCTCGATGTTCGTGAAAGCGACCTGTTTGATATACAGGATGACTTGGTTTCGAATATCGGTGAAGGAATCTACCAGTGTGAAAATGGCGTTTAGCAGCAGAACCGGTGTCATGAGCGGGAACGTAATCTTCCAGAACATTTCCCATGGCGTCGCGCCGTCACACTTTGCCGATTCATACAACGATTCGGAGATGCCTTGCAAGCCGGCTAAAAACAGCAGAATCTGAATGCCGGTTTTCCAGAACATAATCGTGAGTCTACCTAAAATATCGGTTAAATTCCCATACATCTCGGGCGACAAGTATCTGGCGATAACATCAGGGATTTGCAGACCGTTGGTGACTCCGGTATTCACCACACTGGGATCGGCGGCCACCGTCTGCAATGCCCCGACCCCCTGCCCCAGCAGCTGCTCCATTACGAATCCGGAACCGATGACGACGGGAAGGAAAAACGCTCCGCGGAAAAAGGCTCGCCCGAATACCTCATGGTTCAGCAGCATGGCCATAAAAAAGGAAAACACGAGGATGAGCGGGATTTCGACGAAAGCGTTACGAATGGCATCGTAAAACAATGGAATAAAGTATATGTCTTTCAAGACAGCCCGAGAGAAGTTTTCCCAGCCGATATACTCCATTTCCATTCCGGATACGCTGGTCATTTTACGGAAGCCCATATAGAACGACATGACCAACGGATAAACAAGAAAGGCGAGAAACCCCAGCATCCACGGAAGGATAAACACATAACCGCTGATTACTTTCCTTTTCTCAAGTCCGATCTTCATGTTTCATCCCTCCTGTTTCAAGACGATATAGTCCTTGGGCTGGACCTCTACACCAGTGCTCTTGTAAGGCAAGGAACTATAATTGACGATGACCTTGGTTCCGTCCCCATAAGTCGTTTCATACACGTCTCGGGTGATGATCCGGTGACTTTCGATTTCTTGCGACCACGTGTGTCCCAGCTTTTTATTGAGTTCCTTATACTGCTGAATGAGGAAGGGCGACCATTGGTCGAAACTTGAGCTGAACAACGTATCGCTGTAGAAGGTGTAACGAAACTCCTCCGGTTTGGCATAAGTTAGTTCGTAATACGGCATACTGCCGTATTCGACCCATTTTAGGAACAATTCGCGCGAATCATAGTGGGAATTCATCGGAAGATCTCCACTGTACGGGATATATCCGTGAACGACCATTTGGTAAAATGGAACGGCTTCATCCGAATACACGTAACCGGTGTCGTGAAGCGGAATGTCCATCAGCCGGTCCGCTGTTCCGAGTACATATGAATTGCCGCCGTATACGGCTACTTTGCCGTTCTGCTCGCGGGAGTATTTCATCATTTCCAGCCATTTTTGAACGGTACCTTCGCGGGTGAATGGATGATACTCATTATAGTCCGCGAGCGCAATGCTACCCATCTCTGCAAAGCTGATGCCTGAGGCGTCGTAACCGGCTAACGTTTTGGCTTGAGAACCCATGAATTTCGTCCAGGCCCGCTCCGCATTCAACAGATACCAGAAACCGTAGTAATCTTCGAGGGCCAATTTACTGGGCGATTTCATAACGTCGATATTTTTACGGAAGCCCAAATTGCGGTCGAATGCGTCGACGTTATTAAAGTCTAAGAATATATCGATCTGATGATCTTTTGCGTATTTCGTCAGATCAGTGAGCTTAGCCCTTCCTCCCAGCTCGCTGGAAACTTGGTCGCTGTCGGGAAAATCTCCTAAGCCGTCTTTCATCCACCCTTCCAGAACAACGCTCATGGCGTTAACTCCGGCTGTGTTTAATTCCTGCAAAAATTTTTTAGCCTGTTCGAAGGTAGTGATTTTCAAAAATTGTTTACTTAGAACATTGTCTTCCCGGATTCCCATGAACAGATTGATTGCCGCCGGAATCTCCTTACCGCCGTCGGCGATTCGCTTTTGCAATTTGCCGGACTCGATCAAGTAGGAACGATAGGCTTTAGCCATCTCGGAATAGTCCGAGTGATCCTTCGGCAGAAATACGTAACGCAGACGGTGGTCGACAGGCATCAAGTCCTTCTCGACGCGCTGCGAGAATTCACCTCTGCGAATTGCTGCGTCATAGAAACGCCGGTAAAAGAATTCTCCGGACACCCGGTTTAAATTGACGGTGTATCCGCTGGGGTAATAGTTGATTTTGGACTCGAACTCTCCCTGAGTCACATAAGCGACAAAGCCGTTGCCGTTTTTATTGGCCCCAAAAACCGGCAGATATGCATTTTCGACCCGCTGGCTTGTTCTCTTGAGCACATCTTCTGAGCCGTAAACGGTGGCGGAATATCTATCTTTATACTGCGGGTGTGTTTCCTTGAAGTAGGAGATGGCCCCGCTTCCGTCGGGGTAAAACATGTAGCCCTTGTCCTTGTCCGTCCCCGATCCTAGGTTGGGTAATATTTCGATGGAAACGAGCAGATTGCTTGTTTTTTCCTTAATGTCCGCAGCCGGAATGTAAACCTCCAGCCGGTCCGCTTCAATTGTATACTCGATGGCAAAGCTGATTCCCAGCTTGTCGAAGTCGTAGTGAACGCGGATGCCTTTGTCGATGTCCTCTTTGGAGATTTTCGGAGGAAGCGTAATTGAGTTGGTGTACAAAGGATCTTGAACCGGCCGCGAAATATCGGCATAAGTCAGATTTAAGGGAGCCCTTACGCTGTTTTTGAGCAGCTCACTTCCGCCGAGTGCTTCATCGGTAATATTCGAAGCTGACATCCAAGTCGCTCCGGTCGTTTTGTCGCTTACTGCAATGGAGGAGGTCACAGGTTCGAAATACAGCGAGAGCCGGTCATTCTCGGACACTTTGGCATAACCAGCCAAATTGCTCAGTTTATCGACAATTTCCTTTGCCACAGGCTGAGGATCCGGCTCTTTGCCGTCACCCAGCGCGTTTCGAGCGATCTGAAAATGTTCTGCCTTGTAGATGAAAAACGCACAAAACCCGATTACAAGGACCCAGGAAATGATTCGCAGCCATCGTCGCAGCATCTGTTCGTCTCCCCCCTTTAAAATCCACTAATGTAAACTTCCAAAAATACTTCTTTAAAGAAGTCGATCACGTGCTGCATGAGGATATAGAACAAGATACCGACAAGCAGCAGAGCGATGGCGGTTAAAATCGAAATCACGATAACCCAAATGGTTTTGCCTACAGTGTAATCGTTCATCGTCATGATGAGGAAAAATACGCATAATCCCATCCAACAATACGTCACCGTCGAGATCCCGTTGTAAATCGACAGTTCGTCGCGCGACAACACGTGGCTCATCAGCGCTTGAGCAACCGTTCCGATGATATATGGAATGATCACCCCATAGGAGCAAGCGGCCAAAATCTGCTTGAACTTCGACTCTCCGTCCATAATCGAGGTTATCATCCAGGCTGAGGCTGTAAACAAGAAGAACGGTACGATTAGCTGTGCCACTTCATAATAGAAATCGGCGAATTCAGGCCGCGTGAGATTAAAATGGAAACTCGTGAAGTAAATGTGAAAAAATCTTGCGGCCAACATGCCCAGTACGAGAACGATGACCGGCATATACCGGGGAGCGGACTGAATTCGATAAAAGGCTTCCCGAGGCGCGAATATGGTAAGAATCGCGTTTTGAATGGACGGATTTCCCGACCCGGCCGGCGACGCCAGCACCTTTCTTGAGTATGCGGTCAAGGCTACAATCGAATAATAGAGTGCGGCACCCATGACCGCTATGATTAACGCAATCCAACCGAACTGATGGCGGAGAGTTTCGTGCCGATATTCCCGAAAGGCGTTTGAATAACTGCCCATGTCTTCCCCTAAGCGGAATTCAGCCATGGCGTCCTTCCATTTTTGTTCCTTATACAAGGCTTTACCGATTCCGCGATGCGCGAAAATATAGTTGGAGTCGATGTTGACGACTTCTCTCCACGGCTGAAGCGCTTCTTCGTAACGTCCGTCGTAGTAAAGCCGGCTTCCTTTGTGCACGAGAGACGCAAAATGGTTGGCTCGAAACACCTGAACTTCTCCGCGTGCCCGATCCAACACGTAGAGCAAACCTTCCGAATCGTTAGCTACGCTAACCGGTTCCTGGAAGAATCCCGTCTGATCTCCGTTGCCTCCGAAAACGAGCAGGTTGTTGCCCTCCTGGTCGTATTGATAAACTTTTCGCTGATTGGAATCCACGGTGGTGATTATTCCGTCCTTATCTACCGACACGTCAACCACATTAGGAGATGTGATAATGCCCCTGCGATTCGTGAATTCTCCATAGTGCTTATCGGCCGGATAGGTATTGATGCCCAAAAAGTTAAACCGTTTGATTTCATCGATGGTCGTGTTTTCAATTGCGGTATATAGATATCCGCTGTTGAGATCGATCGTCACGTTGCGGTGATTCGGAGGTACAACTTTACCTAAAGCTTCCCGTTGCTCTTTGGTCGCATATTTGCGAAGAATGTAGTCCTTCAGGTTAAACTTCAATTTGTTCGGAGCGATATAGCCTTGAAACTGATTTTGTCCGTCGATGACCAAAAGGCCGTGATAATCGTTGCCGCTCGTGACATACATGTTGCCGCTGCGGTCCAGTACCAGCTTTGTCGGCATGAACGGAAAATCTTTATCGATTAGATCCGATTTGGGAGCGACGAATTTTTCGATCATCTGCCCTTCCGGGCTGAGATGAACTATACGGTTATTTCCAGTATCGGCGATGTATATATCGCCGTCATCCTCCACAAAGATTCCTCGGGGCTCCATCAAATTCAGCTTGTCTTCCTTCGTACCGAAAACCTTCAGTATTTTCCCGAACTTATCCATTTTAAGAACACGGTTGTTGGCCGTATCCGCTATGTACACTTGATCCCGGGAGTCGATGAACAGATCCTCGGGATTTTTCAACATACCGTTTTCGTAATCTCCGGTCAGTACCCGATCCACAGAATAGCCGAGAGGGACGGAAATGCGGTAACCTTCCGGAGCGATCACGTAGCCGAGTGCAGGCACGGCGAATGCCGTAAGCGTACCCGTAAAGATTGATGCCATGGTGACAATCAAAATAACGAACCCAAGCCGCAGCCTTCTCACGTATGTACCCCCCCTCGTCTCTACGATTTGATCCCGGAATGCGACATTGTGTCCATGACTTGACGCTGCATGAGAATAAACAAGATGATACTCGGCGCCACCGTCACGAAAGCACCGGCCGCCGCAGCCCCCATCCGGCCGACGGTACCGTTGGATACGCCGAGCATGGCTAACGGGAGAGTTTTCATCGTTTCACTCGTCGTATAGATCAAAGGTGAGGCAAAATCGTTCCATGTGGCGATAAAGGAGAAAATGACGACGGTCATCCAGGCCGGCTTAACAAACGGCATGACGATTTTCCAGAACATTGTCCACTCGTTTGCGCCATCCACCCTCGCCGCTTCCAGGGTTTGATCGGGAATCTGGTCCATAAACTGCTTTACGAGAAACAAATTGTAGGGTACCGCCAGCTTCGGCAAGATCAGCGCCCAATACGTATTCAGAATGGCTAGGTTGGAAACGACGAAATACGTCGGAATTGATGTCACCTGAGGTGGAAACATCAAAGTCGAAATGACCACCGCGAAGATAAAGCCCATTCCGGGGAGCTTATACTTGGAAATAATAAATGCTCCCATTGAACAGACAACGACGCTGAAAAACACAACGGCGACTGTCGTAAATACACTGTTGAATAAATAACGGGTAAACGGAACCAGTGACGAGTCCGTGGCGATCAATAAATCACTGAAGTTTTTGAGAGTCGGCTTCATGACGAAAAATCGCGGCGGGTATAAAAACAGCTCATCCAGCGGTTTGAACGCGGTCGAAGTAACGAAAATAATGGGAGCCGCCGTAAAGAAAACCAAGCCGATCATGAAAACATATAATAAAATTTTGCCGATGGTTATCCCTTTGATCCACCTTCTATGAAACAGATACGCCGCCCGGCTTATGGGTTTAAAGATTTGTTCGGATATTGCGTGCATTCCGGTTTCTCCTTCCTTACTCGTCTTTGGATGAGAAAATTCGCATGCTAATGCGTCCCAGCGTGAAGGTCAGGAGGAACAGGACCACGGATATCGCCGATGCATAGCCGAGTTCGAAACGGATGAAAGCATAATCGTACAAGTGAGCCACAATCGTATGAGCCGCATAGTTCGCGCTCGGCATCCCCGTCAACGCAACGGCGATATCAAAAACGGCGAACGAGGCGACGATTGCCATAACCGCTCCGAACAACAATTGCGGTTTCATCATCGGAAGGGTAATCAGCCACATCTGTTGGAACTTGTTTCGAATGCCGTCAATGTCGCCCGCCTCATACAGATCGGCAGGAACGTTGCGCAGACCTGCCAAAAATACGAGGAACCCTGCGCCCATGCTCATCCATAGCGAAACGAACATGACGACGTATAACATGTAATTCGGATTCGCCAGCCAGATGATCGGCCTGTCAATCATTCCGTAATCAATCAATACTTTGTTGATCAAGCCATATCTGTCGGCCGAGAAAATGTAAGTCCAAACCACGGCAAGCGCCACGCTGCTCGTAATCGACGGCGCATAAAAAGCCAAGGCGAACGCGTTGCTGAATCTCAAATTGTTGATAACCCAGGCGAAAAAGAACGATAAAAAGTAACTTAACGGCCCCGTAACAATGGCAAACGCAAACGTGTTTTTCAGGGCGATCAGAAAAATATCGTCTTCCAAAAAGAGAACCCGGTAATTGGCCAATCCGATCCATCTCGGCGGCTGAAGCATGTTGTAATAAGTAAAACTGAGCGCGATGGAAGAAAGCACGGGTACGATATAAAACATCACAAACAAAATAAGAAAAGGAGCGAGCATGAGATATTTGATCTTATGCTCGTTCAAATGGGCGACCAACCTTCTTCTTGTCCTGGTCTTGTAAGCCGTTGGATGGCTGGCCGCCACCGCTGTTTGTCCCGCCACCCGGAATCCGTCCTTTCGATTCAACCTGATGAGGTTGATGTTCGTTACTTCTGAGCCGTGCTGATCCCGAACTCTTCCTGCTTGGCCATCAATTCTTTGTTAATATCCTTGACCGCTTGTTCTAGTGATTCTCTCGGATTCGTACCGGAGAGGACGACTCGGTTCCATGCGTTCATGACATGGCGCAGCGTAAAGTATCCCCCGGGAATGACAGGTCTTTCCCGATACCATTTCCACTGCTCTTCGAACGTCTGCAAATCCTCCTTCGGCCAGGGCAAATCCTTAAACGCCTCGACGTTCGCGGTGTTCCATCTGGCTTCCACGCCGATCAGAGATTCGAGTTCCTGCCCGAAACGAAGCTGCACATCCTTGCTCAACCACCATTTCAAAAATTCCCAGGCTTCTTTTTGATGTTTGGACTGCTTAAAGATGACATCGCCGTACACTCCGCCGCCCGCCGTCCGGTCTACCTTGCCGTCCGGCATCAACGTGCCGGGAGCGGGAGCCACACCCCACCGGCCGGTGAGCTCGGGAGCAGCTACGGCTAATTGCATATATGTCGTGTAGTTGCCGATGCCGATCGGCATTTCGCCCGAGCGCATCCGGTTGAAGAAATTCGCTTCGACGGGCAGCCGGAAGTTGGTATAGATGTCCGTCCACTCTTTAAAAGCCGCGTAGGCTTCCGACGTATCCAGCCCCGATCGTGTCAGATTATTATTGTAAAAGCTGCCGTTATGCTGATAGAGGAACGGATCGAACATCGTCGGGATCCAGGCGTTCATCCCGTTTCGCTGTAAAATCGGCAATATCTTATATAGATCCTGCCAGGTATCCGGAATGCCTAATCCCAATTGGGATAAGATGTCCTTCCGATAAAACAGCAGACTGAAGTCTTGCGTTTCCGGAAGTGCATAGGCACCGCCGTTATATTGATAAGGAATTAGCGAGCCGGGCAAATACTGCTTGATCGTTTGCTCGTAATCCGGGAATTGCTTGAGGTCGACTATCGCACCGCGTATCGCGAATTCCACCGGGAGCGTGGCGTCCAGGTTGGTCGCGACGTCGGGGGCTATGCCCGAACTTGCCGCTAGAAGCAGCCTGTTCGTATTCCCTTCGGCCAATTGAGATGCAGGAATGGTGTTGATGTTCACCCGGATGCCGGTTTTGGGAGTGAAATCTTCTTCAACCAAATCTTTGATCAATTCCGCCCATTCACGGGCGTTGCCGATCCAAACTTCGATAACCGGGCCGTCTCCGCTATTGAAGGTGTCTCCGACGCTGTCATAATTTTTAGTAAAGGAACGAAAGAAATTTTGCGTCATGGAGACGCTGCGCTGAAAGAAGTTCGATGTCGCTTTCGGCCATTTCTTTTTCGGTGTAGAAATTACAAAATAGTCCAGTACAAGCGGAGATTCCTTCAAGGTCAGCAGCCAATTGCCGAGCTGCCCCTGCGTGTTGGTGATGTCTTCCAGCTGTTTGGGGATGTCGTCCGGATTGTCAGCCATTTTTTGATACTGATCCCGGATCGACTTCAAGCTCTGCACAACCGCCGGCGACTTACCCGACAAGTCGTCAAGTAATTGGATTTGGAGAGACAAATTTTTGGTAACCAAATTGAGATCCTGAATGAGATTCGGTATCCGGCGATCTAATTCATAACGGAAATTCATGTCCGGTTTCGTGCCCGTCACCATGATGATTTTCCTGTTCAATTCGGAGATGGCAAATATCGTTTGGGAAAGGGAATCGATCACGTCACGGTAAGGCCCAAGCTGAGCTGTGATACGCATCGTGTGCTTCCCTTTGGTGAAGTAGAAAAGAAAGTCGCCGTCCTTGTTGCCGAGACCGGATACCCTCCAATCTTTGGCATATGGAAATGCGTATTCCTCCAACTCTTGAAACGGAATTTTACCGTCTATCTCGATTTTTCGATAGGAAGGCAGGCCGTCTCCCCACCATTGGCCGTTTTTCAAGCCGATTTTGTACAGACCGTCCTCCGGAACGTCGAAATCCCAGACCAGGTACTGGCCGCCCTTACGCCAACGGTAATCGCCAATTACATTCAGCCGTTGATTGCCATGTATGGCAGGTTCCACAAGCGGATCCGAATTCGATTCTCTGCGAAGTGTCGGCTCCGTTTTGTACGCGGCTTTTTCCGCTTGAAATTTGATCACCTGATCCACAGCCGGTTTATAGCCGCTATGCTCATATTGTTGTTTAACTTGTTGGTATGTAGGCACGGCTTCTGGGGATACGAGAGAGATTTTCGAGATGGCGACAGGCTCTTTTATCGTATCGAAACGGACCGTATGTTTTCCTTTTTTCATATAGAAACGGAACGGCTCCGGGTATTTTCCTTCATTATCGGTTAATTTGACGGTCTCCCAACGCGGGACCTCTACTTGCCTCGGTCGAATATCGTCACCTTGGCTGTTTTGTTTCGGTTCGGCCTGGTCGGCCCACATGCGGTAGAATGTCAGCCGCTGTGCTTCATTAAAAGGAAATTCGTTATCGATCTTCATGCTGCGGTCAATGGAGGAACGCTTACCTTCTATCGGAAAATAAGTCACTTCGATATTGTAAAATCCGTCTTCCGGAACATCGACCGGCCACTCGATCCAATCGAGTTCTTCTTTATAAACGACAGCCTGATCCGGGCTGCCGCCGATACCGGTCTGCAGCTCCGGTGCCGCATTCGTTTTGGAGCCGGAACCGGAAAAACTTGCCGCCGGGATTTCCACATGGATATTCTGGGTATTCTTTACACCGGCACTTTCCTGCTTTTTCAACACGGTGGAGTAAGTCGACAGTTGAGACTCGCTGTATGCAGAAAAGTCAATCGGCTTGAGTTTCAGTGCGTCCTTGTATTTATCCGCGAGCTTTTCCGAAGCGCCTGCGCTTCCTAGAGGAGCTACAATCAAAGTGAGCAAAACCCCGCAGGTGAGCAACGCTTTCCATTTGGATACGCCGATTTTCTTTTCTGATGTCGTGCGCAAGATGGTGCACCCCCATAGCATACAAATCATATGGACTCCTGCCCGCGCATAGCGCGGGCAGGAGTCGCATGTTTACCGCGAACTCCTTACTTTTTGTACTTGGCGACTTCCGGCGCCATTTTATCTGCAACTTGTTTCGCCGCTTGTTCAGCGGAAGTTTTGCCAAGAAGAACATCGTTAAACGCGACGCCGATTTCATTCGTGTACGTGCCCATATATGGAGAAGCCGGGAAGCTTTGCAAGTTCGGGTTTTTGGATGCATCCAGGAATTCTTTGAATCCGGCAGCGTCATTGAACAGAGGAGAGTCAATCGCTGCAATGACCGGTGTCAGGTTACCGATGCCAGCGTCAAATTCCGCAATGTTTTCCGGCTTCATGAACCAGTTGATGAATTCCCAAGCTTCATCCGGATGTTTGGCGCCTTTCGGAATGTAGAAGGTGGACGTATCGACGGAAGCCGCGCCTTTCATTTCCGGATGGTTCTCGTCATACGGCAATGGAGCGATTCCATAATTCAGATTCGGTGCAAATTTCTTGATGAACGTGCCGGTCCATTCTCCGCCGAAAGTCATTGCGTATTTGCCGGTAAAGAACGGATCGTTCGCGGACAACCAGTCTCCCACTTTGAACGCATTCACTTTGTCGGCTCCGCCCGCTTTTTTATACAGAGCGGCGCTTTGCTTCATTGCTTGGATGAATCCGGGATCTTGCGGCGTGATCTCGTTTTTGTCTACATCGACGAATTTGCCGCCGAAGAGGTAAGCGTAGTCATAGACTGGCAGAGTCGGAGCACCGAGTCCAAGTACTTTGATGGCGCCGTTAGAGTCGAATTTGCTCAGCTTGTCAAAGTATTCAAACAATTGCTGCACGGTTTCCGGCGGCTTGTCGTAGCCGGCTTGCGCAAGCAAGTCTTTGTTATAGAACAGCATGCTGAAGTGCATGGCGACCGGCAGCGCGTATGTTTTGCCGTTATATTGCTGCTGCTTGATTGCGCCCGGCACGAATTGCTCCGCCGTGAGGCCGCTCTTCGCCATGTAGTCATCCAGAGGAGTGTTGGCGCCGTTCTCGCCGTTCGGCACGGACGCATTACCGAAGTTAGATGCTACATCCGGCGGGTTGCCAGCCGTAATGGCCGTAAGCTGCTTGCTGTAATCGCCTTCCACTGTGCCTTTCACGACAATGTGGTCTTGGCTGTCATTGAATTTCTTAATTATTTTCTCCATCACTTCGCCTTCCGGTCCGCCCCAGCCATACCAGAACTGAATTTCAACTTTCTCTCCCGAAGCGGCCGAAGATGCCGGCGCAGAAGATGATGGCGAAGAAGATGATGGCGAAGAAGATTGTGCATCATTGTTATTCTTGGACGAACATGCGGAGATGATGGCGACGATCAACGCCATTAATACCATAAGCGACATCAGTGACCTTTTTTTCACGGAATATCCTCCTTAGACTTGTGTTGCTTGTGGCCAGTTTGTGTAAGCGGTTTCTTTTTATATTGCAATTGACTCCGCAAAGCTGAGACTGCCGAGGCAACAAGATCCGTCCGTTCGTCTAGGATGAGAGGATGAGCGAGTTCACGAGAAGATCTTGCGGGCTTACGACCCTCCTTCGTTAAACGAAGGGTAAAGAGAAGCTTTCCGGTAACACCGACTGCAATGAGGCTGCATCACCACCTTCAATAAAGTCTTTCTTAACTAAACGTTTATTAGGGTTACAGAAGCGAATACATAGGGTTTACGATTCCGCTCTTGGAATAGAGCCAGAAACGATGGTTCTATGTTTAAGCTTGAGTACCAGCGTGAATCGCGTTCACAAATCGGCGGGTAATCTCTTGAGGTCTCGTGATGGCAGTGCCCACTACGACGGCGTGAGCTCCGGCATGCAAACATGCGACACATTGTTCTGGTGTCGAGATTCGGCCTTCCGCCAAAACCGGCGTTCGATGAAGTGCAGACAAACGGGATACCAAATCGATATCTGGTTCTTCTTGCTGCTTGCTGTACGGGGTGTAACCGGACATGGTGGTCGAAATCACATCCAAACCCAAGTCCATTGCTGCCACGCCTTCTTCAAAAGTAGAGATATCCGCTACGATAGCAGTTGTCGGAAAGCGATATCGAATTTGATGGATAAATTGTTGCAACGATATTCCTTGGGGACGTTTTTGGCGGGTGCAGTCGATCGCTACAAAATCCGCTCCCGCTTCTACCACTTCCATCACTTCCTGGATTGTGGGTGTGATATATACGTCGGAGTCGGAATAATGTTTCTTATACAAACCTATGACCGGCAATGAACTTCTGTTCTTGATCGCTGAGATATCATTCGGCGTATTGGCGCGAATTCCCACTGCGCCTCCCTCTTCCGCAGCCAAAGCCATGGAAACCATGTGCTCGGAACCGAACAATGGTTCTTCTTTCAACGCCTGACAGGATACGATCAATCCACTTTTCAGGTTGGTAATGAGTGTGTTATTCATCAGTTCACCTGTTCCCAAACTGGAGTATTTATCCGAATTCATATTAATTGTTGAATCTCACCTCCAACCTGTTTGCCTTTATTATAGCAACAAATGGGATTATACAAAAGAGGAATTTTTCATTTTGATTACACTTTTCGGATATTTCCTTCAAAAGTTATGCTACAATAAACAAAAAAAGGGATGATTTCAAAATGGACCGCATTGTTTATCTCCCATTGGATGAAAGACCGTGCAACGCCAAATTTCCTCTGCAAATCGCCGCTGCTGCGGATATCGAGATGGCGGCTCCCCCGCCGGCATTATTGGGACGCAAAAAACAGCCGGCCGATACGGCAAGGATAGCCGACTGGCTTCAAGAACAAACATCGGGCTCCGGCTATCTCATCGTGTCGTTGGACATGCTGGTATACGGCGGCATTGTGCCTTCAAGGCTCCACTACCTTTCCATCGAGGACTGTCGATCCAGGCTTCAAACACTCGCGCAATTGAAAAAGGCGAATCCAAAACTTCGGATTTATGCCTTTAACTTGATCATGCGCGCTCCCGCTTACAACAGCAGCGACGAAGAGCCCGACTATTATGCCGATTATGGCGCACAATTGTCCATGTTCGGCCGGCTGCAGGATAAGCAGGCACGCGAGGGGCTGACAGAGTCGGAACGAATGAAGTGGGAGCAATTGTCCTTAGAGTTGCCCGAAGCGGTGCAGCAAGACTTCATCGGCCGCCGCCGCATCAATTCCGCGGTCAACGAATTGGCAGTCGAACTCACCGCTAACGAAACGATCGACTTCTTGATCATCCCGCTCGATGACAACGCCAAATACGGTTACTCGTCTTCCGAACAGCGCAAATTGCTGGCCTCGGTGCAGGACAAACAGTTGTTTGACCGCGTTCACATCTATCCCGGCGCCGACGAAGTAGGCAATACGCTCTTTGCCCGGGTGTTTTGCGAGATTAGATGGTATCAACCGGATATTTTCATTCGTCATTCTTCCGCCTCGGGCCCGTTCGCCATCCCCAAATACGAGGACCGAAGCTTGGCAGAAAGTCTCAAATGCCAGATTACAGCGGCGGGAGGATACATAGCCGATCATGCGTCTGATGCCGATTTTGTCCTGATGATAAATTCTCCACCTGTCGGACAATATGACATGGCGGAAACCACAGACAGCTTCGAACAAAGGCACGCTTCCTATTTTTCCGAAATCAATTATCGTGAATTTGCTCATGCCATTCGCCGGTATGCCGACAAAGGCTATATGTTGGCACTTGCCGATGTTGCCACCTGCAACGGCGCCGATGAGCCTCTGATGAAGCTTCTCTCCGGGATGGGCCTGCTGTCCAGCTTGTCTGCCTACGCTGGATGGAACACTTCGGGGAATTCCCTCGGAACGGTGATCCCCCACGCCATCGTGGAGTCTTATTTTCACAAAAAGGAAAAAAAAGGCGGAAGCGTCCGATCGAGAAACAGCGAGGCATTCTACTTATCCCGTCTCGTGGAAGATTGGGGCTATCAAGCCATCGTGCGAATGGACGTAGCCTATCGGCACATCGAGAAGCTCGGCGGAAACTACTTTGACGTCGCGGCCATACACGATCAGGCAGCCGCACTGATTCAAGACAAATTGCAGGCTTTCATTGATGAGTTCCTAAAGGAGCTGGATCCCGGACGGATCCGGCTTGAGAATGTGATCCTGCCGTGGAAGCGAATGTTTGAGGTGGGTTTCGACCTTCATCTCGAAGCGTGATGATCCAGAGAGCCTCCCGTCAGTCGCGGACGGGAGGCTTTTTGCTGCATGAGGATGATCATGCTTGCGTAGGCGGTTTCCTTCCTCCGGTTGATGGATCGGCTGGTCCATTACCGTTTGTCCGCCCTCGAGCCGAAGCCAAGTCCGGAACCCGCTGCCGGCTTCCTCGAGAACGATCACTCTTGCACCTTTCGCGAAACCGGGTTTCATGTAATTGTTGTATCCGGTTTTTCTGCCGTAACACAACATAATCCCATGCAATTCTCCGCAAAAATCACTATCATGATCGTGTCCTACAAAGGTGCCGATGACATTTCCCATCTCCACCATCGCCGCGAACATCCCGGTGTTCAGACGAGGGCAGCAGATCATTTCTTGTTTATAACCCCGGCATACTTCAAAATCCCAAACATCGTTGTACTCTGGAAGCGGAATATGAAAAAATGCCAGCGAGGGGATGGGCGAACCGGCGTTCTCGGCCGCCAATCGTGAAGATTCCCGGACAAACCAGTCAATCTGGTCTCTCGCAATGTGAGCATAACCGCCGATTCTGGCCTCCGCGTAATCTCCGGAGTCCAGAAAGAATAGCGCGTGCCCCGTGTTTCCATCGCGCCCGGTTAATTGAATGACATAATTCCCGACCCCGGTGATTGATTCCGGACCTCTCTGCGTTATGCCGTAACGAACCCCTTTCAGCGAGTCGAACAGCTCCTGGCGGGAAATGCGAGCTTCAGCATCGTGGTTGCCGAAAACGATAGCCCATGCTATGCCGGAATCCTCCATCGCCGCCACGGCTTGACGGATTGACTGTCTCGGATCGTTACAGGTGCCGTCTTCGATCACGTCACCGGTAATTACCACCAGGTCGGGACGTTCGGCTTTCAGCACTTCTTCCATTAAAGCGCGGGTTTGTCGGTCTCCTTCGTTGTTATCTCCCCAGTGAAGATCCGTGAATTGTACGATTTTAAACTGCCCTTGACTGTTATAGGACAAGGATACCGTCATCTTAATAACGCCTTTCTGCAGCTATCGCCCATGATCGCAAGGCAAGCTTGCTGATGGTCTGTACTCCTTCACCGGCGATAAAGCTCTCGATCCGGTCGTGAAGCGGCCGCGTCCACTTATCCGGCAAAGCGTTCGCTCCGTTCAGGATGCCGATTACGGAACCGGCGCTTGCGCCATTACAATCCGTGTCCAACCCCATCATCACGGCGATGGAGATGGTTTTCTCCAAATCTCTCTCCCCGTATAAAAGCGCCAAAGCTACAATGGCCGCATTATTGATCGTATGTATGCGGTGGTATCCCGCAAATTGTTTCAGCAAGTGATCGCCGGCCGCCTCCCAGCTCGGCTGTTCGTTCTTCAGCCTAAGCACCCAGTCGAGCGCTTCATGAAGCCTGGATTGCTGCGGGATATGATCCATGCCTGCGCGGATCACCGCTTCCGGATCCTCGAGGCAGAATGCCGCCGAGTTCATGGCGGCAATCCACATCGCTCCGTAGATGCCGTTGCCCTTGTGGGAGAGGGCCGCATCCTGAAAAGCCATCCTCGCGGCTTCCGCAGGATCGCCCGGGTTGATGTAGCCGTAAAAATCGGCACGGATTTGAGCGCCGATCCACTCGCGGTACGGATTATTCAGTAGTGCGGCATCTGCGACCGGCACGCCGGCGCACAAGTTGAGATAGGCCGCTCTCTCGGCCGTATATGTCATGAAAGGAGGCAGATAGGTAAGCCACATTTCCGCAATATTGTCGGTATTAAATTCAGATCCGAAAATTTCTAATGTTTTTAATGCCAAGATTGTGTAATCCATGTCGTCGTCTCTCGGCATTCCTGAACCGTTCTCAATGACGTTCTGCGCGTATTGTTCATGCTTCCACGATTCGAGGCCGTCTGGTGGAAACCTTCCAGTAAAATAATTTCTCAGGGGGTAACCATCACAAGCGGCCAACAAGTTTCGAATTTCTTCACGCATCCAGCCTTCCACCGGTTTTCCGAGCAAGCAGCCCGCGGCCCGTCCAAGCCAAGCTCCGTGAATTCTATCGAACAAACGGTTCCGGTCGATCTTCTCCTGTTTCGCGTGGAAAAGGGATGCTTCTTGTATGGAGGACCAGTCGGATGGCTCTTGATACGGGTACCCGGGCACGATTGGCCATTGCCCCTGCTTTTCATAGAGTTCGCGGCATTTGGCTGCCAGCTCCGCCTGCGTACCCGATACGGTTCGCAAATGGGCCGGAAGTTCGTTCAGATCCGCACCTTGCTGCGATAATTGCACGAGCTCCTGTTCCAGTGTCTCTTTCCAATCGATGAGATTCAATTTTCGATCCCCTCTCCATTATGGGTTCACGAATCGTTTAAATTTGCAAATATCTTAACATAAGTAGAATATTCACTCCACCATTAAGTTTAGAAATAAAGAACTACTCCACTATGTTTTCACACTCTGCTCGGATATGATGGAATTATAATGGAAAAAATCCGCTGTGATAAAAAAGTGAGGGAATTTTATGCTGTGGGAAAATTTAACCGTCAAACAATTTGAAGAAGCCGTCCTTTTTTCAGAAAGAGTGTGCGTGCTGCCTATCGGCTGTCTGGAGAAGCACGGCGACCATCTACCGATCGGAACCGACATGATGATCGCGAGATCCGTTTCGGAGAAAGCCTCCCATCTGGAGCCGTTTGTCATCTTTCCCTATTATTTTTTCGCCCAAGTATCCGAAGTCCGGCATTTTGCAGGAACGGTGGCAGTGGGCAGCGACATCCAGATGAAGCTGCTGCGAGAAGTAGTGAAGGAAATCCGACGGAACGGATTCGATAAAATCTTGCTAGCCAACGGCCATGGTGGAAACAACCATTGGCTGCGTTACTTCGCCCAATCCATGCTGGACGAGCGAAGAGATTATATGGTGTATATTTACGATTTGTGGGAGCTGTCCGCAGAGCAGCATGCATATCTGGAAAATCATTTTGAGACACCCGGGGATTACGGGCACGCCGATCATATGGAAACTTCCGAAATCCTGCACATCAATCCGTCTCTCGTTCATATGGACCGCTTGAACCCGAGAGAATGGGATCCGATGGGCAGAGGCCGGTGGATGAGCGAAGAGAAGCTGTTCGCCGGCATCCATTGGTACACCGAGTATCCGAATCAAATTGCCGGAAATCCTTCTCTGTCCAATGCGGAATACGGCAAAACGTACCTGGATTTCTGCGCGGCCAACTTGGCCAAAGCGGTGAAACGGATCAAAGAAGACGGCACCGCGTTGAAGCTGCAGACAGAGTTTTACGACCGCTGCGACGAAGTTTCGAAGATTCGCTGATCGAAAAAGGGAGGATACCCGGTTCGTATTGAACGACCGGGCATCCTCCCTTTTGGTGCGGAAATCGCGTCAGGACCGAAGCTCGAGCCATTCGAACGGCTTAGTCATGGCTTTCAATCCGTATTCGATGATCGTAATAATGGCGACGGTCTCGCTTGGGTCCACCTTGGGCTTCCCGGTTTCAAAAAAAGTAATCATGTCCCGGATGAACGCTGCGAAGAAGTCCGACTCGACCTTGATCAATTTCGAATCGCCCGCAGCGTAATTTACTGCCATGGCAAACGGGGCCCCTTCCCCGAAATGCCGCACCTCCGCTTGTCTGCCGTCCGCGAATTGAATGAGCAAACCCGGTGAGTCGGCTGTACCGATCGACATCACCCGCTCGGGCGAGCTTCCCATCAAGGAGATTACCGGTTCAATTTGATGGATCGAATAATTTTCGAACCTGCCCGGCCCAATGCTAACAATCGCATCGATTCCTTCCCGCTCGATTCCGGTGAACTCGGCCGCATAACGAAGAGCCGAGCTCGAAAACATCGGGGTGCCATGTTGATTCGCCAGTTCGAATAACGCAAGAGCCGTTTTGCGGTCCGGAGCGAACGTTTTGTCGATGTAGGTCGGTTTGCCCGAACGCAGAGGCAGCTGCGACAATTCTTCGTGGAACTCGGGATGATCCGGTGACAATACGATCAGATAGTCGCTTTTCTCCACCACTTCTTCGATAGAGCCCAGCAGCTCGATCCCTCTCGCCGAACACCAATCAACGTTCGACACACCGCTTGGAGAATCGATTTTGCCGTAGGCGTAAGCCACTTTCATGCTGCCGCCCGAAGCCTGTTCGATCCATTCCGGATACATTTGCGCATGCCATTCATCGAGAAAATAATCGATAAAGCCGATTTTTTTCATCTCTTCTCCCGCCCATCCGATTAAAGTTTAATTTCCGCGCGGGTTTCCGAAGAATCGTAGATGGCCTGCATGATTTGAGAAGTCAGAATGACGGTGTCGATATGAGAAGGCAGCTTCTCCCCTGAACGGATGCATGCCAGAAACGCGTCGATCTCGTTTTGGAACATGTCCGTTGAATTAAATTTCGGCGAGGTTTCGAGCAGCGCACCGTTCTTGGCGCTGTACAGCTTGAAGTCGGAGCCGTATTGGAGCCGGATCCCGGCTTTATCACCCAAGAAATCGATATACATTTCGTTTACGAAAATGTTCTGCGCCCAAGCGCCGTTAACAGTGATGCTAGGCCCTTCCGTCCGGATCATCGCGGTCACGAAGTCGTCTACGTCGTAAGTTCCCTCATAATTCGGCGGACCCGCCCACATATCAATGTAAGAGTAGTTTTTCATATCGCGGCCCAGTTTGCTGTATGCTTGCCCGGTCACGGTTCTCGGCTTCGGATCGCCGGTGCAGTACATCACGATATCAAGGAAGTGAACGCCCCAGTCGATGAGTGCGCCGCCGCCCGCGATGGCCTTGGTCGTGAACGCGCCGCCCAGTCCCGGAATCGAACGCTGCGAACGGAAGCTTACATACACGTGATAAACCTCGCCAAGCTCGCCGTCCTCAATCATTTTTTTGATGATATTGACGCCCGTATTGAAGCGATTCACGACGCCGATGTTGAGGACCTTGCCGGTTTCGTGCTGTACCTTCTGCATCTCCAGCGCTTCCTCGTAGGTTCTGGCCGCGGGTTTCTCGCAAAGCACGTTTTTGCCGGCACGCAGACAATCGATCGTAATGGTCGAATGCACGTTGTTCGGCGTACAGACCGAAATGGCTTCAATTTCGGGATCTTCGAGTATCTTGCGGTAATCTTCGATCGCCGTCCCGCAGCCGTATTCCTTAACCGCTTTTTCGGCTCTGTCTAATTGGATGTCGCAAAAATACTTGATTTCCGCATTCGGATTTTTCATGTAAGCCGGAATGTGCGCCGTGTTGGCGATTGTACCGCATCCGATGACCGCTACCTTGATTTTGCTCATTTCTGTTTCCTCCATGTCTGGGTATGATTTGATTTATCCCTCACCGGTCAAACGTGAAGCACCATGCCGTCAAAGGCTACAGTGATCGTTTCCGGATCGAAAATGGCCTTCAAGTCCCCGTGCTGCAATCCGATGTTATGTGAAAAATGCGTCGCGACCGTCTGTGCTCCGTTCCGCAATATCCCGTTATCCCGCATTCGGTTCCGGATGGCCAGCACCGATTCGATATTGAGATGGCTTCCGGTCCACGGGAGGTTTCCGTTCGTGCAGTCCAAGATGGCGAGATCCAACTGTCGATCGGACAGCCAAGCCCAGGTTTCATCCGGCAGCAATCCGGTATCATGGCCGTAAAACAACGTTTTGTCGTCTTTCTCGATAAAGAAAAGCAGACAAGTTTCGTCCGGATCGTGATTCGCCGGCAAAGGCGTGACCTTGGCGGATCCTGTGTCGATCGTCTCGAACGGTACAATGCGGCGGACGATGATTTGCTCATCGCCGGGCCGGCCGAACGCTTCGCGGCATTTGCGCACCACCGCGTCATGACCGTAGACGGTTAGTGGATGGTCCAATCCGTGCGCATACACGGGAAGTCTCATTTCCAAGTCCTCGGCGCGCAGGTGATCGGAGTGGGTATGCGTCACGAACAAGTCTTTGACGAGTCCCAAGTCAAGCCGGTCCCGAAGCACGTGGTGCAGCGTATCCGGGGGAAAATCAATCTTCAGCGTATCGTCGATAATGGCGGAACTGCGGGTCCGGACGTTCTTTCCTCCCAGCTCCCGGGCTTTGGCGCAATGCGGGCAGCGGCAAAACAGGGCGGGAAAGCCTTCCGCCGCGGCCGTTCCGAGGAAATGGATCTTCATAACGGAGTGCTTCGTCTCCTTCAGCGATACCGTTTTATGAACTCTACAGCTTTGCGGATGTCTTCCTCCGGCTTGGTTCCGACCTCGCGTTCGATCGTCAAGTAGCCCTTGTAACCGATATCTTGAAGCGCTTGAAAATACTCGTCGAATTTCACGCTGCCTTCACCGAGCGGCACTTCTTTGAACACTTTGCCGGACGACACCATTTCCGCGATTTTGCCGTGATCCATCGGTTCGAAGCCGAGCGCGCCGTAGACTTCCCTGGGGTCAACTTCTTGAAAGCGGATTCCGTCTTTCACGTGCGTATGTACAATATAGTCCTTCAGCAGTCGCACCCCTTGAACCGGATCGTCACCGGTGACCATGACCATGTTGGCGGGATCGAAGTTGACCGAAACACCTTTCGTGCTGAGCGTATCAAGAAACGACTTCAGATGCGCCGCACGTTCCGGCCCTGTCTCAATGGCGAAATAGGCCCCCATGCTGCTCGCATATTGGCTGAGTTCTTCACAAGCCTGCTGCATCGCTTCGTATACCGCGCTATGCTCGTCCGGTACAATGCCGATGTGCGTCGTGACGACGTTCGTGCCGAGCTCGACGGCCAGGTCGAGAATTCGTTTCGATTTTTCAACTTTGTCCGGATTGGCGGCCCGGTCTTGGAATCCATGTCCGCCTAAATCTCCGCAAAGCGCGGAAATTTCAAGCCCCAGCGATTCGATATACGCCTTCAATTCTTTGCGGGCCGTGCCTCTCAGTTCCGAGGGATCCATCTCTCCGCTTACAGCATAGATTTGAACACCTTCAGCGCCGACCTCCTTCGCCTTCAGCAGGCCTTCCCGAACGGGAAGCCGGAAGCTGTCGACAATGACGCCGATTTTGTTGGACAGTTTCATCTCGATCTCTCCCTTGATTCGTTTATCGGTTGTTACCGTAATGCCACACTTGCGCAGCGGCGCCGATGACGCCCGCGTCGGTTCCGACATAGGCCGGAAGCAGCCTGCAGGCTTTACTCATCGCAGCGGAGGTGCGGGCCTGCACCGCTTCGTTCAAGGCATCGAGGAAAACCGGCCCCGTCTCCGATACGCCGCCTCCGATGATGACCGCCTCAGGATTAAACGTATGAATGAATCCGGCGACGGCAGAACCCAGCGCACGTATAACGCGGTCCATGACATCGCCCGCCAGCGGTTCGCCCTGCAGCCATGCTTCGATAATTTCCCGCGAGTTTGGCTTCCAGGCAGCTGTTGCACCGGCAGACAGAGATTCAGCGCCCAATCTGGCAATACCGGTGCCGGACGCGTACAGTTCAATGCATCCGTAATTACCGCAAGAGGGGCAGCGGGGGCCGTTAAAGTCCACGGACACATGCCCAAGCTCGCCGGCTCCGCCGAACGCGCCGCGCACCAATTGACCGGACTCGACGATGGCGCCTCCGAGCCCGGTGCCTAATGCGATAACAACGAAGCTTTCAAACTCGCGACCGGCGCCGAACACTTTCTCGGCAACGGCGATGACATTGACATCGTTGTCCACGTAAGCCGGGATGTGGAATCTCTCTTCCACCAAGCGCTTGATCGGCGTCCCCGTCCAACCCGGGAGCGTCTCTCCCGCGAAAGCGACCGAGCCGGTGCGAAAATCGATTTGCCCGGCGCTGCCGATCCCGATACCGGCAATCCTGCCGCCAGGCGTCAAGTTGGAAATCATGCCCTCGATGCCGGCCAGCACCTTATCCACTAACTGCTGCGGACCGAGCAGCGCTTCCGTCAGCATCAATTGCCGTTCCATGATCGCCCCCTCGCGATTCACCGCCGCAAACTGGATTTTCGTACCCCCAATATCGACTCCGATCGCAAACTCCATATGCGGACTCTCCTTACAGCGTCATGTCTTCCGGCCAATGGGTTTGAATCCCTTGCTGCTCCAACAACTCCAAGTATTTCTGCAGATGATGCGGTTTCCCGTGAACCTCATGCGGGGTAACCTCGTTCTGAAAGGCATATGCGGCTAGGCAGCCAGCCGACTCACCGATATTCCATTCGGTCGGGTGCAAGCGGTAACAACCGTTCGCGATCTGCGTCGTCCCGATGTTTTTGCCAGCCGGGAGCAAGTTTTTCAAGCGGATCGGCAAAAGTGCGCCTAACGGAATCTCATAAGGGTAAGTCGGAATGAAGCACATTTTGTTCGTACGGGTGGTCGGATGCAGATCGAGCCAGTAATGGCCGATTCCCACGCTGTCTTTATAACGGCGTATGCCTTGATCTCCCCGCACTTCCCGGCTTACATCATTCTCGGTTACAGTGTAAACCGCTTTGATGCGTCTGGATTCCCGGATATACGGCTGTTTGGCTAAGCCATCCTCGGTTCCTAGCACATCAGGACGGAGGCGGAGTCCGGGGTAACCTTTTCCGCCGTCCGGCCTGGGAGCTTCCGTTTGCAGCCAGTACATAAGAGACAGGCTCAGTTGTCTGGCGCCAGCCAGATTTATACGCCGTTCTTCCTCCGGCACATCGTACACAGGTCCGAGAAAATAATCGTTTTGTGCCCAATTGACGAGCGTGATGTCGCATTCATAGAACCCGTCGGCAAAGATAGAAGCGTCGATAATGCGTCGATACGTCCATAACGGCATGGGGTTGACTCCATCCGGCATAAACGACCATTCTTTCATTCTTTCTTCGCTGTTCGCGTCGGGCATCATCCAGCTCAGGATCGGAACCGTTGAAAAAGAAGGAACATAAGTGCACCAAAAATCGTATTGTTCCGGTTTGGGAATCGTAAAGTTCCCGTCTTCAATGTAGTCCATCGCAAACACATGCGTGACGGATTGGATGTCGAGCGGATCCGCGCTCTCTGCGGCGTGCGGCTCACCGGTTTCGGCTCTCGCTTCCGAACCTGTTACATATTCGACACCTGCAAGTGGAAGCAAATCTCCGCACTCCGTCGCATCCAAAAAAAATGAGCCTCGAAGCGTCAGGCGGTCTCCGGTGGAGTCGTTAAAAACCGTAACCGATTTCACAAAATCGCCGTCTGTCTCGGCTTCTACAGGACGATATCCGTAGCAGACAAGAACTCGTCCGTTGCTAACGAAAGGAGCCAGCATATCGTTCAATACGCGAAGAGCTGCTCTGGGCTCGTGACACAACCGACTGACCCAGCCGTTCCCGGGATTCAGCCTCGGATTGTCCCGCACTTCCGGCTTTAAAGGATATTCATCGTAATAATAACGCCTGATGCGATTTCGGAACTCCCGGTATGTGGCGGTGCAGCCGAAACTCTCGATCCAGGGATGCTCATCCGGCGGTACCGCTTGACTCGTCAATTGACCGCCAAGCCAGTCGGTCTCTTCCGTAAGGATGACGCGGGTTCCGGCTTTGGCAGCAGCCAGCGCGGCCATACATCCGCCAAGCCCTCCACCAATTACGATAATATCCGCTGAGTTGCTCATCGCCTCACCTACCGTAATCACTTGATATGATGATATTATCGTACCACATACTGGATTGTTACTCCACTATTTATATGCAAATAGAAATAATAATCCATAACAAAAAGGAAGGATCCTCTCGGACCTTCCCTTTAATTTCAGTGCCTTAATAAAGTTTGTCCGCCACGGAAATCGCCGTTTTCTCGAGAGATTCCTCCGCGCTGTCCTTTTTCATCGAAAGCAAGGTGGTTAAGATGTTAAGCAAATGAATTTGCGAGAACTTGGTCGACAATGCGCCGCCTTCCGTCGGCATTTCGCGGGAAGGCACCAGCAGCACCGTGTCCGCATACGCCGCGATCGGGGATCGCAAATGGCTGGTGAGACAGATGACGTCCGCTCCGTTCAGCTTGGCTTGGCGTACCGGGTCCACCAAATCCCGTGTACTTCCGGATGTCGAGATGCCGAACACCAAGTCCCCTTTCTTCACCAGTGCCGCATTCATGGCAATGATGTGGGAATCCCGGTGCGCCTCCACGCTCATGCCGATCCGCATGAGACGATAATGCAAGTCTAATGCCGTGATGCCGGAAGAACCGACGCCATAAATGAATATTCGATCCGCGGCCAACATTTTATCAACCGCTTTTTTGAGATTATCCACGTTAATGAGATCCAGCGTGTTTTTAAGCAGCATCTCGTGCTTCATCGTCACTTTGCGCGCTACGGTCAGCACGTCGTCTTCTTCTTCGATTTCCAGGTTCGATACCGAAGGAGGGCGGTCCACCAAATCTTGCGCCACCGACAGTTTAAATTCATGGAATCCTCGAAAACCGAGTTTCCGGCAAAAACGGATAACCGACGTTTCTCCGACACCGGCCTGTTCCGACAAATCCGTTACGGTAGCCAGCACCGCTTCCTCGGGATTGCTGCGGACGAAATCCGCGACCTTCTTCTCCGCTTTCGTGAGAGAAGAATAGATGCTGGAGATCATGAGAAGCGTATTCGACTGGTTCAGCTTCGGTCCTACTCGTGCCATATGCCATCCACCGTTTCTTCTTTATGTTCAGTAACAGAATAGTGGATTCCACGCTCCTTGACAAGAGAAGCGAGGAAAACCCTCCTTTAAGCAGCAGTTGAAAAGAGGAAAACTCCACCACAATTTCGCAAGGTATATCGCCGCACGAGACGTTCCTCCATTTTCTGTCTCTCTCATGTATGCGCACAATCCTTACGAAACTGACGCCATATCATAATCTATCTTATCTCGAAGAGAGGTGATAGAAATGGCACGCTTTCTTGATAAAGAAGCGGTTCAGCCGCGCAGAAGGTTTAACAGGCTGACGGCTACTAGAATTCCCCGGTCACCTGGACGAATCGTCCTCGCGACAATTCGAATTACGATCCCGGTCAATGCCCAGCCTAATCGTGTCGAACTGGTAGCCACCGTAGGGGTACGGGGGATAACCGGCATCGCCCAGATCCTTTTTAGAATTTTCCGTGACGGAAGGGAAATTTTCAACACTATACAAGGCATCGAATCCGCCGGCTCCGAACAAAACTACGCCGTGACCTTCCAAGGAATTGACCGCAATGTACCGAGAGGCACTCACCGTTACACGGTCACTGCGGAAAATCTTACCGCGGGCACAGCAGCCAACGTCGTAGGCCCCATCTCCTTCAGCGGTCTCGCGGCACAAACGAACAGGTAATCAAAAAAACAACCTTGGTTCGGACATGTGAACTGCACCCCGTCAAGTAGACAGTATAAAAACAAAAACTCTGGCACCGGCCATTTCCTTATGGTTGGTGCCATTTTTTATGCTGCTGAACTAAGCAGGTATTGCCTGTATTCCAGTGGGG
>NZ_SUPK01000010.1 GCF_005049045.1 Cohnella pontilimi
GCGGGAGGGATAAGCGCTGAAAGCATCTAAGCGCGAAGCCCGCCTCAAGATGAGATTTCCCAATTTAGTAAGACCCCTGGAAGAACACCAGGTTGATAGGCTCGGGGTGGAAGCGCGGCAACGCGTGCAGCTGACGAGTACTAATCGGTCGAGGGCTTATCCTAATAAGCACACAGGTATCGATGATGTTTATATCAGCAACTGTTTCGTTTCGCATCCGGTTTTCAAGGCGCAAGCCTTGGGCGGCAGACAAAAATTGCCGCTGTACATGACGGCGAGTCCGTGGTATGATCGGGTTCGTTGCAATTTATGGCGGCGTAGCTCAGCTGGCTAGAGCGTTCGGTTCATACCCGAGAGGTCGGGGGTTCGATCCCCTCCGCCGCTACCAAATTCATATCCTTCATGGAGGCTTAGCTCAGCTGGGAGAGCATCTGCCTTACAAGCAGAGGGTCGGGGGTTCGATCCCCTCAGCCTCCACCATGATTACACCCCATTCGGGGACCATGTACAACGCGGAGCCGTGGTGTAGAGGCCTAACATGCCTGCCTGTCACGCAGGAGACCGCGGGTTCGAATCCCGTCGGCTCCGCCATTTTATATGGCGATATTTTTTTGGCTCGGTAGCTCAGTTGGTAGAGCAGAGGACTGAAAATCCTCGTGTCGGCGGTTCGATTCCGTCCCGAGCCACCACTTGTTTCAACCGGTACAGGCATAACCTGCCGGCGAATATCGTGGAGGCTTAGCGAAGTGGCCAAACGCGGCAGACTGTAAATCTGTTCCCTCAGGGTTCGGTGGTTCAAATCCATCAGCCTCCACCATTTTATCTTTACATGCAGCATCAGCATCACGAGCCATTAGCTCAGTTGGTAGAGCACCTGACTTTTAATCAGGGTGTCGAAGGTTCGAGTCCTTCATGGCTCACCACCATACACATCGAAGCAGACGAACAGACGTCTGTTTTTTTGTATTTATACGAGATTTTACATAACTATACCGAAAATAGCTGCTCATACAGCAATATACGAAATGTGGTACAATACACGCAGAAACTACGGCCGTCAAAGGGGAACGCGATGCAGAAATCACAGTGGCAGCAATTGGAGCAGTTGCTAGGTGACGGCGTGACCGCTAGAACGATCACCGTCGATCAGTGGGAACACGACGGAGGCAATCGGCGTCCGGAGCCCGGGGATCGTATGAAGCTGGATACGGGAATTCGGTTTGTTACACGAACGGTCGGTTCGGAACTTCACGTTTTGGAGACGGACAAGGAGCTCACCGCTCTCGAACAAGAGTTGATCCGCTTGCTGCTGCAGCAAAGGAACGGAAAGACTTCCGGCGGAGCAACGGAATTGGAACGCCAAGCCCGCAGGCTCGGGGAATGGATCGGGCAAAACGCGGCGTCAGGCGACTGGCGGATGGAAGTGCCTGACGGCATGGAGCTGAGAAGCCGGTTGTTCGACGGGATGATCCCCTTTTTACTGCTGAGAGAGCAGGCGGAAGAGAAGGAGCCGTCGTACGGCGAGCTGGACAAGGCCATTCGTTCGTTTATGAGCGAAGACACCCTTCTCATTCCGCTGAGGGATCATGAATGGCTCATCTTGTCGCCGGACCGGCTGCTCGCCGAAGCGGAAGCGGCGGAGGAAGATGTGCTGGAAGGCCATGAACGCAAAGCGATGCTGAGTTCGCTGGGTTCTGGGCTTCTTCAAATGGTCTCGGGAGAGTGGGGCGGCGAGTGCCATGTCGCGGTCGGAGATCCGATCGATCCGGTAGAAAGCGCCGTGCAAACCGTGGGGGTACTGCGGGAGACGATTCAACTCGGGCGGAAGTTCCATGTCGGAATGCAGGTGCATCTGCCGTGGCTTATCCATCTGGAGCGGCTGCTCAGCGGCATTCCGGAGGCTTCGCGGATCCGCTTCGTCGAAGAGACCATGGGCAGGCCGGACATGTTCAACGATCTTGAGACGGTATCGACGCTGGACGCCTTTTTTGCGATGGACTGCAACGTCAGCGAAACCGCCAAAAAGCTGTTCATTCACCGGAACACGCTGCTTTACCGCTTGGATAAGATCAAGCAGGAAACGGGCTTGGACGTCCGTTCCTTCAACGACGCCGTATTGGTGCGCATTTTGCTGTTATTGTACAAAGTCACGAAAAGGAAATGAATTTTTTGTACGGATTGTGCATAGTCATTGGGCCTAGGTGTGCGGTATGATGATTATGTACCTTCAAACGAAGTGTTAGGGGGAAAAACAATGGCAGGCGTACGTTTGGAACATGTATTTAAAAAATACCCGGGTTCTGACAAAGCATCGGTATCCGACTTCAACCTTGATATCCAGGACAAAGAATTTCTCGTTCTGGTCGGCCCTTCGGGCTGCGGCAAATCGACCACGCTGCGGATGATCGCAGGCCTTGAGGAAATTTCCGAAGGCAAGCTTTATATCGGCGACCGCGTCGTCAACGACGTCGCTCCGAAAGACCGCGACATCGCGATGGTGTTCCAGTCCTACGCTCTTTATCCTCATATGAACGTATATCAAAATATGGCGTTCGGTCTGAAACTGCGGAAATTCCGCAAGGACGAAATCGACCGCCGCGTGCGCGAAGCTGCCCGCACCCTGGAAATCGAGCACCTGCTCGACCGCAAGCCGAAAGCTCTGTCCGGCGGACAGCGCCAGCGCGTTGCATTGGGCCGCGCCATCGTGCGCGAACCGCAAGTGTTCCTGATGGACGAACCGTTGTCCAACTTGGATGCCAAGCTGCGTACGCAAATGCGCGCTAACATCTCCAAATTGATGAAGCGCCTGGAGACGACTTGCATCTACGTTACCCACGACCAGACGGAAGCCATGACGATGGGCGACCGCATCGTCGTTATGAAAGACGGATTCATTCAACAATCCGCGACTCCGGAAGTTCTCTACAACCACCCGGTTAACCTGTTCGTTGCAGGCTTCATCGGCGCTCCGGCGATGAACTTCCTGACCGGCCAGCTGGTCGAAGAAGGCGGTTCCGTCCGCTTCCGCGCAACGGGCGTAAACGTGGTCATTCCGGAAGGCAAAGCGCAGCTGCTTCGCTCCAAAGGCTATATCGGCCGCGAAGTGATCGTCGGCGTTCGTCCGGAAGATATCCATGAAGAGCCGGTGTTCATCGAAGCTTCTCCGAACAGCATCATCAACGCGAGCATCGAAGTTTCCGAGAACCTCGGTCACGAAATGTTCCTGTACCTGAACGGACTGGGCAAAGACAACGTCATCGCCCGCGTTGACGGCCGATCCGGCCTGCATGAAGGCCAGAACGTGAAGCTTGCCATCGACATGAACAAAATCCATGTTTTCGACAAAGACTCGGAATTGAACGTATTCGAAGCCGAGTAATTAACACCAACCGTTCGGCCCTCGGCCGGACGGTTTTTTTTGTTGTGCGGCTGGTGAAACACTCATTGCTTTACCTGCCCATTTTCGTTACGATGAAGGATGAACGCAAATTGGGAAAGGAGCTGTACGATGCCCAAAAAAGTGAGAGTTGCCGAACTCGTGCAGCAATTTCACCTGGAGGTCGTAGCCGGGGAAGATGGGCTCCGCCGCACGGTCGAAACCGACAACCTGAACCGGCCCGGGTTGGAGATGGCCGGCTATTTCAACTATTATCCTGCCGAGCGTGTACAAATATTGGGCCGCACCGAATTGGCTTTTCTGGAAACGCTGACGACCGAACTGCGTAAGGATCGCATGGAGCGGCTGTGCCATGAAGAAACACCGTGTATCATCATTACACGAGGACTCGAGACTCCCAGCGAGCTGGTGGAAATCGCGAACAGCCGTCACTTTCCGGTGCTGCGAAGCGGACTGGCCACGACCATTTTGCTCAGCCGAATTACGAACTACCTGGAGAAGCAGCTGGCGCCGTCGGCCACCATTCACGGCGTCCTTGTGGACGTATATGGGGTCGGCATGCTGATCACCGGCGGAAGCGGCATCGGGAAAAGCGAAACGGCGTTGGAGCTGGTCAAGCGCGGACACCGGCTTGTCGCCGACGATGCGGTTGAAATCCGGCAGACATCCGACAATAACCTTTTCGGAAGCGCACCGGAGCTGATTCGGCATTTGCTGGAAATCCGGGGACTCGGCATTTTGAACGTGATGACCTTGTTCGGAGCCGGCGCCGTGCTGAACTCGAAAAATATCAGTCTTGTGGTGAAGCTGGAGAATTGGCAGCAGGACAAGCAGTACGACCGTCTCGGATTGGATGAGGAAACGACCAAAATTCTCGATACCGAAGTGCTTCTGCTCACGGTACCTGTACGGCCCGGACGAAATCTCGCGGTCATTCTCGAGGTGGCGGCCATGAACTTCCGGCTCAAACGGATGGGCTATAACGCGGCTCAGCAATTTACGAACAAATTGACTGAGGCAATTGCCGAAGACGATTACGAATAGTCGGGACGGAGGATCAACATGTTACCCTTGGTTTTAAATCCGGTTGCCTTCACGATTGGAACGCTGGAGGTTCATTGGTACGGCATTATTTTGGGCTTGGGCGCGCTCGCGGGACTGCTGCTGGCGGTCCAAGAAGGGAAACGGTTCGGCCTCTCGCCGGACTTTTTCCTGGATCTGCTGCTGTTCGGAGTTCCATCTGCTATTGTCGGAGCCCGGCTGTACTACGTGTTGTTTAAATGGGACTTTTACCGCGAACACCCTTTGGATATTTTCAAAATATGGGAGGGTGGCATTGCGATATATGGCGCCCTCATTGGCGCGTTGGTCTGCGGATTTTTCTATATTCGGTCGAAGGGCTACCGATTCTGGCGAGTGACGGACATTTGCGCTCCGTCCCTGTTGATCGGGCAAATGATCGGCCGCTGGGGAAACTTCGTGAATCAGGAAGCTTACGGGGGACCGGTGAAAGAATCCTTCCTTCGGGACACGCTTCATATTCCTTCCTTTATCGTGAATCAAATGAACGTACAAGGCGAGTACCATCATCCGACATTCCTGTATGAATCGATGTGGAGCCTGCTCGGCTTGGTCATCATCTTCATCATCCGCCGCATGAACTTTTTAAAAGCCGGAGAGCTCTTCATGTTCTACATTATCTGGTATTCGATCGGACGCTTTTTCATCGAGGCGCTGCGTACGGACAGCTTGGCGTTTCAAGGGCCGAGTTGGCTCGCATCACTCTTGAACGCATTGTGGTCTCCGATGACGGCGGTATTTGAGCAAGGCTATTTGAACCCGGCTTACGGCAATGTACGGACATCTCAGCTGCTCGCGCTGTTGATTGTGCTTGCAGGCATTGTGTTTATCGTCTTCCGGCGCGTTACCGGAAGAGCGTGCGAACGTTACAACGATCCGATCGTGAAGCGCGGACAGCAGGAAGTGCCGGTTGAAAATGAAACGGCGGCTGAACGCACAATTCACGTAGAAGAAGTGACAACAGCCACGGACAACGACATCGAGAATGGAGAGCAAACCAAGGCATGACGAAGCTAGTGAAAGCCGTCCTGTTCGATTTGGACGGGACGATCGTCGATACGAACGAGCTGATCATTCAATCTTTTTTGCACGCGCTGCAAGGCACGGTATCCGACGATTTCGGGCGGGAACACATTATTCCCAGCATGGGCCTGACGCTCACAGACCAGTTGAAGCTGTTTTCCGGTCTGGAGGATGTGACAGAGCTTACCCGCGCGTACCGGGAGTACAATTATTTGAAGCATGATGAAATGGTGGCCTTGTTCCCGGGTGTGGCGGAGGTGCTGCCGATTTTACGCCGGCACGGAATCCGGCTCGGCGTGGTCACGACCAAAATGCGGCCTACCACAGAACGGGCGCTGAAGTTGTTCGGATTGTTCGAGCATTTGGGAACGATCGTGACGCTCGACGACGTTCAGCATCCGAAACCTCATCCGGAGCCGGTACAGAAAGCGATGGAAGCGCTTGGCGCGGAGCCGGAGCACACGATCATGGTTGGTGACAGTACGGTAGATATTGAGTCTGCGGCCAATGCCGGCGCACTGCCGGTCGGTGTGGCCTGGTCTTTAAAAGGGGAAGCCGTTCTCCGGGAAGCCGGAGCGGCGCATATCCTTCATAAGATGGAAGATCTGTTGACTTTATGCGGAATCGAGGGAACCGACGCTTGAGAAACGTAGAGCGGTATCCGGTTGAAGGACCTAACTCGCTATGGCAGGTTTATCGGACGGTATCGCGCTGGAAAGCGGTCCGAAATTTCGTGTTTATCCAGATCGCGCGATATTGCCCGAGCCTGCCGATCAAAAATTGGATCTATCGCCATATTCTCGGGATGAAGGTGGGCGAACGAACCGCCTTTGCCCTAATGGTGATGGTAGACGTCTTTTTTCCGGAACGCATCTCCGTCGGCCGAAATTCGATTATCGGTTACAATTCCACGCTGCTCACGCATGAATATTTGATCGAGGAATATCGGCTTGGCAACATTTCTATAGGTTCCAACGTTATGATAGGGGCGAATGTAACCATACTTCCCGGCGTTACGATTGGGGACAACGCGGTCGTCGCGGCGGGAGCCGTCGTCCATCGCGATGTGCCCGCTAGTGCGAAAGTCGGAGGAAATCCTCTTCGGGAGTTATAACATTTTTCCGCCGTCTTCATCCCGCGATTTCATTATCCAGTTGACAGGAGTATGGAAATGCCCGCACTGTCCCTCCGCAAAAAACAGGTACTTTTGCTCGCTCTTTTTTTTATTATCGTCATTTCCGGTCTCGTGGTGTGGCAGCTTCTCCCGAGCACCCAGAACCATTCGGCGCATCAAAAGCTTCAGCCTGTGCATGTCACGGGGATTACCCGTCCGTCGTACGACGTGATCGTGACAGGCACCGATCCGGAAGGGATCATGGCGGCTGTCTCGGCGGCGCGCAACGGACTTTCGGTGCTGCTCGTCGACGGCAAAAATCGTGACATTTTCGGCGGGCTGTTGACGCTGGGCTGGCTCAATTCGCTCGACAACAACTATTCTCCGAAACAGCAGCCGCTGACGGGCAAGCACAACTTTTTGAACAAAGGTTTGTTCCAGGAATGGTACGATCAAATTGAAGGCACATCGTTCGACGTGAATACGGCCGCCAATGTCTTTCATAAAATGGTCGCGAACGAAAAGAACATCGACGTGCTGCTCAAGGTACGCAAAATGGAACCGCTCATGGAAGGCAGCCGGGTTGCCGGATTGCGGGTCGAGAAGGAAGACAGGACGGTGCAAGACGTACCGTCCAAAGTATTGATCGATGCGACGCAGGATGCGGACATTGCGGCTGCAGCTCACGTTCCGTACACGTTTGGACGCGAAGACATCGGAGAACCGGACGCCCGCATGGCCGTGACGGTGGTTTTCAAAATGAGCGGTGTCACCCAGCAGATTTGGGATTCGTTCGGGCAACATAAGGACTCGGGTGTGGACAAGATGAGCGCCTGGGGATTTCCCGAAGCTAAAGACTATGTATCCAGCGACCCCGCACGGGTGAAGCTCCGGGGTCTGAACATCGGCCGGCAGAACGACGGCACCATCCTCATCAACGCGATGCACATTTATGAGGTGAATCCGCTCACGCCGGAGTCGGTGCAGGCAGGACTCGCGATCGGGCGAAAAGAAGCGCCTTTGATGGCCGCGTTCCTCAAAAACAAGTTCAAGGAATTTAAGGATCTGGAATACGCCGGAACGGCGCCTGAGCTCTACATAAGGGAATCCCGTCACATTATGGGCGAATATCGCTTGAAAATGACCGATTTGATGGAAAACCGGAATTTTGATGACGCCATCGCTTACGGTTCCTATGAAGTGGATATCCAAAGCACGAGTCCCGACTATCCGGGCGCCATCCTGATGAAGCCGCAAGCCTACGGGGTGCCGTTCCGCTGCCTCGTGCCCCAGCAAATAGACGGGTTGCTGGTCGTGGGAAGATCGGCAAGCTACGACTCGCTCCCGCACGGAAGCGCGCGCGTCGTGCCGCTGGGCATGGCAACCGGACAAGCAGCCGGTGCGGCGGCTAAACTGGCCATCGACAAAGCCGTCTCCCTAAGGGAATTGTCCAGGTCTAAAGAGGATATTACCCAACTAAGGGCTCTTTTGAAACAACAAGGCATGGATCTTCAAATGCCCGACATCCATAAGCCTGAGTATGCCAAGCATCCGGATTATCCCGGACTGCTTGCGGCGGTCAGCATGTTCATCACAAGCGGCAACTATCATAATAAAAGCTTTGATCTGGACGGGAGTTCTAACGCGAAACGTTTTGCGAACCAGTTGTCCCAAGTGAAAAAAGCTCATCGGGAATATTTCAAAGGGAATCCGCAGGCCGCGGCAGCCGTCATGGCGAAGCCCGAGAAGAAGCCGCTGAGTTTGGGGCAGGCCGCGTACACCATTGCGCTGGCTGCTGGAATTGAGACCACGCCGGATCATGCGCTGAAAGAGCTGAAGAAGCGGAAATGGCTAAGGGATGAAACCGTCAGCGAGATTAAAGATCCGAACGCCCTGACGAACGGGGAATGCTTTATGCTCATCCGTGACGTCGTAGAATTGTATGCCGGGGTAAAATACAAATAAAAGCCGGAAGCCTCCTGAGCGATCGGGAGGTTTTTCGCGTTCTTGACGCTCTGGAGGATTCATGCTAAAGTGAGAAAAATCTTTATTTTGCTAATATGGTAGCATATTAACGCATTAAAGCGTTTTGCGGTGCAACGGGGTGAAGGAAGTGTCCAAACCGAAAGGGTTCGAGAAACCGGTAGGCGTGAAAGACTATTTGCCGCATGCCGTAACTAAGCTGCGCGCCATCGAGCGGAACGTGCTCGCCTGCATGAGCCGCTGGGGCTATGAGCAAATTGTGACGCCGACGATGGAATATTACGATACGGTGGGGGTGGCCAGCGCTACCTCGGACCAAAAGCTTTTCAAGCTGCTCAACCAACGCGGCACAACGATCGTGCTGCGCTCGGATATGACGGCTCCGATCGCCCGGGTGGTCGGATCGCTGCTCAAGGATCGGCCGTTCCCGCTCCGTCTCAGTTACCACGCCAACGTGTTTCGCGCGTTCGAGGAGGAAGCGGGCAGGGATGCGGAGTTTTTTCAGACCGGTGTGGAACTGGTAGGCGATCCGTCGCCCGAGGCGGATGCAGAGATGATCGCCTTGGCGGTAGCCTCGCTCCAGGCGGCCGGTGTGGAGTCATTTAAGATGGCCGTGGGCCATGTCGGATTTCTGAACGGGCTGTTCGAAGAGACGCTGCCGGGTCGCACGGAAGAGCAGGAAGCGCTGAAGGAATGCTTGCTTCAGAGAGATCACGTGGGGTACCGGAGCATCCTCCGATCCTTGTCGTTGGAAGAGGGCTGCCGGGTCGAGCTGGAAGGGATCTTGAGGCTGCGCGGCGGTCAGGAAGTGTGCGACCAGGCCCTGCATTTAAGCGGCAGCGCGGGAGCGAAGGATGCGATCCGGCATCTGTGCGAGGTATGGGACGTGCTGGCCGATTATGGCGTGCAGGAGCATGTGCTGATCGATTTGACGATGATCGGCGATTTTACTTATTACACGGGATTGACGTTTGAAGGATATGCGTCGAATTTGGGGTTCCCGGTATGCAGCGGCGGCCGTTACGACAACTTGTTGGCGCAATTCGGCCGGCCGGCTCCCGCGACAGGCTTCGCGCTCAAAACGAACCGGATTCTGGAAGTCGTGGAGCAGGAACCGGATTCGGACGGAAGGACGTTCATCGCCTATTTGGCTTCGGAGCGGGCAGCTGCTTTGGCCGAAGCCGAGCGGCTTCGTTCGGACGGGCTGGTTGTGGTCACGCACAGCGTAAAGAGTTTGGGTGAATTGACGGAGCTGCGTGAATCGTTTGACCGGGCGGGAAGGACATTTGATTTTCACGGATCGGCATATAACGAATTGATCGTGTTCGGCGGCGGGAAAGGAGAGGGATCGGATTGACGGAGATCGGTGCGGTGTTGAAGGTCGCCATGCCGAAAGGGCGCATCTATAAGCAGGCGAGCAAGCTGTTCCGGGAAGCGGGACTTACGATCCCTGAAGATTTCGAGGATTCCCGCAAGCTGATCATCCCGGTGCCGGAAGCGGGCATGGAGTTTATCATGGCCAAGCCGGTCGACGTCCCGACGTATGTGGAATACGGAGTGGCGGATATCGGGGTTGTCGGCAAAGACGTGCTCATGGAAGAGAATAAAGATGTGTACGAGCTGCTGGATCTAGGGATCGCGAAGTGCCGGATGTCGGTCATCGGCCTGCCGGGTTGGAAGCCTGATATCCATCCGCGTGTGGCGACCAAGTATCCGAATGTGGCTTCGAAATATTTTCGCGAGCAAGGGCAGCAGGTGGAAGTGATCAAGCTCAACGGCTCCATCGAGCTGGCGCCGCTGATCGGCCTGGCCGACCGGATCGTGGACATGGTCGAAACGGGACAGACGCTGCGTGAGAACGGGCTGGTCGAGATGGAGTCGATTTTCGAGATTACGAGCCGGCTAATCGCCAACCGCGTCAGCTACCGGCTCAAAAATGCGGCGATTCAAGCGCTGTGCGATCGGCTGGGCATGGCGGTTCCGGCGCGGGGAGGTAGATGACGATGTATTTTGGACCGGCATCGGGTTTTCGGCTGGAGCGGGAAAACGAATACGGCACGCCCGAGCAAAACGCGTCGGTAGCCGAGGTGGTGGACGCGGTTCGCCGGGAAGGCGACACTGCGCTGCTGCGGTACACGGCTTCGTTCGATAAGGTCGAGCTGACGCCGGATCGTCTGCGGGTGACCGCGGATGAGATTCTGGCGGCGTATGAGCGGGTGGAGCCGGAGTTTTTGACCGCGCTGCGGCAGGCTGCGGCGAACATCACGGCGTTTCATGAGAAGCAGAAACGCGGCTCTTGGATGGACGTATCGCCCGACGGGACGATGCTGGGCATGGTGATCCGGCCGCTTCGGCGGGTCGGGCTGTACGTGCCTGGCGGGAAGGCGGCGTATCCGTCGTCGGTGCTCATGAACGCGATTCCGGCCAAGGTGGCCGGGGTGCCGGAGATCGCGATGGTAACGCCGCCCGCCACCGGAGGGCGCGAAGGGATCGACCCGTACATTCTCGTGGCGGCCGCGGAAGCGGGGGTCACGGAGATTTACCGGGTCGGGGGCGCCCAAGCGGTCGCGGCGCTGGCCTTCGGGACGGCGAGCATTCCTGCCGTCGATAAGATCTGCGGGCCCGGCAACATCTACGTGGCGCTGGCCAAACGCGCCGTGTTCGGTGCTGTGGACATCGACAGCATCGCGGGACCGAGCGAAATTGCCGTGCTGGCGGACGACAGCGCGGATCCGCGGTTTGTAGCCGCGGATATGCTGTCGCAGGCCGAGCACGACGAGATGGCGTCGGCGGTGCTGGTGACGCCGTCGGAGCGGCTTGGACGAGCGGTCGCGGCGGAGCTCGAGCGTCAGCTGGCCGTGCTGCCGCGTCGCGAGATTGCTTCGCGTTCGCTGGAGGAGTACGGCGCGGTGCTGCTGGTTGACGACTTGACTGAAGGCGTGGACGTGATTAACAAGCTGGCGCCGGAGCATCTGGAAGTGATGACCGAGGATCCGATGAAGCTGCTCGGCCGGATCGAGAACGCCGGGGCGATTTTCCTCGGACCTTACAGCTCCGAGCCGGTGGGCGATTATTTCGCAGGGCCGAATCACATTTTGCCTACCAATGGAACCGCCCGGTTCTCTTCTCCGCTGAACGTCGATGATTTTCTGAAAAAATCGAGTTTGATCCGATACAGCAAGGAAGCTCTTCTGCGGGACACCGCGGGGATCGCGACACTGGCCCGTCATGAAGGGCTGGAAGGTCACGCAAGAGCGGTGGAAATCCGATGGGAAGGCGGGAAGCCGAATGAGTGAATCGCAGCAGGCGCGTCAGGCGTCCGTATCGCGGAAAACGAACGAAACCGACATTACGCTGTCGCTGAATGTGGATGGCAGCGGGGAAGTATCCATTGATACGGATGTTCCCTTTTTGAACCACATGCTTGATTTGTTCGCCAAACACGGGCAATTCGATCTGAAGGTCGAGGCCCGGGGAGACGTAGACGTGGACGACCACCATACGTCGGAAGATATCGGGATTTGTTTGGGTCAAGTGCTGCGAGAAGCGCTCGGCGATAAGAAGGGCATTAAGCGTTATGCGAGCGTGTTCGTGCCGATGGACGAGGCGCTGGCGCAAGTCGTCATCGACATCAGCAACCGGCCGCATTTTGAAATGCGCGGTGTGGAATTTCCGGCGGCGAATGTGGGAAGCTTCACGGTCGAGCTCGTACACGAGTTTCTGTGGAAGCTGGCGCTGGAAGCACGGATCACGCTTCATGTCATCGTGCATTACGGACGCAATACGCACCACATGATCGAGGCGGTGTTCAAAGCGCTGGCACGCGCGCTGGACGAAGCCACTTCCATCGACCCCCGCGTGAAGGGTGTCCCCTCCACGAAGGGAGTGCTGTAAGGATGATCGCGATCATCGATTACGGCATGGGCAACCTGCACAGCGTAAGCACGGCGATTCATAAGCTCGGCTGGCAGGCGGTCATCACGTCCGAGGCGGAGGAAATTATGGCGGCGGACGGCGTGATTTTGCCTGGGGTTGGCGCGTTCGGGGATGCCATGGCGAATTTGCGGGAAACCGGGTTGGACGCGGTGGCCAAAGATTATGCGGCGGCCGGCAAGCCGATGCTCGGAATCTGCCTCGGCATGCAGCTGCTGTTCTCGGAGAGTGAGGAGCACGGACGGCACGAAGGTCTCGGTCTGCTGCCCGGACGGGTGGTCAGGTTCCAAGGACCGTTCAAGGTGCCGCACATGGGCTGGAACGAGCTGAAATTTGTGCGGGACAGCGCGCTGTTCGAAGGCGTGGAGCCGGGGTACGTGTATTTCGTGCACTCTTTCCACGCCCTTCCGGAGCGCAAGGAAGATTTGCTCGCCGTGACGGACTACAACCAGCCGGTGACGGCCATCGTGGGTCGCGGCTCGTTGTTCGGCATGCAGTTTCATCCGGAGAAAAGCGGCGGACTCGGCATGGCGCTGCTTCGCCGTTTTCTGGAGCTGGCGGAGCCGAAAAGGGTTGCGGCCGCTGCCGGGCGGATGTAAGTCAGCGAGGCTGACTTAGGATTGCACAGGATCGCCGCCGCGGCTTCTGTAAGTCATTGAGACTGACTTAGGGTTGCGGAAGTTGGAGGGTGCGGCGTTTGTAAATCAGTCAGACTGACTTAGGATATCAGTTGCCGGCTAGCTGCATCGTCGTAAGTTAGTCTGGCTAACTAAGCGTTGTGTGTAAGTTATCTCGTCTTAATATTTGACTTCATGAAGTTCGGAGGTTCGCCAGCATGTCCAAGTTCGTCATTTATCCCGCGATCGACATCCGGGACGGGAAATGCGTCCGGCTTGTCCAGGGAGACTATAATCAAGAGACCGTGTACAACGAGGATCCGGTGGCCGTGGCGCGCGATTGGGAAGCCCAGGGCGGACAATGGATTCACCTCGTCGATTTGGACGGTGCGAAAGCGGGCCGCCCGGTGAATCACGAGCTCATCGGACGAATCGCCAAAGCGGTGAACGTTCCCGTGCAGGTCGGCGGTGGTCTTCGCACGGAGGAAGACGTCGAGCGGCTGCTGGGCTTGGGCGTAACGCGCGTCATTCTCGGCACCGCGGCCATCGAGGATCGGGCCTTCGTCTCCCGCGTGCTCGCCAAACATGGAGCAGCGGTCGCGATCGGCATCGATGCGCGCAACGGACTGGTCGCGACCCGCGGCTGGCTGGAGACATCGGAAGTGAAGGCCGAAGACCTCGCCGTGCAGCTTGCCGCGGAAGGCGCCCAAACCTTCATCTTCACCGACATCTCCCGTGACGGCATGATGGGTGGGCCGAACGTGGAAGCGATCGTACAGCTGGCGAAAGTATCCGGACGCACCGTCATCGCCTCCGGTGGAGTGAGCAGGCCCGAAGATCTGGACCGGCTCGCCGAGCATTCACGCGACGGCGTCGGCGGAGCGATTGTCGGCAAGGCGCTGTACACCGGCAGCATCAAGCTGGCCGACGCGGTGCGCAAGCTCGCGGACGGACACGCCTAAACCGAAAGGAGAGCCCCGATGCTGGCCAAAAGAATCATCCCCTGCCTGGACGTCAAGGACGGCCGGGTCGTTAAGGGGGTAAATTTCGTGAATTTGAGAGACGCGGGCGATCCGGTCGAGCTGGCCGCACTCTATGACCGCGAAGGCGCGGACGAGCTCGTGTTCCTGGACATCTCGGCTTCCGTCGAAGGCCGTGCGACGATGGTTGATGTCGTAAAACGTACAGCCGGCGAAATCTCCATCCCGTTTACTGTTGGCGGCGGCATTTCGTCGGTAGACGACATGAGGCGGCTGCTTCGGGCGGGAGCGGACAAAATCGGGATCAATACCGCCGCGATCGTTCGCCCCGAACTGATCGCCGAAGGTTCCCGCATGTTCGGCGCGCAGTGCGTCGTGGTCGCGATCGACGCGAAGTTCAACGCCGAGTGGGGCGAATGGGAAGTGTTCACCCATGGCGGCCGCAAGCCGACCGGCATCCGCGCGCTGGAATGGGCGAAGGAAGCTGAGCGGCTGGGAGCGGGAGAGCTTCTGCTGACCAGCATGGATGCGGACGGCACGAAGGATGGCTTCGATATGCGTCTGACGAGGGCCGTTTCGGATGCCGTCAACGTCCCCGTCATCGCCTCCGGCGGTGCGGGCAATGCCGAACATTTTGCGCAAGTGCTCACGGAAGGACATGCGGATGCGGCGCTGGCGGCCAGTATTTTTCATTATAAGGAAGTCACCGTCGGCCAAGTGAAAGATGAGCTGCGCAGCAAAGGAGTGATCGTGCGATGAGCGATACGGCTTGGATGGATCAAATCCGATTTGACGCCCAAGGCTTGGTGCCCGCGGTGGTGCAAGACGCCGTCAGCAAAGAAGTGCTGATGCTGGCTTACATGAACAAGGAGTCGCTGCAAAAAACGGTGGAAACCGGTCAAACCTGGTTTTGGAGCCGTTCCCGCCAGGAACTGTGGAACAAAGGCGCAACAAGCGGTCACACCCAGCACGTGCAATCGCTAAGCTATGATTGCGACGGCGATACGCTTCTCGTCGCCGTGAAGCAGGACGGACCGGCTTGCCACACGGGCGCTTACAGCTGCTTCTACCGCACCGTGATGGGCGACAACGAAGCCAAGTCCAAGTCCGCCGAAGACCGTTTCGGCCCGCTCTCGCGGCTCGAATCCACCATTGCGCAGCGCGATGCGGAACGGCCGGATGGCGCGTATACGACGTACCTTTTCGAAAAAGGATTGGACAAAATCCTGAAAAAAATCGGGGAGGAGACGGCGGAAGTCATCATTGCGGGCAAAAACCGCGACCGGGTCGAGCTGCGCAGCGAGGCGGCGGACCTGATTTTCCACCTCCTCGTCTTGCTTCGGGAACAGCAAGTTCCGTTCGACGATGTGCTGCAAGAGCTTGAATTCCGCCACCGCCAACCGGTGAAGAAAGACTAGGTGAATCCATCATGCGCATCGACTATCACACCCACCATTTCCGCTGCGGGCACGCGGTGGGAACGCTGGAGGAGTATATCGAGAGCGCCATCGCAAAAGGCATGGAGCAAATCGGCTTGTCCGATCACATGCCTCTTTTGCATGTCGATCCCGAAACGTATTACCCCGAGATGGCCATGCCGATAGCCGAGCTCCCGGCTTATGTGGAAGAGTGCTTGAGGCTTCAAGAAAAGTATAAGGATGAAATTCAGGTTCGTGTCGGTTTGGAAGGCGATTATATCGAGGGCTACGAAGAGCAAATCGAGAAAATCGTCACCGGCTACCCCTGGGATTACGTGATCGGTTCCGTCCATTTTCTCGGAACGTGGGACATCACCGACTTTCGTCAGGTTCATCATTGGGAAGGCAAAAATATTATAAAAGTGTACGAGCAATATTACGATGCCGTCCGTAAAGCCGCTGCCAGCGGATTGTACGATTATATCGGACATATCGACGCGATCAAGCGTTTCGGATATCGCCCGGAGGAAGACACGACGGCGCTGGAAAATGCGGCTCTCCGAACGGTTGCCGAGCACGGCTTGGCCATCGAATTAAACGCCGCAGGCATTCATACGGCTGCGAAGGAGATGTATCCGTCCCGCCGCATGCTGGAGCAAGCGTACGCACTCGGCGTCCCCGTTACCTACGGCTCTGACGCTCACCATCCGGACCGCATCGGCCAAAAAGGCTCTGAAGCCCGCGATATGCTGAAAAGTGTCGGATTTTCCAAATTAGCCACATTTAAGCGTCGCAAAAGAGACATGATTTCATTGTAAAATAACCTGTTAGATCATGTATAATAAATGAGCAACGAAAATGTACGGTTTTTGGCGAATAGACCGATATTTTGGAGGGGCTCATGTACAGCAGCAGCAAACTTCGCGTTTTTTCGGGATCTTCCAACGAACCGTTGGCGAAGAAGATCGCCGAAAATCTCGGTTCGCCGCTCGGGAAGATCAAGCTTTCCCGGTTCAAGAGCGGTGAAGTGTATGTCCATTACGAGGAAACGATCCGCAACTGCGACGTGTTCCTCATCCAGTCCTTTTCTCATCCGATCAACGATTGCTTCGTCGAGCTGCTGGTCATGATCGACGCCGCGAAACGGGCGTCCGCCCGTACGATCAACGTCGTGCTTCCTTATTACGGCTATGCGCGCCAGGAACGTAAAGCGGCTCCGCGCGAGCCGATTTCCGCCAAAATGGTCGCCGACGTGCTGACGACGGTTGGAGCGAACCGGATCATTACGATCGATTTGCACGCAGCAGCCATTCAAGGATTTTTCAATATTCCGGTCGATCATCTGACTGCGCTCGACTTGATCAGCGATCATCTGAAATCCAAGAACATTCTGAATCCGGTTGTGGTGTCTCCGGACGCCGGGCGTGCTTCCACCGCGGAGAAGCTGGCGAATCAGCTGAACGCTCCTTTCGCGATCATGATCAAGAAGCGGCCGGCTCACAATATCTCCGTCATCACCCATGTGATCGGGGATGTTGAAGGTTTCACGCCGATTATTATCGAAGATATGATCGATACCGGTTCTACCATTGTCAACGTGGTGGAAGGACTGAAAGAACGCGGCGCCCATGACGCGTATGTGTGTGCTACGCATCCCCTGTTCTCGGGGAACGCGCTGGAGAAGCTGGACCACCCGAACATCCGCGAGATCGTCGTCACCGACTCCATTCTGCTGCCGGACGAGCATCCGACGAAGTTTCAGGTGATCACCGTCGCCCCGATGTTGTCGGAAGCGATCCGCATCATCATAGAAGGCGGTTCGATCAGCACCCTTTTCAAGGACAAAGGCATCTAAAATCCACATCCAACGCATGCCCACGAGGAAACGCCGCATCCGGCTCCAACTCGTGGGTTTTTCATTTTTCGACAAAGCCCTTGTTAATAATTAACCTTATATTATAATAATTATAAACTGTACGACGCTCCCCGGCCGCGTTTTTGTTTTAAGGATGGCGATTGCTGTGGTATAATCTTGGATGATGAAGAGGGGATTAACGGAGGCATATTACGTGAAAATTCAAACAACCGGGGAGGTGCCTTGGCGATGAATCAGCGGAAACGCGCGGCCAAAAATAAAAACCGGCGTCCGAAGGTGATTCCGATGCGTCTGGACGCGACGTTTTTCTTCGAACGCGCCGTGCAGTCGCTGGATCGGTTTCATTACGACAAGGCATTGAAATATTTCCGCCGGGCTGTCGAATACGAACCGGAAAATCCGGTGAATCATTGCAACATGGCGGGTATTTTGTCGGAGATGGGGCGTTACGAGGAATCGAACGTCATTCTTCGATCGGTATTGGATCAGATCGATCCGGCAATGACCGAATGCTATTATTATTTGGCGAACAACTACGCGAATATGGAGTTGTACGAGGCCGCAGAGGAAGCGCTCGTCCGCTATTTGGAGAACGATCCCGACGGACAGTTTCTGGACGAGGCCGACGAGCTGCTCGATCTGTTGAACTACGAATTGAACCGCCCGGCGAAGATCAACACGATCAAATCCCGCGAGAACCTGTTCGCCCACGACAAGGCACGGGAGCTGCTGGAAGCGGGACGATTTGCCGAAGCCGTCCGTATATTGGAAGAAATTATTGTGCGGCAGCCGGACTTTCTTGCCGCCCGGAACAATCTGGGTTTGGCATACTACTATATGGGGATGTTCGAGAAATCCGTCCATACGATCGGCGAGGTGCTGGAGTCCGAACCGGGCAATCTGCACGCCTTGTGCAATCTCGCGATCTTCTACCAGCATGCCAACCGGGAAGACGAGCTGCAGGCCTTGATCGAGAAGCTCCGCAAAACGGTGCCTTTCCATCCGGAGCATGTGTTCAAGCTCGCGACGACGCTGGGTATCGTCGGGGATCATCGCGAAGCTTACCGGCATTTCCGCCGTCTGCTGAAGACCGGCGAGCTATCGAGCGAACCGAGTCTGCACCATTTTGCCGCGGTCGCGTCGGTCAATCTCGGCCGATACGAGGAGGCGGGCCGCCACTGGCGCCAAGCCTCGAAGCTGGACCCGGATTCGGAGGTCCCTCCGTTTTATTTGCGGAAGCTGGACAACATCCGTACCGGGAACGAAAATCCCCCGGTTCATTATCATTACCATCTGCCGTTCGAAGAGCAATTCCGCCGCTGGGAGTCGAGCCCCGGGCTCGTGTCGGAGGCGCTGAAGCGCGATCCGCTGATCCGCTCTTCGTTTTTCTGGGCGCTGCGCCACGGAGACCGCCGCACGAAGGTGCAGGTCATACAAGCGCTGGGCCTGGTCGCGGACGACGAGGTGATCGAGGCGCTCAAAGCGTTCTTGATCGACTCGGAGGAAGAGGATGAACTGAAGCGCGTCGCCGTGCTCGTTCTGCGCTCGATCGGCGTCCAGGATTCGCTGAATGTGACATTCGGCGGGCGGACCTTAACGCTCGAGGCGCGCCGCAAGTCGGCTCGGCTTCCGGTGTGGGACAGCGCCTGGCAGGCGGTTCTGGAGCAAGCCCTGGACAATATGTCCGGCCGTTATGACGTGGTGCAGCAGCACGACATGATGACGCTGTGGGTCGATTATTTGTCCCGCGTCTATCCGGAAGTGCCGAAGCTCCACAAGGCGTCGGGATGGGCGGCGGCTCTCGAATATTGGACGGCGAAGATGCACCGTAGAACAGTGACATACGCCGATCTGGTCAACCGTTACGGCGCATCCCAGGCGAGCATCAGCCGCTATGCGAACCGGATCGACGAAGCCTGCGGGATCCGCGAGAAATTGGATTTGACGACTCCTGTTTTCCAGGAGCAAAAATAAGCCACAACATCGAGACGGAGGAACATAAGATGTACAAATCGATCGTAATCGGAACGGGACCTGCCGGATTGACGGCAGCGATATATTTGGCGCGCGCGAACCTGAATCCCCTCGTCATCGAAGGCCCCGAACCGGGCGGCCAATTGACGACCACGACGGAAGTCGAGAACTTCCCCGGCTTCCCGGAAGGCATTATGGGGCCGGAGCTGATGGCGAACATGCGCAAGCAGGCGGAGCGCTTCGGTGCGGAATTCCGCACCGGCTGGATCAACTCCGTCGAAACGTCGAAACGGCCGTTCACGCTCTCCCTTGAAGGCGGGGAGACGCTGCAGGCCGAGACGCTGATCATCTCCACCGGAGCATCCGCCAGGTACTTGGGCATCCCCGGCGAACGCGACAACGTCGGACGGGGCGTCAGCACCTGCGCAACCTGCGACGGGTTCTTCTTCCGGGGCAAGAAGATCATTGTGGTCGGCGGCGGCGACTCCGCCATGGAAGAGGCGAACTTCCTGACGCGTTTCGCGTCCGAAGTCGAGCTGGTTCATCGCCGCGATGAACTGCGCGCTTCGAAGATCATGCAGGACCGTGCGCGCGAAAATCCGAAAATCAAATGGAGCCTCAATCGCACGCCGTTAGAAGTCGTGGCAACGGGCATGGGGGTTACCGGCCTGAAAGTGCGCAACAACGAGACCGGCGAAGAAGAAGTCATCGAGACGCAAGGCCTGTTCGTGGCCATCGGCCATACGCCGAACACGAAGTTCCTGGGCGGTCAGATCGACACCGACGAGCTCGGCTACATCAAGGTGAAGCCGGGAACGACCGAGACGAACATTCCGGGCGTATTCGCCTGCGGCGACGTGCAGGATCACAAGTACCGTCAAGCCATCACGGCGGCCGGAAGCGGCTGTATGGCGGCGCTCGACTGCGAGAAGTTCCTTGAAGGAAACATGGTGCATGACTGGAGCGAAACGCTGAACGTGTAACTCTTAATATAAGCGCATAACACATCGAGAAACCGGAGGCAGCTCCGGTTTCTCTTCATGCTCGGAGAGCCTCACGAGGGCCGCTTATTCTTGACCGCGCGGGACCGTTGGCTTATAGTGAGTACAGTAACCTTAACCGGTTAGGAAGGATTTCAACACAAGAGGTGCCAGGAAATGTCGGAAAAAATTTACGTCGGTGCGGATATCGGCGGGACTGCGATCAAGGTGGGCATTTGCAACGAGAACGGAGATCTTCTTCATACCTTTGAAGGCCCGACGGAGACCGAACAGGGGACGGACCGCATCCTGAGCAACATCGCCGGCTACGCCCGGCATATCGTGTCCGAATCGCCGTACAGCTGGGAACAAGTCGCCGGACTCGGCGTGGGCATTGCGGGATTCATCGACATTCCCAAAGGCTTCATGAAATTTTCGCCTAATTTGCCGTTGACCAATGTGCCTTTGAAGGACTATTTGGAGGCGGCGTTAAATAAGAAAGTCCGCATCAACAACGACGCGAACGTAGCCGCGCTGGGCGAGGCTTGGGGCGGTGCGGGCCGCGGAGTCGGCAGCTGTGTCGTCTACACGTTGGGTACGGGAGTCGGCGGCGGAATCGTCGTGGACGGCCGTTTGATCGAAGGCTTTACGGGCATGGGCGGCGAGCTCGGCCACATCTCGATCGTGCCCGATCTGGAAGCGATCCAATGCGGATGCGGCAAAATGGGCTGCCTGGAGACGGTCTCTTCGGCTACGGGCATTATCCGGATGGCAAAGGACGCCGTGGAGCGCGGGGACCGCACCTCCTTGACGGCCATCGAAAAGCTGACCGCCAAGGACGTGTTCGACGCCGCCAAGAGCGGTGACGAAGCGGCCCAACGGATTGTGAGCCGCGCCGCGTTCTATCTCGGCAAGTCGTTGGCGGCCGTGTCCGTCATCATCAACCCGCAGCGCTTCATTCTCGGCGGGGGCGTCAGCGCGGCAGGCGAGTTCTTGTTCGCGCAGGTGCGCGAAGTATTCCGCAAATATGCACAGGATCGGGCGCAGGAAGGTGTCGATATCGTGGCTGCCGAGCTCGGCAACAACGCGGGCGTCGTCGGTGCCGCCGGATTGCTGCTTCACGCTTAAGGTCTCAGATTACGGCGCCTGTCCCGATGCGGTAACCGCGTCGGCCAGGCGCTCTCTCGTTCACGAATCCGGGGAGGAGGATATCAAGATGGACAGAGACAATCTTCCGTCACAACCGAGTTTGGTCATCATCACCGGCATGTCGGGCGCGGGCAAAACGATTGCCGTGCAGAGTATGGAGGATCTCGGTTATTTTTGTGTGGATAATTTGCCTCCGGTTCTCATTCCGAAATTCGCCGAGCTGATCGAACAGTCTCAAGGGAGAATCGCCAAAGTCGCGCTCGTGATCGATTTGCGGGGGCGGGAATTTTTTACGGCTTTGTCGGAGTCGCTCGGTTTCGTCCGCGAGCACTACACGATTCACTACGAGATATTGTTCCTCGACGCCACGGATTCCGTGCTGGTGCAGCGGTATAAGGAAAGCCGCAGGCGCCATCCGCTCGCACCGGAAGGGCTGCCGCTCGACGGGATCCATATGGAGCGAAAGCTGCTCGAAGACTTGAAGGGCTGGGCCACGCAAGTCATCGACACCAGCAGCCTGAAGCCCGCACAGCTGAAGGAACAGATCGTCTCCCGGTTCGCGAACACGGATCGCAAGTCAATCTCGATCAATGTGACGTCATTCGGCTTTAAATATGGCGTTCCCATCGATGCCGACCTCATTTTCGACGTACGGTTTTTACCGAATCCGCATTATGTGGACATCCTGCGTCCGAAAACCGGTCAAGATGCGGAAGTCTACGATTATGTCATGAAATGGTCCGAGACGCAGGTGTTTTTATCCAAACTGCTCGACATGCTGGAATACTTGATTCCGTTATACCAGAAGGAAGGCAAAAGCCAAGTCGTGATCGGGATCGGCTGTACGGGCGGCAAACACCGTTCAGTGGCGATTGCGGAATATTTGGGAAGGAAGCTTGCAGCGGGCGAGATGGAGACGGTGAGGGTTCAGCATCGTGATTCCACCCGCGAGTAGCAAGGGCAGGTGAAGGAATGAAGTCGAATACACATGACGCCCGTCAGCCTCGGATTGTCGTGATCGGAGGCGGAACGGGTTTATCCGTTATGCTCCGGGGGCTGAAGGAGAAGCCGCTGGATATTACGGCCATCGTCACGGTGGCGGATGACGGCGGCAGTTCCGGCATACTGCGGGAAGAGCTGCAAATCCCGCCTCCCGGCGATATTCGAAGCGTATTGACGGCGCTTGCCGATACCGAGCCGTTGTTGGAAATGCTGCTCAGGTACCGTTTCCACACCGGAACGGGCTTAGCCGGCCACAGTTTGGGCAACCTGATTTTGGCGGCGATGACGGATATTACGGGCGATTTCGTGACCGGGATCACGGAACTGAGCCGCGTATTGGCCGTGCGGGGCCGTGTGCTGCCCGCCGCCCATCAGGCGTTCGTGCTGAAAGCGGAGATGACCGACGGCTCCATCGTGGAAGGCGAATCTTCCATTACGAAGGCGGGCAAGTCGATTCACCGGGTGTACGTCGAAGAGCCGGTCGAAGCGCTCCCGGAAGCTGTAGAAGCCATACGTGAAGCGGATGCGATTCTCATCGGACCCGGAAGCTTATATACCAGCATCATGCCGAATCTGGTCGTACCGCAGCTCGCCGAAGCGATTGTGGAGTCGGAAGCGGTGAAATTGTTCGTCTGCAACGTGATGACCCAGCCGGGCGAAACCGACAATTATAAGGTCAGCCATCATTTGGACGCTATTCATGCGCATATCGGCCATCATTTATTTCATTATGTCATTGTCAACAATAGTGAAATCCCGATCGAGGTACAGAATTTATACGCCGAGAAAGGCGCAAAAGCGGTACAGCTGGATTTGGAGGAAGTGGCCCGGCACGGGTGTCAGGTCATTGCCGACAGACTCGTGCTGTTTCAAACTTATTTACGCCATGATGCAGCCAGACTGAGCGATCATATATACCGGCTTGTGGAAGATTGGATGGCGAGAAAGGAGTAGGAGCAATGTCTTTTGCGGCCCAAACGAAAAAAGAATTGACGATGGTGGAAGGCGAAACTTGCTGTGAGCGGGCGGAGCTGGCCGCGCTGATCCGGATGAACGGAACCGTGGCGCTCACGAGCAAGCGGATTGTGCTGGACATCGCGACCGAGAACGCCGCCATCGCACGCCGGATGTACACGCTCCTCAAGCGTTATTTTGACGTCGTCACGGAACTGTTGGTACGTAAAAAAATGCGTCTGAAAAAAAATAACGTGTACGTGGTGCGGGTTCCGGCCGGAGTGGAATCGCTGCTGAAAGAGCTGGCGATTACGACCGGGGGATTCCAGTTCCATCCGAGCATCGACAAGAACCTGATCAAGAAGCCGTGCTGCAAACGGGCGTATTTGCGCGGCGCATTTCTGGCGGGCGGCTCGGTCAACAATCCGGAAGGCTCCTCCTATCATCTTGAAATCGCGTCTATGTATGAAGAGCACTGCCGGGCGCTCGTGGAACTCGCCAACAAATTTCATTTGAATGCCCGGTTTATCGAACGCAAAAAAGGCTTCATCCTCTATATCAAGGAAGGCGAAAAAATTATCGAGTTTCTGAACATCATCGGCGCGCACCAAGCACTGTTCAAGTTCGAGGACGTGCGGATCATGCGTGACATGAGAAACTCGGTGAACCGCATCGTCAATTGCGAGACCGCCAACCTGAACAAGACGATCGGAGCGGCCGTCCGTCAGATCGACAACATCAAGCTGCTGCAGAAGGAAGTCGGTCTGGAAAATTTGCCGGAGAAGCTGCGCGAGGTGGCGGAGATCCGGCTTCAGCATCCCGATATGAACCTGAAGGAAGTCGGGGACCTGCTGAAGGGCCAAGTGAGCAAGTCCGGCGTGAACCACCGGCTGCGCAAGCTTGACGAATGGGCGGAAAAAATACGGAACGGCGGCGCATGAGCTTCTAGCGTTTCCCTTCCAAACAATGTTATAATAATCAACGAAACCGAGTACGGCATGGCCCCGGTCTATGGGGCGATCAATTTTAGGGGGTATCCGGTCCATGACGAGACAGCCGGTGGTTGTACGGCTCAAAACGGGGCTTCACGCCAGACCGGCGGCGCTTTTCGTGCAGGAAGCCAATAAATTCTCCTCCGACGTTTTCGTGGAGAAGGACGAGAAGAAAGTGAACGCCAAGAGCATCATGGGGATTATGAGCCTCGCGATCAGCTCCGGCACGGAAGTGGCCATCAGCGCGGAAGGCTCCGACGCAGAGCAGGCTGTAAACGCTTTAGTGCAGCTGGTCAGCAAAGAAGAGCTCGAGAACCAGTAACAATGAATCTTTTTAACGAACTTTCGCTCAAAGCTCCCGCGCAGGGAGCTTTTTGCATGTCATGAAGTCTATGAGCTTGCTTGAAACCTTTTTCGGGTATCCTGCGTCCATAGGGTCAAACGACCAAGGAGGCAAGCGGCGAATGAAGCAAAAAAGCTGGCAAACGGCGGTACTGGTAATGGCGGTGGCGGCAGTTGGGTGGTTCGGATTCGGAAGAGGAGAGGGAGATTTGGCCGGAGCAGAACCTCTCGATACGGCGGCTATGGCGGCAGTGTCGGCATTGAACACCATTACGGTAGGAGCGAACGGCAGCGTGATGGTGGACCCGGATATCGCCTATCTGAATGTAGCGGTGGAAACGCGCGGATCCACGGCAGCTGCTGCGCAGCAATCCAATGCGGATAAATTCGCCGCAGTGGAGAAGACGCTGTACGAGAAGTTTGCGATAGACAAGAAGGATGTGCAGACAACCGGGTTCTTCGTGCAGCCGGAGTACAATTACACGGAGAAAGAGGGCCGCAAGCTTGTCGGTTACACCGCTGTGCATTCCGTCCAGGTGAAATATCGGAAGCTGGGCGAAATCGGCAAGCTGCTGGACGCGTTGTCCGCGGCCGGCGCCAACCGGATGGACGGCGTCCAGTTCGGAACGGAGAAGTCCGACGAGTATGAACGGCAAGCACTGCAGAAGGCGATGGCGAACGCGGAAGCGAAAGCGAACGTGCTCGCGGCTTCGGCGAAGCGGGAAGTGAAGAAGGTCGTGAACATTGTGCAGGGTGCTGCATCCACGCCCCCGATCTTGCTGCAGTCCAATGCGAAAATGATGGCAGATTCGGCGGCAAGCATGCCGGCCTCTTCCGTACAAGTCGGGCAGATTGAAGTGACGACGAGCGTTACCGTCCAATATGAAATGAGATAAAAATGAGGGGTGTCCCGTGGGACACCCCTTCGTTATATGCCTGTGTCACGCGATTACGCTTTCTGCCGATGCTGCAGCTGTCGGATCGCGATCGCCTCTTCGAGCAGTTCTATAAATTCGCTGGACAGGTTCATTTGCTTCGCTTCGCGGTAAACTTCGAGCAGATGCTCGTCCTTCAGCGGACGAAGCAAGGATGCTTTATCGCTTAAGCTGCGCCCCGCCACCCATTCGCCCGGTTCGTCTTCCGCTCGCGAAGAAGGCTCGGTAAATTCCGGCTTCTGTTTCACCAGATAAGGATAGGTCCGTTGCATCATTATCGGGTCCCCCTTTTGCAAAATTCCGAAGTACGGACGAAACTGGAGGTATATGGAACAACCTCTCCAAAAGAATATCATGAATCGGGTGGACGGCAGGAGGGGGGATTCAGTCGTTTGAATTTTTATTGACAGAAGGTAATGGTTATGATATGAAAACAACCCTTTCCGAGATCGGAAAGGGTTGTCGTTTGTTGAGGCTGCGGTTAAATTTTCTCGATGACCTTGTCGATCAGGCCATATTCTTGCGCTTCTGAAGCTTCCATGAAATAGTCGCGGTCCGTATCTTTCTCAATGCGCTCAAGCGGCTGTCCCGTACGGTCGGCTAGAATGTGGTTGAGCTTATCGCGCAGCTTCAGGATGCGCCGGGCGCGGATTTCAATGTCGCTTGCCTGCCCTTCGGCTCCGCCGAGCGGCTGGTGGATCATGACTTCGCTATTGGGCAGCGCAAAGCGCTTGCCTTTGGCTCCCGCCGCAAGAAGGAAAGCGCCCATGGAGGCAGCCATGCCGACGCAGATCGTGGATACGTCCGGTTTAATGAACTGCATCGTATCGTAAATCGCCATGCCTGAAGTGATGGAACCGCCGGGACTGTTGATGTAAAGGCTGATGTCCTTTTCCGGATCCTCGGCTGCGAGGAAAAGCATCTGCGCGATGATGGAGTTGGCGACCACGTCGTTCACGGGGGTACCCAGGAAGATGATGCGGTCTTTGAGAAGACGGGAATAAATGTCGTATGCCCGTTCCCCTCGATTGCTCTGTTCGACGACCATAGGCACGAAGCTCATGGGGTAACGTCCCTCCTTAACGATGAATTAGTTTCGGTTTTTCCATCATATCCAATTCAGGAACGAAAGTCAAAGAAAGTCAAACGTCATTTTCGGAGTGCCTGGCCGGCGCTGGATCGGAAAACGAAAAAACCGCCCGTATGGAACGGACGGTTGTGCTGTATTCTATAATTTGGCGCGCCCGAAGGGAATCGAACCCCTATCTCAGGCTCCGGAGGCCTGCGTCATATCCTTTGGACCACGGGCGCATATGAAAACTGACAGCAAAAATTATTATAGGCGAACGCACGGCAAAAAGCAAGCTTAATCGACCTGGTAAATTCCGCACATAATCGGACAACAATGAACTTGCAACGGTTCGTTTTCTTCGATAAAATATGTGTGGGACCTAAAAAGAAGTAGCGGGACGTTTTGCGTCCAGCATGCATCGCCCGCATTCATCCCGGAACCATCCATCCGAAGGAAGGAGGACACACGGTAAGAATGCGGAGTCTATTGGAAATTCAGAATCAAATCGTGCCTGACTTGATACAGGTCATGCAGAAGCGCTACGACATTTTGCGTCGCATTTTCGTCTCCGGAACAATTGGCAGAAGAGCTCTTGCGGCAAGCGTGGATCTGACGGAACGGGTTCTCCGGTCAGAGCTTGAAGTCCTCCGGGCGCAAGGGCTGCTCGACACCGGCACGGCCGGGATGACGCTGAGCGAAGCCGGCAGACTGCTCGTCGAAGAGATGGAGCCGATCGTGAAGGAATTGTTCGGCTTATCCGACCTGGAGGAGAAGGTTCGCCAGGCGTTCGGGCTTCAGCGGGTCGTCATCGTTCCGGGCGATTCCGATCAATCCGCGCATGTTCGGCAGGAACTCGGGCGCGTCGGCGCACGGGTACTGCGGGAGAGCTTGTCACCCGGCGACGTGGTCGCCGTGATGGGCGGCTCCACGATGTTCCGGATGGCCTCCCAATTCTCCATGCCCGCGACGCTGAAGGACAATTGGTTCGTTCCCGCCCGCGGAGGGCTGGGGGAGAGCGTCGACTATCAGGCCAACACCATCGCATCCGAGCTGGCCAAGCGGGCCGGCGCCCGTTACCGGATGCTCCATGTACCCGATCATCTGAGCGAAGAAGCTTATCAGACGATGATGCAGGAGCCCAGCGTGCGGGAAGTTGTCGACATGATCCGCAGCGCGCGGATCGTCGTTCACGGCATCGGCGATGCGATGACGATGGCACGGCGGCGGAAGCTGGATCCGGAGACGATGGAAGAGATGCGTGCGGACGGAGCCTTGGCGGAAGCGTTCGGTTACTACTTCGATCGCGACGGCAAGGTGGTTCACCGGATGGCGACGGCCGGACTGCGACTCGAGGATATCGAGGCAGCCGGAGTTGTGATCGGCATCGCGGGCGGCCGCAGCAAGGGGGAAGCGATCGCTTCCGTGCTCCGGTTCGGACACGACGATGTGCTCGTGACGGATGAAGCTGCGGCGGAAGAAGCGCTCCGCCATTTGTGATACGCGGCTTTCCCGGAAGTTTAATGTAAATTGTGTGGTCTTGGCGCCAAGCGCGCCTGTCATAGATCAAATAATCCAAACGTTCTAAGGAGGATTCTCTCATGGTGAAAGTAGGCATTAACGGATTTGGCCGGATCGGCCGCAACGTATTTCGCGCATCGCTGAAGAACCCGAATGTAGAAATCGTCGCCATCAACGACTTGACCGACGTTTCCACGCTGGCCCATTTGCTGAAGTATGACACGACTCACGGTCGTCTGGACGGAACCGTTGAAGTGGGCGAAGGTTCCCTGATCGTCAACGGCAAAACGATCAAAGTGTTCGCGGAACGCGACCCGGGCAACCTTCCTTGGTCTTCCGTCGGCGCCGAAATCGTCGTGGAATCCACCGGTATTTTTACGGCTAAAGAAAAAGCTTCCCTTCACCTGAAAGGCGGCGCGAAGAAAGTCATCATCTCCGCACCGGCTACCGACGAAGACATCACGATCGTGCTCGGCGTTAACCATGACAAGTATGATCCGGCCCAGCACACGATCATCTCCAATGCTTCTTGTACGACCAACTGCTTGGCGCCTTTCGCGAAAGTGCTCAACGATCAATTCGGCATCGTAAAAGGCATGATGACGACGATCCACTCCTACACGAACGACCAGCAAGTGCTGGATTTGCCGCATAAAGACCTGCGCCGCGCACGCGCTGCAGCGGAGAACATCATTCCTTCCACGACGGGCGCTGCGAAAGCCGTATCCCTCGTGCTGCCGGAATTGAAAGGCAAGCTGAACGGCATGTCGTTCCGCGTACCGACTCCGAACGTGTCTGTCACGGATCTTGTGGCTGAACTGAAAGTGAGCGTAACGGTTGACGAAGTCAACAAAGCGCTGAAAGCCGCAGCTGAAGGTCCTCTGAAAGGGATCCTCGCCTACTCCGACGAGCCGCTCGTGTCGAGCGACTACAACGGCGACCCGGCTTCCTCCACGATCGACGCCCTTTCCACGATGGTTGTGGAAGGCAACATGGTGAAAGTCGTTTCCTGGTACGACAACGAGTGGGGCTATTCCAACCGCGTTGTAGACTTGGCTGCTTATCTCGCGAGCAAGGGACTCTGATTCTCTAACCAGTTAGAGACTTCCCACCCCCTAAATCCCCCTCCCCGGAGGGGGACTCCGAGGGCGCTGCCCTCTGGACACCCGGATTACAGCTGTAAATTTATCGCAACCCCCTAAGTCCCCCTTCCCGAAGGGGGATTCCGAGGGCGCTGCCCTCTGGACACCCGGATTACAGCTGTAGCGATATAGAGATACTGAGTGGATAGAGAAACTTGATCCGTGAATAATGCAATTTACTTTTGAAGCAACTGATGTCCCGGAATTGCGCTGCAACTCCGGGACACGCTTTACCATTTTGCGGTTAAGTTACTTAAGTGCCGAAATACACTTGCTTCACGATACATACCGCATCTGAACTAAGTGTACTTTGACACTTCGATAAAGGGGAGGTTTGGTCCATGAACAAGAAAAGTGTCCGCGACGTCGAGGTGGCCGGCAAAAAAGTGTTCGTCCGCGTCGATTTCAACGTGCCGCTCGAGAACGGCGCGATCACCGACGACACCCGCATCCGGGAAACGCTGCCCACGATCCGCTACCTGATGGAAAAAGGCGCGAAAATCATTCTCGCCAGTCATCTCGGCCGGCCGAAAGGCGAAGTAGTGGAAGAGCTGCGTCTCACGCCCGTGGCCAAGCGCCTGTCCGAGTTGCTCGGCAAGCCGGTCGGCAAGGCTGACGAAGCCGTTGGTGACGCCGTGAAGGCCAAAGTTGCGGCTTTGAACGATGGTGACGTGCTGCTGCTCGAGAACGTCCGGTTCTACCCGGGTGAAGAGAAGAACGATCCGGAACTGGCGAAAGCATTCGCCGAGCTGGCTGATCTGTACGTCAACGACGCGTTCGGCGCGGCTCACCGTGCCCATGCCTCCACGGAAGGCATCGCGCACCACCTCCCTGCCGTATCCGGCCTTTTGATGGAGAAAGAACTGGATGTGCTCGGCAAAGCGCTGAACAACCCCGAGCGTCCTTTCACCGCCATCGTCGGCGGCTCCAAAGTGAAGGACAAAATCGACGTCATCAACAAGATGATCGAAATTGCGGACAACATCATCATCGGCGGCGGCCTTTCCTATACGTTCTTCAAGGCGCAAGGATACGAGATCGGCCAATCGCTGTGCGACGACTCCAAGCTCGAGCTGACGAAGGAGTTTGTGGAGAAGGCCAAGAAGTTGGGTAAAAACTTCTACCTGCCGGTAGATATTCTGGTTTCCGATGATTTCAGCGCGACGGCCAACACGAAAGTCGTTCCCGTGGACGGCATTCCCGCGGATTGGGAAGGCATCGACATCGGGCCGAAGACGCGCGAAATTTTTGCGGAAGTCATTAAAAATTCCAAACTGGTCGTATGGAACGGCCCGATGGGCGTATTCGAGATCGAGCCGTTCTCCCACGGCACACGGGCGGTTGCCCAGGCTTGCGCGGAAACGTCCGGCTACACGGTCATCGGCGGCGGCGATTCCGCTGCTGCGGCTGAGAAGTTCCACTTGGCCGACAAGATGGACCACATTTCCACCGGCGGCGGCGCATCTCTCGAGTTCATGGAAGGCAAAGCCCTTCCCGGCGTTGTAGCCTTAAACGACAAGTAAAGCGAGTGGTGAGACGATGAACAGAACCCCGATCATTGCGGGCAACTGGAAAATGTTCAAAACGGCGAAAGAAGCGGCGGCATTCGTAGGCGAAGTGAAGGGCAAGGCGGAAGTCGAGGGCGTGCAAAGCGTGATCTGCGCTCCATTCACGGCACTTCCTGCTCTCGTCGAAGCCGTGAAAGGCACCACGCTGAAGGTAGGCGCGCAAAATCTTCATTTTGAGGACAATGGGGCTTACACAGGCGAGATCAGCGGCGTCATGCTGAACGACCTGGGCGTCGACTTCGTCATCATCGGGCACTCCGAGCGGAGGGCTTACTTCGCGGAAACGGACGAGACGGTCAGCAAAAAAGTTCATGCCGCGTTCCGCCATCACCTGATTCCGATCGTATGCGTAGGTGAGAAGCTCGAAGAGCGTGAAGCCGGCCAAACGAAAGAAGTGTGCCGTGTGCAGACGGAAGCTGCTTTCGATGGACTGGCGGCGACTGAAGCGGCGCAAGTCGTTGTGGCTTACGAGCCGATCTGGGCGATCGGAACGGGCAAATCCTCGACGGCTGAAGATGCCAACGAAGTCATCGGCTACATCCGCAGCGTCATCCGCGATATGTTCGACGATAATACGGCGCAGCAAGTCCGCATTCAATACGGCGGCAGCGTGAAACCGGCCAACATCCGCGAATATATGTCGCAGCCGGAAATCGACGGCGCACTTGTCGGCGGTGCGAGCCTGGAGCCGGCTTCCTACATCGCGCTGGTTGAGGGGGCCAAGTAAATGGCGACTCCAAAACCGGTCGCGCTGATCATCCTCGATGGATTCGGTCTGCGCGAAGAGAAGCATGGGAATGCGGTGGCCCAGGCGAACAAGCCGAATTTTGACCGTTTTTGGGCAACTTATCCGCATACGCAGCTGACGGCTTGCGGTGAAGCGGTCGGATTGCCGGAAGGACAGATGGGCAACTCCGAAGTCGGCCATTTGAATATCGGCGCCGGCCGGATCGTGTATCAGGATTTGACGCGGATTTCGAAGTCGATTCGCGAAGGCGAATTTTACGACAATGGAACGCTGATTGGCGCGGTGCGCCACGCCAAGACGAACGGCAAAAAGCTTCATCTGTACGGCCTGCTCTCGGACGGCGGCGTGCACAGCCATATCGAGCATTTGTTTGCGCTGCTGGAGCTCGCCAAGAAGGAAGGCTTGTCGGATGTGTTCGTGCATGCGTTCCTGGACGGCCGGGACGTCGCGCCGGATAGTGCCGTAGGCTACTTGGAACGGCTGACAGCCAAAATCAATGAGCTGGGTGTCGGACACATTGCAACGGTTCAAGGCCGCTATTACGCCATGGACCGCGACAAGCGCTGGGAACGTACGGAGAAATCCTACCGCGCGATGGTGTACGGGGAAGGTCCGGCTTACAACGATCCGATCAAAGCCGTGAAGGAATCTTACGAGAAATCGGTCATGGACGAATTCGTCATGCCGACGGTCATCGTGGGAGCGGACAACAAGCCGGTTGGTCTGGTCGAATCCGAGGATGCGGTCATTTTCTTCAACTTCCGTCCGGACCGTGCAATCCAGTTGTCCAACGTGTTCACCAATGAAGATTTTCGCGGATTCGATCGGGGTCCCAAGTTTCCGAAAAATCTTTACTTCGTGTGCTTTACGCTGTTTTCGGAGACGGTCGGGGGCTATGTGGCATACAAGCCGAAGGAACTCGACAACACGCTGGGCGAAGTCCTTGTGCAAAATGGCAAAAAACAGCTTCGCATTGCGGAAACCGAGAAGTATCCGCACGTGACATTCTTCTTCAGCGGCGGACGCGATGTGCAACTGGATGGCGAGACGCGTATTCTCATCAACTCGCCGAAGGTGGCCACCTATGACCTGAAGCCGGAGATGAGCGCCTATGAAGTAGCGGATGCAGCGGTCAAGGAGATTGAGGCGGAACGGCACGACGCGATCATCCTCAATTTCGCGAACGCCGATATGGTGGGTCACTCCGGCATGCTCGAACCCACCATCAAAGCGGTGGAAGCGACCGACGAGTGCTTGGGCAAAGTGGTGGACGCCATACTTGCGAAAGGCGGCCTCGCGGTGATTATCGCCGACCACGGCAACGCCGACATGGTGATTGACGATGCCGGAAGGCCTTTCACCGCACATACCACCGAGCCGGTTCCTTGTATTGTAACGAAGCCTGGCATTACGTTACGCGACGGGGGCGTTTTGGCGGATGTCGCACCAACGATGCTGACCTTGCTGGAACTGCCGCAGCCGAAAGAAATGACAGGTAAAAGTTTGATACAATAGCGTTATGAAGAACGGATGAATCCGATCAAAACAAGCAGAGGAGTGTCCCCGACATGACCATCATTTCCGACGTTTACGCACGTGAGGTGCTGGACTCCCGCGGCAATCCGACCGTGGAAGTCGAAGTGGTACTGGAATCCGGCGCCATGGGGCGTGCCATCGTGCCGTCCGGCGCATCAACCGGCGCATATGAAGCCGTAGAGCTTCGCGACGGTGACAAAGACCGTTACCTCGGCAAAGGCGTATTGAAAGCCGTCGACAACGTCAACGAAAAAATCGCGCCTGAAATCATCGGCCTAGACGCGCTCGATCAAGTCGCCATCGACCGTCAAATGATCACGCTCGACGGAACGCCGAACAAAGGCAATCTCGGCGCCAACGCCATTCTCGGCGTTTCCATGGCCGTTGCCCGTGCCGCAGCTGACGCACTCGGGGTTCCGCTGTACGCTTACCTGGGCGGATTTAACTCCAAGACGCTTCCGGTGCCGATGATGAACATCGTCAACGGCGGCGCGCATGCCGACAACAACGTCGATGTGCAGGAATTCATGGTTTTGCCGGTCGGTCTGCCGACGTTCCGTGAAGCGCTGCGTGCAGGCGCGGAAATTTTCCACTCCTTGAAAGCTGTATTGAAGTCGAAAGGCCTGAACACAGCAGTAGGCGACGAAGGCGGCTTCGCTCCGAACCTCGGTTCCAACGAAGAAGCTCTCTCCACCATTATCGAAGCGATCGAAAAAGCCGGCTACAAACCGGGCGAAGACGTATTCCTCGGTATGGACGTTGCTTCCACCGAGTTCTTCAAAGATGGCAAGTACCATCTGGAAGGCGAAGGCAAGTCCTTCACTTCCGCTGAGTTCGTGGATCTGCTCGCAGGCTGGGTAGAGAAATATCCGATCATTTCGATCGAAGACGGCTGCTCCGAAGACGACTGGGAAGGCTGGAAGCTGCTGACCGACCGTCTCGGCGATAAAGTTCAGCTGGTTGGTGACGACCTGTTCGTGACGAACACCGAGCGTCTATCGACCGGTATTGAGAAAGGCATCGGCAACTCTATCCTGGTCAAAGTGAACCAAATCGGTACGCTGACCGAGACGTTCGACGCGATCGAAATGGCGAAGCGCGCCGGCTACACGGCCGTCATCTCCCACCGTTCCGGCGAGTCGGAAGACAGCACGATCGCCGACATCGCGGTCGCGACCAACGCCGGCCAGATCAAAACCGGCGCTCCGTCCCGTACGGACCGCGTAGCCAAGTACAACCAATTGCTCCGCATCGAAGATATGCTGGCTACCACCGCGCAATACGGAGGCAAAACCGCATTCTACAACCTGCGCGGGTTGAAATAAGCAATATCTTTCCAATATCAGGATACGATGATATAATCTCGGTATCTTGAGTGGTGAAGCACACCCCTGGCAGGACGTTTCGACGTCCCGCCGGGGGTTTTGTTTTTTCGCCCAAATTGGAGGAGGAGTCATGATGATGCCGCAAGCCCGTTTGTATGACAACCCGCAAGAGTTTGGAGAAATGATTGTGCAGCATTTGAAAAGCAGCTTGAACCTGGATGTGCGGCAGCAAGAGGAGGAGCCTTTGCTGCTTGAAATCGTCTACGGTCCGGACAAAGAGGACGATAGAGCGGTCGTGAGTCTTCACAACACGTTCCAGACCTACATGCGCAGCGGCGATTTCAATACCGCAATCGATTATTTGAACGGCGTGATCAGCTGTTCGAATGCGATGCAAAACAAAGAAGAGCTGTTGATGATCGATACGACCTGTATTTATCCTGCGTTGAGAGATCAGAAATATGTAGAGGAAGCCGCACAAGGATTGGAGTTGATCGTGGAGGAGAACATTCCCGGTCTGTGCACGGTTTTTCTGGAGATCAAAGACGGATATTCCAAGCTGATCAGCCAAAAGATGCTGGAACACCATCCGCGATTGAACGAGGAGAAAGTGAAGCGTTTAGGCTACCGCAATTTGCGGTCCGAGGGCTGGACTCCGTCCCGGATGACATTGCAATCTCCTTTTCGGCCATCCTGTTACGTTGAAACGTTCTTGGACAATCCGTTCCCCATCGAATGTCAGTTTATAAATCCCGATATGTCTCGCGGTCACGTTCCGGCCTCGTTTTTAATCGCATTTCCCACCAGAAGAACTGTGCTCCTCATGAGATCGGAAGAAAAAATGGACACCTTAGCTCAAGCTAAGCAATTAGCCAAAAAATCCAAGTTTCATGAAATGGTTCGCCGGAGCTACCGGGTCATGCCGCACCCAGTATCGGAGCACATTTACTGGTCGTGCAACGGGGAGATTCAACGATTGGAAAATGTTTGAACGAGAGACATCGGAAACCGCCGCTTATCTGATAAAATGTAAGCATAGTGAATCTGTAGGTGGAAGGATGATTTCCGATGCGAAATGTTGTCCCCATGAAATGGCTGCTGGCCCGCTTGTATGAGCCTGACTTAGTGATCGTAGACTGCCGATACCAGCTTAATGATTCGAGCGCCGGCCGAGCGGCGTATGAACAAGGATACATACCGGGCGCCGTTTACTTCGATTTGTCGAAGGACTTGTCCTCTCCGGTTTCCGAACACGGCGGGCGTCATCCGTTGCCGGACATCGCAACGTTTGCAGACAAACTAGGAAAAGCCGGTATCGATGAAACGATCCGGGTTGTCGCCTACGACGATCAAGGCGGTATGAATGCGTCCCGCTTCTGGTGGCTGCTGAAATATTTAGGGCATGAAAAGGTTTATTTGCTGGATGAAGGATTCACGGCATGGAAAAACGCCGGCTATCCGGTCACCAATGCCGCGCCGCCGATCCGCGTACCTAAAAAGTTCACTCCCCGGCCACAGCCGGATATGCTCGCTGATATGGAGGATGTTCGCACCGCCGTACGGGATCGTACAAGTGTTTTGGTCGACTCCAGAGAACATAAACGCTACATCGGTCAGGAGGAGCCGATTGATCGGATAGCCGGCCATATCCCGACTGCGCGTAATCGTTTCTGGAAGGACAACGTGAACGCCGACGGCAAATGGAAAACCGTTGAGGAGCTGCAGGAAAGATTTCATGATGTAAACAACCACGACAACATAATCGTGTACTGCGGCTCCGGCGTCTCGGCCTGCCCCAATGTTGTCGCGCTGGACGAAGCGGGATTCCGCAACGTGAAACTGTACGCAGGCAGCTGGAGCGATTGGATTAGTTATAGGGAGAATCCGGTGGCTGTGGGTGAAGAGTAAAGGCGATTAGTATGCAAGTGGAATACAGAGCACGGTTAGATGAATACCGTTGCTCTGTATTTTTTTTATGAGTCGAAGTCAACACGGAGTCAACATCCAGCTTTAGAAAGTGCTCACATCACTTGTTTTGAGTCTGTTTTCATACTTTTTACTGAGACACAATATCCAATTATTCTCGAGCAAAGATATGCGTGGAATCAACAAATGAAGATTAATCGGGCAAATCAACGAAAAGTCAACATTTCTGAAGATTAATCGGTGAACCGTACCATAAGTGACGGCGAAAGATTTGCTGAGGGAACTTATGGAAATGTTTCAGGGCATGTTGGATATAGTGAGTAATAGGCTTTGAGGCCTTTGATTTTTATTTTTCTTATGTATATGCTGACATTATTAACCATCATTTTCCATAATGTGATATCATACTGAAGCAGCCTTTTAAAGCGGCGTTTCATGTAACTTTTACGCAATTGTGATTGTGTGAGAGATATAAATATATTCAAGCCATTTCATAAAAAATATGAATAGTAAGAAAAGAACCTTGGGAAAAGAGGTATGACATGGAAGTGAAGTATCCCCAAACTGTTATGAATAAGTCTCAGGGGTTCACTGATGCGGAAGAGTTCTTAGCTCGCCTATGTAATAGTTCTTTTCTTTCATTGTGGAGTTACCCCAATGTTTTTCGAGATCAGGGACGAACAAGCTCTCAACGATTCGAGGCCAAGGGAGATGGCAAAGAACTATGTGATCTTCTGGTTATATTCGAAAATCACATAATAATATTTTCCGATAAACAATGTGTTTTTCCAAGCAGCGGGGACATCCAGCTTGATTGGAGTAGATGGTATAGAAAAGCAGTAAACAATGCAGCACATCAAATATGGGGTGCAGAAAGATGGATACTTAATTACCCGGAGACTATATTTCTTGACAGCAAATGCACTCAAAGGTTACCAATTCAAATTCCCTCCAAGGAAAATGCAATAGTTCATCGAATAGTAGTGGCACATGGAGCGTCGGAAGAATGTAAAAAGCAGCTAGGTGGAACTGGTAGTCTAATGATACATCCATCAGTGATTGGTGATATGCATACTGGTAATTATGAAAATCCGTGTATTCCATTTACAATTGGGCGGATTGATCCTAATAAAGGATATGTACATGTATTTGATGATTTTTCTCTTGAAGTAGTTATGAAAACCGTCGATACTATTTCAGATTTTACAAGATATTTAACGAAAAAAGAGGAATTGATCCTTAACGGCAAAGTCGTAGCTAGTGGAGAGGAAGATTTATTGGCTCATTATCTTCAAAATATCGATGAAGACGGAGAACATACATTTTTATCTGAAACGGACGAAAACATCAGTGCAATCTCTATTTGGGAGGGATTATGGGAGGATTTCTGTAATCATCCATCAAGACTAGCACAGATCAAAGCCAATGAAATTAGTTACTCATGGGACAAACTAATAGAAAAATTTCTTTTTCATATTACAACAGGAACATCGCACCTGATGTCGCATCCAGATATAAAGAGTCAAGAAGAGGTTTTTAGGTTTCTTGCAAAAGAAAATAGAACGCGACGTAGATTTCTAGCTGAGTCAATACATGATTTAATTAAGAAGACACCAGATAACGCTAGATCAACCCGTACATTATTACCTGTAAATCCGGGTGACCCGTGCTATCTCTTTTTACTAATGCCCAAGAGAACAACACTTGCATATGAAGAATATAGAGAGATGAGGGGGCAGTTACTAGCGAGCTATTTACGTATAACAAAGCATAAGTTTCCCGAGGTTAAAGATATAGTTGGGATAGCTACGGAGACTGGCTTATCCGATGAACGCTCTGAAGATTTTATGTATCTTAATGCAAGAGACTGGACCGAAGAAGATGACAGGGAAGCAGCAGTCTTGGAAAGGGAATTTATTAGTCAAGGCCTGCTTGGTAAAAGAAAATTATTTAGATCAAGTGTTCATGAATATCCTGACACGAACCCTTCGAAAGTAACGACAGGAATGAAGGGAAATGAAAGGAATGATCCTTGTCCGTGTGGAAGTGGGAAAAAGTTCAAAAAATGTTGTGGGCAGTTATAACTATTATTGGTAACAGTCTCACACTCTCCATCAAGCCAAAACAAAAGAGAACGACCCTCACGGCGTTCTTCTTTCTGTCCCATGTATTAATCCTCTATAGCCTCATGAACTAACATCTGAGCATAGGATTCACCTAAGCCAATCCGCAGTCACGGAGCGATTCCCGATTACACTATTGATATAGACTTCAATGAGAAGCGACTAATACTAGAGTCAGTTGTTTTTGCTAAGGGGAAGCAATTTAATAAGGATAATAAACTAACTTTAATGAACTGAAAAAAGCAAATTATGTTATAACCAATGATTAAATATTCATGTATCGAGCTCATACCCTCGATACGCATATGGACTTTTGGGAAACTTCGCCGGTTGTATTAATTGGTGACAACGATATTAATTTGAAAGGGTCAATCAATAATGGAGCATAGCAAACTTTCTGATCACATATTCAAAAAAGGAAAATTCATTACTCCATGGAATGAGTTCTTGACTGAAATTACAAGAGAGAACTCTTGGTATCACGGAAGGTTGCCAGAGTACCTTTGGTTAGCACTAATTATTAAGTTTTATGGTAGAGAAAAAGGCTTGTCGAAATGCAATATTATTCTTAAAAAACTAAATGAACAAGCCCCTTCATTAACCACCCCAAGATTTTCAAAGATACTTAAACTAGACACCGACAAACAAAATGAAATATTTAACTGTATTTCAACAATTGTAAGTGCTCGAGTATTAGCACCGTTGACAGCTATTTTTACTTATTCTAGCTATCCAGTATTCTCCTCGAAATTTCAATCCTCTATTTCAGTTGAGGAAAGAATTGCAACGATAAACACTTTGATGGAGGAGACTAGCGATCATCAAACACATCTCTCAACAGATGTACGTTTTATCGTACTATACTTTCATTTAATGTCTGGAAAATTACATATGCCCAGAGAAGAGTTGAAAAGGCTTTTGGATTATCCCCACTTATCTCATGAAGATGAGCGTATGAGAATGATCCGACCAATGGTACGTTCATTGGAAATGATGTTGCCAGAGATTGAACCTTTTGATGCAGAGTACCTAGAAATATTTTGGGAGGCTGTTAGTAGAATGAGTAATTGCGAGTTGTTTTATATTAAATTTTCCGACGATCTTCCCGACACACAGGATTATATGAAGCAGGTCAAAGTAATACTAGAGTACTATACGGAGTTGTTAACCTCAGCGAATCCACTTGATAATAAAATGTTGGTGTTGTTGGGTATTACCACTTACTCCTATAAAAGGTTGCTGGAGTTAGTTGATCATGAACTCTTCAATACAATTTCAGGGAGAAGCATTGTACGCACTCTAATAGAGGACTGTATTATGATGAAATATCTACTTAAGCATGAAGCATCACACAGTGATATATGGACTGAATATCAGTACTATGGAATTGGCCAATACAAGTTGATTGTAGAAAGGTACAGACAATCGGATAAGGAGTTACCTAACAGTCATGTTGCTTATAATTACATTGATATTCTAGTTGGTGAATATAAAAACAAAGAGTTTATAGACATGGACACTACATATTTTGACAAACAAAATATCAGGGGGAAAGCTATTAGTGTAAATGAAAAAGAACTCTTTGATTTTTATTATGATTATGATTCAGCGTTTGAACACGGGCTTTGGGGAGCTATTCGCGAAAGTTCCTTAATAAAGTGCAATACACCTTCGCATCAATATCACTGTGTTCCAGATATCGAAAATAATCAGAAATTAAATAGCGTTTGGTATGATTGTGTGAAGGTTATGAATAAAACTCTTGGAATTCTAGAGGATGTGTTTGGACTTCCTCCACATTTATCGAAAGGTGTAAAGGAATATGAGCAATAACATGTTAATAGATGAGTTGCATCGTATTCAAATTGAATATAGGAGTGTTTTGGAGACTGCATTAACAAACATCTATAAAAAAGAATCCAGCGCCATTATAGATGAAATCGGGGTGTTTTGGGAGCGTAATAAGAAAGTTGTACAGTGTATTTTGCGGTATCTATTTCCTCCATTTGAGGGATATGTCTTTACTTCGGCAACGATTTTGGACTTAGATGATAGTGAGCATTACCCATTTATATCACTGGGTAAGTTTCATTTCTGGGACGACCCCCTATATAAGTATGTAACGATGCTTCAAAATACAGAAATAAATAAAGAATTTGATCAAAAAATGAGAATACAGATAATATCTACAATTGGGGATAATATAAAGATTGTCAATCAAGCATTTGGGATTATCTACATTTTACCAATCAGATTAATTACGGAAGCCAATCAGCTAGCTCATGAAGCCGCTACTAAGGCTTTTTTTAGCTTGTTTAAAGATGAACTTGATTTCACAACGTATAAAAACAATTTTAAAACAATAATTGATGTAAAGAAGGGGTTATCAGTTGGCGAAAAGCACATAATTCTATTAGACGGTGAAGATGCAACTCTTGATCTTGAAACTAGATTCAGGAAATACAAGGAAACGACTGTTTTACCGCTGTCATCTGATGCTTCAGATGCAGAAATTTTTTGGTTTGGTGTATATAGTTATTTATTACAGGCATTCGATACTATACTTGTTAGCTTAGAACATAAATTGATTCCCTATATTAGGTATGAAGTAGCCTTTAAATATATAGTAAAAATCTCAGGAAATTTCGGTGACAACGAGGAACTGTCAGATATGCTGCTTAAATGTATTGTAGCCCATCTTTTACATCATAACTTCGACAAACAAATAATAGATGATATTGATTTTAGAGAATACTATAAGGCTGTTCAAAGTTATGGTATTGAAAAAAAAATATTTGGTGATATAAAACAAAAAAATTTAGGTTTATCCAGTATGTCATTAAGGGATTTAACAACAATAATTGATAATACTTTTGAAAGTTTTTTTACTAGGTTTCATGAAGAGAGAATTAATCCATGAATTAAGATATTTTATAGACGGCTCGAGCTCGAGCCTCCAATAGCAGTGCATACCCATGGCAGGGCCGCATAAGTTGGCTAAACCACAACTCCGAACAACTCTTAGTTATATATAATAATTGCTGCGGAAGTCAACCGTCACGGCCTCTAGAACCAACTCCACAGCCGGGTTGAATTTGCTACGTGGAAAGTCGTTAGCCGAGCGTGCACACGATGCCGAAGTCTTTGAATTGGAGATTGTTAGCTATGCGGGGAATCCGGTAGCGACCGGGGATGAAGAACAAACGAGCAAGGCATAACAGTATGCAAATTCTGATTACATCGCCATATGGGCTGTATGCCCCGACGATGTATTTTCAATATCTGGAGTCAACACGAGGTCAACACCGCCTGCTGGCAGTTACCTTGCAAGTCACTTGCAACGCGAGTCGGACGTTACGCATGAACACGCTCGTGTATAAAGACAAAGGGCTGGGATGCCCTACCATTGCGGTGTAGCAAGCCCGGCCCAGATATACGAGTCAACAGTAACCTGGTTTACGTGTTTAGCTTTGTCTCTAGGTAGTGTCACATTCGGCCGTCTCCTTTCAAAATACAACTTTAGCACTTATTTATTTATAAATTTCCCCATTTAATATTATTGACACAAGACAAACGAAAACATCCCTTTCTTCTTCGCTAATAGCAGGTAATAGACGATAGTACTTTCGAAATAAATACATTGCCTTTGGGCAAACGCGTTGGTGATGTATTTTTTATGCCTCAAAGTCAACATGGAGTCAACAAGTCATGCTTGAAAATACTTGCAGAACGAAAACCGAATTCTAGCTTGTATCTACGCGAAACTCTGCAAAGACAGAGAAGAGCCCCGCCATAGCGGTTGCTACAAACGCTGATCCTCTTAAGTAAGTCAACAACTAAACGCAACAAGAATGAAATCAACGCAAAGTCAACGTTCATAGCAATTAAAAAAACCAAGCGAGCAGGGGTCAATTACATCCCTGTTTGCTTGGTTTTCTCTTTTTTCACGGATCGGGTTGATTAGCCATATAAGGCACATAGATCAGTGGCGGTGTTTTTGCATGTCCGGAATCAACACAGAGCCAATCATCAAGTTATACAAATATGAGCAGCATCGAGCAGATCAAAACTAACATACTCACATAAACTATGAATATGTTTATATGGATTGAAAAAAACAATGGTATAAAATGAAAGTCGATTCAAGATAAAATTAATGGTGCTAATATGGAACATTCCCAGATGGTAGCTTAGTTAATGCCTAATTTTTGTAGTATTCCGTCTAAGTAGATCTGTAAGTTGTTTTCAGTATCCAATCCTTGGTCGGGGTGGAAGTAAACTGAAATATAAGTCGCCAAGCTTGGGAATTCATTATTAACAATATTATCCAAAAGGCTCTTAAAAGAGGAATAGGTCTTTTTACCATTACCACCTTGAGCGTGAATTAGAAAACATAGATAGTTGTTCTTTTGCGAATGAATATTATAATCTTTAAAAGAGTTAATAGTTCTGTAAATATTGTCTTTCATTATTGATATATTCGCAGAATTTATTATTTTCACTTCAAATAATGCATCAGGATATTGATCCAAGTTGCTAGAGGCAATAAAATCAAATCTAAATCTACTATTTGTAGTTGGGACGATCTGAGTTTCGCGAGTGACAGAAAGATTATAGCCATTAAAGTGTAACTTAGTCATATAAAACGAATAATGCTCGATAAATTGAGCTTTGAACTTATTAATCTCGAAAGAATAATTTTGAACATGATCCAAATCTTCAATAGTAACATCTTGTCCGTGTACAATTTTATTTCTTAAATCAATAATTACATTTAACCGATTTCCCTCAATCCAGCTTCTGGGAAGAAGTTCGATTTCGACAAACTTTCTAAGCATTTGAATAATAGATTTATGATTTTTATCATGAAATACTTCAAGATAAATTGTGCGAATATATTTTTCGAGTTCTATGAAATCTCTTAGAAATTTTGATTGGAATTCATCAGTAACACCAAGTATTGTTTCAGTTTTAATGGTTACTCGATCTGTCCATCTGAAATAGGGAATATCTTCTCCGTCATCAGACCGCTCCAATTTCTTTTCCAATAGCCCGGATGTTGTTAAATCATCAAGTAGTTTTACAACAATAACATTGAGTCGAGCGAAACTCCAACTTGGATGAGAAGTTTTATAATCACTGACCAAATTGTAAATGTCTTCCTTGCAAAAGAAAGAGCTTCCTTTTAATTTCATTTTTAGAATCCACAAATGCAATTGAGTAATAAAAAAATCAATAATACCATCACTATAATCGGTATTTATGAGATCCTCATTAATAATTTTTTCTACTTGCTCTAATAATAAAGCATCTGTTTTATATACTTGTTTACTCTCTTCTGGAATTTCAATAAAGGCTAAGTTATCTCTCCATAATATATCTTGACGAATAAGATTGAGAAATCGCCTCGGTAATCGATTTGAATTTAATACTTTCGATTTTACATAATCGATGACATTAGTGTCGTTTATATTGGCTGGGTCGAAGATAATGTTTGAAAATATATCAAAAAAAGTCCTAGTTGATAATAATGGAATGTGAAGTGTTTTTGAAAAAATACTTGCTATTAAGGCATCATCGTGTGTGTGGGCTGTATGAAATTTATAATATAAATTCTGACCTGAAACCAATATGAAACTTGCTAATCCCGACAATAAAAGAGGTTTTAATTCAGCAATTAACAACTCAACTTTTTCATTTTCATCGATCTTATCTAACTCATCAACAATAAATACCGGTAAAATGCGTAGTTTATTGAGATCTACTAATATTTTATTTAATTGAAACTCGGCAATTTCATCGTCATAGAGAGTCTTTCTGCTTATTTCAGAATATTTTGTTTTGTTTTTTGTCTGTTTTACATTAAATTTAATCAATTCGAATGCCGCCCAGAACAAGGGGGCGCAAAAGAAAAGAGTATCAAGATATTTATTTTTTCTTAGATCTAATAACCACTCAAAAATATTAAACCTTAAATTTAATCCTGTTAACAGTAGCAATACTAATGCTATTGTCATTTTCTTAACATCAACTTGTACTTCAGTAGACAAATTTGATTCTTGTTTCTGACTATCATTTTGGGAATATACAATCTCACGATAAGTACGTTCATATAATAGTTCTAGTGAGGTGATAATCTCGGCATTCTTCTCCCTTATTTCTTTAAAGTTTTGTATTTCTGTTACCGAGTGATAGACCTGACGAATAATCTTTCGTAGTAGTAGAGAATAACTTTCATATTTGGCTAGGTTTAAGTTTATGAAGACAATTTGTTTTCCATCGCTTCTTTTCTCTTTAATATCTTGTGATACTCTTTTAATAAACGAAGTTTTACCTGCGCCTCGATATCCGGAAATCAAAAAACAAGTAGGAGTACCGTTAAGCATTTCCTGCTTAAATTGTGAAATTAGTTCTTCATCGTCGAAAACAAATAAATCTTCAGTACTTCCACTATAGGGAGAATCACTTATTGAGTTATGTTTAATTTGAATTTCCATATTTATACCCCCACTGCAGATAATTAATTGCCGTAGAGTCCACTAAATAAAACTATGGGCACGACTATTACCATATTCGACCAACTTCGACTTTTTCCTGTATTATGTAGTGGGAATTCAAGTTCAGGATCCTTTTTAAGAATTCTTGTCTTTGTAATCAATTGTTGATTGGCTCACAGATCGAAGCAAATGGGGGGATTGGGTGAGCGACCGGGTGGAGGTGGGGGACGAAGAAGTGTCGAAACAGAAATAGTAGTAAGTTTATGTTGAATATAGGGCGCGGTTTAATGAACACAGTCGCTCTATTTTTTTTATGGACCGAAGTCAACACGGAGTGAACAAGCGGTTGCTGAAAATACTTAGAGGTCAACGAACCGAGCACGCGCTCGTATCCTTTGTACAGGCAAAAAGAAGGCCGGGAAGCCTACCATCACGGTGTGCAACCCGACCCCTTGCGTCTCTTGCTCAGGCACTGACCTGACGAAACTTCAACTATAGCAATAATTTCTAAACCTCTATCATTCGGCAGGGTTTGAGATTACTGCAGAGTCTAATTATTATGTGATCTCTATCAATGAGTTTTAGCGAGAGGCCACACGGGAGCGGGTTGGAGGGCTGTGACAGGTTGCCGTAGGCGGGCTGCTGCATCCCTCTTTGGGTTCCGTTCAACAGCTTGCAAACAAGAGGTTGAGGAAAGCAGTTACAGGAACCCCGGAGCCAGCAAAGCTCCTGACGGGCAGATATGTGAAACGTATTCCAACAAAAAGTTGATAAAAAACTGACATAACACAATGATTTTAATTTGGTAAAATAATGAAAAGTGAGGAGGTACATGTAATGGAGCCAGGTATAAAGAATATGCAAAGATGTGATGGATAAAACCTGTTAATATTCCCAATGCCCTTAAAGTTATTCAAGGCAATAAGGAGGATAAAAGAATGAGCAATGTTAAAGAAATACCTGCCGATAATCTGTTGAACAAAAAAACAAATGGTGCAGATGTGATCGGTTACTGCTGCATGAGATTTCCGGTCACAGATTTGAAAAAGTCGATAGATTTTTATTGCAATGTGTTGGGCTATGAATTGTTTTCGGCAGATTATTCGTTTGGAGAGGCACATGTCGGATTGAAAAATAGAAACGGTCCCGGTATTTTTTTGATGGAAACCAAACCGGACGATATCACACAATTGAAGTTTGTATTTCCACGCTCATTCTTTGTCACAAATAGCACTGGGCACGTGACGATGGTTGAGCTATTAACGAATGATTTGCTTGCTTTGCATGAACGGATTAAACAAGCCGGAGCCCATATTGATAATGAACCTGTATTTACGAATCAATTCGGTTACTTCACCTTTTATGATCCGGACGGGCACTACATTCGGGCTGTCGAAGAAAGAGGCGTGTTTTTCGACTTGCAGCGAAGAATGAGTTCAACACTCAAAAGGGATCTGACTGAGCACGAGAATCAATTGCTATGGGGGCTGTGTGAAAATGCCAGTGATGAACAGCAAAAGTTTCTCAGCTCCATCATCTCGGAAATTAGAGGTTCATAAGCAGCCCTGATTGTCGTTTTTGCTATGATGGGAATTTTGGTACTTTCTCTTTTTGTAAAGCACTTCATTTATTAGAGCAATTAATAAAAGTAACGGCCCGAATAAATCATATACATTCCAATGATCATCCAATAAAAATCTTAGAAAGTAAGCTAGTCCTCCCAATAATAGCACTCTTATTAATAGCCACCTATTTAACATCAACGCACCTCCATCCTTTTTACTAACCATGGTGTAATTTTATTTTAATTTGTATGAAGCAAGGGTCATAACAAGCATGTTTCGCCAGATACGATTGTTTAGGGTGCCTTGTTACTAGGCCTTCCGGAAGAAGTGGATCACGAACTCCCGGAAACGGATGGCGGCTTCGGACAGATAGTGCTTCCGGTTCCAGGCTATACCGAAGGTTCGCAGGCATACGGGATCTTTGACTTTCACCTGGGCCGTGTTCGAGTTGGAGGCTCTGTTGCCCAGCGAGAGGGGCAGCGTGAAGGTGATGCCGAGCCCCATCTCGACCAGCGTCTGGATCGAGCTGGCCTCTTCGAGCTCGAAGGCAATACGGGGCTCAAAGCCTGCTTGGCGGCAGAATCCGTCTGTAATCTCCCGGAAGTGGGAGTGGGAGGCTAGCGCGATGAAGGGCTCGTTCGCCGCTTCGCTCAGCGAGATGCAGTCCCTGGAGGCAAACCGATGGGAGCTAGGAACGGTTAAGCATAATTCTTCTTCCGCCAATGTCAGCCACTCGATGTCCGGCCCCGTAACCGGCGTGGTGGAGATGGATAAATCGATGGCGGCATTCTCGAGCTCGTTCTGGATCTCTAGCACGGAGCCCAATTGATGCTGGATAATACGGACATGAGGATGATCGGTTAAGAACTCTTTGAGAAGCATCGGCAGTACGTAGGGGAGCGTGATCGAGATCGATACGACGCCATGCTGCAGTCCGGCCATGTCGGCAAGCTCGCGTTCGCCTTCTTCCAGTTCAAAGAAAGCCCGTTCGACGCGCCTGAGGTAGGTTCTGCCGAAGGCGTTCAGCTTGACCCGTCTCCCCTCGCGTACAAACAGAGGAACGCCAAGCTTCTTCTCCAGGCGATGAATCGAGTTGCTCAGCGACGGCTGCGATACGTTCAACTCCCGGGCTGCCTGCGTAAAATGCTCCAGTCTGGCGACCGTTTGAAAATATTTCAGTTGAAGAAATTCCATTGATTAACATCCTTTATATATCACATTCATGAAATGAATTTATTATTAAATAAGTATTATACATAATAAATCCTCAATCTTATAATGATTTCACAATAGAGATAGAAATCAGGATGGGATTGGAGAGCAGCGGTTTGCTTAGAGAGAGAATCTGGACAAAGGATTTCATCGTTGTTTGCTTGAGCAGCTTCTTTATGTTTCTCACGTTTTATATTCTGGCAACGGCGTTTCCGTTATATGTGAAGGATAGCTTACACGGCAATGAACAACAGATGGGATTAGTGATTACCGTTTATGTCATTGGCGGCATCATAGGCAGGCCGTTCTCGGGACTGTGGGTCGATCGGTTTGGGAAAAAGAGGATGGCCGTGTTCGGGCTGTCCGTGTTCTTGCTGGCCTGCATCGCGTATTTCGGCGCGACAGGCATGTTGCTGTTCCTTGCGATTCGTCTGATCCACGGATTCGCCTATGCGTTATCGTCGACCGCGACAAGCACTGCCGCTTCCTCTATCATTCCCGAATCCCGCCAAGGGGAAGGGATCGGCTACTACAGCATGTTTATGAGCATCGCGATGGCCGTGGGGCCAGCATTGGGGATCTGGCTGTGGAAGGACGAGAACGTGAACTTCCTGCTGCTGGCCGTGTGCATCATCGCCGCGCTGTCTCTCGCGTTCGTGATCGGAATGAGGCTTCCCCTGCAGAAAGCGGAAGGCTTGGTACCGACGTCAACTACAGTTGAACCGGAACCAAGCGAGGGCAAGAAACGTCTGCAATGGAGTGACTTTATCGAGCCGAAGGCGTTGCCGATTTCGCTCGTAGGCTTCATCGTATCCTTCGCCTACAGTTCGCTTTCCGGCTTCTTCGCTTCCTTCGCCCAAGAGATTCACCAATCGAGCATAACGTCTTTGTTCTTCCTCGCGTTCGCGGCGATGATCGTCTTGTTCCGCCCGGTGATCGGCAAAGTATTCGATAAATATAAGGAGCATTATTTGTACTATCCCGGGGTCGCGCTGTTCGCCGTCGGCCTGATCTTGCTCAGCCAAGCGCATTCCGGGGATGCGGTCCTTCTGTCGGGCAGCATCATGGGCATCGGCTACGGGGCGTTGTTGCCCTGCTTCCAGACACTCGCGGTCAAGCTGGCCCCCGAGCATCGGAGAGGCAGCGCGATGGGGACGTTCTTCCTGTTGTTTGATTTGGGCTATGGGTTCGGTTCTTACTTCATGGGCATGATCGCCTCGTTCACGGATTATCGGATGATGTATGCGACGGCCGGAGTGATGGCGCTGCTGTCCGTTGTTTTCTACTATGTGCTTCATCATCGGCTTCGGGGGAGACTCACCGTACACAAAAAACAGACGGAGACCGTTTAACCCTTTCGAGGAGATGTAGAGGATTGCGTTGGACCGGGTTTGGTAGGGATAATCGGCCGGACAGGCGAGAGGCAGAGGAAACGGTTTTTCGTTTCTTCTGCCTCTTTTGTTTAGCGGGGAAATCAAATGACGGTCACAACGAGGCGGCGGGTGCCTCGTTCGCGGATGTCAGCGGGATTTCGGATGCATCCGCCGGTGGCTCGTCCCATATTTTCTTAAGTCCTCGGGAAACAAGAATGCACATTCCCTCGGTCTTCACCGTGATCGGCGGCCATTACCAGCAGGAGAGTGTCCGGCTGCAGCGGGAGGGGCGCTGGAGGAGGAAACCCGCAATAAGTAGGTTGTAGAAATAAAATACAGAGCACGGCGAAAATACGGTGTGCTCTGTATTTTTACGAACAAGTATATTCAACTGATCCTACTTACTTCTTCAATCGCCTGCGACAAAAGTGATGATTTTCCAGTTATCGTCCTGGAAGTTAAAAATAACGCGATAATCAATGGGCGAACGGACTTGTCCTTGCTTGACATATCCCCCGTAACCCGAAGGAGTGATCACAGGCGTCCAGCCTCCTTCTTCGTACTCCATTTTAACCACCGTATAATCGAGGACGTCCAATACCTGCGAAGACTCGCTGCGGTCCGCGTATACCTTAACGTCCTTCTCAACGGCAACACCGTATGTGAAAGCATCGAGTTGCTCCGGCAACTTGTCGAACAATTCGAACACGTAGGGCGCAACAAACATCTTTTGGTCATTCCCTCTGCCAGTGAATACCCCGCCCAACTGCAGTGCCCGTTCCAACTCCATCCAACGAGTTTCGTCCCACTCTTTGATTAAACCTTCTGCTCCGGCTTCATCGCCGCCAAAGCTGAATCGGACATGTGGATCGAGATGCTCCTTGATGTAATTCAAATCCCGTTCATCAATTTTCTTCATCAGCTCTTCGCGGAAAGTTGCGAAGATCCGGTTTTGAGAAGATTCGTCCACGGGTTCGATCCTAAACGCTTTATAAGTTTCCTGCTGCGGCGACGGTTTCGCATCGGCAGCCGGATCAGCAGAAGGAGATTCCGCCGGTTTCGGTTCCGAAGTCTTCATATTTGAGGGTTCCGACTCGTTCGGCTCGGTAACCGCCGGCAACGCACCAATGCTCGAAGAATCGGCCGCTTTGGAGCCGTGCGACCCGCATCCCGTGAGCATCAACACGGTCAATACCATTATTAATCCGAATCTTTTTATCAATCGGGCCATCTCCTTTTCTGTTTTCTATTTGGACGATGGTCTTCATACCACGACATGTCAACGCTTTTGCTTAACCTTAACCTTTGTTTTGATGTAAATGACATCCGCTTTAGAGCCTTTAGATCTGCGACGATCGATTTCAAAGACGTTTAGATTGGTGATTAGAGGAGTAAGCTTAGAGAATCCATAATTTCTTGGATCAAAATCTGGTTTTTTCTTTTGAATGTGGCTGCCCACTGCTCCAAGAGAAGCCCACCCATTTTCATCAGCAACGTCCTCAACTGAGCTTGAAATCAATTCTATTAGTTCTGGATTGATTGATTCACTAGAATTGGCCTGTTGAGTCGCTTTTGTATCCGTTAACTCTGGTGAATCCGAAGAATCGATGATTTCAAGGTATGTAAACTTATCACAAGATACTCGGAAGGCCTCAGGAGTTTTCCTCTCGCCAAAGCCATAGACCAATAAGCCAGCTTCGCGGATTCTAACGGCAAGCCGAGTATAGTCGCTATCACTTGCAACAATACAGAATCCATCAACATTTCCTGAATACAGGATATCCATGGCATCAATGATTAAAGCGGAATCAGTAGAGTTCTTACCCGTGGTATAGCTATACTGCTGAATGGGAGTAATAGCCGTCTCTAATAATTTCTTTTTCCACCCCGACATCGCTTGAGTAGTCCAATCTCCGTAAATGCGCTTAAATGTTGCACTCCCGTACTTTGTTATTTCTTTCAGAATTCCTTTGATGTTTTTATGGGGCACATTATCAGCGTCAATAAGTACCGCAAGCTTCTTTTCTGAATCTGACATTTTCATCCCCCAAACAACATTATTCGTAATATTCCTCGGCAATACTATACCATACCACTTCGAGTAGAAAGGACTTTACTCCCCCACTCGCGAAGAACATGAGAACGCGCCTTTGATGGCTGCCTTTTTCGCAAGAAAGGAGCTCGCATGAATAACTATAGCCTTCTCGAACACTTCTTATTCCCGCCTACTGCCTTAAATAGACAGAAGCTAGGACGTGAATTGGAAGGGAAGACGGTTCTGATCACGGGTGCAAGTTCCGGAATAGGGGAGCAGTTGGCTTATTTGTTAGCCGAGATAGAGGTACATTTGATTTTGGTAGCGAGACGAGGGGACAAGCTTTCCGCCATGAAAAGCGAAATCGAAACGAAAGCCGCCCGAGTAAGTGTGTTCCCGGCCGATCTTCGAAATGAGCAGGATATGGAAGGATTGCTTGCCTTTCTCCATCAGCTTCCGAATGGGCTTGATATCGTCGTAAGCAATGCCGGTCATTCCATCCGGCGGTCGATTTATCAATCCATGGACCGCTATCACGATTTTACTCGCACGATGGCGATCAACTATTTTGCTCCGGTTCAACTGCTATTGTCCACCCTTCCTTTGCTTGAAAAAAGGCAGGGACACATCCTCAACATCTCAACCGTAAACGCACTGTTGCTTCCCTTGCCTCATTGGGCTGCTTATCAATCATCGAAAGCTGCCTTTGACACCTGGTTTCGTTCTGCGGCTCCCGAACTGCACATGAGAGGAATCTCCACCACCTCGATCTACCTTCCATTAGTGAACACGCCCATGATCCAGCCGACGGCAGCTTATCGCAAATTGCCGGCCATGTCTCCACAGCATGTAGCGAAGATCATATCCAAATCCATCTATACCAAAAGAAAAACATACAAACCTTGGTGGCTGATTTTCGCGCGATTGGCGGGGTACAGCCGATGAGGATTTATAAACTGATCTATATTTTGTATAAAATCCGGATGCTGTCCCCCTTGGCCTTTTTGCGGTTAACCACCGCGATGTATCGTTATGGAATCAATCTGATGGCGCTGTTGGATTTTTCAACCAGTACCTATAGGGAAAAAATAGCGCTGGTAGATGAGAAGGAAACACTGACCTATCTCCAATTGTTTGCACAATCCGAGGCGCTTTCGGTCGTTTTGAGGGAGAGGTACCAGCTTGCGAGCGGCAAAAAGGTAGGTTTATTGTGTAAAAACCATGCCTCTCTGGTGAAAGCGATTTTTGCGGTTTCTTATTCGGGTGCGGATCTGTATCTGCTGAATGTGGAAATGAGCGAGGGTCAGCTGAATACGATTTTGAAGCGTCATGATTTTGACCTCCTGATCTATGACGAGGAACGAAGCGCATGGCTGGAGCATTCTTCGGATACAAAAGCGAAACTGTTAAGCTACCATGACACATTGCCTGCGATAAACAACTTACAATCTTCGAGCCACTGCGGCAAGCGAAAACGACACCGGGCTTCCTCAGGGAGGCTTGTGCTTCTCACCGGCGGGACGACAGGCCACGCGAAAGAAGCGGTACATAAACCTTCCTTATTTCAGTATCTGGATCCATTCTATGCCTTTGTTAATCGACTAAAAATCTTAAACCATCGCACTGCCTATATCACCACTCCCATCTATCACGGTTACGGACTAGCGGTGCTGCTTTTGTTTGGCGCTTTAGGAAAGAAAGTGGTCATTCAACGCGGATTCGATGCAGAGAAAGCATGCCGCTTGATACGGGAGCACCAGGTTGAAGTTGTAACGGTCGTCCCCTTAATGCTGCATAAAATGTTGAGAACAAATGTAGACGATTTAAAGTCTCTTGCTTGCATAGCTTCAGGGGGGGCGGAGCTTAGTCCCAAGCTGGTGAAAGAGACTTTAACGCAACTGGGCGAGGTGCTGTACAATCTGTACGGAACTTCGGAAGCGGGCCTGAATATGATTGCGACGCCTCAGGATTTAGCCCGCTATCCCAATACAATCGGCAGAAAAATTAAGGGCGGCGCTTTGAAGATAATGAGTGATGAAAAGAAGGAAGCTGAAATTGGCCAAGTAGGTCAGTTTTGTTTCAAAAACAGATGGTCTATGAGAAACAGTGCGAAGGCTTGGATCGAAACCGGTGATTTGGGCTATCGAAATGAGCAGGGGTATTACTTTTTGTGTGGAAGAGCGGACAGCATGATTGTTTCAGCGGGAGAAAATGTCTATCCACTTGAAGTGGAACAGATCCTGCTTACTCACCCTCGGGTAGAGGATGCAGCGGTGATCGGAATTCAAGACGAGTATTTTGGGCAGCGGCTGAAAGCCGTAGTGGTGTTGGCTCCACAAGCGGGAATGTCAAAAGAGGAGTTATTAGAATGGTTGCGCTCGAGAGTTGCGAGATTTCAGATGCCCAATGAAATCATCTTCGTCGATCAATTGCCTTATACCCCGTTGGGGAAACTGGATAAAAAGCTGCTTAATTGAAGGGTTAGGAGCAAATCTTCGGATCGGGACATTACGAAACCGTTTTTGTTCCGGATCGCCGCGAACGCATGGGTGGACATATGTCGCAGCCACAAACTGCAACCGCAAGCGGGACCGCTCGAGGAATACTTAATATTGCCGGATTGTTAAGTAGAGGCCAGAACTCTTGTCTGAGGGTTCTGGCCTTTAAAGCAAATTTTTTGTGATGGCCGACCGAGATTGTTTGTATTTAAAATCCACAACTCTGGGAAAACATACTATCTGAGGTGATAGGTGTGGATTTTGACGCCATAATAATTGGATCCGGACATAACGGTTTAGCTTGCGCACTGATCCTGGCGAAAGCCGGATGGAAAGTCGCTGTCCTTGAAAAAGCGGATATTCCCGGTGGCGCATCCAAATCGGCGGAAATCACGCAAAAGGGTTTTATTCATGATCTGTATGCGACCAACATCGGATCGTTTCTCGGGGGGCCATTTTATCGGGAATTCGGTCAGGATATGCACAGACACGGGTTTTCTACCGTGTTCGCAGATAAGCCGTTCGCGAATGTGTTTCCTGACGGCACCGGTGTCGGTGTTTATAAAGATGAAGAAAAAACCAACACGGCATTTAAAAATATTTCCGAGTCCGATTATCACGCATGGCAGCAGTTGAAACAGGATTTTGACGCGACGGTTCCCCAAATGGTCCCCTTGATGGAAATGGAGCTGCCTTCCTGGCAAGCGGGCAAACAGCTGATCAAGATGTACCGCACGTTAAAATTTAAAAGAACCATGGAGCTCGGCAGTTTAATCCTGCAATCCCCTCGAGAATTTGTGGAGTCCCGATTCGAAAGTGAAAAAATAAGAGCATTATTCGTCCCTTGGGCATTTCATTTGGACTTTGGGCCGGATGTTTCAAACGGCGCGGTCTTTCCCTATATCGAGGTCATTTCAAATCATCGGAACGGAATGGGATTTACCAAAGGCGGCATCAGCCATTTGATCGGCAGTCTGATCGCCGCGATCAAGGAACATAATGGACAAATTCTGCTTGGTAAGTCTGTTGATCAAATTCTCATCAAAAACAATAAAGCCGTTGGCGTTAGGCTCAGCGATGGACAAGAATTGTACGCCAAACGAGTCGTTATCGGTAACATTACGCCTACTCAACTTATCACTCGCTTGCTTAAAAAAGAACAATTGCCGTCCCAATATGTGCAAAAGGCCGAGAATTACCGCTACGGTCCCGGAACCATGATGATTCATTTGGCGCTGGACGATAAGCTTCAGTGGAAAGCAGGCGAGGAATTCTCTTCTTTTGCCTATGTTCATATCGGCCCTTACATCAATGACATCGCGAAAACCTACGTGGAAGCAACGAACGGATTGTTGCCGGAAAGCCCCATGCTGGTCGTCGGGCAGCAAAGCGTGATCGATACGAGCCGGGCGCCGGAGGGGAAACAAACCCTTTGGGTTCAAGTCCGCGCACTCCCGGCGAAATCGAAAGGCGATGCCGCAAATCAAATCCAGCCGGCAACCTGGGATTCGATGAAAGGGCAATACGCCGACCGCGTGATCGATAAACTGGCCCAATATGCACCCAATGTAAAAGGCATCATCTTGGACCGTAAAGTGCTATCTCCCATGGATTTGCAAAATGATAATCCGAACCTAGTGGGTGGAGACAGCGTCGGCGGAAGCCACCATTTATTTCAGTATTACATTTTCCGGCCGATTCCCGGGTACTCCCGTTATAACACCCCGATCGATCGGTTATATCTGTGCGGCGCAGCCACTTGGCCCGGCGGCGGCTTGAACGGTACCAGCGGCTACTTATTGGCAAAGAAATTGCTGAGAAAGTAATGAGCATGTTGAAAAGTACCCTGGATGCCATCTTGAACCTCCGGTTGAAATTTTAAAGTCCGTCGAATTGCTGCGCGAAGGAAAGCATCAATCATAATACTGCATGGAGGGCGCCCAACAGGGCGCCTTTAGATTTTTCCTGGGGCCATTCAATCTCGCTCCCTGCCCGATCTACCGGATCGCAGTACAACTTCCCTCCCGTGGATACCGCAGCGTTGACGAGTTCACCGACCTTCTCCTGGCTTCCGGCGGCCAACGCCCCATCGAACGGCTTAAACTTTTTGCCCGAAGAGACTTTCGCCTTTCCAAAGCAAGAGTCAACTACATACTTCTTATAAGACAGATGAGTGGAGTTGAAAAAAATTGACATCGAATGCTTCAAGTCATTGACAGGGAAAGGTGAGGCTTGTGATCGGTATCATACTGCACCCCACCAGAATCGAACGGGAAAAGGACCGGGACAAAGATCCTTACGTTCTTTTTTACATGAAACTCGCCCAAAAACACAAAGTGGACATATGCTTTTATTCACTCGACCAAGTCTCCACAGAACGTGAAACCGTCAAGGGCCACGCCTATTCGTATCGCAGCAGAATGCTGAAATATAAAACCGTCCCAATTCCGAAAATTAATTTGTATAAATGCGGCTCAAGCATACAAAGCAAGGGCTCCTTCCGGAAAATCAAACGATTAAGAGAGAAAAGGGATTACCGATTTTATAACGCTTGCTCCATAAAAGATCGAGACAAAAATAAGGATTATATGTATTTGTCGAAATTCGAGCGAATCCACCCGTACCTGCCGAATACAAAAACACTGTGCTACGACACGCTTCTGAGCATGCTGGCCGACTACTCCAAAGTATTCATTAAACCGAAGCAGGGCGGCCAAGGAAATGGCATCCATATCCTGCGCAAGTACAACGATAAGTACTCGGCAATACGTATTTACAATAAAACGATGAAAGAAGAATTGATACCGCACCATAGATTAAAGCATTATTTTAACCGATATTTTCGTAACCCCTCTGACTTTATCGCACAACGGGGCCTCTATTTAAAAACATACAAAGGCCAGAGATTTGATTTCCGGGTTTCTCCTCAAAAAGACCGTAACGACCGTTGGCAAGTGACTGGGATGATCGGCAGATTGGCCGCGCCCGGATGGGATGTCACCAACATCAATCAAGGAGGAGAAATTATTCACGATTTGCGAAAGCTGATTAAACCCGAAACCGAGGAGTTAATTTACCGCGTCAGCCTCCGCATCGCTAAGGCGTTGGAAGAGCGGTTTATCCATTTAAACGACCTGGGCTTGGATTTTGCGGTGGATCGGCGTGGGAAAATATGGTTTCTCGAAGCCAACTTCAGACCGAATCGAAAAATAGTGAACGTAAAGCGGAATCGTATTCCTTTCGAGCATGTCTGCGCGGTCTATCGAAAATATGCATGATATCAAAGAACGAAAGAGGGGGACGAGGATGAGCGAACGGGAACACGGTTTTGAGACGAAGTCGCTGCATGCGGGACAGAAAGCCGATCCAGTAACGGGAGCGACAGCGCTGCCGATCTATCAAACGGCAGCTTACCAGTTTAAGGACACGGAACACGCCGCCAAATTATTTTCGCTGGAACAATCCGGGAACATTTATACAAGAATCATGAACCCTACCCAAGAGGCGTTTGAAGCGTGCATGGCCAGTCTGGAGGGAGGGGTGGGAGCGCTCGCACTCGCTTCCGGGCAAGCTGCTGCCGCATACTCCATTTTAAACTTGGCCGGAACCGGTGATGAAATTGTCGCGTCCCCATCATTGTACGGAGGAACCTATACCTTATTTTCTCAGACGCTGCCAAGATTAGGGGTGCACGTGCGCTGGGCTGATTCGGATGACTTAGATTCGTTCCGCAAGGTGATCAACGTAAAGACAAAAGCTGTTTTCGTGGAGATGATCGGCAATCCGAAAATGGATATACCCGATATAGAAATGATTGCCGCGATGGCTCATCAACATGGAGTCCCCCTGATCGTAGACAGCACTTTTACCACACCGTATCTTTGCAGACCGATTGAACATGGAGCGGACATTGTCGTTCATTCGGCGACAAAATTTATCGGGGGTCACGGGACCGCCATCGGAGGAGTCATTATCGACTCCGGTAAGTTCAATTGGGATAACGGGAGATATCCGGAATTTGCCGAACCGAATCCGCAACGTGGCAAGTCATACACGGAAGCCTTCGGACCGATGGCATATATCATAAAAGCCAGAGTCGAACAGCTCAGCAATTTAGGGGCGGCGATATCTCCGTTCAACGCGTTTTTGTTCGTCCAAGGATTGGCAACGCTTGCCTTGCGTATGCAGAGACATTGCGAGAATGCTCTCAAGGTCGCACAATTTTTACGCGGACACCCGAAGGTAGAGTGGGTTAACTACCCAGGTTTGGGGGACAGCCCCTATTATCATTTAGTCGGAAAGTATCTGCCCAAGGGGCAGGGGGCTATCTTAACATTCGGCGTCAAAGGCGGCTGCGGCACAGAAAAAAAGGTCATCGATCGCATAAACCTCATCTCTCATGCGGCTAACGTCGGAGATGTGAAATCGCTCATTATTCATCCCGCGACGACCACGCATCAAAAATTATCTCCCGAGGAACAAATCAAAGCCGGTGTGTCTCCGGGAATGCTGCGATTGTCTGTCGGACTGGAATCCGTGGAGGATATTATGGACGATCTGGATCAGGCGTTAAAAGGAATCTCCGTGTAAACAAGAAAGCAAACTCTCCAGCTCTTTCGCTTCCCAGAGGAAGTCGGGAGAGCGTTATTAATTTTCCGGGACGTTTCCACTCTCAAAAAATATGTTGACAGGACACCGTTTGGTGTCTTATCATCAAATCAGACACCAAATGGTGTCCAATAAGACGACTTCGGACGATTATCAAATTTAGGAGAGGGTGTTGTGAGCGAGAACAACCAGTTGCGGGATGTGTTTGACGCGATTGCAGATCCAACCAGGCGCCAACTGATACGTTTGTTAGCTGGGGCAGAGGAAATACCTCTTCACGAATTAACGGCAAAGTTTCAGATGGGTCGTACAGCAGTGTCCAAGCATTTGACAATCCTTAAAGAGGCCGGACTGGTCACTGACCGAAAAGTCGGAAGAGAAACACGATTTAGGCTAAATGCCTCTCCACTCAGAGAAGTTCAAGATTGGGTGGTATTCTACAGCAATTTCTGGAGTACGAATCTGTCACGCTTGAACCGACTATTAGAGGAGGAAGAAGAATGAGCTTAACCTTAACGTTGGATTTTCAGTACACGACAACAATCGAGAAGCTTTGGTCCGCCTTAACCGACTCAAACAAGCTTGCCAAGTGGGTGTCCAACATCCAAACCGGTCAGGCGATGGAAAATGATTTTAAGGCCGTCGTAGGACACCGTTTTCAGTTTCGCACTCAGCCGACCGAATGGTGGGACGGTATTATTGAAGGCGAAGTGCTTATCGTGGACGCACCGAACCGGGTGGCCTATACCTGGGCTAGCGGAGGGGAGAAGCACACGGTCACCTGGACGCTGGAGAATTTAGGGGACGGAAAGGTGAACCTTCATCTCGAACAATCCGGACTCTCGAATGAACCGGCACTCAATGGCGCTAAGTATGGCTGGAGTAAATGGTGCGGCGAACTTCAAAAGGTATTGACCTAGTCGTAAAAGGAAGGAGAACTCTATGTATATCATTTTTATTATTTTGCAAAGTTTTCTGCTCGTCTCCATGGCCTTTGGCGGCGGAAGCAAGCTGGCAGGTTCGAAAAATTTTGTTGAAATATTCGAGTCGATTAGACTGCCGCAATGGTTTCGAGTAGTTACGGGGCTCGTTCAACTCGTAGGGGCGGCCGGACTTGTCATCGGTTACTGGTATCCGGCAGCGGCCGCATGGGCAGGCATTTGGATTGGCATCACGATGCTGGTGGCATGCCTTTCACATATCAGAGTCAAGCATCCTGTTGGAAAAGCGGTACCAGCCTTGGTGATTACTTTGATTGCAACGGCTCTGGTAATCGTACATGCATCCGTAATGTCGCATCCCTTCCACATAACAGTCTGAGCCACCTTTTTGGTGACTTACTTTCAGAAGGGCACCCGGCGGGGTGCCCTTCAATATTTCGGCGCTTTTAAGAGTTTTCAATGCCATGTTTATTTGCAATTTGCTCGTTTTGATTGGGCTGGCCTTTACCTTTGGTAATCAAGTCGTGCAGGCTGCCGTTTATGTAGGTACTCCAAGCGTCCGAACAAACGCTGTAGCATTCGCACGAGGGAACGAGCCCTACATGCGTAAAGCGAACTTCTGTGGAGTCACCCTGCTTGGCGATTTCAAAAACTATGTGGGTATCCTTCCACTCGCTCTTGTCGTTTACGAAATTAAAGTAGTTGTCTGTAATGTGCCATACAACCTTTTTACCCCGAACAAGTTCGGTGATTTGGATGGTGCAGCGGTGAATGTCTTTGTAGTGATACTTAAATTCACCGAGTTCGTCAGTGTTGCCATCAATTTCTTCCGACCACCACCCGCGGACGTTGTTGATGGCTGCGAAGACTTCTTCGGGGCTGTGGTCTACCTTAAAAGAAGTGCTGTAACTTTGATCCATGCAAGTTAGCTCCTCTCGCCTTTTATTGGCTGCACCTCGAGTATAAAGTCAGTGCTTGCATTTTGCAAGTACAAACTTGTGAAATGCAAGCACAGAGTGTATACTCTTGCTCATGAAGAAGCGAACTTTCACTGTTTGTCCAATCGTATATGCCCTCGACATATGGGGTGATCCATGGAGCCTGGTCATCCTTCGAGACGTCCTTATCCATAACAAGCGATACTACCGCGAATTCCTTGCCTCTCGCGAGAACATCTCAACCAACATTTTAAGCGCACGGCTCCTATCACTTGTTGAAGCAGGCCTGCTGGTCAAGATAGAAGGCGAAACAAACCGGGCCCAAACCATGTACCGGCCAACACAAAAAGCGCTTGATCTACTTCCTGTCGTGTTTGCCATTATGCATTGGGGCCTTAAATACAACCCAAATACCGATATGGGTATTCCGATCATGCAGGAACTAAGAACAAACGAAAAAGGGCTGGCACAGCGCCTTTTGCAGAATTTCGACGATATTACATCAGAATAAATCTTACCGTAGGGGCCTCACTAGAGAGCCCCTGTTTGATTTTAGAAACTTGCCTTTAAAGATAGTGCGGTGAACCTTATCAAAAGTAACAGCAAGTTTTTAAAAAATTTAATTGAAATGTAGAAATCGGAACAACTGATAGGACTTTATAATGAAACCAAATTCCAATACGGTTAAAGGGAGGAGTTTTAGTATGAATTACATCTTGATGTTTAAATCCCTTCGTGTTTGTTGAGCGACCCCAGACAGATACCATCATTAAACTTTGAATAAGAAAAATGGCGGCCAGTTCGGCCGCCATTTCCGTATTAGGTTGATTTATTTTGACTCCAATTTCTGTGACAATTCCGAAGTTATTTCGGGGCTTAGTTGGCTTCAACTAACATTGAAATGCCTTGGCCGCCGCCAATGCAGAGCGACGCCAAGCCTAGCTTTCCTCCGCGGCGCGCCAACTCGTGCAGAAGGGTCACCAGTATGCGAGCGCCGCTGGCGCCAATGGGATGGCCGAGGGCGACCGCGCCGCCGTTAACGTTCAGTTTCTCGCGCGGTACTTCGAGATCGCGGCCGACGGCGAGCGCTTGAACGGCGAAGGCCTCGTTCATCTCGAACAAGTCGATATCCGCCATAGAGACTCCCGTCTTGGCCAGCAGATTCCGCGTCGCATCCACGGGACCGAGTCCCATGAACGCGGGATCGAGCGCGGCGCTTGCGTAACCGCGTATGCGGGCGAGGGGCTTGAGGCCGAGCTCCGCGGCCTTGTTCGCCGACATGACGACGAGCGCAGCCGCGCCGTCGTTCAAGCCTGATGCGTTGCCGGCCGTAACGGTGCCTTCCTTACGGAACGCCGCGCGCAGCTTGCCGAGCGACTCGGTGGTCGTGCCCGCGCGCGGATATTCGTCCACCGAGACCAGCAGCGGATCACCCTTGCCGCGAGGCACCGATACCGGGACGATCTCGTCGGCGAAGCGGCCCGCCGAGATGGCTTGCTCGGCCTTCTGCTGGCTCCATGCGGCGAATTCATCCTGCTCCGCACGGCTGATGCCGTACCGTTCCGCGATATTTTCCGCCGTTTCTCCCATATGCACGTCGCACATGGCGCACCAAAGCCCGTCGCGGATCATGGAATCGACCATTTTGGCGTCTCCGAACCGAAGACCCGACCGCGCGCCTTGTACCAAATACGGGGCCTGGCTCATGCTTTCCATGCCGCCCGCCACGACGATGTCCGTATCTCCCAGCATCACAGATTGGGCGGCCATGACGACGGCTTTCAAGCCGGAGCCGCATACTTTGTTTACGGTAACGGCCGGCGTCGAATGGGTGAAGCCGGCTTTCAGCCAGGCTTGTCGCGCTGGATTCTGGCCGAGACCTGCTTGCAGGACGTTGCCCATCATGACCTCGTCGACCTGTTCGTGAGAGATACCCGCACGGCTTAAGGCCTCTTGAATGACGACGGCACCAAGCTCGGGAGCTGGCACTGTGGAGAGCGAGCCTTGAAAATTCCCGATCGCCGTGCGTACGGCGCTTACGATAACGGCATCATTCGTTCCGGTCATTTAACAAGTCACTCCCCGTTCGAGTTCTGTTGTCGTTTTGAAGCTCGCATCTGTTTTGCTTCTAACCTCCTCGAGCGTCGCGCCCGGCTGCAATTCGACGAGTACCATGCCGTCCTTCGTGAAGTCGAACACGGCCAAATCCGTAATGAGACGATCGACCACCCGCTGGCCGGTGAGCGGAAGCGTGCAGGCGCGTTTCACTTTGGATTCGCCGTGCTTATTGACATGCTCCATGATCACCACGACCCGCTGCGCACCGCTGACCAAATCCATCGCGCCGCCCATTCCTTTGACCATTTTTCCCGGGATCATCCAGTTCGCCAAGTCCCCGGTCTCCGACACTTCCATGCCGCCGAGAATGGCTAGTCCGATATGGCCGCCGCGAATCATAGAGAACGACTCGGCGCTGTCGAAAAAAGAAGACCCCGAAATTGCCGTGATTGTCTCTTTGCCCGCGTTAATGAGATCCGGATCTTCCTCGCCTGTGACAGGATAAGGACCGATGCCAAGCAAGCCGTTCTCCGAGTGGAGCATGACGTTCACGTTTTCCGGTATATAATTAGCAACCATCGTCGGCAAGCCGATGCCCAGGTTGACGACCATTCCGTCTTGAATTTCTTGCACCGCGCGCATGACGATCACGCTGCGATTATCGTTCATACGGATCTCCTCCTTAGATGCTTCGAACGGTCAGCCGCTCGATCCGTTTTTGATAGCCGGTTCCCTGAACGACTCTTTGTACGTAAACGCCGGGCGTATGGATGGAGTCCGGGTCCAACGTACCGGCGGGGACGATCTCCTCAGCTTCTGCGATTGTAATCCGACCCGCGGCCGCCGCGATCGGATTAAAGTTGCGGGACGTCTTGCGGAACACGAGGTTGCCCAGGGTGTCCGCCTTCCAAGCTTTCACGAGAGCGAAATCGCCCGTAATGGCTTTCTCCAGCAAATAGGTTCTGCCGTCGAAATCTTTGTGCTCCTTGCCATCCGCGACGACCGTTCCCACACCCGTCGGGGTATAGAAGCCGGGAATTCCCGCCCCTCCGGCGCGGATGCGCTCCGCCAGCGTTCCTTGCGGCACGAGCTCGACTTCCAGCTCTCCGCTGAGGTATTGACGTTCGAACGCCTTGTTCTCCCCGACATAGGAGGAGACCATTTTACGGATCTGCTTGGCCGCGAGCAGCAGCCCGAGTCCCCAATCGTCGACACCGCAATTGTTGCTGACGACGGTCAAATCCCGCGTGCGCTGCTCGACCAATGCTTGAATCAAATTTTCCGGAATTCCGCACAAACCGAATCCGCCGACGATGAGCGTCGAGCCGTCGCGGATATCGCGAACGGCCTCTGCGGTCGAATTATATACCTTGCTCATTTGTTTCCACTCCTCTGTGCCAAGCTCTCTCTGTTATTGGGCGGTGTAACCCCCGTCGATCAACAGCGTTGCGCCCGTAACGCCGCGCATTTTATCCCCGGCGATGAGTGCCGCGAATTCCGCGATCTCGTCAACGGATAGGAGCCGCTTCTGCGGGATAAGCGGATAAAGAACTTCCTCCAGCACGCTCTCCAGCGGAACGCCGCGAGTTCGCGCCAAGTCTTCCATCTGTCCCCGCACGAGCGGGGTATCGACGTAGCCCGGACATAACGCGTTAACCGTAATGTTATGGGCGGCGCCTTCCAGCGCAGCAACTTTCGTCAGGCCGATCAGTCCGTGCTTCGCGCTGTTATACGCGGCCTTGCCCGCGAAGCCGATAACGCCGTTGATCGAAGCCATATTGATGATTCGGCCGTATTGCTGGCGCTTCATGATCGGGAAAGCATGCTTGATCCCAATGAAAGCCCCCGTCAGCATCACTTTGAGCATGAACTCGAATTTTTCCACGGGGAATTCTTCAATCGGCGCGACATGCTGCAGTCCGGCGTTGTTGACGAGGATGTCCAGGCGACCGTAAGTGGAATCCGCGTGCGCGATGGCCGCTGCATATTGGTTTTCGTCCGTCACGTCACAAGCAAGACCGATCGCCTCGCGTCCCGCTTCACGCCGAAGAGACGCGGCGGCTTCTGCCGCCGCCTCTCCCCGAACGTCCGTCAAGACAACCTTCGCTCCTTCACGAGCGAGAGTACGGGCGATTTCCAGCCCGATTCCGCTGGCCGCGCCCGTGACGAGCGCGACTTTTCTTTCCATCGGTGATTGATTCATGGTGGTTTACCTCCTAGCTCTTCTTACAGGAAAATCGAAAGCACGGCTGCGATGGCGAGAACCGTCACTGTTTTAATAACAGTAATGGCGAAGATGTCTTTGTACGATTGACGATGGGTCAGTCCCGTTATCGCCAGCAGCGTGATAACGGCGCCATTGTGCGGCAGCGTATCCATACCGCCGGACGCCATGGAAGCGATCCGGTGCAGAACTTCCGGGCTGATGCCCAGGGCGTCCGCAGCGGAGAGGTAAGTCTTACCCATGACCTCGAGCGCGATGGATAACCCCCCGGATGCGGAGCCCGTAATGCCGGCGAGCAGGTTGACGGAGACGGCTTCGGACAGCAAAGGCGCGCCGTTCATGCTCTGGATCCAATCCTGAATCGCCTTGAAGCCTGGCAGCGTCTTCACGACGTTGCCGAAGCCGACCTCGGATGCCGTGTTGAAGATGGCGAGCAGCGCGCCCATAGCTCCGGCGGTCAAGCCGGCGGCGAGCTTGCCTTGCACTCGGCGAACGTTGATGCACAGCGCCGCGATGATCCCGATCGACAAAGCGATGATCAGCGCCCAGATCGACGAAACGTTCTTCACGTTCGCGATGTTGAAAGACTTCAGGAGTTCTTCGCCATACCAGGTGTTGGCGGTCAGAGCGCCCCGGCTCAGCAAGAAGTTAAAGACAAGCACGAGTACGAGCGGCAAAATGGACAGCCAGATGTTCGGATATTTCGCTTCTCCAGCGGATTCGGGCTCGTTCTTGTGATTGTCGCCGTAGCCTTCGCCGGCCAGCTCCGCTTGCTTGCGGCGGCGCTCCAGCCAATAAAGGCCCGCCGCGAAGATGATCACACCGCCGATAATGCCGATGACCGGAGCGGCATAGGAATCGGTACCGAAATATGCGGTAGGTATGATATTCTGAATTTGCGGAGTGCCTGGAAGCGCATCCATCGTAAAGGTGAAAGCGCCGAGGGCAATGGTGCCGGGAATGAGCCGCTTCGGAATATTGCCTTCGCGGAAAATAGCAGCCGCGAACGGATAAACCGCGAACGCAACGACGAACAGCGAAACACCGCCATACGTAAGCACGGCGCAGGCAAGGACAACTGCCAGCATAGCCCGCTTCGATCCGAGCGATTTCACGATCGTGTGGGCGATCGAAGAGGCCGCCCCGCTGAGCTCCATCGCTTTACCGAAAATCGCGCCGAGCAGGAAGACGGGGAAATACGTCTTGATGTAGTTCGCCGCGTTCACCATATAGACTTCGGTGTAGCTCGGCATTAAGGCTTTACCCGAAATCAAGACCGCGAGCAACGTGAAGATAGGCGCGAACACGATGACCGGAAAACCCCGGTACGCGAAAAACATGAGCAAACCAAGCGCAAGAACAATTGCAAAAACTTCAAGAAACATGTTGTGGCTCCTCCACCTTTGACTTGAATTAAAACGCTTACATTTATCGCACCACCAGTTTACATCTCACTTGGCGGAAGGTACAATTCATAGATCGAATCATTGTCATGCCATTTTTTTATGAATCGGGGGCGTTTCGATGGAAATCAGACAGCTCTCTTACTTGCTCGAAATCGCCAAACAACAGAATATCACGAAAGCAGCCGAAGCTCTCCATTTGACCCAACCGACTTTGAGCAAAATCGTAAAAGCCGTGGAAGACGAACTGGGCGTCCCGTTGTTCGACCGGTCGGGCAAGCAGCTGAAGCTCACCGACGCGGGCGCCGCAGCCATCGGACAAGTTCCGTCGGTGCTTCGCGCCGTGCAGGATATGCGCACCGCGATCGACGACGTCGCCGAGCTGAAGGTCGGCAGTATCGCGATCGGTCTGCCTCCCGTGATCGGCTCTGTTTTTTTCCCGCGCGTCGTGTCGCCGTTTCAACAGCTTTACCCGAACATAGCGTTCCAGATGGCGGAGGAGGGCGCGAAGAAAATCGAAGCGATGTTGATGGGAGGCGACTTGGATATCGGCGTGGTTGTCGGTCCAGTTGACGAAGAGTCGTTCCATGCCATCCCGTTCATGAGGCAGCGGCTTGCGCTTGCCGTGCACGAATCGCACAAGCTCGCGGACCGGTCGTCCGTGTCGATTGCCGAGCTGGCGGAAGAGCCGTTCATTTTGTTCTCTTATGGATTCGCCGTTCGGCAACACGTCTGTCGCGCGTGCCAAAGCGCGGGTTTTGAGCCGCGAATCGTCCACTCCAGCTCGCAATGGGACTTAATGGCCGAAATGGTTGGGGCGCGTATGGGCATCACGATATTGCCCGGCCCCATTTGCAACAAGATCGCCGACCCGCGCATCCGCGTCATTCAACTGGACGATCCGGTCATCCCTTGGAATCTGGACGTCATTTGGCCGAAAGGCAAATACGTCTCCCATTCCGTCCGCATGTTCACAAAGTTCATAGCTTCGTTGACAGACAACGGCTCATTCTGAGGAGTACAGCGATTTTCGTTCGTGCTCTTTTATTTTGTCAACATGATTTGAAAATGTCGAACTGTAGTAAGTTAGAACTAGAAAATGTGTTACTATAATACTAAGTCATCCCAAATTATGGAGGGTGCCATGTAGATGAGAGTCAGACACCCGGAGAAAAAAGCCGTCCTATTCGTGGTTTGCTATATCTTAATAAATTATGCGGGAATTATCCTTCTCCAAGATCATAGCCGTCTATTGACCATGACAAGTGATACTCTCAATATTTTAGCGCCGAGCTTGACTGCCATTTGTCTGTTGAGACACTTCTACAGAGTGTCGGATAAGTTGAAGTACTTCTGGCTCCTATCATCTCTGGCTTCATTTTCTTTTTCACTGGCAACGATTGTTGACAGTCACTTTATTGGGGACGCTTCGGGACTTTCCAATATTATGTGGCTTACAAGTCTTCTGCTATCCTTAACCGCTATTATTTATGCGAATTCCCTAAATAAGAATTCTTCGCGCATTTTTCAGTTCATCTTCGATATCATGATCGTCATGATCGTGGCGTCCGCGATCAGCTGGGATTTCATTATTCAGCCCATCCTGAATTCTTCATCTGATCTGGGAATCTTCATGACTTCGCTATATTTGTGTTACCCCATCGGGACTTTAGCGTTGTTATTTGCGATTTTAGGTTTGTATTATTCCTCCAGAAGCATATTCTCCAAAGAAATAATTGTATTAGCTGTCATAGGTTTTACGGTCTTATTTTTCGCTAATATGATTTATTTATATTTGATCCTCCATGGTTCCTATCGGACAGGCAGTTGGTATGACCCTTTATGGTCGCTCGCGTTATTAATTGTGGGCCTCGCACCTTTTTACGATAAAGCAAATAAAAGGACTTACATACAGGAAGAAGATCAAATTGATCTGAAGGGCAAGTTTCGGAACTTTTTATCTCTAAGGCTTATGCTGCCTTACATCAGCGTCATGGTTATCTTCTGCTTTATGATTTTGCAAAGTTCTTTTCATGTCAACGGCTTAGTGATCGGCTCTATTCTCTCAACCTTCCTGATCATCGTCAGGCAAATTTTCACGCTGTTCCAAAACAATCAACTGCTGCAGCAATCAAGGGAATTAAATAAACAGCTTGAAGTGAAGGTGGCTCAGAGAACGGAAGAGCTGCATCATAAAAACTTGGAGTTAGAGTATATTGCTTATCACGATAGTTTAACCTCGCTAACGAATCGGAGATATTTTGAAGAATACGTGACCAAAGCGATCGAGAAGGCGAGGCCCCTCAACCAGCAATTAGCGGTTTTGTTCATTGATCTCGACAGATTTAAGTTTATTAATGATACGCTCGGTCATTCCATCGGGGATTTGCTCTTGCAAAAAGTGGCCCGGATTCTACAGGACAATGTAGGGGATAGGAACATGGTTTCGAGACAAGGCGGAGATGAATTCATGATTTTGCTTCATCATACGTCCAAGGAAGAAACGGAGCGCATCGCCCGAAATATTGTTTCCGATCTGGAAAACAGGATTGATCTGAATGGGAACGAGGTTCTTATTACTTCAAGCGTGGGGATCTCTATGTATCCTCACAATGGAGATACGGTGGACACCCTCATTAAAAGAGCGGACATTTCGATGTATGCGGCCAAGGAGCAGGGTAAAAATCGCTATCAATTTTTTGATGCCAGCATGGATGAGCATATTGCAACCAAGGTGAATCTCGAATATGGCCTGCGAAGAGCGATTGAACAGTACGAGCTGCAAATTCACTATCAACCGATGTTCAATCTGGAATGCAATGAGGTTACGGGAGTAGAAGCACTTTTACGATGGAATCATAGTGAATATGGCCTCGTCCCGCCCTCCAAGTTTATTCCGCTGGCAGAAGAGACGGGATTGATTATGAAAATAGGGGATTGGGTGCTTCGAGAAGCTTGTTTGCAACTGAAGAGGTGGAATGAACAGGGGTTGACCTCGCTTAAACTTTCCGTGAATGTATCGACCCTGCAATTTTTGCAAAAAGGGTTCGTGGAGCGGGTAAATGCGATTCTGAAAGAAACCTGGATCGATCCGCAGTATCTGGAATTGGAAATTACGGAGAGCACCATGATGGATGCCAATGAAGTGATTCCCATTCTGCGGAAGCTGAAAAAAAGCGGCATTCAAATTTCTGTGGATGATTTCGGATCCGGGTATTCGTCATTAAGTCATTTAACGAAGCTGCCGATTGATGTGTTGAAAATAGACCGGATGTTTGTTGAGGCCATCGGCAATGAAAAAAGGGACATGGCGATTTTGTCGACCATCATTGCGCTCGCCCATAGCTTGAATTTAAAAGTCGTTGCGGAAGGCGTAGAAACCGAGCTGCAATTCAAAGCGTTGAAAGAAAGAGGCTGCAACATCATCCAAGGTTATTACATCAGTAAGCCGCTGCCGGTTGATATTTTCAACGAAGAAATGATAGAGAAGTGTAAACTGAGGCCGGATTGGGTTTGATCGGATTTCATGAAGACTCAAACAGGCAGAAGAACGGGTTACCGTTCTTCTGCCTTGTTGGTTTTATCCTTTATGAAATGTTAATCACGACATTTCCCTTTTTACGCCCTGTCTCCACGTACCTGTGGGCTTCGGGAACTTGTTCCAGCGGATAGCGTCTGTCGATGACCGATTTCAGTTTCCCCGTTTCGAGAAGCTCCTTGAGGAAAAGTAAATCTTCAACGCTCACTTTCGCGATCCCTTGCCCGTCCACCGATACGTACTTCCCTTCGGGAGCTAAAGCTTTCTTGCATCTCTCTTTTGAAATTTTCCCAACAGCATCGAAGATAATATCATATGTCTCCTGATTACTCGCAAAGTCATCTTTCGTGTAATCGATGACATGGTCTGCACCCAAAGCTTTCACCAGTTCTATATTTGGAGTGCTGCAAACCCCGGTTACTTTCCCTCCAAATTGCTTGGCAAGCTGAATTGCGGCTGACCCTACCGCACCGGATGCCCCGTAAATAAGCACTTTTTGCCCATTTCGGATATTCCCTTTTCTAAGGAAATACAAGGCCGAAAGTCCACCGAAAGAAACGGCTGCCGCTTCTTCGTAAGAGACATTTGCCGGTTTCATGACAACCAATCCGTCTTCATGCAGACAGGTATACTCGGCATAAGCACCGAAATTCATCCCTCTATACGCGATGATCTGATCGCCTTTTTTGAATCGTTTCACGCCTTGACCTACATCTTCGATTTCGCCGGACAGCTCTGCCCCCAGAATAGGTTTTTTGGGTTTTCTGAATCCAAGGATGATTCGCATGATCAATCTAATCATAATAGGAGCATTTAAGCTGCGAATTCTAGCGTCCATGGCCGATACGGTTGTTGCATGAATTTTTACCAGAACCTCATTATCCTTGGGGATCGGTTTGTTTACCTCCGCCAGTTGAAGTACGTCCGGCAATCCATATTTTGTGCATATAATCGCCTTCATGCTCCGCCTACAGTAGCTGATTTGTTAAATCCTTTCACAATAAGCCATACCGCGAGGCTTATTTCATTCGCTGCTACTGGCAGCGACAAAATAGCGCCCCAAGCAGAGACTTGTTCGATGACGCCGAACATTTCTAATAAGGCGGCAATAAAAACAAGGGTTGACCCTGTCATACCCAGGATGGGAATAAATCTCGGAACGAGTTTGGATCTATAAAAAATGTAACTGTACATCATCGTATTGATACCTAGAAAGAAATTAGGGCCCAGCAAAAATGTCCAGTCGTGTACGGCTTTTAACGAAGTGCCTGCAGCTTGAAAAGTGGCGGAATCCGCAGCTCCTGCGGCTGTAAATTCGCGGCTTAAGGTCAATAGGGACAGCACACCAATGATGCCGACTGTAATGATAATCGCTTCAAGGAATCTGAAGCATACATGCCAAAGAGCAATCGTCTCATTATACTTTCTAAGAATCGGAAACATAGTGGTGGCCGTACCCACCGCTGACACGACAAGAATTAACTCCATAATGGCTCCCAGTACAACCTGATTGGCGTGTATGGAACCTTCTAACAGGTAATCCGGTCCGTTTAGAATAGGATCGTATAAAAGAAGACCCATAATCGACGATACCGCCGCAAGAATGAACAGGATTCCCACTATAGATGCGCTCTTTCTGGTGGAAAAATTCATTTGTTATCCTCCTCCGTGTGTTCCTCGTAAAAGAAAACCTCTTCCAAAGGTAAGTGAAATGCGCGTGCAATGCGGAAAGCCAGTTCCAGAGACGGGGAGTAGTTCCCTTTTTCCAGTGCCACGATCGTTTGTCTTGTTACGCCCACCTGGTCAGCCAATTGCTGCTGTGTCATTTCGTGATGGTTGAACCGCAATTTGCGGATATGGTTGCCAACAAGATTTTTAGCCATTTTAGAAACCTTTCCGATAATGATAAAGTTTCGTAACGGAGCCGGTCACATCGGATAGGAATCCTGAGGCGATCAGAATCATGAACATCACCTGTGACGGCTTATCGATGACCAGCGAACCCATGGCGAGAAGGAAGCCGAGGATAAACACAAAGAAGGAAATTCGGTTGGCCTTCAATTCGATGAGTTTATCCAATTCATCCGCAAACGTCGGTTCCTTTTCCCCGGTCGTGATTCGAAAGACGATGTTAAAAACGATGCTGATGACGATGTGGGCGATAATCGAAACTAACATCAGGACGAGAACAAAGGAGCCCCAATAGCGAAACGTTTCAGTGGAGTCCAGCCCTCCTTCGGGAAACTGTGGATACTTGTACAAGCAATAAGCCACGAAAATGAGGATTGTGCTGATCAACGAAACGATGCTTTTCTTTTCTTGATAGGTCATCCCTTACACTCCCTGTAGGTTATTTTAGACACCAAGTTAAGTTTTCTATACACAATGTAATGTTAATTAGTCACGATGTCAAGTTTAATTTACATAAAACATTTGTTCGGGGGTAACTGGGTTCGTTGTATAATAGAATGCAACATAGGGTTTAACGAAAAGGTGGTTTCAGACTGGTGTCGGATGTGATCAAGAGTTACGCGGATTCTCTTGAAAAGCAGCATCAGCTCTATCGGCGGTCCTTAGTCATCGTGGTCATCGCGCAGCTTTTCGGCGGTGCCGGGCTTGCGGCAGGCGTGACCGTCGGAGCGTTAATTGCGCAAGACATGCTAGGCACAGATAACTTTGCGGGGATTCCGTCCGCCTTGTTGACGATTGGCTCTGCCGTGTCGGCGCTTCTTGTAGGGCGGCTCTCTCAACGTTATGGCCGCCGGGCGGGATTGGCGACAGGCTTCATCGCCGGAGGGATCGGTGCAATCGGGATCGTGATTGCGGCAGTCGTCAACAATCTCGCGCTGCTTTTCGCTTCGATGCTGGTCTATGGTGCCGGTACGTCGACCAATTTACAAGCGCGATATGCCGGAACCGACTTGGCCAAGCCCGCCCAGCGGGCAAGAGCCATCAGTGTCGCCATGGTGGCGACGACTTTCGGCGCCGTGACGGGACCGAATCTCGTCGATGTGATGGGACGTTTCGCCGCGTCTCTGGGCATTCCCGCCTTGGCGGGTCCGTTCGTTCTCGCGGCAGCCGCCTTCCTTATGGCCGGTTTTATTTTTTGGGCGCTGCTTCGTCCGGATCCGTTTATGGTTGCGAAAGCCATTGCCGAAGGGCAAACAACGAATGTACGCGATGAGCCGGCCGCGGATCCGAAAGTACCCGCGATCCGTCAACGTGGAATCATGGTCGGCACATCCGTCATGGTCTTCACGCAAATCGTCATGGTGGCCATCATGACGATGACGCCGGTCCACATGAAGCATCACGGACACAGTCTCGGTGAGGTAGGCATGGTCATTGGGTTTCATATTGCCGCGATGTATCTCCCTTCATTGGTAACCGGTGTTCTTGTGGACAAACTTGGTCACACCATAATGTCCTACGCATCGGGCGTTACGTTACTATTGGCCGGAATTGTTGCCGCGGCAGCGCCGGGCGATTCGATGTTCCTGCTTATCGTCGCTCTTTCGTTGCTCGGTCTCGGCTGGAACTTCGGTTTGATCAGCGGTACCGCACAAATAATTGAAGCGACGCCCGTCGCCACGCGAGCAAAGACGCAAGGCACCGTGGATGTCCTGATTGCTTTGGCGGGAGCGTCGGGCGGAGCTTTGTCCGGTGTGGTTGTGGCGAATGCCAGTTTTACCGTCCTCGCTCTTGGGGGAAGTATCCTTTCTCTGCTGCTGATTCCGATCGTGATCGGGTCGCAAAAATTTCGCCTAAAGGAAACGCGGGAGCGGGATGCGATATCGGAAATACGGTAACTTTTAATACTGTTGATTATTGGAATTAAAAACGTCTTGAAGGTTTGGAAACGCACGTGTATGATACAAGATATAATTTCATAGCACTCGTATAATCTTGGGGATATGGCCCATAAGTTTCTACCGGATGACCAACGTAATCGTCCGACTATGAGTGAAAGCGTGTCTAGGGTTCCGTTTTCTTTGCTTTGCGGCGGGAAAAGCTGGTCCAAGCGGCACGGGCACATGCGTGTGCTACACCATGAGGGACAAAAACCCAGAAGGACAGGTTTCACTTGAGAGAATGGCTCAAGGAACCTGTCCTTTTTTATTTGAAAAAGGAGCGGTGACGTCACCATGAAATGCCTTGAAGACCGTATACGCCAAGAGGGAGAGATTTTGTCCGACAAAGTGCTGAAAGTCGATTCGTTCCTTAATCATCAAGTGGATGCGGAGCTTGCGCTGGAGATCGGACGAGAATTTGGCCGGATTTTCGGCGATCAACCGGTCACCAAAGTACTGACCGTAGAGGCGAGCGGCATTCAGTTTGCGATGGCGACGGCGATCGCGCTCGGTGTCCCCTTCATTTATGCCAAAAAGAAAAAGGTCGCCACTCTTAGCGAGGGCGTATATTCGGCACCCGTGCATTCGTTTACCCGACAGGAAACGTATCAGATCAGCATCTCGCACAAATATCTCGGTCCCCGCGACAAAGTAGTAATTGTAGATGATTTTCTCGCAACGGGTGCGGCGCTGCTGGGTCTGGTGGACATCGTGAAAGAAGCGGGGGCAGAGCTTCTGGGCGTCGGCTGTGTGATCGAGAAAAGCTTCCAGGAAGGCCGCGGACTGCTGGAAGAGAAGGGCGTGCGGGTGCACTCCTTGGCCCGTATTGCCTCGATGTCGCCAGGTGAGATTCACTTCGTGGAAGATAATTTAACCATCCAAAATAATCGGGAGAGATTACTCAATGCTTAGCAAACAAAAAGTCGTCACCTTAGGTTTGCAACATGTGCTGGCTATGTATGCCGGAGCGGTTGTGGTACCCCTGATTATCGGCGGAGCGCTCCACCTGACGGGCGCACAGATCGCTTATCTGATCGCTGCCGACTTATTTACGTGCGGGATCGCGACCATTCTGCAAGTCATGGGGACGAAGTACTTCGGCAGCCGACTGCCGGTTGTGCTGGGATGTACCTTCACCGCAGTCGGCCCAATTATTGCCATTGCTGCGACTTCGAATTTAGCCACAGCATACGGAGCCATCATCATTTCCGGTTTGTTTGTTGTCGCAGCCGCGCCGTTATACGGCAAATTGCTGAAGTTTTTCCCTACGATCGTCACCGGGTCAGTCGTCACGATCATCGGTCTTTCCCTGATTCCCGTCGCCATGAATAATGCGGCGGGGGGTCAGGGCAGCCCGGAATTCGGCCAGCCGCGCCAGTTAATTCTTGCGCTTCTCACGCTGCTCGTCATTCTCATCGTGAATCGCTTTGCCACCGGATTCGTGCGTGCGATCTCCGTTCTCCTCGGGCTTGCGGCCGGAACGGCTGCCGGATATGCGATGGGGCTCGTCGATTTCTCCACCGTTTCCAAAGCATCGTGGGTCAGCATTGCTCAGCCTTTCTATTTTGGGACGCCAGAGTTCAGCATCACGGCGATTATCACGATGGTGATCGTGTGCATAGTCAGCATGGTGGAATCTACGGGAGTTTACTTTGCCGTAGGCAGAGCGACGGAGCAAAATGTGGAACAGAAGCAGATTGTGGCCGGCCTGCGTTCCGAAGGCGTTGCGATTATGCTCGGCGGCATTTTCAATGCATTTCCGTATACCGCTTTCTCTCAAAATGTCGGCTTAATTACGCTCACTCGGGTGAAATCCCGGAATGTGATTTTTGCAGCCGGCGGCATTATGGTGGTGCTCGGCTTGCTCCCGAAGCTTGCCGCTTTGACGACCGTCGTTCCAAATGCGGTGCTTGGCGGCGCGATGATTGTCATGTTCGGATCCGTTGCCGCCTCCGGTATATCGATTTTGTCGGAGGTCGATCTGCGCAAAGGCGACAATCTGCTGATCGTCGCATGCAGCGTCGCGGTCGGAATGGGCTCGGCAACCGTTCCTCAAATGTTCGACCAACTGCCCGATTTCGCCAAAATGCTTCTGCAAAACGGTATCGTGTCCGGCTCGTTAACCGCTATCCTTCTGAATTTGTTTCTATCTAAGCGGGAAACGAACGTAGAAGTAGAACAGAAAAACAGCGCCGCAGCGTGAAGAAAAAATAATCCATAACACGAACATAAGAAGCCTCCAACCCGCTGTAAAGCGAGATGGAGGCTTTTTCTTGTAGCGTTCGAGCAGAATTCGGCTGCTCGGTCCTCAGACGGATCATCGTTCAAACCGAAGACGCTTCCAAGGTTACTAGGGATATGGTAACCTGAGTCCAATAATCCACTAATTGGGAGAGTTTCGGATGAACGTCGTTTTTGAAATTGACCACGTAAGCAAGGTTTATAAAAAAGGAAAAGTGAAAGCCAATCGGGACATTCATTTCGATGTGCTGAAAGGAGAAGTGCTAGGGCTGCTCGGCCCCAACGGAGCGGGGAAGTCCACGCTGATTCAGCAGATGGTCGCACATTTGGCGCCCAGCGAGGGAGAGATACGCTATGAAGGTGTGAACGTTTTGAAGCAGCCGAAGCGAGTGGCGCAGAATGTCGCTTACTATGCGCAGGAGCCTCATACGCTAACTTCGTTGAAAGTTTGGGAAGCCCTGTGTTTTACCGGGATGCTTCGCGGCATAGAGAAGAAAGAAGCGCTCCGGCAAGCGGATGAACTGCTGGAACGTTTCGAAATGACGGATCTGCGTACCAAGCAGCTGAAGCATATCTCCGGCGGGCAAAAACGCATGGTGGGAATCGGCACGGCATTAATCGGGAGAGCGCCTGTCCTCATTTTTGACGAGCCGACGAATGAGCTGGACCCGAAAAAGCGGCGTTTGGTGTGGGATTTGATCCAGGAACGGAACCAAGAAGGCGCGACCGTCATTCTGGTGACCCACAATGTATTGGAGGCTGAACAAGTTGTAGATCGGGTGGCAGTCATCAATCACGGCAGGTTGTTTGCGATTGACCATGTCTCGAAATTAAAGCAAAAAGTCGATCAACGGCTTAAGTTCGAACTGGTGTCGGAGATGGGAAAGAGTGATGAACTAGAGCATAAGCTCGCCACATGGGGAGAGTTTGTGAAGACGGGCGAAAATAGATTGAGACTGCTGATCGAGAAGCAGGAAGCGAGTCGGCTCCTTGATTTTATAGTGGGCAACCCGCAGCTCCCGATCGAAGAATACGCGGTCGTGCCGCCGAGTCTTGAAGATGTTTATTTTTATATCGAAAAGGAGAAAGAACATGAGCATGTCGGAGCTGCCTCTGCACGGGGTTAATCAGGAGCAAGCCTTGCTCACTAGAGGCGCAAGGAGATACATGGTGGAATTGGGCATATTGTTTCGCATTCAATTTTCCATTATCCGCGACTCTTGGGTGTGGGTGATCTTGATGGCGTCGATGTTTCCTTTCATGACGCTGATGTTCATGAGGTTTTTCATGACCAATCCAACGCCGGACATGATCATTCGAAGTATTACCGGGAATATGCTGTTCGGCGTGATCGCGATGGGAATGAACGGAATGGCCCAGGAGATTTCTTGGCAGAAGCATCAGGGACATTTTACTTTCTACGCCGCACTGCCGATCTCGAAGTTCAATTTCGTTCTCGCCAATTTGATTCGCGGATTGATTTCCAATATACCGTCGGTCATTATACTCGCCATTATCGGGCAGCTTGTCTACGGAGTGACGTTTCACTACAGTTGGGGACTCATTCCGGTACTGCTCTTATCCATTTTCAGTATCGTCGGTATTGGTGTGTGCCTAGGATTTTCATCGCCCAACCATCAGTTGACGAACATGCTGTCTCAAGTGTTGATGATGGTAGTGACGTTCCTCACCCCCATTATGATGGATATCCATCAGCTGCCTAAGGTGCTTCAATGGTTCTCGTATATATTTCCTTCCACTTACGCCGCGGAGGCTTTACAGCAAATATTACTGACGGGATGGACGACTGTGGTTACGAGGGATGCATTGATCTTGTCTGGGTTTTCAGTCGTTTGCTATCTCGTGATTAACAAAAGCGTCAGCTGGCGCGTGAATAAGTAACCATGGAACTGACTCAAACGTCACCGCCGGTGGCTTCAGGTCAGTTCCTTTTATTGACAGCCGCATGAAATATTATTATTATCGGAGCGTTTACCGGATGACCATTGTGATTCCGCGGAAATAGGCTTTTACATTATACTCATAATAAGGAGTTGCCGGAATGTTCAGTATTTATTACCAACGATATAAGGTATGGTTTTGGCTGTTCCTCACTCTGCTATTCTGTTTTAGCTTGGTCGCCAAAATCCTTCACGGAGCGCTATACGAAATCATATTAAACGCTGCTACGGTAGTTGTCTGTTTGATCAAGTTCATCCGTGTTTCACTCAGAAAAAAATAGGAAGGTGTGTTCATGAGGAAGCTTATCGTTCAAGAGTTCGTTACGATCGATGGCTATTTTGCAGGTCCTGCAGGAGAAATTGACTGGCATGTTCCGGATGAGGAATATGGCGAATATGCGGAAAATTTTCTTCGCTCAGTAGACGCGCTGCTATTCGGACGAGTGACGTACGAGCTTCTGGCAGGCTATTGGCCGACGGCAACCGATAGCATTGCCGATCTCATGAATGCGATCCCGAAATTTGTTTTTTCCAAAACGCTTACGGAAGCGGGCTGGCAAAATACTAAGCTGGTAAAAGAAAATATCGCGCAAGAGATTAACCGGCTTAAATTGCAACCGGGTAAAAACTTAGCGGTATTGGGAAGTGCCGAACTCGTCTCTCATTTGTTAAATGAAGGGTTGGTCGACGAATTTCAACTTACTGTTGCACCCGTTATTTTAGGCGGGGGAAAGCCTTTGTTTAAGGACATTGACCATCGAGTCAACATGAGGCTTCTCCATACGAGGACGCTTCGTTCCGGATGCGTTCAACTGTCCTGCCAACCGGAGTGATCACTGTTCATGGAAGCAGATCCCGACGGGATTCGCGGGCAAGGCGCATCGCTTCTTGTTTGTCGGCTACCTGGAGCTTGTTCAAAATATTGGTGAAGCGCGCATTTTTCTTAAAGGCCTCGGAATCTTCCGCATTGGTCACATTAGCACTGCTGATTGCCGATATGTTCACCCCTGATCTGCCGTTTTTCTCGCTGATTCATCTGATGGTCATGCTGTTCGGCGTGAAGTTGGCTTTCGAAAAAAAGACGGACTTGTCCGCTAAGGAGCAATTGGCTGCGTAAGCCGGCGAAACCCCCGTTCGATGGATGGGGGTTTATCATTGGTGCAAAGTTAACGTTGACGTTAAGGTTAAACGGTGCTATTTTATTTATTATCGCACATGGAAGAAGAGGGAGGAAAAATGAACCGGTATAAAATCGAGGATGTCGCAAAGGAATGCGGATTAACGAAGCGGACGATACGTTATTACGAGGAGATCGGGCTGCTGTTCCCTCCCGAGCGGAGCGAAGGCGGCTTTCGTATTTATACCGACAAACATATCGAACGGCTAAAGCAGATCATTAACGCCCGCGACGTGCTGGGCATTTCTTTGCAGGAACTGCAGGAGTTCATTTCCATCAGCGAACAGTTTAACAACCAGCGGCAAGAGGTCAGACAGATTCAAGACAAGGAACTGAAGCTGGAGAAGGTCGCGGGGCTGAAACAAACGCTCAGCCAGCAGCTGCGGCTTATCGATCAAAAGATGGATAAGTTGACGGCGATCCGAGCACAATGCAGCGAATTGTACGATCGGGTGCTTGCCGCGGAAGATAGAATCAAATCGGAGCAGGAGTGAGAGGAAAATATGGCAACAACAACTAAAGATACAGCATCGGTGGCGACATCGGCCGGTCAGACACGGGAAAAGTCCGGAATATTGAATCAACCGAGGGCGGTATGGGCCGTTTTTTTCGCAGGCATAATCGCGTTTATGGGAATTGGCCTTGTCGACCCTATATTGCTGAGCATTGCGCATGATATGGGAGCCTCGCCGAGTGAGGTCAGCCTGTTATTTACGAGTTACAACGCGGTGATGGCAGTCGCCATGCTCATTACCGGCACGATTACATCCAGAATCGGAATGAAAGCGACGCTGCTCCTGGGAATCGTGATTATTGCCGTGTTTTCAGGACTTGGCGGCATGTCGGATAGTATCTGGACACTCGTCGGCCTGCGCGGCGGGTGGGGATTCGGGAATGCGTTGTTTGTCGCGACGGCCTTAACAGCGATCGTATCCTTGTCCACAAGCGGAGTGACCAAAGCCATTGTGTTGTACGAGGCGGCCATCGGGATCGGTATATCTGCGGGCCCGTTGGTCGGCGGGGAGCTGGGCGCCATTTCGTGGAGGGGGCCATTTCTTGGAGTCGCCGCACTAATGGTCATTGCCTTCATCGCGCTGATCACGATGATGCCGAAACAGAACAGCCATCAGGTGCAAGGCGCCAAAAAAACTTCGCTGCTCGACCCGTTCCGCGCGATGAAGCATCGTTCGCTTGTCGTGTTCGGCGTGACGGCGTGCTTGTACAATTTTGGTTTTTTTACCTTAATGTTTTCCGCACCTTATGCGATGGGGCTCGATGAGCATGGGATCGGGTATGTCTTTCTCGGGTGGGGCGTGCTTCTTGCGATAACGTCCGTTTTCATGGCTCCGAAATTGCAGCAAAGATTCGGCACGGTACCGTCCATGTCCGTCATGCTGGTCTTATTCAGCTTGACGCTGCTTGCGATGGGGATCTGGACGGATACGCAATGGGTGATCATCGCATCTGTCATTTTTGCCGGCGCGTTACTGGGCAATAATAATACGTTGATCACCACGGGCGTGATGAATGCCGCCCCGGTTCAGCGTTCCACGGCGTCGGCGGCTTACAGCTTTTTGCGGTTCATCGGAGGAGCAATCGCACCATACTTCGCCGGCAAGCTGGCGGAATGGTATAACCCGCACGTTCCGTTTATTGTGGGAGCGGGATTTGTTCTGCTGTCCGTGTTGTTTGTCGTACTGAACCGCAAGCACGTGAAGCACGTCGACGAAGTCGGGGTCGCGCATTAATTTCCGGAATCCTTCGACCATGAACCGATCAAATATCCGATAATGGTCGATTCCACGGGCAGCACGACTAGAGACCACATTTCCTTTAAGCCGAAGTCGGCCGAACGGTATTTGTCGGGCGTCAACGTATAAACAAGCGCGATGAGCAGAATGATGAGTGCGATCGTGCCGACGATGTAGAGGCGGACGTTGTCTCCTGAGCCGAAAAACTTGCCCAGGAGGCCGAGTTCCGCCTTTCGTTTTTCGCTTTCGGAGTTTGCCGCGATAATTTTGCTGGCCACTTTGGGGTCTTGGATCTCCAGCTTATTCATTCCCGGGGACCCCCTCGCCGGCAAAAAAAGTAAACGTCAGCGCCCATGCTGTCGCATCGAAATTGATGGTGACTTCGTACCGAAGGGAGAGCTTGCGATTGTTCAGTACGCCGAGATGAATCAAGTCATGGTTGCCGGTCGGTTTGCCTCTCGGAAAATTGACGCAGGCAATTCTCACCTCATTGTAGCGGACTAGCCGGATATCCGTCGTGAAGTCGTTCCTTTCCGGTTCCTGCTCGATGCAGAAAACGAACTTGAGAGGATCGTTCTCTTCCGATAGGACGATTTCAATCGGATTCATCCCGTAGGCGAACACTCTGCCGTGATAGGCGACCTCATAACCTCCGGACGTTATTTTCATCGCGATCCCTCCGAGGCGGATTGTCTTCGTACGAGCTCCGTTGTTCTATCTTACGAACGGGATGATGGGCGCATGACAACAGCCGGAGGGCAAACGGCTCTTCTGTTTCACGCACAAAAACAAAAAAGACGTGATCGCTCACGTCTTCGGTACCCTGGATGAAGACCTTACGCTATTACTTCGGCCGGTGCAATCGTTCCGGCCTTCACTAAAGTTGAGAAGTAAGAGGCAGGATCGGGGGAAACACGCGCAATGTGTCTCTGAAAGAGACATACAACCATATGGAGGGTTCGGCAATGCGAAAATAAAAAATGGACTAGCGTGCTAGGTATAGAGAAAAGGATCGGACGCTTAGGGTCAATCCTGATTTTTCTTCGATAATCTATCATAAAGTATATTCAAGAGAAATAAGATGCCCGCACCTAAGACCCCTGAGTAGTTTATGTAATCGTTAAAGAGGTAACCACCTATAGTCCAAGCAATCCCGAACGCAATAGCGGTAAGCAGATGTTTGCCTATTCGTTTATTCATAGAAGTCGCTCCTGTCTAATTAAGAAGTCCGTGCCGGGACTAATCGTATCCCGGCACAGAACATACCATCATGGATTTTTTAGGCCATGCAGCGCAAGTACGTCATCAGGAACTCTCACTAATGTATCAGAATAATAGACATCTATTGGTGTTATATAGCTGTTATTAGTATACCAGATGACTGATTCAACATATGTGTACATCTTATAGTATGTGTTATAGCTTATTCCCTGTCTAACCTGAACATAAGTGTTACCCAAGCCTAATTTGTTTTGAATCCACTGAGTAACAAGTCCAGTCGCTACTGATCCACCAACAGATTTTGCCTCAAGTGCGGGTACTTTTTTTGTGACGATAAACGTGACAGCACTGAAAATCGCCGAATAGACGTAGGAATTATCGAAGGTTTTGTATTCAGAATAGACAAGAGTGTAGCTGGGGCCGCCACCAGGGTCCATGTAATTAATAGGCGGGGCAGCATTTACACGAGCTGACCCGAATGATATGCTACCCAGCAAGACAGCAAAGGCAAAAAGTAAAATTACGATTTTTTTCATCAAATTTGTCTCCTTGATTTGCATTATATATTGTACGCTGGCCAGCGGAACAATCATTTTTCCAATACCACCACTTTATGTAATTTCAAAATAAAAAGTGAACTGCTGCTCTCCCGGCGTGACTCCCAACAATCTCACTGTAGTCAGGTTTTGTCCAATTACAGCGAGGGACTCACGTTCGATGGCGTCTGTAGTCCGAAAAACCCAGCTAAATTATACTTTTCCAGCAGGTCACCTCGAAGAAGGCTTGTAAGTGGCTCAAAATCGGACTACAGGCTCAAAGTTACGGAGTCCTCGTCGGAGGTACCTTCCACACAAAAAAAAGACGTGATCGCTCACGTCTTTAATTCGCACTTACTTCGGCCGGTAAACCCGCTCGGGTCTACCGACGGATCCGTAGGTCAAATCCGCAGTCACCTTGCCCGTGCTGACGAGGTATTCCAGGTATCGCCTGGAGGTGGACCGGCTGATGCCCAGCTGGGCACATACTTGCTCCGCGGTGAACGGTTGGTTCAAGCCCATCATGTAGCCCGTCACTTTATCCAGTGTGAGCTGATCGATACCCTTCGGGAAAGTAGAACGCAGCTTGTCGTTCTCGCCCAGCCGCAGCAGCTCGTCGATCTCATGCTGGTCGACGGTCGCGCGCGAGCGTTCCTGCTCGAGCAAGGAGATTTTCACGCGGAAGCTTTTGTACTTCTCCAATGTTTCTTGAAGCCTCTCGAAAATGACGGGTTTGAGAATATAATCGAAAATGCCCCCGTGGATCGCTTCCCTTACCGTATGCAGCTCTTTCGCCGCCGTAATCATGATGACATCTGTCTGCTTATGGCCCACCTTGATATACCTCAGCAAATCGAGCCCGCTCACATCCGGCATGTATAAATCGAGCAGCACGAGATCAGGCGACAAGATCTCCAGCAGTTCCCGCGCCTGCCGTCCGTCCGTCGCGATTCCCGCCGTTTGAAAGCCCTCTACTTTCTCCACGAAACGTCTGTTGATCTCCGCATTGCGAACGTCGTCTTCCACGATGAGTACCTCAATCATGCCGCGTCGCTCCTTGTCTTGGGCAGGGCTACGGAAAAGCGGGTGCCGCCGGCTTGCCCGGAATGGAACTCGATCGATCCGCCGAGCTCGTCCACCGCCCGCTTGACCAAAGCCAGTCCGAATCCGCGTTTTTGCCCGTTTTTCGTGGAGAAGCCCTCCCTGAAAATATGCTCCGACCAATCCGCCCGGATGCCGGGTCCATTGTCTTCGACTTCGATGATCAAGTCCTGGCCCAAATCGGTAAGGAGCACGGTGACGAGCTTCTCCCCATCGTTCTCCATGACGGCTTCCATCGCGTTGTCCAGCAAATTGCCCAGAATCGTGACCATCGCATTGCGGTCGATCCACGAAGGCACGTCGCGGAACGTGCTGCCTTCATCGATGTTCAGGCGTATTTTCAGCTCCCGCGCCCGGTTGATTTTGCCGAGCAGAAGTCCGCCGATAATCGGATCGGGGATTTCCTTCAAGATGACCTTGAGCAAATCGCTCTGCTTGTCGGATTCCCGGGCGATGAATTCGACCGCTTCCTGATAAGATTCCAGTTGGATTAACCCGGAAATCGTATGCAGCTTATTCGAAAATTCGTGGGTCTGGGCACGCAGGCCGTCGGCGTACTGATTCATCTGTCTGAGCTGCTGCGTGAGCAGGTAAAGCTCGGATTTGTTGCGAAAACTCGAGACGGCGCCAATCACGTTGCCGTGCGGGTCCTTCACCGGCAGACGGTTCACCACGACCTCATGACCGCCGATGATCGCTTCGCTGTCGTATTCCGCTTCACCGGTGCGGATGACCTCCGGCAGGGTGGAATAAGGCAAAACATCCAGCACGTGCTTTCCCAAAATTTCGGATTTGTCGTCCGTCCCCAGAAACCCCAACGCGTTAGGGTTCACCAGGGTAATGATTCCTTTGGCGTTCACCGTGATGATTCCTTCATGAATCGATTCCAAAACGGCTTGTTTCTCCTGATATAATCGGCCGATATCCTCGGGTTCCAGCCCGAATATCGAGCGTTTGACCTTGTTCGCAATGAATGCGGCTCCGGCAGCGCTGAGCAGGAGGGCGGCCAAAGCGATCCAGATAATGATATTTCGAAGATGGACCCCTTCTTCATTGATATCCTCGAAGAGAAATCCGACGGAGACGACGCCGATGATCTCTCCGTTATCGCCATAGATCGGAGTTTTTCCCCGGAGCGACAAGCCGAGGGTGCCGGTGGCCTCCGAGACGATGGATTTCCCTTCAAAAACCGGACCGTTGTCGCCGCCGACCATGGTTTGTCCAATTCTCGACGGAACGGGGTGGGAATACCGGATTCCGTCGCGGTTGCCGACAACGATGAATTCAGCATCGGTCTGTGAGCGGATCTCTTCGACCAACGGTTGAATGGTTTTGGATGGGTTGGCATCGTCGAAAGCATCTTGGAGATCCGGGATGGCTGCCACCGTTTTGGCCAAATGCAGCGCTTTCTCCCCGAGCTGCTCTTTGTAAGTGGACATCCACATTTGCTGGAACGTAAGCGACATCGCCACAATGATCGTAAAAGTAAGGGTACAAGTGAGCAGAATCAGCTTGGTCTGCAAACGCATGGAGGATCACATCGCTTCGTGAATTTTATGAATTTAATAGACACAATGAAGCTAAATCAACTAATGCGCACAAACTAGGCGACCAAGCAAACGTCATGGTACCATCTCAAAGTGTAAGCGTTATCAAGTAACACCGATCAATAGGTAATATATCATAAGGGGGAACTTTGGTGACATTTAAAAATTGGAAATGGAAGGCTGGGTTGGTTGCCGCAGTTGCAGCCATCACCTTGACGGGCTGCGGAGGAGCAGGCGGCAAGTCCGGCGATTATCCTAAGAAACCGATCGTCGTAGTCGCGCCTTCCGGCGCCGGCGGCGGCTGGGACAAAACGGCACGTTCTTTAACGAAGGTGCTTTCCGAAGCGAAACTGGTTGACCAAACGATGACGGTCGAAAACAAGCCGGGCGGCGGCGGTGCCGTATTCCTCGCGGATTATGTAACGCAGGATAAGAAAAATCCGTACAAGCTGTTCGTGAGCTCTCCTCCGATTCTAATCAACAACCTGAAGAAGGAAGGAAACAGCCCGTACGGCTACAAGGATACGACTCCTCTTGCACAATTGACCAAGGACTTCGGCGCCATCGTCGTGAAGGCCGATTCCAAATACGCGGACATCACCGCTCTGATGAACGCTCTGAAAGCGGATCCGACGAAGATCACGGTTGCGGGCGGTTCGGCTCCAGGTTCTATGGACCATGTGATCTCGATCTTGCCGGCATACAAATTCGGCATTGATCCGAAAGCCGTGAAGTATGTCTCGTACGACGGCGGCGGTGAAGCCATTGCAGCTCTTCTCGGCGGCAATGCGGACGTGATCGGTACGGACGTCTCCAGCGCGGCTGAGTATCTTAAAGCCGGCAAAGTGAAAGTGCTTGCGGTTACTTCCGCAGAAAGATTGTCCGGCGATTTCAAAGACATCCCGACGCTGAAAGAGTCCGGCATCGATGCAGAGTTCACCATTTGGCGCGGCGTATTCGGTCCGAAAGAAATGACGGACGATCAGAAAGCTTACTGGGAAAAAACATTAAAGTCGCTGAATGATTCCGACGTTTGGAAAAAAGAACTCCAATCCAACTCTTGGGAGCCGGAGTTCAGATCGGGCGATGAATTCAACAAGTTCCTGGATGACCAGGAAGTTCTGCTCAAGGATGTTCTGACAGCTCTGGGCATGGCGAAATAAGGCAAGCCGTCAAAATAAACGCAGTGACGAAGGCGGGCTCAGCTTCCCCTTCGTCACTTTTTTTCCAAGCAAATTGTGCAATGGGGTGAGGAAAGTGAACAAAGTGTTTGACCGATATGCCAGTATCGTCTTTTTGCTCATTGGTGTGTTATTCGTATGGCAAAGTCAATCGATCGGCACGAGTTCTTATGGAAGCAACGTCGGCCCGGATATCTTTCCGATGGGGCTGGGTGTCGTGATGATTCTTCTAAGCATTCGGTTGTTTTACGAAGTGTTGAAAACGAAAACTTCCGCTTCTTCCGAAGAGGACACCAAACCGGATTACAAGCGGTTTCTGCTTATATTGGCCGCGTCCCTCATTTATGCTTACTTCCTTGAGGACATCGGTTACGTCATCGGGACTTTCTTATTCCTGTTGTTCTCGTTCCAAGTCATTGAGAGAGGAAAATGGCTCGTCTCGATCATCATTTCGGCCGCATTCTCTTATGGCGTTTACTATTTGTTCGTTCAAATATTGGAAGGAAGCCTGCCAGGGTTTCCGTCCTTTATGAATCTGGGCTAGAAGGAGGCCGTGAACAACATGGATGTTTTAAATTTCTTGGCGGACGGCTTCGCAACTGCGCTGCAGTGGAACAACATTCTGTTTGCATTTATCGGCGTTGTCATCGGCACGGCCGTCGGCGTATTGCCGGGGATCGGCCCGATGAGCGGCGTCGCGCTTCTCATCCCCGTGACGGCCAGCATGACGTCCGGCCAGGATCCCGCAAGCGCGGCGACCAGCGCCATCATCCTGCTGGCAGGCGTGTATTACGGTGCCATGTACGGCGGATCCACCACGTCGATTTTGCTGAATACGCCCGGTGAATCTTCTTCCGTCGTGACCACGCTGGACGGTTACCAGATGGCCAAACAAGGAAGAGCGGGAGCTGCTTTGTCCATCGCCGCCATCGGTTCCTTCGCGGCCGGCATTTTCTCTTTGGTTGCTCTGATTGCGCTTGCTCAGCCGCTATCGGATCTGGCAATTAAGTTCGGGCCTGCGGAGTATACCTCCCTGATGCTGCTTGGACTTGCGGCGGTCAGCGGCCTCGCCGGCAAATCGATGACGAAGGCGCTCATCATGACGGTCATGGGACTGCTTCTTGCGACGATCGGGATGGACAACGTTTCCGGCGTGGCCCGGTTCACGTACGGCTTTCCGATTCTTTACGGCGGACTTGAATTTCTGACGATCGCCGTTGGGTTGTTTGCGCTTGGTGAGGTGTTCAAGACAATTATCAACCGGGAATACGCAACGGGCGAAATTGCCAAGGTTGGACGCGTTTTGCCTACCAAGCAGGACATGAAAACGAGCGCGGCCCCGATCGCGCGCGGTTCGATTCTCGGATTCTTCGTTGGCGTGCTTCCCGGCGCCGGCGCCACGCTGGCTTCCTTCTTCAGCTACATCATGGAGAAGAAGATCAGCAAAAACCCCGGCAAGTTCGGCAAAGGAGCCATCGAAGGCGTGGCGGGTCCTGAATCGGCCAACAACGCGGCTTCGGGCGGCGCGATGGTTCCGCTGCTAACGCTCGGCATTCCGGGCTCGGGTACAACCGCCATTCTGATGGGTGCACTCATCATGTACAACGTCCAGCCGGGTCCGCTCCTTTTTGAAGACCATCCGGACGTCGCCTGGGGCTTGATCGCTAGTATGTTCATTGGCAATCTGATGCTTTTGCTGCTCAATATGCCGCTCGTCAAAGTGTTTGCCAAAATCATTGAAACACCGCCGAAATATTTGCTTCCGATCATCGTCGCGATTTCCGTATTCGGCGTCTATGCGGTTCAGTACACGACATTCGATCTGTTGCTGCTGATCGGCTGCGGCATTGCGGGTTATTTCCTGGCGAAGAACGATTATCCGCTGGCTCCGCTTGTTCTGGGTCTGGTGCTCGGTCCGATGATCGAAAACAACATGCGCCGCGCTTTGACCGGCTCGAACGGAGATTTCTCCGTATTTCTCACCAAACCTCTGTCGCTTACATTCCTGGTCGTTGCCGCACTGTGGCTGATCGTTCCGATCTTGCTCAAGATGCGCGGCAAAAAAGTTGTGATCAACGAGGAAGTGTAAGCACCGAACACCTCCGATACGGAAGGGGAAGGCCGGTATGGCAACAAGTTCAAACATCATCATCCGCATGGAGATTCAGAAATCGAAAATTACGTTCGGCGAAGTGGCGATGGCCATCGGAGAATCGGGCGGGGACATCATGGCAACGGACATCATTCACTCCGCCCGTGATTCCGCTATCCGGGACATTACGGTCCACATCCCCGATCACAGCAACTCGAGTCTTCTCGAGCGGCTCAGGGGTATGGACGGTGTAAAGGTCATCAACGTATCGGACAGAACATTCCTTGTCCACCTTGGCGGCAAAATCGAGGTTCAAGCGCGTATGCCGGTCAAAAACCGGGAGGACTTGTCCCACGTTTATACACCCGGCGTAGCGAAAGTGTGCAAAGCGATCCAACAGGACGAAAGCAAGGCGTTCTCTCTCACGATCAAACGCAACACCGTGGCCGTTGTCAGCGACGGCACCGCGGTGCTTGGCTTAGGAGATATCGGGCCGTTCGGCGCCATGCCGGTCATGGAAGGGAAAGCGATGCTGTTCAAGCAGTTCGGCGGCGTGGATGCTTTTCCGATTTGCCTGCAGACCAAGGATACGGAAGAAATCATTCAAACCATTAAAAACATGTCTCCCGCGTTTGGCGGCATCAATCTGGAGGACATCAGCTCTCCGCGCTGCTTCGAAATCGAGGAGCGGTTGAAGCAGGAGCTCGAAATCCCCGTCTTTCACGACGATCAGCACGGAACGGCCGTCGTCATGCTGGCAGGTCTGCTTAACGCGCTCAAGATCGTCGACAAAAAGCTGGAAGACATCAAGGTTGTCGTCATCGGCATAGGCGCGGCGGGTGTCGCTTGTTCCAAAATGATGCTGGCGGCGGGCGTCCGCAACTTGATTGCTGTTGACCGGCAAGGGGCCATTGTTGCGGGTGAGGAGTATTCCAATTCGATGTGGCGGTGGCTCGCGGAGCATTCCAATCCGAACCGCGCCACAGGATCGTTGTCCGAAGTGATCGAGGGTGCGGATGTTTTCCTCGGCTTATCCGGACCCGGCGTGCTCAAGGTGGAAGATGTGAAAAAAATGGCCCGGGATCCGATCATCTTCGCGATGGCAAATCCAGAGCCGGAGATCGATCCTGAAGCCGCCGAACCGTATGTGCGCGTCATGGCGACCGGACGGAGCGATTATCCGAATCAGATCAACAACGTATTGTGTTTCCCGGGTATTTTCCGGGGCGCGTTGGAATGCCGTGCCCGCACGATCAACGAACGGATGAAGCTGGCCGCCGCGGAAGCGATCGCCTCCGTCGTCGGCGCCGAAGAGCTGAACGAGCAGTATATCATCCCGAGTGTCTTTAATGAAGAGGTTGTGGTGAAAGTCAGGGCCGCGGTCATCAAGGCCGCGATCGAAACCGGAGTGGCGAGAAGGGTGCCGAGGGATTTCCGGTAATGGACGTTCTGTTTCTGATCCTTCTTCAGGTGATTTTTCCCGTATTCGCCCTTCTTGCGGCGGGTGCGGGGCTTCACCGGAAGTATCAGTTCGACTTGAGGACCCTCTCCAAGCTCACCACCAACGTGTTTCTGCCGGCCCTGGCGTTCGTTAATATTTATGAAAGCCGAATTGCGGGGGATTTGCTGGCGGAGCTGGTCACTTTCCTGCTCGTGCAGAACGTCGGCCTGATGATCATCAGCGGGATTGCGGCCCGCGCGGCGGGACTCGATCGCAAGGTGGCCGCCACCTTCAAGAACAGCGTGGTGCTGAACAACTCCGGCAATTACGGGCTGCCGGTCAGCCAGCTGGTGTTTGCTGGCAATCCGGTCGGCATGTCCATCCAGGTGGTCGTGACCATATTTCAGAATGTGGTTACCCATACCTATGGGCTGTTCAACTCGATTTCCACCCAAGTGAAGGGCGCCAAAACGATTGTTGAGATGTTCAAAATGCCCATCCTGTACGCGATGCTCGCGGCGGTTGTGCTGAAGGGGCTGGGCGTTGCGATTCCAGGCTTTCTTTGGAAGCCAATCGACAACGTCGCCAACGGATTTGTGGCTGTCGCCTTGTTCACACTGGGGGCTCAGGTGGCCTACTTGAAACTCCGGCGGCCTTCTTTGCCGCTGACGCTGACCGTTATCGGTCGCTTGCTCGTTTCCCCGTCATTGGGCTTGCTGATTATTATGATCATGGGCCTGGAGGGCGTGACCGCGCAGGCGCTGTTCATCGCCAGCGCTTATCCTTGTTCCCGCAACACGGCGTTGTTTGCCCTGGAATACGACAACGATCCTGACTATGCGGCGGAAGCCGTGCTGCTTACGACTCTTTTAAGTGCCATTACGGTCACCGTTGTCGTGTATCTTTCCAAAATATTGTGGTAGAGGAGGCTTACAATGAGCGGTATCGGAACGACAGCGATCGTCGAGATCAATCAGACCGCGAACAGGTATCAGTCCAGCATCGTAATTCACGCCGACAACAAATACATCGACGTCAAAAGCATCCTGGGGCTGACTTTAACGCTCATTCGGGACGAGCTCTACCGACTCGATGTTCACGGACCCGATGAAACGGAAGCGAGAGAGGCAATGAAGGTTGTTTTTGAGAAACACGGACTCGCGGTAAGGTTCGAGGTTTGACCGATGCGGGTAACCTTTCGGCTCGCATGCAGGCTTTAACGTCTGCGTGCGGGCCGTTTTTCATTTAAACGAGCGGACGCAGTATACAATTTATAACCGTTCATACACAGATCCCAAGCCGGGTCGGATCCCCGCCAGTCTTCTCCCGTCGGCAATTTCACCGAGCAGATGCCGTCGAGCCCCCAGTCCTCATACGCAACGTCAAGCCGACCCGGCGGGTGGTGATTCACGATCAGAAGCTGAAATTTGCCGGGTGCCAATTTCCTTAATGCCTTAAGCAGCTCCTGTGCTTCGCTGGAATTCGTTTGAGTTCTTACGAAAAGAACCGGCTGCTCCCGAATGACTTTCATAAAGCGTTGTACACGGCGGTCGAGTGTCTGCTTAAAGGCGGGATAAGCGTCCCGCCATCTGTCTTCGGGGATGTAAACGGGAAAATCATGATAAGAGACGACCTGGTTGACGTTATCCTTTACGACATAGCATTCCTGGGTGCGGCCGACGAGCTCAAGCTGGTTCAGTTCCATAAAGCCGTTGAAACGGTGATGGAGCAAGCGGACCAATCCGTTCATGGAATCGGAAACGAACCAATCCAACGGGCCCGAAAAACTGCGCAAGCCCAGTCTTCGGAGTTGATAGGCGGTTTGGCAAGTAGCCCCGAGACTTATGCATGCTTTATAAGCGCCTATGGAATTTTGCCATTTCAAGACTTTCACTCCCGTCTCCAAGCTGCTGTCCTCCACCGTAACGATCAAAATTAACGTATGCCGATGAGAGAATCGCGCTTGGACGGGGGTACAATCCGAGGTTGTGAAAATTTATCCAAAATCGTTTTATCGTGTGTTACGATGATGAAAATGCTTTCTTTAGTCGTCATCATATAAAATCGGGAGGATTGCACATGAGTGCACGGTTTATTAAGGCGGCCGTCATTTATTTTCTAATCGGAACGGTTCTAGGATTGGTCATGGGAAGCGCTCAAGCTTTCGAGTACACGTCGGTCCATGCGCACATCAATCTGGCAGGCTGGGCTTCGTTGGCCATCATCGGTCTCATTTATAAAGCCTATCCGGAATTGGGAGAAGCGAGGTTGGCGAAAATCCAGTTCTGGCTGCACAACGTCGGCCTGCCGCTTTTGATTGTCAGCATGGTCCTTTTTGCGGCGGGCAATGATGACATCGGCATCCCTTTTGCCGTGCTCGGCGGCCTGCTCATTATCGTTTCGGTCATTCTGATGACGGTTAATGTGTTCAAGCGGTTGAAGGCGTGACTTATAAAAAATCCATTCCACAACGCTTTGTGGAATGGATTTTTTTGTTTCTCGTTACTTGACCTGAGAACAGGATGTTTGGCAAGACGCTTGAAGGGAGCAAGCTGCGCATTTGCCTTGCCGTGTTTTCTTGAAGTAGCGGGTTAAGGTCCATCCGGCGTATCCGAAAATGCCGGCTCCTGCGATAATGCTGAATATCATGGCGGTTCCTCCCGTTAATGAAAGCCCAGCAGCAGGCCTCCACGGTATATGATGAACGAAATAACATAAGCGATAACCAAGGCGTACCCGACGGAGAACCATGTCCATTTTGCGGATTTCGTCTCGTTGCGAATGACGCCCACCGTTGCCAGGCACGGTACATACAAAAGGATGAACACCATGAAGCTGTAAGCTTGAAGCGGAGTAAAGAAATGCGCGATCGCACCTTCTAGGCCCGCTTCGGTCGGCGCGGCATAAATGATCCCCATCGTCGAGACGACGACCTCTTTCGCCAAAAATCCGGTAATGAGTGCTGCGCCGGCCTGCCAATTCCCGAAGCCCAGGGGCTCCATGACAGGAGAAAGTACGGAGCCGATGGCTTGAAGAAAGCTTTCGTTCATCGGTACGTTCCAACCATGGAATCCAGAGTAGCCCATCAGCCAGATCACGACGGAACCGCCGAAAATGAACGTACCTGCCTTGCGAACGAAGCCTTTGCCTTTTTCCCACGTGCTGCGGGAAAGTGTCCGCCACTGAGGAATCCGGTAGGGCGGCATTTCGACGATGAACATCGATTCTTCTTCTTTCGCCAGCGTATAAGAGAAGAGCTTCGCCAGAATCAGCGCGACCACAACGCCTAGCACATAGAGAGATAATACGATAAGGGCTTGATGGGATTGAAAGAATGTTCCCACAAATAAGCTATATACGGACAACCTGGCCGAGCAAGACATCAAAGGCGTGAGCAGAATGGTCAGAAGCCGTTCTTTGGGCTGCTCGATCGTGCGAGCAGCCATAATTCCGGGGACGTTGCAGCCGAAACCGATAATCATCGGAATAAAAGCTTTGCCGTTCAGCCCGACGCCTTCCAGCAGCTTATCCATGACGGTGGCGATTCGGGCCATATATCCGGAATCCTCGATAAAAGAGATGATGAGGAACAGCATGAAAATTTGTGGAACGAACACGAGAACGCCGCCAACCCCTGCGACAATCCCGTCCAGAATGACGGCCTTGAGGAACGACGCGGCGCCGACGGTATTGAGAAAGGATGCAATCCCGTCCCTAATCACCCCATTAAGCAGCGCGTCCAGCCGGTCGGATACCGGTGTTCCGATCCAATCGAATGTCAGCTTGAACGTGAAATACATGAACGCAAGGAATATCGGGATGCCGAGATATTTGTTCAAGACGATCGCATCGATTCGCTCGGACAGCGTGGTACGTAGAGGCTTTGTCTCGCGTACGGCGCTTTGAAGCCAACGGTCGATGATACCTGCGCGTTTGTCGCGAATGTAATCCGGCAGCTTTTTCCCTTCGGGAAGCTTCTGAACAAGCGCCTCTGTTTCAACGTAGAAGGCTTGCAGCCAGACGGGGTCGACATGTTGGCGAAGCTTCTGCAATACAGGGATGTTCCCTTCAAGCAGCTGCAGCGCAAGCCACCGTTTGGACGCCATACTTACCGGAAGCTTCGCTTCCAGCGTGGATATCGCTTGCTCCAAAACCGGTCCGTAATCGAAGTGGCGAGGGCTGACCAGAGATTCGTCATCGATACTGGACTTTACCGCGGCTTGCATGAGCGTATCGCATCCAAATCCGGAACGGGCGATGACGGGCATGATCGGAACGCCCATTTGCTCTGAAAGCTTTTTTACATCGATGTCCAATCCGCGTTTTTCGGCCACGTCGATCATGTTGAGCGCCACGACCACTGGTCTGCCATATTCCAGCAGCTGAATCGTAAGATGGAGGTTTCTCTCCAATTGAGAAGCGTCGACGACGTTGAGCAGCGAAGAGGGTGACTCATCCAGCAAATAAAGCGTCGTTACCCCTTCGTCGCGAGACAACGGACTGAGAGAGTATATGCCGGGGAGGTCGACCAACTGTCCTCGTTTATTTTTAAGAGTACCGACTTTCTTCTCGATAGTAACGCCGGCCCAGTTTCCGACATACTCGTAAGAGTCGGTCAACATATTAAAGAGCGAAGTTTTGCCGGTATTGGGGTTACCGGTTAAAGCAACCGTCAGCATAATGCTTCCACTACAATATGGCCCGCATCTTTGCGGCGAATGGCGATCCACTGTCCCTTGACTTCAATCGTGCATGGACCCCCGAACGGCATCGCCTTGCGGAGCGAAATAACCGAACCTTCCATCACGCCCAGGTCCCCAAGTCGACGACGAACAAGCTGTTGGACGCTTTCTAAATTCGTTACTTTTACCTTGGAACCCCAATGAGTTTCCAGTAAGGTCATATTGTTCACTCCGGTGTTTTTCATACAGTGATAATGATTATCATTACCGAAATATGATAGATGATTTAGGCGGGAAATACAATAGTAAAATTTGAGGAGCTTCTTGTTGGGACGGTTTTTTTCGTTTCGGTGTCCATGGCGGTGAATCGTTCTGACAGGATTCGATCGAGAAATATCGAATTATTGATTGAGTCATTCATCATGTGAGGTGAACAACACTGAAAATTAAGGTCCTGATTGCCGACGATAATTCCTTTGTCCGGGAAGGCATGAAAATTATTCTGCATTCATTCGACGAATTCGACGTCTTGGCCGCCGTCCAGAACGGGCAAGAGGCGGTTGCATTCTGTGAACGGCAGGCGGTAGACGTGGCGCTGCTCGATATCCAGATGCCGGTCATGAACGGGGTGGAAGCCACGAGGCTTCTCACCGAACGGACATCCACCAAGTCGCTGATTCTCACCACCTTCGACGATGACGAATTCATCCTGGACGCGATTAAATATGGCGCGAAAGGCTACTTGCTGAAGAATAACGATCCTGAGCATATTCGTCATGCGATCCTATCGGTACATAACGGGCACAACGTGCTCCAGGATGCCGTGCTCGACAAACTGAAATCCGGTCTGATGACAGGGAAGGATAAGAAGGAAGATCCAGGAGGGAAAATCGACCGCAGCTTGTTTACCGACCGGGAATACGAGATTATGGCCCGCATTGCCAAAGGCTTGTCCAACCGGCAAATCTCGCAGGAGCTGTTCATTTCCGAAGGCACTATTGCCAATCACATAACTTCGATCTTGGGAAAGACGGGACTTACGCATCGCACGCAGATCGCGATTTATTTCCTGACGGGGGAAGTCGGCGATGCGGCAAAGTGAGATCCCTGCTGAATTTTGGTCGATCTGCCACAAAAGCATCATCCTGCTCTATGTGGTCGTCTCTTCTTCCTTTTCGTCCGCGTCGGCGTCACACTGGGATATTGTTTTCGTTCTACTCTACCTAAGTGTGAATCTCTGCATTTATATCGTGAAACGGGTTCGATTGAAGCCGTTGTTCATGCTGGTTTCCGTTCTGATGGTTTCCGCATTTGCCTATCGATTGGACCCGCTGTTCCTGCTGCTTCTCCCTGCAGGCATGTACGAGCTGGCATCGGCCTTTATCCCAAAAAATCAATCTGCGATCCTCTTGTTCCTCCTGATGGCTCCCTTGGCGTTTCTTCCTTCGGACTTCATGCTGCTATACGGCCTCGTCGCTTTGCTCGGCTTTGTCTTTGGCGAGATGCAGGGGACGTACTCGGCAAGGATCGAAGCCTATCGCAAAGACCTGGAAACAATGCGCGGCCGCGTCGATCAACTGGCCAAGAGCTTGAACGAAAATACCGAATATATCCGGCAATCCGAGTATACGTTCAAGCTGGAGGAACGTAACCGGCTGTCCCAGGAAATTCACGATAAAATCGGGCACTCCATGACCGGAGCGCTCATCCAGATGGAAGCTTCCAAGCGGCTGCTTGCCTCCGATGCCGCCAAATCGGCTGAGCTGCTGCAGAACGCGATTCATATTTCGAAGGACGGCATTGAAAGCATCCGCCAAGTCCTGAAAAATATGAAACCGCCAACGGAACAGCTGGGCATCAACCGCTTGAAGCTGCTGATCGACGAATTTTCCGCCAAACATCCCGTCAGTACCGTACTCACGCACGAAGGCAATGTGGACCTGATTACCCCAATCCACTGGAAGGTCATTTTGGAAAACACCAAGGAAGCTCTCACCAACATATTGAAATATTCGGATGCCACCGCCGTCTCGGTAAGCATCCAAGTGCTGGGCACCTTGATTAAAGCCGAGGTTTCGGACAACGGCAAAGGTACGCCAAAACTCATTAAAGGCCTCGGGATCATCGGCATGGAGGAACGGGCGGCCGGCGTGAACGGCAAGGTGATCGTAGACGGATCGCGCGGATTCTCCGTGACCACTCTGCTTCCCTATGGGCAGCCTTGAAGATTCCAACCGCAAAAACATGAAAATTCTCATGCCGAAAGAGTGAACTTGTGCACTGCCGCAGGTTCATTCTTTTTTATATGATCGAAGTAACCTGAGATATGGATTGGAGTGTACGGGATGAACATTTTGGAAATCGACCGGCTCAGCAAGACATTCGGAGATTTCGTTGCCGTGGACCAAGTGTCGTTGTCGATCGGAGAAGGAGAGATATTCGGATTCCTGGGGGCGAACGGCGCGGGCAAAAGCACGACGATCCACATGATCGCTTCCTTGCTCCGCATCTCCAAAGGCGAAATCCGATTGCTGGGCAAAGACATCACCAAGCATGCCAATTTCGCGAAAAAGAACATCGGCATCGTCCCGCAGGAAATCGCGATTTACGAGGATATGACGGCCTATGAAAATGTTCGTTTTTTCGCGGGATTGTACGGAATCAGAGGTTCCGAGCTGAAGGAGAGAACGCTGGAGGCGCTGGAATTCGTGGGCCTCGGCGACAAGCATGCGGTCTATCCTAAACATTTCTCCGGCGGGATGAAGCGGCGGCTGAACATCGCCTGTGCCATCGCCCACAGGCCCAAGCTGCTCATCATGGACGAGCCGACGGTCGGCATTGATCCTCAATCGAGAAATCATATTCTGAATTCAGTGAAAAAGCTGAATGAGATGGGATGCACGATCCTCTATACGAGCCATTACATGGAGGAAGTAGAAGAGATCTGTACCCGGATTGCGATTATTGACCACGGTAAAATCATCGCGCAGGGGACGAAGAAAGAATTGAAAGCGATCGTGACCGATCAGAAAAACATCTGGATTGAAGTGCGTTCGACGGAAAACGCGGATCCCGGCAAGCTGCGGGAGATCGCCGGCGTGAAGCAGGTGGAAATCGAAGATCGGGTCATCAAGTTCACATCCGACGCCGGGGTGAACAACCTGAACAAAATGATTCAGCAGTTGATGGCAGACGAGATCGAAATCCGGTCCGTGGAGGAGCAGGAGCCCAACCTGGAAAGTGTGTTCCTGACCTTGACCGGCAGAAGCTTGCGGGATTAATGAGCGCGGGAGCGGGAAGGAGGAGAGACTCTTGAATATTTGGAGAATAGCGCTTAAGGAGTTGTTGACGCTCCGGGACGTGAAGATGCTCGTGTTTATGATCGCGACCCCGGTTTTGCTGGTCTTGATCCTGGGGACGATCGTGGCAAACGGTTTTCACGGCAGCGTAGCGGTAGGAGAGATCCGTGTTCTCTACACGAATCATAGTCAGGAACCGATTCTGGCGGACAGTTGGAACCGATTTGTCGAACAGTCCGGCCGTTCCGGCATCGCATTCGAGCGGGTAAGAGCGAGTGCGGACGGCAAGCTTGAAGTGGAAAATAACCGATACGTGGGTTATGTGGAGATTTCGGACACCGGGATCAAGTACTACGGGAATAGCCGCAGCCGTGTAGAAAGCGATATTGCCCAAAGCATGATAACGGCATTCGAGGATCGTTATCGGTTGGCGTCCGCGGTTGCCAAGGAAGACCCGGAGCAAGCCGGCGTGTTGTTGTCCGGGGGCGAAAGCACCGACCATGTGTCGGAAACTTCCGTGAATGGGGCTCGGCAGCCGGGTGCGACGGACTATTACGCGATCGCGATGATCACCCTGATTGTTCTCTATGGCGCCATGACGGCCGCTCAATTGATCGAAACCGAACGCAAGCGCCGCACAGCCGTAAGGCTGCTGGCGTCGCCGGTAACGAAAGCGGAAATTTTCGCGGGCAAGGTCGCGGGGAACCTGCTTCAAAATGCGATATACATCCTCGTTGTGGTGCTTATTTGCAAGTACATGTTCAATGTATATTGGGGCGAACATCTCGGTTTGGTGTTCCTCGTGCTGCTCAGCGAAATCGTATTCGCCCTCAGCTTGGGACTCGGATTCAGCTACATTTTTAGGGAAAAAGCGGCGGGCTCGATCCTGATGATGATCATCCAGGTCGGCGCTTTTGTCGGCGGATCGTACTTCCCGGTCGACGCGCTGTCGGGCTTTATGAGAACGGTGGCGGACTTCTCTCCGCTGGAGTGGACGAACGATGCCCTGCTGCAAATCATTTATGCGGATCATGCTGCCGCGGCGGTTCAGGCCATTTCCCTCAATATCGGGTTTTCCGTACTGCTGCTGGTCGCGGCTTTGCTCATCATGAAAAGACGGGAGGGGCTATAATCGTGCGAGATACGCTGTGGTTGATTAGGAAAACATTAATATCGACGTTCAAAACCTATAAGAACTGGCTGTTCTATTTGGGGTTGCCCCTCTTGGCTATTCTGTTAGCGATCATGACGCGAGGCCATTCGGAAGATGTCCGAGTGAATATCGGGATCGTCAATGAGGATGGGAAACAGGCCATCACGCTGGACACCATTGCCTTCATCGGCGGCATGCACTCTACCAACCTCGTGGAACTTCCGAAAGAGGAAGCGGACGAACAAATCATCGCGGGTGATTTGGATGCGGCGCTTATTTTCCCGGCCGGGTTCTCTCAAACCGTGAAAAGCGGCAATCCCGAATCGGTTCGGATCGTATCTGTCAAAGGGACGGAGGCGAGCGACTACGTAAAGGCAAACCTGAACCGGTACATCGACAATATGACCTTGATATCGAAAGCGGCTGGGGGCAGTGAAAGCAAATTCGATCGCTTGTATGCAGAGTATAAGGCTTCGGATTTCCCGCTGTCCGCGGAAACGTTGCAGGACCGGTCCGCCGGCCACGCACAAGCATACCAATCCATCGGTTATCTGGCGGTTCTCATGCTGTTCGCCGCCGGCAACCTGTCCGGCATCCTGCTCAAGGAACGGGAAAACAGAACCTACCGCCGCATCATGGCTTCTCCGGTGTCCGCCCGCAGCTATGTTTCCTCGAATATTATCGTCAACCTTGCCGTTATCGTCGCGCAAGTCGCCTTAACGCTGGGCGTGATGACGCAGATCTTCGGCGTCAAGCCTGGCCTTCCGCTCGGTGTTGCGTTCTTCCTCTTGTGTCTGTACGCTCTGGTCGCGGTCAGCCTGTCCCTTGCGGTCGCGGCATTCGCCAAAAGCTCAATGGAGGCCGGAGCGTTGCAACAGATGCTGTTTTTCCCTACCTCGCTTCTTGCCGGGTGTATGTTTCCGATTGCCGCCATGCCGCAGGCGATGCAGAGTATCGCGTACTTCCTGCCGCAATATTGGCTGCTGGAAGCGTTCGGCAAGCTGCAGCTGGGAGTTGCCTTGGCAGAAGTGATCCCCAGCGTGCTGATTCTCGTTTCGTTCGCGATATTCTTTTCACTGACGGCTGTTTATAAGTTTGGTCGAAATCAGGATGCGAGAAGCTTTATTTAAGGAAAAGGCCGGAGCGCACACCTAAGTTGGCGTGTCTCCGGCCTTTTGCCCGGCGGATTACGGAAGCACATTCCCTGCCGCGCGGAAGATTTCGTACCATTCTTCGCGTGTCAGGCGGATGTCGCTCGCCTTGCAGCAATCCTTGAGCCGCGTGATGTTCATCGTGCCGGTCACCGGCTGCATGTTCGCGGGATGACGCAGCAGCCAGGCGATGGCGATCGTCGTGTTGCTCACATCGTACTTGGCGGCGATTTCATTGATTTTCGCGTTCAACTCCGGGAACTTGTCGTTATCCAGGAAGACGCCCTCGAAGAAGCCGTATTGGAACGGGGACCAAGGCTGAACCGTGATGTCATGCAGTCTGCAAAAGTCCAGGATGTAGCCGTCCCGGTTCACGGCCGGCTCGTTCTGCATGTTGACGTTGAAGCCGCTGGAAATCATCGTCGCGTTCGTGATGCTGAGCTGCAGCTGGTTGGCCACGATGGGCTGCTTCACATACTTCTTCAGCAGTTGGATTTGCATCGGATGCTGGTTCGACACGCCGAAATGCCGCACTTTGCCGGAAGCCGACAACAGGTCGAACGCTTCCGCCACTTCTTCCGGCTCGACCAGGGTATCCGGACGGTGCAGCAGCAGCACGTCCAAATAGTCGGTCTTCAGACGCTTCAAGATGCCGTCTACCGATTGGAGGATGTGATCCTTGGAGAAGTCGAACATGCCTTTACGGATGCCGCACTTGGACTGGAGGATCATCTGCTCGCGAATCGCCGGACTCATCTGGATGGCGTCCGCGAAAATTTCCTCACACTGCCCTCCCCCGTAAATATCCGCATGATCGAAGAAATTCGCGCCTTCTTCCATCGACGTCCGGATGAACCTCTCCGCCTCTGCCTTGTCCAGTGAATTCATGCGCATGCAGCCGACGGCAACGACGGGCACTTCCAAGTTGCTGGTTCCTAACTTCATCGTTCTCATCTTTTCATCCTCCTCCTACATACTATAAGCTCATTCTATAGAATTCCGGAGGCGAATGTAAGCTTTAGGAAGGAGTATCGATATGAATTTTAAAATGGTAGAAGCAATCGAGGTTTTGGAGCGAACACCCCAGGCATTGGAGTATTTTTTATCCGGTTTGTCTGAGGGATGGCTGCAAGGCAATGAAGGAGAAGGGACCTGGAATGTCAATGAAGTGATTGGGCACCTCATCGAGGGAGAGAAGCATGACTGGATCCCCCGGTTGGAAATCATTCTTCAGGATGGCGAAAGGAAGACGTTTGCTCCATTTGACCGTAATGCTCATTTGAACGAGAAGCCCGTAAGGTCAATCGAAGAGAAGCTGCATGAGTTTAAAACGCTTAGAGCATTAAATATCAACAAGCTTAAGGCTCTCGTTGATCCGGAGATGGATCTGGAATTGACAGGTTCGCATCCTGCTTTAGGTACTGTCAAACTAAGAGAACTGCTCTCTACGTGGGTTGTCCATGATCTCACACACATCGTCCAAATCGTACGGGTGATGGCCGAGAGATACAGGACGGACGTCGGGCCTTGGATTCAATATTTGGGGATTTTGACCAAGAAATAATCTAGTCGGCAATTTCACCGCAGGTAACGTTCGTGATCGCTCCAGTAATCGCCCTGGCATGGTCCGAGGCCATCAGCACCGCTGCATCAGCGACTTCGGCGAGTTTAGGCAGTCTTTTTAACATTGTTTTCTCGGCAATGCCTGCCTCATATACTTCCCTGGAGACACCCGCATTTTCAGCATGAAGATTGAATACCTCATTTACACCAGGTGTGTCGGGGGAGCCCGCCGATCGAAGACAGACGACACGGATGCCAAGAGGCCCCGCCTCAACCGCCAGTTGCCGACAAAAACCCTCGATAGCGGCGCAGGCGACTCCAAAACCGCCTACATTGGGATACGGTTTGCGTGAGGCCTGGGCGGTCAGGGCAAGGATGACGCCGGATCCGTGTTTCGCCATCTGGCGTGCGGCAGCGGTCGCCGTCAAGAAATGTGTACGCATGGCGGTTTCGATTGGAAGCGCGAAATGGTCGTGTGGCATTTCCATAAGAGGTGCCCCTTGAGCATCGCCTAGTCCGATTGTATTGAACGAGATGTCGAGGCGTCCTGTCATTTTTACGATTTCGTCGAGATGGTTCTCAATAGCTTGCTCATCTAGAGCATCAACAATGGCGATTTCGACTGCGCCTCCTGAATTCGCAATTTCCGAAGCTGCTATTTCCAACTTCTCAAGGCTGCGACCGGCAAGAAATACTCTCGCTCCTTCGCGGGCGAAGGCACGGGCGACCGCACTTCCGACAGCTCCTCCTGCCCCGTAAATCACGGCGTTTTTATTTTCAAGCAGCATCTTTTATCCTCCTCGCTTCCTCAATAGGGTGTTATTCTAGTAAATTTTAACAGATTTGAGTCGGAGGACAACGTCTCTTTTTTATTTGGCATTGGTAAAACCGTTTGGCGATTAAAAAAGTCTAATCTTATAGAAGTAACAACGGCGGGGGAGGAAACGTGTGGATAACGAGTCGCTTGTGCTTGCAGCAAAAGCCGGTGATGATGAGGCTTTCTATCATCTCATCACGCTGCATGAGAAAAAAATGTACCGGATCGCCTATACGTACCTCAAAAATAAAGCCGACGCTCTTGGAGCGGTACAGGAATCGACCTGCCGGGCGTATATGCAGCTTCGAAAATTGAAAGAGCCTCAGTACTTCGGCAGTTGGCTGATCCGCATTGTGATGAACTATTGCGCGGACGAAATGAAAAAGCGGGCAAGGAGGACCGGCAGGGGGCATACGGCAATTGCTGCCGAGAATCAGGATGAGGCAAACGGTGAATCGGCCCTGTTGGAGAAGGTGCTGCTGGAGTCGGCCATCTCTCAGTTGGACGGCAATTATCAAAAAGTGATTCAGCTGAAATATTATCACGATCTGACCATCACAGAGATTGCGAAAACACTGAACAAGCCGGAAGGCACGATTAAAACATGGCTTCATAAAGCGCTCGGCGGGTTGCGGCAACACCTGGGGAAGGATGGTGAACACCATGCGTGAGACAGATGGATATACAGAGGAGCAGCTGCAGTTAGAAGCTATGAAGGAGCAAATAGAGCAAATTGCCGTCCCTGAAGAAATCGACGAGGCCATCCGGAACGGCATGCGGCTCGGCCGGCAGCGGAGAAGGCGCCGGAGGTTAACGAGAGCGGCTTCCTATGTCGCCTGCTTGCTGATTTTGGCATCTGTGGCTTCGATTCGGTTTTCACCGACAGTCGCGGCTTATGTCGGCGATATTCCAGGTTTGCGTTCTCTCGTCGAACTGATTAACTATGACAAGGGGCTCAAGCTTGCTCTTGAAAATGACTACATGCAGCCGGTTGGGCTGTCCGAAGAGCATGACGGTATTCAGCTGAAGGTGGACGGCATTATCGCCGACGAATCGAGGATTATCGTATTCTATACCTTAAATAACATGGATGGGCGGAAGCGGATTGTTAATCTGGGCGAAGTGAAGCTGGTGAACTACGAACACGCCTCATCCGACTTTGGTTCATCCAATTTTAGTGAAGATTGGCACAGCAAACAAGGGACGTTCGAATTTAATTCGCACGATGAGGTGGGAATCCCAGAAACGCTGGATCTGGAAATTAAGGTCGGCGAGGGAGTTGAGGCGTCGGCAACCGCACCGGTTTGGAAGTTCTCCGTACCGGTCGATAAGACTAGATTCGATGGAATGAAAGAAACATACCCTATCGACCAGACCGTGACAGTTGAAGGACAGCGCATCACTTTCGGGAAAATGACGGTTTACCCTAGCCGGGTCGGACTTGAAGTGGCCTATGATCCCGCCAACACGAAGAAAATATTCGCCTTCGACGATATTCGGCTTGAAGACGAGCTCGGCGAAACGTTCGGCACCATCACTAACGGCGTTTCCGCCACCACACTGAGCGACGGCCGGCAAATTCTTTATTTTCAGAGCAACTATTTCCGAAAACCTAACCATCTTTATTTGCGGGCGAGCAGTATCCGGGCACTCGACAAGAGTAAACTGGAGGTGAAGGTAGATGTGGACCAGAAGCAGCTGCTCTCCCGTCCGGACGACCGTATGACATTAACTGGTAACGCGTTTACCGGTGAGGAAGATCTCAATGCTCTCGTTATTCGCCTGAAGAATGAAGACCCGAGGGACAAGAATTTTCATTACTTCTTATTTCAAACCGATTACAAGGATGCATCAGGCCAAGTATTCCAATCGAACCGGATGGGATCTACAACAGGGGAGTACCAATATTATATTAAGAAAGCGAACTATAAAGGCCCACTAACACTCACGATTGCCGATTACCCCTCCAGGATCAAACGGTGACATCAGCATTCGAGTGAAGTGATCCTCATCCTAGGCGAGTTTTTGGAAACCAACAGAGAATAAGCTTGCCGCAAATAAGGCCGGGAACTCCCCTTCAGGAGTGTCCCGGCCTTATTGTAATCGGCATATATGTACGGATCTGTGGTCTTATTGGTATTGGCCCATTGCGGAGGATGGTGCGTGTGCTACTCAGCCAGCTTCGCTCCAAAGCTTTGGGGATGAACGTCTCGGATGTGCTGCGAGAACTCCCATAAATGACCTTCCGGATCCAGAACCGAATACAGACGCTCCCCGTATTCTGTGTCGAAAAGTTCTTGCACGATTTTAGCACCTAACGATTTCGCCTGGTGATAATGTGCATCAACATCTTCGACGACCACCATGAGCGAATGCGTCGCAACACCGGACTCAGCCGGGCATGTCCGCGTACGATCCGAGTTTTTGAGCATGATCCAGGAGCCGCCATGATGCGTCATAACGCCGTGGAGCTGTCCTTCGGGAAACTCAATGCGATAATGCTCGACGAAACCGCACACCTCCCTTAACCATGTGAGCGCATCGTCTGTATTTTCGTAATAAATGTGCGGTAGAATGCCATCGGTCGGTACGGAACGATTTTTCATCCGCGAATGCCTCCTAAACTCAATCTTTCTAAATTATACCATTTAGAGAGTTATTTGTTTTGCTGTGATTTCACATTTCCAATGGAGTCGAGAGGAGATTGCAGGGAAACTGCTGGAATTTGTCGAACTCTCCCATAGCCAAACAGCGGTGATCGCTTCCCGGTCCGTCAGCCGGCCGGCGGTCGCCGAGTTTATTCAGGAAACGGAGATCATTCCCTTGCGGAAAACGGTTATTTTTATTCTCGGGCTCGTATGCGTCGTTCTGATGTATTTCACTTGGATATCTGCCGACAAAGTATTCCGCTCCGAATGGCAGCTGCCGCAGACCCCGGTTCAGAAACAGGCGCAATACCGCCTCGTTCTCATCACGCAAGAACTGGAGACGCCATTCTGGGTCAAAGTCGGCAAAGGCGCCAAGGAACAGGCGGGGCGGGACGGAGCCAGCATCGAAGTGTGGGGAAGCTACGTCAAGAACCAAGAAGATTTCCTGAAGCAAATCGAGATCGCGATCGACGCCAAAGTGGACGGCATTATCGTACAGGGTCTGGATACGGATGAATTCAAGGATTTGACGAAAATAAAGGCGGCGTTCTACGGGATTCCCATCGTGACCGTCGCCAACGACGTCCCCATGGCCGACAGTCTGCGTAGAACGTATGTAGGCTCGGACCAGCACAAGGCGGGGCGCATGATCGCCGAGCAGTTGATCTCGGATATGGGCGAATCGGGCATCGTCATCTTGTTGGGCGACAGCCGCCACGAGTATTATCAGCAGCAGCGGCTCAGCGGGATCAAGGAAGTGTTGGAGAAATATCCGCACGTCCGCATGGAATACGCGGAAACGCCTGACACGCGGGAGCACATCATCGCCGCAACGCAGGACCTGATGAACCGGCTGCCCGAAGCCGACGCTTTCGTCGCGGTCAACGCGAACCTTGCGGATGCTATGATCCATGAAATCGGCCGGCGCGCGCGGGTTGAGCCTTACTTTATTTATTCGTTCGACGACAGCCCGGATACGGCTGAGCTGCTCCATCAAGGGAAGCTTGACGGCATGATCGGACAATCGCCGGAAGCGATGGGCAGGCTCAGCATCGACCTCCTCACCAAATGGCTGCGCGGCGAAATGATGCCGCTTCACACCGAAGGCTATTTCACCGATATCCGGATGCTGAAGGGAACGCCAAAGCCATGAACAGCATCCAGAAGAAAATATGGTCACTAGCCGGTATCGTCCTGTTCATCATGGTGGTCATCTGGACCACTCTCACCTATTACAACCAGAAAACGCAGGACCATTACAACGAAATTCTGCAGCGTTACCTGCGGATGAACGAAGTGTCTCAGGCCAGCCAACAGGCGGTCACGGCGCTCAACAACTACTTGCTCTCGTCGTCCCAGGACAATCTCAGCCAGTTGGAACGGAGCCAGCAGCAGCTGCGCAAGGTGAAGCTCCAAATTTTCGATTTGAGAAACACGGAGAACGATTTCGCGCTTACCAATTACATGAACCTGATCGACAGTCTCGTGGAGACGACGGATCGGTCGCACATGTTTCTTACGGAGAAGGATACCGAGGATTCGGTCAAGGCGTTCGATGAAGCGACGCGCATCTCCAAATACATATCCGACATGACGCTGACCTTGCTCGACAAGGATCTGAAAACGTACGACCGCTTCTACCGCGGTATCATCGAGCAGTCGAAGGCGCTCAACGAACTCGGGATTTGGCTGCTTTTGACGATCACGTTCCTGCTGCTCCTGTTCACCTACTGGTTTTCCTTGAGCATTACGCGGCCGGTGCTGAAATTAACGCAGGCGGCGAAGGAACTATCCCGCGGCCGGTTCGATTTGCAGGTCGAGGTCGCGTCCAATGACGAAATTTCCTTTCTGGCCAAGATGTTCGACCGCATGCGGATCAACATCAATAACTTGATTGTTGAAATCCAGCAGAAGGCGCAGCTGGAGAATGAACTGCAGCAGAACAAGCTTCTGCTGCGGGAGAGCCAGCTTCGCAGTCTGCAAAGTCAGATCAATCCGCACTTTTTGTTCAATACGCTGGATACGCTGTCCAAGAAGGCTTACTTGGAAGGGTCCGAGGAAACAAGCGACCTGCTGGCGAGCGTCGCGGGCTTGTTGCGTTACAACCTGAAACGGCTGGACCGGTCCGTCACGCTCTATGAAGAAGTCAAAGTGCTGCGCCAGTACATGGAAATCCAGAAAACCCGGTTCACCGATCGGCTGCAATTCCATTCGGATATCGATGAATCTTGCCTCTACGTGCAAATCCCCGGGTTAACCCTGCAGCCGATCGTGGAGAATGCCGTCATTCATGCGGTCGAACCCAGCGAGGAAGGCGGAACGATCCGATTCCGCATCCGGAACGACGGCGAGCGGGTCACGATCGAAATCACAGATGACGGACCGGGGATGCCCGAGAATAAAATCCGGCAAATCCTGGAGGAGCACCCGGTGGATTCGGAAGGTCATTCCACGGGGATCGGGTTCAGCAACGTCGTTCGAAGGCTCCGGCTTTTTTATGGTCTAGACGACGTCATTGAGATCGAGAGTGAAACAGGCAGAGGAACGATGGTCCGCATGAAAATACCGAAAACAAGGGGAACCGAAGAGGATGATAAAGCTCTTGATCGTGGATGACGAGCAGATCGAGCGGGAAGGTCTGATGGCGATTCTGCGCAATGGTTTTCCCGACCTGGTCTTCGAGCAGGCGAGGAACGGGAAAATCGCCGTCGATTTGGTGAAGCGGTTTCGTCCGGACCTGATCCTGATGGATATCAAGATGCCGGGGATGAGCGGTCTGGAAGCCGTCGAAATCATCGGCGCCGAAGATCCGGACGTCAAATTCATTATGGTAACGGCGTACGATACTTTCGACTACGCGCGGAGAGCAATCAAGCTGGGCGTGAAGGATTATTTGCTGAAGCCGAGCAAGGCGAGCGAGATTGTCGATACGGTGGGGAAAGTGCTGAAACTGATCGAAGAGGAGCGTGAATCGCGCATCGCGAGCAATCTGCAGCGCGACGCTCTCCGTAAGATGCTGCCGGTTGTCGAGACCGACGTCGTCACCCAGCTGCTGTTCGATCACGTTCATGAGGTCCATCTGGACGAACTGGTTGGATTGCTCGGCGTCAGCACCTCGAACGAGAAGTTCGCGATGACCGTCCTGCTGCCGCCGGGATCGGAAGGCGTGTATTCCGCGGTCAAGGAGAAGGTCAGGCAGACGGGGAGCGGTTGGGTCGGTGCGCTGTACGGCCGCCAAATTCCGGTCATCGCGTTTCGGGACTCGGACAAGTCGTATCGTTCCCAAGCCGTCGGCATGGCGCGCGACCTGTTGTCCGTGGCTGGAGCAGTGGCCGGAACCGGCTGGTTCGTCGGCATCGGAAACGTCTGCGCCTCGCTGGAGCAGATCCGGCAGTCTTATCAGGAGGCGCTCATCGCGTCCATGGATCCGTCTCTGCCGGTCAAGTACCGATTCTACGCCGATACGCCGGTTCTCAACCTCGCGAATGACGGCCAGTCGGCCAAACAGACGGAAAAGCAGTTCTTCGACCGGATCCGGCTCGGTCATTGGGAGCAAGTCCGTGCGGATGTGATGGAATTTATCCGGCGGTTCGAGAATGAAGGCGTCGATTTGCTGCAAGCCCAACAACGCGTTCTCGGATTGCTTTGGATTGTGTCGCGGGTGTTGCTAGAGATGGGAATCGAGATTGACACGCCCTTGTTTGCTTACCAATCTCAGGATTACCGGCAGCTGCACGCCGAAACGGGTCAGCTGCTGGGCGGCATGCAGCGACTATTCGTATCTTATCAGGAACGTATTGCGCCAGACTCGATCCAGCAAATCAAGCAATATATCGTCGAGCATTCCCACCAAGACGTCACATTGGAAACGATCGGGAAGATAGTGAGCCTGAGCCCTTTCTATATCAGTAAAATGTTCAAAGAACAGCTGGGTGTCAACTATATCGATTTCCTCACCGAATGCCGGATCGAGAAGGCGAAGAAGCTGATGGCCGATCCCGACCGGAGCATGAAGGAAATCACGTTCGAGGTCGGCTACCATGATCCAAACTATTTCAGCAAAGTATTCAAGAAAATATGCGATGTGTCGCCGACGGAGTACCGGAAAATGCTGCTGGGGAAAAAGGGATGAGCGGCCGGTGAGTTCGAAGCGAAGGGGGAGAAACGGATGCGGATACGGAAACAGACGGGCTTGGGGCGCGTCTCATTCCTCGGAATGGCCCTGGCTCTGCTGCTGGCTAGCTTATTGCAGGCGTGCACGGGCAACGGCGCGGTGAACGAGCCGGCACCGACGCCAGCAGCCTCGCCCCGCGGAGGGATCGGCGGCGACCCGTCCACAGGCAAAGACGACAAGATCAAGGTCGGCTTCTCCATGGATACTTTGAAGGAGGAGCGCTGGCTGAAAGACCGCGACCTGTTCAAGGCCGCGGTGGAATCGCTCGGCGCCGAAGTGGTCATCATGGCGGCGAACGGCGACGATGCCCAGCAAATCTCGCAAGCCGAGACAATGATCAGCCAGGGCGTTGACGTCCTGGTCGTCGTGCCCCATAATGCCGAGGCCATGGCGGCCATCGTCAAAAAAGCCCATTCCGCCGGTATTAAAGTGCTCGCTTATGACCGTCTGGTCAAGAACGCCGACATTGACCTGTACGTGTCGTTCGACAACGAAATGGTCGGGAAGCTTCAGACGCAAGCCATTACGCGATTGGTGCCCAAAGGAAAATATGTGTACATCGGCGGCGCGGATACGGACAACAATGCCCATATGATGAAGGAAGGCGTGTTTACGATCCTGCAGCCGTCGATCGATAAGGGAGACATTACCGTCGTCTACGACCAATGGACGAAGGACTGGCTGACCGCGAATTCGCTCGCCAACATGAGAGCGGCGCTCAAAGCCAACGGAAACCGGATCGACGCGGTGATCGCCGCCAACGATGCAACGGCGGGGAGCGCCATTGAAGCCTTGAAGGAGCAGGGGCTCGCTGGACGCGTTCCGGTAGCCGGGCAGGATGCGGAGCTTGCGGCCGCCCAGCGCATCGTCGAGGGCACGCAGACGATGACCGTGTACAAGCCGATCAAGCGGCTGGCCGAGAAGGCGGCAGAGCTTGCGCTCAAGCTGGCCAAGGGCGAAAGCGCCGGAGCCGACCGGAAAGTGAACAACGGAAAAATCGAAGTGCCGTCCGTGCTGCTTCCGCCGATTGCCGTGGATAAAACGAACATCGATGACACGATTATCGCCGACGGATTCCATTCCCGTGAGGACGTCTATAAGAACGTAAAAAAATAACCGCCAGTGTCAAAAAAGTATAGACGTTTGTAAAAAGTTACTATTGTATAGCGCTTACAATCCTTTCGGGCGATGATATATTGGTCGTGTTACCCAATTTATCCATTTCCGAAAGGGGTCCCCAGAATGAAAAGAAGCTTCAAGACGATTGCTCTTCTGATGGTCGTGATGCTGTTCGCGGCACTGGTTGCGGCATGCGGCAATAAAAGCGGAAGCGGCAAAGTCAGCGTAGGTATCGTTTTGCCGACGAAAGACGAGCCGAGATGGGTGCAGGATGAGACGCGTTTCAAAGACGCGCTCAGCGGTACGAAATACACGACCGAAATCCTGTTCAGCCAGGGTTCCTCCGCGAAGGAGAAAGAAAACGTCGATACGCTGATCAGCAAAGGCATCAAAGTTCTTATCATCTGCCCGCAAGACGGCGATGCGGCCGCTGCTGCCGTAGAAGCCGCTAAGAAGGAAGGCATCACGGTTATCTCTTATGACCGCCTGATTACGAACACTGACGCAGTCGACTACTACGTTACGTTCGACAGCCTCCAGGTAGGCGCTGCGCAAGCGCAATACCTGATCGACCACTCCAAAGGCAACGGCCAGCCGCTGTACCTGTACGCAGGTGCCTCTTCCGACAACAACGCGTTCCTGTTCTTCGAAGGCGCGTGGAAAGTGCTGCAGCCGAAAATCGCTGACGGCACGTTCAAAATCGCGAACTCCAGCGAAGCTGTTGCTCTGAAAGACAAAGCGGAACTCAGCCGCGACGAAATGGCGAAAATCATCGGCCAAGTCACGACGAACTGGGATGCGAACGAGGCGAAAAACAAAGCGCAAACGCACCTTACGGCTGCTGCAGCCGACGCCAAAGGCGACGTTCTGATCCTGGCGCCGAACGACGGCACCGCCCGCTCCATCGCCGACGTATTCGCTTCCGACAGCGCGGTTACGAGTTACGTTGTAACCGGTCAGGATGCGGAAAAAGCTTCCATCCAGTACATCATTGACGGCAAGCAATCGATGACCGTGTTCAAAGACGTTCGGACGCTCGTCAAAGACGCAATGGGCATGGCAGTCGATGTGCTTGACGGCAATACGCCTGAGACGACCGGCGAATATGACAACAAAAAAGTCAAAGTAAAAGCGAAGCAAACTCCGGTTATCACGGTCGACAAGGACAACGTGAAGAAAGAACTGGTAGAGTCCGGATATTACAAAGCCGAAGACTTTAAGGGACTGTAAGCCGCAAGACGCAACCGTAAATAATCCGCATGGAATAGTGATAGATTCGCGTCTATCACTATTCCGTTTTCCGCTAAGGCAACCGTTGTGGGGTAAGGAGTGCAAAACATGAGCGACTACATTTTAGAGATGAACAATATCTCCAAGGAATTCACGGGTGTCAAAGCGCTCAGCGACGTCAGCTTCAAAGTCAAGAGAGGCGAGATCCACTGCCTGGTCGGCGAGAATGGGGCGGGCAAGTCTACGTTGATGAAAGTGCTCAGCGGGGTTTATCCCTATGGGACGTACAAAGGCGATATCGTCTACAACGGCGAGGTGCAAACGTTTGGCAAAATCAGCGACAGCGTGAAAGCCGGCATCGTCATCATTTACCAGGAGCTCGCGTTGTTCCCGGACTTGTCTGTGTACGAGAACATTTTCGTTGGCAACGAAGTGAAGCGCGGAGCTTTCGTGGATTGGAACCAAACGATCGTTCAGGCGAAGGAAATGCTGAAGAAAGTAAAGCTGAACGTCAATCCTGAAACGCCGGTCAAAAACCTGGGGGTCGGCAAACAGCAGCTCGTGGAAATCGCGAAGGCACTGAGCAAGGACGTCAAACTCCTCATTCTGGATGAGCCGACGGCGGCCCTCAATGAGAACGACAGCGAAAACCTGCTTGAGCTGCTGCGAGAATTGAAGAATCAAGGCATTACCTGCATCATGATCTCCCACAAGCTCAAAGAAGTCATCTCGATCGCCGACAAGGCGACGGTTCTCCGCGACGGCAAGACGATCTGCACGCTGGACGCTGCGAAAGGCGAAATCTCCGAGAGCGTCATTATCAAAAACATGGTCGGGCGCGATATCGAAGACATTTATCCCAAGAGAACGAACAAACAGTTCGGCGACAAGATTCTGGAAATCAAGGATTGGTCTGCATACGATCCCCAAGCGGGCCGTAACGTTGTGAGCGGCGTGAACCTGCACGTGAAAAAAGGAGAAATCGTCGGGATAGCCGGCTTGATGGGCTCGGGACGGACGGAGCTTGCGCTCAGCATCTTCGGTAATCCCAGGTCCTATAAACTGAAAGGCGACTTGTTCGTCGACGGCTCCCCCGTCACGTTCAAGCATACGAGCGACGCGATCGAAGCGGGAATCGCCTATGTCACGGAAGACAGGAAAGGCGACGGCTTGTTCCTGATTCAGGATATCAAAAGCAACATCACCGCGGCGAACCTGCAAGGCATCTCCTCGCGCGGTTGGGTCAATGACAACGAAGAAGTGAAGGTCGCCAACGAGTACAAGCAGTCCCTCTACGTGAAAGCTCCGTCCGTCGAGCAGATCGTCGGCAAGCTCAGCGGCGGCAACCAGCAGAAGGTATCGCTTGGCAAATGGCTGTTCGTCGGCCCTAAATTGTTGATTCTGGATGAGCCCACGCGCGGCATCGACGTAGGCGCCAAATTCGAAATCTATTCAATCATGAACAAGCTGATCAGCGAGGGTCTCAGCATCATCATGATCTCGTCCGAGCTGGGCGAGGTTCTCGGGATGAGCGACCGCATCTATGTCATGGCCGAAGGGAAGCTGAAGGGCGAGCTGCCCGCGGAAGAAGCCGACCAGGAAAAAATCATGCAATTCGCTACGCAATAGGAGGAGCACCTATGACCGTTTTCAATGAAGCAAGGACGCTAATCAAGGAGAACATCCGGGATGTTTTCAATGAAGCAAGGACGCTAATCAAGGAGAACATCCGGGATTACGGCATGTACATCGCCCTGTTCGTCATCATGCTGACCTTCTCGATCATGACGGACGGCCTCTTCATGTCCTCCCGCAATATCAGCAACTTGTTGGATCAAATGGGCTTCATTGCCGTATTGGCAGTTGGCATGACGCTGGTCATTGTGATCCGACACATCGATTTGTCCGTCGGTTTTGCGGCCGGGTTTCTGGGCGCAATAGCCGCCATTTTACTTACGCAGGCAGGGGTTCCGTTCTACCTGACGATTCCGATCATCCTCGTACTCGGCGTCGTGGCCGGCATGTTCAATGGCGTGCTCGTCGCGTCGGTGGGCATTCCATCGTTCGTCGCTTCGCTCGCAGGGATGCTGATTTTCCGCGGGGCACTGCTCAGGGTAACGGAAGGCAGCGGCACGATTATCGTCAAGGACAACCATTTCAACGCGATCGGCAACGGATATATCCCGGCGATTGCGAAGGTTGGCGGGTTGAGCCTGCTTTCTCTCATACTCGGCGGAGTCGCCATCCTGCTCTATATTTATTCCGAAATGTCCAATCGCAGAAATAAGCTGAAGTACCAGTTTGAAGTCGTTTCCATCCCGATTTTCACTTTAAAAATCTTGTTCGTCTCGGCTATCATCGCCTATATTACTTGGATTATCGCAGGTTACAACGGCTTCTCCTGGACGGTGATCATCGTGATGGCCGTTGTTGTGATCTATCATTTCCTCACGACCAAGACCGTACTCGGCAGACAAATCTACGCTGTCGGATCCAACCCGGAAGCCGCTCACCTGAGCGGGATTAACGTGAAGAAGATCACCTACATCGTGTTCGGTTCGATGGGCATGCTCTCCGCGTTGTCCGGCATCTTGTACACGGCCCGTCTGCATTCCGCGACGACGACCGCCGGTACGCTGTTCGAACTGGACGCGATCGCAGCGGCTTACGTAGGCGGCGTCTCCGCGGCCGGCGGTGTCGGCAAAGTCACCGGCTCCATCATCGGTGCGCTCGTCATGACTTCGTTGTCCAGCGGCATGAACCTGCTAGGCGTAGGCATCTCCTATCAATACATGATCCGCGGCGGCGTATTGGCGGCAGCGGTCATTTTCGACGTTATGACACGTAAGAAGAGAGGTTAATATACCCTACAAGGAAGGCCGGAATCCTCAGGGGAGGAGTTCCGGCCTTATTTACGTTCAAAGCTCCGCTTCCAAAATAACAGGGCAATGGTCGCTGCCGGTCACATGACAGTCGATCCGAGCATCCGTCAGCATGGGAGCGAGTCTGGCGGAAGCCAGAAAATAATCGATTCTCCAGCCTACGTTCCGCTCCCGCACTTTCGGCATATTCGACCACCAAGAGTAAACGTCTGTGCGATCCGGATAGAAATGACGGAACGTATCGATGAAGCCGGCCTCGAGCAATCCGGTCATTTTGCCTCGTTCCTCATCCGTGAAGCCGGAGTTGCCCCGATTGGACTTCCAGTTCTTGATATCGATCTCCTGGTGGGCGACGTTCAAATCGCCGCAGGCGATGACGGGCTTCCGCGCATCCAGCTCTTGAAGGTAGCGGAGAAACCGGTCCTCCCACTCCAGCCGGTAGTCCAGCCGGGATAAATCGCGCTTCGCATTTGGCGTATAGACGTTGACCAAATAGAAAGCGTCAAACTCCAGCGTGATGATGCGTCCCTCAGGCTCGGTTTCCTCTTCCATTCCGTACCGCACCGACAGCGGCTCCTGCTTTGTAAATACGGCGGTCCCGGAGTACCCTTTTTTCTCCGCATAGTTCCAATACTGCCGATATTGTTCGCCATGATCGAGGGTGATTTGTCCTTCTTGCAGCTTCGTCTCCTGAACGCAGAAAATATCGGCGTCCACCTCTTTGAAATATTCGTTGAAGCCTTTGTTCACGCAAGCCCTTAGTCCGTTCACATTCCAAGATACGAGTCTCATGGCCGCTTCTCTCCCGACGTTTTCATTTCCTCTGCAAAATACGCCTTCAATTCGGCAGCCTTCCTTCGATCCGTGAGATCGACTTTCCCCGTCAAATAATGTTCCACGAACTGGTCCCAATCCGGTGATTTGTTTTGTCTCATCATGGTGCGAACGGCGCTTTTCACCAACCGGCGTTCCTTGGAGTTTGTATACGTGTCTTTATATTGCTGCGTCCGTTCCAAGTCCAGTTCGGCGAACAGTTTGCGGAACACTTCCGCTGTCATGCGTGCGTCATCCAATGCGCGATGGGCGGAACCTTCCGCAGAGATTCCGAGATCCGCAAGCGCCGCTTCCACGCTCACATCGTTCGTGACATTTTTATAGCGGATATATCCTTTGAGCAAGTCGAAGTAAGAGGCGGCGAGCCAATCGGCGTCATTCAATTTGTGCATGCGGGTGTCGAACACGATTCGCTTTAAATCCTCGCCGCCCCACGTAACAAGAAGGAACGTTTCGCTCCGGTTCAGCCAGGCTCTGAAGGCTGCGATGACTTGAGGAAAACCTTCGGCATGGTCGATATCTTCCTGAGGGATTCCGGTTTTTTTCTTGATAAAGTTATTCAATTTCGAAAAATACACCGGTTTGATCAAAGAGGAAAACCCGTCCACGAGCCGCAAAGAGGAATCCAGTCTCACCGCACCGATCTCGATGACCTCCATCGGCAAATCGCTGGCAAACTTCCGTCCGTTAAATTCGATATCCAATACGATGTAATCCAAAACGCCGGCTCCCATCTATCTGTTTGTTTTATTTTAACAAAGTTATAATAGAAGTATAAGAATGCGAAGAGAGGTGCGACTGGATGGAGCTGAATTATTACAACACGTTCATTACGGTGGCGCCGGATTGTCCGGTGGAGACAGGTACGGTGCCTAAGGACAAGAAGGATGGAAAAACGAAGCCGGGCATCGAATTCGAGCTGGCTGCCGATCGTCCGTACAAGTACACGCAGGAAGAGCTTCTGTTCGAGGTGCACGTACGGCACAAACAGATTCCGCAGGAGGAGCTGGCGGCGCGGCGGGAGGAAATCCGGGAGCAGTTTTTCAGCAAACCGATGGCGTGTTTGAGAGCGTCCATGCTGCCGAAAAAGTATGGCTGGGGAATCCATTTTAACGAGGAAGGGAAACTGGCGCTTTACGCGATGGAGTCTTCCGAGTACCGCGAGTTTGCGGATGGCGGCCGGAAAGGCGTGAAGCTGCTGGCCGCCATGCGAAACGGCAAGAAAAAATGAAGGGACCGCAGATCCTTCACTCTATAAGAATTTAACCTTGTAAAACAGGCTTCAGATCCCGGATCAGCTTGTCCAGACTCTGCGCGTTGTTTTCGAACATCTTTTTGGCGTCCGGATTTTTGGCGGAGAGGGCGAACAGCTCGAGATCGGCCTGCGTTTTCTTCAGTGTGGCCATGACCAGCGCTTTGCCCTGCGGAAGCGGGACTTTCAGTTTGTCGTCATACAAATCCACATAGAGCTGCTGGTAGGCGTCGACTTGCCCGAGAAACACGTTTTCGGGCGCGACTCCGACTTTCTGCAGCTCCGTCTTCAGCCAGCCGGGGCTCAAGCCGAGAGTGGATAAAGGCTCGGTCATAATATTACCGTCAATAATGACGGCTTGAGGCTCGACCTCGTTCACCGTTTTGATCCCGACATCGCTGGCTGTAAGCGGCAGCTTGGATTTCTTAAGCAGCACGCTGAGCTTCCCGTTGGTTTCCATGACCGCGAATTCCACATCCGCTACGTTAAATACATTTTTCCCCCGCAGCTGTTCCATCAGTTCGTCGGCGCTGAGCCGCTCCTTCTTCAAGTTGCTCTCTAACACTTTGCCCTCTTTCACCAGAATGGTGCCTCTGCCTTCGAACCATATGCGTAACTTTTGGCTTTTTAACAACAGCCATTCCATGGAGAAAGGGATGAAGAACCAGACGGACATGGCCAATATGCCGTAAAAATAGTGCTTTTCGATGTCCGTGGAAACGAATCCCGCCAGCTCACCCAGTGTGATTCCCATCACATACTCGAAAAACGATAGCTGGGAAATTTGTTTTTTGCCCAAAATCCGCGTGAACAGGAAGAGCACACTCAGTGCGCCAAGCGAACGAAACAGAATCTGGACCCAGTCCGGCATAACGAGTTACCTTCTTTCCCGTCGAATTTCGTACCCTCACAAGGTTTCCTCAGGAACCCATTTTTTAACACACCATTTTTGCATGAATACGCCGTTCGATGATGGACAAATTACTCTGGACCGCACTTTCCCAAAAACGAGGTGATCTCGCGCATGACCGTGTCAACCCAAGTGAAAACCACCGTCGCATCCTTGAAAAGCGCGCAAGCGAGCCTGGAGCAGTTCGCACTCAATACGCAAAACCAGGAAGCCAAGCAAATGTTTACGGATGCCGCTACCCAAACGGGGCAAATTTTGCAGCAGATTGAGTCCAGAGTTCAACAATTGGAGCAGGAAGAACCGCAGTATAAAGGTTTTTAAGAGGACGAGGGCGCCGCAGCGATTGCGGCGCTCTTTCTCTTGGCGCTCATCCAAATGGCATATAAATAAGGCAAAAACCATCCTCGCTTCGAAGCGCCACTTCTGCCTATAATGGGTATAGATGAAAGCGCGCCCATGTGGCGGGCTAACCCATGAAGGTGGTGGCATGTTTCCATGAGCAAACCTCAAGTCGGCATTCAGTTGTACTCGGTACGCGATCTGAGCGAGAAGGATTTTCTGGGGACGATCCGGCGAATTGCGGATATCGGCTACAAAAACGTGGAATTGGCAGGCTATTACGGAGTATCGGCCAAGGACTTGCGCGCCGCGCTGTCGGACGCCGGGCTGAACGCTCCGTCCGCTCATGTCGGGCTGACGATGGATCAGCCGGACAAGTGGAAGGACAACCTCCAGACGCAGGTCGAATATGCCCTGGAACTCGGCATCAAGCGGTTCATCATACCGTGGTTCCCGCTGCCGGAATCGCCCACGGAGGACGATGTGGCGAAAATGGCGGACGTGCTGGAGCAGGCTTCCGAAATCGTCACGAAGTCAGGCATGAGTTTCGGCTATCATAATCATGCGTTCGAATTCAAATCGGTCGGCGGCAAGCTGGTCATCGACCGCCTGCTGGAACGGATTCCGGCGGACAAGCTGTTCGCGGAATTTGACCTCGGCTGGGTGAAGGTCGGAGGACAGGATCCGGCCGCTTATATCGAGAAATACGCAGGCCGGGTGCCGGTCGTCCATGCGAAGGATTTCAAGGATGACGGCGTGGACACTGAAATCGGACGCGGAACCGTCGATTGGGACGCGGCGCTGGCAGCGTGCGAGAAGTCGGGCGTCGAATACATCATCATCGAACAAGAGCATTACGATGTCGGCTCCCTCGAGAGCGCCAAGCTGAACTTTGCCTGGTTCCGTGAGCGGGGTATGCTGTAATTACGGTTTGGAATGGCTGGGCCTGGCTGAAGAAGCCGGGCTCTTTTCTTATGGCTGGGCCGTACGTTATGATGGATGGAAATGGGAGCAGGGGGAGTGGCTGACAGCATGGCGGAAATCCGGAACTTAACGATCGAGGACTTCGATGACAGGGTTGCGTTATCGGAATTTGCGTTTCAATATGCGGTATCTCCGGAGGACAAGGAACAGCAGCGGAAAAACTTTCGGCCGGAGGACGTTTATGGCCTTTTCGGGGACGATGGCCGAATGTTGTCTTCATTATTCATCTTGCCGTTCGAAATCTGGCTGAGAGGGCGGAAGCTGGCGATGGGCGGCGTGGCGGGCGTTGCTTCTTGGCCGGACAGCCGGCGCCAGGGAAGCATTGCCCGGCTGTTGACGCATTCGTTCGAAGAGATGCGCCGCAAGGGGCAAAGTATAAGCGCGCTTTATCCGTTTTCATATGCTTTTTACCGGAAGTACGGCTATGAAATGATGACGCAGAAAAAGCAGTATACGATCGAACCCCGCTGGTTCCCACCGCGCCGCGACACGGCCGGCACGGTGAAGCTGGTAGAGAAAAGCATGGAGTTGCTGGACCCGGTTTACCAAACGTTCGCTGCGCGATATGACGGCATGCTGGTCAGGGACCGCTACTGGTGGGACAGCCGTGCGCTCAAGGCGCAAATGGCGGCGGTGTATTCCAATCCGTCGGGGCAGGCGGAAGGGTACATGCTTTATCAAGTGAAGGACAAGCACATGAAGGTGTTCGAGTGGGTGGCTTTGACCGAGGAGGCGAGAATCGGGCTTTGGAGTTATGCGGGCAACCACGATTCCATGGCGGATCAGCTTACGATGACGGTGCCCGCGGACGATCCGCTGCCGTTCTTGCTGCCGGAGCCCCGATTGAAGCAGGAGGTAACAGGCCACTTCATGTCGCGGATAGTAGACGCGCAAGCGTTCGTCGGCCAGTATCGTTTTGAAGAATCGGACCGGACGGATGAGCTGTTACTGCATCTCGAGGATGGCCATGCGCCTTGGAATGAGGGATTGTTTCAGCTGCGAATCGAGCCTTCCGGTAAAGCGGCGCTGGAACGTGTGACCCGTGCTGCGGGGGACGGCGGAACGTCGGCTGTGTCGCTGGATATTCAAACGTTAACGGTCATGCTCGCAGGAAACCTGCGTCCGCGCATGCTTCAGCGTACTGGACGTTTGCAAGGTGCGCCGGAGTCGGCTGCGTTGTTGGAACGGCGCGTCCCGCTTGTGCAGCCTTACTTATTCGATTTCTTCTAAAGCGAGCGGGGTGTTGACGGAAATTTCCGGAGAATGCGAACGGTTGTCAACCGAACAGCCTGTGTGATAGAATGAAAATACTGTTTTTGTAGAGTTCATCGTGTTTCGGCACTCGGGAGGTGGAAGCGGTGGTAGTTTTCTTTAAGATATTGCTCGTGATTTTCTCGCTGGGTCTGATTGCCGTTGTTTTGCTGCAGCGCGGCAAGAGCGCGGGTCTGTCGGGCGCCATCTCCGGCGGTGCCGAGCACTTGTTCGGCAAGCAGAAGGCACGCGGACTGGACTTGTTCCTTCAGCGTCTGACGATCGGTCTGGCGGTCGGATTTTTTATCCTCGCCTTGGTGGTCGCTTATTTCGTAAAAGGCTAATGAACGAACCGACGAGCAGGAAGCGCAAGCTTCCTGCTTTTTTTGTGCGTTGACGCGGTGGAGGTCCGGAAGTCCGGTTGCCTCGGAATCATTGCGTGTATACTATACATAGGACGAGGTGATGCGGATGCCGATGTGTACGGAGCAGGAGCTGCTCGACTTTATGCGCGAGACGGCTTACAAACCCATGACGTACCAGGAGCTGGAGAAGCATTTTGGCATCGATAATGCCGACGACTTTAAAACGTTTCTGCGCATGCTGACCGAAATGGAGAACGACGGGAAAATTTTGATGACCCGTACCGATCGTTACGGTGTGCCGGAACGGATGAATTTGCTGCGCGGACGCCTTCAATCGCATCCTAAGGGATTCGCGTTTTTGCTGCCTGATGAACCGGATCATCCGGACGTCTATATCCACGCCAACGATATGAAGGGCGCCATGAACGGGGATATCGTGCTCGTTCGTGTCACAACCAAGAGCGATAACGGGCAGCGGATGGAAGGCGAGATCGTACGCATTGTGAAACGGGCGGTCACGCAGGTCGTCGGGTTGTTCGAGAACCACGAAAGTTATGGATTCGTCATTCCGGACGATAAACGGATCAACAAGGATATTTTCATCCGTCAGGAAGCATTTAAAGGTGCGGTGACGGGCCAGAAGGTCGTCGTCAACATTGTGAAATATCCGGAAGGGCGGTCCGCCGCGGAAGGCGAAATCGTCGAAATTCTCGGGCATAAGGACGATCCGGGCGTCGATATTTTGAGCATTATCCGCAAGCACGCGCTGCCGGAAAGCTTTCCGGATGATGTGATGGCGGAAGCGGAAACGGCACCGGATTCGATCACCGAGGAAGAAATTGTGCGCCAAGGACGGCGCGATTTGCGCGGGCGCGTCATTGTGACGATCGACGGCGAAGACGCCAAAGATTTGGACGACGCCGTGAACGTGGAGCGGCTGCCGAACGGCAATTACCTGCTCGGCGTTCACATCGCGGACGTCAGCTATTATGTGCGGGAGAAGTCCAAGCTCGATCAGGAAGCCTACAACCGCGGTTGCAGCGTGTATTTGGTGGATCGAGTGATTCCTATGCTGCCGCACCGGCTGTCCAACGGGATTTGCTCGCTGAATCCGCAAGTGGACCGTCTCACGATGTCCTGTGAGATGGAATTCGAACCGGGAACGTTGAGACGGGTTCGTCACGATATTTACACGAGCGTGATCCGCACGAAGGAGCGCATGACGTACACGAACGTGCGCAAAATTTTGACGGATGAAGATCCGGAAGTGATGGAGCGTTATTCCGATTTGGTGGAGAACTTCCGGCTGATGCGAGAGCTGGCCTTAGGGCTGCGGGAGCACCGGATGCGGCGCGGCGCCATCGATTTCGACTTCCAGGAATCGAAGGTCATCGTGGACCAGGAAGGGAAGCCCGTTGACATCGTGAAACGGGAGCGTTCCATCGCCGAACAGATTATCGAGGAATTCATGCTGGCGGCAAACGAGACGGTGGCGGAGCATTTTCATTGGCTGAAGGTGCCGTTCATTTACCGGATCCATGAGGAGCCGAGCAGCGAGAAGCTGCAGCAGTTCGTGCAGTTCGCGGCGAATTTCGGTTATGCCGTGCGAGGCAAAGGCAACAACGTGCATCCGCGCGCGCTGCAGACCTTGTTGGAGGAAATTCGCGACACCAAGGAAGAGACCGTGCTGAGCACCATGATGCTGCGGTCGATGAAACAGGCGAAATACGATGCGGAAAGCTTGGGGCATTTCGGACTGGCGGCTGAATTTTATACCCATTTCACATCGCCAATCCGGCGTTATCCCGATTTGGTCATCCATCGGGTAATTCGGGAAGTGTTGGAAAATGGGGGCACATTGCCGGACGTGCGCGTGGATGCGCTGGCGCCCCGTATGTCGGATATTGCACAGCAGTCTTCGGAGCGGGAACGGGTCGCCGTGGACGCGGAGCGGGATACGGAGAAGCTGAAGAAAGCCGAGTTCATGCTGGATAAGATCGGCGAGGAGTTCTCCGGCATTATTAGCGGCGTCACCAGCTTCGGCATGTTCGTGGAGCTGGACAACACCGTCGAGGGCTTGATCCGGTTAAGCGGTTTGACCGACGATTATTACCATTTCCACGAGCTTCATATGGCGCTCATCGGAGAGCGGACCTCTAAGGTGTACCGGATCGGGGACGAGGTCAAGATCCGGGTCGCTCGGGTCAACATGGAAGACCATACGATCGATTTCGAGATGGTCGACATGAAGCCGCGCCGCGCCGGCAAAATGAGTTGGGTGGACGCGCGGGGAGGCGGCGGTGGCGGCGGATTCGACCGCAAGCGGGGCAAGAAGCGAGGACGCGGTGGAGCATCTGCCGGGGCAGCCAGTCAGCGCCAGGCTCCGGCTGCGGGCGTGCGCGAAGAGCGCGGCGGCGGCAAGCGGCGCAAGGGCCGCGGCAGTGAGCGCCCGACGGTGGCTGTGCAGCCGGCGGCAGCGCCGAAAGCCGGCGGCGGGCGCGGGCCGAAGGCGGATGCGCCGGCCAGCAAGCCGAAGAAGCGCGCGGGTTCGCTCGATATGTGGGGCCTGCCGATTTCCGGCAATGGCCTTCGAGATGACGGCGGCGAGAGCGAAGCGCTGGCCGAAATGCGGAAATCCAAGCGCCGCGAAGGCGGCGGCCGGAGATCCGGCGGCGGCGCCGGTTCCGCTGGCGGTGGCGGTGGCGGTGGCGGTGGCGAGCAGCCGCAGGAGAAGCGTCGGAAGCGTAAAGAATAAGTTTCGGGGACCAGCCGGCTGTTTGGCTGGTCCTTTGTGCGCGGTTGACGGGGATTCATGCCATTTTACAATTAGAGAGCGATCTTATAGGATAGAGAATAGTGTACGGATGAGCGGGGAGGATGGCGTTGTAATGGATCGCAAGCTGTATCACGTGTTGGGAGCCAAGCAGTTTGACCGTGCGGAGTTGGAACGGTTGTTCGCGGCGTCGCGGGAGATGGAAGACGTCGTGGCGGCAGGCGGAGATCGGAGATTGGCCGGGCGTATCATGACTACATTGTTCTTCGAGGCGAGCACGCGTACCCGGCTGTCGTTCGAATCGGCCATGCATCGGCTTGGCGGCAGCGTAATCGGCACGGAGAACGCCGCGCAGTTCTCGTCGGCGATCAAAGGCGAGACGCTGGAGGACACGATCCGCATCATCAGCGGATACAGCGACGTCATCGTCATGCGGCATACCGAGATCGGCTCCGCGAAGCGGGCGGCGGCGGTGACCGGAGTTCCCGTCATCAACGCGGGCGACGGGGCGGGCGAGCATCCGACGCAGGCGCTGTTGGACGCTTATACGATCAATAAAGAATTCGGCCGGATCGACGGGCTGAAAATTGCGATGGTGGGCGATCTCGCGTACGGAAGAACGGTTCATTCGCTCAGCTACATGTTGGCCAATTATCAAGACGTCATGATTTACTACATCGCACCGGAGAATGTGCAAATTCCGGCGAACGTGAAGCGGTACATGGACGGAAAAGGCATCCGCTATCAGGAGACGCATGATTTGAACGCGGTTGCCGGGTCGGTAGATGTCGTGTACCAGACGCGCATTCAGAAGGAACGGTTCCCTTCGCTTGAAGAGTATGAGAAGGCTTCGGGCAAGTACATTATCGACGGCGAGTTGTTGTCCCGGATGAGGAAGGAAGCGATTGTGCTCCATCCGCTGCCGCGCGCCGGTGAAATCGCCGAAGAAGTGGACGCCGATCCGCGTGCCGCTTACTTCCGCCAGGCGCACAATGGCTTGTATATCCGAATGGCGCTGATCGCGAAATGTTTGGGTGTGGCGGACTGAAGTTGACTCTGGCCATAAGTTATTCGGCAAGCCGTCTGATGCGCTGTAGCTACATTTTGCCAAATTGCAAGACCATATGAAGCGAGCAAGAGCGCTGTAACGACAATTTGCGAAATTACAGCGCCCTTAAGTCCCCGCAGCCAACGAATCACCCTCTGTAGTTTCGCAAAATGAAGTTACAGAGTGCCCCACACCTCAAAGTCACATTGTAATTTCGCAAAATATAGTTAGAGACAGTCCGAGTCTCGGCTTAAATGAAAGCGGCAATTGAGAAGGCCGGCAGTGGCGTGCTATAATGAATCTCCGGCGTCATGCCTGATACGAATCGTAGGGGAGGAGAAGGAAAGTGGGCAGCAAGAACAAAGACCAGTTTGACAAGCCGTTGGCGCAGAACAAAAAAGCTTCCCATGACTACTTCATCGAAGAGACCTACGAAGCGGGAATGGTGCTGACCGGTACGGAAATCAAATCTTTGCGCCGCGGCCGAGCGAATCTTAGCGATACGTTCTGCACGGTAAGGAACGGCGAGATGTTCATCCACAACATGCACATCAGTCCGTTCGAGGAAGGCAACCGCCACAACTCCGATCCCACTCGGGCACGGAAGCTTCTGCTGCATAAGCAGCAGATTCACAAAATGCTCGGGGAGTCGAAGCGCGAAGGCTACACCATCGTGCCGCTGAAGGTGTATGTGCGTAACGGTTACGCCAAAGTACTGATCGGCATGGGTAAGGGCAAGAAGCAGTACGACAAGCGCGCCGATGCTGCCAAGAAAGACGCGCAGCGGGACATTCAGCGGATTCTTCGGGAGAAGCAGAAGGTCAGCAATTAACCGATGGCAGGGTTACCAGCAACAATCACACGGTTTTGATGGCGTTTGTGTGGTATAATAGTTATAGCTAGTTCATGCTTCGATTGGCTGTTGATCGAAGCGCCCTTGGATTCTTGAGCCGCTGGTGGGCGGCCGCGAATCAGCTTCGGGGGCGTTTATGGATTCGACGGGGACAGTTCGAGCATGGGTAGCGGGTAGTAGGGCTGCGACTGCTTCAACAACGCGGAAAGCGAATAATCGCAAACAAACAACCTTCTCTGGCTCTGGCCGCCTAATAACGGTCACCAGGCTCTAACTCTCCATCGCCCATGTGGCGGGATTAGGGCTCAACTTTAGTGGGATACGCTGTCTAGTCTCCGCCTGGGGCTAGCTGAAGAAGACAATCAGGCTGACCCGACGCAGAGCCGGTTCCGGGGCGCTGCTCGGGTGACATCAAAACTGGAACTACACCCGTAGAAGCCTATGTGGCGTTGTCTTCGGACAGGGGTTCGACTCCCCTCGCCTCCACCATAAAAACACTGACCGCACGAGGTCAGTGTTTTTTTGTTGGTGGAGAAGTTTGGGGAGTCGCCCCGATCCGAAAGAGGACAGTTGGGTTCGATCGCGCGGAGGTCTGCGGAGCGGACTGAGCACGCAATCTGATTCTACCACTAAGGTTGTCCTCGTCGAATATACCTCGTCAGCAAATTCAACGGGAGTCGCCCCGATCCGAAAGAGGACAGTTGGGTTCGATCGCGCGGAGGTCTGCGGAGCGGACCGAGCACGCAATCTGATTCTACCGCTAAGGTTGTCCTCGTCAAGAAAAACCATTAATACCGAGGGACGGGTACTTTAGTTCAATACAAAGCAGAAGGATCCGCGGCGGATCCTTCTTACTTCTGCTGCCATGAGCAGCCCTTATCTCTTTTACCAGTGGCAAATAGGGCTACTGTCCGCGATTGGATAACAAGAGCCGAATGAAGGGAGACCTTCACATTCTGTTCTGTGAGAGACTGGGGGGAATTCCCCGGTCTACCCAACCTCTTTTACTCCATGAACGAGCGCTCGTTCGAGATATCATATTTTAGAATGTCCATTCTCATCCTGTTTCCCCACTTTTTTAAAAACGGCGCCGACTCATGTCTTTCAACATGGGCAGTCAGCGATTCTTGATCTTGCCACCGCTGAACAGTCAGCATGCGTCCGGCGCGCGCATCTTCCAAAGTAAAGGCATAAAAGAGGCATCCCTTTTCAGCTCTCGTGCTGGAAACGACAGCCTGAACGTCTGCAGTGAACTCATTCACATCCGACGGATTTAGGTGAACGTAACCCATGAGTAGAACCATTGTTGTTCATCCTTTTCTCATAAATAAGTTAGCATAATTCTTCAAAGCTCATTCGCGGTCCTCGCTCTGGAACGTCGTAAAGTTTTGCGACGTTCCAAGAGGAGTGCGATAATCATTCGAGCTGTCTTCCTTACACGACCGTGAGTACAATCTTGCCTTGAATGTGCCCACCGGCGGCTCGTTCATGCGCCTTGCGAGCATCGGCAAGTGGAAACGTGCTGTCGATGGCGACGCGAACCGTCCCAGCATCGAGCAAGCGCCCTAATTCCGCCAGCTGCGGGCCGTTTGAGCGCACTTGGGTCAACGATACCGTGACGCCCAACTTTGCGGCTTCCTCGGCGTCGGAGAAGCCTAAGAACACCGGGAACAAAGCGCCGCCACGCTTGAGTGTACGCAAGAAACGACCGGTTGTTGGACCGCCGAGGGTATCGAGGACGAGATCAACGTCATGGGCGATGTCCTCGGGAGGGCTCTTGGTGTAGTCGATGAATTCGTCGGCACCGAGCTCGCGCAGGAACGACTCATGCTTGCCCGATGCCACCGCGATGACGTGCGCACCCTTCCACTTAGCCAACTGCACCGCTAAGTGTCCCACGCCGCCCGCAGCACCATTGACGAGTACCGTCTTGCCGCCCAGCGGCACCGGGCGATGCGACTCCGGTTGAAACGGATTCGCTTCATTGTGCCCGAGCTCAATCAGGAACTGCCATCCGGTGAGACCTGCCATCGGCGCCCCTGCGGCGTGCACGTGATCGATGCCAGCCGGTTTGAGTGCAAGATCCGACGCTGGCGCGGCGACGTACTCGGCATAAGCAGCGCTCTCTCCCATGCTAGGAAAGCGAACCATGCCGAAAACCTCATCGCCGATGGAGAAGCCTTGCACATCCGTGGCTACCGCCTCGACGACGCCCGACACGTCCGACCCCAGAATGAAGGGAAAGGACACCGCCGGCTGCCACTCAGGAGGAAGATCCTTATACCCCTCGCGCAGGTACCAGTCGGGGGGGTTGATGCCAACCGCGTGAACGCGGACAAGCACCTCACCTGGCTTCAGCTCGGGAAGCGGCGCATCCTCGTAACGCAGTACCTCAGGGCCGCCGAATTCATGCAGACGAATCGCCTTCATTGTATCTGTAGACATCTTGCTTTCTCCTTTCATGTAGATGAGTTATACTTACCAGAGCAGTGCTCCACATAATCGGATCACTGTTCCGTTTATGATTATACGGAGCACCGCTCCGATTGTCAAGGAGGAATTCTATGCGAGCCGATGCAAAGAAAAACTATGAGCACATACTCGCAGTCGCGAACGTCGTTGTAACCGAGCACGGCGTCGATGCATCGCTGCGCGACATCGCTCGCAGAGCTGGTGTCGGGCTCGGCACACTGTATCGTCATTTCCCGACGAGAGAGGCGCTGCTCGAAGCTATGCTCCGTTCAAGCTTCGACGAGTTTACGACAAAGGCACGTGAGCTCGAAACTGCGAGTTCACCCGATGATGCACTCGTGTCGTGGCTACGCGACGTCGTTGCATTCACGGGCAACTATCAAGGAGTTGTGGACGTGATGATGGCAGCCAAAGAGGACCCGGAGTCCGCGCTCCACGCTTCATGCATGACGATGCGCACAGCAGGCACGCAGCTTCTCGCTCGTGCCCAGGCAGAAGGTTTGGCGCGTACCGATATGGATGGTGATGATCTGTTCTCGTTAGCTGCAGCGCTTGCGTGGCTAAGCAACCAGCCCTCGTCCGCGCCACGGGCTGAGCATCTCTTCAGTATTATCGCGAGCGCGATCTTGACTAATCGATCGAGCGGCAATTTCAGGGTGTAGCTAAATTAGTGCTACCCTAATAGCAACGATATCATGCTCTGCTTACAATAGATTGAACTACCCTGAAAATAACTCATAGTAGAGAACCAAAAAAGACAGCACGAAAGTAGGCGCAGCTCAAGTGATTTTAAAAAAGCTGCGTCTTCTGTGTGAAGAAGGGGAGGTCAGGAAGCTTCCGGTGAGGCCAATGTTACCGTGAAGCCCAGGTTCT
>NZ_SUPK01000011.1 GCF_005049045.1 Cohnella pontilimi
GCGGGAGGGATAAGCGCTGAAAGCATCTAAGCGCGAAGCCCGCCTCAAGATGAGATTTCCCAATTTAGTAAGACCCCTGGAAGAACACCAGGTTGATAGGCTCGGGGTGGAAGCGCGGCAACGCGTGCAGCTGACGAGTACTAATCGGTCGAGGGCTTATCCTAATAAGCACACAGGTATCGATGATGTTTATATCAGCAACTGTTTCGTTTCGCATCCGGTTTTCAAGGCGCAATTTTTAAACATAGGCATCCCGCGTGAATTCATCACGTGGGATGTTTTTTATTTGCGCAAACTAAGCGTTGAGGTTCCTTTCTACAAAGCAGCACAGGCGCAGTTTCCACCTTCCGCATGTCCTTGACAGCCCCCAGACGCCTCTGCTAATATTGCCTTTAATCATCGGCAGACAATCCCGGCAAGCGGCCGGTTAGGAGGGTATACACTGTGTGGCAGAACAAATTCGCCAAGGAAGGTCTCACATTCGACGACGTGCTGCTCGTTCCCCGGAAATCATCGACACTTCCGAGGGACGTCGACGTTTCCACAAGACTGAGCCCTACCATTAAGCTGAACATTCCGTTGATCAGCGCGGGCATGGACACGGTCACGGAATCGGCGTTGGCAATCGCGATCGCCAGAGAGGGCGGCATCGGTGTCATTCACAAAAACATGTCGGTCGCGCAGCAAGCGGAAGAGGTCGACCGCGTCAAAAGGTCGGAAAGCGGCGTCATCACGAACCCCTTCTCGTTGACACCGGATCACCACGTCTACGACGCGGAAGAGCTCATGGGCAAGTATCGGATCTCCGGCGTTCCAATCGTCAACGAAGAAGGCAAGCTGGTCGGGATTATCACCAATCGCGATTTGCGGTTTGTCCATGACTACTCCATTAAGATCAGCGAAGTCATGACACGCGACAATCTCGTCACCGCACCGGTGGGCACGACCCTCCAACAAGCTGAAGGGCTGCTGCAAAAACATAAGATCGAGAAGCTTCCGCTCGTGGATGAGACCAACACGCTGAAGGGCTTGATCACGATCAAGGATATCGAAAAAGCGATCCAGTTCCCGAACGCGGCCAAAGACAGTCAAGGCAGATTGCTTGTAGGTGCTGCCGTTGGCGTCTCGAAAGACACATTCGAACGCACCGAGGCAATTGTGAGCGCGGGAATCGATATGCTGGTTGTAGATTCCGCTCACGGTCACCACATGGATATCGTGACGATGGTACGAAAGCTGCGTGATACCTATCCGGACCTGCCGATCGTGGCCGGCAACGTCGCGACAGGTGAAGCTACCCGCGATTTGATCGAAGCTGGCGCCTCCATCGTAAAGGTGGGCATCGGCCCAGGTTCGATTTGCACGACCCGGATCGTAGCCGGTATCGGCGTTCCTCAAATTACGGCGATTTACGACTGCGCTTCTGTAGCGAGAGAATACAACGTTCCGATCATCGCGGACGGTGGAATTAAATTTTCCGGCGATATCACGAAGGCGATTGCTGCGGGAGCCAACGCAGTCATGTTGGGCAGCTTGCTTGCAGGGACGGAAGAAAGCCCGGGCGAGTCGGAAATTTTCCAAGGCCGCCGTTACAAATCCTATCGGGGAATGGGATCCATCGGCGCCATGAAGGAAGGCAGTAAGGACCGATATTTCCAGGAAAACGAAAGCAAACTGGTGCCTGAGGGTATTGAAGGGCGTGTGGCTTACAAAGGCCCCCTCAAGGACACCATTCACCAGCTTATCGGCGGGTTACGCTCGGGAATGGGGTACTGCGGAACCTCGACGATCGAAGAATTGAACAATGAAACCACGTTTGTACGGATTACAGGCGCTGGCCTTCGTGAAAGTCATCCACATGACGTCCAAATTACCAAGGAAGCACCGAACTATTCACTGTAGCCCCCAACACGATAAGCCGCAGGCCCGATCCGTCGCGCCTGCGGCTTTTTCATTTGGAAATAAAAACATCTTAATAAAAGCGCAAATTACTCCGTTAGACTTTATTTTAAGACGAATTCGTATGTTACAATAAAGTACGAAATTTATCGTAAAAAGGGAGAGAACGCGTTGAGCCGCCATCATTTGTTGTTCCGTCGTTTGCCTAATCTATCGAAACGGTTTCTGGCCATGATGCTTGTGCTGGGGTTGCTGTACTCCACGCTGCTCGCCGGAGTCGGAGCCGCAGAAGCCGCGCCTGCCGTCGATACTATTAATCTTCAGGGTAAAGCCGGTATTTTGATGGATGCGGAGTCGGGCCAAATCCTCTATCAAAAAGATGCGGAGACCCCTTATGCGCCGGCGAGCATGGCGAAAATGATGACGGAATATTTGGTTGAAAAGGCCGTCCAAGACGGAAAAATAAAATGGGATGAAGTCGTAACCGTGAAAGAAAATGCGGCCAAACAAATCGGCAGCCGTGTTTTTCTCGCGGTCGGCGACAAACATACAGTGAAGGAACTTTACGTAGCGATGGCCGTTGCATCCGCGAATGACGCCTCGGTGCAGCTGGCGGAGTTCATTGCCGGATCGGAAGAAGCGTTCGCGCAGCTTATGAACGAGACCGCAAAGAAACTGGGCATGAATAATTCGCATTTCATCAATGCCACCGGCCTCGATCGTGCTGATATGCCGGCGGATTACCGGCCGAAATCGATTGACGGAGAAACCAGGATGTCGGCGAAAGATTCCGCCATTTTGGCTTATCACATTTTGAAAGAGATGCCTGAGTTTTTGGACGTGGCAAAAATTCCGAGCCTGAAATTCCGGGAACGAGACACTACGGAGACGCCGAACTGGAACTGGATGCTCGAGTCCAACAAAAACGTGCCGAATTTCCGTAAGTTTGCCTATCCGGGTGTCGACGGCTTGAAGACCGGACACACGAGCAACGCGGGCAACTGCTTTACCGGAACCTCCCTTCGTAACGGCACACGTCTCATCGCGGTCGTGATGGGGGTACCGGGAGGGCTCCGCGACGGCAAACGGTTCTTGGAAACCGCGAAGCTGTTCGATTACGGCTTTAACAATTTCGGCAAGCAGACCATTGTTGAGGGCAAAGCAGCGGTCAAAGATCATGAGACGCTGAAAGTGAAAAAAGGGAAACAAACGAGCGTTCCGGTTATTACCGCGTCGGATGTGTCCATTCTTGCTCCTAAGGGAACAACAATCGAGATCACCGAAACGACAGTGAAGAGCAATCAAGAGCCGCTTATGGCACCGATTAAACAAGGCGATAAGGTCGGAACGGCAACCTTTAAGTATAATGACCCCTCCACAGGTGAAGCGAAGACGTTGACCGTGGATTTGCTGGCTGCCGAGGACGTGAAAAAGGGAAGCTGGTGGAGACTGATGTTCCGAGCGATCGGCGGCTTCTTCTCCGGGCTGTTCAACGGAGTCGTCAACCTGTTTTAATTCCGACCCGTAAGATTGCCTATTTCCATCCCTTGTTGTAAAATTTATGGTTAGTATCTTCGGGAGGCATAGAACTATGGAAACGGGAACTTCGAGAGTCAAACGCGGTATGGCGGAAATGCAAAAAGGCGGCGTCATTATGGACGTCATGAACGCCGAACAAGCCAAAATCGCAGAGGCCGCAGGCGCGACCGCCGTTATGGCGCTTGAGCGCGTGCCGGCCGATATCCGCGCTGCCGGCGGAGTAGCACGTATGGCGGATCCCACAATCGTGGAAGAAGTCATGGCGGTAGTCAGCATCCCCGTTATGGCCAAGGCGCGGATCGGACACTACGTGGAAGCGAAAGTGCTGGAAGCGCTCGGCGTCGATTACATCGACGAAAGTGAAGTGCTGACACCGGCGGATGAAGTTTTCCATATCAGCAAATCCGAGTTTACGGTACCGTTCGTATGCGGCGCCAAGGATTTGGGCGAAGCGCTTCGCCGCATTCAGGAAGGCGCATCGATGCTTCGCACGAAAGGCGAGCCGGGAACCGGCAACATCGTCGAAGCCGTTCGCCATATGCGGCTGATTATGGGTCAAATTCGCAAGGTGCAAAATTTGTCCAAGGACGAACTTTTCCATGAAGCTAAAACCCTGGGCGTACCTTACGAGCTGCTGCTTGGCGTGCACGAAACCGGGCGTTTGCCGGTCGTGAACTTCGCTGCCGGCGGCGTGGCCACTCCAGCCGACGCGGCGCTCATGATGCATCTTGGCGCGGACGGCGTGTTCGTGGGTTCCGGGATTTTCAAATCCGACAACCCGGAGAAATTCGCCCGTGCCATCGTGGAAGCGACCACGCACTATGACGATTACAGCCTCATCGCGCGCGTTTCCAAAAACTTGGGAACCCCGATGAAAGGTATCGAGATATCCAAGCTGGAAGCGTCCCAGCGCATGCAGGAGCGCGGAATCTAAGCCGCAGCGCCTGCCGAATCGCAAATTCATGCCATCGGGCGGCTTTCCGGCAGCGTTCAGCGCGCTTGACGGGGGGCCGCCCCGATTGGTTTCACTTGAAGTCGGAGGGAAGATCGGTTATGAACATCGGAGTGCTGGCGCTGCAAGGAGCGGTTGCCGAACATATCCGCAGTATCGGGTTGGCGGGCGGACAAGGTGTTGCGGTAAAGCAGCCCGAACAGCTGGATACCATCGACGGGCTCATCATTCCCGGCGGGGAGAGCACAACAATCGGCAAGTTGATGCGCAAGTACGGTTTTGTTGAAGCCATTCAGCAGTTTGCCAAAGCCGGAAAACCGCTGTTCGGTACTTGTGCAGGCTTGATCGTACTGGCGGAACGGCTGGACGGCGGGGAAGAGCCTCACCTTGGCCTGATGAATATGACCGTTGCCCGTAACGCGTTTGGACGTCAGCGTGAGAGCTTCGAGACGGACCTGGATGTGGCGGGTATCGAAACTCCTCTTCGGGCCGTATTCATCCGTGCTCCCCTGATTAAGGAAGTAGGCGGAAACGTAGAAGTACTCTCCACTTACAAAGGCGAGATTGTGGCCGCCAAGCAAGGAAACCTGCTTGCTTCGTCTTTTCATCCGGAATTGACCGACGATTACCGTTTGCACGGGCTGTTTATGGACATGGCCCGGCAAGCTCAATAAGGGGGAGCCCGACGTGTTGGATGTCAAACTGCTGCGAACCGACTATGACCGTGTGGCCCGCGCGCTTCAGAACCGCGGAGCTTCGCTGGAATTGATCGAGAAATTTCCATCGTATGATGCGGCCAGACGTGAGAAGCTGACCGAAAGCGACCAGCTCAAAAACCGACGTAACATCGTATCGCAGGAAGTGGCCAAGCTCAAAAAGAGCGGCGGCAATGCGGACGAACTGATCGCCGAGATGCGTGAAGTGAACGACCGAATCAAAGTTTTGGACGATGAGGTCAGGATTTTGGAAGCGGAAATGGACGTTATGTTGCTTTCGGTTCCGAACGTTCCGCATGAATCGGTGCCCGTCGGCGCTTCGGAGTCGGACAATATCGAGCTGCGCCGGGAAGGCACTCCCCGGAAGTTCGAGTTCGAACCGAAGCCTCATTGGGACTTGGGAGCCGAACTTGGCATTCTCGATTTCGAAGCGGCCGGCAAGGTGACCGGTTCGCGTTTTGTGTTCCTCAAAGGGCTTGGCGCTCGGCTTGAGCGGGCCTTGATCAATTTCATGATGGATCTTCATGCGGATCAGCACGGGTATGAGGAGATTTTGCCGCCGTATATCGTGAATCGCGACAGCTTGGTGGGCACGGGGCAGCTGCCCAAGTTTGCCGAGGATCTTTTCAAGCTCGAAGGTACGGACTATTTCTTGATCCCCACCGCGGAAGTGCCGGTGACCAACTTCCATCGTGAAGAAATATTGTCCGCCGGCGATTTGCCGGAACGGTTCGTGGCCTTCAGCGGATGTTTCCGTTCGGAAGCCGGCGCGGCCGGCCGGGATACCCGGGGACTGATTCGACAGCACCAATTTAACAAAATTGAGCTCGTACAGTTGGTTGCGCCTGAATCTTCATACGAAGTGCTGGAGCAATTGACCGGGCACGCCGAACGGGTGCTCCAATTGCTCGGATTGCCTTATCGTGTACTGGCGCTTTGTACCGGCGACATGGGCTTCGCTTCGGCGAAAACGTACGATCTCGAAGTGTGGATTCCGAGCGCCGGAACGTACCGGGAAATTTCCTCCTGCACCAACTTCGAAGATTTTCAAGCACGACGCGCCGGGATCCGGTATCGCCCCGAGAACGGCGCGAAGCCGGAATTCGTGCATACGCTGAACGGCTCCGGATTAGCCGTAGGCCGAACCGTAGCCGCCCTGTTGGAAAATTATCAACAAGCGGACGGCACAGTCGTGATTCCCGAGGTTCTTCGGCCGTATATGGGTGGATTAGAGGTAATCGCACCCAAGGGTTGATGCGGGTTGCCCGCATATGTTATGATTACGGGGCAGTGCCTGCCTATACAGGCTGGATACCGCTGCCCCTATACTTGGAGAGGTACCGAAGCGGTCACAACGGGGCGGTCTTGAAAACCGTTAGGGTGCAAGCCCACGTGGGTTCGAATCCCACCCTCTCCGCCATTACATACTAGAAGTCCGACGCATTGTATCGCTTCAGAGCGGTTCGATGTGTCTTTTTTATGTTCGACCGCCCCTTTGCATAAACCGTCCTGGGCGGGCCAACCTAACAGGGCGGAGGTGCACTTACCATGTCGAATGATCAGTTAAGCGTCCCACAGGATGAATTGGTGCAAGCTTGGAGGAAAGTTCTTCCTGAGCGGCTTCATGGCGGAGACCGTGCGGAAGTTTGGCCCGACGAAGCCGATCCGAAAGCGCTCCGCGTTCATATTCGCACGGCCGGGCGGCAGATGTTGGAGTTTGATTTCGCCGTGCGTTATGCCGACAGCCGGGAGATCGATATTTCTCTGACGGATGCGGAGAGAGACGGGCAGACCGTGGATGAAGGCCAGGATGTGATGCAGGCCTTGATCCATGATTACCGCCGCCATCTGCACGAGTGCGCCCAAGCTCTGCAAGATGTAACGCACGCGTAAAGGAGGCGAGTGACCCATGGCCGACGCCAACGGAATGGCCGATAAAAACTTGAGCAACGAAGTGCAGCAGCTGGCTCAAACGCCGGTAAATTCGCTCCACGCCAATCAACTCAACCAGCAGAAGAAGGACCGCCGTCATGAGAATGCCGTCAACCACGACGATCCGGTGGACCAACAGCATCCCAAATCTTAATTGGAGCTTGGAGGGGATCTTCAGCCGATGAAACCGCGAGCCGTATCCGTAGGCAGGCCAGGCGTCAGCCGCGCGCGCGACAGGGACGATAATAACGCGCCCGAGCCGCTGTCCGGGTCCAAAAAAGTGAAAAATCGCAATCATTCCCGTCACAACAACGGAGAAGGCTGACAGATGCCCGGCGAAAAGCCGGGTTTTTTCTTGCCGTGGGGCGACACGGCGATTGCTTGCTTGGTATAATGAACAGAAACACGCGAAAGGAGGCTGTCGCATGACAAGCCCGGCCAGATCGAGTGACATAGAGTTGCCCCAAGCGGTCATACGCCATCACAGGATGACACCGCTTGAAATCACGATGCGAATCGTATTCATCATTGTAGGCGCCGTGTTGGTTGGTTTCGCACTGGAAACGTTCCTGATTAACAATTCCATTGTAGACGGAGGCATTACCGGTATTTCCATCATGTCCTCCTATCTGTCCAGAATCCCGATCGGCGTTTTCTTATTCTTGTTAAACCTTCCGTTCCTCATCATCGGATACAAAACGATCGGCAAAACGTTCGCGTTGTCCACCCTTTTAGGCGTCACCGTTTTGTCCATCACCACGTCCGTACTTCATTCCTGGAAGCCGTTTACGAACGAAACCTTCCTCGCTGCCGTATTCGGCGGTATTTTACTGGGCGTAGGAACCGGGATCGTCATCCGGGCGGGAGGCTCGCTCGACGGAACGGAAATTGTGGCGATTCTGGTGAACAAGAAAACCCCTTTTTCCGTAGGCGAAACCGTTATGTTCATCAACTTCTTCATTCTCGGAAGCGCCGGCTTTGTCTATTCTCTAAATCGTGCGCTATATTCCCTCATTGCTTACTACATAGCGTTTAAAGCGATCGATCTGATTATCGAGGGATTCGACGAATCCAAGTCGGTCTGGATCATCAGCGACAATTCCAAGGAAGTCGGCAGCACGATCGTCGCCCGGCTGGGCAGAGGAGTTACTTATCTGAAAGGCGAGGGCGGTTACAGCGGGGATGATAAAACCGTCATTTTCTGCGTCATTACCCGGCTGGAGGAAGCCAAGCTGAAGTCGATCGTCAACGAGCTGGATCCCGGGGCTTTTTTGGCTGTCGGCAATATTCACGATGTGAAGGGCGGACGGTTTAAGAAGAAAGATATTCACTGATGTAAGGAAAAAATTGGTATGAAATTATAACATTAAATTAACCTAAAAAGGCTTTATGTCCCCTCAAAAGTAAGATACAATGAACGTTGTTTATCGTAATATCTTTCATTATGAGGGGAGTCATACACTCTTGGTTAAATCCAAAGTTTGGTTGTCGACGATCAGCTTGATGCTTACGGCGGCACTGTTGCTTGCTGGTTGTAACAGCAACAAATCGCCGAAAGAGGCGCTGCAATCCTCGATGACGAAGTCCGCCGAGATGAAGTCCTACAGCTTCCAAGGAAGCATGAAAGTGGAGGACTTGAAGATCCCGACGGCAGAAGGCGAGGATCCTGCCGCGACCGGCATGATCATGAGTATGCTGAAATCCGCCGATATTTCCTGGACGGGCGCATATAGAGCCGATCCGATGCAAGTGGAAATGAAGTTGAATGTAGCGCTCAAAGGCGACATGTCCATCAATGTGAACGTGCCGCTTGTGATGACGAAAGATAAAATGTGGTTCAAAATACCGAATACCCCGTTTTTCCCGGTTCCGGAAAAGCTGAAAGACAAGTTTGTTGAGGTGGACCTGAAGAAGCTGGCGGAAGAATCTGGCCAACCGCTCCCCAACTTGGATCCCGGCAAATCGCAGCAAATGGCAAACGATATGTTGGGCATCGTCTTTAAGCATGTAGACGAGAAGCAGTACTTGTCCGACGTGAAAGCAAAGGATGCAGGACTTCCGCAAGATGCAGACGTGAAACAGGTCATCCAATTTAAGCTGACCAAAGATCAAGTCGAGCCCTTCTTAAAAATGGTCATTGAGAAGATTGCACCTGAAGTGATCGATCTGTTCTCCAAAAACGAAGAATACCGCAAATTGCTGCAGCTGAAGCCTGAAGACTTGGATGCAGCCAAGAAGCAGCTCGAAACTGCCAAAGGCGAGGATTTGAGCAAGTCGATGGAAGAATTCAAGAAGACCGTAAAATCCCTTGAAGTGGTCTCGAACATCGGCATCGACAAGAAGGATTATCCGGCGTATACCGATATTCGTGCGAAAGCCGACTTCGATGTAGCAGGACAAACCGGTACGGCAGCAATCAAAGTCGTATCTGAAATGAAAGACATCAATAAAGACGTGAAATTGGAGTATCCGGACGGACCGAAAGATTCCGTGTCCATGGATGAATTCCAGCAAGAGATGGATACCGCGTTCGGCGGTTCCGGCCTCTAATTCCGTTCATATGCTTACCGCTCCCGCTGCAAATGCGGGAGCTTTTTTTATAGGAGGTTATGTGATGGACGGGGTTCGAGGATCTGCCACTGAAGAAGAACGGTGGAGCGCTAATGGAGAGCTGTCCGACCGCCATTAGGGAAATCATGTACATGTTGCGATCGGTTGCTACGGCTTGAGGTTAGGGTTTTACTTCGGAGCCAATGTTTCCGACCCGAAAGGTCTGTTAGAAGGCACTGGACGGCGGATGCGTCATGTCAAAGTAAGGACAGTACCGGAGGCTGGCACCGGCGAATTGGCAGACCTCATTCAACAGGCCTGGGTCGATGCAATGAGAGGGTAAATTTCCGCTTAAAAAGCAAAAAAATTGCGGCTCGACAGCCGCAATTCCTGATTATGTATGGTCGAGACGACAGGATTCGAACCTGCGACCTCTTGGTCCCGAACCAAGCGCTCTACCAAGCTGAGCCACGTCTCGAGGTTGCCGTTTCCGGTCAACGAATTAGATTATAGCACATCCGTTTTTAAAAGGGAAGTTACTTGAACGTATTGAATATGCGGTATTATATGGGATGCATAATTATACATTACCAGCGTGTTTATTGCAATGTAAGCGGTTAATTTTATTGCCAACATGAATGTTTCCTGTTAGAATTTAATCCATCTGATAAGCTCATGGGAGGGCAATATATGAAAAGATGGGGTCTTCTCGGACTAGCCGTTCTGCTAGTCCTGGCAATCGCCGCCTGCGGCAAGAAAGACGCGGGTGCCGGCGGCAAAGTTTACAAGTTTGCAACCGATGCGGCGTACTCGCCGATGGAAATGATGGACAAGGACAAAATTGTCGGCTTCGACGCCGATTTCCTCGATGCCGTCATGAAGGAAGCCGAACTCGATTACACGCTGACGAACACCGGATGGGATCCGATGCTCATCAGTGTGAAAGATGGCAAGGAATATGACGGGGGCATATCCTCTGTGTCGATCACGGAAGATCGAAAAAAGGATTACGATTATTCGATTCCTTACTTTGAATCCACGAACATGATCATGTCCAAGAAGGACAGCGGCGTTAAATCCGCACTCGACATCAAGGACAAGAAAGTCGCCGTTCAAACCGGAACGACGGCAGATATCATCATGAGCGAGCTGATGGGCAAAAACAACGGCAACCTCAAGCGGTTCGACAACAACACGCTGGCTTTCATGGATATGGACAAAGGCGGCGTGGACGCGGTTGTTGCCGACATCGCGATCGTGCGCGAGTACCTGAAGCAAAACCCGAACAAAAACTATGAAGGCACGCTCGACCCCGAGCACTTCTCTTCGGAGTTTTACGGCATTCTGCTGCCGAAGGGCAGCGAGCTGAAGGCGAAGCTGGATCCGGCCATCAAGAAAGTGCTGGAGAACGGCAAGTATGTGGAGATCTACAAAAAGTGGATGGGCGAAGAACCGAACGTACAGAACGTATTGAACGCAAAAGCATAACCGTTTCGCGTAAACATGCGTAGTGGCGGCCATTACGCATGTTTTTTGTCGCAATAAACGGCAGGAAGGAAGAACGAGATGAATTTTGAGCTTATTTATGAGTGGTCGGACCTGTTTTTGAAAGGAACGCTGATCACCATTGGAATATCCGTTGCCGGTATTTTGCTTGGAGCGATGCTTGGACTCGTGATAGCCCTCGGCAGAATGGCCCGGACGGTTTATGTACGATGGCCAACGGACGCGTATGTAAACTTTTTTCGCGGCACCCCTTTGCTCGTTCAAGTGCTGATTATTCACTTTGGCGTAGTCCCCGCGTTGTATGGATCCTCCAACGTTTATATTGCCGCCATTTTAGCTTTAACCCTCAATTCGGCTGCTTATTGTGCAGAGATTTACCGTGCGGGCATTCAATCGATCGACAAAGGCCAGCGGGAAGCCTCTTATTCGCTCGGTATGACGCATTTTCAAGCGATGCGTTTCGTCATTTTGCCGCAGGCCGTTAAACGAATGATTCCCGCGTTCGGCAATGAATTTATCGTCTTGGTGAAAGACTCCTCGATCGTATCGGTGATCGCCGCGCCCGAGCTGATGTACTGGGCAAGATCAATGGGCGCGGCCGCTTATAAAGTGTGGGAGCCTTATTTGACTGCAGCGCTTATTTATTTCATTCTGACGTACAGTCTGAATAAGCTATTGATTTATATAGAAAGGAAGACGGTGACGCAATGAACCCGATGATTCGAGTCAAGCAACTGTCCAAATCGTTCGGTTCCAACACCGTGCTCCGCGATATCGATCTCGAAGTGATGCCTAAAGAAGTGGTGGTGCTGATCGGTGCTTCCGGTTCCGGCAAATCGACCTTGCTCCGCTGCCTCAACGCTTTGGAGACGGCGGAAAAGGGCGAAATTTGGATAGAAGAAACACCTTTGCTGGCTAAAGATACCAATATCCCCAAGCTCAGAATGGAGATGGGGATGGTATTCCAGCAATTCAACCTGTTTCCGCACATGAAGGTTATCGATAACATCACGCTGGCACCCATTCGCGTCCGGGGCTGGACTCCCGAGCAAGCACGCGCCAAAGGGATGGAACTGCTGCGCAAGGTCGGCTTGGAAACGAAGGCGGACGCTTACCCCGCGTCGCTCTCGGGCGGCCAATCCCAGCGTGTGGCCATTGCGCGCGCGCTCGCGATGGAGCCGAAAATCATGCTGTTCGACGAACCGACGTCCGCTCTGGACCCCGAGATGGTGGGCGAGGTTCTCGCCGTCATGAAGACGCTGGCCAAGGAAGGCATGACGATGATCGTCGTGACCCACGAAATGGGTTTTGCCCGCGAGGTGGGCGACAGGATCATATTCCTCGATCAAGGCGTATTGCTTGAGCAAGGGACGCCGGAAGAAGTGTTCGGCAACCCTAGGAATGAACGAACCAAAGAATTTTTGTCCAAGGTGCTTGCTTAAATAAATGACGAAATCCCTCCTGTAGACCTTCTGCGGGAGGTTTTCTTTTGTTATTTTTCTGTTATACTTTATATATAACAGATGACACAATGGAGGGATTGATGTGTTCATCGAGATCGACATGCAGTCTGAGATTCCTCTCTATACGCAGCTTGCGGATCAATTGATTGAAGGCATTGCGTCCGGCCAGCTGAAGCCCGGTGATCCTTTGCCGTCGGTTCGCAGTCTGGGAGCCGATCTCGGTATCAATTTGCACACAGTCAATAAGGCCTATCAGACTTTGAAACAGGAAGGTTTTCTTGACATTCACCGGAAGCAGGGAGTCATCGTGCGGAGCGGCGGCATGCCGCCCATCACCGACGAATTCCTTCGCAGAATGGGCCGGCAGGTCAAGTCGTTGGCGGCAGAGGCCGCTATTCGCGGGATGAATGAAGAGGATTTCGTCCGGAAGTGCACGGAGACCTACCGCAGTACGATCAACTTCAGTGGAGGCGATGGCTCATGATAAGCTGGTTCATGTTAGGTGTCATCAATCTTGTGGTGATTCTGGCTTTGGCGCTTCATCCGTACATTGCGGCGAAAGCCGTATTGTTCGGGGTTTACGTACCGGAATCAGATCGCAGTGATCCGCTCGTAACGGGCATGAGGAGGCGGTTTGCCCTTTCGGTATTCTTCGCGGCTGTGCTCGGGGATGCGGCCGCGGCCCGGGTCGTCGTTGCATCCGGAGGATCCGACGAAGTTCTCATGCCGGTGTTGTTTGCCATTCAGATCCTGACTGTGGTGATCGCATACGTAAGGTTTCGTAAGGCGGCGCTTCAGCTGAAGAAGGATCGCGGCTGGGAATCACCGGCCCAGGCCGGAAAGCGAGTCGTGAACCTGCAGTTCCACGAAAGGTCAAAATCATTCAACAGCGCATGGTATGCCGTGCATCTCCTCATAGTAGCCGTCAGTGTGATAGGGGCCATCGTCATGTGGGACCGGATACCTGAGACGCTTGTCACCCACTACAATGGCCGATGGGAAGCTGACGGATGGTCGGAGAAGTCGACCGGATCCGTTTTCCAGTTTAATTTCATACAGCTCGGAATGATCGTCCTTTTCCTTCTTATTCATGCCACCGTCCGCCATGCCAAGCAAGTTCTCGATCCTGCCCAGCCGGAAAAATCGATGGCGCGTGAGATCCGGTTCCGCAAACAGAATGCTGTCTTCCTGTGGGCGTTAAGTTTAATGGTTGTGGCCTTGTTCTCGCTGATCCAAGGATCCATCCTCTATAATTGGAATCACGAAACGGTTATCGCTATTTCGATCATTTTTCCGGCGGCCGTCATCCTCTTCTTGATCCTGTTCATGATTTATTTATCGAAACAAGGTTGGGAAGGGCCGAACGATCCTGCTTTTTTGGAAGACAACAAGTGGAAAGCCGGCGGTCTGTTTTATTACAGCAAGGAAGATCCGGCCCTTCTTGTACCGAAACGGATCGGCCTCGGCTACACGATTAATTTTGCACATCCCATAGGCTGGGTGATCTTGGGGGTAATTCTCGCCGCGCCTCTGCTGATCGTGATCATCAGCTTGGCCAACTAAAAAAGTCTTGCCGCGAGCGCAATTCACTCCCACGCGGCAAGACTTTTGCTTAAAGATTACTCTTCCAACTCGACGTTATGGTAAACCTGCTGAACATCCTCTAAATCTTCCAGAGCATCGACGAGCTTTTCAAATTGAGCCTGCGCATCTTCCGGAAGCGTGACATACGTTTGGGGAAGCATGATGATTTCGGCTACCGTAAATTCGGTAATCCCCGCGTTGCGGAATGCTTCCTGCACAGCGTGAAACTGGTCTGGTGCGGCATATACGATGACGGCTTCCTCTTCCTCAAAGACGTCGCGCACGTCAGCATCAGCCTCAAGGAGCAGCTCTATGACGTCGTCCGCCGATTTCCCCGTGATGCCGAAAACGGCAGTCGCGTCGAACATGTAAGCGACAGATCCGTTCACACCCATACTGCCGCCGTTCTTATTAAACGCGGATCGCACGTCGGCGGCGGTACGGTTCACATTATTGGTCAGCGTATCGACGATCACCATCGAACCGTTCGGTCCGAAGCCTTCATAACGCAGTTCCGAGTAGTTGTCGTCCCCGCTGCCTTTCGCCTTCTCAAGGGCGCGGTCGATGATCGCTCTCGGCACGTTGTATGTTTTTGCGCGTTCAAGTACAACCTTAAGCGCCCGGTTGGATTCCGGATCCGGTTCGCCTTTCTTCGCGGCGACGTAGATTTCGACGCCGAACTTGGCATAGATGCGGCTCGTGTTGGCGTCCTTCGAAGCTTTTTTTGTTTTAATATTATTCCATTTGCGGCCCATGATACGCCCACTTTCGTTACAAAGTTTTCTCGGGGTCGGATAAGTTCGACACTCCTACTATCATAACATGAGTGCTGCCAAGACAAAAAGAACCGCATAAACGGTTCTCTCCTGTTTAAGTATGGCGCGCCCGATACGATTCGAACGTACGACCTGCAGTTTAGGAAACTGTCGCTCTATCCTGCTGAGCTACGGGCGCGCGGTGCGATAATCATTTTATCAGAAATTGCGTCTCGTGCAAAGTTGAAATCACTGGGAATGACGGCGTCAGGCATCTTCGCGCAGCTCTTCGATCAGATTGGCTTTGGCCATCTTGCGGAGCGGCCCTTGTACAGACAGCAGTCCGACCCCAAGTGCAAATACGCAGGCGATTAACGCGCCTCCCCAAGGGAAGACGAACGGGATACCCTCTATGCCGGTAAGCTGGCTGTAGAGGAAGTAGCTCAGACCGCCTCCCAGCAAAAGTCCCCAGAAGCCCCCGATCACGCCGAACCACGCGCCTTCGGCTGTTGCCATTCTTCGAATTTGACCCATCGTCATGCCGACCGCTTGAAGGAGACCCATCTCCCGTCGACGGAGCAGCAAGTTGGTTTGAACCGTGTTGATGATATTTAAGCTGCCGATGAGACCGATAACCGCCAGGAACCCATACACGAAAATTTGCATTTGCACGGCGAACTGACGCTGCTCTCGTTGCCGGTCCACAATGTTCACCAATTGCGCGCCGGGGATATCGGCCGTTATTTGCTCAAGAGCAATACGTACCGGTTCGGAGTCCGCTCCATCTTTCAAAGCCACTTGGACACCCATCAGCGCCGTGCCGAAAGGGTCGCCTGTGAGAGGAGGCGCGTCCAGGAGCTTCTGCATCATGTTTTTCGTCACGATGACCGTAAGAGCATCCTGTTCGTACGGCCTGTCAAAAGCGGATTCCGACAGGATGCCGAGGATTTTGACCTGTCGGGCGGTTTTCTCGTCCGTAGGATTGTCGCCCATCTGCAAAGTCAACGTGTCGCCGACCTTGTACCCCGTCAATTCGAAAACTTGCTTTTTTTTGTCGGACCTGAGGTAAGGTTTAACGGTTTGAATGAGGATGACGCCATCGCTTTCGTCCAACTTGGCCGCGTCTGCCGTTCCGGATTTCAGATAGGAAGCGGCTTTGCTCAACCTCGCATCGTCGTATAATTGCACATATGTGGAGACGGCGCGGCGTTGTTCTCCATTCCATTGGATATCGACAAAATGAATGTTCATCTTCTGCTCGAAATTTTCATTGACCATGGTGTCGGGGACGAGAGCGGAAACGACCCGCGTATTGTATCGTCCGTATACCGCTTCAACGCCAGGAAGCTGGGTGATCCGGTCTAACGTTTCCGAATTCAAGAAATCCGCCGCCTTGCCGCCTTGGGCGGTATCTTCCTGCGCGATAATACGCCCGCCGATTTCGAATGCGATTTTGTTGTTTGCCGTCGTATCGACCGTCAGCTTGAACGCTTCCTGGGTGAAGTAATGGAACACAATGAACAAAGTGACACTGACCACGATGGAAAAAGTGGTGATGCGGAATTTGGTCCGGTTACGGCGAATGTTGGTGGAAGCCATTTTTCCCTCGATCCCCAGCAAGCGAAGCGGGGAAGGCAAGCGGGCACGACGGTAGGACTCGCGGACGATGCTGCCTGCTCCTTTTACGGCATCCACCGGCGACACACGGGACGCTTTGCGGGCGGGCAGCCAAGCGGCCAAGTACACCGCGGCAATTCCGACGCCTACGCTTAAGCCCATAATCCACCAATGGAAAGTGAGCTGAAATTGCTCCATCTGCAGAATATGGAATCCGCCTTGAATCATGAGCCACAGCACCAGCCACAACGCGCCCCAGCCGAGCGCCAGGCCGAGCGGAATGCCGATTCCCGCCAGCACGGTGGCTTCCCGAAACACAAGACTGCGAATTTGACGCGGGGTGGCGCCGATCGTGCGCAATAATCCGAATTGACGGATCCGTTCCAGCACCGAAATATGAAAAGCGTTGTAGATGACGGCGATCGTTGATAATACGACCAATCCGACCAATGTGCCGAAAATTACCATGAGCGCGCGGTTTAAGCCGCTGTCCGGCGATTGGCCCATGAGCGCCAGCACCCGGGTATTCGTGCTGAAAGGATCGCCCAGCTTGGAGAATTCGTCCAAATGCGCGCCGATATCTGCCCCCGATTTCAGTGAAACGAACAGTTGATCGTGATACTCGGACTTCGCTCCGGGTGCAGGGGCGGACACCGGCAGCAGGCTGTAGGCACGAGAAGATCGCTCCATTTGCGTGAATTGCTCGTTTTTCAACAACCCGACCAAACGGTAAACATGCGGTTTCCCGTCCGCAGCGTTCAATGTGACTTGATCACCAAGCTTCGGTTTGCCGGGCAGCCGCTGGACGATCCATTCTTCCGCCGCCAGCTCGTCAGGAGATTCCGGCAGCCGGCCTGTGGAGAGATGAATCGGCGTCAGTTCGTAGGCGTCCTTGTTCACTTCATACACATAAATTTTGTATACGTCGTCCAGCTGAGTCTCCGAACCCATTCGAACAACCGCGACTTTGTCCACCAAAGCATGACCTTTCAGCTTGTCGTACAGCTTGGCCTCCGGCTTCGGGTAGCCGAAATGATATGCCCCTTGTTCATAGATTTGCTGATCCAGCATATTATCCTTGAGCGCCTGTCCCATGGTCAGGAGGGCGCTGATCAGCGCAACGGACAGCACGATGCCGAGCACCGTAAGCAGGGACCGTCGGCGCTGCTGCTTCAAATAACGCCCTGCCAGCACGCCATAGCCCCTCATACCCGTGTTCCTCCCCGAGTATCTTCAATGAGCCGTCCGTCCTGCAGCCGGATGACGCGATCGGCTTCGGCGGCCACGTTCATGTCGTGCGAGATAACGATGACCGTCTGATGAAATTGCTTCACCGCGAGCTTCAATAGCTCTAGTACTTCACGACCGTTCGCCGTGTCCAGATTGCCCGTCGGCTCGTCGGCGAGCACAATGGCGGGGCGATAAGCGAGTGCCCGTCCGATCGCGACGCGCTGCTGTTGTCCGCCGGACAGCTCGGAAGGAAGGTGTTTCCGCCGTGCGTCCAATCCGAGCGTACGGATCAGATCGTGAACATAGGCTTTGTCCGGCTGCCTATGATCGAGCAGCAGCGGCAGCTGAATGTTTTCCTCCACATTGAGCACGGGAATCAAATTATAGGATTGAAAAATAAAACCGATTTTGCGGCGGCGGAACACGGCTCTCTCTTTCTCTTTCAGCCCGTACAAATCTTCTCCGTCGATGTGGACATGTCCGGAGGTCGGCTTATCCAAGCCGCCGAGCAAATGCAGCAGCGTGCTTTTGCCGGAGCCGCTCGCGCCGACGACCGCCACGAATTCCCCTTGCCCAACGGCAAAGGATACGTCTTGTAACGCGTGGACCTGCGTACTGCCTTTACCGTATGTTTTGCCGAGTCCGTCTGCAGTAATGACGTTCATCTATCGTACCTCACCTTCAGATGGCCGATTTCCGGCTTTATGAGGACAGTATAGCGCGGCAATCTTACAAATCCCTTGTGTTCCGGCTTACAGAATCGTAAGAATTTCTTAAATTGTATCTGTGTCCGGCAGGGAATGGAGGGGCAGCGTCAACACGAAACGGGAGCCGCCCTCTTTCCGGGAAGACGCAGTCAGCATGCCGCCGTGTCTCTCGACAATCGTTTTGGCCAGTGGCAGCCCCAGCCCGACTCCGCTTCCTGCCCGTGAAGTGCGATAAAATTTTTTGAAAATGTGAGGCAGGTGCTTTTCATCGATTCCTGGTCCTTGATCTTGCACATAGAGCCGGAGGAAAACGGTCGTCGTTTCCCAGCCAATGGTCACTTCTCCGCCGCTCGGAGTGTGTTCCACCGCATTTTTGATTAAATTGGCGAGTGCTTCGGCTAGCCAGCGGGGATCGTGAGGCACCGGCCCATCCGCCGACAAAGCAGGTGGAATCACGGCGACATGCACACCGCGATTATCAGCCAGCCGCTTTACGGCCATTACCGATCTATCGACTGTGTCCTGTACGGGCACTGGGTTTAGGATGAGCTGCAGGGCATCCGCTTCCAGACGGGCGATTTTGAGGAGTGTCTGAATCAGCCATTCCATCCGGTCCAATTCCCGCCTGCACGTGTCCAAAAACTCGGAGGCCGACGCCTGATCCACATTCCCTTCGCGAAGCAGATCGAGATAAATGGTCAGCGAAGCCAGCGGCGTTTTTAACTGGTGCGAAATATCGGCTACCGTATCTTTGAGAAAATCTTTTTCCTGATGAAGCTGTCCGATGGTCTCCTGCAACCGAATCGCCAGCTCCTGAACGGCGTTCGCCAGGAGGCCCAGCTCGCCTTCCTCGTATAACCGGAACGCCATCGGACGGTTGTGTTTCACGGTATCTTCCAATGAAACGGCCAGTTTGCGGATATCCGCCGACTGTCTGTGATATTCTCGAAGAATCGCTGCCCCAAGCAGGCCAATCAAGAGGAAGAAGCCGGCGGCGAGTGCGATTACCGTACGCTCCGAGTAAGCGGATAAAACGGGAATGAACTGTGCCTCCAAATTGGGCGTCAGCCCGTACTGTTCCGCCAGTCGCTTTCCATTCTCCTTATCTTCGGGCGATAAGGATTCCGGATGCGCGAGAAGGCTTGCCCATTGGGCTGTCAACCCGGGATCGGCAGCCGACATTTTGCCGATCATGGCCGCTTGCTGTTCCAGCCATTGCCGCTTCAGGCGTTCGGAGGAATCCAGGGAGAACAGCCATATGAAAAGGGCGGCAGCGGCGAATGCGGCAGTGAGCAACAGAGCGAGCCGCCGGACCGCCGGATTCCTCCACAACCGACCAGCGTGTTGTTCTATCCGTTCCATCGGTAACCGGCTCCCCGTACGGTCGTGATCAACAGCGGATTTTGCGGATCGTCTTCGATCTTCTCGCGGAGGCGCCTTACATTTACCGCTACTGTATTATCATCCAGAATTTCCACGCCGTCCGGCCAAACCTTTTGAATGATATGATCTTTCGATAAGACCGCGCGAGGGTTGGCCAAAAAGAGAGACAGCAGCCTGAACTCCGTCAAGCTGAGCGGGATGTCCTGCCCGTCCTTTACGACCCTCAACTCTTTGGGATATAGCGTCAAGGACGAGTTCGGAAGCAGGTGCTGTTCCTGCTGAACGGCTCCGGGTACGGACCGCCTTCGCAATACGGCGTGAACCCGCGACAAAAATTCCCGCAGCCGGAATGGTTTGGTGATGTAATCGTCACCGCCCAGATCCAGGCCCCTCACCACATCCAATTCCTGATCGCTCGCTGTCAAAAAAATAATCGGAACGTCCGACGAGCGCCGGATTTCCGAGCACAAATCAAATCCGTTGCCATCCGGCAGCTGCACGTCAAGCAAAATAAGCCCGAACGTCTGCCGGGCAACGGCAGCGCGGGCTTCCGCGACAGAGCGGGCGCCGGTCGTCTCGAAGCCTTCTTGCCGCAGCGTGAATGCAATGCCGCGGTGCAAAGATTCGTCATCTTCGACCAGCAAAATTCTCTTGGTCATGGCGGGCTTATACCCCTTTCCAACCTAAATGAAACAAATATTTCTGAAAAGGTCTTTAATTTAGGTCATTTTACCCGAATTTTGCAAAAAAAATTGAAAAGAAAAGCAATGTTCTCGACAGCGTTCTACAATAAGCTCAGATTATTTGTCTTATAATGAAAGCATATAGACAAAGCTATCGCTGAATGGCGAAATCAAGGAAAGGAGCGGTCGGGAGAGCCGCATGGATACTGCCCAACTTGTTCATCGACTCCATATGCTTCAACGTCGGCTGTATGAAATGGCCGAAGACCTGGGAAATCTGACCGATCCGGAAATTGTAGCCGTGAGTGAAGAGGCGGACCGGCTTATCGTCCAACTTCAGCGTCTGCGCATGAAAGACGCGAGCGGTAGTCGAAAGCCATATTTGTCCACAGCAACTTCACTGTCGCCCCCTCAGCCGCCTGAAGAAATTCGTGAGCAGAGAGGCGCATTCGTCGTGAAGCACTCCTGAAGTCCAAGGGGACCGGTGATTAAACCGGTTGTCTTGGAGAAGGTCCATCAACGTACCGACACATCCCGCCTTGGGATCCGATGCGCCATATACGACACGTTCGACCCGGGATTGCAAAATCGCTCCCGCGCACATCGGACAAGGTTCCAGCGTGACATAAAGCGTGCAGTCCAGGAGCCTCCAAGCTTCAAGCCGTTCGCTCGCCATCCGAATGGCGATCATTTCCGCGTGAGCCGTCGGATCTTTTTGCGTCTCCCGCAAGTTATATCCGGTCCCCACCACTTGATCCCCTTGTACGACGACGGCACCGATCGGCACCTCGCCCAATTCTTCGGCGAGACGGGCTTGCCAGATCGCTTCCCGCATCCATCTCTCGTCTTCCAGCACGCAAAATCCCCTTTCTTGTCCACCGAACACGCATTCGTTGTTAACATGCTGTGCATAGTTTTGTGGATAACATCACCCTTGTCCACAGACTTATGCACACTTTTTATTTTAGCATGGGTATAAGTCTTTAATATTGTAACAGCTTGGAAAAGAAGTTCAAACCTTGGCAGGCGGGCGAATAGAGTAAAGAGTGGACAATCGCTCAACCAAGGAGGGGATCGGATGAACATCCGTCTTCCGTTCCGGAATCGCCCGGAAATGGGACCTGCCGGCAGAATGACTATTTTAGGAACTTCGCTTTGCGGCGCCGACACAATGAGGAAATACGCTTTAAGGCGAAACCCTGATGCTCCGGATGTGGCCGGCCTGTATGTAAACATCTCCGCCGCATATGGAGTCAGAGGAGATGTCGCCTATTGTCAGGCGATGCTGGATACCCGTACCTGGACGGCGCCCTCGGGGATACCGCCATGGAGGCCGTTTGCTCATACCGTATGGGGGGAAGGGAGAATCGCTTGGTCAGCGGATCGGCTCGAAAAGATGGTGAAGCTCCATATTCAGTACCTGCAAGCTTTCGCTTCCATGGAAGCGCCGGTGCGTGCGGAACCTTTGCCAGAATTACGAATGAAGAGGCTGATCGAGGCGGAATTGCGTGGAAGCGCCGTCTGCTGGGAAGACCTGAACGGCAAGTGGGTGGTGCCCGGTTCCCGTTATGGGCAAGATATCCTGGCGATTTGGCGCAATATGAGAGAGTGGCAGGAAGAGGAGGAAACGAAGGAGCGAAGGAAACAAGCATAAGAAGGAAAAAGGGTTGTCCTTAGGACAACCCTTCCGCGGCAAGCGATGTAATCCGGCTTTGAACTTCGGATAACTTCAACCTGGCCACATAACAATGCTTGCTGGTCGGTCCGGGATCTTCGGTGAAGTAAATTTTACCCCACTCCCGGTCGAGCTTCTTGATTTTGGACAAATTCACGATGTACACGCGGTCGGTGCGGTAAAAGCGGGGATCCGACAATTTTAAAGCCTGCCATAACCGGTCAAGGGAATACCATCCGGTAAATAACTCCTCTTCCAGAGTATGGGCGATAATCTGGTTTTGTTGGACGCAAAAGAACAGGATATCATCGGCGTGTATTGTCCGAAATCCTGCCTGTCCTTCCGAGTCGACCATCAGACTAAAATTGCCGTCCCAATCCATGCATTAACCCTCTTTAGCCTGGAGAAGTTCTTCCGGTACTTCAGGTTGGTGCCAGAAATAAGAGCAAGCTGTCAGTACCAGTCCGGATGCAAGAAGCAAAAGTCCGGACGCCGTGAATTGCAGCAACTTCTTTTTCATTTCCTCACCTCCTCCACTGGATAATGGTCAGGCACTGGATGAAAAAGCATATGCAAATGGTAGTCGATAAAATCAAAAGGTTGGATGCGATATACAGCATGGACAAATATTTGAGCAGCGGATAAAAACGTTTGGGAATTCGGTTCGTTCTTTCCATGTTGCAGGGTGCGAAAAAGAAGGCGATGACGATGCTGACGGAAGTTAAAATGTAAATCGTGGTGTCCGGAAGGTGAAGGAACGGAATGATGTTACTTAAAGCGACGGTCAGAAGCAAGCATCCGACACTGGAATCCAGGTGCCTTCCTCCGGAAATCATCCGAAGGGACAGGAAGGCGGCCAAAGCCAACACCGTGTTTGCAACATGGTCGAAGAAGTAGGCCGCCACAATCGATATCAATATCGTGGCGACGAGATTCAGGATGGACGCAATGGCGTAGCGCATTACTTCAACGCTAGCCGGATGCTCGGGATTGGCTTGCTTGATGTTGACGGCCAGTTTGCGGGAGATTGCGTCAATCAAGATCGGCCCTCTCCTTCCGAATCGCGAGATAGACGAGAATCGCAAACATAATGAAGTCGAGTCCGGCGAGGTAATAAATATCTCTCTTAATGAATGTGATAATCATAGCAACGAATAAGCCGCCCATGATGACGAGCATCACAATATTTTCGGCTTTCCAGCGGAATCTGTCAAAATTAAAAGCAAACCCGATTCCCTTGCGATAAAGATAGCCGGTAAGGATGAAGGTCACGGCGGCAAACAAAGTTTGCTGAATACGGGCGGTGGGACTGAAAGGGTCGATCTCGTGGAGCTGCAAAATGCCGAGGCCGGCACAAACTAACAGAATAATCGTTTGCAGCACAAAATTGCATATATTCCCGATGATGGACACGGCAAAGGACCAGATCAAAGGGATCTTAAGAACATAAAACGCGAAGATGGCAAAGTAAACCAACGTCACCAAGGAAAAATAATTGGACAAATCGAACTCGGATCGCAACACATAAGAGATGAATGAAAAAAAGAAGCTGGAGATTACAATGGCTAAAACGTACTGCCGGACCTCGTATCGAAACAGTCTGAGCAGCATGATATGTATGGCTGACGCTTCTAATACGGAGAAGACAAGGAACCAGAAGACTTCCATTGAAACTCTCCCACTCGCTGGATTAAGTTACCTAGGGTCTATTTCTAATATAGTACAGAAGTCGGAATAATGCCATATGAAAAGCGATGAAACTTGAAATAAATGCAAGCGAATTTACGAAAAAAACTCCCGGACGAGAGAATCCGGGAGTCGTCGTTTTACGGTTGACCGGTATTGCCGGCCGCCGGTGACGGATTCATATCGAGCAGCGTCACGCCGGGATTCGAGGTGTCGAGCGACGCTTGACCGTCCGAATTGCCGTCGGTGTATTTCCGCAGGATGGACACTTCCACCCGGCGGTTCTTCGCGCGTCCGGCTGCGGTAGCGTTCGTGTCAACGGGGCGGAACTCCCCGTAACCGGTGGCGCTGAACAACCTCGGATCGAACGCCTTATTCTCCAGCAGCACCTTCATGAAATTGATGGCCCGTTTAGAGCTGAGCTCCCAGTTGGAGGGGAACTCGGCCGTGTTGATCGGCTCGTTGTCGGTATGCCCGGTGACCAGCACCTCATAGTCGGGATACTGCTGCAGCATTTGTCCGATCGAAACAGCCAGCTTACGGGATTCCGGCTTCAAAGCCGCCGTGCCGGACGGGAACAATGCGTTGTCGCGAATCGTGATGAGCAGCTGTGAGCGATTAAGCTGCGTTTCCAGCTGGGTAGTAAGACCATTTTGTTTAATATACTTATCCAATTGCTGCTTGAGATGCTCGAGATCCTGTTGTTCCTTCTGGCGAAGCTCGGCCCTCTTGGTGGCGTTGTTGTTCAGGCGTTTGCGTTCGTCCGCTTTATCCTGCACAGCCCCCGTATCCACAATCGTCGATTTGTCGAAAATGCTGAATCCGTTGCTGAACGCGGTACGGAAAGCTTTGCTGAGCTCCGTCAGCTTGGACGTGTTCACCGAGCTTACCGCATACAGGACGATAAACAAGGCCAGCAGAAGCGTCATCAGGTCGGAATACGGGAGCAGCCAGGATTCGTCCGCATGCTCCTCATGGGGTTCATGCCGTTTCCCTTTGCTCACTGCCGGATTCCTCCTTCTCATTGAAAGCGGCGCGTTCAGAAGGGGTCAGGAACACCATCAGCTTCTGCTGGATGGCGATTGTCGACACCCCGGACTGGATGGAGAGAAGGCCTTCGACCATCATGAGCTTCAAGTCGGATTCTCGTTTGGACAACCTTTTCAGCTTGTTGGCCATGGGGTGCCACATGACGTAGCCGGTGAAAATACCGAGCAAAGTGGCCACGAAAGCGGCTGCGACGGCGTGCGCGAGCTTCTCCATGTCGTCGAGGTTTTGCAATGCGGCGATCAATCCGACGACGGCTCCGAGTACGCCCAGCGTCGGCGCGTACATGCCGGCCTGGGAGAAAATCAAGGCCCCGGAACGGTGACGTTCTTCGGTCGCGGCGACATCTTCGAGCAGCACGTCACGGACGAACTCTTGATCCTGGCCGTCGATGATCATGCGCATGCCGGACTTCAGGAAGTCATCCTCGATTTCCTCGACTCTCGCTTCCAAAGCGAGCAAGCCTTCGCGCCGGGTGATCGAAGCCCACTCCATGAACATCGTGATGAGCTGCTGCCTGGACATCAATTTGGGCTCGGAGAACAAAATTTTGAACAGCTTCGGCAGTTTCTTCAGGTCGCTCATGGGGAACGCCATGAACACGGAAGCCGCCGTACCCACGAGAATAATGACAATGGCCGCCGGGTTGGTCACCAGGGATGCGAGAGGCGCCTTCTTGAGAATCATCCCGACGATGAGAGAAAATACACCGAGAGCCAAACCGATAATAGTCGAATTTTTCATGCGTACACCTCAGCATTAAGTTGAAATCGGCGTGGCTGTCTGCCTCACATACCGACACTCTATCCCGTTTATCGACACTTCCCGTTCATTCTGTTAGAGCCCCGGGTTCTATTTTCATAAATTCGACATAACGGCATGCCGCCGTCTCGAAGCGGAATATAGACACCGTCTTTCATCCGTGATAAGATGGGCTCACAAATGAATACGGCGGAAAACAGGTGCTCGTAAGAGCTTAATAGAGAAGTTCGGTGCAAAACCGACGCGGTCCCGCCACTGACCATGGGGAGTCCCCGGAACAGCCACTGCAGCGTCCCACGCTTGCGGGAAGGCCCGGGAGACGATGAACCTGGAGCCAGGAGAACTGCCTGTTTTCGACAAACACCCGTTACCTACGAGGAATAGGGGAGGTGTGGCGGCAAGCCTGCGGAAGCTTCGGCGATTGTGATCGACCGGAACCTGCGGCTAAGCGGCCGGCTTATCGCGATCGGCGCCGGAATTCGGAGCGGCCGCGCAAGCCGCTGCCGCGATCGGGTCCAACCACACGGCATTCTCCTGTTACAGGGGGATGCTTTTTTTGTTTGCCGTGTTACATAGGGGAAAAGAGGAGTGTGGACGATGAAACGGGGAACAACGCGCAGCGCTTGGCTGCGGGGGATTATCGCAGGGATGCTCGCGCTTCAATTGGCCATCGGCACTTGGGCAGGCAGCGTATGGGCTGCCGACGCATCGGTGAATCCGCAGCCGGCCGATCCGGCGGCAGCAGCGCCGACGCGCGCGCAATTGGATGAAGCGCTCGGTGCGCTGCAGGCTTCGCTGGCGAATGCGAATCCGGTCAGCGACTGGGTGGCGCTCGGTTTGGCACGCTCGGGCAAATCCGTCGCGGACCGGTATTTGCCGCAGGCCGCGAAGAGCGCGGGTGACGGCAGCCTTCGGCTCGTTACCGATTATGCGCGGCTCGCGCTGGCGGTGAACGCGAACGGCGGAGACGCCCGCAAGGTTGGCCCCAATGGGCTGGATTTACTCGGCAAAATCGCGAATTTCGACAAAATGACCGCACAAGGACCGAACGCACCGGCATTCGCGCTGCTGGCGTTGGATGCGGGCAACTACCCGGCTCCCGGCTCGAAAGACCGTTGGACGAAGGATGCGCTGATCCAGTGGCTGGTCGATAACCGTACGGCCGACGGCGGATGGTCTTTGGTACCGGGCAAGAGCGATGTGGATATTACCGGCATTGTGCTGACTGCTCTCGCTCCTTACTATGATAAGAATGCTGCAGTCAAAGCCGCTGTCGATTCGGCGCTCGGCTGGTTATCCGGCGTGCAGAAGCCGAACGGAGGATTCGGCAGCCCGGAGTCGAGCGAAAGCTCTGTGCAGGTGCTGCTCGCGCTCACTTCCCTCGGGATCGATCCGGTTCAAGATGCGCGCTTTCTGAAGAACGGTAAATCCGCATTGACGCGGCTGATGGAATTCCGTCAGCCGAACGGGCAATTTGCCCACTTGCCGGGCGGCAAAGGCGACGGCTTGGCTTCGCTGTACGCCTTGCTTGGCTTGACCGCGGTAGAGCGGTGGATGGACGGCTTGCCGGGGCTGTATGCCGGTCAGCCTGCCGGTCAGCAGGTTCAAGTGACGGTGACCGGGCCGAACGGCAAGCTGGCGGAAGCCGCGGTGAATGGCCGGTCGGGCATGGAATTGTTTGTTGAAACGGTCAAGCGAAACCATGTCCCTTATGAGGTGGTGCGCGATCCGCAGTACGGAGCGTATCTTACCTCGGTATCGTCGTTCAAGAACGGCCAGTTCGGCGGGTATGACGGCTGGCAATATGCGGTGAAACGCGGCGGCCAGTGGTTGGCCATTACGCAAGGCTTGTCGGCCTTCGTTCCGCAAGCCGGCGATCAAGTGTTCATTTATTACGGCGGTACGACGGCACTCATTCATTCCATTAAGGTAGAACCTGCGGCTGCTCGTGAAGGACAGCCGATCCAGGTAACGATCGAGAAAGAAGTTTACGATTGGGATAGCGGCAAGGCGGATGTGAGTCCGGCGGAAGAAGCCCGCGTCAGCCTGGGCGGCGTTTCGGCCGTTACGGATAAGGAAGGTAAGGCTACCCTTCGAGACGTGCCGAAAGGGAAGCACACGCTGGTGGTCGACGGCTATCGGACCGGCGGCGCTCCCGCGTATGTGGCGGTCGAGCAGCCTTATACGGTTGCATCGTACGTCAAGCAAGTGTCCGTTCGGGTGGAAGGCGACCAACGGACGATCGCGGAAGGAACCGCTCGGGGCGGTACGGCTTTGGAGGCTTTGGAAGCCATGCTGAAAGCCAAACAAATCGGCTATGAAGTGAAGGAAACTTCCTTCGGCAAATATGTGTCGTCCATCGGCGGCATTCAAGCCGGCAAATTCGGCGGATACGACGGATGGCTGTTTGCCGTGAAGGACGGCGGCCAATGTATGGTACCGGCTGAAGGAATCGGAACTTTCCTGTTGGATGACGGGCAAGAGCTTGTCGTCTATTACGGCGATAACACGAAGCTGGCTGAGCCGGCAGCGGTAACGCCTCAGCAGCCGAAGCCGGGACAGCCGGTTACGGTGAAAGTCACCTATCGCGATATGAATTGGGAAACCGGGAAGCTTCAAGATCCGAAACCGCTGGCTGGCGTCAAGGTCTCGGCGGGCGGTGCGGCCGCTACGACCGACGCCGACGGAAATGCGAAGCTGAGCGCGCTGCCAGAAGGTGTTCACACGGTTTCCATAACGGGTTATACAGACGGAAAAGCGCCTTTGGTCGTTCGAACCGTCAGCAAGCTGACCGTTGCAGCGAGCTACAACGATCAAAACGCGGTCTCGGTTTGGGCGGCGGATTCGGTGCGCACAGCGCGCGCGGCCGGCATCTTGAATGGGCCTGCGGATTCGCTTACCGCATTTCAACCGAAAGAGGCCATTACACGCGCGGAATTCGTGGCCGCGCTGGTGCGGGCGATAGGGCTAAAGCCGGCTGCCGGATCGACTTTCGGGGATGTGTCGCCGAAAGCTTGGTACGCGAAGGAAATCGAAGCGGCGGCAAAAGCGGGCTTGGTTTCCGGCGTCGCTCCGGGCAAATTCGCACCGGATGCGAAGCTGACTCGGGAGCAGGCGGCGCAATTGCTGACGAAGGCATTAAAGCTTACGGCCGCAACGTCGACAGCACTGGTTGACGGGCAGCAAGTGTCCCGTGGAGCAATGCCCGCCGTTCAGGCCGTGTTGGATAGCGGCTGGATGACGGCCTATGAAGGCAAATTCGCGCCCAAGCAATCGATGACCCGGGAGCAGGCGGCAGTCGTAACGGTTAAAGTGCTGTTGAAGCCTGGCATTGGAAAACTGGGCGCATAAAGACAGGAATGAATAAAAAACGAGAGGAGGGAACGGTTGTGGCCAAACGTTGGCGTGCGATTGTGAAAGCGGCGGGAATGGGAGTGGTGTTCCTGTTCCTGATGTCGGCTTGCACGGAGCAGGGGCAAGTCCCCTCCGACGTGCCGCCGGCAACACCCGCTGTGCAAAGCGGTGGGGAATCTTCCGCCAGCCCGCATGAGACGAACCGTTCCCGAATTTCGGAACCGGGTCCTTCTCCTTCGGCTGTATCGCCGGACACTCCGCAGCCCGCGCAGTCTACGGCGACTGCATCTCCAAGCGAGCGGCCTTCCGATTCATCACCGGCCAGCGGAAGCGAGGCTTCCAAACCGAAGCCTGAGCCGTCTGCTTCGCCTTCGCCGGCGCCCAAACCGGCTTCGCCTTCGCCTGCCCCGGCCGCGAAGGAGATTACGCTGTCGGTGGCCGGCAACGCCGAGTGGGGAACCATCCTCACACCGGAAAAAGTCGCTTTGAAGACGAAAGATACCGTCGCCGACTTGTTAATTCGTACGCTTAAGGCGCATAAGCTGGCGTATGAGAAGCGGGGAAGCGGAGCTTTATTTTATGTGGTGGGCATTGATGGGCTTTATGAGTTCGACGACGGTCCGACAAGCGGGTGGAAGTACCGCGTGAACGGCAAGGAACCCGGAGAGGGTGCCGGATCCGTCGAACCGAAGCCGGGTGACCGAATCGAGTGGTTCTATACATCCGAGGATGCGGACGCCTTGTCCGGCGGCAAGGGGTCGGCGCCATGAACGAAGGCTTCGGCGTAAGGTCGCTTCATCCGTCGGTTATGCTTATGTACTATGCCGGAGGCATGACCTTCGGCATGTTGCTGTTTCATCCGGTCATTTTGCTGTGCGGTTGGGCGGCGTCTATCATCTTCAACCTTCACATGGACGGCGGGAAGGCATGGAAAAGATGGGCGGTACCCGCACTGTCGGCGCTGTTGTTTCTGCTGGTCCTCAATCCGCTCGTGTCCCACCGCGGGCGGACCGTGCTGTTTTATTGGGGGGATATTCCGATCACGCTGGAGTCCGTCGTTTACGGGGTGACCATGGCGTGTTCGCTGATGAATCTGGTGACGCTTTTTATCTCTTACCGGATTTTGATAACCGAACATAAATTTCTGTATCTGTTCGCGCGGGTGTCTCCCAAGGCCGCTCTTCTCACCATGATGGCCTCCGGTCTGGTACCGCGGCTGCGCAGGCGGATGCAGGAGCTGATGATCGTGCAAAAAACGCGCGGGATCTCGGTCACGCAAGGGTCTCTCGTGCTTCGTGCGCGGCATGGAACCCGGCTGGTGGGCAATCTGTTGTCTTGGGCGCTCGAGGATGCCCTGCAGACCGCAGACTCCATGCAGGCGAGAGGATATGGCACCGGGCCGAGAAGCGCTTACCCGGCGTTCCGGTTTCGTGTTCGGGATGGAGCCGCCGCTGCGGGTTTACTGATCGCCGCCGCCGTTATATTCTTCTTGTGGTCGCGGGGGAATGGGTATTTAACGATTTATCCGAGGCTTGGATCCGTCTCTCTAAGCAACGGAGACATATCGGTGCTGGTGGTTTATATCTTGTTTTTGCTGCTGCCGCTGGGCTGGGAATGGAGGGACCGGAAAACATGGCAAGCGTTGAACTACAAAACCTGACTTTCCATTATCCGGACTTGCGGACCGCGGCGTTGTCGAATTTGAGCTTATCGGTGCGCGGCGGGGAATTTGTCGTGCTGGCCGGCCCGTCCGGCAGCGGCAAGTCGACTTTGCTCCGCCTGCTGAAGCGGGAAGTGTCGCCGGGCGGCCGGCTTTCCGGCTCCATCCTGCTCGACGGACGGCCGCTGGAAGCTTGGCCGGCACGCGAAGCTGCTTCCGCCGTCGGACTTGTTATGCAGCACCCGGACAATCAGCTGGTTGTGGACTCGGTGGAACATGAGCTCGCGTTCGGCATGGAAAACTTCGGCATGGAACGAAGCGCCATGCGCCGGCGTATGGCCGAGATCGCCGGGTTTTTCGGCCTGGAGCCGCTGTTGTCCCGGCGGACAGACGAGTTGTCCGGAGGGCAGAAGCAGACGGTCAATTTGGCTTCCGTGCTCATGCTCCAGCCGCAGCTGCTGCTGCTCGACGAGCCGCTGGCTCAGCTGGATCCGCTGGCGGCGCGGGATCTGCTCGGGATGATCAAGCGGTTGAACGACGAGTGGGGTATTACCGTCATTATGAGTGAACACCGGATCGACGATCTTCTGCCGCTTGCCGACCGCGTGGTGCGGCTCGAGCGGGGAGGATTGGCATTCGACGGCCCGCCCCGCGGGTTCGCCGAAGAGGCTTGGCGGCGTCAGGAGCCGTCGTGGGTGGAGGCGCTCCCGGCCGTCACGCGCTGGGCGCTTTCGCAGCCGCATAGCGAGACGATAAGGGACAGCGGCCCGCCCCCTTTGTCCGTCAAAGAAGCCAGGCAGCTTCTCGACCGGGGACACCTCGCGGCCGAATCCGGGTCAACCCGGCAAAGCCCTTCATCCGCTGCAGCCCGAAAACCGCTTTTGCAGGCCGATGGTGTCTTCTTCGCCTACGACAAGCGTTCGCCCGCGGTGATGAGCGGGCTTGAATGGACGATTCGGCAAGGGGACCGGATCGCCTTGTTCGGCGGCAACGGCAGCGGCAAATCAACGCTGCTGCGCTTGCTGGCAGGACTTTTTCCGCCGCAGCGGGGCGAGGTGCTGCTGGAAGGCGTGAAGCTGAAACGCTTGCCTGAAGCAGAGCGCTATACGCGTATCGGTTATTTGGCGCAAAATCCGCTGCTGCATTTTGCTTACGACACGCTGGAAGAAGATTTGTTTCAGGCGGCGAGAAGGGCCGAATGCCCCGACCCGGCGGCTGAAGTGCGGAGATCGGCCGAGCGGTTCGGCCTGCAAAGGTTACTGGATCGTCATCCGCACGATTTGAGCGGAGGCGAGCGTCAGCTCGGCGCCCTGGCCATGGCGCTGTTCGGGCGGCCTCAGCTTCTGCTGCTGGATGAGCCGACCAAAGGCGTCGATGCGGCGGCCAAAACGCGGCTCGCGGCCCACTTGCGCACGGTCCACGAGTCCGGCACCACGATGGTCATCGCCACGCACGACGTGGAGTTCTCCGCCGCATACGCCAATCGCTGCTCGCTGTTGTTCCAAGGGGAAATCGTGGCGGACGAAGAGCCCGAAACCTTTTTCCAAGGCAACCTGTTTTACGCCACGCCGCTGCACCGGCTGCTCAATTCCCTTACGTCTTCTCCTGCAGAGGAGGCGGATGTGCGATGAAAAACGCGATCCGCCGCCGTGTGGACGCCAAGCTGCTGGTGCTGCCGATTGCCGTCATCTACCTGTATGTGGCTTTTACGGCACTGCAGCGTGGAAATTCGCTGCTGATCGGCATCGTGCTCGTGCTGTTGTCCATGGCGCCGTTCCTATGGCGATTCGAACGCCGCGAGCGCCAAGCGAGGGAACTGGTGCTCATGGCGGTCATGGCTGCCGTCGCCTCGGTGGGCCGCATTCCGTTCGCCGTCTTGCTGCCGAATTTCACGCCGGTAACTTTCATCGTCATCATATCCGGGGTTGTATTAGGCGCGGAAGCGGGCTGGATGGTCGGAGCCGTTACGGCGCTCGTTTCGAACTTTTTTCTCGGGCAAGGCCCATGGACCGCCTGGCAAATGTTCGGCTGGGGCATGGCCGGCTTCACCGCCGGACTGATGGCGCATCACCGACCGCTCTTCCGCAGACGCCTTCCGCTTCTCTTGTTCGGCGCCTGCTGGGGGTTCTTGTATGATTGGATTCAAAATATTACGCTTGCCATAGATATATGGGTAAGGGAGCAATCATGGGCTTCCATCGCCGCGATGTATGGCTTGGGATTGCCTTTCGATTTCATCCACGCAGCCGCCAATGTGTTTTTCCTCGGCGTATTCGGTCCTTCCTGGATCAAGCTGCTGGAACGGTATCGCCGGAAATACGGGGCGTTGGAGCGGGAGTCCGCCCGCTCATCCATCCGAATGGAGGAGGTCGGCTGATCATGGCCAAAGAACCGATTCTCACCGAGACGGAAATTGCGGAAGGCTTGCAAGCCTTGTCCGGCTGGCAGGCCGAGGAAGGCAAAACGATCGTGAAAAAATATTTGTTCCCGAGCTTCCCCGAAGCCATCACCTTCGTGAACAAGGTGGCGGACATTGCGGAACGTTTGAATCACCATCCGTTTATTTCGATCGATTACCGGCGCGTGACGCTTCGGCTCACGACATGGCACTCCGGCGGGCTGACGAGGCTGGACATGGAATCGGCCAAAGCTTACGATGAATAAAAAGCCGTTCGCCCGGCGCGACAGCTTGGAGGGGCTTATTTGATTCGTCGTTTTTTATCGTATTACCGACCTTATAAGAAACTTTTTCTGCTGGATTTTGCCTGCGCCGTGCTGGTCGCCTTGCTCGAGCTGGGCTTCCCGGTCGCCGTCCAATGGATCATCGATACCCTGCTGCCCGACAAGAACTGGTCGGCTATCGCCTGGGCCGGAGCCGGTCTTTTGGCGTTGTATTTGATCAGCATGGGTATGCAGTTTGTCGTAAACTATTGGGGCCATATGCTGGGCATCAACATCGAGACGGATATGCGTAAACAGCTTTTCCATCATGTACAGAAGCTTTCGTTCCGTTTTTTCGACAATACCAAAACCGGCCAAATCATGTCCCGGCTCACGAACGACTTGTTCGACCTCGGCGAGATGGCGCACCACGGACCCGAAGACTTGTTCATTGCGCTCATGACGCTGGCCGGCGCGTTCGGCATCATGTTCATGGTGAACTGGGAGCTTTCTCTCATTACGTTGGTCGCAGTCCCGATTCTCGCATGGCTCATCGTCTTCTTCAACGCCAAGCTGAACAAAGCGGACACGTATATGCTGGAGAGCATCGCCGACGTGAATGCCCGCGTGGAAGACACGATATCCGGGGTCCGCGTCGTGAAGTCGTTCGGCAACGAGGAGTTCGAGCTCCGGCGTTTCGAGGAGAACAACCGGAAATTCCGTTCGGCGAAGCTGAGATCGTATAAAACGATGTCGTTCAGCTGGTCCAGCATCTACATGCTCACACGCGTCATTTCGCTTCTCGTCCTTATCGGCGGAGCCTGGTATACGTACCAGGGAAAGCTCACCTACGGTGAACTGATAGGCTTTCTTTTATATGTGAACATCTTTTTGCGTCCGATCGAGAAAATCAACGTGCTGCTGGAGATGTATCCGAAAGGAATGGCGGGATTCCGGCGATTGTGCAGTTTGCTGGACACCGAGCCGGATGTGAAGGATTCGCCGGATGCGGTCGAGGTGCGAAACCTTAAGGGGAATATTGCGTTTCGCAGCGTGACGTTCGGCTATGAGAATCACGCGCATGTTCTGAAAAATATCAATTTGCATATACGGGCCGGTGAAACGTTAGCGCTTGTCGGGCCTTCCGGGGCAGGCAAGTCCACGTTGTGCAGCTTGATCCCGCGGTTTTACGAAATCGACGAAGGCGAAATCACGATCGACGGGATTGATATTCGCCGGATGACGCAGCATTCGCTGAGGAATCAGATCGGCATCGTGCAGCAGGACGTGTTCCTGTTTAACGGAACGATCCGGGAAAACATCGCGTACGGCAAATTGGACGCGACCGAGGAACAGATTTGGGAGGCGGCGCGGCAGGCGCATCTGGAGCCGATGCTGCAGGCTTTGCCGGACGGGCTAGACACCCTCATCGGCCAACGCGGCTTGAAGCTGTCCGGCGGGCAGCGCCAGCGGCTGTCGATTGCGCGGATCTTCTTGAAAAACCCGCCGATTCTCATCCTCGACGAAGCGACCTCGGCGCTCGACACCGAGACGGAGCTTGCGATCCAGCAAGCACTCGAGCGCTTGTCCCGCAATCGTACGACACTGATTATCGCACACCGGCTCGCCACGATCCGGCATGCGGACCGCATCGTCGTCGTGACCGAGGAAGGCATAGCGGAGGAAGGATCGCACGAAGCGCTGCTGGCCTCCGGCGGCGTCTACGCCCGCCTCAGTGCCGCGCAGTTCGGTACCGCATTGGTGCCTTAACAACGAAAAATCCGAAGCTCCGGCAACCGCCGCGAAGCTTCGGATTTTTCTTGTTTCCTCCAGTTAATCGGTATCGGACACCTTTCCAAAAAACGACAGCGCGTATAGAGCCGCAACACCTACAACGATGTAAACCACCTTGGAGCCGACTTCCGCGGAACCGCCGAAAATTTCGCTTACCACATCGTACTCGAACAATCCGACCGACAACCAGTTCAAGCCTCCGAGAATGACGAGAATCAGGCTGATCACATTGAGGGCCTTCATCGGGCAAACTGCCTCCTTCGCTTGGTGAAATCGCACTTTCGCCAAACCTTTCGGACATTCGCCGCCAAATCTTCGTTGTTCACTACAGTTGTATGTGCTGCGGCTTCCCGTTATTCCACGTGTACTCCGCTGTTCTCCGGTTCACCCTGCCATACCATACAGAGCACGCGGACGGCGCCGTGGCCTGCCTGCCGTTCATATTCGTCTTGGGCTCTGAAGCCCGCCTTTTCGTAAACGCGAATCGCACGCCTGTTCCAGGTTTCCACTTCCAGATCGATCTCCGCCCAAGGGCGCCGCTTCGCCGCTTCCCGTACCGCCAAAAGCGTCACTTCCTTGCCGTATCCGCGATCGCACAAGTCGGGCCTCAGTCCGAGCCCCAGACGGATCGCCCGGTCCAACGCGAACAATTGCACGTAGCCGGCAAGCTCGCCCCGCTCGTCCCGCACGGCGAGATACTGGGCTTTCCGGATATCCGGATCCGCGAACTCCTTCCGCTGGCGAACCATTTGCTCCCAAGCCGGCCAGCGGTATCGGTCGTAAGGCTCGGGATATAACCAGCCGCAAACCTGACGCCCGTCCTCTTCGGTCATGGGCGTCAGCCGGAATCGAGGCCGCTGTGGAAGACTGGGCGCCGGGTCTGTTAACCGTTTATCGTTCACCTCAGTCCGCCTCCTTCGCAGTATCTATCCTGATATTATCATGTTCCAAAACTCGAAAGCGGCCATTTTTCAATATTCTCGTGGTATGATAGGGAAGTTCATAAATGGGATTCGGATGAAAGGAGAACAATCGATGGCCCGGCTTGTCTTCTTGGGTTGTATCGTCTACTTGGTAACCGGGTTCGGACAGGTGGTACTCGGAACGGTAATGGAACCGATGGTTCACGCTTACGGCGTGCAGTACGGAGACGGCGGCCAGCTCGTCATGAATCAGTTCCTGGGCGGGATGGTTGGCATTATGTGCGCACCCTGGCTCATGGCCCGGATCGGTAAAAAAGGCATTATTTTGTCCATGCTCGCACTTATCGCGGTATGCGAAGCCGTCTATCTTTTGCAGCCTCCATGGTTGACTATGCTTCTAGTTTCTCCGCTGGCAGGATTAGGTCTCGGCACGGTGGAAGCGCTCGTCGGTTCTTTCGTGATCGCGGCGGCGGCCGGCAATGCGAATAAGGCGATGAGCCGGGTCGAGATCTTCTTCGGTCTCGGAGCGCTCCTGATGCCGTTCGTAGGTTCGCTGCTCATTTCTCTCGGCATTTGGAAGATCTCGTTCGCCTTGGTCAGTATATTGGCCGCGGCCGCATGGCTGCTCTGGCTGCTGTTTTGGCCGAGCCTTCTGGACAATCCGGTTGCACATGGGGAAGAGGAGCGTCATGAAGCTGCAAGCCCCATGCCCAAAGCGGCCAGAAGCCGCCTCGTGCTTTCGGTGTGCATGCTCTTTTTCCTCGTGTATGTCGGGCTGGAAATGAGCTTCATTCATTATCTTCCGTCTTTAATGGTTCAAAACAACCATTTGGCGGAATCCACCGCCTCATTGTCGATCAGTTTATTTTGGGCGACGATGACAATCGGGCGGATGGCGGCCGGACATGCGGCGGACCGGTGGGGCGGAGCGGCCTATTTGGTCGCGATGTGCTCGGCGAATGCGGTGCTGTTTGCGCTCATGGTCGGACTGGACGGAACGACGGCAACGTTCCTGCTGGCGGCCGGCTCCGGTTTGGTCATGTCCGGCATGTTCGCGATCGCGCTCGTGTTCGCCAACCGGACTGTTACCGGGCTGACTGAGCGGACCACCAGTCTTCTCATTGCCAGCGGCGGCGTAGGCGGCGCATTGTTCCCGAAGCTAACCGGCTGGTGTCTCGACCAGTTCGGCGCCTATGGTACGCGATGGCTGTTCGCCATTCTGGCTGTCGTGCTGCTGAGCGTGCTGGTATGGGCCTTATTGGCCGCTAAGCCGAGAAGAAGCCCTGTGTTACTGGTTACCGAAGGAACGCACGGTTAACAACATCTGCGGCAAGAGAGGTGATCGGTCCATGACCGCATATGAAAAGCCTGAACTGGACTCAACGGCAGTAGGTAAGCTGCTGGAGGAACTTTACGGTCATCCGGTGCAGGACCTGCAGTTGTTAACGGGGGGCAACCTGAGTGCTGTATATTCGTTCGGCATGGACGAAGAAGGGTGTGTGATCCGGTTCAGCGACTTGGCGGGGGCGTTTCGCACGGAGAGCTATATCTCACAGCTTCTTTGCTCTCAAGGCGTTCCCTATCCCCGGATGGTGAGCCTGGGGCAAGCCGGACATCTGGCATATGCCGTCTCGGAACGCGTACAGGGCCAAATGCTGGCGGAACTTCCCGTCGAGCGGAAAAAAGCCCTGCTGCCGGATTTGATCGAGCTCATTTCGCGAATCAATCACGTCAATCTGGGCGATACGAGCGGTTATGGATGGATTCAGGCGGACGGCAACGGAGTCTACGGCAGCTGGATGGAGTACTTGATTTCCTTTTATGGCGAAGATCAGACCGGGAACTTCTGGGGGAACTGGACCGAACTGTTCGATACCACATTTTTGGAGAAAGACGTATTTGACGAATGCTACGCCCGATTGATGGAGTTCGGCTCCTACAATGCTCCGCACCGTCATTTCGTACACAATGATTGCCACGCGTGGAATATCTTGTCGGATGGCCAAAAGATCACCGGTATTTTGGACGCCAACAGTGTATATGGGGATTTTCTGATCGATGTGTCGATCGCGGAGAACATCCTTTCCGGCGAAAATTTGGCGGGTCGCATTCGGGAGTATCAGGAGCGACAAGGCATCGAATTGCCGTTTTTTAAGGAAAGGATGCTGGGAGCCCGATACTACAAAGGGCTGGATGGGCTCCGGTTTTACGCTAAAATGGGCAGGAAACAGGACTACGACTATTTGCGTCATTTTCTGTTGAATTTAACGCGCTGAATGCTATGCGGAGTTTGTCCTGGCCAACCAGTCCTGAAAATCTTGAATACGATAGAATACCCCGTCCGGCTGAACGTCATATTGGGTGCTTTGCGAAACCGACAGCCATTGCACGGCAAAGGTGCGTACTCCGGCGTCTTTGCCGGCCTTGATGTCCGCGTTGCTGTCGCCCACGAATACCGCTTCCTCAGGGGATGCTCCCAGCTGCTTCAGCGCAGCCAACACGCCTTCCGGATCGGGTTTCGGCTGCTTCACGTCGTCCCCGGTAATGGCTGCATCGAAGAACGCCTTTAGCTTCAGAGCTTCAGCCGACAGCTGGAACGCTCTGTCGCTTTTCCCGGTCACGACGCCGATGAGGATGTCGTTTTTTTTCAGCTTAGCCAACAACTCGATCATCTCCGGGTGATCAGGCACCAAATCGGCATGGCTTTGTTTGTAAACCTCATAGTACTGTTCAACGGCCTCGGAAAATGCGAATCGGTTCTTCAAATATTTCCCCAGGATCCCCTCTTCCGTCGGTCCGAACATGGCCACAATTCGCTCTTCGGTTAGCGACATCCTGTCGTATTTCTCGAACACCGACCGGAACGCTTTAAACGAAGCGGGCAGCGTATCCGCCAACGTTCCGTCGAAGTCGAACAACACGGCTTTGACCGGCATTCCCCACACCCCCGTTTCTTTTTTCAATAAGCTCATTATACGATGAAAGTTGTTAAAAAACGCCGCTCCCCGCAATGTCACAGGGGAACGGCGTTTTTTCGGGACAAACTTACACGATGCCTTGAGAGAGCATGGCATTGGCGACCCTGAGGAATCCGGCGATGTTGGCACCGACCACCAGGTTGCCCGGATGGCCGTATTCTTCGGCTGCCATCACGCTGCTCTCATAGATGTTCTTCATGATTTGGTGCAGCTTCGCGTCCACTTCTTCGAACGACCAGGACAATCTCATGCTGTTCTGGGACATCTCCAGTGCGGATACCGCAACTCCGCCTGCGTTGGCCGCTTTGGCCGGTCCGAACAACACATGGTTGTTCAGGAACACTTCGATCGCTTCGAGGGTCGAGGGCATGTTGGCGCCTTCTCCAATCGCTTTGACTCCGTTGGCCACTAACGTTTTCGCGGCTTCCTCGTTAATTTCATTTTGCGTGGCGCAAGGCAGGGCGATATCGCATTTGATCGACCAGATGTCTTCGCACCCTTCGCTGTACACGGCGTGCGGATGCTCTTTCACATATTCGCTGATCCGATTGCGTTCGACTTCCTTAAGTCGTTTCACGGTTTTCAGGTTGATCCCGTCCGGATCGTAAACGTAGCCGTTGGAGTCGCTGCATGCGACGACTTTGGCGCCGAGCTGCTGCGCTTTCTCGATGGCGTAGATGGATACGTTGCCTGAGCCGGAAACGATCACCGTGCTATCCTCAAAGCTCAGCCCTTTGAACTTCAGCATTTCATTCACGAAATAAACGCAGCCGTAACCTGTCGCTTCCGTTCTCGTAAGGCTGCCGCCGTACCCAAGGCCTTTGCCCGTGAGAACGCCTGCCTCGTGGCCGCGAATCCGCTTATACTGGCCGAACATATAGCCGATTTCCCGGGCGCCCACGCCGATATCGCCGGCCGGCACATCGATATCCGGACCGATGTATTTGTACAGTTCGGTCATGAAGCTCTGCGTGAAGCGCATGATTTCGTTGTCCGACTTCCCTTTGGGATCGAAGTCGGATCCGCCCTTGCCGCCGCCAATGGGCTGCCCCGTCAAAGAGTTTTTGAAAATTTGCTCGAAGCCCAAAAACTTGATGATGCTCGCGTTGACGGATGGATGGAACCGGAGTCCGCCCTTGTATGGCCCGATCGCGCTGTTGAACTGAACCCGGTATCCCCGGTTCACTTGGACTTTGCCGCTGTCGTCCACCCAGGGGACCCGGAAGGTGATCGCCCGCTCAGGTTCGACGATGCGCTCCAGAATGCCGTGGTTCATGTATTTCGAATGCTTTTCAAACACCGGGATCAAGGAATCTAAAATTTCTTTCACGGCTTGGTGAAATTCGCTTTCATGCGGATTTCGCCGGATCACCGTATCGTAGACCGATTGAACATACTGTTTGGCTGTCTGCCCGGCGCTCGAAGTCGTCATGGTTTCCTGCACTCCTTTATCTTTTTCGGTTCGCACAATCTAGCGATAAGTTTGTATTAAAACATTTTACGGGAAACAGGGGGGGATAATCCAATTAATAAAATTTTATAGACCGATTAAATTACTTTATCGCTTTAAAGTGATATTCATGCAATGTAAAAAAGACCCTGCCACCGGCACGCGGCGACAGGATCTTAACCATACGATGAGAGGTTACAGCAATTCGCGGCGAAGCTCCTCCGGCGACTTAGGCGACAGATAGCCAAGCGGAATATCGAACACGGTTTTCGCGCCGGTCTGTCCTTCGCTGCTGAGGCGGACAACCGCTCTCGCATAAGCGACCAGTACGCTGGCCGTAAACTCGGGGTTGCTCTCCAGCTTCAGGCCAAACTCCACAATTTGTTTGGTGCCTTCGCCCGTAATGCCGCTGCGAATGACGAATCCGCCGTGAGGCATCCCTTGGTGGTCCGCTTTCAGCTCCGCCTCGGAAATAAAGTGCACGGTGGTGTCATAATCCGAGAAGTAGTTCGGCATGGAGACGATGGCCTGACGAATCTGTTCTTTGTCCGCGCCTTCTTCCGCGACGACGAAGCATTCGCGAAGGTGTTTGTCGCGGGTCGTCAAATCCGGCGTCTCGCCGTTACGAATGCGGTCGATCACACTTTGCACCGGAACGGTGTACTGCACGCCGGCTTTCACGCCCGGCACCCGGCGAATAGCGTCCGAATGCCCTTGGCTCACGCCTTTGCCCCAGAAGGTGTAATCTTTTCCTTGCGGTAAAATCGCTTCCGCGAGCAGCCGGTTGAGCGAGAATAGACCCGGATCCCAGCCGGTGGAAATGACACTCAGCGTGCCGCCTTGTTTGGCTGCTGCGTTCACGGTCTCGAAAAATTCAGGAATTTTCGCGTGCGTATCGAAGCTGTCCACCGTATTGAACGTTTTGGCGATGACCGGCGTCTGTTCCGGAAGATCCGTTGCGGAGCCTCCGCACAGGATCATGACATCGATTTTTCCCTTATATTGCTCGGCGGCCGATATATGCTCGAAGCGCACGCCGGATGCGGACTGCAGCTGATCCGGCTGCCTGCGGGTGAACACCGCAACCAGTTCGATGTCGGAGTTTTGCGCGATCGCTTTTTCCACGCCTTTGCCCAGGTTTCCGTAACCGACAATGCCGGCTTTGATTTTTTGTGCCAACGAAATTCCTCCTTCTATTTGCAGCACAACGATAGTTGGTGCCTATAAATATAAGTATAGAGATGTAATAGAGAATGTAAAATTTAATTTCTGAATGTCCTAGAACATGGCTGCTGTAATTCGGCAAAATGATCTTACAGCGCATAAGATGGCTGCTGACGACTCTGTAATTTGGCTCAATGTCGTTAGGGAAGACTAACCTCGAAAGCCCCAAATAAAAAGCCGATGCCCGCAGGCATCGGCCAGTGTCGCGTTAATTGATAAACTGCAAATGGACAAGCAAGCGCTTGAGAATCGATGCGCTTTGGCCGCGTGTCGCAAAGTCGGCGGCACGGAATTCATTCGGTTTCATGCCGGTCATAATCCCCGCTTGGACGACATTCGATACAGAATCCAGCGCGTAGGCGCTGATGGAGGACCGGTCCTTGAACACGCCCAACCGGGAGCGGTCCGCCTGATCGGCCAGCGGTTGGCCGGCAAAACGCGCCGCGTTATTGATCATCGCGGCCATCTGTTCCCGGGTGATTCGGTCATTGGGCCGGAAACGGCCGTCACTGAATCCTTGGACTAACCCGGCTTGCACGGCCGCGCCCACATATCCGGCGTACCAATCCGAAGCTTTAACGTCCTTGAAGGATGCTGCGGCCGATGTCTCGCGCAAGCCTAAAGCCTGTACGAGCATCGCGGCGAACTGCGCGCGCGTGACCGCTTGATTCGGTCCGAAGGACGTATTCGACAGTCCTTTCAGCAGCGATTTCGACGCGAGCAGTTCGATGTCATCGCGGGCCCAGTGAGTGCGGATGTCCGCGAATGACTTTTGCGCTAGCGCCACAGTGTAAATGCTGTTGCCGGTACGTTGAAGCGTCACGACCGTTTTGCCGCCCGATACGCTAAAGGTGGCGGGAACGAACGAGAAGCGGCCGGTATCCGGATCGTACATCACGACCGTGGCGCTCGACGGGTTTACCGCTTGTTCAAGCACAAGGGTTCTGGACACATAGGTACGGCCAAAATCACGGAGCTCTTCCGTTTTGCCGTTTCCTGCAACGGTGACCGTGTACTCGACAGGCGCGCCGACGAAATGGAGTCCGGCGTACGACCCATGCCCCTCCATTTCATCCAGCAGCCTGCCGCCCACTTGCGCGATTTGCACCTGAACGACAGCGTCCTTCAACGAGACGCCGAGTTTTTGAGCGATCGCGGCAAGGTCTATCGCGCGAACCGGTAATTCATAAGACGCGCTGTCGGATGTCACGGAGATTACCGCGTTCGCGTCCGCCCGAGCCCCTTTCACCAGTGCATCCGCCGCCAATTCGACGATGGCCGGCTGTCCGTCGGACAACGAGACCGGGATCCGGATTTTACCGGCCGACGCTTGCCGGGATTGCAGCGCTTCGAAGGCTTGGCCCAGCAGGCCTGCATCGATCTTCCACACGTTCGCGCCGTTGACCGCTTCCGGCGTCAATTGCTCGAAGATCACTTCCCGATCTCCAGCCGACTTGACTTGTGGTCCCGCTGGCGGAACCACTGTAGATCCGCCGGTCGGCGGAACAGCCGGAACGACCGGAACCGCCGCATTGCCGCCTGTCGAAGGAATAGCCGGAACGACCGGAACCGCAGGAACAGCTGGAACCGCGGCGGTCGGCGGTATGACCGCAGGCACAGGCGTAGAAGGCGGTAAAGCCGGCGGGCTGGTCGTGAAGCTTTGGATATCCGACATCCCCAGATGTCCGTTTGCATCCACACCGAGCACATAAAAATCGTACGACGTGGAAGCTGTCAATCCGCTCAACGCAATCGTCCCCGGCTTGCCGCCAGTCACGGAGAACCGGCCGGCGAAGGCGGCGGTGCGGCCGGCGCTGTCTTGTCCACGCATGATCTGGACGACACTCGGCGCTTTAGAGCCGGAAGGGACGGCCTCGTAATATAATGTCGCGGCTTCATCCCATTGTGAAGCATAGGTGAAACTGTCGGCTGTCGAAGCCAGCTTCGGTGCAGCCGCGATAGCGGGGCCTTTTCCCGCCAGGAACGGCATGCTGTAAGAAGAGCTAGCGGGCACGACGACGGAAATACCGGTTTCGGTTCCGTTGTGGCTTGTGCTTCCCGGCGGATGATAGCGGTCAAATATATCACCGTCATGGTAAAACGGGTCATCCGGAGAGATGTCGAAGCTCTCCAAGTCCACGCCTTTCGGATTGACATCATTCACGGCGTTGAAATGATTGCGGATGACATTGGAATCGATATGCCATATGGCGATGCCGCTCTGTGCGGTGTAATCGCGCAATCCTTGGTCGAATCCGCTTCTCGCGCCTTGCTGGCGGTTTTCGAGCAAGAAGTACTCGTCGGGATTCCCGGTTTTCACTTTGTAAATTTGATAGGCGCCGGGATTGGTCGTATCGAATGCTTTGAGAGTGGCCGAGACATCCGTACCGTAAGGCACCTCAACCGGCGAAGCGAATCCTAGAAATATTTTGGACCAGGCATCCAAATGTACGGGCGTCGTCCCGGCATATTCGCCCGGAATCGCGGACCAGTTGCCGGCCCCCATGACGCTGAAGCCGCCCACTCCGTTCGTATCCCCGCTGTTATTCGGATCGACGTCATACAAGTCGGGAAGATCCAGGTCGTGTCCCAATTCGTGCACAATGATCCCGATCGTCGCTTGATGTCTGCCCTGCAGCTCGCCGAATTGCGTATAGCTGCCGCCGCCGGCGGCGCTGAGCAGCTTCACTCCGTCGACTGTGGGAGAAGACGAGTCCGGCATCGCCCAATGATGTCCCCATACGCTCGGCAAGCTTGCGTTGTAGGAGGAATCCCGGTACGAGGCCTCTTGTCCGGCGATGATCGTCACAATGTGCAGTTCATCGGCCGAAATATAGCCGTTGTGGTTCGTATCGTAAGAAGAATAGTCGATTTGAGAATCCGCCGCTTTCAACGCATCCGCCACCAATTGACGGTTGAGCTGATTCGGATTGCCGCCCGTATTCGGGTGATTTTGATTGAGCGTCACCGTCACGATTCCGTCATTCGGCGTGCCGGCGGTCTCTTGAGCCGGTGTGAAGTAAAAGCGCTGCGCGGAGTTCTCCTTGTAATATTGATTCACGGTTTTGCCGGAATCGCCAAATACAAGCTGCCGCCATTGCGATTCGGCAGTGGACATGGAAACGTTGTTGAAGTTGACGAGCAGTACCAGCATCGGGTGAGGCTTCGAAAGACTTTGCGTCGTGCGGAGCTCTCCGTTGGCGTACGCCGCCGATTTGGACGGACGGTCTTCTTCGAGCGTCGATGCCTCTCTAAGCCGGCTGAAGTAGAGATGAAGCGGGGCCATATCGTCGGCAGACAATACGTGCGCAGGCCGCGGCTGAGCCGCGTATTTCACGGGACCGGCCGCGAGGCGGTTGTTTCTGATTTCGGCGTAATACCAATAACCGTCTTTGTTTTGGACAATGACCGCACCGTCTTGCGCCGCGGTCCAGTTGAATATGTCATCGCCTTGCTTTTCCGCTTGAAATACAGCTCCGTCAGGCTGAGTGTAAGCCGTGATGATCGGTGCGGCGGGAGCTGCCTTCGCGGAATGGCCGGTGAAGAAAAACAAGGCGGCAAAAGCGAGGCTTACCGCATAACCGGTATTTTTTTTTCTATTAAAATGCAAAAAAAGCAACCTCCATGTATGTGAAATAACCAAGGTGCGACGGGCTGCTGCGAATAGAACCGATTCCCTCCCTTTCATTGAAAATGGGCTGCATCTATAAATCTCTTATACTCGGTTGAAACTGAGAAGTTTTGGCAGACTTGCAAGGCTTATAAAATTTTAATGAAATAAGGCGGGGACGACAGCCGCACTAGCTGGTTTTCTGCTTCCGGCGTCCGGGTAATGAAGCACAAACGTAACATAAGGAGGCGCAATCGATGAATAAAATGACGGGCGACAAAATCCGTAACGAAGAGGACCGTGACGACAATTCTCCGGAGCAGGAACGGAAGATCAAGCAGGGACAGGATATCGAACCCCAAGCGGAAAAATGGGACGACGAGACGTCCGATCGCGAAGACCAAGAGAAATAACTTCATCGTAAACAGACTGCATCCGCGGATGCAGTCTCTTTCGTGTGCACGCTCATAATAGGGAGGAAGGGGGTGTAACCGCGCATGTGGGGAATTCAAAGCAAGTTCGCCGAAAATAAAATCATTTCGCCGGATGGCACGCCGATCAGCTTTTTCTCCTCGGGACAAGGTCCGGGTCTGCTCATCGTGCACGGTGCGCTCGGTACCTCCAGACACTATCTGCGTTTGGCGATGGCGCTTTCCGACACCTTCACCGTTCATGTCATGGATCGCCGGGGGCGCGGCAAAAGCGGGCCTCAAGGCGAAGCGTACGACATGGATAAGGAATGTGAGGACGCCGCGGCGATTCTGCAGGCGACCGGCACTTCCTTCTTGTTCGGCCACAGTTACGGGGGATTGGTCGTCCTCGAGACGGCGCTGGTGTACCCGGTGCGGAAAATCGCTTTGTACGAGCCCGGGTTATCCGTTCATCAATCCATTCCTCACGGCTGGTTAAAGGAATTCAGACAGGCTTTGGACCGTCGGGATTATCCCGAAGCGCTGCTCCTCTTCATCCATGGCCTGCGGCTGCTGTCTCCGTTCGATAAAATTCCGAAACCGCTTCTCCGGCTGTTTTTACGGTGGGCGATGACAGGCGGGGAAAGAAACGAGACCGTCCAGCTGTTACATTCGTTGGAATCGGAAATTCGTGAAGTGGCGCGTCTGGACTCGATGGAGGACAAATATCGGGGCGTCTCCGCACGCACCTTGGTCATGATCGGCAGCGACAGCCCCGCGTATATGATGTATGCCGCCAGTTCGGCGGCAAAGTCGGTACCGAACGCCACGCTTACCGAGCTGACGGGACTTGACCATATGGCCCCGGTGGCCAAAGATGTTCGAGAGCTGAGCCGGCACCTGAAAAATTTTTACATAGATGAGGATTCGGTTAAATCGTGTGATAACAAATAAAATCCAAAATAAAACCACACGATGACTTGTTTTCTGTTGGATATCGGCGTGGGATGTTGTTGACCATTCAAAAAGTAAGCGTTTATAATTTTGGTATCCCACAAGAAAACAACACCATCGTACAGGCCAACCGATCCCATGAGGAGGATGTCGAATGTTGAAAGTGTTGAGCAGGGGGAACAAATGGATAACCGTTGCTGCGGTTGTCGTACTGGCGCTGAGTGTCGCGGCGTGCGGCAAATCCGGCGACAAAGGCGGGAGCGGAGCATCGGGGGGTACCGAATCCATCGAGGAGCTTGTGTCCGCCGCACAGAAAGAAGGGCAAGTTGTCAGTGTGGGCATGCCCGATACGTGGGCCAACTGGAAAGACACTTGGGATCAACTGAACAACAAGTACAAACTCAAACATACCGATACCGATATGAGCAGCGCCGAAGAAATCACCAAGTTCGACGCCGAGAAAAACAAACCGACCGCGGATATCGGAGACGTCGGCATCGCCTTCGGAAACCTGGCGGTCCAGAAGGGTGTGACCCAGCCGTTCAAAACCCAATATTGGGACGAAGTGCCCGATTGGGCCAAAGATAAGGACGGCCATTGGATGGTCGCCTACACCGGCAGTATCAGTTTCTTCTGCAACAAGGACCTCGTAGGAACGTGCCCGAAAAGCTGGGCCGATCTTGAGAACGCAAGCGGCTATAAAATTTCCGTCGGCGATGTAACGAAAGCCGCGCAAGCTCAGCATGCTGTATTGGCGGCAGCCCTTGCGCACGGCGGAGACGAAGGCAACATCCAGCCGGGCCTCGATTACTTCAAGAAGCTCGCAGACAAAGACCTCATTTCCAAAGTAGACGTGTCCGTCGCCAATATTCAGAAAGGCGAAGTGGCCGTCGCGCTGTTATGGGATTTCAACGCACTCGGATATCGCGATCAATTCGGCAAGGACAAATATGAAGTGAACATTCCTTCCGAAGGCAGCGTCATCAGCGGATATGCCACGATCATTAACAAGTGGGCCCCTCATCCGAACGCGGCGAAAATTGCCAGAGCGTATATTTTCAGCGACGAAGGCCAGATCAACCTCGCCAAAGGCTACGCCCGCCCGATTCGCACGAGCGTGAAGCTGCCGGCAGATGTGGAAGCGAAGCTCATCCCGCAGGACCAGTACAAGAACACGAAGCCGATCAAAGACTTCAAAGTGTGGGAAAACACCGTAAAGGAGCTTAGCGTCAAATGGCAGGAAGAAGTACAAGTCGGCATAAAATAATGCTTCTGCTGCTCGTTCCTTTCTTCCTGTGGATTTTCGCCTTTCTGCTGTTACCGGCCATCATGATGCTCATCTCCAGTTTTCAAAACGAAGGCGGCCAAGGGTTTACCCTTGGCCAGTATGTTAAAGGGCTTACCCACCCGCTCTATACGGCGGCGATTAAGAACAGCGTGATCTTGTCGCTCGTGTCCGCGCTTGTTGGTTTGGCCGTCGCCGCAATCGGCGCTTATTCCTTTACGACCTTTTCGGAGAAGGCCCGCGACCGGATGCTCAGCCTTTCCAACATGATGACGAACTTCGCCGGCGTGCCGCTTGCTTTCGGGTTTATGGCGCTGCTCGGAACCAATGGGATGCTCACGCTGCTGTTCAAGCAGCTGGGCCTCTCTTTTTTGGTCTTTGATCTCTACTCCTGGAAAGGCCTTGCCTGGGTCTATATTTATTTTCAAATCCCGGTTGCGCTGTTGATTGTCTATCCTTCGCTTTATGCCATCAAGGAGGAGTGGAAAGAATCGGCATCGCTGCTCGGAGCGAGCGCGGCGCAATTCTGGCTGCGCATCGGCGTGCCGGTGCTGCTGCCCGCCCTTGTGGGCACGTTCAGCGTCTTGTTCGCCAACGCGATGGGTGCCTATGCGACGGCTTACGCTCTCGTTACGAATAACTTCAATTTGCTCTCCATTCAAATCGGCGGCCTTGTCGCCGGCGATGTGTTTCCACGGGTGGAGCTCGGCAGCGCGATGGCGGTTATTTTATTTGTGATCTTGGTCATCGCTCTTTGGATCAATGAAAAGATGCTGCGTCTCGCCAGGAAGGGGGGCGGGTTGCCATGAACGGCGTATCCGGAAAGAAATCGGCTGCTTCCCGCATCGGGCATCTCTTCGTGGTGATCGTCATTCTTACCTTTCTGCTGCTGCCGCTTCTGGTCACCTTTTTGTTCTCGATCAGCACGGTATGGGACCATACGATTTTGCCGAAAGGTTATTCGTTCGATTCCTATGCAGCCTTGTTTTCAGATGACCGGTTCCTGCTGGCTTTGGGGCGCTCCTTCCTGGTCGCCTCGGTCACCGTCGTTTTGTCGCTGATTGTGATGGTGCCAACGATCTTTATCGTGTCGCTCTATGTTCCGAAGCTGGAACGATGGCTGCAATCGGTTGTGCTGATGCCTTTTGCCGTCCCCGGAGTCGTCGCTGCGGTAGGCCTCATCAAGCTCTATTCGTCGCCGCCGTTCGCCATTTCGGGCACCATTTGGATTTTGATCGGCGTGTACTTTATCATCATTTTGCCTTTCGTGTACCAAAGTACGCGTAACTCGCTCCGCTCGGTAAACGCGGCGGAACTCATGGAAGCGGCGGAGGTGCTCGGAGCGGACAAACCGGCCGCATTCGCGCAGGTCATTTTGCCCAATATCATGCCGGGAATCATCGCCGCCAGTCTGCTCTCTTTTTCGATTGTTTTCGGAGAATTCGTGCTCGCCAACATGCTTGTCGGAGGCAGCTACGAAGTGGTGCAAGTGTACTTGTATCATATGCTGGGTACGGACGGACATCGTTCCAGCGCCACGATCGTTACCTTTTTTCTGCTGGTGTTGATCCTTTACGTCCTCGTGTTGAAATTCGGTCAGCGTAAGCCTCGGACTGCCGTAACGTCTGATGCCAAGGAGGGGAACCCGTTTGAGCTTCGTCCGGATTCAAAACGTGTCGAAAAGTTTTAACGATAACAGAGTGCTGAACCAAGTTTCCCTGGACATCGAGGAAGGGGAATTCGTCACTTTGCTGGGTCCGAGCGGCTGCGGCAAAAGTACGCTGCTGCGGGCGATTGCCGGCTTGAACGCGATTGATGAAGGAAGCATTTCCGTCGGCGGCAAAGACATTACGAATCTGCCCCCGAAGAAAAGAAATGTGGGGATGGTATTCCAATCCTACGCTCTGTTTCCGAATATGAATGTGTACGACAATATTGCATTCGGATTAAAAATGGACGGGTTGAAAAAGCACGAAATACGTCCTAAAGTGGAACAAATGCTTTCCATTATCGACCTGAAGGGCAAGGAAGCCAGCTACCCCAGCCAATTGTCCGGCGGACAGCAGCAGCGGGTCGCGCTCGCCCGCTCGTTGATCAAGAACCCGACGGTGCTGCTGCTTGATGAACCGCTCAGCGCGCTCGACGCCAAGATTCGCCGCTCGCTGCGCAACGAGATTCGTCTCATACAGAAGCGGCTGAACATGACCACCATTTTCGTGACGCACGATCAGGAAGAAGCGCTCACGATCTCCGACCGCATTTTCGTCATGAATCATGGACGCATTGAGCAGGCGGGCACGCCGAATGAAATCTATATCGTCCCTGCAAGCGAGTATGTGGCCCGCTTTATCGGCAACTACAACGTTTGGAGCCGCGAGCAGCTCAAGGGCTTGCCCGTTCATGGCTTGCCCGAGCAAGGGGACATGTTCGCGGTCCGCCCGGAAGCGATCCGGATGGACACGGCGGCAGGTGATAACGAAAACGGTGTCGTTGCGGACGGAAAGGTGTCATACGTCTCGATTCTCGGAAACGTGCTTCGCTTTGAGGTGGATGTGGCGGGTTTGCCGGTCACGGTGGATATGCTGAGCGGCCAGTCGATCGAGCACTTGAGTACGGGAACGCCGGTGAAGCTGTTCATCCCGCGCGATGAATGGAAAAGTATACAGAAATCGTCTTAAGGGAGTACCCGAATGTCATCTCTTTCTTTTGAGAAACGCAAGAAAAAAATTATGGAGATGCTTGGCAAATTCGGCCGTGTTGAAGTTCAGGCTCTCGCGGATGAATTCAGCGTGTCCTCGGAGACGATCCGCAGAGATTTAGAGCGGCTCGACAGCGAAGGAAAGCTGAAGAAAGTGTACGGCGGAGCGGTCCAAACACGGGCGGATTCGCTCGAGCTCCCGTTCGACGAGAAGACGTTTCTTCACGCGGCCGAGAAAGCGGCCATCGGCAAGTACGCGGCGTCGCTGGTCAAAGACGGAGATACCGTCATGCTGGGCAACGGCACGACGACGATTGAGATTATCCGAAATTTGATGAAGCATCGCGATGTGACGATCGTGACGCATTCGACCCCGACGATGCTGCTGGCGATGGAGATTTTTCCGGGCAAAATCATTTTCGTGGGCGGCGAGGTCAATGTTCGTCAGAAATCCACGGCCGGCCCGCTCGCTGAGCTTGTGCTCAGCCAGCTGAGAGTGAACAAAGCGTTCATTTCGGCGGGCGGAGTGTCTTTGACGGACGGGATTACCGACTATGAGCTGTCCGAAGCGAACATATCCCGAAAAATGATGGAGCGGGCGGATGAAACGATTTTTTTGGCGGATTCGTCCAAGTTCGGCAAGTCCACCTTCGCGAACGTTTGCTCGCTGGATGATGTATACACCTTGATCACGGATCAGCATTGTCCGGATGAATGGAAGCAATATTTGACGGAACGGGATATCGTCGTATGGACGGCGCACGAGGAGGACGAGCGGTGAAGGTCGACTTTCATTTTCATCTCGAGGAAGGGCCTTATTCTTTCAACTGGCTGCAGAGAACCGCGCGCGCATTGGATCACACATCAGGCGGGCAATCTGTCTCTGCGCCTGAACATACGCTGGAATGGATCACAGAGCAGACGAAACGGCTGCACAACCGGCTGGAAGAAGGCTGTTTCTCCGATCGCTGGATGGAACGGTACATGGACCATGGCCGCAAGCAAGGGATTGAGCGGTTCGGCATTGTCGATCATCTATACCGGTTTGAAGAATTTCGCGATTACTACGAGAAATATATCGTGATGGACGACAGCGAGCTGGGCCGTTTGCAGCGGTACTGGTTTGACCGGGTACGCATCGGCTCCATCGAACACTATCTCTCTGCGGTGCGCAGCATGCAAAGGAAAGGCCACCCGATTTCGGTCGGCGTCGAAGCCGATTATTTTCCCGGCGGCGAGGAGGAGCTCCGGTCGCTTCTCGCGCGATACGAGCTTGATTATGTGATTGGAAGCGTTCACTTTGTAGACGGATGGGGCTTCGACAATCCGGAAGTTCAGCATATGTATGAGCAATGGGACCTGCTGGAACTGTATCGCTACGGATTCGAGCATGTGAAGCAAGCCGCCCGGTCGGGCATTTTCGATATCATCGCCCATCTGGATAATTTGAAAGTATTCAATTATCGGCCGGACGAAAGCCGAATGAGCGGACTGTATGACGAGTTGGCGGCTGTGCTAGCCCAGACGGACGTGGCCTCCGAAATGAATACGGGACTCGCTTACCGCTACCCGGTGAAAGAGATGTGTCCGAGTCCTTCGCTGCTCCGCCATTTGTACGCGCACGGCGTTCCGATTACACTGAGTTCCGACTCTCATTTCCCGGATGACATCGGGACGATGCTGGACGACGCGGCGGATCTTGCCAGACGGACCGGTTACCGCGAAATCGTGTATTTTAAAGACCGAAAAAGGATCAGCGTTCCCTTAGACTAGAGAAAGGGGGGATCAGACAGATGACCCATCCTGAGGTATGGCAAATTACAGATTGGGAATTAACGCTTCGCATTCTATCGGCGCTTGTGATCGGCGGATTGATTGGACTGGAGCGGGAGTTCGGGGATCATGCGGCCGGATTTCGCACGCATATTCTGGTCTGTCTGGGGTCCGCCCTTATTATGCTTTTGTCGATTTACGGGTTCAGCGCGTTCGTCGGCGAACAGAATGTTCGCGCGGACCCGGCAAGGCTGGCGGCGCAAGTCATCAGCGGCATTGGGTTTTTGGGCGCGGGGACGATCTTGCGCAACGGCACGTCGATATCCGGCTTAACGACGGCAGCTTCTCTTTGGGTTGTGGCAGCGCTCGGCCTGGCGGTAGGGGCGGGGTTCTATTACGGCGCTTTGCTTACGACGCTGCTTGTGCTCATCAGCTTGTTCGTGCTGAATAAGCTAGAGAAAATCTTTTCGAGCAAGAGAAGAATGATTGATCTCACGATGGTGTTGGACGAATCGGCCGGGGGCATTGCCTCCGCGATGGGGTTGCTGAAGCCGTTCGGAGCCGTGATCACGGGACTGACTGCCGTCACGGATCCGGAGGGCAAGGAGACCCCGATTATAGAGCTGCAAGTAAGAATGAAAAATATGTTGCTCGAAAAACATCCGGAATTTCTTAATGAGTTACGCTCCGTAAAGGGAATGAAAAAGGTGAGCTATCAGTTGACCGAGGGGAAAATTCGTAAAAAGGCCGAGGATAGCGCAGGCCATAACGATATGTACAGTTAGGCCGGTAAAAGCCGGAGGCCGGGTCCGCGATGCGGGACCCGGCCTCCGGCTTTTTATTTCGGACATAAAAAATCATAACCTCGGATGAGCCGGATATATATGGAGAGAGGAGTTGTGCATAAGTTTTCAGGAATCGAATTTGATAAAAGGTGGGAATGCGGACATGCCGACCAGTTCGGAAATTCGTGCTCAGGCGAGAGGAATTTTGCAGGGAAGTTGGGGGAGATCGGCCGGGCATATGCTGCTTTTGTTCATTGTGCTTGGCGTGCCGCTGTCGCTGCTCAATTTCATTCCGGTTCTTGGAACGATCGTGTCATTTCTGGTTTCAGGCGCCATCACTTATGGGCTTTATAATTATTATCTGGATTCGGTCCGCGGTGAGCGGCCGGCTTTCACATCGTATTTCTCCGGATTTAACCGGTTCGTAGACACGTTCCTGTTGTATTTGCTGATGTCCATTTTTATTTACTTATGGACGCTGCTTCTGATCGTGCCGGGAATTATCGCCGCCATTCGGTACTCACAAGCCTACTATATCCTTCGCGATAACCCGGGCATAAGCGCCATGGAAGCGATCAACCGGAGCAAACAAATGATGATCGGGCATAAATGGCGATTTTTCGTGCTGGGTCTTTCGTTTATCGGTTGGATCTTGCTGGCGATCATCACATTCGGAATCGGTCTATTATGGTTGTACCCGTATATGCTCACCTCATATGCATGCTTCTATCAGGATCTGAAAGACCGGTCCGCATCGTTCTCCTAATCGGCGGGTTTCCATCCAGCCGGCACCTCTTTCGGGAGGTGCCGGTTTTTTTGTATACATGAAGAGCAGCCTTTCATTTGCTTGCTGCCCGCAAGGCCATCGGGGAAACCTTGTAATAGGTTTTGAAAGCCCGGGTGAACGTGTACAAGTTCGGATAGCCTAGAGACAGAGCGATCTCCGTTATTGTCGCGTCCGTTTCTTTCAGCAGCCGTTTGGCTTTATCCATGCGGATCTTCTGGATGTACTTCAGAGGGGGCATTCCTACCTGGCTGTTGAACACGTTGGAAAAGTACGAGCGATGCACTCCTGCGAATGCCGCGACTTGCTGTACGGATATTCCTTCCGTAGCGTGAAGCTCTATGAAATCCATGCATTCGTGTATCCATCCGGGGGGCTCCTCCGAATGGCTGGGAGCCGTCTCCGGGATCAATCCGGCGAACAGCCCATAGATTAGCCCTTGCAGCTCTAAGGCTGTGGCAGGCTTCCACCGCTCGACGTCCGCTAGCGCCTGAATCACGCGTTCGGCGGATTCCTTGACCTGGGGGGTGATGATTTTATCGCGAAACGGCCTTTCAGGCTTCACTCCCGAGAGTTCCAATAAAGGCTTGACCCTGTCACCATCCAGTGCCAACCAGCTCAATTGAAGCGTTGAATCCGACGGGAGCATGTCATAATAATAAGTTCGACCCGGAAACAGGCAAAATAAATCTCCCTTCTGCAGCTTTGTCCATTTCCCGTCGTATTCAAACCGAACCATTCCCTCCTGCACGAAATGAATGCTGTAGCACTCGATCCTTTTCGGACCTACCTTATAATTGGGTTTCGCGATGCTGCGCCCTGCCCGGACCGGCCACAGCTGTCCCTCTTTATCCAGATAGCCTGGCGTATAATAAATGAATTCAGCAAATTCGTACTCGAATTCCTGCATGATCGCCGCAATTCCCTTCCCACGGTGTTTTCTTCAGAAAAGTTACAAAATGACAACTGAAATATAACACGAGGCTATTTGAAAAACATTGTGGATTCAATATCATCTTACTAGGAGGGGATTATGATTGTCTAGGAAACCTAACATTTTGCTAATTACAAGCGATCAGCAGCATTGGAACACTATAGGGGCTTTCCACCCTGAAATCTCCACGCCGAATTTGGACCGCTTGGTTCGAGAAGGGACGACCTTCGACCGGGCCTATTGCCCGAATCCTACCTGTACGCCCAGCCGGGCTTCTATCATCACGGGCATGTATCCGAGCCAGCATGGCGCTTGGACGTTGGGTACGAAGCTCTTGGAAGACCGCCATACCGTAGGAGAAGATTTCATACAGGCAGGCTACCGGACCGCACTGGTGGGCAAAGCGCATTTCCAACCCTTGAAATCCACGCCGGAGTATCCTTCGGTGGAAGCCTACCCGACGCTTCAGGATTTGGAATATTGGAGAAATTTCAACGGTCCGTTTTACGGATTCGACCATGTCGAGCTTGCGCGAAACCATACGAATGAAGCCCATGTCGGTCAGCATTATGCCTTATGGCTGGAAGAGCAGGGCTGTGCCAACTGGCGGGATTACTTTCTGCCTCCGACCGGAACGATGGATCCCTCGATCACATATAAATGGCCGATTCCGGAGAAATACCATTACAATACCTGGATTGCGGAACGAACGAATTCCCTTATGGAAACCTATCAAAAAGATAACGAACCTTTCTTTCTATGGGCCAGCTTCTTCGACCCGCATCCGGAGTATTTGGTCCCGGAGCCCTGGGATACGATGTACGACCCGGATAAGCTGACGATTCCCGCCCTCGTGCCGGGAGAGCACGACCGTAATCCACCGCATTTCGGGATGACGCAAGAGGATCATCCGGATTTCTCGAGTATGATGGAAACCGGGTACGGCATCCACGGCTACCGCTCCCATCATTACTACGAATATGGCGAGAAAAAACGTTTGACGGAATATGACAAAAAGAAGCTGGTCGCCGTGTATTACGGCATGATCAGCATGATGGACAAGTATATCGGCAAAATCCTCGATAAGCTGGACCAACTGGGACTTGCCGAGGACACGCTCGTCGTCTTCACGACGGATCACGGCCACTTCTTCGGACAGCATGGCCTGCAGGCCAAGGGAGGTTTCCATTACGAGGATTTGATCAAACTTCCTTTTATCGTTCGCTGCCCCGGTCATGTACCTGCAAACCGAAGGTCTCAAGCCATTCAGTCCTTGGTCGATTTGGCGCCTACCTTCTTATCCTTCTGCAACCTTCCAATTCCGCCGGCCATGACGGGGATCGACCAGAAGGAAGTGTGGCTCGGTAAGCGAGAACAAGCCCGGCAGCACGCGATCTGCGAATTCCGGCATGAACCGACGACGATCCACCAGAAAACCTATGTCGATGAACGCTATAAGATCACCGTTTATTACAATCAAACGTACGGAGAAATTTTCGACCTGAAGGAGGATCCCGGCGAGATTCGCAACCTGTGGAACGAGCCGGGATACCAGATGCTGAAGTCTGAGCTTCTACTGAAATACGCTTGGGCGGAGCTCGGCAAGGAGCCGTTGCCGATGCCCAGAATCCATCACGCTTAACAAGCATTGAAACAACGGAGCCCGCGGATAAGCGCGGCTCCGTTTTCATTGCTGTTTATGATGTACGATTGCGAATTTGCGAATATGTGAGCACGGAAGTCTGATTCGCGAAACCGCCGATTAAAGGGTTATAATGGAAAGAAATCTTATCTTATTGAAGCAGGGGAGTTTATGAAGGCGCCGAACATTCCTTCCATGAAGAAACTGGTCTATAACCGGATTGCCGAATATGGCCCACTGTCGAAGGCCGATCTGCAGTCCGCGTTTCAGATCACGTCAAGCACCCTGACGCGATTGTTGGAAGACATGGTAAGCGAAAGTCTCATTCAAGCCGCCAGCCTAGGGACTTCGAGCGGCGGACGGCGTCCGGTTTTGTACCGAATCAATCCGGATTACGGATTCGTATTCGGGTTGGAAATTTCAAGGTTTTCGTCCACGCTGGGCCTGTTCGACATGGCCTTGAACCCGAAATCCTCGATTCGCTGGCGCATGGATGAGACCATGACGCCCGACTGGCTTGTCGAACACACCGTCCGTCACATGAAAATCATTTTAAAAGACCATGATATCGACTCTTCCCGCGTGTTAGGTGTCGGAATCGGAGCGGTCGGACCTTTGGATCGGGACAACGGCATCATTTTGGACCCGATGCACTTCCCGGCTTCCGGGTGGCGGAACGTGGCCATTTGCCGGCTTTTCGAAGAAACGACCGGTTGGAGAACTCAATTGGAGAATGGCGCGAATGCCGCGCTGATGGGTGAGATTTGGGCGATGCGGGATCAAGGGGTGCAGCATGCGCTCTACATTCACGCCGGGGTCAGCCTACGTTCCGCCATCATGTCCCACGGAAGGATCGTGCATGGGAGCGTCGATACGGAAGGTTCCGTCGGCCAAATGATCATCCAGACGGACGGACCGCGTTTATCCGCCTCCGGGAATTACGGGGCTCTAGAAGCCTTCGCCTCCATACGGGCGCTCGAGAAGAGCGCGCAGTCACAGGCTCAAGCCGGCCGGAATCTGGGATCAGCCTTGGGTCGGCTCCCGCCTGACCGGATCGATTTCAACGCCTTGCTCCAAGCCTTGGAATCGGAAGATCCGTTTGCCCGGGAACTTTTCGATCAATCCGCCGTCTATTTCGGTGTCGGGCTGGCCAATCTCATCAATACCTTTCATCCGGAAATTGTGATTCTAGGCGGCCCCTTGATTTCCCGCAACACGCATTATTTGGATCGGGCCATCGAAATCGCCAAAAAAAACATTTTCTATTTCCCCAAATACGAACCTATTTTTTCGAGAGGCTTGCTGAAAGAAGACGCGGTGATCACCGGATCCGCCCTTGAAATTTGGCACATTCAGTCCTTCCCGGAAGAATAACATCCCGCCAAGAGTTCCCTTAAGCAAAATTCGCGCAGATCCCATCTGCACGTATTTTGTTTAAGGTTTTTTTGTTTGCTTGGCTTTGAGAAAAAACCAAATTGGGATTAAAGTGTGGATCTTATAAACGAGATAAGGAATATAATCCGATATTTTAGGTTAACTTTCTTCCATTTTGGAAATAAGACCTCTATAATGGAGTGGAAGGAGAGAGAAGCCATGAACCATAAATTGAAGCTGTTGACGAGCATTTTCATGACGTTTCTGAAAATGGGGCCTTTGACGTTCGGCGGGGGATATGCGCTGATTCCGGCCATCGAAAAGGAAGTCGTGGACAAGAAAGGCTGGCTTCGCAACGAAGAGATCGCCGACGTCTTCGCGGTTTCCGGATCCGTACCCGGTGCGGTCGCGGTCAATTCAGCCACTTTCATCGGCTATAGAATCGCCGGCATTCCCGGGGCGATTGCCGCGTTGCTCGGTATTTTTCTCCCTACCTTTTGCCTAATGCTTCTACTGACGGTATTTTATGTGCAATTGAAGGACAATCCGAAAGTCGAAGCTGCTTTCACTGCGATTCGGGCCACCGTCGTCGCCTTGATCGCATACGCGGCGATTAAAATCGGACGCACCGCCATCGTGGATTTCGCTACGGGAGCGCTTGCCGCTATCGCGTCTCTCCTGCTATATCTCGGTCATCTCCATCCGTTGCTCGTGATCGTTTTCGGAGCAACTGCCGGCGTGGCCCTCGTCAAAATCCGTGAACATGGGGGGCGAACGCCCACGGCGGGAACTTCCAAGCTGCAGGAGAAAGAACCGATATACGATTACATGATATAATCCAGACGAATGGGGAGCCCCTATGCTGATCCAACTCTTTCTAACCTTTTTCCTCGTGGGTCTCGTCTCGTTCGGCGGCGGTTATGCCATGATTCCCCTCATCCAAGAGGAAGTGCTGAACCGGCATCATTGGATGAGCTCCGCCCAACTCTCCGATATTGTGGCTGTCGCGGGGATGTCCCCCGGTCCCATCGCTACCAATATCGCGGTGGCTGTAGGATATCAACAATCGGGCTGGATCGGGGCAGTCGTCGCGTCAATTGCTGTTGTTTTGCCGTCCTTGATCCTGATTCTCGCCGTCGGTAAAGTTTTCGCCCGCCTTCAGGATCACGTGCTCATGAAGTCATCCTTTTACGGAATCCGCCCGGTCGTCGCGGGCATGATCGTCTTTGCGGCGATCATGTTCGCGCAGAATGCCGGCATGTTCGCCCGTTTGTCCTGGTTTACTTGGAGCCAGATCGGCATTTTCGCCGGATCTCTTTGCGCCTTGTTCTTCCTGCATAAGCATCCGCTTTCCGTCATCATCCTTTCCGGTCTCATCGGCATTGCGATATATGGGTAACCGTCATAATCAACCATCAGTCGATTGAAAAAGGAGCCGCCTGCACCATGGATCCGAACCAACAAGCATGTCCTTGCTGCGCTTCACCCAGAAATCCGAGGCCACCCGAGAACGGGATGGAAGCGGCGGCCTCCGAAGGGCCCTACGCCGCCACGCCGGCACGACGTCCTCGCCAGGAATTGCAACATAACATGATTTTCGTTCCCGGCGGAGAGTTTTGGATGGGAACGGACACGAATGAAGGCTTCCCTGCCGACGGCGAAGGACCTTCCCGCCGGGTCCGGATCGACTCTTTCTCGATTTCCGCCCATGCGGTAACGAACGCCCAATTCCGTGCTTTCGTGGAAGAGACCGGTTACGTAACCGAAGCCGAACGTTTCGGCTGGTCCTTCGTGTTCCATCTCTTCGTATCCGACGCCGTTCGGGAACAAGTCAACCTTGTACCGACGGGCGCGCCCTGGTGGTATGCCGTGAACGGCGCCTGCTGGGCCAAACCGGAAGGCCCCGACTCGAGCATCGAGGAGCGGATGGAACACCCGGTCGTCCACGTTTCCTGGAATGACGCCGAGGCCTATTGCCGGTGGTCCGGCCAGCGTCTGCCTACCGAAGCGGAATGGGAATACGCCGCCCGCGGCGGTCTGGAACGGAAAACTTACCCTTGGGGGGATCTGCTCAAGCCTGACGGTCGGCACCGCTGCAATATTTGGCAAGGCAAGTTCCCCGACAAGAACAATGAAAGCGACGGTTATGCCGGGACGGCTCCCGTCGACGCTTACGAGCCGAACGGTTATGGCTTGTACAACATGTCGGGCAACGTCTGGGAATGGTGCGCGGATTGGTTTATCCCGGCTTACCACTCCGTCACCCCGGCATTGAATCCCCGTTTCGACAAGCCCACCGGCAATCGTTCCATGCGCGGAGGCTCCTATCTTTGTCACCGTTCCTACTGTAATCGCTACAGATTAGCCGCACGGAGCAAGAACACGCCTGATAGTTCTACTGGAAACTTAGGATTTCGGGTGGCACAGTCCTCCTATCCAGGGAAATAGGTACCGGTTGTCGATGTGCACTCCATTACGAACAAAAAAGCTCATGAGACACTGTCTCGTGGGCTTTTTCTCAGCAACCATCCGTCGGTTGTTTCGTATGGAAGAGGGAATCATGATTCCTGGAGGAATGAACATGAACTGTCCAGTTTGCGAGAATTCACGCATGAGAGAAATGGAGAAGAATGGAATCTTGATAGAAGAAAAGCGTATTTGATGTTTTCGGAGATCTTTTTGATTAATCGAAGCTGTTAGGTGGTAAAAAATGTTGGATAACAAAACAAAGACCCGCGGGTGCGGGTCTTCGTCCTCGGTTCGGCATAAACGTCCCTCGCCATCCTAAGGACAGCGATAGCCGTTTATGCTTGAGTGAAGTTACTCTACAACGGTTCCGTCAACCGGCGGCGCGGCGGTCAGCTCTACCTTGTCGGCAGGAGCGGGTTTCGCGGCAGCGACGGTTGCGGGCTGTTCGGTTGCAACTTCCTCGAAGGTTCCGGCGTCTAATACACGTCTGGCGCCGAGGTAGCGTTTCGCATAGTAACTTTCACTCAGCGAGGTGATGGTGACACCTTTGCTGGTGGAAGCATGGGCAAATTTGTTCTGACCAACATAGATGCCCACATGAGAAACCCCGCTACCGTTCGTGTTGAAGAACACGAGGTCGCCCGGACGAAGATCGTCACGAGCCACTTTTTTGCCGACGGCAAACTGTTCTCTCGACGAACGCGGCAGTTCTACACCAAGCTTCTTGAACACATACCCCGTAAATCCGGAGCAGTCAAAACCGCTTGTGGTGGTTCCGCCGTAGTCGTAGTCGATTCCGATCAGCTTGCTGATGGTGTTGTCCAATTTGGAGTCCGCGAACGCGCTGCCAACTTGGAACGCAAGCAAAAAAGCGAGGGAAAGCAGGACAACGGAAAACTTACGCAAGACCGGGTGTCTCCTTCCAATGCCTACGAGGTTAGCTGGAGGGTTCGGTTGAAGGTTCCCTATGGTCACTGTGAAGCGAGACCAATTCACCCAGAGTGGTTCCCCCGTTTCCCGGTGCGCGGGAATTCGGCAATTTTTTTGCACACAGCCTTACATATTCGCGTTTTCTGAGGGACTTCCTGCTCCTTTTGGATTAGAATTCCTTAATGTTTGGCCCAATTTACCGGCCTTGCGGGGTATTCCGCAAGGTTTTTTTGTTGTCGACAAAAAATGCGAACCCCGTCCGCAGGCCTGGCTTCGCCTGTCGAACGGGGATTTCCCGGGTAATGAAATGTCGAACGGACACCGGGACTTTAGCTCTCCGTTTCTCTCCACACCGAGAATTGCGCGGCAGCGGTCCAGAGAGAAAGAAGGGCTCGCACGAACTGAAAAGCTTGGTGAACAATGACGGCGGCTAAACCTGACCAAACGAGCGAAACTGCGGTTACGGCGGCGGAGGCTGCGAAGCCGATTCCGATCATGACGAGTGACACCGTGACGAGCGGCAAGGCGCGGAAGTAAGCGCGAAGCGCACCTTTCGCCCAGCCTTCGCGGGTTACAGCCCCGAATTGCATGGACTGAAACAATACATGAAGTACAAATCCATAGACGAGCCAGCCGACCGCATAAAGGAGCAATTCTTGCAGCCAATGAACCGGAGAAACGGCGGACATCAGCCGGTCTTTGGCCATCGGCAACAGCCATACGGCGGGTAGCAGGGCCAGTGCATTTTCCAGCCAGTACAGCAGGGTGACGGGTTTCCACGCGTTGCGGATACCCGACCAAACATGGGTACCCCCCTCCCCGGAGGTGTGATGAAAAGAGTAGTAGACACCGGCATTGAGCAGGGGCGTGAGCACCATCCGGACGAGAAGCAGACCCGTGAGCAGCCACAGCAAATCATCGACCAGATCGGTCCGAAGAAGCCGGAACTCCGCCTCAATGAGGAAGAGGGGTACCGCGTCGGCATTCGGATGCAAGTCGGGATATCGCAGCAAAACGGGCGTGACGACGGAATCCACCAGCCGGAACAGGAAAAATCCCCACAGAAAGCGATAGATAAATAAGAGAACCCATACATACTTATGTCGGACCGTTATGTTCCAACCCTGGCCCATCCATTTTTTCATAATTCTCACCTCACCAAGCCAAGGTACCGAACACGGTTTCCACCAGCTGCGTGATGCCTGCTGTCCAACGGATTCGCTGCTTCTGCGGAATTTCCGCCTTCAGGAAGTTGTTGAATTTCAGGTTATCCAGCACGACCGAAAATCCCGGATCCATGGCCACGTACGCAAGAGAGGAAGCGGAATCCAGTTGGAGCCGAGCGGCGGAAGTGCCCCCGTCCCACACTTTGCGCAGGGTATTTCCGTCGCTGAAGCCGAACAAAATCGTGACGGGCTGCGGACTGCCTCCGTTGCGGCGCAATTCGATCACGCTTCGGTATCCGGCATCGGTTCTCTCCGAGCGGATCGAGCGGACGGCGAAATCGGCCATTTCCCCCTTGTAAACGTGGGCGTTGAAGAAATCTTTCCAACTCGATTTCGTGACGGTTTCCACACTGATCTGAAAATCGGCGGTCGCCGGATGCTTGAACTTGTATCTCTGAAAATAAGTGCGCAAAATTTTGTTCATCGTCTTTTCGCCGACTTGCCGTTCAATTGCGGTCAACACGAGCTTGCCGCGAAGATATACGTTATCCGCATACCGGTCCGCGGAGCCGAAATGCCAGGACGGCTGTTTGAGAGGAGCCGGATCGGTGAGGTAACTGGCCTCCACCGGGGTATTCGCCAACACGCCGTAAACGGCGGCCATCAGCTTATCTTCGGTATAGGAGGTGAACCCTTCGTCCAGCCAGGCTTCTTCAAATTCGTTGGAGGCGACGATGCCGTACCAGTACTGGTGAGCAATTTCATGAACCAGGGTACGTTCGAGCTCGTAGCCGGGATTGTCGTTCTTGGCGGCGGCTCCCGTCACCAGCGTCGGATATTCCATTCCTCCCGCACCGTTGCCTTCGGCCGGCGGAATGACGACGGAAAGCGTGGAATATGGATATTCGCCGTACCAGGCGCCAAGTTTGGCGAGCGCCGATTTCGCGGCGTGCATGTAGCGGTCTTTCAAGTTTTTGTGCTGCGGGTCGAGATAGAGCTTGATCCTTACACCCGGGACACCGGCTGAGGAGAACGAATCCTCGTAATAGACGAAGTCCGGGGAGGCGGCCCAGGCAAAGTCGTGCACGTCGTCGGCATAGTATTGATAGACTTTGCGGCCTTTGTTCACGGAAGAAGGTCTGGTCTGAAAACCGGTGGCCGCCACTTTATATTGTTCGGGGACGTCAATCCGGACGTTGTAGAGGCCGAAGTCAGAGTAAAATTCCGAGTTGCCGTGGTACTGGTGGAGGTTCCACCCTTCGGAGGCCCGGCCTCTGGTGCCGGCCGTTTCATACACGGCAATTTTGGGAAACCATTGACCCGCCATGACGAAATCGCCGGCCTTGCCCATCCGGGCGAATATGGGCGGCAGCTTCACGACGAAGCTGAGACGCAAGGTCACGGACTGGCCCGGCTTGATCGGCTCGGGAAGACGAAACGTGACGAGCGTCCGGTCGGCCTTGTTGCCGTCGTCCGGCTGTACGTATCGCAGGCGGGGCATCAGCGTTTCCCCTTGCTCTGTGGTCAGCGAGGTCAGTTCCATCGAACCGGAAGTTCCCGGAGGCATGGCATCGGAACGAAGCTTGCCACCGGATTCCATAAGGAACGTACTGCCCGGCGAGAAAGCGTTCGGATACAGATGGAAGTAAAGGTCGGAGACCGATTTGAGGCCCGGGTTTTTCCACGTGACGGCTTGCTTGCCCGTAAGCGTTCCGTCGGTTCCGAGGGATACGGAAATGTGGTACTCGGTTACGCGCTGGCTGAGCACGACCGGTTTCGGCTTCATCGGTGCGCCTTCCTCCGATTGAGGCTTGGTCAGGACCGCAGGGGGGCTCTCCGGAAGGGGCAGCGTGCCGGCCGGCAGGGCGAATTGATCCTTCCAGGCGTCGGCAAACCCGAAACGGACCGAAAATACGAGGATCAGCAAAGCGGAGGCAAAAAGCAGAAGGCGAAACGTGCGGCGCTTCGGCATAACGGATAACCCTCCCGTTGACAAGCATCTACGGCATGTATATGTCGGCAGGCCGTAGATTATATCTGCTTGTCTGAGGGAGGGAAGAAAGAGCAGGTTTAGGTGGCGGAGACGAGCGGTGAAGGTGATCCTTGATACAGCAGCGTCAGTTTGTGCAAAGCACGGGTACACGCGACATACAGCAGCTTGGCGTCTTGCGGATCTTGGCTGTAATGCACGGGATCGACATCGGCGGCCAGCACGGCGTCGAATTCCAAGCCTTTGGCCAGAAAGACGGGGACGACCGACACGCCGCCGCGGTACTGGCTTTGACCTTCGGCGATCAGGTGAACCTCCGTGCCTGCGCGGCGGAGTTCTTGCGCGAGCTTGGCGCAAGCCTCGTCCGTACGGCCGATGACGGCGATCGTATTCATGCCCCGCCGCCTGTTCTCCGTAATGAAGGAGACAATGGCGAGAATTCGTTCGTCCGGCGTCTGGACCTCGATCAGCTTTACCGGTTCCCCGCTGCGGAACACCGGCTGTGCCGGCGGAAGAGAGGTGTCCGTGAACGGCAAAATGCGGTTGGCGAACTCGATAATTTCGAAGGTGGAGCGGTAGCTTTGCCTGAGTTCATGGTAAGACCTGCGGTCTTCCGGGAATACCTCGGCCAGTTCTTCCCACCGTCGCACGCCTCGATAGGCATGAATGCCTTGCGCCAAATCTCCTAAGATGGTGAAGGATGGCTCCGTCATCATCGCGCCGAGAAGGGCGATTTGGAAGGGAGACACATCCTGCGCTTCGTCCAGCACGACATGATCGAACGATCCGGACGGACCGTGCATATATTGGCGGACCCACATAAGCGCCGGAAGATCCTCCGGCATCACTGCACCTTTTCGAAGCAAGGCTTTGGTTTGTGCCGCAAGCGTCTCGGGCAGAGACGGATCGGGGCGGTCGAATAAGGTTTTGTAAAAGGAGAGCGCGTCGGCTTCCGGCAGTTTTTTGGCATAGGCTTTCAGCCGGTGTTTCCCTGTTTTGGCCCGGTCTTTGCGAATTTTGGCGTCATGGATCCGCTCTTTGAGCTGCATCTCGAGCCAACGGTTCATCCGGCCGAGCAGCCGCTCACGCCGCATGGCCAGCGGATAATGCCGGTATTCCACCTCGAACCATTCTCGAATGAGGCGGAACGGCAGCACGCACCCCTCCCAAGCTTCCATGTCTTGATGAGGCAAATAAGCGGCTTCGAACTCCCGAAGTTTGGCGTCGAGCCAATCCTTGTAACGCAGCGACCCTTTGAAACGTCCGGGCGTGCTGTCATCGATAGGCGGGCGCTCGCCTCCGAGAGAGAACCAGCGGGCGCCTTCACTTGACGCTTCCGCCAAATGGATCTCCTGGCCCAGCAGCTCAAGCGCCCAATCTGCGAAAGTGGTCTGCTTCACGCTGCCGACTCCGAGTTCCGGAAGCACGCCGGAAATATAATCGAGGAACATCGTGTTTGGCGCAAAAATGATCATCCGCTCGGCCCTGACTTGCCCTTGATATTGATATAGAAGGTAAGCCAGCCGGTGCAGCGCGACGGTGGTTTTGCCAGAACCCGCCGCGCCTTGGATAATGAGAGCCAGATGCCGAGGTGCGCGGATGATTTTGTCTTGTTCCGCCTGAATCGTCGAGACGATGTCCCGCAGCCGGTTATCTTTTTTCTCGCCCAGCCGATAGAGCAGGAACTCATCGCTGAGCCCCATGTTGTCTCCGCCGCGCACATAGCTCTCGACTACGCGCTGCAGTTCTTTTTCCCGGATGGACAGATTGCGTTTGCGGTGCACTTCCCCTTGGATCGTGCCTTCGGGGGCGTCATACGAGACTGTCTCCTCGCCTCCGGTGAACGAGTAGAACAAGCTGGCCACAGGGGCACGCCAGTCGATAATATACGGATCGCTGGTGTCCTTGCGGTCCATGCCTCTTTTGCCGATATATAGGGGCACCGGTGCTTGCTGTTTGCCGGATTCCTGGAAATCCAAACGTCCGAAGTAAGGCTCCGTGCTTAGCAGCGTGAGACGCTGCCGCATTTCCTGCCGTTTCTCCTCGAGCAGCTGCTCTACAAAGTCGTGACCGTAGTAAGCCGGACCGATCTGAGAAAGCTGGTTGTCTATTTCTTGGAACGTTTGATTCAGCCTGCTCCGTTCTTCTTGAAATGCGTCAGTTTTGTCTTGGGGCGTTTCTTGGGTTCTGCGTTCGGGTGTCATCCGAATTTTCCTCCCTATTGCGATCATTGGCGCCAGTACCCATTTTGCACGAAAACGTCTGAAAACAATAGACTTATGTTATTCTTTTTGTTATGATGTTGATTACCGGATTACCTAAAATAAATGGAACGTACGTTCGCGTATGACCAAATAACAAACTTGACGGGTGGGCATCCTTTTCGGAGGATTCTTGACCCGTTTTTTACGGAGGCTGATCGCGTGGAAAGCAACGAACAACCGAAGGAGAAAAAGAAACTCTCCCTTAACGTCGTCAGCAATAAAGAGCATAAAGGTTTCGGAGCGGGAACGATCGATTTGAGCCAAGTGTCGTGCGTGATCATCGACCGGGGCGAAGCTTATCTCGACGTCGGCGCCATGCATGCGAAGAGCAAGGTGGAGCGGGGCATCAAGTTTTCTCCGGACAAGGAGAACGTGCCGAACGGCCGCCCGGTGTGGGTCGTGTGGGTGGCGATCGACCGCAATGAGGAAGGCAGCTATTACGCCGGCGCGACCTCGTGCGAGATGCTCATCGACGAAGAGGCGCGGCGTGGATGGAAGGTGCTGCCCGACCACGTGAACCGGCTGGATGCCGCGCTGAAGCGGAAGTATATGCTCGATAACATCGGCCCGGAGGAGAAAGCTGCGCTGCGCAAGCTGCTGATGGAGCACAACGCCGAATGGTGGGACCGTTCGCCGGAGGCGCTGAAGGAACAGTTGAGCTAACATGTGGAAGACCGTCCAACGGGTTATCGGACGGTCTTTTGTACCGATGAGGTATTCCGCAACTGCATTTTGCCAAATTAGGGCAGCAAATGTGCCTTGAAATACTCTGTAATTGCATTTTGCAAAATTAGAGGACGGTTTGATGGGGTAATTGGCCGGAATGTGTGTTCCAAGTTGGCCAAATGAAGTTAGGCCGCTTCGTAGTGTTCAAGTGTCCGCTGTAAGTTCGTGAAATGCAATTGCAGAGTAGTGTGGCGATAGTGTTTTCTAGAAACGTAAAAAATTAACGCAGCCAAAAACAAAGGCAGGACATAACTTGGGAGCCAAGTGGTGTCCTGCCTTAATGTTTAGGCAGGTAAAATACGTTAATTAAGCGGATGAATAACCGGCGCGCTAACCACCCCACCAATGGCGGAGCCGTTTCAACCAAGAGCCGATGCCGTGGCCGGGTTCGGTCGGTGCCGCGTTTTCCGGCGTCTTGTGCAGCGAGCAGCTTTCGGTCGGTTCCGTTCCGGCGAGGAACGATTCGAGGACCGGGTTCGGACAGCCAGGGCCAGCAAGCAAGCCGTTCTCCGGATCGATGTGCACGCTGACGACGTCGGGAGGAATCGGAAATGCAGCTGGGTAACGATCCTGAAGAGCCGTTTCCGTAAAATTCGCGAAAATCGGCGCCGCCCGGTGAGCCTCGCCCGAGGTCACGGCGCGGCCCCGGTCATATCCGACCCACACGGCTGTCGAGAGCTCCGGCGTATAGCCGACGAACCAGGCATCGGTGTTGGTCGTGCCCGACTTCCCCGCCGCCGGCCTTTTCAAAAGCTGCGCCACGCGGTGTGCGGTGCCGCCCCGGTCGAATACGCTCTCCAAAAGCCGCGTGGTCACATAGGCCAACGCCGGAGAGATGACCTGCTCGCCGCGGGGATGCGCCTCGTATAGGATGCGGCCGGCTCGATCCTCGATGCGCAAAATCGCCAAAGGCTCGTATTTGCGGCCGCCGGACGCGAACACCGAGAAAGCCGACGCCATCTCGAAAGGACTGACGGGGTACGTGCCGAGAGCTAGCGAGGGCACCGCTTTGAGTTGCGAGGTAATGCCCAGCTTGCGCGCCATTTTGACGACCTCTTCAGGGCCAACTTGCATAACGGCATTAACGGCATAAATGTTGTCTGAAGAGGCGATCGCTTGCCTCAGGCCAATTTCGCTGTGAAAGTAACGGTCGTTAAAGTTGCTCGGCCGATAGATCTCCCGGTAGTTGTCATAGTAAAAAATGGTCGGTTCGCTGCGGAAGCGCGTGGCGGGCGTCAGAACTCTTTGATCCAGTGCCGCTGCATAGACGAACGGTTTGAAGGAAGACCCCGGCTGTCTCGTAGTGGCGAACACGCGGTTGAACTGGTTGTGCTTATAGCTGCGTCCGCCTACCATCGCCTTGATGTAGCCGTTGCGCGGGTCGACGGCCACTAGTGCGGCCTGCAGGTTGGACTCGCCGGGAAGTCCGTTTTTGACGGCGGTCTCGGCCGCTTTCTGCATTTTCGAATCCAGTGTAGTCGTAATGATCAGCCCGCCGTCGGCCAGCAGCCTCTCGTCGATGCCAAGCCGTTCCACCGCGACTTTCCGCACATAATCGGAGAAGTAAGGCGCGACGCGGTCCGGTTCATCCGGGAGAGGAATGACCGCCGGCTTGTCCCGCATCGCCTTCGCCGCCTGTTCTGCGGTGATGACGCCGGTCTCCCGCATCGCTTGCAGCACTTTGTTGCGCCGGGCCTCCGATTGGGCGGCATGCAGATGGGGTGAATAATAGCGAGGGCCTTTCGGAATGCCGGCCAGCAGCGCGCTTTCAGCCAGCGACAATTCCTTCGCCGGCTTCCCGAAATACAGCCTCGCCGCCGCTTCCGCACCGTAGGCACCGTGGCCGTAATAGATTTGATTGAGGTACATTTGCAAAATTTCATTTTTGGAATAGGTATTTTCCAGGCGTGCTGCATACCAGGCTTCCTTCATTTTGCGAGTCCACGTGCGCTCATGTGTGAGATAAAGATTGCGCGCCAACTGTTGGGTGAGCGTGCTGGCGCCTTCTTTTTTGGACAAATGCCGGAGATCGACCCAAGCGGCGCGGATCAGCCCTCGTGCGTCCACCCCGCGGTGATCGTAAAAACGGCGGTCTTCCACAGCCAGCGTGGCCTTGGACAGCCAGGGAGAGATGTCGCGAAGCGCCACGGGCTGTCGGTTCACTCCTCCTTGCATCACGGAGATCGGAACGCCGGCCGCATCCATAATTTGCGTCGATTGCGGGACGGCGGCGGCCGGCAGTGTGCCGAACCACTGCAGGACAAGCGCTCCGCCGGTCGACAGCAGCAGACAGAACAAGATGAACCAGGCGAGTTTTTTCCGCATCGAGGCCGCCGGAGCAAGGAACCCTTTCTTCTGCGGCCGGTTGTCGGTGTGCTTATCCATGGTGAGTCCAGCCCCCTTGCTTCGCGCCGTAATTCGCGGACGGCAGCATTTTCCTTTTAGTATGGAAAAGGGGAGGGCGGCGTATTCCGGGGAGCGGCGGGGAATGTTGCTTTTTGTGGTCGATATCTTATAATACAACTTGTCCGAACTCACGGAAGTATACATAAGAAAGAAGGGATCCCATGTCCTCCATGGATTTGTGGTTTACCGAGAAGCAAACCGAAAATTACGGCATTACGATGAAAATTAAGCGGACGATGGTGCACGAACAAACCGATTTTCAAGAGCTGGCGATGATCGAGACCGAAGAGTGGGGCAACATGCTCGTGCTCGACGGCATGGTCATGACGACGGTCAAGGATGAATTCGTCTATCACGAAATGATTACGCATCCCGCGCTTTTTACCCATCCGAATCCGAAACATGTGCTGGTGGTCGGCGGCGGAGACGGCGGCGTGATCCGGGAAGTGCTGAAGCATCCCAAAGTGAAAAAGGCCGTGCTCGTCGATATTGACGGCAAGGTCATTGAATATTCGAAGCAGTACTTGCCCTCCATCGCAGGAAAGCTGGATGACCCCCGTGTGGAAGTGATCGTGAACGACGGGTTCATGCACATTCATGATCACAAGAACACTTACGACGTCATCCTGGCGGACACGACGGAACCGGTAGGTCCTGCGGTGAATCTGTTTACCCGCGGTTTTTATCAGGGAATTTACGAGTCGTTGAAGGACGAAGGAATATTCGTTGCGCAGACCGACAATCCGTGGTTTAAAGCGGATTTGATCCAAAGCGTCAATCGCGACGTGAAGGAAGTGTTCCCGCTGGTCCGCGTGTATGGCGCGAACATCCCGACGTATCCGAGCGGCTTGTGGACGTTCACGATGGGCAGCAAAAAGCACGATCCGCTCGCGGTCGACGAGAACGCCATTCCGGAGATGGACACGAAATACTACTCTCCCCGCGTACACAAAGCGGCCTTCGTGCTGCCTAAGTTCGTGGAGGATTTGACGAAATAAGGAGACTGTTATGCGTTTACCTCAAACCTATTCCGGCAACGTATTCATTTACAGCTCCGACGACTACGCTTCATCCAAAGCGGTGATCTACGGCATGCCGATGGATTATACCGTATCGTTCCGGCCCGGTTCCCGCTTCGGTCCCGGCCGGATCCGCGAGGCGTCGGTCGGACTCGAGGAATACAGCCCGTATTTGGATAAAAGCATCGAGGATCTGGTTTACTTCGACGCGGGCGATTTGCTGCTTCCGTTCGGTAACGCGGCCAAGAGTCTCGACATCATTGCGGACTATGTACGCGGCTTGTTGAACGACGACAAAATCCCGGTCGGGCTCGGCGGAGAACATCTGGTGAGCTGGCCCGTGATTCGGGAAGTGTACAAAAAGTACCCGGATCTTGCGGTTATTCATATCGATGCGCACGCGGACTTGCGCGAACATTACGAGGGCGAGCCGCTGTCCCATTCGACGCCGATCCGTAAAGCGGCCGAGCTGATGGGCGGGGTGAACATTTACCAGTTCGGTATCCGTTCGGGCTCCAAGGAAGAATGGACCTATGCCAAAGAGAAAGGCATCCATTTTCACCCGTTCGACGTGGCGGAACCGCTCAAGAAGGAGCTCCCGTCGCTTGCCGGCCGTCCGGTGTACGTCACGATCGACATCGACGTGCTGGATCCGTCCGCGGCACCGGGCACAGGAACGACGGAAGCCGGCGGCATCACGTCCAAGGAGCTGCTGGAGGCGGTCCACGCGATTGCCCGTTCCGGCGTGAACGTAGTGGGCTTCGACCTCGTCGAAGTAGCGCCGATCTACGACCCGACCGAAATGACGCCGATCGTCGCTTCGAAAATCATTCGCGAAATGCTGCTTGGTTTCGTGTAATAAACGGCAAAGCCCCGACTTTTATCGGGGCTTTTTTGCGCTCATTTTTGGCTTGCCTCGAGACCTTCGCCTTCTACAGTTACATTTTTCCAAATTACAGTGGACAGAGAAGGCAAAGATTCACTGCAGTGATATTTTGCGAGCTTACAGAAGCAGTTTAACGACCTGACTCTGCCGGAAGGCTCTCTAATTTCGCTAAATGTAGTTAGGGAGAGTTTACGGACATGGTTAGCGGCTGTAATTCGGCGAAATAACATTACAGTCCCGCGGCAGGTCAAATTGGAGAAGGTTTGAGCCTGATGAGTTAGATCTGCTCCGGTGCTTTCATGCCCAACATCAGCAAGCCCTGCCTCAGCACCTTGCCCACCGCGGCCGCAAGCGAAAGCTTGGCGTACGTTACGTCCTGCGTCTCCGTAATGATCTTCCCTTCGTTGTAGAAGCGATTGAAATCTTTCGTCAACTCCAAAAGGTACCGCGCAACATAGGACGGTTCGTTTTCGTGGACGGCGTCCAGGATCGAGCTCTCGAATAGCGAGACGGTTTTCAACAAGCTCCACGCCGCCGGCGTAGAGAGATGCTGTCCGTCAAGCGCCGCACCCTCAGCCGTTAAGCGCTCATAAGATCCTTTCCGCAGCAAACTCGCAATTCTCGCATACGTGTACTGCAGATAGGGTCCCGTTTCACCATCGAAGCTGATCGCCTCCTCCAAATGGAAATCGACCGAGAGCAGACGGCGGTTTTTGAGATCCCCGAACACAATCGCCCCGGTGCCGATCGCCTCGGCCACCGCTTCCTTGTCGGGCAGCGAAGGATTTTTCGCTTCGATCACGCTTAGCGCCTTGGCGGCTGCTTCATCCAGCACCTCATCGAGGAACACGACCTTCCCCCGGCGGGTGGACATTTTCTTCCCCTCATATCTCATCAAGCCGAAGGCGACATGGCGGCAGTCGGCCGCCCAATCCTCGCCCATTTTGCGAAGGACGGCGAATACCTGCTGAAAATGCAGCGTCTGCTCCGCGCCCACCACATACAGAAGCTGATCGGCTCCGAGTACCTTCTTCCGGTAAACGGCGGTGGCCAAATCCCGCGTCGGGTAAATCGTCGTTCCGTCCGATTTCAGAATGAGACAGGGAGGCATCTGCTGCTCCTCCAGACGTACAACCTGCGCTCCGTCGCTTTCCTCCAGCAGCCCAAGCTCCGACAACCGCTCCACAACCGCGCCCATTTTATCGTTATAAAAGCTTTCGCCCAGAAGCAAATCAAACTTTACACCCAAACGATCATAGACACGGTTGAACTCCTTCAAGCTTTCTTCCACGAAAAACCGCCACAGTGTCTGCGTTTCGGCATCGTCGGTCTCCAGTTTCCGGAACCATTCCCGGGCGTCGTCTTCCAGCTGCGGTTCCTTCTCCGCTTCCTCGTGAAATTTCACATATAAACGCAAGCTCTCCCGAATCGGTTCCGCTTCGAGCCTGATGCGATCGCCCCAGCGATGATAGGCGGATATGAGCTTGCCGAATTGCGTGCCCCAATCTCCGAGATGGTTCACTGTTGTGACACGGTACCCGGCGGCACGGTACAAATTCGCGAGCGCATTGCCGATTACGGTCGAACGCAAATGCCCGATTCCGAAAGGCTTGGCGATGTTCGGCGAGGACAAATCGATCACCACATGACGGCCGGCGCCTGCATCCGATGAGCCGAAGCTTTCGGCCATGACGGCATCCAACAGGCGGCCGGCCCAGACCGCGGGATCGAAAAACAAATTCACATAGCCGCCGGCCGTCTCGGCCCGCACGCCTTCCGCCGTCTCGTTCAACGCATCAGCCAGCTCGCGCGCGATGACCGGCGGAGCCTTCCGCAGCTGCTTGGCCAACGCAAAACACGGAAAGGCTACATCGCCAAGCTCCGGTTTCGGCGGAAGCTCAAGCTTTGCGGCGATTTCCTCGGCCGGCAGCGAGAGGCAAGGGGCAAGCCATTGAGACGCTGTTTCCTTCAACATGCAGGAATCCCTCCTGGAATTAAAATAAAAAACCCCCGTCTCATCAAAGAGACGGAGGTTAGTCCGCGGTACCACTCTTCTGGCATTCCCGTTCACGGGAACCCGCTCAATCGGATAACGGCCGGCCGCAGCCGACCGGATTTCCCTACGCCAAGCTTCGGGAAACCGACTCCCGGGCCCGCTTCCCCGACCGTCCGTGCCGGCTCCCACCCTCCCGGCTCTCTGCATACGGTGTCGATCGGATACTCTCCCGTTCATGATCGTTCGTGTTATTTTCAAACAGTATAGCAAGCGGCCGGCACCCGGGCAAGCCGTTTTTATTTGAATTGCCGGGGCGTTCTGTATATAGTAATTAAAAGAATAAACGAACGACGGGAGACGCGCAGATGCCGGATAGAACAAGCGTGTCGGTCGGTTTCCGGATCCGTCGCCCGGATGCGGAAGACCAGCTGCTCAGCGCTTCCGGCCATCTTTACCGGATGGCAACAGGCTGGGCCCTGACTTGCCGATTCCCGGATGAAGCCGGCGTATCGGATATGACCCTGGTGGTGCGGAATTCCGAAATCCGGATGAACCGCAAAGGAACGGTCGCTCAGGAGCAATTATTCCTCGTGGGGGAATGGAAGCCGGGAACGGTCGGCACTCCTTTCGGCGCGATGGCCGCGGAGACGTGGACCCATCGGATCGATCAAGATTTAACACCTGCGGGCGGAAGCGTGGAGTGGGTTTACGACTTGAAAATGATGGGCACAACATTCGAATGTTGTTCGATTAAGTTGGAGATACGGGAGGAACAAACGTGAATAACGCGCTGGGACAACTTCAGACCGCCATCCGCAATGCGCTGGCCGACGCCGCGCTGAATGCGGGTCTCGCGGAAAACCGGGACGAGCTGCCGGAGATCATGCTCGAGGTTCCGAGAGACAAGTTGCACGGCGATCTTGCGACGAACTTGGCCATGCAGTTGACGAAAATCGCGAAACGCAATCCGCGCCAAATCGCGGAAGCCATTGTGGAATATATCGATAAAAGCCGAGCCTTCATCGAGTCCGCAAACATCGCCGGGCCGGGCTTCATCAACTTCCGTCTGAACAAAAGCTACCTGCACCCGGTGATCGGCGATGTCCTGGAGCAAGACGGCAAATACGGTTCCATCGAGACGGGCAAAGGCCAGAAAATTCAAGTGGAATTCGTCAGCGCCAACCCGACCGGAAGTCTGCATCTGGGCCATGCGCGCGGAGCGGCGGTCGGAGACGCCCTTTGCAACCTGCTGACTTTCGCCGGCTATGAGGTGACGAGGGAATATTATATTAACGATGCCGGCAACCAGGTCGCCAACCTCGCAAAATCGATCGAAGCGCGTTATCGTCAAGCCCTCGGGGAAGAAGCCGAAATGCCGGAAGACGGATACTACGGGGAAGACATCGTCGGTTTCGCCCGGGAGCTCGCGGAACGGGAAGGGAACCGCCTGCTGTCGATGCCGGAAGATGAGCGGTTTCAATATTTCCGAGATTACGGGCTGGAAAAGGAACTGGACAAAATCAAGCGGGATTTGGGCCGGTTCGGGGTTCATTTCGACAATTGGTTCAGCGAGACGTCTCTTTACGAGACGGGCAAAGTCGTTGCCGTTCTCGAAGCGCTGCGCGCCAAAGGGCAAGTGTATGACCAAGAGGGCGCGGTTTGGCTCGCCAGTACGCAATACGGGGACGACAAAGACCGGGTGCTGGTGAAAAACGACGGCTCCTACACGTACCTGACTCCGGATGCCGCGTATCATATGGATAAGTATGCGCGGGGTTACGACCGCCTGATTAACATTTGGGGTGCCGACCATCACGGTTACATCCCCCGCATGAAAGCGGCGATGGCCGCTCTCGGCAACGATCCGGACAAACTCACCGTGCTGATCGCGCAGATGGTGAGCTTGTTCCAAAACGGCGAAAAGGTGAAAATGTCGAAGCGTACCGGGAAAGCCGTCACGATGGAAGACCTCATGGACGAAGTCGGCGTAGATGCGATTCGCTATTTCTTCACCATGCGGAGCATGGATTCGCATTTGGACTTCGATATGGATCTCGCAGTTTCTACTTCCAACGAGAATCCGGTTTTTTACGTCCAGTATGCTCACGCGCGCATCTGCAGCATTTTCCGTCAGGCCGAGGAACAAAATATCGCGCTGCAATCGTGGAAGGATGCGCCTCTGCACCGCTTGTCGACCGAGCACGAGTACGACCTGCTGCGCAAAATGGGCGAGCTGCCGGAGGTTGTCGAAGATGCCGCGAGAAACTACGCGCCGCACGCGATCATTCGCTATGTGTATGAGCTCGCATCGTTGTTCCACAGCTACTACAGAGCGGAACGTGTCATCACCGAGGACGCGGAGCAGAGCCAGGCAAGACTGCAGCTGCTCGCGGCGCTTCGGATCGTGATCGCTAACTGTCTTGCGATGGTGGGGGTTTCGGCGCCGGAACGCATGTAAGCTCAGCGCCCGCCCATTTTCTCCGCCGCTTTCAACATTCGCATCACATCCAGCTCTCCGGCTGTCCGGAGGGCTTTTCCTTTTTTAAGAGGAACGGCGGATTCCTTGAGAATCGATTTAATGAGGTGCGGTGAAAGGCCGGGCTTGAGCGCCAGCAGCAAGGCCACGGCGCCGGAAACGTGGGAGGTGGCCATCGAGGTTCCGCTCATTTCGCGGTGCCGGCCCCGGAGCCATGCGGAGACGATTTTGTCGCCGGGCGCATAGATGTCGATATGTTCGCTGCGGTTGGTGAAAGAGGCCACTTTCCCTTCGCGGTTGGTGGCGCCGACCGCAATGGTTTGTCCGTAGCGGGCGGGATAATCGATATCGTCTCTCAACCCGTCGTTGCCGGAGGAGGCGATGATCAGCACGCCGGCATGATACGCGTTGTCGACGGCTTGAAGCAAAGACCGGCTGCGCTGTTTCATCCCGAAGCTCATATTTACGACATCCATGCGGTTGCGTACGCACCAGTCGATGCCGAGAATGATGTCCGACACATAAGCTGTACCGTCATAATCAAACGCCTTCACGGGATGAATTCTAGCCCTCGGCGCGACGCCGATCATTCCCCGCAGGCTGTTGGCGGCGGCGATGGTGCCGGCGATGTGCGTGCCGTGTCCGTTATCATCTTGAGGAAGGTAGGTGCGGTGCAGCACGTTGATGCCTTGTTCCACCGAATGCTTCAGATCGGGGTGAGAAAAATCGACACCCGTATCGATAACGCCGACATTAACGCGGTAACCGGTCGTCCGGCTCCAGGCTTCCGGTGCCCGGATATGTTGAACGCCCCACGGAATGCCGATCCCCGACACGTTTTTTCCGGGAGTGAACGCTTCAACACGGATCACTGGATCTTCTTCACAGGCAAATTCCATCCAGGGCGGCGGAATTCCTTCCGGCGGAACGGAAACGGAAACCGCGTGGATCAATCCCAAATTGCGGATGTCCGTCCGCTTTGTCGTACCCGGGAGGGCTGTTCGAAGTGCGAGCAAAAATTGGCGGTGATCGTCGGGATCGGCGAAGCGGAGGATCGATCTTTGTCCCCGAGTTTCGGCGGCGTACGGCGAGCGGCGCACCCTTTCCAGCAATCCGCGAATGTCCAATACGGGTTCCCTCCCGCCGAATATGCTTCCTCATTGTATGAGGACACCTCGGGGTCCGCATGGGAAACCGGCCTTTTTTGGCTGGAAATGGGCGTCGTTCCGTGTCATTTCTGCGCTGCGGGCATAGGATGAATGGAGAGTTTCGCGGGTGAGACTCTTGCCCATTCCGGTTCCTCCGCCCGCGGAGTTGCCGGAGGGATACAGTCGAAAAGCGAAGGAGCTTCCTCCCGGAGGCGCCTTCGCTTTTTCGATTGTTGCAGAGCGAAAGTTTGCGGCCGCACAAGTTGACTCAGGCTCCCGATCGCGTACAATAGGGATAAGAGAAAGCGGTTCCACTGTTTAGTCAGCGAATACATAGCGGACGGGGTGCTGTTTACAATGGCGAAATGTAAAGTCGGTCTCATCGGATGCGGCAACATCAGCGCGATCTATTTGAAAAACCTCACGGCTTCTCCGGATGTGGAAGTGTTGGCCTGCGCGGATCTGGACATGGAGAAGGCGGCCGCCCGCGCTTCCGAATTCGGCCTGCCGAAGGCTTGTACCGTGGAGGAGCTGCTCTCGGATCCGGACGTCGAGCTGATCGTGAACTTGACGATTCCGGCCTCCCATGCGGAAATTTGCAAGCGCGCGGTTGAAGCGGGGAAACACGTTTACGTGGAAAAGCCGCTGGCCGTACGTACCGAAGATGCGAAGGAAGTGCTGGCGCTTGCGAGATCCAAGGGTATTCGAGTGGCATGCGCGCCCGAGACGTTCCTAGGCGGCGGCATCCAAACCTGCCGCAAGCTGCTCGACGAAGGAGCGATCGGGCAGCCTCTTTCGGCGACGGGCTTCATGATGGGATCCGGTCCGGAATCCTGGCATCCCGATCCGGCGTTTTTCTATAAAGTCGGAGCGGGTCCACTGTTCGACATGGGTCCGTATTACTTGACCGCGCTGATCTTCCTGCTCGGCGGGATTACGCGCGTAACCTCTTCGGCCGTTATTCCGTTCCAAGAGCGGAAAATCACGAGTGCTCCCAAGTTCGGCACCATGATTTCAGTAGAGACACCTACGCATATTGCGGGTGTGCTGGACTTCGCTTCGGGCGCTGTCGCGACGCTTGTGACGAGCTTCGACGTGAAGGCCGGGACGGATTTGCCGAATCTCGAAATTTACGGTACGGCTGGTACTCTTCGCGTTCCGGATCCGAACACATTCGGCGGACCGGTGAAGATCCGGTACGCGGGCACGGACCAATGGGAAGAAGTGCCGCTTGCTTTCGGCAACACCGAGAACTCGCGTGGAATCGGCGTAATCGATATGGCAAGGGCCATCCAGGAAGGCCGGCCTCACCGCGCTTCCGGAGATTTGGCCTATCATGTGCTGGAAGCGATGGAGGGCTTGTTGAAGGCGTCGGTGGAAGAACGGCACATCAAGCTGTCCGGATTAGAAGGACGTCCCGAACCGATGCCGCAGAACGGCTTTACTGTCTAAGCGAATCGAAGGATGAACGCTGCGGGGTAACGGTCCCGCAGCGCTTGCATTTTAGCTGGAAATAAGGTTTACTAAAGGTTGACATTCAACAGGCAGCAATTAACGGTTCTATATAAAGAGAGGATGGGAAGTTGCGTGAGCGCCGAGTATGTACTGAAACTCGACTCCGAGAAAATCCGGGAGATGCCGATGGTCGACCTCGCTTTCGAGGTGCTGAAAGCGTCCAATACCCCGTTTTACTACCGCGATCTCATGAACGAAATCGCCAAGCTCCGCGGGTTTTCCGAGGATCAAATCAATGAAGTCATTGCCCAGCTGTATACCGAAATCAATATTGACGGCAGGTTCGCCTGCGTAGGCAGCAACGTATGGGGATTGAAGCGCTGGTACCCTGTGGAACGCGATTCGGACGGCGTGGCCGCCGGCACCAAAGGCCCGCGCATCATCAACGACGACGATGACGACGATGAGGATTTGTACGGAGACGACGAAGAGGAAACCTTTACGCCGGAAGACGAAAACTTCGACCTGTTCGACGAAGACCGAGAGGAGATTTTCGACGAAGGCGAAGAGTCGGCTGAAGTGGATGAAGAGGTCGCCCTGGAAGAGGACGAGGACTCGGACATCGAGGAAATCGACGAAGAGAAGGACGAAGAAGCCCTCGCGGACGGCGATCTGGACGATCTCGACGGCGACGCTTCCGATGATGATGAGGACGAAGACGACAAGTAACATTTTGCCGAAACACGGCCGATTGTGCCTTGACACCGTTCAGGTGAGACGGTAAACTTATGCTTGGGCTTTTGAAGTATGCTTCAACATAGGATAATTTTGAAAAAAGTGCCCCCATTTTATGGGTGTCACTTTTTTGTTTTTTCCGCACTTTCGGTATGAAAGAAACGGACAACTGGGCAACGATAAAGAGGATGCCGAAAGGCATGCGGTGGGAGGTTCGGATGAGCGTGACCAAATATATTTTCGTAACCGGCGGCGTTGTTTCGTCGCTCGGGAAGGGCATTACGGCGGCGTCACTCGGACGTCTGCTCAAAAATCGGGGGCTCAAAGTCACGATCCAAAAATTTGATCCCTACATCAACGTGGATCCGGGCACGATGAGCCCTTATCAGCATGGGGAAGTCTTCGTGACCGACGACGGCGCGGAAACTGACCTGGACCTCGGGCATTATGAGCGTTTTATCGACATCAATCTGTCGAAGAACAGCAACGTGACGACGGGCAAAATTTATTCTACCGTCATCAGCAAAGAACGCCGCGGCGAATACCTTGGCGGAACGGTGCAGGTCATCCCGCATATCACCAACGAGATCAAGGATCGCGTGTTCCGCGCGGGACGCGAAGCCGGTTCCGATGTCGTCATCACGGAGATCGGCGGTACGGTCGGCGATATCGAGAGCCTCCCGTTCCTCGAAGCCATTCGCCAAATCAAGAGCGATATCGGCCGGGAGAACGTCATGTATATTCACGTGACCTTGATCCCTTATATCAAGGCGGCCGGTGAAGTCAAAACGAAGCCCACGCAGCACAGCGTGAAGGAGCTGCGCAGCATCGGCATTCAGCCGAACGTAATCGTATGCCGGACCGAACATCCGCTGGCAGACGATATGAAGCGGAAAATCGGTCTTTTCTGCGATATCGATCCGGAAGCCGTGATCGAATGCCGCGACGCTTCGACTTTGTATGACGTGCCGCTCATGCTCAGGGAGCAGGGGCTGGACGATTATGCGGTGAAGCATTTGAAGCTGTCCGTAGGCGCGCCGGATATGAAGGAATGGGAATCGCTCGTACAAAGGGTCAAATCCTTGACGAAGACAACCGAGATTGCCATTGTCGGCAAATATGTCGCCCTTCATGACGCTTATTTGTCCATTGTGGAATCGCTTGGACATGCCGGCATCCACTCCGGATCCCAAGTCAAAGTCCGCTGGGTGAACGCAGAGGAAGTGAACCCGGGCAACGTAAAAGAGAAGCTGGACGGCGTAAGCGGCATTCTCGTGCCGGGCGGATTCGGGGATCGCGGGATCGAAGGCAAAGTGACGGCGATCCGGTATGCGCGTGAAAACCTCATTCCGTTCTTCGGCATTTGCCTGGGGATGCAGGTGGCTGTCGTCGAATACGCCCGCAGCAAGTGCGGGCTGGACGGGGCGAACAGCTCCGAAATTCATCCGGCCACGCCTTATCCGGTCATCGATCTGCTCCCTGAACAGAAGGATGTCGAGGACCTCGGCGGCACGATGCGCCTCGGCCTGTATCCTTGCAAACTTGTGCCGGGAAGCCTCGCGGCCGAGTGCTACGGGGAAGAGCTTGTCTATGAACGCCACCGCCATCGTTATGAATTCAACAACGAATACCGCGAGCGCATTGAAGAGGCGGGTCTCCGCATTTCGGGAACGTCCCCGGACGGCCGTCTCGTCGAAATGATCGAGCTGCCGGAGCATCCTTGGTTCCTGGCCGTGCAATTCCACCCGGAATTCACTTCGCGCCCGAACCGTCCGCAGCCTCTGTTCCGGGAATTCGTCAAAGCGGCGCTCACGCATTCTGAGGGCTGATCCGAATGTCCGCCGCGCCGGCTTTAGCCGGTGCGGTTTTTTTATTTTCATGGAAATGGAAGGAATTTACCCCTTCGAGCGCGAATAAGCAACGATACGGCTCCAGAACAGTTCGCAGACTCGGAGGGAAGGTCATGGAGAAAAAAAAGAAGCTGCTGATCGTGGACGATCAGGTGGGCATCCGCATATTGCTGCTCGAGGTGTTTTCAACGGAAGGCTATGAAACGTTTCAAGCGGCGAACGGCCGCACAGCCTTGGATATCGTAAGAACGCATTCGCCTGACCTGGTCCTGTTGGATATGAAAATTCCGGGCATGGACGGACTGGAAATTTTAAAGCAAATTAAAGAAATCAACCGCGACATTAAAGTCATCATGATGACCGCTTATGGAGAGCTCGATATGATCAAGGAAGCGACCGACCTCGGCGCTCTTATGCACTTTACGAAGCCGTTCGACATCGACGAGATGAGGATGGCCGTCAACCTCCAGATGGGAGAAGGTCCTGCGTCCCGATTCGCCTCGGGGTCGTAAGACCTTTTTTTATTGGACGAGTTTTTGTGTTATAATATCGCAGTATGCAGTACGGATTGGGAAAATGATTTGATAAGCAGGAGGAATTCCATCATGCCACTCGTATCGATGACTGAATTTTTGCCTAAGGCGAAAGCTGGTAAATTCGCAGTAGGTCAGTTCAACATGAACAACCTCGAGTTCGCGCAAGCGATCACCGAGGCCGCAATGGAAGAAAAATCCCCGTTCATTTTCGGCGTCAGCGAAGGCGCGCTGAAATACATGGGTATGGAATACACCGTTGCCATCGCGAAAGCGGCCGCCGAGAAGTCCGGCTTGCCGATCGCGCTGCACCTTGACCATGGAAGCACGTTCGAAGTGGCCATGAAATGTATCCGTGCAGGTTTCTCTTCCGTTATGTTCGACGGCTCGCACCACCCGTATGAAGAGAACATCAAGCTGACCAAAGAAGTCGTGAAAGCCGCTCACGCGATGGGCGTCTCCGTGGAAGGCGAACTCGGCACGATCGGCGGCGTGGAAGACGACATCAGCGTCGACGAAGCGAATGCCGCACTTGCGAAGCCGGAAGAAGCGATCCGTTTCTTCGAAGAAACCGGCGTCGACTGCCTGGCGATTGCGGTAGGTACCGCACACGGTATGTATAAAGGCGAAGTGAAAATTCATTACGACATCATCAAGGAAGTTGCTTCCAAGATTCCGGTTCCGGTCGTGCTTCACGGCGGCTCCGGCGTGCCGGACGAAATGATCCGCGAAGCCGTTCAGGCCGGTGTGGGCAAAATCAACGTCAACACCGAGAACCAAGTGGCATGCACGAACGCGATTCGTGAAGTTTTGGCCAAGGATGCCAACGTCTACGATCCTCGCAAATATTTGACCCCAGCCCGCAACGCCATGAAAGAAATCGTCAGAGAGAAAATTCGTTTGTTCGGAAGCAACAACCAAGCTTAATTAGTCCCTGCTGCGCTGTTTCGCCTTAAGGCGGGTAAAGATGATATATCGCTTATTATAGATCGGGAAAACGCCGACGCGTTTTCCCTTTCCGTCATGTCCGGTGGTCCTTCCATCGGCAACAACACGAGGAGGACCCTGCATTCATGGAAAAGTTGATGGTACGAGGAGGCCGTCCGCTCCGCGGTACGGTCGGGATCAGCGGCGCGAAGAACAGCGCGGTTGCCTTAATTCCCGCCGCGATATTGGCGGAATCGGAAGTCATCCTGGACAATCTGCCGAAACTCAGCGACGTGGCGGTGTACGCCGAACTGCTGGAGCAGCTCGGAGCCAAGGTCAGCTGGACGGACGATATGATGACCATCGATCCGTCCAACTTGAAGTCGGTGCCGATGCCCAACGGCCGGGTAAAGCTTCTTCGGGCTTCTTATTATCTCATGGGCGCGCTGCTCGGCCGTTTCGGAGAAGCGGTGATCGGCCTTCCAGGTGGCTGCAACTTCGAACCGAGGCCGATCGATCAGCACATTAAAGGCTTCGAAGCGTTGGGCGCGGAAGTGACCAACGAACAAGGTGCGGTGCGGATCCGGGCCAAGGAGCTGCGAGGCGCCAGAATTTATTTGGACGTCGTCAGTGTAGGTGCGACCATCAACATAATGTTGGCAGCTTCACGAGCGAAGGGCCTAACCGTCATTGAGAATGCAGCCAAGGAACCGGAAATCATCGATGTGGCGACGCTGCTGAACTCGATGGGCGCGAAAATCAAAGGGGCCGGCACGGAAGCGATCCGCATCGAGGGCGTGACCGAACTGCATGGCTGCCGGCATTCGATCATTCCGGACCGTATCCAGGCAGGCACTTATATGGTAGCCGCCGCGGCAACACGCGGCGATGTTCTCATCGATAATATTATTCCGAAGCATTTGGAAGCTCTGACGGCGAAATTGCAGGAAATGGGCGTTCACGTATACGAAATGGACGAGGCAATCCGCGTCGTCGGCCAGCCCCGTTACGAAGCGGTAGATGTGAAGGCGCTCGTCTATCCGGGGTTTGCGACCGACCTGCAGTCTCCCATGACCAGTCTTCTCACGCAAGCTTCCGGAGTCAGCATTTTGTCGGATTACGTGTACAGCAACCGGTTCAAACACGTCCCCGAACTAGCGCGAATGGGCGCGCAAATTCGGGTGGAAGGCCGTTCGGCCATCGTGGAAGGCACACGTCTCAATGCGGCCAAAGTCCGTGCCGCGGATTTGCGTGCGGGCGCTTCACTTGTCGTGGCCGCGTTGACCGTGGAAGACGGAACGACCGAAATTACAGGCGTCGAGTACATCGACCGCGGGTACGATCGTCTCGTGACGCAACTAAGCAATTTGGGCGCGGAGGTATGGCGCCAAGGGTAAGGCGTAACTTCTGGCCCGATCTTGGAGCAAGAGAGGGATTCTATTGACCGATTTTCAAATGTCTGATTTGGAAGATTTGAAGCTGACTGAACTTTACAAGCTGGCGAAGGAACACCAGATCGCTGCCTACGGCCAGATGAAGAAAAAAGAGCTTGTGCTCGCGATTTTGCGGGCCCAGGCCGAGCGAAGCGGCCACATGTTCATGGAAGGCGTGCTCGACATTTTGCCCGAAGGCTTCGGATTTCTCCGCCCGATCAACTATTTGCCCAGCGCTGAGGACATTTATATCTCGGCCTCGCAAATCCGCAAGTTCGATCTGAGGTCGGGCGATGTGGTTTCCGGCAAATGCCGGGCGCCCAAAGAGAACGAACGATACTTCGGACTTCTTCAGGTGAACGCCGTCAACGGAGAACCGCCGGAAACGGCCGCAGAACGTCTCCATTTTGCCGCCCTGACTCCCCTTTATCCTCAGTCCATGCTCAAGCTCGAACATTCTCCCGCCAAGTTGTCCACTCGAATCATCGATTTGCTGTCTCCTGTCGGACTCGGCCAGCGCGGCCTGATCGTCGCACCGCCCAAAGCCGGTAAAACCTTGCTGCTGAAAGAAATCGCCAACAGCATTTCCACCAACCGGCCCGACATCGAGCTGTTCGTGCTGCTGATCGACGAACGTCCGGAGGAAGTGACGGACATGCAGCGTTCGGTGCGGGGAGAAGTTGTCGCTTCGACTTTCGACGAGGTGCCGGAGCACCATATCAAGGTGGCGGAGCTCGTATTGGAGCGGGCGCTGCGGCTCGTTGAGCACAAAAAAGATGTCGTGATTTTGATGGACAGCATTACGCGGCTTGCCCGGGCGTACAATCTCGTGGTACCTCCGTCAGGCCGTACGCTGTCGGGCGGTATCGACCCGGCTGCGTTCCACCGGCCCAAGCGGTTTTTCGGGGCGGCGCGGAATGTCGAAGAGGGCGGAAGCCTGACGATTTTGGCTACTGCGCTGATTGAGACCGGCTCGCGGATGGACGACATTATTTATGAAGAGTTTAAAGGCACGGGCAATATGGAGCTTCACCTCGACCGCAAGCTCGCGGAACGCCGGATCTTCCCGGCGCTGGATATTCGCCGCTCGGGCACACGGCGGGAAGAGCTGCTTCTCGGCAAGGAAGAGCTGGATAAATTATGGGCGATCCGCAAAACGATGAACGATTCGCAGGAATACGTAGAACAGTTTCTTAAAAAGCTCAGCAATACGAAGACGAACCAGGAGTTTCTCGATTCCCTCGACACGTCCGGCGTGTCCGCTCCAAGCGGAGGCGGAGGCCGGCGATCGGCGCCGAGAGGCAGCTCCACCTGACGGTTCGCCGAAAGGAAAGGAGCGATACGCATGCATCTGGTGTATGCAGATGAAAAAGGACAAGTGTATGACCACTCGGAATTGTTCGGAATCGCGCGCAGCGGCGACACTCTCGTGGAGCTGCTGGAGGACGAGTTGATTCCGCTCCCTGCCGGAGCCACGCTCGTCGGGCTGCCGAATACCCGTGCGATCGGCATGGATCCGGCAACAGGGGAAATGCAGGCGCTCCCGGCCGGGCATCAAGCGGTGGGCGCTTTGCTGCCGCAAGGCTTCACGCGCTATTATGTGCCGGGGTATGCGAAGACGGATAAGACGCAGCTTTTTCCGTTGTTCGGCTACACGGCGGTCGTCTGGAAAGACGGTGAGTTCTATGTGGCCGCCGGCCGGACGGACGATCCGGAGCCATGGAATCCCGAGCGGTGCGACCGCAAGGAGCTGGAGGTTCAGGTCGACAGGCTGTTGACGGCGTATCCGGAGAACCGGTTGTATCAACACTTGTCCAACTGTGCGCTGGAATACGAGTGCCTGACGGCTTCAAATACGTTCCTTCAGCGCTGGGAAGGCGCGGTTCCCGTATCCTTCGCGTGCAACGCCGGCTGTTTCGGATGTATTTCCGAGCAGCCCGACGACAGCGGGTTTCCGGCTCCGCAGACCCGGCTGAAGTTCAAGCCGACCGTCGAAGAAGTTGTAGATATCATGCTGGAGCATCTTCGCACGCCTGAATCGATCATCAGCTTCGGCCAAGGCTGCGAAGGCGAACCGTCCACGCAGGCGCCGACGATTATCGAGGCGATCAAGCGGGTACGGGCGCAAACTTCGAGGGGCTACATTAATATCAATACGAACGCCGGATTGACGGATCATATTCGCGGCATCACCGACGCGGGACTGGATCTCATGCGAGTGAGCACGATCAGCGCGCTGGATGAGCATTACAACGCTTATTACAGGCCTCGCGGCTACACGTTGGCGAATGTGGAGAAGTCTCTGAAATATGCGACGGACAAAGGCGTTTACACGTCGATCAATTACCTCGTGTTTCCCGGTGTCACCGACCGCGAAGAAGAGATTGAAGCGATGATCGGCTTCGCGCGCCGTACGGGGCTCAAGCTGATTCAAATGCGGAATCTGAACATCGATCCGGACGCGTATTTGTCCCTTATCCCGAAGGCTCAGGGCGAAATTTACGGCATGAAAACGCTGCTCGAAATTTTCCGCCAGGAGCTGCCGGATGTCGTCATCGGCTCCTACACGCACGTTCCGCCTGCGACTGTCCGGTGAGGGTGGTTATTTTTCATATTGCCACAGCACGGGCACACGTGTTATAATCTTTTCATGTGTCTACCACTCTGGAGCCGACTGTTGTTCCAGGGCAGAAAGAGGTGAACCCCTTGAAAGAAAACATTCATCCGCAGTATCATGTGACGACGGCGACTTGCGCATGCGGCAACACCTTCGAAACGGGTTCGATTCGCTCGAACATCCGCGTCGAGGTTTGCTCCAATTGCCACCCGTTCTTCACCGGCAAACAGAAGTTCCTTGATGCCGGCGGACGTGTTGATAAGTTCAAGAAAAAATACGGTCTGTAAGATCGAACCGCTAGCCAGCGTCGTCAGACGCGCTCGGTTTGAGCTGATCGAACCGCTAGCCAGCGTCGTCAGACGCGCTCGGTTTGAGAAAAGACGTATAGAGACAAACCTCCCTCCGCATCCTAGCGGGAAAGGGAGGTTTTTTTCATGCGCAAACAACGAAAACGCGGCCGATCGCGGCTGGCTGCTCTTATGGCGCTCGTTATGCTGCTCACATTGGCTGCAGGCTGCAATGCCGGCAGGACGAGCTACGGCGAAAATAATCCGCAAGGTGCAAATGGCGATGATAATGTGAGTGCAAAGGGACAACGGTATCCCGATGACGGATATCTTGGCACCACCTACAGCTATCCGAGCATTCCGGGGCATCGGCGTACGGTCGGTGTTCGAACACAAACCAACTCCATGAGGGACGCGATTCGGGATATAAACGGAGTTGCCGGCGCCAATATTACGTATCAAGGGAACGACGCATTCGTCACCGTTAATCTGCATCCGGACGTTCAGCCGATGGACAGGCCGAGAATTGAACGTCAGGTGGCATCCGTGCTTCGTTTTAATTTCCCTCGTTATACGATTCATGTGACCTCGACCCGCTGAAGGGAACTTTTCCCTTCGGTTGCACAAGCGGGTGCAATTCGTTATACTTATCTTTGCCGTGCTAGACGGGGAGGTAGCGGTGCCCTGTAACTCGCAATCCGCTCCAGCGAGGTTGAATTCCTGTTTGAGGTCTTGGAATGCAGGAATCGGCAGGTCACGTATCGTGTTGACGGAAGGGTCCTCCGCGAGGAACGGCCATGAACCCGGTCAGGTCCGGAAGGAAGCAGCCGTAAGTGGTGACGTTCTTGTGTTGGAGGAGTGCTCGTCCTGAGCGGTCTTGCCTGTGCGACTGGATTTCAACGGTCGAGGACAGGTGCACGGTCCTTCATTGAAATTATGCTCAGCTTCATTATATAGACAAACCAAGCACCTATGGCGAACAAGACACGCCAGGTGCTTTTTTTGTTTCAGAACCGGATGATTTTCTTCTTCCGCGGCGGTGGAGCGGGCTGGTCCTATGATGTATAATGGTTGAAACGGCTAACTTACGGGAGAGAAAGACAATGGCCCATTTGGCTTTGTACCGGGCCTGGCGTCCGCAGACGTTTCAGGACATGGTCGGACAGCAGCATATTGTGCAGACGCTGCAGAACGCGATCCGCGAAAACCGTCTGTCCCATGCTTATTTATTTAACGGACCGAGGGGAACCGGCAAAACGAGCGCGGCCAAAATATTGGCCAAAGCCGTGAACTGCGAACACGGCCCCGCACCGGAACCTTGCAACGAATGTGAAACGTGCAAGCGGATTACCGAAGGATCGGTCATGGACGTCGTGGAGATCGATGCCGCATCTAACCGCGGTGTGGAAGAAATCCGCGATATCCGGGACAAGGTGAAGTATGCGCCGACCGAAGTGCGGCGTAAAGTGTATATTATCGACGAAGTGCATATGCTGACCACGGAAGCGTTCAACGCCTTATTGAAGACGCTGGAGGAACCGCCCGCGCACGTGATGTTCATTTTGGCCACCACGGAACCGCACCGGCTGCCGCCGACCATTATCTCGAGGTGTCAGCGGTTCGATTTCCGCCGGGTGTCTTTGCCGGAGCAGACCGCGAGGCTGCGCGAGATTGCCGAACAAGAGGGGATGTCGGCTGAAGAAGAGGCGCTGACGTACATCGCCAGACTCTCCGACGGCGGGATGAGGGACGCGGTCAGCCTCCTCGATCAGATCGCGTCGTTTACGGGCGGCAATGTGACGCTTGAACAGGCGGTAGACGCCACAGGCGGTCTGCCGTCGGAACAGTTCGCCCGATTGGCGGCGGCGATTCGGGACGGCGACGTCAGTGCGGTTTTGCATGAAATCGACGAGATGATGAAGGCCGGCAAAAGCGCGGATAAATGTCTGGAGCAACTGATGCACTATTTCCGCGACATGCTGCTTACCCAGCTTGCGCCGGAAACCGCAGGCACTTCCGGCCGGGTCTCCGATCCTTCGGAGCTTCGGCGATTTGCGGCGGATTTTCCGAGGGAAAGACTGTTTTCGATCATTGACTTGCTCAACCGGTACCAAACGGAGATGAAGTACGCGGCTCATCCGCAGACGATGTTCGAGATCGCCCTGATCAAGCTGTGCACAGCCGTTGGTCAGACCACATCGGCAGAGCAACCCGGCGTTCCGGCATCCGCTTCATCGGCTCCGGCAGGAGACGTGGCCAAGCTTCAACAGAAGCTGGCCGAGCTGGAGCGCAAGCTCGATGCCGCTTTGCAGAAAGGAACGGGTTTATCCGCTGCAGGGAAAGGACAACCGAGCGTCGGTTCCGGACGCGGCTCGTCGGCGAGAGACTCGTCTTCCGCAGCCAAGCCGGTGCGTTCGCGCGTGAAGCTTGAACCGTTCGCTGCGGCCGCACAGTCGCCGGCTTCGAAGGAGCTGCTGGCCAAATGGCCGCAGGTGCTTCAGCGGGTGAAGGAAGAGCGCGTGACCGTTCACGCATGGCTGATCGACGGGGAGCCGGTCGCTTGGGCGGACGGAACGGCGCTTGTAGCTTTCAAAAATACGATGCACCGCGAAACCACCGACAAACCGGCCAACAAAAGCATGATCGAGGGAGTCATCGGTTCCATTTTGGGAGAACCCGCCTCGCTGGCTACGGTGATGCTGAAAGAATGGCAGGATGCGGCGTCCGGAACCGCCATGGCGGAGCAGGCTGCGGGAGAAGAGCTGCGCCTCGTTCCCGAAGACGGAAGCGAACCGGCCCGCGAGCCCCTGGTGGAGGAAGCGCTGCGCCTTTTCGGCGAGGATCTGGTCGTAATCAAAGATGAATGAATCTTAAGGAGGCCATAATCGACATGAACAACATGAACCAAATGATGAAGCAAGTGAAGAAAATGCAGGAGCAAATGATGAAGGCGCAAGAGGAGCTGGGCTCGAAAACCGTGGAAGGCACGGCGGGCGGCGGTGTCGTAACGGTCACGGTGAACGGCCACAAAAAGGTGCTGAATGTTGTCATTAAGCCGGAAGCGGTGGATCCTGAAGATGTCGAAATGCTGCAGGATTTGGTCATGACTGCCGTCAACGACGCAATCACCAAGGCGGACGAGATCGCCAACCAGGATATGGGCAAGTTTACGGGCGGAATGAAAATCCCCGGCCTGTTCTAATCGAAATTATTCGGCCGGCGCATGATTGCGGAACCGGTCCGATTCAGAGGAGCCAAAATCTTTGTTTTATCCAGAACCGATCGCCAAGCTGATCGACGCCTTTTCACGCCTGCCGGGCATTGGTCCGAAAACGGCCGCGCGTCTGGCTTTCTTCGTGCTCCGCATGAAGGAGGAGGAAGTGATCGATTTCGCCAAAGCGCTCGTTAACGTGAAGCGGAATTTGACCTATTGCTCGGTGTGCTGCAATATCACCGATACCGACCCGTGCCGGATATGCTCGGACAAAACCCGGGATCCGTCGGTCATTTGTGCGGTCCAGGAACCCAAAGATGTGGTGGCCATGGAGCGTACGAAGGAATTCAACGGCAAGTACCATGTCCTGCATGGGGCGATTTCGCCCATGGAAGGCGTAGGTCCCGACGATATACGTATCGCGGAACTGGTCAAACGACTGGGCGACGAACGCGTGCAGGAGCTGATTTTGGCCACCAACCCCAACATTGAGGGTGAGGCGACGGCGATGTATTTATCGCGCCTGGTCAAGCCGTTCGGAATCAAGGTAACGCGAATCGCGAGAGGCCTGCCGGTCGGCGGTGACTTGGAGTACGCCGATGAAGTGACATTGTCGCAAGCGTTGGAAGGGCGCAGGGAGCTGTTCTAAACATTTTTATAGTGCCCTAACCGCTTTGTTCTCAAGGTGAGAAAAGCTTTCCAGACCACGCCCTCCGGGGCGTTTTTCATTTTTCTCATCTTCCCCCGTTCTAAATGCCAAAATCCGGGTATACACATGTTAGTGGGTTGTCCTGAATTGAGGGCAGCACCGTGTGACAAACCCGGGAGGGATTTATCGTGCGGAAACGAAAAGATGCTCAGTGGGTCTACTTTAACGAAGACAGGCGGCAAGTCATCGAAGACGTCAGGCAGGCTGAACGTGAGGTGGCATTGGCGCTCTGGCGTTTTCACGATGCGCTTGGAGAAGATCATGTGGATTACGCGATCTATTCTCTGGAAGCGGCGGAGAAAAAGCTGGATATGCTTCTAAGAAAGGCAAAGGGACTTTGGAGCATCACCCCTAGAGAAGAAGAAAGCCGGGGCAAAATCGGATGAAAACCGTCTGGATGGCGACGCTTATCGGCTCGTCGGTTTTATTGGCCGGCGTGCTGCTCAGGCAGAAGCTGCCTGCCGGATGGTGGACCCGTTTCGGCGCTCACTTGGCCTTATCGGCCATGGCGATTTACGCGTTGAACTTCTCCGGGTGGATTACGGGATTTTATATTCCTCTTAACCCCGCCACGATTGGCGCCGCAGCTTTACTCGGATTGCCGGGTATCGCCCTTGTGGCGGGATTGCAAATGACATTCGTGTCCTGAATCCCGAAGCGTTCGCGCTCGGGATATCTCTTTGTTTTCGCTGGATGATAATTCCGTTGACTTGGTTGCTTCGGATATGATACATTAATTCTCGCGCCAAAAACGCGCCAAGCCGAAATCAAACGAGAAAGCTCTTTTCCAAAAAGAGGTTGTTGCATCGGATGGTTTGGCTGTGATATATTATAAAGGTCGCCGTTGGGCGGCAAGCAAGAAAAGCGAGGCCGAAAAGTTATTCGAAGCCAAGCTGAATTGCTCCTTGAAAACTGAACATCGAGCGTAATACGGACCCTGTCGTTTCATTTGAGACGATGGACAACGATTTAAAATTGAG
>NZ_SUPK01000012.1 GCF_005049045.1 Cohnella pontilimi
AGGAGTCTGGGCCGTGTCTCAGTCCCAGTGTGGCCGTTCACCCTCTCAGGTCGGCTACGCATCGTCGCCTTGGTGAGCCGTTACCTCACCAACTAGCTAATGCGCCGCAGGCCCATCTGCAAGCGACAGTTTGCTCCGTCTTTCCCAATCTCCCCATGCGGGGAAACTGCGTATCCGGTCTTAGCATCCGTTTCCGAATGTTATCCCGGTCTTGCAGGCAGGTTGCCTACGTGTTACTCACCCGTCCGCCGCTAATCTCATCAGGAGCAAGCTCCTTCAGAGATCCGCTCGACTTGCATGTATTAGGCACGCCGCCAGCGTTCGTCCTGAGCCAGGATCAAACTCTCCATAAAGGTAAAACTTTATTAGAGAGCCATGATGGCTCAATTTTAAATCGTTGTCCATCGTCTCAAATGAAACGACAGGGTCCGTATTACGCTCGATGTTCAGTTTTCAAGGAGCAACACTGCAACCCGCTACCCAGCGGCGTTAGCCGCGGTCGGTTGTCAGGATTCAGCTCGGCTTCGAATAACTTTTCGGCCTCGCTTTTCTTGCCTTGCCGCCCAACGGCGACTTTTATAATATATCACACGAGACTATCTGTTTGCAACTGGTATATTCTTTCAACCGGCCGCTTTACTTGCTTTCATTCGTCCCGCGGGCCTCCAACGGAGGCGCGATAGCTAATTTAACACAGACCCGTGCCCATCGTCAAGCCTTTTGACGGGCTTTCAGTGCTGGGATCGCAATCCGATGGCATAGCGGGATAATTCCCTGGGAGAGGCCATGCGGGCATACATTCGGAAAATGATTTTATACCGGGATGTGATGGCCTCCTTCACCGGTCCGTCCAACCGCCGATCGCTCATATCCAGCAGCATTTCGTCCAATTCCTTGCGCAGCATGTAGTCGAGTTCCTTGCACTCTTTGTCCGTGAAGAGCATTCCGAGCATATCCGCGTCCTCCAGTCTTGTTTCAGACGGAATTCGCCGGGACGGACGGATAAATCTTCCGTTTCCGACTTGTGCTACTGTTATGCTCCAAACAACCGCGGTTTATGACCGCCGCCGAATATCCCGTTCACGAAAGAAGCCAAGGGGTTACCGTACTTTCGATTACAGCGGCCACGAGCAGCATCGCGGCGATCAGAATCAGTGCCGGCACAGTGCCGGCTGCGGTTCGGGCCAATGCGCCCCACGGTTCCTTTTTGCCCAACAACGCCCCGAACAGCCCTTTCAACAAAGTCGCACCCAGCCGGATCCCGAAGGCACATGCGAGGAAAATCGCGGGCAGCTCGAATATTCCGTGAGGCAGAATGCCTTTGGCAATGAGCAGCCAAACATTCTCCCCGTGATCCGCATAGACCCCGAACAGATATCCCATCACGATGCCGTTCAGCGCAAGCGTCACAAGCGGTGCAATGGCGGCCACGATCCCCAAATACATGGCGGTCAAAGAACTCTTCAGGTTATTGACAAGGATCGTCACAAACAAAGTCATCTGCGGGTTGTCGGAGTTCTGGGCTTTCTTCGCCATTTCGGCCAGTGCCCGCAGCTGGGTTTGGATCCATTCGTCGGAACCGGATGTGGCGCCGACGACGACGCCCGCAAAAAATAAGATCACGCTAAAAATGAAATATGGACGAATATCCCTCCATGTCTGCAGCAACCCTTTACGCGAAAACATCAGATCTCTCCTTGTGGGCCTGTGAGTATGTTGAAGCACAGATATTGACCCACGGACTCCTTAGTGGGCCTGTGAGGACGTTGCGGCACGGATATTAACCGACGTCCACAGGAAGAAAAAGAATAAGTCCGTGGGTCAAGCATACATTGTTAGTAGCCAAGCCCGGAATCCCTCATTCCGATTGGAAAGGAGCCAAGCGATACCCATGAATTTTTTTGTAGTTTTGGACGCGAGACGGATCCGGAAAATGTTTTTTCTCACCGTAGCCGCCCTGCTTTCTTTGGCTGTGATTTGGGTGGAAAAGGACAACCTGAGCGTGTTCGCCCCGCATCCGCCTGCCGCCGTGTATAGCGTTCCGACGGAGAGGAAGGTGGTGGCCCTGACGTTCGACATCAGTTGGGGGGAAAAGCGCGCAGAACCTATTTTGGATATCCTCCGCAACAAGAACGTGAAAAATGTGACCTTCTTTCTTTCCTCCCCCTGGAGCAAATCGCACCCGGACATCGTAAAACGCATAGTAAACGAAGGTTACGAAATCGGAAGCCATGGTCACAAGCACGACAACTACAGTTCCTTCCCGGATGCGGAGATCCGGAAGCAGATTTCGACGGCTCACGGCGCACTCAGCGAGTTGACCGGCAAATCGCCGAACCTCATTCGGATGCCCAACGGCGATTTTGACAAACGGGTGCTGCGTATCGCCGACCAGATGGGCTACAAAGTGATCCAATGGGATACCGATTCGCTCGATTGGCAGAACCCGGGAGTAGATACGATCGTCCGCCGCGTCGTCGGTAAGGCACACCCGGGAGACATTGTTCTCCTCCACGCCAGCGATTCCTGCAAGCAGACGCATTTGGCGCTTCCGATCATCATCGATCAACTGCGCGCTCAAGGTTATGAGTTTGTCACCGTTTCCCAGCTGCTCGGCCAAGCCGATACGAAAGGCAAAACGGTGGAAGATCGTTCCGCCTGGAACGAGCTCGCTTGAGTCCGGCGTTTAGGAGCCGGTCTTTACTCCCGCAGATACCTGAACTTTGCCGCCCAAAATTCGATGAAGCTGCATGATTTGATAAGTGTTGCACAGGAATAAAGGAACGATGAGCATGACGAGAGAAGGCAGACTTTGCGTCTGGAAAGCCGGTATCGCTTCCAGAGTCGTCGCCGCGATCATGAAAAATAATGTAGGGATCCAGGACGCCGAAGTCGTCTCCGCCGATTTGCGCCAAGCGACGACGAGCGATGCCGCAAGCAGCGACAATGGCAAAGCCCAGAAAGTCGCGGCGGGATAAACGGAATCATAAGTCCAGTAAGCAATTTCCGCGATGACGAACAATGCGATAAAGCCTTGCAATGCCACCCATGAATAAGGACGCTTAAAGATACTTCTGGCAATGTAATTCAGCATCAAATACGAAAAAAAGCCGGTATGCGCAATCGCCCCGAACAGCAAGCCCGACACGATCCATCCTAACCAGTCGCCGCCTTCGAATTTCGGATCGACGACCTTCATGAGCATGCCCGTTAACAGCGCTGCCGCTCCGCCAATCAGAATGGTCGCGCCGAATAATTTCATCCATTTCTTCAGAGTCAACTCGTGATCCTCCCGCCGTATGCACGATCCGCCTTCCGGGCGGATCTTTCATTTTCCGTTATCAAATCCCTATCCATTTTAACAACGATCCCGCCAAAAAGCCACGAACGCCCTTCATATTCAATTGGCCTGTTACGCATACTACAGCCATAATCCCCATGCGAAGGGAGAAGGTCCGTATGCGTCACCGGTGGCCTGCACTCGGCAGCTTCGTCGCCATTATGCTGACCCTTGTTTCTTGCGCCCAAGGTTCCGGCGGAGACGGCGGCGGACAGGTCAGTTATAAAGAAGTAAAATCAATGGTCATCGATATCCTCGGGTCCGATGAAGGACAAAAAGCAATCTCCAAAGCCAGCTCCCAATCCGGAGGAGACGGCGGCGGAGGCGGCGGCGCCATGATGATCAAAAGCAGCAGCCTGAGCACGCAGGATCAGCAGCAAGTGCGCATGGCGGTCAAAGAAGTTCTCACTTCACCGGAGTACACCCAGGTCATCGAAAGTGTGATGAAGGATCCGAAATTTGCGGGCGACTTCGCCAAAGCGGTCAGCACCAGCGACAAACAAATTCATAAAGACTTGATGAAAGACCCGACTTACCAAAAAGATCTTGTCGATATGTTTAAAAATCCGGAAATGCAGCGCGTGCTCTCGGACTCCATGAAGACGACGGAATTCCGCAGGCAGATGCAGGCCGGCGTTTCCGAAGCGATTCAAAGCCCGCTGTTCAAGCTCGAGATTATGAAAATGCTGCAGTCTGCCGTGAAAGAGGAGTTGACGCCGAAGGACACCGCCAAGCAACAAGGCGGCCAAGGCGCTAAAGGCGCGAAGGGCGGAAAAGGCGGCGGATCTTCCGGTGGCGGAGGAGATTCCGGCGGCGGCGGTGGAAGTGGAGGTGGCGGCGGTTAATCGGTGCCGCTCCATACAAATAAAAGCAGCGGATCCCCTGGATCCGCTGCTTTTTCGCCGTTATTTGCCGCAAAGCTGAATGACTTTTTCCGCCAAGGCGGTATATTCTCGTCCCGTTGGGGAATCAGGCTTGTACACCGACGGTGAAAAATTCGGCTCCGACGGATGATTATCAGGCGCACCCAGCGGAAACTGCGCCAGCAGTTCAGTGTGAAGCGTCTCCGCCAGACGAGCGCCTCCTCCCCGTCCGAACACATAATCCCGGTTGCCGCAGCTTCCGCACTCGTAATACGACATATTCTCCACGACGCCCAAAATATCGTGGTTCGTGCGGATCGCCATCGCTCCGGCGCGTGCCGCCACGAACGCCGCGGTGGCATGCGGTGTGGTCACGATGATTTCTTTGCTCTGCGGAATCATCTGGTGGACGTCCAGCGCCACATCGCCGGTTCCCGGGGGCAGATCCAGCAGCACATAGTCCAGTTCGCCCCACTCGATCTCCGCGAAGAAGTTGCGAAGCATTTTGCCAAGCATCGGACCGCGCCAGACAATCGGACTGTTGTCTTCTACGAAAAAGCCCATGGAAATGACCTTCACTCCGTACCTTTCCACCGGCAAAATTTTGTCACCTGCTTGCTCGGGGCGCTCTTCGATGCCCATCATGTCCGGTACGCTGAAGCCGTATATATCGCAGTCCATCAAGCCGACACGCTTGCCCTGACGGGCGAGTGCCGCGGCCAGATTCACCGTCACCGTGGACTTCCCCACGCCTCCTTTGCCGCTGGCCACCGCGATAAATTCCACACCGCTCTCCGGATTCAACAACGCCGTTTTTTCCAGCCCCGATCCATGACCTTTCACCGGAGCGCCGGCTTTGTTCGGTGCCGCAGAAGCGCCTGCCGCGGGCGAACCCTGTTGAAGCTTGGATAAAGCATCCGCCTTCTCATGATCGGTCATGTTCCGAAAACGATAATGTGGATCTTCCACACCGATTCGAGCGAGCGCGGACTTCAGCTCACTCTGTAATTTCGCGGATTGCGCCGTGCTTTCCGGATGGATGACGACCGTGAGTGACACGCCTCCGTCCCTTACGACGACGTCCCGGACAAGTCCCAGCTCAACCAACGATTTGTCCAGCGTAGGTTCCTGCAGCGCCTTGAGCGCTTCCAATATTTCTTCTCTCGTCAACATATCGGGCAACCTCCACTTATCTCGTTACACTGTTCCTTATTATATCACAGGGAACGGCCACCTTCGCTCGCCGTGTACTTCAGGATCCCCCTGTAAATCGCGGCGGCCACCTTCTTCTGGTAGTCTTCGTCCGTGAGCAGTCGCGCTTCCTCAGGATGGGACAGGAAACCAACCTCGACCAACGCCGTCGGGATTTCGAGCGTCTTCAACAAATACACGTCGTCCTTCGCTTTGGCTTCCCGCATCGTGTTGCCGAGCGATAGCTTGATCTCGGCTTGAATGTCCGCCGCCAATTTACCGCTGTGTTCGTTCTTCGAGTAGTAAAAGGTTTGGGCGCCCGACCACCTGGGAGACGGAATACTGTTCATATGAATGCTGAGCGCCAAACTGACTTTTCCTTCCCGCACCCTGGCCGCTCTTTGCAGCAAATCTTCCGTTTTGCGCCGAGAGTACCCTTTGGTATCCGGCCCGGCGAGGTCATAATCGCCCTCACGCGTCAATAATACCAAAGCTCCCGCCTGCTGCAAATAATCGCGCAAGTAGAGAACGACGGCCAAGTTCAGGTCCTTTTCGATCGCCCCTTCCCGGCTGGACGCTCCTCCATCCGGACCGCCGTGGCCGGCATCCAGCGCAATCACTTTCCCCGACAGCGGATGCGTCCAATAGGTCCATGTCCGGGCGGACGGCATTTCCGCGACGAATACTACTCCGATCAGCAGCACAAGCCCTGTAATGACGGCAAGCCGCACCCACCCCCGCCGGGTGATCCAGATGACGAACCTTAGCGGAAAACCGTTTCTGCCGCGTTTGTTTCGATCGCCGCTCTCCAACAAAAAATCCACCTCGCCCCGGGAAACAAGCTCCCTACATTGTACGGGACAAGGTGGACAATTATGTTTCTTTAAATCGCGTACGATTTGCTTGCTTCGTTCATGCCTTCGATCAAAATCTTCGCCACTTCCGGCCGCGAAAATTCAGGCGGAGGGCAAACCCCGTCCCGCAGCATCGCACGAACTTTCGTGCCCGAGAGGGTGAGGTGATCTTCTTTGCCGTGCGGACACGTTTTGCTGGAGGCCATGTTGCCGCATTTGGTGCAAAAGAAGCTGTGCTCGAAAAAGAGCGGCATAATCCCCAAGTCCTGCGGAGAGAACGACCGCAGCAAATCTTGCGCTTCATATGTGCCGTAGTAGTCTCCCACACCGGCGTGGTCGCGGCCGACGATGAAATGGGTGCAGCCGTAATTTTTGCGCACCATCGCATGGAAGATCGCTTCCCGCGGACCGGCATAGCGCATCGCGGCCGGGAATACGCCTAGGAACACGCGATCCTTCGGATAATAATTGTCCAGCAGCGCGACGTAACTCTTCATCCGCACATTGGCGGGCACGTCGTCCGATTTGGTTTCGCCGACCAGCGGATTCAAAAACAACGCATCCACGATCTCCATGGCGCTTTTCTGGATATATTCATGCGCTCTATGCACCGGATTGCGCGTCTGAAAGCCGACGATCGTTCTCCAGCCGTTCTCCGCGAAAATACGACGAGTCTCCGCAGGATCGAAGTAATACTTTTCGAATTTAACCGGTTTCGGACGGTTCAGCACGCGGACGGGACCGCCGACATAAGTGTCGGGCCGGTCGAACAGCTTCACGACGCCGGGATGCTCGGCATCGTCCGTTTTGAACACTTGAATCGCTTCACGGCGCTTATCCACCGTGTAGATGCTTTCCACGTCGATGATGCCGTAAATGACTCCGTCTTTCTCACCTACCAGCGCCGCCTGCTTCCCCACCGACAATTCGGCGGCCCGGTCGGAGGTAACGGCGAGCGTAATCGGAATGCTCCACAGCAGTCCATTCTTCAAACGCATCGTATCCACGACCGACAAGTAGTCGTCTTCATTCATAAATCCGGTCAGCGGACTGAATGCACCGACGCCGATCAGGTCCAAATCGGATACCGTCCAATTGTTTACCGGGATCGTAGGCAGCCGGGCGGCCTTGGAGAGCAGCTCCGTACGCTCTTCGCCTTCAGCCACGCGATTGATCAACGTTCCGCCATGCGGTTGAATAGCACTCATGAGTGCAGCAGCTCCTTTTCGCGTAGTCCGATTACTTGTGCAAACCGCACTCCGTTTTCTCCGTACCCGACCAACGCCCCGCGCGCGGATCTTCACCCGGCATAACCTGACGCGTGCAATGCTCGCAGCCGATGCTCGGGTAATTCCGATCGTGCAGCGGGTTATAAATCACTTCGTTCGAACGGATGTAATTCCAAACGTCTTCACTGGTCCAAGACGCCAGCGGGTTAAACTTCACGAGGCCGAACTTGGTGTCGTATTCGACTTTTTTGGCGTTGGCGCGGGTTGGCGCCTGATCACGGCGAATGCCGGTAATCCACGCTTCATACTTGCCCAGAATTCGGGTTAAAGGCTCGACTTTGCGAATGTTGCAGCAAGCGTTAGGATCGCTTTTCCACAGCTCGTCGCCATGCTCTGCGGCTTGCTCCTCCGGAGTGGATAGAGGTTTCACCTGAACGAACTCCAGGCCGTAATGGGCAACCAGACGGTCACGCGTCTCGTAAGTCTCTTTAAAATGAAAATCGGTATCCAGATAGAAAATGTCCGTCTTCGGACTGATTTTTTGCAGCATGTCGACGAGCACCACATCTTCCGCACCGAAGCTGCAGGCGAACGTAATATTGGGGAAAGTACGAACCGCCCATTCGATCACCGTCTCGGCCGATGCGTTCTCAAAGTCCTCCGCCTTTTGGCGAATGAGCGCTTCTTTTTCAAAGAAATTCATGAACGTTAGACCTCCATGGATAATTCCTAGTAAGTTCATCTGAATTAACACCATTATACCCCTTCTGCTCGAATCCAACAATAACGACAAGGAAAATTTCATGACAACCGCCTGCATGAACCGCCATTTTATCGTATTCAACTGAAACAAAAAATGCCCCCTCCGCCGGATAAACCGGCAGAGAAGGCATTGCCTGCATAAATATTAGCGCTTCGAGAACTGAGGCGCGCGGCGAGCCGCTTTCAAACCATATTTCTTACGTTCCTTCATACGCGGATCGCGCGTCAGGAATCCGGCTTTCTTCAGCGAAGAGCGCAGCTCCGGATCGGCTTTCAGCAGGGCGCGGGAAATCCCGTGACGGATTGCGCCGGCTTGTCCGGACGTTCCGCCGCCATGAGCGAGTACGAGGATGTCGTACTTGCCTGCAGTTTCCGTGAGCACGAGCGGTTGCTTCACAACCAGCTTCAGCGTTTCGAGACCGAAATATTCGTTGATGTCGCGTTTGTTGATGATGATGCGTCCTTCACCCGGCACGAGACGAACCCGCGCAACGGAATGCTTCCGACGACCCGTTCCAACATATTGCACTTGAGCCATTCGTTCGTCCTCCTATTATCCGCGAAGTTCGTAAACTTCAGGTTGTTGGGCTTGATGCGGATGCTCCGCACCGGCATATACTTTCAGCTTCGACTGGAGTTGATGACCGAGCTTGTTATGCGGCAGCATGCCGTAAACCGCCAATTCGATCAAGCGGGCAGGCTTCTTGTTCAGCATTTCGCCTGCTGTCGTCGTTTTCAAGCCGCCCGGATAGTGGGAGTGCGTGTAGTATTTCTTTTGCTGCAGCTTTTTGCCGGTCAAAACGACTTTGTCGGCGTTGATGATGACCACGAAGTCACCCGTGTCGATGTGAGGGGTGAATTCCGGCTTGTGCTTGCCGCGGATCAGAGCGGCGGCTTCGCTGGCGAGACGGCCGAGGGTTTTGCCTTCGGCGTCGATCAGGAGCCATTTGCGCTCAACTTCATTCACCTTCGCCATGTAAGTGGTACGCATGTAAGTTCCTCCTTCGGAAAATTTCAATCCGATTGTGTATAGGTTCCGTCTTCATTTGTCATAGGTATGACAAGCTCATTAACAGTTGTGAATGGTTCATAAATACACAAGAAAAAGGTGACATTCCTTCATCGGGGCCGTGGGAAGCCATGAAGAAAGCACAAATGTTATTGTACAGGAATCGGGCGTTATAAGCAAGAAAAACTTTATACATGATCGGTAAGAGGCAATGTCTCTCCGTATTCGACGTTCCATAAGGTTAAGCCGTGGGGAACCGCCGTTGGTCCGGCCCGGGAGCGGTCTCGGGCGTTCAGAATGTCCGAGATATGTTCCGGCGCGATTTTGCCTTCCCCAACTTGCATCATCGTACCGGCAATGATGCGTACCATGTTATAAAGAAAGCCGTTGCCGGTGACGTACAGGTGGATAATTCCGCGCTGTTTGCCGGGATACCGCTTAGCGTCGGCTTCTGCCATCGCACTCGAAAACACATCATATCGATGCTCGGTTTCCAGTCTCGCCTCGTATAGAGTGCGAATATGACTGGGTTTGGTGGACAGAGGGCTTGTGAAAGACGAGAAATCGTGCTCGCCGATCAAGTGCTGCAGCCCTTCTCTCATCGCCTCGACATTTAAGGGCGTATGATGGTGAAACTCATATTTTCTGCGAAAAACATCCGGATTTTTATTGCAGTTGATTGTGTAACGATACGTTTTTCGGCTGGCGGTGCGACGGGCATGAAAGTCATCCGGCACCTCGAAAGCCGAATGAACGACGATATCGTCCGGGAGCCTGGCGTTGAGCGCCAGCGTCCAACGAGAGGCCGGGATGTGCGAGTCCGTTCGGAAGTTGACGTGCATGCTTCTGGCGTGAACGCCGGCGTCCGTACGCCCTGATCCCGTGACGCGGATGTTCTCTCCCGTCAGCGTCAACAACGCATCCTCCAGCTTGTCCTGAACCGTATTCCCGCCGGGCTGGCTTTGGAATCCGTTATAATCCGTGCCGTCGTAGCCGATGACGACACATATGTTGCGCCGCACTATGACATCCACCCTTAAATCACTTTTGGGGAATTACAAAAAAAGGATGAGCCGAATCGGGCGATTCGGGCCATCCTTCTTTGCTCCGTTCCTTACGCGCGGTCTACGAGTTCGAGATACACCATCGGAGCGGAGTCGCCGCGACGCGGGCCCAGCTTCAGAATGCGCGTATATCCACCCGCACGTTCCGCATAACGGGGCGCCAGATCGGAGAACAGTTTTTGGATGGCGTCTTGCTCGCCGTTCAAAGTCTCACGACGGACAAACGCTGCCACCTGACGACGAGCGTGCAGGTCGCCGCGTTTCGCGAGAGTGATCAGTTTCTCTGCGATCGAACGCACTTCCTTGGCTTTCGCCTCGGTCGTTTGGATGCGTTCGTAAAGGAACAGGTCGGTCACCAGGTCACGGAAAAGAGCTTTCCGCGAGCTGGAGTCGCGACTCAATTTTTGATAAGCCATCGGTTTTCCCTCCCTTAGCCGCGCGCAAAATCTGTAACGGCTTCGTTACGATTTGCCGCGCAGTATTGATGCTTCTAGTCTTCCATGCGAAGGCCCAAACCGAGTTCTTCGAGCTTCTCTTGTACTTCCTCCAAAGACTTGCGGCCCAGATTCCGAACCTTCATCATGTCTTCTTCGGTTTTCGTGATCAGCTCTTGTACGGTGTTGATGCCGGCACGTTTGAGGCAATTGTAGGAACGGACGGAAAGATCGAGCTCTTCGATAGTCATCTCGAGCACTTTCTCTTTTTTGTCCTCTTCCTTCTCTTTCATCGTTTCGGTATCTCTCGCTTCGTCCGTCAAGCCGACGAACAGCGAAAGGTGATCCGTCAGGATCTTCGCACCCAAGCTGACGGCTTCTTCCGGACTGATGCTTCCGTCCGTCCATATTTCAAGCGTGAGTTTGTCGTAGTTGGTGACTTGGCCGACACGGGTATTTTCAACATTGTAGTTGACGCGCGTAATCGGCGTATAGATCGAATCGATCGGAATCACGCCGATCGGCTGGTCCTCTTTTTTGTTGCGGTCCGCCGGCACATAACCGCGTCCCGGCCTGGCGAAGATGCGCATGTGCAAACGAGCTCCTGGAGCCAGCGTGGCGATATGCAGATCCGGGTTGAGGATTTCCACATCGCTGTCGGCCCGGATGTCGCCGGCGGTAATAACGCCTTCGCCTTCCGCATCGATTTCCAGCACTTTTTCTTCGTCGGAGTGAATCTTCAGAGACAGACGCTTCAGATTGAGGATAATTTCCGTAACATCCTCAATAACGCCCGGTACTGTGGAGAACTCATGCAGGACGCCGTCGATCTGTACGGATACGACAGCTGCGCCCGGCAAGGACGACAACAGAATACGGCGGAGGGAATTCCCCAGCGTCATGCCGTAGCCGCGCTCGAGCGGCTCGACGACAAAACGTCCGTATTTTTTATCTTCCTGAATCTCCACCGATTCGATTTTTGGCTTCTCGATGACAATCACAACCATAGCCCTCCTTCACAAGCGTAAACCGGGCGGCTCGAGGGCCTTACCCGCGTTTCGCGAGCGTAAACGTCGCTTGGCGATGCCGTACGTTTACCCGCCCCTTCACGGGGTGAATCCTTCACGGGGTAAACCATGTAGTATGCCTAACCATTACAACCATTATTCACAAGTTGTTTTTGTTTGATACCACATTTCGGCGCTGCTTATACGCGGCGGCGCTTCGGAGGACGGCATCCGTTGTGCGGGATCGGCGTCACGTCTTTGATCATGCTGACTTCCAGACCTGCAGCCTGCAGCGAACGGATCGCGGCTTCGCGGCCGGCGCCAGGGCCTTTAACCATGACTTCAACGGCACGCATGCCGTGTTCCATTGCAGCGCGGGCTGCGGACTCGGCGGCCATTTGCGCGGCGAAAGGCGTGCTCTTACGCGAACCTTTGAAGCCGAGGTTGCCGGAGCTTGCCCAGGAAACCGCGTTGCCGTGAGGATCCGTGATCGTCACGATCGTGTTGTTGAACGTGGAACGGATGTGAGCGACACCCGTCTCAATGTTTTTCCGGTCACGACGCTTCGTGCGTACGACCTTTTTGCCTTTAGGTGCTGCCATGCTTGTTATCCCCCCTTATTACTTCTTCTTGTTCGCTACAGTACGGCGCGGGCCTTTGCGCGTACGTGCGTTGGTTTTCGTGCGTTGTCCGCGTACCGGGAGTCCGCGGCGGTGACGAATGCCGCGATAGCAGCCGATTTCGGTCAGGCGCTTGATGTTCAGAGCGATTTCACGACGGAGATCGCCTTCTACTTTTTGCGATTTATCGATCGCGTCGCGCAGACGACCCAGCTCGTCTTCCGTCAGATCGCGAACACGGGTGTCCGGATTGACTTCAGCCATTGCCAGCAGCTTCTGGGAAGTGGTTTTACCGATCCCGAAGATGTACGTCAGGGCGATTTCCACGCGCTTGTCGCGCGGAAGGTCAACACCAGCAATACGTGCCATGTGCTAGAAGCACCTCCTCTTAGCCTTGTTTTTGTTTATGTTTCGGATTTTCACAGATTACCATCACGTTGCCTTTGCGGCGAATGACTTTGCATTTTTCGCAAATCGGCTTGACCGACGGTCTCACCTTCATGATTGAATACCTCCCAATCGGAACTTATTTGCGGTAGGTGATACGGCCCCGCGTCAGATCGTAAGGCGAAAGCTGTATTACCACTTTGTCTCCCGTCAGAATCCGGATGAAGTGCATCCGCAACTTGCCGGAGACGTGAGCCAAAATCTGATGTCCGTTCTCTAACTCCACCTTGAACATCGCATTCGGAAGCGGTTCGATGACCGTTCCCTCTACTTCGATGACGTCTTCTTTGGCCACCGTCATTCTCCTTTCTCTTCAGCATGCGCTTCGGCTTTGCCGATAGCGAACCGGAGCTTCGCGTTCGTTACGCGGCCTGTTTCGCGAAGACTGTTCGCGACTTCCTCGCTATGGATCCCGAGCGGCTCGAGATGAAGCACGTTTTTGCGTTTGGACCGATCGAACCGGCGTTTGTCGCCGTCGGCCACGAGCGCGAATCGCTCGTCGACGAGTTCAAGAATAACGCACAACTGACCTTCGTCTTTGCCACGCCGGCTTCTCGCGATATCACCGGGCTTCCATTGGTACTGATGCGTCATAGCGATTCACCTGGCTTTTTAAGCGCGGGTCAAAATTTCATACCCGTCTTCGGTTACGGCAATCGTATGCTCGAAATGCGCGCACAGCGATCCGTCCACCGTCACGACAGTCCAATTGTCGGAAAGAGTCTTCACATACCGTTCGCCCGCCACGACCATCGGCTCGATGGCGAGCGTCATTCCGGGTTTCAGCCTCGGGCCTCGGTCCGGTATGCCGTAATTCGGAATTTGCGGTTCCTCGTGAAGCTCGGCGCCGACGCCGTGTCCGACATACTCCCTCACGACCGAGAAACCGGCCTCTTCAATGACTTTCTGGATGCCGTGGGAGACGGTGAACAGCCTGACATCCGGACGAACGAGTTCTAGTCCCGCATATAGCGAAGCTTCCGTTACATCCAGAAGGCGCTGCGCCTCTTTGGAGATGGTGCCGACTCCGTAGGTCCAGGCGGAATCGCCGTGGTACCCCCGGAATTGCGCTCCAATATCGATGCTGATGATGTCGCCCTCTGCAAGCTTGCGCGGTCCCGGGAAACCGTGTACCAGTTCCTCGTTGACCGAAGCGCAGATGCTCGACGGAAAACCGTTATAGCCTTTGAACGATGGAACGGCTCCCTGGCTTCGAATATACGAATCCGCAATTCTGTCCAGTTCCGCGGTTGTAATCCCCGGTGCGACCGCTTGTTTCATGAGGCGGTGAGTTTCCGCCACAATGCGGCCGGCTTCGCGCATCAAGTTCAGTTCCGTTTCGGACTTGCATACGATCATGGCGATTACCCTCTCAGAAGGGAACCGATCTCGGCCGTCACCGCATCGATGTCCTTCTCTCCGTCCACTTCGCGGAGCAGTCCTTTGTTGCCGTAATACGTAAGCAACGGCGCTGTTTTGCTCGTATATTCGTCGAGCCGGGTGCCGACTTTTTCTTCGGTGTCGTCGGAACGCTGGTACAGCTCTCCGCCGCACTTGTCGCACACGCCTTCTTGCTTCGGCGGGTTGAACAGAACATGGTACGTGGCGCCGCAGGATTTGCAAATCCGCCGGCCCGTCAGGCGGGCAAGCAGCAAGCCGCGGTCCACCTTCAGGTTAATTACGTGATCGATCTTGCGGCCCATATCGGCCAGCATCTGGTCCAAAGCTTCCGCTTGAGCCAGCGTCCGCGGAAACCCGTCGAGCAGGAAACCGCGCTGGCAGTCCGGTTCGGCCAATCGATCGCGCACGATGCCGTTGGTGACTTCGTCCGGGACGAGAAGGCCTTGGTCCACGTACTCCTTAGCCTTCACACCGAGCGGAGTGCCTTGCTTCATCGCCAAACGGAACGCATCACCCGTGGAGATATGCGGAATGCCGAATTGCTCCACGATCCGTTCCGCCTGCGTGCCTTTACCGGCGCCAGGAGGCCCCATAAACAGGATGTTCATCGTTGTCCCCCCAAGCGTTCGGCATTACTTATTGATAAACCCTTTGTAATGCCGTTTGATCAACTGGCTCTCGATTTGCTTCATCGTCTCGAGCGCGACGCCGATTACGATCAGCAGCGAAGTGCCGCCGAGCGATACCGATCTTGGAAGACCGGCCAAAGCCGCGAAGAATACGGGAAGAACCGAGATGAGCGCCAGGAAGATGGCGCCTGCCAGCGTAATACGGGTAATCAATTTCATCAGGTAACCCTGAGTCGGTTTACCCGGACGAATGCCGGGAATATATCCGCCGTTCTTCTTCATGTTATCCGCCATTTGCTGCGGGTTAAACTGCACGAACGTGTAGAAGAACGTAAAACCGATAATCAGCAATACGTAGAACGTCATGCCGAGCGGTTTGTCGTAGTTCAGGTTGCTCATAATCCATTGGGCCCAAGGCTTGCCGGACCAGAAGCCGGCGATCGTTACCGGGAACATGAGCAGCGACGAAGCGAAAATGACCGGAATAACACCCGCCCCATTCACTTTCAAAGGAATGTGGGTGGATTGTCCGCCGTACATTTTCTGTCCGACGACGCGCTTGGCGTATTGCACCGGAATCTTCCGGATGCCTTGCTGCACATAGATGACCGCGGCAATGATCAGAACGATGGCGATCAGGATCACGACAATCTTCACAATCGCCATGAACAATTGCGAAGCGCTGATGAACTCACTCGCATAAATATCGCGGGCGTGCTGAGGGATACGAGACACGATTGCGGCGAACATCAGGATCGAAATCCCGTTGCCTACGCCTTTTTCGTTGATCTGCTCCCCAAGCCACATCAGAAATGCCGTACCAGCCGTCAGCACGATGGTGATCGTAGCGTAGGTTGCAACCGACGGATTAATGACCATCGGCACGTTGAACATCCGGTTAAAGCCTATGGTCGTCGCAAAGGCTTGAATCAAGCCGAGGATGACCGTACCGTAACGGGTAACCTGCGCCAGCTTGCGTTTGCCGATCTCGCCTTCTTTTTGCCACTCGGAAAATTTCGGAATGACGTCCATCGACAACAGCTGTACGATGATCGACGCTGTGATGTACGGCATGATCCCGAGCGCGAAGATCGAGAAATGGAACAACGCGCCGCCGGAAAACGTATTGAGCAGACCGAACAGGTCGCTGCCCTGTTGGTTCGCTTGGGCGAGCGCATCCCGGTTGATGTTCGGAACCGGCACGAACGAGCCGATCCGGTACACCAGCAGGATCATAAGCGTAAACAGGATCCTCTTGCGCAGATCCTCGACTTTCCAAATGTTCTTGACGGTGTTGAGCAATTAGATCACCTCGGTTTTACCGCCGGCGGCCTGGATTTTTTCTGCTGCGGATTGCGAAAACTTGTGTGCTTTCACGGTCAGCTGCACGTTCAATTCACCGTTGCCGAGAACTTTGATGCCGTCTTTCGGGTTCTTGAGAATCCCTTCGGACAACAGCAGCTCGGGCGTTACTTCGGTACCTGCAGCAAATCCGTTCAGTTGATCCAGATTAACGATCGCATATACGGTCGCAAAACGATCATTATTAAAGCCGCGCTTCGGCAGACGACGGTACAGCGGGTTTTGACCGCCTTCGAATCCGGGACGAACACCGCCGCCGGAACGGGCGTTTTGACCTTTGTGACCGCGGCCGGACGTTTTGCCCAGTCCGCTGCCGGTACCGCGACCTACACGTTTGCGGCTGAACTTCGAACCTTCTGCCGGCTGGAGCTCATGCAATTTCATCGTACGTCGCACCTCCTATAAGAGTTATGCCGCTCTTTCGATCAGGCAGTTGTTGCTTATACTTCTTTCACTTCGACCAGGTGGCTGATCGTGTTGATCATGCCGCGGATGGCCGCATTGTCTTCTTTTACAACAGTCGAATTCGTCTTGCGCAAACCGAGAGACTTGACCGTCTGGCGTTGGTTCTCCGGACGTCCAATCAGGCTGCGCTTGAGGGTGATTTGCAGTTTCGCCATCTTATACCCCTCCTTAACCCAACAGCTCTTCCACGGTTTTGCCGCGGAGTTTCGCCACGTCTTCGGCGCGTTTCAGCCGGGAAAGACCTTCCAACGTCGCATTTACCATGTTGATGGAGTTGGAAGAACCCAGCGATTTCGTCAAAATGTCGCCGACACCGGCCAATTCGAGCACCGCACGGACAGGACCGCCTGCGATAACGCCCGTACCTTCGGATGCCGGTTTCAGCAGCACTTTGCCGGCGCCGAAATGTCCTACTACGGCGTGCGGAATGGTCGTGCCAACCAGCGGAACGTATACGAGATTTTTCTTCGCGTCTTCGACGCCTTTGCGGATCGCGTCCGGCACTTCGCCGGCTTTACCGATGCCCGCACCGACCCAGCCCTTGCCGTCGCCTACGACGACGAGCGCACTGAAGCTGAAACGGCGGCCGCCCTTGACGACTTTCGCGACACGATTGATTTGGACCATTTTTTCCGTCAGTTCCAACGTATTCGGATCTACACGCAAGTCGTTAACCCTCCTTGTGTCCTAAAATAATTAAAACTGAAGACCAGCTTCGCGAGCCGCGTCTGCCAGTGCTTGAATTCTTCCGTGGTACAAGTAACCGCCGCGATCGAACACGACGTTCTCATGACCTTTTTCTTTCGCGCGCTTGGCGATCAGTTCGCCCACTTTGCGAGCCGCTTCGACGTTGCCGCCGTTGCCGACTTGTCCGGACAGTTCCTTGTCTACCGTAGATGCGCTTGCCAGCGTAACGCCAGCTACGTCATCGATCAGCTGAGCATAGATATGCTTGGAAGAACGGAACACGGCGAGGCGGGGACGTTCGACTGTACCCGTGATCTTCTTACGCACACGAAGATGACGCTTCAGACGGGCTTTATTTTTGTCCGCTTTGGTAATCATTCCGAGTTTAACTCCCTTCTCGGCGTTGCATCTAGGCAGCTCTTAACCACCCGCAACTACCTAAATTACTTCTTCTTGCCGGCTTTGCCCTCTTTGCGGAGGATGCGTTCGCCTTCGTATTTGATCCCTTTGCCTTTATACGGCTCAGGCGGGCGGACCGACCGTACTTTGGCCGCGATTTCGCCGACCATTTCTTTATCGATGCCGCGGATGATGATGCGGTTTTGAGCCGGCACTTCGAACTCGATGCCGTTCTGCGGAGTGAACTCCACCGGGTGAGAATAACCTACATTCAGAACGAGTTTCTCGCCGGATTTGCTAGCGCGGTATCCGACGCCCACGAGTTCGAGGTTTTTCGCGTAACCCTCGGTTACGCCGCTCACCATGTTGGCGACGACGCTTCGTGTCGTGCCGTGCAGGGAGCGGTGGAGCTTGTTATCGGATGGGCGCTCGACGTTAATCGCGTCGGTTTCCACCACGATCTTCATGTCTTTATGCAATTCGCGCGTCAAAGTTCCTTTCGGTCCTTTGACGGTAATGACGTTGTTGTCCAGGTTCACGTTCACGCCGTTAGGCACCTGGATCGGTTTGCGTCCGATACGGGACATGGGTACACCTCCTGTCTTATGCGGGTTAAATTACCAAACGTAAGCGAGAACTTCGCCGCCGGCTTTGCCTTGACGAGCTTCCTTGTCGGTGACAATGCCTTTGGATGTGGAAATGATCGCGATGCCGAGGCCGCCCAGCACGCGCGGAACTTCAGTAGATTTCGTATATACGCGCAGACCGGGTTTGCTGATACGCTTCAGCCCGGTGATAACACGCTCATTGTTCGGACCATATTTCAAGAAAATGCGGATCAGCCCTTGCTTGCTGTCCTCGACGTACTCAGCGTCGCGGATAAAGCCTTCGCGCTTCAGGATTTCAGCAATTTCTTTCTTCACCTTCGACGCAGGCAGTTCAACTTTCTCGTGACGCACGAGGTTCGCGTTACGAATGCGCGTCAGCATATCTGCAATAGGATCAGACATGACCATGGGGTAAACCTCCTTCCCTAACTAGGCTGATTACCAGCTCGCTTTTTTGACGCCAGGAATCTGGCCTTTGTATGCCAACTCACGGAAACAGATCCGGCAGATTTTGAACTTGCGGAATACGGAATGCGGACGGCCGCAGCGCTCGCAGCGCGTGTAGGCACGGACAGCAAACTTCGGAGCGCGTTGTTGCTTAATTTTCATCGACGTTTTTGCCACTTGCTATCACACCTCCCAGTGGGTTAGGCGGGGGCTATCGTCACTTCGTGAACGGCATGCCCAATTGGGTGAGCAGCTCGCGAGCTTCTTCGTCCGATTGTGCCGTGGTTACGATGACGATGTCCATACCGCGGATTTTATCAATTTTGTCATATTCGATTTCAGGGAAAATCAGCTGTTCTTTCAGACCGAGCGTATAGTTACCGCGTCCGTCGAACGATTTGTTCGATACACCGCGGAAGTCGCGTACGCGAGGCAATGCGATGTTGAACAGTTTGTCGAGGAAGTAGTACATCCGGTCACCGCGCAAGGTAACCTTCACACCAATCGGCAGGTTTTCGCGAAGGCGGAATCCAGCAATGGATTTCTTCGCCCGGGTGATAACCGGTTTTTGACCGGCGATCTTCTGCATGTCTTCAACCGCCGCGTCCAGCACTTTAGAGTTCTGGACAGCTTCGCCGACACCCATGTTGATGACGACTTTCTCGATTTTCGGAACCTGCATGACCGATTTGTAGTCGAACTTCTGCATCAGGGCAGGAGTAATTTCGTTAACGAAACGTTCTTTCATTCTTGCTGCCATGTGTCACAGGGACCTCCTTTCCGTCCTTTATTGCGATTAGTCGATCTCCTGACCGGAACGCTTGGCGATCCGGACTTTCTTGCCGTTATCGAGTACTTTGTGACCGATCCGGGTCGGCTTGCCGCTCTTCGGATCGATGTGCATCACGTTAGATACGTGAATCGGTGCTTCGCGCTCGATGATGCCGCCTTGCGGATTGTTCGGGTTCGGGCGCGTATGGCGTTTCACCATGTTGACGCCTTCGATCAGCACGCGATTCTCACGCGGGTAAGCGGCGATGACGCGGCCTTTCTTGCCTTTGTCTTTGCCCGTGATCACGATGACGTTATCGTCTTTCTTCACGTGCAGCTTATTGTTGTGCGATTCCAGCACTTTTTTCAATCGGGGCATGGGTACACCTCCTGCCTTCTGCTCTTAAGTCCGAGACCGTGTTCTTACAGAACTTCCGGTGCCAGGGAAATGATTTTCATGAAGTCGCGTTCGCGAAGTTCGCGAGCGACTGGTCCGAAGATACGTGTGCCGCGCGGGCTCTTGTCTTCCTTCACGATAACGGCTGCGTTCTCGTCGAAGGCGATATAAGATCCGTCTTTGCGGCGGGTCGAACGCTTCGTACGAACGATGACGCACTTCACAACGTCGCCTTTTTTGACAACGCCACCGGGTGTTGCTTGTTTAACGGAAGCAACGATCAGATCGCCGATGTGTCCTACGCGGCGTCCCGTACCGCCCAATACGCGAATGCACATCAATTCTTTCGCTCCGGAGTTGTCGGCAACTGCCAGGCGCGTAAACGGTTGAATCATCGCGGGGTCCTCCTTTCACTCACAGGTGAAATGTCTTACAAGGTGACGGCTTTCTCGGTGATTTCAACCAGGCGCCACGTTTTGTCCTTCGACAGCGGGCGGGTTTCCATGATTCTCACGGTATCTCCGATTTGAGCCTCATTGTTTTCGTCGTGCGCTTTGAACTTCTTCGTATACTTGATGCGCTTATGGTACAGGCTGTGCTTTTTGTACGTTTCGACAGCTACCACGATCGTTTTGTCCATTTTATCGCTGACTACTTTACCGATCTGAACTTTACGGTTGTTGTGTCGTTCGCTCAAGAGTAAATCCTCCTTCCTCCCGGCATTATCGTCCGGTGAGATTTATTCAACCGATGCCGAGTTCACGCTCACGCAAAATCGTTTTGGCCCGGGCGATTTCTTTCCGCAGTTCGCTGATGCGGTGCGGATTGTCCAGCTGGCCGGTAGCCAGTTGGAAACGGAGGTTAAACAGCTCATCCTTGAAACCGGCGACCTTTTGTTCGAGCTCAGCCGAAGTCAGGTTGCGGAATTCACTGGCCTTCATTTGCTTCACCACCCAGTTCTTCACGTTTCACAAACTTCGTCTTGATCGGCAGCTTGTGAGCCGCGAGACGCATTGCTTCACGTGCGATCTCCTCGGATACGCCGGCAAGCTCGAACAAAATTTTGCCCGGCTTAACTACGGCAACCCATGCTTCTACGTTACCTTTACCGCTACCCATCCGAACCTCAAGAGGCTTTTGGGTGATCGGTTTGGAAGGGAAAATTTTGATCCATACTTTACCGCCCCGTTTAATGTAACGGGTCATGGCAATACGAGCGGCTTCGATTTGACGGTTCGTGACCCAAGCCGGTTCCATCGCTTGCAGGCCGTATTCGCCGAAGTGCACTTCCGTGCCGCCTTTGGCCATGCCTTTCATTTTACCGCGATGCTGCTTGCGGTGTTTGACGCGTTTTGGGATCAACATGATCAGTTGCCTCCTTCCTCAGTGGCTCTTTTCTTCGTCGGAAGGACTTCGCCGCGATAGATCCATACTTTCACGCCGATACGGCCGTAAGTTGTATGAGCTTCAGCCGTGCCGTAGTCGATGTCCGCACGCAGAGTGTGCAGCGGAACCGTACCTTCGCTGTAACCTTCCGTACGAGCGATTTCCGCTCCGCCCAGACGGCCGCTGACCGAGGTTTTGATCCCTTTGGCGCCGGCGCGCTGTGTACGTTGGATAGCTTGTTTCATGGCACGACGGAACGAAGTGCGGCGCTCCAATTGCTGCGCAATGCTCTCGGCAACAAGGATAGCGTCCAGTTCCGGGTTTTTGATTTCGGAAATGTTGATATGAACTTTTTTGCCGTTCGTCAGTTTCGCGAGTTGACCGCGAAGCACTTCGACTTCGGCTCCGCCTTTACCGATCACGATGCCCGGCTTGGCGGTGTGGATCGTAACGTTCACGCGGTTTGCCGCACGTTCGATTTCAATGCGGGAAACAGCGGCGTCTTTCAGCTTATTTTTGAGGAATTCGCGGATCTTGACGTCTTCCATTAGAAGATCGCCGAAGTCCTTGCCGGCATACCACTTGGATTCCCAATCACGGATGATGCCGATGCGAAGACCGACCGGATTTACTTTTTGACCCACACGTTGTCCCTCCTTATTTTTCGGATACGACCAGCGTAATGTGGCTGGTGCGCTTGAAGATGCTGAACGCACGGCCTTGGGAACGCGGCTGGAACCGTTTCATGGTCGGGCCTTCGTTAACGAAAGCTTCCGAAACGACCAGTTTGTTCACGTCCAATTGGTAGTTGTGTTCAGCGTTGGCGATCGCCGAGTTGAGAAGCTTTTCCAAAACCGGAGAAGCGGAACGCGGCGTGTGGCGCAAAATCGCAATCGCTTCGCCCACTTTCTTGCCGCGGATCAAATCGACGACCAGGCGGACTTTCCGAGCCGGGATGCGAATGTTGCTCACATGTGCTTTGGCTTGCTGAGACATCGTTGTACCTCCTCCCATACGTTACGTCACGCGACGATCAAGCCGCGCCGGAGGCGCGTTGCCTTTGATCGCACGTCGCAGGGTCGATTATCGTTTGCCGGTTTTCTTGTCGTCGTCCGTGTGTCCTTTGAACGTACGCGTCGGCGCAAATTCGCCGAGCTTGTGTCCGACCATGTCTTCCGTAACGTATACCGGAACATGCTTGCGTCCGTCATACACGGCGAAAGTGTGGCCCACAAACTGCGGGAAAATCGTAGAGCGGCGGGACCACGTTTTGATGACGGCCTTCTTATTGGAAGCGGATTGTTCGTCCACTTTCTTCAAGAGATAATCATCCACAAAAGGTCCTTTTTTCAGGCTGCGACCCATGGAGAAATCCTCCCTTCAATCGAGGGTTTATCGTTCATACCGCTGTGCGTATTACTTGCTGCGGCTACGCACAATATATTTGCTCGAAGCTTTTTTCTTCTTGCGTGTTTTGTAACCAAGAGTCGGCTTGCCCCAAGGAGACATTGGGGACTTCCGTCCGATCGGAGCGCGGCCTTCGCCGCCGCCGTGCGGGTGATCGACCGGGTTCATGACGACACCGCGGACTACCGGGCGTTTGCCCAAGTGGCGGTTGCGTCCTGCTTTACCGATGTTGATCAGCTCATGGTCTTGGTTGCCGACGGTACCGATCGTAGCGCGGCATTGTTTCAGTACGCGGCGGATCTCGCCGGATGCGAGGCGGATCGTGACGTATTGGTCTTCTTTACCGAGCAGCTGAGCGCTCGTGCCGGCGGAACGAACCATTTGGCCGCCTTTGCCAGGCTTCAGCTCGATGTTGTGGATAACGGAACCGACCGGGATGTTCTCCAGCGGAAGGGCGTTGCCCACCTTGATGTCAGCCTCAGGGCCGGACATGATTTCGTCGCCGACTTTCAAGCCTTTCGGAGCGATGATGTAGCGCTTCTCTCCGTCCAGGTAGTTGATCAGCGCGATGTAAGACGTACGGTTCGGATCGTATTCGATGGTCGCTACGCGGCCGACTACGCCGTCTTTGTTGCGTTTGAAGTCGATGATGCGGTATTTGCGCTTATGACCGCCGCCTTGGTGACGAACCGTCAGTTTGCCTTGGTGGTTGCGGCCCGCTCTTTTACTCAGCGGTGCGAGCAACGATTTCTCCGGCGTCGAAGTTGTGATCTCTTCGAACGTGGATACCGTCATTTGACGACGGCTCGGCGTGGTCGGATTAAACTTTTTGACTGGCACTCGGATTCCCTCCTTACTTCAAAGATTCGTTCTTATACGGAAGCTTCGAAAAACTCAAGCGGCTTGCTGCCCTCTTCGAGTTGAACGATCGCTTTCTTCCATTCGGAAGTGTAGCCGTTGTAGCGGCCGTAGCGTTTCGGCTTCGCCGGTACTCGCATCGTGTTGACGCTGGCAACCTTCACTTTGAAGATTTGCTCTACGGCTTGCTTGATTTCGGTTTTGTTGGCTTTGAGGTCCACTTCAAACACATATTTCAGCTGATCGATGAACTCGCTGGTGCGTTCGGTAATGACCGGCCGTTTAATGACATCACGGGGATTTTTCATTACGCGAACACCTCCTCTACCTTCGCAACCGCGTCCTTGGTAATGATCAATTGATCATGAACCATCACGTCGAGCACGTTGATTCCTTCTGCGGCGACGAATTTGACGCCTGGAATGTTACGTGCGGACAAGGCTACATTATTGTCAAAGTCTGCGGTCACGACGAGCGCTTTGCGCGCGACTTTGAGATTGTTCAAAATTTTCGCGAAGTCCTTCGTTTTCGGCTGGGCCAAGCTCAGTTGATCCAGAACGATGATTCCGTTGCCAGCGACTTTGCTGGACAATGCAGATCGAATCGCCAAACGACGAACTTTGCGGGGAAGCTTGAAGCCGTAGCTGCGCGGTGTCGGTCCGAAGACAATACCGCCGCCTTTCCATTGAGGCGCGCGGATCGAGCCTTGACGGGCACGTCCGGTGCCTTTTTGTTTCCATGGTTTACGACCGCCGCCGCGAACTTCGGAACGGCCTTTCGTTTTGTGGGTGCCTTGACGCACGGCAGCTTGTTGAAGCACAACCGCGCTGTGCAGGACGTGGGTATTCGGTTCGATTCCGAACACGCCGTCTGCCAGTTGAAGTTCTCCAACTTGGCTTCCGTCCACGTTATATACAGCCACTTTCGGCATGAGTGGTCCTCCTTTCTTGTTCGATGCAGATTATTTCTTCACCGATGCGCGAATTTTAAGATATGCGTTCTTCGGGCCTGGCACGGAGCCTTTGATCAACAATACGTTACGCTCTGTGTCGACTTTAACGACTTCGAGGTTCTGTACCGTGATCGTTTCAGCGCCGAGACGGCCGTGCATTTTCTTGCCTTTCGGTACGCGGTTTGCGTCGCGGATTGTCGCGAGAGAACCGTTACCGCGGTGGTATTTGGAGCCGTGCGCCATCGGGCCGCGGGACATGCCCCAGCGTTTGATTGCGCCTGCCGTTCCTTTACCTTTGGAAATGCCCGTTACGTCAACAAATTCACCTTCCGCGAAAATGTCGACTTTCAGCTCTTGGCCTACTTCGACACTCGCCAGATCGGCACCGCGAATTTCGCGGATGAAGCGCTTGGGCGCCGTGTTGGCTTTTTTGGCATGGCCTGTTTCCGGTTTGTTCGCAAGCTTCTCGCGCTTGTCGGCGAAACCGAGCTGGATCGCTTCGTATCCGTCGTTGGCTTCGTCTTTCTTCTGAAGCACGACGCTCGGAGTTGCTTCAATGACCGTGACCGGCACTACGCTTCCGTCTGCCGCGAACACTTGAGTCATTCCGAGTTTACGTCCCAAGATTCCTTTCATGTTGACACCTCTTTTCCTTTTCCGATATGAGATCTGCGTCTCGATTTAGATTAGAGCTTGATTTCGATGTCAACGCCGGACGGCAGGTCAAGGCGCATCAGCGCATCTACCGTTTGCGGCGTAGGATTGACGATGTCAATCAAACGCTTGTGCGTGCGCATTTCGAATTGCTCACGCGAATCCTTATACTTGTGCACCGCGCGCAGGATCGTAATGATCTGCTTCTCGGTCGGCAGCGGAATCGGACCCGATACACCTGCACCGGTACGTTTCGCCGTCTCTACGATTTTCTCCGCGGATTGATCCAGTACGCGGTGATCGTAGGCTTTCAAGCGGATACGGATTTTTTGCTTCGCCATAGAAGTTCCCTCCTTCATTCGCCCAATTTTGGAATCGGACATACTCCGTGAGAATAACCCGACGCTCCCCGATCAACCACTCTATGGCAAAGGGGCCGGGTGTGTCGGCAACCTCTCACATCATCGCACAGTCACAGACCAACATTCACTATTATAGCGACCCGTCCGGGCGATTGCAACAAAATTTTTATCAACTTTCGCATAATGATCGAAGTTGTCAACTCGCTTTGCAACATTCATGTTTCTAGCCGACCCATTCCGCCAACTCACTGTACCTATCCGCTCCATTCAATCATCTAACGGCCAAAGTACAGTTATTTCAGTATGAATCCGATCTATTCAAGCAACTAACCGCTCAAATACAGTAATTTTCAGCCAAACCGATCCAAATCCCGCGATCGAACCGAAGATAACCGCACTTTAGCCTTTATCCCCCACCAAACCTCCGATTTCCGGGAAAATAACGGCACTTTAGCCGGTATGCCACTCAGCCGCCGCCTTGGAGTAATTAGTCAATATTACCTTAGCTGCAAGCCACCAGCTTAGCCCCACCCTTAACCCCCAATAAGCGTCTGCATCTTTTCGGGGATGTTCGCTGTTTTGCTTCTATTATTAAGGAATGAAAAAAGTTGCTTCTGTATCTCGGAAGAGTTTACGTCCGCATTTGTCCAAGCCTTGCAACCTCAATATCCATTGTTTCAGAGCAAGGGTTGGACAAGGAGCGGCTGGAGAGAGACAGAACACCGACCAAGATCCTTCCTTATTAGAAGAAAGGAATTTGACGTACGCGATGCTTCCTTAATAATAGAAGCAAAAAGGCATCCCCGAAGGGATGCCTTGACGCTTATTACTTCTGGATGGAAGCAACTGCGCCTGCGCCTACCGTACGGCCGCCTTCGCGGATAGCGAAACGCGTGCCTTCTTCGATAGCGATCGGCGAGATCAGTTGAACCGTAACCGTAATGTTGTCGCCCGGCATAACCATTTCCGTACCTTCCGGCAGGTTGATGATGCCCGTTACGTCAGTCGTCCGGAAGTAGAACTGCGGACGGTAGCCCGTGAAGAAAGGCTTGTGACGGCCACCTTCAGCTTGGGTCAGAACGTAGATTTGAGCGGTGAACTCAGTGTGAGGCTTAACCGAACCCGGCTTAACGATAACTTGACCGCGCTCGATGTCTTTACGGTCTACACCGCGAAGCAGTGCACCGACGTTGTCGCCAGCTTGCGCTTGGTCAAGCAGCTTACGGAACATTTCAACGCCCGTAACGACCGTCTTGCGAGGTTCTTCAGACAGACCGACGATTTCAACTTCGTCGCCTACTTTAACGATACCGCGTTCAACACGGCCCGTAGCAACCGTACCGCGGCCCGTGATCGTGAACACGTCCTCGACCGGCATCAGGAAAGGCTTGTCGGTAGCGCGTTCCGGTGTCGGGATGTAAGTGTCGATTTGTTCGAACAACTCAATGATTTTGTCAGCCCAAGGGCCGTCCGGATTTTGCAGAGCTTCACGAGCGGAACCACGGATAATCGGCGTGTCGTCGCCCGGGAACTCATACTCGCTCAGCAGGTCGCGAACTTCCATTTCAACCAGCTCAAGTAGTTCTTCGTCTTCTACCATGTCGCACTTGTTCAAGAATACGACGATGTAAGGAACGCCTACTTGGCGGGAGAGCAGGATGTGCTCGCGCGTTTGCGGCATCGGGCCGTCAGCGGCGGAAACAACCAGGATCGCGCCGTCCATTTGAGCTGCGCCGGTGATCATGTTTTTAACATAGTCAGCGTGTCCGGGGCAGTCAACGTGAGCGTAGTGACGGTTCGGAGTTTCGTACTCAACGTGAGCCGTGGAGATCGTGATACCGCGCTCGCGCTCTTCCGGCGCTTTGTCGATTTGGTCGAATGCGACAGCAGAGCCGCCGTATTTTTTGGAAAGAACCGTCGTGATAGCAGCCGTCGTTGTCGTTTTGCCGTGGTCAACGTGACCGATGGTACCGATGTTAACGTGCGGTTTGTTACGTTCAAACTTAGCCTTTGCCATTGGTAATTTGCCTCCTCATAAGTAAAAGGTGTTTATTGGTGGAGGGCGGGAGATGCGTCACCCGCATTCCCCTGCCCGTCCGCTATCACAATTTTGAAACTTATGCGCCTTTCGACTTCGCGATGATTTCTTCCGAGATCGATTTCGGCACTTCTTCGTAGTGGGACAGTTCCATCGAGAATACCCCGCGGCCCTGCGTACCGGAACGAAGCGTTGTGGAGTAGCCGAACATTTCGGACAACGGAACTTTCGCGCGGATGATCTGCGCGCCGTGGCGCGAGTCCATCCCCTCGATACGTCCGCGACGGGAGTTCAGCATACCCATTACGTCGCCCATGTACTCTTCCGGAACGGTAACTTCGACTTTCATGATCGGCTCGAGCAGTACCGGATTACACTTGTCCTTCGCTGCTTTAAGCGCCATGGAGCCGGCGATTTTGAACGCCATCTCGGAGGAGTCAACATCATGGTACGAGCCGTCGAATACGGTGGCTTTTACGTCAACAAGCGGGAAGCCTGCGAGGACACCGTTCTTCATCGACTCTTCGATACCAGCGCCGATAGGAGCGATATACTCCCGCGGAATGGCACCGCCGACGACCTTGCTCTCGAACACGTAGCCGGAGCCCGGCTCGAGCGGTTCGAACTCAACCCAACAATGGCCGTATTGACCGCGTCCGCCGGATTGGCGAACGAACTTGCCTTCGACCTTCGCAGACGTTCTGAAAGTCTCGCGGTAAGCAACCTGCGGTTTACCGACATTCGTCTCGACTTTGAATTCGCGGAGCATACGGTCTACGAGGATCTCCAAGTGGAGCTCACCCATACCGGCGATGATGGTTTGTCCGGTTTCTTCGTCCGTGTGGGCGCGGAAGGTCGGATCTTCTTCGGCCAGCTTCTGCAGAGCGATACCCATTTTGTCTTGGTCGGCCTTCGTTTTCGGCTCAACCGCAAGCTGGATAACCGGCTCAGGGAAGTTCATCGACTCGAGGATAACCGGATTCTTCTCGTCACACAGCGTGTCGCCGGTGGTCGTATCTTTCAGGCCTACTGCAGCGGCAATGTCACCAGCATAAACTTCGCTGATTTCTTGACGGCTGTTGGCGTGCATCTGAAGGATACGTCCGATCCGTTCCCGCTTGCCTTTCGTTGCATTCACAACGTAAGATCCGGAGTTCAGTACACCGGAGTATACGCGGAAGAACGTGAGCTTACCGACGAACGGGTCGGTCATGATTTTGAATGCAAGCGCAGAGAACGGTTGGTCGTCTGCGGATTTGCGGGTCGTTTCCGTGCCGTCTTCCAAGTGGCCTTGGATGTCCGGTACGTCGGTCGGTGCAGGCAAGTAGTCCACAACTGCGTCCAGCACCAGCTGAACGCCTTTGTTGCGGTAAGACGAGCCGCAGACGACCGGGAAGATTTTCACTTCGACGACGCCTTTGCGAAGAGCTTTCTTCAGTTCCGGAATGGTGATTTCTTCGCCTTCCAGATACTTCATCATCAACTCTTCGTCGAGCTCAGCCACTCTCTCCACCAATTCAGCGCGAAGTTCTTCCGCTTTGCTTTTCAGCTCGGCAGGAATTTCGCCCTTGACCGGATCTTTGCCGAGATCATCCTTGTAGGTGTATGCGACCATGTCAACCAGGTCGATCATGCCTACAAAGTCGTTCTCTGCGCCGATCGGCAATTGAATGGCGACAGCGTTGGCACCGAGGCGCTCTCTCATGTCGTTCACGACGTTGAGGTAGTCAGCCCCGATGATATCCATTTTGTTTACGTACGCGATACGCGGTACGCCGTAACGGTCAGCTTGGCGCCAAACCGTCTCGGATTGCGGCTCTACGCCTTCTTTGGCGCTGAATACGCCGACAGCTCCGTCCAATACGCGAAGGGAGCGCTCGACTTCCACCGTAAAGTCAACGTGACCCGGGGTGTCGATGATATTGATGCGGTGACCTTTCCACTGAGCGGTCGTAGCGGCGGACGTAATCGTGATGCCGCGCTCCTGCTCCTGCTCCATCCAGTCCATCGTCGCGGCGCCTTCGTGCACTTCGCCGATTTTATGAAGACGGCCGGTGTAGAACAGAATCCGTTCCGTAGTCGTCGTTTTACCCGCATCGATATGCGCCATGATACCGATATTGCGCGTATTTTGTAAGGAGAACTCTCTTGCCATGGTTGGTCTCCCTTCGATTACCAGCGGTAGTGAGCGAACGCTTTGTTCGCTTCCGCCATTTTGTGCGTGTCTTCACGCTTCTTCACGGCTGCTCCCGTGTTGTTGGAAGCGTCGATAATTTCAGCTGCCAAACGTTCTTCCATTGTCTTCTCGCCGCGGTTGCGGGAGTAGTTCACGAGCCAACGAAGTCCGAGCGACGTACGGCGCTCCGGCTTCACTTCGATCGGAACCTGGTAGTTCGCACCGCCGACACGGCGTGCTTTTACTTCCAACACCGGCATGATGTTCTTGATGGCCGCTTCGAAAACGTCCATAGGGTCTTTACCGGTGCGCTCCTGAATCAACGTGAAGGCATTGTACAACAGTTGTTGAGCAACACCTTTCTTCCCGTCGATCATGATGCGGTTAACCAGACGAGTAACAAGCTTGCTATTGTATACCGGATCCGGGAGAACGTCCCGTTTCGGTACTGGTCCTTTGCGAGGCATCGATGTTCCTCCTTTCTCATTTCATGTTGCTGCCGTATCCGGTGAATGATACACCGTCATGCATCATTAAGATTTCTTAGCTTTCGGACGTTTCGTGCCGTATTTGGAACGAGCTTGCATCCGGTTATTCACGCCTGCGGTGTCAAGAGCGCCGCGGACGATGTGGTAACGTACACCCGGAAGGTCTTTTACACGGCCGCCGCGGATAAGCACGACACTGTGCTCCTGCAGGTTGTGGCCGATCCCCGGAATGTAGGCAGTTACCTCTACGCGGTTCGTAAGACGTACACGCGCATATTTACGGAGTGCGGAGTTCGGTTTCTTCGGCGTCATCGTGCCTACACGGGTGCAAACCCCGCGTTTTTGAGGCGCGCTCAGATCGGTCTCGATACGCTTCAGAGCGTTGAAGCCCTTTTGCAGCGCAGGAGATTTCGATTTGACGACTTTCGGTTGACGTCCTTTACGAACGAGTTGGTTAATTGTTGGCATGTTGCCACCCCCTTCCCCTAACGATTATCAAGCAAAATGAAGACTACGATGCCACGATGCAAAGCCCACAGATCCAGGCGGTTCATTTTGAGAAACGAGAAAGGGCAGCACCGGAAATTCTCCCTTAAAGGCAGCTTCCGAAGCAAACCCGAAATGCTTATTCCTCAACGACCGCGGCCATGGCCGCGCCCACTTCAATACCGCATGCTCTACCCAGGTTCTTCATCGTATCCACGTGCGTCAGCTTAACGCCTCTCTGGCCGCACAATTGGACAATCCTCGATACCAAACGGGGATCTGCATCTTGAGCGACGAATACTTCGACGGCTTCGCCGAGCTCGACCGCCTTCATCGTCTGTTTCGTGCCGATTCTGACTCTACCTTCCTGCAAACCGTTGTCGTTCGCTGTCAAGGGACACCGACCTCCATGGGCACAGAAAGATTTCGTCGCGCACACACTCAAACATAGTAGCATCTCGGCATGTCGGTGTCAAGAAAACTTATCGTCTTGATCCGTTCTGATCATAAATGTGCAATTTCTGAAGCAGTTGATCGCCGGTTATCCCTGCGCTGCCTACATTGATGCGTTTGATCAGATTATCGGAATTGTCGTCGTTCGTGATAAAAAGGCGGCCCGTTAGGGCCGCCTTAGGGGTTAGAATCGATCGTCCAGGTTACTCTGCCGTAACAGGCTCCAATTCGGCCGTTCCTTCTTCCGCCTCATCAAGCGGAGAAACGACGCGGATATTGCGGTAGCGCGACATTCCCGTACCCGCAGGGATGAGCTTGCCGATAATCACGTTCTCCTTCAGGCCGAGCAGGCGGTCGACTTTGCCTTTGATGGCAGCGTCGGTAAGCACGCGTGTCGTCTCTTGGAAAGACGCGGCCGACAAGAACGAATCGGTCTCCAGCGAAGCTTTGGTAATCCCGAGCAATACCGGGCGGGCAACCGCCGGCTCTTTGCCGCTCAAGATGGCTTCGCGGTTCGCGGCTTCGTACTCGTGGATATCCACAAATGCTCCAGGCAGCAAAATCGTATCGCCCGGATCGACGATTTTGATTTTGCGAAGCATTTGCTTGATCATGACTTCCACGTGTTTGTCGTTGATTTCTACGCCTTGGTTCCGGTATACGCGCTGAACTTCCTGAAGAATATAGTTCTGCACGCCGCGGATGCCTTTGATGCGCAGCATTTCTTTCGGGTCGATCGAACCGTCGGTCAATTCGTCGCCGGCTTCGATGTGCATGCCTTGGCTGACACGGATACGGGATCCGTAGCTGACCGGATACACTTTCGTTTCGGCTTCGCCCTGCACTTCGATTTCGCGGCGGTCCTTCGTCTCTCGGATTTCTTTGATCACGCCGTCGATTTCGGAGATAATCGCTTGACCTTTCGGGTTGCGGGCCTCGAAAAGTTCCTGAATACGCGGCAAACCTTGCGTGATGTCGTCGCCGGCAACACCGCCGGTGTGGAACGTACGCATCGTGAGCTGCGTTCCGGGCTCGCCGATCGATTGCGCGGCGATGATGCCGACCGCTTCGCCGATCTCAACTTGTTTGCCGGTGGCCAGGTTACGACCGTAGCACATTTTGCACACGCCGTGACGGGCGCGGCAGCTGAGTACGGAGCGGATCTGCAGCCGCTTGACGCCGGCTTTGATCATCATTTCCGCCTTCGGCGTGTCGATCAGCTCGTTGACGTTCACGAGTACTTCGCCCGTTTCCGGATGACGGACGGTTTCGAACGCATAACGTCCTTCGATCCGGTCGAACAAGTCTTCGATGACTTCCTTGCCGTCCTCGATGCGGGAGACCATGATGCCCTTGTCGGTTCCGCAGTCTTCTTCGCGAACGATGACGTCTTGCGCCACGTCGACGAGACGGCGTGTCAGGTAACCCGAGTCGGCCGTCCGGAGCGCCGTATCCGCCAAACCTTTACGCGCGCCGTGCGTGGAGATGAAGTACTCCAATACCGTGAGGCCTTCGCGGAAGTTCGACAAGATCGGCAGCTCGATGATGCGTCCGGACGGGTTGGCCATGAGACCGCGCATACCGCCCAGCTGGGTGATCTGCGATTTGTTGCCCCGCGCTTTGGAGTCGACCATGAGCATGATCGAGTTGTAGCGGTCCATGGACTTCATCAGGATGTCCGTGATTTCGTCCTTCGCCCGGCTCCAGATCTCGATGACGCGGTCATACCGTTCTTCGTTGGTGATCAAACCGCGGCGGTACTGCGTCGTGATGACTTTAACCTTCTCTTCGGAGTTCTTCAGGATATCGAATTTCTCCTGCGGAACGATTACGTCGGCAACGGCGATCGTGATGCCGGCCTTCGTCGAGTAGGTGAAGCCCAGCTGCTTAATCCGATCGAGAATAACCGAAGTTTGGGTCGTATGGTAAATGCGGAAGCATTCGCCGATGATTTGTCCCAAATACTCTTTGCCAACCGCACCCGGAGTTGGGATGTCGGCCATAATCTGATCAAGGTCGGCGCCTTTGTCGTATACGAAATACTTATCCGGCGTACCTTTAAGCAAATTCTCTTTCGTCGCTTCGTTGATATATGGGAACGTATCCGGGAATATCTCGTTGAAAATGATTTTGCCGATCGTCGTCACAATCAAAGAATTTTGCTGTTCCGGCGTAAACGTCTTCTTCTTCAACTCGCGAACCGGAATGGTTACGCGGGCGTGCAACGAAATGCGGCTCGGTTCACGCTGATAAGCGGAAACCGCTTCGTGAACGGTGGCAAAACGCATGCCCGAACCCGGAGCTTCCTTGTTGTCCATGGTCAGGTAATAGCATCCCAAAACCATGTCCTGCGAAGGAGTGACGACCGGTTTGCCGTCTTTCGGGTTCAAAATGTTGCCGGAAGCGAGCATCAGCAAACGAGCTTCTGCTTGTGCTTCAGCGGACAACGGCACGTGAACGGCCATTTGGTCTCCGTCGAAGTCGGCGTTGTACGCCGTACATACGAGCGGGTGAAGCTTGATGGCGCGGCCTTCCACGAGAATCGGCTCGAACGCCTGGATCCCGAGACGGTGAAGCGTAGGCGCGCGGTTCAGGAGCACCGGATGTTCCTTGATGACTTCCTCCAGAACGTCCCATACCTCAGGGCTGACGCGCTCCACTTTGCGTTTCGCGCTTTTGATGTTATGAGCCAGGCCTTTAAGCACCAACTCTTTCATGACAAAAGGCTTGAACAGCTCGAGCGCCATTTCCTTCGGCAAGCCGCATTGGTACATCTTGAGGCTCGGACCTACGACGATAACGGAACGGCCCGAGTAGTCCACGCGCTTACCGAGAAGGTTTTGGCGGAAACGGCCTTGTTTCCCTTTGAGCATATGGCTCAGCGATTTGAGCGGACGGTTGCCGGGACCCGTTACCGGGCGGCCGCGGCGGCCGTTGTCGATCAAAGCGTCGACCGCTTCTTGCAGCATCCGCTTCTCGTTCTGGACGATGATGTCCGGAGCACCGAGATCGAGCAGACGCTTCAGCCGGTTGTTCCGGTTGATGACGCGGCGGTACAGATCGTTCAAATCGCTCGTCGCGAACCGGCCGCCGTCCAGCTGCACCATCGGGCGCAGTTCGGGCGGGATGACCGGCAGCACGTCGAGAATCATCCAATCCGGCAGGTTGCCGGAATTGCGGAACGATTCGACGACTTCCAGCCGCTTGATCGCGCGGTTGCGGCGCTGGCCTTGCGCGGTGCGCAGCTCTTCCTTGAGCATCTCCAGCTCACGGTCGAGGTCGATGTCCTGCAGAAGCTTTTTGACGGCTTCCGCACCCATGCCGGCCTGGAACGCATAACCGTACTTCTCGCGATAGCTGCGGTATTCTTTCTCGGAAAGCAGCTGCTTCTTCTCGAGCGGCGTGTCGCCCGGGTCGGTCACGACGTAGGAAGCGAAATAAATGATCTCTTCCAGCGAACGCGGCGACATGTCCAGGGCAAGACCCATACGGCTCGGAATGCCTTTGAAATACCAAATGTGAGACACCGGAGCAGCCAATTCGATATGGCCCATGCGCTCGCGGCGTACTTTGGCACGGGTGACTTCGACGCCGCAGCGGTCGCAGACGACGCCTTTATAACGGACACGCTTGTATTTGCCGCAATGACATTCCCAGTCCTTCGTCGGACCGAAAATTTTCTCGCAGAACAAACCTTCCTTCTCCGGCTTCAGTGTCCGGTAGTTGATCGTTTCCGGCTTTTTAACTTCGCCGCGCGACCAGGACCGGATCTTATCGGGGGACGCGAGTCCGATTTTCATAAACTCAAAGTTGTTTACGTCTAACAAGGAGCAAGCCCTCCTTCATCGTTGCTGAGATTTCGAACGTTCAACGACGTCCTCGCATGCGAGGCGGCGTCAGATCTGATTACTCTACGCCGACTTCCGCACCCTCGAGGTTCAAGTTCAGCTTGTCGCCCGCAGCATCGTCTTCGTCGTCCATTTCTTTCATTTCGATCTCTTCTTCGTTTTCGGTCAGGATTTTGACGTCCATCCCGAGGCTCTGGAGCTCCTTGATCAAAACTTTGAACGATTCCGGAACGCCCGGCTCCGGCACGTTCTCGCCTTTGACGATCGATTCGTACGTTTTGACGCGGCCGACGACGTCGTCGGATTTCACCGTCAAAATCTCTTGCAAGGTATAAGCGGCACCGTAGGCTTCGAGCGCCCACACTTCCATCTCCCCGAAGCGCTGGCCGCCGAATTGCGCTTTACCGCCCAGCGGCTGCTGCGTAACGAGAGAGTACGGACCTGTGGAACGGGCGTGGATTTTGTCGTCGACCATGTGAGCCAGTTTGATCATATACATGACGCCGACGGTCACTTCGCGCTCGAACGGTTCGCCCGTGCGTCCGTCGAACAGCCTCGTCTTGCCGTTGCGCTGCATGCCGGCTTCTTCCATCGTGTCGAACACGTCATACTCCGTCGCGCCGTCGAATACCGGTGTTGCGGCGTGAATGCCAAGGCTTCTGCAAGCCATGCCCAAGTGTACTTCCAGCACCTGTCCGATGTTCATCCGGGAAGGAACGCCCAGCGGGTTAAGCACGACCTGAACCGGTGTGCCGTCCGGCATGAAAGGCATATCTTCTTCCGGAAGAATCCGGGCGATAACCCCTTTGTTACCATGGCGTCCGGCCATTTTGTCGCCTTCGGAAATTTTGCGTTTCTGCGCGATGTAAACCCGTACGAGCTGATTGACGCCAGGCGGCAATTCGTCTCCGTTCTCGCGGGTGAACACTTTCACGTCGACCACAATGCCGTCTGTACCGTGAGGCACACGCAGCGAGGTGTCGCGCACTTCGCGCGCTTTCTCACCGAAAATCGCATGGAGCAGCCGCTCTTCCGCCGTCAGCTCGGTCACGCCTTTCGGCGTTACTTTACCGACCAAGATATCGCCTGCGCCGATTTCCGCACCGACGCGGATAATTCCGCGCTCATCGAGGTTGCGGAGCGCGTCTTCCCCGACGTTCGGGATGTCGCGCGTAATTTCTTCCGGTCCGAGCTTGGTGTCCCGCGCTTCGGATTCGTATTCTTCAATGTGAATCGAGGTGTAGACGTCTTCCCGCACCAGCTTCTCGGAGAGGAGGATCGCATCCTCGTAGTTGTAACCTTCCCACGTCATGAACGCCACGACAACGTTGCGTCCGAGCGCCATTTCGCCCATTTCCGTGGATGGACCGTCGGCGAGAATGTCACCCTTCTTCACGATGTCGCCTCTGCGGCACAGCGGACGTTGGTTGATGCATGTCCCTTGGTTGGACCGCATGAATTTGTGGAGCTTGTATTTGACGATGTCGCCGCGAACCTCTTTGCCGTCCACCAGTTCGATGCGGCGAAGCTGGATTTCGTTGGCGGTCACGCGTTCGATGACGCCGTCGTACTTGGATACCACGCATACGCCGGAGTCTTTGGCGGACTTATGCTCCATGCCGGTGCCGACAAAAGGAGCTTCCGGAACGAGCAGCGGAACCGCTTGGCGCTGCATGTTCGATCCCATCAAAGCGCGGTTGGAGTCGTCGTTCTCCAGGAACGGGATCATCGCCGTCGCGACGGAAACAACCTGCTTAGGCGATACGTCGATGTAATCAACACGGTCGCTGGGCATCGTAAGAATGTTGTCCGCCTGTTTGTTATAGCGCACGATGACATTCTCTTCCGCGAAAGAACCGTCCGGGTTCAGCTTCGCGTTCGCCTGCGCGATGATGTAGTTGTATTCTTCATCGGCGGTCATATAAACGATCTCTTCCGTCAAACGGTTCGTTTTGGCGTCGACTTTGCGGTACGGCGCCTCGATAAACCCGTATTCGTTGATCCGGGCATACGTGGACAAGGAGTTGATCAAACCGATGTTCGGACCTTCCGGCGTCTCGATCGGACACATCCGGCCATAGTGGGACGGATGGACGTCGCGGACTTCGAAGCCTGCGCGTTCCCGCGTCAGACCGCCGGGTCCGAGAGCGGACAGACGACGTTTGTGCGTCAGTTCCGCGAGCGGGTTCGTCTGGTCCATGAACTGGGACAGCTGCGACGAGCCGAAAAACTCTTTAATGGCAGCAATTACCGGACGAATGTTGATCAGCGCCTGAGGCGTGATCGCATTCTGGTCCTGAATGGACATACGTTCGCGAACGACGCGCTCCATCCGGGACAAACCGATCCGGAACTGGTTCTGCAGCAGCTCGCCCACCGAACGCAAACGGCGGTTGCCGAGATGGTCGATATCATCGGTCGTGCCGATACCGTGCAGCAAGTTGATGAAATAGTTAATGGAGCTAATAATATCCGCCGGCGTAATATGCTTCACCGATTTATCGATGACGCCGTTGGAAATCAGCTTTACCACTTTGCCTTCTTCGTGCGGCGAGAATACGCTGATCGTTTGCAGCGGAATATCGTCGGTCTCATTGACGCCGCCCACAACGCGGTGCGTTTTGAAGCCTACGTTTTGCTCGAGCGCCGGCAAAATGCGATCCAACAAGCGGCGTTCCATGATTTGGCCTGCTTCCGCCAAAATTTCCCCAGTGGAAGCGTCGACAAGCGATTCCGCCAGACGTTGTTCGAACAGACGGTCTTTGATATGCAGCTTCTTGTTGAGTTTATAACGGCCTACGTTGGCCAAGTCATACCGCTTCGGATCGAAGAAACGGGCAATCAGCAGGCTGCGCGCGTTCTCCAAGGTCGGCGGTTCGCCCGGACGAAGACGCTCGTAAATTTCGATGAGCGCTTTCTCCGTAGAATCCGTGTTGTCTTTCTCGAGCGTATTGCGAATATATTCGTCTTGACCGAGCAAATCGAGAATTTCGGCATCCGTGCCGAAACCGAGGGCGCGCAGCAGCACGGTCACCGGAATTTTCCGGGTCCGGTCGATCCGCACATAAATGATGTCCTTGGCGTCCGTCTCCAGCTCAAGCCAAGCTCCGCGATTCGGTATTACCGTCGCGGTATAGGTTTTCTTTCCGTTCTTATCTATTTTATTGTTGTAATAAACGCTCGGGGAACGAACCAATTGGCTGACAATTACGCGTTCCGCACCGTTGATGATGAATGTGCCGGTTTCCGTCATGAGCGGAAAATCGCCCATGAACACTTCCTGCTCCTTCACCTCTCCGGTTTCTTTGTTGAGCAGGCGAACTTTCACACGCAGCGGAGCCGCATAGGTGACATCGCGTTCCTTCGAATCGTCGACGGAATACTTCGGTTCTCCCAAGCTGTAGTCGATAAACTCCAGCACGAGATTACCGGTGAAATCCTGGATCGGCGAAATGTCCTGAAAAATTTCCCGCAAACCCTCGTCCAAAAATTTCTGGTACGATTGCTGCTGGATTTCGATCAGGTTCGGGACCTCCAACACCTCATTGATGCGGGAATAGCTGCGTCGCGTGCGACGGCCGTACTGAACAAGATGTCCTGCCAACTTAACCTCACCCCTTCAGTCTGCTTCAACACAAAAACAAAGAAAAGCCCTTATGCGCTAATTGGCGGCACAATGGCACCCTTTAACCAGTCATTTGCCCAAAACAAACTCATTATACGTCGTTCCAAGCGAATTTATTCCTGGGAAAGGATAAGGGCTTTAGCGGCATGACTAGTAAAGACAATAAGCCCATCCTAATACTGACATTTTATAATGATATCACAGCCAAAAAGTCAAGTCAAACTTTTCTTGCGACCAAAATTCGATAACCCTTGTCCTTGCCGATCTCCTCCACGAATTCGCTGCCGAACAGCTCCTCCAGCTTGGCTTTGGCCGACGGCGCGCCCTGCTTTTTTTGGATGACGACCCACAAGGATCCGCCGGTATTCAGGTGATCGCGGGATTTCTCGAAAATTTGGTGCACAACCGCTTTGCCCGCCCGAATCGGAGGGTTCGTGAGAATGGTATCGAAAAAGCTTCCTTTTACCGCATCAAATAAATCGCTCACCAAGATTTTCACGTTGGCGATTTCGTTAACCGCGGCGTTGCGTCTAGCTAATTCGACTGCACGCTCATTTACGTCGATCATCGTCACGTGCGCTTGGGGAGCCAGTTGCGCGGCAGTCAGTCCGATCGGACCGTAACCGCAGCCGACATCTAAAATGCGCCCGGTTTCCGGAATCTCCATTTTCTCGATCAGCACCCGGCTGCCGTAGTCCACCCCTTCACGGGAAAAAACGCCCGCATCGGAAGTCAGCTTCAGCTTGATTCCTCTAAGGTTCGCTTCGAATGTTCGCGGATCGCTGGCCGTTGTGGGACGTCCGGAGTAATAATGCTCGGTCACGGTGGGTTCCTCCTCCCGGAGAGCAGCGGCCGTTCCCGCAAAATAACGCATCCCAGACCCCCGGCCCGAAACGGATGACAACCGACCGCGGCTATCGCCGCTGGGTAACGGATTGCAGCAGGGGATCTCGGGTTCGTCATTTTGCCGGATCCGGCCCGTTTTACGCATTTTCTCCAACTTTACGCGTAAACAAACCCCTTGAAGTCACCTTCAAGGGGTTTGCACATAGGGTCGAAACGAAATTACTTAACTTCGACTTTCGCGCCTGCTTCTTCGAGTTTCGCTTTGACGGAGTCGGCTTCTTCTTTGCCGACATGTTCTTTGATCGGCTTCGGTGCGTTGTCGACCAGGTCTTTCGCTTCTTTCAGGCCGAGACCGGTGATTTCGCGAACGGCTTTGATGACGTTGATTTTGGAAGCGCCGGCATCCGTGAGGATAACGTCGAATTCCGTTTGTTCTGCAACTTCAGCTGCTGCGCCGCCGCCTGCTACAACTGCAACAGGAGCTGCTGCGGTTACGCCGAATTCTTCTTCGATTGCTTTTACGAGATCGTTCAGTTCGAGAACGGTCATGCCTTTAATGGCTTCCAAAATTTGCTCTTTGCTCATTGGGTTATACCCTCCATTATGGTTTGATTTAAATGATGTTACGAAGATCTATGCAATACGATTTAAGCTGTAGCTTCGTTCTTGTCCGCGACCGCTTTGACGGCCAATGCCATGTTGCGCATAGGTGCTTGCAGCACGCTGAGCAACATAGAAAGCAAGCCTTCGCGCGAAGGCAGATTAGCCAGCGCTTGAATTTGCGCGGTATCCACTACGCGACCCTCAACCACGCCGCCTTTGATTTTCAGAGCTTCGTTCTTCTTCGCGAAATCGTTCAAGATTTTCGCGGGAGCGACAGCATCTGCTCCGAAAGCAACCGCAGTCGGACCGGAAAGAACCGAATTCAGTTCGCTGAGTTCTACGCTGTCTGCCGCGCGGCTGACCAGCGAGTTCTTGAGAACTTGGAAATCGACGCCTGCTTCACGGAGCTGTTTGCGCAGCTCGGTCACTTGAGCCACGTTCAAACCGCGGTAATCCGCGACAACAGTCGTTGTGCTTTCTTTCAGCTTCGCTGCGATTTGATCGACGGCTTTCTGTTTCTCGGCGATAATTTTCGCGTTTGCCATGTGTACACCTCCTGATTCCTGGTTCATGGTTCACCGTATTCTTGTGCACGCAGCGCCGGCGAAGGCACAAAAAATGCCTCCGCAGACCTGCGGAGGCATGACATCATCTTCGAATCCGCAATCACGCAAAGCATGATAAGCCGATCCGGATTATATCCACACACCTCGGTAGGAAATTAAGCTTGCACATTGCGCGCTCGCACCTACGGTCTACGGTATCCATATTCGTTTGTTAACAACTCCGCTAGCTTACCACGGTGCGAACACCGTTGTCAAACGGCAATTAACGGTAGTTGGCTGCGTTCAGGCGGGCACCCGGTCCCATCGTCGAAGAGATCGAGATGTTTTTCAGGTATACGCCTTTGGATGCCGCCGGCTTCGCACGGTTCAGCGCGTCGATCAGAGCTTTCAGGTTGTCGTTCAGCTGTTCTGCAGAGAACGATACCTTGCCGATCGGAGCGTGAATTTGTCCGGCTTTGTCCAGACGGTATTCGATTTTACCGGCTTTAATTTCTTGTACCGCTTTGGATACGTCGAACGTTACCGTGCCGGCTTTCGGGTTCGGCATGAGGCCTTTACCGCCGAGGATACGGCCCAGCTTACCCACTTCGCTCATCATGTCCGGAGTCGCGACGCAGACGTCGAACTCGAACCAACCCTGCTGGATTTTGTTGATGAGGTCGGAATCTCCTACATAATCCGCTCCAGCGGCTTCGGCTTCTTTCGCCTTGTCGCCTTTCGCGAATACGAGAACGCGTACCGTTTTGCCCGTGCCGTGCGGCAGGACAACAACACCGCGAACGTTCTGGTCTTGTTTTCTCGGGTCAACGCCGAGACGAACGGCTGCTTCGACGGTTTCGTCGAACTTGGCCGTTGCCGCTTTTTTCACGAGGTCGATCGCTTCCATGGTTTCATAGGTCGCGTCGCGGTCGATCAATTTCGCGGCTTCTGCGTATTTCTTGCCGTGGTTGGCCATGTTGTTCTCCTCCTTGTGTGGTTTTAACGGAAGTCTCCTCCCACTTGCGGCTCTTTAGACGAGCCGCGTGCGCATCCGAAACGGATGGGCAGTAATCAGTCTTCGATCGCAACGCCCATGCTGCGGGCAGTACCTTCGATCATACGCATAGCCGCTTCGACGCTTGCTGCGTTGAGATCCTGCATTTTTTGCTCAGCGATCTCGCGGACTTTCGCGCGCTTCACGGTTGCAACTTTCTTCTTGTTCGGTTCGCCGGATCCTTTTTCGATCTTGGCGGCGACGCGAAGAAGAACGGCAGCCGGCGGAGTCTTGGTTTCGAACGTAAAAGAACGATCCTCGAATACGGAAATAACGACCGGAATGATCAGGCCGGCTTGATCCGCCGTACGAGCATTGAACTCTTTACAGAACGCCATGATGTTCACGCCTGCTTGACCAAGCGCAGGACCGATTGGCGGTGCCGGGTTGGCTTTGCCTGCGGGAACCTGCAGTTTCACGAGTTTAATGACTTTTTTCGCCATGATGACACCTCCTTGCTCAGAATGCGGTGTGACGGGACGCTCGTCCCTCCCGCTGTAGAAACCCCAGCGACAATATTACACTATCTTAAACCGATAGGAAATATCACGCATGGTCGATTCCTAAAGAAACGGCAAACCCGTTTCTTTAGGAATCGCGGGTTATATTTTCTCCACTTGAGTGAAATCCAGCTCAACTGGGGTTTCCCTGCCAAACATGTTGACGTGCACTTTCAGCTTCATCTTGTCGGCGAGAATTTCTTCCACGGAACCGACAAAATTGGCGAAAGGCCCGACCTTGACGCGGACGTTCTCCTTGAGCTCGAAATCGATGACCGGCTTCGGCTCGTCCATGCCCATATGTCGCAAAATTTGCTCCACTTCTTCGGGCAAGAGCGGCGTCGGTTTCGATCCGGAGCCCGTAGAACCAACAAAACCGGTAACGCCCGGCGTGTTGCGGACCACGTACCAGGAATCGTCCGTTTGGATCATTTCGACAAGGACATAGCCGGGATACACTTTGCGCATCACGGTCTTTTTCTTGCCGTCCTTGTTGACGATTTCTTCTTCCATCGGAACGAGCACGCGAAAAATCTTGTCCGCCATGCCCATCGATTCCACGCGTTTCTCCAGGTTCGCCTTGACTTTATTCTCGTAACCCGAATACGTGTGAACTACATACCATCTTTTCTCCATCGGAAAAGCCACCTTTGGTTCCTGCGTCAAATGACGAGATCGACGAGCTGCGAAATGCCGATATCCACGACCCAGAAATAGATCGTTACCAGCAGCACGGTTACGATAACGATAATCGTGTAGCTGACAAGTTCTTTCCGGTTAGGCCAACGGACTTTTTTCAACTCACCCCAACTGTCGCCGAAAAACGAAAAAAAGGACCCAAAGCTCTGTTTCATTTTGGCCAGGAAAGACACGTCCCTACCTCCTTAATGAGCCCGACACAGCCGCGCGAAGCCGGCTTGCGCCAACTTAACGCGTCTCGCGATGTGGAGTGTGTTCGTTGCAATATTTGCAGAACTTTTTCAACTCCATGCGATCGGAGTGCGTCCGTTTGTTCTTCGTCGACGTATAGTTCCGTTGCTTGCAGTTCGTGCAAGCGAGCGTGATAAAGACCCGCATCCCTTCCACCTCCCGGGATTTCATACTTCATAAAAAAGAGAATCATGCGGCGGCCCATGTTTCGCCCAGACACTGCGAGCCCGCCGAATTAACGCGAACGAGTCCGCACGACAACGAAACCTGGTGTTTCGCCACTGATTCGAGCCTGTGCATATGACGCCACCTTAAACGTTACTAAAATAATTTAGCACAGGCTCTCATACCATGTCAACGAAAAGGTTGGAGGGAAACGGCCCCGGCCTCAGAGCCTAGCAACATTCTTCCATCTTCCCGGTATTTTAAACCGTCCGTCTCCCTATGAACCGCAGAAAAATAAAAAGGCAGCCAGGGAACCGGCCGCCTGCTCATACTTCATGAATGGATAAGTGCCGTCAGCTTACGATGTCGCGAATTTCTAAGTATTTCTCCAGCTTCCGCTTGACCCGCTGCAGCGCGTTGTCGATCGATTTCACGTGGCGGTCCAGATCGACGCCGATCTCCTGATAGGAACGTCCGTCGAGATACAGCATCAAAACTTTGCGTTCCAGGTCGCTCAAAATTTCCGACATTTTGTCTTCCAAGCCGAAAAACTCTTCGCGATTGATGATCATCTCTTCCGGGTCGCTGACGCGGGATCCGCAGATCACGTCCAGCAGCGTACGGTCGGAATCTTCATCGTAGATCGGCTTGTCAAGAGAGACATAAGAATTGAGAGGAATATGCTTCTGACGGGTGGCCGTCTTGATAGCGGTAATGATTTGCCGGGTAATGCACAATTCGGCGAAAGCCTTGAACGAAGCGAGCTTGTCGCCTTTGAAATCGCGGATCGACTTGTAAAGACCAATCATGCCTTCCTGGATGATGTCTTCGCGTTCCGCGCCGATCAGAAAATAGGAGCGAGCTTTGGCCCGCACGAAATTACGGTACTTGTGGATCAGGTACTCCAGCGCTTCGCTGTCGCCTGACCGGACCGATTCCACAATGTCTTCGTCGGTCTGGAAGTCATATTCGCGCGATACCAGCTTGTCCAAGTCGACGCTCACCAAATCATCCCTCCGGCCTTCCTAGGCGTGCTGGAAATCTCGAAAATCTACCAAACTACTACCAACTATACTTGAAGAACCCAATAGCGTCAATGGATTTGGTACGATTTGCCGTTTTGGGCCGCCCCAAATGTGGAATTATTTCCCTCCGGAAGACGGATCCCCCGCCGATCCCCGCCTCATTTGTTCCAATCTCAGCAGCAAATCGTCGGGCAAAGATCCGCCCAGGGGGTTGCGTTTCACCGGCGGCGACTTCCGGATCGCGGCGTCGATGTCGCGGCGGCTCTGATCCACTTCCATCTTCAGTTCTCGGGCGGACAGCCGAAGGGCTCCCCGTCCGAACGTTACGTGCTGTTCGACCGAATCCGAAGTCGCCACATACAGGTTGCGCTTCGCGGATGTCCATTCGCCGACCAGCCGTTCGATGCATTCGTCGGCCGTTTCCCGCTCTCTCGTAAACACGACCCGCAATCGCCTGTCCTTATACGCGGAGCCAAGCCCCGGCACGTGAAAAGCGTCGAACACGACGAACACCGTCAATCCCGCGTAGCTTTGGTAATCGGAAAGCATGTCGAGCAGCCGGTCCCGCGCGTCCTCCAGCTTTTCCTGCTTCAAGGCGGCGAGCTCCGGCCAGGCGCCGATCATGTTGTATCCGTCTACGAACAAGACGTCCTCACGCCGGAGCATGACCGTCTCCGTCCGTAATGGACGCCGCCGCGCGCAGGCTTTGCTCCCTGCGCTGGCGAACCGCCTCGTATAAGATGACGCCGGCGGCGACGGATGCGTTGAGCGAATTGATCCGCCCGAACATGGGCAGGGAAATCAGGAAGTCGCATTTCTCGCGGACGAGCCGCGACAACCCGCGGCCCTCGCTGCCGATGACCACGGCCAGCGGGCCGGTCAGATTCGATCGGAACACGTCGCTTTCCGCGGCCGCATCCGCGCCGGCGATCCATACGCCGGCTTCTTTCAGCTTCTCGATCGTCTGCACCAGGTTGGCGACCCTCGCCACCGGCACATATTCCACCGCGCCGGCGGACGTCTTGGCCACCACGGCAGTGAGGCTCGCGCTTCTGCGCTTGGGCACGACGACGCCGTGGGCACCGGTACAGTCTACCGTGCGGAGAACGGAGCCGAGATTATGCGGATCCTCGACTTCGTCGAGCAGCACGAGCAGCGGCATCTCTCCGCGCTCGGCGGCACGGGCCAGCAGCTCATCCACTTCGACGTACTCTGTCGGAGCGGCCTGCGCGACAACGCCTTGGTGCGTCACTCCCGGCACGAGTTGATCCAGCTTGCGCTTGTCGACATGCTGAACGACGACGCCGCGCGTTTTCGCCTCTTCCAGGATCGGACCGACGAGATGACGCTGCGCTTGCGAAGACAGCCAAATTTTATTGAGCGGGCGTCCGGCTTTCAAAGCCTCCAGAACGGGGTTCTTGCCCGCCAAGTATTGCTCTTCGGATCCTTCATGTTCTTCCCCGAAGCTTTCCGTTCCGGGTTCGGGAGTCTTGCGGGTGCTCTCCCGCTTGTGAAAAGTACGGCCGCCGGACGCGCCGCGGTTATTGTTGCTGCGATTGCTCATGTTCATCGTCCTTTAGTCAGGAATTCGGGCTCGTCTCTTCCGTCGAATCCGGCACAGGGCAGAAAGCCCGATCGATCAACTGCTCCAGCCTACCTCGTTCTCCGCGATAATACAAGTAACCGACCAGGCATTCCAGCGCGGTGGCGTGGCGGTAATCGCCCGGATCGGCGTTGCGGGGCGGCTGGCCGGATTTCGTATTTCTTCCGCGCCGTACGATATCCGCCTCCTCCTCCGAGAGGAGGGGCATCCACTGCTGGAGCAGCCGGGCCTGCGCGGCGGCGGATACGTAACGCGTCGCCGCACGGTGCAGTTCGTGCGGCTTCCGGTTGGAACCCGCCACTAGCCTTTGGCGGATATAGACTTCAAAAACGGCATCCCCTATATACGCCAGAACGACCGGCGACAGTTGGCCGACCGGCATTCCGACCGGAAGAAGCGGCGCGATCACGGGCTCGGCTGGCACATTCGTCTTCTCTTCCGTCATTTGCGTCTCCATCGGATGCCTTGCGGCGTGTCTTCCAACAGGATTCCCCGTTCCGCCAGCAAATCGCGAATTTCGTCCGCCCGCGCCCAATTACGGTTGCTGCGCGCTTCCTTCCGCTCGGCTATCAAGGCTTCCACTTCCTCGTCGAGAAGCTCCGCCTGCGCCTCGGGCCGAAGAAGTCCGAGCACCCGCTCCATCGCTTCCATTCGTTCGAGAAACGCCGTCAGTACCGGCTCACGTGCAACCGGGCGCTGCAAGTAGGCATTCGCTTCCGAGACGGTTTGAAACCAGACCGTAATGGCGTCCGGGGTGTTGAAGTCGTCGTTCATTTTCGATTCGAAATCTTGCCGCAGCTGGTCCAGCTTGGCGAGAACCTCCGCCTCTTCCGCGTCGATCGACGGCGAATTGCCGCCCTGTACAGCGGCCAGCCGATGTCTCACATTGTCCCGGCAATGGGTCAGACGGTCGACGCTGTTCTCCGCCTGACGCAAAATTTCCTCGCTGAAATTCAGCGGACTGCGATAATGTGCGGACAGCATCAAATAGCGTACCGCCTGCGCGTGGGTCCGCTTCAAAATTTCACGCGGATTTACAACGTTTCCGATCGATTTGGACATTTTTTCGTTGTCTATGTTCACAAACCCGTTATGCATCCAGTACCTTGCAAGAGGCTTACCCGTGTAAGACTCCGATTGTGCGATTTCGCACTCGTGATGCGGAAACTGCAAGTCGTGGCCGCCGCCGTGAATGTCCAGCGTGGGACCGGCGTAACGCAGCGCCATCGCCGAGCACTCGATGTGCCAGCCCGGGCGGCCGTCACCCCAAGGGCTCGGCCAGTGGATCTCGCCAGGCTTCGCAGCTTTCCAAAGTACGAAGTCCTGCGGGTTTTCCTTGCGTTCGTCCACTTCCACACGGATCCCGTACTGCAGCTCCTGCAGGTTTTTATGTGACAGCTTGCCGTATTCGGGAAACCGGCTGGTGCGGAAGTAGACATCGCCGCCGTTCTCATAAGCGAAGCCCCGTTCCACGAGACCGGCGATAAGTTCGACGATTTCGTCAATGTTCTCCGTCACCCGGGGAGATACGGTGGCCGGCCTGGCGGCGAGCGCGTCCCGGTCTTCCACATAAGCGGCGATAAACCGCTCGGCAATATCCGGAACCGTAGTGCCGAGTTGTTCGGCTCTGCGGATCATTTTATCGTCCACATCCGTGAAATTGACGATGTAGTTCACGTCGTAGCCGACGGATTCCAAGTAACGGCGGACAACATCGAAAAAAATGAGCGGACGCGCGTTGCCGATATGGATATAGTCGTATACAGTGGGACCGCAAACGTACATATTGACTTTGCCCGGATGCAGGGGAACGAACGTCTCTTGCTTTCTGGACATGCTGTTATAAATCTTCAGAGTCACGATCGGACAGCTCCTTTATTTGTCGTAAGGCGCGGCGCCTACGGCTTCGCATTCCGCATTCGCTGCCTGCTTGCCGGACGACGCCTTCAGCCGATCGATCTCGGCTTTCAGCTCGTTGATTTCCTTCTGCATGAAACGGAAAGTTTCGATGAGCGGGTCGGGCAAATTCGTATGGTCCAGCCGGTCTTCCACGCGCCGTCCGTCGCGTTTGACGATGCGGCCCGGAATGCCCACCACCGTGCTGTTGGGCGGCACTTCGCGCAGCACGACCGAGTTGGCTCCGATATTGGCATTGTCGCCTACTTTAAACGATCCGAGCACCTTGGCCCCCGATGCGATGACGACACGGTTGCCGATCGTCGGGTGGCGCTTGCCCTTCTCTTTGCCGGTACCGCCCAGCGTCACACCCTGGTAGATGACGACGTCGTCCCCGATTTCACACGTTTCCCCGATGACGACGCCCATGCCGTGATCGATGAACAGCTTGCGGCCGATCTTCGCGCCGGGGTGAATTTCGATGCCGGTAAAAAACCGGCTGATCTGCGAAATAATGCGTGCCACGGTAAACCAGCCATACCGGTAGAAGAACCGGGCGAACCGGTGCGCCCATATCGCATGCAGCCCGGAATAGCTGAAGATGACTTCGAAGCGGCTCCGCGCGGCGGGATCGTTCTCGAGCACCGCGTCGATGTCTGATTTCATGTTGTCCCAAAACCCCATAGCTCCCGCCCCCCCTTCCTTATCCCCCAAAAGTGACGTATTCCTTCGAAGCTTATTTCTTTTACTTTGCCAAAAAAATAAAAAGTCTCCGCAGCTTATCGCTGCAGAGACGTGTCGGTCGGATACGCGGTCCCACTCTGCTTGAGCCGATCCTGTGCCCCAGGCAAGAATCGGCTCCACTCGGGGCTGTTAACGGGGGCCTCCCGGCGCCGCTTACCCGGCTCCCTTAATCGGGGCTCCGCTCGGCGGCGCGGCTCCCAGGCGCATTTCCGTCCCGCAGGAATGAGGCGGATTTCAGCCAAGGCCGCCCTCTCTGGTCATTCCAGTCGCGAACGTACTCTCCTGTTCGTCGCTCTTTGCTGATATTTACAGTCAGTATAGCGGAATCCCCTCAACGTGACAAGGGAATTGCGCGGCGCTGCTCAGAGCCGGTCTTTCACCGCATCGGCCAGTCGTGCCAGCACTTTGTCCCGGCCGAGCAGCCAGATCGTTCCGTTCAGATCGGGCCCGTGCATTTGTCCCGTCAGCGCGACGCGGATCGGCATGAACAAGCCTTTTCCTTTTACGCCGGTCTCGGTCTGCACCGCTTTAATGCCCGCTTTGATGCCTTCCACGGTAAAAGCGTCTTCCCCGCCGGTTTCCACCACGCGCCGGAAGGCGGAAAGCACCGTCGGTACCGTATCTTCCGCCAAAATCGCTCTCGCTTCTTCCTCGGCTTCCAGCGTTTCGCGGAAGAACAGATCCGACAGCGGGACGATCTCGGCACCGTAATGCAAGTGATCCTTATACAGCGTCACCAATTCCGAAGCCCAGGCGATTTGCTCATCCGTCGGATTTTCCGGGAGACGTCCCGCCTTCTTCAGAATCGGCAGGCAAAGCCCGATGATCCGCTTGATGTCCGCATTTTTCAGATAGTGATGGTTAATATGATGAAGCTTCGCGGTATCGAAAACGGCCGGGCTCTTGGACAGACGGCTCGCGTCGAAAATCTCGATCAGGCGCTCGCGCGAGAAAATCTCTTCCTCGCCTTCCGGCGACCAGCCGAGCAGCGTAATGAAATTGAACAACGCTTCCGGAAGAAATCCGAGTCCGTCATATTGCTCGATAAACTGCACGATGGATTCGTCGCGCTTGGAGAGCTTCTTGCGGTGCTCGTTGACGATCAGCGTCATATGCCCGAAAACGGGCGGTGTCCAGCCGTGCGCTTCGTAAATCATCAGCTGGCGGGGGGTGTTCGTTATGTGGTCCTCCCCGCGCAGCACGTGCGAAATTTCCATCAAATGATCGTCCAGCACGACGGCGTAGTTGTAGGTCGGGATGCCGTCCTTTTTGACGATGACGAAATCGCCGAAATCTTCCGACCGGAACGAGATTTCTCCCTTCACGATATCGTCGAAGGCGTACGTCTTATCCGCCGGAACCGCAAATCGCACGCTGGGCACGCGTCCTTCCGCTTCCAGCCGGGCGCGGTCTTCTGCGGTCAAATGCCGGCATTTGCCGGAATATTTCGGCGTTTCTCCGCGTGCCGTCTGTTCCTCGCGCTCCCGCTCCAGCTCCTCTTCGGTACAGTAGCAGCGGTAGGCCAGACCCTTGTCCAGCAGGTCCTGCCAGTGGGTATTGTAAATATCGAGCCGTTCCGTCTGGCGGTAGGGACCGTACTTCCCGCCGATATCGACGCTCTCGTCCCAATCGACGCCCAGCCATTTGAGGTAGGTCAGCTGACTGGCTTCGCCGCCCTCAATATTGCGTTTCACGTCGGTGTCCTCGATGCGGATAATGAACTCGCCTCCGTGATGGCGGGCGAACAAATAATTGAAAATGGCGGTTCGCGCGTTGCCGATATGCAGATGCCCGGTCGGGCTCGGCGCATAGCGCACGCGTACTTTGGCGGCCATAAAGGAAACCTCCTCGTTCATCCAAAAATAAGACGATTGTTATTGATCCCGTTACTTCTTAAGTATGCCAACTATGCCTTGACGAGGCAAACGACCGCCTGCGCGGCGATCCCTTCGCCCCGGCCGGTGAAGCCCAGCTTCTCCGAAGTGGTGGCCTTCACGTTCACCTGCGTCTCGTCGTCCGCTTCCAAAACGCGCGCAATCACTTGTACCATCTGCGGAATATAAGGCGCCATTTTGGGAGCTTGCGCAATGATCGTGGCATCCGTATTCCCGAGCCGATAACCGCGCTCTTTGGCCAGCGACCAAACCCGTTCCAGCAGCTTCACGCTATCCGCGCCTGCATAGGCCGGGTCCGTATCCGGAAAATGTTTGCCGATATCGCCGAGTCCGAGCGCGCCGAGCACCGCGTCGCTGATCGTATGCAGCAGCACGTCCGCGTCGGAATGCCCCAGCAGACCTCGTTCGTAGGGTATGTGGACGCCTCCAATGATGCATGCTCTACCTTCCACCAACTGATGCACGTCAAATCCTTGTCCGATTCGAATCATGGCCGTTCCGCCTCCTCCTGCCGCCGGGACAAGAAAAGCTCGGCCGCGAGCAAATCTTCCGGCGTCGTGATTTTCAAATTCATATAGTCGCCGGGGACCGCCGCCACCTTGCGTCCAAGCCGTTCCAGCAGCATGGCATCGTCCGTCGCCGCCGTCCCGGCTTCGCGCGCCGCACGGTGCGCGTCCAGCAATTCGGACCGCCGGAATGCTTGCGGCGTCTGGACGGCCCACAAAGTCGCCCGGTCCGGCGTGGAGACGATCATGCCTTCGCCGTCCACGATCTTGATCGTATCTTTCACCGGAACGGCGAGCGCGGAAGCCCCGTGCCGCTCCGCAGCCTCGCAGCAAGCCGCGATTTGTGCTGGCGTCACCAACGGTCTCGCCGCGTCATGCACGAGCACACCTGCCGTGGAGAGCGCCGCCAAGCCAGCCGCTACGCTGTCCTGCCGTTCCGCTCCGCCCGGGACGATCGCGGTGACTTTGCGGAAGCCTTCCCGCAGCACCAATTCGGATGCCCGCGGCTCCTCTCCGGCTGCCGCCACGATCACGATGGCTTCAACCTCCGGGCAGCGCTCGAAGGCTTCCAGCGTGTACGCCAATACCGGCCGCCCGGCGATCGTGAGATACGGCTTGTTGTCGGAAGCGGCCATGCGCTTTCCTCGGCCGGCCGCGACAATCACGGCTCCCCAGTTCATGCCGGTTGCTCCTTCCCCAACGGTAAAATGCCGAAAGGCGGGACCGCAGAGCGCGGCCCGCCCATATTTTTTTATCATACCTTGTCAGAGCGCTTTTTCCAATAGCTTCGGCTTGGCGAAGATCATACGGCCCGCGGAAGTCTGAAGCACGCTGGTCACGAGCACTTCCATCGTCGTGCCGATAAAGTCGCGTCCGCCTTCCACCACGATCATCGTGCCGTCGTCGAGATAGGCGACGCCCTGTCCGTGTTCTTTCCCGTCTTTGATTACCTGTACGACGATTTCTTCACCCGGAAGAACGACCGGCTTCACCGCGTTCGCCAAATCGTTGATGTTCAACACCGAAACGCCCTGAAGCTCGCACACCTTGTTCAAATTGAAGTCGTTTGTCACCACTTTGCCGCGCATCGCTTTGGCGAGCTTGACGAGCTTGCTGTCGACTTCGCCCGCTTCCTCTACCGGCTCGCTGTAAATGAGCACCCGTACGTCGAGTTCCTTTTGAATTTTGTTTAAAATGTCCAATCCGCGCCGTCCGCGATTGCGCTTCAGCAGATCCGACGAGTCCGCGATATGCTGAAGCTCCTCCAGCACGAACTCGGGGATGACGAGCGTTCCTTCTATGAATCCCGTCTTGCAAATGTCGGCGATTCGACCGTCGATAATGACGCTGGTGTCCAAAATTTTGTGCTCTTCATACGTCGATTGCTCAGCCGCAGGCTGCTCGACGGTCCGGCGAACGCTGATCCATTCGCCCAGCTCATCTTTCTTGCGCAATGCGATGCGAGCACCGGCATAGGCCAAGCTTACCGCCGCGGCACCTGCGATCAACGCTCCGATTCTCGGAATATCCGACAAGAACGGATAGAGCAGTGCCGCCAGTACGATACCGGCGGTCAATCCCGCGGTAGCCGGAATCAGCTCAGCTGTCGGCAATGCGGCGGCTTTGTCGATTCCCCGCTGAAACGAGCGGCTGAGAGGACCTGCAAAAGCCGTAGCCAACATCAATCCCGCGAACGCACCGATCACCGCTGCGTACGATCCGCCGCCGGCCGAAGATGCCGTCGGCATCCCGATCAGAGGATCCATCCACGCCGCTCCGCCGGAAATTCTCCAAGTAGATAGTTCCTGCCCCATCAAAGCTCCGAGAAAAAGGCCGACCGTCTGTATGACTCTTTTCATCAACACCCGATAATCACTCCCTAACGATTCCTTGCTTGAATATCGTTACTAGTATGTTCCAATTTTGCGGGCGTTAATCTCGGAGTCCGGCGAAAAGGAAAACTTCGCCCAAACCCGCAGACTTCTTTTGAAATGGGAGATATCCTGTTTTATAATGTAGGATGAATAGTAAAATACAGGTAACCGAGGTGGACCGGATGAGCGCACCTACGCTGCAGGAATTTCAGCAGCAAGTGTCTGAACTCTTGCTTCGCCATCGAAGCTTGCTCGATGTCGTCACGAAGTACAGTCAATCCAACGCGTCGGTCAATCGGGCGGTCGCCAAGGCCATCACCGAATGCGGCTGCATTGAATTGAACGCCAAGAACCAAGGCTTTACGGAGGCTATGGAAATCGATCAGGCCCGCCGCCAATCCAAATCCCATATGAACGGGCAGCTTTGTGAGAACTGCAAGGACGTCGTCCGCGGGGAGATGGGCAAAAATTTGTTCTATCTCTCGGCCATGTGCAATTTGCTGGACATCAGCCTGGAAGAAGTGGTGGCCAAAGAGGCCGACAAATGCTCCACGCTCGGTTTTTTCAATTTAACGTAGATTTTCGGCCATCCCCAAGCAAAAAACAAAAGCATCGGACCTTCCCGCGGGAAGTTATCCGATGCTTTCGTTTTTTGCTCTAGATTCGTTACGCGCTATGACCATGCCGCTCGTCGGTGCGTCTGCGCCTGCGGCGGAGACGTCTAGGAACGAGCCGTTCAACGTTTTTTTTTAAGCCCCATAGGGCGTATAGCAGAAGAAGCGCCAAAATCGCCTTCGGAATGGCTTGCTGGAACAAATACGCAAGCAGGGCAGCAGCCACCACTACAAGCGGAATCGCCCATAACGCAGCCCTCGGCAGCCCGAGCTTTTTGAAATTCGGATATTTCATGTTGCTGATCATCAAGAACGAAAGAGCGAGCGTGCTGACCAGCAGCAAGGAAACGTGCAGCTCTTGGTGGAACAGCGCCAATGTGGCCAATACGCCGCCGGCAGCGGGAATCGGCAGTCCGATGAAATAGCCGGGAATTCCTTCGATAACGTTAAACCGGGCCAAACGAAGCGCACCGCAAATCGGGAAAATGGCGGTCACGATCCAGGCGAGCGCCGGAGGAGTCGTCTCCATAAAAGCGGCTTGGTACATAATGAAAGCCGGGGCTACCCCGAACGAAATGACGTCGGACAACGAGTCCAATTCTTTGCCGAACTCGCTCGTTACGTTGAGTGCTCTTGCGACCCTGCCGTCCAAACCGTCCAGCAGCATGGCGATGATCACGAGCAGCGCGGCACTGTTTGCATCCCCGTTGAACGACAGGATGATGCTAATGACGCCGAGTACCAAATTTCCTAACGTGAACACGTTCGGTATCGATTTCGCTATCATCTTACCCACCTCGACTTTACTATGCCCATTCCCGCGGATCCAACGAAAATCAGGGATTCTCGTGCTTGATCCTGAACCGGGAAAGGCGGATGCCGGTGCCTCTTGGAGTATGCAAGAAGTGCCAACCCCCATTGTAGGCCCGTTAAATCTGTCTGTCAATAAACACCTGCTCCTGAATTCTCTTGAGCCCTTCCATGATGGCGCGCGCCCTGACTTCCCCGATGCCGTCCACTTCATCCAGATCTTCGATCGATCCAAGGACGATATGCGGCAGGGCGCCGAACCGTTCAACCAAATTATGAATGATGACGCTCGGCAGCCTGGGAATTTTGCTCAGCATGCGGTAACCGCGGGGCAGCAGCCCTTCTTCGGCCACGGAGCTGAGCGACGGATAACCAAGCAGCCGGATCAGGTGACTTGTATCGAGCAGCTCTTCGGATGAAAGTTTTTTGAGAGAAGACAAAATGTCTTTCACCTTCTCGTCCGTCGAATCTTTGGCGTAGTCTTTGATCAGCAGGCGCACTTCTTCCTCCGCCGAGCCGATCAGTTCCTCCAGCTGCATGCTGATGAGCCGTCCTTCGTTGCCCAGCTCGAGCACATAGCGGTTGATCTCGTTTTTAATACGCAGTACCATCTCGGCCCGTTGCAGAACGTAGGCCACCTCATGCATGGTAACCAATTCTTCGAATTCCAATGCCGACAAATTGGTCAGCGCCTGGCTGAAAACGGCCCGATATCGCTCGAGCGTCTGGATCGCCTGATTCGCCTTCGTCAGAATGACGCCCATTTCCTTGAGCGCGTATCGCATTTGCCCTTGATAAAGGGTGATGATATTCCGCCGCTGGGAGATGGATACGACCAGCTTGCCCGTCTGCTTGGCGACCCGCTCGGCCGTCCGGTGCCGGATGCCCGTCTCGATGGAAGAAATGGACGAATCCGGAATCAGCTGGGTGTTGGCGTACAAGATGCGCTTGGCATCCTCGCTGAGGATGATCGCTCCGTCCATTTTGGCCAGCTCATACAAGTAGTTGGGACTAAAATCGCAGTTGATCGAAAAACCGCCGTCCACGACCTGCATCACTTCCGGGCTGTAACCGACGACGATCAGGCCTCCGGTTTTGGCGCGAAGCACGTTCTCCAAGCCGTCGCGGAAAGGGGTGCCCGGCGTGACCATTCGGAGCAGCTGCTCCATCGTCTGCTGCTGGTTTTCTCTTTCCCTTTCCCGTTCTTTGTCCTTGTCTCGTTCTTTCTCTTTATCTTTTTCTTTATGTTCCTTCATCTCGCGATTGACCCCCTATTCCAAAGCGGCTTTCAGCGCCTCCGCCACCGTCCGCACGCCGACGAGCAGCACGCCCGACGGCGGCTGCCACCCTTTGAGACTCTGCTCCGGCAGGATGACTCGCTTGAAGCCAAGTTTGTGCGCTTCCTTCACCCGCTGCTCCGCCCTGGATACCGCCCTCACTTCTCCCGTGAGGCCGACTTCTCCGAAAATGACGTCATAAGGCTTGGTAGGCAAATCTTTAAAGCTGGACGCCAGACTCACGGCGGCGGCAAGATCCGCGGCCGGCTCGTCTAACTTCACACCGCCGGCGACGTTGACATACGCGTCCTGGTTTTGCAGAAACATGCCCATCCGTTTCTCCAGCACGGCGATCACCAGCGAAATGCGGTGATGATCGATCCCGGACGTCATCCGCCGGGGAGATGGAAAATGGGTAGGCGACACTAACGCTTGTAATTCGACAAGCACCGGCCGAGTTCCTTCCATGCTCGCCACAACCGTGGAACCCGCCACACCGAGCGGCCTCTCGGACAAAAACAGCTCCGAAGGATTGCTGACTTCCCGCAATCCGCCTTCCGTCATATCGAAAATGCCGATTTCGTTTGTCGAACCAAATCGATTTTTAACTGCCCGAAGCAGCCGATAAGTATGATGGCGTTCACCTTCGAAATATAACACACAGTCGACCATATGTTCGAGCAAGCGAGGACCGGCGATCGCCCCTTCTTTGGTCACATGTCCGACGAGTACCGTGGCGATTCCGCTGCCTTTGGAAACGCGCATGAATTGGGCGGTGCACTCTCTCACCTGGGCTACGCTTCCCGGAGCGGAAGCGACGTCCGGGCGATAGACAGTTTGGATCGAGTCGATGACGAGGAAATCCGGCTCGGTTTCGGCCACCGCTTCCTCGATAAAATCCAGATTCGTTTCGCAAAGTACGAACAGGTTATCCGACAAAGTTCCCAGCCGGTCGGCGCGCAGCTTCGTCTGGCGGACCGATTCTTCTCCGGAAACGTACAGCACTCTAAGCCCGTTCGCCGCCAACTGATTGGATGTTTGGAGCAGCAACGTCGATTTGCCGATCCCAGGGTCACCCCCGACAAGCAGAAGCGAGCCCGGGACAAGCCCTCCCCCGAGCACACGGTTCAGCTCTCCGAGACCCGTCGGAATCCGGGGTTCCCGGCCGCTATCTATGTCTATGATGGAACGCGGTTTTTCTTTCGTCCGATTGGTTTCGCTTCGGCCGACCGGCGCCTTCACGATCGTTTCCGTCTCTTCGATCATCGTATTCCAGGCGCCGCAGCCGGGACATTTGCCCATCCATTTCGGAGATTCGGTACCGCATTCCGTACAGGCGAATTTTGTTTTGACTTTGGCCATGAATCCGCTGTTTCTCCTTCCGGCGAACAACTTTTTAACTCTTAAAAGTTTAACATTCTATCCTAACCACCGCCATAAAAACCAGAGCACCACGAGCAAAATTAACACGCCGCCCGCAATGTAGAACAGAGCAAGCAGAAGCTTGCTAAGCAGAAATATCAGCAGCAGAAAGCCGACACCCCAGCAGAGTGCGGCTAACGGGTTTGCCATCCACCGCCACCATCTCCTCAAGGACAACCCCTCCCGAAAAAGCCTTACTTAAGCGTATGGAACCGGCGGCATGATCGTGACCCAAACATTGTCCGGATCTAAAAAAAGCTTCCTTCCCGCGGGACGGGAAAGGAAGCTTGGGTTTGCTGCGAAGTTACGCTTTGCCTGCGACTTGGCCTTTCGGACTGACGACAAGTTCGCCGTCTTTCTCGTCGATGACGAGTGTGTCGCCTTTGTTGATTTTGCCCATCAGCAAATCCTCGGACAGCCGGTCCTCGATATGCTTCTGGATCGCCCGGCGAAGCGGACGCGCCCCATATTGCGGATCGAAGCCTTCCTTCGCGAGGAACTTCATCGCGGCGTCGGTCAGATCGAATTGCACGTGCTGCTCCTGGAGCCGTTTCCGAAGGTCGTTCGCCATGAGCGATACGATGCGGGAGATATGCTCTTCCTCGAGTGGATGGAATACGATCAGCTCGTCAATCCGGTTCAGGAATTCCGGACGGAAAGACTTCTTCAGCTCGCTGAGCACTTTGTCCTTCATTTGCAGATAATCGCGTCCGGCATCATGCACCGCGGTAAAGCCAAGCGTGGAATTGCGCTTGATTTGTTCCGCGCCGACGTTGGACGTCATGATGATGAGCGTATTCCGGAAATCCACCGTGCGCCCTTTAGAATCGGTCAGACGGCCGTCTTCCAGCACTTGCAGCAGCACGTTGAACACTTCCGGGTGGGCTTTCTCGATTTCGTCCAGCAGGACGACCGAGTAAGGCTTGCGCCGGACTTTCTCAGTCAGCTGGCCGCCCTCTTCGTAGCCGACATATCCGGGAGGCGCTCCGACCAAGCGGGACGTGGAGTGTTTCTCCATATACTCGGACATGTCAATCCGAATGACGGCGTTCTCGTCGCCGAACATCGCTTCCGCGAGCGCGCGGGCGAGCTCGGTTTTGCCGACGCCCGTCGGGCCGAGGAAGATGAAGGAGCCCATCGGACGCTTCGGATCTTTCAGGCCTGCGCGTGAGCGGCGTACCGCACGCGCGACGGCTTTCACGGCTTCATCCTGGCCGATGACGCGGTCATGCAAAATGTCTTCCATCTTGAGCAGGCGCTCGGTTTCTTCTTCGGCCAGCTTGCTGACCGGGATGCCGGTCCAGCTGGCGACCACTTGGGCGATGTCCTCCGGCGTCACCTCGGAGTCGGTGCGGCCTTGCTTCTCTTTCCACTGGTTCTTCGTCGCTTCCAGCTCTTCGCGGATCTTCTGCTCGGTATCGCGAAGGGCAGCGGCCTTCTCGAACTCCTGGCTTTGCACCGCCGAATCCTTCTCTTTGCGGATATCCTCCAGACGCGACTCCAATTGCTTCAAGTTCGGAGGTACCGTGTAGGAACGCAGGCGAACCTTCGAGCCGGCCTCGTCGATGAGGTCGATCGCCTTGTCCGGCAGGAAGCGGTCCGTGATATAACGGTCCGACAGCTTCACCGCCGCTTCGATGGCATCGTCTGTAATTTTCACGCGATGGTGCGCTTCGTAACGGTCCCGAAGACCGTGCAAAATTTGGACCGCTTCTTCCGGAGAGGGCTGATCGACGGTAATCGGCTGGAAACGGCGCTCTAGTGCGGCGTCCTTCTCGATGTATTTGCGGTACTCGTCGAGCGTCGTGGCCCCGATGCACTGGAGCTCGCCGCGGGCGAGCGCCGGCTTCAGAATATTGGACGCGTCGATCGCGCCTTCCGCACCGCCGGCTCCGATCAGCGTATGAAGCTCGTCGATGAACAAGATGACATTACCGGCTTGGCGGATCTCATCCATAATTTTTTTCAGGCGGTCTTCAAACTCGCCGCGGTATTTGGTGCCAGCCACGACGGATCCCATATCGAGGGTCATGACCCGCTTGTCGCGGAGCGTCTCGGGAATTTCGTTGCTGACGATTCTTTGCGCGAGCCCTTCCGCGATCGCCGTTTTGCCGACACCCGGTTCCCCGATCAGCACCGGGTTGTTCTTGGTCCGGCGGGACAGCACTTGGATCACGCGTTCGATTTCTTTGGCACGCCCGATCACGGGGTCGATGTTGCCGTCCTTGGCGCTCGCCGTCAAATCGCGGGCCAGACCGTCCAATGTCGGCGTGTTGACGTTCGCGGACGGACCGCCATGGTTGGATTGTACGCTTTCGTTGCTCCCGAGCAGCTGGAGCACCTGCTGGCGGGCCTTGTTCAGGCTGATGCCGAGGTTGTTGAGCACCCGGGCGGCCACGCCTTCGCCTTCCCGAATCAGGCCGAGCAAAATATGTTCGGTGCCGACGTACGTATGACCCAGCTTGCGGGCTTCGTCCATGGACAGTTCGATCACTTTTTTCGCACGCGGCGTATACGCGATGTTGGTCGGCTGTTCTTGACCGCGTCCGATCAAGGATTCCACTTCGTCCTGAATTTTCTCAAGTCCGAGACCCAGCGCGATAAGCGCTTTCGCCGCAATGCTCTCACCTTCCCGGATCAAGCCGAGAAGAATGTGTTCCGTTCCGATATTGTTGTGTCCCAAGCGCACGGCTTCTTCCTGTGCAAGAGCCAGTACCTTCTGTGCGCGTTCGGTGAATCTTCCGAACATCATGAGACGACACCTCCCCTAATAGGTCTAGAATACGTGATTCCTCAAGAAATCGCCAGCCGGCTGCGGATCAATTCCGCGCGGGTCATATCCCGCTGATCCGGATGCAGCGGCTCGCCGTAAGCCTGTTGCAAAAATCCGGGCTGCGTGGAAACGAGCAGCTCGTTCAAGGTTTGCTCGTTCACTTGCGGCAGCATGCCGAGATGCACCCCAAGCCGGACGTCCGAGAGCCGCTGCGCAGCTTCTTTGGAATCCATAATCGCGGCGTGGGACAGGATGCCGTAAGAGCGGCGGATCCGGTCCTCTATGCGTGTCCGGGATTCGGCGACCAGCTTCATTCGGGCCGCTTTCTCATGCTCGATAATTTGGCGCGCGACCTGATGCAGATTTTCGATGATCTCTTGCTCGGACTGCCCGAGCGTAATTTGGTTGGACACTTGGAACAGATTCCCCGTCGCTTCGCTGCCTTCCCCGTAAATCCCCCTTACCGCCAGGCCGACTTGGGTCACGGCGGAGAGTATGCGGTTAATTTGGCCGGTCAGCACCAGGGCGGGCAAATGCATCATCACCGAAGCCCGAATGCCGGTCCCCACGTTGGTCGGACAGCTGGTGAGGTAACCCCGGCTCTCATCGAATGCGTAATCCACCTGTTCCTCGAACACGTCGTCGATTTTGCTGGCGATTTCCCAAGCTTCGCGGAGTTGAAAGCCGGGACGCAAAATTTGAATGCGGAGATGATCCTCTTCGTTAATCATGACGCTCACATCTTCATTCTGGCTTAAAATGAGCGCTCCGTTGCGGGATTCGTTGGCCAGGTTGGGACTGATCAAATGTTTCTCGACCAGCACCTGCTTTTCCAGCTCGGTGAGCTCCGACAACCGGATCAGGTCCAAAGGTCCGAGGCCGTTGAGCCGCCCGTTCTCCGCCACACTCAGCAGCTGATCCATGACGTCTTCGGACTGCTCGGGCGCCGCCAGCATCGGGAACGGACAACCGCGCAAATTGCGCGCCAGTCTGACCCTGCTGCTCAGCACGACGTCGGAATCCGGTCCGTCGGCTTTCATCCATTGGCTTAACGCTTGTTTGACATATCTCCGTGTGGCCACGGCGACATCACCTTCCTTCCGATCATCCGCCGTTCGCTTCCTTTTCCAGTTCTTTGATCCGGTCGCGCAGCTTTGCCGCCGTTTCGAAATCCTCTTGCTCGATACGGTTTTGCATATGTTTTTTGAGCTCGTCGATTTCCCGCTTGACCTTGACCTTGCCGCCCGCCCGTTTGGGCACTTTGCCGCTGTGGACGGTGTTGCCGTGCACGCGTTTGAGCAGCGGATCGAGTCTGTTGGAGAAATGCTTATAACATTCGCTGCAGCCGAACCGGCCGATTTTGCTGAACTGCGAGTAGGTCATTCCGCACGTATCGCAGCGTACGGCAGGCTGCTTCAGCTCTGTGCCGGCACCCGTCGGGTCGAAGTTCATAAAGCCAGACAAAAGATTGTGGATGGAAAATCCGCTTTGTGCTCCGGGAATCAGCTCGCCCTTCTCCCGGGCGCACGATTCGCAAATATGAAGCTCGGTTTTTTCCCCGCCGACAATTTTCGTAAAATGCAGCGTTGCCGGACGTTTACCGCATTCTTGGCACTGCACCGGCATCCCCTCCTTTAACTTCCTCCGGACACGCGGCTCGCGTCGCTGGCCAGCAGTGCGATCAACATGCTCCGAAGAACTTTCGCACGGATTTCATCGCGAAGCGGCAGATGGAGCGCCAATACGTCTCTGGAAATCGCGGCCCGAAGCAGGCCGGCTTCTCTTGCCGTGAGAAAGTCCGCTTCTTCTAATTGATAAATTAACCCTTCAGCGGCCGATTGATTGATCTGATCGCCCACGGTTTGGTGGATATGCCGCTGAACCGCCTCCAGGGAAGGAAGATCGATCCTCTGGATGCGGATGTATCCGCCCCCGCCCCTTTTACTCTCTACATAATACCCTTTCTCCAGGGTAAAGCGTGTGCTGATCACATAGTTGATCTGGGACGGAACGCAGGAAAATTTCTCAGCCAAATCGCTCCGTTGGATTTCCACCACGCCTTCCGAGCTGTGCTGTAAAATTTGTTTCAAATAATGCTCGATGAGTTCGGAAATGTTCGGCATCGTCCAACCTCCTTCCGCGATTCTGACTTTGACTTTCTTTGACTTTATCAACATTATACGCCTTTTTCCCGAGGCTGCCAAGTGGTGGAACGTCTTCGGAAATATTGTTCTCGTCAGCCTTATTATGAGCAGCCGGCCGCTGTTTAGTCTTCCGCATTCAGGCATAAAGCCGCCTGGAATGATGCAGTTTAGGAAACATGTCAAACCATACTTCCTCCAAATCCAACGTTCAGCCCGCCCACCACGATAAAACGATGAAATGGTGGCACTTGTCCTTGCTCGGAGTCGCGTGCACGATCGGCACCGGCTACTTCCTGGGCTCCGGAATCGGGATCCGTCTCACGGGGCCGTCTATTTTATTGTCTTTTTTGTGGGCGGCCACCGCCACCTACCTCGTGTTCGACGCTTTGGCGCGAATGACCGCCGCCGAACCGATGGAGGGATCGTTTCGGTCGTATGCAAAAAAAGCGTTCGGACCTTGGGCGGGATTTTCGAGCGGGTGGGCCTACTGGTCGGCGGAAACTTTAATTACCGGCAGCCAGATGACGGCCTTGTCGTTATTCTCCCGGTTCTGGTTTCCCAACATCCCGTTGTGGGTGTTCGCGGCAGGCTATTCCGCTCTTGCGCTGGTCGTCATCTTGTCAGGCACCAAGGGGTTTGAGCGGGTGGAGCATGTTTTCGCGGCTTTGAAGCTCTGCGCCATTTTATTATTTCTGGTGCTGGCATCCGGAGCACTGCTCGGGTGGTTTGATGCGACCAAGCAGCCTCAAACGCCGGCACAGGCTTTCGCCGCACCTTTTCCCGGCGGATTCACAGGCTGGTGGTCTTCGTTGATCTATGCCTTTTATTCGTTCGGAGGCATTGAGGTGATGGGCCTCATGGCGATGCGGCTGCGTCATCCGAAAGAAGCGCCGAAAGCCGGCAAAGTGATGCTGACAGCACTGACCGCACTTTACCTCGCCTCCCTGCTGCTTGCGGTTTGGCTGATGTCGTGGCAGCATCTTCCCGAAAAGAAAAGCCCGTTCGTCACTTCGCTCGCCAACTTTCGCCTGCCGTTTGTGCCTCATGTGTTTAACGGGGTGTTCATTTTATCCGGGTTCTCGACGATGATCGCTTCCCTGTTCGCCGTAACCAATATCATGGTGACGTTGGCCAAAGATAAAGACGCTCCCCCCCTGTTCGCCAGAACAGTGTGGAAGCGGCCTTTGCCCGCTGTTGCTTTCACCACCGCCGGGATGGCCGCGTCGATTGTTTTCTCCTTTGTCATGCCTCACAGCGTGTATGAGTACTTCACCACCGCGGCCGGATTGATGCTACTGTCCAACTGGCTGTTCATCCTCATGTCCGCCGGAAAAATTTTGGAGTTAAGCGCTTGGGGACAGATTAAACGATGGCTTGGCTTCTTTCTCATTTTGACAGGCATGGTTGGAACGGTGTCTCATTCGACCAGCCGCCCGGGTTTCTGGATCAGCCTTTCATTCCTGCTGACGATCGGCGTGATCACCTTTATCCTCAGCCGGATTCGCCGCAGGCAGCGGGGCGGATCAGGTGAAAAGCATCCGAAACGCTTGAACGCCGAAATATCCGCCGAAACCGATCAAAGACAAACCGGAGAGGACCGATATCGACGCAAGAATCCCTGGGGTCACGAAGTTCCGGAATACGCCGGCCACTCCCGCCATGGCGAAATCCCAGATCATGATTCCGGCGATAATGCCGCTGCTGTAATACAGCAATTGAGTTCGTTCAGCAATGGCGGCGGTCTCGGCGAGCACGGATCCGTAGATGCCGAGCCAAAACAGGATAGATAACGGACTGGAGACGGACATGAGGAAGCCGGACATCAGCGTCTTACCGAGCGAACTCAGCCCTCTGTCTCCGGAAACCCTTACTTTTCGTGCGCTGAGGAGACTTTCTACTCCGCTATAGGTGAGGACAAAACAGCCGAAAAGCCACAGAAACGTTTTGACGAATGGCTGGTCGATTAAATGTACAACGCCGAGAAAGACGAGGATCATGTAGAAAATGTCGGCGATCATCGCCCCGATCCCAACCATCCAGGCGTGGAGAAACCCTTCTTTAATGCCTTTGTCGATTTGAGCCGCGTTGACCGGTCCGATCGGAGCGGAGATGGACAGCCCTAAAATTAAATAACTGATAAAAACTCCCATTCAGCAGCCTCCCGCCATTAATGGTACAAGTGTATTCGGCGGGGGGAGGTTGTACGACTGAAAAGCACCTTAACGTCATGGTACTATCACGCTGTTCGTCTGCGGCCGCTGTAACGCTGAGCTTACCTAGCTTTCGAAAAGATCATGTGCGCGGCTTTTGCCATCCGATACTTTGCCGAACGCTACCCGGGCTACGGGAAACATCCGTTCTTCCGTATTGTCATCACTGCAGAAATTACGCAGCAGACAGTGCGTCTCCGCCAAAGACGCGGACATGTAATCTTCCGCCGTCATCGCAGCGCTCTCGAACTCTTTTATCAGCCTCATCGGTTCCGGACGGTTGCCGGATATGGCTTCTTCTCTCCACGTCTCGACATATTCCGCAAAATCGGATAAGAACCGAACCCACCGATCACGGTCGCGATCTTCGAAACCGTCTGTCCCGGATGCTTCGAACAACAGTCTTTGAAGCTCCACGCCGTGCATGCAGCCGAGCATCAATGTATTCAGAAGCTTCCTCAAATACTCGAGCCGTTGCCTTCTCCGCTGCGTGAACGGACTGAACTTTAAAGCGTGCATGGCTTGTTCCAGCTTTGACATGGCGTCTTTCAATGCTTCCGCCAATGAAAGAACGGTATGCCCGACTTCTCTTACGTTCTCCTCGGGCGCACCGTCGCCGATCCACTCCGACAGAAGACGGTAGTATGCAGCCAGGTTCGATGCCGCTCTGCGGAGCGATGCTTCGGCGCGCCGGCTGTAATCGGGAGGCAGCACTGTCATATTAACGACAATGGCGACCGCAGCGCCGATCAGGGTTTCAACGATCCTGTCGATGCCGTAGCTCGCATCGGTTCCGATGGTTAGCACCAACAATGCGCTGGTGCCGATCTGCATATTGGTATACTGCGGGAGCCGGAACGCTTGGCCGATGGTCAGTCCGATCAATAACAGAAGGGCCAGGCTCCACCAATGCGTCCCGAAAGCATGGACGAATATGCTGGCGAGAATCACACCAACCAAGATACCCAGCATTCGCTGAAACCCCATGCGGATCGATTTTTCCACCGTAACCTGCAGGCACAGAATCGCCGCAAGCGGCGCGAAAAACGGATGCTCAGCGCCCGTGCGGCTTGCGATCACCCAGGACAACACGGCGGCCAGCACCGCTTTGCATGTACGTGTAGACGGAATCAGCCGATTAACGAAATTTTTCATGGCACGCTCCCCTGTCGGCACGAATCATATCCGGTCCCTTTCTTGTTTATAACCACAAACAAGAGAAAAAGCCCATCATGTGATGGGCTCCCTACGCAAAAGCACCTTAACGTCATGAAACGTTAAGGTGCTTTAATGTTAATGATGTATTGCGCCTTGAAAACTGGATGCGAAACGAAACATTTATGCTGAAACATCATCGATACCTGTGTGCTTATTAGGATAAGCCCTCGACCGATTAGTACTCGTCAGCTGCACGCGTTGCCGCGCTTCCACCCCGAGCCTATCAACCTGGTGTTCTTCCAGGGGTCTTACGAATTGGGAAATCTCATCTTGAGGCGGGCTTCGCGCTTAGATGCTTTCAGCGCTTATCCCTCCCGC
>NZ_SUPK01000013.1 GCF_005049045.1 Cohnella pontilimi
ACTCTCCATAAAGGTAAAACTTTATTAGAGAGCCATGATGGCTCAATTTTAAATCGTTGTCCATCGTCTCAAATGAAACGACAGGGTCCGTATTACGCTCGATGTTCAGTTTTCAAGGAGCAATCTTTATTTCGTACCGCGTCAGAAGCGGCTTAAATAATATATCACGCTGGCTAGCCCAATGCAACCCTTTTTCAGCTGGTTGTTTCAGGCAATTCCGACGTATTTACGCATGTATTTCCGATATAGTTGGCGCAAACGATAAAGCCGCCTGCCCTGGCGGGCAGACGGCTTACTTCCAACGCAACAAACGAATTCAATCGTTCCCGCGCTCGCGCATATGCGGGAAGAGCAGCACATCCCGAATGGACGGCGAATCGGTGAGCAGCATAACCAACCGGTCAACGCCGATTCCGAGACCGCCTGTCGGCGGCATGCCGTACTCCAGCGAGCGGATGAAATCCTCATCCATTTCGTGCGCCTCGTCGTTGCCCGCGGCTTTCTCCGCCAGTTGTGCTTCAAACCGCTGACGCTGATCGATCGGGTCGTTCAGCTCGGTGAAGGCGTTGGCGTGCTCCCGCGCTACAATGAACAGCTCGAAGCGGTCCGTGAACCGGGGATCTTTGTCGTTCTTCTTCGCCAGCGGCGAGATTGCAACCGGATGGCCGGTCACAAACGTCGGCTGAATGAGCGTATGCTCCACGAACGTCTCGAAAAACGCGTTCACGATGTGGCCGAACGACATATGCGGCTCTACAGGGACCTTATGTTCTTTGGCCAATCGATGCGCATCCTCGTCCGACATCTGTGCGGTGAAGTCGATCCCTACGGCTTCCCGAATCAGGTCTGTCATGGATACCCGGCGCCACGGCGGCGCAAGATCGACTTCCTGGCCTTGATACGTAATCTTCGTCGTGCCGAGAACATCTTGCGCGATATGCGCAATCAAATTCTCAGTCAACCGCATGATATCTTCGTAATCGGCATACGCTTCGTAAAGCTCGATCATCGTGAACTCGGGGTTATGACGCGTAGAAATCCCTTCGTTCCGGTACACCCGGCCGATTTCGTACACTTTTTCCAGTCCGCCGACGATGAGCCGTTTTAAGTGAAGCTCAATGGCAATTCGCATATAAAGCTGCATATCGAGCGCGTTGTGATGCGTGATAAACGGCCGCGCAGTTGCGCCTCCCGCAATGGCGTGCAGCGTCGGCGTCTCCACCTCGAGATAACCGCGGTCATCCAAATAACGGCGCATCGACTGGATGATCCGGGATCGAGTGAGGAACGTCTTTTGCACATCCGGGTTCACGATCAAATCCACATAACGCTGCCGATACCGGGTCTCCACATCCTTAAGGCCATGGAACTTATCCGGCAGAGGAAGCAGCGACTTGGTCAATACGGCCAGCTCGCGCACCTTCACCGAGGTTTCTCCGGTCTTGGTCTTGAAGACCACGCCGCGCACTCCGACCAAGTCTCCAATGTCGAGCAGATCGAACGCCGCGAACTGGTTGCCGGGCACCGTATCTTGACGCACATAGATTTGAATCCTGCCGCTCAGATCCTGAATATGCGCAAATGCTGCCTTACCCATCCCGCGTTTCTGCATAATGCGACCGGCCAGGCTGACTTCGATCGCACGTGCTTCCAATTCTTCTTGAGAAAGCTCTCCGTATGCGGCCAACACGTCTCCGGCATGATTCTCGCGGTTGAACTTCGTACCGAAGGGGTCGACACCGAGATCCCGCAGCTCGTCCAGTTTATTGCGCCGAATTTGCAGCAATTCGCTGAGCTCGGCCGATTCGTTTACATCTGTATGTTCCATAACTTCCGTTCTCCTTCACTTGCTTATTAACAGCCAAAAAAGCTTCCGGAGGAAGCTTTTTCGCTGTCTGCGCTTGCCGGGGCAAGACCGCCATCACTTCTTGATATCGACGATTTTGTATTTAATGATGCCCGCGGGAACGTTCACTTCAACGGTGGTGCCTTTCTTTTTACCGATAATCGCTTTCCCGACAGGGCTCTCGTTGGAAATCTTGTTCTGCAGCGGGTCCGATTCGGCCGTTCCTACAATCGTATAATGAACGGTGTCGCCGAATTCCAGGTCTTTCACGATGACGGTGGAGCCGATGCCTACCGTATCGAGGTTGATTTCGTCATTGTTGATGATGCGAGCGTTGCGAAGCATCTTCTCCAGCGTGATGATGCGTCCTTCGATAAAGGCCTGTTCGTTCTTGGCATCCTCGTATTCGGAGTTCTCGCTAATATCGCCGTATCCGATCGCGATCTTGATGCGCTCCGCCACCTCGCGGCGTTTCACCGATTTCAGGTTCTCAAGCTCCTCTTCCAGCCTCTTGAGCCCATCGGGGGTTAAAAGGACTTCCTTATCGCTCATTTCACCGATCTCCAATCGTGGAATGGTCTATTGCCTGCTTAATTGGGTTACTCCAATATATGGTCTTTCCGCTTGGACATGACAGCTAAAAGGCTGGAACTTGATCCCATTCGCGCCCGACCTTGCGAATATTGGTTCTGATTATATTTCAACCCCCGGAAAATGTCAATTCGCGGAAATGCCTACAAAACCGCACGTTTTTAGTGAACCAGCAGTTCTCCGGACTCGGTGCCGTCCGTCGCTTCGCGGTCCATCTCGGCCTCCACCTTGTGAACATACTCTTCAAGAGCTGCCGCAACGGCATCCCGCTCCGTCATGTCCATCAGGGAATCTTTGACTTGTGCGGATCCCGGCAGCCCTTTCAAATACCAAGCGAGATGCTTGCGCATTTCACGCACCGCTTGCGCCTCGCCTTTCAGGTTGACCAGCCGATCGAGGTGCAGCAAGGCGATGCGGATCTTCTCGCTCGGTCTAGGCTCCGGCAGGATTTCGCCGCGCGTAAGGTAATGGACCGTACGATACAGCATCCACGGATTTCCGAGTGCGCCGCGGCCGATCATGACGCCGTCGCAGCCGGTATGTTCGAGTAGCCGCTTGGCGTCTTCGGGTGAAAACACGTCGCCGTTGCCGATGACGGGAATCGACACGGCCTGTTTAACGTCCCTTATAATATCCCAGTTCGCTTTGCCCGTATACAATTGCTCCCGGGTACGTCCATGCACGCTGACCGCCGCCCCTCCCGCACGTTCGACAGCTTGCGCGTTCTCCACCGCGTAAATATGCTGGTCATCCCAGCCGATTCGCATTTTCACGGTCACCGGCTTTTTCGCCGCTTCCACCGCATAAGAAACCATATCGTATATCTTTTTCGGATCCAGCAGCCAACGAGCTCCGGCATCACATTTGGTCACCTTCGGAACCGGGCATCCCATATTGATATCGATGATGTCCGCATTGGTGTTCTCATCTACATATTTCACCGCGGCCACCAGAGACTCCTTGTCGCCTCCAAAAATCTGCAGGCTCAGCGGTTTTTCTCTTTCATCCACATACAGCATTTCCAAAGTGCGCTGGTTGCCGTGCATGATCGCCTTGTCGCTCACCATTTCCGCGCATACCAGTCCGCAGCCAAATTCCTTGGCGATCAGCCGGAAGGCCGGATTGCATACGCCCGCCATCGGAGCCAGCACGACATTGTTATCCATCGGAATGTTGCCGATTTTCAGCATGGTTCTCAACTCCTTTACCGGGACTCGTCCAAAGTGCCCCATTGTCGAATTCCTGTTTCGTCCGGTCGCAGAGCTTCCAACACCGTCTGCCACGGAAACTTCAAACCGTTCGGCCAAACGTCGCGAAGCGGCACCAGCACGAACGCCCGCTCTCCCATGCGGGGATGCGGGAGCGTCAGAACATCCGTCTGCATCGTAACGTCTTCATACAACAGCAAGTCCAAATCGATCGTTCTCGGTCCCCAGCGGACATCCCGCACTCGGCCCATCTCTTTCTCGATCTGCAGCAGCTTCCGGAGCAGTTCGACAGGCGCCAAATCCGTCCTAATCGCTGCCGCCATATTCAGAAAAGCCGGCTGGTCGGTATAACCGACCGGTTCCGTCTCATATACGGCAGAAATTCTTCTTACTTCGATACCTGGCGTCAACCGCAATCGATCGATCGCCTCTGCCAAAGACCTCTCGCGTTCGCCGAGATTCGCACCTAACGCCACATACGCTTCCTTCAATCACGTCAATCCTTTACGGGTACGACATTTCCTTGGTCGTCCCTTTGTCTCCTAAGCTCCACCGTCACACCGTCGAACGTGATATCAAAAGGCGGGTTCGGCTTCGTCACGGAAACCGTGGCTTCGCTGATAATAGTATACGTACCGAGTATGCCCGACGCAATGTTTTCCGCCAGCGCTTCGATCAGCTTCACGGGAGGGCCTTCGACAATCCTCTTCACCAACGCGTGGATTTCGGCATAATTGACGGTATCTTCTACGTTGTCCGAGTGCGAGGCCCGGCTCAAATCCAACCGCAGATCCAGATCCACGATGAACTTTTGTCCCAGTTTATTCTCTTCCGCAAAAACTCCATGATAGCCGTAAAACTGCATACGCCGCAGCAGCATCCGGTCCATTATCGTCCGCTCCTTCCGGCCTGACGGTAAACGATCGCATCGGTCATGGCCGCGACCCGTTTCATCTGTTTGACGTCGTGAACCCGAACGATCTGGCATCCTTGCGCAATGCCGAGCGACACGGTCGCCGCCGTTCCCTCCAACGCGTCGTCCACCGTCACGTCCAGGGTGCGGCGGATGAAGGTTTTGCGCGATGTGCCCAGCAGTACGGGATAGCCCAGCCGGACGATCCGGTCCAACTGTCCCATGAGTTCGACATTTTCATCATAATCTTTCGCGAATCCGATGCCCGGATCGAGCCAGATGTTCTCCTCCGCTACTCCGGCCGCTCGTGCCCTGGCCACGGAAGCCTTCAAATCTCCCAGTACATCCGGCACGAAATCCGCGTAATCGCGCTGCTCCCTGTTATGCATCAAAATAACCGGACAACCATAATCGGCGGCAACGGCAGCCATCCCGGGATCCTGCTTGAATCCCCAAATATCGTTCAAAATATGCGCGCCGGCTTCCATGGCCTGCCTCGCCGTTTCCGCTTTGTAAGTATCCAGGCTGATCGGCAGCTTCACCGCCTCGCGGACCGCATGAATGACGGGCAGAATCCGCATCAGCTCTTCCTCGGTCGACACCGCTTCATGTCCCGGCCGGGTCGATTCGCCCCCGATATCGAGAATATCCGCTCCTTCTGCCGCCATCTCCCGCGCTTTTTCGACGGCGGCTTCCACGGCTTCGTAGCGTCCTCCGTCCGAGAACGAATCGGGCGTCACATTCAAAATACCCATGATCAACGTTCTCCGACCCAGCTCCAGTCGCAAACCGTCGTGAAAGGTGTAAGTTCGATTATAAAATGCAGGTTCCACCCGATTCGCCCCTCTCTGCGCAATTCCGATACCCTTTCATCAGCTGCAGGGTCCGGGAGCCGACGTCCAGATTCCGGACAGGACGGCCGCCTTCCTCCTCCAGACCGATGACCGGCACCACTTCCTGGACCGAGCCCGTCAAAAAGATTTCCTCCGCAGCCGCGAGATCGTTCCAGCTGAAACGCCCCTCCGATACTTGCCAACCGCCCGACGCCGCCAGCTCCATGACGAACGCCCGGGTAATGCCGGGCAGTGCGCCGGTCTCTAATGAAGGTGTGCATAGGACGTCACCGTTGAACCAAAACACGTTGCCCACGATTCCTTCGCACACGGATCCGCCGTTGTCCAGAAAAAGCCCTTCCGTGCCAGGACCGACACCGTCCGACGTCAGTTCCCGTTTCGCAACAATATTGTTCATATAATGGAAAGATTTTAACCGGACGCCGCCTTCCGGCGTGCTCCGGCGAACGCTCAGCCTGCGAAGCGTCTTGCCCGGCCGGCTGTCCGGCTCATCCGCCGCGAGCGGCTTGGCATATACGATTTCCATAGGAGCGTCATAGGGTTCCACGGGCAATCCGATCGGCCCGGAACCCGCGGAAACCGACCAACGGATATAAGCATCGGAAAGCCCGTTTGCCGTGAGCAAACGGGTTACACCTTCCCGAAGGCGGTTCGTATCGGGATCAAACTGGATACCGAGCATCCGGCAGCCGTCAGCTAAACGATCCGCGTGCCGTTCCAAAAGCCACGGCTTCCCTTGATAGGTACGGAATGTCTCGAAAAGCCCCATCCCGTATAAAAAGCCGTGATCAAACACCGAGATCACGGCCTCGCTGGATTCTTTCACTTGTCCGTTCAGCAAAACCTTCATGCCCTCACGCCACTCTTGCTGGCGAGAAAGTTGCGGAGAATCCGCAAACCGTCCTCGGTCATGATGGATTCCGGGTGAAACTGCACGCCTTCCACATTGTACTGTTTATGCCGCAGCCCCATAATTTCGCCATCCTCGGACTCAGCCGTTACTTCCAAGGAGTCCGGCAGCGTGTCCCTCTTTACGATGAGGGAATGGTAACGGGTTGCAGTGAACGGTGATGGAAGTCCCTCGAAAAGGGTACGCCCGTCATGCCGAATTTCCGACGTTTTGCCGTGCATCAGTTTCTCAGCCCGTACCACTTCACCGCCGAACGCTTGTCCGATAGATTGATGTCCGAGGCAAACGCCCATAATCGGAATTTTTCCCTTGAACCGTTCGATCAGGGCCAGACTGATCCCCGCCTCGTTAGGTGTGCACGGACCGGGTGAAATGAGAATATGATCCGGCGCCAGCTCAGCGATGCCTTCGAGCTCGATCTCGTCGTTCCTGCGCACGACCACTTCCTCGCCGAGCTCTCCCAAATACTGCACCAAATTATACGTAAAGGAATCGTAGTTATCGATCACCAGAATCATTTGGGGTCCCCCTTGCATAGGCCTCCGCCGTCCACAGCGCTTTGGCTTTGTTCAGGCATTCGTAAAATTCCCGCTCCGGGTCGGAATCGATGACGATCCCTGCCCCTGCCTGGATATGGCACAATCCGTCTCTCCACAGAATTGTGCGAATAACTATATTAAATTCCATATCCCCCGAGTAGTCAATCCATCCCATCGCTCCCGTATAGGCTCCCCGCCGCACGGGCTCCAGCTCTTCGATGATCTCCATCGTACGAATTTTCGGAGCCCCGGTAATCGTTCCGCCCGGAAATACGGCAGCCATGACGTCCAGCGCATCTTTGCCCGAAGCAAGCCGAGCCTCGACTTGGGAGACGAGATGCATGACATGAGAGTATTTTTCCACGGTGAGGAGCTCCGGCACTTTCACGGAACCGTAAGCCGCCACCCTTCCGAGGTCGTTGCGTTCCAGATCCACCAGCATGACGTGTTCCGCGCGTTCCTTTTCATTCGTGAGCAGCTCGTCTTCCATCGCCCGATCCTCGTCCGGCGTGCGTCCGCGTCTGCGGGTTCCGGCAATCGGGCGGGTGGTGAGCCGTCCGCCGTCCATTTTAACCAACAGCTCGGGGGAAGCGCTGACCAGCGAAAATTCAGGGGTACGGAGACAACCCATATAAGGAGAAGGATTCACCAGTCTCAGCCATTCATACAGTTCCTCGGGATCGGCGGCGGACGGACGGCTTTGCCGGAGAGAGAGGTTCACTTGGAACACGTCACCTTGCGCGATATATTCGCGGACACGCTCTACGGCCTGCATAAAATCGTGTTTGTCCAATGATGTTTGGAGTCCGGGAACCTTCTCTACGTCGAGATTCATCGGCTGTTCTTCGATTCGGCGAAGCATTGCCCTCCGTTTGGCCGCCAGCTCCGGAGAATCCGCCGTCTCGCGCCAGCGGATCCAGCTTTGCTCCATCTGGGCCGCGGTCTCTTCCGCCTGTCTAAACTTCCTCTCCAATTGTTGCGTGTCTAACTTTCCGGAGATCGGTGTGTGAACGGCTGCATAAATGGCGTTCTCCCGATGATCCGCAATCCAGAGCTGCGTATATCGTTGGTAGAGGAAGTCGGGCAACTGGAGATCGTCGACCGCCGATTCCGGGATCTTCTCCAAATGCCGCGCCATATCGTACGACCAAAAACCGAGCACCCCTCCTATGCAATCAGGTACTCCAGCGAGCTTCGGAGCCGTCGTCTGATTCAACCAATCTCGCATCATGTGAATCGGTTCTCCTTGCGCCTCGTATAGTTGCACCCATCGGTCGTCTCGATTTTCCATAACCTGAACCTGAGGACCTCGCCCTGTCAGCACCGACACCGGACGAGCGCCGACGATCGTATAACGACCGCCTTTGCCGCTTTCCAACACGCAGGCGTACTCGGAAGCGTCCGCCCATAATCCATCCCACAATGCAGGCAGTAAGCCGGATCCGCCTTCCGGGACATCAAGCTTCCGTACGAAAGGCAACATCGAGTACTCCCCGTTCCAGCGATGCCATTGCGACCCGTTCACCAAATCCAAAATCCGCCGACCTCCGTTCGAAATCCCGACAACGTCACACTCCATTTTACCAAAAAAAAGCCTCCGCATTGCTGCGGAAGCCCCCTTACATACCCTGCTCCGATTATCAGTTGTCGAAGTTAAACAACGGCGTGCTCAGGTAACGTTCGCCGTTAGACGGCACGATGGCCACGACGCGTTTGCCTTCACCCAGCTCTTTGGCCACTTTCAGAGCGGCGTGGATGGCGGCGCCGGACGAAATACCGCACAGGATGCCTTCCTGCTTCGCTGCGGCACGAGCCACTTCGAACGCCTCGTCGTTCTCGACGGTAATGACCCCGTCGTAAACTTGGCGATTCAATATTTCCGGAATAAAGTTGGCACCGATGCCCTGGATTTTATGAGGTCCAGGGTTGCCGCCGGACAGCAGCGGAGAACCGGCCGGCTCAACCGCGTAAATTTTGATGTTCGGGAAGTTCTTCTTCAGCACTTCGCCGGCGCCCGAGATCGTTCCCCCGGTACCGATGCCGGCAATGAACGCGTCCAGCTTGCTGTCCAAAGAGTTGATCGCTTCGACGATTTCCGGACCGGTCGTTTCGCGGTGAATTTTCACGTTGTCCGGGTTTTTAAATTGCTGCGGCATGAAATAGTCGTTGTTCTGGGCCGTAATCTCTTCCGCCTTCTTAACGGCGCCGTTCATGCCTTCGGAACCCGGCGTCAATACGAGCTCCGCTCCGTATGCGCGAAGCAGGTTGCGGCGCTCCAAGCTCATCGTCTCCGGCATGACGAGAATGGCGCGGTACCCTTTCGCGGCTGCGACCATCGCCAATCCGATGCCGGTGTTCCCGCTTGTCGGTTCTACGATCGTCGTGACGCCCGGTTTGATGTCGCCGCGTTTCTCGGCTTCTTCAACCATGCTGATCGCGATCCGGTCTTTCACGCTCGCGCCGGGATTCTGGTATTCCAATTTCACATAAATCTCCGCGCTTCCGGCCGGTACGAGACGGTTCAAACGAACCAGCGGCGTATCTCCGATCAATTCGGTAATGCTCTGCACAATCTTCGCCATGACATTCCCTCCAATATAAAGGTACGGCTCTGCCGCATCGGTGCATTAATCCGACTAAATCAGTCGGCTTTCATTATGCTTTCATCTTATCAACCCGCTAATGGAATGTCAATAGCCGCCGCTGTCCCCGTCGGCCGGTTCGCATGCGTTACCGGTCCACCGCTGAGGAAAGCCGAGGATCCAATACTTTGGCGCCGTATTTGCTCAGAAGACGCCGTTCGAGTTCGCGAATCGGAACCGCTTGCTGCATGGCCAGCTGTCTGCGAATCTCTTCCCGCACGGCAGAGAGCGGCTGACCGTCCGTTGTCTGCGTGCCTTTTAACTGAACCACTGCATATCCGGCATCGATTTTGACCGGTCCCGCAATTTCTCCCACATTCAACTGCGAGGCAGCTTGTAAAACGCGCGGATCTTGAAACGAGTCGTTTTCGTCGACCCAGCCCAAATAACCGCCGGTTTCCGCCGTCATCTCGTCTGTGGAGTACTCGCCGGCCAATGTACCGAAATCCGTACCTTGTTCGAGCTGCGACAGTACGTCATTCGCTTCGGCTTTAGAGGAAGTCACGATCCAGGCCAGCTCAAACTGCCGGCGAGAGGAGTAATCCCCCTCATGTTGCTTATAATATCCGGCGATTTGCTGTTCCGTAATCTGAACGTCCCGAGTGGCCAGCTTTTCCACCAACAGCCGGTATTTCGCGTCTTCTCGAACCGCTTCCTTGTCCAAACCGAGCTGCTTTTGCATAACGGCATAAAATTGGGCTTCTCCTTCATACCCTTCCATCATGCTTTTCAGTTCCTGTTCCAGCTCCTGCGCGCTTACCGTCAATCCGAGTTTTGCCGCTTCCCGGTTTACCGCTTCATGGAGCATGATCTCCCGAAGCGTGTCGCTGCCATAGGAGGACAGAAGACGCTGCGTCAATTCCGCTCGGCTGATCGATTTCCCGTCGACAACGCCGACAGTATCGGCGGAGACTTCGCCCTTGGAGCCCGCGGACGGGGTGGCCGGCGAGATCTCCTTATTGTCATCGGACGCGGGAGAACAGCCGGTCAAGACGACAGGCATCACAATCGTCACGAGCAGCAGCCGGCGCAGCGGCAAAACAATTTTCCCCATCGTTCAGTCTCCCCTCCGCCGCACCTCCGAAGCCTGCCGATGAAGGTCTTCCAGATCCTCGGCGGAGAATGCGTAAGTCTCGTTGCAAAAATGGCAAAGCACATCCGCTTTCCCGTCTTGATCGATCAAGCTGCGCAGTTCCTCCGCCCCGAGCGTAAGCAGCGTATTGGCAACCCGTTCCCGGGAGCATTTGCACCGGAATATAGGCTCCACTCTTTCGTGAATCGTCAGGTCGTCCCCGACCAAGAAACGCAAAATGCTTTCGGGCGTTTCCCCGCGGTCCAGCAGGGCAGTGATATGGGGCATGCCGGATACAGCCTGTTCCAGCCGCTCAAGCTGATCATCCGGCATTCCGGGCATGACCTGTACAATAAATCCGCCGGCGTGCAGCACGGAGTTGTCCACGTCCACCAGCACGCCAAGCCCTACGGCGGAAGGCACTTGCTCTGATTCCGCGAAATAATAAGTAAAATCCTCGGCCAGTTCTCCGGATATAATCGGAACGCTGCCGCGGTACGGTTCTTTCAGCCCCAAATCTTTAATCACATTCACATATCCGTTCCGGCCGACCGCGCCGGCTACATCGAGCTTCCCTTGTGGGTTGCTCGGGAGATGGGTATGCGGGTGATCCACGTAACCCCGCACCTCCGCTTCGGAATTGGAATCGATCACGATTTGGCCGAGCGGACCGTCTCCCTTCACTTGAATCGTCAACCTTGCTCCGTCCTTCAACATGACGCCCATCATGGCGCCCGCCGTGGCGGATCTGCCGAGCGCGGCCGTTGCTGTCGGATATGTATCATGCCGGCGCTGAAGCTCCGCCACGAGGTTGGTCGTACGTGCGGCAAACACCCGGATTCCGGCGTTCCACGCCGTACCGCGTATCAATTCGTCTTTCATCGTTGTCGTGCTGCTCCCTTCTGTAAGCGGGTAACTCCTTTTACCCGTTCCTTTCGTAAACGATGCGAAGTCCTTCCAGCGTAAGCAGCGGGTCGACCGTCTCGATCGCCTCGGACTCTCCCGCGATCAATTCGGCCAGCCCGCCGGTCGCGATGACGCGGGGATTCACGCGGAATTCTTCGCGGATCCGGCGTACGATCCCATCCACCTGTCCCGCATAGCCGTAAATAATGCCGGCTTGCATGGCCGCTACCGTATTGCGCCCGATCACGGTGCGCGGTTTGGCCAATTCGATCCGCGGCAGCTTGGCCGCCCGCTGGTACAGGGCCTCCGCCGAAATCCCGATGCCCGGAACGATCGCTCCACCCAAATAGGCGCCGTTTTCGTCGATGTAGTCGAAGGTGGTGGCCGTTCCGAAGTCGACGATGATGAGCGGGGAGCCGTACTTCTCAATGCCGGCCACAGCATTGACGATGCGGTCCGCGCCTACTTCTTTCGGGTTTTCGTACCGGATGTTCAAGCCGGTTTTGATCCCGGGTCCGACGACCAGCGCTTCTTTGCCTACATATTGGACGAACAACCTCTCCAAAATGTTCATTAACGGCGGTACGACGCTGGACAAAATGACGCCTTCGATCTGATTCGCATGAACTTGGGCCAGCTGAAACAAGTTCATGATCATAACGCCGTATTCGTCCACCGTGGTGGAGCGGTTCGTGCTGAGCCGCCAATGATGGTTCAGCGTCCGGTCCTCATACAATCCGAGCACAATGTTGGTATTCCCGACATCCACGACCAAAATCACGGGTGCTCCCCCTTTTTTGCTGCTTTTCATTTCGATCGTTTTCTCAAAAAAACCGCAAACCGCAGCATCGAAGCTGCGAGTTGCGGTTTTGGTCACGCTTATCGGTTGCCTTCTTCCGGATCGTCACTGGGGTCCGGCGTTTGCGTGGCGGTCGGATCGTCTTCCCGCGTCTGGATGCGGACACGAACCCCGCTGCCAAGCGTGTCGATGATCGGATCGCTCTTCGGCTCTTCGCTTCCGCTGTTCGAGCCGTCGCCTCCGTTACCGTCGAGCGTTCCCGTTTCGATGAGATTCTTGATCTGGTCGAGATCCAGCGTCTCTTCTTCGAGCAGCGTTTGCGCGATTTTGTGAACTTCATCGCTCTTCTCCGTGAGGAGCTGTTTCGCGCGGTCGTAACACGATTGAATGATTCGCTGCATCTCTTGATCGATCTCGTAGGCAATCGCGTCGGAATAGTTCTGCTCATGTCCGAGGTCGCGGCCAAGGAACACTTGGCCTTGCACGTTGCCGAACTGCATCGGCCCGAGCCGTTCGCTCATGCCGTACTCCATGATCATGCTGCGTGCGATTCCGGTCGCCTGTTTAAAGTCGCTGTAAGCGCCGGTGCCGATTTCGCCGATGAACAGCTCTTCGGACACGCGTCCGCCAAGCAAGCCGGTAATTTTATCAAGCAGCTCCTGCTTCGTGACGAGCATGCGGTCTTCCTTCGGCAGCATAATCACGTAGCCGCCCGCACGTCCGCGCGGGATGATCGTAACCTTGTGCACCATATCGGCATTCTCGAGGAAGTATCCGACGATCGTGTGACCCGCTTCATGGTAAGCGACGATCCGCTTCTCCCGGTCGCTGATCACGCGGCTTTTCTTCTCGGTGCCGACAATGACGCGGTCGATCGCCTCATCCACTTCCCGCATGGCGATATCTTTCTTGTTGCGGCGAGCCGCGAGGAGAGCGGCTTCGTTCAGCAGGTTCTCGAGGTCCGCGCCGGTGAATCCGGTCGTCCGCTTGGCGATCGTGTCCAGCTTCACGTCTTTGCTCAGCGGCTTGTTGCGGGCATGTACCTTGAGCACCGCTTCCCGGCCTTTGACGTCCGGACGATCGACCGTGATCTGACGGTCGAACCGGCCCGGGCGAAGCAGCGCAGGATCCAGAATGTCGGGACGGTTCGTTGCGGCCACGATGATAATTCCTTCGTTCGCGCCGAACCCGTCCATCTCGACGAGCAATTGGTTGAGCGTCTGTTCTCGCTCGTCATGTCCGCCGCCGAGGCCTGCGCCCCGTTGACGGCCGACGGCGTCGATCTCGTCTATGAAGATGATGCACGGAGCATTCTTCTTCGCGTTTTCGAACAAATCCCGCACGCGGGATGCGCCCACACCGACGAACATTTCGACGAAGTCGGAGCCCGAGATGCTGAAAAACGGAACGCCCGCTTCGCCTGCCACAGCGCGCGCCAGAAGCGTTTTACCCGTACCCGGAGGACCCACGAGGAGAACCCCTTTCGGGATGCGGGCGCCAAGCGCGGCGAATTTGCGCGGATCTTTCAGGAATTCGACGACTTCCACGAGCTCCTGCTTCTCTTCATCGGCGCCGGCCACGTCTTCGAAGGTGACGCGTTTCTTCTCTTCATTATAGAGACGCGCGCGGCTTTTGCCGAAATTCATGACTTTGCCGCCGCCGCCCTGCGCCTGATTGATCAGGAAGAAGAACAGGATGAACATGATCACGAACGGAATGATCGAGGTGAGGAAAGTGAGCCAGAAGTTCTCGCCCGGCATCCTCTTCATTTGAAGATCATAGCCTTTGGTCTTGCTCAAATCTTCGAACTGTTTCGCCACATAATCCGCCAGAGGCGCACGTGCGGTGAAAGTACTGTTTTTCTGATCATTCGGCTTCTTATATTTACCGGTAACCAGATAGGTCCCGTTCTGAATTTGCATCGTGAGGCTGGAGACGTTACCTTGTTCGACGACTTGGACAAGTTGTTTATAGCTCAACTCATCGGTGGTCTCGTTTTTGCTGATGAAAAACTGGACAATTCCGACGGTCACCAAAAATATAAGCAAATAAAAGCCTGTGTTGCGGATGATTCGGTTCATCCCTGGCCTCCTCTCGACACACTTACATCATTTTACCATAGCCTGTCTTAGCATCACAATAGAACGCGGCGGCGCAACCCGCGTCCCTGCACGGCTTCAGCTGCCGGAGTAAACTTCAGGTTTCAGCACGCCGACGAATGGAAGATTGCGGTACTTCTCAGCGTAATCGAGACCGTATCCGACGATGAACGCGTCCGGGATGACGAAGCCGGTGTAATCGGCATTCAACTCGACCGTGCGGCGCGCCGGTTTGTCGAACAATGCGACTACCTTAACAGACCGCGCGTTGCGGCGCTCGAGCACATCGATCAGATAGCTGAGCGTGAGGCCGCTGTCGATAATATCCTCGACGATGATGACGTTTCGCCCTTCCACGGAGGTGTCCAGGTCCTTAATAATTTTCACTTCGCCGGATGAGCGGGTGGAGTTGCCGTAGCTGGACACCGCCATGAAATCGAGTTCGATCGGCACGGTGATGTTTTTGACGAGATCGGCCATAAAAATAAAGGCGCCTTTAAGCACGCAGATCACGAGCGGGTTGCGCTCTTCATAATCCCGGCTGACCGCGGCTCCCAGCTCCTTCACTTTACCCTGAATTTGTTCTTCCGAATAAAACACTTCTTGAATGTCGTTTAACAAAGAGGGGACCTCCCAGTCGGATTAATAAACGGTATGATGGCATTGCTCCATTCATGTCCTTGTTCGTGGATCGGCATCCGTTTCGCGGACCGCAATTCGGATTGTGCTCCTCGTGTCCGCTCCCACGAGCGCGATGCGGGAACGCCTAAGTCCGGGAATCCACAAAATCCGGCCTTGCGCGTCCGCGACCAGCGGCCATTGGCCCCGCTTGGAGCGCGGCACTTTGGCATCGACGAACATATCTTGCACTTTTTTGGAGCCGTTTAGTCCACATGGTTCCATGCGGTCGCCGGGCTCCCGGCTTCGGACGGACAATGGCCACACGAGCTTCGATGCGTCAAAAAAAGCCTCCCACCGATTGTCCGGCGGCGAGGAAACGGCTCCTTCCAGACGTTGAAATTCGAAAACAGTCCCGGAATCGCCCGCGTGCATCGATAGTGCGGACTCCGGTTCGGTCACTTCATATCGAAATCCGGTCCGGTTCGGCGGCTCAGGTCCGATATACAGCTCATCGTATTCCCGGACGAATCTCCAGCCGTTTCCGATGTCGATCCGCGTTACGGAAGGGCGGTCATCCGCCGCAGCCTGCAGAATCTCTTCGATTTGCCGGAACTCTCGGAAATGAGAAGGGCTCACAGAATAACTTAATATTAGTTTAATCAATCTGCGTTGTAAAGCGACGTGCAGGCCGCGGAACCCGCTTCGCTCCAGCCGGAAGCCTTGTCCGGCACGCACCGACATCCGGGCGAGAACGCGGGCGGTCTCCGCCTCCAGGTAATCGTCGTCGGCCTCCGCCATTTCCGCCAGCCGAATCAGCGACTCCTTCAGCCGCGGATTGTAGCTCTCCAGCATCGGCAATAAATCGAGACGGACGGCGTTTCTAAAATACTTCCGGCTTAAATTGCTGCTGTCGATCGCGAATGGAATCCCGTTTCTCTCGCAATACGCTTGAAGCTCCCATTTGGGTATACGCAGAAGCGGCCGGAGCAGTTCCAAATTTCCCTCTTTGCGCCGGTAGGGAATTCCCGCCAAACCTCCGATACCGGTTCCCCGAAGCACCCGCATCAATACCGTTTCCGCCTGGTCGTCGGCATGGTGGCCGAACATCAGATGCGTAGCTCCGTGACGTTCCGCCACCGTTCGCAGAAACTCGTAGCGTTTCTCCCGGGCGGCCGCTTGCGCGTTCATTCCGGTTTCTTCTATATAAGACGGCACGTCGATCGCCGCCGATTCCAAGGGCACGCCCCACTTCGCCGCCGTTCCGGCGACCAGTTCGGCCTCCGCCTGGGCTTCCGCCCCCCGGAAACGATGATTGACATGAGCGGCTACGAGCCGGAAAGGACGTTCGGCGGCGATACACAGGAGCAGATGCAGTAGCGCCATCGAGTCCGGTCCGCCGGAGACCGCGGCCACGACAACATGGTCCGGCTTCCCCCAGCCTGCCGCCTCCGCTTCCTTTTTGACGCAGATCAACAATTCGTCTCGGCTTTCCATCCGCAGCCCGTCCCTTTCGCGATTATTGGAGAAACCACACGGCCGCCACCGCGGCGCACAGCACAACCGAACCCGCAAGCAGCCCCGCCATCCAGCCCGGCACATGAGATTCGGACGACTTCGCGGTTCGTTCCGAGCTGCGGATCGCCTGCCGCCATTCGAGCAAAGCTTCTCTGGTATCCTGGAAACCGCCGCGGAACGCCTTCTCCATCCAGCCTTCCATCGTCCGAAGCCGCGGATGGCTTCGCACCAGCTTCATCAATTCGCCGGGATGACGATTTTGCGGCAGCAATGCTCGGGTGAGCTGCAGCAGCCGCTTGCCGTCGAGGGCATGCAGCCATAACATGGCGAAAGCGAACCAATCATAAGCGGGGTCGGCGGTTCGGCTGCCGGCCGACCAATATCCCCGGTCGTAAATCTCGGTAAATTGCCGCACGCTTCGGCCCGCCGCGGTCGCCCCTCCGAAATCGACGAGCTCGACCGCTCCGTAGTCATGTACTAGTACATTATCTGTTTTGATGTCGGAAAACACCCATCCGGCTTCATGCAGCTCGGCCAGCCGCTCCAGCAGCCGGTAGCCGACGACGCCCATCCACTGAGAACCGTGGCGTTTCAAATAAGCGCTGACCGGCGTACCCGGCACATACCTCATCGCGTAAAACGGCAGATCGCGCCCATCCAGCGTAAAATCGTCCACATCAAGCAAAAACGGGACCCGCCCGCGTTTCTTTCCGGTATGATCGAGCGAAGCGAGGACGTTGGCTTCTCCTTGCAATTCGGCAGCTTCGTCGCTAAATTTAAGCGCGCAAACGGAGCGCCCGAGGGAGGCCAAATACACCTGCCCGTTCGCTCCGATACCAAGTAATCGTTCAAGCCGATATTTTTTTCCGTTCCACTTGCCCTTCACGAGAGTGCCGGGTGGCAGTTGCACTTTCTCAGACGACGTAGTCACTCCGCACCTCTTCGTTATCGCCCCGCTCGATATGCGGAGGTTCCAGAAGTTCTGACTTGATAATACCACATGTTTCCCTTATAAAATCAACTACCTGCAACAGGGCCGGTCCCGTGGGCGTCGTCCCTTTCATCCGGATCCGGGTGAACATAGAATGGAGTTTGCCCGCTTCCGTCGTCCAACCGCAATCCAGCACGCATGGCAAATGCCCGAAATCGCCCGGAAAATGAAACACCGCCACCGCGCTTCTCCCATTCCTCGACTGAAGGCTCAGCGCAAGATCGCGAACGGCGTCCTCCACCGCGTGCAGCTTTGGCTTCATGCTGGCGCTCGCGTCGATCAGCAAAGCGACGCGCAGCTCGGACGTTTCTTCCAGCTCGTCCATCACCCGGACCACTTCAGCCCGTTTGGGCGGCGGCAGCGCACCGACTGAATCAAGACCGAACAGCTGTTTGAGCTCTTGGTTCACCGCGTGCCGGATCGTGCCCGCGACCGTTTGCCGCGTCATCATTTGCACGGTATGTGACAGTTGATGGGTCGTCACGATGCGGCTCATGCCGCCGCCGGCTTTGGCAATTTCGGCGATTTCGACCGCTCCCTGCTCTCCAATGGCGCCTTCATCTATCACGCCGGCGACATTGACGGTAATGCCTTCCGCAAACGCCAACGCCGCCGCAGATACCGGACTTTCGCCGACGTTGGAACAGCCGTCGGTTATCAGAAGAATTTGTTTCACCGCTCTCACTCCTCCCTACTCTATCAGCAGTTTCGCCAGATAGAGAAAGATTTAATCCTGCCGGAGCGAAGCGGAGGTTCGGAAAAAGGCGAAAGAGCCCCGGGCGGGGCTCTTCGTGAAAGAGGCAAATTGAAGAGGTATAGAGGCATCAAAGAGGACTAACGGGGAATTTCCGATCGGTACCACGTTTCCGGTTCAGCTCACCGTCCTTGGACGCTCCACCCGGCCCATGCCGGGGAAGCGGAATGCCGCCCATTCGGGCTGATAACGAATCACCCGAGTGACCACAACGGTCATGTCGTCCCGAATGCCGCCCGTCGGGTTCTGACGAAGCGCAATGCTGAGCAGCTCGTCCGCCAGCTCCTGCGGGTCATCCGTTTCAATTTCCTGAAGCACCCTCTTCATCCACATCTCCTTATTCATCGCGTGACCGGGTGCGTCCAGCACGCCGTCCGTCATCATAATCAGGGTATCGCCGGGCTGCAGCTGCACCCTTAACAAATCGATCTCGATTTCCTGCAAAATCCCGATCGGCAAGTTGTTGGCCGCAATCGGGATAATCTCCCTCCCTCGTTTAATAAAGCTCGGAGTAGAGCCGATTTTGAGCATGGTCGCATGCGCCGAAAATAAATCGATTAATGCGAGATCGACCGTCGCGAACATCTCGTCCGGCGACCGAAGCAGCAAGATCGAGTTAACGGATTTAACCGCCAGCCGTTCGTCGATGCCCGATTGCAACATCTGCTCCAGCATCGTGAGCGCGGCGCTGCTCTCCATCCGCGCGCGAACCCCGTTGCCCATTCCGTCGCTGATCGCCACCGCGAATTTACCGTTATACAATTCGGTCATCGTAAAACTGTCGCCGGACATCAGATCGCCGTCCTTCGCCGCTCCGGCCACACCGGTCTCGACTTCGAACGCTTTCGCCGAAGAGAATGTCACGGTCGTTAAATGTACCGCCGGATCACCGCCGCGTTCCTGCCTTACGCATACCGTTTCTCCAAGTATTTCGGAAAGGAGCGGCGCGATCATTTTCCGGCATTCGTCGTACCCCGCCTTGAAGGCGTGTACCATTTCGATCTCGACTCTTCCCTCCTCCAGGCTCATGATATCTATACTCTGAACGGCCAGCCCCAGCCTGTCGATTGCGTCGCGGATTTCTTCCTCCTGGCGCTCCATTTGCTGGGCTTCCCGCCGGATTTCCCGTACCAGATCGTCCATGACCTGCGAGACGCCCGACAGTTGATCCGCCACCAAATACCGGCTGTCCTGCAGCTGCCTTCTCCAATGCAGATCATGCCGGTATAGATCGTACTCCCGTTTGAGGATATCCAGCACGAGAGGTGTCTTTACACATATTCGCGTCCAAGGTTTGGGTATCTGCGACGGCAGCATGTCCGGCTCTTTCTCTACCGCGCTCAGCATGTCGGTCATAAGCTTGTAGGTTTGGAAAAATTGAGCGTCCCAGCAGGCGCCTCGCTTATGGCAGCCGGCGCACGCTTTCTCATGGACCGCGCCTACGAAATGATCGAAATCCCGGCTGCCTTGATCCGGATTGCCGGCCTGCGTCATTTGGCGAAAGCTCCCCGACAGCTGCCGGAACACTTCGGAAAACCGGGATACCCTCTCGGCGGTAAGATCGCGAACTTTTTTCGCATACTCGCGCTGATTTTGGGCATAATGGGGGGTGCCCGGTACATATTTTGATATAGCATCGGTCGCTTTTCTGGGAGTGAGGAAAAAGAACGCCGCGGCAGCCAGCGTGGCCCACGTGGACGCCAGCATCGCTCCGGAATCCGGCGCGTACATCCCCAGCACGGATGTGCCCAGCAATAGTCCCAACATGGAGCCGGCCTTGCCTCCTTCCCGCATCAACCCCGCCATGAGGCCGCCGAAAGCGAGCAAGCCGATTTCTCCCATGGCGCCGAGATCGGATAAAGAGAGCATGATTCCGGCCACCACGCCTGCGGAAGTGCCCAGCGACACTCCGCCGACGAACGCGGCTAACAGCACGACATAGCGGGTGAACACCGCCGACGTCTCCACTCCATACACCGTCCAGCCGGCCAAGCCCGTAATCAGGCAAGCCGCGAGGATCAGCACGCCGATCCATTCCTCGTGGCGCAGCTGAACCGTTTTTTTGGTCCGGTTCAGCACGGGCAAGGCATGAACGAACAGCATGGTGAGCACGAATGCCATCGCGGCTTCCACCGCCGTCCATACATAAGGCAGCCAATCCGGATTATCTTCCAGAACGGTCTCGAACATTCGGACAAGCAAACTGGAGGCAAACACCACGACCGGTGCATGTGACAAGTCCGCCTTTTCGTAAAGCTCCAGTCCCCGGACCAGCAAATAGAGCACTCCGATTTCGCCGGCAATCACCGCGGGTGCCGGATCCGCCGCCCAGAAGCTGCCGCTGATCAGAGCCGCTGCCGCCCAGAAAGCCATATCCCGTCTTATGTACATGATGACGCCGAAAAAAGCGGCCGCAAAGGGTGCCAAATGTTCCAACAACTCTGCCCTGCCGAGCAGAAAGCCCATCAACACCGTCAACAACACCCACTGCTTTTGCCGAAAAGCTTGACCCCACCGCGCGAGACGCTGCGGAGACGTACCGGAAGCTTTCACCTTTCGGCTCCTCACGAACCAGCGCTTTCTGGCGGGAGACGAAGAGGAACCGGGATGATAGCTTCCATGCCTCGGCACGAACGGTACGACGGACGACTTGTCCATTTTGAACACCCTTTCTCCAAGTGAATGTGCCTCTAATTATAGAGGGGTGCCAGGGCGAAAGTTTGTCAGAAGGCGTAGGAGCTGCAAAAGTTTTTTCCGACAGTTCCGGCACTCTCGCGGGACGGTTTTCGAGAGTCGGACAAACCCGCGGCGGGCGTGAAGATTTCTCCCTAACCGGAAAGTACGTTCCCTTGGTCGTCGGGTGACATCTTGATCTAACTCGGGGACTTCCGACGGCATTGCCGATTCTGTAAACAGACGCCATCCGCGCATCGTTGCCGGATGACCTCGAATGGAAGCAAATGTCAGGTGGCATGGTGGGTATATTGTTCAAAATTTCCCTTTGTCGATATCCCCTTCGCTCAGTTGCGGAACGGGTCGCTGAGCGAAGGGGATATTGGTAAAGCAAATGAAATGAAAATGCAAAAAAACCGGATCCCATGATCCGGTTCAATGCTCTTTTGTGTATATTACGACCGGCGTCCGCCCCGGCCGCCTCGTTTGGATTCGGTGCTCTTCTTCAAGGTGGAAATACGTTCCTCGCTGTCCTTGAGGAAACGGCTCACCTTGTCTTCGAACGTCGCACGTCCGCCGCCGCCGGCTCTAAATCCGCCCCGGCCGCCGCCGCGATCGCCGCCGCCGCGAGGTCCACGGTGCTGTTGCTGCTGTTCCGGCGGTTTGTCTACAGCCTGTCGAATGGACAATCCTATCTTGCCATTCTGGTCAACGTTGATGACCTTGACCGTTACCACGTCATTGATCTTCAGATGCTCGTGGATGTCTTTCACATAGCTGTCGGCAACCTCGGAAATGTGGACGAGACCCGTGACGCCTCCCGCGAGGTCCACGAACGCTCCGAAATGCGTGATGCCGGTCACTTTGCCCTCCAATTTGGTGCCCACTTCGATGGCCATAAAAACCGATGTTCCTCCCTGAACCTGAATGTTCCCGAACCTAGTGTGTCCGGTATGCCGATTATAACCGACCGCGGAAAGCAAGGCAACAGACGCATGCCCCGTGCCAAGCGGCCTGAGCGGCTTTACGGCGCGGATTTCTCAAATTGAATCGGTTGCTCGCCAGGCATTCCCATTCCCTGGTCTCTGCGAGCGATTTGGCCAATATACTCGGGATCGTTCAAGCGGGAGATCTCCTGCTTGAGGGCGTCACTCTTGGCTTCGGCATCGGTCAGCTTCTTGCCGCTTTCCCGCATTTGACTGTACGCCGTGTTCAGATGCGTATATTGGTCGACCAACGTATACGCAGCCCAGCTCATGAAAATGATCATGACGAACATCAATAGCTTCAATCTTCTGCGGGCTCCGATGGCTGCGGGTGTGCTTGCGGCTGTACGGGATGACATGTCCGATGCCTCCTTTCTCCAGAATGCGCTTTCTCCCTGACATGCCAAAACTGCAAAGTCTGCGGGTCGCGATCATTATAGCATATTTTGGGACGCCGGAAATATAATTCTTCCGATTCAATTCCTTCTATTACCCGCTTCGAACGGTGTCGAAACACCTCTGACTATGTTTTTTTTCGAAAAAAGTCCCACGCCGCCTTCAATTTGTTTTTGAAACGTACCGCCGCTTCCCATATCTCCCGTGCTTTTCTCCGGACAGGAAGCATTCGCCCCCAAGCCCAACGGCCCGGCCGTTTCAAAGGCTTCAGCAACAGCCGGAATGTCCACAACAGCAGAGCCGCCGTGATCACGAACAAAATATCCAGAAGCTTGGCCAACAACCGGACAACCCATAGGAGAGGAACGATCAGCAGGACACGGACACCCTTGGCCAACAGGAGGATGATCCGGGTCCCGGTATTGTAAATCCACGCAGCCAGCTTGACCATCCAGCCGCTGATCAGACCGAAATAGCCGGTAACGCCGATGCCAAGCCCGAGGAAGACGTACATCCGAACTTCGCCATGATTGCTGTCGAGCAATACGGAAAAGACGCCAATCGTGGCCGCCGACCAGAACGCCAGATCCAGCACCGGAAGCAGCCATCGAGGAATCCGGAAACGCCGTGCCGCCACCCGGTAAAAATCGAACACCGTTCCCATGGCCACGCCGCACACGATCATCCAGCCGATGGTCGTCCATTGGGAAGCCGCGTTCACTTGAACAACTTCCCGAATAAGCCCTTCGATTTGCCCGCGCTGCCGGCGTCGAGATAGACAAGGGAATTTACCGTCCCCTCAATGGCAACGAGGCCTTGCTCCAGGCTTAAATTTTTCATATGCAGATTCTGCCCGCGAACCGCCAGAAAACCGCATTCCGTGACCAGAAGAAATTCTTCGTTGTCGAAGCTCTCGACGTTGCCCACGCCGGTAATTTCCAGCGTTTTGCGGTTCAGCATCCGGATTTCATGGTGCTTGGCTTTGCCGTGTTCCATGGCACGTCCCTCCCTCACTATCTACCTTATGGGGGGACGAACCGGTTTAGAACGTTGCTTGTACAGGCGGTTCGGTTCCGCTTACGCGGGATAAAAATGCCTTTGTACGCTCATTGGCAGATTGCCGGAACACTTCATCCGGGGTTCCACGCTCCACAATTCGCCCATTGTCCATGAATACGACGGTATCAGCCACGTCTGCCGCGAACTTCATCTCATGCGTAACCACCACCATTGTCCGTCCTTCAGCGGCTAGAGCTTTCATCACATTGAGTACTTCCCCTACGAGCTCAGGGTCGAGCGCCGATGTAGGCTCATCAAACAGTAGTAAATCCGGATCCATAGCGATCGCGCGAGCAATGCCGACACGCTGCTGTTGACCTCCGGACAGTTGATACGGGTATGCTTCGGCTTTCTCTTCCAAGCCCACTTTGCGAAGCATCTCCATTGCGAGGCTTCGCGATTCGTGCTTATCCGCCTTCTTTACTGTAATCAAGCCTTCCATCACGTTCTCCACAGCGGTGCGATGCGGGAAAAGATTATAGCTTTGAAACACCATTCCCGTCCGCTGCCTGAGCTCGAGAATATCGATTTTACGAAGTTTGGTGCCCGGCGAGAATGTCAATTGAAGATCGCCGACCGTCATTTCTCCCTCCGTTGGTGTCTCAAGAAGGTTGATGCATCGCAACAAGGTGGTTTTGCCCGATCCGGAAGGACCGACAATGACCAACACTTTGCCTTTTTCCAGTCGAAGGTCGATATCCCGAAGCACCTCAATATCACCGAACGACTTTTTGAGTTTTTTCATCTCCAGCAAGTCGTAATCCCTCCTATCTGGCCGTATACCGATCGAAATGCTTTTCCAAGCGCGCTTGTCCATAAGAAAGTACCGAGCTGATCACTAGATAGATCAGTGCGGCTTCCGAATAAAGCAACAACGGTTCGTATTGCGCAGCGGTGATCTGCTGCGATACTTGGAACATCTCTGTCACTGTAATCGTAGCGGCAAGGGAAGTATCTTTCACCAAGCTGATGAAAGAACTCGCGAGCGTAGGCGTTGCGACTCGCGCCGCCTGCGGCAGCACAGCCCGTTTCAACGCCTGCCAATACGTCATGCCAAGGGAGTAACAAGCCTCCCACTGACCTTTCGGAATCGACAAGATTGCAGCTCGGATTGTCTCCGAACCGTAGGCTCCGACACTAAGGGTAAATCCGATCACAGCCGCCGGGAACGGGTCGATGATAATTCCCACCTTGGGGAGCCCGTAAAATATGATGAACAATTGAACGAGCAAAGGCGTTCCGCGAATGATCCAAACATAAAATTGAGCAAGCCAGACGAGCGGTTTGAAACTCGACAACCTGGCCAGTGCCGTGAGAAGCGCAACAAGCAACCCGAGCACAAATGAGATGATGGCCAGGGGAATGGTAAAAGCTACCGCTGCTTTGAGCAACGGTAGCAAGGAGTCCATAAATATTTGTATCTGTTTATCGGTCATAGAAATCGTCCTTTATTTGGAGACGTCTGCACCGAAATATTTCTCGGAGATTTGCAGGTAAGTGCCGTCGCTTTTCATCTCATCCAGCGCTTTGTTTACCGCGTCGACGAGTTCCTGGTTGCCTTTATTGAACAAGAATGCGCTTTGAGAAGCATCAGCTGTTTCAGCCACCACTTTAATCGGCGCATCCGGCTTCTGTTTCTTGAAATCTAAGAAGGAAAGCCCGTCATTGATGGTAGCGTCAATCCGTTTAGAAAGCAACAGTTCGATCGCTTGGTTGAAGCCGTCGGTTTGAACAATTTTTGCGCCATTGGATTTTGCAATGTCTGTCAAATTGCTCGTCAACGACTGGCCGGCTTTTTTGCCTTTCAAATCCGAAAGCTGCTTAATGTCGTTATTGTCTTGATGAACGATCAAAACCGCTTTGGATACGATGTAAGGCGAGGAAAAATCGTATTTTTCTTTGCGGTCGTCACGGATGGATACCTCGTTGGCCACCATGTCGAAGCGTTTGGCGTCAAGACCGGCGAACATGCCGTCCCACTTCGTTTCAATAAACTCAGGCTGAACCCCGAGGCGCTTGGCCACCTCTTGCGCCAGCTCCACGTCAAAGCCGGTCAGTTTCCCATCTTTATCGTGGAACGTGAACGGAGCGTATGTTCCTTCCGTTCCGATCCGGATTTTGCCGCTGGCTTTGATGGAATCCAGCAGCGTTTGTCCCGACGCGGATGCACTCGCACTCGCGGATGAGGAAGCCGCCGGGGAAGAAGCCGCCCCTTGGACGTTGTTATCTCTTTTTCCGCAGGCTGAGAGGATCAAAACGAATGACAGCACCAGCGCAAAAACCGTGAATTGTTTTCTCATTTCAGAAAATCCCACTCTCTGTCTCAAATTAATCCGATAGAATAAATCGGAATATATGTGCTTGATAGTAACACCTTGCTTTGTCACCGTCAATACTTTTGGACAGCGTTTATTCAAGAAGGCGTATCAGCACGCAAACCGGCTTGTTCACCGAAAGCTCCACTCCCTGGTAAATCGGCAAACCGGATTGCTTATCCAAGCGAAACAATACGAGATTGTTGGTGTCCTGATGAGCGGCAATCAGCCATTCACCGTCAGGCGTCAGCGTAAAATGTCTCGGATTGCGGCCCCGGGTCGAGACATGTCCGGCTGCCTCCAGTTGTCCCGTAGACGCGTTGATTTGGAAAATGGCGATGCTATCATGTCCGCGATTGGACACATAAACAAATCGGCCGTCTGGAGAAACCGCAACTTCGGCGCACGTACTCTCTCCCGTGAAGCCGGCAGGCAGCGTAGACAAGGTCTCCTCGCGCTGCAGCTTTCCCGGCTCCGGATAGGAAAAACGTGTAATGGTATTGCTGAGTTCATTTACCACATACGCCGACCGGCCATCCGGGTGAAACGCCAGATGCCGCGGGCCGTCGCCGGGCGACAATGGCGCCGTGCCATGGCCGGTCCATTCGGAACCGCCTTCGCCCTGTTTATAAATCATAACATGGTCCAACCCAAGATCCGGTACGAACAAATATTGCCCGCCTTCCGGTCCGAAAACGGCGGCGTGGGGGTGAGGCGCTTCCTGCCGCTGCGGGTTCGGACCCGATCCCGCGTGCCGGAGGCGGACCATCGCTTCGCCGGGTTTGCCGTCCGTATGCAGCGGATATAACGTCACAGCCGCTCCGGCATAGTTGGCCACGGCCAGCCATCTTTCCTCGGGATCCAGCATGAGATGGCAAGGTGCGGCTCCATGGGTGAGACGTTCCCAGCCCGCTTCAAGCTTACGCATGTCCGGGGCGACCGGATAGGCGATCATGCGACCGCCCGGCTGTCCGTCTGTTTCCATCGTCTCGCTCACGGCGTACAGCACCGAGCCGTCTCGGTTCATCGCGAGAAAAGAAGGGTTCTCGATACCGCCGTATTCCGCGGTTTTCACCCACTCTCCGGTCGCTGCGTCCATCTCCACTCTCGTAATGCCCGCTTCGTCGGGTTTCGCATAGGATCCGATCCACAATTCCCACGTTCGGTTTTGCACCACTGGTCCTTCCTCCGTTCCACAAAAAATGCCGCCCTTAGGCGGCGTATAGCGGTTCTGGCTTTATATTACCCTAATTTCCTCGCAAAATCACGGGAAAGAGGGACCATCTTCGTTTTTGCGGAATTCCTCTTTGACTACGGTATACATCGATTCGGTGTCCTCTTTTTTCGCCGACTCCAGAAGCCGCTCGATCCGCACGGTGACGATTCGCTGGCCGAACTGGATTTCGAGCTCGTCACCCGGCTTGACGACGCTGCCCGGTTTGGCCTCTTTACCGTTGAGAAGGACGCGCCCTTGATCGGACACGTCCTTCGCGACGGTGCGGCGCTTAATAAGCCGCGACACCTTCAAAAATTTGTCGAGACGCATGAATTACTTTACAGCGTCTTTCAGTTTGTTGCCTGCTTTGAATGCCGGAACTTTAGAAGCCGGGATCGTGATGGATTTGCCGGTTTGCGGGTTGCGGCCCACACGGCCGGAACGCTTGCGGGTTTCGAAAGTGCCGAAGCCGATCAGTTGAACTTTGTCGCCTTTAGCGAGGGCGTCGGATACTTCCGTCAAGAAGCCGTTCAGTACGGATTCGACATCTTTCTTCGTCAATCCGCTTTTGCTTGCAATGTTGTTAATCAGGTCGGTCTTGTTCATGATTCGTAATCCTCCCAGTTTTTCTTGAGATTAGGTCGCTTGCCGTTGCGGCCTGAAGGCCGTCGGGAAGCGTTCTTTTGAAAAGCACAAGAAGAGTATTCTGTCCCTTGCTAAAAAAATCCTGCAAAACTTGCAAAATTTTTTCCCGATTTATGAAGAATTTAAGGGAAAGTTGGCGAAAAAGCGGAATGTCGGCTTCATAAGTGGGTATTTTTGGCTTTTTGCCACCACTCTTCCATTTCTAGTAAATCAGTTTCGTCAAAAGTTTTGCCGCTTATACGCAGTCTCTCTTCTATATAGTGGAACCTTTCGGTGAATTTGCGATTGGTGCCGGCAAGCGCTTCTTCCGGATCGGCTTTCAGAAAGCGGGCCGCGTTCACCACCGCAAAAAGCAAATCTCCCAACTCGTCCTTCTGCCGGTCGGCCGGCTCGTCCTTCACTGCGCTGCGCAGCTCCGCCAATTCCTCTTCGATTTTGTCGAACACGCCGGACAGATCCGGCCAATCGAACCCGACGGCCGCCGCTTTTTTCTGCAGTTTGTAGGCCTTCATCAGCGCGGGCAAGTCTCTAGGTATGCCGTCCAAAACGGAGGCGCGCTCCGCCGCGCCTTTGCGCCGTTTCTCTTCGGCCTTCATCTGCTCCCAATTCCGCAGTGCTTCCTCGGCATCCCGGGCATTATCTCCCCCGAATACATGAGGGTGGCGGAAAATGAGCTTATCGTTCAGCTCGGCGAGCACGTCATAGATGTCGAACGTTCCGAGTTCTTGTTCCATCTGACTGTGCAGAAGAACCTGAAGCATCACGTCTCCGAATTCTTCTTTCATATTGTCGGGGTCGTCGTTATCGAGCGCTTCGATGGCTTCATAAGTTTCTTCGATGAAATTTTTGCGGATCGATTGGTGTGTCTGCTCGCGGTCCCAAGGACAGCCTTCCGGACTCCGCAATATTTCCACGATCTCCTGCAGCCGTTCGAAAGAACGGCGCCGAAGTGTTTCGTCCCGGTCCGCCCGCACGAAAACCAGCGTCAAATTGCCGTAACCGTCCAGTCGATCAAGCTCATGCAGCGGAACGTTCAGGATGCGTTCTTGTCCGGGAACGCCCAGCGCCTGTCCGACCACGACGGGATAATCGTCGGGATATACGTTCATCAGCGCCAGCTTGACGTCCGACGCGGTGAACGAATCGTATACTTGTCCGATCACGGTATGTAAGCGGGGGCGAAGCGAATCCCGCGTCACTTCGGATGCGTCGAGCAGCTGAAATCCTTCGATCGGATCGAATCCGAGCGAAGTGAACACTTGGTCGAGAAAGCTTTCTCCGCCGAGAATGCGAACTTCCACGCCCTCCTTCGGCGCACGTTCGCGCAATAGTACGACGGTTCGTTCCGCGACCATCGGATGCCCCGGTACGGCATAGACGACCGGCTCTCCTTGCGATTCCTTGGCGATTTGCAAGAGACGCTCAGCGATCGCATCGTACACTTCGGTGAAATCGTCGTGTGCTTCATAGATGGAATCGAAAGATTCAAACACGATATCCCGTCCGCTCAGGTCGGATACCGCGGGATGGTCAGCTGTACGCACGTAACGGAGCCGCGATTGTTCCAGCGCCTTCAGCGCTCCGAGTGTCAGCTGATCTTCACCGCCGGATCCGAGGCCGACAACGGTAATGGATGGTGTTGAGTTTGAAGTTGGCGTCATGGGTCGATCATCCTTCCCTGGAATGTGGGGATGAGGGCGTCTGGCGGCGAAGCGCCGCGTGAAGCCGCAGCAGCCAGACGTCCGCGCGCGAGGCCGCGGAAAGACCGGGCAGCTCGCGCCATTGCTGCGGGCCGACGGCGCCCGCGGCGATCAGGCCGGCGGCGAAAGCGGCTAAGCCCACGGCAACGCCGGGCAGCGCGGTGAGCAGCGCTCCGGCGCGGTGCGGCAGGCTGTGCGTGAGCGCGCCGAGCGCGAACCCGGTGGCCGCAACGGCCGCGGCCATGAAAGCGAGCGCGGCAGCCGAGCGCCAAGCGATCGCCAGGCTTGGTCCGGCCACGGCAAGCCGCGAGCGCAGCGACAGCGCGTTCAGCACCGCGGCTGAGGCGTACGCGGCAACCATGGCGGCGGCCGCGCCGGTAATGCCGTACGCCGGCACGAGCGCGGCGTTCAGCGCCAGCTTAAACACGGCAGCGGCGGCCAAGTTCACGGCGGGGGACCGCAGGTCTCCCCGCCCTTGCAGCAGTGCGCCGCTCACCGCCTGCAGCGCGCCGAACAGCGCGGCCGGCGCAAGCAGAGCCATGACCGCGCTGCCGTTGTCGTCCGCGAACAGCGCGATATCGACCGGCACGGCCAGCAGCGCCAAGCCTGCCGCCGCGGCGCCGCCGAACCACCAGGCGAGGCGCAGCGTGAACGCGGCCCGCTCGGCCGCCGCAGCATCATCGCCCCGCACCCGCTCGGTCGTCAGCGCGGGCACCAGCGCCGCGGCTGCGCCAGCGGCAGCCATGAGCACCAGCTGAAGCAGCGCAATCCCGCGGTTATATACGCCGAATTGGGAGATCGCAGACACCGCGTCCGCCCCTTCTCGCTGAAGCAGCCGGGGAATGGTGAACGCGTCGATCAGCCCGAACAACGGAGCGACCACGGAAACCGCCGCCACGGGCAAAGCGATGCCGGCAATCCGTTTCACCAAAGCCAGCCTGGGCTCCTGCCAATAAAACATTCGTTTCGTAGTCGTATTCCCTGAGGTGCTCGCAGCTGCCTTCCGCCGTATCCAGACGCCTGCTTTGCCGGAAGACTTCTCGGGCCACAGCATCACGATCAAACCCGCTGCGGCTCCTGCGGCCAGTCCTCCATGGACGGCAGCCGCGGTCGCCGGGCCGCTCCAGCCCGCTCCAACTGCAATGCCGAGCATCATGAGCATAAAAGCAACGCGCGCGGATTGCTCGATCAGCTGCGACACGGCCGGCCGGAGCATGCTCATCTGGCCTTGCCGGTATCCCCGCAGCGCAGCTGCTGCAGGTGCAAACAGCAGCGCGATCGAGCTGGTCCGAATGGCGGATGCCGCTTCCGGCACTCCCATCCACTCGGAGAACAGGCCGGCTCCCAGTTGAAGCGCCGTGAAAGCGATCAGTCCGCTAACACTAAGCAAACCAAGCGACCAACGTACGATTCGCTGCGCACCCAACTCGTCGCCCTCCGCCTCACGCTCCGCGACGAGCGCGCTCACCGCGGTCGGCAAACCTGCCGCGGCCAGCGTCAGCCACAACACCGCGAACGCGTAAACGGCGCTATATAATCCGAATACTTCGTCTCCTCCGAAGTTTTGCAGCGGGATTTTCTGCAGCGTGCCGATCAGCTTAGAGACGAGCGCCGCTCCTCCGAGCAGCGCGGCTCCTTTCAGAATCGCCTGTCCTTGCTCCCGCTGGCCGTATCGTTCCTTTCTCATGCATTCCTTCTCCCCATTCTCCCTCTTCAAGCCTGGAGAATCTCCATGTATGCATTATATACGAATACGGATTCCGGGACGAATATCGGCGCGGCAGGGTATCCAACCTGCAAAAAAGCTCCCCGGCACGGCACCTTATACCGTCCGGGAAGCTATCCTTCTTGGGATCGTGAGCTAATCAAGATATCACGCTTACTGCTCCATCTGTTTAGCCAGAAATCCGGCCGCAGTCTCCACCATTTTGCTCTCCATTTCACCCATCGTCACGCCGTCTTCTTTGCTGAGAAGCACGACTGTTCCGATCGGATCGCCTCCGGCCACAATAGGAGCCGCCACGAACGAGCTGAACGTTTCGCCGTCCCTCATGATCTCGTATTTACCGCCGCCGGTCTCCAGCATAATTTTGCGGTTCTCCATGCAGCTTTCCAACGTTCCGCCGATGGGCTTGTCCAAGTACTCTTTCTTGGAAGCGCCGGCCAACGCGATGACAGTGTCGCGGTCGGAAATCATGGTGATATGACCCGTGCTTTCAAATAAGGATTCGGCGTATTCCTTGGCGAAGTCGCCCAGCTCTCCGATAGGGGAATACTTTTTCAGGATCACTTCCCCGTCCCGGTCCACGAAAATCTCCAGAGGGTCTCCTTCCCGGATGCGGAGCGTGCGTCGGATTTCTTTCGGAATGACGACCCGGCCGAGGTCATCGATGCGGCGTACAATCCCGGTTGCTTTCATGGTCCAGTTGCCCCACTTTCATCGTTGTTTTCACCATTGGCTGCTGCGCCGGCTCGGATCCCTGACCGGCCTGTATCGCGAAGGCTTTTGCGCTCGGAGGAAGGTTTCACGGATTCGTAGCTGTAGTATTCAACCCCTCCCATTTTCTTATGCGCTTGCCCACCGCTGGAGAAAACAGCCAACTGCTCTTCCTGTTATTACCCTTAAACCAACGAAGTGCTTTTGAAAAATAAAAAGCCGCCCCCAGAGAACGGGGGCAGCCGATGAGCCGCTTGTTTACTTGCTTGTAGTAGCCGTGGGAGATGCCGTTGCCGACGGCGAAGCCGGTGCGGATGCCGTAGGCGATGCGGATGGCGACGGCGACGGTTCGGCCGGCAGGGTGACTTTAATATCCAGGCTGTTCTGTTCGCCTTCCAGATACGTCTTGATTTTTTCGTCCACAACTTCCTGCTTCAGCTCGTCTTTCGTCTCCGCAGACAACTTATCAAACGCCGCGACGTCCCGGCTTGCAACCATGATCACATGATAGCCATAGCTTACTTTCACGGGATCGCCGATTTTACCGATGGGCTGCGTGTTGGCGGCGTTTTTGAATTCCGTCACCCATCCTTTCACGACCTGCTTTTCGTACAAGCCGCCGTTATCCTTGGAACCGGGATCTTCGGAGTATTGCTTGGCGATTTCGTTCCAGTCTCCGCCTTTTTCGAGCTTGTCCTTCACCTCTTTGGCCAGCTTCAAGGCGTCCGCGTCGGAACGCTTTTCTTCGCCGGTTTGCGGGTCGGAGGTGGTGATTAGAATATGGCGTACGGTTGCGACGTTATAGTCCGAAGGATTTTTATCAAAAACGGCCTTCAAGTCGGTATCTTTCACCGCACCGCTGACTTCCGTTTGTTTAGCCTGAACGACTTGGTTGGCGGAAGCCAGCGCTTTGACGAATTTCTTCATCTCAGCGACTGTGATTTTTTGTTGTTCCAGCTGATCTTTCAAGCTCGGCTGCTGTTTGATGGCATCGTTAACCTGCGTTTCAAACTTCGCCGCCTCGTCGTCGGCCGACTTTTTCTGTGTATCCGTGGTACGGGTAGACAAGACCTTATATAAAACATATTGTTTCAAGAACGGTTCTTTGAATTGCGGGATTTGCAAATACATCGCCGTCTGCGGGTCGGTTACGGTCAAGAAAGAAGTATATTTGTCAAACTCCCCTTGGCTGATTTCTCCGCCTTTGTAGGTCGCGACGACTTGACCTTGACCGGCGCCCGGGAGCTGGTCCGTGGCGTTCTTGGGTTCCGCTTTTTTGCCGCAGGCCGAAACCAGTGCGGCCAGCATCACCGCCGCGAGCGCTAACACGAGCACCCGGCGAATCGGTGTGCGTTTAGGGTGTAACATCTTGAAGTTCTCCCTTCGATTTTAGGACTTCCCTGTATTGTACCAGAAATTCCTCTGCCAGCGCCAACAAAGCGTCGTCGTCCAAGCCTCTTACCTTCAGCCGCACTTGCTGCTGCTGCGCGGATATCGTTACGGTGAGCCGCCCTTTGAAATTCGCTTCCATCGCCTTCAATTTGACCGGTTCGACCTCGGCGCTGCGGCGGTCTTCGAACTTGATTGTGATTTCCTCTCCGCGGTTAACGATCGATTCGATCCCGTATTGGCGGCCGTAAACCCGCAGCCTCGCCACCGTGAGCAAATTCAATACCGCCTTCGGAGGATCGCCGAATCGGTCGGTTAATTCTTCGAACAAGTCCGCCACGTCTTCCAATGTAGAAGAAGCCGCCACTTTTTTATAAATTTCGATTTTCTGGATGCTGTCGTAAATGTAGTCTGGCGGAAGGTAGGCATCGACACCCAGATCCAGCTGGGTATGGACCGGCTGTACCGGCACCGCTTCAGCGCCGTATCGTTCACTTTTGAGCTTGTTGATTTCTTCCGATAGCATTTGAGAATACAAATCGAAGCCTACGGAAGCGATAAAGCCGTGCTGTTCCGCGCCCAGCAAATTGCCCGCTCCGCGAATCGCCAAATCGCGCATGGCGATTTTGAACCCGGAACCGAGCTCGGTAAATTCCTTGATCGATTGAAGACGCTTTTCTGCGACCTCGGTCAACACCTTGTCCCGCTGATAGGTGAAATACGCATACGCAATCCGGTTCGAGCGGCCGACGCGCCCCCTGAGCTGATAAAGTTGGGAAAGCCCCATCTTGTCGGCATCGTGAACGATCAACGTATTCACGTTCGGAATGTCCACGCCCGTTTCAATAATACTCGTACTGACCAGCACATCGGATTCGCCGTCCAGAAAATCGAGAATCGTCCGTTCCAGCTCCTGCTCGGACATTTGTCCGTGGCCCACGGCCACGCGGGCGTCCGGCACGAGCGCGCTGATCTGCTCCGCCATCTGGTAAATGCCTTGTACGCGGTTGAATAAATAGTAGACTTGGCCGCCGCGCGCCAGCTCCCGTTCGATCGCTTCTCGGACAAGCGTCGGACTGTACTCCACCACATAGGTCTGCACAGGGAAACGATTTTCCGGCGGTGTCTCGATCACGGACAAATCCCGTACGCCGAGCATGGACATGTGAAGCGTCCGCGGGATCGGCGTCGCGGTTAAGGTGAGCACGTCCACATTCGTCTTGAGCTTCTTCAATTTCTCTTTATGAGTCACGCCGAAACGCTGTTCTTCGTCCACGATGAGCAGACCCAAGTCTTTAAAAATGACGTCTTGCGACAGGAGGCGGTGCGTGCCGATGACGACATCCACCGTTCCCGCGCGCAGTCCTTTGATCGTCTCGTTCTGTTCCTTGCGTGTGCGGAAACGGCTGAGCACCTTGATCTGAAACGGATAGCCGGAAAACCGTTCGCGGAACGTTTCATAATGCTGCTGAGCCAGGATGGTCGTCGGGACGAGCACGGCCACCTGCTTTCCTTCGATGGCGGCTTTAAAAGCGGCCCGCACCGCTACTTCCGTTTTCCCGTAGCCTACATCGCCGCACAGAAGCCGGTCCATCGGGCGCGACAGCTGCATGTCGGCTTTGATTTCGCGTATCGCCCGGAGCTGGTCGGGCGTTTCCTCATACGGAAACATCGCCTCAAACTCCTGCTGGTAAGGAGTATCCTCCCCAAATCCGAAGCCTTTGGTTTCTTGACGCGCCGCATACAGCTTGATGAGATCGTCGGCGATATCCTTGACGGAAGAACGAACCTTCGACTTCACCCGGTTCCAATCCGCGCCGCCGAGCTTGCTGAGCTTCGGCTCCTTCTCTTCCGCGCCGACATATTTTTGGATCAGATCGAACTGCTCCACCGGAACAGACAGCCGATCGTTGCCGGCGTACGTAATGTGCAAGTAATCTTTATGAATACCGGCAACTTCCATCGTGCCGATGCCGAGGTATTTGCCAATGCCGTGGTTTTGATGGACGACGTAATCGCCGACCTTTAATTCCGTATAGCTTTTGATGCGCTCCGCATTGTCCAGATGGCGGTCGACTCTGCGCGCCTTGCGCTGTTTCTGGGTGAACATTTCGCCTTCTGTGATGACAACCAAATGCACGGAAGGCAGTTCAAAACCATTCTGCAAATTGCCATGTATAATTTCGGGCGGCTCGATCTGGTAATCCTCCAGCACCCGCCGCATCCGGTCGGCACGCTCATGTCCGCCTGCCAGCATCACAATTTTGGCGCCGTTTTTGCGCCAGCGTTCCATCTCGGCTTTCAGCACATTCATTTGTCCGTGGAAGTTTTGCATCGACCGGCAGACGAAGTTGACGATGTTTTGCGGTTGGGTATGCGGAATCTGCCGGACGAACAAAGAGAGATACACCGTCTGAAACCCTTTGGGATAAAGGGCTTGCTCCGCCCCAACGGCCAGCGCGAAGCCGGGCAGCGACTTGCCTTGCTGCAGCAAGTGCGTGCTCCACTCCGCCTCATCCCGCTCCAGCTGACGGGCCGTTTCGCCGAGCCTGCTCGGTTCGTCCAGCATGAGCAGCGTATCTTTCGAAATGTAGTCCAGCAGCGTTTGTCTTTCGGGATACAGCAGCGAAATATATTTGTAGATTTCAGCAAAATATACGTTTTGTCGCAAAAGCTCGATTTCCCGGGAAATTTCAGCGGAAAGCCGTTCTTTGGCCTGTCGGTCGCTCATCTTTTCCAATTGCTTCTCCAAAAGAGACTCGGCATGCTGAGCGGCATTCATGAACCTGGCCGTATTGGCGATCAATTCGCGGCACGGACGCACCGTGTATTCGTTGAGCTTGTCGATCGACCGCTGATCTGTAGGGTCGAACGTCCGGATCGAATCCAGCTCGTCGTCGAACCATTCCACCCGGTAGGCCATGGAGGAAGCCAACGGAAAAAAGTCGACAATGCCGCCCCGCACGCTGAAATGACCTTTTTGTTCCACGCGGTCGACACGTTCATACCCCAGCGCCACCATATCGCGCAAAAACCCTTCCATGGGAAGGGTGTCTCCGACACGCAGATCGATTCGCGCTTCGGCCATCGTGTTACGGTCGGGCTGGAAACGCCTGACACCGGCGAAAGGCACGACAACAATGCCGCGGAAGCCTTCAGCCAGCTTCAGCAGCACGTCCAGGCGGCGGGCGGACGTCTCCGGACTGGAGATCGCCGTCTCCGCGGCTATGAGTTCGTTGGCGGGATACAGCAGTACTTCTTCTTGCGACAGACATTCTTGCAAATCGTCTGTCATTTTTTGCGCCGCGAACATATTGTGCGTCACGACGAGCATCGGCCGCCCGATTTCCCGGTACAAGGCGGCGATCATGACCTGCCGGGCCGAGCCCGACAAACCCGCGACAAGCTGTTCCTTCATGCCGCCGCGGATTCCGTTCATGACGCTCACCAGATCGGAGTCCGTGACGATCCTTTGGAGCAGCGGGTTCATGGCGTTTCCCCTTTCAATCCTCTCCGAAAAGGAGGCATAGCTCGTAGCTTATTCGGCTTGCTTTTCGGAGAGATCTGCATGGTTCGGAATAATGTAACATTAACCAGAAAAAGAAGCCCCGGCACATGCCAAGGCCTCCTCACGATGTGGTTTCGTGTGCGGCGCAAGCTTCATTGCAGCGGATTGCTGAGCAGCGCCAGCTCGGGATGCGATTCCAGCGTTTGGCCGCAGTATTCGCAAACAACCTTTACGGTCACGTCCCCGTTTGAATTATACGTCATTATACGCTTTCGCTCTTCGGGGGTCAAGAATTGCAGGCCCAACCGGTATTCGGGGACTTGCCCGCTCTCGAAACGTCCCAGCGGCATATGGCAGTGTCGGCATTCATAGTTTACAGCCATATGGAGGCCTCCTGAATGGGGATCTGCGGCTTCTTGCCGCGCCTCATTCAGTATACCCGCCGAATCTCGATTTTAAGCGGAAAGGCATCCTTAATCTGAGGATCGGCCATTAAACTTGGCCATCGTCTGATCGAACGAGTGCGTCAGCGAAAACTCGATCGCATCCGCCGCTTCCTCAATCATCCGTTTGAGATCGGCCGCTTCCGACTTGGCGAATGTAGAGAGCACGTAATCGGAAATCACCATGCCCGGCTTCGGCCGGGAAATGCCCATCCGTACCCGGTTGAACGTCTGCGTGCCGGTGTGCTGGATGATCGACTTGATCCCGTTATGCCCTCCCGCACTGCCTTGGTAACGCAGCCGGATTCTGCCGACTTCGGTGTCCATGTCGTCGTATACGACAATGGCGTCCTCCAGCTGGGCCTTAAAATAATCCATGAAAGCCCGTACGGACTCCCCGGACAAGTTCATGTATGTCATCGGCTTTACGAGCGCCACCCGGACGTTCTGTACACGGGCTTCCGCCACAAGCGCCTTGCATTTGTTTTGAAAAGAGCCGGCATTCCATCTTCGGGCGAGTTCGTCCACAACGAGAAAACCCGCGTTGTGCCGAGTCATCTCGTAAGCGGGTCCGGGGTTTCCCAGTCCGACGATCCAGCGCATGATTGTCATCGACCTCCACTTGCAGCTGCGACTTAAATTTTTCTCATTTGCATGCAACGATTTGACCTCGTTATGTGTCCTAGCTGTTAAGGAACCTAAAAACGAAAGAAGGTGAACTTCATGTACTTAAACGGTCAAATGATTTTCCACGACCGTCACTTTGCCGACCACATGGTATCCGAAGTGCCGGTCCAAATCTACTTCGGTCGTCAGCATAGCGACATCGGGTTCATCGAATATTATGGCAAAGAATTCGTGAAGGTCAACAATATTTTCTACAGCCGCCGGCAGTTCACATTCGTCTCCCGTCCGGGATACTGACCCCAGTCCCGAACACCGAAAAGAGCCGCGCAAAAGGCGCGGCTCTGTTTTGATTTTTCGAGGTTACTCTTCCACTTTGGCCCCGGTATTGGCCTGGCTGGCCGCTTCTTCGGAAGCGTCGTCCATCGCCTCGACTTCGTCTTCCGTACGCTCTTTTTGCGGAGCAAGTACCGCGATTACTACCGTATCCGCATCGAGCGCCGCTCGAACGCCGTCAGGAAGCCGAATATCCCCAACGGTAAGATTGTCCCCAATCTGCAGCGCGGTCACATCAATGGTGATGGCCTCCGGCAAGTTCTTAGGCAGACACTCGATCTCCACCTCATGAAGAACGAGCTGCAGCAGGCCGCCTTCCTTCTCGCCGGCAGATTTTCCCGACACTTCTATGCGTACAGGCACGGTCACGCTCTGGTTCATATTAATTTTGTGAAAGTCGATATGAAGCACTTCACGACTAAGTGCATCTCTTTGCACGTCCGTCAGCATCACGTTCTTTTTGCCGATACCCGGCACTTCCAATTCCAGCACGGCACGCGGATTGTTTCGAAGCAGCGCCTGTACATCCTTCGCATCCACCGTGATCGGCGTAGATTCCTTCACACCTTGACCGTAAACGATGCCCGGCACTTTGCCTTGACGGCGAATGCTTTGCAACTGGCCGCGGCTGGTCGTTTCACGTTTCTCGGCTTGCAGTTTTTGACTCATAGGGAATACCTCCTTAGCGGGTCGGCACATACCGCCTAATTCACCCGTCTAACTTGCACCCATTAGGCACAGGCATACCCTATTGTTACCCGCCAGACAAGCAGCTTAAACATGAGGCTCGAACAGCTTGCTGATCGACTTCTGCTCATGAATGCGAGTAATGGCCTCCCCGATCAGCGGCGCTACGGAGAGAACGCGAATTTTGGTACATCCTTTTAAATCGCGAAGAGGGATCGTGTCGGTGACCACCACTTCTTTGAGATGGGAGTTTTGCAGCCTTTCCATGGCCGGACCCGACAAAACCGGATGCGTACAGCAGGCATAAAGCTCCTTGGCGCCGGCTTCCTTCAGCGCTGTGGCCGCCAGCGCGATCGTGCCGGCCGTGTCGATGATGTCATCCACCAGAATCGCGGTCCGCCCGGCTACGTCTCCGATAATATTCATCACTTCGACCACGTTCGGCTCTGGCCTTCTCTTGTCGATAATGGCGAGCGGCGCGTTGAGTGTATCGGCCAGCCTGCGCGCCCGGACCACGCCGCCGTGGTCGGGTGATACGACGACCGGGTTTTCCAGATCCTTCTCATAAAAATAGTCGCCCAAAATCGGAACACCCAACAAGTGGTCCACCGGAATGTCAAAAAAACCTTGAATTTGCATCGCGTGCAAGTCCATGGCAATGACCCGGTGTGCCCCGGCGGTCTCAATGAGATTGGCCACCAGCTTGGCGGTAATCGGATCGCGTGAACGCGCTTTGCGATCTTGCCGCGCATATCCGTAGTACGGAATGACGACGTTGATCGATTTGGCGGATGCCCGTTTGAGCGCGTCCACCATGACCAAAAGCTCCATCAAATTTTCGTTCACCGGCGCACACGTAGACTGGATGACAAATACGTTGGCGCCGCGCACGCTTTCATCGAGCTGGATGTGGATTTCTCCGTCGCTGAACCGGCGCAGATGGACAGTGCCCAGCTCCACGCCGATATGCTTAGCAATGGCCTTGGCCAGCTCCGGATTCGAACTGCCTGAAAATAGTTTTAAAGTGCCGTCATGATAGGCCATCGGAAAATACCCGCTTTCCTGTCGTTCGAGCGGACGCTCTCCGACCCGTAATTTTACGCGTTGCCGTTCTCGTTGTTCTTCTCTTTCTTGCTGCGAGCGCGAGCCCGAATCTTGTCCGCGTATCCCGGCTTATTTTCCTGCCGCGGCCGGGCTATCGCCAGATCGTTATCGTTCACATTGTGCGTAATGGTAGAGCCCGCCACAATAAACGCGCCGCTTCCAATTTTGACCGGAGCGATCAGGTTGACGTTGCTGCCCACGAACACATTATCGCCGATCTCTGTCACAAATTTATTATACCCGTCGTAATTGGCCGTAATCGCGCCGCATCCTACGTTGACGCCCGATCCGACGACCGCGTCTCCCAGGTAGCTGAGGTGGGGCACTTTGCTGTTGTCGCCGACCGAAGCGTTTTTCAGCTCCACGAAATCGCCCACCTTGACATGCCGTCCGAGCTTTGTACCTGGACGCAAATACGCGAACGGTCCCACGATACATTCTTCGCCCAGCTCAGCGCCTTCGGCAACGGTTTGACGGATGGTCGTACCGGCGCCTACGATCGAGTCGGTCAAATCGGCAGCCGGCCCGACCACACAGTCGGAACCGATTGAGGTGCTGCCCCGAAGCGTCGTGCCGGGATATATGACGGTATCTTGTCCGATGGTGACACCGGTTTCGATATAGGTGGTTTCCGGATCGATCAGCGTCACTCCATTCGCCTGATGCTGCGCGTTAATCCGACGCCGCATCAGCTTCTCTGCCGCACTCATTGCGATCCGGTCGTTCACCCCGGTCGCTTCGTCCGGGTCTGCCAGCAGACAAGCGGCCACTCGGTCTCCTTGCCGTTTCAAGATTCCGATGACGTCCGGCAAATAATACTCTCCTTGCGCGTTATTATTGGTCACGCCGCGCAGCGCCTCAAACATTTTTCGGTTGTCGAAGCAGTAGGTGGCCGTATTGATCTCGGTAATGGCCGCTTCTTCCGGTGAACAGTCTTTATGTTCCACAACGCGAAGCACGCTGCCGTCCGGACCGCGGACGACGCGCCCGTAGCCGGTCGGATCCGCCAATTTGGCCGTTAAGACCGTAGCGGCCGCGCCTTCCCGCTCGTGAATGGAGAGAAGCTGCCGCAGCGTCTCCGCGGAAATGAGCGGCGTATCTCCGGCGATGACGACTGTAATCCCCTCCTCCGCTCCCAGCAGACTTTCGGCCTGTGCCACTGCATGGCCTGTACCGAGCTGCTCGGCTTGCAGCGCATATTCCACCGAATCGCCAAGTGTCTCCTGAACCGCTTCGGCGCCGTGGCCGACCACCACGACGACGCGATCGCATTCCGCTTTCCGCACCGCGTCGACCACATGGCCGACCATCGGCCTTCCGCATACAGGGTGAAGAACTTTATATAGTTTCGATTTCATTCGCTTGCCTTGTCCGGCCGCAAGCACAATCGCCATCTTCTTCATCGGATCGTCCTGCCTTCCGTTGCTTCGTCTTTCCTCTACAACAATTTAGTTTAGATGATTATTGCACAAATGAAAAGAGAGCCCAACCAGGCCCTCTTCCCGCGGCGGCTTTATTATGCCCCTTCAACCATTACTTCTTCGTCTTGAGCGGCGCGCTCGTATTCCGCCAGAACGGCGGCCTGGATTTTCTCCCGCGTACCGGAGGAGATAGGGTGAGCGATATCGCGGAATTCTCCGTCCGGAGTCCGCTTGCTCGGCATAGCCACGAACATACCATTGTTACCGTCGATCACGCGGATATCGTGAACGACGAATTCGTTGTCAATGGTTATCGAAGCAATCGCTTTCATACGACCCTCTGAATTGACGCGACGAAGTCTCACATCTGTAATTTGCATTTTGTGTTCACCACCTTTGTCTCTGAGAAGACTTGGTGTAATATTCCACAAAACAACGGCAAATCCTTCTTTAAACTGGTAAAAACGCTGGAAAACTAGAAATAATTTTTTAAATACTTCCAGTTTCGACAGTTATCGCCGCTATAAGCTCGATTTCGACAAATACATCCCTCGGAAGCCTTGCCACTTCTACGGTTGAACGGGCGGGTGTATGGTCTCCGAAGTGTGAAGCGTACACCGAATTGAACTCGGCAAATTGATTCATATCCTTCAAAAAAACAGTCGTTTTCACCACGTCTTTCAGACTCGCGCCTTCGGCGGCTAATACCGCTTTCAAATTATCTAACACTTGGTTCGTCTGCTCCGTAATTCCGCCTGCAACCAGCTCTCCCGCGGGGGTCAGCGGAATTTGGCCGGAGGTATACAACAAATTACCGACCCGCACCGCCTGTGCATAAGGGCCGATCGCGGCGGGAGCGGACGTTGTGGTTACGATTTTCAGGTTCATTTAGGCTGCCTCCTAAGTCTATGACTGAAAGTAATTGCCCGGTTGAACGGTAATGCGGCGGGTTCTCAGGTCCACTTCGGTTAAGCGGGCCAATGATACGTAGTCATGCAGCAAACGTTCCTCATATTCGACCTCTCCGGATTCGACCAATACGCCGACGCCGGCGACCTCCGCCCGGAATTCACGGAGCAGATCCACCATCCCTTGTATGGTTCCCCCGGCTTTCATGAAATCGTCGATGATGAGTACGCGCGATTCTTCCTTGAGAGCGCGTCTGGCGAGCGACATCGTCTGAATCCGCTTGCTTGAGCCTGAGACGTAATTGATGCTCACCGCGGAACCTTCCGTCACTTTATGATCGCGGCGGACGACGACCACCGGCAAGTTCAAAAATTGGGCGGTAGCGTAGGCGAGAGGAATACCTTTCGTCTCTACCGTCACGATCACATCGATGCGTGAGTCGGAGAAAGCGCTTGCGAACATGCGCCCGACTTCCTGCATCAGTCCGGGCTCGCCGATCAGATCCGTCATGTACAAGTAACCGCCCGGCAGCAACCGATCCGGCTCTTCCAGCTGACGGCATATCGCGTTGATTTGCTCCAGCGCCTGATCTTTGCGGCATTTGGGGGTGAACCGGACTCCGCCGGCGGCTCCGGCCAGCGTATGCAGTTCGCCGACGCCCTGCTCTTCGAAGACTTCTTTAATGATGGCTAAATCTTCGCTGATCGACGATTTGGCGGATTGGTATCTCTCCGCGAAAGCCGTAAGGGAAATTAACGTATGGGGACGGGCCAGCAAATATTGGGTCATTTCTACCAGACGCGCGCTGCGTTTCAGCTTCTTCACGCATTTCTCTCCCGTCAAAATCCGAATATTTTTACCGTCATCATAACGTTTTATACGGCTTTCGGCAACTGATGACCCCGTGAGCCCCGCTTTAAGTAAGCATTCTGACGACATACACCTCTTTGCAAAAACCCCGAAGCCCGTTGTAAATTCTGGCGAGTTTGGATTCTTTGGATACGAGGCCAAAAACGGTTGGCCCGCTTCCCGACATGAGCACGCCGTCCACGCCGAGCTTCACCATGCATTCTTTGATTTGGCGGACTTCCGGGTACCTGTTCAGGGTCACCGTTTCCAGCACGTTGCCGAGCGATGCGCACACATCGGCGAACGACTGGCCGCGGATGGCTTCCACCATTCTCGGAATCGACGGATGCCGGGTCAGCTCATTGGCCCTCAGCCTGCCGTATACGTCCGCCGTAGACACGTTAATCGGAGGTTTGGCCAGCACGACCCAGCAAGCCGGCGGTGACGCAATCGTCTCCAACCGTTCTCCACGACCGCGGGCGATTGCGGTGCCGCCGCGGACGCAGAACGGGACATCCGAACCGAGCTCGGCACCCAGCGATTCAAGCTCGGCCGTGGACAAACCTAATTGCCACAGCCGGTTCAACCCGCGAAGCGCGGCTGCCGCGTCGCTGCTGCCTCCCGCGAGACCGGCCGCCACCGGAATGCGCTTGTCCAAATGCAAATACACCCCGCGCGTTACGCCATACCGCTCCTTGATCAGCCGGGCTGCCTGGAACGCCAGGTTCTTCTCGTCCAGCGGAATGAAGCCCGCCTGGCTGGACAGTATGATTTGATCCCGGGGAAGCTCTTCCATCTCGAGCCGGTCGGCCAAATCCACCATGGTCATGATCATTTCCACTTCGTGGTAGCCGTCGTCCCGTTTGCGGATCACGTCCAGCAGCAAGTTGATCTTGGCTGGCGCCTTTTCATATATTTTCGTCGTCATCTCATCACCACTCGGAGAAAAAGCTTTACATATTATAACAAAGACCTTCAGCAAAAAGAAGAACGGGCTCCCGCCGAAGCGTGCGGCCCGTCCTTCTCTGTCCAATTCCGCTGGCGCCGGACTACGCTTGCGGCGGCTGTGTCATCGACCGCTGTGCAAGCTCGATCGCCCGCTTCACCAAGTTCCCGGCATCCTTGGCGCGAATACCGCCCCAGCCTTCGCGTTGGACGGTGTCATAGAACCCGAGGTCTTTGGCAAGCTCGGCCTTGAATTGCTCGGACATGACGCTTCTTCTCCGGCTCATCGGCTATGCCCTCCCTTCGAGGGGAATGCCGGTACGGCGTTCCCGCCTTTAGTTTGCCCGCGCAAAATCCGCGCCATGCAAAACGGGCAGCTTCGCTGCCGGTATGGCGCGCGAAACTGCCCGTGCATACAAATCTCGTCAATGCGAGTAGCTGATCCGGACCTGGCCTTCCTCGTTACACAGCATGACTTCGACGGATTCGGTCAGAATGTCGGCGTAGCTGTAGGAAACCCGCTTAAAAGCATGCTGCTCTTGGTCCAGCTTCACGATGAAAACCGATGGGTAGATTTCTTCCAATACGCCCGTGCGTTCGATGGTCTTGCGTCGTCCACCGTTGGCGCGGAGCATGATTTTGGAACCGACGTGAGGCTCCAGGCTTCGCTTAATTTCCAGAAGCGCATTTTTGGCCATGATCCACTACCACCTCTTTCCCTGTAAATTATAACTAAAAAGAGGTGTCTTGTCAAATGAGCGAAATATTATATCAGCCGCTCCAAATTTTTGTCAACGGTGAATTTCCTTGATTTTGACGGCTTTTTGGAAATCAGCCAAAACAACTGTCACACAATGTTCACATTTTGTGGCGATTTCTTCAAATTTGGAATTCCCACCCGGTATCTGCCCATCGTCTCAATGCCGCCGACACCCTCCATACCGCTAATCGTATGGGAGATCACATCCGACATGTTGATCGTTTCCCGGAAAGAGGTAAAGGCCGTGCGCACCGCAACATAAACAGGATCCAAGGCATGGATCATGATTCGCCCCGGAGAGCTTGCGAAGTTGGCCCCCGCATACAGCAAAGCTTCAAAATGGGACTGGCAAGCACCGGCGATCACCACGAGCGAGTCCCGATTGCGTTCGTATTCTCTGGCCACATGAACGGCATGCACGAAATTGAGCGAGTTTTTATAATTCCCCAGGTGCTGCCAGCCTTCTCTTTGTTTCAGCACACCATCGTGACCGGTGATGACCACGATGTCCGGCCGCACTTGCGGAAGAAGCCGGAGAAGAAGCTCCGGCATTTGCGATTCGTGACAATGTATGCCTTCGGCAGGCACTCGAAGCTGACCGTACACCTGCATGCTTTTTTTCAAGTAGTTCGCGTCCCCATCCACATGCAGCACTTTCCCCGGCAGCTCAAAATACGACTGGTTCCTTTCGGAGGTTACCGGGGAGGCGCCTGCACGTTCCGTCTGCCGGATGAGCTCCTCCCGCAAACGGCGGAGCGACTCGTTGGCTTGGATCCGGACCTGCTTGGTTTGGCCGAGCTCGTCCGGATTCCGCACCGTTTGAAGATCCGCGACAGGAGCGTCGGCCAGCAATCGATATTCCATCCCGCGAAGTACCGCTTCACGGCCTGCAAATGCTGCAATGCGAAACAACATGTCCCCGCCGTAGGATTTACGGATGACCAGGTCCCCCTGCTTCATAGGCAAATCACCTCTTCGTCTATCCTATGGGCAGGAGTACGCTACGGTGCGCGTCCCTTATGTTCGGCTTATCTTCTGCAATCGCGATCAACTGTTCATGCCGGCTGCCGCAAGCGCGGCGTCGATTCTCGCGAATTCTTCCAACGACAGCGTCTCGGCCCGGCGCTCCGGTTTCACTCCGCAGCTTTCCAGCAAAGCGGACAATTCGCCCTTCCGCTCTTTGCCGGACAACGACGAGAGATTGTTGGCCAACGTCTTGCGCCGCTGCGCGAATGCCGCGTGCACAACTTGAAAGAAGCGACCTTCATCGGGTACCGATACGGCCGGTTCGCTTCGTCTCGTGAGTCGGATCACCGCGGAATCGACGTTTGGCGCCGGCATGAAAGCGCCTGAGGGCACGGTACAGACCAGCTCCGGCGCGCAGTAATATTGAACGGCGATACTGAGGCTGCCATATTCCTTGCCGCCCGGTTTGGCCGCCATTCGTTCCGCGACTTCTTTTTGTACCATGACCACGATATTTTCCACCGGGAGCCGCTGCTCGAGCAGCTTCATGATGATCGGGGTCGTTACGTAGTAGGGCAGGTTCGCGACCACGCTCACTCCCGCACTTTCCGCAAACTGCTCTTCCCATAATCGGTGGAGATCTGTTTTCAGCACATCCGCATGGATGACGTTTACGTTGTCATAGGAGGAGAGTGCTTCCCGCAGGATCGGAATAAGGCGGTTATCGATTTCGAGTGCCACGACTTTGCCCGACGCCTGAGCAAGACGCTCGGTAAGCGCTCCGATGCCGGGACCGATTTCCAGTGCGCCGCGTGCCTTGTCGAGCCCAGCCGCCGCGATGATTTTATCCAGGATGTTGCTGTCGATGAGGAAATTTTGTCCGAGACTTTTTTTGAACGTGAATCCGTGTCTGCGAATAATATCTTTCGTTCGGCCGGCCGCCGCGATCGCCGGCTGTATGCCGCCCGGCTTGCCGTTCTCCTGAGGTGTTTTCATCTGATCTACAACCCTTCCCTCTCCAGCTGTTGAAGCGAGGCGGCAAATTCGGCCGGCGTAATGCGAAACATGATGCATCGCTTATAAAACTGCTTACCGTTCGCATAGCCGATGCCGAGCAGCTCGCCCATTCTTTCCCGCCGGCGAACGGCATTCGCGTGAACGATCAGCCCCGCGTCCAACAAATCGCTCCAGGCGATTTGGACGCCTTCCTCCCCGCAGCCGCTCTCCTCCGGACTTCGGACGGCGTTGAGCGCGCGGCGTATCGCCTCGTCGGACGCATGCTCGACGCCAATGCCGTCCCGCCCCCTCGCCTCGCCGCGCGTCAAAAAGGCATGCTTGGCGCCCGGAACCCGCTCCGCCACAATTTTGCGTATCCGTTCGCCCGGCGAATCCGGATCCGTGAAAATAATGACGCCCCGCCTGTCCTGCGCCAGCTCGATTCGTCTCAGTACATTTTCGTCGACCGCCGATCCCCCGGTTTCGATCGTGTCGGCGCCCACCGCTCTCCGTACGGCAGCCGTATCCTCTTTGCCTTCCACCACAATCATTTCTCGGATCATGCCTGTCCATTCCGCCTTTGCTTACTTTGTTTCAGCGTAAACAACTTTGGCTGCCGCAGCAAGTCAAGAAAAATTTACCAAAAAAACAGGTTCGCCTCCCCGATTGGAAAAGCGAACCTGTGGTAAAGTATGAGTACCATTGCCGCATTGGTACGTAGTTCTGCAACCTTTCGGCTCAGCTGGCCGTCGGTTTAACAGGACCAATCACATATACCGTATAACCCCGCTTCAAGCCGAAGCGGTCGGCGTACGCCTCACTGTCGTAATACACATCGATCTTTTTGCCTTTGATGGCACTGCCGGTATCTTCCGCACGGCGAAGGCCTATTCCTTCGATATACACCCACCAGCCCAGCGGAATGACCTTCGGATCGACCGCGATCGTGCGGCCTTCCTGGACTCTTGTGCCGGATCGGGTGATCCCGTATTCCGGATGCCCCTTGGATTTGCCTGTAGAGGCAACACCGGCCGAATAAGCGGTAAGCGTCACATTATTCAGCACATGCTTCACTTTGACGGTATTGCCGTTTAATTTCAGCACATTGCCTTCCGTCGAAGCGTTATAGGCCAACGTCGTCACTTTCGGCTTCTTCTTGGTACCGACCGCAACGACTTGCTGCACAGCCGGCTGAGCGACGGCCTGATTCAACACTTGCTGCCGAACCAGTTTACCGTTTTCATACACTTTGACGACTTTTTTGACAAGGACACCGGGTTTGCCCGCGGTGATCACTTTCTTCTTTCCGACCGCAAGGTCGGCGTCTTTCCGCTCGACAACCGCGAACCGGATCGGCTCCTTGGTCTCCGTGTTCTCGGTGCGCACCCGAATTACGCTCACTTTGATACCTTCCAGCAGTGGCGAGTCGAGCGCCGGTACGACACGGTCCTGAGCGCCTACCTGAACGCCGAACGCCTTGAGGGCGCTGCCCACGGTTTGCTCCGTTGTATATTTCACTTGTTGTGTGCCGTCCGCCTGGATGGAAATTTGCTTGGCCCGTTCGATCACGATGTGTCCTCTTTTATGTAGAGGGTCAGCCAGCGATAAAGACAAACGGTCATAGGGTCCGACATTAATGTTCTGCTCTTCCAAAAATCCGGATACGTCGGAACTCCGGGTTTGGTAGACGGCGAATTTTCCGTCGTCCACAACGGTGACGCTTTTCGCTGACGCACCGTTCAGCAGCGAAGTATACATAGTGATGACAGCAAAAGAGAGAATTGCGCCGATCAGGATCACACGCAAATGCTCATGCTTCCATTTCGCTGCGATAAGCTTGCCGGTCGGTCGTGGATCATGGGTTTCCCCTGCAGGAAAAATCCCCATTTTCTCGCTCCTCCTTCATAGCCCCGCCGTCGACTGTGATGCATGATGAGTCTGACGCGACTAATCTTTTTTGATAACGACACCAGCGCTCGGCGTTAGCGGCAAATTCGGCGCGAACGCGGTACCGCCCAGACCAGAAAACAGGCCTTAATGTCACTATTACCCCATTTTTGCACATTAAAAAAAGCCACCGACAGAGGGCCTGTTCGTGGCTTACCTTTTGAGCGCAAAAGGCAATAGAAAACACCAGGTTGACCTCTCTCTCATACGCTTGCGAGGTTAGCTGTCGGATTCGGGCAAAGAGAGTTGCCCTATTCGCCGTACGGCTTCATTGTGCCGCCTGCGCGAAATTCACCCCAAGATTGCTCGGACCGCTGCTGACGTCATCGACGCCCCTTGCGTTGGGTCCCCCGCTCTTCCTAACGGAAGATTCAGCGTTTCTGGAAAAGGAATGACATATGAAACTCTGTGTTAGATAATACCCATAACGCGCCGAACGTGTAAAGAAGGGTCAACAGGTGTAAATGCCCATTTTCGGCCGAAAACCCCGCTACTTTTGAACGAAATCGCCGTTATATCCGTTTTTTCAGCCTAAACGGGAAATTCGGCATCCAAAGATGTCCTTTTTTTTACGTCCGGTTAACGTAAAGATAAACAGCGGCGTGCATTTCGGCTGGTCAACTCGCAAATTTCTTCCACGGAAATATTTTTGATTTCGGCAGCCGATTCTGCGACCAAATTCACGTAGGCCGACTCGTTTCGTTTTCCACGATGCGGATGAGGAGCCAAATAAGGGCAATCCGTTTCCAGCAGCAAACGGTCATCCGGAACACGTGAAAGCACCTCTTTGGGCACGCGGGCGTTTTTGAAAGTAACCGGACCTCCGAACGAAATGTAAAACCCCATATCCAGACACATTTTCGCCGTTTCCCAACTGCCGGAGAAGCAGTGCATAATGCCGCCTACATCCCTTGCATCCTCCTCGCGAAGCAGTCGAACGACGTCTTCGTGGGCATCCCGGTTGTGAATGACGATCGGTTTGCGTACTTTGCGGGCGAGACGAATTTGTTCCCGGAACACCGCATGCTGCACTTCTTTCGGCGCGGTATCCCAATAATAGTCCAATCCGATTTCTCCGATGGCCACGACTTTCGGATGGCTGCACAGCTCCTCGATCCAGGCCAAGTCTTCCTCCATCTTCATATCGACCGCATCCGTAGGATGCCATCCGACGGCTGCGTAAATAAACGGGTACTTCTCGGCGAGCGCCATCGTCGTCGGAATCGTCTCCCGGTTAAATCCTATGTTTACGATCGTGTCCACTCCTGACGCTTGAGCGCGGTCAATGACGTCTTCGCGATCGCTGTCGAATTTGGGCGAGTCCAGGTGTGCATGGGTGTCGATCAGCATGTCGTAAGTTGTCTCCCTTCTATTATAAATACAGTAGTTTTCGAATGTCCGGAGAAAGCCTGTCCGCGTGCTCCTGCACAAGCTCCTCGGGATAATAGATGTGATATTTGCCTCTTTGCACTTTGGCGATCGAGCGGATAATTTCGGACTTCTCAGAAATCTCGGTCAATCGCTCTTTGTCATCGAGAAGCAGGATGGGCGGCTTTTCCGGTCCGCCTTGATCGCTGTCCGTATCATACACGTCATAAGGTAAATCGGTGGGGGTGTCCACTTCCAGATAATAATCCGGATCCAGGCCGATTTCGCGCCATTGCCGCCTGAATTCCGACAGCGTTGTTTCGTCACGATGCTCCATGGGGATATATTTATAGAGCTGCCGGTTCAGGAATCTTTTACATAAATCCGACAAAATCGGATCTTTCTCCCCCGTCCAGCGGCCAAAACTCGTTTGGACCATCGCTTCATCCAGCTCCAAATAATCCCCGACCGTCAACTCGCCATCGAACAGCCTGCGAAGCGGCGGCAGCAAAAATTCGAAACGGTAATCCGATCGGTACAAGATACGGGCTCTTTTGAAAATGGACCGAAGCACGATTTCGGAGCTTCTCGTCACGGGATGGAAGTAGACCTGCCAGTACATTTGATACCGGGACATCAAATAGGCCTCGACGGCGTGCATGCCCGTTTCTTTCACCACGATTTTTCCCTTATAGGGGCGAAGAACGCGCAGAATCCGGTCCAAGTCGAAGGTACCGTAATGTACCCCCGTAAAATAAGAATCCCGGAGCAGGTAATCCATCCGGTCCGCGTCCATTTGGCTGGACACGAGACTGACGACGATGGGCTGCCCGTAGGTTTTGCAGATGACGGAAGAAACCCGCTCCGGCAAGGACGGATCGGCTTCGCGCAGCACTCGGTTAATGCCGGTATCGCCGAGAAGGATTTCGCATGTCCATTTTTCGTGATGGGTGCCGAACACTTGCTCCAAGGAATGCGAAAACGGCCCATGGCCGACATCGTGCAGCAAAGCCGCGCACAAGCTGACCAGCCTTTCTTCCTGCGGCCAGTCGGGATACCCGTTGCGTTCGAACTGCGAAATGATTTTGCGCGTAATCTCGTATACACCCAGCGAATGAGAAAACCGGCTATGCTCCGCGCCATGGAAAGTCATGTACGAAGTACCAAGTTGGCGGATCCGGCGAAGCCTTTGAAACTCCGGCGTATCGATCAATTTCCAAATCGTCGGGTCTTGAATGAATACAGAATGATGCACCGGATCTTTAAACACTTTTTCTTCCGACAATCCGCGCAGCATGTGTCATCACCTCTCATTCGCTTTCATTCGACAAACTTCTATTTTATGTGTCGAAAATTGTCGTTAAGCTGTCTCCTAGTAAAGTCCGCCCTGCGAGGATGTGTCCATTCCGTGACTTCTCCTCTATTCATGGGGATAGACGAGTTCTTTCGCTTTGTCTCGGACTCTTTTTTGGTTGACTTTTTTGGGAAACGTTGGTACGATAAGTGGCGTGGAAAAACAAGAACTTTGTCGAATGCTGACGACACTGGACAAGCCTAAACCAGGTGAAACCAATGTTCGGTATTATTTTAACCTTCTGAGAGGGGTATTTCCAAATGATGAAATCTACAGGCATCGTACGTAAAGTTGACGAATTGGGCCGGGTGGTCATTCCGATCGAACTGCGCCGGACGCTCGGCATCGGAGAGAAAGACGCGCTTGAGATCTATGTGGACGGAGAGCGCATCATGCTCAAAAAATACGAACCGGCTTGCATTTTTTGCGGCAATGCAGAGAACGTGACGTATTTCAAAGGAAAAATTGTTTGCAGAGAATGTTTGAAGGATTTGCCTTCACCTGTGACAAATTAAAAGAAATCAGTTATAATAGAAACAACACTTACTAATTGTTAATTCTAACCTTTTTATAACTCCTTGCATCCTCCCGAGCGATTCACGCGGGAGGAACTTTTTTTATCTGGCGGGACGATCATGACTCAGGATTATCAGCCTCTCCTTGCTCCAATATCGCTTGATAAACATCGCGTCTGGAGATCCCTCGGTCTTTGGCGGCGAGTTTCATTGCCTCCTTGCGGTTGCCCCCGGATTGTTCGGCATAATGCCCGACATGCTGGGTGATCGTAAGCGGCGCCCACCAAGCGCCCGATTGTTCGCCGGATTCGACAGAGGGTTGTCCTCCCGCCCCCTTGCCTTCTATAATCAGGCAGCATTCCCCGATCGGCGGCTGTTCCTCCGCATACGCCAGACACGCACGAATCGTCCCGCGCCACACTTCTTCGTAACGTTTGGTCAATTCGCGGACTAGCGCCATTCTCCTGCCGCTCCATCGCTCCGCTAAATACGCAAGCGTCTTACGGATCCGGTGCGGAGACTCGTATAAGATTAAAGTACCCGGCTCGCTCTCCAGCCGGTCGAAAAAATCAGCGAGTCCTTTGCGGTCCCGCGGCGGAAAACCCGCGAACAGAAACCGGTCCGTCGGCAATCCGGAGATGATCAAAGCGGAGAGTGCTGCGTTGGCGCCCGGAATCGGCACCACCGGTATCCCGCGGGAGGCGGCTTCAGCAGCTAACTCCGCTCCGGGGTCGGAAATCGCGGGCATGCCTGCATCGCTCACCAGCGCAATGTGCTTTCCTTCCTCGAGCAAACGGATCAGCTCCGCTCCGCTTGCCTCCCGGTTGTGCTCGTGATAGCTGACGAGCCGGTTCTGGATTTCAAAATGCGTGAGCAGCTTGCGCGTTTGCCGGGTATCTTCCGCCGCGATTAAATCCGCTTCCTTCAGCGTCCGAATGGCCCGGAAGGTCATGTCCTCGAGATTGCCGATCGGTGTCGCCACCAAGTATAAAGTCCCCGGCCGTTCCCGGGAAGCGAAGCTGCGTTGAACCTGCGCCTCATCGCGGATGTTCTCTTCTTCGATCATGCCCGGCCCTCCTCATCCGACTGAAGTTTGGTATCCGTAAGCTCGGCTTTCCTTCCATAGAATACATCCAACAGCTCCTGCGTATAAGAACCGCTGTCCTCATATACGATGAGGGGAGGGAGCATCCGCACTTCCGGCTTGCCATACTTCGTCCCTTCAATCAACACCATGTTGGCCTCCGCCGCAGGCTTCGGGTGCACGAATCGAATGCGCTTCGGCTCGAGCCGGTAACGCCTCATCCCCACGATAATATCCGCCAGCCGTGTAGGCCGGTGAACCATCGACACCCGTCCGCCGGCGCGTACCGCTTTGGAACAGGCCGCGACCACATCCTCCAGCGTACAGCCCAACTCGTGTCTGGCCATCGCCAAATGCGGGTTCCCTTTATGCTCTCCGCTATGCATGGGCAAATAGGGCGGATTCACCGTCACCGCGTCGAATATCCCCTCCGTGCCGCTATGCTGCGGCACCCAGCTGCGCAGATCATCTTCATGGATCGTGATTTTATCCGATAAGCCATTAAGCGCCACACTTCTCCTTGCCATATCCGCAAGCCGCGGCTGGATTTCAACCGCTTCGATGCGTGCCTCGGTTCGAGTGGACAGCAGCAGTGGAATCACACCGTTGCCCGTGCACAAGTCGAGGATCCGCCCTTTGGGCGGCACTCCCGCAAACCGGGCGAGCAGCACCGCATCCAGCGAGAAGCTGAACACTTCCGGACTCTGAATGATTTGTAAATCCCGCGTCAGCAGATGATCCAGCCGCTCGCCGGATAGGAGGACGTCTTTTGCCTGCTCCTCCGTGTTAGTCGCCTTGCTGTCCGCCACCTATGCCCGCTCCTTTTTTTCCGACCGTTCGTCCTTTAACCTTCATGCCCATTAGCTTACTCGATTTCGGATTAAACCGCCACCCGACGGCTCTCTCCAACAAAAAAGCCGCCATTCCCGAAGGAATAGACGGCATGTTCTTCAAGCGTCGCGAATCTGTGCATTATTTGCTCAGGAAAGACAAACAGAACAAGCAATCGCCTTCCATACGCAGATGACCGTAATACACATTACAAATATGAAACCCTTCGTGATACAGGCGGGCCAGGTTATCGTAACCCTCCCCGATGCCCGGTACGGACGGCGGCTTTTCTTTGCGCAGGGCGGCCGGTTCTTCCGCCAATTCGCCGTTGCTGCCGGGATCGGTCTCCCGCTTCAATATTTTGCGAAGCTGTTGATTCTCGATCCGAAGACGCTGATTCTCTTCCAGCAATTCCTTGATCTTCAGCTTTAAATCACCGAGGTCGGAATGCATGGTGCCGATATTGGATTCCAGTTCGCTCACACGCAGGAAAATATCTTTCATGAACAACCTTCCACCTCAAGCCTCAAGTTGTAGGTTACCGGTCATTTGAGGACGACGTCGTCAAACGGCAGTTCTTTCACTTTGCCGAGGTCGAACAGTTGGACATGAACGGTTCGGCTGGCGGTATTCAGGCCGACCACTTTGCCGTCTCCCATCGAAGTCACCACATGGCGGCCCACCGCCGGCAGTTCTTCCTTCGTGCTTTCGTAGTTGTCATGCTCAAACTTCAAGCAGCACATCAAGCGGCCGCAAAGACCTGAAATCTTCGTAGGGTTGAGCGAAAGGTTCTGGTCTTTGGCCATCTTGATCGATACCGGCTCGAAGTCTCCCAGCCAGGTGGAACAGCACAGCACGCGGCCGCAAGGTCCGATTCCTCCGAGCATCTTCGCCTCGTCCCGGACGCCGATCTGGCGCAGTTCGATTCTTGTCCGAAACACGCCGGCCAGGTCCTTGACCAACTCTCGAAAATCTACGCGTCCTTCCGCCGTGAAGTAAAAAATGATCTTGTTGCGGTCAAACGTGTATTCGACGTCCACGAGCTTCATTTTCAGTCCGTGGTCCTTAATTTTCTGCAGTCCGACTTCAAAAGCGTTCTTCGCCGCACTGCGGTTTTCTTCCACCGCCCGGGCATCTATGTCACCCGCGACACGGATCACTTTCTTGAGCGGAAGTACGACATCCGATTCGCCGACCGTCTTCGGGCCGATGACGATTTTGCCGTATTCCACGCCGCGAGCCGTTTCCACGATGACATGCTGATCCTGGGTGACCGGATGCTCGGCGGGGTCGAAATAATAGATCTTGCCCGCTTTCTTAAAGCGGACGCCGACAACCTCGTACAAAGCTACCCCTCCCGCACGTTCACCAGAAATTGCTCCAGCGCTAACTGTGGAGCAACGTGTGCTTTGACGCGTCTCGCCGCCGAGAGCGCCGATTCCATAGCCGAGGTCCAAGCCTCTGTCGTCCGGGTCCAAGCGTGCTGTGAGATCCAGTCCGCTTGATCGGAAAATACCATCTGCTTGTGACGCCCGGTCACGGAGTAAATCATATCTCTATACCATAATGCCAACAATTGCAGCAGCGTATCGACATGCTCCGAGAGGTCCGTCTTGAAAATCTGCTGTTGTGCCGTAAGCAAACTTCCAGGAAACCGGGTCGGATTCTCTCTGCCTAATTGTATCACTACGTTTCGGATTTCTGCAAACCAATTCTCCTCTGTCAGAGCCCGTGCGGCAGCCAAGCCCGATGCCAGATTTACCGCCGCTCTGGCGAGTAGAGGAGGCTTTCCTTCCGCGATTAACGCTTCTTCCATCGCCGTCCGGTCTCCCGGTACGAAAGGGACAAGCTGCGTTCTCGATAAAATGGTTGGAAGAACCGACTGTGCCCCTGGCGCGATTAAGATCGCCACGACGGGAGAAGGCGGTTCCTCCAAAAATTTCAGCAAACTGTTGCCGGCTTGCACGGTCATCGACTCTACCGCTTCAATAATATAAACTTTATAGCCGGATCCGGCGCTGCGATAGGAAAGCTCTCGCTGCAGCTCCCGGATTTGTTCGATTTTGACGCTGGTCCCGTCCGGCGATACCACGTGCAAATCGGGATGATTCCCGTGGCTGACTTTGCGGCAAGCCAAACATTCACCGCAAGCGTCGTCTCCTCCGCGTTCGCACAGCAGCGCTTGGCCGAATGCCATCGCCATCTCGTGCCGGCCGGAGCCTCCCGGACCTGCAAACAAATAGGCGTGGGCGATTCTGCCGGAACGAAGCGCCTGCCGCAGCAGCGACTTGGCCCTTTCCTGGCCGGGAATCTCGCTTATCCGCATGTTGCGCACTCCTCTATAGGTCCACGACTGACATTAACGCCCCGGTATCAGTCGAAGTTAAAATACGAAATTAATGAGCAGGCCCCGGATCTCTCCGACCTTCTGCAGAAGATCCAGGCGTCCGGCCTCGGTTTGTAGCAGCTCCTCGCCCATGCCGAGCAGCAGCTCGTCCACTTCTTCGAGAAGCTTGTACCGCTTGCCGCGTCCGCGGCGGTCCCAGCCCTTCGTTTCCTTCAGGCCGATTCCGCGGCGGACGGTATCTTCGAGAAAGCCTTTGACCATATGACGGTACAGCTTTAACTCGCGGACGGTCATGGACCGGCTCAGCCGGTCCCCCTGCTGGCGGATATCCTCCAGCTTGCGCTGAAGTTCTTCCTGCGTTCTCTCTTCTTCCTGCTGCTGCATCATATCCGAGAAGCTTTGCGACGATGCAGGCCGGGCGGTCGTATCGCCTCTCTGCAAGGTCTTGTTGATCGGGTAAAACCCCGGCTGAATTTTCAAGGCCGTTCACCGCCCGGTCTCTGTTAGAAATGTTCGAAGCGTTCCACGGGAAGCACGAATACGGCGGCACCGCCGACCTGCACTTCGACCGGAAAAGGAATGTACGAATCGGCTGCGCCGCTCACCGGAGACACCGGTGTCACGAGCTGATCCCTTACTTTACAGTTGGCTCGAATAACATCAAGAGCATGTTGGACCCGGTCGTCCTCGATCCCGATCAGGAACGTGGTGTTGCCGGCACGCAGGAAGCCGCCGGTGCTGGCGAGTTTCGTCGCGCGAAATCCTTCCTTGATCAGCGCGTTCGACAACCGGCTGCTGTCTTTGTCCTGTATAACCGCAATGAGCATTTTCATCGCAATGGCCCTCCTTGAAATAAAGTCAGGGTCGGTATCTCTCACTCTAATTAAAATTGGACACGCCTATCCGAAAATCCTTTTTTTATCTGCTTTCCAGCCTTGCCGACACGAGCTTCCAGACTTGTTCTTTCAACGGCCCGGGGTCCCCGGAGGCATCCAGCATGACGATCCTTTCCGGAAACATGGCGGCTACTTGGCGATAGCCTTCCCGTACACGTGTGTGAAAGTCCAGTCCTTCGAGATCCAGCCGGTCCGGCTGCCGCCTGCCGCTCGCTTCGATGCGGGACAAACCGATTTGGGGATCCAAATCGAGATACAAGGTAAGGTCCGGCATCCTTCCTTCCGTGGCAAAACGGTTGATCTCCCATACCGAGTCGATTCCGAGTCCGCGCGCGTAGCCTTGATAGACCAGGCTGCTGTCGACAAACCGATCGCAGACAACGACGGCTCCTCTCGCGAGCGCCGGCAGCACTTTCTCGGCTAAATGCTGTCTGCGGGAAGCGGCGTACAAGAGCGCTTCGGTCAACGGATCCATCGCCGTGTTGTCGACATGTAAAATCACTTCCCGGATCGCTTCGGCGATCGGACTTCCCCCAGGCTCGCGCGTGACGACGACTTCCCGGCCGTTCCTTTCCAGTCTATCCATCAAAGAGCGGATGAGTGTCGTTTTTCCTGAACCGTCTCCGCCTTCGAACGTAATAAATGTGCCGCCTGCCACTTGGTTGCTCCTTTCGACTATGAAGCCCTGATGCTTGGGGTCCAACGGGCAATACCGTAGGCAAGGCCCGTCAGTGCGCTTACTACCATCATATCAAAGCACACGTTAAACATAAACAAATGCTTGCCGAGATCGGCCTCCCCGTCTCCTATGATCGGTACCACGGCTGCGAATGCGCCCGCAATTCCAACCGCCGCATACGCCTCCAGAGCGATTCGGGTGCGAATGGATCGGGTCCGCCGCCAACATACCGCAAGCACAATAAAATAAATAAAATAAAACCCCAGATACCAGCCCAGCGTATGCGGCATCCTGTGAACCTTCCACTCGCTCCAGCCGCTGAAGGTGAGATTGATGGCACCGCGGGGCTTGCCTGCTGATTGATCGTAATTACCCAGGTAATAAGGCCGAATAAACATGCCGTTCGCCGCGGCTTTTTCCAGCTTTTCGACGAAACGTGCCGGATGCTTCAGGTAATACAAAGCAATATCTCGATGACCGAGCCGGCTTAACACTTCTTCGCGCAGCATGGTGTCGTTCTGGGGAATGACCGTGTTTTTTTGAAAATAGTTCGTTCCCGCCAGCCCCGCGTATTTTTCCGGAATCCCAAGTTCCTTCATATCTTTGGACAAGTCGTGAGAATCTTTGAGAACGCCATAAAAGATCGACTGGTATAGATTGATATGTTTGAGACCGCTTGGGGCCGCCACAATCATCAGGACGGAACACAGCAGCAGTGCGCCGATTCCCGACAGTACCTGCCGATGCCAACGGCGGTCAGCACGAAGCGCCATCATTCGCCAGGCCAGAAGCGCAAAAGCAAAGCCGAGCGGCCCATACTGAATTTTGGAGGTGGTTACGGCGAGAGCCGACAAAATGAACAAAGCCAGCAGCTTGCCGGACGGCTCGTCCTTCGAGGTCAGCGCAACAGCAGAGCCGATGGCCAGCAGCATGCCGATGAGCGCATACGGTTCTCCGAAAAAGGATTGAAAATAGGCCAAATAGGCCATGTCTCCGAAAACGAACAAAGCGGAAACCGCCGCCGTAACCGCCACGAAACCCGTCGTGATCTTCCTGTTCGACACGTTCGGCACATGTCGAATGAAGAGGTAAAGGGCCGACGACCAAAGCAGCGTGTACATGACACCCAGCCAGCGAATATCGAAAACATGGCTGTTGAAGATCCGGGCGATCCAACCGGTCACCGCAAGAAGCAGCACTTGCGTGGTGACGTAACCGGCGCCCCAATATCCGCCGTAAGTATAATACTGGTGGGCGTAGCCGAAATAACGATCGCTATACGACTCGTTCGGGTCCAAATATTGAAACCCGGTAATTCTCATCAGACGTCCGAAATCGCCGTTGTCCGCTACGCCTTTGATCGGGGGGATCATCAGCAGATAAACCGCCAATCCGGCTGCAAGGATTACCGTGATCCAAGCGATGACGGCGCGTATGTCTTTGAATTTGTGAAACATATCGGTCTCCTTATTTCTGAAGTACGCGTATGAAGCCGAGTGCCGGGTCTTCCGGTCCTTGAATGGAAGCGGCTTGATCTCTCCAACTGCGAATCCTGGATAAAGCAGCTTCCGTAATGGGCTCGCCGGGGAACAGCTCCGGAATGCCGGGCGGGTAAGGAACGACCCACTCGCCTGCCGTCCGGCCGACGGATTCATCCAAACGAACCCGAGCGGTCGGCGGGAGGCTGCGCCGGAAAACTACCGGTTCGGAAATCGCGTATGCTGTCTCGGACAGGTGGAGGTCCGGAAAGGGCGCCTTCGTTTCGGAGTGGCCGGTTTCCGCGTATGTTTCAGTCATTTCCATTAAAGCTCGAATGAGAGCTCGTCCATCCTCCGGCCTGGAACCGGCGCCGAACGCCAGCACGGCGTAACGGGTATCGGCCATCTCCGCTACACATCCGCGGCTTGCCAACTCCTCCCGGATACGGAATCCGCTCCATTGTCCGGACGGATCATAGAGAACCAGCTTCAACGGGTCTTGCGTTACTTCTATAGGGGTGGCACCTATGTTGCCGAGTGCACGGAAAGCCGTATCCGGCAGGTTGTCTCGAACATATTTGACCGCCTCGAGAGCGGGCTCGAACGCAGCGGAACCTTGCATATGTACTTGCCTTCGGGCTAAATCGAGAGAAGCGAGAATCGGAAACGACGGGCTGGAGCTTTGCACCATTCGGAGTGCTGCCCGGATCGGCTCACGGTCGACAAGGCTTCCTTGGAAGTGCAGCATCGCGCCCATCGTCATGGCCGTCAACATTTTATGAGCGGACTGCACGACAACGTCCGCACCCGATTGCAGCGCAGAACAAGGAAAAGAAGGATGGAGTCCGAAATGGGGACCATGCGCTTCGTCGACCAAAACTGGAATGCCGGCGCCGTGACATAGACGTACAATGGTTCGGATTTCTGCGCTGCGCCCATAATAATTCGGAGTGGACAATAGGAGTCCTCTGGCTTCCGGATAGCGGGCGACGGCCTCCTCGACCGCCGCGATGTCCGGAATCAAGGCGAGTCCGGTATGCGGTTCAATTTTCGGCTGTAAAAAGACGGCTTTTATTCCCGCGATCATCAGTCCATGAACGATGGAGCGGTGGACGTTGCGCTGGACGATGAGTAAATCCCCCGGACTGGAGACCCCGAGAATCATCGCCAAATTGCCTGCGGTGCTTCCTCCGATCAGGAAGCGTGTCTCTTCCGCTCCGAAGCATTGCGCGGCCAGCCGTTCGGCTTCTATAATCGCTCCGTAGGAATGATGCAAGTCGTCGGTGTCCGGCAGCTCTGTGACATCGAGAGGCAGGAGCGCCTCGTAGCGATGGTCCGCTTGTGGATGCTGCCATGTCGAACGCTGTTTATGTCCGGGAACATGAAAAGGCGCCGTCCCGAGTCCGGCATGCGTTTCCAGCATTTCGTACAGGGGTGCGCGTTGCGGCTCTAGCGACATGCTCCGGCTCCTTTCAAGAAGGTCATTCCTTCATTTTACCAATTGTCCTTCCGTTGACCAAGCTTCCGGCCAAACAAAAACGTCAGAACCGTTGGGGGTTCTGACGTTAGCCGGCACGTCAAACGTGAAAACGGACCCAAAGCTGCCGGAGCTGGCGGATGAAAAACGGGTATTTCTCGTCTTTGGTCGTCGTTTGGACAATCTCCGATTCGCAAGAGGAACAAATAAATTCCGTAACGACGGTAATCCCTTCTTCCTTGGTCTGGCCGCATACGATGCAGGTCTTGTATTCGAGCGTTTCCAATGCCTCCATCCCCTGCTTTCTTTTCTATTTGCGTTTCAGTATGTCCAGATTCTATGAAAATATACGAAAATCATAGAACAAGGCTTAACTATGCGGAAAGTCTGCCCGATTATAAAGAACAGAAGCATTTGTGGGGAGGCGTGGTTATGAGCCGGGCAGTGTCGGCCAGCGATCCGACGATCTATCATTATAAGCTGATCCGTAAAATAACGCTCCGTCCGGAGAGCAAATACAGCTATATGGCGACAGCGCTGATCGGCGCCTCTGCTTTAGTCGTTGTTTATGGATGGATGGGGCTGTTGGCCGCGGTGATTTCTATTTTTGCCATGCTCGGCGTTCATGGTGTGGTGTTAAAGTTGACGGTTCGCAGAATAGAAGAACCCTGGGAGAAAAGGTTCGCCTTTCGGAGAGATTGGCCGTGGATCGGCCCGTTGCCCGTGATGGATACGAACTTGGCCCTATTCCGCCGGCTGCACTTTCATTTGTTTTTGGTTGGCTGCTGTGTACCGGCCCTGTTTTATCCCTGGGCGGGATCCTCATGGGTGATCGCTCTTCTGTACTGGCATTTCTGGATGCTTGCTCCCCGACTGACGCTGCTGTGGCGCATCCGGCGGGAAAGAGGCGACGGAGTCATCCGCATGGATCCGAAAGAGGTATTATACTATCATCGTTAAAGTATTAGAAAATAAAACAGAAGGAGCCACATGACGTGGCTCCTTCTGTTTGTGTCGGCCTGGCGGCGTCCTACTCTCCCAGGACCCTGCGGTCCAAGTACCATCGGCGCTGGAGGGCTTAACGGTCGTGTTCGGGATGGGTACGCGTGGAACCCCTCCGCCATCACTACCAGACCAACTAACGCAAGGCTTGCGCCTTGAAAACCGGATGCGAAACGAAACATTTGCTGATATAAACATCATCGTATTACCTGTGTGCTTATTAGGATAAGCCCTCGACCGATTAGTACTCGTCAGCTGCACGCGTTGCCGCGCTTCCACCCCGAGCCTATCAACCTGGTGTTCTTCCAGGGGTCTTACTAAATTGGGAAATCTCATCTTGAGGCGGGCTTCGCGCTTAGATGCTTTCAGCGCTTATCCCTCCCGC
>NZ_SUPK01000014.1 GCF_005049045.1 Cohnella pontilimi
CCCCACTGGAATACAGGCAATACCTGCTTAGTTCAGCAGCATAAAAAATGGCACCAACCATAAGGAAATGGCCGGTGCCAGAGTTTTTGTTTTTATACTGTCTACTTGACGGGGTGCAGTTCATGTGCGAGTTTTCGAGGTTTTTTATACTTTTACCGCCATACCCTTCGCTCAGAAAGAATTCCGCCGGTTTAAACAGACTACCCCAACTATGGGAGAGCCTGTATACTTAATATTATGGGAGAATAGGAAGCCCTCAAAGGAGAACGGTGGTTTGACGACAATGACCAGAAAGCCAAACGTTTTCATCGGCTGCTCCCGCGAAGCAATCCACTATGCCCGAGCGGTGGCCGCTCAGCTTGAGCGTCATGTACAAGTGAATCCTTGGTACGCCGGCGCATTTGAGGCAAACGATTACACCATGGAGGCGCTTGAACGTGAACTCATGGCGAACGACTTTGCAGTATTCATCTTCGCTGCCGACGATGTTGCCTTGATCCGAAAGAAACCCGTTTTTATCACACGCGACAATACAGTGTTTGAAATGGGTTTGTTTTGGGGAAGGCTTGGGAGACGCCGAGTGTTTGCAATCATCCCAAGAGAACTTCCAGATAGGGACGATTTGCTCAAAGGCACGATCGTTTCCGAATTCCATTTGCTCTCGGATTTAGCCGGACTTACGCTTCTTAGTTACGGTCAGCGGGATGATGGGAAATACCCTGCCGCAGTTGATGTGGCCTGTGGTGAGATTATGTCAGCCATTGAGGCGGAGAAGCTATTCGTGGATCCAAATCACCTGCTCAAGCAAAAGCAAAGCATCCTGCACTTCTTTTGGGAATACATTCGCAATGTAACCGTCGCTGACCCTTCCGAACGGTATTCGGCATATGCTGAGGCAATCCGGAATTCCTTTTTGGCACCAGATTATCGGATTACCGGAGCTGCTATCTGGAAGAAGCTCGACGAAGAGACCATTGGACAGGTCGGCGGTAACGTAGGCAGAGGCAGGAGCTTTCACCTCCGCGAGAATGATGGTAAGAAGGACGGCGACCAGCGAATCTTGGTTCTTGATGCATTTAACAGTGGTGAGTGGTCATTTTTTAAGCGTCGAGAGATTGCCGAGGTATACGTCCTGTGCTATCCTTTAGGCACAGACCATGTACTCTCCGTACATATTTCGGGTACCGGCGCTATGACAAAACACGATCTAGCAAAGATTGTTGAGATCAATGACGAACTGCTGTTGACCGTTAGACATTTGGTGGGAGGGGATTCGAGATGAGCAAACGTTCAGGAAAAGTAACGGGCCGTATCGGATCACTGAGCGGGCGTCGATTGGGAACAGTAGGAAAGAGTGAAGTTCGATGGGTAGATCGTAAATCTAATGGGGTCTACGTTGGGCCTTCAGTAGATGGGACCGATAAAGAATACGTGAAAGTCATCAGTGGCAAGGTCAACGATAGAAAACCTTCATTCGCATAGGTCAAAACCGCTGCGGCCCGGACTGCGGCGTTTTTTTTTCGATTTTTAATTCTTTATTGTAGATTTTATATTTAGGATAAGGCCAAAGATGGAAAAAAACGCGAAAACTGAGCAGGTTCGCGGTTTTTTCTTCTTTGGCTATTATGTTATGCGCGAAGGCGTCCCAGCTCGGACACGATTGCTTCGACTTCGCTGACGCTGAAACGATCTTTAGAGGACACCAGATCGTAAATATCCTTCAAATCTTCATAACGGCTGGTATCAAAGCTGGAAGCCTGCATCGCGGCTCCTGTGGCCATGCGCAGTTTCGTTTTGATCGCTTCGATTATAAATTCTACATTGGCTTGCGTCGGTTGGGACAAATCCATGCCGATCTTCCTCCCGTCTCATGATCCTGTTTATTGTAGCACATCCGATTTGGCTTTGCCCGTATGCGCGTGGTAACCTGAGAAGTAACGAAACACGATTCGGAGTGACAGGAGAAACCGTACGATGGCTCAGCCGTGGGAGCGGAACGCGGTACTCGTCGACGCGGCGGGACTGGCGAAGTTTATGGAGCACTTGGCCTCGCGTTATCCGCTGGAGGAAATGACTTTTTTGTGTATCGGAACTGACCGATCTTCGGGAGACTGCCTGGGACCGTGGGTCGGCACGTTGTTAAAAGAGGCGGGGTTTGCGAAAGTCATCGGCACGCTGGAGAGACCCTGCGACGCCGATCAACTGCCCGATGTGATTCCGACGCTGCCGGAAACGGGTAAAATACTAGCATTGGACGCTTGTCTCGGTCGCCCGGAGTCGGTAGGGTCTTATCTCGTGGCCGCGTCTCCACTCATTCCCGCCAGGTCCATCGGCAAAAAATTTCCGCCGGTCGGCGCGTTCAGCGTCGCCGGCATCGTGAATGCGACAAGCCCGAAGCCCTATTGGACGCTTCAAAGTACTTCGCTCTTCCGTGTCATGAACATGGCAGGGGACATAACGGCGGCGATCGAGCGCGCTTGGCGGCCTTAAACTTGTCTCAAAGGATGTGTCGAACATGACTAACCAGCAATCAAGCTCCGCCTTTCTCCCAGGCTTTGAACAAAAGGGAACCGGCATTCCGGTCGTGCTTCTTCATGGTTATTTGGGCAGCCGCAGGTACTGGCATGACGTGTTTCCGGCGCTGGTGTCCCAATACCGCGTCATCATGGCCGACGTGCGCGGACATGCGTCCTCTCCGGCGACGGAAGGGGTATATACGATGGAGCAGCTCGCGGAGGACACGCTGGCTTTGCTTAACCGGTATGAGATTCCGAAAGCCTATGTATTCGGACATTCTTTAAGCGGGTATTCGACCTTGGCGCTGGCCGAAAAATATCCCGATCGCCTGCTCGGATTCGGCCTGATCCATTCCACGCCCTTGGCGGATACGGACACGGCGAAGGAAGGCCGTCTCCAGACGGCGGAACGTGTGAAAACCGAAGGCGTGGCCGCGGTGGTGGACGGACTCATTCCGAAGCTGTTTGCGCCGGCGAACCGGACGGCTATGGAACATAAAGTGACCGCGGCCAAAGAAATCGGCTACTCGGCCACCGCACAAGGGGCCATCGGCTGCGCGCTCGGCATGCGCGAACGTCCGGACCGGACGCATGTGCTTCGCGACACGAAGCTGCCGGTTCTGCTGCTGGCCGGAGAGCATGATGAAGTGATTCCGCCCGACCGGAGATTTCCGGTATCTGGCGACCATATTAAGGCGGTTACGCTTCCGGGAACGGGACATATGAGCATGATGGAGGACCCGTCCCGCCTGGCCGATGAAATCGTGGCATTTATTGAGAAGAATGAGGGGAACAGAGCTTAATGCCAAGCAACAAAGACGAAATGGACTGGCGCCGGTTCATCGCGGAAGCGGTGGCCGGCGGCAGCTTGCTTCAGGCGACATTCAGTCAGCCGAGGAATAAGGAAACCATAGCCCGCAAAACGTCGGTCCGTCCATTGAAGCTCAAAAACGGGCTTCATTTTCAATTGGAACGCTTGCAAGACAACAAGGCTTTCCACGAGAATGTGCCGGAACAAGCGGCGGCCGAACGGTTGACCGCGCTGATGGGCGAATACCGGCAAGCATTGATCAAAACCCGGCAGGCCGACGTGCAGCTGCTGGCGAACAAAAAAGGCGCGGTCACGATGATTCGTCACGATCCTACCGCGAAGACACGCGAGCCGGCGGCGTCCCACAACCGGGTGAAGTCGTATGTGCTGCCCGAGGGCGAGCCGGTTCCTTTCCTGATCCGACTCGGCGTCATGACACCGGAAGGCCGGGTCGTTAAAGCCAAGCACGATAAGTTCCGGCAAATCAACCGATTTCTCGAAATGGTGGCCGACGTGCTGCCCGATCTCCCCCGCGGCCGCCCGCTGACCGTGGTCGATTTCGGGAGCGGCAAGTCTTATTTGACGTTCGCCCTCTACCATATGTTGGCGGTACGCGAAGGACTGCCTGTCAACATCATCGGATTGGACCTGAAAGCCGACGTCATCGAGGAGTGTTCCCGAATCGCGGAAGATTTGGCATGGCACAATCTGAAATTTTACGTCGGTGATATCGCGGAATATGAAGGTCAAACGCAAGTCGACATGATGGTCACCCTGCACGCATGCGATACGGCCACGGACGCCGCTCTGCTCAAAGCGATCCGGTGGGACGCGTCGGTCATCCTGTCCGTTCCTTGCTGCCAGCACGAGTTGTTCCGCCAAATATCCCAGCCGATTCTGAAGCCTTTGCTCAAGCACGGCATTTTGAAAGAGAGATTCGCGGCGTTGGTGACGGATGCATTGCGGGCCAATTTGCTGGAGACGGCCGGATACCGGACGCAGATGCTGGAATTCATCGATTTGGAGCATACGCCCAAAAACCTGATGATCCGAGCGGTGAAAGGACGACAAGAAAACCGGTCCGAAACGCGGGCCGAATATGAAAGATTGAGGGACTTCCTGTCTGTGTCCCCTTATATGGAGAGAGAATGGCCGAAAATGAATCGAACGACTTAGAAAAAAAAGGATGATCGTCCCGCTTTGCGTGTGTCGATCTTTCAAGGAATGTCAAGGGAAGTTAATCTTGTATTGTCAGTAGTTCCCGCGTTATGGTACAATGGTCTGAATCCTGTCCATGTAACCGCTAACAAGATTCCCAAGAGGGAAAAGGTGAAAGCCGTTGGCACTTGTGTGGCCTGACCTGCTTCTGTTCGTCGCTTTGTTCGTTCTGTTCGTTGGCGTACTGGCTATTAACCGTATTACGGTCATGCATAAAGCTTATTTGGCGTTTCATTTCATCATGATGCTATGGCCGTTCGGTCAATTTTCCATCAGCACCACAGGTGACCCGGAATATCAGTTGGCTTACGTTAAGCTGGCTTTTATAGCGGTTTCGCTGCTGGGTCCGGGCTGGCTTGTTTTCGTGCTGTTTCTTACCGGTCGGGCGGAGCAGCTGAACCGGCGCAGAGCGTTTGTCTATTTGGTGCCGGCTCTCGTTTGCGCGGCTTTCGTCATTTGGAATCCGGCCCACCTCTTTATGTCGCCGATTGACGGCACGTATGCGAACCGTTCTTACGGCACGCTCTATTGGGTGCTTGTCATCACGCAGTTCGTGTATTTCTTTTCCTCGCTGCTCATCATGTTCCAATCCCTGAAAACCGTCCATTCGCTTAACCAGCGCAAGCAGCTGGCGACCGCCGTCGTCGGTATTTTCGTGCTTACGGGGTTCAGTGTGACGGACATGCTGATCAACGTGCTGCTGGCTCCCTGGCTGCCGGTCGTGCCGGGTTTAATGTCGCTGGGCATCCTTTTGTCCGATTGCTGTTTTGTGCTGGCCATCTATCGTTACGGAGCCTTCGATCTGATCAGTATGGCGCAGCGGGATATATTCGAGCATATGACGACGGGCATTATCGTGGTCGACGAGAGCGGCAAAGTGCTGGAGATGAACCGCGGAGCCCTTCCGTTCGTCAAGTCCGCCAAAGGCGAAATGTTCGAGATGGAAAAGTTCCTGTCTCCTCTGCAAACGCAAGGCGAAGTCTACGAGTTTCTGTATCAGTACCGCCACCACCCGCTGGACCGGCTGCAGACTGAAATTACGCTTCCGGAGAACAGCCGCCATGTGTCTATTCAGATTTCTCCCGTGCTGGACAATCATAAATCGCTGCTCGGACGGGTCATTACGTTCCACGATGTGACGGAGCTGCGCAAGCTGGTAGACGAGATGAACCGTAAAAATGAAGCGCTTCATGAAAGAAATCTGGAGCTCGTCACCATCCAGGAAGAGCTGTTCCGGTTGAATCAGAAGCTGGAACAGATGGCCATCACGGATCCCTTGACCGGCTGCTACAACCGGCGCTACCTCATGCAGCAGCTGGAGCACGAGTTACTGCTGAACATGCGGTACAAGATACCGTTCTCGGTCTTTCTTTTTGATATCGATCACTTTAAGATGATCAACGACCAATACGGTCACCTCGTCGGAGACGAAGTGCTTCGCAGCACGGCGGACATCGTCCGGTCCAAGCTTCGCCGGACCGATATTCTCGCCCGTTACGGAGGAGAAGAATTCACGATCTATTTGCCGCACACCAACCGGGAACAAGCCGAGTCGCTGGCCGCCCGCATGATGATCGCCATCAATGAGAACTCTGTAACGGCCGGGGCGGATGAAGTACACGTCACGATCAGCATGGGCATCGTCTCGGAAGACGGCGAGGAATTGGCGTTCGATGATCCGAAACAGTATTTGCGGGAGTTGTTCTCTCGTGCCGATACGGCTCTGTACAAGGCCAAGCATGAAGGCCGCAACCGGATGATTTTAGCACGTTAACGGGGAAAATAGGACACCTCGTGAAAAAAGTGTGACGAATATCTGTCAGGTATGATAAAATAAGACTAGTTGTGATACCGATTTGGTCGAACCGGCAAACTTGCTGAAAAGCAAGGACGCAAAGCTAAAGGGTCTAACGTTCGTTTCCGAACCATGACAGCCTGGCCGCCGAACCTTTCCTTCAGGGAATAGAAGGCGCCGCGGGCTGCTTCCATAGGGAAGGGCCTTTTTCTTTTCAATATTTATGGATTCCAAACGCAAAGGGCGGGGTGTTCGATCATGGCGGGATGGCGGGAAAAATCGGGTCTGTCCGGCACGGTGTACAGCGATACGCTGCCGCTTAACGTTTTACTGCATTGCCGCACGGTGGTAGAAAAGCAAAACTTCGTATCTACCGGCGTCATGACCCATGTGGAAGGGGAGCTGTTCGAAGTCGAGCTTCCGGAATTCCATGTGTTCGATCTTGGCGAAACGGTCAAACTCACGGTTTACTCTCCGGCAGGCATCCAGACGTTTCCATCCACTGTTTTTGCGAAATACCAAGGCGCCATTGCGCTCATTCAACCTCCGCAGATTCAGAAACGTTTTGAAGAAAAACGGGAGCATCCCCGTGTGAATGTTGAAGGCAGCGTACATATCGATCTTTGGCTCGACGATGAAGGTCAGGAACGCACGCTGGACGATCCGCTCGAGATTCAGGTGCGCGACATCAGCGTCTCAGGCATCGCGTTCCAAGCGCCGGTTCATCCGGAGCTCCTTCGGACTTCGAGAATGAAGGCGAAAGTGGAAATCGGCATCGGATTCGACTGCGAGCTGGAGATCGTACGGCGGAACCGGTCGGATGATCAGATGGTGTGCGGGGCCAAAATGACCGTGCTCGACCCTGAAATGCTGCGCCCCCTTCGGGCCTTGATCCTCCGGCAGCAGGTGGAACGGAACGTGCAGATCCGTCAAGAGAGGGAAGAGAAGAACCGTTTCGGAGAATAAAATCGCAGGACTTAAGCGGCAGGTCCGGAAGACGGATCTGCCGCTTTTGGCTTTTTGAGCAGAGCGCGGGACATTGAAAGAGGAGAAACGACATGCGTCTTGATCAAAACGGGATTCGAATCGCGGCGGGGACTGCCGCCGTTACCGCCTTGTTGGCATGGGCGGCTTGGCGGTACGGTCTGTTTTTTGAGACGGATTTCTACCCGGTTGAATTGGTGCTGCTTGGAGCAGGGGCGGTGCTCGCGATATCGGCGCTGCTGCGGCTGCCGGGAACGGGGAAGCTGCGGCAGCAAGGCATACCGCTAATGGCCGTGCTGCCCTTGGCCATCGCGGCTTGCTACGGGATCGTCTATCTTGCCGGCCCCGCATCCGTGAAAGGAACCGCGGATGCGATGATGCGATGGACGAGTTACGCCGGTTGGCTGGCGCTGCTGCTCGTTTGGTGGAACAAGCCGGACAACCGCGCATCGGGAGAAGCGGCGGTGCAGGCGGCCGGGTTGTTCGTGCTTGCGGGCGGCTGGCTGGGCTGGTTCGGCGTTTGGCCTTTTCCCGATATCGTGCTTCGTTTCGACGATCCGGAGCTTTCGGCGACCGGCGCGAGATTGGCGGGATTTTTCCAATATCCGAACGCGTACGGGGCCGTGCTTGCTTTCTTCTTGGTGAGGCAGCTGCAGCTTTGGGCAAGGGACGGAAAGCCCGGCGCGATATGTGCATCGCTCACGGCTATCCCTTATGCGGCGGCGTTGCTGCTCACGGAATCGCGAGGCTCTTGGGCGGCCTTGGCGGCAGGTTTGGCGATGGCGGTTGGATTTGCTCGCGGCTGGCGTGAACGCAGCCGGATATTAGCAGCGGCTGGAATAACCGCGGCCGGTGCGGCTTTGGCGTATGCCGGCGCTTGGCAGACTTCTCCCGCTGGCGGGTGGTTGACCGCAGGCTGCTTCATCGCCGGCGCCGCGGGTTTGTATGCGATTTGGTATGGGCTGTCGCAAAAGAAGGAAAATCCGGCCGGCCGGGCATATTGGCTTGCCGGCGCCTTGGTTGCGGCGGCAGGCGTTCTGGCGCTCGTGTGGTCCGTCGGCGCTGGCATGTCAGGCGCAAGAATTTCCGGCCATTACGGCACCGCGGCATCCCGATTGTTGTTCTACCGGGACGGGTGGCGAATGTTCCAAGATGCGCCTTGGTTCGGACACGGTGGAAAAAGCTGGAGATCATTGTTCGAGTTTTACCAGAGCGAGCCGTATGTCGGCGGCGAAGTGCACAGCGGTTATTTGGACGTGCTGCTCGACACCGGGCTGCTGGGTTTCGCCGTCTTCGCCGCCATGATCGGTCTGTTCGTCTGGAAGCTGTGGCGAACGAACCGTCGGGCATTGGCGCCGGCAGCGGTGCTGCTGCTTCACGCGGCGGTCGATTTTGATTTGTCCTACGGATGGATGTGGCTGCTTCTGCTCGCATGGATCGCGTTGTTTGCCGCCGACGGCAGGGAGGGCGGCGGCAATGGGGCTGCACCGGCGAACGCCCGATGGGGCGCGGCCGGCGGCCAGGCCGCCGCCGCGCTGCTGCTCGGCGCATCGCTGTGCGCCTGCTGGGCGGCCTGGCACAGCCTGGCCGCCGTTCGCGCCGCCGCCGCCGCAGACACGGCGGCGATGCCCGACGCGCGCGAAGCACAGCTGCGCGCGGCACTGGAGGCGAATCCGGCATGGAGCCGGATTCGCTTGGCGCTCGCCCCGCTCCTGCCGGAGGCAGAGGAGCGGGAGAGCGTGCTGGCGGCCGGGCTGCGGTATGAACCGCAGTCCGGGCCGCTGCTCTTGCAGCTCGGCTTGGCGGAAGCCGAGCTGGGCCATGCCGCGCAAGCGGAATCCCGCTTGCGCGAAGCGCTGCAGCTGGCGCGGTACAACCGCGACAGCCAGACCGCGGCCGTTGCCGGCATGGCGCAGCTGGCCGAAACGCTCGATTTCGCGGGCCGGCCGGACGAGGCCCGCCGCGCGGCCCAAGCGGCCGTATCGTTCTACGAACGCTATCGGCTGCTCGTGCGCCAGGTGAAAGCAATGGATCACCCGGCGAACGGGAAGCAGTTCGGCATGACCTCGCCGGCCTTATACTATGCCGCGCAAGCCTATCACAGGCTCGGCCGCGAGGACAAGGCACGGCAGCTCTTGAAACCGTTGATCGACGGGTCAGACGAACAATGGAAAACGCAGGCGAAGCAGCTGTTGGAAAAGCTGGACGCTCCAAACCGGTAAATTGGACGCATGGGTGGGAGGTTGTCCGTAAAGGGCGGCCATGAGGTCACATACGCTAATGGAAAAGAAGCAGAGGAGTGATCTCATGGCTGTTGAGCGTCCCGCGCCGCCGCGCGGCGACTCCAGTCCAATCCGGGTTTCGCCGGGCCGAGCCGTACCCGAGCCTGAAAGATCTTCAAGCCGAGGCAATGCATCTTCCGGTTCCACCAACCGTTCCAGAAACCGTTCCAGAAACCGGTCGGACAGATCGCGGTCACGCAGCAGGCAGAAGCCGTTTTTCAGCACGTTAACGGTCGTGTGGGTTCAGTCTTCCGGTGTGCCGTTTAACACGACAGGATTTTTTGCCACGCTGTCTCAAGATGATGTTATCATCGAAACCGCCTTTTTCGATTCGTTCGGCGTCGTTCGCTTCCGCAACGTTCAGCCGGTGAGGAGCGCGAGGCTGACGCTGCGGGTGTTCGATCGCAACGGCGTTTTGTTCCGTACCCGAATCTTCTCGCCCGGTGTCGAAACGCTTGTCATTATCGGCTGATCCGAAGTCACGCCAAAAGGCTCTTGCTCCGCCGTCCGCGGGGAGTAAGAGCTTTTTCGCGCCGGTCGTTCATCCTCCGAAGGCTTCCCGGAACGCCGAGGACAGAAGGTTCCTGTCCACGTTCCACAAAGCCGCGATCTCATCGCAAACAGCCTCTTCCCACCAATCCGCCAATGCTTTCCGGTTGCTCTTATTTTCCGTGATCCACACCAAATGTCCGATCACACGTTTGTAATACAATTGTTCCGCCTCTTTCACTAACGCTTCCGGCACGTGAGTTTTCAGTCGTTTCAATGTCCGGTACAGCTCGTTTGCGCACGCCCGGCGGATGCCCCGGGGGGACGGAAGGGGGACCGTATGTTTTTGCTGGCCGAAATTCATACCGTTTCACCCACCTCTCTAGCCATACCTTATGCGGACTGAAGCGGCAGGGACACCGTAAGACCGCGTGCGTTGACCCGTCATGTATTCCAAAATAAGCAGCAGAGAGCATCTATCCCAGCACGTTCCCACCAAGTATTCGAAAATAAGTAGCAGAGAGCATCTATCCCAACGAATTCGCGCCATGTATTCCCAAACAAGTAGCAGAGAGCATCTATCCCAACGAATTCGCGCCATGTATTCCCAAACAAGTAGCAGAGAGCATCTATCCAAGCACATTCCCACCATGTTTTCCACAACGATGCCCCGCAAATTGAAAATAGCCCCGATTTTATCGGGGCCATTCGATTGAATGTCCGTAAGCATTTGCTGTAAATGCAATTCGCAAAATAACAGAGGCGATTGGAGTGCCGATACTTGCTGCAACGTCATTTCACCAACTTACAGCCGTTATTCCGAGGCATACGGGAGGCAAACAGCTCTCCAATTTGGCAAAGTATAATTCCGGAAAATTAGAATGCGAAGTCGATGCTGCAATTTGGCGGAATAGAGCTGCAGCTTTTGTGAGCGTACCATGGCAGCGTATTGCAACAGGCTAAACGCACTCACCTAAACTTACTGGACCACGAGATATCCGACCATCGGTCCGCCGTTTTTCGGCACGTCGTGCGTTTGGCAGACGATCGGGTAGATGCCGGCTTGCATGGGCGTGAACGTCACGGTCGTCGTTTTCCCTTTTACCACCTTGCCGGAAATATTCAGCCCTTCGATCACGAAGGGATGCGACTGGCCGTTAACGCCATTGATCCGCAGCTCTACCGTTTCGCCCTTACGTAAAATGACCGTGCCCGGATCCCAGCGATACGACTCCAATTGCTGCCCGTTGTCCGCCATCGATTTGAACTCGCCCGTGACCAACTCAATGACGCGCGGCTTCCCGTTCGTTGCCGCGAACACGGGAGCTGACGATGCGGGCTTCGCGTTTTGCCAGCCGATGTAAGCCCCGGCCAGAATGACCGCCACCGCTAAAAGGGCATAGGCCTGCATCTTTTTGCGGTTGATCAATACAATTTTGCTCATGCCGTTTATTCCTCCTCAACTTTGTCCTCTATCGGAGTTTATGCGAGAGTTCGTCCCCGCATGACAAGCCCCGAGGGCATCGCTTCCGGCCCCGCCGATTTCCGAACCGCTCCGCCCTGCAGTGTTATGGAACTGCATTCAAGCGCTGTGCTAGAATAGACAAGACGTAGATTAGACAGGAAAGCGGGTATTTTGGGGATGAGCGCGATTCACGACTGGCTGGCACAGCTGTTGCAGTGGGTAGAAAGCCTGGGGTATTTCGGAGTCATTATCGGTTTGGCCATTGAGGTCATTCCGAGCGAAATTGTGTTGGGATACGGCGGCTATCTCGTTTCCAAACAGGACACTTGGAGCTCTTTTATTTTCATGGTGATTTGCGGCTCGATCGGCGCTTTGCTCCAGCAATGGCTGCTGTATGCCATCGGCCGCTATGGCGGCCGGCCGTTCATTCTGAAATACGGAAAGTTCCTTCACCTTAAACCGAAACACGTCGATATCGCGGAAAAATGGTTTGAGAAGCACGGACCGGTCATCGTGTTTACGGCCCGTTTCGTACCGGTTATGCGTCAAGTGATCTCGATTCCGGCCGGCATGGCCAGAATGAACCTGACGACATATACGTTGCTGACGCTGATCGCCTCAATTCCTTGGTCGATCCTTTTCGTTTGGCTCGGCTGGACACTGGGCGACAAATGGCAGGACATCGGCAAAGCGGCGGCGCCGTATACGAAATTCATCATTCCGGCTGCCATCGTGCTGATTGTTGCTTATCTGCTGCTCATTCTCGTGCGTCGGAACCGCAAAAAGTTCTAACCCGCATATTTGAGCCGGTCTAGCGCCTTTTGGTACAATATTCGTATGTAAAATTGAAACTGAGCGGGGGAGAGCATATGAGCCAGAGTGTTGCCCATAAGCTGGATCATGGGATCGCGCCTTTGAAATTCAAGGAAGAGATGACCAAAAACAAAGAGGCGTTTGCCTCCTGGTACGACAAATTTGAATGGAACGACAGCGGACTTTACGACTTTTTCGAATCGCTGAACAATCGGGACGACCTTCGCTGCCTCATTCTGGCTGCCGACTGGTGCGGCGACGTGGTGCGCAATGTGCCGGTCGTGCTTCGCGCGATGGAAGCAGCGGGCATCCCCACGCAAATTTTGATCATGGAAGAGCATCTGGATCTCATGGACGAGCATTTGACGCTCGGCGGACGGTCCATTCCTATCGTGTTAATCGCGGACACGGGCGGAGCCATTCTTGCCAAATGGGGCCCTCGGCCGAAGTACATCCAAGAACCGATGGTCGAATTCAAACAGCAAAATCCGGACCGCGACGCGCCCGACTATCAGGAGAAACTCGCCGCGGCGAGGCAAGAGATCATGCGCCGGTATGGGGAAGACACCGCTTATCAGGCGTTGATTCTGCAAGAGCTGCGGGATATTTTGGAGCGGGTGTGAGGGCCGGATGCTGACCTTTCAGACGTTTCCTCTTGGCGCACTGCAAACCAACGCTTATCTGGTGACGAATGCGGAGAGAACCCGCGCGATCGTCATCGACCCCGGCACCCCGGATTCCTCGCTGCTTCGCCGGTTGGAGCAATTTGAGGTGGAAGCCGTTCTGATCACGCATGCGCACTTCGATCATATCGGCGGGGTGGAAAAGGTTCGGGAACGGTTCGGGTGCCCGGTTTATCTGCACTCGGCTGAGAAAGACTGGCTGAGTGACGCCGCGAAGAACGGTTCCTTGCGTTGGCCGGAGGCCACTCCTCCGATTGCAGGCCGAGCTCCAGACCGGCTGCTTTCGGACGGTGATGAACTTCAACTGCTCGGACAAACGTTCCGCGTGCTGCATACGCCGGGCCATTCGCCCGGCAGCGTCGGCTTCTTGTGCGGCGACCTGCTGTTCGCGGGAGATGCGTTGTTCCGGCGGTCCGTGGGACGTACCGACTTGCCCGGCGGCAGCTCGGATCAGCTGACCCGTTCGATTCGCGAAAAGCTGTACGTGCTTCCCGACGACGTGATCGTTCTTCCGGGGCACGGGCCGGATACGACGATCGGAGAAGAGCGGAGAGACAATCCGTTCGTGCGCGGCTGATCGATTTTGGTAAAATCATGCATAAAAATGTCTTTACACCCGGCAAATGTTTTGATATAGTGAGCCTTACCAAGTGAATAGTCAAAAATTTACTGCGAAGCACGCAGGCCATGGAGACACTCTCCGGCCTGCGTTTTTTTATTTTCTGGAAACGGGGGATTGGCATGAACCGAACGAGACAGATCGTGCTGAGCTTAACGGCCGCAGCGCTGTCCGCGTTGCTCGTGTATGCGGTATATTTGCTGCAATTAAGGCAGGTAAGACTGCAAGAAACGGTCGATGTTGTCGTTCCGCGGCAATTTGTGCAGGCAGGTTCCACCCTGTCCCGCGCTCAATTGGAGCTGCGGCCTTTGCCTAGAGGAGCGGTGACGAAGGATATGCTGGTTTTGCCCGAAGAGGCCGTCGGCCTGGAGGCGTCCGCTCCGCTGGGCGCGGGCGAGCCGCTGCTTCGCTGGAAGCTCGACCGGTTCCGCCTGCTGCCCGGCAAAGGACAAGCAACCTTTCAAATTCCGAGGGAGTATGTGAAATCGGTGTCCAATGGAATCCGGGCCGGCGATCAAGCCGTGCTGTACTTGTCGGACGAAGCGACGCCCTCTCGACGGATGTTTCCCGAATCGGTCGTCGTATCCGGCGTCAAGACGGCCGCCAACCTAGAAATAGACAATCCCAAAAATCCGAACTTACTGTCGATGGCCAGCGGGGACAAAGAAAACATGTACGCGTCCCGGAGGGATGCCAACGGAACGATCGACGCGATCAACCTGAACTTGACGGAGGAGCAGTGGCTGGCGATCGACGGCGCATGCAAGTCGGGTAAAGCCAAGCTGGTCATCGCCCATGATGCCGCCGCATTCGGCAGCAGCTCCGGGGAGGGAGACCGATGACGGGACAACTTGTGGCTTTTGCCGGGTCTACGCCGAATATCGGTACGACGCTTACAGCATTCGGAACGGCTTACCGGATCGCCTCCGTAACGGGCCGCAAGGTCGGGTATTTATGCCTCAACTTGAAAAGCGCCAAAACCCATCTATACCTCGGCATCGACAAACCGGAGGTGACGCTCGACGGCGTTCGCCCCGAGCTTCGGGCAGGGACGATGACGGGGGACAAGCTGCTGCAATACGCTTACCGTTCGCCTAGGCTTGGGACCCTGCAGATCCTGTTCGGCAATTTAGCCCGGGAGCAGGCGGAATATTATGAGCCGGACGATTTACTCCGGCTGCTGGAAGCCTCCCGCCAAGCCTTCGACCTCACCATCGCAGACGTCAGCGCTTATTGGGATAACGCGGCCACCGTGTGCGCGATGAGGGAAGCGGACGAACGATTTTTGGTCACGACGGGATATTTGAGTCATTTTCAAGAGGACGTACAGCGCTGGACGGGGCAGGTCGGTGCGATGTTCGGACTTACGCCCAATGATTTTCGGCTCGTCCTGCTTCAAGGAGCTCACCGAGGAACGGGGGGATTCGGGATGAAAGAAATCAGAAAAGAGACCGGCTGTCACTCCTTTACGGAGTTGAATCTGCTCGAAAGCGTTCACTTACAGCTGGACAGCGGACGTCTGGATGAGTGGCTGGCTGCCGAGGAACGGAATGCGGCCAGGTTCGACGCGGTGGCTGGGCCGCTGCTGCAGCAATTGGATTGGGTCGAAAGGATACGGCGCACGGAACCGCCATGGCTGCGCAAGCTGTTTGGTCATCGGCGGGGGCGCAGATGAGCGGCGCAAGCGGCAAATTTTCGACCACCGCTTATGCAGCCGACTTGCAGGTACATCACCGGGACGGGGAATCGCCCGAACGGGAGGGCTCGGGCAGCAGTGATTCTTCGCCGTTGCTCGCGTTAACCGAGGAAGCCCGTCATATGTTGGCCGCTCCCCGCGGATGGAGCGAGGAAGAACGCCGCCGGTACGCCGAGAAGCTGAACCGGGCGGTCATCGGATTTCCGCAGGAGCGGGCCGAGCTTCTCGCCGTCATATCCGACTGGATCATCAAGAAAAGGCTTCAGCACGTATCGGTGGGAGGGCTTCCCTACGGGACGCTGGCCGAAGCTTTGTTCGCGGAAGTGATCGGCATGAATGTGCTCGAGCTCGTGCTTCGCAGCCGGGAAGGTCTCGAGGAAGTGCAGGTGGTGGGCACCCGGATCTTCGAAGTCAGGGACGGCCGGGCGGTCCCGTCTCCCTACCGGTTTCAGGATGTCAGTCAAGTGGAACGCATCCAGCAAAATCTCGTGCTATTCAACAATGACCGGATCAACCCCCGAAAGCGGTGGGCGGAAGTGCTGCTGCTCGACGGCTCCAGGGTGACGATGACCGGATTCGGGTTTACAGCCCAGCCGACGCTCACCATACGTTTTTACACCGTGCGGCGGTTCGATCTCGATACGTTATGCCGGCCGGAATACCGGACGATTGACCAGCCATTGCGCCGGCTGCTTCTGGCCGTCGTGCGAAGCCGGTTCAACATGGTCGTCATCGGAGCGACCAATACCGGCAAAACGCATTTGATCAAAGCGTTGATCGCGGAGATGCCGGACGAGGAAAGAATCGTCACCATCGAAACCCGTCATGAACTGATGCTTGCCCGGGACTTTCCGAATAAAAACGTGATCGAATACGAGGCCGACGAAGAGGACCCGGCACACGGGCCGAGGCAGGCTTTCAAGCTGGCGCTTCGACAGTCGCCCCAGCGCATCTGTCATGCCGAGATTCGCGATGAAGACGCCAATATTTATGTGCGGGCTTGTACGCGCGGGCATGAAGGCAGCATCACCTCGGTGCACGTCAGTGCGCTGGAGGATGTGCCGGATGCGATTGCGGATATGTGTCTGCTGGACGGCAGGGGCATGAATCCGGTTCGGCTTGCCCGACGGATTGCCGAGCATGTCACGCAAATCGGATTCGAGATGCGGTTGATCGGCGGCGTACGGAAGCTGGTACGGGTCGGCGAATTTTATTGGGAGAACGGGGAAATCAAATTGCGGGATCTTGCCCGCTACGACGAAGCCGGGGACCGATGGGTGTATCCCGAGCCCTTCTCCGCCAAGTCGTCGGACCGTATCCGCCGGATGGATCCCGACAGCTTCGAGTGGCTGTACGGACGGGGAGGGATCGCGGCTTGCTGACGGGAAGCCTCGCCGCATTGTGCGCGCTATTATTTTTTCTTTTGTACGGCAGTTTCCGACTCGGTTTGGAGGCGGCGTGGTCCAGGTGGGGCAGGAAACGGAGGCTTTCCGCCCGGAAGTCTTGGGACTGGAGCCGGGCTGCATTATTACGCGGAACGCGGTTCAGGCGGCCGTACGATCACATGGAGGATCTTCTTGCCGCCGTCCGATGGAAGATCCGTACCGGCTCGTTCGTCTCCGGGTCCGTTTTTCTCGCGATGACCGGTTTGGCAGCAGGCGCCCTGCTGTTTCAGTCGGTGCGATCGGCAGCGTTGTTGGCGGTCATGCTGGGCAGCTTTCCCTATCTGATTTTGCGGATGCGGCTGGTCAGTCGCCAAATGGCGACCCGGCTTGAGTTTTTGCCTGCCGTGGAATTGTTCTATCAATGCTATTTGGTCACGGGCTGCCGGCATGTCCGAACTGCACTGCAAAAAACGGTGGAGGAGCGGCGCCTGCCCGGAGAAGTGCACGCCGTCTTCGATCAGCTTTACCGCGCACTTTCGGTGAGCGGTGACGACGAGGAGAGCATCCGCCGGTTTACCTTGGCGTTCGGTCATGTTTGGGCCGATTATTTCGGCAGCATTTTGAAGGTGGCGCTGTCGGAAGGAAACAACGTGTCGCAAAACCTAAAAGAGCTGATCGACGACATGCGCAAAGCGCAGTTGACGAATCAACAGGAGCGCCATCGGCTTCTGGAGATCCGGCTGGCCAATTTTACGCCCGCGTTGTTCCTGGTGTTATTTCTCGGAATCAACTTCCGGATGAATCCCGAAGGCAGTTACCGCTACTATGTGCTCGATCCGGGAGGACGCGGCATGCTGCTTAACGCATTGGCGCTATTGTTCGGTTCGCTGCTGATGGGATTATATCTTTCGCGAAAGAAGATGTAGAGCTTGAAGAAGAGGTGATGCCAAGTGACGGAGTACGGGAACGTCCTTTATTCCTGGACAGGCTGGCTGGCGCAAATCCTGCTTGCTTTTGCGGGCTTTGCCGGAATCTTGAGGCTTGCAGCAGTTCGCCGCTCAAGGTGGAGAATTTCCCGGCGGGGATGGCACTTGAAGGAGGTGCCGTTCTGGTTCCTCAAACTGTGGGGAGCAGCTGAGGAAGGCATAGCGCTTCAACAGCGCCGCGTGCTGTTAACGGGCTGCGGTCTCCGGCTGGACCCCGGCTTGTACTTGGCATGCCGCCGAATGTTCATCTCGCTGTTCACTTTGGTTGCGGCCTTGACATGGGCGATGTTGACTGCCGGAATCTGCTCGCTGAAGGCGTGGAACGTGGTTCTAATCTGTGCCGTGCTTGCGGCGGGGGCCTATTTCGACAACGGATGGTTAACGGCGCTTCGCCGCTACCGCACTGACAGAATTCGGAGGGAATTGGCTGCGGTAAGCAGCCAGCTGCTCTATTACACAGGATCGCGCCTGCACCTGCACGGTAAGCTGATGAGGTGTCTGCCGCTGACCCGGCTTATCCGCGGGGAAATGGAGCTGCTGCTCAACGAATGGTACCACGATCCGGATCGGGCGCTTCAGCGATTCAAGGAGCGGTTAGGAACGGACGAATCATACGGCTTTACCGAGAGCCTGCGTTCTTTGAGGCTGAACGAGAGCGAAGAGGTTTATGATCTGCTTCGCGCCATGGTCCGGGATTACAAGGCCAAGATCGAGCTGGCGAGGGACGGACGCAAAGAGACGGCTTCTTATGTGCTTTTCGTGCTGGCTGGAATTCCGATTCTTTACACCTTTCAAATCTTTCTTTATCCCTGGGTTCAGGAAGCGGCCAAGCTGTTTGAGGCCTTAAATCCGTAACGAAAGGAGGTGCGAATGATGCGCAATATATTGATCACCGTGATGATGCTGATCGTGGTAGCGGTCATGTTCAATACGATCATCGCCCAAGATAACACCGGTACACGCGCCCGGATTGAAACGCAGGGCACGACGGCCAATACGACAATCGGCAATCTTCAGCCTTAAGCGGGAGGCAAGAAGCATGCGTCAAATTTTGATGACCGTTCTTTTGATTGTGACCGTCGTTTCTTTATATAGCAGTACGGTGCAAGGAGACGGAGGAACGAAGGATCAAATTCGCGATTCCGGCATCCGGATGGCGGACGTCATTTCCCGCATCAGTCCATGAAGCAGCTGCTCGTGTTCGTACTGTTCGCCGGCATGTTCTGCTGGCTCATGTTTTCGCCGATTTACAAGCACGTGCTGGTTATCCGGCAAGCGCTGCTGCAGCAGGAAGCCAATTATTTACTCGAAATCGGCGCCAGCGGCCGTTTCGGTTACATTGACGGCGCCATGCTGGCCGAGTCGCGGGCGCGTCTGGCCCAACACGGCTTTCAAGCTGCCGCGTTGGAATACGAAGTAAGCTCCACGACCGGAGTTTCCGCGGATGACGCGTCTGCTCCGGTGCCGCGCGGAGCGGGTATTCGTCTGGTCATTCGTTATCCGTATGACCGGCTGCTCGACATCGACCGGCTGATCGGCGTTGAGCCGCCTCCCGAAGAGGCCAGGCTTGCGGCCGGCGGAATGAAGATGAGCGAGTTTGTTCCGTGATCGTACACGCGGCCGGTTTATTCACCCCGTTGCCTAGCGTTCGCGGATGTACGTACACATTGTTGGAGGGCCGTCGTGGCAAAACTGGTGTTCAGTATGCTGATGATCGTCGTTTGGTGGATGCTGCACGCGCTGCAAATGGACGAAGAACTGGCACTCGGGACCGTGCATGAAGCGAAGAGTGCCGTAGATCGGGCGGCTCACGCGGCAGCCCAGCAAGTGGACCATTCCAAGCTGGAAATCGGGATCCCGTCCTTGGAGCAGACACTGGCGGAGGAGGCCGCTGTCGCCTACCTGCGCGAGAATCTGCGACTGGACGCCGGACTTGCTCCACTGCCGGGCAGTTTTTTGCGGGAAGCCGTCACGATCCAGGAATTTGCCGTGGTCAACGACAACCAGTCGTTTCCGTATACTTACCGCAGCCCGCGTTTTGGTTATGAAGTGACGTTGAAGCGTCCGGGAGTCGTGCTGATCGTTCATGTCGCGTATCCCCGGCTGTTCGGGGTGTTAGCGCCGGTGCAATGGGACCTGAAAGGGTCCGCGGAGATGGTGTTCACATGAGTTGACGGGCGGCGTTCCACTTTGCTGTAATGAAGGTAAATAACGGAACAGCAAAGGGGAGCCGTCTATATGGAGCAAGCGCCTGCAGAGGAATGGTTGAAACGACGCCGGAACTTTCAGAAGATGCTGTCTGAGAACGCGATGGAAGGGTGTCTCATTACACAGAACGTTGGCATCTATTACTTCACCGGTTCGATGCAAACCGGTTATTTGTTCATTCCGGCCGAAGGAGAAGCTGCGTATTACGTCAGACGCAGCTTGACCCGTGCATTATCCGAATCGTCGGTACGCACCGTGGATTTGGGATCATTCCGCCAGTTCGGCAGCAGGCTCGCAGAGGATTACCCGAAGTTGTTCGCCTCGGGGACTCCTCGCATCGGGGCAGACTTGGATGTTTTGCCGGCTCAACTCTATTTGCGGCTGGTCGAGATGTTACCAGATGCAAAGTGGATGGACGCGTCGGTACTGCTCAGACGGCTTCGATCCGTGAAGTCGCCCTATGAAATCTCCCGGATCGAGAAAGCCGCCCAAGCGGCCGCCGCCGCAGTTGAACATGGAATTCTTCAATTGCGCGAAGGCATGACGGAGCTCGAGTTGATGGCGACCCTTGAGCAGGTGATGCGAAATGCCGGCCATGCCGGGCTGATGAGAATGAGAGGCTACAACCAGGAGATGCCGACCGGCATGGTGGCCGCGGGAGAAGCCGCTGCCGAGCCGACCTATTTCGACGGGCCGGCGGGCAGCAGAGGGTTATCGGCGGCCGTCCCGCAAAGCTCCAGTCTTCGGCGGATCAAGCACGGCGAGCCGATCCTGATCGATATCGGCTGCTGCATCGACGGCTACGTGATTGATCAAACCCGTACGGCCGTCATCGGCCGGCTTACGCCTCATCTCCAAGCTGCGTATGAAACGGCGGAAGCGATACTTCGCAAGACGGAAGCTGCTCTTGCGCCGGGCGTTTCACCGGAAAACCTGTATGAGCAGGCCATCGAGATGGCGGCGGAAGCGGGATTGGCCGATCATTTCATGGGATATGGACCGGATCAAGTCAAATTCCTCGGTCACGGGATCGGACTCGAGCTGGACGAATGGCCGGTGCTGGCGAAAGGGTTTCGCGACCCGCTTGAACCCGGCATGACGATCGCCGTGGAACCGAAGTTCACTTTCCCCGGACTCGGCGTCGTTGGCATTGAAAACACCTATCTCATGACGGAGAACGGATTCCGCACCCTCACGATTTCACCGGAAAAGCTATACGAGTTGTCCGTATAAACTGCTGGACGGTTTTTATGGATACCGTCCTTTTTTTGACAAACATTTTAAGCCCGTTTTGCTAGTATCCAATCAAGAAGCCGGTTGATTGGAGTGGATGCGGAGATGCTTAAAAACGCGATTTTGATCGTAAAGTATGATGGAGAAGTGGACCTTGAAGGTTTTATTGAAGCGGACGGTTATGATGTGTTCGTGACGAACTGCTATGAAGAGTTGGACTCTGCCGATGTGGAGAAGATCCAAAGCATCATCGAAGAGAAGTTGAACCTTGAGGATGTTATGGAAGACTAAGATCATTCGCTGGCCCAAACACCCGCCCCGGATTGTCCCGCGACAACGGGCGGGTCTTTTTTAGCAGGCCAACCACGCTCCCCATAGTAGCTCTCCGCTACTTATCCGCTCACCAACCCGCCAACCACGCTCCCCAAAGTAGCTCTCCGCTACTTATTCGCGAATCTACCCGCCAACCCCATATTGCACACTCAATTTCCGTGTCCCTGACTCCGATAAAAGCATACGGCGAGAAAAAAAGGCAGTGTCCGTGATGAGCCTCAAAACGAGGGATCATAGCACATAAATGCCGATTAAAAAATTTTTTTCAAACCTCGTGAACGATTCGGAATGGCCAGACGTATTAATGGCGTTTCCGGAACATACACAGACCTGATCAGGAAGGCTGGCACCCCGGTCCATGAGAGAGCCCGACGACAACCGTTCCGCATACGCAATACCTTCCTCCGACGTGGAATTGGCCGTTTTGCTTCGCGAACATTACGGCATTCTGTTCCACTATCTGCTAAAGGTGACGATGGACCGGCCGCTGGCGGAGGACTTGGCGCAAGAAACGATGCTCAAGGCGATCGAGCACATCCGCCGCTACGACGGCAGCTCGAAGTTCTCGTCCTGGCTCATCACCATCGGCACGCGGCTGCATCTGGATCTGCTGCGCAGACGACAAAGAGAGCGAAAGCACTTGACGGAACAAGCCCGAACAAACGCTTTGCGCTTCGAGACACTGGCACGCGGCGGCGAGTGGACAGATTTGTCCGAATCGCTGGCGAGTCTGCCCGATGATGTGAGAACGGCAATCGTACTTAAACATTATTACGGATACACATACGAAGAAATCGGCGAGATGATGGCGACCTCGCCGGGTACGGTCAAATCCCGCATCCATAACGGGATTTATAAAATCCGAGAGGAGTGGAAACATGACGAAGCCAACGGATGACGGGAAACACGAGGAGCAGCTGATTCAAGCTCTGCAAGAGACTTGGTCGAATCTGGACCGAACTTTCGAGACTGAACTCACGCCTCTTCCGGACTGGGAGGCCGTGGTGCGTGAGCAGCGGAGATCGGCCAAGCGAAAGATGTGGAAAGAGCTGGCGATTCTGTGGTCGGTCGCTATTCCGGTACTTGGGATGTTGTTTTTTCTCGCAACCGGCATGCTTCCATTGTTGATCGCAGTGGAGGCGGCGGCGACGGCAGCTGCAGTTCCTCTTCTCATCGGCGAGATCAAACGGATGGGCCGGACCGCCAAGGGGAGGAGCTAGAGCGTGAACAAAATTCCCTTGCAGGAAGCGTGGCCGATTTTGATCGCATGCGGCGTGCTCCTGTTGTGCCAAGGAACGCTGCTGTTTTTGGACGCCCGCAAGCGGGGAGGAAAGGCCTGGTTTTGGGGGCTGTGGGGGCTGATTCAGTTTCCGATGCCGACGATTACTTACGCGCTTCTCCTTTGGTGGAAAAAGCGTAAACGAAAATAAAACTTGAAAAGAGGAATTACGACATGGATGAACAAACGCTATTAAAAGCTCTGCTGCCGCTCGTTTTTGTAAATTTGGTTTTGGTGATTACCGCCCTCATTTCCTTGTTCAAAGCGCAAGCCGTGAGAGGCGGGAAGAAGTGGGTTTGGGCGCTCGTGATCATTTTGATCAATATGATCGGACCGATTCTCTACTTCACGATCGGCAAAAAGGAGCAAAACTGACGTGAATCTTCTGGAAGTGAACCGGCTGACCCGGTCGTTCGGCTCGGCGAATGCCGTAAAGGATATCAGCTTCGAGATCGGCGATCGCCGGGTCGTGGCTTTACTCGGACCCAACGGAGCCGGCAAAACGACGACGCTGTCCATGCTCGCCGGGTTGCTGGAGCCGACCTCGGGGGATATTGTGTTCCCCGGTTTGCAAGGGGATCGCCGGCGCTGGATCGGATTTTTGCCGCAAATCCCGGTATTCTTCGGCTGGATGACCGGCCGCGAAACAATGGTGACAGCCGGACGACTGTGCGGTTTGTCGGCCAAAGAAGCGGAATCGAGGTCGGCCGAGCTGCTCGAAACGGTAGGGCTTCGGGACGCGGCCAATCGCAAAGTGTCCGGGTATTCGGGCGGCATGAAGCAGCGGCTCGGTCTGGCCCAAGCTGTGGTGCACCGGCCGAAGCTGCTCATCCTCGATGAGCCGGTATCGGCGCTGGATCCGGTCGGCCGCCGGGATGTGCTGGATATGCTGCGGACTTGGAAAAAGGATATGACGATACTTCTGTCGACGCACATTTTGCACGATGCGGAGGAAGTGTGCGACGATCTCATTTTATTGAACCAAGGACGCCTTGTCGCGCAAGGCACCTTGGAGGAGCTGCAACGGTCGTCCGGTACCGCATCCATCCTCGTGAAAACGGCGGAGAGCGAGAAATCCGGCGCCTGGCTGCAAAGCCTCGCTGCATGGCCTGGGGTCCTGAAGGCGGAAGGCGGCGGCTATGAACGGCGGCTGCGCACGAACAAGATCGAAGAGGTGCGGGAAATGCTTCTGAGAAGCGCGGCCGAGCAGCGAATCCCGATCGTGCAGTTTGAAGCAGGTTTCCCGACGTTGGAACAATGGTTTCTGGAGGCGGTGCGGTCATGAACGCTTTTGTCGTGCTTTGGAAAAAAGAATGGACGGAAGCGGCCCGCACGTCCAAATTGATCTGGCTTCCGGCGGTGTTCGTCCTGCTCGGGATCACCCAGCCGCTGTTGGCCAAGTTTATGCCGGATATTCTGAAATCCGCCGGAAATTTGCCCGCAGGCACGGTGATCGAGATACCGCCTGCCCAACCGGGTGAAGTGCTCGGCCAGACGCTGAGCCAATTCGGATCTTTGGGTGTACTCGCCATTTGTTTGGCTTTCATGGGCATGCTGTCCGGTGAGCGCCGCAGCGGCACGGCGGCTTGGATTTTGGTCAAGCCGGTATCGTCTATTGCGTATATGGCAGCCAAATGGGCGGTATCCACGATGGTTACACTGGGCTCTTTCGCGCTCGGTTACGCGGCCGCATGGTATGAAACCGCCGTGCTGATCGGCGTGCCGGACACCGGTCATGCTTTGGCCGCAGGTTCGGCGTATGCCGGTTGGCTGGCTTTGATCCTGATCGCCGTGTTGGCGGCAGGCGCATGGTTTAACGCTCCCGCGGCTGCGGCTTTCATTCCTTTTGGAGCCGCAACACTGCTTCAGCTGGCGGGAAGCTTCCTCCCCGAGCGTCTGAGCGCGCTGCCATCCGGCTTGGCGGCGGAAGCCGTCTCATCTTTGCAATCGCAGCAATGGCCGGCTGTTTCTGCCGCCGCTCTCACGGCGATCATCGCCGGAGGCTGCTTGATCGCTCTGGCCGCATGGGGCGTTCGAAGCAGACCGCTTCGCGCCTAAACGCCGGCACACTCCCCTTCGGTTCATTTTAGATTTGCACAGGGTTATGATTTTCTAGTAGGATAGAGTTATGACCGCGTTTAGTCAGGGAGGGGGAGAACGGCGTGCTGAAACTGGGAGACCGGGTCGTCATTGTGGGAGACCGTTTTGAGCAAAATCTTCCGCTCGGGGAATACGGCTATATCTTGGCCTACGATCGCAATAACGACAGCGCATTCGAATATATTATCCGTGTTCCCAAAGCGAATCGGCAGTTTTATGTCCCCGCTTCGGATGTGGAACTGGAAGCCGAGCTGCTCACACAGGAAGCGGAACGCGTCGAACGAGAGGCTTTGATCGATTTCGCCTTGGCCACCCGCAACGAGGAATTGTTCAACCGGATCCTGCGGGGCGCTGAGCACGAAGAGGTAGAAGAAGCCGATAAAGAAGTGCTGAGCCGGGAAGAGTTTATTCGGCAAGTAAATCTCAAGGCTTGGATATAACGTTTCATAGAAAAAGAGCCATCCCCCGGATGGCTCTTTTGTATGTCACCACTCAAATCTTCGAAAACAACCTCGACTCCGGTGCCGGGACAGGCTGCGCGCGTCCGAACAGGTAACCCTGAAGCAGCGGCACGCCCGCCCTGCGCAAGTAGTCCCACTCTTGCTCTCGTTCCACGCCTTCCGCCAATACGACTCCGTTGAATCGGGAAGCTCTGTCCAGCACGTCTTCAATGTGCCGCTGTTTCTCGCGGTCTTGGTCGCAGCGGCTGACCCATTTGCGGTCCAGCTTCACGTAGTCCGGTTTCAGGCGATCCACCATGTCGACGGTGGCGAATCCAGCACCTACATCGTCTACCGCGAGACGAATGCCCAGTTCCCTGTATCGATCGAAAATTTTCGGCATGTCGGGATGATTCAGCCGTTCCGTTTCCACTACCTCGAACACCAAATCTACGGGATCCGTTCCGGACTCCTTGATCGCGTCGAAGGTGCTCTTCAAGCACGAATCTGCACAATACAACGAAGATGGCAGGAAGTTCACGAAACGAAGCGTTCCTGGCGGCAAATGTGCCGCAGCCATATGAATTGCGGAATTACGGGCTTCCCGGTCCAAGAACGAGTGCTGTCCGATTCGCCGCGCTTTGTCGAACAATTCGGCGGGGCGGAAAGGCATCAGTTCGGGCAGCGGGCGAAGCAGGCATTCATAACCGACAACGTTCGCGTTCGGCTGGACGATGGGCTGCAAATGCGTCGTAAAATAGCGGTGCAAAATGAACTCGGTAACGCCTCGTCCGCCGATCGTCTCGAACAGACCGGAGAGCGGAATCCACTCGGTGGATTCGCCGTTGCCGTCCGCTTCGGACGTGCCGCTGTACATGAGCCGGCAGCGGATCGTTTGCGTTTCTTCCTTCAATAAGCCTTTTTGCAGCCGGTCAAGCAGCATGAGCAATTCACGGTAATTGTCATAGCGGAATTTGGCGTGATCCAACGGCTCGTCCTGTCCGGAGCCTTCGGCATAATCCCGGATCGTATCGTGTAAACGCGGATAAGTATCCAAATCCTCCGTGACAAACTGAATTTGACCTTTGTCCCGGATCGGAGCATTGTATGTGTCATGGAAGGGTGTCGTCATTTTAGGTGTCCTCCCTGGCAGGTTCTTGTGATGTTCCCTTTTATTACCCGCCGGAAGCGCGTTTGAATCGGTGCGGGGTATCTCCGCAATTGAGTTCGCCCGGGTTGTCCGATATAATGAAAAGAATGACGAACGACTGTAATTGGCAGGAGGAACGGGTCGTATGAGCATTACCGTAAAAGACGTAGAACACGTGGCGGCATTGGCTCGTCTGGATTTATCGGAGCAGGAGAAAGAAGCGTTCACCGGCCAGTTGAACGCCATTCTCGGTTACGCGGACAAGCTGAATGAGCTGGATACTTCGGGAATCGAGCCTACCAGTCATGTGCTGCCTCTGTTTAATGTAATGAGAGAAGACGAGGTCCGGCCGTCGCTGCCGATCGAAGAAGTACTGGCCAATGCACCGGAAGAGGAAGACGGACAGTTCAAGGTTCCGGCGGTATTGGATTAAGCGGGGCTGTGAAATGAGCGGAGGATTGAAGGAGGAACCGGCTTTGTCGCTTTTTGACCTGCGATTGACGGATTTGCATAATAAACTGGCGCATAGAGAACTATCGGTGACCGATTTGGTGGAGCATTCACTGAAACGGATTCAGGCTACCGATGGGCAAATCGGCGCTTTTTTGACATTGGACGAAGAAGGCGCGCGCGAAGAGGCGGCAAAACTCGACCGTCAGCTCGCGTCCGGCGGGGAGCGGGGACTGCTATTCGGGCTGCCGTCCGGATTGAAGGACAACATGGTAACCAAAGGTTTGCGCACGACCTGTGGAAGTAAGTTTCTGGAAAATTATGTTCCCGTGCATGATGCCACCGTGGTGAACAAGCTGCGCTCGGCGCAATCGGTGACCATGGGCAAGCTGAATATGGACGAATTCGCCATGGGCGGCTCCAACGAGAACTCCGCTTACCACCCGGTGCGGAATCCGTGGGATCCAACCCGGGTTCCCGGCGGTTCCAGCGGCGGGTCTGCCGCGGCGGTCGCCGCGGGTCAATTGTATTTCGCTCTCGGCTCGGACACCGGCGGGTCGATCCGCCAGCCAGCCGCGTACTGCGGCGTCGTCGGCCTGAAGCCGACCTACGGGCTCGTGTCCCGTTTCGGTCTGGTGGCGTTCGCTTCTTCCTTGGATCAGATCGGCCCGATTACCAAAAATGTCGAGGATGCGGCGTACGTGCTGCAAGCGATTGCCGGTCACGATGAACTGGACTCGACTTCGGCGAACGTGGAGATCCCGGATTACACCGCGGCGCTTACGGGCAATGTGCGCGGGCTGCGCATCGGCGTGCCCAAAGAATATCTTGGACAAGGCGTCGATCCGCAAGTGAAGGAGCGCGTGCTCGAATCGCTCCGGGTGTTCGAGTCGCTCGGCGCCGTATGGGAGGAAGTTTCGCTGCCGCATACGGAATATGCGGTGTCGGCTTATTATTTGCTGGCATCGTCCGAAGCATCCTCCAACCTCGCCCGTTTCGACGGGGTGCGTTACGGAGTGCGCGCCGAAGATCCGGCCAATTTGATGGATCTGTACCGCCGCTCGCGAAGCGAGGGTTTCGGCCCGGAAGTGAAACGCCGGATCATGCTCGGAACCTACTCGCTGAGCTCCGGCTACTACGATGCTTACTATAAAAAAGCCCAGCAAGTCCGGACGCTCATCAAGCGCGATTTCGACCAGGTGCTGGAGAAGTACGACCTGATCATCGGCCCGACCGCCCCGACGCCGGCTTTCCAGCTCGGCGAGCAAGTGGACGATCCGCTGACCATGTATCTGAACGACATTCTCACGATTCCGGTCAGCCTGGCGGGCGTACCGGCCGTCAGCATCCCTTGCGGATTCGCCGACGGTCTTCCGGTCGGCCTGCAAATTATCGGCAAGCCGTTCGATGAAACGACGGTGCTTCGCGCCGCGCACGCTTTCGAAAGCAATACCGATCATCATACCCGCCGCCCGGCGCTGTCCTGAGGAGGTCCGAGGCATGTCCCTTTTAACGAAATATGAAACGGTCGTCGGGCTGGAAGTGCACGTCGAGCTGCATACGAAATCCAAAATTTTTTGCGGCTGCTCGACTTCGTTCGGCGCTCCGCCGAATACGCATACGTGTCCGATCTGCCTCGGTCATCCCGGCGTGCTGCCGGTACTGAACCGCCAGGCGGTGGAATACGCGATGAAAGCCGCCATGGCGATCAACTGCGAAATCGCGGAATGGTGCAAATTCGACCGTAAAAACTACTTCTATCCCGATTCCCCGAAAGCTTACCAAATTTCCCAGTACGATCAGCCCATCGGGCAGAACGGCTGGATCGACATCGAAGTGAACGGCGTCACGAAGCGGATCGGCATCACCCGGCTGCATTTGGAAGAAGATGCGGGCAAGCTTACGCACATCGAAGGCGGGCTCGGTTCGCTTGTCGATTTCAACCGGGTGGGCACTCCGCTGCTCGAGATCGTGTCGGAGCCGGACATCCGTTCGCCGGAAGAAGCGAAAGCTTATTTGGAAAAGCTGAAAGCGATCATGCAGTACTGCGACGTATCCGACGTCAAAATGGAACAAGGCTCGCTCCGCTGCGACGCCAACATCAGCATGCGTCCTTATGGACAGGAGAAGTTCGGTATACGGGCGGAATTGAAAAATATGAACTCGTTCCGGGGTGTGCAGCGCGGTCTCGAGTATGAGCAGGTGCGGCAGGCCGAGATTCTGGAAGACGGAGGAACGGTCGTTCAAGAAACCCGCCGCTGGGACGAGGGGCAAGGCAAAACGTTCAGCATGCGCGGCAAGGAAGAAGCGCATGATTATCGTTATTTTCCGGATCCTGACCTTGTACGGATCCATATCGACGATGAATGGAAAGCGCGAGTGCGCGCCTCGATTCCGGAGCTGCCGGACGCCCGTCAAGCACGCTACGTGTCGCAATACGGACTGCCCTCCTACGATGCCGGCATTCTGACGGCTTCCATCAAGGTGGCGGATTTGTTCGAGGACAGCCTTCGCTACACCGGCGATGCCAAAGCTTCGGCCAACTGGATCATGGGCGAGCTGCTCGCCTATCTGAACGCGAACTCGCTGGAGCTGGAAGATGTGAAGATTACCGGTCAAGGCCTCGGCGAGATGATCGCTTTGATCGAGAAAGGCACGATCAGCACCAAAATCGCCAAGACGGTCTTCAAAGCGATGATGGAGAGCGGCAAATCGCCGCAGCAGATCGTCGAAGAGCAGGGTCTGGTGCAGATCAGCGACGAAGGAGCGATTCTGGCAGTTGTGGACGCCGTGATCGCAGCCAACCCGCAATCTGTGGAAGACTTCCGCAACGGCAAGGACAAAGCGATCGGATTCCTTGTCGGGCAAATCATGAAAGAAACGAAAGGTAAAGCCAACCCGGGCCTCGTGAACAAGCTTCTTACGGACCGGCTGAAACGATAATGCGAGGAAAGCGGCCTATTCGCCCGAACGGCGGGTAAGCCGCTTTCTTTTTGCAAGAAGATGGAGGGGTATGCTTCATGCTTCAAGTGGAACGGCTTCATTTGTCGGTACCGGACACCGCGGAACAATTGTGGGCGCTGCAGCACGCTGCCTATCGGGAAGAGGCGAAGCGGATCGGGGTGTCCGATTTGCCGCCTCTCCGGGATACGATCGCTTCTCTTCAAGCTTGCCGGGAAACGTTTTACGGTTGTTACAACGAGGACGGTGAGCTTATCGGAGCAGTTTCCACCGAAGAGGAGGCTCCCGGGAAAACGGTGATTTGCCGCATGATGGTGCGTCCGGACCAGTTTCGGCAGGGCATCGGAAGCCGCTTGCTCCGCCACGTGATTGGGGCGGCCGAGCCGAGCAGCGAATTGACGGTCACCTCGGAAATCCGCAATGAGCCGGCTCTTCGCCTTTATGAGGGGCACGGGTTCCGGCGGGTTTCCACGTTTTCTCCGGCGCCGGACATTCAGATGGTACTCTTTACGTTGCCGGTGGATGAGTCCGTACGGTAAGAGCCGGGAGCAGACCAAGACTTCCGACCAGGCGGCCCCCCGTCCCCAAACCGTTGTTGGGCCAAAAATCACCATGTTACAATGAGGAAAATTGCTTGGGGATCCAGGCAACGGAGATGAAATTGACGGAGGAGTCCACGATGAACGAATGGGAGCAGTCCCGCCACAACCGCTACGAGCCGGAGTATCCGCCGGGTTATCCGCAAGATCCGCGGCTTCCGGTCCGCAAGAAAAGCAAATGGGCAGCCGGGCTCCTGGCCTTCTTCATACCCGGCATCGGGCATTTCTATTTAGGTCTTATGGCCAAAGGCATCGCAATCATGCTGCTGATCGCCTTGGATATTTGCGCGATCGTATATGCCGGCACCAACCATCTCAGCCCTCTCGTGATCGTTCTTCTCAGCCTCATGTTGCCGATTCTTTATTTCTATAATTTGTTCGATGCCTTGCAAAGTACGGAAGCCATCAATGACCGGCGGCTTCTGCCCGGTTGGGCGCCCGGAGTGCATGGCATGCAAGAGCAATCTATGCACGGACAACCTGCCGCCGGCACTCCCGGCGGCGCACGGAATATGTCGCCAACGGGCCTGGTCTTGTTGGCAGGCGCCGGCGTGATACTGGTCCTGGCTGCGGATATGCGTTGGACCCATTGGCTCTTTAAGTCTACCGGCACAATGATCGGCGCCGTTGTGCTCATCGGTGCAGGCATCGGCTTATGGTTCTGGGAAACGCGGGGGCAGTCCAAATGATCCGGGTCGGCCGGTATACGGCTGCGCTCTCCATGATGGCCTTGGGTGTCGTATTGCTGCTCGGTCACTGGGGAGCCGTCGACGCCATGGCCATTTTGCGTGTCTGGTGGCCGGTTATCGTGGTGGTGTTCGGCGTGGAACTGCTTATCGTGCAAGGCTTCTTCCGCAAGGAAGGCTCACGCGTTCGTCCGGCGTTCGGCGCCCTGTTCGGCGCTGCCGTTCTGTCCGGGTTTATCATTGTCGCGACGCAAGGAAGCGAGTCCCGGCTGTCTTGGCTGTCCCAATGGACGGACGGTGTGACGTGGTCGCTTTACGACTCGGATCATGCGAAGTATTCGTTCGATAAAGAAATGACCGTAGTCCCTCCACTCCCTTCGGATGGAGTCCTCACCATCACCAATGTGAACGGCCGGGTCATTTTGCAAAAAGGTCCGGTGCGGAATATCGAGGTTCGTACATCGGTTCACGTGAATGTCTCCGACCGAGCAAATGCCGAAGACATTTCGGGGAAATCCTATGTGGAGATCAAAGGCGGTCGACAAACCGAAGTGATCGCGCATACGCAGCCTTACGGCATCGGGAAAATGCGCAAGCCCGGCATGGACATGACCGTGATTTTCCCGGAGGATGGGATGCCTTCTTCGGTGAATGTAAAGGTTGTGAACGGAGAGATCCGGGTGGAGCAGCTGCCGGATTCCCGGGAGCTCGTGCTCGATCTGAAAAACGGTGAAATTGGCGGACAGCGAATCGGAGGAACCTTGCGAGCCAAGGTCATCAACGGGGATGTGAAGCTGGCACAGCTTTCCGGGGACGCCACCGTTGAAACGGTGAACGGAGATATCGTGCTGCAGGATGCCAATAAAGCGGTGTGGGCCAAGACGGTAAACGGGGATGTAGTGGTAAGAAGCCCCGTCGTCGGCGGAAATTGGACGATTGCGAGCACAGTCGGCGATATTTCGCTCTCTTGGCCCGAAACGGCCGGCGTGAACGTGAAAGCGACAACAGGGTATGGCCGCATACGTTCGGATTGGACGCTGTCTCACGAAGAGCGAAGTGCGCAGGGCAAGCTGGGCAACGGAGCTTGGACGATTCGCGCCGACACGCAGGCCGACGTTTCGCTGAAGAGGCTTCAGCCTTGACGCGAGGCGTTTCTTCCATTGACAGGTACGGTGACCGAACGTACAATGAGGCTAGCAACGGATGGAATTCCGGCGTTTTCGTCCGGAATTCGCAAGTCAACAGGAAAGGCTGTGAAGAGCATGGAAACCCGGGTCGAACACGCCGTGGACCAGCTCAAATCCAGCGGAGTCCGCATGACCCCGCAGCGATACGCGATACTGGAATTTTTGATGGAGTCGCATATTCATCCCACGGCGGATGAGATTTTTCGCGCCTTGTCGCCGCAGTATCCCAGTTTGAGCGTGGCCACTGTATATAACAATTTGAAATTGTTCGTAGATGCCGGACTGGTGCGGGAATTAACCTATGGGGACGATTCCAGCCGGTTCGACGCGGATTTGTCCGATCATTATCACGCCATTTGTACAGGGTGCGGCACGATGGTGGACTTCGAGCATCCGCCGGTCAAGGCGGTCGAGGAAGCCGCCGCGGTTTCCACCGGGTTTCGTGTGCAGGGACACCGGATGGAGATTTACGGACTTTGCCCGACATGTGCGGATAAACGGAATTGATCGATTCGCCATAGCGCGCGTGGACAAACAACCTACGCGCGCTTTTTGTTTGCATTTTTTCAGCAACTTCATACGACTCGGCGTCGTCAGATAACAAGAAGTCAGCAGTATATTAAACAGGGAGTGGAGCGATTGACTACAGCTATGACACCCGCACCGCGGTATCGGAGGCGGCGATCCGGACGCTGGATCGGCGTCTTGTTACTCTTCATCGTCTCTGCCCTGGCCACGGCCTGGTGGGCTTGGAATTTGCCCAACTCACAGCATATTAGCCCCGAATACCGATCGGTACAGCATCCCATTATGACCGATGGAAAGTGGACCCAGGCTCAGGCTTTGGGGGAGGGCGACGGCTTGCAAATTCCGCTCGACGTCGGTCAGAAACTCATGGGGGACGGAATTTTATACGAGAAAAGCTCCGACTCTATCATTCTGACCACAGAGTCGCGGGTGCTTCATTTTAAAATAGGAGAACTGGACGGCACGATGAACCGTAAACCGTTCAACCTGCAATTCGCGGCGCAAAGCAAGGATGGAACGTTGTATTTGCCGCTTGCGCCCCTTGAACAATTGTTCGGCATTCAAGCCGAGACCGACCCGAGCACCGGAATCGTGACGCTGCTGATGCCCGATCAAGCGATCCAGCGGGCGGAAATTCCGAAAGATTCGAAGAAGGGCGCTAAACTTCGGCAAGGACCGGACAAGCATGAGCCGATCGTCGCCGACCTTGCACCTGGCACCGCGCTCAGGCTATGGGGCGAAAGCGAAGGTTGGTACCGGGCGCAATCCGCCTCGGGCGACATCGGATATGTGTCCCCAAAAGACGCCGTTTTGCTCACCGTCGAGAAGGTGCCGTCCGCTGCAACCGAAAAATCCGAACCGTTCGTGGCTTGGAAGGCGGTCGGTCAGCGGATCAATCTTACGTGGGAAGCGGTGTACGACGTCAATCCGAAGCCCGCGAACATCGGAAAATTGGCCGGTGTGAACGTCGTAAGTCCGACCTGGTTCGAGCTCGTCGACGGTAAGGGGAACATCCGCAGCAAGGCGGACGCCTCTTATTCCCAGTGGTACCGGGACAAGGGGGTACAGGTGTGGGGATTGTTCGGCAACGGATTCGAGCCGGAACGCACTCATCTTGCACTCGCGTCCTATGAATCGCGGCAGCGGATGATCCAGCAGATGCTGGCTTACGCGAAAACTTTCCGGCTGCAAGGCATCAACCTGGATTTCGAGAACGTCAAAACCGAGGACAAAGACGAACTCGTACAATTCGTACGGGAGTTGACGCCGCTCGCGCATGAACAAAACCTGGTCGTCTCCATCGATGTCACGCCGAAGTCCGGCAGCGAGTACTGGTCCGCTTTTCTGGACCGCGCCCGGCTTGGCCAGTCGGTCGATTTCATGATGCTGATGGCATACGACGAACATTGGGCAACCAGTCCGACCGCGGGATCGGTTTCGTCGCTCGGCTGGACGGAGGAATCCGTTACGCGGATTTTGGAGGAAGACGGCGTTCCGGCGCGCAAGCTCATTTTAGGGATGCCTCTTTATACGCGGATATGGACGGAGAAACCGGATGGCAAAGGCGGCGTGAAAGTGAGCTCGAAAACGATGAGCATGCCCGCCGTGCGCGATCTTCTGGCCAAAAAGAAGCTGACTCCGACGTTATCCGCCGAAGACGGCCAACATTATGTCGAATTCCAAGACGGGGACACCACCCAGAAAATTTGGATCGAAGACGAACGGTCTCTGCAAGCCCGGATTGAACTGGCCAAAAAATACGAGCTGGCCGGAGTCGCCACTTGGAGCCGGTATTTCGCTTCGCCGGATATATGGGAAGTCATGGACCACACGCTGCAAAGCCGGCCGTGAGGCGCAAAAAAAAGCAGGACACGAGAGCCGTGTCCTGCTTTTTGCATTTTAAAGGATCGAAAAGATTAAGATTCGACGCCCTCGGTCGCTTGCCCGGCGTTGAAGGTGAGAACGGTATGACAATACATGCAGCGATCGGTCTCGCCGAGCATTTTGGTGCGTTTGCCGCATTCCGGACATTCGATAACCGGCGCGCTGGTGGACAGCATGCCCACGTAAAAGTACACGGCCATGCTCACAGTACAAGCGATCAACCCGATCACCATGAAGACGCCTGCGATTATTTTACCGATTTCACCGAACAACAAAATGCCGGCGGTACCGAATACCATCAATCCCATGCCGAGCAGTACGAGCAACAGTCCCCATGTACGCATGGTCGAGATTTTGCTAGCTTTCCATTTCATAGGTCACATGCTCCCATTCGCTTATGTTCCGTTTGACGTCCTTTTCTTGGTCTCTTGTCCGGCGGGGCAGGAAACCGGCAGGAGGTTGTAGAACTAGATTCTACTTGCCAAAAACATTATAGCCTACAATTTGAGGACAGGCCACCAGGCATCGTACAAAGGCAAGGAAAATGCTTGATCGGGCGGTGAATGCGGTGAATGGATTAGATTCGAAAAAATGGTATTACCGGGACTGGTTCGCCGGGGAAGAAGGACTTGTCGGGCTATTGCTCGTTTCCGATCCGTACGCCTATCAACCGCAGATCCACGGCATGGACCGGCTCATTGTGGTGGTGAGGGAACAAGTAAACCCCGAGGAACAAACGGAACACTGGCTGCGGGACGATGTGCGGATTCAGGTGCGCCGGATAGAGCCGGCGGCGCTGGAACGCTGGGTGGCGAGCGGGGATCGAAAAGGGGTTCAATGGCTGGTGCAGGGCGACGTGTTGTCCGACCCGACCGGTTACCTTGAACGGCTGCGCCGGCGCTTGGAGGAATGGCCGCAGCTTCTTCGTGAGCAAAAGCTGCTTTGCGAGTTTTCGGGATTTATCGGCTCCTATTTATCGGCCAAACAAGATTTGAAGAACGGACAAGTGTTGGATTCTTACAGCCAAGTGCTCGCGTCTCTTCATTATTGGGCGCGCATCGTGCTGGTCGAGGAAGGCATGCATCCGGAGTTGACGGTTTGGGAGCAGGTTCACCGGGTGAATCCCGGTATTTATAAATTGTACGAAGAGTTAACGGTTAGCCAGGAGACGTTGGAAAAACGGGTTCAGCTCGTGATCTTGGCGTGCGAATTTGCGGTGATGACCAAAATGCGGGCCTCATGCGCGCTGCTGATCCGGCTGCTCGGCAGCCGGCACGAGCCTTGGACCGTGGCGCAGCTTCAGCAGGATCCACACTTGTTGGGATTGCCTCTCGACATGTCGCTGCTTTTGCGGAAGCTGGCCAAACGCGGCTGCATCCGCGAGCTCGCGAAGCCTGTCCGGGGGCATGGCGCGGCGAAGCTGGAGCTTCGGTACACGGCGTCGCAAGAACGAGCATAAAAACTTCGAATTCGGTGTTGACTCTGTGTGTCGATCTGTGTTAAATTAGCTTTCGCCGTCTTAAAAGGGTTTATGCGGCGCGCAGCTTCCGAAAGCGGGCAAGCGAGCAAAGGAAAGAATTGGTCCTTGCATTGTAAGTAGCGGCTGTGATATATTATAAAAGTCGCCGTTGGGCGGCACGGTAAGAAAAGCGAGGCCGAAAAGTTATTCGAAGCCGAGCTGAATTGCTCCTTGAAAACTGAACATCGAGCGTAATACGGACCCTGTCGTTTCATTTGAGACGATGGACAACGATTTAAAATTGAGCCATCATGGCTCTCTAATAAAGTTTCACCTTTATGGAGAGT
>NZ_SUPK01000015.1 GCF_005049045.1 Cohnella pontilimi
ACTCTCCATAAAGGTAAATCTTTATTAGAGAGCCATGATGGCTCAATTTTAAATCGTTGTCCATCGTCTCAAATGAAACGACAGGGTCCGTATTACGCTCGATGTTCAGTTTTCAAGGAGCAACTTCTATTCTTGCTCGTCCGCGTCGTTTCCGGCGCAGGAATTACATCATACCGCGATGGTCGCTCGCTTGCAACCATCAATTATTTCCATCTCGCAAACTTTCTTGCGATGTCCCGGCCGTGTCCGGCCCAGGAATTACATCATACCTCGCGATCCGTCCGGCTGCAATCCTCAATGTTTTCCAGCTTATCGGCTCCAGGCGGGCGCCCACCAATTGGCCCGGCCAAGCAGCTTCATCAAGGCGGGCACGAAAATGACCCGGATGAACGTCGCGTCGATAAAGATCGCGCTGAACAAGCCGACACCAAGCGCTTTCGTAATCTCAATGTCGGTAAATATGAAAGAACCGACGACTACGATCAGAATGAACGCCGCGCTTGTAATGAGCCCCCCCGTTTTCATGAGGCCCGTAGCCGTGCTTCGTTCGTTATCCCCGGTCTTTTCGTATTCCTCCTTAATTCTTGACAGCAAAAACACCTCATAATCCATCGAGATGCCGAAGACGACGCAGAAAATGGTCACCGGGAGAACGATGCTCACATAACCTACGGACGTAATGTTGAGCAGATTCGCCAAAATGCCCTTTTGAAAAACGATCACCACAATCCCCAAGCTGGCCCCGAGACTGAGGATATTCATGAGCACAGCCTTGAGTGGAAGTATAATCGACCGAAAAGCGGCGAACAGCACCATGTACGTAATCGCCATAACAAATCCGACCATCGCGGGCAGCCCGTGATCGATCCGGTCCAGAATATCGACCCGGTTCGCGGATGCGCCCGTCACATAGGTTTGAAGTGCGCCTGTATCCGCCTTTCTCAGCTTTCGGATCAACCCGGCCGTTGAAGCGGAGTCCGGATCGGCATCCGGTACAACCACAACGAGTGCCGTATGGTCCTTGGCCAGCCTCATCTCCTCGATCCGGCGCTTGGAAGGGTCTGACGAAACCATAGCGGCTGTGACGCCGGGAGGATGATTGCCAAGCATCGTAATGAAACTGCGAACTTTATGGACGCCGGGATACGTACGGATCGTGTTCGTATAGTCGTTAATGTCCCGGATCGACTGTTTGTCCCACACGACACCCGGAGTATGAACCACAATGTGGATCGGATTAGCCTCCCGGGCATCGTACGTTTCCTTCAACAAATCCGAGCCTTGCCTGGACTCGTATGTCGGCGGCAGCACTTCGGCCGTCGGTACGGCCAGCTTCATGCCCCCGATCGGCAGCATGAGCAGGATGAGCATGCCGCTGATGACGAGGACGAGGAAGACCGGACGTTTCATCACGGAGAAGGCGATTCGTTCCCAAAGCGTAGAATTATGTCTCTTTTTCTGCAGGGCGGGGAAAATTTGAAATCGGTTGATTTTATGCCCGAAAATGCTTAACAGCGCCAACAGAAGCGTATTCGAGAATGTGACGGAAGTCAGCACAACCAGTACACCGCCCAAGCAGATGGATCGCATCACCGGAAGGTTGATGAACAGCAGGCCCAGCATGCCGATGAGTACGGCGAAGCCGGAGAAAACGATCGACCTGCCCGCCATTTCGCAGGTTCTGGCAACCGCGGTGCTCACGGCCCGCTGACGAACCAGTTCCTCGCGAAACCGGCTGACGACGAACAAAGCATAATCGATGCCGACGGCCAGTCCGACCATCGTCACCATATTGGGCGTAAAATTGGACAAAGAGTACCGCTGTGCAATAAAAAAACAAGCACCCAACGTGACACTGACACTCATAATTCCGATGATCAGCGGCATGACGGCCGCCAACAAAGAGCCGAAAATCAGCAGCAGAACGAACAAGGCAATCGGCAAACCCAGCCTCTCCGATTTGGACAAGTCGTTCTTGGTTGCCTGCTGAATATCATACAAAGTGGCGGTGGGGCCATCCACGAAAACGTGCATCCCGGCCGGAGGGCGAACTTTCGAACGGATTTCGGGATACTTGTCTAATGCTTCTGTTTTGCTGAGTGCGAGCTCAATATGAACGGACTGCAGGCCGCTGTTTTTGTTCAGACGCGGTGTGTCGTTCACTTTCACGCTGCGGACGTACGAAAGTTTGCGAAGGTTATCCAGCGAGGAGAGAATGGCGGATACGGAAAGGCCGCTCCTTAAATTCATCGTATCGCTGGAATACACAAGCGTGATGGCCGATGCTGGAAAATCGAGCTTGTCCTGCAACAGGGTGAAGCCGACATCCGATTCGCTGCCGCGGGGCGCAAATCCGTTATCCTTCAGCAGCTCAGGCACTTGCCTGGCGTAGTAACCCATACCGAGAAAAACAACGACGGATAATAGCAGCACGAGCCAACGGAGTCGAAATATGAAGCGTCCCCAACGCCAGAAAAAGGTTTTCTTCTCCCGATCCTTCATGGCCGCCTCCACTCCATTTGTTCCTGCCTCGGCTGGTTTATTAGGTTTTGCTCAAGAAACAGGTCATATGCGCAACAAAAGACACCTCGGCTAGGAGGTGTCTTTGGCATGCCAATCAGCTTCTGTGTTAATTGTAAACGTTCAATTCCCGGATGGACCACCAATACGTTGCACTGCCGGTTTGCACCACTTTGATGTACCGGGCGTTTTGGGCGGCAAAATTGACGGTGATGACGGGCCCGGTGCCGGTACCGGAAGCGACCGCGCTTCCCCAGTTCGTTCCGTCGTTCGATACGAACACCTGATAGCCGCGCGCATAATCGTTGTTGCTGCCGGTGCAGTCAAGGACGAGCTTGTTGAACGTTTTCGAGCTCTTCATATCCACGGTCACATATTGTCCCGGCACCATGTCCGTGCCCGTCGTCCACCGGGTGGCCATGTCGCCGTCCAGCATGTTCGCGGGTGTGCCGGTCACGGGCGACGTGGCGGCCGTCCATCCTGTCCGGTTAAGTGCAGCTCCGGTACCGCCGCCGCTCGTATACACGTTAAACTCGTGTACGGACCACCAATTCGATGCGCTTCCGGTCTGCACGACTTTCACGTACCGCGCCGAAACCGAACCGAAGCTCGCACTGATCACCGGCCCGGTGCCCGTGCCGGACGCGACCGCGCTTCCCCAGTTCGCTCCGTCGTTCGATACGTACACCTGGTAGCCTCGCGCATAGTCGTTATTGCTGCCGGTCGAATCCATGACGATTTTGTTGAAGCTCTTGGCGGCTTTCATGTCCACGACGAAATATTGGCCCGAAGCCATGTTGGTACCTGTGGTCCAACGCGTAGACAAGTTGCCGTCCAGCATATTTCCGGGCGTTCCGGTTACCGGCGACGTGGTCACCGTCCATCCCGTCCGGTCTAGTGCCGTTTCCGTAGGCGCCGGTTTGGTATACACACGTACGTAATCGACGTAAAACTTCTGCGGAAGCACCGAATCGTCGGGATTTGTTTTGCCGGTAAACGGAGTATTCGGGCCGCCCACCGCCAAGTTTAATTGCATGTAAAATTTTTGATCGAAGGGAGCCGGGTAAGGCGCGGAAGGCGTGAACCAGTTCGTTTTCGTGGAATATAGCACGTCATCGACATACCAACGGATCACGCCCTCTTCCCATTCCAAAGCGAAAGTGTGATAGGCATCCCCGAACGACTGACCGGCGGGCAGGAAGTAGTCAGCTCCAGACCATTGATTGTTCGGCCAATCGTTGCCGTAATGAATCGTTCCGGACACTTTATTCATTTGGTCGCCGCGGTTTTCCATGATGTCTATTTCGCCGCTTTTCGGCCAACCGCCGTACACGGAGTCCGTCGGCATCATCCAGATCGCAGGCCACATCCCTCTTCCGTGAGGCAGCTTGGCACGAATTTCAAAACGCCCGTACTTCCAGTCCCCCTTGTTTTGGGAGGTGAGCTTCGCCGAGGTGTAGGATTGGTTGTTAAAATTCTCCTTCTTCGCCTCGATGACCAGGGAACCGTTCTCCAAATAAGAGTTGTCGCGCCTGTTGGTGTAGTATTGCAGCTCGTTGTTCCCGAATCCGCCTCCGGCATGGACCAGGTTCCATTTGGCGGAATCCGGAGCCGACCCGTTTGCGCCGTTAAATTCATCCGACCAGACCAGCTGCCAGTTATCCGATGGAGCGGCTGAAGCGGAGTGCAAAGGAAATTGGCCGCCGATCATCAGGAGAACACCCGCAAGGGATATAAGCTTTTTCATTTTCCATCCCCGCTTCTCTATCAATAGTAAACGTTAAATTCATGGATGGACCACCAATTAGACGCACTTCCGGTTTGCACCACTTTGATGTAGCGGGCGGTTTTCGCCGCAAAATTCACCGTGATCACCGGCCCGGAGCCCGTACCACTCGCCACCGCGCTGCCCCAGTTCGTGCCGTCTCCCGAAACGTACACCTCATAGCCGCGAGCGTAGTCGTTATTGCTGCCGGTCGAATCCATCACGATTTTATTGAACGTTTTCGAAGCTTTCATGTCTACGACGACGTACTGGCCCGATACCATGGCCGTTCCTGTGGTCCAGCGGGTGGATGTGATACCGTCCAACATATTCGCGGGCGTACTGTTCACTGGAGAAGTGGAAGCCGTCCATCCCGTCCGGTCCAGCACAGCCCCCGTGCCGCCGGAGGTATATACATTAAATTCTCTGATGGACCACCAGTTTGTGGCGCTTCCGGTTTGCACCACTTTGATATACCGCGCCGTTTGAGCCGCGAAGCTGACCGTGACGACCGGTCCGGTGCCTGTTCCTGAGGCAACCGCGCTTCCCCAGTTCGTTCCGTCGTTCGACACGAACACTTGGTAGCCTCGGGCATAGTCGTTGTTGTTGCCGGTCGAATCCATGACGATTTTGCTGAAGGCTTTCGGGCTCTTCATGTCGACGATAAAGTACTGCCCGGACACCATATCCGTTCCTGTCGTCCAACGAGTGGTCATGTCGCCGTCAATCATGTTCGCGGGCGTACCGTTCACCGGCGACGTCGTGATCGTCCATCCGGTCCGATCAAGCGCCGTCTCCGTTCCGCCGCCGGACTGGGTGGTCGCGCTTGCGGTGTTGCTGGCCGCCGATACGTTGCCGGCTGCATCCCTTGCTTTCACCGTGTAGCTGTACGTGGTGGATGCCGCAAGCCCCGTGTCGCTGTACGATGTGGAGGTTGCGGAGCCGGCAAGCGAACCGTTGCGGTAAACGTCATATCCGGTGACCCCCACGTTATCCGTGGAAGCTGTCCAAGTCAGATTGATCTGGCTGGCCGATACTGCCGTCGCGGCCAGGTTTGCCGGAGCGCTCGGCGCTTGCGTATCGCCGGTGCCGGTGCCCGTTCCCTGGAATTCCGAGACGGTTTGCCGCATAGCGTCGCTCGGCGAGTTCGCATACACCCGGCCGCCGGTGTTGTTGATCACATGCGTAATTTCGCTTCCCGCCATCCCGGACAACCAGATTGTGGTCATGTTGTGAATTTTCACGCCCTGCACGTTCGGAACCTCAATCGCGCTCTCCAGCTTGACCGGAGCGTCCCGGAAGAAGCTGTACACGCCGACGCCCCACGCCTCGTGACTGGTGACGGACTTCGCCACTTTATAGGAGGCATATCCGTTGACCGCACCATTCTGGCTCATCCAGGCTGATTGGCTCGGCACGTCGTACGGGATTTCGGATTGATAAAAATACACCCGGCCTCCGTTGCCGTTCCACAGCGTCTGATACTGATTGTGGTGCTCGTTGAAAAGGCCGTAAACGGTAACGTTATTGCCGTTCACGATCATTCCGTTCGTCGATACGTTGGTGGTCCAGCCCACTCCGGTGCCGTGATCCGCACGCCAAATCCAGAAATGATCGCCGATGACGTGATTGCTGTTGATTTTCAGGCAGGCGTCATTCTTGCCCGCGCCGGCCCCTCCGACCCGGAAGTAAAGGTCATGCAGCGAGGTCGGATTCGCCGAATGGTTGTTCGAGCTGCCGGCAGGTCCCACCTCGAGCATGGACGGGGAATTGTTCGGACCGGCATCGAACAGCAGACCCGCGATTTTCACGCCGTCGACGTCGGCGACCGTCATCGCCGCCTGTCCGTTGTCCGGTATGAGCGTGGGCAGACCGAGACCGAGCACGACGGTATTGGGGTTCGTAATTCGAATTGTATCGTTCAAATGGTAAATACCCGGAGTGAACAAGAGATGTTTGCCTTGGCTGAGGGCGTTATTGATGCTGGAGGCAGTCGCTGTGCCGGGTTGCGCAATGTAGAATTGATCGATGGAGATGGACTGACCCGGCGTAGAACCGGTGGCCCAGCTGACGCCTTTGCGGTTCGTGGCGAGGGAGGGGACGAAAACGTAATATTGGCCGGCATTGTTCATGTAGAGATACGGTTTTTCACGAATAACGGGCGTATTGGCCACAACCGTATAGGGAGGATTCGGGAACGATGCGGCCGGGGGATTGGCGTCGCCGACGAACACCATGTTCCATACCCCGTTGCCCCATCCCCCGTACTGGCTGTTGCGGTTGAACCATTGCTGCTGCGAGGCCGGAGTAATTTTACCGTCCACAATGGAGTCAGCCAGATAACCTCCGCTTGCCCATCCGGCGTTCCAATTGGAGTCGAAGTCGAACAAATCCATGGCTCCAACCACGTGAGTACGTCTCATCGGCGCTGCTTGGGATACGGCGAATTGCGTTTTGCCGCTTGACGGAGTAATCGTCAAATTTTCGATCGAGCGCCAGAAATTCTGGGTCGCGTTGCCGTTCGCCCATTTCGCGTCCACATTCACTCCGCCTGTAATGTTGACGTCGCCGGGATTCTGCCCCAGGCCGGCCACATGCGTGTAAAATCCGACCCTGACATTCACGTTATAAGTGCCTGGTGCAAAAAGCAGTGCATATCTTTCGCTGCCGAATTGGTTTGTCTCTTGTTTCGTAAAAATGGAATCCACCGTACTCTGAATACTGGACGCGGACATTGAAGGATCGAAAATATACACGTTAGGGCCGAACGGGTTGGCCGGCGCCGCGCTGGAGTGTCCCGGTTGATAGGGGAACAAGCCGGCTGCAAGCACCAAGGCGAAAATCGCGGGTATCATTCTTTTCAGCATTTCATTACCTCCTTATTTCCTTCAAATTTAGACAGCGCTTTCAAAAAAGAATTCCATCACCTCCCTGCCCTTTTACTCGCCTTCCTATGGAGCGAAGAATCCATCACCTCCTTACTCCTAATTTGCTCTTCATGACCCGAAGATGAAAAGCAACGGATTTTACTTTTTGCAAATTTTTTTGACTATTTCTATTATTTGGCAAGTTAGCAAACAAAAAAACCGACCTCGCGGGTCGGTTCCTTTTCTTGAAGCGGTGATGATCAAAAAGCTTCTATCAAATACTTCACGCCGAGAATCAAACTTAGCAGCGAAGCTGCGTACATCGTAAAAGGAAATCGAACGCGGAATCCCCGGATTCCACCATGGAGCCAAATTCCTGCAGCCGCCAGGGCAGCATGGGTGACGAACAACCCCAAGCTGAAAGCGGCTACGGCCACAATGCCCGCAGAATCCGCGGCTACACCGGCCAATGTCGTGAACAACAGCAGCTGAGTCGGTGTCTCTGCGCCGATGCCGTGGATGATGCCCACGAGAAACACGCTTTTTTTGCTGAACACGAACGTTTCCGGCATGTTCTCCGATTGCGAGCGCAGGATCAGCTTCCGAATTTTCGCGAACCAAACGATTCCCCGGCTCAGGTGTCCGGATTGTTCCTCCCGCTTCCTCGACAAAAGCATGGCGGCTCCCATGACCACCAGCGTGACTCCGACAGCCTTGCCCATCAAATGATCGGCCCATACCGGTATGCTCCACGCGGTCAGGATGATCGCGCTGCCGAGCAGGCACACGACCGATTCATGTCCCAATGCATACCACAAGGACAGCACAAAACGATTTTTTTTCGTTCCATTCCGGCTGCCGGTAATATCGGCTAATGCCGCAACATGATCCCAGTCGACTCCGTGGCGCAACCCAAGCGCAGCCGACATCAACAGTACTTCAAAGATGTGCATTGCGGTCCTCCCATACTACCCCAACAACAACGTCTGCTTTGCATGACGATGTCCTTACGTCGCTTGCACTATAATCTTCTGACCGCCTCGCGGTACACCGTCTCCAGTGAAACGCCATGTTCTCTGGCTGCTTGGGCCGCATCCTCATATTCCGGAGACTGGTGCACGAGCCGGTCTCCGTCCAATGCCTGTTTCACCCGGATCTCACCGTACGGGGTGACGGCGCGGATGGTCCGCCTTTCCAGCACTTTGCGTTCGCACACGCTTTTGCGGAAACCGAACGTCGACGTCTCGGAGAGAAGCGTCTTTTCGCAGCCGCCCGCGTCAGAAGCCGCGCAGACGACGGTAATCAGGACGCCCGGACGGTTCTTCTTCATGAAGACAGGCGTATAAAAAACGTCCAGTGCGCCGGCCTCGAACAGCCGCTCCATCGCGTAACCGAGCGCTTCGCCGGTCATGTCGTCCACTTGCGCTTCAAGCACGGTTACGGTGTGCGGCGTTTGATCCGCGCTTTCTCTGTTCAGCAGAATCGCCCTCAACACATTGGGGTGCTCGAAATCTTTCGTTCCGGCGCCATATCCGATTCTTTCGATCGTACCGGCGGGCAGCGGGCCGTATCCGTCCGCAAGCGCTTTGGCGATTCCGGCCCCGGTGGGCGTCGTCAATTCGCCTTGCGCCGTGAAGGAGGACAGCGGCACGCCGCGAAGCAGTTCGGCCGTGGCGGGCGCCGGAACGGGATAGACGCCGTGTGCGATTCGGATGCGCCCTGTTCCCGTTGGAACAGGCGAAACCAGCAGCTCGTCGGCGTCTAAATATTCGAGCGCCAGACAGACGCCGATAATATCGATAATCGAATCCATGCCGCCGACCTCATGAAAGTGAACATCCTTCGGATCCATCCCGTGGATTTTGCCTTCCGCCTCCGCAATGAGCTCGAAGATCGCGGTGCTCCGCTGTTTCACCCGCGCCGGCAATTCGGATCGTTCGATCATGAGCAGGATGTCGGCCGCTTTTCGATGGACATGTCCGTGATCATGGTCAAAATGGTGATGATCGTGCTCGTGATGGTGATGATGGTCGTGATGGTGATGATGGTCTTGATGGTGGTGATGATCGTGTTCGTGATGGTGATGGTCGTGTTCGTGATGGTGGTCGTGGGTGCCGCTGTTTCCGTCAAACTTCAACTCCAGCCATTTCGCCGAAATTCCGCGTCTCACCACAGGCACGAAATTCATCTCGAAACGATCCAGCGGCAGCTTCGCCAGGTGAGATCTTATATAGTCCGGGTCTGCGCCGAGATCCACCAACGCAGAAAGCGTCATGTCTCCGGCAATGCCCGAATGACAGTCCAAATAAATCGTCTTCATGCGTCAGCCTCCGCCACTAACTGTAAAATCATTGCCGCATGGTAAGCGGCGCCGAAGCCGTTGTCGATATTGACGACGGTCAACCCGGAAGCGCACGATGTCAGCATGGCGAGCAGCGTCGTGACGCCCTGCAGATTGGCGCCGTATCCGACCGACGTCGGAACGGCGATCACCGGCCGCCGGACCATGCCGCCAACCACGCTGGGCAGCGCCCCTTCCATGCCCGCTACTGCGATGACAACATGGGCTTCGCGAATCCGTTCCCGATGGGCCAGCAGGCGATCGATGCCGGCGACGCCAACGTCATAAATGCGGTCGACGCGGCAGCCCATCCACTCGGCCGTTCCCGCAGCTTCCTCTGCCACAGGCAAATCCGACGTGCCGCCGGACACGACCATGACCGTACCTTTAAACGAACGACGGGGAGATCCATACCGGATCAGCCGGGAAGGCGCATCATAAACCGCTTCGGGAAAACGGGCGGTAATGCGCTCCGCCGTTTCCGGCGACGCCCGTGTAACCAGAGCGCGGCCGTGCACCTCAACCAGGCGGGCGAAGATTGCTTCCGTCTGGTCGGCGGTTTTGCCCAGTCCGAAGATGACTTCCGGGTGTCCGGTCCGTTCTTCCCTGTCTATATCCAGCTTGCAAAACCCCATATCTTCAAACCGGTGCATGGATATTTCCCTCTTTCTGTGTGAGCGCGCGGTTCATGCTGCCGCTCCGGTAACCGCCGAGGTCCATGGCCACGTACTTGTATCCCAACGATTGCAGCCGTTCCGTCACTTGGTCCGCATGCTCCAGAAGCAGTCCCATTTGCTGCGGTTCCACTTCGATCCTAGCAATGTCGTCATGCGTGCGTACCCTTACCTGACGGATACCGAGCGAACGAATATATCGCTCCGATTCTCCGATCCGATCCAGTTTGGCGGCTGTGATCGTTTCCCCATAGGCGATACGGGAGGACAAGCAGGCGAAGGAAGGTTTGTTCCAGGTCGGCAATCCCATGAGACGGGACAGCTCCCGGATTTCTTCTTTGTAGAGGCCGGCTTCCTGAAGCGGACCCCTAACGCCTTTCTCCTGCGCCGCTTTCATGCCGGGGCGGTGTTCGTTCATGTCGTCCGCGATCAATCCGTATACGATGTTGTTGTACTTCTCTTCTAGAACGTACGGCTCAAGATGCTCGAACAAGCTCTTTTTGCAAAAATAACACCGGTTTCCATTGTTTTCTTTGTATCCGGGAATCGCCAGCTCCGACGTTTCGATCACGTCGTGCCGGACCCCCAATTCCCGGGCCAGCCGCTTCGCTTCTTCCAATTCCTCCGACGGGTAAGTCTCGGAATCCGCGGTGACGGCGAGCACGCGATCGGCGCCCAGTGCCTCTCTCGCGGCGAGAAGCAGGAACGTGCTGTCCACTCCGCCCGAGAACGCCACGACGACGGAATCCATTTCGGCTAATATCGATTTGAGCTTTTCGTATTTCTGATGAATCATGCCGCCGTCCTCCTTTACAGGTTATTCCCTGCCCAGAAACCGCCAGAAATTCCGGTTGAACAGATCGTCCAAATCCCGGGCAATCTCTTCATCAGTGACTTGCCAGCCGCTCGCTTGCAAGCGTTCGTATTTATCGGCCAGGACATTTCCAATGATTCTTCGGGAGTGTCCCCATTTGTAAATGAGCTGTTCCAGCACCCGGCAATCGGAATGCTGAGGAATCATGGACGTACCAAGCAGCTCCATCCGGAACCGCGTCATTTCTTCCACGATCGACTCGATATGCAGAAACCACCAGCACCCGAAAATCATCAAATTCCGGAACTTCCTCGCCAGCACGGCAAGCTCATGTTGATTTTCCCGCGCCAGCATCGTCACCAGAAATTTTTGCTTGGGATAACGTCTGCACAACGCTTCGACGGCACTCACGTCGGAACGCATGCTCATGTCGCCGGCCGAACGGAGCAGCGGATTCACCCTTCTCCGGACGCCGATCATGAGGGCGAACGGAATGTCCTTCTCCGCGCACACGGGAATCATGACCTCGTCGATCATCCGATTTCTGTGGTCCTCTACAGGATAAGCGAAATCTCCCGGCATCGAAACCGCTAAATAAAGGGCCTTCATCCTGTCGACCCACTCGGACAAAAACCGGCGGGTTTCCTCACGGGTCCGTTCAGTCCATTCCTCTGAAACTTCATAGCCAAGCTGCGTAAGTTCCCGGACCGCGTACGGCCAATCGTTGAGCAGGGAATCTACGCGAAGCGCCGCATAAAACCGGGGATCAGCACCACCTTTGCCTTCCAGCCACACCTTCTGTTCGACCGGATCGAACGGGTCGTTCGTCATCACGATTTTGCTGACACCCGCAGCTTCCATTACCGCGTCGACCTGCTCGTTCACGGTGCGGCTCGCGAAAGCTTTCCGGTACTCATCCAGATTGCGGGAGCCCACGTTCAGGCCAAGCCGGTGAAGCACGGTAAGGAATCCGTTCGCCGCTTCGCTGACGGGCGAGTGTTCAATAAACAGCCGTTGCCAAATAAAATCGGCCTGCTCCTTCTTGGACCACGACCAAAACGTTTCATACTCTTCGTCCGACCAACGAAACGATTCCGAAATCAAGTAGTGATAAATGAGCAGCTCATCGACTCCCCACAAGAGCAGCTCGCCGAACTGCGGCGCGAAAAGATGCGTATGCATGTCGGTGACCTGCATTTGTTCCGTCATCCGGAGCACCGTTGATCTCAAGGTGGAAGTAGGCTCATGCGAGATAGCCATATCCTGATCTCTCCTTTTATTCGCTTTTGCAGCAGTTTAGATCGTCATCGCTCCGAAGCCGCCGTCCACCGTCACGATGGACCCGGTGACAAAGCTGGACGCCCGCTCCGATGCCAAATAAACGACGGCGCCCTGAAGCTCGCTCGCTTCCCCGAACCGGCGCATGGGCGTATGGTTCATGATCGAAGCGATCCGCTCTTCCGACAAGATTTTGCGGTTTTGCACGGCCGGGAAAAAGCCCGGAATGATGGCATTGACCCGAACACCGCTCGGCGCGAACTCCCGGGCCAGAAATTTGGTCACGCTGTTCACGCCCGCCTTGGACACAGAGTAGGTGAATACCTTCGAAAGGGGATTCACGGAAGAAACAGAAGAAATGTTGATGATGCTTCCGCCCTTGCCCGCCTCCACCATGTGCTTGCCGAAGATTTGGCAAGCGAGGACGACGCTTTTCAGGTTCACGTCCATGATCCCGTCCCATTCCTCCTCGGTGATCTCGAAGAATGGCGTCGCGCTGTTTCGGCCCGCACAATTGAGCAAAATGTCGACGGAGCCCTTCCAGGCGAGCACTTCCTCCAACACCCTGCCGAGACCTTCGCGGCTCACGGCGTCGGATTGAAAGCACCGGGCGACCGGTTTGCCCGCCGCTTCATCGACACGGACGCGCACGGCTTCCGCCGTTTCTTGATTACGGCCGACAATGGCGATATTGGCGCCGTGTCCGGCGAGGCCGATCGCCATTTCCGCGCCAAGCGTGCTGTTGCCGCCGATGATGACGGCCGTCTTGCCGGATAAGTCGAACAAATTCATAGGGAATCCTCCTTGGGTGACGAACCGATGACAATGGGATAACCACGGCGGTCATTTTGAATTATTTCGGTAAATATCCTTCTTCGTCGAATGTCCATTCGTAAGGCTCGCCAATGATTTCGATGTCGGGATGAGCAGCCGCCTCTTCGAGCAGCGTCGTCGAAATCTCGATTTCGCCCAAATGAAGCGTATCCCGGATCCGGGCGACACGGCATTGCGTATAATCGAGAATGTTGCAGGTTTTGACCGCGGCTTGGATGGCCAGCCGGTCGTTATGCAGCGTCGTCGCGATTTTGGTCGGCGCGCACACGGTAGAGGTCAGGCCGTTCGCATACATCGTCGCCAGATCCGTCTTGTCCACCAGTCTTTGCGTCGTGAAATCGGCCGTGCCCACGCCGTTGGCATTGCCCTTCGTCTCGGGCGTGAGATCCAGAACGACCATCTTGCTGACATCAGGCCCTCCGCTGGCGTACGGCGTAGGGTATCGTCCGGTGACGTTCGGATCCATGCCATCCCCGCTGATGTTTTTGCCGATATAATCGATCACGAGCACATCCAGCTGCGTGAACAATAGCTTCGGCAGCCTTGCCTTGGCTTCGCGAAGCAGTTCCCGCTCCCGTTCCTCCAACGTCTCCGGCACAAGCGCCTCCACGAGGCAGGTTTGATCGTAGGCATTCTCCACAACGGCCAGACCGAACGCGACCGGCAGCTTCTCCAGCATGACGCGCGCCATATTCGGCACGTTCTCCGCCATATACTTGAAGCCGAGCTGATGGCACGCTTCCGCACCTTTCTGTTTGCCGAGCCCGATGGCCAGCATTTTCATGATGCCGCTTTCAATCTGGCCCCGAAACGCCGTGTGCGGCTTCACCCGGTTAATCACGACGATGGCGTCGGCCTCGTAAGCGTAGCGGTCCACATAAATCGGCAAGCCGTTGTCCAGACGGCCAATTTCGACCACTTCCATCGTCGAACGAACCGGCGCACCCACGGACGCTTCGTCAACTCCCAAATGGGCCAGCACCTCGGCCTGCCCCTCGGCGGTCGCGCCGCCGTGACTGCCCATGCTGGGCACGATAAACGGAAACGCGCCCGCATCCTTAATGGCTGCAACGGTTTCCCGGACGAGCGCCGGGAGATTGGCGACTCCCCGGCTTCCGACGGCAACCGCCACCTGCTGCCCTTTCGCCACGCGTCCGATGACTTCCGGCTTGCGCACCGCCTCGCGGCACGCCGCCGACGAATCCGGCAAGGCGAAGTCGTCGAATCTTTGCCTAATTTTCACCATTTTGGGCAAAGGAATGTCTTGGAGCAATTTACTGAGAATATCCACGGGCAACCCTCCTAAGTCCTTAAAAGATCGACTCTATACGCTGATGTTATCATTCGCAGGTCATTTTCCGCATGCCTCGAGTTGGCGAGATGCAGTTCCCATTTATACGTGATTGGTGCTACACTGAAATTATGCCATACGAAAGAAGGATCGGCGGATGACGCTGCGCGAACAATTTCAATTACCGATCGAAGCCTTATACAATACATCCAAGATTCCCGCCGATTTCCACTCCCATCTAGACTATGAAATCTATTACTTTCGAAGCGGCAAATGCACGTATCTGCTAGGCGACAAAATTTACGAACTCGCGCCCGGCGACCTTATTCTGATGAACGGCATGACACTGCATTATCCGAAGGTCGATCCCCGGTTCGAGTACTGCCGCAATATCGTGCATTTCAGCTCTTCTTTTGCGCTCGAATTATTCCGTCCTCCGTATTCCACAGTCGGCATTCTCACACCCTTCGAGGAGCTGCGCAACGTGCCGATTCCGCTTGAGCCCGGAGACAGGGAACGGCTGGAACCGCTGCTGGACCGGCTTTGCCTGCTTTATGAACGCCGCGATTCCTTATCCCACGACCTGTTTCTGTCCGGCTTCTCGGAGCTGCTTCTTCTGATCAAGGAAATCTCGAATAAGCCGTATGCCAAGCATACCTTCCCGGTTTCGGCGAAACAAGCGAACGTCCAGCGGATGATCTCGTACGTAGAGTCCCATTTCACAGAAGACATAACGTTGGAAGATCTCGCCCGCGATCTGCACTTGAACAAGTTTTATATGGTCAAACTGTTCAAGGAAACGACCGGCATCACGTTGTTCCATTATCTATACCAGCGTCGCATCAATCAAGCCAAGGTGCTGTTCGCAATGGATCCGGAACACTCGGTGACAGCCATCGCTTACGAAGTCGGGTTCAAGCACGGATCCCATTTCAGCAAAACGTTCAAAAAATACACCGGCGTCTCTCCCGAGTCATTTCGTAAACGCGTGCAATCAAATAATTAAGGGCAGATTTCTCTGCCCTCTTTGCCTTCTACCGGGTCACATCCTTGCCGCCGGACATCGCGCGAAGAAGCTCGTCCCGCCGCGGCAAGCCTTCCCAATCTCCCTTGAACTGTGTGGTCAGTGATCCCATGACGTTCGCCGTCTGCAGCGCCCGTTCGAAAACCTCTTCCCTGTCCGAATTTCCCTCCAAATATACCGATAGAAACCCGGCGGCGAACGCGTCTCCCGCCCCGACCGTATCGACCAGTCGTGTTACCGGCCGGGCAGCGACGCGAACCGCACCGCTTTCCGCAAATCCGACGGCTCCCCGCTCACCCAACTTCAGCACGACAATGCCTGGCCCCATTTCGCGGAACGTTTGCCCGTATTGCTCCTCGGTTGCGGGACCGAGAAGAAATTCCGCTTCCTCGAGCCCCGGAAGGAATACGTCGCATAAGGGAATGAGCGACAGCAGCGTACGGCGCGCCTCTTCTTCGGACCAAAGTTTGCGCCTCAGGTTCGGATCGAACGAGACCGTAAGTCCTTGTTTCCTGGCCTGGACCATCGCTTCCTTCACCGCATCGGCGGTGTCGGGACCGAGCGCCGGGGTGATCCCCGTCACGTGCAGATGGCGGGCTCCCCGGAACCATTCCGGCTTGATATGGTTAGGGGAAAACCGGCTGGCGGCGGAAGCTTTACGGTAATAAAACACGTTCGGGTCGCCGTAGCCTTTGAATTCCTTAAAAAATATCGCGGTCGGATACTGCGAGTCCCTCTCCGCGTACGAAACATCGACGCCTTCACCAGCCAGCGCGGACAACACCATGTCGCCGAACGGATCGGTCCCGAGACGGCTGATCCAGCGAACCTTACGACCCAGCCGGGACAATCCGATTGCCACATTCGACTCCGCTCCGGCGACCGATCGGGTGAATAACGGCGCGTACGGGAGCGGGCCCTCGCTCATCGGCTGGAAAAGGACCATGCTTTCCCCGATCGTGACGACGTCCACGGAGCGTTCTCCGGTTTCCGTCCTCATGCGCGCCCGGCCCCCCGGACTTCGTCCGTAAAGGCTTGAGCGAGCCTGCGCAGCTCCTCGAATTTCCCTTCGGAGATCAGCTTCTTGTCGACCAAATTGCCGCCCAGTCCCACAGCAACGGCTCCCGCGTCCAATACGGACCGGATGTTTTGCAGGTTGACTCCGCCGGTTGCCACCATCGGAATGTGATCCAGCGGCGCTCGGATTTCTTTGAGATAGTTCACGCCAAGGCTGCCGAGCGGGAATACCTTCACGGCAGAAGCCCCGGCTCTGTATGCCCGGACGATCTCGGTCGGCGTCATCGTGCCCGGCCACACATCCAGGCCGTGTTCCACACCATAACGAACGACTTCTTCGTCAAGATTCGGGGAAATGAGGTACTCCACTCCTGCGGCGGCCGCCTCTTGGGCTTGCGCCAAATCCAGCACGGTGCCGGAGCCGATTCTCATGCGGCCTTCATAACGTTCGCGGAAACGCGAAATCATACCGAGCGCACCGTCGGTGTTCATCGTGACCTCAAGAAACACGATTCCACCTTCAAACAGCGCCTGCACGGTCGCGTCCGCCTTGTCTTCCGGAATGCCGCGGACGATCGCCACGATTTTTTGTTTGGTTAACGATGTCAATAATTCACTTGGTTTGCGCGCTTTTTCAGACCATTCTACCATCGTCGCCTTCAACTCCTTTTCTCGGTTGAACAAAACCTGAGCGTAACCTCATATGTACATCATATCTACCTATCGGTTCAATTGGAAGGAAAGAAAGGAGCGCGTTCTCCCCAAAATCATCCGAGTGCAAAAAAGACACCTCCGCAAGAGGTGTCTTTCTGTCCGCGGCTTTTCAGCTGTGCCTATCGATTTGAGTTATTTCATTCCCGTCATCGTCAAGCCTTTAATAAAATGCCTCTGGAAGAGGAGAAACACGATAAACACCGGAATCATGATCAGCACGCCGGCCGACATCGACACATTGTAGTTCACGGTATTTTTGCTGTTGAAAAAGACGAGTGCGAGCGGAACAGTCATTTTTTCATTATCGTTCAAAACAATTAACGGCCATAAATAGTTATTCCATGCCGCCATGAAGGTGAAGATGCCCAGCGCGGACAACATGGAGGTGATTTGCGGCAGCACGATTTGCCAAAAGGTCCGGAATTCGCCGGATCCGTCCATGCGCGCGGACTCGATCATCTCGTAAGGGATGGATTCCACTGCCTGCCTGGCTAAAAAGACCCCGAACGCGCTCACCAGCCCCGGAACCACGAGCGCCAGAAGACTATTGAGCAAGCCAAGTTTGGAGATGATCAAGTAGGTTGGAATCATGACCACCTGAAACGGAATCATCATCGTGCCCAGCAGCACGACGAAGATCGTCTGCTTCCCCCTAAAGTGGAACTTGGCAAAAATGTACCCGGCCAAAGCGGACGTAAACAGCGTGCCCAACGTAATGGCCGTTGAGGTGACCAGACTGTTCATCAGCCATCTCATGAACGGCGCATCCCGAACAACCGTAACGTAACCTTCCGCACTCGGAGCCTGGGGCCAAATGGACGTCGACGAGATGATTTCGAGATTGCTTTTGAATGAGGATAAGATCATCCAGACGAACGGAACGAGCATGAAGCAGCCGCCGGCGAGGAGCACGAGGAACAAGATCGCATAAGGAATATCCTTTTTTCTCATCCGCATCCCTCCTAGTACTCCCACTTGGAGCGGCCCAGCCGGATTTGCACAAGCGTGATGATCATGATGATGAGCAGCAGCACAGTCGCCATGGCGGAGGCGTACCCCATGCTGTTATATTGGAAAGCATTCGTGTAAATGTTAAGGGCCAGAACATTCGTGGAGTTTTGCGGCTCGCCGTTGGTCATGACCTGAAACTGCGGAAACATTTGAAAATAAGAGATAAGCGTCATCACCGTCACGAACAACGTGGTCCTCTGCAGCAGCGGCAGCGTCATTTTCCAGAACACCACAAAGCGGCTTGCACCGTCCAATCTCGCGGCTTCGTAAAACTGGACGGGGATGGAGTCAAGACCGGCCATGAAAATGACGATGTTGAACCCGATATCCGCCCATAGCGTCATGAGCACCACCGACCACATCGCCATCGACGGATCGGACAGCCAGGGAACCGCATCGAGACCTAGACGTTCGAGCGTCAGATTAAACAATCCGCCGTCGTTTTTGTACATGGTGGACCAAATAATGGCCGAGCCGGACAGCGGGGCGATGGTCGGCAGGAAAAACATCGTTCGGAGTGTGTTTCTCCAAATGGCGCTTCGAACTTTGTTGATGCCGAGAGCGATGAGCAGCGTCAGCACAATATTGACGGGAAAAGCGAATCCGACGAATTTGACGGTGTTCCAGAACGACTGAGTGAACACTTCATCCTGAAACAGGTTCTTATAATTGTCCAGCCAGATAAACGGAGATTCTTGGTAGAGCGCGCTGTATTGGTAAAACCCCAGCATAATCCCCCATACAATGGGCACGACCGAAAAGACGAGAAAAAGCAGCAGGATGGGCGTTAGCGACAGGAGGATGAAACGGCGGTCGAGCCTATATTGCCGGTATAAGGTGTGAACTTTGCTCATGACGATTTATTTCCTACGCTCAGGTGTTTATCGATCATTTCATTTACGGACTGCTCGATTTTCTTTAATCCGTCCTCAACGGACATTTTGTCCGAAGCGATCAACTGGAAATTGTCGTTGACGGATTTGACGAAGAAATCCCGGTCTTGGACGGGCCCCACCCATTTGCCGTATTGCAGCACGTCTATCGATGTTTTGAGCATCGGCAGTTTTTGCAGATAAGCCGGATCTTCTGCGGCATCTTTGCGGGCAGGCACGGTGAAGGTGGTAACGTTGAAATCCAACGCCTGCTCTTTCTGATTCATATAGTTCACGAAGGCCCAAGCCTCTTCTTTATGCTTGCTTTTGGCGGCGACCACTTCGCCCCAGCCGGATTCAGCGGCGAAGTATGGCGGGCTGTCCGTCAGAGAAGGCATCGGAATGTACTCGAAATCGTTTACCTTATAGGTGTTCACCCCACTGGCGATCGTCCACGGTCCCCGAATCGTCATCGCCGAGCTGCCTTTGAAGAAGTAATCGGAAGAGTCCAGATTATCGCCAAACCGCGATAAATCCGTGACCTTATCCACGGTAATCAATTCTTTCAGTTTGGTCATGGCGGTCACAGCTTCGGGGCCGGTCAGGTTCACGTGACCGTCGCTCGTCCAGTAATCCGCATTTTGCTGCAGAATAAACGAAAGGAAGGTGAAGAAAATATTGTCTCCGGACACGAAGTCGAAGCCTTTCACTTTGATTTTGTTGCCGTCCCTCACGGTAAGCTGCTTTGCGGCGTCGATCAACTCGGCGTATGTCTTGGGGGGATAGGTGATGCCTTTGTCTTTGAACATTTGGGGATGAGCCAGCACACCGCCGTTCTCCAGGTTGTATTCTTGCGGAATGCCGTAAATTTTATCGTCTACGGTGTAGGCGCCCAAAGCGGCTTCAAAAAAGTTTTGCTTCAGATCCTCTTGATTGGGAGCCTGATCCAGGTGGCCGTTTTTCGCGTAATCCGTTACCCAGGTGCCGAAAAGCTGCGCAATATCCGGCGCGTTGTTGCCCGCGTAGGCAGCTTTCGCTTTTTGAATGAAGGCGTCGTAGGGGAAGTACTGGTAGTTGATCGTGACATTCGGTTTGATTTTTTTGTATTCCTCGATCCGCTTTTTATTAGCCTCCACGAAGGAAGGATTATCATGCGTCCACCATACCAATGTCACTTTCGCGTCGCCTGAGCCGCTGCCGCTTGACGCACGGCTGCATCCGCTGACCACCATCGTGACAAGAAAGCACGCAACCAGCCACAACCGAATGTTCTTCCATTGTTTCACGCTTTTCTTCCTCCTCCAAAACGATTATTGAAACTGAGGCAGGTACCGGTTGTGTGCTTGCAGAAGTTCGTCCGTCATTTTCTCCACTGTTGGCCGATCGTTTAGGTAACCGCCGGTCAAGATCGCTTCGACCAACAGTTTGCGGTCTCCCGTGATCGCCGCTTGCACCGTTAATTCCGTGATGGCGATCGGTTTCGCCAAAAGTTGAGCCAATACATCCGGGAAGTCTCGCATCTGCAGTGCCGCAAATCCCGAACCCGTGGCTACAGCAGGTAATTCCAACACAGCGTCGCTCGGCAAATTGGGAACGGCACCGCGATTCGGCATGTTGACGGAGAAAGTCTTTCTTTCGTCCTGTTCGATCGATTCGATGATCTCCATGAGCTGCTCGTGTTCTCCGGCGAACTTGTCAAAAAAGCTGGCAGGCAATGGATCCGGTGATTGTGCCAGTTGGAAGACTTGGTCATAAATCTGGTCGCCGAAGGCGATGACTTTCTCAAAAGAGTAAGCGTCTATGCCGAACCTTTTTCCATAATATCGACCCTCTGGAAATCTCTCGGCAAAAAATTCCGTAATATGCCGATCGCCGGGAGCGGGGTACGCGCGGTGCTGTTCCATAAAGGTCCATGCGAACGGGTCGCTTAGTTTGGGACTTTCGCTTTCGGGTTCCGCGAAGGTGGCGCCCACGTTTTGGTAATCGATACCCTCTCGTTTTATCGCCTCGTATTTATCCATCAGCAGCGGATAAGCGTCTTGGCCATGATAGAAGAACTTATAGAGGAAGGTGAGATGATTGATGCCCACTGCATAGGAGGTAAGTTGGCGACGGTCAAGACCGGCGTAATCGGCTAATGCGTTGTGTGTGTCGTGCACCCCGTGGCAGAGTCCGATGACCGGGAATCCGGTAGCCTTATGGATCGCTCTGCAATTGGCAGTCATCGGATTGGAGTAGTTAAAGAAATAGGCGTTAGGACAATATTTCATGATATCCCGTGTAATATCGAGCAAAGCAGGAATCATCCGCATCGCCCTTGAGATCCCACCGGGCATGGCGGTATCTCCGACCGGTTGAAACACCCCATACTTTCTGGGAATCAACACGTCCTGCTCCCAAGCCCGTCTGCCTCCCACGCCGATTGTTGTGACAACATAGTCGGCATTGCCCAATAGTTCCTGCCGCTCTGTGGAATACGATAGCTCGATGTCCGCTTGTTTAGCCTGGATCATTTTGCTGCACAGCTTGGCGATGGAGTCGAGCGTGACCGGATCCGTGTCCACTAACGCCAAATGCCATTGGCGCCCATGGCTATGCCGGATCAAGTCGGAGACCAATCCTTGCGTAAACATGGCACTGCCCGCGCCGATCAATACCATTTTCTTCACTTGGGCACCCACCTGATTTCAATTTGGCACGCCGGTTGTTGTAAGCGCTTTTAAAATGTTGTGAACATTGAGTGCTGCCTTGTACATTTGTAGGTACTATTAAGATACATTTTGTATCAAAAGCGGTCAACCACGGATTTTGAAAAACAAGCAAAGAACGCGCTCAGTGTTGGGCGCGCTCTTTTTCTTCCGCAGGGTGGCCGGCTGTTAGTCGGTCTGGCTGACTTACGATTACAGACTTCCGTCGGGTCGCCTGCTGTTAGACAGTCTGGCTGACTTACTATTACAGACTTCCGCCGGGTGGCCGGCTGTTAGCCAGTCTCGCTGACTTACGATTATAGTCTTCCGCTGGGTGGCCGGCTGTTAGTCAGTCTCGCTGACTTACGATTACTGTCTTCCGCTGTGTGGCTGGCTGTTCGTCAGTCTCGCTGACTTTCAGCTTCTAAACCACGCCGGATCCACTCAGTCGGCGCGAATAAGTAGCACACTGCTACCTAACAGCGAGCAGACCCATCCTGTCGGCGCGAATAAGTAGCTCACTGCTACTAAACCGCGAGCGGATCCACCCAGTCGGCGCGAACAAGTAGCACACTGCTACTAAACCGCGAGCGAACCCACCCGATCGGAGCGAACAAGTAGCACCCTGCTACTAAACAGCGAGCGGACCCACCCGATTAGCGCGAATAAGTAGCACTCTGCTACTAAACAGCGAGCGGATCCACTCAGTCGGCGCGAACAAGCAGCGCACTGCTTCTAAATAGCGTGGTCGTCGAGATGGTCGGTCAGCGAGTTATTACACAAAAAAACACCTTCCTTGCGAAGGTGTTTCATGATCGGCCTGGCGGCGTCCTACTCTCCCAGGACCCTGCGGTCCAAGTACCATCGGCGCTGGAGGGCTTAACGGTCGTGTTCGGGATGGGTACGCGTGGAACCCCTCCGCCATCACTACCAGACCAACTAACGCAAGGCTTGCGCCTTGAAAACCGGATGCGAAACGAAACATCTATGCTGAAACATCATCGATACCTGTGTGCTTATTAGGATAAGCCCTCGACCGATTAGTACTCGTCAGCTGCACACGTTGCCGCGCTTCCACCCCGAGCCTATCAACCTGGTGTTCTTCCAGGGGTCTTACTAAATTGGGAAATCTCATCTTGAGGCGGGCTTCGCGCTTAGATGCTTTCAGCGCTTATCCCTCCCGC
>NZ_SUPK01000016.1:0-1279 GCF_005049045.1 Cohnella pontilimi
CCGGGGCATGGCGACACCTCGGTCGATTCCCACCTGAACTTGCCGGTTGTCAACAAAACGGCTGCCGAGCTGTCGAAGATGGAGTGGGTTCCGTTCAAGGCAGCGATCGATGCCGGCGCGGATGCCGTCATGGTCGCGCATATATTGTTTCCGAAAATCGATCCGGACGCCCCCGCTTCTTTCTCCAAAGTAATCATCGGTCAACAGCTGCGTGGCAAATTGGGCTTCCACGGAGTCGTGATTACCGATTCGATGGCGATGGGCGCCATCGCGAAAAACTACGCCATCGAGGATGCTTCCGTCCGTTCGGTTGAGGCGGGCAGCGACATCATCCTTGTGTCCTTCGGATATGAGACCGTTAAAAAAATCGAACAAGCGCTGCTTGCCAGCGTCAAATCCGGCCGCATTCCGGAATCCCGGATCGATGAGAGCGTAACGCGAATTCTCACCTTGAAGCGAAAGTACGGATTGTCCGATCGTGCGCTCGCCGTACCTCAAATCAAGGGCCTGAACGCCGAGATCAGAAGCTGGCGCAAAGCCGTTGGCGTTGATTAACGGAAGCGGACGGATCTTTTCCTAAAGAAACAATTACCAGCGGTTAATTTGAATGAAGGGCATGTGGTTTACACAATTTATACTCACAACCACATGCCAAACAATGCGGAGAGTGGAGCGGTTATCGTTCGCAACATGGAAAGGAGGGGCAAAATGTTACATGATGTGGCGATGGAAAACATAACATCATTTTTGCCCAAAATAAAGATATTTGAATCGCTTCCGGCAGAAATTATCCGTGAAATCGAACAATTGGTCACAAGATCAAATACGTATAAGCTTTCAAAAAACTCTATTCTTCAGACGCCCGGTGATGAAAGGGATGGCTTGTTTTTCGTAATCGCCGGTAAACTTCGCTTATACAAAACCAATTCGGCCGGCAAACAACATACGGTCTGCATCCTAAGCGAAGGCGGCATGTTTGGCGAAGTTGAAACGTTTTCATTGGGCACAAGAGGGACTTATGTGGAGACGATAGAAGACTCGATTGTTTTTTCGATTCCGACCGAACAATTCGAACCGCTTTTAGGCAAGTATTCTGAATTGTCTTTACGATTTTTATCGGAAATAAGCAAACGCCTGCGAGATCAGGATGAATTGGTGGAAAAATTGGTTTTTAGGGATCTACGTGGTAAAGTGCTTTACTTTCTCAACCGACTATCTAAAAAGTTCGGCATAGAAGAAAATGGATACCAAAAAATCGATTTTCCCCTGACTCATCAAG
>NZ_SUPK01000016.1:1377-12566 GCF_005049045.1 Cohnella pontilimi
GGTGGAAAAATTGGTTTTTAGGGATCTACGTGGTAAAGTGCTTTACTTTCTCAACCGACTATCTAAAAAGTTCGGCATAGAAGAAAATGGATACCAAAAAATCGATTTTCCCCTGACTCATCAAGAATTGGCCAATATGATCGGTGCCACAAGAGAAGCGGTATCGCTTACCCTACAAGAACTATCCAATGAAGGTATTCTCGTGACCAGCCGTAGAATGGTCATGATTCATATCGGAAAAGCGATGAAAGAACTGGCTTGATTTCATGACCTGTATGAATTTTCCTTCGACTGTATGCTTTTCGACGTAATCTAAATTACTGTCGAATTATTCATCTAGCGTTATGATAAATGCCGAAACGGAATCACTGCATATATGAAACTTATAGGAGGAGTCAACATGTCCAATCCACAAGTTCAACTGAATATTCGATTCAAAGCTAAACCAGGGAAGAAAGAAGAATTCCGCAAGGAGCTATCTTCCCTTATTGAGGAGATGTCATCCGAGAAGGCATTCATTAGCGCCATTGTTTCGGACGATCTGGATCAGCCGGATGACTTGATCATTTATGAAACATGGCAAGGCACGAGAGATAGCTGGCTTGCGGAAGAATTTAATAAACCATACCGCAAGAATTACGAAGGAACACTAGGCGATTTAATTGTGGATAGAAGCGTCAGCTGGTTGCAACCGAAGGGCGAATGGGGAAGTCATATAACGAATGCATATTAATTTTTATAAATGAGAAATAGCATCTACAGCTGTACAAATGGGCGAAGTCACAATAGCTGTCTTCGACGATACATGCGGCAACCTTATTCAGATAATGCAGGAGTAAACTTTATTTATGGTAGAAAAAGTTATGCAATAAAGTGTTTTTATAAACAATTTAACAACAACTTTATGTTGAGACCTACTAGAAGGAGGAAAGCATCATGGCATTTTTCGAAACAAGTGACGGCGTCAAATTGTATTATCAGCAAAAAGGAGAAGGACAACCGATTGTGCTCGTCCATGGCTGGTCATCGGATCATACAGCATTCGATCAACCATTTGAAGAATTGAGCAAAAAGTTCAATGTAGTGTCTTTTGATTTGAGAGGACATGGCGCTTCTGATCGCCCGGAGCATGGTTTGACATTGAAGAGATTCGCTTCCGATTTGGAAGAACTAATGGAGCATCTTAACTTGATGAATGTCACATTAGTTGGACACTCGATGGGGGTTTCTACGACATTCGAGTATGTAAAAAACTTCGGTGTATCCAGATTGAAGGCCGTATCGTTGTTCGACATGACACCAAAATTAGTCAATGAAGAGGATTGGAATTTAGGTCTTTATCACGGTAAATATACGCGGGAAGACTCATTGAATGATTTGACAGTGATCAATGATAGCTTGATGGAATTCGCAAAGCCTTTCTTTAAAGTGATCGTCCCATACTTGACTGGTGAAATGATGGAAGAGCAGCTCAATTTAGTAGTCAACGGCAATACCCCTCATGTATTAGCGGCAATGTGGCATGCGATGGCAGTTGGCGATTATCGTGACGTGTTACCACAAATCACTGTACCAACACAAATTGTGTATGGAGAAAAGAGTACACTTTACTCAAAAGAAACAGCGGAATACATGAAGGAACAGATTCCGAATTCTGAAGTGATTCCGTTTGAAAACTGCACGCACTTATTAGTTGCGGAAGATGTAGTAAAAACAGCAAAAGTAATTGAAGAACTTGCAAGTTCTATGGTGAATTCATAAATAATGAAGGGGCTGTCTAAAAAGCCCCTAAGTGGAAAAATTGGTTTTTAGGGATCTACGTGGTAAAGTGCTTTACTTTCTCAACCGACTATCTAAAAAGTTCGGCATAGAAGAAAATGGATACCAAAAAATCGATTTTCCCCTGACTCATCAAGAATTGGCCAATATGATCGGCGCCACAAGAGAAGCGGTATCGCTTACCCTACAGGAACTATCCAATGAAGGTATTCTTGTGACCAGTCGTAGAATGGTCATGATTCATATCGAAAAAGCGATGGAAGAACTGGCTTGATTTCATGACCTGTATGAATTTTCCTTCGACTGTATGCTTTTCGACGTAATCTAAATTACTGTCGAATTATTCATCTAGCGTTATGATAAATGCCGTAACGGAATCACTGCATATATGAACTTATAGGAGGAGTCAACATGTCCAATCCACAAGTTCAACTGAATATTCGATTCAAAGCTAAACCAGGGAAAAAAGAAGAATTCCGCAAGGAGCTATCTTCCCTTATTGAGGAGATGTCATCCGAGAAGGCATTCATTAGCGCCATTGTTTCGGACGATCTGGATCAGCCGGATGACTTGATCATTTATGAAACATGGCAAGGCACGAGAGATAGCTGGCTTGCGGAAGAATTTAATAAACCATACCGCAAGAATTACGAAGGAACACTAGGCGATTTAATTATGGATAGAAGCGTCAGTTGGTTGCAACCGAAGGGCGAATGGGGAAGTCATATAACGAATGTGTGATGACGTTGAATCTTTAACCTTTAAGGTCAAGTAGGATGCATTAATTTTATGGGAGGCTTTAGATATGGGAAAATTTGAAGGTAAGGTAGCAGTTGTCACCGGAGGAACAAGCGGAATCGGACTTACGACGGCACAACGATTCGTTTCGGAAGGAGCCTACGTATTCATTACCGGCCGTAGACAAAGCGAGCTGGACGCGGCAGTTAAATTGATCGGTGACCGGGTTACCGGCGTTCAAGGTGACATTTCTAATTTGAAGGACTTGGATAAACTGTTTGATACGGTAAAGCAGGAGAAAGGACATCTGGATATTCTATTCGCAAACGCTGGACTTGGCAGCTTTCTGCCCTTGGGTCAGATTACGGAAGAGCAATACGACACAACCTTCAACGTGAACGTAAAGGGTACCTTGTTCACCATCCAAAAGGCTTTGCCGCTGTTTCCAAATATGACAGGAAACATCATCATAACCGGCTCGACGGCGGGTACGATCGGCGAAGCAGCGTTTAGTGTCTACGGAGGTACCAAGGCGGCTCTCCGTCAGATGGCGAGGAGTTGGATAATGGATTTGAAAGGCACAGGGATACGACTTAATGTAGTGAGCCCTGGCACGGTCCACACGCCAGCTTATAATGATCTGTTTGGCGAAGCGCTAAATCAAGTTCTTGAATCGGCGAAGAATGTCGTTCCGTTAAGTCGCGTGGGCAAGACGGAGGAGATTGCCAGCGCGGTGATGTTTCTGGCCTCGGAGGAAAGCAGCTATGTGAACGGCGTCGAATTGTTCGTAGATGGCGGTATGGCTCAAGTCTGACCTTGAATCAGAAGGGATGAGCTGTCATTTAAGCAATTCCTAATAAGCCCATGTATCAACTCAGGCAGAGGAGTCTATATAAGCTCTCTGCCTGATTTTCATACTGCGACGGATTTGATTGCATTGCTTTGCCGGATGTATTCAATCAAACGAAGGTAATCAATTTGCAGGATGTGTTTCTTCTACAGGAGAACCCAAAAATGAGCTACTCCCATCTTAGCATAATCGAACGAGGACAACTAGAGACGTTACATCGGCTTGGGTGGTCGACGAGAGCCATTGGCCAGCATCTTGGTCGTCATCACTCCTCCATTGCCCGAGAACTCAAGCGAGGCCGAGTAAAGGCGTGCTATGAAGCCAAGGCTGCACAAGGATCGTACCGACAAAGACGAGTGTCCTGCGTTCCAACAGGTAAGTTCACGCCAGAGCTGGCTAAGGATCTGCAGGAGCGCCTGGAGCAGACTTGGTCGCCCGAACAGATCGCAGAAAAGAGACGATGTGAAAGACTGTCGTTCGTTTGCTTCAAGACGATCTATCGGTGGCTCTATGACGGCAAGCTAGCGGTATCCGAGACGGAAGTGCTACGCCACAAAGGGAAGCGACGCAAGCCTATGGAAACACGAGGGCGTTTCCTTGTTGGCACAGCCATTCATCAGCGTCCCAAAGAAATACGCAAACGGACGACTTTCGGTCACTGGGAGCTGGATACCGTTGTGTCCAGCCGTGGACAGAGCAAGGCTTGTGCAGCTACGCTTATCGAGCGTAAAACAAGGCCTATCTCGCTATCAAAATGCCGGATCGCACAGCACACTCCATGGAAGTCGCTTTTGGTGTAGCAGCCAGCCAATACCCGCAAGGTGCCTTTAAACCGGTACGACAGATCGAGGCAAGGAGTTTGCTTGTTATAATGCGCTGGAAAACATCCACGACATCAAGGTTTATTTTGCAGATCCCTATTCATCTTGGCAGCGCGGTTCCAATGAGAATGCTAACGGGCTGCTACGCGAGTTCTTTCCTAAAGGACATGATCTCGCTACGGTGTCGGAACAGGCTGGAAATCTGCTTACGAAGAATTCATGGACGAACTGTCGCACTTAGCTTGACAATCTGTCTAATAAAAAGAGAGGAAGATAATAATGGAAGGAAGAAATACGCGAAAGAGCACAAGGGGTATTTCGTAAACATCTAAAACATCTATCTGATAAAGCATGGATCAATCTGTGGGCAGAAGACGGGGTATTAGAATTTCCATACGCTCCGAAAGGGTATCCAGATATGATGGAAGGGAAAGCGGATATTTATGATTATATGAAAAGTTTCCCTAAAAACTTTGAAGTAGAGTTTACAGATCTTATTTTCCATATACCGGTAGATCCTGAACTAGTTATCGCAGAGCTTAATTCTGTTGGTAAGCAACGTGAAACAGGTAACCCATACAACCAAACATATATTAGTGTAGTAGAAACAAAAGATGGATTTATTACTCGTTATAAGGATTACTGAAATCCACTGGTGTTTATTTATTCATTTGGAAGTTGAGGAAAAAAGTGGTTGTTCAATTTGGCAAGTGAAGTGACCCCCAAAAGTTGGAGTTTTATATTAAGCGGTGAGTCTGTAAAATAAAAAGTGTAAACTCTCAAACCTGTTAAAATGAGAATAGCAGAAAGGTTGGGGAGCACACAGATCTTGCTCAGGATGCGCAGAATGCCTCCAACTATCCGTTTTCTATCCGGATCGGATCGGCCAGCATTTGCCTTGAGAGCCGATCTCCACTTCGGGGGAGATTCTCTATAAAGGAGTTTACACGAAATTATTGACAGACCCAATTTGAGCAAACTGATCGACCGCGACTTGTTCGCGGGACTCACTTGCTTCATTATTTAGGATCACTTTCGGCGGCCGCAGGGCCGCCATTTATTTCGCCGATAGACCCCGACCCGTTACGGAGAACCGTATCATAAGTAACGGCAAGTTTTCTTGGTGTCAATCGGGCGGAAACCTTGCCGGGCAAGGGTTTCGCAGTTTCATTCAAGCGACTCCCCTCGAATCTGACTTGCAGTTTGCTTGGCTTGGGTTCAAAAAAATGGCAGTCCAGCGATGAAGGAATACCCGGGAGGAGGGATCATGTGAAGAAGATTCTCGTGATCGACGATGAAGAGGCTATCCGGGACTTGTTGGAGCTTGTGCTCAGGAGGGAGAACTTCCGGGTTCAGACAGCGGCAAACGGCGTCGTGGGACTCAAGGAGCTGGACTCCTTCAAGCCGGATCTGGTGTTGCTGGACTTGATGCTGCCGGACTATTCCGGGTATGACCTCTGCAAGGAGATCATTAAAAGACAGGTGGTCCCTGTCATAATGGTATCGGCGAAGAATGAAATTATAGATAAAGTGCTGGGACTCGAGCTTGGGGCGGAAGATTATGTGACCAAGCCCTTCGATAACCGGGAGCTCATGGCCCGGATCAAAGTGGTGCTCCGAAGGTATGAGTACCCCGATCCGAACCTACAGAGCGGCGGCAACCAGATGCATCATGGAGAATTGGCGTTTGATCTGGAAGCAAAAACCGTCCTGAAGAACGGAACGTCGGTTTCTCTCACAGCCAAGGAATTCAAGATTATGGAAACCCTGCTGAGAAGGCCCGGAAAAGTGTTTACCCGAGACGAGCTTCTGGAGATCGTGTGGGGGTACGATTACTTGGGGGAAAGCCGCAGCGTGGATATGACCATCATGCGGCTTAGAAAGAAGCTGGAGGATGACGCGGAAAGTCCCAACTATGTGAAGACCGTGTATGGGTTCGGCTATCAGCTTGGAGGTGACTCCGACTGAAATATGCCGTTCGATTAATGTTGTATTATTTATTCTTCTCGGTTCTGTCATTTGCCATCATCATTATTTCCGTAAATAAAGCGATCGACTACTTTAGCTTCATAACCATAGAAAAGCAAATGATGGAGAAGGCGGACTTGAGCGAACTGTCCTTCCGAGAGGTCCTGGCCAATCATGAACGGTCAAAAGCCGAAGGGCAAGTCACGAATGTACCGAGAAGCGCCCTGGAAACGTTGAAAGCGACCGGCAAGGAAGTGCGGATCTATGATCGCAATCAGAAGCTGGTTGGGCTGGCGGTGAATGGAATCATCGTCAAGGACGGGCACCCGTTGATTTTCAAGGATAATATCGAGAATGCTCTGCAAGGTAATTATTCCTACAAAGTCACCGATTCGAAATTGCTGTATTTCGCCGTGCCTATTCAAGATATGTATTATCAAAACAGCTATGTGTTCGAGTTTGTGGAAGACATTTCCTATTTCTACGCCATTCTGGATCAGATCCGTTCGATCCTGTTTGTCGGCGCAGGGGGATTTCTGGTTCTAATCACATTCTCCAGCCTGTTCATAGCCCGCAATACGACGAAACCGATTATTTATCTACTCGGCGCGACAGAAAAATTCTCCAACCAGCAGTTCCAGCCGGTCACCATGAATCGAAAGGATGAGCTGGGAATGCTTGCGGACGGACTGAACCGGATGGGAATCCAACTGAACCACTATATCCAGTACCAGAAACAGTTCGTTTCCAATGTTTCCCATGAGCTGAAAACGCCGCTCGCCGCCATCCGGGGGTTTTCTCAATATTTGCATGAGGAGGAAAAGAAGGACCCGGAGCTGCAAAAGATCTATTCCCATCTGGTCCAGGAATCGGACCGTCTGACCCGGCTCATCGACGAACTGCTGCTGCTGTCCCGATTCGACAAGGCCGGTCCGGAAGAGATCGACACGGAAAGGACCGATCTATCGGAGCTGGCCCATCGCGTGGCGGCTGAGATGCGGCTAAAAGCGGAGGACAAAGGAATCACGCTGGAAGTGAAGCCGGGAAAGGCAGCTTTTGTAGAGGTGAATCCGCTCTTGATGTCGCATGCCATCGCCAATCTGATCGACAACGCCATCAAATACTCGGATGCCGGCACGCGGGTCCGGATTGAAACCTCTGTCCGCCAGAAGGAAGCGGTCATTCAAATCCGCGATCAGGGGATTGGAATCAACGAGGACGAGATTCCCCGGGTCCAGGAGAGATTTTACAGAGCGAGGAATGCCAACTCTGCCAAGGGCTCCGGGCTGGGACTTTCCATATGCAAGGAAATCGTCGAGAAGTGCAACGGCTCTCTGGTTGTCGAAAGCGAGAAGGGTTCGGGGACCACGGTTTCCATCGTGCTGCCCTTATTCGGAAGTTACAAGACGGTTACAAGGCTGTTATGACTCTAATAAATGCTTCCCCTATAATGACCTCATACGATGTATAAAATGAATTTTTGGAGGGAATTTAGGATGAAAGATATTCGAAAATCAGCAGTTGTAATACTGCTAGCGTTCGTCGTGATGACGGTCCTGGCGGCATGTCAGGGAAAACAAGATGATTCGCCGGCGCCGACATCAACGGCGAGTACGCCAGCCAGCAGTTCCGATTCCGAAGTGATCAAGGAAGGCACGATTAAAAAGGACGATAATGTTATCCTCAAAGAGCTCTCTTTCGTCTACATGGACCATAACATCGCCCTTTCGGACATTGTCGACGATGACAAGCTGGAAGGCATGTTGGGCAAGGCGGAAGAGAAGAAATCACACACCTATTCTGCAAACGATGGGACGAACATGGACCCCTTGATCGGATTTACGGAGAATCAGTACAACTTTCCGGGACTCGTAATCAAGACGATCAATGCGTCCGAGGATAAGAAGTTCTTTATCTTCAGCATCGAAATTACGAGTTCCAAATTCGCCACGGTCCGGAACATCAAAGTTGGCGACAGTGTCGAAAAGCTGAAGGAAGCGTACCCGGAGGGGTATCTGATCGGTAATGGAGCGCCCGAAGAAGAGGATGTTTTCCGATATGAGCCGGTCAACTATGTGGATTTCATGAACTTTCACATAAAGGACGCCAAGATTGAAAGCATCCGCATATCCACGCTTCTATACTGAGCGGGTTCGAGCATCATTCACGTAGATTAAGGGCTTTCCTGCTGGACGCAGTTCTAAACCGCCCGAATTTAAATTGAAAAGTAAGAACGAAAAGTCATAGGGTCATCCGTAAAGGATGGCCTTTAAACTTGCCGTTACAGACAGCGCGGTGAACCGTACCATATACCAAGGCTAGATCATTGAGCTAACGGGTACGATACTTTAAACGAAAACAGGCTTGCCGACATGCGACGGCAAGCCTGTTCCGCTAAACCAGCTAATATCTTGTCAAGATTTTCTGAATTAAAGTTTAAAAAGATGATGCTATACTAAATTTGCGCATGCCAAACAACCCTCCAATGTGGGATTGGAAGGTTTTTCATGCAGTGGTTCATCAGGCCATATCGAGGAAAGATTCCTTGCGTCTAAGCAGGGCAAAAATCCAATGAAGCAGTTTGTTCACGCAGGCGATCATCGCAACTTTATGGGGCTTGCCTTCAGATATCTTCTTATCATAGTATGCCTTGAGTTTTTTGCTGCCTGAGCGACGTAAGCTGCAGAGTACAGCCAAAAACAAGGTGTGCCTTAGCCTGCTTGAACCTCGTTTCGTAATCCGGTTTATCGTGGCTGTAAACTTACCGGACATATGGACACTCGGGTCCACGCCAGCAAAGGCTACCAGCTTTTTTGGGTGATTAAACCGATCGATTTCACCGACTTCCGAGATGATCGTTGCAGCGATCTTTTCTCCGATACCGGGGATCGATTGGATAATCTTATATTCCTCTATTTCATTAGCGAGGGCATCGATTTGCTTTTCTAGGGCGGTTAGATGCTCTCGGTAATGAAGCAACATGCTGACGTACATCTCAAGGCTGATCAGATGGCTTTGGAACGGCGCCTTACGAAAGGGATTTCGCTCAGCGGCAGCCAGTAAGGAATCGGCCTTATCCATTGCCCAGCTTTCAGAGCGGCGCATACATAACGATGCAATCTTCTCCGAAATTTTCGCTTTACCGGCTTTCAGAACGGCATCAGAAGTCGGATACTCCAACAAGGTCCTGAGCGACACCGCAGAATGAAGATCCCCGAAGACACCCTTGTACTCAGGAAACACCTGATCCAACACGGCTTGAAACTGTAGCTTTATTTGAATATACAGACCTGTGACCGCATCATGCTGCCTCGTTAAGTTTCGCAGGTTTAGCAACTGAATACCTCGAATCTTATGATGCTGAAAGTCCTCTTTGTAAAACAGTTCACAGAGGGCGTAGGCGTCCACTGCGTCGGTCTTAACCTTACGCAGGCTCGAGGACTTCTTCGCCTGATATGACAGGATTGGATTCACCACAACAAACAGAAAGTTATGATCTTCTAGGAACCGAGTGACGGGAAGGTGGTAGTGTCCCGTTGATTCCAAGATCACCATCGGTTGCTGCTTGCTTTCCTCCTCAATGAGCTTTAAGAACGAATGGAAGGCTTCCAATCCTTCCTGAGTATGATGAACAGTAAAGCTTTTTCCGTAAGGACGGCCTTTGTCCAAGAAAGCCTGACCCTGACTTTCTCCTTTTGCGATATCCAGGCCAATTACTGGATTCATTCGATCGTATCACCTTCGTTCATGTATTTGCCGGTAGCCCCTAATCCATCTTGCAGTGTCATAGCTTCGCTTGTTATTCGAGATCGATGTCTCAACCAGCCTCAAACATGTTTCTACAAGTAGGGGGTGAACAGTTTAGCGCACGGGGTCAAGGCCCCACGGGCAGAGACGTTCTACCCCGGCTACCCGTACTAAACCCCTTGGAGACAAAAGAGGTCAACCAGTAAAAACTGGCTGACCTCATAATACGAACGGGCAGTTTAACGAAACTATGTAAATAAAATAAGCGTCTAATTATTAACTTTTTTAGGGGGGATTTTTATAAAAACTATTCTTCAAATAACAACAGTAGTGATAATTATGGTCATAACTATGGTCATAATTCTGGGATGTTCCTCATCCCAACCGACTCATGACGAAAATAATACCATCCCAAACATATCAAACGAGCCCCAACGCTCCGATGCTGAAGAAACAAGCAGAATGCAAACAAAAGAAGAAATTTTATTAAAAATGGGGTTGCCATTAGAGGGTGAAAACGTCCTTAATCCATTAACAGTAAAGCCAGGAGACCTAATCCAAGGCTTGAAAGTGGTTGAGATTCAAGCTTTTCAAGGGACTCCGGATTACGATCTTGACACCGTTTTAGTGGAATTCAGTGGAAGTATTACCCTCACCGGAACGGTTAAATATTTGCCGGAGGATAGAAACTTTGGTTCTGATCAAATGGTGGTGTTCGAAGTCAACGCTTTGGAGGAGAGGAATTTACCCGTTTCCCATCATGACCGGTGGGAGCAAACGATCATGTTTAGAAATCGGGAAGAAGTTTCGTCTTCTCTGCAAATCAAATCGGGCGATGTTCGGGAGAATGTGACGATTTTGTTAGAAGATTATAAGTATGCTTTTTTGCCGACAGACGCGATCAGTACTGCGGATTTTGTAAGGATAATAGACGAAAAGTGATGACGACATGACACAACTTGTGGAGGATGCACATGAAGAAACACAATAAAAACAAGGTGATTGTTATCACTGTGTTGATTGCATGCTGTATTCCAATTGTCTTCTTATGGTTATGGTATCGAGTTATTGATTCACCAATTACTTGGTGAGAAAATCGAATACGCTTCCGATAATCGGGAGCCTGTTCAACTACCCTGAAAATAACTCATAGTAGAGAACCAAAAAAAGACAGCACGAAAGTAGGCGCAGCTCAAGTGATTTTAAAAAAGCTGCGTCTTCTGTGTGAAGAAGGGGAGGTCAGGAAGCTTCCGGTGAGGCCAATGTTACCGTGAAGCCCAGGTTCT
>NZ_SUPK01000017.1 GCF_005049045.1 Cohnella pontilimi
GTGATGGTGACGAGGTCGAAAACCATCCGCAACCGGCCATAAGCACCAATAACAGTGCGCAAATGCTTGTTTGTCCTATCTTTTTCAATGGGTCCACCTCTGGATTTCGTATTAAATTTGACGCTGGAACCGCTTTTCACCGCCATCGTTCTTGGCGGCTTCAGCTTTAAGTCTTCCCTGTAAAATGCTCAAGTCATTCGGAAGTCGGCGACTCTGTTTTATTCGATTCGCCAGTCTCAGAACAAGATAAACCGTCCTGTTCCTTCGCTCCACATTCTACACAGCAACCTAATTCCATTATGGAGTCTAGCAAGATTTTGAACGCACCATAAAGGAACTCGACTTGGATAGTTGGTAACCGGATTATTCGTGAGAGGACGTTCCTTCGAGTTACACAAAATTTCTTGACGTTTCCTGTAGGGTATTTGTTGCATTAATGTTGCGGACTAACCGCCGGTAGATTATTACAGAGGCTCTTGCTTGGCGTGTTCAGCCAATGCGAATGGGTCCGGATGTGGCCGTTTAATGTGGCACATCAATATCATAAATAAAATAAAAGAAGTCCTGAAATCGGCGGCCTTTTGAAATGTAGGAAAAACCGATAAAACAATGGATTGACCGCGATCGATAAATATTAAAATGTAGAACAAGGAGCAAGATCTCCATGGATCTTGCTCCTTGTTTGTTGTGTTTTGGTGTTTTGGAATGTGTCTCGGGATTCGGGCCTTTCAATTTCATCCTGGATGATCACATGACCGGCTGCAGCTGTGTACATTCAACTATCGTTTCCTGTTAGGTCAATCGTCAATTCCATAAATAACTATGTCATTTCGCTTAACTGAACAAATTTTAAAGAATAAGGGATCCTCTGACTGCCGCTACAGCCGGAGAATCCCTATTAAAGTAACGTGCCCTTTTGGCCGCTGGGTCAACCGCACAACTAAGCTGGAACGTAGGTCAACCTGATCACCTTCTCGCCAATTCGATCGCTTGCCACGAGGCGCAGCGGCGGCCGCGGTCCGGCGAAGAACGGCTTGCCGTGACCCAGCACGACTGGATGGAGATAGAGTCGATACTCATCAACGAGACCGAGCTCCGTTAGACTGTGGGCCAACTCCGGCCCGGCAACTTCAATCTCCCCTTCATGCTGAGCCTTCAGCCCACGTATGGCCGCTGCGAGGTCGCCCTCGATCAGAGAAGCGTTCGGACCGACGGACTTTAACGTCCTCGACACCACCCACTTCGGTTTGCTTTGCCACGCCGCTGCATATTCCCGTTCCGGCGCATCCCATTCAACATGGTCTCCGTCCCAATACCGCATGATCTCGTACATGCGGCGCCCGTACAGGCAACCCGTCAGGCCGCGCACGTCGTCGATGAAATGACGGAATAGCACGGGGTCGGGCTGAAATGCCGGGTGGTCGTGGTCGACGAATCCGTCCAGAGACTGGTTCAATGCGAAAACGATCTTTGCCATGCGACTGACTCTCCTCCCTGGTTTTCTCGCACATTCATCATCAAGATTACACGTTCCATATGCAGCCTCCTTTATGTCTACATTTTATCATCCAACAGCATGTCCGGTTTCTCATGGATTGCTAATGTGCACAGTCCTGGCCTGACCGAATACAAATTTAATTTAACGAAGGATGGTCAATTAAACAATTCTGCTCGTTAGCGTAATCTACTTTAGGTGGCAAGGTCATCTTACCGTCTGGTAAACGAGACCTATGGCTCCAGAATCAAAGGTCTTGTTTTCGATTAGTTTAAGATTGATCTTCTCTTTGAGACCTTGGAATAACGGCAATCCGCTACCGATCAGGACGGGAGAAACCGTAATTTTATACTCATCAATTAAATCAAGCTGCATAAGGTGGTGTGCGAACCTAGGACTGCCAAGGATGACCATATCCTTGCCTTGCTGCTGTTTGAGGTTTTTGATCTCTTCTTCGACATCTTCTTTCACGAGTCTGGAATTATTCCATTCGACTTTCTCTAGCGTCGTGGAAAAAACGATTTTGGTTGTCTTTTCGATCCACTCGGCATGATCCCGTTCATGCTGCGTAGCTGATGGGTTCGAAGGCACAGATGGCCAATAAGCGTGCATTCCTTGATAAGTCGCCCGCCCCCAAATGACGGTGTCGGCCGTACTCAGAATTTCTTTCGCGTGTTTCTCCAAATCAGCATCGTAGGAAATCCAGCCAATGTCCATTTCACCGTTTGGTCCTTCAACAAAACCGTCAAGCGAAGCGTGTAAAAATAGAACAAGTTTTCTCATTTTCAGTTCTCCTTTGTTCAAGAGGTATATCTACCTTAACTATATCCATTATAAGATATTTCAGTTTGGGTTGTTTCTTATGGATTGCTAATCCCAGATGGATATTCCACTAAAAAACCCTTCCCCTGCTCTTCATTATCTCCACCAGCCGATTCACGATGGTGCCCCCCGCCAGTTATACCACAGGTGGGAAAAAAATCACGGGGAACCCTCGCTTGAGATGGCTATGATGATCGCAAAAAAGACGGGGAGACCGGTGGACCCTTTAGCTCAATCGTTTTCGTTTGCCGATGTTCTAGCTGCTAATTAATAGCTTTAAGTGGGTGACTTTGTAAAATCTTATCCACTTCCTCGTATCCAGGCGGGAAGGCGTAATTGTAGCGTGCGGGAATTGCAAAAACATATTTATCATTTTGACCCAATTCGCTCGGTTCGATAGCTGCTGCTCCAATAAAAAATTCTTCTCGCAGAAGAGAGTCCCACTGACTTATTGTAAATACCATAATGGGTATATCCTGCCTTGGCGTTTGTGTGGTCCATCGAGGATCTCGAATAGAAAGGATTGGACCCGTTTCTAAAGACTTTTCACTTGTGGATTTTTCGTCCATTACATTGCCTTCCCAATTGCTTTTTACAATGGAATAACCTTTCCAGCTTTCGGGTAAAGAAAACTGAAAACCGTATTGTTTATTCGTATATACGATGGAGTTTGAATCAGCGGACGAAGATGACGCCGTTGGGGTCGGAGAAGGTGACGGCGTTGGCGATGGAAATGGTTCAGGGCTTTGAATCTGCGATTCTGTTGGTTGACTTGTTATCACTGGATTCATCGTGGCTTGAGTCGGTTGAGATTGAAAATTGTCATCTTCTTTATTCGTGCAACCAGCTAATAAAATAATGGCGATAAGAAATAGAACAGACAACTTAATCAAAAACTTTCACCATCCTGATCGGATCATGATTTCTTAAATTACTGACTGCCGATATCGAACTCGGCAGCCTGTTGTCGTTGTACTATCGTAATCCGTTATTTCAATAACAACTGGCCGTCAATTGATTTTTCAATTATTCAAATAGCTTACGACTAAATACCTCTCGACCCAACCCATTAAGAAAATCTATTTTTCTTTTCTCATAAAAATCGCTTACGTCTCCCCGTTCAAAAAACCAAACACAGTCAAACAAAATACTCAATTTATAAACGTCAAACAGATGTTGTTTCTCCATTTTCATTAAAGGTCTAAATGAGTTATACGTCCACACAACCTTCTTCGCTTCTTCAAAATTGAGCACATAATCTAAATCATGACGCCATGCCCAAGATTCGATTAAACCAATCAAATCAAAGATCAGAAAGGTATAGTTTGCATCATCAAAATCCAATAATGCACTGATTTCATTATGTTTAAAGAGTACATTGGAAAAGTGAAAATCCGCATGGCATACTCCCATTGGTAAAGATGCAGGAAGCTGCAATCGACGCAATTCATTTTCCACCCATGAGAACTTCTGAAATGCATCCAATGTATTTATACGTTCAGCTGCCTGCCCAGCTAATTTGTGGCACAATTCAACATTGTAATTCCACCGGTTTTCTTTATGAACAGTCGAATAATTTTCTGTAAGCTTGTGCAGCTCTGCAACCTTTTGAATGAGTTTCTTCTTTTGTTCTAGAGTAGGCTGACTAATATGCTTGCCTTCCATATATTCAAAGATCACGTATGGTTTGAGGTTATATATACCGACAAAACTGCCTTTCCTGTTTTTGTAAGGTGACGGGCAAGGGTAGTTACGACCCTTTAGATAGATTAGCAAGTTCGTTTCAAACAAGACTGATTCGACCGAGCGATTTTCATAATATCTAAGAACAAATTGTCCCATTGTTGTGCGAATTCCTATATTTGTTTGCACGGTGCCACCTGCAAGAGGAAATGAACCAAGAAACTTCCCAAGGTCGTAATTACTAACCAATTCGGTCAGCTCATATTCAGAGAACACTGTTTTTATAGCCATATAGAACTCTCCTGCATGTTTTTAGTTTATCTATTCTAATCCACGATAACCTGAGTAATCGGATATTAGACGCACATGCAAAAAAGCCCATTCGGCACTAAAGCCAACCTCTAGCTTCCGGAAGCAAATACATCTTTTGCATCTCACAAATCCAGCAAGCTGATTCATATGAATAGGGATGAGTTTCATCATGGCTGGTCGTACATCAGCGGAAGGATTATTTCGCAGTTCATTCTCAAGTTGAACAATATTCTTCTCAAGTTTTGGTTGGATGATGAGTAATTTCATTCGAATTTACCCCCACCAATACTTCCATAGACCTTGGAAAATTCCTTTGTGTATATGAAATAATCTGCCCATTCGCTGAGCGAAGCTGCCGATCAATCCCCAGCAGCCTCGCAATGTAATTCTATTGAGCTCTTGTATCCGTTAGCTCAATCAACGATGGCTCCTCCTCATCTACTTGACTTTGAGAAATTCAAATGAGCGCAGCATTATGTTAAGATGGCCTTATCTCAACAGACTGCCAACTATAGGAATGGTGGACAAATGACTAGAGACGATTTAAATAAATTGATTGAACGGCGTGAAGAAGGACGAGCCAAGCAAGATCTAGAGATCTTAAGCGAGGTTCGCGAGCACTTGTTGGAACTGTTGTCAAATTATCCGAATGATGCTGAAATCAACTACCAAACCGGAATCGCACATGACAATTCCGGCCTAGGACGTCAGGCGATTCCATACTATGAGCGAGCTCTTGAGTTGGGCTTAACTGGTCCTGATCTAGAAAGATGCTTAATGGGTCTGGGGAGTACATACCGCTACTGGGGGTACTACCAAAAAGCTGTTGAGACGTTACGCAGAGGCTTGAGGGAGTTCCCGGAGAACCATGCAATTCAAGTATTTCTCGCCATGGCTCTCTACAATAGCCAAAACTACAAGGAAAGTGTTGAGCTGCTGATCACCAATTTAATGGAAACTACCTCGGACGAAAAACTTCATTATTTTAAACGTGGGATATTGGCTTACAACGAAGACCTTGATGAAACAGCCGAATAAATTACCCTTGTTAGCTTAAAGTCCCATATTTAATACGGATAGCATTGAATTGTTACGTTAAACTGCCCGATTAGCGTAATCTACTTTAGGTGGCAAGGTCATCTTACCGTCTGGTAGACGAGACCTATGGCTCCAGTAATTTTAGACTCATCAATTTTCTTATAGATTGCTAATCACAGACGGATATTTCACTAAAAAACCCCTTCCGTGATATATTCTGCAAAACTGCCCGTTAGCCGCCCATGCCCCTCACGGGGCACCACAGAATAATGAAAATTTTTACTCCGCATTTTATACTCTTCTTACGGCTGGTGAGGAAGGTCGTTTAACTATGGTGTCGCGAACCCAACC
>NZ_SUPK01000018.1 GCF_005049045.1 Cohnella pontilimi
GTGATGGTGACGAGGTCGAAAACCATCCGCAACCGGCCATAAGCACCAATAACAGTGCGCAAATGCTTGTTTGTCCTATCTTTTTCAATGGGTCCACCTCTGGATTTCGTATTAAATTTGACGTTGGAACCGCTCTTCACCGCCATCGTTCTTGGCGGCTTCTGCTTTAAGTCTTCCCTCGAAAATGCTCAAGTGATACGGAAGTCGGCGACTCTGTTTTATTCGATTCGCCAGACTCGCAAATTGGATAGTTTGGTAACCGGATTATTCGTGAGAAGACAATTCCTTCGAGTTACGCAAAAATTGACTTTTCCTGTAGGGTATTTGTTGCATTAATGTTGCGGATTAACCGCCGGTAGATTATTACAAAGGCCCTTGCTTGGCGTGTTCAGCTAATACGAATGGGTCCGGATGTTCGTCACATTCTTTTTGGAATCTACCGAACCATTTCTCACCTCATTCATTACGGCATACGCACACATCACTTCTCGCCGAGGCAGGTGTCCCGATCGAGGAGGCTGCGGAGCGGCTCGGGCATAAGAACGACAGGATCACCCGCGCTATATACCTTCACGTCACCAAAAGCGTCAAACGTGAATCCGCAGATAAATTCTCTTCGCTTATGGCCGATGTGAGCAAATTGTGAGCATTTGGCTTCATACTTAACTCCTCTCCCTTTACCGTAGCGGTTTTTACGCCCTCCATCAGTAATCAGCATCATCACGGTACCGTACTATAACATCGTTAACCCCGAAGTACAAAAATTGTGAATTGTGCGTCATATCAACGTTTTTGCCTATCCAGTAATGTAACATCACAAACGGCATATCACGGTTTGTGCGTAAATCACGTGAGCATATTGTGATCATGTGACCAAAAGGCGTAAAATATGAAAGGACCGTGGAGTAATTCTCCAGCGGTCCTTTTTGTGCAGTGTTTCAGCTATCTAAATTAACAAGCCTCTCGCGGGGCGCTTTTTTTCATCGTGGTTTCATATCTTTTTTCAAATTTCGGTAATACGCCATGACATCCCCCTTGCCTTCCCTAAGACGTTGGCTGGCGTCATGGCCGATTTTCCCAACCGTATCTTCGACTCCTTTAATGTATCCCATTGGGAAGCCGATCTCCACGCCATCGTTCAAGCCTTTCATATAAAACGCTTGCTGGATGACGCTGTTATCTGAATGCTGCATGAAATCACCACCTCTCGATTTAAGTTTTCCAAAAAGCGTCATTATATGTACCCGGCCGCTTCTTCGTCACCGCAAAGGTAGCGGTATCCGAAATGTGCTAACAGGAGCGGTTCTGAGAAGGAGGGCCGTATGCTACTATTTTTGACGCGCGATCATTACCCATCAAATGGAAATTTAGTGAATTACTAGCCATGAAGTAACTCGTCTTGTGGCTGAGGGATAAACCATCACGATGTATCGAACAACACTATCAGCTTGGAAGGCTGATAAAATGATGTTGTTGCGCTCTGCCGAACCGGGTTAATCTCTTGATTCATAAGGGTTTTCTCGGTTCGCTCTTTGTTTTGGTTTGGTTGGTTGGGGTACTTGTTGACGGTTTTCGTCAACGATACGTCAACAACATTTCCAATCAGAAGCATCCTCATCACATTAGCTGTAAAGCTAGGGCATTCGTTAAATTACACATTAAGCTTCGATCGGCCAGTTTCTGTATTTTTCCTTCGCTTGATCCAGGAAGGCATTGGTTAGAAACCGCAATTGCTCACCTTTGATCTGCTCCCTGATTAGTACCATTTTCACAGCATTGCTAACCTTCGCTAATACATCCTGTTTATGTTGATTTGTCCACTTCGATTTGGAACTCCTTCTTCATGGCTGCAACCACTTTTCGGATCAAACCAGCAATAAAATCATTAGAGAATGCGTCGCTCCCCATGTTCTCGACAATGTAGTAAAAGGCCATTTCCTCAATACTTGTACTCTCCAAAGAATACGTAATCGTTCCATCTAGTATTCTTTCCTTTCGTATCAGTCAATGACTACCGTTCAAAGCTGAAGTCGGCCTGTATATTGTCATAATACAATGTCGTCAATCCTTCGTATCCTGAATCCGTACCGATTACGAGGTAGGCTTCCCCGTTCTTATTGGTTGTTACCTTAGTATCATATTTGAACGGCTTGCGTTGATACCCTTCTTGACCTGCGTCCGGCTTCGCGATGTTACCGATCCGTTGCATCTGTTTTCCGCTCTGACTCTGACTTCCCGTATCGATGCTCATTCTAAAGTAATCATCCACTATAATCGGCTTAGGTTCCATATTGACTACCCCTGCCTTTACGTGAACGGCTTCCGAAGGTGATCCGCCTATACCGAAGCTTCCTCCAGCTTCGTTCGTATAAAGATCGAAAAGCATGCTGACGTTATATGTCGCATTGGGTTGAAGTCCTGATACTTTCTTGTACATGAACATAAATAAATCATCACTTCGATTCATTCCTTGGAACTTGTACCCATAGTTTTTAGTATTTCCGGGAAGAGGAAGCAGCTCTCTCTTATGTTCAAGCTCGTAAATCGTATTGTCACCTTGTGAAGGCAAGTCCGCAAATTCGCCAATCCAATTGTCAGTCCCCTCATCAAAGGAGGACCTGTACTTCACGATAGGTACGTCATCTGATTTAGATACAATAATCTTACCTAATGCCGGTTGCCATACGATATTGCTGTGCAATGCATTGGCAATGACACGCAAGGGTACAAATGCATTTCCATCCAGCGATATGACCTGTGCTGGCATTCTGATATAGGAGCCGTCCTCTTTCCACAACCGATCGTCATTCAACTTGATCGATAAGTTGGTATTGCTGATAGAAAGAGTGATTTTAGCTGTCTTTGGATCCCACGTAATCGGGATTTTCAAACCTTCAGCTAACGATCGAATCGGGGCCATAGAATTTCCGTTCGTTAAGTAGGGAGCGGTTGTAAGTTGATGTGCACCCCTATAGTCGATAACCGTTTTTTTACCAAGTTGAAATGTAACAGACGGCTCGCTTTTAGCCTGAATTGTTCCTGCGGGAATGGCGAGCATCGATGATATCAGTGTTATAGATGCGAACATAATTGCTTTTGACATTTTACTCATGATGAACTTCCTTTCTGAGATCCGTAATAGACCCTACTATTAACGGAAGGGCATGCTATTTTGTTGCAGCAGATTCAGAAAGCAGTTAATTCAATAAGTTAAAATCCAACGAACTATTATTTGTCACCACGATGTATTGACACTGCGCCTCGTCATAATTAACCCATGGGCTAATCGCGGGGTACCGGGGTAGGCCCCCCTTCCAAACACGCCTCCGCGGGGGGCATGTATTAATTCCTGCAAACTGATAACTGTCAAGCGTTCGGAATTCCAGCAATCCCTATTTGCAGCCGCTTCGTACAATAATGGGCACTTTTACAATCGCTCCAGTGCACAGCCCGATCTCCGAGCCTTTTAATTGAGGCTTCGCCATCATAACGGGGCTATTTTAAGGAGATCGACACCCTCGTTCCCCAACCATACCATTTAGGTAGGCTTTAATGAGATACCGAACCATGCCCCAAAACCCCGCCAATTCCATTTCATCAAAGTCCACTTTGGCATACAACTCCGTGAACTGCTCCTGAAGAAATTCGTACTGCGGAAGCAGCAGTGCAGTTCCACATCATCATCGAAAAAACGAAAAAGCCGCGCTGCGCGCGGATTTGAATGTATTTATGTTGTTACAATCTCAGCGCTGCGGGTTATTATTAATTTGAGCGAAGGCAGAGGTTCGTGATGTATAAAAACCTAGCAAGGAGCATTCTACCTAGAGAATTACCATAAAAATTGGATTTGAAATCGATCTTTTATTTGGTTTATAGTGGTTTGCGGGAGATAAACCAATCCCACATAACAAACAAGTGAGGAGATGCTCACATGAAGAAACTGCTTAAACCTGCACTGGCTGTGACGCTCTCCAGCCTAGTTCTCCTGACTGGAATCTCTGGGCAAGCCGCGGCCCAAGGAACGGCAAAAGCAGTGCAGCAAGCCAGCGCCGAAGACGAAGCGATGGCGCTCAAGACACTGAACAGCTTCTATAAACCGGCGCTGAACGGCCGATTCCCCGTTTCGGCAAACATGTTCACGATTGGTGTAAGCACACGTAATCAAGTCGTCGGTAAGATCGGCCAGCCGGACAAGCCGCGAACGAACGCTACTGGGTTCGATGTGTATCATGCCGAGATGGGGAACCCCGGATATGCGTTCGCGTACAATAATAACAAGCTTCGTGAAGTGCGCTACTTCGGTACGAATGTCCAACGGCAGACGAATATCGGCGGCATTACGAAACGTATGCTCTTTAGCAACTGGTACGCCCCCTCCGATTCGGTTACCATACGGAATGGTTCCCTCGTACAGCAGAAAATCACGTATAATCGCGGAAAGTACAAGCTGGAGTTTATTTTCAATACCAGTACGAATCTTGATCATATTAACCTGCTTAAACGATAACGCGGAGCCAAACACTCCACCAACAGACTCGCCAGTTGAAACCGGCGGGTCTTTGCTTGTTGTGCCCTGGCAATAGGTTTTGCAGTGGTACCTACTACATTGCTTACGGATTCGAAGCGTGGATCCAGTAGGCTTAGGCACACGTTGTTCTTGGCCGTGCTCTGTGGCTTACGACGCTCCGGCAGCAAAAAAATGAAGGCCTTTAACGATAAGAAGATTGCCGAGGGAAAGCCACACAAAGTTGCAATGATCGCGTGCGTCAATAAGATACTTCATTGGATTTTTGCTCCAACCGAAAAAAATCACTAATATCCAAGGATGTTGATACTCTCGCTTTCCGCCCACTTTCATTCTCTAAGGAAATTGAATTTGGTGTTTTCGCAACAATTGTTGCATATTCGTAGGTTGTCGTCGTATACGAAAACCAAATAAAGACCGCAAACAGAAGCAGGGCAGTAAAAACCCCAATCATTATTCTCCACTTCGTGTATACTCTATTAATGTTCTCTACCTCCTCTTTCTTCAATCAGGCTGTGTCGGCAATCAACGGTTTCAATATGCAATTTCCTGTTACATCTAATACTATGCCCCAAGGGATTTGTTTTTATTATTTCACCTGTCTACTTTGAGGGGAGCATATCATTATATCGGCAGCCTGTTGTCGTTCTGCTATCGTACCCGTTAGAATTCCTGTAATGCGATTAATTCGGACTTTGAATAAAAAAGAGTGCCTCGGTAAGATAGGGTTGCACACGGGGTCGTTGCCCCAAAAACCTATCATCATGGAGGTCACTCTACAATGAAGT
>NZ_SUPK01000019.1 GCF_005049045.1 Cohnella pontilimi
CTCCCTCGATATGATTTGGTTTTCTCACTCAAGCTCATGAATTCGCAGGATTTCACCTTTAGATTAGCGTGAGAATAAGAAGGAAACGGAGGAGCCGGTAGCCTGGAACGCTTAGAGGGCATGCAGGAACAGAGGTGAAACAAGGGTCACCTAATTCATTCCATATCTTGCACGTCTCCAAGTCGCCCCTAGCGATTCTCACTCCCATGTCTCAACGGGTCCAAGCCCTATCATTCCTTCGTCACATCTAACTAAGGGGTGGAGGTCGGTTTTTCTAACGGAACGGGTCCGAGCCCTTTTGCTTAACATCTCCCGATACTCCGTGCTTCTTGTTCATCCTGCGAATTCATCAGTTGGCGAAAAAAACTCCGCTTAAGCTGCTTGAGGAAACACTCTAGTAGAGTCGTAAACTTCGTTACTTCTTGCCAGACCGACAAGTATTCGAGCTATTTTACCGCATAATTTCATAATAGATTTCATTCTCTTGAGCTTCTTTACGTCAACATTGTATTGGTGTAGGGCTCTCAGATCCGGATTAACCATAACCATGCACATCGTCATGAGATAAAGGAAACGCCGGAGACGAGGACGTCCACGCTTGCTCAGCACCATTTTGCCACGCCATTTGCCGGAACTGGCTTCGGCTAAGTTGAGACCCGCATGACGAAGCAACGCATTTCCATGCGAGTAGCCGCTTAGATCACCAGCTTCGCCGAGCACGCCAGCTAAGCTGGTTGCATTTATTCCTTGAATCTCAAGCAACTTTTGAGCGTATGGAATACGTTCCAAGATGGAATGAAGCTCAAGATTGATCCGCTCAAGCTGGCGCTGCGCCAAGTCGTATTCTTCGAGCAGTTGAGCTAAGTGCAACTTATAGGCATGAAGCGCCTGCGTGACGCCCACGCTGCGCTTAGCGAGTGCAACGAGCTGCTTGGCCCGGTGCACTCCTGCATGACGTTTCATATATTTCTTCCAGCCGGCGATGACTTGCTCAGTTGTTAGCCGGCTGATTTCTTCCGGAAGAGGAAACAGCCTAAGAGTGGCAATAGCACTGTTACAGGTAAGGACTTTAAAGACTTGTCGAAGTTCCGGAAACACAATATCTACCCAGCGATGAATCTGGTTAACGGCACTGTTGAGCCGTTTGGAAACCGTATCACGGTTAGACATAAGGATCCGCAGTTCCTCGTAGGCTTGCGGATTGAATCGAACAGGGGAATAGTAGCCGTTTTTGACCATATCCGCGATGACCAGCGCGTCTTTAGGATCGCTTTTGGAAGGGGTATTGTCGCGGTTTTCTTTGTTCTTTTTGACGAGGTGGGGATTAACGAGTACAGCCTCAATTCCTTGGGCCGACAGCCAACGAGCGAGACTCAGCCAGTAGTGGCCGGTAGGTTCCATGCCGACTATGACTTTGCTCAGTTTGTAGGATTTGAGTAGATCTTGAATCCACCAAGCAAATCGCCCAAAGCCCTCGTGATGACTGCCAAACTGTAACGGCGAACCCAGTGCAATGCCTCGATAGCTGACCGCACGAGCGACGTGGGCTTCTTGGGCAATGTCCACGCCGACAACTAGATGCGACGAGGAAATGTTTTCAATGAGTTGATTTTGCTTGTCCTGAGCCTTAAACTTCATTGTAGAGTGACCTCCATGATGATAGGTTTTTGGGGCAACGACCCCGTGTGCAACCCTATCTTACCGAGGCACTCTTTTTTATTCAAAGTCCGAATTAATCGCATTACAGGAATTCT
>NZ_SUPK01000002.1 GCF_005049045.1 Cohnella pontilimi
CATAAAGCGACTGACAGTTCCCACTGATTATTATTTCTGACTGAATAGTGGGCACGTCATCACTCCCTTAAATCTCTTTTGGATTAGATTTTCAAAAATGATTTCAGCAGTTTCAGATAACGTTTTTTGTATTCACGAACCCGAGAACCTTAAGCCCCAACGGGGCGGCCGCGACGCGGTTAGGTTCGCAGGGTTGTCCGCCTGGATCAGCTTCCTTGAAATGCCTCGGGCGGACCGAGCAGCCGCAAGGCTGCGACGCGTGAATACGGTGTTATACGAAGCCCTCTCTTCTAGAAACTGCCTACACTTACGATTTCTTTATGTATTTTATTAAGTTCTTCAAATAATTTTAGTTTAAGTAATCTAAGTTCTTCATTATTTGGCTTTACTTCATCAGAATACATTATATTCCGATCTGTCCACCAAACAGGTGATCGAGGGTTAAATTCATCAAGTCTCCTAGGGAATAAATGCCAGTGTAAATGGGCATCACCATTACCTAACAATTCATAATTTAATTTATGTGGTTTAAAAGCGTAATATACAGCTTCAGCAACTTCACTCATTTCTAATAGGAATTTCTGTTTAAAATTAGAATCTAGAAAATGCAATTCGTGTTTATGTTCTTTACATAAAAATAAGGTATATCCGTGGAAATATTGATGATCACCAATTACAACATACCCTGTCTTAAGTTCTGCAACGAAATAGGGATTTAGCCCTCGATTAATCAACTTGATTCGCTCACAAATTAAACAATCTTCCATAAGAAACCTCCATTCAAAGTTCTTAGAGGGTTTCGTATAACGTCTCTCGTATTCACGAACCCGAGAACCTTAAGGTCACGAAGTGACCGGCCGCGACGCGGTTAGGTTCGCAGGGTTGTCCGCTGATCCACTTCCTTGGAAATGCTTCGAGCGGACCAAGCAGCCAACAGGCTGCGATGCGTGAATACGGTGTTATGTGAAGTTATTGCCTTCATTGAATATGCTTAGATATCAGCTGTCATTTCCTTGATTTACGAATTTATGAACTTCCTTAACTTCTTTAAGGCACTTGTTATCTCGTCATCAAAGCAACCCCAAACTAGCAAAATCATTCCGCCAATTATCATGATTACTGAATAATATGTAGCTGTTGCTCCACCCATTTCATTCAAAGCAGTTCCAAGTCGTCCTGGCGGAGTGCTCCAACTTCCTAATTTGGAGGCGTGATATGCTGCCGGAATATGTATCCCTAGGTATAAAATAATTCCACAAAATAAGATGATTCCTCCTGCAACTATCTTCTTCAAGTCTTTCTCATCTCCTCAAGGTGTACTCGGTTCGAAAAATATTGCAATAATTTCACATAACGTCTCTTGTATTCACGAACCCGAGAACCTTAAGCCCCAACGGGGCGGCCGCGACGCGGTTAGGTTCGCAGGGTTGTCCGCCTGATCCAGCTCCTTGAAATAGCCTCGGGCGGACCGAGCAGCCGAAAGGCTGCGACGCGTGAATGCGGTGTTAAGTGATGTCAGTGCCTTCTTGGAATCCCCTCAAATGTCATTCCGATTTATTATCTTTTTCATTACCGTGTTTAAAATTCCCAGTGATCTTAGCCAATACTAGTTGGATTTCTTTATGATCTTTATTCAAAATTCTTTGAAGAAATTTATCACTTTCTTTTCCAGATAGTGTTGTGACTTGCTTTCCCTTCCAATAAATAAATACTTTATTGTTTTTCGTTATTTTATAAGTGAAGACTTCTTCACTTAGTCTATTTCGTTTATCTATGTTACTGATAGGAACACTTCCAATCGTATGATAGTGAAATCAAAAAGAAGTTTGATGAATCTATTTAGTTTATGATCTTGCTGAAAAATTGATTTGGAACTTGCACTGATTTCACTTAACGTCTCTTGTATTCACGACGCGACCCGGCCTTAGATAGCACTTATCTTAGGCCGGGTCGTGTGTTGTCTGAGTTACTTCTTTGAAACTGCATCTGACAACCAAGGGCCGTAAGGCCCGCAGCGTGAATGCAATGTTAGATGAAGTTCCATCTTCCATGAACCATCCCAATTAATCTTGTCTTAAAAAATTAACAAATACGAAGTCGTCTGGGGAGTTGAAGTATTTTTTTATTATTTTTCCGCCCTTATCATTGCGTAAATTAGAAAGAAAGGCCATTGTATACCTTCGCTCCAGCTTGGTAAAGTGCTTGTTAGCTTTTTCTATATGAGAGAGTATTTTTCCCAGTGACTCTTTACGATGTTTCTCAAGGTAATCAGAGTGATCTATTAAATAGTTCATGCAAATACATCGTGAATACCACTGATATTCACGTTGGAATGATTCGAAATACCATCTCACAAAGAAATCTATGTCTTCGTCATTCTGCGAAATACCTGATAGTAAATCCAAAATGAAGTATTCTACATTTGGATAGATGCTACCTTTACTCTTTAGGTATTCAATTAGATCATTTCTTAATTCGGGATAAGTTAAAATCAACTTTTTAAAAAACTTCAACTTGTCTTTTTTTAATCTAAAAATAAACTTTGGATTTTTTACAATTGAATCTAAGAAAGCTCTCGAATTCTCAAGATTAAAAAAAATATCTACAAAACTCTTATCTTTAGAAGTGATGATCTGAAGAATATAAAATGCAAGTGAAAACCATCGTCCATGCTGTTTTTCATGAAGATCGAGATACATCTCAAACAAAAAAGGAAGGTCTTCTTTCTTCGAAAACATAATCTCCCATTCATTGAACTTCCAGTGGTCGGTGAATTCTTGTACATCAAAGAACTTTAATTTACTCTCACTTATATGCAATTTTAATTTGCTTAACTCAAATGATACTTTTTGTACAATTCTCAACCCATCGTCATAACTTCCTAGAAAACAAAACCACATATCGTCCGCATATCTTGTATAGGTAAAAGATTCGTTATTACTGAAATACTTTTCTAAATAGTTGGTTATTTCAGAATCAAAACTTGAGAGATAAAAATTTGAAAGCAGACGAGACATTTCACCAACTTCTTCTTGCGGAATACCCACATTTGAAGGAGTGTAACCAAGATCGCGTTTGTCTGAAAATCTCAAGAAGTTAAATAATAAATCAATTATTTTTGATTTCCCAATAACTACGTTTCTGACCTTGTTTTCAAGAATATCTAAGTTTATATCATCATAGAAATGTGCAATATCGATATGAATGTAATAATCAAAATTCTTTTCAGATAACCTTTTTGCTAGCTTTTGATATTCGCTCCACTCTTTTCGGAAATTGTTTACCGACAGCCCGTTTTCATACTCATAATTAATTCGTAGTTTATTCAAATCTTCTTCTCGCAAACGAAGTTCTGGCGTAAATCTAAAACCGCCATATACAAATTTATTTTTTTTTATTTCTTCTGAAAGTTCTTTTTGTAATTTTTTCACACAGTAATAATAAACGCTCGTATCTCCAAGAGAATATAATTTAATTTTTCGCAGAATGCCTAGAGACTTTGGGGAGAAGAAGTAATACGGCTTCATAAAGTTATATTCGAAGTTATTTATTTCTCTCCCTAATTCATTTATGAATTCATCCTTTTTAATATCTTTATAATTAACAATATCTTGAAAACTCATTTCCTTAGTGAGATGATCCCAGAACTTCTTATCAATACCTGTCTTAAAATCATTTATATCAAGCACCAAAGTTTACTCCACCTTGTTGATTAAAGAATTTGTTAATTCTTTTATTCAACAGTTTCTGACAAATACCTTCAAGATTGTTTTATTTGATACTTAGTAATGTTTTTATGGAATTTCATCTAACGTCTATCGTATTCACGACGCGACCCGGCCTTAGATAGCTCCTATCTTAGGCCGGGTCGTGTGTTGTCAGAACCATCTTCCATGATTATACTTCTGACAACCAAGGGGCGTAAGCCCCGCAGCGTGAATACAGTGTTATGCGCAGTACAAACCATCCCGATTAAACTAAATTCTTCTTTTTCAATGTTCTGATAACTGCATGGTAAGTAGCTAAATAAAAATGAAACATCCATGAATACCATATATTCGTATCATAATTTTGTTTTTGATTTGGGTTGTGATGTCTTAAGCTGAAGTTGTTAGCTATTTCAAAGAGTACACGTTCATCCTTGCTATCAAGAGCTTCTGATAATTTCTCAGTTTTCTTTAACCATTCGAAAACATCTGCAAGTTCGATAACTGCTTGCTTGCGCTCACTTAAACTTAAATGTCGATTCTTCCATTTCTTTATTGCATTCTTTACTTTTTCATCGATGTTAGAGAGATCATATTCTGGAACATCAGCTTCTAAAATTTCCTCTAATCCATGCTTTCCCTTTGCTAATATCTCACCGAAGTGAGTCAGTTCAAAGCCTTGACCATAATCATTAATTATTAAATTAACCGCGTCTCTAAACTCTTCTTTCCCGGCCTCTTCATCATATCCAACATAATCCAGATAATTATATCCTGAATCAGAAGTAAACCATCCTTTTTCACCAGGTTTGGATACGTGAATATAAAGAAACTCGATTGTGTCAAATATATTTTCTTCAGTAACTTCATGTTCATCCCACTTTGTAATTGGGAATGGCATGAATTTGATTTCAAACATTGCTTTATGATTAACTTCATCAGGAAAAAATTCTGAAGTGATATTCAGTCGTTCAACAAAAAAGTCCTTATTTCTGAAGTATGCAAAAAGACTCTGCAATTGTAGATACATCTGGAAAACATCAATTGTTTTCTTCTTATTCCTTGATGAATAATATAATCGTTTCATTTAATCTCACCTGTTGATAAATTAGATAGCAATATTTTACCATGGAATTGGTTTGTATTGCGCATAACGTTCTTGTATTCACGAACCCGAGAGGCTTAAGGCGACGAAGTCGCTGGGTGGCTTCGCCACTTAGCCTCGCAGGGTTGTCCGCCTGATTCAGCTTCCTCCGAAATCCTACGGGCGGACCGAGGGCCGAATGGCCCGATGCGTGAATACTGTGTTATGTGTAGTTCCTGCCTTCAGTGAAATACAATCAAAATAATCCTTATTGATTAATTTATCTCTCATGGCTATTCATATATCTTTCCCATGTATAATATTTGAGCACATCTCTTCCACGAATTATCAGGTTTTTCATAGAACTCAAGCCCATTTATTGATGCCTTTCCCCAATCATGAATTGCTTCGAGAAATGATTCTATTGAGTTGTTCTCCCAATCACTATTCTCTAATCTATCTTTATGTAATTCATTAATAAAATTCAAAAAAGTAATTTCATCAGTAACATCATTCACTAATTCAAACAATGTCTTTTTCATTTGAGGTTTCTCCTTCCCTTACATAAAGTCGCGAGAACCGCGACTAAACAAAAAATGAAGTATGATCTTTGATGCACTGCAGGAATTACACATAACGTCTTATTTGCGAAGTTCGTGAACATCATGGATCCCGCGGTATTTCAGAAGTTCGCGAATAACCATGAATAGACTGGTATTTGCGTGGTTGCTACTTTTGCTCTCCCACATCGTCCCTGCCTGACAGAAGCCGATCCAAGGGGCTGGTGATGCGGCGCACATCTTTTACTGCCACGTGGGTGTAGCGCTCCGTCGTTTTGGAACTCTGATGCCCCAGCAACTCTTGGATATAGCGTAGATCCGTCCCGCCTTCCAGCAAATGCGTGGCGAAAGAGTGTCGCAAAGAATGAACGCTAATGTCCTTTACTATTCCTGCGTCAGCCGCCGCTTTTTCGAACACTTTTTATACGGTCCGCTCTGTCAAATGACCCTCGCCATTCTGTCCTGGGAACAGCCAACCACTGCCGGGGCGATATTTTTTCATCGTTCTACATCAAAGTCCGTCATTTTCAACCGAACCACTTCGCCTACTCGCAGTCCGGAAGAATAGGCGATGTACATAATCGCCCGGTGCTTGATATTCCGAATAGCGTCCAAGAGACAAAGCACTTCGGAAGCCGACATTACGTTAGGCCGTACATATTCCAAGCCATCAGTGTGCTGCCTCGAAACATACTTCATATAAAACTTGATGGCGCTGATCGCTTGATTCACATAGGCATGCGATTTATTCTCTGAGAGCAGCCGATGACAATAGCGGTTTACCCAATTCCTTTGCGCGTTCGCCTGTTCCTTCAGCGTGAACCGAAATCCATTCTCGCAACCAATCACACTCGGCGAGCAAAGCTTCATCCACCTGAGTGTTCTGGATAGAAAACAGCTCGAGAAACAATTGAACATTCGACAAGGTATAAGAAAAAACCCATACTTTCTCTTTCGGAATCCATCGGCTTCCTTTAAACCTGCGGGCTGAATCGACCCATTCCTTCTTGTATGGAAATTGTAATGAAAGCCACTGCTCATCGCGTTTGGCCAACCGTACGAGCATGATCATTCTCCCCCATCTTATCAGACAACCCTTATTCTGGAAATAAAAAAGAGACCTCATTCGTCTCATAAAGAGACAAAATCAGCCTCGATGCTTTCGGAGCGTATAGCCGAATCATATCACCGATATCACAGGTTCGTCAAAATCCTATTCTTTCCCTTGGGCTTCAGCTAGAGTAAAACATGCAAACATGCTTTACTAGAGCGAGTAAGCCACGATACCAGCAATACCGGCTAGAGTGACCATCACTCCACCAAATCGCGTCGAAAATACATACAGACTTGATGGCTCAGTAGCGTCACTCGATTTCCAGCTCTCCGTTATGGTCCATATCATATTAGGTCGGATTAACATAAGGACACCCACGAGAACCAATACAACAGCTAAAAATATCATAAGCTCACTCTCCATCCAATTTAAACTTGGCAATCTTTTCTCCCCAGGGGGCTACGATTCTCCCAGTTTCAATGATCCCCGATGGTTACCCAGTTAGCATTCCGCAAACAAAAAATCCCGCACTCTCGGATCGTCCATCTCTGGAGCAAAGCGTCCTCTGTGCGGGAATTCGTGCTGTGTTATCTATGTTAACTCTCATCTTATCAGACAAATGCAATTCCGGAAATGGAGAGTCTTTTCTTTCCTTGAGGCTTCCGCTAGAGTAGGTGATATCAGCGAAAATGAGAGGATCTATCCCATGAAAATAAATCACGGCAGCCAACGAACCCGGCTTATGCTGCTTAGCGCGGCGACGATACTGTATTGGGCTTCCATGTACATTTACGTGCCGATTCTGAGTCCGTATCTAGAAAGCAGGGGATTGTCAGTCGGCTGGATCGGCTTCATTATCGGAAGCTACGGCATTACGCAAATTGTGGTGAGACTGCCGCTCGGCTTGTATTCGGACGCGATGCGGAGACGCAAGCCTTTTCTCATTGCGGGGTTGTTGGCGGGTGCGCTCAGCTGCGTATTGTTCCTGTTGCCCGGGACATGGGGCGGCCCGCTGGGTGGAAGATTGTTGGCCGGACTTTGCGCTTCCGCCTGGGTACCTTTCTCCGTCCTGTATGCTTCCTATTATCCTCAAAATAAAACAAGCCAAGCGATGGGGACGCTCAGCTTCCTTACCGTGTCCGGGCAATTGGCGGGCATGTTGGGCAGCGGTTGGCTGACGGAAGTCGGGGGATGGGATACGGCTTTTCGCACAGGGATTGTACTTGCTGTCATCGGGATTCTGGTCGTTCTGCTTGTCCATGAACCGAAAACCGATTCGGCCGCAGCTTCTACCCACGAGTCCCGCCTTGACCTTAAAGCTATATTCCGCTCCGCCACCCTATGGAAAGTATCTTCGCTTTCCGTGTTGGCGCATGCCATTCTGTTCATCACGATGTTCGGTTTCACGCCTCTTTACGCGGTGAAATTGGGCGCCAATGAAGCGCAGCTCACCGGCATCGTGGCCTCGTTCATGATCCCGCACGCCATCGTGTCGCTGATCTCCGGCCGAATTCTCGCTTCACGGTTCGGAACGAAACCGCTGCTAATCATGGGATTCCTCCTCGCCGGTGTTTGTACCGCATTAATGCCGTATTGCCAGTCCCTCGGATGGTTGGCGGTTACGCAGGGCTTTAATGGCGCCGCGCAAGCTCTTTATTTTCCGCTTCTGCTCGGAATGGCGATCCAAGGCTTCCCTGGAAGTCTTCGAGCTTCCGCCATGGGCTTGTTCCAATCCGTGTACTCGGTTGGAATGTTCCTGGGTCCGTATTTGGCAGGCGCGCTGAATGCGATGGGTGGTCTGAAAGCCGGGTTCCTGTTCGGCGCCGCCCTCGGAATCGTCGCAGCCATGCTGGCCGCCGTCTTTTCTCGGCGGCCGTCAGCCGTACAACAAGAACACTCCCGCTATGAAAGCCGCGCCAGCAACTAAGCAAGTGTCCGCCCATTTCCACATAAGCCTTGTCCCGCGGGTCGGGTGAACGTCCTTGCGCACACCTCGGCTTTCCAAAGCGATCGCCACATCATCTCCGAGCCGGAACAAAGCCAGAAGTAATGGCAGACTGACGCCGCGAAGCCTCCTGAAGAGGACGAGCGGCGTTTTTGCCGTTTCTTTGCCTCGTGCCAGGAAAATCCGCTTGAACCGTTCCCATTCCACCAATAACTCAGGGACAAACCGGATCAATAACGTGACGGTGAGCAGGAACCTTTGCCAAAAGCTTGAGGTTCTTCCCCTCCATGACACGAGCTGTTCCAACGATCTCCTTAGCGAAAGAGGCGTCATGACCAGCGGCAAGCCCAATCCGATCAACATGACCAATAAAGTGCGCGTTAAAGGAAACAACGTTCCGACGAAAGCTTCTGTGTCCCACCACCGGCCATCGCCCGTCTTAGCCACTGCAGCAAAGCCGGACATGAACAGCATGAAATACACGAAGCTGCCAATCACCCCGCGCCATCTCGCCAGCGAGACGTGACCGGCCCACAGCAAGGACAGCACAATGACTGCGCCTACAGCCAAGCTGATCCAGTTAGACAAAGAGAATAATCCGGCCGACACCAGTGCGTAACCGAGCCAAACCGCCCGCGGGTCGAATCGGGTTAAGCGGTGTGCGGAATGTCGACGGGCCCGTTCCGAAAATGAAGGGTTTACACTAAGCCGCTCTTCTCGATCCGCAAGCTCCCTATTTCCTGGAAAATAAACACTAGGAATTCCAGCCATGACCTCAGCAGCTTCCGCCGGATTCCACAACTTGTGCAGAGACACGCCTGCACAATATGCCTCTCTCACCGGCCACAGCCATCCGGGTACCTGCATCCCGGCTTCCTCCAACCATTCCGGATGCGCGACCAATTCCTCCGGCTTGCAGCTTCGGATTTCGCCGTTCATGTACACAAGGAGCACCTGATTGGCGAGCGGCAGCGCCCATTCGGAATCGTGGGAGATGAGGACAATTCCCCGTCCTTCTTTTTTCAAATCGACCAAATGTGCCCCGACCCGCTCGTGTCCTTCCCGATCCAGCCCGGCTGTTGGCTCATCCAACAGCAGCCAAGGAGCGGGGGTGACGAACAAGGAAGCCAGCGCCGTACGGCGGCGTTCCCCACCACTCATGCGAGCTGGGTCCCTAGCCAACCAAGAACCGTCAAAACCAACCGCGGCAAGCGCTCTTTCCATCGCCTTGCCTTGATCCGCAGCCTGATCTGCATAAGGTCGAAGCGAATAGGCGAGCTCTTCTTGGACTTTTCGGGCAAACAAGGCATGCTCCGGATTTTGCGGTGCATATCCATAGCTAAGAAGCGCCGCGCGATTTAATCGCGATCCCCGCCAAAGCTTTCTCCTCAGCCAAAGCGGCTCACGCCCATAACACACCGACAAATCCTCGGGATCCCGCAATCCGGCCAGCTTCTCGAGCAACGTCGTTTTTCCGGCGCCGTTCGGCCCCATGACCAAAGTCAATGTGCCGGGTAACAGCTCCACTTCGCCAAGTTGTTCAACATCTTCGCCGGATCCTCTTCGAAGTCGCATGCCGCTTATGTGAAGTACCAACCGCCTGTCAGACATGGCTTCGCTCCGCATTCCCCCACACCTCTCGCCATTCTTGCTGCGTCACAGGCAGCAAGCCGGACCACCGGCCCGCTCTCTTCCATTGAAGCGCCAACGCCGACATATACGGCAGCCGCAAACCGCAGGATTCACAAGGGGTCAAGCCATCCGGATTCTCCTCATCGCCATAAAAAAACGCACGAACGAGCCCATCATAGATCACCCGGCCATCCGCCATCGCGATGACCCGGTCTCCCGGCATTAATTCATCCAGCCGCTGGGTGACCCAGACGATGGCCGTTCCTTGTTGATGCAACTCACGCGCCAGTCCAAGAACAACAGCCCGGTTCGTTTCATCCAGCATGGAAGCGGCCTCATCGAACACGATCAACGGGGCGCTGCAAGCCGCTGCCGCGGCCACCGCGGCGAGCTGACGCTGTCCGCCCGATAAACCCTCCCAGCGTACATCCGCCAACTCCAACAAACCGGTCATACGCAGCGTTTCTTCTGTACGCCCGGCGATCTCGTGCGAAGGAACCTGTCGCCACTCCAAGGCGAACAGCACTTCTTCCCGCGGCGTTTCGCCGAACAGCTGCGCTTCGGGCCGCTGCAAGACAATCGGAGAAGCCGACTCCCCGGCGAATCCCCGTGATAAGCTTCCAGCGCTGCCTTCCACATATAAGCCCGCCAATATTCTGGCCAGCGTTGTTTTTCCGCTTCCGTTGACGCCGACGACATTGAGCCATTCACCTGGATTCAATGACAGGTCCACGTTGTCCAACAGCGCAGCAAGATCTCCGGCTTCATTCGTCACTGCCACCGAAACGCCGTCCAGCAACAACGGATCCCGCACAGGGTCTGCGTTCGCGGCCATCGAAAAATCCCTCTTCCCAATCCCGACTTTCTCGTGCTACAATCCGTATGAATTGTTAACCACAGTTCGATATCTAGGTTAACATTTGAAAGGAGATCTGACAATGTCAACGCAATCCCCAGTTTCCTCCCCCTCGCCGCAATCGTCCGCGGCAGCATCCAGCCAATGGATTCGGGGCATCGTCTTCACCGCGCTGTTCAGCGCCCTGTTCATCACCGGAAGCTTCGTGAAAGTAAATCTCGGTTTCACCGTCCCCTTCTCGCTGCAGACGTTCGCTGTCATGCTGGCGGGAGGTTTTCTTGGCGCCGCTTACGGATTTTGGAGCATTTTCATCGTCGTCGCCCTGACGACACTCGGCCTGCCGCTCATGAACGGTGCGGGCGGATTTGCACAAGTATTCGGCCCGACAGGCGGTTACATATGGATGTTCCCGGTTGCCGCTTTCCTCGTCGGCTGGGCAAGCGATCGGCTGTTCACCGGCCGCTCCAGACTGAATCCGGTACGGATCGTTCTGCTGCTGCTCGCCGTGTTCGTTTTCGGGGTCATGCTCGTCTACGTCACCGGCGTTCCATGGCTGGCACACGTCTCCGAGAAGCTGGATTTCCAAGGCGCGGTGGAATTCGGCATGGTCAAATTTCTGCTCGGCGACACGATCAAAGCGGTTGCGGCCACGCTGGTCATCGCGGCTTTGCGTCCGGTGCTCCCTGCCATTCGGCCATCCAAATAATCGAGTTCCACATCACCAAATCAAAGGGGCTCCCCGCGGGAGCCCCTTTCTTGCTTACAGCGCGCGTGTATAAATGTCCGCGATATCCTCGAGCGTAAGCGTGATGAACCGGCCGCGAGGGCCGAACGTCGTTGCTTTCCCCGCCATCAGGATCAGACGCGAATCATCGATGTTGTAATCGGACAGCCGTGTCGGAGCGCCGATGGAGCGCCAGAAATCCCGCAGCGCTTGAATCCCTTCTTTGCCGACCTCCAGAGCGCTTCGCCCTTCGGGCTTGATCCCGAAAACATTTTCAGCCAGCTGAGCGAACCGTTCCGGATGCTTCTCCACCGCCACGTCCATCCAATGCGGGAACAAGATCGCCAATCCGCCGCCATGTGGAATGTCATATACGGCCGACACTGCGTGTTCCATATCGTGGTTCGCCCAATCGCCGGTTACGCCCATCGACAACAAGCCGTTCAGCGCCATCGTTCCGCAGTACATGATGATGCCGCGAAGCTCGACATTTTCCAGATCCTCGACCAGCTTGGGCGCCGTTTGAACGATGGCCCGCAATATGGATTCGCAGAATCCGTCCTGTACCGGAGCCATCTCGTCGTGATGAAAATATTGTTCGAACACGTGCGACATCATATCCACGATGCCGTACACCGTATGTTCTTTCGGAACGCTGACCGTGTACGCCGGATCCAAAATCGAAAATTTCGGAAACGTATGCGGACTCGCGCTCCAACCCATTTTCTCCTGCGTCTCTTCGTTCGTAATAACGGATCCGGCATTCATTTCGGAACCGGTGGCAGCCAGCGTAAGCACGGTTCCGATCGGCAGCGCTCCCTGCGCGGAACGCTTGTGGCTCACCACATCCCAGAAATCTCCGTCGAATACGGCAGCCGCCGCAATCGCTTTGGCGCAGTCGATAACGCTGCCGCCTCCAACCGCCAGCACCCAGTCGATGTTATGCTCGTTGCACATCTGCGCGCCTCGACGAACCGTGGAAATTCGTGGATTGGGATCTACGCCGGACAGCTCCAACACTTCCGCTCCGGCTTCCTTCAAGGCGTTCATCACCGCGTCATACACGCCGTTACGCTTAATGCTTCCGCCGCCGTAGAGAAGCAATACCTTGTTCCCGAGACGCTTGGTTTCCGTGATCAAATGACGAATTTGGCCTTCTCCAAAATACAGCCTCGTCGGATTCTCATAAATAAAAGGTTTCACGCGATTCCACTCCTTCTTTCCATACGACTTCCCGTATCATATCATGAGCCAAAATCCGGAAACAACTTGAAGCCAATATGAAAAAGCCGCGCACGAGGCGCGGCGGTTCACTCCGACACATGAAACTTAATCGCATTGCTCCGGAGCTTCCGGCGGCGCTGCGGCTTCCATATCCAGTTTCTCGGCCACCGTGTCGCGGATCACCGAGACGATGGACTGCAGCAAGTAGTTCACGTCTGATTGGCTTTGCTGGAACTGCTGTACGATCGGCATGCCGTCCAGCTCGTCCTGCAGAGCATCGATTTCCTTCTCGATCTTCTCCACCATCGCCTGGTTGTTGAATGTCGTCTGGAACGCGACCAGCTCTTTTTGTTTTTTCTTGATCTGAGCAATCAGTCCCTGCACGTTTTTGTGCGACTGAATCAGCTTCTCCGCGTGCTGGTACATCACCACTTCTTCCGCAGTCGTAATCAGCTGCGCCAGTTCTTTGGTGTGGGCCAAAATATCCTCACGGAGGATCAATTCACGGTTATCGAACACGGGAACGGCATCCCCTCCGTGTTCGTGTTCATGGTCGTGATCGTGTGCGTGTGCCGTCATTCGTAAATCCCTCCGATAAACTATAAGCTTCCTTAACCTGCGTTGGCCGAAGCCTGCACCGCCGGGCCGACGACGGCTTCCGCGGTGATATACCAAGTACGCGGCTCCGTCACCCGCACTTGGACGAACTGTCCGATCCACTCCGCCGGTCCTTGGAAATGAATAAGCTTGTTCGAGCGCGTCCGTCCGGACAATACGCCGGCGCGGGATTTGCTCTCGCCTTCAACCAGCACTTCCACGGTCTGACCGTCCACCAGCTTGTTGCTCTCAAGCGACAGCTCCGCGATCAGCGCGTTAAGCCGTTGCAGGCGTTGCTGCTTCACTTCGAACGGGACATCGTCCGCCATCTCGGCGGCCGGCGTCCCTTCCCGGGGCGAGTAGATGAACGTGTACGCCGACGCGAACTTGACTTCGCGCACGAGCGACATCGTATCCTCGAACTGTTCCTCCGTCTCGCCGGGGAAACCTACAATAATGTCGGTCGTCAACACGGCATCCGGAATGGCAGCGCGAATTTTGCGTACCAATTCCAAGAACAGCTCGCGCGAATATTTCCGGCTCATCCGCTTCAATATTTCCGTGCTGCCCGACTGCACCGGCAGATGAATGTGCTCCACCAAATTACCGCCCTTGGCCAGCACTTCGATCAGGTGATCGTCAAAATCCCGGGGATGGGAAGTTGTAAAGCGAACACGCGGAATGTCGATTTTGCGGATGTCGTCCATCAGGTCGCCGAAACGGTAGTTTCGATCTGTAAAGTCCTTGCCGTACGCATTCACGTTCTGTCCGAGCAGTGTAATTTCTTTGAAGCCCTGCCGCGCCAGTTCGCGAACCTCTGCAAGCACGTCCTCCGGCATCCGGCTCCGTTCTTTGCCCCGCGTGTAAGGCACAATGCAGTACGTGCAGAATTTGTCGCAGCCGTACATGATGTTGACCCATGCGATCAGCCCTTCTCGCTTAGTCGGCATGTTCTCGATAATGTCGCCTTCCTTGGACCACACCTCGATGACCATTTCTTTGCCGAAATGCGCTTCCTGCAGCAGGAACGGCAGCCGGTGAATATTGTGCGTTCCGAAAATCAAATCCACATGCGGATGCTTCCTCATGATCTTGTTCACGACCGAAGCTTCCTGAGACATGCATCCGCATACGCCGAGAATAAGGTCCGGCTTTTGCTGCTTCAGCGTCTTCATGTGGCCGAGCTCGCCGAACACTTTATCTTCCGCATTCTCGCGAATCGCACACGTATTGAACAGAATGACATCCGCCTGTATCCGATCGTCCGTTGAGACGTAGCCCATCTTCTCAAACATACCGCGCATCACTTCGGTATCATGTTCGTTCATTTGGCAGCCGTACGTATAGATCGCATAATAGCGCTGCTTGGTTTGGTTGATTTCCCGAAACGATTCCATAACCTTTTCCGTTTCCGGGTGTTCGAAAGACAATACTTGAATATCCTGTTTGCCGCGCTTTTTCTCATCCTGATAATCAGGCGCGGAATTTATCGTAATTTCTCTTCCCTTGAACCGATAGGTCGTTTTGCCGTCTTCCCGCTTCATGACCTTGGCGTCGGAGAAGTCAAAGTATTTCGAATAATCCTTCGATTCTTTGCTCATACGTCTCACATCCTTTCAACAAGGCATTCCCGAAAATTATATCATACCCTCGCCCAGTATAGCCATTAAGGATTACGGCGAAAACAGCACAAAACCTTCTACTGTTCTATATGAGGCATGTTCATTAAAACGGCCGAAATTAATGAAATGAACTAGGACAAATTATCGCTTTGCGCGTAAGCTAGCAACACGTCATTTGCTAATGGAGGTTGTCTGCTTTGCCCCTTTACAGAATTAGCATAATCGGTCTGGGATATGTCGGAATGCCTCTCGCCCGGTTATTTGCAGACAACGGACATGAAGTATACGGGGTCGATGTCGATGAACGTAAGATCTCCCTATTGCAAAATGGGGTTTCGTATTTATCCGATTTTACGAATTCCGACATCAGTCGGTTGACGGATACGAACCGTTTTCATGCAGGAAGCAGCTACGACGCCGTATCCCAAGCCGACGTGATCGTCATTTGCGTTCCTACTCCGCTTGATGAACACGACAGCCCCGACTTGAGCTACCTCCAAAGCGCAGTCCGAGGCATTGTGCCGTATTTGCGCCGAGGACAACTGATTGTGTTGGAGAGCTCCACCTACCCGGGAACTTGCGAAGAGGTCTTGAAGCCTTTATTGGAATCTACCGGCATGAAAGTAGGCCGCGATTTATTTTTGGCCTACTCTCCCGAAAGAATTAACCCCGGTACCCCATGGAGGTTAGAAGAAATTCCTAAAATTCTCGGCGGATTCACCCGGGAATGCACGGATTATGCCAAACAAGTGTATGGATCGGTATTTCATGAGGTCATCGTCGTCTCCTCCTTGCGAACGGCTGAAATGACCAAGCTGCTCGAAAATTCCCAAAGATTCGTCAATATTTCGCTCATGAACAGCCTGCTCCCGCTTGCAAGGGAATTGGATATCAGTTTGTGGGAAGTCATCGACGCAGCCGGCACCAAGCCGTTCGGATTTACGCCCTATTATCCGGGAGCCGGGATCGGCGGCCATTGCATTCCGGTCGATCCGTTATATTTGCTGTGGAAAGCGAAAGAGCATCATCATAACCTGCCCTTTATTGAACTTAGCCACCAAGTGAATCAGCAAATGCCTGCTTATACCGTAGAGAGATTAGCAGAAATATTGCGACCGGTTGAATTAGGCGACAGCAGCATACTCGTCATCGGCGTAACCTATAAAAAAGATGTGAATGACATCCGTGAATCCGCCGCCTTAAAAGTCATTTCGATCCTTCAGCAAAATGGTTCCAAAGTATCCTTTTTCGATCCCTATGTACAAGAGCTCACGATCGGCGGCGCCAGTGTTCCCTATATTGCGCTTACCGAATCGAACGTAAAGTCTTTTGACTGCGTCTTAATCCTGGCGGACCATTCGAACGTTCCCTATGACCTTGTCGCGGCACATGCGTCCCTCATCTTGGATACCAAGAACGTCATTGCCAAGTATGCCGTTCGGGAAAACATCATCTCTCTCTAAAGGGGGAAGAAGCTTTGATATTACTTGCGGATCCGGGCCGGCAGTTTCAATTTTTGAAAAATGAACTGATGGAGCAATTGGGTCATTTTATCGGAAGCGGCTCTTATGTCATGGGCGAGAGAGTCGCATTATTAGAGAAAAAAATAGCTGAGAAATTAGGGGTGCCCTGCGCAATAGGCGTTGGAAATGGGACAGACGCTCTCGTGCTTGCGCTCGAAGCTTTCGGAATCGGCGAGGGTGATGAAGTGATCACCACCCCGTTCAGCTTTTTTGCGACGGCGGAGGCGATCTCCCGCAGAGGAGCCAAACCGGTATTCGTCGATGTAAATCCTGCTACTTACAATATAGATCCCGATAAGATTGAAGCTTGCATTACCTCGCGTACGAAAGCGATACTTCCCGTTCATCTGTTCGGCCAGCCGGCTGATATGGACGGTATCGGGTCAATCGCACAAAAACACGGTCTCATTGTCATCGAAGATGCTTGCCAGGCTTTTGGCGCACAGTTCAACGGCAGACCTGCCGGCAGTTTCGGTCACGCGGCTTGTTTCTCCTTCTTTCCGACCAAAAATTTGGGGACGATGGGTGACGGCGGCATGGTCGTGACCCCGGATCCGGATATCGCCGCGAAAATTCGCAAACTGCGGCATCATGGGAGTCCCAAGAAGTATTATCACGATTTGATCGGCTATAATTCGCGGCTGGACGAGCTTCACGCCCTTATTCTCCTGTCGGCCATGAATCATATCGATCGTTGGAATGAACAAAGGAGAATGCTCGCGGAACGGTATCGTCAATCACTGGGGCACCTCCCCTATCTTCAATTGCCCGTAGAAAGGGAAGGTTCCCGCAGCGTGTATCATTTGTACTGCCTCGGTTCGGAGGAAAGGGAATCTCTTCAAGACGCGCTGCGTCAATCCGGAGTACAGACGGGCGTTTATTACCCCTGTCCGCTCCATCTGCAAAACGCTTATCGGCATTTGGGCTACCGGCCGGGAGATTTTCCTGCTGCCGAACAGCTCTCCAGGCAGCTGTTTGCGATTCCTTTGCATCCTTTCTTAAGGGTATCCGAACAGGATCACATCGTTTCCGTCTTGACGAGCTTCAGGAGTGCGAACCCATGAGACCCCTATCGTTGGCGCTGATCGGTTGTGGAGCGATAGCTGCGAAGCATGTCACGTCTATTGCGGCCTGTCCGGGCGCGAAATTGGCGGCGGTATGTGATGTGAGCGCGGAACGTATGGAACAAATGTCCTTATTATGGCGATCAGCAAGCAGCGAGAAGCATGAAATCATTCGTTTCACAGATTATAAGCAGCTGCTTGCCGACCCGTCGATCGATGCCGTCGTGGTGGCGACGATATCCGGTTTGCATGCGCAGATCGCGATTGAAGCGCTGATGGCCGACAAACATGTCGTAATCGAGAAACCCATTGCCCTGTCCTTGCGGGAAGCGGATGAAATGATCCGGCTCGCCGACGAGCGGAAATTAAAAGTGCAGGTCTGTCATCAGCTTCGATATCGCCCTTTAATGATGAAGATTAACGAGCTTGTAAAAGGCGGCGCATTGGGCAGCATTCTGAACGCGTCTGTGAAGCTGCGTATCCACCGCCCTCTCAGCTATTATCAATCCTCCGGCTGGAGAGGAACGTGGCAGCATGACGGAGGAATGCTGCTGAATCAAGGAATTCATGCTATCGATTTGCTGCTCTGGTACCTGGGCAGCCCGAAGCGGGTCTATGGTGAATTATTTTCCCATTACCCCTTCAAAGAAACCGAGGATGCCGCGGTCGGTATCTTGACCTTCCCGAGCGGAGCCAAGGCCATGATTGAGGCGAACTCGATCACGCTGCCCAACAATCTCGAACAATCCCTGTTTGTGCTCGGAGACAAGGGAGTGATCAGTATCGGAGGACCCAAGCTGGATCAAATCGACCGTTGGTATATAGAAGATCAGCCATTTGCCGAGGAAGAGGCAAGGAAGATTCTGCTGGATCACAGTGAACACGTTGAGATGTATCGAACCTTGATTGAGGCTTGCCAAGGGAATCCCGCAGCGGAAGCGGCATTGATCGGGTTATCGGAAGGCCGGCGGACGTTGGAGACGATTTTTGCCCTCTATTTGTCAGCCGTTACGGCGGAACCTAAAAGCCTTCCGATTCACGAGTTTTGCACGCTTCAAATGAAGCCTTGATTTCACTTTCCGATAGGTAACCAGCAGACGAGGCCGTCTTGGCAATTTCTGATTGGTCCTTAAGCCATAGTTGACGATTTGACGCTGATGCCACCGTCTAACTAACTTCGTGAAATTCAACCGGGCCGAACGGCAGAACCGTCGGATGGACAACCGGCGAATCGATTTGGGATAAACGGCCGGAAGTTTCGTTTTCGCGTATTTGGTGCTCCAAGCCCGCTTAATCCGGTTAATGGATATTTTCCGCCGATAGTTATGCATCCGGACGGGCAGGATCATAACCGCACTCTTTACCGAGACGGACTTCGAAAGTTTGGAGAGGTCGAACGAGAAATAAGAAGCCGATTTCCGCCTTGACCATTTTTTGGAATAGTACCTGCTGGGGTAAATGACTCGGTTTTGGGTGGAACGAGACGCTTGTTTGGGGATTTTCATGACCGGCAGATCCGTTAAAACATTCGCAGCAAGCGGTTGAGGCGGATTCGCTTCATACGGCTGAACATTCCATGGTGGATGCAGGACATCTCCCGAAACGACCAGTTCCGTATCCACTGGCGGTTCCATTTGCGGTTCCACATGCGGTTCCATATACGTTTCCACCGGCAGTTCCACATGATGTTCCACTTGCGGTTCTACTTTCATTTCCATATGAGGTTCCGGTTGAGGTTCCATTTGTGGTTCCCACTGTTGTGCTAATTGCGGTTCCATCTGAGGTTCAGGTTGCAGTTCCACTTGCGGTTCCGATACCGGTTCCCAATCCGGATCCCATCCCAGTTCGGCACGGTATACTCTCAATAACTTAGCGGTCACCGCATCGACAAAATGATTTTTTTCGGCGTACTTACGACCTGCATCCCTCAAATGCTGCCGCCACTCTATATTATGAATCAAAGGGATTAATTCTCGGTACAGGGTGGCGGGATTTGCGGAGATTACGGGTAGGTCGGGATCCATTTTCGGTTTTAAATCCTCCCGAATGTGCGACAATACGACTTTGCCCAATGCCATGGCTTGCGCGGATATAATGCCGTAAGTACCATGCAGCAACTGATCGATCACGATGTCCGCTCGTTTCATTAAAGCGACAGCATCGGTATGGTCGAGACCTTCTGACGGTTCGTATTGAATCTCGTAACCCTCTTGCCGCAGGCGGGAAATCGCTTTTTCGACATATTCGCTTCCATTCGATTCCTTTACGAAATGAACGATGACCACTGGGTTGCCGGAAACATCCGAGTCCCCATCGGCGATCTCTCCAAGGTTCTCCGGATGGATGGCACAAGGAACGATATACACTCTCTGGTGGTACTTCGCCGCATATTCGGCTGCTTCCGCGTTGTTTACTATGCAGGCCGGGAAAACAGACGATAATTGTGCAAGTAAGTTCGGGTCTTCCTCTTGGTAATCGTCAGCCAAATAGGCATAGAAATTGGAACGGGTGGCTGCATGACGGGAACGGATCTCCGCCGTCTCATACTGGATAAGAGGAGCGGCTCTAGCATGGTCTCTATTCAATAACCAATCGTTTAACCGTGACGCAGCAGCCGAAGCTCCGTGAACATGGAAAATGTCAAATGGCTGAAAATCCTGGGGAGGCTTCTCGTCCCAAACTTTCATCTCTTGATTGGCCTTGAATAGTCCGCGAGATATCAAGTGAGCCTGTGCATTGCCGGCTTCATAGGCTCTTAGGATCTTCAAGCGCTTCATCTCCTTATTTTCGAATTGGCACGTTCGAATATCCAGTATATGTCCGACGGGGTACATTGCACATTGAGCAAGTACCTATTTGTCACATAGGTTCGCGTACAACCATATATTTTCAAATGATCATACAATGGGAAGGGGCGCCATGAAGGGAATGAGATGGATATGGTTTTCAGGAACGTCCTGATTACGGGGGGAGCCGGCTTTGTCGGCTCCCAATTGGTCAAGAGGATCGAGCCTATGGCCGAGCATGTCTTTGTGATTGACAATCTTTCGGCGGGACGACGCGATGCGGTCCTCTCTTCCGGCAAAGTCACGTTCATCCAGCAAAGCTATGAGCAGGAAGATTTATTGAATGACATATTGCCGCGAGTGGACTGGATTTTCCATTTAGCTTGCAGAAGCTTGAGTTTATCCGTAATCGATATAAAAGAAGACTTTCATACGAATTTGTACGGCGCGTTCGTACTGCTTGAAAAAGCCCGCTCCTTATGTCCCTCTCTTCAAAGAATCGTGTACACATCCACCGCATCGATTTACGGTAACGCCGAAATTCGCCCCACGCCAGAGTCCGAATATCAAATTACAACGCCTTACTCGGCGAGCAAATTCGCGGCCGAACACTATTTTGACGTATACGCCCGGAGTTATGGCCTGCCCGTTACAATGGTCAGATTGTCCAACGTGTTCGGGCCAGGACAGGTGGCTGACAACCCCTATTGCGGCGTCGTCGCGAAATTTTTTGAAAGCATGGAGAAGAACCAGCCTCTTCCGATCATCGGAGACGGTTTTCAGACGCGTGATTTCACTTATATCGAAGATGCTCTGGATGCCATCCTCCTGGCTGCCGTTTCCCCGAATAGCTTAGGGAAACTGTACAATATCGGAACCGGCATCGAGACATCGATTCTCGAGCTTGCCGCAATAATCGCCTCCATCGCGGGTCAGCCCGATTATCCGATCGTTTATTGGCCCAAACGCCCAATTGATCACATTCAACACCGGTCTGTGGATACCCGCCTCATTCGCCGGGATTTGAATTGGGTGCCCAAGCACACGCTGGAAGAAGGTTTGTCCAAAACTTACGCCTGGTTGAAACCATCACACTCCGGAGAGGATCGAAAGCCATGAGAATACTTGCCTTGATGGAAGCCGAGCATCATCGCATGAATGTGGGTTGGGCGCTTGAAGAAATCGGCCATCATGTTCTTCATATTAATGAACCGAACGAGAAGCGGATCGATGAAGCCGTTCAATATTTCAAGCCCCATATGACGTACGGGATGGGATGGGACTTACTTCAAGATAAAGTGGAAACCGTCTCGGCGATTCTGCGCAAACATAATCTGTTTCACTTATATTTCGCCGAGGAAGATTGGCTGCATTACGGCTGGTGGTCTTCCCTTTATGTGCAAACCGTACCGACGCATTTCGTCATGACCCGCAGCGAGCGTTGTCTTCCGAATTATGAACAAATGGGCATTCCCGCCGTGTTCCTCGACGTAGGAAGCAACCCTTCCTTCCAGCGGCCCGTAAAGCCTGTCCCCGCGTATGCGTGCGATGTCTCGGTTGTCGTCAACGGGCAATTCATTCACGATGTCTTTCGGCGCAAAAGCCTCGCCGACCTCGTTTATCCGCTTTTCGGCGCCCCATTCGACACGCGGATCCGAGGGAACGATTGGCACAATGAGCTTCCCCGGCATATTGGCATTACCGCCAATCCTCGAATGCTGTACGGGTCGCTTCCCTATTGCGAGACGCCTAAAGTCCATAGTTCCGCTAAGATCAATATCAGCGTGCAGACCGTGGAAGACCAGCTCAGCAGCCGGACTTACGACATTCTGGCAGCTGGGGGGTTCCTGCTGACTTCGGATACTCCGAGGGTTCGAGAGCGTTTGAAACCCGGCATCAACTGCGAAGTGTCCGATTCGCCCGAGGAGACGATCGAGAAAATCCGTTATTATTTACAGCACGAGGACAAACGGAAGGAAATTGCCGGACGGGGTCTTGAATTCGCGCAGACGGAAGCTACTTATCAGACGAATATACCGCGGATATGGCCGCTTATCGAAGCCGAAGTGAACCGTTACTATGGGTGGTAAACAGACGCTAAATATATTGATTCCTTCTGCGGGCGGCGTATCGGGCACGTTTTTAATTCGCCATTTATCCCGTCATCCGATCGAGCATTACGTTTACCGGATCGTGGCCGCGGACAGCAATGCCGATTCCATCGCCAAACACATCTCGCCTGTTTTTTACCATATCCCGAAGAGCGGCGATCCCCAATATGAGAATGCGATCTACGATATCATCCGGAAGGAGCGGATCGATATCATTCTCCCTGTCACCTCTTATGACACCCCTTTTTATGCGGCATACAAAAAGAAGCTTGAACAACTCGGTTCGAAACTGCTCGTCTGCGACTTGCAGACGCACGAGTTGCTGCACAACAAGGAGAAAATGTACGCGTTCATGGACAGTATCGGAGTTTCCGTCCCGCAAGTGTACACAGACGGAGAACCGTTGCTTTATCCGGTGGTGATCAAAGGTTCCGAGAGCAGCGGCAGCCGCGAATTTCACATCCTCAACGATGAGGTCGACTATCGATACTGGTCGACGAAACTGAGGGAATTTGTGATGACGGATTTTATCGAGGGGAAGGAATTTACGGTGGATTGCTTGTTTGATCCGTCCGGCCGGCTTGTGGTGCACAACGTTCGAGAGAGAGTCAAAACGAATGGCGGCGCCGTCGTCGTCACGAAACAAGCAGCCTCTGAAGAGCCTTTACGTGCCATTTTGAGCAAAATGGAATCGCATCTCACCATCGTAGGCCCAGTTAACTTTCAATATATTCGGGATCGGGAAAATCGCCTGTTCTTAACGGATTTCAACACAAGGTTCGCCTCAGGCGGACTGCCTCTTACGATTGCCGCCGGCTACGATATCCCGAATCTGATGATCCGGTTAATGCTGAATCAGAACGTTCAAGTTGCCGGCAAAACTCCGGAACGCTTAATGATGTATCGGTTCTATGACGAACTGATCGTCCGGGAGAATTGACATGCCCGTCATCTATATCGACCTCGACGGAACATTGCTTGACGTTTGGTTCCGATACTATACCATCATGCGTACTTTTTTTGACAGCGTGCATCTCCCCTTCATCAGCTTGGACGATTACAAGCGGCTCAAATGGCGCTGGGTTCAGGACGAAGCCATTATTCAACATGCCACGAAAGATCAACCGCTCGCCGCCCATGAACTTGTTCCTTCCTATCAAGTATGGAAAAGGGAAAGATTAGAGAGTCAAGCACTGCTGCAATGGGATGAGCCCATAGGCCAGCTGCATGCTTTCGCCGCCCGGCTCAAACCTGCCTATCGCCTGAACCTGATTTCGGTGAGAAGGGATCACGAAGCTGCCAGGCGTCAGTTACAGGAATTGAATATGATGGCCCCATTCGAGCGAATTGACTGGGTATCGCCTTCCCGGGAAAGAAACCCGAAATGGGAGGCACTTAAAAATCGGGCAGACCGCGGCGATCTCATCGTCGGCGACAGCGAGACGGATATAGGCTGCGGCTCGATGCTGGGGCTCCGATCCTTTCACGTGCAAACCGGATTAAGAAGCTTTGAATATGCCGCACGTCATGGCCATGCCATTAAACTGCAGCAATATGATGACATCTTATCCTACTTATAAGCAAAGGGCAGTCATATGACTGCCCTTCGCTGCGTTCACCGGATCAAATGCCCAATCCCTCATAATCGTACCCAAAACTCAGCATTTCGTCTCGATGAAGCGCATTTCTTGTATCCAAAACGTAGGGTGTGCGCATTTTGCGGATCAGATTAGCCCAATCCAAAGTCAGGTAGCAGTCCCAGTGTGTCAAAAGGATCAGCGCATCCGCTTTGTCGGCCAATCGTTCCGGCTCGTCACAGTATTCAACCGGCAGATCGGGATTTAAAGACCGAAACATGGCGGCACCGTGGGGGTCGTGAGCTTTGACATGACTTCCGAGCTCACAGAGCTCGCGAATGATCACTTCGGCCTGGCTTTTCCTGGCATCGTCCGTGTTCGGTTTAAACGTGAGGCCGAGAACGCCGATCCTTTTTCCTTGCAGGCTTTTCAGCTTGGATTGAACCTTTTTTACACAGTATATGTGCATTTCATGGTTTGCTCGTACCGCCGCCGTCACGATTTGCAGATCGCAGTCGTATTTGCGTGCGGTTGCGAGCAGCTCCGCCGTATCTTTCGGAAAACAACTGCCGCTCCAGCCGCTCGACACCTGCAGAAATTTGTTGCCGATCCGGCTGTCGAGCCCCATCCCCGCCGCCACTTCTGTGATATCGGACCCTAATCGGTCGCATAACCTCGCCATTTCATTGATATAACTGATCTTCACCGCGAGGAAAGCATTGGATGCATATTTGATCAACTCTGCGCTTGTCGGCGTTGTCCGGAGCCACACCGGCTCGGGTCTTCCTTCGGGTACCGGCGGCAGCAGTTCTCTCAAACTCTCGTACACATCCCTTGTCAGCATAGAAAGATATAAAGCTTTCATGACGGCTTCCGCTTTCACGCTTTCTGAACCCACAACAATGCGATCCGGGTAAAATACATCTTCGACCGCGTAACCTTCCCGGAGAAACTCCGGGTTGCTAACCGTCTCAAATTGAAGACCGGCCTGCAGCCCGGATACTTCTTCCAAAATGGAAGTGACCATGTCCGTGGTTCCCACCGGTACGGTGGACTTCATCACAATCAGTGTATAGCGCTCTGGGTTCAAGTGCTTTCCGATTCGGGCAGCCGCAGCTTTGACGAAGGTCAAATCGGCGCTCATGTCTGCCTTAGAGGGCGTTCCCACACAAATAAACACGACATCCGCTCCCCCTACACTCTCGTATTGGGTGTCCACGGACAATGTTTGGCCCGCCGTTTTACGGATCAGTTCCTCCAAGCCCGGTTCATAAATCGGGCTTTTCCCGTTGCGAATGTTATCCAATTTCATTTCATCGATATCGATGATGGTTACGGCATGTCCCAGCACAGCTAATGCAGCCGCGGTTACACTGCCGACATAGCCTGCGCCTATACAGGCCACGTTCATAATACCTCCCCCTTTTCTTCCTGAGCGCCCCTTCGCGTTTCCGTATGATTCGTTATCCTATGCGCGCTTCAAGAGGAGGGACTAGTTAGATGAACCTGCTCCTTGCAGATTTGGGAACATTGGAGTAGCCGATCACCGGCACATGACGTTTTTTCATCTTGTTGGTTCATTCGACCAGTGAGTATCAGCAGCGGCAGACATATGCTGAGAGTATTCCTGACCGACAGGAGGAACGCCATTGACGAGGATTCTCATCACGGGAGCAGCCGGTTTTTTGGGTTCCCATCTGGCCAAAGCCCTGGTTTCCGAGGGACATGAGGTCTTCGGGATCGATAATTTCTCTACGGGAAAACCGGATCATTTGGCCGCGCTTGCCGATTGTCCGGATCTTACGTTCATAACGGGCGATATTTCCGATGCCCGTCTCTTGGATCTCGACGAGTTGAAGGACGTTCAAGAAATCTATCATCTGGCCTCCCCGGCGTCTCCGAAATTTTATCAAGCCCACCCTTTCGACACGATATCCGTCAATACGAACGGAACCCAAAACATGCTGAAGCTGGCTTTGAAAAATCTGGCGAAGCTGGTCTATTCCAGCACGAGCGAAGCCTATGGAGACCCGTTGGTTCATCCCCAGCACGAAGGATATCGGGGGAACGTGAACACATGGGGGCCTCGCGCTTGCTATGATGAGGCGAAACGGTTGGGAGAGGTATATTGCTTCGAATATTGGCGGCAGTTCCAAGTTCCCGTTAAGGTAGCGCGAATTTTCAACACCTACTCGGCCGGTTTGCGCAATGATGACGGCAGGGTCATCTCGAACTTCGTCACCCAAGCGTTGGAAAACCAAGACATCACGGTATATGGAGACGGATCGCAGACGAGATCGTTTTGTTATGTGGACGACACGATACGGGGATTGCGGCTCATGATGGAGAGCGATCGGGCCACCGGGGAAATTATCAATATCGGGAACGATAAAGAGTACACCATTTTGCAAGTGGCGTGGCTCGTCAAGATTTTGTCAGCTTCCAAAAGCAAAATCACCTTTCATCCGCTTCCTCAAGATGATCCCATACGGCGCCGCCCCGATATTCGCAAAGCAAAGAAACTACTCGGCTGGGAGCCCGAAATCCATCTGGAGGAAGGTTTACGCCAGACCATCGCCCAATATCGACAAAGAAAAACCCGGCAGCCTTAGCTGTCGGGTCATGTTTTGATGTGAGCGTGCTACGGAATCAACAAAATTTTGCCGGTACTGGCGCGGCTTTCGAGCAGACGATGGGCTTGCCCGCCTTCGCTTAGCGGGAAAGCCGCTGCCGTCTCCACCCGCAGACGGCCTTGACGAAGCTCATTGAACAGAAATCCGCTTCGTTGTATCCGGTCTTGACGCGTGGTGATATGGTTCCACAAGTCGCCTCCGGTCAACGTTTTGGAGGTGTCCATGAGCATCCTCGGATCCACGTGCGGAGGATCTCCCCCGGCCATACCGTAGAACACGACAGTCCCTTGGATGCGGACTGCGGAGAAACTGTCCATCAACGTGGAGCCAACAGAGTCATACGCCACATTCATGCCTTGTCCGTCGGACGACCAATCGCGTGCGGCCTTTGCCCAAAGCGGGGAGTCGCCGCCGTTTCCATACAGGAGCACTTCGTCGGCGCCGGCAAGCAGCGCCTTGTCCCGCTTGGGGGCGGATGAAGTAAGACCAAGAACGCGAGCGCCTTTCGTTTTGCATAGCTGCGTCAACAACTGACCGACACCTCCGGCGGCGGCATGCACGAGCACTTCGTCACCCGCTTGCACGGGATAACTGTCATGGATGAGATAATGTGCGGTCAAGCCTTGGAGCAGCACGGACGCCGCTTGCTCGAAGGGGATATCGTCCGGCAGCGGAATCGCCCGCTCCGCAGGCACGGAGACGAGCTCGGCATTCGCGAAAGGCGCATCGGCGAATGCGATGCGGTCGCCTGCTCGCAGCCCCTCCACGCCCTGCCCGACGTGCTCAATGACGCCGGCTCCCTCATAACCCAGTATGTAAGGCGGCTTCCCCGCCAGATGATAGTTGCCCCTGCGCCGATAAATATCGGCAAAATTGAGCCCGATGGCCTTCATCCGCACCATGACCGTGCCGGCAGCAGGCTGCGGCTCAGGGATGTCACGATACTCCAGCACCTCAGGACCGCCGAAACGGTCAAAAACTAAAGCTTTCATTGCCATTGCGCCTCCTGTTATATCTTATCAACAGCCGTTGCCTCTATTTCAATCAACATACGATCGTTGATGAGCTTCCTCAACTTAGCTTAATGTAACCAATGTTTTGGAAAGCTTACGGAAGGCGGCAATTGGGTGTGAATATTGCCGTTAGCCGAATTGATTTGTGCTTGCGTCAGAAAAATACTTCCTCTCAGGTCGGCACCTCTCAAATCAGCGTCTCTGAGGTCCGCGCCAATAAGGTCGGCCATTCTCAAATCCGCATCCCGGAGATCGGCGGCAATCAGGAATACTCCTCTCAAATTGGCCCCTCGAAGATCAGCGCCTCTTAATTTTGCACCTATCAGGTCCTTTCCTCTCATCGCTTTACTCTGTTTATCATGGTCTTTCTTAACATTCGCACGCACCCGTTCGCTCGTTTTCAGAAGCAATTCATTCACCCATGCTCTATGGGCAGGTACATGGAGGTCTAACAAGTCTTTGGGGCTTAGATTCGTAAGTCGTTCCGTTTCCGCCGCAGCTTGCTGTAACTCTTTATGGATAGGCTGGGCTTCTTTTAAACGAAGTGCTTCCTCTAAGAAGCAAAGCATCTCGTGAAGCTGCTGCATGATAGGGAGCACATCAAACATTTCCTTCGCGATCGAAGGGTTTTCCCGCCAATGTTCGCCATTGTAGGTGACTTGGGAAACCTTTTGACCGGCTCCAAAGCATTCATAGACGGTACAGCCTCGAAAACCGCTGTTTCTCAAATTTTGATGGATGCCGCAGCGATTATCCGCCCGCAAGTTCCGACAAGGTGTTCCTCCATCTTTATCGAAAGCGAAATCGGCAGATTTGGCAAAAGGCAAAGCGACACAGCATAAGCCAAAGCATTTGTCGCAGTCGGCGGCGAATTTAGACAATAATTACACTTCCTCTAATAATGAACTAAAATTGATTATAGCGAAAAAGGAGCCCTTCGGCTCCTCGATCATGGGAAAATTCGTTCATGTGCCGCAAAAAGTCCGGTAAGGCCGGGACGAAGGTGCCGGCGGCGCACAGTACTCCTCTTGATCGGGGGAGTGTGCGTACGGATTCGCAAGAGCTTGAAGAAGCCGCCGCATCACGCCTAGGTCACCCTGATTCACCGCAGCTTCCAGCGCTTCTTCTACCCGATGGTTGCGAGGGATTACCGCGGGATTGCTGTTCCGCATCAATTCATGCGAAGAGGACCTTGATTCCTGCTGCCTGTCCAGTCTCGACTGCCACAACTGCCGCCACTTTGCGAATTCCGGGATGTCCGACAGGACCGTATCCTCCGTCTGTTCCAACGTGAATGCACGGAAGGTATGGGTGTAATCCGCGTGTGACATCTCCATCATTTTGAAGAGATCTGCGATCAGCGATTCATCCTCCGGCTCTTCATTGAAAATCCCCAGCTTTGCCCTCATCCCCGCGAGCCAATTGCGGTGATAGAGCTCAGCAAAATGGGATACGGCATCTTGAGCGAGTTCGACCGCCTCCTTCTCGTCGGCATGCAGCAGCGGCAGCAAGGTTTCCGCGAATCTCGCCAAATTCCATGCCGCGATTGGAGGCTGATTGCCATACGCGTAGCGGCCGTAGGTATCAATGGAGCTGAACACCGTGGCGGGATCATAAGCATCCATGAAGGCGCATGGACCATAATCGATCGTTTCTCCGCTGATGGCCATGTTGTCGGTGTTCATGACTCCGTGAATAAAACCGACGAGCTGCCATTTGGCAATCAGCGCGGCTTGACGCTTGATGACTTCCTGAAGCAGCGCAAGATAGCGGTTATCAACCGCCATTATATCGGGATAATGCCTGCGAATGGTGTAGTCAGCTAAAATCCGGAGATCTTCCTTGGTTCCCCAGTTTGCAGCAAATTGGAACGTACCGACACGGATATGACTGGCCGCCGCGCGGCTCAGAACGGCACCAGGCAGCTCGGTTTCCCGGATAATACGCTCGCCGGTTGTGACCACCGCAAGGCTCCGAGTTGTGGGAATACCAAGCGCATGCATCGCTTCGCTGATGATGTATTCGCGCAGCATCGGTCCCAGGGCTGCCCGGCCGTCGCCGCCGCGGGAGTACGGCGTTCTGCCCGAGCCTTTCAGCTGAATGTCCACCCGCTCGCCTTTGGGCGTCTTCTGTTCGCCCAGCAGGATCGCCCGGCCGTCACCCAACATCGTAAAATGCCCGAATTGATGCCCCGCATAAGCTTGGGCAAGAGGCGAGGCGCCTTCGGGAATCCGGTTTCCCGCGAGCTCCGATACGCCACCCTCGTCTTGCAGTGCTTCGACGTTCAGACCCAAGGACGCGGCCAGCGCATCGTTCAGCACGATTAACTTCGGAGATCGCACAGGGGTTGGATTCTGCCTCGTAAAAAAGAATTCCGGCAAACGACCGTAACTGTTGTCGAAGTTCCATCCCGTTTCGGTTACCGCTTTGTTGTCCGTCATCCTATCTCCTTTCCCCTCATCATTCCTCAGGGTTGGTGCCGGTTTGCGCTTCCGTGTATACTTCCGTTTCTTGTTCCAGCTCATTCAAGGCATAAAAAGCATGTTCCACTTCGTCACGCCCGAAAAACATGCCGCCCCATTCTTCTTCCGACTCGTAGTGAAATTTATGGATTCCGTCTTTGGAAAGCACGGAACAGGTGATCGAGTCATCGTCTCTGTTCTCTACATTCACCTCGACCAAGGAGTCATCCTCTAAGTAAGCCATGATCACCGTTTTTAATTGATGCGTAAATTCTTGGCTTACGGGATCGCCTTCGAAGATGCCGCTGAGCAAGTTGTCCGCTTCTTGTTCGAGTGATTTCAGTTCTGTCACATGTATGCCCCCCTTCGATGACAATATTTTCCCACATTTCATAGGGGGTATGCAAAATAAACCGCTCATTGAATGAGCGGTTCAGGATACGCCTTCTACTTCTTTTTCACTTTTGCTTTTGTACTTGAGCGCCTGTTCCGCATCCTGCGTGTTGTGGTGATCGAAGATTTTTTCATTTTCCTTTTGAGCGATGTATTTTTTCGAGTACTTTTTCGAGTAACTTTTCGAGTCATTTTTCTCTGCCGCGTCTTCAACGGCTTTGCCGGTGCCGATTTTTTCGATGTTCTTGTCCTGCTGCTTTTCCTGCTGCTTTTCCTGCTGCTTTTCCGGATGTTTTCGTATATTTTGACATACTGCTCAGCCATCGTTTGTCTGGAGAATCGATCCGTCGCATAATGCCGGAGTTGTGCAGCGGAAGGAAAAGCGGCAGCTGTCACTTTCTGCATCATTTCTTCAATGTTATGGCAAATCAATTGCGGAAAGCCGGCCAACACTTCCGGAACGGAGCCTTGAGGAAAAGCCAATACCGGCGTTCCCGTCATCAACGCTTCAATCATGACTAACCCGAAAGGTTCTTCCCATGTAATAGGGAACAATACGCACTTGGCGTTTTTAAACAGCTCTTGTTTCGTCTTTCCGCCTACGGCACCCACATATTCGATATTTGCACTGCGTTTGAGAACCGGTTTGATTTCTTCCGCGAACAGCTTGGAATCCTTGATCGGTCCGGCAATGATCAACCTGTGATTCGTGGTCTCCGCGACTCGTATCGCCTCGAGGACGCCTTTCTCTCTTACGATTCTTCCGATGAAGAGGAGGTAGTCTTTCTTCTTTTCGTCATATTCATAATCGTCGGGATGAATTCCATTATAAACAATGTAACCTCGTTGTTTGCCGACGGTATCCCACATTCTTTTACTGGGATAAATCGATTTACTTGTGGACCACCCTAACGGGCATTGATGAGTGCTGACTGTAGGGACCGGTAACTTCAGCCGCTTAACGGATGAAGTAAAAGTGAAATCGTTGATCACTTCGATTGAAGAAGGAAGTCTGCTCGCTACAAAGCTCCCGATATCTTTCTCGTTCAGGTCCGGCGGATATTCGATGACTTTGGCACTGCAAGTGCTGCCTTTTGGAGCAAACACATAAACGTCATGTCCCCGGTGGACAAGCTCTTCCGTCAGATCGTAGAAAACCTTTTCCGTTCCGCCTTGATTAAAAGGGGGTAGAGGATACGCAGCAGGAACGTTTGACATCGCATGCACGATTTTCAAGCCGCGCTTAGAAGTTTGGGACCGTGTTTGATGGAGACCCGCTAAAGATACCCGGCTGGATGTACGCTCTTGCAGCCATTGTATCGCTTCGATATGATCGCCGAGTATCATCTCCCCAATCTCTTGATGATAGGAACGGAGCTTGTTCATATGAAACACGTCGACTGTTGCGGACTTATCCACTCTCAGTCCTTTATATACGGCAATCGCATGGGCCTTGGGAGGAACCGCCAAGTTCTCTATGCCGATAGCGAGCGCCGCTTTTTTCGTCATCGCATGGGGAATCGCTGTTAACGAACAGAAGCCAAGATCGGGTCTTAACAATAAATCATTCAGATAAAACTTCGCCATGCTGGCGTAATCAATGACGGTTGCGTTTTTATAGAACGGATCCAAATGGTTAAGTGCCACGTCCGCTCCATCATAGCAAGACTTTACAAAGGGGAGCAGCAAGGACGGATCGATCGGAAAATCGCCGTCCAGGAAAAGCAGCACCTCTCCTGTCGCAGCTTTGGCCCCGATGGCCCGCCCGACATCGTGACCCAGCCGATTGGAATAGGAACAACAACGGACCGGGTATTCTTTGCAAATTTCCAATGTCCTGTCCGTCGATCCGTTCTCCACGACAATCGTTTCTTTCGGCTTGAGCTGCAGCGCCACATCTATGATTTTCCTCATGTACGCTTCTTCATTGTGCACCGTGATAACGACGGATAAAGATTGTTTGTTGCGAGACAAAAGAGCTTGACCCATATAACTGTCTAACGGGATACTCTCATGAATACGAGGAGAAGCGAGCGGTTTGTTTGGTTTCTTCCGCGTTGTTTTCAATGGAGTCACTTGCCTTTTTTTACGGACGGTTGATTGTTTCTTCATCTTCGCCCCTTTTCACCGCTTCCGTTAAAGTAATTGCACAGGTAAAGTTATAGCCTCCCTGCATCTTCCAAAGTCGGTCATTCCCGCCCTGAGCCCACGTTGTGAAACGAGGTAGGAAACGGCTTCGGCATGGTCGCCCAGGATGATTTCTTTTACATTTTCAGCAGAAACGGGCTTTCGTTTATTCATTTTCACGGGACGAAAAAATCCGGATGTTGTAACCGGCAGCCTGTTCGCTACGGCAACGGCTTGGGCCAGCGGAGGAACGGACAAATGGATTCGCCCGATCACTTTCAAAGCGTGTCTGCTTAAGGCATGGGGGACGGTTATCAAAGAGCTGCCTGACAAATCGGGTCTGCCCAGCATATGATTAAGCAAATGCTTCGCTATATTGGCCGGATGTTTTGGGGAAATGCCCGAATAGGGATTTAACACGAGATCCCAACCTTCTTCGGCTTTCCGTACATACTGCCTCAGCAGTTCAGAAGGGATCATAACATCGGCATCCATAAAAAGAAGAATATCGCCGCTCGCATGCTTGGCCCCCAAGGAACGACCCTCATTGAGCCTTAATAGCGTATTGCTTCTTACGACCTTTGAAGCTCCCGCTTTCTTTGCGATTCGGGCGGTGTGATCTTTGGCGGCTTCGCACACGACGATGATTTCGGATCCGGGTTGTACTTGTTTGGCTTCGCGAATGATTCTGAAGAGGGTTCGGCTTTCGCTATGCGCGGGTATGATGATGGAGACATTCGAACGTGATAAACGATTCACGGACTCGGGATATCCTCCCCTCTTTGGAGTTCAATGTTCAATCTCTCGTTATCGTATTAATCTCGGTTTGGAAAGTAACGGCATTTAAAGTATGGTAATCGCCTTAATTCAGTGTGTCGGGCAAGTACCAACTGGTCGATCATACGGATTGAATCGGCCGGCCAGCATAGGCTGCGTGTACAAAGATCTGGTTCATAAATGAGAAGCTGCCAAGATGATGAGATCTCGGCAGCCTCTACTCGTTAAATTATAGTTTAAGAATCATAAGATCCTCATCAAAGTAATTTCCGTTGAATTTCAAAGCGTTAGGTTCCACGCCATATACCGTGAATCCTAAGGATTCGTACAGCTTCTGTGCGAAAACATTGTCTGACACGACCGCTAACTTGATTTGCTCCAAACCATCAATACTTCGCGCTTTTCGGATCAGCTCAACCATGAGAGATTTCCCTAGACCTTGCCCTGTCTTTTGCGGTGTAACATACATCCCGTAAACATTGCCTTTATGAGCATCTTTCAGACCGCTCTCTCGGACAAAAGCAACAATTCCGACCAGCGCACCCAAATCGTCAAAAGCCCCAAGCACGAACTTGTCGTCAGTCGGTTTTATTCGTTCAATTATCGTTTCCAGTGAAAATGCTGCTTCTCTCTCGTACGTCGATCCAAACGCTTCAGGATTGTTTCTTAAAGCACTTAATCGCAGTTCTCTATATAACCTGGCATCGGGCTCGTCCAACACTCGAATGTTCATGGGCATCACCTCCGAATATTAGTTCTGCACAATATATTTACTCAAAAATGCATTGCGGAACTTTCCTTGTGGATCATAGCGAAGGAGCAGTTCTCGAAACTCGGGTAATTTCTCGTAGAGCGACTGCAGTCTGTCCGGCTGCATCGTAAACAGCTTCCCCCAGTGCGGACGTGCATGGAAGGGCTCAAGCTGTTTTTCGATAAGGGGCAACACTTGTTGGACTGCCCCCCAATCCGCTTTCCACGTAAAGTGGATCGCAACCGACTCTCGCTTATATTGAGGACTCATCCATAGGTTGTCTTGCGCAATCGTGCGTACCTCAGAAATATAAAGATGGGGCCATATGTAATCGCGTATCCGGCCAATCGCACACAAAGCCTCATAAGCATCTTGACGCGCCACCAAATATTCGCTTTGCAGCTCGTCTCCGGCGCTTGGCATGAAGTTCATGCGAAAATGCGGAAGCCGTTCGTGCCATGGTCCAGGAATGCCCAACTGCTCCGAGCAATTGTCCGACGGATAACCGGGTACAGGATGCAGACGCTCGGTTGCTCGATTTGCGCCAAAGAAGTCAGGTTTCGCCTGAACGGATGCTGAATCGGTTATTTTTTTCTTCACCCAAACTTGATTGAACCTCTCCTCCTTCCAATCGGTGAACAGACTGACGCTGTAAGCGCTGGAGAAAATATCGTCCAACTGTTCTTTCAGCTGCACCAGCGGCAAGTTCTCATATACGGACTGACTCATTTGAAAAGCCGGTGAGACATTTAGCGTCATTTTCGTAACGATCCCCCAGCCTCCAAGTCCAACGACGGCTCCGTCGATGACCCCGTCTTGTTGTTCACGGGAGAATACCACCGTCTCCCCATCCGCTTGGACCACTTCCAGGGAATCAACCGCTGTAGCCAGGTTGCCGTTCAGATCGCCGGAACCGTGCGTTGCGGTGGAACATGCACCTGCCACGGTAATGTGGGGCAACGAGGCTAAATTGTGCAAGGCATAGCCGTTCTGGTGAAGATATTGGCACAGCTCGCCATATCGGATTCCGGCCTCGACCGTTACTTTGCGGCTCGTACGATCTAAGCTGATCACATGGTTAAGCTTCTGAAGCGAGAGATGGATTCCGACAGTATCGGCGATTCCGTTAAACGAATGACGCGTGCCCAGTACTTTTACTCGATTATTGCGGGCTACCAGCTCCTGTATTTGCTCCAAGGTTTCAGGAATGTGGAGTTCCGTGGAGCTATATGGGTAGTTGCCCGCCCAATTCCGATCATTTTCCACATCCACACACTCCTCTAAAATTTATTTTAGAATCCGTTCCCCTAGCCGCTCCCGCATCAGTTCGTTCGAAATTCCCAACGCTTCACCTCACGACATTAATAATATAACTCGCCGTATTGTCCTAGGTAAACACTGGAAATAAGCCGGCTCCGTCATTTGAGCCGGCTTATATATGCCATTTTCGGCGACTTCATATGTCAATTACGCAGCTGTTAAAGTTCCTTCAAAATCGTGACATTCAATTGTTTGCTCAGGTTGAGCTCATAGGCGGTGCCTGGCGGATTCCCATCCGGTTCCTGAACAATCCGGATAAACGGCCGGTGTGAGGACTCCTGATTGACCGCGGAGACGACGCCCACTTGTCCGGTATTTAACAACACGGTGGCAGCCACCGGATAGATCGCAATATGATTGCAAAAAACCTTGATTAAATCAATATCGAACCATTGATTTCCGCTGGCAAACAAAAACTCGACGGCTTCGCTAGCCGAATAAGCTTTTCTATACGTTCTAGGGGAAGTTAAGGCATTATAAACATCTGCGATGGCCACAATTTGCGCATATTCGTGAATCTCTTTGCCTTTGAGTCCCCTCGGATACCCGGACCCGTCGAATCTTTCATGATGCTGCAGCGCACAATGCGCGGACAACAGAGGAATGTCTGGCTGTTTACGCAGTATTTCAAAGCCTTCTTCTGTATGCTTTTGCATGAGGATCATCTGTTCCGGCGTTAAACGGGAAGGATTCTGCCAAAATTCGTCCGGTAAACCTGTCATCCCAATATCGTATAAAAGCGCTCCGATGCCCAATTCGGTCAATTGAGTCCGATTATAGCCTTTGGCGATGCCGACGATTCCCGCCAGAACCGCAACATTGACCGCATGTTGAAACAAATACTCATCCTTGACATTGATGGAAGTGAGATTGAACATTAAAGCTTTGTTTCGGGTTAAATCCAAGAGAATATCGCCGATAATTTGCCGGTATTCTTTCCCCAAATTCGGCAGGGATACTCTCCGCTGGATTAAAGGAGCAGCCTTCAGTTCGGCCATCGTTTTATAGACGGTTTGAACCGCCATTTTCCGGGTCTCGTCCTGAATAGAATCTTCCGGGATAATATCCGATGTTAATTGATCGTCAACATATACGTATTCAGTTCCGAGTCTCAGCAGCTTTTCAATATACCGTTCGTTCAATTTCATCCCGACTCCGAGCAGGAAGGAACCGTTAGCCGTCCAGATCGGTCTGCTCAATATATCGCCGGGTTTCACCGAGCGCATATGCATTTTTTTCAAAAAACTCACTCCCACGTGGGCAGAACGAATTAGGTATTCGGGGTCTTCCAAAGAAATCCAAGCGATGACATAGGTATTATCTTGTAATGTTAGCAACTCTACTGAATCAAGTAAATAGGATTTTATAGTAATATTTAGTCATAAAATGTCGAATAGACGGCGACTTGCTGTTCAGTAATCGGGCTGTATGAGATCAGTTGTGAAAAAAATTGAACATCCAGGAGGGAATCTCCTTTGATTCCGCGGTTCTTATCCCATTCGAAGTGTTTTTTTCGATAAAGCTCCGCCACAATATATTTTCGGGCGTTTCCGTCGTTACGAGCTTGATCCTCCGCTTCTCTTACAATACAACATAGAGAATAGATATCCGCCATGTGATCCGCAATCGACTTGAGTTTATACGTGATGTAATCCTTGGGCTGCTCAAGCAGATAGGCAATGTTCCCTTCCAAAATGCTCAATTCCTTGTTGATGTGATCCGCAAAGGGCTTCGATAACGGATGCGTGAAACCGCTGGTCAGAACCTGTACCTCACGAATAAAAACTTCGTGCCCCTTCTCTTTCTCCATCACGCGAAGCAAGTCTAAGGCTAGTATGTTGGAGGTTCCTTCCCATACCGTGGTGACCTGTGCATCCCGCAGCAGTCTAGGGGTGACGTAATCTTCAATATAGCCATTGCCGCCATGAATCTCTATGGCTGTATGAGCCGCTTCGACTGCCTCTTCCCCTGTCCGATATTTTAGAATTGGGGTCAAAACCCTGGACATTACCCGCTCTTCCGGGAGAGCCGTACCTCTCATGACTTTGTCAAAATACTCGATCAGATGGAATACAGCGCTCGCGCTTACTTCCACATCCGTCAGCAGCGAAATCAGCATTTCACGGACCATGGGATATTCGGTAAGACCGACACCAAAAGCCGTTCGGTTCTCGGCATAATAGATAGCTTCATGATAGGCCCTTCGCATAATGCCAATGGAAGCGACAGCGTTACAAATCCGGGATATATTCAGGGCATCGGCCATATATTTGAATCCGTTTTCAGCTTTTCCGATCAAATAGCCCTCCGCACCTTCCAAGATCACTTCTGCGGACGGAACGGCATTCACTCCCAATTTGTCTTTCAGCCTTCTGACGAAGATCCGGTTCCTTTCACCATCCGGTTTCATCCAAGGGACGAGGAACAATCCGAGTCCTTTCGTTCCCTGTTTCCGGTCATCCACGCGTGCCAGAACTGTTGCCACCATCGCCCCCGCGTTGCTCGCGAAAAATTTTTCGCCCGTCAAACGGTACACATTTTCTTCCGCTTCTACCTTTTCAGCTGTCGTCCGGTTAGCCCCTACATCAGATCCTCCCTGTCTCTCCGTCAACCAGGTAGCGCCTTCGTAGAGGGTTTCATACTGAAGGGATGTCAAACCGGTAAGATACGTTTTCTTCAGCCATTCATCTCCGAAGACATGGACTAAGTAAGCTGCTGACAGGGTAAGGGTAACAGGGCAATAAAAACCCGCTTCTGTTTGGCTCAACAAGTAACCCATGAAGTAGGAGTACATATAAGGAACCGTGGTTCCCAGTTCGCTGACGGGATGGTAGAGGTGACCGACGATTCCGGCTCCATATACTTCGGCCACCGTTTTTTTATAGCCTTCATTCGTTACAATCTCTGAGATATCTTCACCTAAGCGGTTATATTTACGGAGCTGTGGTTTTCCCTCCGCATCCGTAAAGGCAGCCCGCTCATCGATCGGCCCCGCAACCTGCGCGCCAAACCCCGATAATTGCTTCAACGCCCACTCCTGCATATGAGGCGGAAGGAACCGTTGTACGTGGTAGGCCAGATTGGGGTCGGCAGTAAAAAAGTTGTCTTGTCCCCGGTTTCTCGGATGCGGGATATTGTCCGAATACTTTCGTTCATTAATTTCATCCTGTATATTTCTCATCCTGTCCGCCCCTCCTTCGGTAAAATCAGGTTATGAAAAATGCGCCATAGCCATACTAGGAGCATTCCACTTTCAATCACCGGAGGAACGTCAGTATGGCACCCCCAAACAGTAAGCCCTTCCTGTGCGACAATTGCATTGAATGCTGTGCCAACGTTCCGGTAACCGCAAAAGAAATGCAAGCGATAGAGGGAGCAATACGCGCGATGCCGCAAGAACAAATCGACCGTCTGCAGGCGCAGAAGCGCAAAGATGGCGCCTGCCCGCTGGTTGATGTGGAGAACAAGCGATGCGCCGTGTATGAGGCACGACCTTGGATATGCCGCTTGTTTGGGTATATGGAACAAATGCAATGCCCCTACAATACGCATATCGAAATTTTGCCGTTTGCGGAGGGGCAGAAAAAATTTATGACCGAGCTTGGTGTGAGATCACCGGAAGATTTGCAGGCGGTCGGTGTGTTAGGACAGGACATAACGTGGGAAAGTCTCGTGCTTCGGTAACGCGATGAACCTGCGTCAACTTCCTGTACTCGAATACCTCCTTAACGCGCGATTCCAGACCAGCAAGGCAATTCCTAGCAGCAGCACGGCTACCACCGGAGACATCATGCCCAGCCAGCCCCAACTGCCCGCTTGTTCCGTTTTGCCGAGCAGCAGAAGTGACGGGTAATAGTTGATGAAAGCGACGGGAATGAGCCCGGTGACAACGACGCGGAACCAGGTGCCGAATATATCGATCGGATATTGCTGGGTCAATGCGTTCAGTCTCATCATTACGAAGAAGGCCGACATCGAGCGTGTCGTCCAGAAAGACAAACTTGAGATGATCCAGGCAATCGCGGTTTCAACTAACGTACCCGACAGCACGGACACAACCAGCCACGTGTACTCGTAAATTCCCCAATCCAGATGCAGATGCGAATACGCGAGTGTCAACCCGGTCGCCCCGACGATAACATCCCCGATGCCAATATACTGAATTTCTCTGCCCAAAAATTGAACCAACGTTCCGATCGGACGGAGAAGAAATTGATCGAACGTGCCTTGAACGATATGATCCTCCATCGTATTGAAATGCCAAAATAACAGGCTGTACAGACTATGGCTCATGACCCAAAAACTATATAGAAACACCATTTCCCACAGTCCCCAACCGTTCAAATGCACGAAGCGGTTCACAAGAATGCCGATCAGCGTGAGATTCACGGCGTTGAGAACAATGACGCTGATGATGCCCGTGACGAAATCCGCTCTATACTGAAGCCGGCTGCGCATCGAGATTCCGATCAGTTTGAGATATATCCGCAAAGTATCCAATGTTTACCCTCCCTGAACAACGAGCCGGGAATGGATTCTGCCCCAAGCCAGTCGGCCGAGCGGAATCAACACGCATATCCACACGAGCTGAAAGCCGATGGCTTGCCAAGCTTCACTGCCGCTCAGCCTGCCGATGTAGATGGACAACGGGATGTAAAAAATACTTTTAAAAGGAAGCACAGCGGCTAAAGCGCCGATGAAACCCGGAAATACCCAGAGCGGCACCATTTGACCGGCGAAAAATCGGACAATTCCGTTATATGCCCACGTAATGCTGCGGATATCGAGCGTGACGACGGCGAGCAATCCCAGCAAAAAATTCAGAGAAAACAGCACCATAAACCCCAACAAGAGGCTGATCACAAACAGTAAGCCTTGCGCCCAACCAGCCGGCAGCTGCAGATCTAGAAACAAATATCCGATGATCAAAGAAGGAAGCGCCAGCGTGCTGAAGCGGAACAGCGTTTCTCCAAAATGTCTGGCCAGCATATGTAAATGGAAATCGAGGGGCTTCATGAGATCGGTGTCGATCGCTCCGGAGCGGATTTGTTGCGCGATGTACATTTGAGGACCGCGTCCGGGGTGAAAAATGGTATCTAGCGCCATGCCGAGCACGCCGTAAGTGATCATTTGTTCGAGCGATATACCGAATGCTCCGGGCCTTTGATGATAAAGAATGGTCCAAATCCAAAACACGCTATACATCATCAGAAATACAGAAAAAAGCTGAAGCCAGAAATCGAACCGGTAAATGGCACTGCTGTGAAAAGACTGCCGCGTAAAGGACCAGAACAGCCGCATCCTCACATCACCTCGGTTCTGCGCCCTTGGCCTTGATAAATGCTCCGTACGAGCTGCTCGATTTCGGGCTCTTCCACGGTAAGGTCCACGATCGGATAACGGCCTCCGATTTGTGTAATCAGATCGGAAGGTGAAGCTTCCAACCGGTTAAACCGGAACCACTTCTTGCGGCCTTCCGATTTCACCAGCTCCGCACGGGGGACGGAGAAATCCGCCACCTCTTCTTCCAGCTCCACGACCAGCGTCCGGCTTCCGCCGTACGTGTCCCGGATTTGTTCCACACTTCCGTCGTAGATCACTTGGCCGTGATCAATAATCAGCATGCGGGAACAAAGCTTCTCAATATCCCACATGTCATGCGTCGTGAGGAGAACCGTAACCTTGAACTCCCGGTTGATTTCACGGATGAAGGTTCGAAGCTTTTCCTTGGCCACAATGTCTACCCCAATGGTGGGTTCGTCCAGAAATAAAATTTTCGGATCGTGCTGCAGCGCGGCCGCGAGATCAGCGCGCATCCGCTGCCCCAGGCTTAATTGGCGCACCGGTGTTTGACAGAACGTGTCCAGTTCGAGCAGATCGTTGAAAATCTCCAAATTGCGTTTGTACTGCCGATCCGAAACCTTGTAAATATCTTTGAGCAGCCGCAAGCTCTCAATGACCGGAACATCCCACCACAGCTGCGTTTTTTGGCCGAACACCGCTCCGATCTGCCTGGCATTCGCCTTGCGGTCTTTATAAGGAACGATGCCGTTCACTTCCAGATGTCCGCTGGTCGGAACCAGAATGCCTGACAGCATTTTGATTGAGGTAGACTTACCGGCGCCGTTCGGACCGATATAGCCGACAATTTCGCCTTCCCGCACTTCGAAGGAAATATCGTCTACGGCTCGTTTGATCGTGTACTCGGCACTGAACAAATTCCGAACGCCCGACAAAAAGCCCTCCTTGCGCTTCACTCGCTTGAATTCCTTCGTTAGGTGGCGAACGGAAATCAATTGCGCTCCCCCTCATAAGAACGAAGAAGTTCGGCAACTTTGTGATTTCCCCGTTCTTCCGCGACGGTTCGCGCCGTCTTGCCGCCTTCCGGCTTGGCGTTTACATTCGCTCCATACTTGATCAATAAATGAATAATCTCCGCATTATCCTCATGGAACGCTGCGGTATGTAGGCTGGTGTGTCCGTTCGTATCGAAAATGCTCGTGTCGGCATGATGCTGCAGCAACAATTGAATGACCTCGATATTGCGCTCGCCTGCGATTGCGGCATGAAGTGCTGTATTGGAAGGAATAAAGTCGAGTTTAGAATGTGAGACTGCGTTGACCTCAGCTCCATAATCTAATAGAACCTGAACAACATCCGGATGACCAAAATGAGCCGCATATCCCAGCAGTGTCAATCCCTGTTCGTTTTCTTGGTTTGCGAGTGCGGGGTTCGTGTGCAGGATATCTTTCAACCTCTGCGCATCTCCTGATTCTGCAAGCTTAAATACATCTCCTATCAGTTGGCTTAAGGTCATAAAGGCAGCCTCCCCTATTCTGTATAAGATAAATTCATTTTACTACAATTTGGATATTCAACAATGAAAAAAAGAGGACGCACCAACGTGCTCCTCTTTCCGCGTAATTCGTTATGTCATTCCACAATCTCGGCATACTCGCCTGTACTGACACCTGCAGCGTTGCCTTCATCGGTGTCGATATGCATGTCCAATGCATACTGGTCCGAGACGCGGGCGATCACATTTTCGAACATGACCCCGCGCTCACCCCCGACCCTCACTTTGAGGAGCTGCTTGTCCGAGATTCCCCATTTTCCCGCATCGGACGTATGAAAATGAATATGACGCGCTGCAACGATCATCCCCTGCTCCACTGTCACTTCACCTGCAGGGCCGACGATCCGGAAACCCGGTGTACCGGCAATATTGCCGGACTCCCGCACCGGCGGCTTCGCGCCCAGTGCAAACGCATCGGTACGCGACACTTCCAGCTGCGTCGCCCGCCGCACCGGTCCCAGAATGCGCACTTTCGGGAAAGAACCTTTCGGTCCGTGAACTTCCACCGTCTCGTTCGCGGCAAATTGTCCGGGCTGCGACAGCGGCCTGAATTCGGTCAGCTTGGCGCCTGCGCCGAACAAAATTTCAACATGCTCTTGCGTTAAATGAAGGTGTCTGGCCGATACGCCGACCGGCACTCGTTTGGTTTCGCCCATGTAACGCCACCGCCTTTTTTCTCCAGTATAGCGCAAGAGGCGTACGGGACAAAGCCCGTACGCCTCTCAAGTCATGTCGATTATTTGAATTCCGCCAGCAGCTTGTCGAAATCTTCGCGGCTGAGGTCCAGCTTCTGATTCGCAAGACCTTGTTCTTTAAACCCGACCGCCAAATCTTCATACGATTTACGGACTTTGTCCTGATAAATCAAGCCGGTAAGCATGCCGTGCGTTTCCATGATTTTGTTCATGGCCGCTACACGGTTCGACGGATCGTATTCCGGGAACTGCTCCAGGTTCACGATGTTTTCTTTGAACCAGTCGTACGTGTTCACTTTATTGAAGGTCACGCACGGGCTGAACACGTTGATGAGGGAGAAGCCTTTGTGCTTGATGCCTTCCTCGATCAGCGCCGTCAGCTGCTTCAAGTCACTCGAGAACGATTGCGCCACGAACGTCGCGCCTGCGGACAAGGCGATTTCAAGCGGCGAAAGCGTAGACTCGATCGAACCTTCCGGCGTCGACTTCGTTTTGAAGCCCTCCGCACTGCGCGGAGAAGTTTGACCTTTGGTCAGGCCGTAAATTTGGTTGTCCATGACGATGTAAGTCACGTCCAGGTTACGACGGATCGCATGCACGGTGTGTCCCATACCGATCGCAAAGCCATCGCCGTCACCGCCCGAAGCGATAACCGTGAGCTCGCGGTTGGCGAGCTTCACGCCTTGCGCGATCGGAAGCGCGCGGCCGTGGATACCGTGAAGGCCGTATGCATTGATATAGCCGGAGATCCGGCCCGAGCAGCCGATACCTGAAATAACTGCAAGCTGTTCCGGTTCAAGACCAACGTTCGCAGCAGCGCGTTGGATCGCCGCCTGTACGGAGAAGTCGCCGCAGCCCGGGCACCAGTTCGGCTTGATGTTGTTGCGAAATTCTTTGAATGTCGCCATTGTTAGTTCAGCTCCTTACAGGCTTTGTAGACTTCCGAAGGCAGGAACGGCGTTCCATCGTATTTCAGGAAGTTACGAATTTTATCATGGTAACCGACGTTTTGCTTGATCAAGTTAGCCAGCTGGCCGGTTGCGTTGTTCTCGAGAACCACTACCGTCTTCGCCGCTTTCAAATGCGGCTCGATCAATTCGCTCGGGAACGGATGCATTTGACGAACCGTGATATGGTTAATGGCAATTCCGTCTTTGCTCAGACGGGCGCGCGCTTCTTCGATCGTTCCGCCGGTGGAGCCCATCGCCACAATCAGCACTTCGGCCGAAGGATCCACGGCATTCACTTTCACGGCATCTTTCACGCGGATGCTGTCCATTTTCTGCATACGCTTATCCATCATTTTTTGCCGGTTAATCGAGCTCTCGGAAGGACGGCCTTCCTGGTCGTGCTCAACGCCGGTTACGTGGTGGATGCCGTTCTTCATGCCCGGCAGGACGCGCGGCGATACGCCGTCTTCCGTAAACTCGTAACGCTTGAACATGCGGTGTTCTTCCAACTGTGGCAGCTCTTCGGTCACGAGCTTGCCGCGGTTGATACGGACCGATTCGATATCAAGCGGTTCGCAAGACTGCTTGCCAAGCGACAACTGCAGGTCCGTCGCGATGATGACCGGCACTTGATATTCTTCCGCTACGTTAAAGCCTTCGACCATATCGTAGAAGCACTCTTCGATGGTGCTCGGCGCGACGACCACTTTCGGAATTTCGCCGTGCGTTCCGTAGATGAGCGCGTTAATATCCGATTGCTCTTGTTTCGTCGGCAAACCGGTCGAAGGTCCGCCGCGCTGCGTGTCGACGATCACGAGCGGAGTTTCGGTCATACCCGAAAGTCCGATCGCTTCCATCATCAGCGACAATCCCGGGCCTGCCGATGCGGTCATCGTGCGCACGCCGGCATAGTTTGCGCCGATCGCCATCGTAACGGCGGCGATTTCATCCTCGGTTTGTACGACCGTACCGCCGAATTTCGGCAGTTTTTTGATCAAATATTCCATAATCTCAGAGGCAGGGGTGATCGGATAGGCGGACATCAGCCGGCAGCCTGCCGCAATGGCGCCGAGGCCCATCGCTTCGTTGCCGATCATGAACAACTTCTGTGTGCCGTCGGCCGGTTCGAGCTTGAACTCTTCCAGCGGCCCGCCGGCTTGCTCCAGCACAAATTCCGCTCCGCGTTTGACCGCTTCGACGTTCTTCTCGACGATCGCGGGACCTTTGCGTCCGAATTCTTCTTCCACCGCTTTGTTGAACACTTCGAGCGGCAGCCCAAGCAATGCCCAAGACGCGCCGGATGCTACCATGTTCTTCATCAGGGAAGTGCCCAATTCTTCAGCGATCGCCGTAATCGGAACCGCGAACAGACGCGCTTGGATTCCTTCCGGAATCACAGGCGAGAACTTGGCGTCCGCTACCACGACGCCGCCGGGACGCAATTCGCCCGCGTTCAGGTCGATGGTTTCCTGGTCGAATGCGACCAAAATATCCAAATCGTCAGAAATCGCGCGGATCGGATTAGTGCTGATGCGGATTTTGTTGTTCGTGTGTCCGCCTTTAATCCGCGAGGAAAAATGACGGTACCCGTACAGGTAGTAGCCCAGACGGTTCAACGCCGTGGAGAAGATCCGGTCGGTACTTTCCACGCCTTCACCCTGCTGGCCGCCAATTTTCCATGACAGTTGACTGATCACAGTGCCCATCTCCTCTTAATCTCTTGGTTCGACAAATTTTACAAATTCCTGTTTTATAAAAAATTTTCATTTGACATATAAATATTATGATTCAATCTCTTAAATAGCAATACTTCCGGGGTAAAAGGAAAGATAGTTCTTTTCGATGGAATTGATGCCGTGGTGAGATAGATGTCAGACCGAAAGTTCAGTTTTGTAGATTTTTTACGAAAAACCGTTTGGCGTTCCCGCTCATAAATCCGCGAACCATGTTCTCCGGATATCGTTTCAGGAGGGCCTCCGTCAGCCTGGGATATTGGCCCGGGTGTTCGACACCTTGTGCATACCGCTCGGCACCGTCGAAATCCGACCCGAACGCGATATGCCGCTCACCGCCCAGTGCGCAAATATGGTCCACATGACGCAAAATATGTTGAATAGAAGCGGGTTCCGGATCGGTCAAAAACCAAGGGACGAAGGTCACCCCAATGATGCCGCCAACCGCAATTAATGCCCGGACCTGATCGTCGGTCAGATTACGGGAATGAGTCCTAAGGGCTCTGACATTGGAATGGGAAGCAAAAAACGGTCTGTTTGCCGTTTCCGCGACATCCCAAAATCCGTTGTCCGACAAATGCGACACATCGATCAGGATGCCGAGCCTCTCGCACTCCTGCACCAGCTGACGGCCGGCTTTCGTCAATCCGCCTCCCCGCGGCTCTCCGGCTCCGTCGCACGCCCAATTGGCATGGTTCCAGGTCGGACCGAGCAGCCGGACGCCCATCCGATGAAGCAGCCGCAGCATCCAAAAATGCCCCTGCAATCCATCCACGCCTTCGATCGATAATAGGGCTCCGATTTTCCCCATCTTCCCAGCAGCATCGACTTCCTGGGAACGAAGCACCGGCATCAGATCCGGATGCGCCAGCACGCCGCTGAAATAGAGTTCAACTGCCCGGAGCATGTTTTCCGGCGTTCTGGGAAGCGCTTGCGGAAGAAATAAAGCGAACACTTGAAGCGTAACGCCGCCTTGCCTCAACCTTTCAACCGTCACATCCAGCAGCCGATCGTCCGGATTGAGCAGGCTGAGTCCAGGGTGCTCCATCATTTTATAAATCACGTCACAATGAAGATCCGCCACATCCATCTTTATTCCCTCCTTTTGCCTGTCAAAACCACACAAAAAAACCTGTCCGGCGTTTGAGCCTCGGATAGGCAGCTTTCGCCGCAGTCCGAGGCGTTTCAATCGCTAACAGGTCAACAATGTACCTTGCATAATTGCTGTCGTTATCGGGGTTCTACGATCAGCTTGATCGCCGTCCGATCCTCCCCGTCTATCACAATATCCGTAAAAGCCGGGATGCAGATCAGATCCACCCCGCTTGGTGCCACAAACCCGCGTGCTATCGCGACGGCTTTGATCGCCTGATTCAAGGCGCCGGCTCCAATTGCCTGAAGTTCGGCACCTCCGCGTTCGCGAAGTACGCCGGCCAATGCGCCTGCAACCGAGTTTGGATTGGATTTTGCGGAAACCTTCAATACTTCAACCATGACCAGTACCTCCTCTTGGGACAACCGCCGTCATGAGCGCATGACTTCTCGGCTGCAACGGGAAACAAAGGATTGGCTCACTAACGGATACTTATTCGGTGAGGGGGGTGAAAATTCCTTCTTTCCCGGGAGGCGTAAGGCAATGAATTTGCAGAAATTTGAAGATTTGATTAAACTGCGATCCAAGAGTCCTCGTCAACCCGAATAAGTTGAACGCTGCGCGCTTTTCCGGTCGCATCGTCGATTTCCACAAACACGCCGCTCAGCACCCACTTGCCTTCCGCTACGGTGAACCGCGACGGCAAGCCTGTGGTAAATCTGCGAATCACACTTTCCTTTTCCATGCCCAGTACACCGTCCCGAGGGCCGGTCATGCCGGCGTCCGTCACATAAGCGGTTCCTTCCGGTAATATACGGTTATCGTTCGTTTGCACATGCGTATGCGTACCCACCACGAGGGACGCCCGGCCGTCCAAATACCAGCCCATGGCGATTTTTTCGCTTGTCGCTTCGGCGTGGAAATCCACCAAAATGTTTTTGGTTTGTTTGCGGAGCTCCGTCAGCAGCTCGTCCGCCGCACGAAACGGATCATCCGTCGGAGGAAGGAACGTACGGCCGATCAAGTTCACGACGCCGAGCTCCTTGCTTCCCACTTTAACGATCATGGCGCCATTGCCCGGTGTCCCCGGCGGCAAGTTGGCAGGACGAACGAGCCGCGGCTCATCGTCGATGAATTCGAAAATTTCCCGGTTGTCCCATGTGTGGTTCCCCATGGTGATGCCGTGCACGCCCCACTCGAACAGTTCACGGGTAATGGCGGCGTTAATGCCTCGTCCGCCTGCCGCGTTTTCGCCATTGGCGATCACGATGTCCGGCCGGTACTTTTCACGCAGCCAAGGCAACAGCCTTTTGACGGTTTCCCGTCCCAAGTTGCCTACGATATCCCCGATAAATACGACACGCATGTTGCAAAACCCCTTCCTCTAAAAGGAAAAGTGGCTGCTTATGCCGCAGCCACTTTTCAGCATTCCCGTAGATTTCCCAAATTATTTCGCGTATTCGACCGCGCGCGTTTCGCGAATTACCGTGACCTTGATGTGTCCCGGATAATCCAACTCGCTCTCGATCTTCTTCGTGATGTCGCGTGCCAGACGGAACGCTTCGGTGTCGTCCACTCTCTCGGGCTGGACCATTACGCGAACCTCGCGGCCCGCTTGAATGGCGTAAGACTTCTCGACGCCTTCGAACGATTCCGAGATGGCCTCCAGCTTCTCGAGCCGTTTGATGTACGTCTCGAGCGTCTCGCGGCGCGCACCCGGACGGGCGGCGCTCAGCGCGTCGGCTGCGCCGACGAGCATCGCGATGACGGAAGTCGCTTCCACATCTCCGTGGTGGGAGTGGATGCTGTTGATGACGACCGGGTGTTCCTTGTACTTCTTCGCCAATTCCACGCCGATCTCGACATGCGAGCCTTCCACTTCGTGGTCGAGCGCCTTGCCGATGTCGTGCAGCAAGCCGGCGCGTTTGGCGAGCGAAATGTCTTCTCCCAGCTCCGCAGCCATCAGCCCGGTCAAATACGCCACTTCCATCGAATGTTTCAGCACATTTTGGCCATAGCTCGTCCGGAACTTCAAACGACCCAAAATTTTGATCAGATCCGGATGCAAACCGTGTACGCCGACTTCGAAAGTTGCCTGTTCGCCGTACTCCCGAATCCTCTCGTCCACTTCCTTGCGGGATTTCTCCACCATCTCTTCGATGCGGGCCGGGTGAATCCTTCCGTCCGCCACCAGTTTCTCCAGAGAGGTCCTCGCAATTTCGCGCCGGATCGGATCGAAGCCCGACAGGATAACCGCCTCCGGCGTGTCGTCGATGATGAGGTCGATCCCCGTCAACGTCTCCAGTGCCCGGATGTTCCGGCCTTCACGGCCGATGATACGGCCTTTCATCTCCTCATTCGGCAGCGTGACGACCGATACGGTCGTTTCGGCCACGTGATCCGCGGCGCACCGCTGAATCGCCAGAGAGATGATGTCGCGCGCACGTTTGTCGGCTTCCTGTTTCGCTTCTTGCTCAATGTCCTTGATCAGTTGTGCGGTTTCGACCCGGACTTCTTGCTCGACCGTCGAAAGAATCAGCTGCTTCGCTTCCTCCGTCGACAGGTTGGAAATCCGTTCGAGTTCCGCCACCTGGCGTTTGTACAATTGTTCGATTTCTTCTTGGGTTTCTTCGACTCGTTTCTCCTTGTTGGCAACCTGCTCCTCTTTGCGTTCCAACGCTTCGAGCTTACGATCCAGCGACTCTTCTTTTTGGAGAAGCCGTCTTTCCTGGCGTTGAATTTCGTTTCTGCGTTCGCGAACATCGCGTTCCGCTTCGTTACGGAGCTTATGCACCTCGTCTTTGGCTTCCAGCACCGTTTCTTTCCGAATCGCTTCGGAATCTTTCTTGGCGCTTTCGACAATTCTGCGTGCTTCTTCATTGGCACTGGAAATTTTCGCTTCCGCAATGGACTTGCGAACGATATAACCGATCCCAAAGAATAGCGCGCCAACAACGAGAACGATCAAGACCCAATAGATGGTGTCCATGGTCTCACCTCCTCGTTGCATCACCAAGGCCAACGCCTGGGATACCTTATGAAATTGTTGCTTGCCGGTCTCCAAACCGTTTACTTTCTTGTTGGCAAAGCATAAAAAAAAGGGTCGAAATAAAGGGTTCCGAATCGCTTTTTGGAAGGAAAAAGGGTTCGGAATAGGAAGATGGATTACAGAATCATTTTAGCTTTAGCCAAAATGGATTGTCAAGCAAAGCGAACGAAGGGCGCAGCCGTTTTCGGTATCGTGCGGATTCGGTAAACGCCTCGGAGTTGTTTAGCCGAACTCGTTCGGGTCGGTCCCGTCCCATCCCGGATTGCCGTCGTCCATCCCCTCAAACTCAAGCGCTTCATCGAAATCCGGATCCCCAGATTGTGAGGCCCCAGTGGATGCGTGATCAAGCGCTTGTTTCACGATGCCGTTCGGGTAGCCTCGCCTTAACAGGAAAGCGGTCAGCTTGTGCTTTCGTTCCCGAAGTTCGCCTTTCAGCTGCGGCCATTTTTTTCGTGCCAGGGCAAATGCCGCTTCGCGTTCGGCATGTTCGTCCAACTCGCCCAGTGCGAGCTCGGCATCCGCTTTCGTAATGCCTCGCTGCAACAGCTCTTGCCGGATTAAGCGGCTGCCTTTACGCTGTCCGGTCACCCGCTGCTCGGCAAAACGCTTGGCGTAGGAAGAATCGTCCAGCATGCGGCGTTCACGCAGCCGCTCCAGACAGCTGTTAATTATATCCGGCGAATATCCTTTGCGCTTGAGCGCTTCCGACAGCTCCCGGCTCGTTCTCGCTTTTCTCTCCAAAATCGCGAGAGCCGACCGGTAGGCATCCTCGCGCTCTTCTTCGTGGCGGAGCGCCTCCCATTCTTCCGCCGAAATGCGGCGTCCTTTCAAAAGGCGCAGCGACACGAGCGTATCCTCATGAACGGTAATCACCGTCTCCGCGCTGCCGGCAGACGCGGCACCCGCCGCTCCGGCGATTAACGCGTCCACCTCCGCGTTCCAATCGCCGGGCACATCATCGGTGTTGCCGGAAGAGGATTCTGTCTGCACGATTTCGGTATCATCAAGGCTCTCCCCAAAAAGCCGAATGGCTACTCGATACATGGCAGGATGTTTCGGATGCGCTTCAACCGCCACCACTTCTGCCTCGGTTACGACCTTGATGAAATGGGAGCCGTCCGTCGGATTTGTCTGACGATCAGCAGACACTCGGCCAGCGCCCGCCTGGCGTTGGCCGCCCTTTTTCCCGGCCTCTGATTTGCGGTAGCCGCTGCGGCGTCCGCCCGCTCCGCTTCCGGTTAGATTGGCCACAGATGCCGTCCTCCTTTATAAGCAAAATAGCGGCAACAGCTGCCGCTATTCCTAAACCTTATTCGAAATCGGGTTCTTCCTCATCGTCGTCCGAGGAGAATGTCGCCGCTTTCGCGTTGGCTGCCGCAGTCAGCGACGCTTCACGAATCTGTTTCTCGATCTGCCCTGCCAACTCGGCATTATCCTTCAGGAATTGCTTCGCATTCTCGCGGCCTTGCCCCAGACGCTCGCCGTTATAGGAGAACCAGGCTCCGCTCTTTTGGACGATGTCGTGTTCGACTCCGATATCGACCAGGCTGCCTGCCTTCGAGATGCCTTCACCGTACATAATATCCACTTCCGCTTGCTTGAACGGGGGAGCGACCTTATTCTTCACAACCTTAATACGGGTGCGGTTGCCTACGACGTCATTGCCCTGCTTCAGCGATTCTATGCGGCGCACGTCCAGACGCACACTGGCGTAGAACTTCAGCGCACGTCCGCCCGGCGTCGTCTCCGGGTTGCCGAACATGACGCCGACCTTCTCGCGCAGCTGGTTGATGAAGATCGCGATGGCCTTCGACTTGCTGATCGCCCCGGAAAGCTTCCGCATCGCTTGAGACATGAGGCGCGCTTGAAGACCGACGAACGAATCGCCCATATCGCCTTCGATCTCGGCCTTCGGCACCAGCGCCGCGACGGAGTCGACGACGATGATGTCTACCGCGCCGCTTCGTACCAGCGCTTCAGCGATCTCGAGCGCCTGCTCCCCCGTATCCGGCTGGGACAAGAGCAGCTCATCGATATTGACGCCAAGCTTGCTGGCGTACAACGGATCGAGCGCATGCTCGGCGTCGATGAAGGCCGCTTGTCCGCCCGCACGCTGCACTTCGGCAATGGCGTGCAATGCGACAGTCGTCTTACCGGACGATTCCGGTCCGTATACTTCAATGATTCTTCCGCGCGGGAATCCGCCGATGCCAAGCGCAATATCCAATGCGATAGAGCCGCTGGACACGGTCTCTACCTGCAATTGCGCGTTCTCTCCAAGCTTCATGATGGAACCTTTGCCGAACTGCTTCTCAATCTGGCGCAATGCCATGTCTAATGCGGCGCGACGATCGGACAACACACCCACATCCTTATCCTCTTAATATATTCATCATAGCGGTTTTTCTAGCGTTTGCCAAGCATTTTGAGAACATTTGTTCGATTCTTCCGCAAAAAAGAACCGCAGCAAAGTATTCTTCGCTACGGTTCTTCCGCAACTTTCAACAAAAACTTTATCATATACCGGACGGGTTTGACAACCCTATACCAGGAAGTTTATTCTCGCAATTGTGACGAATTTCGTACATCAAAGTTACCATGCTCTCTCCACCATCCGCGCCCCATAGTCAATCTGACTGACTAACACAAATAAAAGACCTGCCCCCGGCAGGTCTTCCAAAATGAATTATTCCCGGCCCGTAAGCGCCAGCCACAGGCGATACAACGCGCGCTTGGAGGCTCGGATGCGGATGCCCTCCCGGTCGCCGGAGAGCTGCAGCTTCTCCACCGTCGTCGGACGGTCTCGTTCGGCGAGCCCGACATAGACGAGGCCGACCGGCTTGCCCTCCGACTGCGCGGGACCCGCAACGCCGGTCACGGCCACGCCGAAATCCGAATCGGCCGCCGACCGCACGCCTTCCGCCATCGCCGCGGCCGTCTCCCCGCTCACCGCACCGGGCGCGCCTTCACCCTCGAGCAGCTCGCGCGGAACGCCGAGCAGCCCCATTTTCACGCCGTTCGTATAACTCACGACGCCGCCCATAAAAACGTCTGCGCTGCCCGGCACACTCGTCACCATCTCCGCGACCATGCCGCCGGTACAGCTCTCGGCCAGCGAAAACGTCCGCCGCTGCTGCATCATCAGCCGCATCACCGCCGTCTCTAGCGAAATATCCTCTTCCGCGTATAAGAACCGGTCGGTCCGCCTGCGGATTTCCGTCAGCGTCCCCTCCATTTTCCGAGCCGCCTCTTCGATACTGTCGGCTTTGGTGGACACTCTTACCGCCACTTCGCCTTCCTTGGCGTAAGGAGCGATCGTGGGATCCGTCTGCTCACGGATCAAATCGATCAGCAAATCTTCCAGCGCCGACTCTCCGATCCCGGCGAATCTCAGCATCACCGAATGCAAAGACGCGGACTCACCCATCAATCCTTTAAGCCACTTCGTCGCGTCATTGTCGAACATCGGCTTCATCTCGCGCGGCGGCCCCGGCAGCAGCAAATAATGCGTGCCGTCCGCCGACAGCGCGTTGCCGACGGCCAATCCCGTCGTGTTGCGCAGCGGAACGGCGCCTTCCACCAGCATCGCCTGCCGGCGGTTGCTCTCGATGAATGCGCCGCGCCCCGCGAACATCTCCTCGATCTTCCGCAGCGTCGGCTCGTGAATCTCGATCCCTCGTCCTAAATATGCCGCCACCGCGTCACGCGTCAAATCGTCCAGCGTCGGTCCGAGACCGCCCGTGAACACGATCAGGTCCGCCCGGCTTCGCGCCAGTTCGATGGCGGACAAAAGCCGCTCCATATTGTCGCCCACTACAGTCTGGTAATAAACATCAATGCCCAATTCCGCCAAACCTTGCGACAGAAACTGGGCATTGGTGTTTACGATTTGACCGAGCAGGAGCTCCGTGCCCACGGACACGATTTCCGCTCTTACACTCATGCGTTCCGGCGCACCTCTTTCTTAGCCGGGTCCGACTTCGGACCGGAGTTCGGTGTGCCGGGAGTTCCCGGCGCCGGATCCGATACCGGAATCAAATTTTTATTTTTCACGAAATAGTCGACACCGGAGTAAACGGTAATCAGTACGGCCGCCCACACCGCGATCAAATCGATGCGCAGATCGATGAAGTTGAACGGGAAGTTGTTGATCAGCAGCACGATAATCATCGCAATCTGAATCGCCGTTTTCCATTTGCCCCAGTTGCTGGCGGCCAATACCGCTCCTTCCAGCAAAGCCACCTGTCGCAGGCCGGTGACGGCCCACTCGCGGCTGATGATGATGATGGCGACCCACGCGCCCAGCTTGCCCATCTCCACAAGCGAAATCAGAACGGCTGCCACCAGCAGCTTATCCGCCAGCGGATCGAGCAGTTTGCCGAGATTCGTCACGATTTTGCGTTTACGGGCAATGTAGCCGTCCAGCCCGTCGGTGCTCGCCGCGATAATGAACAGCAGCACCGCGACCACCTGGTTGTAGGAGATGGAGTACTCGCCGATCGTGAGCACGCCCAAATCCAATCGGACGAGCAGCACGAACGTAATGATCGGAACGATGAAAATACGCGCGAGGGTAATCCGGTTCGCCAAATTCATGCGATCGCCTCCCCCGTTAAATCATATTCGTACGCATGCGTGATGCGCACCCGGCGAATATCGCCGATTTCCGCGCGGCAGCCGGTAATGTAAACTTCCCCGTCCACTTCCGGCGCGTCAAACTGGCTTCTTCCAACGAACACGTCGCTCCGGCCGTCGTATCTTTCGACCAAAACATCCAGCGTACGCCCGACATATTTCGCCGCGTTCTCCTGCGATACCTGCCGCTGAACTTCCATCAGCATGGCGGCTCTCGCTTGTTTCACTTCATCCGCCAGCTGATCCGGCAGACGGCTGGCCGGCGTGTCTTCTTCCTGTGAATAGGTGAATACGCCCAACCGGTCGAATTTCATTTCACGAACGAAATCGCACAATTTCGCAAAATCCTCTTCCGTCTCGCCCGGAAACCCGACAATCATAGAAGTCCTCACCGCCACATCCGGTATGCTTGCGCGAATTTTGCCGATCAGCTCCCGGATGTCCCGCTGACGTCCTGGGCGCCGCATTCGCTTCAAAATCGCGTCCTCGCTGTGCTGCAACGGCATGTCGATATATTTGCAAATTTTCGGGTTGGATGCGATCGTCTCGATCAAATCGTCGGTGAAAAAGCCCGGATAAGCGTAATGCAGCCTCACCCACTCGATTCCGTCGACCTGCGACACCCGGTTCAGCAGCTCGGGCAGCTTGAACCCTTCATACAAATCGGTGCCGTAATTGGTGGAATCCTGCGCGATCAGGCTGATTTCCTTCACACCTTGTGCGGCGAGGCTTTCCGTTTCCGCGACGATCGATTCGACCGAACGGCTGCGGAATTTGCCGCGCATGATCGGAATGCTGCAGAACGTACACGCGTTGTCGCAGCCTTCCGCAATTTTCACATAGGCGGTATGCCGGGGCGTGGACAGCAGCCGCGGCAATTTCTCCTCATACGTAAAAACGGGGTTGCCGACATAAACAGGTTTACGTCCGTTCAACGCCTCGTCAATAATCTCGTTAATTTTGTGAAAATCACCGGTCCCGACAATGCCGTCGATTTCCGGCATTTCGTCCATCAATTCCTTCTTATATCTTTGAGTGAGGCAGCCGGATACGATCAAAGCTTTCAAACGGGCCGTATCTTTCAGTTCCGCTAAATTCAAAATGGTGTTCACCGATTCTTCCTTGGCGGCATCGATGAACCCGCATGTATTGACGATCACGACTGTCGCATCTTCCGGTTTCTCGACGAGAGTGTAGCCTCTTTGATGAACAAGGCCGGACATAATCTCGGAGTCGACCAAATTTTTCTCGCAGCCGAGCGTAACGACGCTAACCTTCTCAGGCATCGGTGACTTCCCCCAAACGTTCGTCCGTTCTAGTCTCCAACAGTATAATCCAACCCTAAACGAGTGTCAAAAGACGCGGGGGCGCGTCGACAAAGCCGGAAATCCCCATGACGAACGTATGGTAAAAATTCGTCATCATCCCGCCTGTTCCCTTACCGGTAATTCGAAAATTGCAGCTCCAGCGGCAACTCCGCTCCCCGAAGCAGCGACATCGCATCCTGCAGATCGTCTTTACTTTTGCCCGTTACACGGATTTGATCTCCCTGAATCTGACTCTTGATTTTCAGCTTAGAATCGCGGATCAGCGTATTGATCTTTTTCGCATTATCCTGGTCAATTCCCTGTTTGAGTTTGATTGTCTGGCGCACCGTTCCTCCTGAGGCAGGTTCGATTTTGCCGTAGTCGAGGTTGCGGATCGGAACTCCGCGTTTCATCAGCTTCGATTGCAGAATGTCGATGACGCTTTTCAGTTTATAGTCGTCGTCCGACTGCGCCACAATCGCCTCGTCTTCCAATTTGAGATCGCTTTTGCTGCCCTTGAAATCGAAGCGCGTCTCAATTTCCTTAAGCGCTTGCTGAACCGCGTTGTTCACCTCTTGCATATCGACCTTGGATACGATGTCAAAAGAATATTCCGACGCCACGCTACCGACTTCCTTTCTTTATTCCGCTTTTTTCCTTATTATAACACGGCCGGCAAACAGCCAAAAACCTGCAGTCTGGCCGGATTCCTGCGGGCACAACAAAGGCCCTCCGAAGAGGGCCGGCTGTTCTTGCATTTATCTTACCGTTATTGCGCGGCAGCCGCCGGCGTAAACAGAAATCTCGCAGCTCCCGCTTTATCGCCGTCATCCACCAATGTTCCGTCCACCATGACCTTCGCGTTGTCCGCACGGCCAACCGAGATATACAGCGGCCCTGTCATATCGAACGATATGGTGGAAGGTACATCCGCCGTTTGATAACTTTTGCTGTACAGCTGCTTGCCTTTCGGCCCTTTCTCGTAGACACCGACCCAGCAGGTGCCGGTAACTTCCAGCTGCACCTGATGCGGGCCGGCGGGACCCACATCATAGTAGGAGACGCCTCCCCGGGTACGGCTTAGCGTCAGCGTCACCGCAGACGGGCTTGGCGACACGGAAGCGCTCGGGGACGGACTTGCCGCGGATCCACTCGGAGACGCCGGCGGAGCGGAAGGCGATGCGGAATTCGGCGGCACCGCCGTTTCGTTCGTAATTTTGTTCGGATCGAGTTCTTTCGGGCCTTTGCTTGCATTGTTGTTCGATAAATACACATAAAGGACGGCTACAATCAAGATCGGAAACAGCCACATGAGCAGCGTAGCCGATACTTTGCCCCAGCGATCGCTGTGCTGTCCGCTGCTTCGCCGGCTCGACTTGAGCATCGGTTCTACCGGCGGCGGAGCATCCGTTGATGTCTTGGGAAGTTCTTTCTGATACAGCCGCAGCACTTCTTCCGCGTCAAGACCGACCGTTTCCGCGTAAGTTTTGACGAAGGCGCGGACATAAAAAGAGCCTGGAAGCACGCTGTAATCGCCGGTTTCGATCGCTTCCAGATACCGTTTGCGAATTTTCGTGGCCTCTTGAACGTCGTCCAGCGTATAGCCTTTCTGTTCACGCGCTTTGCGAAGCAGGGCTCCCAAATCGGACATGCCTGTCACCTCCGGAGATTTCTCGGTGTTAACCTTATGTAGGTCAGAATTCATCGTTAAAGCCCGCCGTTGTGAAATTTTCGTAGCTGATTTCCTCGTCGGGGTTATTGCGAAGCTCGACGATGCAGTCGAACAAGTCGTAATCGTACTGGGATTCTCTCATAAAAATGTCCGGGTGCTCGATGACCTTCGTCGAAGGCATGGACATGATGTCCTGGAGCAGATTATAATGCTTTTCATTCGAACGAATGGTACTGACAATGCCGTCTATGATAAACACGTTGTTGGGGTTCATCTCTTCTTCGGAAAGCTGGCTTCTCACCGTTTGGCGCAGCAGCGTGGAAGATACGAACGTCCATCGTTTGTTGGCGCATACACTCCCCGCGATGATGGATTCCGTTTTGCCGACGCGCGGCATTCCCCGCAGCCCGATCGTCTGGTTGCCTTCCCTTTTGAACAGCTCTCCGAGAAAGTCGACCAGCAGTCCCAGCTCGTCCCGGGTGAACCGGAACGTTTTGCGGTCGTCCGAATCCCTTTCGATGTAACGTCCGTGCCTTACAGCCAAAATATCAGTCAGCCGCGTCGGACGAAGCTTGCTGACGGTAATGTTTTCGACTTTGGTCAGCATTTTGCCGAGCAGCTCGATTTTTTCCTCGTCGTCCGTCTGCAGCAGCATGCCTCTGGCCCGGTCTTCCACCCCGTTGATCGTTAAAATGTTAACGCCGAGCATCCCGAGCAAAGACGCGATATCTCCCAGCAAACCTGGACGGTTTTTGTGAATTTTATATTCCATATACCATTGTTTAGGTTCCATGACACACCTCATCCGAGGAACACAAAAAATCCGTTGTTCCGCTATCTCTTTTATTCTACAACGCTCCCTATTTTCCTGCAAAATAAAACAAATCGATTCAGCCAAAAGTCCCATTTTACAATTAGCAAAATTTAGAAAGCCTCCCGGAGGAGGCTTTCGCGGAATCCCAAGTGTCTCGTGACCCGCCTGGCGGATGTTTACGAGTTCTGTTCGGCCAATTTGATCATGAGATGAGCCATCGTTTTGCGCTCCGCCTCGTCCCCCGCATCCCAAAGCTCCTTGAGCACACGCTGCTCTTCGTTTTTGGGATCCACGCGCTGGTCGAGGTATTCTCCGATTTCGTAAGCCAGCTTCGTCATGGCTTGCTCATCCATGCCCAATCTTTTGGCCGCCGCGACACGGTCGCCCAAAAACTTTTTCCAATTCTCGAAATTGTTCAGAACGGTCGACATTGAGAGGGCCTCCTTATCGTGACTTCGTCGATAATATGCCCTTCCCGTTTCGCCCGTATGCGGACGTTACGCCGACCATCCGCCATTGATCCCGACCACCTGCCCGGTCATATAGCCGGCTCCTTCCGATGCGAGGAATCGAATCAGGTCGGCCACTTCTTGCGGCTTGCCGAGACGTCCGAGCGGAATTTCACTGCGAATGGACGCCCTCTCCGCTTCCTCTAATCCGGCGAGCATGTCGGTTTCGACCGCTCCGGGAGCGACGGCGTTGACCGTCACCCCGGAGGAAGCCAGCTCGCGGGCCATCGATTTGGCGAACGCGTTCAATCCGCCCTTCGCGGCCGCATAAGCCGCTTCTCCCGATGCGCCTACGACTCCCCAAATGCTGGACAAGTACACGATTCTCCCCCACCGCCGCCATCTCATGTCAGGAGCGAACAAGCGGGTAAGCCGGTATGCGGCCTTCAAATGCACGCCCATCAGATCGTCCCATACTTCTTCGCCGGAGTCTTCGAGCAGGCCGTAAAAGGCAGTTCCGGCGCTGTGCACGAGAATATCGGGCGACAGGCCCCATTCGGCGGTCCGTGTCTTGAGCGCCATCAGAGAATCGGCATCCCGGACGTCCGCATATACGGTCTCGGCGCGAACTCCCCACCTCCGGCAATCGGCCGCCACCCGCTCCGCCTCTTCGCCGGAAGCGTAATATTGGATCACGACGGCACATCCGTCCGAGGCCAGCCCGCGCGCCGCGGCGGCACCGATCCCCCGGGAGCCGCCCGTAATGAGCGCCGTACGCGTCACGCCTCGGCGCTCCTCACGATGCATGCGGCCAGCCGGTCCGGCGAGACATGGCTCTTCAGCAGCTCATTCAACTCGTCGACCGTTAAGCTCTCGTAATATTGAACGACGCGGAACAGGTCTCCGCCGCGGTGGCGGTAACGGGTAAATTCGTTGGCGATCGATTCGGGGCTGTTCAGCATGCGGAGGAAGCCTCCGATCCGCTTGCGGCGGGTGCGCTCGAACACGTCGGAGTCGATGCCTTTGGCGGCGGTGTCGTACAAAGCCGCGGTGACACGCTCCATCAACTCTTCCGGATTGGCCGTTTCCCCTCCGATGATGGAAAAGGCGAACCCCGGGCCGGTGTTGAACTCATAGCCGAAATTGTCCGAGATCAGATTGTCGTCGTACAGCTTCTGATACAGAGGCGAGCTTGGACCCAGAATGGTTTCCAGCGCCAATTTGGTCGCCAGCTCTTGCCGGATCCCGGCTTCTCCCTGTGCCGTCCCCTGCGGTTCTTTAAAGCCGAACAAACATTTGGGCAGCGACACGGGCAGCCGGATATCCCGCTTCTTGTCCTTCACTTGAGGGGGCTCCTCGGCAACCGTTCTCCGGATATCCCCGCCCTGCGGGAAGGACTTTCCCGCCTGATTTTGCCTGATCAGCTCGAATGTCGGTTCCGGCTCGACCCCGCCCACGACAAACAGCGTCATGTTCGACGGATGGTAGAATGTGTTGTAACAGTCATAGAGCATCTCTTTCGTTATCGAGCGGACCGATTTGGCCGTGCCGGCAATGTCGATATGAACGGGATGATCTTGGTACAGCGCCTCGATGAGGCCGAAGTATACGCGCCAGTCCGGGTTATCCCGGTACATGTCGATTTCTTGGATGATGATCCCTTTTTCCTTTTCCACATTCTCGTCCGTAAAATACGGATTTTGCACAAAGTCGAGCAGCGTGGTCAAGTTCTCCGGAATTTGCCGTGTGGCGGAAAACAGATACACCGTCCGGTCGAAACTCGTGAACGCGTTGGCGGAGGCGCCTTGCGCGGCGAACCGCGAGAACACGTCGCCTTCCGGCTCTTCGAACATTTTGTGCTCCAGAAAATGCGCGATGCCGTCCGGCACCTTCATTTCATCTCCGCCCGGCGGCCGGAATCGGTTGTCCACGGATCCGAAACGGGTCGTAAACGCCGCGTAAGTCTTCGTAAAACCGCTCTTCGGAAGCACGAACACCTCCAGCCCGTTCTCCAGCTTCTCGTGCCAGACGGTTTCTTGAAGCTTCGGATAGTCCATTTTCTCCATCTTCAGCCCTCCCCTTTCCGGTCACGCAGGAAGTAGATCGTATCGAGCTTGACGTCTTTGGCGGCTTCGACCACCATCTCGGGCGTCACGGCTTCCAGTTCGGAAATAAAGCTTTCGCCCGTGCGGTCTTTGCCGGCGACGACGCCGCTGAAATCGAACCCGATCCGCTCGAATGCGGAATCTTGAATTTCGCGAATTTGATTGGACATCATCGCTTTCGTCTTGGCCAGGTCGTCCGCCGTAAATTCTCCGCGCTCCAGCGCCGCCAGCTGCTCCCGAATAATGCCGACAGCCTTCTCATAGTTGGCGATTTCGATCCCCGACTGGATCGTCATGATGCCTTTGTGGCCGTCCAGGCGCGACGAAGCGTAGTAAGCAAGACTTGCTTTTTCCCGTACGTTCACGAAGAGTTTGGAATGCGGAAACGCCCCCAGCAAACCGTTGTATACGAGGAGCGCGGGATACTTGTCGCTGCCGTAAGACGAACCGACGCGCAGTCCCATGTTCAGCTTGCCTTGCCCGACGTCGAGGCGTTCGACGATCGTCTGGACCTCGTCTCTGGCCGGTATGAGCGCAGGCTCCTGATATCCGGCCGGCGAGCCTTGCGGCAGACGGAATGCTCCACCGACGATCTCTTGTACCTCGCTCAGGCTCGTGTCTCCGGCGACATACAGGTCGAGCGACACATCCTGCAGCCAGCTGCGATAGGCTTCCGTGAGCGTACCCGCATCGATGCCCGGAAGATCGTCCTTTCGGCCGAGGGCATGCAGACGGAACGGTTCGTTCCGGCACATTTCTTCGACGCAGCGTTCGCCGGCGTAGCGGATTTTATCGTTGATGATCGCATCGATCCGCTTAGAGACCGTCGTTTTTTCGGCCTCCACATATTTCGGGCGAAATTTGCCGTCTTCCAAGGCAGGCGCCGTCACGGCTTCTCCGAGAAACTTCAAAGCCTCTTTCAACAAAGACTCCGAAGAGGACACGAAACGGTCATTAATGATATCGAGCCGGAAATTGACGACCTGATGGTCGCCCCGTTTGTACAAATCGAAGCCGAAGCCCGCTCCGTACAAATTGTCCAAGCGTTCCCGAAACTGAAGGGTATCGGGATAAGATTGCGTTCCCCGCCGAAGCACAAAAGGGGTGAGCGCCGTGGGCGTCACCCTGGATTCGGATAAAGGGATTCCAGCAAACAACGACAAGGCGAACGTTTTGAAGCGTTTCGTCGGCAGTACATGCAGTCGGAGCCGCTCCAGCTCGCCGCGTTCAAATTGTTCCGGCATGTTCCTCAAGCCCCTTTATGGGTATAGTCGCATTCCCGTCGGTTCTCGCTGCGGTTAACGATCAGCCCCATTCTACCTGATGGGACAACCGGGAAGCAAATGCTGGAAAACCGGGGGCCCCGATCACCGGCAGAAGATGTGCTCGCCGATCCTTTTATACTGCGGACGGCTCCAAATCCATTTGGATGTTGCGGTCTTCGGATTGAAGTAATACAAGCAGCCGTCGGTCGGATCCCAACCGCTGAGCGCGTCTTTGACGGCTCTCATCGCTTGAGGGTTCGGCGTCAGCCAAATTTGGCCGTCTGCTACAGCGGTAAAGGCACCCGGCTGAAAAATGACACCCGTAGGTGTATTGGGAAATTGGGACGAGCGTACGCGGTTCAGGATAACGGCAGCTACCGCAACTTGGCCCTCATACGGCTCGCCGCGAGACTCTCCATATACGGCATTCGCCATCATTTTAAGTTCCCTGGACGTCATGCCCTGGTCATTGGAAGGCGGCAGAGCCTGACCTCGGTCGGTGCCTCCGCCGGCAGTCGCGCCACCGGCCTTCGCGCCGCCGGCGGCTTGCGGAACATCCTCCGCGGTAGGCCTCCAGTTCTTCGTCGCCTTCCAGAGCTTCAGCTTCGTTTTCCCTCCGACGACCCCGTCCGCTTTCAAGCCGAACTTCCATTGAAACCATTTCACAGCGTTCAACGTTTCCTGATCGAATTGACCCGTCACATCGCCGCTGTAAAAGCCTAAAAATCTCAGCCTTCCCTGAAGCTCGTTCACGTCTTTGCCCGACGCGCCCGCCTTCAAGGTCGCTCTGCTGAACGTTTCCATGCTCGTGCCCGAATGCTCAAGCCTGTACAATCCGAGCAAGCCGAAAACAAGACAGCACGTCAACAACACCAGACGATAACTCACCTAGAGCTCACGCCTTTCTCATACGATGGGTTCGCACGTTAGTATGAGAAAGGTGAAAGCCTCTTATACCCAATTAAGACGGAATGCGCTGCTGGTACTGTTCGATGGTCATAAGCACTTCTCTCGGTTTGCTTCCTTCATAAGGTCCGACGATGCCTTTGGCTTCCATCGCATCGATCAGTCTCGCCGCCCGTGTATATCCGATGCGCATCCGGCGCTGAAGCAGCGACACGGACGCTTGTTTTGCGTCCAGCACGATTTGCACGGCCTGGTCGAACAGCTCGTCGACGTATTCATCTTCCGCTTCGGGCACTGACTCGTCCACTTCCGGCACGAGGTCCTCGTTGTATTCGGCTTCGGCCTGCGCGCGCGCGTAATTCACGACGGCTTCCACTTCATTGTCCGACAAGAACGCACCCTGCACGCGGATCGGCTTGGATGCGCCCATCGGCAGGAACAGCATGTCCCCTCGTCCAAGCAGCTTTTCCGCGCCGACCATGTCGAGGATCGTTCTCGAATCGACTTGAGAAGATACGCCGAAGGCGATCCGGCTTGGAATATTCGCCTTGATAACGCCGGTGATGACGTCCACGGAAGGACGCTGCGTGGCGATGATTAAGTGAATGCCCGCCGCACGGGCCATCTGGGCCAGACGTGTGATGGAATCTTCCACGTCTCCCGCGGCCACCATCATCAGGTCCGCGAGCTCGTCCACGATGACGACGATATAGGGCAGCACGCCGTCCGGGTTGTCGCCGCTCAGCATCAAGGCGTTATAGCCTTCGATGTTCCGCGTGGCCGACTTCGAGAACTTCTCGTAGCGTTTTTCCATTTCGACGACGATTTTTTTCAAGGCCAGCGAAGCGCGTCTCGGATCGGTGACCACGGGTGCCAGCAAGTGCGGAATCCCGTTGTATACGTTGAGCTCGACCATTTTGGGGTCGATCATCAGAAACTTGACCTCGTCCGGCTTCGCTTTATACAAAATGCTGGTGATGATGCCGTTGATGCACACCGATTTGCCGGACCCAGTCGCTCCCGCGACGAGCAGATGGGGCATTTTTGCCAGGTTGCCCACGATCGGCTGGCCCGAAATATCGCGTCCGAACGCCACCGTCAGTTTATTCTGCGTCTCTTGGAAAGCCTGCGTTTCCACGACCTCCCGCAGGGTTACCACACTAACCTCGCTATTCGGCACCTCGATGCCGATGGCCGATTTCCCCGGAATCGGGGCTTCCATCCGAATGTCTCTTGCCGCTAGGGCAAGCGCGATATCGTCCGTCAAACTCACGATGCGGCTGACCTTCACGCCGACATCCGGCTGAAGCTCGTAACGGGTGACTGCCGGCCCCCGCGCCACATCCAGCACTTTGGCGCGTACACCGAAACTCTCGAGCGTTGCCTCCAGCTTGCGGGCGGTTTCGAGGTAGTCGTTGGCATTGCCGGACTTGCCCGCCGCCGACGGCTTGTTGAGCAGGTTCGCGCCGGGCAGCCGATAAGGCTTCGGTTTTTTGCGTATCGGCTTCGGAGGCGCTGCGGATTCTGCTTCTCCACCGGCTTCCTCGCTTACCGGGATTTCCTCGGCATCGGGAGAAATCAGGCCTTCTCCCTCCGTCAAACCGGCAGCTTCACCGCTCGAAACCTCCTCGTCTTCCTGCGTCCAGGGCGGCGTCGTGGCTTGCGCGGTGAAATCGGTGAAGCGGGGAGCAGGGATTTCCTTCTCTTCCCGATTAGGCGCTGCAGGCGAAGCGTGTGCGTCTTCTTCAACCGGCTTCTGACGTCCTGCGGCGGCACGCGCGCTCCATTCGGTTTCTTCGTCTTCCTCCCAGCCGTCCTCACGCGGATCGGCCGATTCGCGCTCCGGTTTTCCGTGGAAAAGCTGAAAAAACAAAGGCGTTTTACGCTGTGCCGGCACGTAAGGCAAATCCTCCAGCCCTTCGTCCTCGGGAACCGGTTCCATGGCCGGCTGCGCGTGCTTGCCGGAAGGCTGCACAGGAACCGCCTTGGCGGATCTCAGTTTGCGGCCCGCCGACAAACGCGCGGCAAGCAGAGGCATCACACGGAACAGGAACAGCCGGACGGCCCGTCCCATCTCCACGTAAGAGCGGTTCGTAATCAGCAGCAGAGCGATGGCGAATTCGATGATCATGACGAATTTCGCCCCGTAATAACCGAACATCCAGTATAGAACCGAGTATTGCAGAGCTCCCGCCATACCGCCGCCGATATGTTTTTGCCATATCGGCACGTTCTGCACCGGAGAGGCCATCCATAACTGTTCCTGCAGCTGCTTGAACGTCTGATTCACGATGGTGGACGGTGTTACCGCATCCAACTGGCCGAGCGTGCTGTCGATTACTCCCATGGCGCTCCACAAAGCAAATCCGAGAGCGATCAATAAAAAGCCGGTGCGGCGAGTCGTCCAGCCCCGGGGCCAGCTTCTTCTGATCATCACATATAAGCCGGCCCAGACGCCGGCAATCGCGATCATATAAAAATGTATGCCGAGCAAAAAGCCGAACAGCTTGGACAGTGACCTGCCGACTGCGGCTTCCCCGGAAAAGGCGATAACGGAGATGGTGATGAGCAGAATTCCGTAAATTTCGTATTTCAAGTTGGCTCCGAATGACGCCTTTTTCTTTTTGCGCTTGGCCAAGCTTGCCACCTCCCGGTTCAACATTATACCACAGTTGGCGGGAGGGTGGCAGACGTGGGGAATTACACCTCGTACGGGGAATATTCGGAGGCGGTTTGCGTGTAGTCCGCTTGAATGGACCGTTCACCGTAGGCGATCGTCTGTCCGGGGCTGTATTCCGGCTTCAAGTAATAGTCGAGCGGAGCACTCAGCAGCCGTTCAATCCGGCCGAGACCGGGAGCGATCGGAAGAACCCGCATCGTCACACCGCCGATCGACAAGTCGACGAAGGGGCCAGGTTCCTGCCCAGCGCCGTCCAGCACCAGCTCAAGAGGCATTGCCGTGTACAGCGTCATTGGACTCTCACACCCCCCAGCACATTGCCCGATTGGACACCGCGGCGTTCCATAATCATTTGGTTCAAATGCCGCATCGCGTCGCCGAGTCCGCCAACCGCGTCGATCAAGCCGTGCTTCACGGCGTCCTCACCGATGACCGTGGTCCCGATATCGCGGTTCAGTTCGCCCGTTTTGTTCATAAGCTCTTTAAATTTATCTTCGGTGATCCGGGAATGACGGGTCACGAAGCCCACGACCCTTTCCTGCATCTTCTCCAGATACTCGAAGGTTTGCGGCACACCGATAATCAACCCGTTCAGCCGAATCGGATGAATGGTCATCGTGGCAGTCTCCGCGATATACGTGTAATCGGCCGACACTGCGATCGGGCCGCCGATCGAATGGCCGCCGCCCAGCACGATTCCCACTTTCGGCTTGGAAAGCGACGCGATCATTTCGGCGATGGCGAGACCGGCCTCGACGTCTCCTCCCACCGTATTCAGGATGATCAGAATCCCTTCGATTTTCGGGTTTTGCTCGGCCGCTACAAGCTGCGGAATGATGTGTTCATATTTGGTGGTCTTGTTCTGCGGGGGTAAAATCATGTGGCCCTCGACTTGTCCGATGATCGTCAGGCAGAATACGTTGCTTTCGGCCTGCGGAACGGCGGTTTGTCCGAGCTGCACGACGGCTTCGACCGCGGCGTTCGCGCGGCGGGCTTCTTCCATCGGGCTCACCCCCGGGCCCGGAGGCTGCTCGGAAGTCAGTTTCACATACGGGTTGTCGTTCATATAGAACCTCCTTTTCTGGCATGACTTGACATAGTATGAACTAACCCGCCGCGTCTTACGCCGCCTGCGCAAGTTCCGAATCATGAAAAAAAACCGTCCCTTCCGCACGAGGCGGAACAGAAACGGTTTTTTCGAGTGTGGGTTGTTGCAAGCGCTGTTTATACTTCCATAATAATCGGCAAAATCATTGGTCTTCTGCGCGTTTGTTCGAATAGGAAACGACCGAGCGCGTCCTTCACGTTCGTTTTCAAGGATGCCCATTCGTTCACGTTGTCGCTCATCAGCTTATGCAGCGTGCTGGTGACGATGCGGTTGGCTTCCTCCAGCAATCCTTCCGATTCCCGCACATACACGAATCCGCGCGAGATGATGTCCGGTCCGGACAAAATGGTGCCGTCCTGCTTGCTGAGCGTCACCACCACCACCAAAATGCCGTCTTGGGACAACAGCTTGCGGTCGCGCAGGACGATGTTGCCCACGTCTCCCACGCCCAGTCCGTCGATCAGCACATTGCCGGCTGGAATTTTCCCGGCTTTGCGGCCCACGCCGTTCTGGAACTCCACCGTATCACCGTTATCGATCAAGAAGATATTCTCTTTATCGATGCCGACGGCTTCGGCGAGCATGGCGTGATGTCGAAGCATTCTGTACTCGCCGTGAATCGGAATGAAGTATTGCGGACGGATCAGGTTCAGCATCAGTTTCAGTTCTTCCTGGCTGCCGTGACCGGACACGTGGACGCCTGACACGGAACCCGGGCCCCAGATGACATTCGCTCCGAGGCGCATCAGTTCGTCGACCGTCCGTCCGACATAACGCTCGTTGCCCGGAATCGGAGTCGCGGCGATGACAACGGTGTCACCCGGCAAAATATCGACTTTGCGATGGGTCGAGCGTGCCATGCGGGTAAGGGCAGACATCGGCTCGCCTTGGCTTCCCGTCGACAAGATGGCGACGCGGTCTGCCGGGAGCTTGTTCACTTCCTCAGGCTCGATCAGCATACCTTCCGGAACCTGCAGGTATCCCAGCTCGGATGCGATGGTCACCATGTTAACCATACTTCGACCAACAACCGTCAACTTGCGGCGCGTTTCCATAGCCGCGTTGATGACTTGCTGGATCCGGTGCACGTTGGACGCGAACGTTGCGACCACCACGCGCTGCTTGGTCGTGCGGAAAATTTCTTCCAATTCCTTCCCTATACTGCTTTCGGAAGGAGTGAATCCCGGGCGTTCCGCGTTGGTGCTGTCCGATAGCAAGGCGAGCACGCCGCGTTTGCCGATTTCGGCGATCCGCTGAAGGTCGGCGTACTGTTCGTTAACCGGGGTATGGTCGAACTTGAAGTCGCCTGTATGGACCACGATGCCTTCCGGCGTTTCCAGACAGACGCCTACCGAATCCGGGATACTGTGGTTCGTACGGAAAAAGCTGGCTTTGATCGCGCCTAGCTGCACTTCCGATTCGGCGTTGATCAAGTGGCGTTTCGTTTCTCCGAGCAATCCCGCTTCCTTCAGCTTATGCTCGATGAGACCGAGCGTCAGCCTCGTTCCGTACACCGGGACGTTCAGATGCTTAAGCACATACGGTAGACCGCCGATGTGATCCTCGTGTCCGTGCGTAACCAGGATCGCCCGTACTTTGTCACGGTTATCGGTCAAATACGTGATATCCGGAATGACGACGTCGATGCCGAGCATCTCTTCTTCCGGGAATTTCAAGCCTGCGTCCACCACAACGATATCGTTGCCGTACTGAATGCAATACATGTTCTTCCCGATCTCGCCGACACCGCCGAGGGCAAAGATCAGTAATTTATCTTGGCTGTTTTTCTTGGACAATTCTAGTACCTCCCAAATCAATTCGACGATCCCACGAATATGAAATTGTCAAGTTGCAAATATTGGCCGCACCCAATCACTCGCAACCATTATACATGAAGCCAAAGACCAATTACAAGGCTGGTTCCCGCATTCGCCCGGAATGCCGATCCTTACCGTATAATGTCTCCATCCGCCGGTCAAAGAAACCGAAAAAAACCGGTGCCGACGGCACCGGTTTGACGGAGTGGACATGTCGCTTCAGCCAAGAAGCTTGCGGATAAAGGCCGCTTCCTGCTCGTCGGCTTCCACAAGGGGAAGCCGCACACCGCCGACGGATAACCCGCGCAGCGACAAAGCATATTTGACCGGAACCGGATTCGGCACCGGGTGCGGACAATTAAACAGGCCCTTGAACACCGGGAAGCACTCCGCGTTAAGCTGCGCGGCTTCCGATACCCGGCCGGCTTTGAACGATTCGATCATCCGCTTCATACGACCGCCGATCACGTGACTGGCCACGCTGACGATGCCCTGCCCTCCGACCGCCAAACACGGAAGCGTCAGCGCGTCGTCGCCGGAGTACAGTACGAACCCGTCCGGAGCATCTTTGATGATTTCCGTCATTTGTTCCAGCGAGGCGCATTCCTTCGTGGCCACCACGTTCGGAATCTGGGCCAGACGGAGTGTGGTAGCGGCAGACAACCCGGTCACGGTACGTGAAGGCACGTTGTAGAGTATTACGGGCAGGCTGGTCGATTCGGCAACAGTTTGGAAATGCCGGTACAACCCCTCTTGACTCGGTTTGTTGTAATACGGCACGACGAGCAGCACACCGTCGACGCCGGCTTCCTCGGCCGCTTTCGTCAAATGGACCGAGTGGGCGGTATCGTTGCTGCCAGTACCCGCAATAATCTTACAGCGGCCTGCCGCATGCTTCACGGCAAACCGGAATAGCGCGATCTTCTCGTCGTCCGTAAGCGTCGGCGATTCGCCGGTCGTTCCGGACACGACGAGCGCGTCGGATTGCTGTTCTTCAATCAGGTAATCGATTAAACGGCCGGTGGCATCCCAGTCGATCGAGAGGTTTTCATCGAACGGAGTAACCATCGCCGTAATGAGTTGTCCGAAATTCATCGATCTCTTCCTCCTCAAACAGCGGCTAAATGAAGGCCAAATTCGGAGTGCAGCGCTTGAAGCGCACCTGCCATATCTTCCCCGGAAACGAGCACCCAGATCGTCGTATTCGAATCCGCGGACTGCAAAATCCGGATTTGGCGGTTGGTCAAGGCTTCCACAATCTTCGCCATAACACCCGGCTCACCGTTCATACCGCCGCCGATGACCGACACCTTCGCGCAGCTCTCCCGTACGCGGGGCTCGAATCCGAGGTCGCGAAGCAGCGCGATCGCTTTGGAAGCATCGTTTTCTTTCACCGTGTAGTGTACCGCGTTCGGCATGACGTTGATCAGATCGACGCTGATTCCGTTGGCGGCCATCGCCCTGAAGACGCGAAGCTGAAGATCGTGCGGACCGCCCTCGGTCACCACGCTGAGCTGCGTCACGCCTTGAACATGCGCAAGGCCGGTGACGGTGCGGTCCGTCCAGCCCGGGCGCCCGCGGACGGCTTCCGATCGCGTCACCAGCGTGCCTTCTCCGTCGGAGAACGTGGAGCGAACCCTTACGGGCACACCCGCTTTCATGGCGATTTCCACGGCGCGCGGGTGAATGACCTTCGCGCCGTTATAGGCCATGTTGCAAATTTCTTCGTAACTCACGACGGACAACGGTCTTGCGTCGCTCACAATACGCGGATCCGCCGTCAATATGCCGTCGACATCGGTGAAGATATCCACCACGGAAGCATTCAATGCGGCGCCTAATGCGGTGGCCGAGGTATCGCTGCCTCCGCGGCCGAGCGTCGTAATCTCGCCGTCCTCCGTTCTTCCTTGGAAGCCGGTCACGACGACGACTTTGCCCTCCGACAAATGCTTTAATATCGCCTTCGGCTGCACATCCAGAATGCGTGCGGCACCGAAACCGGCATCGGTAATAATCCCGGCCTGCCCTCCTGTAAGCGCGACTGCCGGAATCCCTTCCGCATTCAGCAGGCTAGTCAACACTGAAGCGGAAATCAACTCTCCGCAGGACAGAAGCAAGTCCTTCTCGCGCGCCGGCAAGGAGCTGCCGTTATCCTTGATCAAGTCAAGCAGCGTATCGGTGGCATACGGCTCGCCGCGGCGCCCCATGGCGGACACGACTACGACGAGGCTGTGTCCGGACTGCTGTTCCCGGACAATATGACGCAGGACGTGGCGCCGACTATGTTCGTCGGACACCGACGTCCCGCCAAATTTCTGAACTGTGATGATCATCTGCGGTTTCCCCCTCCGCGAGATTACGCTTGCGGAATGGCGATGTACTCGGCGATTTGAACCGCGTTCCAAGCCGCTCCCTTGAGCAGGTTGTCTGATACGATCCACAGGTTGAGCGCGCGCGGATTCGACAAGTCGCGGCGGACTCGGCCCACGAACACTTCATTTTTCCCAGCGGCGTCGGTCGCCAGCGGATACGATTGGGTGTCCGGATCGTCGACGAGAGCGATACCCGGTGCGTCGGCCAGCAGCGATTTCACTTCGCCGATGTCGAAATCGCTTTTCAGTTCCACATAAACCGATTCCGAGTGGCCGTATACGACCGGGATCCTTACGCAGGTGGCCGTAACTTCAATCGAATCGTCGCCCATAATTTTTTTCGTTTCGCGGATCATCTTCATCTCTTCCAACGTAAAGCCGTTGTCTTGGAATTTATCGATCTGCGGAATCGCGTTAAACGCAATTTGGTGTTTTACAGGCAAAGAACCGACCGGCAAAATGTCCGGATTCGCCGGGTTGCCCGCCAGCACTTCCTTGGATTGCCGGAGCATTTCGTTGATCGCTTTCGCTCCCGCGCCGGATACCGCCTGATAGGTGGACACGATGATGCGGGAAATGCCGAAACGATCGTAAAGAGGCTTAAGCGCGGCAACCATCTGAATGGTGGAGCAGTTCGGATTGGCGATGATGCCTTTGTGTTCGCTAATCTTGTCGATGTTGACTTCCGGTACGACAAGCGGCGTTTCCGGGTCCATCCGGTAAGCGTTCGTGTTATCGATACATACCGCACCGTGGCGAACGGCAAGCGGAATCAGCGCCTTGCTGACGTCCCCGCCGGCGCTGAACAACGCGATATCCACTCCTTCGAAGCTTTCCGGAGTCGCTTCTTCTACCGTCAACTCCTGACCTCTGAACGAAATTTTACTGCCCGCCGAACGCGCAGAAGACAGCAGTTTCAAGGATTTGATCGGAAAATTGCGTTCTGCGAGCAATTTCAGAATCTGTTCCCCAACGGCGCCGGTCGCTCCTACGACCGCGACGTTAAACAAGGCTTGAGTCGACATATGGCTGTTTCTCCCCTCAGATGCGGCAAAAATAACGTTAAGCGTATTGAAACCGCTCAATGAGTAAAGGCTGTAATTGTTTCCCCTGAAGCGCCGCTTCGCATGTTTCCATGACGAGATCCATCCGGGCCACAAGCGAATTCGGCTTGCCCTGCGGATTGTCTTGGCCGAAGGGTACAAAATAGATGTTTTTCGTGACGAGCAGCTTCGCGATATTCGCGGCATTGAGGCCCAACCCGTCGTTCGTCGAAATGGCGAGCACGACCGGCCGGCAATTGCGCATCTGGGCCTTGGCTGCCATCAGAACCGGACCGTCGGTCATGGCGTTAGCCAGCTTGCTCGTCGTATTCCCCGTACAAGGCGCGATCGCGAGAACATCGATCCGTTTGCTCGGACCAAGAGGCTCTGCATCCACGATGGACGAAATGAGTGCGTTCCCGGTAATGCGCTTAAGCTCTGACTGCCAATGTTCGGACGTTCCGAATCGGGTATCCGTCGTCATAATCGTCGACGAGACGATCGGAATAACGTTCGCGCCGGCATCCACAAAACGCTGAATATACGGCATCACTTCCGGCAGCGTGCAATGGGAACCGGAAAGCGCGTAACCGACCGTAATTCCTTGCCAATTCATAGCTCATTCCCCCGAAGCCCTTTGTCCTCCAGAATGATCTGGATCAGACTGTTGGCAATGATGCGACCCGCAGTTTTCGGAGCCACAATGCCGGGCAAACCGGGCGCAAGCAGCGCCTTGATTCCCCGCTTCTCGGCGAAGCGGAAATCGGTGCCTCCGGGCTTCGAAGCCAGGTCGATAATGCAGGCGCGCTGGGGGAGCTGAGCGATCACTTGTGCTGTGACTATCATAGTCGGAATCGTATTAAAAAGCAAGTCGATATTCCCCGCTTGGCGCGCCAAATCAGGCATGTAGAAGGGTTCATACCCCATTTCGAAAGCCCTCGCAAAACTGTCTTCCCGACGCACGCCCGCCTTGACTTTTGCACCCAATCCTTGAAGCGTTCTGGCCAGGGTGAGCCCCGTTCTTCCGAGTCCCAGGACCATGCACACGGAGCCGTGAATGGTGATGTCAGTATTTTGAATGGCCATCATGACGGCGCCTTCCGCGGTCGGAATCGAGTTATAGATGGCCACGTCGTCTCTCTCGAAGAGTTCGACCAGCTGCACACGGTGCTTTTCGCAAAGCTTCTGCAAATAAGGCTTCGCCATGCCGGTGTAGACTTTGCAATGCTCCGGCAGCGCGGCGATGTGCGCATCCGTCAGCTTCATTTCCCGGTCGGTGAAAATGGCGGAAATGCTTCCATCGTCTTCGGTTCCAACAGCCGGGAGCAATAGCGCGTCGGATTCGGTTAAGATGTCCGGCGACCATTCGGCCTTGGACACCCCGGTGAACAGCGTATCCAGACGCTCGAACCCGGCAATGGTCACCGAAGCGTCCAATTCGGTCAGCACGCGGATCACTTCCAGCTGCCTTGCGTCCCCGCCGGCCACAACGACCTGCACTCCCGTGAGCATAAGAGGTACTACCTCCCTTCGGCATCTTACCTACACATCGTATGCTTGCGCCCAGCCGCGGGTGCCATTCCTCAAGCGCTTCCGGCGGGTGCCTATCTGGTGTTTCCGGCATCGCGGGGACAGTTAGTTGCGGTTAGCGGTATGTAAGGTTGTGAAACAGTCTTATTGGCGATGTGAGCGGCGGCCCGGGCACCAAAAAAGCCGTCCGGACTTTCGTCCGAAACGGCTTCCCGTTATTTGCCCGTATGCCCGAATCCGCCGATCCCGCGAACGGTATCCGGCAATTCGCTTACTTCGCTGAGCGAGACTTCAGGCACCCGCTGGAAGACGAGCTGCGCGATACGCTCCCCGCGTTCGATCGTGAATGGTTCCTTGCCCAAATTGATGAGCAGCACCTTCACTTCGCCCCGGTAATCAGCATCGATCGTGCCGGGTGTATTCAAGCAGGTAATTCCGTGTTTCAACGCAAGCCCGCTGCGCGGCCGCACTTGGGCTTCCAATTCCCGCGGCATCGCCATGGCGAAGCCGGTCGGAATCAAAGCCCGTTCCCCCGGCGTCAATTCGAGCGGTTCCGGCACAGCGGCGTGAAGATCGAAGCCCGCGGCCCACTCCGACATTCGGCGCGGCAGCGGGAGATCCTCATTCCCCGGAAGCCGTTTCAACTGGATTGGAAACAACGAACTCCCTCCCGATTCCCGACAGCACTTTCTCGTTCGCTCCTACAAGCGCAATGGCGCAAGGCTCTTTCATGATATGGGCCATCATGGCGCCCACATCGTCCAACGACACCCGATCGATTCGTTCAAGCATTTCGTCGAGCGTGTAATGCCGGCCCAGCATCAGCTCGTTTTTCCCCAAACGATTCATTCGGCTGCTGGTGCTTTCGAGACTGAGGATGAGGTTCCCTTTCAGCTGCTCCTTGCCGCGGGACAATTCCGCTTCGCTCAAACCTTTGTCCGCCAGCTCTTGCAGCAGTTCCATCGTCAAATCGTACACGTCTTTCGTCTGTTTCGGAGCGGTGCCAGCGTACACTGTAAACAGTCCGCTGTCCGCATACGACGTGTGATAGGAATAAACCGAATACGCGAGACCGCGTTTTTCCCGGATTTCCTGGAACAGACGGGAGCTCATGCCCCCTCCGATCGTGTTGTTCAGCAAAATCATGGCGTACAAGTTCTCATTGGAAATCGATACGCCCGGGAACGTAAGGCACAGGTGATTCTGTTCCGTTTTTTTGCGGTGGAACAAGCTGTCCGAACGAAAAAGCGGATGCTCCAGCGCCGGGTCGGCACCTCTGACGTCGAACCGGCCGAAATGCCGCTCGATCAGCTCCAGCACTTCTTCCCCGACGTTGCCCGCCATGCTGATGACGGTGTTATCGATGCGATAGTGTTCCTTCATATAACGGCGCAAATGTTCCGGCCCCATTGCCCCCAAACGCTCGGCGGTGCCGAGAATGGACCAGGCCAGCGGATGATCGCCGTACGCGGCCCGCGAGGCGAGATCGTGCACCGTGTCATCCGGAGTGTCCTCGTACATCGAGATCTCTTCCAAAATGACGTTTTTCTCTTTGGCAAGTTCGGTATCCGCCAGCTGCGACTCGAAAAACATGTCGGCCAGCACATCCACCGCGATCGGCAGGTGCTGGTCCAGCACTTTGGCGTAGTAGCACGTATATTCTTTGGAGGTGAAGGCGTTCACGTTGCCGCCGATTCCGTCGAAACGGTCGGCGATTTCCTTGGCGGAGTGCCGGTTCGTTCCTTTGAACAGCATGTGCTCGATAAAATGAGAGATGCCGTTCACTTCCGGATTTTCGTTGCGGGAACCGGTTTTGACCCAGATGCCGAACGACACCGACCGGCTGGTGGGGATCTGCTCGATCATAACGCGGAGCCCGTTCCGCAGTTGATATTTGTTCACCCGTTTTCCCCCTAGCGATGAATGATTCCACTATAACAAATTCCGACATTCGCCACAACAAACCCCAGCGCGGCTTTACCTTCGCTGCTCTTACACGCCCGGCGGCGCGGATTCCACACGGTCCGGCGATAAAGTCTCGCTCACGGTGCCGATCCGGTACCCCTTCGCCTTCACGGAACGGATCATCCCTTTCAGCGCATGTTGGGAAGTGGCGGTGGGATGCATCAGGATCAAATAACCGCGCCCTGCGCGCTGGGCGATTTTGGACACGACCGCCGAAGCCGGCGGATTTTGCCAATCCAGCGTATCGAGCGTCCAAAGCACGGTGCGGAGTCCGAACTCGGAAGCTGCCTTCACCGTTCTTGCGTCATAGTCCCCCGAAGGAGGAGCGAACCAAACGTTCCGCACGCCCAGCTTCTTCAGCAGCGCTTCGGTCTTGGCGATCTCCTGCCGCTGGCGGGCGTTGCTCAACGCGCTCATGTTCGGGTGGGAGTAAGCGTGATTCGATAATTCGTGTCCGCGGGCCAAAATCTCTTTGGCCGTGTCTTCGTGTTTCGAGAGCCAGGAGCCGTCCAAAAAAAACGTCGCTTTCACATTTTCTGAAGCCAGCGCATCCAAAATCGACGGCAAATATTCGTCGCCCCACGCCACATTGATCATGAAAGCTACCATCGGTTTGGCCGGATTGCCCCGATAGATCGGATGGAGCGGCAGGTTCTCAAGCCCGACGGCCGGCGGCACTTCTTTGTACACCCATGGAAAATCGGCGGAATCCGGCATGAGACCTATCGCTTTCGCTTTCGCATAGGTGGCTTCCACATCGATCACACGTCCATTGTACCCCGGAATGGCTTTCCAGACTCGGTCGATGATGGCATCGGACGGCGGAATGTTTCGTTTTGCTGCTTCCGACCGTATCCATTCCCGCAAAGAAGGCAGCGGCTGCCCTTCCGTCCGGAAAGCGGCAGACTGCGGCTCGGGATGTTTGACAGCTTGTACGAAGGGAGCCAGCGGACCGTACGTTCCCGCAAACCAAATAGCACACAAACAGACCAGCAAAGACGCCAGTCGGAACGAAGAAGATTTGCTCATGAACAGGCTCACCCGCCTTGTCCGATATCTGCCTTCATCCTATGCCGGACAAAACAAAAAGAGACCTGCTCAGTCTCTTTTAGCTTCTCGATGAAATTCGCTTCCTTAAACGGAAGAAGGCTGCTCCGGTGTCAGAAGCACTTTGCGGGACAAGTTGATTCTGCCCATGTTGTCGATCTCGGTAACTTTCACTTGGATCGTATCGCCGATATTGACGACGTCCTCCACCTTCGCCACCCGCTCATTCGCCAGCTGCGAAATGTGAACTAGACCGTCCTTGTTCGGCAAAATCTCGACGAAGGCGCCGAATTTCTCGATTCGTTTGACCGTGCCGGTGTACACTTCTCCGACTTGGACTTCCTTCACGATGCCTTCGATGATTTGCTGGGCTTTGCGGTTGGCCGCCTCGTCCGTCGAGGAGATGTAGACCGAACCGTCTTGTTCGATGTCGATTTTGACGCCGGTTTCCTCGATAATTTTGTTGATGATTTTGCCGCCCGATCCGATGACGTCGCGGATTTTGTCCGGGTGGATTTTCATCGAAATGATTTTTGGAGCGTACGGGCTCAAAGACTTGCGCGGTTCCTTCATCGTCTCGAGCATTTTGCCGAGGATGAACATCCGGCCTTCTTTGGCCTGATCTAGCGCTTGCGTAAGGATGGCGCGGTCGATTCCGTCGATCTTGATATCCATCTGAATCGCGGTCACGCCTGCCGAAGTTCCTGCCACCTTGAAGTCCATATCGCCAAGGTGGTCTTCCATGCCTTGGATATCCGTGAGGATCGAAAAATGTTCGCCGTCTTTGATGAGCCCCATCGCCACCCCGGCAACCGGAGCTTTGATCGGTACGCCCGCGTCCATCATGGCCAGCGTGCTGGCGCAGATGCTCGCCTGAGAGGTGGAACCGTTGGATTCCAGCACCTCGGATACGAGACGAATCGTATACGGGAATTCGGCTTCCGACGGAATCACTTTCAGCAGCGCCCGCTCACCCAACGCGCCGTGTCCGATTTCGCGGCGGCCCGGAGGACGCAGCGGACGGGCTTCTCCGACCGAGAACGGCGGGAAGTTATAGTGATGCATGAACCGCTTGGTCTCTTCCAAGCCGATGCCGTCCAAAATTTGTACGTCACCGAGCGCGCCGAGCGTACATATGCTGAGCGCCTGGGTTTGTCCGCGCGTGAACAGGCCGGATCCGTGCGTACGGGGCAAAATGCCGACGTCGCTCGTAATCGGACGGATTTCTTCAAGCTTGCGCCCATCCGGACGGACCTTGTCATGCGTAATGAGGCGGCGCACTTCATTTTTGACGATATCGTACAGCACTTCTTTCACGTCGGCGAGCTTTTCCGGCGATTCGGCGTACACCGAGCTAAAGTGTTCCACCGTCTCGGCGTTAATAGCGTCGATCGCTTCTTGGCGGGCATGTTTCTCCCCAATGCGGACGGCTTCGACCAGACGGGATTGCGCGAAGGCTTGTACATCCGCTTCCACTCCTGCGTCGACCGTATGCAGCTTCACTTCCATTTTCTGAACGCCGGCTTTGGCGACCAATTGATCGATCGTATCCACGATCTTCTTGATCTCCTCATGACCGAACATGATCGCTTCGAGCATGTCGGCTTCCGGCACTTCTTCGGCTTCCGCTTCGACCATCATGATGGCGTCGCGTGTTCCGGCGACTACCACGTACAAGTCGCTCTTCTCTTCCTGTTCCACGGTCGGGTTGATGATGAAGCGTCCGTCCACACGACCGACGATCACGCCGCCGATCGGTCCGTTAAAAGGCACATTGGAGATCGACAGCGCAGCGGATGTCCCGATCATCGCGGCAATTTCCGGCGAGCAGTCCTGATCCACACTCATCACCAGATTGACGATCTGCACATCGTTCCGGAAGCCATCCGGAAACAACGGACGAATCGGCCGGTCCGTGAGACGGCTGGCCAAAATCGCTTTCTCGCTTGGACGGCCTTCCCGTTTAATGAAGCCTCCCGGGATTTTGCCGACGGCGTATAACCGTTCTTCGTAGTTTACGGTCAGCGGGAAGAAATCGAGATCTTTCGGCTCCGAAGAAGCGGTAACCGTGGACAATACGACGGTTTCGCCGTAACGGACCACCACCGCTCCATTCGCTTGTTTCGCCAGACGCCCCGTCTCCAGGGCGAACGGACGGCCGCCGAGTTGCATTTCTACGCGATGTTCCATAACTTTTCCCTCCTCCTAGCGCGGCTGGATTCCTCAATCGTCGTTACGATAAGCCGCCGCAACTGAACTTATGTAATTTCGTCACCTTACCCATTATTTCCTGCCATCAGCCGGCTTAGGCGCAGCGTGCCCGCGTAAACCGAACGGCGTCGACATGGGAAAAAAGCAACCCGGTACCGGTCGGATCGAAAGTCCGAATCGACTCGGGCAGGTTGCTTTCTAAGGCGTCGAATTAGCGGCGCAGGCCCAGTTTTTCAATCAGGGCGCCGTACCGTTTCACATCTTTGTTCTTCAAGTATGCCAACAGCTTGCGCCGTTGACCGACCATCTTGAGCAGACCGCGGCGGGAGTGGTGGTCTTTCTTGTGATCCCGCAGGTGAGCCGTCAAGTTGTTGATGTTCTCGGTCAGGATAGCAATTTGGACTTCCGGGGAACCCGTGTCCGATGCGTGTGTCTTGTGCGCTTCAATCAACTCTTGTTTACGCTCTTGAGTCAATGCCATCCTAATCACCTCCTTCTATGAAATCGCCGTTAGCCTCGCCGCCGACGGTGAAATCGCGCGGCCAAGCCAAGGTTCTATGTGCGCGTGTGCGCAACGTTCCTTAGTATAGCATATCGGATAGCCCCGGTACAATGCCGAGATGCAAAAAGTCAGTCTCGCAGCCGGGAGAGCAGCGTACGTGCCTGATCCGCGTCACGGCCGATCTGGCTTATTAACTGTTCCAAAGAGGCGAACTTCTGCTCTTCCCGTATATAGGAATGAAACGTAAGTCTCAAACTGCGGCCGTATAAGTCCCCTTCAAAATCGAACAGGTGCGCTTCCAGCCTAAGCTCTCCGCGTGGGACTTCGAAAGTGGGACGGAAGCCGATGTTCACGACCGCTTCTTTCTTCGGCTCCGGCTGTCCATCGTCCTGTAAAAGACTCACAGTCACTGCATATACGCCGGGCTTGGGAATTACATAAGGCTGCTCAGGAAAAAGGTTTGCGGTCGGGTAACCGATCTGTCTGCCCCTCGCATCCCCATGCACGACTTTCCCCTGCAGGTCATAAGGACGGTCCAGCAGCCGGGCCGCCGTATCGCAGTCGCCGTCGGCAAGCGCTTCGCGGATGCGCGTGGTGCTGACCTTCTCGCCGCCATCGTACACGGGTTCCGCCACACTGACGTCGATCGAACCTTGGCTGAACAAGCGCAGCGCTTCCGCATTGCCTTGACCACGGTGGCCGAAAGCGAAATCGAAGCCGACGACCGCCGAACGCACGCCAAGCGGCAGCAGCAATTCCTGTACGAATCGCTCTGCCGTCACGGCCGCGAAGTCCCGGTCGAACTTGATCACATAAGCAGCTTCCACACCTAAGGAGGCCATCAGCGCAAGCTTGTCGTCCAGCGGTGTCAGCACCGTTTGATATTGATCTCCCTGCCCCAGAACGGCCCGGGGATGAGGGTCGAAGGTCATGACCGCCGGCGTCTGTCCGCGTTCGCGAGCGGCCGCAACCGCACGGCGCACAACGTCCGCATGACCCAGGTGGACGCCGTCGAAAAACCCGATCGCCAGGGATAACCCTTGCGGTTTGCGTGCTCCCTCGGGAAGTGCGGCTTCGTTTCCGATCGTATCCACCGTTAGTTCGTATCGTTCCACGTGATGCCCCTCCTTGAGCGGACCGCAGCCATTTTACTGCCTTTATGGTTCCGCTCACTCTTTCGATTCCGGATCGCCTGAAGGCGGGAAAACCTTGACCGCACGCAGGGACCCGCCGGCCGGATCGTACTCGAATAGGCCGAGAAAAGTGCCGTCCGTTCGATACAACCGCCATAACCCGGATCGGTCCGGCACCGGGTTTAACGCCAAGGCGGTCACCGGTTTCCCTTGCAGCGCGTTGTGCGCCTCCGGCATTCCGGCTTGCGTGAACGGCAAGTGATCGAGCAGCCGGTCTCCTTGACGCAGCTTCTCCTGCAAGCTTCCCGCGGCGATGAGCTCCGGGATTTGCTCCAAGGTGACGCATGCTTCCCGCCCGAGACCCGCGCTTTCCGTGCGGATCAAGGAAGCCATGACGGCAGGTACACCGAGCCGCCGGCCGATATCTACGCATAAGGTGCGAATATATGTGCCCTTGGAGCAGCGGACGCGAAAACGGATCTCCGGATGTGCCGTACCCGTCCGAACCTCCAGGATTTCGATCTCATGTATCGTTACCCTGCGCGCTTTCCGCTCTACCGTCACGCCTTCGCGAGCCAGCTCGTACAGTCTTTTGCCGTTCACCTTCACCGCGGACACCATCGGAGGCACCTGATCGATCTCTCCGACAAAGGACAGAACGGCGTCTCTCATCCGTTCTTCCGTGAGAAACGAGGCGTCCGCCTCTTCGATTACCGTGCCTTCCAAGTCCTCGGTATCGGTCGCGATCCCGAAACGCAGCGTGGCTTCGTACGTTTTGGGCAGCTCCTGCAAATACTCCACGAACCGCGTGGCTCGTCCGATACAAAGCGGAAGCACGCCGGTTACCGCCGGATCCAGCGTTCCGGTATGTCCGATCCGGCGCTCTCGAAGCAGCCGCCGAGCTTTGGCCACCACGTCGTGAGACGTCCAGCCGGCCGGCTTCCAAATTGCCAGAACACCTTCAAGAGCTGCGGAAGTTTTGACGTTCATCGTCCCTCCAGTGCGGCGCGCACGTGCCCAACCACCTGCTCGACCGCTTCCTGAAGCGGAATTGTGAGCCGGCAGCCGGCGGCACGGACATGCCCGCCCCCGCCGAAATGCTGGGCCACGGCCGCCACGTCGACCAAACCGGCCGAACGCAGGCTTACTTTGACCGACTTCGTTCCATTTTCTTTAAACAAAATGCCGACCTCCACCCCTTCGATGTTTCTGGGGTAGTTGACCAGACCTTCCAAATCTTCATTGGACGCGCCGGTCTCGGCCAAATCTTCGGTCGTCACCCATAGCCAGCCGATCCGCTGATCGTCGCTGAAGGTCAGGCGGGATAAGCCGCGCTGAATCATCCGCATCTGTCCCATGGACATCCGCTCCAACAGCTGCTCCGCCAAAACCGGACCCTGAGCACCCGCCGCCAGCAGCCGCGAAGCGATTTCCATCACATGCGGGCTCGTATTCGAATAGCGAAACCCGCCGGTATCCGTAATGAGTCCGGTGTAAAAAGCCGCTGCGGCTTCCGCATCGATCGGCATCTCCATGTGAACAGCCAGATCGAATAAAATTTCCGCCGTGGCAGCCGAGTCGAATTTGAGCAAATTCACAGCCCCATAAGCGTCGTTCGTGGCATGGTGATCGATGTTGAGCAGCCGGAATTCATCCTCGAACCACATTTGGGTCGGCCCCACACGCGCAAAATCCGCGCAGTCAACGGCGACGATATACCGAAACTTGCGGTCCGGCGCCCCTTCGCCGCAGCCGTGAATGTCCGCGCTGCCCCGTAAAAAATGAAGGCGCGAAGGCACTGGACCCTCGTTCATCATCGTATATTTTTTCCCGAGCTTGTCCAGGATCCACCCGACCGCCACCGTCGAGCTGATCGCGTCTCCGTCCGGCTGCACGTGCGACACGACGAGAAAATCATCATGTTTCCGCAAGAAAGCGGCCGCTTGTTCCAATTGTGCTGCCCACATCCGTATCCCTCCGGCTTGTCAATCTTCCCCAAACGGGAAGAAACCGGGGCGCGTCAAAATTCGCGCGACTCCCGGTTGATTTGCTGCAGCAACGCTTCAATGTGGCTGCCGTATTCGATTGAGCTGTCGAACCGGAATTCGATTTCCGGTGTGTGGCGCAGCCGCACGCGCCGTCCGAGCTCGGAGCGTAAAAAGCCTTTGGCCCGGCCGATCGCATGCAACGTCGCTTCTTTCTGTTCTTCGCTTCCCAAAATGCTCAGGTAAACACGGGCGAGCGATAAATCGTTGGTCACTTCCACTCCGGTGACGGTGGTAAATCCGATCCGCGGATCCTTCAATTCGGTTTGAATGATTCCGCTGATTTCTTTTTTGATCTGTTCCCCGACTCGTCCCGTACGGAATTTGGCCATGCCGTTTCACCTCGTTTGGTGCTCTGGCGGTCTCAGCGCTGTACGGATTCCATGACGAACGCTTCGATGATGTCACCTTGCTGCAGGTCGTTGTACTTCTCGAGCGTAATACCGCACTCGTAGCCTTCCGACACTTCACGGGCGTCATCCTTGAACCGCTTGAGCGAATCGATTTTGCCTTCGAACACGATGGATCCGTTGCGAATCAGGCGTGCTTCCGCGTTCCGCGTAATCTTGCCGTCAATGACCATGCAACCGGCGATCGTGCCGATTTTGCTGACCTTGAACGTTTCGCGCACTTCCGCGTGTCCGATTACTTGTTCTTTAAACACAGGATCCAGCATGCCCTTCATAGCCTGCTCGATTTCCTCGATTACCTTGTAAATAATACGATGCAGACGAACGTCGACTTTTTCCTGCTCGGCTGCCTGGCTCGCGCGCGGCTCGGCAACGACGTTAAAGCCGACCACGATCGCTGCGGATGCCGACGCGAGAAGAATGTCGGACTCCGTGATGGCGCCTACGCCGCTGTGGATCGTCTTGACGCGTACGCCTTCCACCTCGATTTTTTCCAGCGAGCCTTTGAGGGCTTCCAACGAACCTTGCACGTCGGCCTTAAGGATGACGTTCAGGTCCTTGATTTCGCCTTCCTTGATCTTGCTGAACAGGTCGTCGAGCGTAACCTTAGAGTTCGATTTCATCGTTTCCTGACGTGTCTTGATGGCGCGCTTGTCGGCGATTTCGCGGGCTTTGCGCTCGTCCTCGAACACCATGAACGGATCGCCGGCTTGCGGCACTTCCGTCAAACCGGTAATTTCGACCGGCGTGGACGGGCCCGCTTCCTTGATCCGGCGGCCCCGGTCGTTCGTCATCGCGCGGATCCGTCCGAAGCAGTCGCCCGCCACGAAGGCGTCGCCCACTTTCAGCGTTCCGTTTTGCACCAGTACACGCGCAACCGGACCTTTACCCTTGTCGAGCTCGGCTTCCAAAACGGTACCGCGGGCACGTTTGTCCACGACCGCCTTGTAGTCGTTGACTTCGGCCACGAGCAAAATCATATCGAGCAGCTCATCCAGGTTTTGACGGTTTTTCGCGGAGATCTCCACGAAAATGGTGTCGCCGCCCCAAGCTTCCTGTACTAAGCCGTATTCGGTCAGTTCTTGTTTGACACGGTCCGGATTGGCTTCCGGCTTGTCGATTTTGTTGACCGCCACGATGATCGGCACATTGGCCGCTTTGGCGTGGTTAATCGCTTCGACGGTCGTCGGCATGACGCCGTCGTCCGCGGCCACGACCAAGATCGTGATATCCGTAACCTGGGCGCCGCGGGAACGCATAACGGTGAACGCTTCGTGACCCGGGGTATCCAGGAATGTGATTTTCTTCCCGTTCGTCTCCACCTGGTACGCGCCAATATGCTGGGTAATTCCGCCTGCTTCGCCCGCAGCGACTTTCGTCTCGCGGATTGCGTCGAGCAGTGTCGTTTTACCATGGTCAACGTGGCCCATGATCGTTACGACCGGAGCGCGGGTTTCCAGAGCGTCCGGATCGTCGTTTTCTTCCGTCGTCTCGAAATTGGTGTCTTCGACGACGATTTTCACTTCGGTCTCGACTCCGAAATCACCGGCGACGAGAAGGATCGTATCCAAATCAAGCTCTTGGTTAATGGTCACCATCGTGCCCATCATGAGCAGTTTTTTGATGACTTCGGAGGCGTCTTTATGCAGCAGTTTGGCGAGTTCACCTACGGTCATTTCGCCGCGGACGATAACTTTCTTCGGCGTGTTGTCGATTTTCTCGCGTGGAGGCTGGTTGCTCCGGCCGCGGGCGTTTTTCCCGCCTTTGCCTTTGCCGCCTCTGAACCCGCCGCGTCCCTCGTCAAAACGTTTGCCGCCGAAGTCGCTCTCTCTGCGTTTGCCGTCACGGCCAAAGCCGCCGCCTTCACGGCCTTTCGAATCTCCGGTGCGTGCTCCCGGACGGTTGTTGTCGCCCGGACGTCCGCTGCGGGCCGGTGCTGCTGCCGCCGGAGCAGGACCACGTCCGGCACCGCCGCCGCCTTGACCTTGTGGACGACCGCCGCCGAATCCGCCGCCTTGACCTTGTGGGCGGTTGCCTTGGTATCCGCCGCCTTGACCGCCTTGCGGACGGTTGCCTTGGTATCCGCCGCCTTGACCGCCTTGCGGACGGCTGCCTTGGTATCCGCCGCCTTGACCGCCTTGCGGACGGCTGCCTTGGTATCCGCCGCCTTGACCGCCTTGCGGACGATTGCCTTGGTATCCGCCGCCTTGACCGCCTTGCGGGCGGTTGCCTTGGTATCCGCCGCCTGGACCGCCTTGCGGGCGGTTACCTTGGTATCCGCCGCCTTGACCGCCTTGCGGACGGCTGCCTTGGTACCCGCCGCCTTGACCGCCTTGCGGACGATTGCCTTGGTATCCGCCGCCTTGACCGCCTTGCGGACGGTTGCCGTCGCGGTTATACCCGCCGCCCTGACCGCCGCCTTGCGGGCGTCCGCCGTCACGGTTATACCCGCCGCCCTGACCTTGCGAGGCCGGACGGGGAGCATTCGCGGTTGAGGAAGCCGCGCTCGGTGCCGGAGCTGCCGACTGCGTCTGAGCGGCCGGCTGTTCCGTTGGGCGGGCTGCCGGCTGTGCCGGTGCAGACGCACTTGAAGAAGCAGGCGCTGCCGCCGGCTTCCGGTCCTGCGCCGCCGGTTTCGCAGAAGATTGCGCCATCTTGGCTGCGGCGTTCGCTTTCACATCGCGGAAGAACTTCTCCACCGCGCCGACCATGCCCTCCTCCATCACGCTCATATGATTGTTGACGGGCATGTTCTGTCTTTTGAGAATCGTTATGATTTCTTTGCTGCTCATATTAAGCGATTTCGCATATTCATAAACGCGAAGCTTATCCTTGTTGTCGTTCGTTTCTTGTTTACTCAATATTCTCCACCTCCGAATGTTGACCCCAGCCGCCGGCAATTAAGTCGGCGAATCCCTGATCCGTCACCGCGAACATGACGCGCTCCGGTTTGCCGACGGCCCATCCCAGCTCGAATCGGGTAAACCCAACCAGCAGCGGCACGCCGTAGCTGCCGCATTTGTCCGCCAGCTTCTTCTTTGAATTATCCGAAGCGTCGGCGGCCATCAGGACAAGCTTTGCTTCTCCGGACCGGATCGCCTTCAGCACCGTCTCTTCCCCTGTCACCAGCTTGCCGGCCCTCATGGCGAGACCGAGTCTGGACAAAACTTTATCCGCCGTCTTCGTCATCCCCTTGAAACTCTTTGTTCGCTTGAAATTCGTCTTCTACTTTTATAAAATCTTGCTCCAGCCGGTCATAGATGTCCGCGGAAACGGGAACCTTCAGCGCCCGTTCGAACGCCTTCGATTTTTTGGCCAGCTTGAAGCAGCCTACTTTGCCGCACAGATATGCGCCGCGCCCCGGTTTTTTGCCGGTCAGGTCGATGAGGATGTCCCCCGCCGGCGAACGGACGATGCGGATCAATTCCTTTTTGGGCATCATTTCCTGGCAGGCCACACATTTGCGCTGCGGTATTTTTCGCGGTTTCAAAGTCGATTCCCCTCTCCCTTCTTCGCGGACATCCAGCATCCTGCTATTAATCGATGCTTACACTGTCCTGGTGCATCGTGCCGCCCGGCGACTTCGGCCGGCCGTACTCCTGCTCCGCCTGCGTCTCGCTCTTGATATCGATCTTCCAGCCGGTCAGCTTGGCCGCAAGTCTCGCGTTCTGGCCTTTAATGCCGATAGCCAGCGACAGCTGATAGTCGGGAACGATGACACGCGCCATTTTCTCGGCTTCGAACACGATGACTTCCAGCACCTTAGAAGGACTGAGCGCGTTGGCCACATACTCTTCTACCGAATCGGACCAGCGGACGATGTCGATTTTCTCGCCTTTCAACTCCGTCACGATCGTCTGCACGCGTACGCCTTTTTGGCCGACGCAGGATCCGACCGGATCGACTTCCTCATTTCGCGAATGAACCGCAATTTTCGAGCGGAATCCCGCTTCGCGGGCCACCGAACGGATCTCGACGGTGCCGTCGAATATTTCCGGAACCTCGAGCTCGAACAGCCGCTTCAGCAGGCCCGGATGCGTGCGGGACAAAATGATTTGCGGGCCTTTGCTCGTATTTTCAACTTTCGTGATATAAGCTTTGACGCGATCGCCTTGCTTGAACTTGTCGGTCGGCATCAGCTCCGTGAGCGGCAAAGCCGCTTCCACTTTGCCGAGGTCGACGTACAGATTCCGCAGATCCATCCGCTGCACGATGCCGGTTACGATATCTTGCTCTTTGTCGACAAAAGCGTCATAGATGAGACCGCGCTCCGCTTCGCGGATTCGCTGGGTCACGACCTGCTTCGCCGTTTGGGCGGCGATGCGTCCGAAATCCCGCGGCGTCACTTCAATTTCCGCGATGTCTTCCAATTGATAGTGAGGATTGATGCTGCGAGCCGCTTCCGTGGAAATCTCGAGCCGCGGATCCAGCACATCCTCCACAATCGTTTTGCGGGCGTAAACCTTGATTTGTCCGGTCATCCGGTTGATGTCTACACGTACATTTTGCGCGGTATTGAAATTTCGCTTGTAGCTGGAGATGAGTGCCGCTTCGATAGCTTCGATCAGGACGTCCTTGCTAATGCCCTTCTCTCGCTCGATTTCGGACAGCGCTTCGATAAACTCCATGCTCATGTCGGGTTGAACCCTCCTTCGGGTGGATTAAAATACGATGGCCAGGCGCGCCGAGGCCACTTTATCGTAAGGGATGGCATGCTTGCGGCGTCCGATGACGACCGTCATCGTCGAACCGTCAAACGCCTCCAGCCTTCCTTCAAATTCCTTGGCGCCGTCGATCGGCTCATAGGTGGTCACGAATACCTGCTTGCCGACGGCTTTGGCCACGTCTTCCGCTTTCTTCAGCGGACGTTCGGCCCCGGGCGAGCTGACCTCCAGGAAATACGCCTCTTCGATCGGATCCAGTTCATCCAGCTTCGCGCTCACAAACTCCGAAATGCGGCCGCAATCATCCAGATCGATGCCGCCTTCCTTGTCCACATACACGCGCAAAAAGCGGTTGGCGCCTTCTTTGACGTACTCCACATCCACCAACTGAAAACCGTTGGCTTCCAGATAAGGGGTCGCGAATTCTTCCACAATGGATTTGATTTTCGCTGCGCTCAATTGCCCAACCTCCCGTGCTTCAAATGGATCGCCGCAGCCTCTGTGCACACGTAAGAAGCCCATTGCAAAACGGAAAGAGTGGGTTTCCCCACTCTTCTGCAGACAGTGATATCCACATGATTACCAAAAGTAGTTTAACATATTCCGGAGACACTGGCAATAGAGTCAAAAGCCCACAAGACGCTTTAGAACAGCATGAGCTGGTTGCTCTCCGGTAGTCCCCGGAAGCACCCCATAGCGCTGAGCAGCTCGATGATCGTCTTGCTCGCCTTGGAACGCTGCTGGAAATCCTCGACGGAGAGGAAATCGCCTTCCTGGCGGGAAGCCGCGATGTTGCGCGCCGCGTTCTCCCCGATGCCGGCTACCGCCGAGAACGGAGGAATGAGCGAATCTCCGTCCACGATAAAGCGGGTAGCATCCGACCGGTAAAGGTCCAGCGGTTTGATTTTGAAGCCCCTTGCCGTCATCTCAAGGCCCATTTCAAGAATCGAAATCATGGCCTTCTCTTTCGTTGTGGCCTGGAAGCCTTTTTGCTCAATATCGATGAGTGTCTTCAGAATCGCATCATAGCCTTGGCAGAACAGATCGACGTCAAAATCGGCCGCCCGCACGGAAAAGTAAGTCGCGTAAAATTCAATCGGATAATACAGCTTGAAGTAGGCTGTCCGCACCGCCGAGATCACATAAGCCGAGGCGTGCGCTTTCGGGAACATGTACTCGATGCGCAAACAGGAATCGATGTACCATTGCGGCACGCCGCACCGTTTCATTTCGTCGATCCACTCCGGCGTGAGTCCTTTCCCTTTTCGCACGCTTTCGGTGATCTTGAACGCGAGCGACGCATCCATGCCGCCTTTATAAATGAGGAAAAGCATGATGTCGTCACGGCAGCCGATAACCGTCTTGATCGTGCAGGTTCCGTTCTTGATGAGCTCCTGCGCGTTGCCTAGCCACACTCCGGTACCGTGGGACAAGCCGGAAATTTGGAGCAAGTCGGCAAAAGAAGACGGCTTCGTTTCCTCCAGCATTTGACGCACGAATCGGGTACCCATCTCCGGTATTCCGTAAGTGGCCACCGGCGTGCGGATGGTCTGAGGCAGAACGCCCAAGGCGTCCACCGAGTTGAACAGACTCATGACTTTCGGGTCGTTCATCGGAATCGTCGTCGGATCGACGCCCGTCAAATCCTGCAGCATGCGCATCATCGTCGGATCATCGTGTCCGAGAATATCGAGCTTCAGCAAATTCTCGTCGAAGGCGTGATAGTCAAAATGGGTCGTCTTCCACTCCGAGCTCGTATCGTCCGCCGGATATTGAACCGGCGTAATGTCCTCGACGTCGATGTAGTCGGGTACGACCACGATGCCGCCGGGATGCTGTCCGGAAGAACGTTTGACGCCGGTCACCCCTGCGGCAATCCGGTTAAGCTCCGCTCCCCGCCAGGACTTTCCGTGATCCTCCTGGTATTTCTTCGCGTATCCGAATCCCGTCTTCTCCGCCACCGTGCCGATCGTGCCGGCCCGGAACACATTCTTCTCCCCGAACAATACTTTCGTATAATTGTGCGCGTGCGGCTGATATTCTCCTGAGAAGTTGAGATCGATATCGGGAACCTTGTCGCCCTTGAAGCCAAGGAACGTCTCGAACGGAATGTCCTGCCCGTCGCCCTTCATCGTCGTTCCGCACTTCGGGCACGACTTATCCGGCATGTCGAAACCGCTGGGCACGCTTCCGTCGGTAATCCATTCGCTGTGGCAGCAATCCGGATTCGGACACCGGTAGTGTGCCGGCAGCGGATTCACCTCGGAAATCCCGAGGAACATGGCGACGACTGACGATCCGACGGATCCCCGCGAGCCTACCAGATAGCCGTCCGCATTGGATTTTTTAACGAGCCGTTCGGAAATCAGATAGTTCGCCGAGAAGCCGTATTGGATAATCGGCTTCAATTCTTTCTCCAGACGCGCGGTGACGATTTCCGGAAGCGGATCTCCGTACATTTTCTTCGCGGTGGCGTAACACGTTTCGCGAATCTCCTCGTCCGCTCCCTCGATGATCGGAGAGAACAAGCCGTTATCGGTCGGACCGCCCTTTTTGGGAAACATTTCGAACGGCTCGAAGCGGTCGGCCAGATCGGAAGTGTTCCGTACGACGACTTCATACGCCTTCTCCTTGCCCAGAAAAGCCATCGCCTCCAGCATCTCGTTGGTCGTACGGAAATGAGCATCCGGTTTACGCTGCTCCTTCAGCGGGCTGAAGCCGGTAATGCCATGAATCGTAATGTCCCGGAACAACTTCTCTCTCGGCTTGAGGTAATGGACGTTGCCTGTGGCGACGACCGGTTTACCCAGTTTCTCGCCAATGCGGCAAATTTTCCGGAGCGACTCTTCCAGCTCTGCCCGGCTTCCCACCAAGCCTTTGTCCAGCAAATGCATATAGAAATCGAGCGGCTGAATTTCCAGCACATCATAGAAAGCGGCAATCTCTTCGGCCTCTTCCTGCGATTTGTTGAGCACGGTCTCGTAAAATTCGCCTTTCTCGCAGCCGGACATCACGAGGAGACCTTCCCTCAGCTCGATCAGCTTGCTTTTGGGAATACAAGCCACCCGGTGAAAATACTGGGTATGAGACAGCGAAATGAGTTTAAACAGATTCTTCTTTCCTGTTGCGTTGAGCGCATAGATGCCGCAGTGGAACGGACGGGTCGTCTTCCAGCTCGTCGTATTCATCTCATTCAGACGGTGGAGTTCCGTTACTCCGCGCGACTGCGCGTCCTTGATCAGGCCGTAAAGTACGCCTGCCAGCGCGATGGTGTCATCGATCGCCCGGTGATGGTTTTCGAGAGACACTTTATACAAATCGGCCAGCATGTTCAGCCGGTGGTTCTTCATGGTCGGATGGAGGAAACGGGCCAGCTCCAGCGTGTCCAGCACAGGGTTGGTCAACGGCGGGAACCCGTTCTGTTTGCACGCCTCCTGCATGAAGCCGACATCGAAGCGGGCATTGTGCGCGACGAGCACCGAATCCCCGATGAAATCGAGGAACTCCTTCAGCTTGGGCGCCAGTTCCGGCGCATCCTTCACCATATCGTCGTTGATGTTCGTGAGCTGCTGGATGTTGTAAGGAATCGGCTCGTGCGGGTTAATGAACGTCGCGAACCGTCCGATCTCCTGTCCGTCTTTCATTTTGACCCCGGCCAGCTCGATGATCTTGCTATTCGTCACCGACAAACCGGTCGTCTCGATATCAAACACCACATAGGTGGCGTCCGGCAAGCTCTCCTGCCGCGGATACAGCACCATCGGCACGGCATCGTTCACGACATTCGCTTCCACGCCGAACAGCACTTTGATGTCGTTTTTCTTGCCTGCCTTCACGGCGTCCGGAAAACACTGCACGTTGCTGTGATCCGTGATGGCGATCGCCTTGTGGCCCCATTTGGCCGCGGTTTTGATGTAGACGTCGACCGGCGTGACGGCATCCATCGCGCTCATGGTCGTGTGCAGATGAAACTCGACACGTTTCTCCGCAGCATCGTCCTTCGGCTCCGGCGGCGCGTTCACTTCCTTCACGTCGCTGGCCATCATGACCAGTTCCGGAGGGTTCATAAAGCGGTCGTACTCGACTCGGCCTCTAAGCTTGAGCCATTTGCCGTTGGCCAGCAGCGCCAAAGTCTTGTTGTCGTCCTTCGTTTTCCCGAAAATTTTGACCGTGATCGAATCGGTAAAATCCGTCACATAGAATTGATACAGCGTGCTGCCGCTGCGCAGTTCCTTGACGTCCAGCCCGAATACGGTCCCCTGTACGACGACCTTCTTCTCTTCTTCCAAAATTTGCTCGATCGGAACCGGCGCATCTTTAATTTCATAGCCATGCTGAAGTACCTCAGGGGCATCCCCCGTTGCAGGCGTCTCCTCTGCGACACTTGCGGCCATCAGCTGCTGAATGGCTTGTCCGTTTTCCTGCTGGATCTTTTGCTGAAATTCTTCATACACTTCCTGTCGGGATTCTCCCACCATCATTTTGACGCGGCAAGTGCGGCCGAACCGTTCCTCGAAAAACCGCGCGGCATGTGTGTCTATCGATTTGCGCTTGGCCAGACCGTGGGACATCTCGTCCAGCAGCACGAGCGTGACCAGGTCGTTCTCCACCTCGATGCGGGCTTTCGCGAGCCAGCCGTTCACGGAGGCGAATTCCTGCTGCATCCACTCGACGAAAACCGGCCAATAGGCCTGCAAAAGCGCTGAGGTCGGTACCGTATCCTCGTAGGCCAGGTGGACGGATATGTCCGCCAAATGCGCAAGTTTGCCTCTTATCCGTTCGACGAAACCGACATATATGGACGCCGGGAGCGGCGTACTTTTGATGAAGTAAAACTTCCATTCCTTGCGGGATCTGCTCACTTCGACCTTGCTTATGTAGCCGTCCGAAAAATGTTCCGCGACCCATTCGGCCGGGAGCTCCGCCTGCTGCAGCAGCAATTCGAACCTTTTGCGCCCATCCGCCGCTTGATGCATGACCGTAACCCCCCCAAAAACAACAAAAGCTCCCCGCGAATGACGGCTCCCGCCCGTTACCGGGCCCGGTGTGCCTTCTTCCAACCGGAAGCTTATCTCTTGTGCCTCTTATTTTATCGTATGAATCGGGAAGCTAGCAATAGGAACGTTGTCGGATGTTGGCGAGAAAGAGATGGAAATTGTCGTGTTGCACACTGTACCGTCGCTCCCAGCGCAGTCGCTCTCTGCTACTTCATCAGGTAATGTATAATAACGTTTCCGGATTCGAACGTTTTCGCCTCTACCGGTTTGAGGTCAAACGGCTTGACGTGTTCAAACAAAAGTTTTCCATTACCCGCCACAACAGGACTGACAATAAAGATATACTCATCAATCAACCTTTCCTCGGCAAGCTGTTGCACGATGGAGCCGCTGCCCATCACAAGAATGTCAGAGTTTGAATCTTGTTTTAATTGCCGTACGACTTCAATAAGACGTTCACCATAAATTCGGGTATTCTCCCATTCCGATTCTTTGAGTGTTCTGGAAAAAACAACTTTGGTCATGCCGGTCAACTCTTCGGCTATTTCTTTCAAATGACCCGGCGCATCGGGATTACGGAGAAAAGGTACCCATGATCTTTCAAATAAGCGGTAAGTCGTGCCTCCTAAAATAAGTGTGTTCATCTTGCCGCCGATTGCGTGAGCCGCTTTGTCAACCTCCGGGTCATGAATAAACCAATCCATGCCGGAACTCGCCTCGTTCAAACTGGCAAAGTAACCGTCAATCGAAATCCGATTCAACATCTTAATCTTGTTCATAATTTTTCGCTCCCTGGTATGGATTGTTTATTCCAATTGGAATAACTTGATCATACCCGCAACGGTTCGAAAAAAATTGGACAAAACCGTCGTATTCTATATGTAGGAGGAGCCTGCCAAGTCGCTATGAAAATCACTCACCTTCATCGCGATATGTTTTGGGCTTACCCAAGAGAACGACTTCATATCGCGTATAAAATGCGACTGATCATGATAGTTCAGTGCGTAGGCAACGTCAGACAATCTTTCGTACTGACCTGTATGCATCAAGCGCAAAGCTTCATTGACGCGTCTCACCCTGATGAATAGATGTGACCGCATTCCTACGACACGGGTGAAGCGTTTCTGGAATTGCCGCTCGGATATATGAAAAGTTGCAACCAGATCTGGCACTGTAACGCTCATTATATTGTCTCGAATATAATCAAGCGCCGACTCAATGAGCTCGTCCCGTTTATTTGTTTGTATGATTCGATTTATGAGGAAATGATTGAGCAGAGAAACTCGCTCCTCAGTCGAATACGCTGACAATAGCTGCCTTCCGAGTTCTACCGCGTCAAATTGATCCGGGGCCAAGAAGCCTTGATTATGACCAGCCGCATCCCAGCCAAACAAGCTGTAAAGCGCATGGGGCTTAAAAACCACTTGAATCGTCGTATAAGGAGTGCCTCTAAAACGCATAATACTTGGTTCCGAACCTTGACCATGCAGAAATAAGATTGGGATATGAGATGTTTGGGCGGATCGGATGGCAATGCTTTCAATCGCGGAGGTATGATCCGCTGCAAGCTGGAAGACGATACCCGGATAGCCACTCGGACATACCTTAACCTCAAGCGGCTGATCTCCCGCGTAAGTCGAGATTCGCAGGCACTCAACATCCCGGTTTAAAGTTGGAGAAAGAGGCACAACGTTAAAGTTGATGGTTGTCATGATGTAATATTTTACAGGAATTGCGCAGCATCTGGAAGATGCCAAAAAGCTTCGGTAAAATACCGAGGCCGCCTGCCAACAAAAAAAATCCCCACGCCCGGCCTTCCGGCCGAACATGGGGATTCCCTAAACCTCAATATGCCCGCGCAAATACCACGGTGTGCTCCGCTGCGTCGCCGCAGACGAGGCACTTGTGCTTTTTCTCGAACGGCTCGAACGGGATGTTCCGGCTCGTGGCGCCGGTTTCTTCCTTCACCTGCTTCTCGCAGGCTTCGGAACCGCACCAGCCGGCCAGTGCGAAGCCGCGCTTCTCTTCCAGCTTGGCCTTCAGCTCGTCCAGCGTGTCGACCGAGAAGAAGTGCTCCTGTTGGAACTTCAGCGCCCGGTCAAACATCTGTTGATGGACCTCGTCCAGCATCGTTTGTACTTCCGCCACGAGGTTGTCCAGCGGCACCTGCTTCTTCTCTCCGGTGACGCGGGAGACGAGCACGCACACGCCGTTCTCGAGATCGCGAGGCCCGAGCTCGAGCCGGATCGGAATGCCGCGCATTTCGTATTCGTTAAACTTCCAGCCCGGCGATACGTCTGAGCGGTCGTCGACGCGGACGCGAATGCCCGCTTTCTTCAGCTCGGCAAACAGCTCGTCCGTTTTGGCGATCACTTGCTCACGTGTTTTCGGCGGACCGATCGGGATCATCATGACCTGCGTCGGAGCCACTTTCGGCGGAATCATCAGGCCGCGGTCGTCGCCGTGCACCATGATGAGCGCGCCGATGAGTCGCGTGCTGACGCCCCAAGACGTCGTGTGGCAGTATTCCTGCGTATTTTCACGGCTCAAGTACTTGATGTCGAAAGCGACCGCAAACTTCGTTCCGAGATAATGGGAAGTGCCCGCCTGGACGGCTCGTCCGTCGCGCATCATCGCCTCGATAGAGTAAGTATCGACCGCACCCGCGAATCTTTCGGACGGCGTCTTTTGCCCTTTGATGACCGGAATCGCAAGCACGTTCTCGACGAAATCGGTGTACACATCGAGCATCGTCATCGTTTCTTTGCGGGCGTCCGCTTCATCCTCATGCGCGGTATGGCCTTCCTGCCACAAAAATTCGCTCGTACGCAGGAACGGCAGCGTGCGCTTCTCCCAACGGACGACGTTCGCCCATTGGTTGATGAGCAGCGGCAAATCGCGGTAGGAGTTGATCCACTTGGCATACATGTGTCCGATCATCGTCTCCGACGTCGGCCGGATCGCGAGGCGCTCTTCCAGCTTTTCTCCGCCCGCTTCCGTCACCCAAGGCAGCTCGGGATTAAAGCCTTCCACGTGCTCCTTCTCTTTTTGAAAAAAGCTTTCCGGAATGAAAAGCGGAAAATAGGCGTTGCGGTGGCCGGTGTCCTTAAACCGCCGATCCAGCTCGCGCTGCATGTTCTCCCAAAGCTCGTAGCCGTCCGGACGAAATACGATGCAGCCGCGGACCGGCGAGTAGTCCATCAGCTCGGCCTTCTTGATCACATCGATATACCAACGGGAGAAATCTTCTCCCTGAGGCGTAATTTCCGTTACAAATCCTTTGTCCTTGTCCTTCGACATGACGGTTCTCCATCCCCCGACAGCAGCTTTATTTTTTGACCAATCCTAAAATATCGTTATACGTCACCACGACCATCAGCAGCATAAGCATCGCGAATCCGATAAAATGCACCATGCTTTCCCGGTTCGGATCGATCGGCCGTCCTCTGACGGCTTCGATGCCCAGGAACAACAACCGGCTTCCGTCCAGCGCCGGAATCGGCAGCAGGTTGAATATACCGAGATACAGACTTAGAATGGCCGCCCAGTTCACGAGATAGGGCATGCCTTGTTTGGCGATATCGAGCGTCACTTTGGTCGTCCCAACCGGTCCGCTCATATCCTTCAGCTTCACATCGCCGAAGACGATTTTACGGAAACCGTCAAAAATGACTTGTGTCCAACTGACCATCGACTGCCCGGCAATACCGATCGTTTCGCCGGCGGCGGGCCGCCTTTTCTCGGGTCCCGGATAAATGCCGACCTTGCCGTCCTGACCCGGCGTGACGGTTAACGGAACATCCACTCCGTCCCGCACGACCACCCATTTCATCGGTTTGCCCTTGGACTCGCCGATTTGTTTCACGAAGGTTTCAATGTCTCCGCCGATCAACTGGCCGTTGACGGACTTGACCCAATCGCCTTTGCGGAGGCCGGCTTTCTCTGCGGGAGAATCGCTCGTCACACCGTTAATAAGCACTTTCGTCGGGTTATCGACCACTACGCCCGACAATTGCACGGCGACCCCAAACAATACGAACGCCAAAATAAAGTTCATGACCGGACCCGCAAAAATGGAGAGCGCTCGTTGTCCGACCGTCTTACTCCCGAATTGGCGGTCGACAGGCGCGATTTGCGTTTCCCGTCCTCTTGCGACGATCAACGCTTGCGGATGTATCTTCAGCAGCTGCACATCGCCGTCAACATCCAGACGCAGGTTGAGTTCCCGTTCGAGATCGACGAACTTGACTTCTCCCCGGAGCACATCGGACCGTTCGTCAAGCCGGTCCAAGTAAATGCGGGTGACGAGGTCGTTCTTGATCCGCACTGCCACGGTCAGGCCCGGCTGAATCTCCACCGTTTCCGGATCTTCCCCCGCCATCCGCACAAAGCCGCCGATCGGCAGCAGGCGAATGGTGTAGCGCGTTTCTCCACGTTTCACGGAGAACAGCTTCGGCCCGAATCCGATGGCGAATTCCCGGACGAGGATTCCCGCGCGTCTCGCGAAATAAAAATGCCCCCACTCGTGAAGAGATACGAGCAAAAAAAACATGAGAACGGTCGAGATCACGACCTGTATTTGCTGCATGTAAGATCACTCCCGTCGCCGCAAAACGGCTGTCCTTAGATTAACATTATTCTCCGGACCGATTCAAGAGAATACGGACGGACAGGAAACAGGTTTCACGGGCGGAGCGATTCGGCTTTTTGCCGGGCCCAGCGGTCGGTTTCGAGAATGGTCTCCAAATCCGGCGAGGCCTTAGGCGTGTGAAGATTCAATACTTCCTCGATCATCGTTTCGATGGCTAGAAACGGAATGTCCCCGCGTAAAAACCGGGCGACCGCAACCTCGTTGGCGGCATTGAACACGGCCGGCGCAGTTCCGCCTGCGCGTCCCGCTGCAAAGGCGAGCCGCAGGGCGGGATAACGTTCCAAATCCATCGGCCGGAAATGCAGCGCCCCCCTGGCGAGCAGATCAAGCGGCGAAGCCGGTGAAGGACGGCGCTCCGGATAGGTGAGCGCATATTGGATCGGCACCCGCATGTCCGGATTGCCGAGCTGCGCCATCACGCTCGTATCTTCGAATTCCACCATCGAATGAACGATGCTTTCCGGGTGAATAACGACGTCGATCCGGTCGTACGGCACGCCGAACAGCCAGTGCGCTTCGATGACCTCGAGCCCTTTATTGGCCATGGTCGCCGAGTCGATCGTAACCTTGGCACCCATGCTCCAATTCGGATGCTTCAGCGCATCTTCTACCGTAACACCGCGAAGCTGATCCCTCGTCTTGTCGCGGAAGCTTCCGCCGGACGCGGTCAAGATCAGGCGTTTGAGGGCGGATCGCGGCTCTCCGTTTAAGCATTGAAACAAAGCGGAATGTTCGCTGTCCACCGGCAGCAGGTCGACGCCTTTCTCCTCGGCCCGCGCCATGACCAGATGGCCGGCGGTGACGAGCGTCTCCTTGTTGGCCAGTCCGATCGCGGCGCCGGCGTCGATCGCCGCCAGCGTGGACCGTATGCCCAGGCTGCCGACGAGCGCGCAGACGACGAAATCCGCTCCCGCTCCGGCCGCGACTTCGTTTAATCCTTCTTCGCCGAACACGATTCGGGTGCCGGAAGGCAGGCGGTCGCGAATCCGGCCGGCCAGCTCTTTCGTGGCCACCGAAACGAGCTTCGGCCGGAATGCCTCCGCCTGCTCAAGAAGCAGCTCGACATTCGAGCCGGCCGCAAGTCCAGCGACTTCGTATCGATCCGATTCCCGCGAGATCACATCGAGCGTCTGGGTGCCGATGGACCCCGTACTGCCGAGAACGGCAACTTTTTTCATGATAAACCCCCGCGTTATGTACTCACTGATCGACTAGCCCAACAGTCCGAGCAAGTGGACGAACGGAAACACGATGAGCCAGCTGTCCGTCCGATCCAGAATGCCGCCGTGCCCCGGCAGCAGATGTCCGGAATCTTTGACCCCGCGGAATCTTTTATACGCGGATTGAATCAAGTCTCCGAATTGACCGGCAACAGCCGCCACGACTCCGATGGCCGCCGCCTGGGCATAACCCAGCCATTCAGGCTGGAACCATGCGAACGCCAATGCCGCGATGACCGCGATCACCAACCCTCCGACAGATCCTTCAATCGTTTTGTTCGGACTGATGGCCGGCCACAGTTTCGTTCGGCCGATCGCTTTGCCGACGAAATAAGCGCCCGCGTCCGACGCCCAAATACAGACGAAGGTTAACGCCGACCAGAAAATCCCGTGTTCGAGTTCCCGGGTGGCCAGCATAAAATGAAACCCTGTGCCCACATATACCGCGCCCAGGAACAATATGCCCGCGTTTTCCAATTGAATGCGGTTTTTACTGATGACCGTGGCAGCCAGCGCCACAAACATGAAAATCCAAGAAACACGCTCGAATGAAGGCAATTGAATATTCCATGAGGCCGGCAGCTGCGTTAAGGTAAGAAGAATGACGGCGGCGAACCCGGCCAATACGTCCCAGCGGGTCCGGGGAAGTGCGTTCATCTTGGCGAATTCGTCATAGCCGATCACGGCCATTGCCACAAGCAGGAGGGAATAGTACCAGTCTCCAAGCCACAGCAGCCCCAGAAACGCGGCTCCCGCCACCACACCGGTGACGATTCGTTGCACCATGCGCTTACAGCCCTCCGTATCGTCTCGCCCGCCGCTGATATTCACGGATGGCTTCGAAAAAATGTTGTTCCGTAAACCCCGGCCAATACTCGTCCGTAAACCAAAACTCCGTATACGCGAGCTGCCACAGCATAAAATTGCTCAAACGCAGCTCCCCGCTTGTGCGGATGAGCAAGTCGGGATCCGGTATTCCGGCTGTGAGCAGCCGGCTAGCAATATGTTCTTCCTCTATCGCCGCGGGATCCAGCCGGCCTTCCGCCGCCTCGCGCGCGAGCTGGCGGGCCGCGTCGACCATTTCCAGCCGGCTTCCGTAATTCAAAGCAAAATTGAGAATGAGTCCCGTGTTGCCTTTCGTGCGCCTGACCGCTTCTTCCACCGCAGCCAGCGTATGAGAAGGCAGCCCTTCTAGGTAACCCATCATGCGAACCTGCACGTTGTTCTCAATCAATTCGGCCAATTCAATGGAAAGAAACTCTTGAGGAAGCTTCATTAAAAAATCCACTTCGTCTTTGGGCCGCTTCCAGTTCTCGGTCGAAAAAGCATACAGCGTGAGCACTTTGACGCCAATGCGGTCCGCAGCTTTGGCAATTCGTTTGACCGCTTTCATCCCGTTATGATGGCCTGCGATCCGGGGAAGGCCGCGAGATTTCGCCCAACGCCCGTTGCCGTCCATGATGATCGCGACATGGTGCGGAATGTTATCGCCGGAAGGCTCGGCATTCCCGTCGATCCCAGGGGCAAGTTTTTGTCGATTTGCCGAACCGGGAAAACCGGCTCGAAGCTTGTGGAGCCAACCGCCGGTGAAACGGCTGCTCATGGCTGTTCCCCCTTAAGTAGCAAAAAGAGAATAAACCCCACCTGACGGAGGGGTCGAAGCAGTTGTTTCACACTTCCATGATTTCTTTTTCTTTCGAGGCCAAAATTTTATCGACTTCCGCGACGTACCGGTCGGTCAGCTTCTGAACGTCATCTTGATGACGCCGCGACTCGTCTTCGGAAATTTCGTCTTTTTCTTTTTTCTTGATGTCGTCGTTGGCGTCCCGGCGAATGTTACGAATCGCCACTTTGGCCTCTTCGCCGAACTTCTTCGTCTCTTTGACGAGTTCCTTGCGGCGCTCCTCCGTGAGCGGAGGAATCACGATCCGGATGATCGAGCCGTCATTGGCCGGATTCAGACCGAGCTCGGACTTCAAAATGGCTTTCTCGATCGCGGACAGCGCGGTTTTGTCCCACGGCTGGATGACCAGCGTACGGGAATCCGGTGTGTTGACCGATCCAAGCTGATTGATCGGCGTCGGGGTGCCGTAATACTCGGCTTGCACCCGCTCGAGCAGAGCCGGGGACGCGCGTCCGGCGCGCAGAGTCGACAAATCGCGCTTCAAAGCGGCCAATGCTTTTTCCATACGCTCTTCGGCGTCTTTCTTGATCGCTTGCGGCACTAGTCTACACTCCCTTTCACGATCGTGCCGATTTTGTCGCCCATTACGGCACGTTTAATGTTTCCTTTCTCGGTAATGGCGAATACGAGAAGCGGAATGTTGTTGTCCATACATAACGAGGAGGCCGTGGAGTCCATGACGCCCAAGTTTTTGCTCAATACTTCCATGTAAGTAAGCTGTTCGTATTTCTCCGCGTTGGCATCCTTGAAAGGATCTGCGCTGTATACGCCGTCCACTTTGTTTTTGGCCATCAGGATGACTTCCGCCTCGATTTCCGCTGCTCTCAGCGCGGCCGTCGTATCGGTCGAGAAGAACGGGTTGCCCGTACCCGCAGCGAAAATGACGACGCGTCCCTTCTCCAAATGACGGATCGCGCGGCGGCGAATGTAAGGTTCTGCGATTTGCTGCATGGCGATGGACGTTTGCACGCGTGTCGGAACATCCATTTGTTCCAATGCGTCCTGCAAAGCAAGCGAGTTCATAACCGTTGCGAGCATGCCCATGTAATCGGCAGTCGCGCGGTCAATGCCTTTTTGGCTTCCGGCGATTCCCCGCCAAATGTTGCCGCCGCCGCAAACGATGGCGACTTCCACTCCGAGTGCGACGACTTCCTTCACCTGCTCCGCAATCGACAGGATGGTAGCCGCTTCGATCCCGTATCCGTTCGGGCCCGAGAGCGATTCGCCGCTCACCTTGAGAACTACGCGTTTATATACCGGACGTTCCAAATTGTGTTACCTCCATCGTCTCGTGGTTTAAAAAGAGGGAACACAGGCGTGTTCCCGAATCGGCGATGGCTTATTACAGCTTCGCCTGGGCCATAACCTCTTCGACGAAGTTGTCTACTTTTTTCTCCAAGCCTTCACCCAGTTCGAAACGGGCAAAACGGCGGATAGAAATTTTTTCGCCGATGGCGGCGATTTTCTCGTTCAGCAGCGTCGTGATGTTTTTGTCCGGATCTTTCACGAACGCTTGCTCCATCAGGCAGTTTTCTTCGTAATATTTGTTCATGCGACCTTCGACCATTTTGTCGACGATTTTTTCCGGTTTGCCTTCGTTCAGCGCTTGGTTGCGGAGAATTTCCTTCTCCTTGTCCAATTCTTCCTGGGACACTTCTTCACGGCTCAAAAATTTCGGGTTGGCCGCCGCGATTTGCATGGCAATGTCCTTCACGAAGCTGCGGAACTGATCGGTTTTCGCGACGAAGTCAGTTTCGCAGTTGACTTCGACCAGAACGCCGATGCGTCCTCCGGCGTGAATGTAAGATTCGACGACGCCTTCGGTGGCGATGCGGTCGCCTTTCTTCGCGGCTGCCGCCAGGCCTTTCTCGCGGAGCAGTTCGGACGCTTTCGTCAAATCGCCGTTCGCTTCCTCCAAAGCCTTCTTACAATCGAGCATACCGGCTCCTGTTCTTTCGCGGAGCGTTTTAACGTCTGCTGCACTAATAGCCAAGTGGATTCCCTCCTGAAATTTGCGCTCTCCAGTCCGGTCTTCTTATGTACGGAGAGCGTCCTGTGTTTTTTAAAAAAAGGGCGGTGAGAAGGTTCGCTTCTGACCACCCTTTGTTTGTCGCGAAATGGAAGTTGAAGCTTATGCCGTCGTTTCTTCGCCTTGGTGAGCTTCTACGATCGCGTCCGCCATTTTGGCTGTGAGCAGCTTCACGGCGCGGATGGCGTCGTCGTTGCCCGGAATGACGTAGTCGATTTCGTCCGGATCGCAGTTCGTGTCGACGATGCCGACGATCGGGATGCCCAGCTTGCGTGCTTCTGCAACAGCGATACGCTCTTTGCGCGGATCGATGATGAACAGTGCGTCCGGCAGTTTGCGCATGTTTTTGATGCCGCCGAGGAATTTCTCCAGGCGCTCTTTCTCCTTGCGGAGCAAAATAACTTCTTTCTTAGGCAGGACTTCGAACGTGCCGTCTTCTTCCCAACGGCTCAGTTGATGCAGACGATCAGTCCGCTTCTGGATCGTGGAGAAGTTGGTCAGCGTGCCGCCGAGCCAGCGTTGGTTGATGTAGTACATGCCGGCGCGTTCCGCTTCATCTTTCACGGAATCTTGCGCTTGCTTCTTCGTGCCGACGAACAGCATCGTGCCGCCGTTCTCTGCGAGTTGGCGAACAAAATTGTACGCCTCGTCAACTTTCTTTACCGTTTTTTGCAGGTCGATGATATAGATCCCGTTACGCTCGGTAAAGATGTACTTATCCATTTTCGGGTTCCAGCGACGGGTTTGGTGACCGAAGTGTACCCCAGCTTCGAGAAGCTGCTTCATGGAAATAACTGCCATGGTTCCGTACCTCCTGATAAAATGGTTTTTTAGGTGAATCTCCGCCGCCGCTCGCATCTTTCGCCAAAACTCCCTGTACAGGAACCTCGAAAGGAAGCACCATTGACGAAATTGAACGGCGTGTGTTTTTTCACACCGACAGATAATATAACATATTCGCATGGCGGACGCAAATCATTTCATGCCGCATCCAAAGAGAATTGCGGTGGGTGTGTGGGCCCCGCGGCGTAAAAAAACCGCCGCACCGGAAACAGTGCGGCGGTTCGAGCGTTATTCGTCTTTTTTGATACGTGTGAGTTCGTCCATGATTTGCTTGTAGGTCGGTTGGTCTTTAAACGTGCTCGTTCCGATGGCCAGCTTCTTGCGGATATCGTACGCTTTGCTGATGAAATCGTCGGCGTCTTTAATGACCTCGAGAGCTTCCAGCTTCCACGCGATTTCTTCCAAGCTCGTGTTGTATTTCACGTAAAGGCTGACCGAACGATTCTCCGGGTCCTCCGTTGCTTGTCCCTTGGAAGAGTCGGCTTTCGCTTTCGCGATCTCTTGTTCGAGCTGCTGCTGCGTGTAAGTCTTCTCGTCCGCCGGAAGAAGTGCCAGCCCCTGATTCTGCGCCGCTTGTTCTAATTCCGCGCGCGTGAGTGCGCCCGATCCGATCGACAACGCTTGATCCTGCTTCTCGGAGAAGGTGATCAGCTGCAGCATGCAAGCGCCGAGAATAATCCCGATGCCGAAGCCCATCAGCCATGACCGGTGTTTACGCAAGCTGCTCTTCCTCCCGCCGCGCAAGCTGCAAAATCAATTGCACTTCGCCTTTATTCATCCCCGCCGCTTTGGCGATCTGCTCCACCGACCGGCCTTTGTCGTGCATCGCGATCAACTCGGCATAGCGGACGCGGATGGAAGTCGACGGCACATCCGTTTCTTCGACTCCCGCCTGCTCTTCCGCCGCTGGTGCGGGAGCTTCCGGCACTTCAACAGAGGCTGCCGGTATTGCCGATGCTTCCACCGTTACCGGTGCCGCCGGCGATCCCGCAGATGAAGCCGTCTGCAAGCTTGGCACCGCGGGAGCTGAGAACTGTTGGTCCGTCCATAATTTCATCTGCCGTTCCATTTCGACAATCCGATTGCCGAGTCTGCGAACGGTCTCATCTTGTTCATCCTTAAATTTGGCTACCGCGTCCACAAGCTCGCGGTTTTCCATCTCGAGATCTTCCAGCAGCCGGTCGTACGCCGCCTCGCCGACGATTCCGGCACGGTCTTCTCCCTGGCCGCGTTTGGGCATCAGCCATGAGAAACCGAATACGGCAACGCCGAATAATACGACGCTTAACCAAGGACTCATGATTCGTGTCGCTCCCCTTTCCCGGCGCCGTTGTCACCCCATGAAGTCGATATGTTTGCCTTTGAACGGGTGCTCGCTGCGATTCGTCTCTTGCTGCTGCGCTCCGCCGTGCGGATGCTGGTCTTTGGAGCCTTGACGGCCTCCGCCGCCCTTCGGCTGCCGATCTGTGATGCCGCCGCCCGACGCCGATTCCGCCTTCGTCTTGCGCTGTGCTTGCCGCTCGGTGTTTTTCACCGTCTGCTGCGCCAGCATGGCTTGTTCGGAGGCGGTCCGATGCTGTTGATATTGCGCCGACGGTGTCAGCTCCGCCGCCCGCGGAATCGAGGTCTGCAGATCGATCGGTCGGTAAGGCATGGTCATCACTCCAGCCTAAAAATGGTTTATCCTTTATAGCGGAACCATTCCTACATCTCCGTCCATCAGACGGAAGGAGACGCGCTGCACGCTGTCCTTCACGAACCGCGTATATCGTCCGACCACGATTTTGGTGCCTCCGAAGACCGTATGCACCCCATCCACCCTGGCCAACGTGGTGTTTTCCAGCGTCATTTCGATTTCCAATACCCGTTCCTTCGCGATCTGTATCTGTTCCGTGCTTTGCTTTTTCGTCGCACTGAGCTTCGTTCGGAGCGCAAGCTTATCCGAAGACAATTGCCCTGTAACCGCGAGCTGGTCGATGAGGGCTAAAGCTTTGTCGGATTTGTCGATGTTCTCCCTCAATTCGTTCAACTGCTTCTTCAAGTCCACAAGCTCCTGGCGGAGCTCCGGCTGCACGCCGACCTCAATTGCCGTGGCGGTGGACATGGAATTGCCGATCGTGCGGGCGATGACCCGTTCGCCGGCCTGCACCAGCCCTCCGACCACCAGCCCTTTCGGCCCGTTGCAGATCACATTTTTACCGGAGCGAATATTGGAGTGCATAATGCTTTGATGAACGATGATTTCCTCGGCCGCATATACATTTCCTTCTTGTATGAAGGAGCAGCGGATGTTTCGGCCTGCCTTCACGTACCCTTTGTTGCTCCCGATGATGCCGCCGGAAATCTCGATCGAACCTTCCGACTCTACTTCGGCGCCCTCGATTCCGCCGGTTACCCGAATGTCTCCGGACGCCTTGACGCGGAACCCGGTCAAAACGTTTCCCCGTATGACCACGTTGCCGACAAAATCGATATTTCCGATATTGTAGTCTACGTCTCCGTTCACTTCGAATACCGGAAAAACGTTGAGCTTATCTTTTTCGGTCTTTGTCACAAGTCCGTCAATGGCCGCATACATCGCCGTTTTTTCCGGGTTGACGACCACGTTTTTGCCGATTTTAAAATTTGCTTCCTTGCCGTCCTTGCATGCGACGTCCTCGCCGGTAACCGCTTTGCCGGGAATTCCCGGAACGGGCGGAACCCGCTCGGCGATCAACTGCCCGGCCTTCACATTGGCCAGTTGGGTAACATTCTTATAGTCAACGCTGCCGTCTTCCCGCTCCGTTGGCCGGCGGTTTTTCTGATCGTCCAATTCAAACAGAACGCGAATGCTGCCGTCCTTGCCGTTCGTTGGAGGAATTCCAACCGCCACGACGTTTTGGGTAAAATAGAAATCTTGCGGCCGCTGGCTGATCAAATACAACGAATCTTGCTGCAAGCCGAATTTTACTCCTTGGGAGAATAGGAAGGTCTCCAATTGGCCGGCGGTCAGCCGGACTTCCTCTTCCACATGCCGGAATATCAAATAAGCATACATTTTGTCCTCAGAAACCGAGACCTGCAGCCATTGCTGAAGCTGCGACGGATCATGGGTTGCCACAAGCAGCGCCTCCTTTCATCGATTTTGAAGCAGATGGTCTTTTTGTTTGGCCAAAGCGCCGCGCAGTCTCAAGATCGCTTTGGAATGAAGCTGCGAAATGCGGGATGGCGACAAAGACATGACCTCCGCGATTTCACTCAGCGAAAGATCCTCGTAATAAAACAAAGATACTACCGTACGTTCTTTCTCCGTCAGACGCCCGATTCCCTGCGTAAGCGTTTCTTTCAGAAATGTTTCGTGCACTTTCGACTCCGGATTCAGCGCTTTGTCATCGATCAACAGCGACAAGCGAGTCTCGGACTCTTCTTCCCGGATCGGATCCTCCAGCGAACACACGGCGGCAACCGCCACTTCCTGAAGCATTTGCTGAAATTCTTTTTCCGTTATGTTCAGGTAGGCGCATACTTCTTCGTCCGTGGCGGAGCGCAAATGTTGCTGCTCCAGCACTCCGTATGCGTCCTCCATTTTTTTCGCCTTTTCGCGAACCGACCGCGGCACCCAATCTCCTTGGCGGAGCCCGTCGATAATGGCTCCGCGGATCCGCCAGGAAGCGTAAGTTTCGAATTGCAGCCCGCGCCGGTAATCGAATTTCTCTATGGCATCAATCAAACCCATGACGCCGTGGCTGGCCAAATCGTCCTTCGTGACGTTTTTGGGCAAAGTGGCGGCCATTCGGCTCGACACGTATTCCACCAGCGGCAAATAATGCTCGATCAACGACTTTCTGGCATCCGGATCTCCGGCCTCTTTCCAACTCAGCCACAATTCCTGATGAGACAACCGGGAACGAGATTGATCGACCATTTTTGCTTCACCTTCCTTATTCATCGTTCAGGCGGCGAATGGCCTGAACCACTTGCTCGGGGTCGGGATCGTCCAGTGAGACCAATCGTTTGGGCTGCAGCGGCTGAAAGCCGGCTACACCCGCTTCTTTGCCGTCCGACCACTGCTCTTTCAGCATTTCGCTGAGCAGCCGGTCGTCATCAGGCGTCCTTAGATCCAGAACAGAGCCCCGCTCTTCCTCGGGCAGCTCAGCCTGGAAAGGCTGCGCCGGCGGGATCAACAGCCATCCCAGCACGAAACGGACCGCAAACGCCATCAAACCGAAAGCCGCGAAACCGAGCAAGGTGCGAAGAATTGTGGTTCCGAACGGGTTGTTCGCCAACGAGAACAGGAACGTCAACGCCGCTCCAAACCCGCCGAAAGCGGCATTCCAGCGCCAAGAACCAATCATGCTAAATCTCCTTTACTCCGAACTGCACGCTCCGGATCGTAAATATTCCGGTACCGCTGTCCAATTCGACCGTACGCCCGTAATTCGCCCCGGTATCCTCCGACAACAGCGGGATCGAAAATGCCTGAAGCGCGAGCTTGGTGGACTCCACGTTGCGGGGACCGATTCTCATCGAGTCGCTTCCCACCGCAAAAGCGAACATTTGCGCGCCGCCGGCCATTTTCGCTACCAGCCGCTTGACGTCCGCGCCTTTTTCACGAAGCCTCCGAACGAGCTCCGGAACCGCGGTATCCGCGTATTTGGCGATATTGAGCTGCCCTTCCTTCGCAATCTGCGAATCCGGAAGCATGATGTGGGCCATCCCGGCCAATTTCAAAATCGGGTCGTACAAGGTTATGCCGACACATGAGCCGAGGCCTGTCGTTTTGAGCACCGCACCGTCGCCTGCAATGTTCAAATCGGCCATGCCAACTTTGATGAAGGTCATTTCCGTCATTCGACCGGCACCCCGAGCGCCCGAAACAACTTATCGAACGACTCCGGATCGGGAATCAGGAAAAACTGTCCCTCCGTCTTTTGTCCGCCTTCCACCAACGTGGTGTCGATGAGCAGCGCTTCATCTCCCATCACCCCGAATTGCAGCAACCCGAAACTGAGGATCGCTCCCGCCATATCGAAGGCGATCGAAGGCACGGAAGGCGACATGTACAGACCTGTTAAATCGCCGAGCGACGACAAGTAGGAGCCGGCGAGAATGTTGCCGATTTCACACAGCGCGGAGAGTTCCAATTCCGAATACGTGTACTCGTCTCCTTCGGAACCCTTCAACACTTCAAATCGTGCGAGCAGGCGGCGTGCCGACCGCGGATGGAGGATAAAAAACATGTTCCCCGGAGCCGGTCCTTCCACCCGGAAAAAAACGGCGATCACCAGCTCTTCCGGTCCTCCGACCCGCTCCGCGATCGATTCGAACGGGAGCAGGCTGACGGTAGGAACGGCCATATCCACCGGCCTGTCCATTAAGGTCGAGAGCGCAGTGGCAGCGTGTCCGGAGCCGATGTTTCCCACCTCGCGAAGCACGTCCAGCTTAAAAGCCTCATCGTTCGGAAACAAGCTCACGATTCGCTTCCGAATTGTTCAAGTTGGATAATTTCCGAGCGGTTCAGCACCTCGGTCAGATTCAGCAGGATCAGAAGGCGGTTTTCGTCCAGCTTGGCCACGCCGCTCAAATATTTGGCTTTGACTCCGCCAACGACTTCAGGCGGGACTTCGATGCTGTCGCTCATCACATCCGACACATCGTTCGCCGAATCCACGATAAAGCCGATCTCCATGTCGTTAGCCGCGACAATGATGATCCGCGAGCTTTCGGTCGGCTCCGTCTCAGCGAGCCCGAAGCGGCCGCGAAGGTCGATGACCGGCACGACGACGCCTCTCAGGTTGATGACGCCCTTTACGAACGAAGGGGTTTTGGGAACCCGGGTGATCGGGAGCATCCGCTCGATGTAACGGACTTTGTCGACTTCAATGCCATACTCTTCATTCGCTAACGTGAACACGATCACTTTGAGCTCTTCTGCCATGCGAACTCCTCCTTATGACTGTTCCGGTTTACTTGATTAACGCGTTCGGATCGATAATAAGTGCCACTTGGCCGTCCCCGAGGATCGTCGCTCCGGATACGAGGTCGAGGTTCTTCAAATATTTGCCCAGCGTTTTCAGAACGATTTCGCTTTGACCGATGAATTCATCCACAAGTACCGCAGCCAGCTTGTCCCCTTTGCGGATGACGAGCATTTCGGTTTCCGTCTCTTCGGCGTCGCGATAATCCGGCGAATCGACCAGCTGCGCCAGAGACAGCACCGGAATCACCGACTGGCGGTACTCCACGATATTCGTGCCGTGCAGCGAGCGAATTTGATCCCGCTTGACCGTCGACGTCTCCACAATCGAAGAAAGCGGGAATGCGTACTTTTCCGACCCTAGCTTTACGAGCATCGCCGCGATGATGGACAAGGTAAGCGGCAATTGGATCGAGAAGGTCGTACCTTTGCCCGGCGCCGAGGTGACGGATACGTGACCGCCGAGCGACGAGATCTTCGCTTTGACCACGTCGAGACCGACGCCCCGTCCCGAGATGTCCGACACTTTGTCTGCCGTGCTGAAGCCTGCCGCGAAGATGAGCATATTCACTTCGTCGTCGGTGAGCGCCTTGGCGGCCTCCGGCGTGACCACTCCGCGCTTCACCGCGGTGGCCAGCACTTTGTCGCGATGAATCCCGCGTCCGTCTTCCTCGATTTCGATAAAGACGTGGTTCCCGCTGTGGTAGGCCCGCAAATGAACCGTACCGATCTCCGGTTTCCCCGCCGCGAGCCGGTCCTCGATCGATTCGATCCCGTGATCCACGGCGTTCCGGATCAAATGCACCAGCGGATCTCCGATTTCGTCGATGACGGTCCGATCAAGCTCCGTCTCCGCTCCGCTGATGACCAGGTCAACCTTTTTGTTCAGCGACTTCGCCAAGTCTCGCACCATGCGGGGGAACCTGTTGAAGACGCTGTCGATCGGCACCATTCGGAGCTTAAGGACGATGTTTTGCAAATCGGAGCTCACCCGGGCCATATGCTCGACCGTTTCGGTCAAATCGCCGCGGCGGATTTCCGAAGCCAGCTGCTCGAGACGTACACGGTCGATGAGCATCTCGCTGAACAGGTTCATGAGCGAGTCAAGCCGCTCAATGTCCACGCGGATTGTTCTCGGAGCCGCGCTGCCGGCGGCAGGAGCCGAACGCGGTGCCGCATTCTCGCTGGTCGCGGGCTGTGCCGCCGCAGGAGCTGTTGAAGCGGCCGCCGCTTCCCGTTGCGCGGCATTCGGAGCGGCAGGCGCTTCGTTCTCCGCCCGAGCCATCTCGGCGAGCGAAGATTTGTCGATGACGTTCAGCCTGACCGATTCGATCTCCGAAACGCGCGAGATTTGCTCTTTCAGCGCTTCCTCGTCCATCCGGGTTATGTAATACACGGAGAAGCTGCGGTCGAACTTCTCTTGTTCGATGTCCTGGACGGAAGGATGGGATTTGACGACTTCCCCGTTGCGTTCCAGAACATCAAATACCATATAGGCCCGTGCCGCTTTCAGCACGCAGTCCTCGCGTACGGCCACTTCGATGTAATAAGCGCTGTGCCCGCTTTCGAGCGACTGCATCAGTACCGATTGTTGGAACTGATCCAACAGAAGCGAAGCCGATAAATCGGAGGATTTGGAAGAAGCCGGGCCGGAGCCGGCGCTGTCTCCGGACACGATCGCCTTCAGACGCTGGACGAGCTCTCCGACGTCCGCTTTGCCGGTTCCTCCGTTGACCACGTCTTGGATCATGCCTTCCAGCGAGTCCAGACCTTTAAACAACGTATCGAAAATGTTGCCGTTCATGGAGAGCTTGCCGTTACGAACCAGATCCAGCACGTTCTCCATCTCATGCGTCAGAGAAGCGAGATCTTCAAACCCCATCGTCGCCGACATGCCCTTGAGCGTGTGAGCGGAACGGAAAATGACCTGAACGATGTCGATGTCTTCCGGCTGTTGCTCCAGCCGAAGCATATTCTCGTTAAGGGATTGCAGATGTTCGTTTGCCTCGTCGATGAAGATCGACAAATACTGATTCATTTCCTCCACTGGCCGGACACCTCCTGGTTGGCTTTACCACTACATGCAGTTTCACTTGCTGCGGGATCTCACTTCGCGCACCAATAACGGTGCGATACGCTGAAGCGGAACCTGGGCGTTAGCGGCGCCGAGCTCGACCGCCGAGCGTGGCATGCCGTATACGACGCAGGTTTCTTCCGCTTCCGCGATTCGCGTCTCCGCACCGTCTTCTTGCAGCGCCTTCATCCCCTTGGCTCCGTCGCTGCCCATGCCGGTCATCAATACGGCATGGCGCTTTAACTGCCGATGGCCGACCAGCGATTCGAAGAGTACGTCCACGGAAGGCATGTGTCCGCTTCGCGGCCCTTCCTCCGTGAGCTTGATGCGATACGTGCCCGATGACTCCTTCATGAGCGACATATGCTTGCCGCCCGGCGCGATATACGCGGTTGCGGATTCGACTTGCTCGCCGTCCCCCGCCTCCCGTACGCGTATCGAACAAAACGAGTCGAGACGCTGGGCCAGTGAAAGGGTGAATTTAGGCGGCATATGCTGAACGACCAGCACCGGCGCTTCGAAATCCGCGGGCAGGCCGGTCAACACTTCATGCAGAGCGCGCGGTCCCCCGGTTGAAGTTCCGATGGCGACGATCTGCGAAAATACCGCCGAATGCTTAGCGGACTTACGCGGTTCAGGAGCCGAGGTACGCGTCTCCCGTTTCGTCTCACGAACTGGCGGCGGCGAGACCGCCTTTGCCGCCGCGGGGGAACGTACCGGCTCAGGACTTCGCGGCACTGTTTTGGACTGCGGCCGAAGCGATGAAGCTTCGGCGGCCGGCTTAGATGTCTTCGCTGAAGGTCGTGCCGACTTCGGCTGAGGCGCAGGTTCCGGCGGGTGGTGCATCTCTCTGGTCCGCTTCGGTCCCAATGCCGGATCTTGCGCGGGAGCCGTCACTTGATTCGAACCGGTGTCCGGCGGGACGGTGTTCACCGGTTCCGGAGGCGGCTCTGTCGAGATCGGCGTCTTCGGCACTCCTTCTGCGGTTTCCGGCGGCGAAGGCCATTCTTCGACGCTCCGGTCTTCCACAGCCGGAAGCATACGGAATGTTCCTGTTTTCACCGCTTCTAAGGCGATCCGCAGTTTGTTAAGCAACTCGTCGCCGACCTGCCGGATATCCTGTCTCACCGAAGAATCCGGTTTGTGGATAAAGTCGAATGCCCCGTATTGCAGTGCTCTTATCGTATCTCGGGTACCATTGTCCGTAATCGCGGAGAGCATGATAACGGGCGTAGGCCGAACCTCCATAATGCGGCGCAACGCTTCGATCCCGTTCATTCTCGGCATCTCGAGGTCCATCGTAATGATGTCCGGTTCCAGCGAGAGCGCCAGGCGTACCGCTTCTTCCCCGTCGGAAGCGGTGGCCGCCACCGTAAAGTCGTCGTCCGCACCGATTCTGTCGCTGAACACTTTGCGCATAAAGGCCGAATCGTCCACGATGAGTACGCGATAGATGGGCATGTACGACTTCACCTCTCCGCTGTTTTATCCGCAGCTGCTGCTTGTCCTAACTCCAAAGCCGCCTGATGCGTTGAAGAAATCCGCCGGCGGCCGGCTGAGCCGGACCTCTGTCTTCCCGTAAATACGACGCGGCGATCCGGTCGATCCCCTGCATGGCCGCACTCTGTGGAAACGCGAGCGAAAGCGGGGTTTGCTTTTTGACGGCTTTCGTCACCTGGGTGTCGTCCGGTATGAATCCGAGCACCGGCAAGTCCACAGCCAAATACTTCTGCACCACTTGGCGCATGTTGTCCGCCGTCACCAGACCTTCGCGCTCGTCGCTCACACGATTGACGACAAGCCGGAAAGGCACGTCGTGTCCCATGGTCTTGACCATTTTCATCAAGGCGTAGGCGTCCGTGATCGAAGTCGGTTCGGGCGTGGTGACGACGATCGTCTCTTCCGCCGCCGTAATGAACCGAAGCGTTTCCTTCGACAGACCGGCGCCGGTGTCGAACAGTAAATAATCGAAATGTCCATTCAACTGGCCAACCTGCTCGGCAAAGTACTCGATATCTTCATCGTCCAGACGTACGAGCTCTTGAAACCCTGAGCCTCCCGCGATGAACGGAAGTTCGTTCGGCCCCGTCTGGATGATGTCCCAGATCGTTTTCTCCCGCTTAAGCAGATGAAACAGGTTATATTGCGCCGGGGTGCCGAGCAGGACATCGATGTTCGCCATGCCGATATCGGCGTCGAACACCAGCACGCTGTGTCCCCGGCGTTTGAGCGCCATCGCGAAGTTTAAGCTGAAATTCGACTTACCGACCCCTCCTTTGCCGCTGGTGACGGTCAGGATCCGCGTGGCCTTCGTGTCGGTATTTCCCCGTGTCATAATGAGCTGCCGGAGCGCTTGCGCTTGATCATTCATGAGCCGGTTCCCCCAACAGCTTGTTTACCCATTCGGCCGGATCGAAGGGACGAATGTCGTCGGGCACGGTTTGGCCGCATGTAATGTAAGAAATCGGAAATGAAAACTCGCGCACCAGATTGACGATCGCGCCGAACGTGTCGGTTTCGTCCGTTTTGGTGATCAGAAGACGCCGGACGCCGTATTTGGCGAACTGCGCGGCCACCAGCTTCATGTCGGCGTATTTGTGCGTCATGCTGAGCACAAGGAACGTTTCCGATTTCTCGCCAGGAGCGAGCAAGCTGTTCACTTCCGAAACAAACATCTCGTTACGGTAATTGCGGCCGGCAGTATCCATGAACAATAAATCGCGGTCCGCCATTTTCTTATAGGCACGGGTCAATTCTCCCGGTGAAAACACAACTTCCAAAGGAACATTCAAAATGTCCGCATAGGTACGAAGCTGATCGACCGCCGAAATCCGGTACGTATCCGCCGTGATCAAGCCGACCGATCTGCGGTGGTTCAGCGACTGCTCCGCCGCAAGCTTGGCGATCGTGGTCGTCTTGCCCACGCCCGTCGGTCCGACGAAGTGTGCGATCCGGATGCCGGGTGATATACCCGAACCGGCGCATGGCAGCAGCCAGGACGTGAGCACTTCCTTGGCCGCTTCGTAAGAAGCCGACTCGTCCGATTTGTCCTCGTCGCCCAGCCGGTGCCGCACTTCTTCTGCGAATTGCTCGACATGGACCGGATCAACGCCTTGTTCGGCCAGTCTCCGGCTCCATTTGACGACAGATTCCGGCATGCTGCGGAACGTCTGCTGACGCGTCAGCTTCGCCATCATGTCCTTCATCGTGCGAAGCTCTTGCAGCAAGGTGAGCGTATTTTCGGAAGCCGGCGCTTCCCCGCCGGTCTGTCCTTGGGATGGATGGACAGCCTCAACCATACCCGGAAGCGGCGTCTCGTCTAACAGAGGTTTATATTCAACCGCCTGTTCCGCAATCGCTACTCCCGCAGGAGCCGCAGGCGCGGAAGCGCCCGATCCGGCTGCGTATTTGCTACGGACCGCCTGATTCGGTATCGGCGTGCGCAGCTCCGGCAGATCATCCGTTACGGATGCGGGCGGTTTGTTATCGGGGGCCGCGGGTTTGGCCGGCCGTGCCGGCTGCGGACGAGCCGGCATTTTGCGCGATGCTTCGTCTACCGCCGCGATCACTTCCACCCGTTTTTTGCGGAACATACCAAGAAATCCGCCGATGCGGATCTCTTTGGTATTGAGGATGACGGCGTCGGAACCGAGCTCGCTGCGGATCATCTGAACGGCTTGCGGCAAATCGTCGACTACGTATCGTTTGACTTTCATGCGTTCACCACCCCGACGCTTTGCACTTCAATATTGGGCTCCAACTCGCTGTAGGAAAGCACCGGAACATCTTGCAGACTTCTCTCCAGCAACTGACGCAAATACATGCGGATCGTCGGAGAAGTCAGAATGATCGGCTGCTGCCCCGACTGCACCAGCCGGTTGACCTGTTCCGTCAGCTTCTGATAGAGCGATTGCGAGGACACCGGGTCCATCGCCAGATAGCTGCCCTGGTCGGATTGCTGCACCGATTCCGCGATTTTTTTCTCCACGGCCGGGCTGATCGTGATCACTTTCAGCGGCTCCGTGACGCTCGCGTACTGCTGCGTGATTTGACGGGAAAGACTTTGGCGGACGTATTCGGTCAGCACTTCCGGGTCTTTCGTGTACTTGCCGTAATCGGCCAGTGTTTCGAAAATCGTGACCAGGTCGCGGATCGAAATCTTTTCCTTGAGCAGCTTGGACAACACCTTCTGGATTTCCCCAACGCTCAATATCGAAGGAATCAGCTCTTCCACCAGCGCCGGATACGTCTCCTTGACGCTCTCGACAAGCGCCTTCGTCTCTTGCCGTCCGATCAATTCGTGAGCGTATTTCTTAATGACTTCGGTCAAATGCGTCGCCACGACGGAAGGCGGATCCACCACCGTGTAACCGGCAAGCTCAGCCCGTTCCTTGGTGCTCTCGTCGATCCAGAGCGCCGGCAGGCCGAAAGCCGGTTCCTGCGTTTCGATCCCCGTGATCGAGTCGTCTTCGAACCCGGGACTCATAGCCAAGTAGTGATTTAACAATAATTCGCCACGAGCCACCAAATTTCCTTTCATTTTGATGACATATTCGTTCGGTTTTAGTTGAATATTGTCGCGAATTCGGATAACCGGCACAATAAGGCCCATTTCCAATGCGCATTGGCGCCTGATCATGATGATTCGGTCGAGCAAGTCGCCGCCCTGCTGGGTATCCGCAAGAGGAATAAGCCCGTACCCGAATTCGAATTCGATCGGATCAACCTGAAGCAAACTGATGACGCTCTCCGGGCTGCGAACCTCTTCGATCTCCTTCTCTTCGACCAGAAGCTCCTCTTCCTGTTTACGGCGGTCCAGATTTTTCTGGAGCCGGTAACCGGCGATAACCAAAATGAGGGCATAAGGCATTGTGGTCATGAAAGGGATCGGCGTTGCGATGCCCAGCAAGGCGACCGTACCGGCCACAATATAGAGAAGACGGGGATAACGAAACATTTGGCTGCTCAAGTCTTGTGCCATGTTTCCTTCGGAGGCCGCCCGGGTCACGATAATGCCGGTCGCCGTGCTGATCAGCAGGGCGGGCATTTGGCTCACCAGACCGTCACCGATCGACAGAACGGAAAATTTGCTGAGCGATTCGGTGATGCTCATTCCGTGAATGGCCATTCCGATAATAAATCCGCCGATAAGGTTGATCAGCACGATAATGATGCTCGCGATGGCGTCCCCTTTGACGAACTTGCTCGCACCGTCCATGGCGCCGTAAAAGTCGGCTTCCTTCTCGATCTTTTCCCGCCGTTCCCGCGCTTGGGTTTCATTGATCAAACCCGCGTTCAAGTCGGCGTCGATGCTCATCTGTTTCCCCGGCATCGCGTCGAGCGTGAATCGTGCCGCCACCTCCGCGACTCGCTCCGAGCCTTTGGTGATGACGATAAACTGCACGACGACCAGAATAAGAAAGACGACGAAACCGATGGCGAGCTGACCTCCGGCAACGAAGTTGCCGAAAGTTTCCACCACGTGGCCGGCGTAGGCATCCCGTAAGATCAGACGCGTCGTGGAGATGTTCAGCGCCAGCCGGAAAATCGTCGTAATCAGCAGCAGAGAAGGAAAAATTGAAAAATGCAGCGCGTCTTGGGTATTCATCGAAATCAGCAAAATCATGAGCGCTATTGAAATATTGAGGACAAGAAGCACGTCCAACAGCCCGGTCGGGATCGGCACGACCATCATGAGAACGATGCCGATGATGCCGAGCAAAATGCTGATGTCCCTGATTTTCACGCTGCGATCCCTCCTATCCGAATTGTCCTCTCCCGTTAATCGGGGTACTCCGAGAACGAATGGTCACTCCACCGCCGTTAAAACCAAGTTGTTTTGATTCTATTGATGGATACAACTCGGTTTTAAAAGCGGCCGTAAACTTTCCGTGACCATTTCGTTCTCTCCGCCCCCTCTCGGGAGCCGGCCAATCTCCAACCACCAACTCAGCCGGTCTGTTAATGTTGAGCCGGCTGCATTTTAATTCTTACGCCCTGCGGCGGCCTTTGAGGCGATATACATATGCCAAAACCTCGGCGACGGCCTGGAACAGATCGCCGGGCACGGTGTCCCCGATTTCCGTCCGTTCGTAAAGCGCGCGCGCGAGGGGCTTATTTTCCATAATCACGACATCATTCTTTCTTGCAATCTCCCGAATGCGGAGCGCCATATAATCCTGCCCTTTGGCGACAATGGTGGGAGCGTCCATCTTCGAGCCGTCATATTGCAAAGCGACGGCGAAGTGAGTCGGGTTGGTAATGACCACATCCGCCTTGGGCACTTCCTGCATCATGCGCATCATGGCCATCCGGCGTTGGCGTTCTTTGATCTTTCCTTTGATCAACGGGTCGCCTTCCGTGTTTTTGTACTCGTCTTTGATGTCCTGCTTGCTCATTTTCAAGCTTTTTTCATATTCATATTTTTGGTACATGTAATCCGCCAGCGCGAGCAAGAACAAAGCGCCCGAAGCCAGCAAGCCGAGCCGCAAAGTCACGTCCGCCGTAAAGGCGAATATTCCTTGCACCGGCATGTTCGCCAATTCCAGCAGCCGCTTCTTCTCGGACATCAGCACGGAGTACACGATGACGCCGATAACGATGAGCTTAGTGGCACTTTTGAGAAACTCGACGGCCGACCTCATGGAAAACATCTGTTTCAAGCCGTTTAAAGGATTCAGCTTGTTCAGTTTCAATTTCAGTGGCTCCGTCGTGAACAGCCAGCCGATTTGCACATAATACGAGGCAAAAGCGACCAGAAGCGCGATGACCAAAATCGGTGAAACCACGATCAAAAGCTCGACGATATAATGAAAAAACAGGCTGGACACGTTCTGATCGGTCACTTGCATGTTCAACCGGTGCTGGAAAACATCGCCGAACAGCGCCTTCACCCGCCCCGTGAAAAACGGACCGAGCGCTAAAAAGCAGCACAGCGTCCCGAGCAAGATGAGCGAACCTGGAATTTCCGCGCTTTTGGCCACCTGGCCTTTTTTTCGGGATTCCTGTCTCTTCTTGGGCGTCGCCTTCTCCGTTTTTTCGCCGGCAAACAGCTGCAAGTCCATCCGGAGACGAAAACGGGACACTTTGCCACCTCCCTTGTGAGCGCAGATCATTAGAAGAATCATCAGCCCGGCTGCTGCGGAGTGCCCTTTAGGACGACAAACAGCTTGCTCAAAGCGTGGAACATATGGTCGAACAGCATTTGAAACAAGGCGCTGAAGCCGGGAAGGAGAACAATCAGCATAGCGAGCCCGATCAAAATTTTGAGCGGTACGCCAATGACGAACACGTTGTACTGCGGAGCCGTACGCGCCAGCAGCGCCAACCCGACATCGGTCAAAAACATGGCCACGACGATGGGAGCGGAGATTTGCAGCGCCAGCAAAAAGGTGTCCGCGAAAGTCCGCACCATGAACTCGCTCAAGCTTCCTCCATAAATCGATTGGAACATGTTGTTGTCGAGCGGGATCCATTTATAGCTGTCCATGATGCCGGCAAGCAGGTAATGATGACCGTTCAGGGACAAAAAAACGAGCGTCATCAGCATATACTTCAAATTTCCGAGCATCGGCGCCGAAACTCCGGTGAGCGGATCGATGATGTTGGCAATGCCAAAACCCATCGACATATCCATGAATGCCCCTGACGTCTGGACGGCCGCGAAAAACAGGTAACATACGAACCCGATGAGCAAGCCCGCGAGCACTTCCCGAAACAAGGCGAGCACGAAAGCGGCGTCCGCCGTCACCGTGGTGTCGAAGCCGACGGTCAGGAACACAATGATCGAGATGAACAAGGACAAGCCGATTTTAAAAGTTCTTGGAATGTTCCGGCTTGAAAACACCGGAGCCACAACAAAAAAGGATGATATTCGACAAAAGACAAGCAGAAAAGCGGGAAAAACCCGCATGATCATATCCGTAGTCAACATAGGCTTTATCCGATATAGCTTGCCAGATTGCCAAGCAGCCTGGAAGTAAAGTCAACCAGCACGTTCAGGATCCAAGGCCCGAACACGAGCACCGCGACGAATACGGCGACGATTTTGGGAACAAAGGCAAGCGTCTGCTCCTGGATTTGGGTCGTCGCTTGAAAAATACTGACGATCAGACCGACGATCAGGCCGATCCCCAGCATCGGTGCGCTTGCTTTCAGCACGACATAAAGTGCCTGGCCGGCCAGGCCGATCACGAATTCGGAACTCATCGTTTCCCTCCAGTTTGTCTAAGGCTGCGTCGGTCAAGTCTGGAAGCTCGCGAGCAGCGACTTGACGACAAGATACCAACCGTCAACCAACACGAAGAGTAATATTTTGAACGGCAGCGAAATCATGACGGGCGGAAGCATCATCATCCCCATCGCCATGAGTGTGCTGGCCACGACCATGTCGATGATCAGAAACGGGATAAAGATCATAAAGCCCATCTGAAACGCCGTTTTCAATTCGCTTAGCGCATAAGACGGTACGAGCACCGTAATCGGAATGTCCTGGTACGTTTTCGGCTTCTCGGTTTTCGTATAGTTCATGAACAGCAGCAGGTCTTTCTCCCTCGTGTGCTTGTACATGAACTCTTTCATCGGCACCGATGCTTTCTGGAGAGCTTCGGTTTGCGAGATTGTACCTTTCAGATACGGCTGCAAAGCATCCTTGTTCACTTCCGACAAGGTCGGAGACATGATGAAAAAGGTTAGAAACAACGCCAGTCCGATAAGCACCTGATTGGGAGGCATCTGTTGGGTGCCCAGCGACGTGCGGACGAAACCGAGCACGATCACGATTCGGGTAAAGCTCGTCATCAAAACGAGAATGGCGGGAGCGAGACTCAGTATCGTGATCAGGAGCAGCAGTGAAAGCGCCGACGCCCCGACCGGTTCCTTGCCGTCCCCCAGATTCACACCGATGAGCGGTTCTGCGAAAGCCGTTGCAGCTGCAGTGAATCCAAGTGTGAAGAGAGCGATGAAACTATAGATGAATTTGTTTTTCATGGGTTGTCCGACCGGTCGCCGGACGGTCTCTCCTCCAGCAGTTTTTCGACCCGCTGCCTTCTCTCCGCCAGCTCGCGAAGCCGGTTCTCCAGCGCTTGTTCGAAATTCGGACGGGATTCCGAGTCGGGTACTTGGCCATCGTTCCCCTGTCCGCTTGCGCGCCGGCTCCATTTGCGAAGCCACTCGGGAAGAGCGGGAACCGCAGACGAAGGGGCGGTTTCATAGTCGGCCAACAGCGAAGCGGCCAAATCCGCATCGGTGATCGAGTCCAGAAGCGTGACATTCTCTCCAACGCCCAGCACGTAAATCCGGCCGTTCCACTCGACCACCTGCAGAGACTTGTTGGTTCCGAGCGGAAGGCCTCCAAGAGAACGAAGGGAGCGGTTCATCCACCAGCCGCGGTTGCGTTTGGCAAAATAGCGCAGCAACACGATGATCAGGCCGACGACCAATGCAAGCACGAATAGTACCCTCAGCAAATCCCAGGCATTGGTGCCCGGAATCGCGTTGTTTTCCGCGAAAAGCAATACATTCATGAACGTGTATCGCTCCTGCCTTAACCCAAAGTTTTCTTGATCGCTTCAATGACGCGGTCGGCTTGGAAAGGTTTCACGATGAAGTCTTTGGCGCCCGCTTGAATGGCGTCGATAACCATCGCTTGCTGGCCCATTGCCGAGCACATGATCACGCGTGCATTCGTATCCAGCTTGCGAATCTCTTTCAACGCGGAAATGCCGTCCATTTCGGGCATTGTAATGTCCATCGTGACCAAATCCGGGTGGAGCTCCTTGAACTTCTCGATTGCCTGGGCGCCGTCTTGAGCTTCTCCGACCACTTCATAGCCGTTTTTTGTAAGAATGTCACGGATCATCATGCGCATGAATGCTGCGTCGTCAACAATGAGAATGCGGTTAGCCATTTCTGATTCCCCCGATGAATTATTGGATTTTTTGGACGCGGTCCCACTGGCTGACAATATCGGTTACGCGGACGCCGAAGTTTTCGTCGATGACCACGACTTCGCCTTTAGCGATCAGCTTGTTGTTCACCAGGATGTCGACAGGCTCACCGGCCAGCTTGTCCAATTCGATGATGGAGCCTTGGGACAATTCCAAAATTTCCTTGATTTGCTTCTGGGTTCGGCCTAACTCAACCGTGACCTTAAGCGGAATGTCCAGCAAAAGATTCAAGTTCGTCTCGTCCGCCTGCGACAGTCCCGCGCCTTGGAGGTTCGCAAACTGTACGGGATTGACGTTGATATTCCGGTTCACCGGAGCGCCAAGCGTTTGCGGATAATTCGGCATAGGCGGTACGGCGGCCGTGGGCGGCATATGCGCTGCCGGCGGCATTTGCTGCGGCGTCGGCGTCTGCTGTGCAGCCGGGGCCGGAGCCGGTGCGGAAGCTGCGGGCGGCGCCTGCGGTGCCGGTGCGGAGACAGGCTTGGCAGGCTCGGGCTCGCTTTCTCCCATCAACGATCTGACCAATTCTTTGGCGAACGGCACCGTCAGCAGCTGCATGATGGTGGAGTCGATCAAATCCTCGATTTTGAGACGGAACGAAACTTTGAGGAAATAGTCTTCCTGCGGCAAGCCGCCGACACCTTCGCCTTGCGGTGCATCCATAATGTCAATTCCGGGAGGCGAAATGTTGACCATCCGGTTAAAGATCGTCGACATCGAAGTCGCGGAGGAACCCATCATCTGGTTCATCGCTTCCTGAACGGCGCTGATATGAATCTCGTTCAGCTCTTCCGTTTGCGGATGACCTTCGCCGCCAAGCATCAAATCCGCAATCACCTGGGCGTCGTACGCTTTGATCACGAGGGAGTTAATCCCCTCGAAACCTTCTACATACTTCACGTGAACCGCCACATGAGGCTGAGGAAATTCCTCGTTTAACCGTTCCCGGGAAATCGCCGTCACTTGAGGCGTCGTGATATCGACCTTTTTGCCCAACAAGGTGGATAACGCGGTCGCCGCGCTGCCGAAAGTAATATTGCCGATTTCGCCCAGTGCGTCTTGTTCGATCGGCGTAAGCAAGTCGTCCAGCGTCGGTTCACCGAAGCTTGCGCTATCGGGCGCCGCTTCCTCATCTCCGGACGTCTGCCGGAGGAGCGCATCGATTTCCTCTTGAGACAAATAATCTTTACTCGTCATGATTGTCATCCACCTCTTCCTCGACGATATCGAGAATTTGCACCGCCATCTTGTCCCTTACCGTACCGGGACTGGCGATATACTTCACTTTGTCTCCGACCTTCACTTCCAAGCCCTCGGCCGTCGGCTTATGCAGCGCGATGACGTCTCCGACCGACAAGTTGAGGAACTCCATCACCGAGATATGAGAGGAGCCAAGCTCGGCCACCACCGGCAGCCTCGCTTTGCTGACCCTTTTCTCCAGCGCGGCCTGCTCCTCCGGCGCCCTCGTTTTTTTCTGGGCGGCGAACCATTGGTGAACGGAAAGCTTAGGCATGATCGGTTCGATGACGACGTGCGGGATACAAAGGTTGATCATCCCTGTCGTGTCGCCGATTTTGGTACTCAGTGAAATCAGCGCGATCGTCTCGTTCGGTGACACGATTTGCATGAATTGCGGATTCGTCTCCAGCGCCTCCAGACGAGGCTGCAGATCGATGACTGTTCTCCAAGCCTCCTGCAGACTGTCGAACGCACGGCTGAAAATCCGCTCCATGATGATCGTTTCAATTTCGGTTAAGCTGCCGATCTTGGTCGGAGCGGCTCCCGCGCCTCCGAGCACCCGGTCCAGCATCGCGAACGCGACGTTGGGATGTACCTCCAGCACCATGCGGCCTTCGAGAGGCTCCGCTTCAAAGATGTTGAGAATGGTCATTTTCGGAATCGACCGGATGAACTCGTCATACGGCAGCTGTTCCACCTGCACGACGTTGATCTGCACAAACGTTCGAAGCTGGGCGGAAAAATAAGTGGTTAAGTAACGCGCGAAGTTTTCGTGAATACGGGTCAAGCTGCGGATATGATCCTTGGAAAATCGTACGGCTCTCTTAAAATCATAGGAGCGTACTTTTTTCTGGGTTTCCTCTTTTTTGAGTTCTTCCGCATCCATTTCGCCTGACGAGAGCGCCGCGAGCAGCGCGTCAATCTCGTTTTGCGACAAGACGTCAACCAATTCCCTCACCCCCCTATAAATCCCCACAAAGTGACGCGTATGCTTCGAAGCGAATTCCGATTACTTTGCGGGGGCCCCGAGTCTTCATTCATGAGTTGCGGCGGATCAGATGGCCGAAATGAGAAAATCTTTGATTTCGACTTTGGTCAGCTTGCCTTCGGACAGAACGGAATTGATCGAGTTGATCAGATTCGCGCAAAGCTGGTCTTTGCCTTTGGTGCCTTGGAAATCGCTTGGCTGCATGTTCCACAGCGCGCGGTTGATGATCGGCTTGATCTGGATCTCTTTGATTTTGTCGAACTCAGCTTTCGTTTTGGCTTTGTCCAGCTGGAACGTAAAGCTGACCATGACGACATAGTTGCTGTCGGCAATGTTCGTCTTGATATCGGTTAATTCGGATGTGACCTTCACGATGTCATCCGCGGACAGCGGCTTCGCTTCGACGTTACTGACGGCTTCTTTCGCCTGCTGGGCGGGATCTTTCACTCCCGATCCGTTGATGAAATGGTTCCAGACGTAGACACCGACCGTGACGATCAGCGTGATGGCCAAAAGCAGCGAAACGAGCCATGGCAACATTTTTTTCATGACGAAGCTCCCTCCGATTGCGTACCGGCCGGTCCGTTCATGGCCGACATCAGACCGATACTTCGCAAATAGTGCCGGATGGACCTGATCACATCCGATGAATTTTCGGTAACGATGAATTTCTTCCCTGTCGTAAGCGTGATAAGCGTATCCGGCGTTTCTTCCACCGTCTCGATCAACAGGGCGTTGACGTGAAACCGCGTGCCGTTCAATCTTGTTACGGAGATCATGGAGTGCCTCCCGTTCCGTCAAGGAGAGGGCCCTGCCCTCTCCCGACGGTTACGTCAATTACCGTTTCAGGTTCACGACTTCTTGCAAAATATCGTCCGAGGTGGTGATAATCCGCGAGTTCGCTTGGAAGCCGCGCTGTGCGACGATCATCTCGGTAAATTCGTTCGTCAGGTCGACGTTGGACATTTCCAGCTGACCTGCGATGATAGCGCCGGTACCGGCCGCAGGGTCGTTCGCCTGCATGGGCTCAATGGTGCCGCCCGGATTCGCGTTCGGCGTTACCCGGTACAGGTTGCCGCCGACTTTCTCGAGGCCGCCCGGATTGACCACTTTGGCAATGCCGAGGAAAATTCCACTCGGTACGGCGTTGCCGGTTTCATCGATGGTTACGATTTGGCCGTCTTGTCCGATGGAGAAGGACTTCACGGTGTCATCCAATTGAATCGGAGCTCCGTCCACGCTGGTCACCAGCATGCCATCGGCATTGACGAGTTGACGCTCGGCATCAAGGCTGAAGTTGCCGGCGCGGGTCAAATACTGGGGACCGCCGTCGGTCGGCGTGACGATGAAAAACCCGTCGCCGTCGATCCGCAGGTCCAGCGGAACGTTCGTCGTCATCGCGCTGCCCGGCGTATGGATCGTGTCGATGGCGGATACCGCCACCCCCAGACCCACTTGCTTGGCGTTCACGCCGCCGTTGGTGCCGGCTTGAGGCGCTGTGACGCCGGACATGGATTGGCTCAGGATGTCTTTGAACATGACCCGGCCCGCTTTAAATCCTACGGTATTGACATTGGCAATGTTGTTGCCGATGACATCAAGCTTCGTTTGAAAACCTCGCATGCCGGATACTCCGGAATACATCGAACGTAACATGGCGTTGCCTACCTCCCAAATAAGGTGAATTAAGTCCGCTTCAATCGGTCCGCGGCTTCGGGCCTCCTAAGGAAGGGCCGGCCCTTATACTTCAATTCGGAATGTTGCTTACCTGACCACTACGGCGCTGTCGATTTGGGTGAACACATGCTCCTTCATCGACGACTCGTCCATCGCGGTTACGACGGTTCGGTTCGGTACGTTGACGATCATGGCGATATCCCGGAATAAAACGAGCGAATCTTTGGCGCCTTTAGCCGCTGCTTGCTCTACTGCGCTCGCGATTTTGTCCAGCTGCTCGGGCTTCAGCACGATTCCTCTTTGCTGCAGCCTCATCTCCGCGTGGTGGCTGAATTTCAGCTGCTGGCGGGCGAGCATTTCCTCGAAGGTTACGCCGTTATCGGGCTGCTCCGGTTGGCGGGGAATGTTCCGGCTGCCTTGCAGCGGTCCGGTTCGGCCCGTCGTCAAATGTCCGATCAGCATCCGGTCACTCATGCGCCCGTCCCTCCCGCATCACCGGAATTCGCAGGCTTCGTTGCAGCTTCGGAGATCCACGTTAAATCGTCAACCTTGATTTCCTTGGCCCCGACCTTCACATACTGCAAGCCGTCTCTTCGAACGATGGAATCGACGATTCCGGATTGGTCGACAACACCGGTTTCCGTCGTTTCCATCCATCCGACCTGTTTGCCGATCAGACCGGCCACCAAACCGGCGGATTGACGAAGTCCGGACATCTGCGTGGCGACGTTCATCATTTGCTCCAAAGAGGAGAACTGAGCCATCTGTGCAATGAATTCTTTGTCCTGCATCGGCTGCATCGGATCTTGATTGCGCAGCTGCGTGACGAGGATTTGAAGAAATTCGTCCTTGCCCATCTGCTTGACCGGCTTACGTGCAGCCATCTGCACGTTCTGCGCGGAGTAATTGGGCCACACACTGGTGGTTCCTCGCGTTTCCGACATTTGAATCACCTCCGTCATGCCGGATTATGCTTTTACATTAAGCGCACTTCCATAGCCGATTTCGCGAAGAGATGCCGTACGGTCCAGTTCGGCTTCAAAGCCTGCCTGATCATCGTACGTTCCGCGCAGCCCTCGGCCGTTGGCGCCGCCGTGATGTCCGGAACCCGGCTGACGCTGGTTCTGTTGGAACATCGATGCGGTGTCGGACGCTGCAGTGGACGATTGCTGCACAACTTCCATTCGGTCGACCTGCAAACCTTGTCCTTGCAGTGCCGTACGAAGCTGCGACAATTGATTCTCCAGCAAATCGCGCGCCGCTCCGTTCTCCGTCACGAACTGGGCAGTCAGTTGTCCGTTTTGAATCATGATCTTGATGTCGACCTGGCCCAGATGCTCGGGATGAAGAAGGATTTTCGCCTCATGAGCGCCTCCCGCCTGGGTTAGAACGAACTGCTTGACCAGGTATTTGCTCATGTGCTCCGCGAACTGCTGTACCGGTACATTCGTCGACGCAGCCGTCGCATTCGCCGGAACCGATGGCGTCATGCCGGCGTTGTCCCCTTTCAGAAACGTCCAGGCCGGTGCGGATCCGTTCTCTCCGGCGGCTTCGCCGGGTTGAACCGCGGACGGTGTTACGATCCCCGCGTTAGAAGACGAATCCGACTCTTGAGCGGTCTGGAATGTCCATACAGGGTTTCGGAAACTTGTGCCGGTGCTGCGACGGATTTCCGGAGCCGATGCGGCCGCTATTTCCGTACCGCTCTCTGCAGCCGAATTTCCTTGTCCCATCAGCTTCGACGCATTTTGAGAAGCGTTCGATGCAGCCTGGGCTTCAACCGGCTGTGCTTGGGACGTCTGTACAGAAGCCGAGTGCGGCGTTAAAGCTTGGATCGCTTGCCGAATTTGCTCCGTAAGGCCGCTTGGGTCAGAGACGACCGCTGCGCCGCTCGACAGCAAGGCGGACAACTGTTTCAGCGTTTGCTGAAGCGGAGAGGAGACCGGTTTGCCGTTAGCGGCAAGCGATCCGGAAGTCAGCTCAAGGGGAGATTGCGATGCATCGGTTCCCGCGGCCCCTGCCGGCTGCGAATCGGCATTCGGTTGAATTCCCATCTGCATAAGCAGGTTTTGCAGCATCCCCAGCAGACCCGCCAGTTGATCTTGCACGTCCGCAGGCAGCTCCGCATTCGGATCCAATCCTTCCAGCTGTTCGGACAGCCCCGCAAGCAATTGCAGCAACTCCGGAGCTTGTTCCGCCGGCTGTGCGCCAAGCAGACCCATCCATCCGAGCAGTCCGGCAGTCGTCGTATTCCCGGCAGCCGTCGCGCCGTTGCCGTCCGTTCCTCCCATCGCTTGCACCAGGACACCTGAAAATCCGTTCGAAGAGGAAGTTTTGCCTGGTGCGGCCGTCATGTTGGCCATTCCGGCGGTACCGGCGGTAACGGTTGTGGATATCGTGCCGTTTGTCATTGTTTTCACCTCCTTTCAATGGAAATGCCATCGTCAAGGTTTGACGGTCATCAGTTTGCTGATCAATGCCGCGGTCGTTTTGTTGTCTTTGTCCGACATGGCGGACAAAATTTGCGACCTCGCATTGTCATCCAGCGAGCCGAGAATTTGCAGCGCCTTGCCTTGCTGCGCGCCGCCGGCCATATCCAGCAGCAGCGCGGCTGCGTTCACGGGCTTCATCACCGAAAACGTTTGTTTCAACTCCGACGTATCCAGTGCGTTGTTTCCGACTCCCGCCGCTTTCTCCAATTCCTTGACCCTCGATTGCAAAGCGGCGATTTGCTTGTTCTCTGCCGTATCCGAATCCTTCAACATAATGGTGACGTCCGCCGCCCTTTTGGGAGACATCTTCTCAAGCAGTCTGCCGCGTTCCGTGTCGGTCATCGCCCCTAGGACAAGCGCCGTTTCTTCGACGGTCATGCTCTCCAGGATGGGAGCCGCTTTACCTGGGGTCATGCGGCCGTACATGGAAGCGAGAGACTTAATGCGGGCTTGGTACTCGTCTGCCGTCAGGGTACGCTGTTGTTTGTCCTGGTTTAGCAGACCGATCTGCGCGTTCAAATCTTCGATCATCTTCGTCTGTTCCGCAGTTTGCTGGGTCGCTTTTTTGAGCGCAGCTTCACGGTCTGCCAGCAGGGCTTTCAACTCATCGATTTTTTGCTTCGCGTTGTTTACCGTGATCTGTTCGTCGGTGGCGCCGGGATCGACCGACATTGCCGGTTCGGGAAGCACCGCATTCAGCACCGGTATCTTCGCGCCGATTTCGAGCGCTTTATTCCGCAAATCCGTGTTGAACAAAAGCAGCAGCATACCGAGCAGCACGGCGGTAAACAGAATCGGAGTCAGAAAAAAGAGAAAGCGCTCGAAGCCGCTGTAGCTGTTTTTTTCTTCATCCGTCTTGGCCACGATGTTCCCTCCTTTCTCTGCGAAATGTTGTAGGTTTAACCGCGGGATGCTGCGGATCGGACGATCGCCATCTCATCGAGCTCGTTCTGTTCTCTCGCCAGCCATTCGTGCCGGTAGCGTTGATAAGCTTTATCCCGCGCTTTCAGCCATACTTTCTCATCCACCGATTTCTCGGCCAGACGGCTTTGCTTTAACCGCACCTGTCCCTCGGCATTCCGGACTTCTTCCAGCTGCCGGCGAATTTGGCCGTCCAGCATATCCAGGTATTGCTGCAGGGCGGTCAGTTCGGCCAGCGCAACCGGAGCGGCCGCGGTTCGGGAAAGCCTTTCTTCCGTTTCCCGGCGTTCCCGGAAAAGATGGTCCAGCCGCTCTTCTTGTTCTCTCAATAGGCCGAGCGAGGCGGCGTATTCCCACTCCGCGAGCGATTTCTCGCTGCCCTTCAAATCGACGATTTTCTGAAGTGGATATCGGAATCGCATGATCGATCAACCTCATCTCCGGTAAAAATCGATGATCAACCGCTCGCGGGCATCGTTAAGCGACACTTTTTCGTCCGTCTTCTGCCTGGTGTAGGCGTTGATCAGATCGATGTATTGGATCGCCTTGTCGATGTCCGGATTGGATCCTCTTTGGTAAGCGCCGATGTTGATGAGATCTTCGGACTCCCGGTACACCGAGAGAAGGCGTTTGAGCTGCTCTGCCGCTTCCCGCTGCTCCGCTCCCGCGATATCGTTCATGACCCGGCTTACACTGGCCAGCACGTCGATGGCGGGAAAGTGTCCTTTGTTCGCCAAGCTTCGCTGCAGCACGATATGACCGTCCAAAATGCCCCTCACCGCGTCTGCAATCGGTTCGTTCATGTCGTCTCCGTCTACCAATACCGTATAGAAGGCCGTAATCGATCCGGACGGTCCCGTCCCCGCCCTCTCGAGCAGTTTAGGAAGCGCAGCGAACACCGAAGGGGTATACCCCCGGGTCGCAGGCGGCTCCCCGATCGCGAGACCGACTTCGCGCAGCGCCATCGCGTAACGGGTGACGGAATCCATCATCAGCATCACGTTCAGGCCGCGGTCCCGGAAGTACTCCGCGATCGTCGTGGCGATCAGCGCTCCTTTGATCCGGATGAGCGCCGGCTGATCCGAAGTTGCCACAATGACGACCGACCGAGCCAAGCCTTCGGGACCTAAATCCTTCTCGATAAATTCCAATACTTCGCGTCCCCGTTCGCCGATCAGGGCGATGACATTGACATCCGCCGACGTGTTCCGGGCCACCATGCCGAGCAAAGTGCTCTTTCCGACACCGGAACCGGCGAAAATGCCCACCCGCTGCCCCTGACCGACCGTTAGCAAACCGTCGATCGCGCGGATGCCGATGCCCAGCGGTTCGGTAACCCGCGGACGGTCGAGCGGATTTCCCGGCGCACGGTTCGTTGAATAATGGGACATGCGGACCGGCAGCCTGGAGCCGTCAAGCGGTCTGCCGAGACCGTCCAGCACTTTGCCGAGCAGTTCTGAGCCGACTTGCACCGTAAGCGGCCGGCCCGTTGCGACTACTTCGCAACCGGGGCTCACGGATTCGAGTTCGCCAAGCGGCATGAGCAGCAACCGGTTGCTTCGGAATCCTACGACCTCCGCCAAAATCGGCGAACCGCCTTTCATCGGGTGAATGGCGCACACCTCGCCGACGCTTGCGTCCGGCCCTTCGGACTCGACGGTGAGACCGATGACCTGCGTAACCTTGCCGTTGACCCGTACCGGATCCAGATGCTTTAACGCCTCTTCGTAACGGATCAGGTCAAGCAGTGCCATCCGGGTCAACCTCCTCGGCCGCGTGGGCCGCCACTCTGAGCAGCTCCGCACGGACGGCGGCCAACTGCGTATCGATGCGGGCATCGATGCTTCCGAACGCCGAACGGACGATGCATCCGCCTTCCCCTATGCCGGCATCCGGCACGATTTGCAAGTCGGCTTGGGAATCCAGCGCAAGGGATAATTCATCCTTCGCGGCTTGCACGAATGCGAATTGCGAAGGCGACACGCATAACGTGATGACTCCTTGTTCCTTGCGTCGGGACAGCGCTTTGGCAAACAGGGAGACGGCTAGTTCCGGCGATTGCTCCGTAAGTTCGCGGGAAATGAGCTTCTCGGCGATCGAGCAGCTCAGCTCGACCAAGAAAGTCTCGGCTTCCGCAATGACTCTTTCTTTCGCTGCGTAAGCTTGTTCGACCGTGACGCGGGCTTCCCGCATCTGTTCGCTCCATTCCTGCCGAACATCTTCCTCCGCTTGCCGAACACCGGCGTGGTAGCCATCTTCGTAACCTCTCCGGCGCGCTTCTTCTTCCAGAGAGGCGTCTTGACCGCGCTTCGTTTGCCACCAAGCTTCGGCCTCCGCCTCCGCAGCGGCTTTGATTTCAGCCGCCGCTTCACGGGCCTGGCGCAATATTTCCTGCGCCGTTCGCTCCGCATCCGACAGAATGCGTTCCTTTAACGATTGAATTTCGACATCATCCGCCGTATTTCCTTCGGAATCGCCGTCTGAACCGGAAATCTTTTGCGGCGCAGGCACGTATTTGCGGATGAGCTCCAGCTTTTTGAAATCTTCCAAAGGGACGACTCTATCGGATTTGATCAAACTAGACAATGATATCGTCTCCTCCGCCGCGGGCGATGATGATTTCTCCGGACTCTTCCAGTCTGCGGATCGTCGCTACGATGCGGGTCTGCGCTTCTTCCACGTCGCGCAGTCTGACGGGTCCCATGTATTCCATTTCTTCCTTGAATGTATCCGCCATCCGTTTGGACATGTTCCGGAAAATGGCTTCCCGTACTTCTTCGCTTGCGACCTTGAGAGAAAGCTGAAGGTCGGCGTTTTCGATATCGCGGATGATTCTTTGAATCGAACGGTTGTCGAGATTGACGATATCCTCGAATACGAACATCCGTTTTTTGATTTCTTCGGCCAGCTCCGGATCTTGAATCTCCAGCGAATCCAGAATCGTGCGTTCCGTACCCCGGTCGACGCCGTTCAAAATTTGCACGATCGCCTCGATGCCTCCGGCGTTCGTGTAATCTTGGGTGACGGTCGCCGAGAGTTTCTGTTCCAGCACTCTCTCCACTTGGGCGATCACTTCCGGAGACGTGCTGTCCATGAGCGCGATACGGCGTGCGACGTCCGCCTGTTTCTCCTGCGGGAGAGACGATAGAACCGTGGACGACTGTTCCGGCTGAAGATAAGACAGCACGAGTGCGATTGTTTGCGGATTCTCGTTCTGAATGAAGTTGAGAATCTGCTGCGGCTCCGCCTTGCGGGCAAAGTCGAACGGCCGGACCTGCAGTGTTGCGGTCAGCCGGTTTAAGATGTCGAATGCCTTCTGCGAACCGAGCGCCTTTTCCAAAATCTCTTTGGCGTAGTTGATGCCGCCTTGCGAGATGAATTCCTGCGCCACGCATATTTGATGAAATTCCGACAAGATGCTTTCTTTCTCCGCGCTGTCGACCTTTCGGACGTTGGCAATCTCCAACGTCAGCTGCTCGATCTCCTCGTCCCGTAACTGCTTGAATACTTGGGAAGACACTTCCGGACCGAGCGTGATGAGCAGGATAGCCGCCTTCTGACGGCCGGACAGCTGCGTAGGTAAACCGCCTTTAGCCATAACTGCCCCCCTTATTCATCTACCAGCCAAGTCCGGAGAAGATTAACGAATTCATCCGGTTTGCGTTTGGCCAGACTTTCAAGCTGTTTGCGGATTTGGCTTTCGTTGCTCACGTTGTCCATGTCGATCGTCGGCAGCTCGACCCGCGGCAGTTCCATATCCGCGGCTTCTGCCTCTTGTGCGGCCTTGCGCCGGCGGTAGATGTAATAGCCTCCGCCTCCCAAAAGCGCCGCGGCCAAAATGCCGAGACCGGCCAGCAAATAAGTGGAAAGCGTCAAGCCGGAAGACTTGTTGCCCGCACCGTCGAACGTTTGCGACAGCACCGAAACCCTCTGTCCCAGCTGCTGATCCGTGAACGTCTCGCCCGATTCAGCCAAGAGTGTACGAACATTCGTCACGAGCATTTGCTGAATTTGCGCCTGACGCTCCGGCGTCATGAATTTGGAGTCCACACCGACGCTGATCGATACGTCTTTGACTTTGTACGGCGCATAGTCGATCAGGTCCTTCACCCGGGTCACGTCGTAATTCACAATATCGGATTGTTTTTCCGATGTGGAAGTCGAGGTGCCGGACGAGCCGGGATAGTTGGGCACCGCGGTTTGGCCGACGCCCGCCGTCCCTCCGGCCTGAGCGTCAGTGCCGGTCGAATTTTCGCTGGTGTGCTGCTCGCTGATGATAATCCCTTTGTTGTCATTGTTCGGCAGCGGCACCACACTGTCGGACTGGGTCGATTTCTTGTCGAAGTTCAAAGTCGAGACGACAGAAATTACCATGTTTTCTGGTCCGACAATTGGGGTAAGGAACTGCTGTATCGTCCGTTTAAGATCGGACTCAAATTGATGCTTGATGTCGAATTGGGTTTCCGCGAGCCCCCCCGCTCCTCCGCTGCTTTTACCGGACGGGGTCAACTCGCCTGCCGTCGTGCTCGTAATCGTGATGTCTTCGACTTGCAGATTCGGCACGGCGGTTTTCACGAGGTTGAAATAGCTGTCAATCTCCTGCTGCTTCGGACGGTAGCCGGGCTTGAAGGTCATTACGACCGAAGCCGTCGCCCGCTCCTTATCCGCCTCGTTGAGGAATACCGTTTCCTGCGGCAGGTTGACGAGCACTTTCGCCCTCTGCACGCCCTGCATGCCTTGCAGAAGCTGCTGGACTTCCCCGTTGAGGGCATTTCGAAATTTGACGTTAAATTCTTCCCGCGTTGAGCCGATAGAAGAAGAAGAGTCGCCTAATTCCTTAAACCCGATGGACCCGTTCTGAACGAGACCTTGGGAACCGATGTCCACCTTCACGCGGGAAACCGAAGCGCTGGGTACCGAAATGCTGGTCCCGTCCCCGCTCAGACGATAAGAGATGCCTTGACCGTCCAAATATTGAATGATGGCCGCGGCATCGGTGCTGTCTAAACTCTGGAAAGCAATCTCGTATTGCGTACGGGTCAGCCATGAAGTCAGCAGAATGACGGCGAGCAGTAAAAATGCGGCCGTCGACGCGAGCACCCATTTTTGCGTTTTGCTGAATTGGTTCCAGAATGATTTCAACCTCTCCAGAACCTGTGCCCACTTCTCGTTCACAATTTCACCTCATCTGCGGTTAACGGCCGGGCCCGCTGGAGAAGCGGACGCCGGCAGTATGATTGCTGCGAATAAACTGCGATTAGATCTGCATCCGCATGATTTCCTGGTAAGCCTCGATCACCTTGTTGCGTACCTGCGAGGTAAGGGAAAGGCTGAGCTCGGCCTTGGACGAGGCAATCAGGACATCGTTCACATCGGCTTCCCCGATAATGAATTGATCGTTGACCTTATGTACGTTCTGTTCGGCTGCGTTCACGCCGTCAAGGGCGTGTTTCAAGAAGGAGGCGAAGCTCTCCGTCGCTTGCGCGGGCGTAGCTTTCAGTTCAGCCGGAAGCGTCTGCTTCACAAGCTGCAACGGCGCAAGCATCGTACTGTTAATCATGAGATTCCCCCGCTTTCATCGGTTGGAATAGATTCGCATTCAAGGCGTCAACGCCCGATTTCCAGCGACTTCATGAACATCGCCTTGCTGGCGTTCAATGCCGTCACGTTCGCTTCATAGGAGCGGGAAGCGGAAATCATGTCCACCATCTCTTTCAAAATGTCGACATTCGGCATGGATACCATGCCGTTCGCATCTGCATCGGGATGGCTCGGATTATACACTTGCTTGAACGGCGTGGTGTCTTCCCTTATTCCGGTGACTTGTACACCTTGGGAGGCCGAGGCGTCAAGTTTCTCGTTCAACATGTTGCGAAAATGAGGCTGCACAGGCGCCATCACCACTTCTTTGCGGCGATAAGGCACGAACTGGCCGTTGACGTAAGCGGCACGGGTCGTTTCCGCATTGGCGATATTGGAGGAAATCACGTCCATGCGCAAACGCTGGGCGGTGAGTGCCGAAGCGCTGATATCGAATCCGCCGAGCTTCATCCGTTACCCTCTCCCTTCTATGCCGGTGCGCATCATTTTCACTTCGTGATTCACCTGCTGAATGAAAAGGTTGTACCGAAGCTGGTTTTCCGCCATCAGCGACATTTCTTTGTCAATGTCTACGTTATTGCGGTTGTTATTGATCACGCTTGAGCTGTCGGTCACGACCTCCGGCGCCGGACTCGGATAAGAAGCCCCGATCGGAATATGACGGCTGTCTGTTACGCGGCCCGGCAAGGAGCGCACTCCGTTTGATCCGATGGCTTGCGACAGCATTTCTTCGAATGCCACGTCGGATCTTTTGTAATTGGGCACATCGACATTCGCGATATTATTGGCCAATACTTTCTGCCGCATGGAAGCGGCGTGTATCGCACCTTCCAGCCGTTGAAACGAAGTACCGGCTAAAACGTCCATCGAACGGCGCACCTCCTTTTCCATGCGAAAAATGAAAAAATCCTCATTCCTTTACTTTCCACGTATTTAGTCAAATTCCTGCCGGATTCGACAAAAGCTTCGGCATTTTTCGCGAAAAAATTCGCAGTAATTGCCAAAGAAAAACACATTATTCATCATCTACTACACCCCTTTTCAAGACAATAAGAAAAAAGCCCTAATCTTCCAGGAAGATCGGGCCTAGTAAGCTTGCTTGGTGGTAGGTCAGAGGTTCAATTTTTCCGTTGTTCCAATTCATACAAAAGCTGTGGATTCAGAATACGGATGTACGTGCCTTTCATGCCGAGCGACCGGGTTTCCACAACCCCTGCGCCTTCGAGCTTTCTTAAAGCATTGACGATGACCGAGCGCGTGATTCCGGCGCGGTCGGCAATTTTGGATGCGACCAAAAGCCCTTCTTTTCCTTCGAGCTGTTCGAAAATTTGATCGGCGGCTTCAAGCTCGCTGTAGGACAGAGAATGTACGGCAACCGACACGGCCGCTTTGCTCCTCGCCTCCAATTCCCGCTCTTCCGCCCGTTCCCGCATAATTTCCATTCCGATCAAGGTCGATCCATACTCCGCCAAAATCAAATCGTCATCCCCCAGCGACGGATTTTCGCTGGAGAGGACAACGGTACCGAGCCGGTCTCCGCCGCCGATGACCGGGACGATGGTCACGTTGCGTCCCTCGAACGCCGCTTCCAAGGAGCCAAGCGTCTCCCTTTTGGAGATGTCGACCGCCGTCTCGGCGATCTGCAGGAAACGTTCGTTCGTCTCGCCGGGAAATCTTAATTCGCCGTCATTCTCCGTCTTCAGCCAATGATCCGGAAAATTCGGGGACAGCGCGCTTCCGAGCACTTTGCCTCTCCGGCTGACAACCAGCACGTCCGCCAATACCGTTTCGCGCAGCACATCCGCCATTTCGCGGAAGTTCAGCGGTTTGCCCGCCGCGCGTTGAAGCAGCTTGTTGAGCGTGCGGGTCTTTGCCAATAACGTCATTTTTTTATGATCCTCCTAGTACGACCGAGAGCGGCAATCCTTTTACAAAATATATTGACTCAAATCGCGATTGCTTGCAATGGTGGCGAGCTTATCCCGCACATATTCCGGCGTGATGCTCATTTCTTCGAGATGAAGTTCGGGCGCTTCGAAAGACAAATCTTCCAGCAATTTCTCCAGCAGCGTATGCAGCCGGCGCGCGCCTATATTTTCGGTATTGCGGTTCACTTCCTGCGCCATGCGGGCGATTTCGGCGATGGCGGCATCCGTGAAGGCCACTTTGATGCCCTCTGTCTCGAGGAGAGCGGCATATTGCCGTGTCAGTGCATTCTGCGGTTCGGTGAGAATCCGGATGAAATCTTCGTCGCTCAGACTGCTGAGCTCGACGCGGATCGGAAACCGCCCTTGCAGCTCCGGAATGAGATCCGACGGTTTCGCGATGTGGAAAGCGCCGGCTGCGATAAAGAGAATATAGTCCGTTTTCACGGGACCGTATTTCGTCATTACAGTCGATCCTTCAACGATCGGCAATATGTCGCGTTGAACGCCTTCCCTGGAAACGTCCGGCCCTTGACCGCGCCCTTGTCCCGCGATCTTGTCGATTTCATCGATGAAAATAATGCCGGACTGCTCCGCACGCAGCACGGATTCCGAAATCACGTCATCCATGTCGATGAGGCGGTTGGCTTCCTCCTGCATCAGCACCTTCCGCGCCTCACGCACCGTGAGCCGGCGCTTTTTGCGCCGCTTCGGGAGAAACTGTCCGAGCATCTCCTGCATGTTCTGCCCCATTTGCTCCTGCCCGGGTCCCGCAAACATATCCATCATCGAAGGAGCGGCGTCTTCCACTTCGATTTCCACCATCTCGTTTTCGAGCTGTCCCGCCGTCAATTTGGCCTTCGCTTCCCGCCGCTTCTCTTGAATGGCCGGATCCGCAGGCTCCGGCTCTTCGTTCGCCGCACCGCCGCCTCCGCCGAACAACATTTCGAGCGGATTCCGCTGGGCCTTCGGCTTGACGGGAGACGGCACGAGCAGGGAGGCCAGCCGTTCGACGGCGGCTTCTTCCGCTTTGTCCTTCACCTTCTCGGTGCGTTCTTCCTTCACCATCCGGATGGCGGTTTCCACCAGGTCGCGGACCATGGATTCCACATCCCGTCCGACATAGCCCACCTCGGTAAATTTGGTCGCTTCGATTTTAATGAACGGAGCGTGCACGAGCTTCGCAAGCCTTCTGGCAATCTCGGTTTTGCCGACGCCGGTCGGGCCGATCATCAAAATGTTTTTCGGCACCACTTCGTCCCGAAGCTCTTCCGGCAGACGGCTTCTCCTGTAGCGGTTGCGCAGCGCCACGGCGACCGAACGTTTGGCCTGCTTCTGACCGACGATGTATTTGTCCAGCTCCGCCACGATTTGGCGGGGCGTCATATTCTCGCTCAAGTCAATTCCTCCCTATAATCACTCCCCAAAAAGTGACGAGAAGCTTCGAAGGTTATTCCGATTACTTTTCGGGGGCCCCGTTAATAACCTGATCTTTCAAATCTCTTCTACAACGAGATTGTCGTTCGTAAAGACGCAAATCTCTGCAGCTACCTGCAAGGAAGCGCGGGCCATTTCTTTGGCGTCCATGTCGGGCGCATGACGTTTCAGCGCGCGGGCTGCGGCCAGGGCGAAGCTGCCCCCTGAGCCGATGGCAAGAATACCGTCATCCGGTTCGATGACTTCCCCGTTGCCGGACAGCAGCAGCATGCCGGAAGCGTCCAGCACGATCATCATCGCTTCCAGCCGGCGAAGCACGCGGTCGGAGCGCCAATCTTTGGCGAGCTCAACGGCGGCCCGCTGCAAATTGCCGTGATGCTCTTCCAGCTTGCCTTCGAATTTCTCGAACAACGTGATGGCGTCCGCCACCGAGCCGGCGAAACCGGCCAGCACTTGCCCCCGGTACAGCCGGCGAACCTTCTTCGCGGTATGTTTCATCACCATGCTGTTGCCGAATGTCACTTGTCCGTCGCCTGCGATGGCGCCTTTGCCGTTATGCCGCACGGCGCAAATGGTGGTGGCGTGAAATTGCGCGTTTTGACCGTTCATGGGATAACCTCCTTTATGGCGGAAATGCGAGGAAGCAGCGGCGGCGTATGTCCCGCTGCGCTGCTTCACAAAGTCGGCCGCAGATCGCGGGCCAACGTGTCGATTTGCGACAACGCCCGCTCGGCGATCGTTTCGTTTTTCTCTTTCTTGCTTCGTACGCGCCGGTCTAGCGGCGGGAACAGGCCGAAATTGGCGTTCATCGGCTGAAAATGGCGGAAATCCGCTGTCGTAATGTATTGAGCCATACTGCCTAATGCCGTTTCAGGGGGCAGGGCGACCGGCTCGAGCCCTTTAGCCATACGGCCTGCGTTCAGCCCGGCAATCAAGCCCGATGCCGCCGATTCGACATATCCCTCGACACCCGTCATCTGACCGGCGAAGAACAATGTCTCCCGCCGTTTGAACTGATAGGTCGGCAGCATAAGCCTCGGCGAATTGATGAACGTGTTGCGGTGCATCACACCGAAACGGACGAATTCGGCGTTCTCCAGTCCGGGAATGAGCGAAAATACCCGTTTCTGTTCTCCCCACTTCAGGTGAGTCTGAAATCCGACCAGGTTAAACAGCGTACCCGCGGCGTTGTCCTGCCGGAGCTGGACGACGGCGTAAGGCTGTTTGCCCGTCCGCGGATCGGTCAAGCCGACCGGCTTCATCGGCCCGAACAGCACGGTCTGCTTGCCGCGCTTCGCCATGACCTCGATCGGCATGCAGCCCTCGAAATACATGTCCTTCTCGAAATCTTTAACCTCCGCCGTCTCCGCCGTAACGAGCGCTTCGTAAAAGGCGTCGAATTCCTGCTCGTTCATCGGACAATTCAGATAGGCGGCTTCGCCTTTATCGTATCGGGAAGCGAGGAACACCTTCTCCATGTCGATCGATTCTTTCTCGACGATGGGAGCGGCGGCATCAAAAAAGTAAAAATACTCTTCTCCGAGCAGCGCCTTGATTTTATCCGACAACTCCGGAGAGGTGAGGGGTCCGGTCGCAATGACGACAATGCCTTCCGCCGGGATATCGGTCAGTTCTTCGTTCTTTACCGTGATGAGCGGGTGTTCCCGCAGCCTGCTCGTTACTTCGCCGGAGAAGCCTTCACGGTCCACCGCCAGCGCTCCGCCGGCCGGAACGGCATTATGATCCGCCGAGGACAGAATCAGCGAGTTCAGCCGCCGCATTTCTTCTTTGAGAACGCCGACGGCATTGGTAAGGCCATTGGCGCGAAGACTGTTGCTGCATACGAGCTCGGCGAACTTCTCGGTGTGATGTGCGGGCGTACGGCGTACAGGCCGCATTTCATATAACGTAACGGGCACGCCTTGGGAAGCGATTTGCCATGCCGCTTCGCTCCCCGCGAGGCCGGCGCCGACGACCGTTACGGACTGTGCTTCGTTCACGGTTCCGTTTACCTCCTGCTTGCTCATTCCGCCGCTTCTTCCGATTCCGGGGCGTTTTCGTCATGCCCGCAGACGGTGCAATGCCATGTCACATTGCCGCGGCTTCTTTTCTCCACCATCATGCCGCCGCAATCCGGGCACGGTTTGGCCACCGGCTTATCCCATGAGACGTAATCACACTCGGGATACCGGTCGCAGCCGTAGAACAGCCGGCCCTTCTTGCTGCGCCGCTCGACGATGTGGCCTTCATGGCAGTTGGGGCAAGTGACGCCCGTTTCTTTTACGATCGGCTTCGTATTGCGGCAGTTCGGAAATCCGGAACAGGCGAGGAATTTGCCGAACCGGCCCATTTTGTAAACCATTTGACTGCCGCATTTTTCGCATACTTCGTCGGACGGTTCGTCGCGGATTTCGATTTCCTTCATTTCCTCTTCCGCAAACGTCAGCCGCTTCTCGAACGATTCGTAAAATTCGCTGATGATATCGACCCAGTTTTCTTTCCCTTCCTCCACATGGTCCAAATCTTCCTCCATGTGCGCGGTGAATTCCGCGTCGAGGATTTCCGGGAAAAACTCCTCCATTAACTGGATCACGAGCTCTCCGAGTTCGGTGGGCACGAATTTTTTTTCTTCGATTGCCACGTAGTTGCGCCTTTGGATCGTCTCCAAAGTCGGCGCGTATGTGCTCGGACGTCCGATGCCCAACTCCTCGAGCATTCTCACCAGGCGGGCTTCTGTGTATCTCGGAGGCGGCTGCGTGAAATGCTGCTTCGGATCGATCCCGGAAGCCTTCACGGTTTCGCCGGACTGCAGCGGAGGAAGGAGACGGTCTTCATCGGTGGACCCATCGTCGTTTCCTTCCACATAAACCTTCATGAAACCCGGGAATTTCAGCTTAGAGCCGGTCGCACGAAAGGTGACCTGTCCGCTCGCCAAGTCCACCGTCATCGTATCCAGTACGGCGGACGACATCTGACTGGCGACGAACCGTTCCCAAATCAGCTTGTAAAGGCGCAGCTGATCCCGGGATAAATACGACTTGACAGCATCGGGCTCGCGCAGCACCGAAGTCGGCCGGACCGCCTCGTGAGCGTCCTGTGCGTTCGAATTTTTCTTGGTGTAAATACGGGGCGACTCCGGCACATAATCTGCGCCGTACTTCGAGCCGATGTATTCTTTCGCCTCTTCCTGCGCAATCGGAGAAATTCGAGTGGAATCCGTACGCATATAAGTGATAAGACCGACGGTGCCTTCCTTGCCGAGATCGACGCCCTCATAAAGCTGCTGTGCGACCTGCATCGTTTTGGCGGCGCGGAAATTCAGCTTGCGAGCAGCCTCTTGCTGCAGAGAACTGGTGATGAACGGCGGCGAAGGATTGCGCTGACGCTCCTTTTCCTTCACCTCGGTCACTTGAAACGGCTTGCCTTGGATGAGGGCCAGCACTTCGTTTACGTCCGCTTCGCTGCGGAGTTCTTTTTTGTCGCCTTCCAGCGAGTAAAATTTGGCTTCGAAAGCGCTGGTTCCTTTCATCAAATGCGCGGTAATGCTCCAATATTCTTCCGGTACGAACGCTTTAATTTCATTTTCCCGGTCGATGATCAGCTTCACGGCGACGGATTGCACGCGGCCCGCGCTCAGGCCTTTTTTGACCTTTTTCCAAAGCAGCGGACTGATCTTGTAACCGACCAAGCGGTCAAGCACGCGGCGCGCCTGCTGGGCGTTCACCAGATCCATATCGATCGGACGCGGGGTCTTGAAAGCATCTTTGACCGCTTGTTTGGTAATTTCGTTGAACACGACGCGGCATGCATCTTTCTCGTCGACCTCCAGGTAATGCGCCAGGTGCCAGGCGATCGCTTCGCCTTCCCGGTCGGGGTCAGCCGCGAGATATATTTTTTTCACTTTTTTGCTGGCTTCCTTCAATTCCTTCAGGACATTTCCTTTGCCGCGGATCGTGATGTATTTCGGTTGGAAATCGTTCTCGACCTCCACCCCTATTTGACTTTTCGGTAAATCGCGAATGTGGCCCATGGAAGCCTTGACGATAAACTTGCTTCCCAAATATTTGCCGATGGTCTTGGCCTTGGCCGGGGACTCTACAATGACGAGCGAATCCGCCACATTCCTTCCTCCTCTCCTGCGGTCGACGGCTTCCCCGGCCCGCCGTCGCGGTGAGCGCGTGCGGTCGGAGGACGCTATATACAAAACCGGTTGCTGTTGATTCATTTTTATTAGTAAGCATAAACATTCTTGGCAATGAACGCAAACGCGGCGAAATGAGCGCTTTCCGTTCTCATCTTCGCCATCATCGTACAGCAACGCACGCCGCGCGGTCAAATCCGCGATTCGTTTCTACATAGAACTGCAATTAGGCAAAATCGAATTGCAGGGTATTAAATCGCCTGAAATATCGCGCCCGGAAGCTGACGAATCTTCCGTTTGATTTGCAAAGACAAAAGCACCGTATGCAAATCGCCAAAAGCCAGCTCCGTGTCGGCCGCCAGCTCATCGATCGTACGCGGCTCATCCAGCAGTATCTCGTAAAGCGAATGTTCCTCTTCCGTCAGTTCAGCATCCTGAGGCAGCCGGCTCGCATTTCCGAAATCGGATGAGAGGAACGATAGGATCGGCTTCATCACATCCTCCGCATCCAGCGCGACGGTGCCAGTACCTTCCTGCAGCAATTGGAGCCCTCCCTTGCTTCTCGGAGAGGTCACCGGACCGGGCAGAATAAATACCTCGCGATCGGCATCTATTGCCTTTTTGGCGGTGATGAGCGCACCGCTGTTTTCCGGGGCTTCCACGACTAGAACGGCCAGCGACAGACCGGCGATCACCCGGTTGCGGGAAGGGAAAATATGTGGATGAAAGGGAGTGTCGGGCGGCGTCTCGGAAAGCACCAGTCCGTGCTCGGTGAGGTCTCGGTAGAGTTGCCGGTTTTCCGGCGGATAAATTTGGTCCACAGGTGTTCCCAGCACGGCCACTGTGCCTCCATGCCGATGCAGCGCTCCCCGGTGCGCGCAGGTGTCGATTCCGCGTGCCATTCCGCTCACGACTGTAAAACCTCTTTCAGCAAAAATAGCGGAATACTCCTCCGCCACATGCCTGCCGTATGCCGTGGCGAGACGTGTGCCGACCACCGCAATGGATGGACGCGAAGCAAGCTCCAATCGGCCCTTAAAGTAGATGACCCACGGCGGATCCGGGGTTTCCCTGAGCAGTTCGGGATACTCCGGATCGGCGAACGTGACGATCTCTATGCCGCAACGCCGGCGCCTCTCCCGCCTCCTTTCCTGTCTCTCGGGATTCAAGCTGAGCGCAAGTGCGGCTGCCTGTTTCGGCAACAGCCCCAATTCCCGCAAATCTCCCTCCCTCATGCCTTCCCGGATCGGGCGCTCTTTTCGCTGCTCCCACAGCTTCTGTATCGTTTTCCAGCCAAGCCCCTCCGTCTCATGCAGAGCCACCAATGTTTCACGTGAAATTCCGTTGTTTTCCATTGTTGTCACTCCTTTGAATAAAAGTTCGAAACCGCTTGAAGATTTGTACTTTTTCGGTGATCACCGCCAACATTCTCGTTTAAACTCCACCCTTCGCCGAAAAGAGCGGTCCAGCTGTCCCCTGCTGCAAAGCAATAATGTTGCTTTACAGCGAGTTCGATGGCTCGTTAGCCGGCCGTAGAGCAATAAAGTTACTTTACAGCCTGTGCGATGTCTGGTTGGTGGGCTGCAGAGCAATAAAATTGCTTTGCAGCGCGATCCCCCGGGCGGTTGCCAGCTTGCCAAAGCAATAAAGTTGCTTTGCAGCCGGTCGTATCGTTGTCCGCGTGCCGGGGCGCGGGTTCCGTCAGCTAGTGAGCCGTCTAGCGATCGGGCTCATTCCCCTTCTATCCGGCCAAAACAAAAAACCTTCCACTCCCTCTTGTGAGGGGGCGGAAGGCTGCTTGCCCATCCGGGTCCGCGAAGTTCAGGCCCTTACGGGCACGAACCTGCGGTCTATGCCATTACTTTAACATTAGCTTCTGCACTTTTCCAGCATGCCGCGCTCTTCGAGCACGCTGATCAGCGTGGAGCCCATCTCGGACGGTGTCGGAGCGACTTTGATGCCGCACTCTTCGAGTTTGGCAATTTTCTCGGCCGCGGTGCCTTTGCCGCCGGAGATGATCGCGCCCGCGTGACCCATGCGCTTCCCTGGAGGCGCGGTTGCGCCGCCGATGAAGCCGACCACCGGCTTCTTCATGTTCGCCTTGATCCATTCGGCCGCTTCTTCTTCCGCGGTGCCGCCGATTTCGCCGATCATGATGACCGCGTAAGTATCCGGGTCTTCATTAAACAGCTTCAGGATATCGATGAACTCCGAGCCTTTGACCGGGTCGCCGCCGATGCCTACCGCGGACGACTGGCCGATGCCTTCCGAAGTCAATTGATGTACGGCTTCGTAAGTCAGCGTTCCCGAACGGGATACGACGCCTACGTGGCCTTTTTTGTGAATGTAGCCCGGCATGATGCCGATCTTGCACTCTCCCGGCGTGATGACACCCGGGCAGTTCGGTCCGATCAGGCGGGTTTTCTTGCCTTCCATGTAGCGCGTGACCTTGATCATGTCGAGCACCGGAATGCCTTCCGTGATGCAGATCGCCAGATCCAGCTCAGCATCCACTGCTTCCATGATCGCGTCGGCCGCGAACGGCGGAGCCACATAGATGACAGATGCCGTAGCGCCTGTAGCCGCTACCGCTTCTTTCACCGTGTTGAAAATCGGCAGAGAGACGGTCGTTCCGTTCTCCAACGTAATATCAACTTTTTGGCCGCCTTTACCCGGCGTCGTGCCGCCGACCATCTGCGTACCGTAGTCCAATGCACCCTTGGCGTGGAAAAGTCCGGTCGCGCCCGTGATGCCTTGGGTGATCACCTTGGTGTTTTTATCGATCAAAATGCTCATGACTTCACACTCCCCGGTTCGTTCTCCCTAGTCATTTCACGAGCGACACGATTTTTTGCGCGCCGTCGGCCATCGAATCGGCAGCCACGATGTTCAGGCCCGATCCGTTCAAAATTTCTTTGCCCAATTTCACGTTGGTGCCTTCCAGACGCACGACAAGAGGCTTGTCCAGTCCGAGTTCGCGCGCCGCGGCCACAACGCCTTCGGCGATAACGTCGCATTTCATGATGCCGCCGAAAATGTTGACGAAAATGCCTTTCACGTTCGCGTCCGACAAAATGATCTTGAACGCTTCCGTCACTTTCTCTTTCGTCGCGCCGCCGCCTACGTCGAGGAAGTTGGCCGGCTCGCCGCCGTAATATTTGATGATGTCCATCGTCGCCATCGCAAGACCGGCGCCGTTAACCATGCAGCCGATGTTGCCGTCCAACGCGATGTAGGACAGATCGAATTTGGAAGCTTGGATTTCCTTCTCGTCTTCTTCATCCAGGTCGCGAAGCTCCACAATGTCCTTGTGGCGGAACAGCGCGTTGGAGTCGAAGTTGAGCTTGGCGTCAAGCGCCATGACGTTGCCGTCGCCGGTGACGACAAGCGGGTTGATCTCGGCGATCGAGCAGTCTTTTTCTTCGAACGCTTTGTACAGCTTCAACATGAAGTTCGCCGCTTTGTTGACCAGCTCGTTCGGAATGTTGATCGCGTAAGCGAGCCGGCGCGCTTGAAAAGGAAGCAATCCGGTTACCGGGTCGACGACTTCTTTAATGATTTTCTCCGGCGTGCGGGCGGCGACCTCTTCGATCTCCGTTCCGCCTTCTTCCGAAGCCATCATGACGACACGGCCGGTGCCGCGGTCGACGACGACGCCGACATAGTATTCTTTGCGAATGTCGCAGCCTTCTTCGATGAGCAGGCGCTTCACTTCTTTGCCTTCCGGTCCCGTCTGGTGCGTGACCAGCACTTTCCCGAGCAGCTCATCCGCATATTTGCGGACGTCGTCCAAGCTCTTGGCGATTTTCACGCCGCCCGCTTTACCGCGGCCGCCGGCATGAATCTGGGCTTTGACGACCGTTACGGCAGTGCCCAGTTCTTGGGCCGCTGCGACGGCTTCATCGGCGGTGAATGCCACTTTGCCGCGCGGTACGGCGACGCCATACTGCCTCAAGACTTCTTTGCCTTGATATTCATGAATGTTCATGGCTCCTGCATCCTCCCGTTTGCACGCTATTCCCTGTGCGACTGACGGCCGGCACCGCATGCCTGCGCACAGTCGTATGAGGTCGCGTTATGTACAAACCTCATCCATTGTATCACTTTTTGTATCCGTGTTCCTCTTTTTTTCATCGATTTATTAGCTCTGTTTGGCAACGATTTCATCTAACTTTGCGATAGATTGGAATGCCATTAATCAGCATTGCCAACCGGGCTGTAAATCAGCCTCGGTTCGGAGAAATTCTCCTATATTGACAGTATGCCGTCTTCAACTTAGACTGAAGGCAAGCTGCATACGGAAGATAAGGAAGCACCTTTCTCCGCCATCGGAAACGAGGACGAGGAGGGTGTTTTTTTCATGTATGTAAAAATGATCGGAGCGAGCGTGTCGGGCATCGAGGGGCGGATAATCGGGGTGGAAGTGGATATATGCTCGGGTTTGCCGCAGGTGAATATTGTCGGGCTTCCCGATCCGGCGGTACGGGAATCGGTGGAACGGGTACGCGCCGCAGTGCAGAACGGCGGACTCAAATTCCCGCTGGACCGGATTACCGTCAATCTGGCGCCGGCGGATATGCGCAAAGAAGGCAGCGCGTTCGATCTGGCCATCGCGGCCGGCATCTTGTGCGCGAGCGGCCAGCTGGCGGCCGAACGCTTGGAAGGGGCGCTGCTCATTGGCGAGCTGGCGCTCAACGGCGATGTGCGCAGTGTCCCGGGCGTGCTTCCGATGACGGAACAAGCGCGCAAAGCCGGTCTCCGGCGTGTCATTGTGCCGCAAGCGGCCGTGGCGGAAGCTCGTTTGATCGACGGCATCGAAGTGGAAGGCATCGGCTCGATCCGGGAATGGACGAACGGAATTCAAACGGGCCGCTCTTCGGACACAGAACATGCAAGCGTGCCGATACAGTCGCTCCCCAAGGAAAGGCATACGCTGAACGAGGAACCCGATCTGCTGGATGTTGTCGGGCATGCGCACGCCAAACGCGCCCTTACGATCGCCGCTGCCGGCATGCATAACCTGCTGTTCGTCGGGCCGCCGGGCACGGGGAAGACGATGCTCTGCCGACGTCTCCCGGGTCTTCTGCCGCCGCTGGACGACGCGGAAGCGCTGGCGGTGACGAAAATCTTCAGCGTATCCGGCAAACTGAACGATGCACGGGCCGGATTAATCCGGAGCAGGCCGTTCCGTTCGCCCCATCATACGATATCTTCTGCCGGTCTGATCGGCGGCGGCTCGGTGCCCAAGCCGGGAGAAGTGACGCTCGCTCATCACGGCGTGTTGTTTTTGGACGAAATGCCGGAGTTTTCGCGCATCTGCCTGGAATCGCTTCGGCAGCCGCTCGAGGACCATGAAGTGACGATCGGCCGGGCGCGTGGCGTCTGCCGGTTTCCTGCGCGTTTCATGCTGGCGGCCTCGATGAACCCGTGTCCTTGTGGTTTTTATGGAGGCGGCGCCGGGGATCGTCCTTGCACTTGCTCTTCCGCCGCGATTATGCGCTATCGTTCCCGAATGTCCGGACCTCTCGCGGACCGGATCGATCTGCAGGTCGAGCTTCCCCGTCAGTCCGCCCGCCTTACGCCTGGGACAGGTTTGAGTTCCTCCGAGGCCCGGCATTCGGTGAGCGAAGCTTACGCACGGCAAAAAACCCGTTACGCCAAGCACGGGATTTCTTTTAACAGCGAGCTTCACGGCTCTTTGCTGAAAAAATATGCGGCGCTTACCCCGGAAGGAGAAGAACTCATCGGAGAAGTGTACGGGCGGCTGGGGCTGAGTTTCCGGGCGCATGACCGGATTTTGAAAATGTCGCGAACGATCGCGGATTTGGCGGGGAGAGAGAGGATTGCAGCGGAAGATGTCGCCGAAGCCATTCAATATCGCTGTCTCGACAAAGGCTTGGATTCGATCGCCTGAATTAGAATGCGCCGGGAATATGCTTCAATTCCGCGACCGACCCGTCCCGGCCGAACGTGACGGCGACGACGTCGAACCGGAGCGAATATCCGGCCGCTCCCGTCATCTTCAGATAGACCTCCGCCGTTTCCCGCACCTGCCGGCGTTTGCGCGGCGTGACAGCTTCCAGGGCGGTTCCGTAACGCTCCGGAGAGGTTCGCGACCGGACTTCGACGAAGACGAGCACTTCTCCGTCTTTGGCGATCAAATCGATTTCCCCGCTGCGGCAGCGCCAATTCCGAACGACAATATCGCATCCCGCACTGGCCAAATGCCGGGCGGCCGCTTCTTCCGCCGCCGCTCCGACCGCCTTCCGGCCGGACAATGACGGTGATGTGCGTTTTGAGGAAACACGGTCCCGGTTTTCCATCGTTCCGACCTCCTTATGACCGGTTCGGCCGCCGGGATGCGCTGGAGCCGGCCCGACGATCGGTCCGATAGACAAAACTCAGCACTTCCGCGACCAGTTGATACAGCTCCGGAGGAATTTGCTGCTCAAGATCCAGCTTCGAGAGCACTTCCACCAGCGAGGAGTCTTCCTGCACAGGAACGCCGTGCTCCTTGGCCTGCCGCAAAATTTGCTCCGCCATTACGCCTTGACCTTTCGCCTTGACCACGGGCGCGCTGTTGGTCTCCGGATCGTACTTGAGAGCGACAGCTTTCTTGGGCAGCGTCCGGCCGGAGCGCCGTTTCGGATCAGCTGTCATACGCGGTAGTCCACTCCTTTGTACTTTTTGGCCGAATAAGGAGCGGACTTCGCGTGTGCGGGCGTCCCCTCCGCCGGCTGCTTATTCGTAGGCAAAGCCGCAGCGGTGACGGATAGCAGCTGAAAGCCGGCCGACTGAAGACCGGAGGTCAATTCTTCCTTCGCTCGCTCCAGCAATTCCGCCATGCCGGGAAAATCGCTCATCAGTTTCAACGAAACAATGCGATCCGTGACTTGAACGTCAACCACCGTATCGCCCAGATTCCGCATACGGAGATCGAACAGAAGCCTGCAGTTGTCCGAATCCCACTCGCCGCGGCGGCCGCGTCTTGTTTGAACATGAATCGCCGCCGTGGTCTCCCCGTCCTGTCCTTTCATCGGTACGAACAAGGTCATGAGGCTGTATGGCGCATTCGGCTGCCGATCGGAGAGGAGCAGCTGCTGTCCGGTGATTTGGCTCACCAACGATTGTGCGGCCTCCCGCAGCGAAAGCGGCGTATCTTCCAATGCGGCAAGGGACAGCAGCGCGCTCTTGAGCGAATCTGCCGCTTGACTGGCGGATTTCGGACGAGCATCATCGGCCGCTGGCTCCATACTCGGCATGCCAAGCTCTGAGGGCATCCGGGCGTCGGACGCCAGACGGACCAAACCATGCTCGTGGCTGACTCCGAGCCACTGGAGGAAGCGGCCGATCCAGGCCGCATCGCTTTTCGGCGCCGCCGCGTGTGAAGGGGCGGCCGTTTCGCGGCCGCCCGGGGCCGTTTGACGTCCGACAGCCGAAGGCTCCTGCTCTTCGCCTTGATTCAACTGCCCTTGCACCGATTGCGCCGCCTGCGGAGCGGTCTTGGCATCCATCGCCGTTTTGCGAGGTTCTTCCCGGCCGGAAGGCATGCCGGCATCGTCGATTTGTTCGGTTAAAGCCGAAGCGGATGCGGGGACCGCTGCGTTCGGTCCAAGAACAGACGAAAAGGCCTGCTTGCCTTCCGTCAATCGGGGTACATCAATCGGACGCGTTGCCTGCTTCTGTATGGCCGCGCCGGCCGGCTTGCCGGCGGAATCCGGCTCCGTCGCTCCGACAGCGAATCGCTCTTCGCCGTGCGCCAACAGACTCTCTCCCTGCGCGAGCAAAGCTTGCAGCCGGCTTGCCGCGGCTTCGGCGCCGGCAGATTTCCCGGTTCCGCCGTTCTGCCAAGCTTTCAACGCGCCGGCCAGATCCGTCATCTGTTCGTGCAAAGGCGGGCCGAAGAGCGCTTGCCGCAAGGAGGCCAGCGTCTCTTGCGTGGCGCTTAACCCTCTTCGAAACGCGACATCCGCAGCGGACATCCAGCTCTGCAAATCCGCGCTTGCAGGCTTGAGACGCGCGGCCGTCTGGAAGTAATCCGCTGTTTCTTTGCCGATCGGATATCCGTCCCGCTTCAGCGCGCGCGCCAGCTCCAGCGACCATTTTTGATCCGGAAGGCCGAACGATTTCAACACTTCCTTCAGGCCTTCATCTGCAGAGAGGTCGCCCGTATCAGCCAACGGTTTAAGCGAGATCGTCGTCGCGTTCGAACCGGGTTGAACCTGGAGCAGCGTAACGGCGCCGACGGGAAGGTCCGCCTCGAGCTTGGCCCGAACCTGAACACCGCCTATGTTCATCAGCGCCTCATGGTTATCGAGCATCTCCAGCAACACGCCGCGGACAATTTGGCCGACGCGCAGCTCCAACGTTTTGGCTGCATCGAGCTGTACTTCGCCCATGAGCGCTCTAAGCATCGGTCCGATGTTCATGCTCATCCCGCACCCTCCTACCTCCGCCATTTCATCAGGGACGATCTTTCTTCCTTTATGTATCGGAAAGATTGTTTCCTCAAGTAAATCCGCTAGAACAATTCCTGCTGCACCGCGAAGAAATTGCCCAAAAAGCTTTGGCGGTGCATCGGCGTCGGGCCGAGCCGCGTTAACGCTTCTCGGTGCTCCTTGGTGGCGTAACCTTTGTGGCTGGCAAGCCCGTAACCGGGATAAAGCGCGTCCCACACTTCGGCACATAACCGGTCTCTCGTGACCTTGGCGACGACTGAAGCCGCTCCGATCGATTGACTGAGCGCATCTCCCTTGATGATGCCGGTTTGCGGGACATCGAGGTCCACCGTTTCCGCGTCCACCAGCAAATGATCGGGCATCAGTCCGAGGCCGAGCACAGCCTGTTTCATGGCAAGCCGCGAAGCTTGCCGGATATTGATCCGGTCGATGACCCCGGCGTCTATCCTGGACACCGACCAAGCCACCGCTTCCCGGGTAATTTCTTCGTATAGTTCGTTTCGCTTCTTCTCGCTCAACTGCTTCGAATCGTTGATCCCCTCGAGCACCCATCCGCGAGGCAGGATGACAGCCGCAGCGACCACGTCGCCGAATAGGCAGCCTCGTCCCACTTCGTCTATACCCGCCACGGCGGTTAGTCCTTGCGCCCAAAGCGCGGCTTCAAATTGCAGCAAATCCACGGGTTGTTCCACGCCGGTATCGCCCCTTCTGCATTTCAGTTCTCGTCCAACTGTGTTATGTACTCATTGTCCTTGATTCCAGTTCGCGTGCCAAGCCCCTTTCCGTCAATTTTTGTTTCCTGTTGACAATTTTCAACGCCTCTCTGACGCTTAGCGGTGATAACTCCGTGTTCGTTACATATCGAACGACCGCTTCCGGATCCGTTTTCGAATATTCCCTCAGCGCCCAGCCGATTGCTTTTCGGATGAAAAACTCCTTGGAGCCCCGGCACACCTCGATGAGATCAAACAGCAGCCGGTTGTCTGTCCTTTCTTTATAGCCGAGTTGGAACAACAAGGCGGTTCGCTGCAGCCACATGTTGTCGGAGCGAATCCATTTCTTCGTATAAATCGGGATGAGGCCCGGATACCGCAAAAATAATCCGCCCACCAAATGAGAGGCTAACGCATCCACCGTGTCCCACCAGGACTTGGTGACGATGAGTTCCTCCAGCAGCACAATGTCGCGCGCCTCCGACTGTTTGGCTGTTCTCTGCAGAAGCTCGACCGCGATATACTGAAATTCTCTCTCCGGAAGAGCCCACAGTTCGCGAACGACCTGCGCCAGCTCTTCCGTTGGCGGCAAACCTTGTTGTTTCCAAAATTGACGGGTCAGTTCGACCCGCTTCGGAGATTTCAAGCCTAAAAACGGAAAATGATTCTTCATGTAAGCCGCCATCGGAACCGCCTGCTCTTCATCGCCGTGTGCTTGAAGAAATTCCGCCAACTCTTGTACAACACTCATCTGAGCCCCTCCATACGAAAAAAAGAGGCTTATGCAGCCTCCTCCTTGAATTGTATTTTCGCTATTCCTGCGCTTCCTAGTTATCCGGCATTTCCAATGTGATTCTCCCGAGCTTTCCGGACCGCAGGTCGCGCAACAGAACGCCGGCCGCTTTCTCGTAGTCGACGTGTCCTCCGCCGGCCAGACAACCTCTGCGCCGCCCGATCGCTTCCAGCACTTCGGCAGCCGATTGCGTATCCGGCAATTCCTCCGGCAGATCGGTCAGCCCGTACCGCTCCTTCAGCACATTTCCATACTCCGGAGCCATCACCTGTAAAATAAAGCAAGCCACGTCGTCGATATGGAGCACTTCTTCCTTGATGGCGCCTGTGGCGGCCAGCCGGTAACCGGCCTCCGGGTCTTCGAACTTCGGCCACAAAATGCCGGGCGTATCGAGCAATTCCAGCTCGGAACCGGTACGGATCCATTGCTGGCCTTTCGTAACGCCGGGCCGGTCGCCCGTCGCCGCCACATTCCGTCCCGCGAGACGATTGATCAGCGTGGACTTGCCGACGTTCGGGATGCCGACGATGAGCGCGCGCAGCGGCCTCGGCTTCATGCCTTTGGCCAATTGGCGTTCGATCTTGGCACGCAGCAGCTCGCGGGCTTTCCCGGGAATGTCTTTGACGCCCGTACCGGAGCTGGCGTCGATCGCCAGCGCCTCGTGGCCAAGCGCCCGAAAATGCGCACTCCATACCGCCGTTCGCTCCGGGTCCGCAAGATCCGCTTTATTCAGCAGCACGAGGCGCGGCTTGCTTCCCACGATTTCATCGATCATCGGGTTGCGGCTCGATTGCGGAACACGCGCATCGATCAGCTCCAGCACGACGTCGATCAGCTTCAGCTTGTCTTCGATTTGCCGTTTGGCCCGGGTCATATGCCCGGGAAACCATTGTATGGTCATAGCAAGTCCTCTCTTAATCGGGGGCTCCCCCTAACTCTCACCCCAAAAAGTGACGAAAACCTCCGAAGTATATTCCGATTACTTTTTGGGGACCCCATCGACGAAGTGTGTGACTACTTTGGGGGAGTCTCAGTTGTGCGAGATGAAATGGAAATCCGGCAGCGGCCAGAACACCATATCCGCGCGGCCGACTACCCGGTTCAGCGGAACAAAGCCGATCATCCGGCTGTCTTCGCTGTTCGGCCGGTTATCGCCCATGACGAACAACGTGCCTTCCGGCACTTTGCCGTCAGGAAAATCGCCGTTCGGAAAATCGCTGCGGTCGTCGTTGCGGGCGTTATACAATTGACCCGCGGCATGAGCCTTTTCATAGGCTTCCTTTAAGTAAGGTTCTTCAATCTGTTTGCCGTTAATGTATAATTTGTCGCCATCCACTTTCACCGTGTCGCCCGCTACGCCGATGACTCGTTTAATGAAATCCCGGCCTTCTTCGGGAACATGGAACACGATCACTTCGCCGCGTTTGGGCTGGCGGATATCGTATATGATCTTGTTGACAATAATCCGCTCCCGGTTCCAAAAATTCGGCTGCATGGACGGACCGTCCACGATAAACGGACTGACCAGAAAATAGCGGATAATAAACACGAGTATCCCGGCGATCGCCAGCGCTTTGATCCATTCGACCAACTCGCCTGAGGATCCATTGGACTTCCGCGGATTCATGGACGATCCGCCGCCGCCCTCGGCATCTCCGGCATCCTGTCCGCCTTTTGCGGAACGTTCCTCGGTTTCCGTTCCCTTCGGGGTTGCGTCCGTTTCCTCGGCATGGAGATTCCGCTGTTGATCCATTCTTCATCCCTCTATTCTTGCTCCGTCCGCTGGGGAACTGGAAGAAATGATGATATCGTCTATCAGAAATGCAAAAAGGGGGACTTGAACGTTACAAGCCCCCCTTGACGCTTCTTATCGAATTTCTTTGATGCGGGCCGCTTTACCGCGCAGGTCGCGCAGGTAGTACAGCTTGGCGCGGCGGACTTTACCGCGGCGTGCCACTTCGATTTTCTCCAGACGCGGCGAGTGTACCGGGAAAGTACGCTCAACGCCTACGCCGTAAGAGATTTTGCGAACCGTGAATGTCTCGCTGATGCCGCCGCCGCGGCGTTTGATCACAACGCCTTCGAACAGCTGAACGCGTTCGCGGGAACCCTCGACGACCTTCACGTGCACTTTCAGCGTGTCGCCCGGACGGAAGCTCGGCACATCCTTGCGAAGCTGCTCTTGCGTAATCGTTTGAATCAAATTCATGGGGTATTCCCTCCTTCCACCATAGACGTTCGTACCCCGCTCCCCGGATGCTCCATCCGGATCATGACGTGCAGAGGACCGCCCGACTAATACACAACAGTTGAAATTTTAACATAACCAGCGCATAAACACAACGCTAAATTGCCGGAAATGCCGACGAAGTTACGGCCCGCCATCTTTCGGGCCGCGGCGCTCCTCATCCAGCCACCTGCGTTCGGCCGCCGTCAAATCCGCGCTTTCCAGCAGGTCAGGTCTCCGGGCGAACGTGCGCAGTAACGACTGCATCCTCCGCCACTTTTCGATTTCCGCGTGATGACCTGACAAAAGCACATCCGGCACCTTCCATCCGCGGAACTCCGCCGGGCGGGTATAATGCGGATATTCCAACAATCCTTCGCTGAACGAATCGGTAACAGCCGAGAGCTCGTTCCCGAGAACGCCGGGGAGCAGCCGCACCACCGCGTCGATGACCACCATGGCCGGGAGCTCGCCGCCCGTCAGCACATAATCTCCGATCGACAGTTCGTCCGTGACGAGAAACTCGCGGATTCGCTCGTCGTAGCCTTCGTAGTGTCCGCAGATGAAAATGAGATGCGATTCCTCCGCCAGCTCCAGCGCTTTGGACTGTGTGAACGGCGTTCCCTGCGGACACATCAGAATGACGCGGGGCGATTTTTCACCGGCGGCTTTCCGCTCGCCTTCGTTCGTCGTCGCGCCTGTGACATGCTCCACGGCGCCGAAGATGGGCTCCGGCTTCAGAACCATGCCGCCGCCTCCGCCGTAAGGCGTATCGTCAACGGTGTTATGCTTGTTCAAGGCAAAATCCCGGAAATTGACCGTGTTCAGCGACACAATGCCGCGCTCCTTGGCCTTCCCGAGAATACTGCTGCCAAACACGCCTTCGAACATTTCCGGAAACAAGGTGAGCACATCGATTCGCATCGTCACAGCAGTCCTTCCATCAAATGCACCTTGACCGTTTTGGCCGCCACATCGACGTCAAGCACCACGTCGTCGATGACGGGAAGCAGCAGCTCTTTGCCGCCCGGACGTTTGACGACCCAGACGTCGTTGGCGCCCGGCGTCAACACATCAGTAATGGTCCCAAGCGGCTCGCCTTCTTCGGTGACGACGCTGCAGCCGACAATATCCCGGACGTAATACTCCCCTTCGGACAACGGCACCCGGTCCGATTCGCCGACCTTCAAATCCCAGCCTTTAAATTTCTCAACCTCGTTGATTTCGTCGAAACCTTTGAGCTTCAAAATGTACACATTTTTCTGCTCCCGTGCGGTTTGAATTTCCACGGTCACCGATTCGCCGGATTCCGGCGGGATCAGCAGCAGCTTGTTGCCGGATTTGAACCGGACCTCGGGAAAATCCGTCTGCGGCCATACCCGCACTTCACCGCGCACCCCGTGCGTGTTCACGATTTTCCCGACATTCAGCAAACGATCTTCCGCCACAGCGGCAGCCTCCTTTATCGTAAGAGCCGGTCTCATCCGGAAACCGCCCACTTATTCGAAGGTTCCACGAAAAAGGGGCCAGACATGCATGGCTGCATCCCTCGCCCCTCTTCCGTGCTGTTATTCCGAAATGATGTCCACGTTGACGCGTTTCCGCTCCTTAACCGCAGCGGAAGACACAACCGTGCGCAGCGCCTTGGCGATGCGCCCCTGCTTGCCGATAACTTTGCCGACATCGTCGGGATGAACGGAAAGCTCGTACACCAGGCCGCGCGCGTCTTCCTTGACCTGAATCTGCACGTCTTCCGGATGATCCACCAACGCCCGGGCGATAACCCGAATCAGTTGTTCCATGGCCATTCCTCCGGTTTCGTACCCCGCGTGACCGGATTCCGCCGGAACCGGAGGAATCGGTGAACGCTTAGGCAGATTACTTCTGGAGCTTGGATTCGTGGAATTTCTTCATAACGCCCGCTTTGCTGAGCAGGTTGCGAACCGTATCAGAAGCTTGCGCGCCGTTTTGCAGCCATTTCAGAGCTTTTTCCTCGTCGATTTGCACTTGAGCCGGTTGAGCGACCGGGTTATAGATGCCGATCTCCTCGATGAAGCGGCCGTCGCGCGGCGAACGGGAATCGGACACCACGACGCGGTAGAAAGGGGCTTTGTGAGCGCCCATACGCTTAAGACGAATGCGAGTTGCCATTATACTTTCACCTCCTTATAAGGACTAAAAAGCAATGTTTTTCGGGGGCCCCCCCAAAAGTAATCGGAATAAACATCGAAGCTCAGCGTCACTTTTGGGGGATAGTTTTAGAAAGGAAACTTCATGCCGCCCTTGCCGAACATGTTCTTCAGGGCTTTCATGCCGCCCTTGGGCCCTTTGCCTCCCGGACCCATCATGCTGGAAAACTGCTTCATCATCTTCTTCATGTCCTCGAACTGCCGCAGCAGCCGGTTCACATCGGCGACCGTCGTGCCGCTGCCCGCCGCGATCCGCTTGCGCCGGCTGAAGTTGATGATGTCCGGCTTCAGCTTCTCATTCCTCGTCATCGATTTGACGATCGCTTCGGTTCGGGCAATTTGTTTCTCGTCCACCTTGAAGTTCGGCATGTTCTTGATCTTGCCCATGCCCGGCATCATGTCCAGCAGTTGATCGAGCGGCCCCATCTTCCGGACCTGCTCCATCTGCTCCAGGAAATCTTCGAGCGTAAAATCCGCCGTGCGCATTTTGCGCTCCATCTCCGCCGCCTTGTCCGCGTCGATGTTGGCCTGCGCTTTCTCAATCAGCGACAGCATATCGCCCATGCCCAAAATCCGCGACGCCATCCGATCCGGATGGAACGGCTCGAGCTGGTCGATCTTCTCGCCCGTGGAGGCGAATTTGATCGGGCAGCCGGTGACCGCTTTGACGGACAGCGCGGCGCCGCCGCGGGTGTCTCCGTCCAGCTTCGTCAGCACGACGCCGGTGAGCGCCAGCTTCTCGTGGAAGCTCTGGGCGACGTTGACCGCTTCTTGACCGGTCATGGCGTCGACGACGAGCAGCACCTCGTCGGGCTTCACCGCTGCGTGGATATTTTGAATCTCTTCCATCAGCGCTTCGTCGATTTGCAGGCGGCCGGCGGTATCGATCAGCACATAATCGTTGCCGTTATCTTTCGCATGCTGCACGCCTTGCTTAGCGATTTCGACCGGGCTCACCTGGTTGCCCAGCGTGAACACCGGCGTTCCGATCTGCTCGCCCAGCACTTGCAGCTGTTTGATCGCCGCAGGACGGTAGATGTCTCCGGCAACCAGCAGCGGCTTGTGGTTTTGCTTTTGAAGCAAGTTGGCCAATTTGCCGGTGAGCGTCGTTTTACCGGCGCCCTGCAGACCGGCCATCAGCACGACCGTCGGCGGCTTGCCCGCCTGGGCGAGCTTCGCCTGCGTGCCGCCCATGAGCTCAGTCAGCTCTTTGTTCACGATATCGACAACGACCATGCCCGGCGTGAAGCTCTTGAGCACTTCCTGCCCGACGGCCTTCTCTTTCACTTTGGCAATAAAATCTTTGACTACTTTGAAGTTGACGTCCGCCTCCAGCAAAGCGAGCCGCACTTCGCGCATCGCTTCATTGACGTCCTCTTCGGTCAATTTGCCGCGGCCTCTCAGCTTGCCGAACACGTTCTGCAGCCGGGCGGTCAATCCTTCGAATGCCATGATCCGTTCCCCCCTTTTCGTAAACTCAGTCGCGCAGCCTCTTCGCTGTCTGGAGAAGCGGTTCCCGGTGGTTCTCCGGAAGCCGGCCGATCTGCGTTTCCAGCAAATCCAGCCCCGCTTGAAGCTTCTCATGACGGGCGGCCAAACCCAGCTTTTCTTCGTAGCTTTCCAGCACCTGCTCGGCGCGCTTCAAATGCTCATAGACAGCCTGACGGCTAATATCAAAATCCGCGGCAATTTCACCCAGCGAATAATCGTCGTGATAGTAACATTTTAAAAACGTCTGCTGCTTCTCCGTCAACAACGGGCCGTAGAAGTCGAACAGCACGTTGATTCGATTCGTTCGTTCGAGTGCGTTCTCCCCGTGCACAAAGGTTCACCCTTTCGCCTTCGTTCTCTGACAAGGAAAACTGCTTTACACGTAAGTCACTTTTTCTATGTTACGAGAAACGGAAGCCTATGTCAAGGAGAACTCCTTAACAGCTGCATATAAAGAAAAAACCAGCCGGCGGGACGCCGACTGGAGTATAAAGAACTTTTATTATGCTTGGACTGCAGTACCTTCTTTGACCGTCACATTTTCCGTATGCGGCTTGGTTCTGCGGACAAAGAACGCTAGAAGCAGCGCGGCCACGGTCATCCAAGTAGCGATTTCGAAAGCGAAATTGATACCGTACACGGTAGCTTCGCGTTTAAACTCGATCATCTGCATCGCATGCTGCGGATCGATGTTGGCAGCAGCGAGCGTCTCCACGAATTTCGCCTTGTCGTCGGCATGCAATTGTCCCGATGCCAACAACTTGTCAAAGGCGACCACTTCTGCTTGCGGGATATGAGCCGCGGCAATTTGATCCGTTCCGTTGGCGGTGGCGGAGCTGGAGAACATCGTGACCAAAAATGCCGTACCGAGCGCACCCGCCACGTTACGCAGCGTCTGGGACATTGCGGATCCGTGCGCGTTGAGGCGCTGCGGCAGTTGGTTCATGCCGGCGGTTTGAATCGGCATCATCAGGAACGACATCCCGAACATCCGCACGGTATACAGCAGAAGCATGTGGTTGTAGCTCGTATCGACCGTCAGATGACTCAGCTCATAAGTCGTGTACGTGGTGATGGCCAAGCCGAAGACAGCCAGCCAGCGGGCGCCGATTTTATCGAACAGCATGCCGGCCACTGGCGACATGACGCCCATGAGCAGCGCCCCCGGAAGCAGCAGAAGGCCGGACTTGAGCGGCGTAAAGCCCAGTATCGTTTGAAGGAAAATCGGAAGAAGAATCATACCCGAGAACATCGCCATCGTGATGATCATGTTGATGACCGTCGTCAGCGAGAACATGTCGTATTTAAACACGCGCAATTCGAGAATCGGTTTTTCCACCTTCAACTCACGCCACAAGAAAAGCAGCAAAAACAATACGCCGGCGGAGAGACTGAGGATGACGCGGGCGCTGTTCCATCCTTCTGTAGGATTGGCCGCGTCGCTGAATCCGTAAAGCAGCCCCCCGAATCCAAGGGTAGAGAAGATAATCCCCGGCAAATCCAGTTTCGGAGAGGAAAGCTTCGTGACATTTTTCATAGCAAAGCTTCCGTAGATCAGACCGAATACCGTCAGCGGCAGCACAATATAAAACAGGACGCGCCAAGAATGATGTTCCACGACCCAACCGGACAAAGTCGGACCCACGGCCGGAGCGAAAATCATCGCCAGCCCCATCATGCCCATCGCTTTCCCGCGTTGTTCGATCGGAAAAATCGTCAGAAACACAATCGACATAAGCGGCATCAAGATACCTGCACCGGCAGCCTGGATCAGACGACCGGCGAGCAGCACTTCAAAACCGGGCGCTACCGCGCAGATCAACGTGCCCACCGTGAATAGTCCTGTAGCTGCGATAAACAAGTGCCGGGTGGAAAACTTGTCGATCAAATAAGCGCTGATCGGCACGAGAATTCCGTTCACGAGCATATAACCTGTAATAAGCCACTGAATCGTGGTAGAGCTCACGTTCAGAGATTCCATCATTTTGGGCAAAGCCACGTTCAACAGCGTTTGACTCAAAATGGCCACAAACGCCGCGATAAGCAAGGACGCCACGATCGGGCCCTTTCTGAGTTGTTGTTTTACAGCTTCCATATCACGATTCCTCTCTAGCTTTTTGCAAAATTTGTACGATCTGGCCATGGATGCGGAGCAACTGATCGACATCCTCTTCCGGCAGTGACAGCAGCGGCGACAGTCGATCCAACAGCCTCTCGCTTGTGACCTCCACCAACCGTTCTCCCTCCGGACTCAGTTTCAGCACCACGGCACGCCGGTCTGTTTCGAGCCGGTCTCGCTCGATCAAGCCCGCGTGGACGAGACGATCGACCACCCCGCTGGCCGTACTGGCCCCCGTATGCATCAGCTCGCTGAGCTCGTTCAGCCCGATCATCGGATACTGCTTGAGCAAACGGAGCACCAAATGCTGGATTTGCGTGGTACCGCAGGCTTCCGCTTCCCTGCGAGTCGTTTGGAAAAACGTCTGGTTGAGCTCCCTAAGCGAATTCGAAATCCGGACTATCGGATTTTGTTCCTCCATTTCCTCCCATCCTTCGTACCCGAATATTTCGCATACGAAATATAATACAATCCGCCCGAATGCGAGTCAACAAATGATTAAACCTCTCAGAAGCAAAAAAAACCGCATGTTTCCGTTTACATGGGAAACATGCGGTACATTTACTTTAGTTTGCTTCGTTTTCCTCCACCGTGCCTGCCAAGCCGGCAAACAGCGCATGAACGAATTGCTCGGCGTCGAATTCCTGAAGATCGTCCATTTGCTCGCCCAGTCCGACGAATTTGACGGGCAGCGCCATTTCGTTGCGGATCGCGATGACGATTCCGCCCTTCGCCGTGCCGTCGAGCTTCGTGAGCACGAGGCCCGTAACGCCGGTCTTCTCGCCGAACAGCTTCGCTTGCTGCAGCGCGTTCTGGCCGGTCGCGGCGTCGAGGACGAGCAGTGTCTCATGCGGCGCGCCGGGGATTTCGCGCTGGATTACCCGATGGATTTTGGCCAGCTCCTCCATTAGATTCACTTTATTTTGCAGCCGACCCGCGGTATCGCATAGCAGTACGTCGACGTTCCGGCGTTTGGCTTCCTGTGCCGCGTCGTACATGACCGCCGCTGGATCGGACCCGGCTTCCTGTCGGATCACGTCAACCCCAACCCGTTCTCCCCATACCTGCAGCTGTTCGATCGCACCTGCGCGGAACGTGTCGCCGGCGGCCAACAACACCGATTTTCCTTGCTGCTTAAAGCGCCAAGCCAATTTGCCGATCGTCGTCGTTTTGCCGACGCCGTTCACGCCCACGAACAAAATGACCGTGATGCCGCTCGAATTGGTGCGCAATCCGGCATCTTCCCCGCCGCCTCTCAGCATGTTCATCAGCTTTTCGGACAAAATCGGCTGCAATTGCGAAGGCTGCTCGATTTTCCGTTTCTTGACTTCCGCGCGAAGGTCGTCCATCAATTCCATGACCGTGTTCACGCCGACATCCGCGCCGATCAAAATCTCTTCCAACTCTTCATAGAAGGCTTCGTCGATTTTTTGACGCCGCGTGAACAGCTCGGCCACACGATCCGTGAATACCGATCGAGTCTTGGCAAGCCCATCCTTGAACTTGCTCGTGACCGCCTCGGTCTTGCTCGCAATGCTTTCCTTCAATCGTTTAAAAAAGCTCATTCGGGTACCTCCAAACCGGGTTAAGCTGTTGCCGTCATCATTTCGCTTTCATCCAGCCGGACGGAGACGAGCTTGGACACGCCGCCTTCCTCCATTGTAACGCCGTACAGCCGGTCCGCTTCCTCCATCGTGCCTTTGCGGTGCGTGACCACGATGAACTGCGTCATCTCCGAAAACTCCCGCATGTACTGTGCGTATCGCGCAACGTTGGCTTCGTCCAGCGCCGCTTCGACCTCGTCGAGCACGCAGAAAGGCACGGGCTTGACGTTGAGAATCGCAAACAGCAGCGCGAGTGCCGTTAACGCCCGTTCGCCGCCGGACAGCAGCTGCAGGTTCTGCAGCTTTTTGCCCGGAGGCTGCGCCACGACGTCGATCCCGGTTTCGAGCGGACGATCCGGCTCGCTCAAAATGAGATCCGCCCGGCCTCCGCCGAACAACCGGGAAAACACGACGACGAAATGTTTGCGGATTTCCGCGAACGTGGTCACGAAACGCTTGGACATTTCTTCGTCCATCTCTTTGATAATGCCGTGAAGCTTCGTTTTGGCTTCGATGAGATCTGCTTTCTGGCCAGACAGGAATTCGAAGCGCTCGCTGACGCGTTTGTATTCTTCGATAGCGCCGAGATTGACCTCACCAAGCATCGTGATGCGCCGCTTCAGTTCGCGGACTTCATTCTGCGCGCCGGCGACATCCTCCGGCACCGGATAACGCTCCTTCGCCAGCTCGAAGCCGATCTCGTATTCTTCGGTCAGCTTGCGCAGCAGATTTTCGAGCTCGACGTCGAGACGGCCTTCGGCGATTTCCGCCTGGCGCAAGCCCTCTTCGACGCCTTTGAGCTTCGCGCGCTGCTCCTTGGTCTCGCCTTCCCGGCGCTCCAGATCCCGCAGCCGCTCCGCGCGTTCCGCGCGCTGGAACTCGATCGTCTCGGTCAGCTTTTGTTTTTGCAGCCTGAGCTCGTTCAGTCGTTCCCTCTGAGACACTTGTTCCTCGGACGTACGGGATGTTTCCGCGGCATTTTGTTCGATCGCCTCGGCAAGACCTTTGCGCTCCGCGGTCAGTCTGGACAGCTCCGCCCGCTGGCGTGCGCCTTGATCTTCCATGGCCGCAAGGTCCTGTTCCAGCCGTGCGATCGCAATTTTCAGTTCGGTGAGCGCCGATTGCAGCTCTTCCTTCTCGGATTGGCTGCGGCGGCGCAATTCCTCCGCTTCTGCAATGCGCTGCTGGATGCGCCGCTCTTCTTCCGTCAACGCGGCAAGCCGGGCTTCCGCCTCTTCGCGCTGCGTCGTCAGACCGCCGGTTTCGGCGGCAAATGCCGACTTCTCGGCGTCCAAGCCGGCACGCTGCTCCTCGAGCTGCTTGAATTCATCCTCCAGCCGCTTGCGGTCGTCGGCAGCCTGCTGCTCGCCGAGCCGCTCCTTCTCGCCCGATTCCCGAAGCTGTTCGATATTTTGCGCGGCCTGCGCGAGTTCCTTTTTCAAATCGTCCACTTCGGCACGGCAAGTTTCGCGCGCCTTTTCCGCTTCCGCGATTTCCTTCTCGAGCTCCTCCAGCTGCCGCTGACGGCCGAGCAGGCTCGCGGATTTTTTTTGCAGGCTTCCGCCCGTCATCGAGCCGCCGGCATTGACGACATCGCCGTCCCGGGTGACGATACGGTAACGGTATTGCAAACGGGATGCGATACGGTTTGCGTTCTCCAGCGTCTCGGCAATCAGTACGTTGCCGAGCAGGCTGCCGACGATGCCCGCATATTTCGGATCGGATCCGACCAAGTCGGAAGCGACGCCGATGAAGCCTTCGGCTTGTTCTACCGCCTTGCGGTCGCCGTCTCCTATGGTGCGCGGACGAATGACGTCCAGCGGGAGGAAGGTCGCCCGGCCGGACTGCCGCTGTTTCAGGAACGCGATGGCCGTCCGCGCCGACTTTTCGTCTTCCATGACGATGTGCTGCAAGGCGCCGCCGAGCGCGGTCTCAATCGCGGTTTCCAAATGGCCGGGCACGCTGACGAGCTCCGCCACGGCACCGTGAACGCCATGCATCGTGCCGCGTTTGGACGCTTTCAGCACTTCCCGGACGCCGTGTTGAAACCCGTCGTAGTCGTTTTGCAATTCTTTGATCGTATCGCGGCGGGAGACGAGCGCCTCGCGTTTCTGTTCCCAGCGCCGGGAAGCCGCCTGGGCTTCCTCCAGCTTGCGCTGAAGCTCCGACGACCTTGCCCCTTCGGCGACATAACGGTCGCGAACTTCCGTCAGCGTCTTGGCCGCAGCGGCGATCCGCTCGTCGACATTGGCGCGCCGGGCTTCCAGCTCGTCCTGCTGCCGGCGCCATTTGGCTTCCTCTTCGGCGATCCGTGCCATCCGGCGATCGAGCATTTCGCGCTGTCCCTCGCCATATCGAATCTCGTTGCGCGCCTGAGCCATCGCATTCATGACTTCGAATAGCTCAGCCTTCAGCTTGTTCTCGGCATCCTCGCTGCCGTCGGCGAGAGCCAGCTTCTCTTCTTCTCCGGTGAGCTTTGCGACGAGCGCGGCGCGTTCCGCTTCGGCGCGGACACGTTTGTCCTGCAGCTCCTCGATGTCCGCGGCAGCCTGGGCGAATCTCGCTTCCGCGGAAGCCAGCGACTCGAGCAGGCCTTCCCGGTTGCGTTCCAGGTTCGTCCGCCGCTCGTTCAGCAGATCCCCGTGGCCTTCGGTTTTTTCCGTCTCCTCACTGCAACGGAGCAGTTCATCCTGCAGCTTGGCCAATTGTTCTTCCAGCCGGACAAGCGTCTGACGGTCCTCCTCCAGCCCCGCGTCGTGCGTGCTGACAAACACCGACAGCGCGTTCTCTTCTTCGCGCAAGGAAGCCAGCCGTTCGTTCAGCTCTTTCCAGGAGGCATGAACGCCTTCGATTTGTTGAACGTATAAGGCAATTTCTTTCTGTTTCAGCTGTTCCTTGAGGTTCTTGTACAGCTCGGCTTTTTCCGACTGCTGCTTGAGCGGGCCGACCTGGCTCTCCAGCTCGCTGACTAGATCGTGAATCCGCAAAAGGTTGTTTTCCGTATCCTCAAGCTTCTTTTGCGCTTCTTTCTTCCGGCTCTTATATTTCACAATGCCCGAAGCTTCTTCGAAAATACCGCGGCGATCCTCGGAACGCGTGCTGAGAATTTCCTCGATTCGGCCTTGTCCGATAATCGAGTAGGCTTCCCGGCCGATCCCGGTGTCCATGAACAGTTCCGTAATATCTTTCAGGCGGCACGCCTGCTTGTTGATCAAATATTCGCTCTCGCCGCTCCGGTGCACACGACGGGTGACGGTCACTTCGCTGAACTCTAGCGGGAGCGTTCGGTCGGTATTATCGAAGGTGAGCGAAACCTCGCCGAAATTGACCGGTTTACGCGTATCGCTTCCCGCGAAAATAACGTCCTGCATATTTCCGCCGCGCAAGGATTTGGCGCTTTGTTCGCCAAGCACCCAGCGAATGCCGTCGGAAATGTTGCTTTTGCCGCTGCCGTTCGGACCGACGACGGCGGTGATCCCGCTTCCGAATTCCAGCTCGGTACGGTCCGCGAACGATTTGAAGCCGGCAAGTTCGATCCTCTTTAAGTTCATCGGCTGAAATCACCTCTTATGCAGTGTCGTGGGGGTTACAACTGCAAGCCTTGTACCAGCGAACGAAGCGCTTCCGAAGCGGCCTGCTGTTCCGCCTCTTTCTTCGAGCGTCCCGCGCCGCGTCCGAGCGGCCGCTGACCGACATGGACGACGGCGACGAATTCCCGGTCATGGGCGGGACCGCGTTCTTCCACAATTCGGTAATCAAGCGGCCCATGACCCAAGTGCTGAACTTTTTCCTGAAGTTCGGTTTTGTAGTCTTTGAGCGAAGCCTGTCCGTCTCCGGGGATGAGCGGGAACATGTGGCGTTCCAAAAAGCCCCGGACCGTCTCCAGCCCTTGATCGAGATAGAGCGCGCCGACGAACGCCTCGAAGGCGTCGGCCAGCAGGGACGGCCGCATGCGGCCGCCCGTCTGCTCCTCCCCTTTGCCGAGCAGCACGACTTGCCCGAATTCGAGCGCCTCGGCAAAGCGGACAAGCGATGGCTCGCATACGATGCTCGCGCGCAGCCGCGTCAATTCGCCTTCGGGACGTTCCGGATACCGCCGATACAAATATTCCGATACGGTCAACTGCAGCACGGCGTCTCCGAGAAACTCCAATCGCTCGTTATCCGACGTGCGCGCACCTCTTTGTTCATTCACAAAAGAGGTGTGCGTGAATGCTTGGCGAAGCAAGCCGGCGTTCCGAAATTCGACGCCTGTCCGTTCCTGCAGCTTGCGAAATGAATCTTTCATGGAATTTGACCTCCCGTCCTCACCGAGTGCCGCGGCGAAACGGAAACGACGCAGACGGCATCGGCCGCCTGCGTCGCCCTGTTCCGCGCCGATTAGGCTTCGTATTTACGCATGATGATGGTGGCATTATGCCCGCCGAAGCCGAACGAGTTCGACAACGCGGTACGAATGCCGGCTTTGCGCGCTTTGTTCGGTACGTAATCCAGATCCAGCTCCGGGTCCTGGTTGTCCAAGTTGATCGTCGGCGGAATTTCGCCGTTCTGGAGAGACAGCGCCAAGATGACCGATTCGATCCCTCCGGCTGCGCCGAGCAGGTGTCCGGTCATCGACTTCGTCGAACTGACCGCCAGCTTGTAAGCGTGGCCTCCGAACGTTGTCTTGATGGCCATCGTCTCGGATTTGTCGCCTACCGGTGTGGAAGTGCCGTGAGCGTTAATATATTCGATTTCTTCCGGCGCAATGCCGGCATCCTTGATTGCCCGTGCCATCGAGCGCGCCGCGCCGTCCGGATCGGGTTCCACCATATCGTAAGCGTCGCCGCTCATTCCGTAGCCGATCACTTCGGCGTAAATGTGCGCGCCCCGCTTCTGTGCATGCTCCAACGATTCGAGGATCAACACGCCCGAACCTTCGCCCATAACGAATCCGTCACGGTCGATGTCGAAAGGACGGCTCGCTTTTTCCGGCTCGTCGTTGCGCGTGCTCATCGCCCGCATCGAACAGAAACCCGCCAGACCGATCGGCCGGATCGTCGCTTCCGCGCCGCCGCAAATCATTGCGTCTGCGTCCCCGCGCTGAATCATTTTGAAAGAATCGCCGATGGAATGCGTACCCGTCGCGCAGGCGGTAACCGCGGTCGTGTTCGGACCCTTGGCGCCCGTCAGCATGGAAACCTGGCCGCTGGCCATGTTCGCGATCATCATCGGAATGAAGAACGGGCTGACACGGCGAGGACCTTTTTCCATCAAAATCGTATGCTGCTCTTCCCAAGTGCCGAGGCCGCCGATGCCGGAGCCGACGATGACGCCGACGCGCTCGGGATCCGCATTCTCGCCGAGCTTAAGGCCGGAATCTTGGAGGGCCATCAAGCTGGCGGCAGCACCGAACTGGACGAAACGGTCCATTTTGCGCGAGATCTTCTTGTCCAATCCGAATTGTTCCGGGTTGAAGTTTTTGATCTCGGCGGCAATCTTCGTCGTGTAATCGGACGTATCGAACGCTTCGATTCGGCTGATGCCGGATTTGCCCGCGAGCAGGTTATTCCAAAATGCCGGTATATCGGAACCGAGGGAAGTAACGACTCCCATACCGGTAACTACCACTCGGTGTTTCAAAACCAGTTCACCTCTTCAGGGGGTAAAAGACGCATGAATGTGGAGAAGTCCCGTCTTACGAACGGGACCTTGGCAGATCATCAGGCATGAGATTGTATGTAATTTACGACTTCTCCCACCGTGGTGATCTTCTCTGCATCTTCGTCGGAAATTTCCAAGTCGAATTCGTCTTCAAGCTCCATGACGAGTTCCACCACATCGAGAGAGTCAGCGCCCAAGTCGTCTTTGAAGGATGCTTCGGCGGTTACCTCCGCCTCTTCCACTCCCAGGCGTTCGACGACGATGCGTTTCACGCGATCATATACATCGGACATCCGGTTCACCTCCCTTAACGTATTATACGTGAATCATGGACAAAAAGCCATACAAGTAAGCGTAATCGGAGAAGCGCGGAAATGCAAGCGGCTCTGCTTACATGTACATGCCGCCGTCCACATGGAGCGTCTGGCCGGTCATGTAAGACGAGGCGTCCGACGCCAAATACAGAACGGCAGCCGCGATTTCTTCCGGACGGCCGATCCGGCCGAGCGGGATGTCCTTCTCCAGCTTCTCCTTGACGTCCGCAGGCAGCTTGTCCGTCATATCCGTCCCGATAAATCCGGGAGCGACCGCGTTTACGGTGATATTGCGGGACGCCAGCTCGCGTGCGGCGGACTTCGTCAAGCCGATGACGCCGGCTTTGGCGGCGACATAGTTCGCCTGGCCGGGATTGCCGAGCGCGCCGACAACGGAGGAAATGTTGATGATGCGGCCGGAACGCTGCTTCATCATGGATCGCGTCACGGCTTTGATGCCGTTGAAAACGCCTTTGAGGTTCGTTTCGATCACTTCGTCGAATTCTTCCTCTTTCATGCGCATGATAAGATTGTCTCGCGTAATCCCGGCGTTATTCACCAAAATATCCAGCTTGCCGAACGTCTCCAGCACGGCGGCGACCATATTTTCGAACTCCGCCGCTTTGCCGACGTTCGCCTTGATCATGACCGCCTTGCGGCCCAGCGCTTCGATTGCCTTCACCGTCTCCGCGGCGGCGGCTTCGCTGCCCGCGTAGTTCACCGCCACGTCCGCGCCCGCTTCCGCAAGCGCTACGGCGATCGCCCGGCCGATTCCCCGGGATGCGCCGGTGACCAGCGCGGTTTTACCCGTTAAATCCCACATGGCCATGTTGAACGGCCTCCTTTCCGGATGTTACTCGACCGCCGTCTCAAGCGCGGCGGCAGCCGTATTCATCGATATGACCTTCGCCGACTTCTCGACCTTGCGGATCAGGCCGGCCAGCACCGTTCCGGAGCCGATCTCGACGAACGTGTCCACTCCTTCCGCGAGCAGGCGGCGAACGGTGTCTTCCCAGAGCACGGGCGACACCACCTGCTTCACCAGCAGCCCGCGGATTTCCTCTCCGGAGGTGACAGGCTGCGCGGTCACGTTGGCCACAACCGGTACTGAGGTGTTGCGGAACTCGGCCTTCGCGAGCTCTCCGGCCAGCCGGTCCGCTGCCGGCTGCATGAGGGACGAATGGAACGGCCCGCTCACTTCCAGCGGAATGACCCGCTTGGCGCCCGCTTCCTTGCCCCGCTCGACAACGGCTGCTACACCTTCGGCCGAGCCTGACACGACGATTTGCCCCGGGCAGTTGACATTGGCCAATTCGACCAGACCCACTGCCGAAGAAACGTCGCGGCAGAGCGCTTCCAACGGTTCGCGTTCCGCGCCGAGAACGGCCGCCATCCCGCCTTGGCCGGCGGGCACGGCCTGTTCCATGAACTGGCCCCGGGCCCGGACGAGCCGGACGGCATCTTCAAAATCCAGCACACCCGCCGCGACGAGCGCGCTATACTCGCCCAAGCTGTGTCCTGCAACGAAGTCCGGCTTCACGCCTTGCTTCTTATAGACTTCGAGCAGCGCGACGCTCGCGGCCAGCAAAGCCGGCTGCGTGTTAGCCGTTAGCCGCAGTTCCTCCTCGGGCCCTTCGAAAACAAGCTTGGTCAGCGGGAATCCGAGCACCGCATCCGCACGGTCGAATACGCTTCGCGCGTCCTCAAACTGTTCGTAGGCGTCTTTGCCCATGCCGACCGCTTGCGCGCCCTGTCCCGGAAAAACAAATGCGATTTTCCCCAACGAAGTTCCCTCCCGTTACAGTCAGCCTTACAAGATCAAGACGGTGGCGCCCCATGTCAGACCGCCGCCGAAGCCGACCAGCAGCAGGCAGTCGCCTTCCTTGGCGCGGCCGTCTTCCACCGCATCCGCCAAAGCGAGCGGAATGGAAGCGGCCGACACATTGCCGTACCGGTCCAGGTTGACGACACACTTATCCTCCGGCAAATCGAGCCGCTCCATGGCGGATTGGATAATCCGCACGTTCGCTTGATGAGGGACGAGCAAATCGATATCGCTTTTGCTCATGCCCGCTTTGGACAACGCCTCTTCCGCAGAGCTGCCCATCACGCGGACGGCGAATTTGAACACGTCGCGGCCGTTCATTTCCAGGAAATGATGTTTAGCCGCCACCGACTCTTGGCTCGAAGGAATTCGGGAGCCCCCGCCGCGGATGCGCAGCAGCTCGCCTCCCGATCCGTCCGCTCCCAGCTCGAACGAACGGAAGCCGCGGCCTTCCGGCACTTCGCCGACGACGACCGCTCCGGCACCGTCGCCGAACAGGATGCAGGTGTTGCGGTCGGTGTAATCCGTAATGCGCGACAAACATTCCGCGCCTACGACCAGCACATGACGGTACGTACCGGTTTTAACGAAATTCGCTGCGGTAGATAATCCATAAATGAATCCGGAGCATGCCGCGGATAGATCGAACGCGGCCGCCCTTTTCGCGCCCAGCCGCTCTTGCAGCAGGCAGGCGGTGGAAGGAAAAAACATATCCGGCGTAATGGTGGCCACGATAATCAGGTCCAGCTGATCCGCCGTGATACCCGCCGCGTTCAGCGCCTTCAAGGACGCTTCATACGCCAGGTCCGACGTCGCTTGGGCCGGATCGGCGATTCTCCGCTCCCGGATCCCCGTCCGGGTCACGATCCATTCGTCGTTCGTGTCCACCATTTGTTCCAAGTCTTGATTCGTTAAGCGCCGTTCCGGAACATACTTGCCGGTTCCGAGAATGCCTGCGGTGATGTCTCGCATTCGTTATCTCTCACTTTCCGCTGAATTCGCCCTTGATCGCCTCGATCAGTCCGCCCGACAGAGACGTCCGCGTCTGACGAATCGCTGTGACCATCGCTTTCACGTCCGACGAGCCGTGACCCTTCACCACGAGGCCGTTGAGACCGAGCAGTGGCGCCCCGTTGTATTCGTTGTAGTCCAGTTTCTGTTTGACCCGGCGGAAGCTCGGCTTCAGCATCGCCGCCGCCAGCTTCGATTTCCAGTCGGCCGTAAGTTCCTGCTTCAATACTTTGAACAATACGCCGGCGGCGCCTTCGATCGCTTTGAGCATGACGTTGCCCGAGAAACCGTCGCACACGAGCACGTCGCAAACGCCGTCGAGCACATCGCGCGACTCCACATTGCCGACAAAATGAATCGGCGCGTTTTCGAGCAGCTCGAAAGTCTGTTTCGTCAACTCGTTGCCCTTGGCGGCTTCCGTTCCCACATTCAGCAACCCCACGCGAGGCTTCTCGATGCCGTGTGTTTTTTGCCGGTACAAGGAGCCCATCAACGCATATTGCAATAGATGCTCCGGTTTTGCATCCATATTGGCGCCCAGATCAAGCGCGAGTACCCCTGCGTTGTCGATCGTTGGCAGCATCGGCGCAAGGCCCGGACGCTCGATGCCGGGCAGCCGGCCTACTACCAGCAGGCCCGTTGCCATCAAAGCGCCGGTGTTGCCTGCCGAGATCATGGCGTCCGCTGTGCCCTCTTTAACCATCCGTCCCGCCGTGACCATAGAAGAGGATGTTTTGCGGCGGACAGCGCGAACCGGCTCGTCGTCGGCCTCGATCACCTCCGGCGCTTCTTCTATCGTCACATTGGAAGGCAGGTTCCCTTGCAAATGCGGTTGGATCGCGTCGGTGCGCCCGACCAGAATGAATTGCGTATCCGGCCATTCCGCGGCGGCTTGCAACACGGCCTGCGTCTGGGCGCGCGGGGCGTGATCGCCCCCCATGGCGTCAATGGCGATTTTCACGAGCTCCGCCTCCTTCGTGTTCGGATTCTCCTGCTGAGCGGTAAATCACGAAATTCCCTTGAAACACCATTTCTTCGCCGACATACGTGAAGACTTCAACTTTCGCTTTACCCTTGGAGGCTCCGCTGGATCGCACATATGCCTTCGCGATGCATTTCTCACCGAGACGCGCCGGCCGGATAAACCGGATATCCGCGGAAGCCGTCAAGGCGATTTCATCATTAATAACCGCAACCGCCAGCGAATTCGCCTGAGCGAAAACATGGTGGCCGCGGGCGATGCCGCTGCGGGAAAAGACGTGCTCCTCCCGTATTTCGAACATGGAGATGCCGCTTTTGTCGAGCTGCAAATCCACAATGTCACCGATGACCTCATGCAGAGGCAAAGATTTTACCGGATCGTACGAACGTTCCGCCATCATTTTGAGCCGTTCCCTCAGCTCGGGAATGGCCAGCTCGAGACGGTCCAGCCGGATCGTCTGGATGCTGACCTTCAGCAGGCGGGTAAGCTCGCGGTCGGTGAGAAACGGATTTTCTTCCAACAGCCGGCTGAGCTCCTGGTGCCGTTGGCGTTTCGGAATGCGTTCCATGTTCGCAACCGCGCTTTCTTTTATAAATATAGTCACTTTTTGGGCATGTATTAATACCAGGTGCCAAAATGAGTATAAAGAAAAACGCGCCCGCATGCAATCGACGGAAAGCCGTCGCTCACGCAGAGCGCGTCTGTTATCTTATTGCTTGATGATTTCTTTCGATTTGTATGTGCCGCATACGGTGCAAACGCGGTGCGCCAGCTTCAGCTCGCCGCATTGATCGCATTTCACCATGCCCGGAACGACCAATTTGAAATGCGTCCGACGCTTGTTTTTGCGGGCTTTCGATGTTTTTCCAAAAGGAACTGCCATGTTCCCACCTCCTTATCAAAATACGAATGCCGCCGAGGCTTGAGGCCGGCTGCGGATCACTCGGGCTTGAACAAGTCCTGGAGCGCTGCAAACCGGGGGTCGATCCGATCCGTCTTGCAGTTGCAGGCCTGTTCGTTCCGGTTCGTTCCGCACTCCGGGCACAATCCTTTGCAGTCTTGGCTGCAAAGCGGCGCGAGAGGCAGATGAACCAACAGCTCTTCTTCCAAAAAAGGGCGCAAGTCAATGCGCTCTCCGGTCACCGGAACGAAATCCGTGTCTTCGTCCGGCTCGGGATCCGAATCTTTCATCACTTGGAACAGTTCCTCGAACGGTATCTCGAAAGCTTCATCGATCGGAGCCAGGCAACGGGAGCACAGCAGACGAAGTCTGCAGGACAGCTCGCCGGTGATGCTGATTCTTTTCTGTGAAGCTTGAGCGGTTAACCGGTATTCCAACGGAGTGAGCGGTATGACATCCCGCACATCGCGGAAACGCTCCGTCAAATCGATGGAACCTTGGAACTCCACCGGCTGCTGCCGGGATAAAAGCTCTTGGACATGAAGAATCAAAGGGATCACTCCAAACAAACAAAGATTATTATATCGGTGCGGCGCCGCATTTGTCAACGTTCGATAGGTTTCAAGTTGTCCGGTGGTTGAAACATTTTCCGACGTTCCATGGTCATGATATACTTTTGCCCAACAAATGCAAAGGGGACTGGCCATGCGCACGGTCGGCGTCATTGTCGAATATAACCCGCTCCACAACGGTCATCTCTATCATTTACAGCAATCCAAAAAAATAACGGGCGCAGACGCGGCGGTCGCGGTGATGAGCGGCCATTTTCTCCAGCGCGGCGAGCCGGCGCTCGCCGACAAATGGGCCCGCGCCGAAATGGCGCTCCGTGCCGGCTGCGACCTCGTGCTGGAGCTGCCGGTGGCCTATAGCGCACAGGCCGCGCAATGGTTCGCCTACGGCGCGGTTGCCGTACTGGACGCCACAGGTGTGGTAGACACCCTCTGCTTCGGCAGCGAAAGCGGCGATTTGCAGGCGCTCGACTCCGCGGCGGAGGCGCTGACGGACGAGCCCGGCGAGCTCGCGGAACGATTGTCCGCGCTGCTGAAGGAAGGGCGGCCGTATCCGGCGGCCTATACGGCGGCAGCCCAACAATTGCTGGCCGCGCGGGGACGCGCGGAGCTGGCTTTCGCGCTGGAGCAGCCCAACCATACGCTCGGCCTCCATTATTTGATCGCGCTCCGGCAGCTCGGAAGCCGCATCGCTCCTTTCACGATCCGGCGGGAGAAATCCGGTTATGCGCAATCGGACATTACGGATGCGGCGATCGCGAGCGCAACCGCCCTTCGCCGTCTGCTCACGGTGTCCGGCTCGTGGGAGGAGCTTGCGCCTTATGTACCGGCGACCACCTTGGCGATTTTGGTACGCGAAGCTCAGGCCGGCCGTGCTCCGGTAGATTGGGAATCGTTTGCCCGGCCGCTGTTTCATGAGCTGCTTCGCTCCGATGCCGCCGAGCTCTCGACGTTTGCTGAAGTGACCGAAGGGCTGGAGCATCGCATTCGGCGCATTTTCGAGGATTTAGGCGATTTCAAGGTCGGCGCCCTGTTGGACCGCTTAAAAACGAAACGCTACACCCGGACGAAACTGCAGCGCACGCTGCTCCGTATTTTGCTTGGCCACCGCAAACAGCAGCTTACCCCGGAAAAACTGGCTTCCGGCGTCGAATATATCCGCGTACTCGGTTTTACCCCAAAAGGAAGAGAACTGCTTCACCTTATGCGTCAGTCCGCGTCCGTACCGGTCATTACATCGGCCGCCCGCGGCCATTGGGCGTTCCTCGAGCTGGACGCACGCGCCTCGGCCATTTACGCGCTCGCCTTCCGCCATCCCGATCCCGCGGCTGCATTGCGGGATTACAAGCAGCCGCCCGTCATGATTCTGTAGGTCGTGTTGGACAAGATGGTCTATCCCCCCGACGCCTAGCGTACATTTGGTAGGGAGTCCAAGCAAGGGGGAGCCGCAGCATGTCGGAACGTATTCACCGCAAGTGGCCGGTTCTGGTGTCCGTCGCGCTCGGCGGCGCGGCGCTGCTTGTCGTGATCGGCATCGTCAGATCGCCTGGAGAAGCGTTCCGGGCTTCTTTATCCGGGCTGCAAATATGGTGGGAGCAAGTGTTTCCCGGGCTCGTGCCTCCGCTCATTCTCGCCGAACTGCTGGCCGCCTCCGGCCTGCTTCACGCATTTTCCTCATGGGCAGAACCGCTAACGCGGGCTTTTTTTCGTCTGCCCGGAGCGGCGGGCTGGGCCGTCGCTTTCGGCTGGGCCGCCGGCGTTCCCGCCGGGGCCAAGGAAGCCGCGCGGCTGCGCGAAGCCGGCCTGACCCGGGACGAAGACACGGATACCCTCCTGCTCGTCTCCCATGTCCCCAACCCTTTTCTCGTTGTCGTCATTGTCGGCAGCGGTTTTTTACACGCTCCGGCGCTCGGCTGGGCCGTCGCAGCCGGCTTGTGGCTGTCAGCCGTCGCAACGGGCATCATCTGGTCTCGTGTCGCCAAATCTTCGTCCGGATCAGCGGAAATTGTGCCGGCGCCGAGCAACGAATCCCGCTCCATGCCTCTTCCGAGAAAAATGCTGCATGCCGCGATCGAAGCGAGGAAGGCGGACGGCAGGCCGCTTGGCCGTCAGCTGGCCGATGCGGTAACGAACGCGGTCGCAACGCTGATGACCGTCGGGGGGCTGATGATGATGACTTCCGTCATTCTTCGACTGCTGCAGCTGGCATTGCCCGGAATCGATGCGTGGCTGACCATTCCCGGTTTATATGAGATGCATCTGGGCGCCTATGCGAGCGGCCGGTCTCCTCTGTTCGAGACCGCTCCCGCCCAGGCGGCCGCCCTGTTAGCCGCAGTATTGGCTTGGACGGGCTGGAGCGGGTTGCTTCAGGCGCGAGCGGCCTTCGGAACGGCCGGAACGTTCCCTTGGGCGCGTCTCATCGCCGGCAAACTTCTTCACGCGGCCTTGGCCCTGGCCGTCACCTTTCCGATCGCCCATATGATGGCGGCGGCCGATCCTTCCGGTTTTTCCGGCTCGCCGCCATTTTTGCCGGACAGCTGGTTCGCCTCCGCCGGCGTGACCGCAGCCGAAGATCCCGCTTGGGCGGGCTGGCGGCAGTGGCTTCAGATTTGGCTGGCCGGCCTGAGCAGCTTGGCCGTATTCTTGTTCCTCGCGCTGCTGGCGATGATGATTCGGCCCAAGCCACCCCAATCGAAACCGCCGTCAGACAATTAAAACGTCAACACAGCGGCTAAAGACCTCCTCCATTTGTTCTTGTTTGCGTACCCGGCCGCTGTAACGCTCCCTCTCCGATTCCCCGCTGCCCGACAAAACACAAAAAGCCCCGATCCTGTCAGGGCTTCTCATGGAACCAAACCGTTATGGCAGACGTTTTTCATCAAACTTTTTGCGAAGCGCAATTTCTACAGCCGGGGGCACTAAGTCCTGAACGTCCCCGTGAAATGTGGCGATTTCCTTCACAATGCTCGAGCTCAAATACGAATATTTGGGGTTCGTCATCATGAATATCGTCTCGATGCTTTCGTCCAGCTGCCGGTTGGTGGAGGCAATTTGCAGCTCATATTCGAAGTCGGTGACCGACCGGATGCCGCGGATGATAATACGCGCCTGTCTGGAGCGCATATAGCGGACGAGCAGATCGCGGAAGCTGTCGATTTCCACATTCGGCAAGTCCTTCGTCACTTCCCGCAGCAGCTCTTTCCGTTCTTCCACGCTGAAAAGCGGGCTTTTCGAGGTATTGTTGAGCACGGCCACAATGAGGCGGTCGAACTGCTTGGCGGCTCGTTGAATGATGTCCAGATGGCCAAATGTAGCCGGGTCGAAACTTCCCGGATAAACGGCGACCCGGGCGTTGCCTTCCGTGCGATGCGAATCAGCGATCATGGTTGCTCTCCCTCCGAGTCCGGTGCAGCCGGCGACTCCGTTTGTTCCCTGCCGCTTTCCGCATCGTAGCGGTAAACGGATAAAGCCGTTTCGCCGTACACGGCATGCCGCTTCCTGTGAAAGCCGCCGAACTGCTCCGGATACAATACGTCGCTCGAATGTTCCACGACGGCCACCGCGTTGCCGGCCACCAGTCCGCGGTCCGCCAAGTCCTGAAGAATGGCGTCGCAGTCGGTGATCGCGTAAGGCGGATCCAGAAACAGAAGGTCGAAAGGCTCCCCTTTTTTCTCCAGCAGCTTCACCGCTTTGCGGGCGTCGTTACGGTATACTTCCGCGCGGTCCCCGAACTTCGTCGCTTCCAAGTTGCGGCGCACCACTTCCACGCTTCGCTGATTGGCGTCGATGAAGACGGCGCTGCCCGCTCCGCGGCTGAGCGCTTCAATGCCGAGTCCGCCCGTTCCCGCGAACAAATCCAGCACCCTATCCCCGTCAAAATAAGGTCCGATGATGCTGAACAATGCTTCCTTCACCTTATCCGTGGTGGGGCGGGTCGTGTTTCCCGGCACGGCCTTGAGCGGCCGCCCCTTGGCTTGTCCCGATATAACCCTCACTCATTCATCCCCTGGCTGTGTTCCTTATGATAGCACCTGATTAACTGGTGTTATGTTACCACAATCCGGAATCTTGCAAAAGCGGCATGTCCGACAGGCTTCCCGAGTGCGCGACGGCTTAGGCGAAAATTTTTCCCCGCGTGCGTATATTTTCCGTTCGTTAAGTACACCATGATAGTACCGGTACCGAGAGGTGCCGGGGACAACCGCGGAGAAGACTTACGTTTCCCCATAAGCTCTTCGTCCGGTTTCTCCTCTCCCATGAAGACCCTCGTCGTGAGACGGGGGTCGACTTTTTTTGCCGGAAACGATCTCATATGTATCACAAAAAAAAGAGGCCACGATAACGTGACCCCAAGGAGGCAAAAGGTTATGAAGAAAAGCTGCAAACAATCGCTTGCGCCGTTCTCTACACTCTATGATACACGTTTCGTATAGATATTCATTAGGCGATTGGTGGCTCCACCGGAACTGATCATACATAGAAGGCAAGTCTAGGAAGCAAAATAAGCAGCGCCATCGTCGGGATCGCGATGAGCCAATCAGCTTTACAGGAGGTTTTGGATATGTCGGAACGTCCGGAAATTCCGCAGCCCGAAAATCCCGAAATCGAACAGCAAAATTATCCCGAGTTCGAACAGTCGACCGAACATCCACAGGGAGACGACACACGCGTCGCAAAATAACACCAAAATCCTCGCCGACCGTTAGGTCAGCGGGGATTGTTTTTTCGGCAGCAAAATGGACAAGTAAATTCGCAAGGCTTGGTATAAGAGGAAAGTACCGGAAGCAAGATAGAAGCAAATCACGGAGGTGTATTTCAATGCCAAGCAGACGACGGCTTGTCCCCCAAGCGCAGCAAGCACTGGACCAGCTCAAATACGAGGTGGCCGGCCAGCTCGGAATCCAATTGCCGCGCGACGGTTACTACGGCTATTTGATGACCCGCGATGCCGGCGCGATCGGCGGGAATATGGTTCGCCGCATGATCATGATGGCGGAGCAGCAGCTGGCATCCCGGGGACAGATTTAGAGCAGCGCCATCCCGCTCCTTAAGCACCTTCGGGTGCTTTTTCTATTGTGCAAACATTGGAAGCGTCCCTCACGCAAACGGACGACACACAGCAGCACAGAATCGACCGGCTTGAAGATCAAATCATGCTGCTGGAATGGGTGCTCAACGAGCCGGCCGGCAAGTATCACTCCTGAAGTCGCCCGCCCTGTTCCAGAAATCCGTAGAATTCTTGAGTGTTCGTCGCCGCGATATTCCGCACAGTGTCGACGTCAAGCGAGCGCAACAGAGCGATTTCACGAACGGAGTCGATCACCATCGAAGGTTCCGTGAGCTTTCCGGTAAAAGGTCCTTCAAAAGGCCACGGTCCATCCGTCTCCACCATGAGCAAATCCAGCGGATACGTACGGGCAAGATGCCGGGTTTCCTCGTCATACAACACTTCCGGCGTCACCGAGATCATGTACCGGTTATCTATCAAGCGCTCCACCGTTTGCGGGCTTCCTTTGAACCAGTGAAAGTGTGCCCGGCGAATGCGGTATTTTTGCAGTAAATCCATTACGGTGTCCGTATCTTCATACACCGCGTGCAGCGCCAACGGGCGGTCCAGTTCCGCCGCCAACCGTACAAATCGCTCAAACTGCGTCATATACGGCGCCGTGTCGAACGGACGCCCCGCCGCTTCCGCTTCTTTACGAAGAAAATACGGCAGCCCCACTTCTCCGATCGCGAATGTTTCGTGCCTCGGCCGCTCGGCGATCCAGCGGCACAAGCTGTCCAGAGCCGCGCCCTCCAACGGCGGCTGCTCGGGATGATGCCCATACGCGGGAATCACCCGGCCAGGATACGTGCGGGCGAGCCGCAGGTTCTCTTCGCAGGAAGCCCGGTCCATCGACACGGACAGGACACCCTCCACCCCGCTTCGAAAAGCCGCGTCCAGCATAACGGTGCGCTCCGCCGGCTTGTACTGGTCCAAATGAATATGCGCGTCAAATGGCATCGGAATCTCCGTCCCCTTCTCCGAGCAAGGCCAAAATATCCCGCTTCAGCGCCGTGAACGCCGGCAGCGTCCAAACATCCGCGCGCCGGGGCCGCTCGAACGGAACCGTGATTTCCCTCAGCACCCGGGCCGGAGCGGGGGACAACACGTAAATCCGGTCGGACAGCGTCAGCGCTTCTTCAATGCTGTGGGTGACGAACAGCACGGAACGGCGCTGATCTTCCCACAGCTTCAGCAGCCACCGCTGCATCTCCGTCCGCGTCAGCGCATCGAGCGCCGCGAACGGCTCGTCCAGGCACATCACATCGCGCGGCATAAGCAGCGCCCGCAAAAACGAAATACGCTGTTGCATGCCCCCGGACAGCACGTGCGGATATTCTCCCGCCACGGAATCCAGCTCGATGCGGCGGAGCCAATCCTCCGCGCTCGCCCGCGCCTCGCCCCTCGCAGCACCGGCGATTTCGAGAGCGGACACAATGTTGTCCCGGACCGTCATCCACGGAAACAGCGACGCTTGCTGCGGCATATAGCTGATCAGCCCGCGCACGCCGGTGACGTCGCGGCCGCCGATGAGCACTTGTCCTCGATCCGGCGTCTCCACGCCTCCGATCAGCCGGAACATCGTCGATTTGCCGCTGCCCGACGGCCCGATCAGCGTTACAAATTCCCCTTCGCCCACACTGATCGTAATATCATCCAATACGGAGAACGTTTTTTTGTCCCGCACGTAGCTTTTGGAAATGTTCCGCAATTCCAGTTTGCTCATTTCGCGTCACCTGCCCGTCCTGCCCGGGATCGAGGACGCCAATAGACGATCCGCCGTTCCAGCAGCGCCGCCAAGCCGTATAACGCGAGACTCAGCGTCACGATGCAAATTACGGCCCCGAACACCGCGGTAATGTCGTAGCCTTTAAATTTTATAATGAGATAATAGCCGATCCCCTTGTCGGCGCCGAGCCACTCCGCCCACATCGCCGTGGACACGCTGTAGGTCACCGCAATCTTCAATCCCGATACCAAAAACGGCAGCGAAGCCGGAAGCTCCAGCCGGCGCAAAATATCCCATTTTGTCGAGCCGATCATCTCCAAGTACTCCCGCAAATGCGGCTCTGTGCGTCCCAGCCCGGCCAACATCGACCACGCCACCGGAAAAAAGCAGACCAGCGTCAGCAAAATGAGCTTGGGCGTCAGGCCGAATCCGAACCAAATCATCAGCAGCGGCCCGAGGGCGATGATCGGCACATTTTGGAAAGCGATAATAAAAGGTGAGACGGCCGAACGAACCAGCGGCATCAGATGCAGCACCACGGCTACGGCGATTCCCGTTGCCACGCCGAGCGCGAGTCCCGACAACACCAGCCGCAAAGTGGCGGCTAAGTGACGGCTCCATGCCGGGGCGTCCTCAGCCAGGTGGACGGCAATTTTCGCCGGACTCGGCAAAATCCAGGGGTCGATCTTGAAGATACTGCAGCTGAGTTGCCAAAGCGCGACGAATGCAACGAAAGAGACGGCGGGCGGCCACACCCGCCGCCAAACGTTATTTCCCATCGGGATATTTCTCCAGCAGGCGTTCGATCGATGCATTCGGCCCGCCCACAAGCAGCTTCACCTGCGATATAACAGACGGGCATCCCATCTCGAACATCGCTTCGTTCATGCGCTTCAGAACGGCGAGCAGCTCGTCGAACTCGCCTTCCATCGTCGTCTCTAACGGTCCCACGAGGTAGTTCACGCCGGACTCCTTGATGATCGCAATCGCGCGGTCCACATAAGGGATCACGTCTTCCCCGCCGTTCGTTTTCGGAATGATTTGTACGCTGAGCAGCGCCTTTGCCATGTTTGGCATCCCCTTTCACCGGACGAGCCGGAACCCGTCACTTCGGTAAAAATTCGTTGGTGAACATCTCATCGAAGTTCAATTTTTTCTTCATAATGCCGTGCTGCGTCATCCAGTCCGCGTAACCTTCCCACACCTCTTTTTTCTGCTCGCCCCAGCGCGGAGCGTCGTCCTGATATTTTGAACTCAGCCACTTCTGGCTGGCGCGTACCAGATCCTTGTTCAATTCCGGCACCGCCTGGATGAGCACATCCGCCGCTTCGTCGGGATGATCGATCGCGAACTTGTAGCCTTCGGCCGCACCTTCGGTAAACGCGCGCACGACGTCCGGATCGTTCTGAATCATTTTTTCGCCGGTCATGAGCAAAGGCGTGTAGTAGTCCAGACGCTTGTCGTAATCTTTCATCCAGACCATGTTGAGGTTTTCCTTGCGGGTTTCGGACTCGACCCCCGTCCAGGCGTAATAGATCCACGCAAAATCGATGTCCCGCTTCACCGCCGTGAAATAGTCCGCCGTTCCGATATTGACGATTTTCACTTTGGAAGGATCCGCTCCCTGCTCTTTCATGAGCGTCTCGATGACGGCCTGTTCCACGGGGGAGCCCCAGCCGCCGTATGTTTTGCCCTCGAAGTCCTTCGGCGATTTGATGTTCTTGGCGACCGGAGAAGCGAAGCCGGACGTATTGTGCTGGATAATCGCCGCGAGGGACACGAGCGGAACGCCGTTTTCGCGTCCGAGCGTCAGGTCCTCCTGATAGCCGACTCCGAATTGCGCCGCGCCGCTGGCGACCATTTGGCTGGCGCCGGTTTCCGGCGGCTGCACAATTTCCACTTTCAGGCCGCGTTTTTCCCAGAAACCTTTATCGCGCGCTACATACAGCCCCGTATGGTTCGTGTTCGGCGTCCAGTCGAGGACGACTTTCACTTCCTTGAGCGGCTTGCTTGATTCAGGTGAAGCGGACGGCGAATCCGTTGCCGGTGCGGACGGAGATGCCGCATCTTTCGAGCCGTTATTACCGCTGCAGCCGGTCAGCACAAGAAGTCCCGCCAGCACCGCCGCGCCCATTTTCCAACCTTTGATTCCTTTTTTCATGCTCTTCTCCCTCTCTTGGTCGTGATGGATGAATCCACTTACGTAGAGGGTGCCGGCAAAACCAAAAACGCCCCCCGATTCCGGAGGGCGTTCCAAATACACGAACGTATGCGCTCGCAGTCCTAAAAACCGCCGCGCTCCCGCCTTCCTACGCTGGTACTAACCAGATCAGGTATAAGGGTCTGCATCGTATTCGGGATGCACTCTCAGCCGGCCGTAACTCCAGCTCCCCCGGGGCTTTATGGAATTGTCGAAACCTTCTTCGTACCTTTTTATTATAACAGAGCGGACCGTGCTGTCTACCGTTTTACTTCCCGTAATCCTTCAAAAGCGCGGTTATCTCGTTGGTATACTTCGTGAGTCTTACGCTGAGTTCCGACCGCATGACCTCACGCACCATACCGAAACGATCTTCATACCCGCGGCATACGAACCGGTGATAAACGACTAATTCAGCCTGCTCGTCGTTCAGGATCTTAATATTCCGCCTGCTCAGTTCGCGCTTAACGCTATACATGTCTTTCGTTACTCGGTTCATGAGTAACTGAGTGAACGCGGCGAATACTCTTTTCAGAACGTTCGACGAATTCTGTACCTCTTCCAGGCAGTTTTGAAGTATGGTCAAAAGATGCGGCAGCAGTACGTAATCCCGAATCATCGTCAACTCTTCCGGCGTTGCCTGGCCTTCAGGTTTCCGATTGTTGCGCGACTCATATTGCTCTTGATGCTCAGTCAATAACATTTTCGATTGCCACCTCACGTTGCCCTCGAGCTTACTCAACGATAATGACCCCCAATCTGTGCTGCTCTCTCACGCGCCACACCCGACTCCAGCAAGGAGGATGCCCGCATAATGGCCGCATCGCCGAACCGATCCTTTATCGAATCCGTGGCCCGTTCAAGGTTGTATACCGTCGTACGGTCCTCAAATAGCGTGAGCTGGTACGTGTCGTCATCGGAAAGTTGGGTCAACGAAATAAAGAGGCGGCTTACCGGCATCCCCCGCCAGTGCTGGGCGAATAATTGACGCACGGCGACGGCCATTTCGTGTGTGAGCGATGTCGCATGCGGCAGTGTGATTTGCCGCCCGAATGAGAGCGTTCGCTCCCCATCGGTTTCTACAGCCCCCACCGAGACTACGCGGCCTTGTTTGCCCAGACGACGCGCCCGGCGACAGACCTCAACGACGAGCTCCAGCAGGACGACTTCAATGTCGGCTAATTTACGATAAAGGCTGGCGCGCAGCGCTTTGCCGTGGCTGATCGATTTTAAAGCGCCTCGTACCGATGTGACAACCGGGCTCGGATCGATACCGCGCGCCGTCTGCCAGTAATATTCCGCTTGGATATCGGATTGTTTGCCCATTTCCCGGCGCATTTTCCGCTTAAAATCACCCAGATCCAATCGTGCGATGTCACCGATCGTCCGTAAGCCCATTCGCCAGAAATGATGCGTCATTTTGGAGCCGACCATAAACATTTGTTCTACCGGCAGCGGCCATAGGTCGGTTTCGACATTGCCATCGTTAAGCTTAAAAATGCCGTCCGGGCGCTTCTTTGCGAAATTGTCCGTTGCCATTTTAGCGAGTATTTTCGATGGGCCGACTCCAACCCGCGACCATACGCCCGTAGACAAAAGCACTTTCGTCTGGATCTGGTGCGCAAGGTATTCAGCATCTCCTCTGCTGAACAGTGAACCGGTAACATCGAGAAATTGTTCGTCGATGGAATACGGCTCCACTAAATCGGTAAATGATTCGTAGATTTCCGTGATCAAGAGCGAAACTGTGATGTAGGTCTGCATCCGGGGGCGAATGACAATCAGATCCGAACACTTCGCAATCGCTTCGCCTACGCGTTCGGCTGTCGTCACCCCGCGCGCTTTGGCGATGGGGCATGCAGCGAGAATAATTCCGGATCTGCGCTCGGGATCTCCAACTGCTACCGGCTTATCCCGATATTCCGGGTGAGCCGCCTTTTCCACTGAAGCATAAAACGATTGACCGTCAATTAGCATGATTGTGCGTTCTCGTTGTTTATCGGTCGCCATTATCGAAATCCCTCCGAACAAACGTTCCCCGATTGATTCTTATTATATGCAGAACGCATGTTCGTATTCAAGTGGGAAATTGTGATGGCTATTTTATTGGGCGAGTGAAAAGTCCGCAGAAACCCGGTACAATAAAAGAACACGAGCGATAGGATCGGGGGAAAGCGACCATGTGCGGAAGATATACGATCACCGTGACGTTGGAAGAGCTGATGTTGCGATATTTCGCCGAATTTCCGGCGGTTCCTTTCCAATTGCCGCGTTACAATGTGGCGCCGACCCAGATGATGCCCGCGGTCGTGAACGACGGGCAGCGCAACCGGCTGGGCCTGTTGAAATGGGGACTCATCCCTCCGTGGGCGGACGATGAGAAAGTGGGCAGCCGCATGATCAATGCCCGGGCCGAAACGCTGGAGGAGCGGCCCGCTTACCGCAGCGCGTTCCGCCGCAAACGGTGCCTCATTCCGGCGGACGGGTTTTACGAATGGAAAACGGCGGCCGGCGGCAAGCGGCCGTACCGCATCGTGCTCAAGGGCGGCGGCCTGTTCAGCATGGCGGCCCTGTATGAGACATGGACGGCGCCGGACGGACGCAAGGTGAGTTCGTTCGCGATTGTGACGACTGAGCCCAACCGGCTCATGGCGGACATCCATGACCGCATGCCGGTCATTCTCCGCCCGGAAGACGAAGCGCTCTGGCTGGACCGGAACGTACAGGATCCGGAGCCGCTGAAAAGACTGCTCGTCCCTTATCCGGCCGGCGAGATGGACGCTTATGAGGTGGACAAACGCGTCGGCAGTCCGGCTCACGATGACCCCGCTTGTCTGGAGAGAGTATCGGGCTAAAACGAAACGCTCCGTCCCCGGCTGTAAAAGCCGGAGGCGGAGCGTTTTTTGGCTAGCGGAACATGGCCCACAGTTTGATGAGGTGCAGCGTGTTGTTCGGATCGATTTTTTGCGCCAGTATGAAAGACACGAGCTGCTCTTCCTGGACCTCCGTCAGCGGCTCATTGAGAATGCGCGCGGCGGATTTCACCAACCGCCGGACCTTCGCCCGATCCTGCAGGTCGTACTTCGTCACGCCTTCAAGCATTACCATCATCCGGTCCTTGATCGCCGGATTTTTCATTTTGAATTTGACACGCTCGACCAGATCCGGCCGTATGCCGAACTTCTGCCAACTCATGCCCGTCTCCCACACCCTTTCCGCCATGGCCTTCGGTTCATCTTATGCGGGAAAGCGAGGAAGATGAGTGGGCATATGGCGGGGCCCCCCTAATCCAGCGGCTCCCCTTGCAGCCGCGCTTCCCGCAGCAGATGGTCGCGCAGCGGCGCGTAAGAAGCCGACGACCAGAAATCGTCCTTGGCGGCCAGCTCGGCGGCATCGTCGCGAGCCTGCTCGAGCACCGCGAAATCGTTCAGCAGGTTCGCAAGACGGAATTCCGGCATGCCGCTCTGCTTCGTGCCGAAAAACTCGCCCGGACCCCGCAATTCCAAGTCCCGACGGGAAATTTCGAAGCCGTCGTCGGTATCGGTCATCGCCTTCATGCGCTCCTGGCCGTTCTCCGACTTCGGATCCGCGATCAGTATACAATACGACTGGTGCTCGCCCCGCCCCACCCTTCCACGCAGCTGATGAAGCTGGGAAAGGCCGAAGCGGTCCGCGTCCATGACGATCATGAGCGTGGCGTTCGGCACGTCCACGCCGACCTCGATGACGGTGGTGGACACGAGCACATCCGTCTCCGCCGCGGCGAAAGCCCGCATCGCTTCTTCCTTCTCGGCCGGCGTCATCCGTCCGTGCAGCAGTCCGATGCGCAATTCCGGAAGTGCCTGGCGCAGCTGCATGTGCAAATCGATGGCGTTTTGCACGTCGAGCTTCTCCGACTCCTCGATCAGCGGGCAGATGAAGAACGTCTGGCGGCCCGCCTCCTTCTCGCGCCGAATAAAGCCGAGCACGCGGTCCATCATCGAATGCTTCACCCAGTACGTCTTAATGGGCTTGCGGCCCTTCGGCCGCTCCCGCAGCGTGGACACGTCCAAATCCCCGAACACCGTAATCGCCAGCGTACGCGGGATCGGCGTCGCCGTCATCGTGAGCACGTCGGGGTTCATCCCTTTGCGGCGCAGAATGCTCCGCTGATTCACGCCGAAGCGGTGCTGCTCGTCCGTCACGACGAGACCAAGCCGCCGGAAATAGACGTCCTCCTGAATCAAAGCATGCGTGCCGACGATAATATCGAGCAGCCCCATTTGCAGCGAGGCCACAATGTCTTTGCGTTTGCGTTCCGTCAAGCTGCCCGTAAGCAGGCCCACTTGAATGCCGTGCGGCTCGAACAGCTTGGACAGCGAACGCGCATGCTGCTCGGCCAATATTTCAGTAGGCACCATCAGCGCTCCCTGATTCCCGTCCCGAACGGTCGCGTACAAGGCCACCGCCGCCACCACCGTTTTGCCCGCGCCGACATCCCCCTGCAGCAGCCGGTTCATGACATAAGGACGTTTCATATCGAGCAAAATTTCATTGATGACCTGTTTTTGCGAATCGGTCAACTCGAACGGCAGCCCGGCCACGAAGCGACGGATATCTTCGCTGTCGACCTTGTGCGCGACACCGTCAGGCTGTTTGCGGCTTGCGGCGCGATAGGCCTGCAGCTTCATCTGAAACAGGAACAGTTCCTCGTACACCATGCGGCGCCGGGCTTCTTGTCCTTCGTGCGTATTCTCCGGCCGGTGAATGCGCAGAACGGCCTCCCGGCGGGGTATGAGACGATGCCGGGCTACAATCTCCGCCGGAAGCAGTTCCGGAATCATGGCTCCATACTGCGTTAACGCACGGTCGATCGTTTTGCGGATCCAAGCCTGCGTTATGCTCCCGCCGACGGAATAGACCGGCTGCAGCGTGCCGGTTTTGCCCGCTCCCCGGTCCGGAAACTCCGACTCCGCGACCGTAAGCTGCCGGCGGCGTTGATCCCATTTGCCGGTCAGTGTGATGTCCCGTCCGATCGTCAGCTGATCTTTCAAGAATGCGCGGTTAAACCAGACCGCCGTGAGGATCAATCCTTCCACCGTGACCCTCGCCAAAAGTCTGGATTTGCCGCTGTAGCGCTGCAGCGAGGGGGCCGAAGCGACCGCCCCTTGCACGGTGATTTTCTCGCCGTCCTTCACTTCATGAAACGGCCGGACCCGGTAATCTTCATACCGGAACGGAAAGTAGTCGATCAGATCGCCGACCGTGTAAATGCCTAAGGCGTGAAGCTCCTCCGCTTTGGAGGGGCCCACGCCTTGAAGTCGTTCTACAGGTATGCCGAATAAATCGTTATTCATTATGCCCACCTCGAATCATCCGCGGAGTTTGCCCGCGGCTTGTTACTTGGCGGGGGTTACGAACACTCCGATCGTTCCGGGTCCGGCATGTGTGCCGACGACCGGTCCGATCTCCGACTGTACATAACTCCGTACGTTCAAATGCTGTTTCAACATGTCCGCCGTCTCGCCGCCGCCCGCGTCAAACCCCGGGGTGAGCACCATCATCAGGTTCACCGGCGTTTGTCCCAAATCGCTCTCCAGCAGCTCGGCAATCCGGGCTACGGCGCGTTTGTGGCCGCGAACTTTCTCGACGGGGAAAATCGCACCCTCGTCGTCGATGGACAAGATCGGCTTGATGTTGAGCAAAGATCCGAACAACGCCGCCGCTTTGCCGATACGCCCGCCCTTTTGCAAATACTCCAGCGTATCGACCAGAAAATAAAGCCGCATCTCCCGGCGCAATCTATGTACTTCGGCCACGATTTCTTCCACGGAAGCGCCTTGGGCAGCCCATTCGGCCGCCGCCACGACCATCTGGCCATATCCGTAAGAGGCCGATTTCGAGTCGATGACCGTAATATCGCCTTCATCTTCCATCATGGATTTCGCAATGACAGCCGATTGATAAGTGCCGCTGAACGCGCCGGACAGATGAATGGAAATGACGGACTTGCCCTCGGCGGTCAGCTTTTTGAAAACTTCGAGAAAATCGGCGGGAGAAGGTTGGGACGTCGTCGGTAACGACGGGGAAGCCACCAGCTTCTGGTAAAATTCCGCCGGCTGCAGCTCAATATTGTCAAGATAACTCTGGCTGCCGAAAATGACTTTCAGCGGTACCATCGAAATGCCGAGCCGTTCCCGCGTCTGCTGCGGAATATCCGCCGTGCTGTCGGTTACGATCGCAATCGAACCCATGGCCACATTTCTCCTTCAACGGTTTAGGATAGAAGCGGCGGATTAAGGCTCCACCGCGAATAAAAACGGGTAAAGCGGCTGTCCGCCTTCCTGCACTTCCACTTCCGCATCCGGATAACGTTCGCCGATCCAGGCTTCCAACCGGGCCGCTTGGCCCTCATCCGCATCGGCGCCTGTGAGAATGGTCACAATTTCCCCGCCGCCGACCAGCATCCGCTCCAGCAGCTGACGTCCGGCGTCTTCCGCCGACGCGGCTGTCGTCACGATCGTTTTGTCGAGAATCCCGATGAATTGACCCGCGCGAATATCCAAACCGTCCATCTGCGTATCGCGGACCGCCTGGGTGACCGAACCGGTCAACACCCGCTCGAAAGCTTTCGTCATTCGTTCGACGTTCGCCGCTTCCGAATCGTCTTCCTGGAAGGCGAGCATCGCCGCCATGCCTTGAGGAATGGTCCGCGTGGGAAGCACGATGACCGGACGCTCCGCCAATTCGGCCGCCTGCTTGGCCGCAAGCACGATATTCGGATTGTTCGGCAGCAAAATGACCGTTTGAGCCGACAAGGAGCGAATGGCGCCGAGCAAATCCTCCGTGCTCGGATTCATGCTTTGTCCGCCGGAGAGCACCACGTCCGCCCCCAAGCTCCGGAACAATTCAGCGTTGCCTTCGCCCACGCTCACCGCAACTACGCCGTATGGCGCCATTTCGTGCGCATCCGGATTCGGCTCGCTCTCGGGGGAAGCCGTAACGCCCGAAAAGGCGAAATCTCCATGCGGGATCCCCGAGGCGGCTTCCACACCGAGCGCTTCTCCGGCTTCCGGCCCTTTGGCCGCAACCGCCGCAGCCGCAGACGGCATGCCCGCTGCAGGTTTGAGCAAATCCCGATGCTGCTCCCTCATGTTCAAAATATGCAGATGCGTCAATTCACCATATTCCAGCGCGCTGTTGAGAACGTCGCCTGGACGGCGGGAATGCACGTGCACCTTCACGATATCCCCGTCTTCGATGAGGATAATCGAATCTCCGTCCCGCTCGAGCACTTGACGGAACGATTTCTCGGAAAACGGCTTCGCCGCGGAAGGACGATGAATGAAAAATTCCATGTCGTACGGAAAGTCGATGCTCTCCGTCTCGAGCTTGGCCTGCGCGGAAGCTTTCGGCTGTACGACGGACACGGCCGGAGCCGCGGCGGGCGTCACGATCGCGGGTGCCGCGTTGCCGGTCAAATAGGAGACAAAGCCTTCATAGATACAGACAAGCCCTTGCCCTCCGGAATCCACTACGCCGACCTGTTTCAGAACCGGCAGCATATCCGGCGTTCGCGCCAGCGTCTCGGACGCTTTGGCCAGCACTTCGGCCATCCATTCCGCCAAATCGGACGTGCGGCGCGCGTACGTCACCCCATGACGGGCGGCTTCCCGCGCCACGGTCAGAATGGTACCTTCCACAGGCTTGACCACCGCTTTGTAAGCGGTATCAACTCCCTGTTGCAGTGCATTCGCGAACAAAGGTACCGTCAGCTCCCGCTCGCCGGCCACCGCGCGGGAGAAGCCCCGGAACAATTGCGACAAAATAACGCCCGAGTTGCCGCGCGCGCCCATCAAAAGCCCTTTGGACAGCACTTCCGCCGCCCGTCCCACTTCTTCCGACGGTTTATGGCTAAGTTCGGCTACTCCGGCCGACATGGTCAAATTCATGTTCGTACCCGTATCCCCGTCGGGTACCGGAAATACGTTAAGCGCATTGATGCGGCTCTCGTTCGCGGACAATCTCTCCGCGCCGGCCAGCACCATGGCCGTCCATTCCATTCCGTTCAAAGCACGACTCAAAGCTGGTTGTCTCCTTCCTAGAGTGCGGCGAATCGTCCTGCGCCCTCGCAGCGATCCGCCGTCACGATGCCATGGCCCGAACCCGTGAAGCGTCCGGTTACTTCATCACGCGTACGCCCTGTACAAAGATGTTGACGAAATCGACTTTCAGTCCCACGACTTCTTCCAGTACATATTTGACTTTCGATTGAATGTTGTGGGCCACTTCGGAAATTTTCGTTCCGTAGCTGACGATCACGTACAGATCCAAATGCATAAGTTCGCCTTCCCGCCGGACTTCCACGCCGCGGGACAAATTCTCCCGTCCGAGCAGCTCGGCGATGCCATCCTTCAGACCTTTGCGGGAGGCCATGCCGACCAGGCCATAACATTCCATAGCCGCCGAACCGGCTATCACGGCGATCACCTGATCCGCCACGTCAATTTTTCCGTTTTCCGTCGCCAGCTGCATCGGCATGGAAATTCACTCCTTTATGCCTGTATTATGGACCATACCTCATTGTACTATAAAAAAACAGTACTTTGAAGCCGTTTTCTCCTAAAATCGGGGATAATCGGCAACCTTCGACACCAAGACCATAAAAAGCCGAGATTCCGCGACCTTCGATGGACTTCGCGCGAGGCCGCTTTTTTGCCATTGCAACTAAGCGCCCGGCTATGCTATGATAATATGGTGTTTGCAGTATCGGTAGGGAGGTGGATTTCATGGCTCGCAAATGTTACATTACGGGAAAGAAACCGGGTTCCGGCAATCATGTGTCTCACGCCAACAACCATAATAAACGCTCTTGGGGCGTTAACGTGCAAAAAGTGCGCATTCTGGTGAACGGCAAGCCGAAACGGGTATATGTGAGCACCCGCGCCCTTAAGTCCGGCAAAGTGACTCGTGTATAATGAAGGCTGCTGTTGATTTTCAAAAGGGCTCTTCCGGCCAGGTTCAGCAATGAAGTTGAACCTGGATCGGAGAGCCCTTTTTGCGTTCCTATCGGACGACACCTCGCCTCCCGGATTCAGCGCAAAAACACCTGCAAAGCAGGTGTTGCCGCAAGGGCACGCTGCCGGGAACCGGGGACGTCAGTTTTTGTGAAACGTATTCAGGATCGCTTTGACGAAACCGCCCAAAAATCTCGGCAGTTTGATGGTGTAAAATTTCATTCTCCCATCCCTCCTCCGCAGGATTCACCCATCCCCCGGAATCCGCAAGCCCGGTTCCGACGCCTGTTCGGGTTTTTCCCTCTCATACGACGCGTTCCGATATGCGGGTGCTCGCTGTTGATACATATGTATGCGGATTTTGTTTTGTCCTATACCAGAGGAAGGGGCACAAAGGAAAAATGGGCACGGCGCCGGATGGCGGCGCCGCTTCAGTCGGCGAGCCTGGATGCCGCACGCAGCGAAGAGATCGCCGAAGCGCGGTCTGGAGCTCCGAAAATATATGTGCCGGCAACGAGCGCATCCGCCCCGGCTTCCGTCACGAGGGCCGCCGTCTCGGCATTAATGCCCCCGTCCACTTCGATCCGGATATCTCGGCGGCCTTTGCGCTCAAGGAGCTGCCGCAAGTCACGCAATTTCGGCAGCATCTCCGGCAAGAACGCCTGGCCTCCGAATCCCGGGTTAATCGTCATGATGAGGACGAGGTCGATCATATCCAGCACATATTCGATAACGGATAACGGCGTGTGCGGATTCAGCGCGACGCCGGCTTTGAGGCCGAGCTCGCGAATCGACCCCAGCGTGCGGTGAAGATGCACGCACGCTTCCGGATGGACCGTAAGCCGGTCCGCTCCCGCCTTCGCCAGCGCGGGGAACAGCGTTTCCGGAGATTGCGTCATCAAATGGACATCAAAAGGCAGCTTCGTTACGGGCCGGATCATGGACACGATCGGCGGGCCGAACGTCAAATTCGGCACGAAATGATTGTCCATAATGTCCACGTGTATCCAATCCGCACCCGCCGCTTCGATGTCACGTATTTCCTCGCCCAGCCGCGAAAAGTCGGCGGCCAGGATGGAAGGGGCGATCGTCAGCATGTCAATACCTCCGTGGTTTCTCTTTCCATTCCGTCATAAACAGTTTGTAATGGTCGTATCGGCTTTGCGCGACTCGGCCTTCATCCAAGGCTTGACGCACCGCGCATCCCGGTTCATGAATATGCGTGCAGCCGCCGCGAAATTTGCAGCCGGCCGACAATTCCCGAAATTCGCGGAAACAGTAGCCGATTTCGTCGATGCCGAGCTCGGTGAAATCGAGCTGGCTGAAGCCCGGCGTATCGGCGACAAGGCCTCCTCCGGGCAGCGAAACGAGCTCCACGTGCCGGGTCGTATGCTTGCCTCTGCCGAGCTTCTCGCTGATTTCGCCCGTTTGGAGCGTCAATCCGGGAACGAGCGAGTTGAGCAGCGTCGATTTGCCGACACCCGATTGCCCCGCGAAAACGGCGATATGGCCTGCCAAACGCTGCTGCACATCCGCGACGCCGACCCCTTCGCGGGCGCTGGTGACCAGCACCTCATACCCGATCGACGTGTACATCCGCTTGGCCTCTTCCACCCGCGCGCGGGCTTCGGCGCCTTCCGGGCCTTCCGGAATGCGGTCGTTTTTTGTCCACACTAACACGGTATCCAGTTCGGCATGCTCGACGTGGACCAAGAACTTGTCCAGCAGCTGAAGGTTCAAATCCGGATGGACGACCGAAAATACGAGCACCGCCAAGTCCGCATTGGCGACCGGGGGACGGATCAGAGCGGAACGGCGCGGCAAAATTTCGTTTACCGTGCCTTCCCCGTTTTCCGTTGCTTCATAGGTCACGCGGTCGCCCGCCAGCGGCGATTCGCCCCGCTTTTTGAAAATGCCCCGGGCGCGGCACTGCACAAGCGGCCCGCCCCGGTCGTCCCGCACATAATAATAACCGCTGAGCGCCTTCACGATAATTCCTTCCGGCATCAGCTCACGGCTCCTTCATCCAGACTGATTCTACGCTTCATCGCCGTCTCAATTCCCTTGGTCGTTCCCGTCCCCCGGAGGGGTCACCGTATTGCCCGCCGGCTGAACCTCATACGGAACAGGCGTATTATTCACGTACTCTCCGTCTCGGTACACGGTGATTTGACCGTCTTTGCCCGGCGCCAGCACGAGCTTGACTTTAAAGGTGGTCATGCTCTTGATTTTTTTCTTGACTGCCTGCTTATTGTCACCGGTGGCGTCAGAGTACATGATGACAATTTCGCTTTCCTGGCCTTCGACGGCAGGCGCAACCGTCACGTCGTAGGTGACTTCCTTGGCATCCGTCGGATATCCGCTGCTGACCCACAGCTCCACTACCATCCCTTCGGTGACGCTTTGGTCCTGCTCGACAGGGAACTGTTTGAAGACGGTTCCCTTCGGGACGGAATAGCTCGGCTCGTAATTCACCTTATCATCCTTGAGTTTCAGACCGTACTTCAGTAGTTCCGCTCTCGCCTGACTTTCCTTCTTGTCGACCAGTTTCGGCATCGGGAACGTCTTTTTGCCTTTGCTGACTTTGAGATAAATTTTTTCCTCCGCCGGGTTAAACTGCGTCCCTTCCGCGGGATCCTGCTCTAAGACCGTACCCGGTTCGCTGTCGTCGAATACTTCCACTCGCTCGATCTTGGCTTCGTCCACGCCCAAATCCTGCAGCGCCGCCTTCGCCTCGTCGAACGATTTGCCCGTCACGCCGGGCATCGTCGGCAGATCGGGACCGGTGCCAACGGTCAGGCGGATGAGCGAGCCTTCTTTTACTTCAATATCGACTTTGTTTTGCTTAACGACCCTGCCTTTCTCCTCTTCCGTGCTGGCTTCCTCGACAACGGGGTCTTCCCACTTCAGTCCAGTTGCCTCCAGCTTTGCTTTCGCCTCGTCCAATTTCATGCCGACAACGGACGGAACCATCACATCTTTCGGAGAAAGCGCCCCCTTGAGCGCAAACACTGCCCACAGCAGCACGCCGATAAGAACGGCGGCCAGCACGCCCAATACCGTCGGCGTCACCCAGCCGCGCCTCTTCTCCTCCAAGCCGCGCGAATCCCAGCGCTCGTCCGCTGCGTCCGCCCGTTTGGCGGCCGGCGCCTCCAGCGTATTTCGCATGTCCGGCTTGATGGCCGGGATCACCCGGGTCTTGTCCGATTCGGAATCGTCATCGCTCGCGAATCGGACCGGCGGTTCATGGAGCCGCTGGGGCTGCAAGCACGTCTCCAGGTCGGCCAGCATCTGCTTGGCGGACTGGTATCGCTCCTGCGGATTTTTGCGCATGGCGCGAAGAATGATGTTTTCCACGCTTTGCGGGATATGCGGATTCACTTGGCGCGGCTCTTCGAACGGGTCCTGCAAATGCTTGAGCGCCACGCTGATCGGGCTTTCGCCCAGAAACGGAAGCCGCCCGGTCAGCATTTGGTAAAGCACGATCCCCAGCGAATAAATATCCGATTTCTCGCCCGTCGACACGCCTTTGGCATGCTCCGGCGAAAAATAATGCACGGACCCTACAACGGATCCGGTCTGTGTGATGGTGGAAGAGGTGACGGCCCGGGCGATCCCGAAGTCCGTCACTTTCACCCTTCCGTTGGACCCGATCAAAATGTTATGAGGCTTAATATCTCGATGGATGATTTGATGATGATGGGCATGATCGAGGGCGTCGGCAATTTGCCCGGCGATCCGGACCGCTTCGTCCGCCTGCAGCGGAGCCCTCTCACGAATAATTTCGTTCAAGTTCGGTCCGTCGACGTATTCCATGACGATATAATGCGTATCCTCTTCTTGTCCGACATCGTAAATGCTGACGATGTTCGGATGGGACAGCGAAGCCGCGGCCTGCGCCTCCCTGCGGAAACGTTTGACGAAATCATCGTCGTGCATAAATTGTTGACGCAAAACCTTGACCGCAACGAAACGGTTGAGCAAGTTGTCTCGCGCTTTGTATACGAGCGCCATTCCTCCGCCGCCGATTCTGGCCAGCAGCTCATAGCGTCCGCCAAGCGTGTGTCCGATCATGCTGTTTCCCCTCCCGCGGCGGCTGCTTCATCCGCTTCCACGAGCACGACGGTGACATTATCGTCTCCGCCGGCGTCGAGCGCCATTTCCACCAGGCGGTCCGCCACTTCTTCCAGCGTCGCGCCCGTTTGTGCCAAAGTCTGTTGCAGCATTGTTTCCTCCACCAATCCGCTGAGCCCGTCGCTGCACAGCAAGAGCCGGTCTCCCGGCATCCAGTCGATCGCCATAATATCGGCTTTGACGTCCCGTTCCGTGCCTACCGACCGCGTAATCGCATGCCGAAGCGGATGCCTCGCGGCTTCCTCCGGACTCAGCTGGCCGGATTTGGACAGCTCGTTGATGACGGTGTGATCGTCCGTCAACTGCTCCAGCCGGCTGCCGCGAAGCCTGTAGATCCGGCTGTCCCCGACATGTCCGATAAAGCCGCCGTCACGGCTCATCACCGCGACGACGACCGTCGTCCCCATATTATGGTACTCCTCGTTCAGAGATGCGGTCTCGTACACGACGCGGTTCGCCTTGTTGATCATTTCCTGGAGCGCCGCTTCCGCCTCCGCCGGCGTCTGGTTCGGATTCCAGAACTGCAGCGCGTCCGCCAGGCAGCCTACGGCCAGTTCGCTGGCGACATCCCCTGCGCGATGACCGCCCATGCCGTCGGCCACGATCACACCCGTCCATCCGTCCGCGAGCCGGCCGCTCCAGGCCCGGTCCTCATTCACGTGACGGACTTTCCCCACATGCGTTCTCCATGCGGTTTTCACACCGATCACCCCGTCGTCGCTTCCATATGCTTCGCCCGCAGCTGCCCGCAAGCCGCCGCGATGTCGTGCCCCTGCTCCCTGCGAATCGTCGCGTTCACGTTCTTGCTCTGTAATATGCGTTGGAATTCGAAAATGTCATCTCTCGGTGTTCGAACGTAATCCCGCTCCGGCACATAGTTGACCGGAATGAGGTTCACATGACACAGCATGCCTTGCAGTACGTCGGCCAGCTCGCGGGCGTGTTCGGGCCGGTCGTTGACCCCGCCGATCAACGCGTACTCGAACGTTACCCGGCGACCCGTTTTTTCGATGTAGTATTTGATCGCGTCCATCACTTCGTTGAAAGGATACCGGCGGTTTACCGGCATCAGCTTCGAGCGCAGCGCGTCGTTCGGCGCGTGGATGGAAATCGCGAGATTGATCTGGGTGTTCTCGTCCGCAAACTTGTACATGCTCGGCACGATGCCGCTGGTCGACACCGTGATGTGCCGCGCGCCGATATTCAGCCCTTTCGGGTGAATCATGTTGTGAAGAAATTTCATCGTCGCGTCGTAGTTCTCGAACGGTTCGCCCGAGCCCATGATGACGATGCTCGACACCCGCTGGTCTTCGGGATCGAGCAGCTTCTGGCACTGCACGACCTGGGCCACGATTTCACCGGGCGTCAGGTTCCGTTTCAGCCCTCCGAGCGTCGAAGCGCAAAAAGTACAGCCGATGCGGCAGCCGACCTGCGTCGTTACGCAAACGCTGTTTCCGTAGTTGTGACGCATAAGGACCGTCTCGATCGCGTGGTTGTCGTGCAAGCCGAACAGAAACTTCACCGTGCCGTCTTTGGACTCGAACTTGGCGATTTCCGACAGCGTGACGAACTGGAACGCGTCTTCCAGCTTCATGCGGAACGGTTTGGGCAAATTGCTCATCTCTTCGAACGAAGAAACCCGCTTGACATAAAGCCAGTCGAAAATTTGACCGGCGCGGAAGGCGGGTTCGCCCTGCTCCTTCGTCCAGTCCTGCAGCTCTTCGAGCGAAAAATCGTAAATAAAAGGCTTTTCGTTTTGTGCCTCGTTTTTCATTTGTTCACCGCCATTCGATCTATTTTAACATAAAGGCCCTCAGAGCCGGAAGACAATGCGATTCAATCGCCGCGCCGCATGCGGGCAATGAAAAAGCCGTCGCTGCCGAAATGGTGGGGCAAGAGTTGAACCATCCCTGAAAACGACCCGTTGACGACGCCGCGCTCCCGAAGCGGACGAAGCACCTCAGCGGGCCATTCGGGATTCAGCGAAAATTCCGGAAACTCCGCTAAAAACCGCCGGACGGACTGTTCGTTTTCCTCCGGCGCGATCGTACAGGTGCTGTATACCAGCGTGCCGCCCGGCTTGACGAGAGCCGCTGCGGACCTAAGCAGCCGGCCTTGCAGCTCCGCCAGGCCCGCAATGTCCTGCTCGGTTTTGTTCCATTTGATTTCGGGCTTGCGCCGGATGACGCCGAATCCCGAACATGGCGCGTCGAGCAGTACGACATCCATCGACTGAGGCGGCAGCAGATCCGGCAGCGCGAGTGCGTCGGAAATCATCGTCTCCACGATTTCGAGGCCCAATCTCTCTTTTTGATTGTCGATCAACGCGCGCTTGTGAGGATGCACGTCGTTGGCGATCACCCGGCCGCGGTTCTGCATAATTTCCGCCAGGTGAGTCGATTTTCCGCCGGGCGCCGCGCAGCAGTCGAGCACCGTCATGCCCGGCTTCGGATCGGCCGCGGCCGCGACCAGCATCGAGCTCTCGTCCTGCACGGTCAGCAGGCCCTCGCGGAACCATGGCGTTTCCGCCAAGCTGCCTGCCTTCACCGCAACGACGGCGTCCGCAGATAAGGACGATATCGACGCGTTCAAACCGGCTTCCTCCATCTCGCTAAGCAGCTTCTCCCGCGTCGTGCGCAGCCGGTTAACGCGCACGGAGGCGTGCGGCGGCTCGTTGTTCGCTTCGCACATCGCTTCCGCCGTCGGCTCGCCGTAAGCGGCGATCCAGCGCTCTACCAGCCAGAGCGGATGGCTATGCGCCAGCGAAATCCTCTCCGCGGCCGGCAGTCCCGTCGGCACTGCAACCGCGGCGCCTTCCCGGACAATGCCGCGCAGCACGCCGTTCACCAGGCCCGAGATTCCCGCATGACCGCGTTTTTTGGCGATGCGGACCGCTTCGTCCACCGCGGCATGCGCCGGTATCCGTTCCAGCCAGCGCAGCTGATAATAGCTCAATCTGAGCAGGCACCGTACCCATGGCTCCACCTTGCGGGGCCATCCTTTCACTCTGGCGGAAAGAACATAGTCGATCGAATTCAACCGCTGAATCGTGCCGTATGCCAATTCGGTAGCCAAAGCCTTATCCGGCCTGGACAGCTCCGTATCCGTCAACACGCCGTGCAGCGCGAGCCCGCTGTAAGCTCCTTGCTCTTCCACGCGCAAGAGCACCTCCAGCGCCGCTTCCCGGGGACCGGCCGGGCTCCGTTTTTTTCTCGTATGATGTTCAGCCAGCGGAAATCCCCCCTTCCCTTCGCCGCAGATGCCGGGTATCCCCAGTATCTCCACATTCCAATGCGTCAACTAAATCGTAAACTATACGTCCTCCTGCAAGCCGGAAATCCGAATCCGAGGGTTGCGGGTTCCGGATGACGGTCACTTGTTCCGCTGCCGTTGAATGAAAAAACGGCGCCCGGATTACCCGAGCACCGTGCCGGGAGCCAGCCGCGCGCCTTTGGCAAATTCGGCGGCCGGCAAAGCTTTGCGGCCGGCCGGCTGCACTTCCGTCAGCACCACGCTGCCGTCCTGCGTACGGATCCGGATCCCGAAGGCGCCGGTTTCCAGGACAGAGCCCGGATCCAGGCTTTCCCACTCCGGACGCATCATAAGGTCGGATCCTTGCGGGATGCGGCACGTCCACACCTTGAACACTTCACCGTTCAGGAACGTAAACGCTCCGGCCATCGGATTCAATCCCCGCACCCGGTTAAACACCTCACGGGCGTTCACGTTCCAGTGAATCATCTCGTCTTCGCGCGTCAAGTTCGGCGCGTACGTGGCTTCGCTGTCGTTCTGCGCTTCGCGCGGTGCGGTTCCTTCCACAATGCGCGGAAGCCATTCCCGCAGCAATGCGGCGCCGGCCGCACTGAGCTTGCCGAACATGCTGCCGGCCGTATCCTCATCCGTAATGGGCACTTCGACGCGGGCGATCATATCGCCCGTGTCCAGCCCTTCCGCCATATACATCAAGGTCACGCCGGTGACCGTTTCACCGTTGATGATCGAGCGCTGGATCGGCGCGCCGCCCCGATAGCGCGGCAGCAGCGAGCCGTGCACATTGATGCAGCCCAGCCGGGGCAGGTCCAAAACCGATTTCGGCAAAATTTGGCCGTAGGCGGCGGTGACGATGAGATCCGGCTGCAAAGCCGCCAGCTGCGCGACCGCTTCGGAAGCGCGAAGCTTGTCCGGCTGAAGAACGGGCAAGCCCCGTTCCGCAGCGAAAGCTTTCACCGGCGGAGGCGTCATCTCCCGTTTTCTGCCTTTCGGCCGGTCGGGCTGCGTCACGACGGCGGCCACCTCGTATCCTTCCTCGAGCAGCATTCGCAGGGAAGGCACGGCGAAATCCGGCGTCCCCATAAATACTAAGCGCATCTTTATTCCCCGCCTTGCTCCGGCGCCAATTTACGCGCCTCATATACCGATTCGGCCAAATCGATGAACAGTACGCCGTTCAAATGATCGAGCTCATGCTGGAACGCCCGTGCGAGCAGTTCGGTTCCTTCATATTGAACAGGTTCGCCATACCGGTTAAAACCCTTGATGACGACCTTATTCGCCCGTCGTACATCGCCCTGAAGTCCGGGAATGCTCAGGCATCCTTCCACGCCGAGCTGCTCCCCTTCCTTGCTGACGATTTCCGGATTGATCAGCTCGATCAGGCCGTGCTCCTCATCCGCATCCACGACGAAAATCCGCTTTAAAATGCCGATTTGCGGCGCGGCCAAGCCGACGCCGTCCGCGTCGTACATCGTGTCGGCCATATCGTCGAGCAGCTTATGCAGGTTGGCGTTGAATTTGGTCACTTCCTGGGCCCTCTCCCGCAGAACGGGGTCGGGATGTTTCACGATCAACCGGATGGCCATCCTTCATCAGTCCTTTTATCAAAGCATCATTTGCGGATCCACATCGACGCTGATCTGCACGCCGCTGCGCTTCACCGCGTCGCTCATATCGCGCAGCACCTCTGCCGTCAGAGCGCTGGCGTCGAGCGTTCCCCGATATTTTACCATACATTGAAAACGGCTGCGATCCTTTAGCCTTGGAATGGGCGAAGGAACCGGGCCCAGCACGTCCATTGCCTCCGAATCTCCGGGCATTGCCGCGGACGGAATGCCGAGCGAATGGGCGCGCTCCTTCATTCGCTTCGCGAACGTTTCGCCGATGGAGATGAGCATAGGCACCGACTCGTGGGAAAACGTAAGAGAAATAAGCCTGCCGTATGGCGGATAACCGAGTGCGTGCCGAACGGCCAGTTCGTGTCGGACAAACCCTCCGTAATCGTGCCCTTGCACGGAAGCGACGGAAATATGCTCCGGGTCGTAAGTCTGTACGACGACTTCTCCCGGCAGCTCGTGCCGCCCCGCCCGGCCGGCCACCTGCGTGAGCAGCTGGAACGTCCGCTCAGACGCGCGAAAATCGGGCAGCCTGAGCGCCGCATCGGCAGCCAGCACGCCGACCAGCGTGACGCGGGGAAAGTCCAGCCCCTTGGCGACCATTTGCGTGCCGAGCAGCACATCCGCTTCCTGATTGCGGAACATGGTCAGCCACTTTTCGTGCGAACCTTTTTCCGATGTCGTGTCCACATCCATCCGGATGACCCGGATCCCCGGGAACGCCGCCGCCAAAGCTTCCTCGACCTTCTGCGTACCCGTGCCGAAAAACCGGATGTGCGGGCTTTGGCACGACGGACATACTTTTGGCTCGGCTTCGGCGTAGCCGCAATAATGGCACCGGAGATTTTGCGAGCCGCGGTGATAAGTCAGCGAAATATCGCAGTGCGGGCACGTGCAGGTGTAGCCGCAGGAGCGGCACATGACGAAGGTGGCGTATCCGCGGCGGTTAAGCAGCAGCACCGTCTGCTCCCGCTTTTCCAGCCGGTCGCGAAGCGCGTCCGTCAGCGGCCGGCTGAACATCGCACGATTGCCCATTTTCAGCTCTTCACGCATATCCACGATATGTACGGCCGGCAGCGGACGATCCGCAACCCTTTCGGGCAACGAAATATATCGGACTTCCCCGCCATGAGAGAGATCGCCATGGGCTGCCGCGTAACTTTCCAAAGACGGAGTCGCAGAACCGAGCACGACGGCGGCTCCGTGGGAGCGCGCACGTTCTACGGCCACATCCCGCGCATGATATTTCGGGCTTTCTTCTTGCTTATAAGATGTTTCATGTTCTTCATCGATGACGATAAGGCCGATGTTCCCAAAAGGGGCGAAAACCGCGGAACGGGCACCGACCGCCACCTGCGCGCGGCCTTCGCGGATTTTGCGCCACTCGTCGTACCGCTCCCCATGGGACAGCCGGCTGTGCAGCACGGCAACCCGTTCGCCGAAGCGGCTTTTAAACCGCTCGACCATTTGCGGCGTCAGGGCGATTTCCGGCACGAGCACGATCGCTTCCCGCCCCTGGGACAGCGTCTGCTGAATCGCCTGCAAATAGATCTCCGTTTTCCCGCTGCCGGTTACGCCGTGCAGAAGAAATACGCGATGCTCCCGGTTCTTCAAAGCTCCCGCGATCGGATTCATCGCCGCATGCTGAGCCGGCGTAAGCTGCAACGGCGTCGAAGCCGGAAAATTCCGCCCTTCGTATGGATCGCGGTCCTCCGTCACCTCGCGGATATCGAGCGCTCCCCGATCCGCAAGCGCACGTACGGTCGACGTTGTCGTTCCCGCCGCCTCCGCCAAGTCGGCCATCGCGATCGGATCGGGACGGGCAATCAAATATTCCAGCACTTCCCGCTGTTTGCGGGCCCTCGCCGGAATACCCGCCAGCATCTCCCGCAACTCGGCTTCGCCAGGCGGAAAAACGGTCAACACCGTTTTGACCGACAACCGGTCCTCCACTTGCTGTCTTTCCGTCAATCGCCCTTCCTTCAGCCATCGCTTGAGCAGCGGTCCCCGGTCCGGAAACTGCTGCATCAGCGCCGACCATTTCACGGCCTTGCCTTGCCGGAAAACGTTCCATATAGCGGCGTCCGATTCGTCCGTCAGATCCGGCTCGGACACACCTTCGGCCAAAGCCATATATTTCTCCGTCCTGCCTTTGAGCGCCGACGGCAGCATGACCTGCAGCGCGACGATGAGCGGACACAGCCACCGCCGGCTGATCCAGCCGCCCAGCTCAACGAGCTCGGGCGTAAGCGGCGGCAAGGCGTCCAGCACATCTTCCACTGCCTTTAACCGGCTGACGTCCACTTCCGACTCCTGGGCAAAGCCGTTGATGATTCCCTGCAGCGTACGTCCGGCAAACGGCACGGCTACGCGGCTTCCGATTTCCGTCCACGGCGCCAGCCTGTCGGGCACCGAATAATCGAAAGGCCGGTCCGTTTCCCGGCTCGGCACGTCCACAATCACTCTGGCAATGGTCATTCGCGTGTCATCCGTTCCGCCGCGATCTGCCAAATCCGTTCCGCCACGGTCCGTTTGGCTGATAAAGGGATATGTTCCACCAGACCTTCAGGGCCGTATATGCTGACGACATTCGTATCCACGGCGAAGCCGGCTCCTTGCTCGGAGACGTCGTTCGCCACAATCAGGTCGCTGTTTTTCCGCCGCAGCTTGTCCATCGCAAACTTCTCGAGATCTCCTGTTTCCGCCGCGAAACCGATGACGAAGGGCTGCCTTTCTCCGGGATGCGAAGCTTTCCATTCGCCGACCGCTTGCAAAATATCCGGGTTTTTCACCAGCTCGAGAGACAGCTTGTCCTCTTTTTTCTTGATTTTCTTGTCTTCCTTACTCAACGGACGGTAATCCGCCACCGCCGCGGCTTTCACGATCGCATCGAAGGCGCTTAGACGCCCGGTCACCGCTTCATACATGTCAAGTGCGGATTCCACCCGCACGATTTCAACGCCGCCCGGAGGCTTCTCGTCGGTGCGCGCGCAAACGAGCGTCACGTCCGCTCCGAAGTCCCGTGCGGCTTCCGCTAATGCAAACCCCATTTTGCCGGAGGAATCGTTGGTGATATAGCGAACCGGATCGATCCGCTCCACCGTTCCTCCTGCCGTGATCAGAACCTTGCGGCCCGAGAGCGGCTGAGGTCCGGCCAGCAGAGCAGCCACGGCGCCCGCAATCTCGTCCGGCTCGGCCAGTCTGCCTTTGCCGACGTATCCGCACGCAAGCTGCCCCGTTCCCGGCTCGACGAAACGTACGCCTCTGGAAGCGAGCTTGGTTACGTTATCCATGACCGCCGGATGTTCCCACATGTGAACGTTCATGGCGGGTGCGACGATGACCGGTGCGGTCGTGGCGAGCAGCATGGTGCTCAGCATGTCGTCGGCGATTCCGTTTGCCATTTTCCCGATGATGTTAGCCGTCGCCGGAGCGACCACGACCGCATCCGCGGCGTCCGCCCAATCAATATGCTGAACGACCGACGGGTCCCGTTCGTCGAATACATCCGTCGCCACAGGATGCCGCGACAACGTCTGCAGCGTGAGCGGCGTCACGAACTTGGCCGCTCCTTCCGTCATGACGACGCGCACCGACGCCCCCATCGCGACGAGCTTGCTGCATAACGCGGCTCCTTTATAAGCGGCGATTCCGCCCGATATGCCGAGCACGACCGTTTTCCCCGCAAGCGGCTTCATCTGGTTTTCCTCCCATCTATAACACTCCCCAAAAAGTGAAGCCATTCTTTGAAGCCTATTCCGATTACTTTTTTTGGGGCCCCGATAAACCTCCATTTAGAAAAAAAACAACCGCACGGGTTGTCCTTCCTCGGACCTGACAGATCCGAAACGCTTATTTATTTCAGATGCTCGACTAGAATATAATCGTGATAAATTTCCTCAAGCGCGACTCCGACCACCTTGTGGGATTTCGGAGCGACCATCTCGGACGCTTTGCCCTCCCGCAGTCCGCGCGCTCTCTTGGCGGCGGCCACGACTAACGTGTACTTGCTGTCTACTTTGCGAACCAGCTCGTCTATCGAAGGATATAACATCTCTTCACCTCTCCCTTGCGTTCTGCGCCGGCGTCAAGTCGTTCAGTTCCTGGAACAACTCGTGAAGGAACCTCTCCCGCTTGCAGTGTTCGGCCGTCATGATCGCGCCGATCCTTGCGCACGCCGAGTCGACATCGTCGTTCACTACGGCATAATCATAGTGATACAGCAAATTCATCTCTTCCACCGCGACCGACAGACGATGCTCGATCGTCGCCTGCGACTCGGTGCCTCTTCCGACGATCCGCTGCTTGAGTTCGCCAAGCGAAGGAGGCAGCAGGAAGATGAACACACCTTCCGGGAATTTCTCTTTCACTTTCAAAGCGCCCTGCACTTCAATTTCGAGAATGATATCTTTGCCTTCGTCGAGCGTCTTCTCGACGAAATCGCGGGGCGTCCCATAAAAATTCCCGACATATTCCGCATATTCGAGCAAAGCGTCATTCCGGATCATGTCCTGGAATTGCTCGCGGGATTTGAAGAAATAATTTACGCCGTCGCGCTCTCCTTCCCGGGGCGGCCGGGTAGTGGCGGATACGGAATAAATCAGCTCGGGCTGCTTGCCGCGAAGCGCCGAGCATACGGTTCCTTTGCCTACGCCTGAAGGACCGGATAACACGATGAGCAATCCTCTGTTCATGGACTTCCCCGATTCATTCGTCATGTTCGTCGTCTTTGGTGGACAACCGGTGCGCGACCGTTTCCGGCTGGACGGCAGACAAGATCACGTGGTCGCTGTCGGTGATGATGACCGCGCGTGTACGACGGCCGTAGGTCGCGTCGATCAGCATATGACGGTCCCGGGCTTCTTGAATGATACGCTTGATCGGTGCCGATTCGGGACTCACGATCGAAATGATTCGGTTCGCCGATACGATGTTCCCGAAACCGATATTGATCAGCTTGATTGCCATGCCATGATTCCCTCCGGTCTCTCCTCGTCAGCAGCTTCCGGGGCGTCTACCATACGCTCCCATTGTTGCCGAAAGCGGCCCCCCGCATACTGCGGGTTGGATGTGTCTGCCACATTCTATTGATTTATTGCTTTATTGTACTTCAAAACCATAGGACGGACAAGAGTCGGCGACAAAGCCGCCCGCTACTTCGTCCGGGCTGCCCGCGCGCCGTTCCGGATGACGTATTCGGTCAGCGCTACGCTCATTTCGTAAGACAGAAACGGCGTGATCAAATAGATTCCGTTAAAATGCTCCATGGCCGCATCGAGAAGCTCGCGTGCGATCGCAACCCCTTCGGCGCGCCCGGCAGGCCCTTCCAATCCGCTCATCCGGCGGCGGACCTCGTCCGAAAGCTGGATGCCCGGCACTTCATTGTGCAAATATTCGGCGTTTCGGCCGCTGGCCAGCGGCATGATCCCGATAAAGATCGGAACGGACAGATGGCGCGTCGATTCGGCGATCCGCTCGATCAACGCGGGGTCATAGACCGGCTGCGTCATGATGTAGTCGGCGCCCGAAGCGATTTTGCGTTCCAGCCTTTCGATCGCTTTTTCCAAATATTTGACGTTCGGATTAAAAGCGGCTCCCACAATGAACTTCGCTTTCTGTTTAAGGGGCTTGCCCGAGAAAGCGACGCCTTCGTTCAGCTGCTTGATCATGCGAATGATTTCGAAAGAGGTCAAATCGTACACCGAGCTCGATCCCGGCAGATCGCCGAATTTCGCGGGATCGCCCGTTACGGCGAGCACGTGGTCGATGCCGAGCGCATCGAGGCCCATCATGTGGGACTGCGTGCCGATCAGGTTCCGGTCGCGGCAGGCGATATGAATCAAAGGCCGGATGCCGACTGTTTCTTTCACCAGCGCGCCAAGGGCCATGTTGCTCATGCGCGTCACGGCCAGAGAGTTGTCCGCCATCGTGACGGCGTCGGCGCCGGCGTCCTTGAGCGCCTGCGCTCCCTGCATGAAGCGCTTGATGTCAAGATCGCGCGGCGGATCCAGTTCGACGATCACGGTATGCCGGCGGCGGACAAGCTCCACCAGGCTGGGCTCCTGCTCCCCGGTCCCTCCGGAAACCGGAGGCTCCGCCGGTTCCGCCGTGAGGACGGGGCGGGCGGCCGGCGCTGCCGCCGGTGCCGATGCGGCGGCACCGGGGATGTAGGTTTTCAATGCGCCCGCAATGGCGGCAATATGCTCCGGCGTCGTGCCGCAGCAGCCGCCGATCAGCCGGGAACCCAGATCCGCGAACCGGATGGCCGACGCGGCAAAGTATTCCGGCGAAGCGGAATAGATCACTTCTCCATCCACGTAGTCTGGAATGCCCGCGTTCGGAAATACGCTGAGCGGCGCGCCGAGATCGGCGGGGATCGTTTCCATCGCCCGCAAAATCGCGTTCGGACCGCTGCGGCAATTAAAGCCGATCACATCCGCCCCTTCGTCCTTCAGCCGGGCGAAAGCATCGGCCAGCGGCACGCCGTCCGCCGTACGGGCAGCGTTTTCGACTGCGAACTGGCAAATGACGGGCAGGTCGCTCCGTTTGCGGATAAGGGCGAGCGCCATCGACATCTCCTCGAAGTCGAAAAATGTCTCGAGCAGCAAGCCGTCCGGGTTTGCCGCGAGCAGCGCGCCGATCTGTTCCTCGAAGTCCCGCTTGATGCTCGACGTCCGCAAATTTCTGCGCCGTCCCGCGCGGTTGGCGCCGATCGCGCCGACCACATAGGCGTTGTCCCCCGCCGCCTGCCGGGCGATGGACACGCCGGCCGCTTTGATCTCTTCCGTTTTATGCTCCAGGCCGTATTTGGAAAGTTTCCCGCGCTGGGCGGAAAACGTGTTGGTTTCAATGACCTGGGCGCCGGCTTTCACATACCGGCTGTGCACATCGGCGATCACGTTCGGCTTCAGCAGATTAAATTCCTCGTATGACACGCCCACCGGAAAGCCGAGCTGGTACAAGTACGTTCCCATCGCACCGTCGCCCACAAGCGGCCTTTCCTTGAGCGCCGTGCGCAAATCCGGTTTCATGACGCTTCCCCATCCATTCCATCCGTAAAGTAATTATTAATGTAGCATAAATTGACGTGGTCGAAAATGTGAAAAACCCGGCAATCGGCCGGGTTTTCGCAATCGGCGGTTTACTGTACGGTTCCCTTGAACACCATGGCCGCAGGCCCGGTCATATAAACGCGGTTGTTCTCTTCTTTCCATTCAATCTGCAAATCGCCGCCTGCGAGCGAGATCACGGCTTTCCGGTCCGTCAATCCGTTCAGCACCGAGGAAACCAACGTCGCGCATGCGCCGGTGCCGCAAGCGAGCGTCGGACCCGCGCCGCGCTCCCATACTCGCATATCCACCTGCGAGCGGGAATTTACCTTGGCGAATTCCACATTGATTTTGCGTGGGAACAGCGGATGCTTTTCCAGCTTCGGCCCCCACGCCGCCAATTCGAAGCCGACCGCGTCGTCCACATAAATGACGCAATGCGGATTGCCCATCGACACGGCGGTGAACTTGAATGACCTGCCGTCGACTTCGACGGATTGTCCGATCACCGGGTTGGCGTCGATCGTGGTCGGCACATCCAGCCCGCTCAAAATGGGCTCGCCCATGTCCACGGTGACCTGAGACACGTTGCCGCCTTCGGTTTGCAGAACGAGCGGCTGCACACCGGCGCCGAGCGTCTCGATCGTCAGCTCCGTTTTGTCCGTCAAGCCGTTGTCGTACACATACTTCGCGACGCAGCGAATCGCGTTGCCGCACTGCTCCGCTTCAGATCCGTCCGAGTTGATGATCCGCATGCGGAAATCCGCCCGCTCCGACGGCAAAATATAAACCAGCCCGTCGGCCCCGATTCCGAAATACCGGTTGCAGAGACGAACCGCCAAATCCGCCGCGCCGGCCGGCAGCTCACGTTCCCCGTACACCACGATGAAATCGTTGCCGAGCCCGTGCATTTTCGTAAATTTCATGAAAAACGTCCTCCCTCGTCTCCTGCGCCTGTCGATCTTCTGGGATGTATTTTATCGCACATCGGACGAGGAAAGCATACAGCCAAACACCCTTTGTTTGCACTATTGCGACACCGGGACCGTCCGACTATCGCGAAGCCGGATACGCTTTCGAAGGACCGCCGTACGATATTTTGCGGCCTTTCTTCGGCTTCGACGTCCCTAGCACGCTTCCGATTCCCATGAAGAAAGTCGGAATGCCGGAAGCGACGATGACGAGCGCCCAATCGCGGAAACCGAGAGGGACGGTTTTGAACACCGGCTGAAGCGCCTCTACATAAAGTACGGCCAGCATGAGCAGCAGCGAGGAAAGAACCGCCAGCACAAGAAACCGGTTTTCGAAAAACCTGCGGTGGAAAATAGACCGCGAGCTGCGGCAGTCGAACACGTGGATCAACTGTGCCATGACGAGCGTTGCGAAAGCGACAGTCTGCGCATGGACGAGCGATGCCGCGTCTCCGTCGCCGGCACGGAGCGTCAGCACGAACGCCGCCAGCGTACACAGACCGATCAGGACGCCGCGGCTGATAATTTTCCACCCGAGCCTGCGGGCGAAAATGTTTTCCTTGGCCGGGCGCGGCTTCTGGCGCATCAAGTCGCTCTCGGCCTGATCGACGCCGAGCGCCATCGCGGGCAGCCCGTCGGTCACCAGGTTGACCCAAAGAATTTGAATCGGCACCAGCGGAAGCGGCAAGCCCATCATCATGGCAATGAACATCGTCAAGATTTCGCCGACGTTGGACGCGAGCAAGTAACGGATGAACTTGCGGATATTTTCGTAGATGCCGCGTCCTTCTTCGACCGCGGCGACGATCGTGGCGAAGTTGTCGTCCGCGAGCACGAGCGAGGATGCTTCCTTCGTCACGTCCGTTCCTGTGATCCCCATCGCGATCCCGATGTCGGCCGCCTTCACGGCCGGCGCGTCGTTGACGCCGTCGCCGGTCATGGCCACGACGTGTCCGCGCCGCTGCAGCGACTGCACGATCCGGAGCTTATGCTCCGGCGACACGCGCGCGTACACGTGCACTTCGTCCGCGATCCTGTCCAAATCCGCGTCGCTCATGCTCGAAAGCTCGCTGCCGGTCACGACCCGCCCGCCTCGCTGCATGATGCCGATGCCACGGGCGATCGCTTCGGCCGTCAGGCCGTGGTCGCCGGTAATCATCACCGTCTTAATGCCGGCTTGGCGGCATTTCACGATTGCTTCGTGCACTTCCTTGCGCGGCGGATCGATCATGCCCGCCAAACCGACGAAAACGAGACCGGTTTCGGCCTGGTCGTCGCTGTCCGGCGTTTCGTGCGCTTTCAGGTCGCGGTAAGCGAAGCCGAGCACGCGCAGCGCGTCTTTGGCCATCGACTCGTTCGCCTGCAGCACCCGTGCGCGAAGCGTGGCCGTGAACGGCATGACCTGATCGTCCCATAACACGTAGGCGCACCGCTCCACCAGCAAGTCCGGGGCACCTTTGGTGAGCAGCAAGCGGCCTCCTTGATGCTCCACCAGTACCGACATGCGCTTGCGGTCCGGATCGAACGGGAACTCCTTCGTCCGCCGGTATAGGGATTCCAAGGCGGAGCGGGTCATTCCCGTTTTTGCCGCCAATACAAGCAGTGCGCCTTCCGTCGGATCGCCCTTCACCTTCCAGCCTTCCAATTCCGGCTGCTCTTCGGCTTTGGACGTTTTTTTCTTCTTCGGCTCCTCCGCTTGTTCCCCTTGCGCGAGCACCGCATTGTTGCACAACGCGGCGACTTGGGTCATCCGGCGCAGCGCGGCGTCGCCTTTAGCCTCTATGCTCTTTCCGTCGTGCTTGAGCTGCCCGGTCGGCTCGTAGCCTTCGCCGGACACGTCGATCCGCCTGCCCCCGAGCCACAGCCGGGTGACCGTCATTTGATTTTGGGTCAGAGTGCCGGTTTTGTCCGAGCAAATGACCGAAGCGCAGCCGAGCGTCTCGACCGACGGCAGCTTGCGTACGATCGCCCTTCTGCGGATCATCCGCTGCACGCCCAGTGCCAGCGCGATCGTCACGATCGCCGGCAAGCCTTCCGGAATCGCCGCAACGGCCAAGCTGACGCCGGCCAGGAACATCCCGTAAAGCGGCTGTCCATGCAGCACGCCGGCCACGACCACCATAACCGTGAGCAAAATCGCGACGGCGATCAAAATTTTGCCCAGCTGCTCCAGACGGTGCTGAAGCGGCGTATCGGCTTCTTCCGTCCGCTGGATCAGATCGGCGATTTTGCCCATTTCGGTCGCCATGCCGGTGACCGTCACGAGGCCTTTGGCCGTTCCTCTCGTGACCATCGTCCCCAAATAGCCGCAGTTTTTGCGGTCGCCGAGCGGCAGCTCCGCCGCGGTGATCGCCGCCGTCAGCTTGACGACCGGCACCGATTCCCCGGTCAGCGCGGACTCGTCCACGGCGAACTGCTGGCAGTCGATCAGCCGCAAATCCGCCGGCACTCGGTCCCCGCTTTCCATCACGACCAGGTCACCCGGCACGAGCGTGCGGGCAGGGACCGTCATCAGCTCTCCACCGCGGATCACCTTGGCCGTCGGCGCGGACAGTTCCTTCAAAGCGCGGAGCGACCGCTCGGCCCGAAATTCTTGGAAAAACCCGAGAATGCCGTTGATCAAAATGATGGCAACGATCGTAAGAGCATCCAGCATCTCGCCGAGCAGGCCCGATATGACGACCGCTCCGACCAGAACGAGCACCATGAAGTCTTTGAACTGATGGAGGAGAAGCTTCAGCGGCGACTCGCCGCGCCTTTCCTGCAGCTCGTTGGCTCCGATCTGCTGCAGCCGCCTGGCCGCTTCCTCCGGCGTCAGGCCCGCCCGAGGGTCGGTGCCGAGCGTCTCGGCAAGGCCGGTCTCGTCCAATTGATGCCACGTTTTCCCATCCACGTTTACGTTCATCTCCTCCCGTTATGCGCTGTTTCGCTCTTTCGTTTCGGGCGGACAGCCTTTTCAAGCTATTTGTATTCAGACAAGCCGCGAAATATCCCGGCCTCTCTTTCCCTTTCGGAGCAACTATGGCATCATAGGAAGACACGAAAGCGAACAGGAACAGGAGTTATCGCCTTATGTCACTCGACGGGATCGTGATCCGCGCCCTCGTTCACGAGCTTCAGGACTGCGTCGGCGCGCGCATCTCTAAAATCTATCAACCGACCGACAACGAAATCGTTCTCCATATCCGCGGCCAAGGCATGCAGGGCCGACTTTTGCTGTCCGCCCATCCATCGATGCCCCGGCTTCACTGGACGGAGCAAACGTGGGACAACCCGGCCGAGCCTCCGATGTTCTGCATGCTGCTTCGCAAGCATTGCGAGGGCGGCATCATCGAAAGCATCCGCCAGGACGGGCTGGAACGGATCGTATGGATCGACGTCAGACACCGGGATGAGCTCGGCGATTTTACGTTGAAAAGGCTGACGCTCGAGCTGATGGGCCGGCACAGCAATCTCGCCTTGGTCGATCCGGCCACCGGCGTCATCCATGACGGCATCCGGCACGTCACGCCGGCTTTGAGCAGTTATCGCGTCGTTCTTCCGGGCGCGCGGTATATCGCACCTCCTTCGCACGACAAGCGGGATCCGCTCACGGAGACGGAAGCGAGATTTCTTCACACGATGGAGGAATCATCCGGTTCGGAGGCGCAGGCCTTGGTCAACGCCTATACGGGCTTCAGCCCTTTGGCCGCGCGCGAAATTGTTCATCGTGCCGGGGGCGAAGGTCTCGACAAGCTCTGGCAGGCGTTCCGGGAAGCGATGCTGGACACCGCCCGCCATCAATATGTTCCGAATCTGGTGCAAACGGCGGACGGCAAAACGGTATTTTCCGCATTTAAATTGACCCACGTAACGGGAGAAGAGCGAATTTTCTCTACGATGCACGAATGTCTCGAAATCTATTACCGCGACAAGGCGCAGCGCGATCTTGTGAAACAACGTACATCGGACCTGCACCGGTTTCTGATGAACGAGAAAGCGAAAAACGAGAAGAAGCTGGTGAAGCTCGAAGAAACGCTGGAGGAAGCACGGGAAGCCGATCAATTCCGGCGCATCGGGGAGCTGCTCACAGCGCAGCTTCATTTATTATCCCGCGGGGACGTCTCGGTGCGCATCACCGATTATTATGATGAAGACCAGCCGCTCATCGATGTGAGCCTGGACCCGTTGCTGACCCCTACCGAAAACGCGCAGCGGTATTTTCGAAAATATAACAAGCTGAAAAACAGCAAAGCCGCGGTGGAGGAACAGATGGCCGCCGCCCGCGGCGAAATCGAATATTTGGAATCTGTGCTTCAAGGACTGGAGACGGCGACGCCGAGGGATATCGAGGAAATTCGCGAGGAACTGACGGAGCAGGGCTATATTCGCGAGAGAGGCGGAAAACGCGGCGTACGCAAAAAGAAAAAGGACGCGCCTGCGGTGCTTTGCTTCACATCCAGCGAGGGAATCGACATTTATGTCGGCAAAAACAACACGCAAAACGACTATGTAACGAACCGTCTCGGACAGCCGTCCGACACGTGGCTTCATACGAAGGACATCCCCGGCTCGCACGTGCTCATCCGGAGCGTCGAATTCGGCGAAGCGACCCTGCATGAAGCCGCGACGCTCGCCGCGTATTTCAGCAAAGCGCGCGAGTCCGGCAACGTGCCCGTAGACTACACGCGCATTCGCAACGTCCGTAAGCCGAACGGCGCCAAGCCGGGGTACGTGATTTATGAGGGGCAAAAAACGCTGTACGTCACCCCCGACGAAGCGCTCGTGCAGCAGCTCCCCAGCCGGGTGAAGTGACCGGCTCTGCTCCACTCGTAGTGTAAGTTAGGGTGAGTGACTTAAAACGGCGGTACCGGCCTGACATAACCGGTACCGCCGTTTTTCAATCACTTCTTCTAGCCGCAAGCGCCAGCAGCTCGTCCACGACGGAAGCGTCGACTGTCCGGTGGCCTACCGCGCCGTGAAACGTGACGCCGCCGAGCGTGCCGTGAAAATCGGAGCCTCCCGTCGCCAGCTTGCCCCGCGAGCGGGCCAATCTCTCGTAATGGCGCTGGGCTTCCTCATCGTGGTCGGAATGAAAAGCTTCCAGCCCGTCGGCGCCCGAGTCCAACAATGCCAGCACCAGCGGGTCGTTGCGGTACAGTCCCGGATGAGCGACCACGGCCGCGCCGCCCGCTTCGTGAATCCAGCGTACGGCTTCTTCCGGCCGGATACGTTCAGGGTTCACGTAAGCCGCTCCCGTCTCCCCGAGAAAACGGTCGAACGCCTCCCGCAAATCTCTCACATATCCTTTACGAACGAGCACTTCCGCCATATGAGGACGACCGACGGAACCGTCCCCCCGCCGAGAAGAGGAGGACTCCCTCTCCACCTCTTCCCGTGTGACGGCCATCCCTAACTCATTCAATTTCGCGATCATCTCCGCGTTGCGCCGGTTGCGTACTTGCCGCAAATCCGCGAGCCGTTGAAGAAACACCGGATCCTCAAGAGAAAATCCGTAGCCGAGGATGTGAATGTCGCGGCTTTCGGCGGAGGTGCTGATTTCCACGCCGGGCAGCACGCGAATCCCGTACCGTTTCCCGGCCTCCAGCGCTTCCGCGGTTCCCGCAGTCGTATCGTGATCCGTCACGGCGACCGCCGCCAATCCGGCTTCCGATGCCATATGGACGACTTCCTCCGGCCGATGGCGGCCGTCCGATGCCGTCGTATGCGTATGCAGGTCAGCTCTGCTCATGAGACAGCCCTCTCAATTGTTCCAATAATGCGGCAGCCGGTATGGGCAGCAAGGAAGACTGCAGCCGGACGGCAAAAAACTGACGCCTGAAGGCCACGTCCCGTATGCGGACCGGCTTCAGCAAGCCAAGCGCCGTTTCGTGCTTGATCGTCCACGCGGACAGAACGGACAAGCCCAATCCGGCTTCCACCGCGGATTTAATCGCCCCGGTGCTGCCGAATTCGCTGACGACCCGAAGCCGTCCTTCATCCGCGCCTTGGCGAACCAGCTCTTCTTCCACCACCTGTCGGGTGCCGGAACCTTTTTCACGCAGCACGAGCGGCTGTTCCAGCACTTCCGAAAGCTCCACCGATTCCCGGGACGCGAACGGATGACCGGCTGGCGCCACGAGCACCAATTCGTCGTTCATGACCGCTTCCGTGTGAAAACCCGGTACGACGCACGGCGCTTCAATCAAGCCGAAATCGAGTCCTTGAAATTGGACCGCCTCGATAATTTCGGCGGTGTTCATCACCTTCATGCTGACGGACAGTTCCGGGTGGCGCTTCAAGAACGATCCGAGCAGCGGAGGCAGGACGTATTCGCCGATCGTCAAGCTGGCCGCGAATTGCAGCCGGCCTTTCAATTCCTGGATGAAACGAACCATCATCGCGTCGGTCTCGCGCATCAGCTCTACCGCTTTGCGGGCTTGAGGCAGCAGCCAATGCCCCGCCTCCGTAAGCTCCAGCTTCTTGGTCGTACGGTTGAGCAGCTTCGTGCCGAACCGTTCCTCCAGCGCCTGCACCTGCATCGTGACGGCAGGCTGAGTCATGTGAAGCGCCAAAGCCGCCGAAGAGAAACTTCCTCTCTCCGCAACGGTGTAAAAAATATGCAGCTGATGCACGTTAAGCGCCATGCTCTCCCGCCTTTTCCCGCGAATATCTGCGCTATATTATACCATAACCCTAAGCGAAAAAGGCCGCTCCCTGCGGGTCAAACGCCGGGAACAGCCTTCTTGGGTTTGCAATCGACCGCAATTAGCGGCGCTTGCGGTTATTTTTGATCAGCGTCATCCGGCGCGAATGCCGGAGCCAGGAATAATAGGTTTTCAGATCACGCAGCTCCATCGTTTCGGACATTCGTCCGAGAAATGTCACCACGATCATTTTGTGAAGCGGCTGACCGAGCAGGTCCGTATCCTTGTCCGATACGGCAAATTCGGCGACGAAAACGAGATCGTCATCGATCGTGTACACGTCCTGCTCGTTCCGGTAGTACGAGATGATTCTTCCTTCTTTCAAACATTCCCACATATATTGGGCAATATCGGAATAGCCGGTTTTCTCGCTTTCCACCCGGTCGGTCCAGCGCGCTCTGGCATGGTTGGTGATGATGATATCGGCCACTCTCTTATCGCCCAGAACGACGTGAAAAGGTTCATACGTGTTCCACCGCTCCGTGTGTTTGTCTTTCACCGGCTTATTCCCTCCCTTTATAGTTCTAAATGCCCATTTAACATGGTTATTCTGACATGGAATATAAGTCCATTTTACCGCACGACTTCCTGAAGATTCAACAAAAATTTAACAGACCGCCAAGGCTTCTATCTATCAAGTCGCTCCGGTTTTGGATGAAAGATACAAAAAAAGTCTCCGCGGCCAGGAGACTTTCTTGTGAGCCGGACATTCCTTCATAACCCGTAAAAACGGGTCTTGTCCGGTACGTTTTTCTCATATTCGGTTTTGATCTCTCCACGGTATGAACGTTCGACCTTCTTGACAAAAGGAAGCCGCTGCAAATGGCGCACCGTCTCTTCGGAGCCGTCGGCATCCATGTAGAGCACGGCGTAGTTCATTTTACGGGACAAATAGTGGAGCGAGCCGTACTTGTCCAGCCCGCGGGCCGCTTTAAAATCGCTGAACCAAACGATATATCCGATACGTTCCGCAAACATCCGTCATTCCCCCGGCCTTGTCGAATCGATGTCAGCCGCAGCCTCCGCCGCCGCACGAACAGGAGCCTCCGCTTCCGCAGCCTTTGGCGTTCGGATCGCCATCGGGCACCTTGACCGATTCGGAAACGGCACGTGCAACGGCGAACGAAATTTCGTGCAGCAGCGTGTCCAGCTCCCGCTCGGCGTCTTTGAATCGGCGGACGGACTCCAGCGCGTCTAGCTCAGCCTGAACGGCGTACAACCGGTCAAGCGCTTCGTTGTAATCCGGATGAAACCGGCCGAAACGCTCGCATTCCGCAAACTTATTTTTGGCGTCAGACAGACGGCGGGCGATACGTTTCGCCTCTTCGTCTCTCTCGACGACTTGTTTCCAATAAACATATTCATCCGCCATGGCGGATCGCTTGATCATATCTCCCAGCGTGTAGGCGCGGCACAGCAGTTCCGTCAAATCGACGGGAACCGTATCCAAGACGCCCGGTGCTGCCGCAGGGAGGGTCTGTGGCATAACGGCCATAAAGCCTCACCTCACCTTTCGGCTCTTTGGTACTGTTGCTTATCATACCACACACGGACGTTAAGCGGTCAACTGCCGGGGGACCTATCCTTTAGGATTTTTATCCAAGTCATCGAACGGCGCGGCTGATCTCTGTGGACGGAAAATGTTTTTCCAGCACTTCGCGGATCACCCGGGTGTTGATCGGCTTGCTGATATAATCATCCATGCCGGCTTCGAGACACTTTTCGCGGTCGCCTTTGAGCGCGCTGGCCGTAACGGCGACGATGACCGGGCAATCACCCGGCGGATGGTATTCCCGTAGAGCGGCCGTTGCTTCAAAGCCGTTCATGCCCGGCATATGCACATCCATGAAAATCATATCCAAACGTTCGGCCGACGCGGCCTCCACCACTTGCTCGCCGGTTTCGGCAACCTGGACTTGATGTCCGTATCTCTCTAACATTTTGAGCAGGACAAGCTGATTGATTTTGTTGTCTTCCGCCACCAGAATGTTCAGCTTGCGTGAAGGCATCTCGATCCGGGACGATTCCGCCGGATTCGCATCCTGCGCCGGCATTATTTTCTCCTTCAGCTTTACCGTGAATATGAAGGTCGAGCCGGGCCCTTCCCCTTGCTCCAGCCAAATATCCCCGTCCATCAGATTTACCAGTTTTTTGCTGATGGCAAGCCCAAGGCCGGTTCCCTCCGACTGCCGCGTCATAAAATTGTCTAATTGATAGAACGGCTGGAACAAATTCTCCGCTTTATCCGGGGGGATGCCGATCCCTGTGTCCTTCACCGTAAATTTCAGCAGGACTTCGTCCTGATGCCGCGCTGCCAGCCGTGCTTCGACGAATACGCCGCCTTGGCTCGTGAATTTCACCGCATTCCCGAGGAGATTGAGGATCACCTGCTTCAACCGTTTGGCATCGCCGACCAGGATAGCCGGCACGTTAGATTGAAGCGAGTACGAAATCTGCAGCTGCTTCTCATGAGCTTTCGGAGAAAGCAGGTCGACGGATTCCACGATGCAGGATCTCACGTCGAAAGGCTCTTCGGCAAGGTCGGTTTTGCCGGAATCGATTTTGGAAAAGTCGAGGATATCGTTGATGATGGCAAGGAGCGTCTCGCCGCTTTTTCGGATGACCGCGAGGTATTCCCGCTGCTGCGGTTCGAGGTTCGTCGTTTCCATCAACAAATCCGTCATGCCGATGACACCGTTCATGGGCGTCCGGATTTCATGGCTCATCATCGCCAGAAATTCGCTCTTGGCCTTGTTCGTCGATTCCGCGGCTTCTTTGGCGATGATCAGTTTTTTCTGTTCCGTAATGTCTTTTACGATAATGTAATATCCCACATTCGATTCGTTCACGATAATGGGGGCGACGGTGGTGAGAACCTCGGCCGTATGGCCGTTCCGATGAATAAACCGGTCGATGCTGTTTTCAACGGTAACATCCTTCACCGACCGGGATAAAATCTCTTTCACATTGTCTTTGCCGATAAAGTGCGACAAGTTTTTGCCGATGATTTCGCTGATCGGATACCCCGTAAGCTGCTGAGCCATCATATTTCCGTTGATGATGTTGCCTTCCATGTCTACTGACATGACGGCGTCGTGATTGTATTTTTTCAAAGACGTGTATCGCTCGACCGTTTCCTGCAGCTTTAATTCGATAATTTTACGGTCTGTAATGTCTTGAACCGTTCCGTTGATCTTCGCGGCTTCGCCGTTATCGTCGAATGAAACGAGTGCCCGGACTTGAAAATATTGGAAGTTACCGTCCGGCTGTTGTTGACGAAATTCAAAGTCCAGGCCGTCTCCTCGCAGGGCACGGTCCACTTTTTCCATGAAACGCGGCCGGTCTTCGTCCGGCACCAAGTCCGCCAATTGAGGAGCCCTTCGATTCCATTGATCCGTGTCGATCAAGCAGATTCTGCGAAGTTGATCCGAGAATGTGACTTCATGATGCTTAATATCCCATTCCCAGCTGCCGATCTTGGCAATGCTGTGGGCTTCCGCGATAATTTCCTCATTTTTTTCCGCTCGGTAATTTCCTGTCCGATCCGTTGAATGCACGACAGACCTTCATCCGTGGATACGTAACCGGTAGTGACTTCGAACCACAAATATTTCCCGCATGCACGCCGCATTCTAAACTGATGGGTGGATTTATCCTTGGCGCCGCGAAGCTTGCGAATATCGTCAGGATGGTACAAGATCTCTTCGCTCCGGCCTTCCAGTTCATCCGCCGAGTAGCCCAACAGCTCGAGGAGAGAGGGAGAACAGTAAAAGATGACCCCGTCCGGGCCGCACTGATAAACAACCTCACGCGTAGCTTCGGAAAGAAGCCGGAACAGTTTCTCCGCCCGTTCCAGCTTTCGTTCCGTGTCTTCCAACCGCTTGGCCAAATCTTGGCCGTCTGCCTCAGAAGTCGTCATTCCCACTTCTCCTTGGGTCATAAAATGGACATGAAAACCTAAAAATCCACACAAATATATATGGATTTAACCATATCTGCCCCTATTGAAACACGCAAGCGCACAAAAAGTCCACTTTCCGCATCACGCTGGAAAATGGACCTGTTTTTCAACACCGACCGGGATCAGTGATACGTCGATTCCCGGTGTTCATGCTCCGAGATGCCGCTGAGCGCGTCTCCGGCCTCGCTTACGAACACTTGCTGCACGGCCAGGTCGCCCAAAGCGATGATGCCTTTCAATTCACCGTTCTCCACGACCGGAAGTCTGCGAATTTGCCGGGACGCCATCAGGCTCACGGCTTCGTCCACCGACGCGTTCGGCTTCACCGTGGTCAGGTCGTCCGACATCACTTCTTTCACGGATGCGGAGCCTTGAAGCTGTTTGGCTAGTCCGCGGGTCACCATGTCCCGGTCGGTTACGACACCGACCAGCTTGTTCCCTTCGACCACCGGAAGAAAGCCTGTGTCATGTTCTCTCATGAGGACGGCAGCGTCGGCCAAACTGTCCATCGGCGATATGGTGATGCATTCCTTTGTCATCGTTTCCGCAATGTTGCGCATGGGAGCCCCTCCTTTCCGGTATAGCGTGACCGAAAATAAAAGGCGCCATTCGTCCGATTTATCTCGCTGCGCTTAACGATGCGGAATCGTCGGCAACCCCGATCAGCATCCGGGCCGCCACAAGCATCGCCTGCTCGTCGATATCGAATTTCGGGTGATGATGAGGAGCGGATGTTCCGTCGTCCCTTCCGGCTCCGACCATGAAAAAACAACCGGGTTTTTGCTCAAGATAATAAGAGAAATCTTCGCCTGCCATAATCGGATCGGCGAGCCGTACTTCGGCTTCTGGGAACAGCGAGGCCGCGACGGAAAATACCCTCTTCGCTTCATGGTCATCGTTGACCACGGGCGGATAGCCCTCAAAGAATTGGAATCGGTACTCGGCTCCGTGCGTCTCGCAGGTGTGCCGGACGACTTCTTCCATCCGGCGGCGGACCAAGGCCCGAACTTCGGGCGTGAACGTGCGCACCGTGCCGCTCACGCTGCACCGCTCGGCAATGACGTTGCGCGCCGTGCCGGAATGCAGCTGGCCGACCGACACCACCGCCGAGTCCAGCGGATTCACGCTTCTGGACACGATCGTCTGCAGCGCGTTCACCAACGCCGCGCCGGTCATCAGCGCATCGACGGCTTGATGCGGAAGGCCCGCATGACCACCGCGTCCGATGATCTCCACCTCGAACTCGTCGGGGCATGCCATGAACGGGCCCGGCCTTGTCGCGATGACGCCCGCGGGAAAAGGCGACCACACATGAACGCCGTAAATGGCGTCTACGCCTTCCAATGCGCCGTCGGCGATCATGCCGACCGCACCGCCCGGGAGGAACTCCTCGCCCGGCTGGAAGATGAACACGCGCGTGCCGGCCGTCTCTTCCCTATGGAGCGTATAATATCGAGCTGCCGCAAGCAGCTGGGCGGTATGCGCATCGTGCCCGCACGCATGCATTACGCCCTGAACGGTCGATTTGTATTCGGTCGATTTCTCATCCTCGATCGGCAGCGCGTCGATATCCGCACGAAGCGCGATTGTCCGGCCGGGCCGGCCGCCCGTAAGTTTCGCCATGACGCCGGTGCCGCCCGCCAGTCCGCGCCGCACCTCCAGTCCCCAAGATTCCAACAAATCCGCGATGAAACGCGAGGTTTCGTATTCTTTGAAGGACAATTCCGGATGGCGGTGAAGATGCCGGCGCCAGTTCACCATATCGGAGCACAGGGATTGCAAGGTTTCATCGTTCACGATCAGACGCGCCTCCTAAGGCTTCGGTTCTGGAGTCACGTTTCCGCAGCCGTTTTTGTGCTTATTGTATCAGAAACGACACGGCGAGTCACCGGAGCCGAATTCAAAAAACATTCTAAATTACCCGTTCCTGCACGCTTGCAGAAGGAAAGCAAACCGTCTATGATGAAGTTTGAAATATAAGGCTTGTGTGGACCTTCCAAAGGAGGAGCTTTAACATGATACTCGAGAACACGGGCTTAACCGGAATCCGTAGCGATTTGGCCCATCTTGACGATTCCAGCGAGAAACTCGGCTTTGTCCGCTGGCAATGGGAATACCGCCGCGCTACATATGATTTGAAGCTTCACGACCGCTCGAACGGAGAAGACTATTTCCTCCGCATCAATACCCGCGCGGTGGAAGGCAAGCTGGAAAATCCGGACGCAATTCTGGAAGTCGAAGCCGTCTACATCGGACGCGCCACCTTCCCGCACGGACTGGACTACGAATCTCCGGTTCCGCAGCCAATTCTTAACGCCGCTGCCCAGCGCGCGCAAGAATTGAAGCAGCTGCTCAGCTGAGACCGCGGGGGATCTATCGATGAAAACCCCGGCCGCGGGCCAGCGCGGGACGCCGGATTTTTTGCTGCTCATCCTCACGCTTCTGCTCGTCGGTTTCGGCCTGATCATGGTATTTAGCGCCAGCTCCAGCATGACCGTCGTGTCCGCCAAATTCGGCAACGACGCTTTGTATTTTACGAAGAGACAGCTTCTATGGGCCGGGATGGGGACGTTCGCCATGCTGGTCTTGATGAACGTCCGGTACGAAAAGTATAAAAAATGGTTTTTACCGTACCTCTTCTTCACGATCGTCCTGCTGATCGTCGTCTTGTTCGTGGGCAGTTTAACCAACGGCGCCCGCAGCTGGCTCGGCATCGGCGGCCTCGGCATTCAACCGACCGAATTCGCAAAGCTTGCGATTATCTTGTATCTCGCGTCGATCATCACCAAAAAGGACGAAAAGTTCCGCGAATTTAAACGGGGCCTTCTTCCGGTCATGATGGTGGTCGGCTTTGTCGTCGGTCTCATTTTGCTTCAGCCGGACGTCGGTTCCTGCATCATTTTGGTTCTGTGCGCCACCACCGTCATCGTCGCCGGCGGCTCCAACTTGAAGCATGTGCTCCTTTCGGCCGCATTGCTGCTCGGGATCGGCGCCCTCGGCTTCAGCATCTATTTGCTCAGCCATCCCGGATTCGACGGCGGTTACCGGTTTGCCCGGTTTACGGCGTTCATGAATCCGCTGGCGGATGAGAAGCATACCGGCTATCACTTGGTGCGTTCGCTTGAAGCGTTCGGCCACGGCGGGTTTACCGGCGCGGGCCTCGGACATAGCGTGCAGAAGCTGTTTTATTTGCCGTATGCATACAATGACTTTATTTTCGCCGTCATTGCCGAAGAGCTCGGGTTCCTCGGCACGACCATATTCCTGCTCTTTTACTTGCTGTTCCTGTGGCGCGCGCTGATTGTTTCGTTGAGGTGTCCGGACTTGTACGGAACGTTGGTCGGCGTCGGCCTCGTCTCGCTGATTGCCATTCAAGCCCTCATCAACATGGGCGGAGTAAGCGGCGCGATTCCGGTTACCGGAGTCACCCTGCCATTCATCAGCTATGGGGGATCCTCCATGCTCGTGACGCTCGTCGGCATGGGAATTCTGCTCAGCATCTCGCGAGAATACAACCGTGTGAATGCCAAGGACAAAGATCGCAGTTCCGCCATCCATGCATGACCATGCCGCACTCCCGGCTTGCCCGGGGGTGTTTTCCTTTTTCAGCCCACCAAAAAAGCCATCCTTCCGGATGGCTCTTCGTTCGTTCACTTCACTCGGTTCCACTCTTCCGCTTCCTCATCCTTGAAAGCCACGCCTTCCACTTTCACGTTCACTTCCACCACGCGAAGGCCGGTCATGTTCTCCACCGCTTCACGGACGTTGTCCTGCAGGCTGCGGCCCACTTCTTGGATCGGAATGCCGTATTGTACGACGATGCGCAGGTCGATGGCCGCTTCCACTTGGCCGACTTCAACGGACACTCCTCTTTGCGCGTTGCGCCCGCTGAGACGCTTGGCCAATCCTTCGGAGATCCCGCCCGACATGGCGGCGATGCCCGGTGTCTCGAGTGCCGCCAGACCCGCGATCGTGGCGACAACGTCATCCGATATGCGTATGAGTCCTTCTTGCTGCAGCTCTTCCGTCATGGCGACCCACTCTCCCGAACCTTTAATGACTACATTGTACTGGAAGATCCAGCCACAAGCAACCGCTGGCGGGCTCCCGGGCTTACCAGGTGCGCGACTTGAACACGCCAACGGCTTTTCGCTATAGTATAAGGAACCGTAACCGCAAACCATTCTCCACAACTGAGGTGTACGCAAGTGAAGCGACTGTTTTTTCCGCTCCTCATCCTCACCTTCGCGCTAAGCGCGGCAGCCCATTACCTGCACTTCGGACCGGTTCCCGAGTTCATCCTCTCGGCATTGGCCATCGTGTTCGTGGCCGGCTTTCTGGGCAAAGCGACCGAGGCCGTCTCGCATTATGCCGGTCAGCGGCTCGGCGGTTTTCTGAACGCCACATTCGGCAACGCCGCGGAGCTGATCATCTCGATATTCCTGATTAAAGAAGGATTGTTCGACATCGTGAAAGCGAGCTTGACCGGCTCGATCATCGGCAATTTGCTGCTTGTGCTTGGCGCCAGCGCATTCGTCGGAGGGCTCAAGTTCAAGGAGCAAAGGTTCAACATCCATCTGGCCGGTCAGAACGCTTCGCTCATGATGCTCGGCGTCATCTCGCTGTTCATTCCCGCGGTGTTCGTGAAAACGGAAAAATTTCCTCCGAACGAAACGATATCGCTAAGCGTCACCGTCGCCGGCTGTCTGATCTTGGCTTATGCGGGCTGGCTCGTTTATTCCATGTTTACGCATAAGGATCTCCTCGAAGATCACGAGGAAACCCAGCCCTCCCACGGAGAGCCGCCGGCATGGTCGCGCAACAAGTCGATTTTGTATTTGGTGCTGGCTACCCTGATGGTCGCTTTTGTCAGCGAATGGCTCGTACATACGCTTCATGTGTTCACCGACAAGTTCGGCTTATCGGAATTGTTCGTGGGCGCGTTCCTGGTGGCCATTATCGGCAACGCCGCCGAGCACAGCGCCGCCATCCTGCTCGCGATGAAAAACAAAATGGGCGCGGCGGTCGAAATTGCCGTCGGAAGCAGCCTCCAAATCGCGCTGTTCGTCGCACCCGTCCTCGTGTTCGTCAGCTTGATTTTCGGCCGTCCCATGGACTTGATCTTCTCCACGATCGAGCTTGCGGCGATCGCCGTCGCGGTTCTCATCGCCACGTCGATCTCGAGAGACGGCACCACCACCTGGTATGAAGGCAAGCTGCTTCTGATCGTGTACGTCATTCTCGGCGTCGCGTTTTACTTCGTGTAACGTAAAAAGACGCTTGACCGCGAGGTCAAGCGTCAACTTATGGCAAACGGCTCCGAGCGGAACCGGTCCGGCTACTCTATTCGGTTGTTCAGCGCTTCATAGAGCAGAGCCAAATTCCGTTCCAATTGGCTGACCAGCTGCTTGCCGGCGCCTTCTTCCACCAATCCGGTACGAACCGCAAATTCGACCGCCCGGGAAAACCCGTACATTTGCGTATCGAGCACTTCTTCGTATAACGGGCATTGGCGGGTCGTCAGGTTTTCCATCTGAATGGCGATTAGTTTCTCGATTTTATCGGCATCTTCCTGCAGCAGGCGGAGCGCCTTCTGCTTCAGGTTCGCGATCGTATCCGTCTCCAGTGAAGCCATTCCCACTCCCCCTGTGCCAAACTTCCAATCATCGCTATCCCTTTCATATTAGACGAAATTGCCGCGAAGCACAAGGACGGGGCGTCCCCGCTTTTCCTCCCGCCCTGCCGCGGGGGGCCGCACAAGAAAAACGCCCCGTCTCCAAGAGCCGGGGCGCTTACCGTACTACAGAATCATTATTCCACTACTTTAACATTCAAGTTATGCTTGGCGAACACGGCGGCCAACTCTTTCTTGGCTTCTTCCGCGTCGGGACCGTGCACATGCAGCTCGTACGAGTGCGTGCCGACCAGCGTGGTGAACAGGCCCAGAATGCTTTTCACGTCGATGTACTTGTTTTCGGCCTGCAAGACTACGGAAGATCGGAATTTGTTCGCTGTCTGCGAAAGCTCTACAATTGCCGCATTGTTGGACATCGTATTCCCTCCAAAAAATAGGGTTAACCTGCTTTTCCCATCATACCTTTAATAGGCGGAGACATGCAAGGGTCAGCGTTTATTTCAAAGCGTCAGGATTCAGATTCTGCAGCTCCGGAATGACGAACAGGCCGTCTTTGCGGATCAGCCGGTCGTCGAAATAGATTTCGCCTCCGCCATAGTCGGGCCGCTGGATCAGCACCAGATCCCAATGCACCGACGAGCGGTTGCCGTTGTCCGTGTCTTCATAGGCTTGTCCAGGGGTGAAATGCAGGCTTCCGGCAATTTTCTCGTCGAACAGCGTATCTTTCATCGGATGCAAAATAAACGGGTTGAAGCCGATGCTGAATTCGCCGATATAACGGGCTCCCTCGTCAGTGTCCAGCAGCGCGTTGATCCGCTCGGAGTCGTTGGCGGTCGCTTCGACGATTTTGCCGTTTTCGAAACGGAATTTCACATTCTCGAAAGTAAATCCGTTATATACGCTCTGCGTATTGTAAGAGATCGTGCCGTTCACGGAGTCGCGGATCGGGCAGGAGTATACTTCACCGTCCGGAATATTGCGCTCACCGGAGCATTTTTTGGCGCCGATGTCTTTGATGGAGAAGGTCAAATCGGTTCCCGGCCCCGTGATCCGCACTTTGTCGGTGCGTCTCATCAAGTCGGCCAACGGATCCATGGCACGGTCCATTTTCGCATAATCCAAATTGCACACGTTAAAATAAAAATCCTCGAACGCTTCCGTGGACATTTGGGCGAGCTGCGCCATCGATGGGCTTGGGTATCGGAGAACGACCCACTTGGTCTTTTTTACCCGTTGTTCACTATGTATCGGATGCCTGTACAGGCGGTCATACCATTTGTAATTTTCGGAAGGAACATCCGCCAGCTCGTTGACGTTGTTGCCCGAACGAATGCCGATATACCCTTGCATCTTTTTCATACGCTCCAGGTCATAATACGCCCATGTTTCCATCATCTCCGGCGTCGCGTTTCGGAGCAGCGCCCGCTCGACGGACTTATCGGTAATTTCGACGAACGGCCGTCCGCCCCGTTGGGCCACTTCCTCAATCAGCGCTTTCAGCAGCTCGCGCTCGTCCCCGATCATTTCGATCAACACATTGTCACCCGGCTGAACTTTGATGGAATACCCCGCCAAATTCGCCGCCAATTGCTGTATCCTTGGGTCTCGCATCGGAAATCCTCCTTGACTGATAAATAACTGCTACCTTCTGCCACCCATTGTACCATTCGAACCGCCGCGTAGGAAATTCGTTTCCGAAACCCGCTTTTCCCGATACGGTTTGCCGTTCCATCGGTAGGATAGCACGGTCTCTTCCCGCATCTGCCGCGGGAACCAGGTGCTGCGGTCGGCTGTCCACAAACAGACGGTACGGACCCGCAGCGTGGACAGCGCTTCGTCCAACGTTCGGTCCGCTTTGCTCAGCACGTCTTCCGCTTGTTTTCTTTGCTTCGCGCTCAGCGATTTCCCGGTCACGTCGGTTCTCAGTCCGCGTATTTCCGCCCGCAGCCCTTCCGCGATTCGCTTTGTAGCCGTATTTTCGTCCAATGTCACCAGCAGCTTCACGACTCTGTCCTCATTCGAGCGATCGGCATATTTCACCGTCGCCTTGCCGTGCTTGACCTCGTTCAAAAGCTGCAGAGGCGGAAATGCGGGTTGACCCTTCTGCGTTCCCGCTGCCTGTGTACGGACAAGCGGCGAGCTGTCCGACCATTTGACATTGATTTTTCCGTGGCCGGTCACTTCCCCTTCATAACGCGATTTGCCTGCTATTGCTCCGTTGGGGTCGTATACTGCGATTTCGCCGGCAACGCCGTAGCTGTCACTTCCGGATAAAGCCGACGCCGACAGCGCGAACGCCTTATCCGCCGGCATGCCTTCCGCGCGCTGCATACATCCGGTCGAGGTCAATGCCAAACACAGCAGCGCAAAAACGGCCATTCGTGTCCGCATGGCAAATCCTCCTTTCTTTGCAAGGTAGGCTTTCCCCTTTCTCTTAACTTATACAAAATGCTTGACAAAAGCCGGTGAGTTCTTATAATATAACTTGTTGATTATTGGGCGTACGAGTTTGTGTCACCCTCTCCGATTTCCCACCGTCAGGCAGCGGCTGAACTTCCTGCACGGAACCGGACGTCTCAAGGCGTTGCGGTTATGGAGAAATCCGGCGCGAGCGAACCCCACTTTTCAAAAAAATCCCCTTTTGAAAAAGGAGTCTGCATAATATGGCACGCTACACTGGTCCCAAGTTTAAATTGAGCCGCCGTCTCGGAATCTCCCTGAGCGGCACCGGAAAAGAACTGAAACGCCCGTTCCCTCCAGGCCAACACGGCGCTGGTCAACGCCGCAAAATCAGCGGTTATGGCGTTCAGCTTCAGGAGAAGCAAAAACTGCGCCACATGTACGGTCTGAACGAGAAGCAATTCCGCAACCTGTTCGAACGTGCAAGCCATATGAAAGGGATCTCCGGCGAGAACTTCATGTTCCTGCTCGAGAGCCGTCTGGACAACCTCGTCTATCGTCTGGGTTGGGCGAATACTCGTTACGGTTCCCGTCAGCTCGTTGCCCACGGTCACGTGACGGTAAACGGCAAAAAAGTCGACATCGCTTCCTATTTGGTTGAACCGGGCGATGTTATCGGCCTGCGTGAGCGCAGCCGCAGCCTGAAGTCGATCAAAGAAGCGATGGAAGCTCGTCATCACCTGCCGGCTTACATCGACTTTGACGCCAACGCGATGGAAGGCAAGTATGTGCGCCTGCCGAGCCGCGATGAGCTTTCCCAAGACATCGACGAGAAGCAAATCGTCGAGTTCTACAGCCGCTAATCGCATAGATACGAAAGCCGCCCCGACGATAGTCGGAGCGGCTTTTTTTCATATCAACATCACTGGAACGTAATGCCGGCGTAGTTTTTCTTCCCTCTTCGCAAGATGACGTATTTGCCGAACAGCCGTTGTCCGCGGCTCACAACGCTGTCGAGGCCGGTGAACTTCTCCCCGTTGACATAGACGGCACCGCTTTCGATATCTTTCCTTGCCTGGCTCTTGGAAGCGGCCAAGCCGGAAGCGACCAGCAAATCGATCAGCGGTAAATCGTCGCCGTCTTCCACCGTCGCGCTCGCCATGTCCCGGATCGCCTCGGCCAGCTCGTCTTCACCCAGCTGCGACACATCCCCGGAAAACAAGCTTTGCGTCACCTTCTCCGCGGTTTCCACCGCGGCTTCGCCGTGGACGAGGCGGGTCACTTCCCGCGCCAGCGTCTTCTGAGCGGCGCGTTTTTCCGGATTCGTCTTCAGCTCCTCCTCCAGCGCCTCGATCTCCTGCCGGGAAAGAAACGTGAAATACTTGAGGAAGCGGATCACGTCCGCGTCGTCCGTATTGATCCAGAATTGATAGAATTGGTAAGCGGTCGTCTTGTTCCGGTCGAGCCATACGGCGCCCGATTCGGACTTGCCGAACTTTTTGCCGTCGCTCTTGGTGACCAGCGGCATTGTCAAGCCATAAGCGTCGCCGCCGCCCATTTTGCCGATTAAATCAAGACCTGCCGTAATGTTGCCCCACTGGTCGCTGCCCCCGATCTGAAGCGAGCATCCGTGATCCGTATGCAGCTTGTAGAAGTCGTAGGACTGCAAAATCATGTAGCTGAATTCCGTAAAGGAGATGCCTTGGGCGAGCCGTGAATCGACGGAATCCTTCGCCAGCATGTAATTGACCGTGAAATTTTTGCCTACGTCCCTCAGAAACGCGATAATGTCGAGCGGTGCGAGCCAGTCATAGTTGCTGACAAGCTTGGCTGCGTTCGGCTGTGCGTCGAAGTCCAAAAATCGGGACAGCTGCCGCTTCAGGCTGTCGGTCCATGCGGCTACGGTCTCGGGACCGTTAAGCGAGCGCTCGGTCGAGCGGCCGCTCGGGTCGCCGATCAAGCCGGTGCCCCCTCCGACGAGTGCGATCGGAAGATGGCCGGCGTTTTGGAACCGGCGTAAAGTCAAAATCGGAAGCAAGCTGCCGATGTGCAGACTGTCGGCTGTCGGATCGAAGCCGCAGTAGAGCACGACTCGCTCGGCGCTCAGCTTGCTGCTCAAGTTCTCGCGGTTCGTAACTTGGAAGAGCAGTCCGCGATATTCGAGATCGTCCAGTAAATCTTGAGGAAGAACGGGATTGTCTGTTGTCGAAGTCATTCTCATCACCTCAAAGTTATTAGCCTTTCACACACAAAAAAACCCGCACCTGCTTTGCAGCAGGGGCGAGTTATCGCGGTACCACCCTCGTTTGAACGTCCGGCGCCGGCGCCGTGCGTTCCTCAAGCCGGGTATCGGCCGACCGCCGTCTTCTCCTTCCGCCCGGGGGCGGTTTCGGCAGAAGAAGCTCCGGGACGTATTTCGCGTCCGTTCAAGTACCGGCTTGCACCGACCGCCGGCTCTCTGGAACGTTGATTCCGAACGCTACTGGGTTCCCTTCATCGCTGGATATCCATGTGTTGATACACTTTATATCATGTTCAATTCGACCTGTCAACACGCACGCATATTCCTTCTATGCCCTATATCGAAGAAAATCAACGCGAAACCAAAATGTGCTATAATAATGCTGTTTGCGTTAAGGAGGTTACCCGATGGATCAATCGAAACGAACGGCTCACCTGCCTCCTTCCCCTAAGCGTACGAAGGAACGCTGGGCAGTGGCGGGCAAAATCGCCGGTTTCACCGTACTGTGGCTCTTGTTTTTCGCCTTGCTGGCCGGTTTGACCGCCGCAGGCGCGATTGCCGGATATGTGGCGTCTTTGACCAAAGACGATCCGGTCCGCAGCCGGCAAATGATTGAACAGAAAATCAGCGAAAACGCCCAAACGGGCTTCGTCTATTTTCGCGACGGATCGCTCATCGGACAGCTGCGCACGGAAGAAGACCGGCGCCCTGTGAAGTATGACGAAATTCCGCAGCCCATTATCGACGCGGTCGTGTCGATTGAAGACAAAAACTTTTTTCAGCATCCGGGCATCGATTCCAACGGCATTCTTCGCGCCGTCAAGCAGCAGCTCTTAAATGAAAACGTTCAAACCGGCGGCAGCACCATAACGCAGCAGGTCGCGAGGCGGGTATTTCTGACGCTCGACCAGACGCAGAGCCGCAAAGCCAAAGAAATATTCCTCTCCCTCCGCCTTGAACGGTTTCTCAACAAAAAAGAAATCATTACGGCTTATTTGAATAAAATTCCGTACGGCAACGGTTCGTCCGGCTACAACTTGTTCGGCATCAAAGCCGCGGCCAAAGGCATTTTCGGCGTGGACGATCTCCATCAATTAAACATCGCCCAAGCCGCCTATCTCGCCGGTCTGCCTCAGCTGCCGTCCGTTTATTCGGCCTTTACGAGCAAAGGCGAGTTCAACCCGAAAAACTTCAAACGTGCACAGGACCGCCAGAAGCTCGTGTTGAAGCGGATGCTCGAGGAGAACAAAATCAGCCAAGCCGAATATGAAGAGGCGCTGGCGTTCGATCTGTACGGCTCGCTCGCCAAAACGACCGAGAAAGCGTACAATACATACCCTTACTTGATGCTCGAGGTGGAGCGCCAAGCGTCCGAACAGCTCGTGCTGCTGCAAAATCCGACACTGAAGAGAGAGGATTTGCGGAAAAAGGAAAATACCGATCTGGTTGAAAACGCACGTCAGCAGCTGCTGCGCGGCGGTTACAAAATTACGACCACCATCGACAAACAAGTGTATGACTTGATGCATCAGGTGGCGGAAGACCCGAAAAATTTCTCGCCCGACCATAAGGTCAAGGGCGTCGAGCAAACCGCAGCGGTCATGCTTGACAACAAAACCGGCGCCATCATCGGGATGATCGAAGGCCGCGACTTCCATATCGAGCAGATGAACTTCGCGACGCAGATGACCCGTCAGCCCGGGTCGGCGATGAAGCCGATCGGCGCTTACTTGCCGGCGATTGATAAAGGCCTGATTCAACCGGCCAGCGTGCTGGACGATGCCCCGATTATTCTGAACAACGGCGGCAGCGGACGGCATATTCCGAAAAACTCCAACAACAAGTATTTGGGACTGGTAACCGCCCGCGAGGCGTTGAACAAGTCGCTGAACACGGTGGCACTCAAAATTTTTCTGAACAAGGTGACGATCCCGGAAGCTTGGGATTTCGCCCGGTCCGTCGGAATCACCACCCTGACCAAGAGCGACATGTCCGCGCAGACCGGCGTCATCGGCGGCCTGCAATACGGCGTTTCCGTGGAAGAGCTGACGAACGCGTACAGCGTGATTGCCAATAAGGGTGTGTTTAACGACGCCTATCTGATCGAGGAGATCAACGGACCCGACGGCGACCCCGTCTATAAGCATAAAGCCGTTCCGAAGCGGATCGTGTCCGAACAATCGGCCTATTTGATGACCGATATGCTGCGTACCGTCGTCACCAACGGTACGGCCACCAGCGTGAAATCGAACTTTAAAAACTTCTCCAAGATCCCGATTGCCGGGAAAACCGGCACTACGCAAAACTACGGGGATGTTTGGTTCCAAGGCTTCACGCCGGACATCACGCTTGGCGTCTGGGCGGGCTATGAAAAGCAGATCCATACGTTGTCCGGGGATGGACATAACCGTGCCAAGCTGATTTGGGCGAAAGTGATGAATCTCGTGACGGATGCCAAGCCTGGGCTGTTCCCCACACGGGAGTTCAATCGGCCGGACGGCATTGTCTCCATGACCGTGTCCAGCGTGAGCGGCAAGCTCCCGACGGACTTGACGAGAGAAGCCGGCAAAACGGTGACCGACTTGTTTAACCGCGAGTTCATCCCGACCGAAGAAGACGATACGCTCGTCAAAATGAAATATATTTCGTATAACGGCGTGAATTACGTGCCGAATCCCGCAACGCCCGAAGATATGCTGCGCGAAGCGATCATGATCAAGAGAGAAATGCCGATCGACCAGCTGATCGAAGATTTGAAGGCGGCTCTGCTCAAAGTGTCCGCTCAAAGCCGCAAGGCTCTCGCCTACTATTTACCGGCGGATGCGGGAGAAAGTGCGCCGTCCAAGACGGATCCCCGAACGGATGACGGCAAAGCTCCTTCCGCTCCTCCGCATATATCCGCCGAAGCGGTCGGAAACATCGTGCAGGTGTCGTTTACACCGACAGCGGACGCGGATGTCGTCGGATACCGGCTGTACCGCTCCATGGATGGCTCCAATTACGAGAAGACCGGCAACTCGGTGCTCACCGGCGAGGATTCGCGCTTCACGGCGGCGGGTTCCGCCGGAGTGGCCTACAGCTTCTATGTGACGGCGGTGGACGTGGCGGGCAACGAATCGGCTCGCAGCGAGTTCGTCGCCACCGACGGAGTTCCGGGAACGCCGGATCCCAGCTTCCCGGATCCGGGCGGCACCGGCGATCCCGGTTTACCGGCGAACCCTGGCGCCGGAGGCAACGATCAGCCGGGCAACACGGGCAGCACGGCTTCTATGCCGTCCGCGCCTAAAGGAGTTAAAGCGCAAAAAACGGAGCTTGGCGTCGTGCTTAAATGGCAGCTCAATCCGTCCTCCGAGAAGGTAACCGTCTACCGGATCTTCTACTCTCAATCGGAGTCTTCCGGTTACCAGATGCTCGGCACGACGGAGACGAATGAGTTTGAATACGTCTCTCCGCTTGCCACCGGCTGGTATAGGGTGACGGCTGTCAACGAGGCCGGGGAGTCTCCATCCTCTGCCACCGTGCAAATCAAATAACAGGACGTACGAAAAAAACCTCCGACCGCACCGTTAACCGGCGCGATCGGAGGTTTTTGCCTGATGAGGGATAAGGCCGTATGAAATCAATCTTCAATCGTGGACAGGTCGCCCGTCGGAAGGTTCAGCTCCCAAGCCTTGAGCACCCTTCTCATAATTTTGCCGCTGCGGGTCTTGGGCAATTTGTCCTTGAACTCAATTTCCCGCGGCGCCGCATGGGCGGACAGCCCTTCTTTGACGAATTTGGCGATGTCGGCTTTGAGCTCTTCCGAAGGCACGTGCCCTTCCCGAAGCGAGATGAACGCTTTGATGATTTCACCGCGTACGGGATCCGGCTTTCCGATGACGCCGGCTTCGGCCACTGCCGGATGCTCCACCAGCTTGCTCTCGACTTCGAACGGGCCTACCCTCTCGCCAGAAGTGTTAATGACATCGTCGATCCGGCCCTGGAACCAGAAGTATCCTTCCTCGTCGCGATACGCGGAGTCTCCCGACACATACCAGCCCGGGATGCGGAAATATTCTTCGTATTTGGCGGGGTTGTTCCAGATTTTGCGCATCATCGACGGCCATGGGGTGCGTACCGCCAAATTCCCCATTCGCATCGGCGGCAGCTCGTTGCCTTGATCGTCGATAATCGCGGCTTGAACGCCTGGAATCGGGCGTCCCATCGACCCCGGTTTGACCGTCATGCTTGGATAGTTGCAGATCATATGGCCGCCGGTTTCGGTCATCCACCAGGTGTCGTGAATGCGCTCGCCGTATACTTTGAAGCCCCAGCGGACGACTTCCGGGTTCAGCGGTTCGCCGACGCTGAGCACGTGGCGCAGGCTCGAGAGGTCGAACGGCTTCACCGCGTCCTCTCCGGCCCCCATCAGCATGCGGAATGCAGTCGGCGCGCTGTACCAGACCGTCACTTTATATTTTTGTATCGTGCCGTACCAATCCTGCGGACTGAAACGCCCGCCGCGCACGACGTTCGTCACCCCGTTCAGCCAAGGCGCGAACACGCCGTACGAGGTACCCGTCACCCAGCCCGGGTCGGCGGTACACCAATACACATCGTCCTCGCGGAGATCGAGTACGATTCGGCCCGTATGATAATGCTGCATCATGGCGTTTTGCACGTGGAATACGCCTTTCGGCTTGCCGGTCGAGCCGGATGTATAGTGCAGAATGAGACCGTCCTCGCGGTCCAGCCATTCGATCTCCGCTTGATCGGAGGCTCCGGCCATCGCTTTCGTGAAGTCGACGATTCCGCCGCCTTCTTCCACACCGTCACCGAAAACGACGACATGCTTCAGATCAGGAAGTTCCGAACGGGAAACGCGCGAGAGCAGCGATGAAGTCGTGACGATCACGGATGCGCTGCTGTCCTGCAGACGGTCTTTGACCGCGGTTTCCATGAACGCTTCGAAAAGAGGACCGACGACGGCACCGACTTTCAAAATACCGAGAAAGCTGAAGTACAGCTCCGGCGTGCGCGGCATGAAAATAAATACGCGGTCGCCTTTGGACACGCCGAGCCCGCGAAGCACGTTGGCAAACCGGTTGGACTGCTTCGCCAAATCCGCGAACGTATAGCTTTCCTCCCGGGTGTTGTCGCTGTAGTGCAGGGCGATTTTGTCCCCTTTGCCTTCGGCGACATGACGGTCGATCGCTTCATAGGCCATGTTGACCTTCCCTGTCTTCGACCAAGTGAAATGCGATTCGACATCTTCCCACCGGAACGATTTCACTGCTTCCTCGTAGGGTCCCATGTTGGAGACCGCCGCCACCGGGGGCAATTTCTCATTTTGATCCAGTGTCATTCTTTTCACCTTCCCGTCTGGTATCCCGACAAACTATCGAATGCGCTTACACACTCCAGGAGATTTTATCTCTCCGCCACTTGCATTATAACATAGCAAATTGAAAGCGCGCACATGGGGGGATGTAAAATGAAGAGCGCAAAGGGACAAAGTGCGCAGCCTGGTGTATAATGACACCAAATAGAGCGACCCCTTCCGCATTCGATCGGACGGCGGTCGGCTGTTGGAGAGATCGGCATGAAACATAACAAAACCGAGGTTATCCATACGATCGAGCGTGCGGGCAAAACCGTTACCGTGGAAGGTCCGGTGCCGCCGGAACGTCTGCAAACCATGACGATGCACCCGGACTTGGATGCGTTTCGCAGGCCGAAAGAACAGCATCTGGCGCTCATCGAGATCGCCGGCCTTCCCGAAGGCCGGGTTGTGCTGGCCCGGGACGGCAATACCGTTGTCGGTTATGTGACGTTTCATTATCCGGATGAAATGGAGCGCTGGTCGGAAGCCGGCATGGACGATCTGATCGAGCTGGGTGCCGTGGAGGTGGCCAATGCCTACCGTTCCATGGGACTCGGCAAAGCGATGATTGCCGCCGCTTTCGAAAACGGGCAGTTGGATAACGCCATCGTTTATACGACCGAATATTATTGGCATTGGGATTTGGAAGGAAGCGGGCTGTCCGTGTGGCAGTACCGCGAGATGATGGAACGGCTCATGAAATCGGTCGGCATGGTATGGTTCGCGACGGACGATCCGGAAATCACCGCGCACCCGGCCAACTGCCTCATGGTGCGTGTCGGCAGACAGGTGCCGCAGGAGTCCGTCGAGAAATTCGACCGCGTCCGGTTTCGTCAGCGTTTTATGTACTGAGGCAGCGCTTAAGAAAGGCAGGAGACGACTTTTGACTTCGAGAACCGTCTGGATTGATTCGTCCGCCGGCGGGCGGTACCGCTTTCATGAAGATCATCCGTTTCATCCGATCCGTCTTGCTTTGACGGAAGAACTTCTACGGAAGTGCGGGACGCTCGATTCCTCCCGCATGCTGCCCTCCCTTCCGTCGGCGGAAGCCGAGAAGACGGTGCGCTCGCTTCATCGTGCCGATTATATCGAAGCCGTGAAAGCGCTTAGCGCCGAGCACCCGAATCCCTCCGTCGTATCGCGTGCGGCGGAATACGGACTGCAGGCGGACGGTGACACGCCGTACTTCCCCGGCATGCATGAAGCGGCCGTCTCGGTCGTCGCCGGTTCGCTTGCCGCCGCCGAAGCCGTGATGTCAGGCAAGGCGGACCGCGCGCTGCACTTGGCAGGCGGACTGCACCACGCTTTCCCCGAACGCGGTTCGGGTTTTTGCGTTTACAACGATGCGGCGGCGGCCATCACCCGGATCCGGGATAAATATGACGCGCGGGTTCTGTACGTGGATACCGACGTGCACCATGGTGACGGAGTACAGTGGTTCTTTTACACCGATCCGGATGTGTTTACGTTGTCCATGCACGAGACGGGCAAGTTCCTGTTTCCGGGCAGCGGGTTTGCCCACGAACGCGGCGTGTCGACCGGCTACGGCGCCTGTCTCAACCTCCCCATGGAGCCGTATACGGAAGACGACTCCTGGCTCGAGTGCTTCACGGCCGCTCTGGAGAAGGCTGTCGAGGCTTTCCGGCCGGATGTGATCGTCAGCCAGCACGGCTGTGACGCCCATGCCTTCGACCCGCTGGCGCATATGCATTGCAGCATGAAAATTTACCTGGAGATGCCCAGGTTGATTCACGAAGCTGCGAACCGTTATACAGGCGGAAAATGGATTGCGCTGGGCGGCGGCGGGTACGACCATTGGCGGGTCGTCCCCCGGGCTTGGGGACTGCTGTGGCTGGAAATGAACGGAGATCCGCTGCTCCGGACAATTGATGAAAGTCCTTCCGAAGCCCTGCTTCCCGCGGACTGGCCTTCACTCACCTCGGAGAAGCGACCGGCCCTTATGCCTGCCGCTTGGCTGGACGACACTTCTTTGTGGGCTCCAATGCCCCGCCGGGCTGAAATCACGGAAAAAAATCGAAAGATGCTGGAGCTCGCGCTCCAGCATCTCGGATAATGCCTGTGGTCATAAACGCTGAATCATATCGTTTACGATGGCGAACGAACGGTTCGCGGATTCGACCGTAAACTCCTCGAAATTGACGTGCGCGGATCCGTCCGCTTTATCGGACATGGACCGGATAATCACGTGAGGGATCCCGTTCATGTGACACACTTGCGCGACGGACGCCCCTTCCATTTCGGTGCAGGTGCCTTGCAGCTCCTCATGCAGCCTGCGCACGAGATCCCGGCCGGCGATGAACTGGTCGCCGGAAAGCACCTTGCCGATGACGCAGCGACCGGGAAACACCCGCTCGCCTGCTTCCTTCGCCACCCGGATCAGATCCGGGTGGGACGGAAACTCAGACGTGTCCTGGTAAGGAATCACTCCGCGGGCAAAGCCGAGAGCCGTTACATCCATATCGTGCTGCACGGAGCTGCGGGAGATGACGATATCTCCGATTTCAAGCGAGGGATCCAGGGCACCGGCCACCCCGGTAAAAATAACGGCGTCTACTCCGAAGCGGTCGATCAGCACCTGCGTGCAGACTGCGGCATTCACTTTGCCGACGCCTGATTTGCACAACACCGTCTTCCTGCCGTGAAAAAGGCCCACATGATAAGTAATGCCGGCGTGATGCAGCGTTTCTTCGCTCTGAAGCTCTTGGCGCAGCAGAGCGATTTCTTGCTCCATCGCGCCGATGATGCCGATCGTTCCGTAATTCATCGAAATCCCCTTTCTGAAGGACAAAGAAGGCCCCGCGGCGGGAGAGAATCCCCGGCGGGGCTTTGTGTTCGGTTATACAGTTTACGCTTTGGCGCCGGCGACGGACTGGCGCTGCACCAGCTCATGCGGCAGCGTGACCCGCGCGTTCTCGACCGATTCTTTCTTCATCAGCTTCGTGAGCAGACGCATCGATACGGCACCGATGTCGTACATCGGCTGCGCTACGGTCGTGAGCTGCGGACGAACCATGGAAGCCATACGGCTGTTGTCCACGCTGATGACGGATACTTGACCCGGAACCGCAATCCCGGCATCCTGCAGGCCGTGAATGGCACCGATGGCCATTTCGTCCGTGGCGGCGAATATCGCGGTAGGACGGTCCGACAATTCGAGGAAATACTGGGTCGCTTCGATTCCGGATTCGTATTTGTAGTTGCCTACGCGTACGAAATCTTCACGATACGGGATTCCCGCTTTCTCCAGCGCCCGCTTATACCCCTGAAACCGAGCGTAGCCGATGGCCGGGTCCTTCAGCGTGCCGCTGATCATGGCGATGCTGCGGTGGCCTTCCCCGATTAACTTCGTCACCGCATCGAACGCGGCGCCTTCATGGTCGATATCGACCGAAGGCATGTTGCCCTTCTCGTCGGTCGTCGCGCAAAGCACGATCGGCACGTTCGAAGTATTGAACGCCTGGAGATGCTCGTCGGTGACGGTTCCCCCCATGAAGAGCAAGCCGTCGACCTGCTTCTCCAGAAGCGTGTTGATAACACGGATTTCTTTGTCCTTGCGCATATCCGCGTTACAAAGAATGATGTTGTAATGATACATGTTCGCGATGTCTTCGATGCCCCGCGCGACTTCCGCAAAGTTCGCGTTCGCGATGTCCGGTATGACGACGCCTACCGTCGTCGTCTTCTTGCTGGCCAAGCCGCGTGCAACCGCGTTCGGCCGGTATCCGAGGCGCTCGATCGCCTCAAAAACTTTTTTCCGCGTTTGCGGTTTCACGTTCGGATTGTTGTTTACGACACGCGAAACCGTCGCCATGGAAACGCCGGCTTCACGCGCTACGTCATAAATAGTTACCGTCACAATTGTTCGCTCCATTAGTATGATCGGAATGGCATCCAGCTTGTCCGGTCATGGATTATTAAGGTAATCATAAAACAAAACCGCCGGATTCGCAATGTTCCGGCATGTCAGGACCCCATTTCGGCGGTTATCGCCCGGAAGATTCCGGCTCGCCGAGCTTCTCGCTCAAAAATTCATAGGTGATGCGCCAGTGAGACTCGTTCCATACGGGCTTGCCGTCTTGGATCAAGATCGCCTGCGGCGATTGATGCTGCACGCCCAGCGTCTCCGCCGCGGCATTGCTGACCGGACGATCCTCTATGACATGCACGATCGCAAAATCCACTTTGGCGTTTTTCGCATCTTCGACGTATTGGGTGTAGGCTTCATGCGCACCTGCGCTGATCGGACAGCTCGTACTATGTTTAAACAGAAGCATCGGGCGCTCCGAAGTGCTTTTGAGCGCTTCCTCCCACTCTTCCACCTTGGTTAACTGACGGATTTCGTTTGCCACATGTCACGCCTCCTTGAAAATGCTCGATATGTTTTCATCCTAGCAGAAAACCGTTTCCACCGCAAAAAAGATCGCCAAAAAAAGATCGGAAGGATCGCTCCTTCCGACGGTCTTACGATATGTATGCGGCGTTCAATTGGGCCAAGCGGCTTTGCAGTTCGGCCTTCCAGTTCTCATCTCCGACGGAGGAGGCAATCAGCCATAAATCGAGCAGCTCGTTGGTCCGCTCTTCCGCGGCCCGCTCAACGGCGGTCTTATGAAGCGAGTCCCCTTCCGAAGCGGCCGCGGTCAAAATACCCGCCCATTCATGCACCTGATCGAACGGAATGGTGCGGGGCGCCGGCTTCGCGCCCAGTTCGCGGATCAGGCGGCTGATGTCCCCCTTCACGCCGGAAAACACTTCGTGGCTCCCGCATTGGGAGCAGCAATACACCGGAACTCTCGTGATGGACACTTTCCGCGCAAATATGACGGTGCGCAGCGCAAGGCTTTTCGTATCGCCGCATTCGCATCTTTTATTCAAAGGGGTTCTCTCCTCATGCCACTTCGAGCTTACCCATTTAATTCGAGGCCCGCAGATCGATTCCTGCTCCGTTTCTCCCTGTAAATTTTGGTATTAAGCGCTTCTATTTCTTTGCCGGAAGAGCTTGATCAGAAGCAGGATCGCGCACGCCGATACGGCGCCCACCGCATCGTGCCACAGGTCCAGCGGATCGGGCGACCTGTTCGGCACAAAGGCTTGATGCCATTCGTCGCTAAGTCCGTATATCACGCACAAGGCCACATTCCACAAACAGCCTTTCAACGTAAAGGCGTAAGCACCGAAAGCATACGCCACAGTCAATGCCAATATAAAATAGGCCGCATAATGCATCGGATCGAAGCTTTGCAGACCCGGGAAAATGCCGCGAAAAAACGGCAGCCACTCGTTCAACTGCCCTCCCGAACGGGAGGAAAGCGCAAAAATAACCGCCATCCATACGACGGCGGGCACGCAGCGACGCCAACGAAAGCCGGGAATAAGGCCGCGGCGTTTGGAAAATAACGACATGCGATTGGCTCCTTATGGGCGGGAATTCACGCCGGTCCGCACTCTTCCCCGCTTCGGCGTCATCTCGACATGAAATTGCTGAGCCCGTTCGCGAACTTCCTCCGCCGTGCGGCAGCGGAGCAGTTCGTCCAGCATGCGCCGGCCGGCCTCAGCCGGCGTCCGCAGCATGCATTCTTTCACCGGCAAAATGGCTTGCGCCGACAAGCTTAATTCCTCGATGCCGAGACCGAGCCAGATCGGAAGCGCCAGAACGTCGCCCGCCATTTCCCCGCATACGCTGACCGGGATGCCGCGGCGTTTGGCGGCTTCGGTCACCTGAACGAGCATGCGGAGGACGGCCGGGTGAAGCGGCTCGTACAAGTGGTTGATTTTCTCGTTCATCCGGTCGACCGCCAGCGTGAACTGCACCAGATCGTTCGTGCCGATGCTGAAAAAAGCCGCCTCTTCCGCCAGCAAATCCGCAATGGCCACCGCGGCGGGCACTTCGATCATGACGCCCGCGGGCACGTCGCCGCGATGAGCCGTTCCTTCCGCCTGCAGCTCCTTCCGCGCCTCCGCGAGTACCTGGTTGGCTTCCCGCACCTCTTCAACAGATGTGATCAGCGGGTACATAATTTGGATGTCGCCATATACGGCCGCCCTGAGCAACGCCCTCAGCTGAATTTTGAACAGGTCTTTCCGGCCCAGACTGAACCGGATCGCCCGGTAGCCGAGAAACGGATTTTCTTCCTCGGGCATTTCATAGTAATCCAGCTGTTTGTCTCCGCCGATGTCCAGTGTCCGGATGATCAGCGGCTTGCCCTCGAGTTTTTCCGCGGCGGCACGGTACACTTCGAATTGTTCATCTTCCGTCGGGAAATGATCTCGGTCCATGTACAAAAATTCCGTGCGGAACAGTCCGACCCCCTCCGCACCGCTCGCGAGCGCCGCCTCCAGCTCCTTGATTGAACTGATATTGGCCGCAAGCACCATGGAGAATCCGTCCGGTGTAACCGACGGCACACCGGCGTAGGACAGCAGCTTTTCCCGCTGGGACAACTGGCGTTTGCGAAGAGCGGCGTACTTGTCGATCGTCTCCGCATCCGGATCCACATGCAGGACGCCCGCACCTCCGTCGACGATCAAGAGGTCGCCCGTGGCGATCGTCCGGTCGAGCTTGCCCTCCAAGCCCATGACGAGCGGAATGCCGAAAGCTCGCGCCATAATCGCCGCATGCGAAGTCGGGCTGCCCGCCATCGTGACGATTCCGAGCACCAGCTCCGGCTTTAGATTAATGAGCTGAGAAGGCGACAGCTCGCGAACGACGAGGATGAACGGCTGCGTGTCTTCGGGCAGCGATATTTCCGGCACGCCTAGCAAATGCTTGAGCAGCCGGTTGCCGACATCTTTAATGTCAAGCGCGCGTTCTTTCATATATTCGTCGTCCAGCAGATCGAACATCGTGACGAAGTGATCGATCGCTTCCTTGACGGCAACCTCCGCCGCTTTGTATTGCCGCTGGATGATGCCTTGCACTTCATTCATGAATACCGGGTCTTCCAAAATGGCGATATGCGCGTCGAAGATGCTGGATTCCTGAACCCCCACCGCTTCGTCGAGCTCGGATTTGATCCGGGCGATTTCGGTTTTGGAGCGGCGCACCCCTTCGTATAAACGTTCGAATTCCTTGGCGAGATCGGCCACGTCGATTTTTTGGTCGGGAAGCTCCCAGTCCCATTGAGGGAGAACGAACGCTTTGCCGATGGCGATACCGTCCGAAGCGCTTAATGCCTGAATCATGAGCCCACCCCCTGCGCTTTCTCTTCTCTATGACGAACGACAACGGACATGACGGCCGCCTGCCCCTTCTTTACCGTTTTGAACGGTGCAAAGCGCCAGGAGCGGACGATATCCGGATTCGTGATGACCATCGGAGTAGCCAGCGATTTGGCATGCCGCCGGAGGGTCGGCAGATGGAACCGCAGCAGCGGCTGCCCGGGCGACACCTCGTCCCCTTCCTTGGCGAGCGCGGTGAAGCCTTTGCCGCCCAGCTGCGAAGTGTCGATCCCCACATGGAGCAATACCTCCAAACCATCCGCGGTCCGGAGGCCGACGGCGTGCAGCGAGGGGTGAACATGGATGATCTTGCCCTTCACCGGCGCAACCAGCTCGCCCTTTTCCGGAATAAACGCAACACCGCGTCCAACGAGACGGCTGGCGAAAACAGGGTCGTCTACCTCCTCGAGGGGGATCATCCGGCCCTGCACCGGCGCGTGGAACTGAACTTGCTGCACGTCTTGCTTCATCAGCTTCTGGATTTCTTCCCGGATGAGCTCGGAGTAGGTGCCGAACACCACTTGGACATGTCCGCCTCCAAGCCGGATCAAGCCGGCCGCGCCCAAATGACGGAGCGCCTGCACATCGATACGCCGGTCATCCTCTACCGTAAGCCGCAGCCTGGTGATGCAGGCGTCCAGTACGCGGACGTTTTGTTTGCCGCCGAGCGATTGAAGAATAAGCGGAGCCCGGTACGGAATGTCGCCGGCCCAATCGTCGAGCCGCGTGGCGTCCTCGCGTCCGGGCGTCGTTAATTGAAAACGCCGGATGCTCCAGCGGAACAGCACGTAATACAGCAGGCCTACCGCCGCGCCGAGCGGCAGGAGCAGCCACCCCTTCGTCGAGAGAGGCAGGTTGATGAAATATTCCAGAGCCCCCGCCGAGAAGCTGAAGCCGTGACGAATGCCGAGCTCGTAGGTCAGCCACATGATGCCGCCCGACAGCAAGGCATGGAACAGAAACAAATAAGGGGCCACAAACAAGAAGGCGAATTCCACCGGCTCGGTGACTCCCGTGAGCAGCGAGCCCAGCGCCGCTACCCGGAACTGTTTCGAGATTTTCGGCTTCAGATCTTCGCGCGCCTCGTGAATGATGGCGAACGCAATGGCAGGCAGCGCAAACATGATCGTCGGGTACAAGCCCGCCATGTAGGCGCCCGCGTTCGGATCGCCGGCGAAAAACCGCGGGATGTCACCGAAGTATACCGCTCCGTCCGATGTGTGGTATTCCCCCACCTGAAACCAGAACACATGGTTCAGAATATGATGAAGGCCGAACGCCACCAAAATCCGGTGCAAAAAGCCGTACAGGAAAATGCCGAACCCTCCCGCGGATCCGACCACGATACCGGCGGAAGATGCAAGATTCGACAAGCTGTGGCTCATCATGATCATGAGCCAGGCGAAGAGCAGCGAAAAAGCGCTCATAAACAGAGGAACGAAACGCGTCCCCCCGAAAAATTGCAAATATTCCGGCAGCTGAAAAGACTTGAACCGGTCGTGCGCCCATCCGGTCACCATGCCGATGATAGCGCCCGCGAACATCGACGGCTGAACGCCGCCGGGATCGTAGGTTTGCGTGATCGCGGAAAATATCAGCATGCCCGCGAGCGCCGCGATTCCCGCCGCCGCCGTCTGATCGGACAGCCCTAACGCGATGCCGACGGCAAAAATATACGGCGTGTATTGAAACAACGCGAGCCCCCCGGCGTGAAGCAAATCGGCCACTTGGGGCCAACCCAGCGGTTCCCAGGGCAGTCTCGCCAGCATAAGAAAAATAGCGGCCGCGGGCAGCACCGTCATCGGGAGCATCATCGCCCGTCCCAGCCTTTGGAGATAGCCGACTCCGAACATGCGGCAAACCCCTCCTCTTTCTCGATGGTAAGCCGAGTCCACCAATTTGTCAAAAAAAAGCGGCATCCGTATACCGGATGCCGCTCCTCAAAGCTTCGCCTTTATGCTTTGCCGCCCGGCAGCAAAATCGAATCTTCCACCTTGATGCAGCGGTCCATAATCACCGTCAGGCCGGCTTCCTGCGCAATGCGCGCAGCCTCATCATTCACGATGCCGAGCTGGAGCCACAGCGTTTTCGCCCTTACGGCAGCGGCTTCTTCGGCGATCGGAGGCGTATGCTCCGGACGGCGGAACACGTTGACAATGTCGATCGGTCCGGGAACGTCCTTGAGCGAAGGATACGCCTTCTCGCCCAAAATGGATTCCGCATTCGGATTGACCGGCACGATCCGGTACCCTTTGGCCTGCATGGCGGCGGACACCTGATGCGACACTTTGGAAGGATCATCGGACAAACCGACAACCGCGATCGTACCGGCCTCCTGTAAAATCTGCTTGATCTCGTCCCGGGAAGGATTTTCAAATGCCATGATGACGACCTCCTTTTAATTGTTACAGTTTTTTCTAGTTCTTCGGGGGCTCCCCGAAAAGTAATCGGAATAAACATCGAAGCTTATCGTCACTTTTGGGGGGAACTTACTCTACCCATTGTACTTGAGCGCCGAGCAGTTTCAGGTGGTCGAAATATTGCGGATAAGACTTGGCCACATGATGCGCGTCGCGTATCCGGATCGGGTTTTTCGCGCGCAGACCGACCACGGTTAACGCCATGATCACCCGGTGATCGAAGTGCGCGTCGATTTCTACGCCGCCTTCCACTCCCTCAGGCCGGCCGTGCACGATGATTTCGTCCCGCTTCTCTTCCACATTGGCGCCGGCTTTGCGAAGCTCCGTCAAATAGTCGGTGATGCGGTCGCATTCTTTGTAACGCAAGTTCTCTACATTATAGAAGCGGGAAGTTCCTTCGGCGAAGACGCTTGCCGCCACCATGGCCAGCACGCCGTCAGTAAACTCGTCGCCGTCGAATTCGCCTGCGGTGAGACGTCCGTTGCCTTGGACATGTACGATGCCGTTCTCGTGCGTAAGCGGCACCTTCATCGCACGAAGCACGTCCACGACAGCGCGTTCGCCTTGTTTGCTGTCTTCGGTCAGCCGATACAGCTTCACGTCCGATTGCGTCACCGCAGCCGCGGCCAATACAGCGGCAGATCCCGGATAATCGCCTTGCACCGTATATTCCTGCGCACGGTATTTCTGGCGCCCCGGCACGCGGTAATGCATAAGGTCGTCCGAAGCCTCCACCCGGATACCGGCTTGCGCCAGCACCTCGAGCGTCTGACCGATCACGACCTTCGATTTCAGATCGTGAAGCACTTCGATTTCGCTGTCCTCGTCCAGCAGCGGCGTAAGAAACAGCAGCGAGCTCAAAAACTGCGAGCTTACGCTTCCCGAGACTTGTATTTTACCGCCTCTCGGATGTCCGCCCTTCACGGTGATCGGCAGCTTTCCGTTGTGGTGCTCAATCTCCACGCCCATTCCCTGAAGCGCGGTGATCAAGTCGTCGTGCGGACGCTTGCCGAGCGACTGCGGATACGCGTTGACGAACGTCACTTCGGGAAGCAGCGCCGCAATGGAGAGCACGAAACGAAGCACCGCACCGGCATTGCCTACGTTCAGTTCCTTCACCGGACGCGGGTGACGGCCGAAACCGGTAACGACGATTTTCTCATCGTCTTCCTCGACAACGGCGCCAAGGTCGCGTATGCAGCGGCGCATCGCTTCCCCGTCCTCGCTATGCGCCGGAAACCGGATCGTGCTCGTTCCTTCCGCCAATGCGGCGACAAGCAAATAACGGGTCGTGTAGTTTTTGGATGACAACGCTTGAAGTTCGCCTTTCAGCCGGCCCGTAGGCGTGACTATCATATCCATGTACCGGAACACTCCTATTCTATGTATGTAACGACGAGGCTCGTCCAATCCAAATGCCCAAGGCGGTCAACAGCCAGCCTCCGACATAGGTGGCCGCGGCATATTTCCCTAACCGGGCGGCCGCTCCTTCGCGGACAAGCAGCGCTTTCTGCACGTTCAAAGTCGAATACGTGGTCAGTCCGCCCAGAACGCCCGTGCCCATCAAAGCATACCAATCGGGCTTTTCCTCTAAAAGCCGGGCGCCGATTAACACCCCCATGGCGAACGATCCCGCAAGATTCACCGTTAAGGTCGCATAAATAGGCAGTTTGCCGCGGTTGGCGAACCATCGTGCAACTCCATACCGCAAAACCGCGCCTGCCGATCCGCCGACGCCGACCAGTATGAGATGCCATAGGATCATGAGGATTTCCCCCGTCCCCAGGCAAGACCGGCAGCCGCAGCGAGCCAGCCGGCGCCTCCGCTCAATAGCACATAAAGTGCGGCGGACGCATACGCCTCGTTCCGCACCAGTGCGCTGAGTTCGGCATTAAAGGCGCTGAATGTCGTAAAAGCGCCTAGAAATCCGGTGCCCGCCGCTTCGCGCAGCCATTCGGGCATCGGCCGGCGGGCGGCCCGGCCGATGAGCAGCCCGAGCAGCAGCGAACCGCTCAAATTCACGAACAACGTCGCCCACGGCAATCCGGTTCCGTCCCCATGCGGCAGCAAAAATCCGATTCCGTAACGAGCGGCCGCCCCGAGGAATCCGGCAGCGGCAACTCCCCATACAACAGCCATGGCAGCCTCCGGCCGCAGCCATTGACACTGCGGCATACGGTTTCATATGATGATGGTACTGTCCGAACCGAAAGGATGATTCCGATGAATCCGCATGAAGAAATCTCGGTTGAAGAATTGAAAGCCCGGCTGGATGCCGGAGAGAAGCCGCTCATCATCGACGTCCGGGAACCGGAAGAAGTCGCTTACGGCATGATTCCCGGCGCCGTCCATATTCCTATGGGCCAAATACCGCAGCGGCTGGACGAAATCCCCCGCGAAGGGGAAGTCATCTTCGTATGCCGCAGCAGCCACCGAAGCGGTCAAGTGTGCGAATATTTGACCATGATCGGATTTGAAAAGCCCGTCAATATGGTAGGCGGAATGTTGGCTTGGACGCAATTACCGTAACCAACGAAGCAGCAATTCTGCAATTTCCGCAGGGGACCGGCGCGAAGTGTCGATCATAACGTGTGCGAAATCATAAGCGTGCCTGCGGGCCTCCAGCAGTTCATCGACCCGCTTGGCCGCATCTCCCGCGAGCAGCGGACGGTTTCCCGTTTCCGCGCTTAGGCTGACACGACGGATCAGCGTATCCCGGTCCGCCGTCAGCGCAACGACCCAGCCTGCGGCCAGCATCGCTAGGCGGTTCTCTTCCCGGAGCACCGCTCCTCCCCCAGTGGCCACCACTTGACGGTCACCCGCCAACACCTCGCGGATCACCCGGCTTTCCCAATCGCGGAAAGAAGCCTCTCCCTCCGATGCGAACAGCTCCGGTATCGTCCTTCCGCTTCGCCGCTCGATTTCCTCATCCGTGTCGACGCCCGTATATCCGAGCTTTTGAGACAGCAGCTTGCTCACCGTCGACTTGCCAGTTCCCATAAATCCGACAACGATCAGGTTTCGGCTTTTATGCGCTGCAATCAACCCTTTATCCCTCTTTCGCTTTAACGCTTTACCTATCATAGCATAAGGTCAGACAGGTATAAAACCGCTACTTTTACCGTAAGGTGGATAGTGCAAGACTATGCCTCCACCTCGGGTGATGCACTTGAACGAAACCGCCAAATACGCCGTCCGGACAGATCCGCTTCAGCGGTTGTTGGATCCGGCCCAGCCTTTTGTCCGCGAGGACGTGTTATGGGCGCTCGATTTGGTCAAAAGAAAAGCGGCCGATGGAGCGCCCGAATGGTCGGGGCTCGATCAGCCGCGTTTGCTGGCTTGTTTCGCATGTTATGCGGAGATGGCGCTTCTGCTTCTGCACCGAAGGACTCCCGACCAACCGGAAACCGATTGTTTCCGCGAAATGCTCGAAGAGCTTCTGTGCCGGCCGCGATCAGGATCTTAGGAATGGATCCAATCGTGGTGGAAGGTGCCTTCCTTGTCCAGCCGTTTGAAGGTGTGAGCCCCGAAGTAGTCGCGCTGCGCTTGCAGAAGGTTCGCCGGCAGGCGTTCCGAACGGTAGCTGTCGTAATAAGCGAGCGCACTGGCGAACGAAGGTACAGGAATGCCATACTTGATCGCCGTTGCGACTACATCCCGCCAAGCGTCTTGATAGGATTCGACGACACCTTTAAAGTATTCGTCCAACAGCAAGTTGCGAAGATTCGAATCGCGGTCGTACGCGTCCTTGATGTTTTGAAGGAAGCGCGCGCGAATGATGCAGCCGCCGCGGAAAATCATCGCAATGTCGCCATAGCGCAGATTCCAGCCGTACTCTTCGGAAGCGGCGCGCATTTGCGCGAAGCCTTGCGCGTATGAACAAATTTTGCTGGCAAACAGCGCTTTGCGCACGCTCTCCACGAACGCGGTTTTGTCGCCTTGGAACGCTTGGGTTTGAGGTCCCTTCAGCACCTTGCTGGCCGCGACGCGCTCGTCCTTCATGGCGGACAAGAAACGGGAGAACACCGACTCCGTGATGATCGACAGCGGTACGCCCAGGTCCAGCGCACTTTGGCTGGTCCATTTGCCCGTGCCCTTCTGTCCGGCGGCGTCGAGGATCACGTCGACCATCGGCTTGCCCGTTTCCGGATCCTTTTGCGAGAAAATATCGGCGGTGATCTCGATCAGGTAGCTGTCGAGCTCGCCCTTATTCCATTCGCTGAATGTCGCATGCAGCTCTTCGGTTGACATGCCCAGTACGTCTTTAAGCAGCTGATATGCTTCGCAGATGAGCTGCATGTCGCCGTATTCGATGCCGTTGTGCACCATTTTTACATAATGGCCGGCCCCGTCCGGTCCGATGTAGGTACAGCATGGATCGCCGTTCACTTTGGCGGAAATACCCGTCAAGATCGGCTCGACCAGACGATAAGCTTCCTCCGGACCGCCCGGCATGATGGACGGACCTTTCAGCGCGCCTTCTTCGCCGCCGGACACGCCGGTTCCGATGAAGTGGAAGCCTTTGGCGGTCAAGTCCCGGCTACGGCGCTGCGTATCCGGGAAGTAGGCGTTGCCGCCGTCAATGATGATGTCGCCTTGATCGAGGTGCGGAAGCAGCGATTCGATCGTGGCGTCGGTTCCGGCGCCCGCTTGAACCATAATCAAAATTTTGCGCGGCTTTTCCAGCGCGTTCACGAATTCTTCCACCGAGTATGTACCGACCAGGTTTTTGCCTTTACCGTCCGTCTCAAGCAAATCCTTCGTTTTGTCGGGGGAACGGTTGAATACCGCCACCGTGAAGCCGCGACTCTCGATGTTCAGTGCCAGATTGCGTCCCATGACGGCCATGCCGACGACGCCGATGTTTGCTTTGGTCATGTTCTCTTCATCCTTCGACTGCGTATTTTTCACTGACAAGGCTGACCCGTTCGAAGCTTGAACCGCTTCCGTCCGGTCATAACATTCCTATTGTACTCTTTTTGCCTGCTGATGAAAACCTTACGTCCTTTTACCCAAACAGCCGCTCTCTTCCCGCATGGATTGTTCGATGCCGGCGGAGGAAATTTCGCCTAATTATCCACTTGCTTTTTTATAGTTAGTTAACTTATAGTATTAACTAAGAACACTTAAGGAGGAACTTATAATATGGCAAAAGTAAACTGGCAGCTCGACAAATCCCACAGCGGCATCGGCTTCAGCGTCCGCCACATGATGATCAGCAACGTACGCGGCAGCTTCACCGACTTCGACGCAACAGTGGCTGCGGATCCGGCCAATCTGGCAGATGTTACGGCAACCATCAAGATCAACGCGGCGAGTGTAGATACGAAAGACGAAGGCCGCGACGGCCACCTGAAATCGCCGGACTTCTTCAACGTGGAGCAGCATCCGAACATTACCTTCACGGTAACCCAAGTACGTTCTAAAGGCGGAGAAGAGTACGAAATTACCGGCGACCTCACGATCGCAGGCGTAACCAAACCCGTTACGTTGAACGGTGAGATTTCCGGCCCGGCCAAAGACCCATGGGGCAACGAGAAAATCGCCGTCTCCGCAGCAGGCTCCCTCAACCGTTCCGAATTCGGCCTGACGTGGAATGCCGCGTTGGAAGCGGGCGGCGTACTTGTCAGCGACACCATTAAACTCAACATCGAACTGCAATTCGCCAAAGCGGCGTAAGCACAGCAAAAAGCATCCTCCCCACGCGGAAGGATGCTTCTTTATTTTCATCTCACAACTCGAGCAGCAGCATTTCCGTTCGCATCGTTTGCAGCTTTTCCTTGCTGAGTTCCGCATCCTCGGTCCGTCCCTGCTGAAGGGCTTCGTGCAGCACAGCCAGCTCATAATCGACCTCAAGACGAAGCACGCCCGCGCGAATTTCGGCCCGTTTGGATTTGAACGCCTGCACCATATCTTCCAGTGTGATTTGAGGTCTCTTCTGATAGATGATCCGATGTTCCACGCCTGACACCTCCACGAGACGGATGATTTCTCCGAACATAATATTTTCGATCAGCACTTGACGATCTCGAAACCGTTTGACGACGGCATGGCCTCGGGAATCGTTGATCAGCTTTTCAATCCACAGCGCCAGTCTCTCGTCTTTCACCACATAGTTTCCGACCATTTTATAGCGGCCTTGGAACCGTTGAAACCGGAGTTTAAGCAGCTTGCGCCCCGTACGCACGGAAATGATGAAATAGCTGTCATTCTCGTTCCAATAGAGGGAGTAGCCTTGCTGAATCAATTCGCGGATTAAATTCTGGATTTGACGGCGGTCGAAACGGATCTCCAAATTGCAATATTCCACTTCATGACTGCGATACACGGCCATCCCACCCCCTGCGAAATCCGCATGACTCGAGCTTGACCGAATGTTCAGAAAATTCTTACTTACCTTTATCTTATACTCCATACTATGTAATGGCAACTTGGTTTCTTGACTATTTTCCCTTATAGTGGGGAGTGTGTTTTGCATCATTGGACGAGGTGACAGCGTGACGAAAACTTTATTTGCGGGTTTTAAAAAAGAAGACTTTCGAGCAATGACGGTACCCGGGCTGGAGGGCCGCATGGAAGCGATTATCGGAACGGTCCGTCCCAAACTGGACGCGCTGGGCTCGGATCTCTCGCCCGTGCTGGCCGGCTTGTGCGGGGAATCGATGACGGCTCATGTGGCCAAGCATGCGAGAAGATCGGTGAATCCTCCGGCCGACACATGGGTGGCTTGGTCCAGAAATCCGCGGGGTTATAAAGGGCATCCTCACTTTCAGATCGGGATTTGGCCGACTCATGTGTTTGTGCAGTTCGCGATTATATATGAATGTCCCGATAAGACGGTTTTTGCGGAGCGCGCCTTGCGCGAGCTCTCTTCCGTACGAAGCGCCGTCCCGGCCGATTATGTGTGGTCCAAGGATCACACCGTGCCGGAAGGAACGCCGCACGGCTCTCTCTCGGACGCCGAACTGGCCGACTGGCTCCGCAGGCTGCAGACGGTGAAAGCGGCCGAAATCACCTGCGGGATCCATATTCCTCAAGGAGACCCGCTCTTGTCCAACGGCCGGGCTTTCCTGCGTAAGGCGCAGGACACGTTCGAGACGCTGCTGCCGTTGTATCGTATGGCTTCCTCGCAGTGAACAAAAAGGGTTATCCCGGTGTCTGTCCGGGATAACCCTTTTTTTGTGTTGCGGTAAGACTACCGCTCAATTTTAAACGATGCAGCTGTAGTACGCCGACTCGCGTTAAAAGCGACAACTTACCCCTCGAGCCAGACGGTTTTCTCCGTTCCCGGCGTTCGCTTCGCGTGCGGCGGCTCCATATCGGGATAGCCCACATAGATATAGCCGGCCACCTCATCGCCTTCCTCCAGGTTGAACGCGCGCTTGGCCGCCGGATGGTAGGCGGCGTCCCCCGTGCGCCACACCGCGCCGAGCCCGTGGGCATGGGCGGAGAGCAGCAAGTTCTGGACCGCGGCATGCACCGCGGCCAGTTCCTCGGCGCGCACAACCTTCGGCGCGTCCGATGGCTTGCATACGACCGCAATCACAACGGGTGAGCGGAACGCGTTTTGCTCGGCCTTCCGCAGCCTCTCGGCTCTCTCCTCTTCCGTCTCCTCGCGCTTGCTCTCTCCCGCGACTTCCGCATACACCTTGCCGAGCACGCGGCGGCCTTCTCCCGTCATCACGATGAACGACCACGGCTCCGTATGAAAATGATTCGGCGCCCACACGGCCGCCTCGATAATCTTGTCCACCAATTCACGTGGTACGGCGTCCGGCTTCACCTTGCCGATGCTCCGCCTCGTTCGAATCGCTTCTTCCACGTTCATACCCCACACACCCTTCATCGTCTCGACATGCATACCAACAGCGTAACAAAACGGTGCCATTCATCACAAGCCTAAAACGCCCGCCTCCGCGCAAACAAAAATCGGGAGACCCTCAGAGGTCTCCCGATCCGTGGCGCAACCCGGTTTACACGGCGGCTGCCACTTGTTTTTGCTGCTCTTGAGCGATCCGGCGCTGACGCGCGGATTTGCGGAAGAACAGCAGTTCATAAATACAAGGCACGATGACCAGCGTCAGCAGCGTCGCCGCGATCAACCCTCCGATGACCACGATGGCCAAGCTCTGCGAAACGATGCCTGCACTTTGCGAAGAACCGAACACGAGCGGCAGCATGGCGCAGACTGTGGCAACAGCCGTCATCAGAATCGGTCGCATCCGGGTTCCCGCCGCTTCGATCAGCGCTTCCCGAATCGTCATCGTCTCTTCGTTGTGACGGACACGGTCGATCAACACGATCGCATTCGTCACGACGATGCCGACCAGCATCAGCACGCCGAAGATTGCGGTAATATCCGGCGACACACCCGAAATCAGCAGGCCGAGCACGGCGCCGATCGGAACGAAGAGCAGCGACGACAAGATGGCAATCGGCGTGCGGATCGTTTTGAACGTTACCACCATGATTAAGAATACGATGGCGATCGATACAAGCATTACCATGAACAAATCGGTGAAATCGCCCGCTTGATCGGCCAAAGCTCCGCCTACTACGATTTTCACGCCATCCGGCGTTTTGATTTTTGCGATTTCTTTGTTGATGTTGTCTCCCACGATGGAAAGCTGACTCGGCTCTACCGATGCCGTAATACGAACGAAGCTTTTGCCGTTTTTATGGTAGAATTTCGCCGGTTTCTCCGCTTTCACCCACTTGGCGAAGCTCGACACCGGCTTCGGCCCCTGCTCGGTCATGACCGTGAGGTTCGCCAGTTCAGCGGAGGACTTCGGCACGAGGACCGGCTGCAGCATGACGGGAACCGTCTGTCCGCTGGCGTTCAGCGAGCCGATCGGCACCGGGTTCATCATGCCCTGAAGCTGCTGAGCGACTTCCCCGGCTTTCGCTTGGGTCGGATCCACTTCAAGCGTATAAACGGTTTTCTTCTCTTCTTGATTGCTTTCCACTTTCAGCACATCTTTGATCGGCTTAATTTGGGCCATGGCCTCTTCCGCCGTCTTGCCGATCTGCTGCAGATCATCTCCGGTGACGTCGATCGTTACCTGAGTCGAACTCCCGCCGCCGAACAGTGCGCCTTGTCCGACGTTCACGTTAGCGCCGGGATAGTTGGCGCGTTCTGCCTTGACGGCTTCGATGATTTTCTCGGCGTCGGCGCCTTCTTTCATTTGCAGCTTCAGGCTGACGAGCGTCGGGGATACGACCTGACCCCACTTCGCGGCGTCGGCGCTGTTGCCCATCTCCATCATGACCCACTCTTGGCCTTCCTGTTTCATCAGGAACGCTTCCATCTTCTTGCCGTTTTCGAACACTTGATCCACCGGCGTATCCGGCTTGTAGTCCAGGGTGACGATCAAATTTGCAGCCGTGGAGGAATCAATGGCACCTTTGGGCATCGCTGCATAAGTGCCAACCGATCCGATCAACAGCAAGAACGCGATCGTGATCGGAATCCATTTGAAGCGCAAGTTCCAATGCAGGAACTTTTTAAACCGCTGAGACGGCAAATGCTCTTTAATTTTAGATGCTTTGAGCACGCCGGCGCTCATCAGCGGAATGACCGTCAAAGCGACCAGCAGCGAAGCGAGCAGCGAGTAAGTCACGGTCAGCGCGAACGGCAGCAAGAAACTTTGCAGCGATCCGCGCAGCATGCCCATCGGCAGGAAAACCGCGACGGTACACAGGGTGGATACCGTAATCGCGCGGGACACTTCCTTGGTCGCGTCCACCACCAGGGCAACGGAGAATTTCTCCTTCTGCAGCCGGCGGAAAATGTTCTCGATGACGACGATGCTGTCGTCCACCAGACGTCCGACGGCCACAGCCACGCCGCCCAGCGTCAGAACGTTGAGGGAAATGCCCGACATGTCGAGCAAATACAAAGTCAACGCGAGCGAAAGCGGAATGGAGACGATGGTAACCAAGGTCGCCCGGATATTCCGCATGAACAGCAGGATGACCAGCGTTGCGAACAAGGCGCCCATCAGCACTTCCCGCATCATGTCGTTGACGGAGTGCACAACCTCGCTAGACGTGCTGAAAATGAACTTCAGGTTCACGTCTTTGTTTTCGGCCGATAATTCGTCAGCCGTCTTCTGGATGTCTTTGCCTACCGTGACCGCATTCGCGTTGGCCGCTTTCGTGATCACGATCTGCAGGGCGTCCTTGCCCTCGAACCGGCTTACGCTCTCCGATTCGGCAGCGAGCTTGACATCGGCAACATCGCCAAGGGTGACGCCCGGTGCAACCGGCAGCTTCTTCAGCGTGTCGACGTCTCCCAAATTCGCAGTCACGTTAAGATTGGCCGCCGTTCCGTCGAGCATCTTCTCTCCGACCGAAGCGGAGGCTTCACGGCCTTGAAGCACGCCGTACAGCGCCTGGAAAGGAACGCCTTTGGCGGCAAGCTTGGCGGCATCCGGCGTAATACTCACTTTGGGAGCCGACTTGCCGGACAATTGCACGTTGCCTACGCCGTCTATTCCGTTGAAGGCATCGACGATGCGCTGCTCCAGCTTTTCTTTTTGCGCATCACTCACGTTATCATTAAACGTAAGCGTCGCAACCGAGATCGGAATCATCGACGTGTTGAGCTGCACGACGTATGGAGGCGACATACGTTCCGGGAGCTTAACCGCGTTGACCGCGCGCTCCACTTCCGTTTTCGCCTCTTTCATGTCGGTCTTCGAATCGAAGTACATCATGACTTGGGTGAAGCTGTCGCCCGAGGTAGAGGTCACCGTCGTTTTTCCTTTGACCCCGGCAACCGCTTGTTCCACCGGATTCGTTACATTCTGTTCCATGCTTGCGGCATCGTATCCTGGACCTACTACCGTAACCGTAACCATCGGTTGATCGGCTTCCGGCAAAAACTCCATTGGCATCTTCAGGTAACTGAAAATGCCCAGGCCAAGAACCATGATCACCAGAAGGATGACGGCCGCTTTGTTTCTAAATGCTCCTTGAATAAATCTCGTCACGCTGGTTTCTCCTCCCGCTCCTGCGGTTTCTTTACTGTCCTTGTTTAGCATAGCTCACCCGGCGTCCTGCCGATAAACGGCTGGAGACCGGACTTCGACCCGGACTTAAGACCGAGTCCAATTCCTGCCAGAGACGCCGGCACTGTCGATTATCGTACCACCCAAAGATCAGCGCAAGATTAAATTCCCAGCAAACTGTGAACGCCGAGTGGCAGAATGGTAAAGATTACTTAAATAACTTTTTTGCATATAAAATAAAAAAAGTGCCTCCGTTCCCGACACACGCGAGGTGGTCCGGTACGAAGGCACTTATGCGATCCGGTTGTCAGGCAGACGCCTCGTTGCTGCGCCGGTCAAGCGTGCGGAATTGGGCCAGCAGCGCCAATGCGGCCAACGACAGCGCGCCGGATACGACGAACGGCAGCCAGGAGGAAGCGGCGAGCAGTGCTCCGCCAAGCAGCGGGCCGACGATGCGCCCAAGGCTGTCCATGGACGAGCTCAGACCCGATGCGATTCCCTGCCCCACCGTTGTTTTCTGTGTAATCAGAGAAGTGACGCACGGACGCAGAAGCGCATTTCCGATTCCGAAAACGCATAAATAAATCGTCGCCATCAGCCAGCTTTGCGCAGTAAGCAGCAAAAAGAATCCAGCGGCGGAAAATACAAGGCCGACCGCGATATAACGGCCTTCTTGCCCTTTTTTGACGCGGCGCCTCACAATTCCGCCTTGTACCAAAGCGCCGACCAGTCCGCAGAAGAAAAACATATAACCGACCTTCAAAGGCGTGACGTCAAACCGTTCCATGCCGAACAATTGCAGCGTCGCTTCAAGAATAGCCAACGAGAACGTGACGAAGAACGCCAAAACGTACAAATACTTCAGAGGCCCTTGGAAAGCCGTCCATCTCGACACCCTTTTGGTACGTGCAGCTTCCGCCCTTTTTTCCGGCGTCAGCGATTCCGTGAGCTTGAGCCAGGCGGCGAAAAATGTAAGCAGCGACAGAGCCGCAGCGGCGAAAAACGGAGCGTGATGGGTGATCTGGCTGAGCAATCCGCCGAAAAAGGGACCGAACGTAAAGCCCATACCGATGCTCATGCCGACAACGGCCATTCCTTTCGTGCGCTCTTCATTCGTCGTGATATCGGCCACATAGGCCACGATACAGGAAGTGACGGCGCCGGAGAACAGCCCTCCCAAAATCCGGGAAGCATACATGATGGCGAGGCTTCCGCCGGACAAGCCGAAAATCAGAAAACTCACGCTGAAACCGAGCACGCCGATCATAATCACCGGACGGCGGCCGATCCGCTCGGACAAGCCGCCCCATACGGGGCTCAGAATAAAAGACATGAGCGAGTAAAGCGACAACATAAGCGCCGTATGCCATTCGGCGGCGTTCGGGCTGACGTCCGCAATCAACTGCGGCAGCACGGGAATAATGATGCCGAAGCCCACAAATACCGTAAACAGCATGAACCCAACGATGATCAGTTTACTTTTCAATGCGCTTTCTCTCCTCAAGCCGGGGAATGGGAACGATCATCTTCAATAAACCAAATGGTAGCATACAGTTTCGATCTGTACCAAACGGAAAGCCATGACGTTTTGGTGACAAGCGCCACGAGTGTTGATTTCCCCCCCGTTTTTGTTATACTCATGCTTATTGCAAATACGACAAAAATCCCGGTATAGAAAGGCGGGGAGCCCAGTTGGACCAGTCGCGCACTCCCTTGTTCGACGCGCTTCGCAAGCACGCGGAACGCAAACCGATTCAATTCCATATTCCCGGTCATAAAAGAGGAACCGGCATGGACCCGGAATTCCGGGATTTCATCGGTGAAAATGTATTGTCCATCGACCTCATCAATATCGCGCCGCTCGACGATCTTCATCAGCCGACAGGCGTTATTAAGGAAGCGCAGAAATTAGCGGCCGACGCTTTCGGAGCGGACGCGACGTTTTTCTCCATACAAGGCACGAGCACCGCGATCATGACGATGATTATGTCTGTCTGCGGGGACGGGGACAAAATCATCGTACCGCGCAACGTCCACAAATCCGTGCTCTCCGCCATTATTTTCGCCGGCGCCCGCCCGGTCTTTCTATCGCCGGTCCGGGACCGCAACCTAGGCATCGATCACGGAGTGACGACCCGCTCCGTCCGCCGTGCGCTGGAACGTCATCCGGACGCCGCCGCGGTACTGATCATTAACCCGACGTATTACGGAGTTTGCGCGAACCTGAAGGAAATCGTCGATCTGGTACATGAATACGACATTCCAGTGCTGGTCGACGAAGCGCATGGCGCATTGATTCATTTTTCGGACGAGCTGCCGATGTCCGCCATGCAGGCAGGCGCCGATATGGCCGCGACCAGCCTGCATAAGCTCGGAGGTTCAATGACGCAAAGCTCGGTGCTCAACGTACAGGGCGGTCTCATCAATATTCAGCGGATCCAGACGATCATCAGCTTGCTCACGACCACTTCCACCTCGTATCCGCTGCTGGCTTCGCTCGATGCCGCACGACGCAGGCTTGCGCTTGAGGGCAAGCAGCTGGCGGAACGTACGGTCTCTTTGGCGAAGCGGACCCGTGACGCGATCAATGAGATTCCGGGACTCTACAGCTTCGGAGATGACATCCTCGGTGAGGAAGCGACGTTCGATTACGATCCGACCAAGCTGACGATCCATGTCCGAAAGCTCGGCATCACGGGATATGACGCGGAAAATTGGCTTCGCGAACGTTACCGGATCGAAGTGGAGCTCAGCGATATGTATAACATCCTCTGCCTGGTCACGCCGGGAGACGATGGAGAAGCGCTGGGCATTTTGGTGGAAGCCCTGCGGGAAATGTCCTCCGAGTTTCTCGATAAGCGAGAAGTGAAGGAAATCGTGGTGCAGATCCCCGAAATCCCGCACCTGTCGCTCTCTCCGCGGGACGCCTTTTACGGAGAAACCGAGCTCGTGCCTTTCCGGGAGTCGGCCGGCCGGATCATCGCCGAATTCATTTACGTGTACCCGCCCGGCATTCCGATCTTGCTTCCGGGTGAGGTCATTTCCCAAGAAAACATCGATTATATCGTCGATCACCTGGATGTCGGCCTCCCCGTCAAAGGACCGGAGGACCGATCCATCACTAATGTGAAGGTGATCGTGGAAGAAACGGCCATATCCTAAGCGCTGCCGAACGCCAAGGTCTGCCCCATGTGGAGCAGACCTTTCTTGATGCCGCGGAGCGATGTGGCGTCTAAGGCAATGATTGCCAACCCCAAACGGAAATGCTATCATGGGCGTGGGGGTGGGCTACCGATGAGTCAAAGCGCTTACATATCGCTCGTGCAAGGCTCGGCCGTCGACCAGATCTCTTTGGACGGCGTGAAGGAACAGCTGCAGCACTATATTTCACAAACGTCCCTAACCGGACGGCAGCTCGGCTGGGAATATGCCGACGCCGCTTTTCCGTACGCCATCGAGCAAAAACCGGAGGCCGCGGGCCAATGGTTCTATTTGAAAGGCAAAAACCCGCTGTACCGGCACATCGTATTCGGCACCGGCACGCGGGAGGAGAATGACGCGGTCGTTCCCTACATACACGTTGTCCTTCCGGAAGGCTCGACGCACGGAGATAAAGCCAAAGCCAACGAGCTGTGCAAATGGATCGGCAAGCGGCTGCAAGCCGAAGTGAAGCTGTTCAACGGGCGAGTCATGTATTATAATCCGCGGAAGTAAAATGATAAAGGCAGCGCATGTCCTACTTCCGGACAGCGCTGCCTTTTGTTTTGTCGTCTTTCCCTCGGTTACTCCGCTTCCTGGGCGGCCAGTTCTTCATATACTTTCATGACGCGTTCCCATTCTTCGTCGTCTTCGATATTGACCAGCACTTCGTCTTCTCCGTCTTCCTCAATGCGGAAAATGACGCCGTCGTCTTCCGGATCGTTGCGGTCGAGCAGAACGGCATACGCGCGGTCGCCGGTCTCGAACGTGTAGACGAGCACCATCTCGTGTTCGTTGCCGTCTTCGTCCGTTACGACGAACACCGCGTCATCGTCGTGTTCGTGGTTGCAGTTCTCGTCATGGACATGATCGCTCATGGCGAACCTCCGTTCAATGGCATGAATTGGTCTTCCCCACGTATCGTATCATGTCGCCACACCCGGGTCAAACGACAAAGCCTCTGCGTATTGCCGAACACGCAGAGGCCCTTTAAGTTCGTCTTATTTTGCGGTAATAACCTTTTCGGACACGACTTGGTATCCCGAACCGTCATCCTGCTTCATCAGAAAGCGGACGACATACGTACCCGCATATTTGAAATCGTAGGTGAAATCTTTCGTCTTGATTCCGAAAATGTCCATATCGGACGGAAAATTCTTATCCGAGGAGTCGCGGGCGTCGATCAGCGTGGCTTCCCCGTAAGGATCGGTAATGGTGATCTTAAAAGCGGAAATAGACGTTTTCAGGCTGTCGATCTGGGCATAAACGAAAAATTTGTATTTGTCCTTGGGCACACTTTGGAAAGGAACGCTGTCCTTCATCGTCAACATGTGCACGTTGGGCTTGTAGATCGTCACTTTCTTCGTGTCGTTGTCCCAAGTAAGCATTGCCTGCATCGCGCCTGCGAACTTGCTGACCGCCAGGTAGGCTTTGTTGTCCACGATCAGACCGGCGTCGTCCAATTCTTTCTTATTGATCACGATCCTCACATTATCGGATACGGATTCCGCAAATACGGCCGTTCCGCAAACCAGCGTAAGGACCAGAGTCATCGTCGCAATTTTTTTCCACTTCATCGTCCCGCTACCTCCGTCGCTTTCTTGCTTCCCTGCTTTCTTGTCTGTACTTGGTTATACCGACATTCCAGCGGAAAGTTGCGCGGAGTTTGCGTTTTTTCGGTTACACGAACGAAACTACTTGCGGCCCGGCAATGTCAAGATGCAAGGAACACCCTCTCCGACCGCGCCCGGCACGCTCATTCTGGCCAAATACGCGAGTCCTCGCGCGCAAGGCGTCTTACAAACGGCGCACACGTCGGAGGTCACGATTTTCATCTGCGGCTGAACGCGGTCGGCGGCAATTTGCTTTTTCTTCTTTTTCGGTTTGGCGGACATCCCATTCCCTCCCGTGTGAAAACGGTTTTCGTCTTCACAGCCTATGCCGGGAGACACCGCGTGGTTCCAAGGGGAGCCGCCTTTTATCGCGGGGTAAATTTATGGTACATTGATCAAGAATGCCCGGCCTATAACAGGCCGCCGCTTGCCAAGGAGGTCATGGTGTGAAATTGCAGATGTTAGGTACCGGAAGCGCCTTCGCCAAAACGTTCTATAACAACAACGCCTTATTGGAGATCAACGGACGAACCCTCCTGTTGGACTGCGGCATCACCGCTCCCCGGGCTTTATACGAACTGGGCAAAACCTTCGATGAGATGGATGCCGTCCTCATCACGCATATTCACGCCGATCATGTGGGCGGTCTGGAAGAGTTCGCTTTTCAAATGAAGTTCGTTTACCGCCGCAAGCCGATTCTCTACATTGCCGACACGCTGATCGAACGTTTATGGGAACATACGCTCAAAGGCGGTTTGCAGCAGGACGAGAACCGGACGCTGGACGACTACTTTGAGGTGCATCCACTGAAGGAAAACCAGCCTGCCGAATTGCTTCCCGGATTAAGTGTAGAATTGTTGAGAACCCCGCACATTCCGAATAAAGCGAGTTATTCGTTGCTGCTGAACGAAACGTTCTTTTATTCCGCCGATATGGTGTTCGACGGAGAGCTGCTGGAACGGTTAGTAAGCGAGCGCGGCGTCAGTCTCATTTTTCACGATTGCCAGCTTCACCCGCCCGGGGTTGTTCATGCGGACTTGCCGAACCTGCTTACCTTGCCGGAACGGATCCAGGAGATCGTTTACTTGATGCACTACGACGACAATCAGCCGGAATTTGCCGGGCGCACCGGACGAATGAAATTTGTGGAGCAGCACAAGGTGTACCGCATCGAGAACGGAAAGCTGGTGTAACGGAACGGAATCCGTTATCATAAGAAAGAACTTGGGGGAAAGGACGTTGGAGCGTTGTTAACCACTTATATCATCGCAGGAGTGCTGATCATCCTGGTCTCCTGGCTGGTGCTCTGGGTCACCAAAAAGGCATATACCCGCAAGTGGGATGATGAGTAAGCCCGGCATCATTCGTTAAGGCTCCGGCTCTCCGGGGCCTTCTTTGCGGATATTAAGGCTGATCCGATGCATCGTCGTCCGGCGGCCACTTCACCGTTTTCCAGACATATCGCCGGTCATGCTCCGTTGTGTCTCTTTTCACGAGCCTCGCCACTCCGGCCAGCACGCAGCCCAGCAGCCCGAACAAGCCCAGCAGCCAAACCACCAAATAAACCGGTTCGTTCATCGGTTCGCCTCCCGCTTCCCATGCCGAATGCTACATTTGTACGCGGGGCGGGCCGGAAACATCACCGAAAAGGCCGAAAATCGGTTGACATCGGTTCGGGCAGTTGGTAGTATAACAAATGTCGCCCGCGAGATGACGAGAAGTACAAAACTTCCTCTTTACTTCAGGCGAGCAAGCCGCTATAATAAGTTCTTGTCGACACTATCCCATGATCTCATAGCTCAGCTGGGAGAGCACCATCTTGACAGGGTGGGGGTCGCAGGTTCGAACCCTGCTGAGATCACCATACATACAACCACGAGAAGCCTTGATACACAAGGCTTCTCTTTTTTTTCTGATTTATTTAAGATTTTTTATTCATGTTGTCGATTTTGATATTTCTTGTTCGTTGTATTTATATAGAGCTAAAAGGAACTTGACTCAAAAATAAGGAGGAAGATTTATGCTATTTATGTTGATTGTCAAAGCCTCAAAGAATTCGGAAGGCGGAAATCTCCCGAACTTAGAGCTCAATGAAGCCATGACGAAGTATAATGAGGAATTAGTTCAGGCAGGCGTGCGGGTTATGGCTAAAGGACTTCATCCAAGTTCAAATGGGATTCGCCTTTCGTTTCCGGAACCAGGGGGAAAGCCGGTGGTTACGGATGGCCCATTTACGGAATCGAAAGAATTGATTGCCGGTTTCATTCTGATTGATGTGAAGTCGAGGGAAGAAGCCATCGAGTGGGCCATGCGCATGCCGGACCCGCAAGGATATGGGGAAGGTCAGATTGAATTACGTCAAGTATTTTGAGGATACATACACGCAAAAACCCTTGATCATCAAGGGTTTTTTTGTTGTGTTTATGGCTTGCACAAATAGATCGGATTGGTAAGGCAGGTCATAAACTCCTGTTTCCATTCCGGTATGAATCGATAAGATTCTGCGCGATAAAACTTCCGATCTGCAGCCACTTGGAATACATAATCGACGTCGCCTTCTGCCGTCCATTCCCGCTCGACGCCCCGGTCGGACCATAACAATACCCTGTCCCCATTGGCGTGCCGTACCTTCATGGTCAGTTCGAGATGCTGTGTTTCCGGAACGGTCAACATGTCGCCGATCCCGGCGCCGCCCGCAGCCAGGTCGATGAATGTGTCGTCCGAATCGCAAGACAGGATGACGCGGCCGCGCCTCAGACCGTCCAGAATGCCGCCGGTTGTCTCGCTCTCCGCAAGTACATACGTCGTTGGTCGTCCGTGCTTTACATACGGATGAGGAGAATGGGTATCACTGCCGCCGATGGCCGTGATTTGAAGACCCGTACTCAACTGTTCCTGCCACCACTTGACTGCCGCCGCGTTAATCGGACGCCAAGGCCCGTTCCAAACCTCGATCGCGTCATAAGGAACATCGAAGCCGAATTCCCAGGGACAATCCGTACAGAACGGGTGGTTCAGCGAGACGAAAGCCCCTTGTTCCGCCGCCTTCCTGAGCGCGGACGCAGCTTGTTCGGACGTCAAGACGCGAAAATCGTCGAGCGCATCGGGATGGCCGAGCAAGTTGGCGTGCCCTTTGTAATTCGTCAATTCCACGCCGGGAATGAGTACCAGCTGCTCTTCGGCGGCAAAGGTCGTCCGATTTTGCGAGGCGGTATTGTGATCGGTCAAGGCAAGAAACGAAAACCCTTTTTCCTTGCAAATGGAGATCGCCTCGTATATGGCGTACGTGCCGTCGCTGTGCACGCTGTGTGTATGCAAATCGCCTTTCATCCAGCGTGAGTGCTTGTAGACCAGCTGAATTTCCAGCCGTATCGAACATCCGGCAGCCGGAATACGGTAGGCGCCCAGCATAACGGCCCAATCCCCTTCCGCGATCGGTCCCGCCAAGTAACCCGGCGTCGCCTTCTCCAACCCGACAAGGAACGAATCCCGCGCGCCGCCGCTCCAGCCGACGATGCGTTCGGGCGATCTTAGCCCGATGTCGACAACGGTTCCTCCCCCGGAACGTTCGTATGTATATCGAACCTCAATCCGTTCTACCGGTCCGCTGACCGTGAAAGGCACTTCCGGATACGTTCGCTCTTCTTCTTTCGAAATATGAATCTGCTGAATGATCAGCAGATGATTTTGTTCCCGGATCTCCGTTGAGGTCATTTGCATTGCGCAGCCACCTTTCCTATTCTTTGTTGGCACCGAGCAGGATGCCTCTCATGAAAAACCGCTGCACGAACGGATAGATGGCGATCAGCGGAATGATCGTGATGAGAATGCCGGCCATTCGAACATTGGTCGTCACCAAATAAGTGCCGGACGTATTGGATGTGTCGATGATCATCGCTTTGAGCGCAATTTGGAGCGTATATTTGGCGGTATTGTTAATGAACAAAAGCGCTGAGGAGAAATTGTTCCAGCGGCTTACGAATTCGAACAACGTCACCGTGGCCAGTCCTGCCGTCGCGAGCCGCATATACATAGTCGAGAAAATGCGGAATGCCCCCGCTCCGTCGATTTGGGCGGATTCCGCCATTTCATACGGAACGCTCAAGAAAAAATTGCGCATGAGCAGGATGGAAAATCCCGACACGAGTCCCGACAGCACAAGCGCGTTCAACGTGTTGATCAAATGCAGCTCTTTATTTACGACGTAAAGAGGAATCATGACGACATCCTGAGGAATCATCATGGTGAGAAGCACAAATGTGACCATAATTTTTTTGCCCGGCAGATGGGGGTGAATCAACACGTAGCCCGCAAGGCTGGAGAGCAGCACATGCAGCGTCGTTCCGGTTACAGTGACGACGACGCTGTTCCGGAACGGAAGCCATAAATCGAGGCTGTTCCATACGATCCGGAAGCCCTCAGTGCTGAATTGTTTCGGGAAAAGAATGATGTCCGGCCGCATGGACGCCATGCCGGAGGAGAAAGCCAGCGCGGCGACGTTGAGCAGCGGAATGATCATCGTCAGCATCAAAACGAGCAGAAATCCGGCATTGACAGCGTCGAACAGCTTGTTTTTCCAACCCATACGGTCATAACGTTCTCTACTCATCGGGCATCACACCTCATCGAAGCGAGTCAATTTTCTTACCGCCATCGTAATCAGCAACGTGAACAGGACGACGAAAAAGCTGGCGGCGGCCGCCACGCCGATACGAATTTCCATGATCCCCTTCTGGTAGGTGTACATCATCAACACATCGACTTTTCTTGCAATCGCGGGGTTCCGCATAACAAAAACCTGATCGAAGATGCGAAAAATACCCATTGTATTCAGCAGAATGACGACCTTCATTGTGTTCATCAGCTGAGGTACTGTAACAAATCGAACTTGCTGCCAACGGGTAGCTCCGTCCATTCGTGCAGCCTCATACAACGAAGGATTGATCCCCACAATGCCGGCCAGAAATAAAATGCAGTTGTATCCCATGTCCTTCCAAACGGCGGATCCGATCATAATGCTGCGTGCCCACGATTCTTGGGACAAGAAATGAATGGGTGAATGTCCTGTCAGCTTTACGAGCAGCAAATTGACGAGACCGGTGTCGGGGGAGAGCAGAAAGATCCAAATCCCTCCGACAACGACCCAGGACAGCAAATGGGGAATGTATAAAATCATTTGCGCTGTTTTCTTATACCAATTTTGCAGCACCTCGTTCAAAGAAAGGGCCAGAATCAGCGGAGCAAGAAAACCGCAAATCATAATGCCTGCCCCGATCCACAATGTGTTCCAGAATGACCGCCAAAACATCGGATCATGCAGCACCGTCTCAAAGTTGTGGAAACCGATGTAAGGACGGTTGCCCATCAGCCTGTAATCCTGAAAGCTTACTTGCAGCCCTTTAACCAGCGGGTAATATGCGAACAGGATGAAGTAGGCGACGACAGGCACCATCATGAGGTAGAGCACCGCATGCTTCCTTATCGCATTCATGTTTTCATCACGTCCCTGTCGTCCGGCAGACGAAAACACGAGCGGGGAAAACTGTCCCCCGCCCGCTGATATCGTCCGGCAGCTTGGATTAGTCGATCAGATTGGCGGCTTTTAATTCTTTCTGCATAGCGGCAACGGCATCTTTGGCCGGCATTTGGCCGGACATGGCTTTCAAGGCGTAATTTTGCAAAATTTTCTCGGCGTCCGGCCAACCCGGTAAAGCGAGCTCCAACGTCGCGTATTTCGTCGCCAAATCCTGCGCTTCTTGCACGCCTGGAAGCTTTCCGAATGGCGGCTCTACTTTCGTGTTGTACCAGAACGGAACGCCGTGGTCCAAATTGTGCGCTTTACCGTTTTCGGTCAGCGTATAGGTTCCGTTGCTTACGGTGTAGTCCTCGCCCTCGATACCCAAGCTGCCCAGAATTATGCCTTCCTGGCTGTGCCAGAACTCTAGAAACTTCTTTGCCGCTTCCGGATGTTCGGCATTGGCCGGGATGAACCAGAAATCCGGGTCGCCGCGGCGCATCAGAATCGTGCCGTCCGGACCGGGAATACTCTCGATGCCCTTGGCCACAAACTTCGTGTTCGGATCTTCCTGCTTCTTCAAGTTGTTGAACATACCTACCCAAGCGTCCCAGTAAGTGACCATTCCCACGCGGTCAGTAAGGAACAAATTGCGCATTTTGGCGGTATCGTTCGTCACGAAGTTCGGGTCCATGATGCCTTCCTTGACCAGTTTGGCAAACCATTCATACATCGGAATCGCCGCATCGGTCGCGTAGGGGATCGTCCGTTTCCCATCCTTCATGACATAGCGGGCCTTCAATCCGGCTGCGCTCATGATGCCTTGGATTTCATACAGACCCGCCGTGCTGAGGCCGTACGTGTCAGCCTTACCATTTTCGTCCGGATCCTTTTCTTTGAACGCCTTCAGTACTTTATACAGTTCATCCAGCGTCTTCGGCTGCTGCAACCCCAGCTTATCCATCCAATCCTGCCGCACGATCGGCATAGTAGCACCTTGGAATTTGGAGAAAACACCGTAGATTTTGCCGTCTTCGGTCTTCAGCAAATCCCATTCTGCAGAAGGAATGACGGCCGGGTCGGACAGCATCGATGACGAGGTGACGAAATCCGTCAAATCCGTGACGACCCCTTGGCTGATGAAATTCCTGAATTTGGCGAGGTCGCTGATTTCCATTAAATCGTATTTTTCGCCCGAGCTGAGCGCCGTGAGCTGCTTTTGGTCGTAGTCGCTTGCGGGCTTCTCAAGCGTTACTTCGAAACCGGTGCGCTTGCTGAGTTCTTGTTGGAACAGCGCAGTTTCTTCCGGCGTTTTGCCGCCTACGTTGGCAGCCAAGATGCGCAGCTTCTCGGGTTGTGCGCTGGGTTCCGCAGAGGACCCTGCCTCCGTGCCGGTTGGTGACGGTGCCGCTGGGGACGGCGAGGCGTCGGAATTGTTATTCTTGCTGCTGTTGCTGCATGCGGACAAAAGAATCGTTACGGCGAAAATCGCTGACAACAATGCCGTAAATTTCACTTTCATGTGCGAAGGCCTCCCTATTTCATGAAAGTTTTCCGTTGCGTACAGGAACTCCGGATGACCATTTCCGTCGGTACGATTGCTCGTTTGACGGTTTTCGTTTCTTTGGACAGCTGCTCAAGCAGGATAACCGCCGCTTCTCTCCCCAACTGTTCAGCATGCAGACGAACCCCTGTGAGAGGAGGAGTGAACTCGGGAGAATACGTCGAATCGTCGCTGAAAGCGTATACAGAAAGTTGATCGGGTATCGTCATACCCAGGTGTTCCGCCGCTTTGTACACGCCCAGGGCCATCGTGTCGGTATCTGCGATCACGGCGGTGATCTCCGGCATCTCTTGCAGCGCCTTCATCGTCGTTTCGTACCCGAATTCATTCGACGGACGATAAATATCCGGTTTGAATACGATCTGCTGATGCGTTTCGGGAATGCCGGCTTCCCGGCAAGCGCTGCGAAATCCGAGCTCGCGATCTCCGGCCACAGTCCGGTGCTTAGGCGCGTTAAGAAATAAAAGATTGCGGTGTCCGAGTTCCAGCAAGTAACGCGTGATCTGTTCTGTCATGCCCACATTGTCGTTATCTACATAAGAAACTTTGCTTTCGTATTGCGACGACGGTCTGCCGACCAGCACGATCGGCACCTGTCCATGAATCCGTTCCATAATCCGCGGATCTTCGTTTTCGGGATCGAGCATGATTTCTCCGTCGACAGGATCCGATACCCAGTGCTCAACCTGGCTCAAGTAAGAAGGCGGGAGCGAATTGACGAGCAGACGGTATCCATGCCGGTAGCAAACCCCTAGCACACCATTCATCAGCGAAAGATGGAATTGGCTGAATTTGAACTGCTCGCCTGGGATATTCAGGCCGAGAATCTTAGTTGATTTGTTCGCCAGACTGCGGGCCCAGTAATTCGGCTTGTAGTTCAACTCCTTCGCCGCGGCCAGCACGCGTTCCGACACTTCTTTGCTGATCGGGCGCTTCTTGCTGAACACGCTCGATACGGTTCCTTTCGAAACGCCGGACGCTTTCGCTACATCCTCAATGGTGGACATGGGCAGGCAAACCTTTCGATAAAGTGTTAAAGCGGTTTGACAAAGCGATCACCCTTCAACTGTTTTTTGCTTGCGGTCCCCCCCTCCAAAACAACCATTTGTTTCGTTATGCGTGCTGAATCGAGATTAAACCGGTTTACTATTACGGGTATTATCAAGGTGTTTGTTTTATGTAAAGAAATGATGCAAACAAATAAAGACCCTGGAGAACGGCACTTTTCAGGAAAGTGTCCGATTCCAAGGTCCAGAAGCGAAGAGCTCTTCACCGCGACAAGTTTAGGAAGCTTACCAATTTCAGATGCTGGATATTCCAATGAACCGTGCTTTGATCCGCTGTGACCAATTCCGCCGTGTTGTTATCGATATTCTTTAAACAACCGATTTTGTCCGGCTCGTGGCCGAGATCGAAAACGACGATTTGCCCCTTCATTTTCTTCAATGTTTCTTCAAAACTGTTGGCCAGCTTTAATGAGGATGGCTGTGCAGGCAGAACGTCAGGAGTTAATGAATATGGGGCGTGATTTTCCGGATAAGGGATGAGCCATTTCATATGAAGCATCGGAACAAATAAAGTACGGTGAACTGGAGAATGAAGCACAAAATAGTTGCTCATGACATTCGTTACGTAACCGTAGACGGATTGATGGCCGGTCACGATTTGAACGAACATGCCTCGGGCTTTCATTAATATTTTCCGGTAAGACAGCTCACTTTCTTTGTTCAATTGCCTCTGCGCCGTTTCATTCATCGAAATTTCCGCGGTACTGTTCAACTTCATCTTTAGAATATGGACGTAAGGAATATAAACGTATTGGCTTCCGTCATAGATGACCACCACGTCGAGACCGTAATCAATGAGGATGCCGACCCATTCGATATTGCCTGATATATGCAGTTCAACCGGGTTTCCGATCATGCTGCTTAAGAGCTCCAAGGCCCTGACCTCCCTTGCATGGGATGCACTTTACGAAAACATAATTCCACGAATCACCACGATGGCATACCTTTGCCCTGCATGGTAAAGTTCACTCCCACTATATGCGGCCAATAGATGGCTCGATTGAAGCGAAGGCCTAAACTTTGAAATTCCCGCGATTAAGGGAGAAGGGATTTGGCCGTCGATCTCGAATCCACTCTTATTCTCTACGCAAAGGCTGGGACAAGCATATGTCTGCAGATGACCGTTACCTGCTTCGCAATCAACTTATGGATGCCATCCCCACGATTCTGGAAACTCATTTTCGTTCCGTTTCCGAACAGAGCCAAGAAAATGAATTGTTCGTCGCTGCGAACCGATTGATTCTTGAACCCCACTTCGAAAATATGATCGCGGGTATCGTGGACGCTTTATTTCTAGACCTTTCCGAGTATCGCCGGTATCTGGAAACCATAGCGAATGAAGGCTTCCAAGAAGGAGTCATCTCGGTTCAAATGCTCGGACGGAACGTCGCACTTATGCTGGAATTAAGCCAAAATCTGCACACGACCATTCAACATCGGCTGTTCGCCGTGATCGAAGAAACCGTGGACGAATCCACGGTTCGTCTCATGTTGTACGAGCGAGTGGTCATGTGCTGCTGGTCCCGATTTACCGCATTTTCCCGCAGTTATTTTGTCGCTATGGATCAAAAAATCGATTATCTGCATGCCCAAAAAGTGTCGGTCATGGGACATATGGCGGCAGGTATGGCGCATGAAATTCGGAATCCTCTTGCCTCCATCAAAGGATTTGCCCAGCTGCTCAAAAACAAATTGCAGCAGCCTGGTGCCAATATCGACGAAATGGCACAGTATCTCAATTATTGTATCGACGAAGTCGATTCGATCAACGGCATTGTATCCAGCTTTCTTCTTCTCGCCCGAAAAAATGAAACCCCGATGAACAAAGAAACCGCGGTGAACCTGAAAGAGGTGGTGGAGCGGGTTACCGTGATTACTAGACAGATGGCGGCCGACCGCGATATTACGCTTACCGTTCGGATTCCGAACGAAAACCTGGCGGTGCTGGGGATTGCGTCCCAGTTAGAACAAGTGTGCCTGAACATTGTGAATAACGGCATGGATGCGGTATCCAAGGGGGGCCATATTGAAATTGCAATCGAGCTCGATCCTTCTTCCCGGCATATCATTCTCTGTTTCCGCGACAATGGCCAAGGGATGACGAAGGACATTATCGACCGTGTCTTCGATCCTTTTTTTACAACGAAAACAACCGGGACAGGGATCGGCCTTGCGATTTGCAAGGAAATCGTCGAACAGCATCATGGAACAATAGCAGTTGAATCAGAGGCTGGCGTCGGAACGTGCGTCAAAATCAACATGCCGAAACATTCCGGCTGACTTGGTGCAACCTTTTCCAGATCTCGTGCGTCACAGAGGACGACAGCGGTAAAACTTCCGCAAATACTTAAGATGAGGAGGATATTTACGATGAAATGGCTGAAAAGCAAACCGCTCATGCTGCTGCTTCTCATCGCGTCTCTGTGCCTGTCGCTGGCCGGATCGGCGTATGCGTTCAGCGATGTGGGCAAAGATCCGGAAAAGGCTTCGATCGAGCAGTTGGAGAAGATGGGGGTGATTTCGGGGGACGGTAAAGGGAAATTCGCGCCGGGAAAAGCGATGAACGTGGCGAGTGCGGTAACGCTCATCGTGAAAGGGCTGGACCTGAATATCGACAACTTGAGGTTCATCAAGGCGCCGGAAGCCAGCGATTACTTCACCCAGGTGCCGAACAAAGCCTGGTATGCCCAAGCATTCGTCATTGCCCATCTTAACGGCTTGGATCTGCCGAAAAATATGGATCCGAAAGCCAATGCCACGCGTGAGCAGTTCACCTACTGGCTGTACAAGGCGATTTTGACAAAAGGAGAATACGCTTGGATCCAGATGTACATGACTTTCAATGACGAAAAATCGGTGAATCCTGCTTATATGGAAGCCGTTCAGAGACTGCTGATATCCAAAATCGCCAAGCTGGACGCGAAAGAGAATTTCCGTCCTAAAGCTGCGATCTCACGCAGCGAAGCGGCCGGCATGGTTCACCGAGCCATCCAGTTCGTCGCGAACACGCAGCCGATTCCGCCTGTGAATCCGGAGACAACGGTTTTGAGCGATATCAAATTAACTACGGAAAAAGTGAGCGACGACCTTCTGAAGGTGACGGTCTCCGCTATGGCGCCACATCCGGGCTATGGCATCGACATCTCGAGCATCCGTTTCATCGGCGATCAAGCGATCGTGAATTACCGCCTGATTTTGCCGGACCCGGCGGCCTTCTATCCGCAGGTCATCACCGAGGTGAAAGCTTCGGCCTACGTCTCCTCCAAATATAAGCCCGTGCTCGGCGAACAAGAGCCGGCTGAGACAGCTTTGACGAAGCACCCGATTCGCAATCCGGATGGAACGTCGGGCGGGACAGGCACGACAGACGGATCTCCTTCCGGTAAATAAGTGGAATCATGGCGGAGGCGCAAAGCCTTCGACGCTAAAGCCTGTTGCCCCTTCCGGCAACAGGCTTTGCAATTGCCGCAGCAAGGCGTCCGCCGCTTCGGGCGTGTACCAATCGCTCCAGCCAGCCTGCTCGTATGCTTCCGGCATGCGGAGCGAACGGCTGCGCCTCCCTTCGCTGCCGTCGCCGCGGAAATAGTCGTCCACGATCACTCGGGGAGCAGTGCCGGCAAGCAGCTTGGCGAAGCCCGGTGAGTGCGGCAGCAGCGGGGATACCGCAATTTGTGTAGCGATTCCCGCTTCGCGCAATTGCGCTAGAGCCTTCAAACGAGCCGCGAAAGGCGGAGCCGAAGGGGTTAACCGGCGGCGGACGTCCTCACGGTCGCTCTCCACCGTCATGCTGACGCGAACATGTCGCCCCAGCCGCTGCAAGACGTCGATGTCTCTGGCGACCAGCGGACTTCTGGTTTGCAGCAGCACAAAATCCGGCGGCTCGTCCGCCATCGCTTCCAGCAAGGTACGGCTGAGCTTCACGCTCGCCTCGAGCGGTTGATACGGGTCCGTCGCCGATGAGAAAAACACGGTGACGGACCCTTTGGCTTTCGCTTTGCGTAGTTCTGTCTGCAGCCGCTTCGGATCGCCTTTTTTAGGCTCCGCCCACGTGCCCCAAGGCTCTCCTCGGAAAAGAGCGACCGGCAGTCTGCGAACGTAGCAATAGGAACAGCCAAACGAGCAGCCGGTGTAAGGGTTCAGCGTATGCGTGTAACCCGATAAATAACCTGTAGCCGGCGTTAACCAGCGGGTGCCGCTCATACACCGGTCCTCCTATTTAGGGCAAATCGGGAATTTGCCAGTCGATCCCGGTCTGTCCTGTAGATTCAAGAAATTCGTTCGCCTGGGAGAACGGACGGCTGCCGAAAAAGCCGTTATGCGCGGATAACGGGCTTGGATGTGCCGACTCAATGAGGAGATGACGGTCCGGTTGGATGAGCGCCGCCTTCTCCTGGGCATGTCTCCCCCATAACAGAAACACCGTCGGCCGTTCCCGCTGACCGAGTGCGGCGATGATGCGGTTCGTGAAATTCTCCCACCCCAGCTTGCGGTGAGAGTTCGGCTTCCCTTCCCGCACGGTCAGCACCGCGTTGAGCAGTAGCACCCCTTGCTTCGCCCAGTGCTCCAGGCAGCCATGATTCGGAATTTTGCACCCCAGGTCGTTGTGTAATTCTTTGAAAATGTTTTGCAGAGACGGCGGTTTTCGGACTCCGGGTTGCACGGAAAAGCTCAACCCGTGGGCCTGACCCGCTCCATGATAAGGGTCTTGTCCGAGAATGACCGCCTTCACCTGCTCAAACGGCGTCCATTTCAGCGCCTGAAAAATGTGGCTTCTGTCCGGATAAACGGTATGCGTCCGGTACTCCTCTGCCAGCCGATCCATGAGCTCCTGATAATAGGGCTGCTGCATTTCCTCCTGCATCACTTGCTGCCAGTCGTTGGGCAGAACGGCCGGTATCATCCTGTCATCCCCTTAAATTCATGCTTCAAAATGGAGTACAAATACGAGTCATGCCACTGTCCTTTATGCCACATATGCTCCCGGAGATGTCCCTCATATTTCATGCCGGCTTTTTGCATCACTTTCTCGGAACCGATATTGGCAGGACGGCAGGTGGCATACATGCGATGTAAACCCAGCTCGCCGAAGCCGAATTTCAGCAAAGCGGTTGCAGCCTCGAAAGCGTAGCCTTGTCCCCAGTAGTCTGCGTGAAAACAATAACCCAATTCCGCCTGCAACGGTTGTTCCACATGCAGCCCGCAGCCGCCGATCAATCGGCCCGTTTGTTTCAATACTACAGCCCACTCGTAACCTGCTCGCGGAATTTGCAATTGCATGTTCAGACAGCGCTGAATGTGATCTTGGGTGTCTTGCTCACTGTTCGGTCCCCATATCATATACCGGACAACATTCGGATCCGACGCGTACGCATGTATCGCTTCGAAATCTTGGGCCTTCACTTCCCGAATCAACAGCCTTTCGGTTTCAAGCTGCACGAGGTCCCCTCCTTACTGGCTTGTTATATGTAATTAGTTTAAACGATGATTAACCAATTGGAAAAACAAAATTCCCTGCCGGGCATGCGTGAGCTATTTTGTTCGCGTACCGTTCTGCAATTGTATTTCGCCAATTTACAGCGAAGAATTCGCCTTGAACCGATTTGTAGTTCTATTTTGCCAAATTGGAGAGCTGCTTTGAGGGGCGTGTGCCCGAAATGGCCCTGTAATTTCGCAAAATACAATTACAGCATCGTCGTAGACCTATATCTTATTTTTAGCTTGGCAAAATGAAACTACAGTCCACCTCCTCTCGCGTTTCCTCTGCGCACTTAGACGTTATCGAGCGGAACGGCAGGACTTATGACAAGAATAGGGGGAACTGTACTTTGGTGCTTAGCGGTAGGGGACGGGTTGGGGGACGGGTTGGGGGACGGGTTGGGGGACGGGTTGGGGGACGGGTTGGGGGACGGGTTGGGGGACGGGTTGGGGGACGGGTTGGGGGACGGGTTGGGGGACTTTACTTTCAAAAAAAGCCTGGAGAAGGCCGGTAACGTCCCGGCCTTCTCCAGGCAATAGCCAATATGAGATTACACGACTCGGCTCAGGAAATGGTCCAGAAACCGGACTGCGTCCACTTCGAGACCTACGTCCATGTTAGGCCCGGACGCGGGCTTGCTTCTCCGGTCGCCGACGGTGCGGCCAAGCGAATGAACGCCTTCTACATCCACCTGCACGTGCATCGGAACGGTCCGAATGAAGCTCGGATCGATCGCCACGCCTACCGCCAGCGGATCGTGCAGCGCGCAGCCGCCGATGCCCGGATTGAACCTTTCGTACGCGTCGATGTAGAAATCCGTCATATCGGCTAAAAATCCGCCCAGCTGGCCGCCTTTCTCCCGCCAGCCTTGCAGCTCGCGGCGCGGCAGCAGCGTCTGCATCGTCACGTCCAACCCGACCAGCGTAATCGGAATGCCCGAGCGGAACACGAATTCCGCTGCTTCCGGATCGGCATAGATGTTCGCTTCGGCGGTCGGCGTGACGTTGCCGGGCACGGTTACCGCGCCGCCCATGATGACAACCCGGTCGACGAGCTCGACAAGCTCGGGCGCGCTCATAATGGCAAGCGCCAGGTTTGTCAGCGTGCCGACCGTGACGATCGTCAGCTCCTTCGGCCGTTGCCTTGCCTGCTCCACGATGAAGCCGGCGGCATGTCCGTTCAGCGCGCTTCGGGCCGGTTCGCCGGACAGCGTATTCCCGATACCGTCATGGCCATGGATATGGACCGTATTGCCTTTCAGCGGAAACCGGAACAGCGGCTTGCCCGCGCCCGGGATGACCGGCACCTCGCTATCCAGATGCTCAAGCACGATGAGCGTGTTTCTCGTCGCCTCTTCCACCGTGACGTTGCCGAAGCAAGTCGTAATGCCGAGCACCTCAAGCTCCGGCGAATGAATCGCGTAAGCGATGGCAAGTGAATCGTCAATTCCCGTATCAACATCCAAGATGATGGGCTTCAACCTTATTCCTCCTTTTCATCAGTTCCGGCATCGCAACGCCGAGCAAAATCACGACAACGCCCGTCCATTGCAGAGCGGATACATGCTCTTGCAGGACCAATGCCGGCATCATGACCGCCACCGGCAGTTCGGCCGCGCTCAGGATCGAGGCGAGGCCTCCCCCGGTATTGGGCGTCCCGACCGCAAAACAAATTTGCGGGATGACGATGCCGAACAATCCGAGCAGCAGCCCCCAATACCACAACCCGTCGGCCAAAGCCCCATTGACGAGAAAGGCCGGGGGGTAGACGACAGCGACCACTGCGGCGGATATGGCGGCATTGATCGCGCTTCGGGTTACGGGGGCGACCTGCACGGCGGCTTTGCTGCTCCACGTAATAAAGATTGTATAGAATAAGGCCGATAACAGCCCGAACACGACACCCAGCGGCTTCAATTGATGAAGGGTGCCGCCCGCGATGCCTCCGGCAAGGACCGTTCCGGCAAGCACGAACGCCAAGGCGATCAGCTTCTCTTTCTCCGGCATCCGGCGCCGGAGCGCGGCTTCCGCCAGCACGCCCATCCAGGTGAACTGAAACAGCAGGACGATCGCGATCGACGCGGGCACATAGCGAAGCGAATTGTAGTATAGAATGCTTGTCGCGCCGACAGATATCCCGATGGGCAGCAAGGCCACCCATGTTTTGGCGGTTACCCCTTTGAACATCGGCACCGCGGATTTCCGTCCGATCAACGCGAGCAGAAGCAGCAGCAATACGAGTCCGAACGCCGCTTGGCTGCCGGCGACTTCATTCGGGGTAAAGCCCATGCGGTACGCCAGCTTCACGAAGGTCGACAACACTCCGTAGCTGACGGCTCCAAGCAAGATGACGATTACCGACCTCATTGCGCCGACGGTGCTCCGGACGCGAGGACGTCGATGAACCGGCTGAGAAACCGTTCCGAATCGACCGATACGCAGACGGACGCGTTGACTGCGTAATCCGGCTTTCCGCGCAAGTCTCCGATCGTAGCTCCAGAGCTAAGCTCGCCCTTCGTCTCGATTTTGACCGCGAGCTCTTCCGTCCCGACAAGCGTCGGATCGCCGGCGACCGCGACCGCCAGTAGGTCGTGAAGCGGAGAGCCGTAAAATCCGTTCTGCTTCTCGTATGCGGAGAAATAATAAGCCAATATTTGCTCAATGAATTCGGCCGTTCGTTCGCCCGCCGTACCAGCTTTTCGTTTCACGAGCGCCACGTGCTCCTCCTTCATGACCGTCTGCATCGTGACGTCGAGGCCGACCATCGTAATCGGCATGCCCGACTCGAATACGCGGTGAGCGGCTTCGGGATCGCCCCAGATGTTCGCTTCCGCGGTCGGCGTTACATTCCCCGGCGCCCGCAGCGCACCGCCCATCAAGACGAGACGGTTCACTTTCCCGGCAATGGACGGGTCGATGGCGAGTGCATGCGCCAGATTCGTCAGCCGGCCGACGAATACAAGCGTCAAGTCCCGGCCAAGCTCGTTGATTTTGCGCACAAGGTATTCGGCGGCACGCCCTTCGGCCGCCTGCCGGGACGGAGGCGGCAGCCGGAAGCCGCCTAGTCCATTGTCGCCGTGAATATGAACGACCGGCCCCTCCCATTTGCGCACCAGCGGACGATCCGCGCCTTTGACAACCGGAACGCTTGCCGGTGCGCCCGCGAGCTCCAGCACCTGCAGCGTATTGACGGTTGCTTGTTCCACGCTCACGTTGCCGAACACGGTCGTTACGCCTTCCAGCTGGATGTCATCGGATTTCACCGCGTACAGCAAAGCGAGCGCGTCGTCGATGCCCGTATCGACGTCGAGAATGATTCGGGTTGCGGACATGTTGTCACCTTCTCAGTTGTAGTTTTGGATCGTGTCGACGAGCATGGACCAGAACTTGTCCCGGTCGAGCTTGAGCGCAACGTTAACGTTCGGCTCCCGGCCGGTTACGCCGAGCAAATCGATGACGGTCATTCCGTAGCTGAATTCGCCTTTCGTCTCCACGTCGACGCGCAGCTTCTTGCACTCGAACGCGGTCGGATCGATGCAATAGGCCACGCAGCAAGCGTCGTGAATCGGCGCGCCTTCGAAGCCGAATACTTCCCGGTACGTTCCGCTGAAGAAGTCGAGCAGCTCCGCGATAAAACGGGCCTGGCGGTTGCCGACCGCCATGATGCGCTCCTTCACCTCGTCAGTCGCGACCGCCTGATGCGTCAGGTCGAGACCCATCAGCGTGATCGGCACGCCGCTCTCCATCACGACCTTGGCGGCTTCGGCGTCCACGTAAATGTTGAACTCTGCCGCCGGCGTCTTGTTGCCGAACGTGCCGCCGCCCATGATGACGATTTCCTGGATTTTGCCGAGTATCGCCGGTTCCTTGCGCATCGCCATGGCGATGTTCGTCAGCGGGCCGACCGGAACGAGCGTAATATCGCCTTCCGACGCCATCAGCGTACGAATCAGATAATCGACGGCATGCTCAGAGGTCGCGCTCTTCGTTGGCTCAGGCAGAAGCGGACCGTCCATGCCGGACTCGCCGTGAATGTCGGGAGCGGTCTCCCGGACGCGTACGAGCGGCTGGCCGGCGCCTTTGGAAACGGGAACGTGAGGGATGCCGGCAATCTCGCATACTTTGAGTGCATTGACCGTCGTCTTCTCCACTTCGGCGTTGCCTGCAACGGTGGTGATGCCGACCAGTTCGATCCGCGGGTTAGCGGCGGCGAGCAGAATGGCGATCGCGTCGTCGTGACCCGGGTCGCAGTCGATGATGATTTTCCGTTTGTTGTTCGTGTTCATAGTTCGGTTCCTCCCTTTAGGACGCTTGCGTAAGCAGCTTTCTTTTTTTGCGGACGGCGAAAATGACGAGCGCGACAATCGTGACGACATACGGGATCATCTGGATGAACTGGCTCGGCACCTGGCTGCCCGGCGTCGTCTGCACGATCGTCGTCACGGCGCTGGCGAGTCCGAAGATGAGCGAACCGAAGAAAATGCCGACCGGGTTCCGATTGCCGAGCAGCACGACGGCAAGGGCCAGGAAGCCGGTGCCCGCCGTCATGTCCTTCACGAACATGCTGGTCATGCCCATCGACATGTACGCGCCGGCCAAGCCGGAGAACACCCCGCTCCACGCGAGCGCCGAATACTGGACCCGTCCTACCGGAATCCCGAGCGATTTCGCCGCGGCTGGTGCTTCCCCTACGGAGCGCAAGTGTACTCCGTATGGCGTACGGTAAAGCAGCACGAAGCAGAAGACGACGGCAATCAGCGAAATCCAGACCATCAGATTGTGCCCGCTAAGCAGCTTGCCGAGTACCGGGATGTCCTGAATGCCCGGAATGACGACGTTCGGGATCGGGTTCAAGTTTTCAGGCGAGTAGTTGCCGGTCAAGCCGTAAATCTTGCTCATCAGGAACACCGTAAAGCCGGATCCGAAAATGTTGACAGCGAAGCCTGCGATAATGATATCGACCTTCAGCTTGATCGAGAAAAAACCCATCACGTAGCACATCGCGACGGAAGCCGCAACGCCGGCGATCGTGCCGATCACCCAGCTGTCCGTCGCCGCTCCGACCGCGATCGAGGTGAACGCCGAGAGGAGCATCAGGCCCTCCAGCCCGATATTGATGACGCCGGCGATATCGGAAATCAACCCGCCCAGGGCGGACAGCAGAATCGGCGTCATGAGGCGCAGCAGCACGACGATTAACGTCAAGTCCGCGATTTGGGTCCACAGTGCTTGCCACATTTATTTCACCGCCTTTTGCCGGGTGGCGTATTTTTGCTTCAAAAAGGCGAATATCGCTTGCGACGAGACGAGCAGGACGAGCATGACCTGAATGATGACGGCCACTTCGCGCGGCATGTCGCTTCCGACCTGCATCGTCTGCGCGCCGACCTGGATATAAGCGTAGAACAGCGCCGCGATCAGAACGCCGACAGGATGGTTGCGGGCGAGCAGCGCGATGATGATCCCATCAAAGCCGAGTCCGGCCGAGAAGTTGTCCTTGTACGTGCCGTGGACGCCCAATATTTCCACGATGCCGGCCAGCCCGGCCAGCGCGCCGCCGATCATGATGCTCGAGATGATGACCCGGTTTGTGTGGATCCCGCCGTAATCCGCGAACCGGCTGTTCTTGCCGACGAGCCGCAGCTCGTAGCCGACCTTCGTCTTATACAGCAGCAAGTAGACAACGACGACGGCGAGCAGCGCCAGCACGAACCCGGTGTGCGCCGGAAAGCCGGGAATCGGCTTCTTGAGCAGCAGATCGGGGCTGATATACGGCATCCGCGCATAACCGCCGCTTGCCGGATCTTTGAACACGTTGTTCACGAAATAGGATGTCGCCAGAATCGCAACGAAGTTGAGCATCAGCGTCGTCACGACTTCGTTGGCGTTCCAGTACGCCTTGAGCCATCCGGCAATGCCTGCGAAAAGCGCGCCTCCGGCCATCGCACAGACGAGAATGAGCGGAAAATGAATCCATGCCGGAAGCCCGTGAATATTTACGGCGACGAGTGCACCCAGGAACCCCCCGGCGTACAGTTGTCCTTCCGCGCCCATGCTGAACACGCCGGACTGGAAAACGACGGCGAGCGACAAGCCGGTAAAGATGAGCGGAACCGCCTTATTCAGGATGGTGCCGATATTGAACAGATTCGATACCGGGTCGACGATCAAGGAGGACAAGGCGGTGAATGGTTCCGCGCTTGTCGCCAGGATGACGGCGAAGCCGCACAATAGGGCGATGACGATCGCGAACGCGATGCCGGCCAATTCCAAATAGATCGCTTTTTCCGTTTTCATTGCGCCGCCCCCTCCTTTTCCCGATGTTTTTTGCCCAATCCGAGCATATAATACCCGATGTTTTCCTCGGTCAGTTCGGGCGTATTGTCCAGCACGGCGACAATCTCGCCTTCATAAATAACGGCGATCCGGTCGCTCAGCGCCATCACTTCAGACAGCTCGGCCGACACGAGCAGCACGGCCGCGCCGCCGTCCCGCCTCTTGATGATTTCACGGTGAATGAACTCGATCGCGCCGATATCGACGCCCCGCGTCGGCTGCGATGCGATCAGCAGCTTCGGATTTTTCGAGAGCTCGCGGGCGATGACGACCTTCTGCAAATTCCCGCCCGACAGTGAGCCGGCCAGCACCTCTTCGTTCTGCGCCCGCACGTCGAAAATCTCCATCATCACTTTGGCGAATTGCTTAATTTTCTTTTTATTAAGAAATGGTCCCCGCTTGAATTCCGGATTCCGATAATGGTCGAGAATCAAATTTTCCGCAATCGTGGACGTCAAGCTGGCCCCGGTCGTCTGCCGGTCTTCCGGCACATGGCCGATCTTCATCGCCCGGATATTGGCTACGCTCTTGCCGACCAATTCCTTGTCAAGGTAGCGGATCGAACCGGATGTTGCCCTGCGCAATCCCGTGATCGCCTCGACCAACTCCGTCTGACCGTTACCTTCCACACCCGCGATTCCAACGACTTCTCCGGCCCGAATGTCGAGAGATATTCCGCGAAGCGCAGGGGCGCCTTTGTCGTCGACGGAATGGAGATCCCGGATCGACAACACGGGTTCCTTCGGCTCGGCGGGCTGCTTCTCCACCCGGAACAGCACTTCGCGGCCGACCATCAGCCTCGAGATTTGTTCCGGATTCGTCTCCTTCGTGTTCAAGGTGGCGATCGTCTTCCCCGCCTTAATGACGGTTACCCGATTCGAGATTTCCATCACTTCGCGTAATTTATGCGTAATGAAAATGATTGTATAGCCCTGCCCGACCAGCGCCTTGATGGAAGCGAACAGCTCGTCCGTCTCCTGCGGCGTCAGCACGGCCGTTGGCTCGTCCAGAATGATGAGCCGGGCGCCGCGGTACAGCACTTTCAAAATTTCGACGCGCTGTTTCTGCCCGACCGGGATCGTCTCCACCCGCGCATCCGGATCGACCTTCAATCCGTACGTTTCGATGAGCTTGACGATTCCCCGCCGTTCTGTGGCGCGGTCCCGGAACATGGACAGCGGGCCTTTCTTTGGTTCTTCGCCTAGAACGATGTTCTCCGAGACGGAGAGCGACGGCGCCAGCATGAAGTGCTGGTGCACCATCCCCATCCCTTGTTCGATCGCGTCCTTCGGCCCCTTGAACGAGACCGGCTTGCCTTTATATTCGATCGTTCCGCTTGTCGGCGCTTCCAGGCCAAATAATATTTTCATCAACGTCGACTTGCCGGCCCCGTTCTCACCGACCAGCGCATGAATTTCTCCCTCGTATACGGTGAGATCAACCCCTCGGTTGGCGGCAGTCCCATTCGGATACACCTTATGAATGTCCTTCATTTCCAGCAAAATGGTCATCTTGCCACCCCGATTCTGGAGATTGAGAGGGGTGAAAATCGATTCACCCCCATTCTTCGTTATTTCAAAATCGATTTGACTTGGATTTCGCCGCTTGCCAATTTGTTCTCAATGTCGGTCATTTTGTCCTGAATCGATTTCGGCACATATTTGGCATACAAATCGTCCTTAGAAAGCCCGATGCCGCCTTCCTTCAGTCCGAGCACTTCATTCGTGCCGAATGCCAATGTGCCTTGCTGATACAGGCCGAGCGCGCGGACGACGGATGCGTCAATATTCTTCGCCATCGAAGTCAGCACGTTGCCCGGGTACAGAGGGTTCTGGTTGCCATCGACGCCGATCGAGTATTTGCCGACATTCTTGCTCGCTTCGAGCGCACCCAGACCGGCGCCGCCCGCTACTTGGTAGACGATGTCTGCCTTTTGCGTATTGAATTGAGAGAGCGCCAGTTCCTTGCCCTTCGGCGCATTGGCGAAATCGCCGATATAAGAGGCGACGACCTTGACGCCGGGGTCGATATAATGCGCCCCTTGCTCGTAGCCCGCTTTGAAATCATTGATGATCGGAATGTCCATGCCGCCGACGAATCCGATCACTTTGTCCGGATTGGCCGCCTTCAGTTCCGTGTTTTCCGTGACGAGCGCCGCGAACGCCCCGGCCAGGAAGGAGCCTTCGCTTTGGGAGTACAGCATAGAGTAAACGTTCGGCATGCCCTCGATGACGTCATCGAAGAAAATAAACTTCTCGTCCGGGTAACGGGCCGCGATATCTTTGACGATATCGATCATTTGGCTCGTGCCTACTACGACAACGTCGTATTTTTTGCTCGAGACGAGCGACTCCAGTCCGGCCGCCCAGTCGGCCTGGTTCGTGCCGCCTTCGACGGATTTGACGTTGATGCCGAGCTCTTTCCCTGCCTTTACCATGCCCCGCTGCGCGGAATCGAAGAACCCTTTGTCGCCGAGCGTGCCGTTCACGTAGAATACCGCGTTGATTTTTTTCCCGGCGGGCGCGTTTGCGGAACCTCCCGGGGCGGGTGAAGTATTATTATTGGCCTTTCCGCACGCGGAAAGGACCAGGACGATGGAAAGAAGCAGTACACTGAGGACCCAACCTTTTGCTTTGTACATTTGAACTTCCCCTCTCAGATGTGGTCGTAACTGGTTTTATTTCGGTTGCTTCATGAACGATTCGACTTCCGCCAATTCGGGCATCGAAGCTTGCGCGCCCGCCCGGGTAACTGCAATCGCGCCCACCGCGTTGGCAAACCGGGCCGCTTCGATGACGTCCTTCCCCGCGACAAGCGCCGCACCTACCGCTCCTGCGAATGAATCGCCGGCCGCCGTCGTGTCGACGGCTTCGACGGAGTATCCCTCCACATGGAAGGTTTGATCCGGCTTGACGACGACGACGCCTTTGCCTCCGAGCTTGGAAAACACGTTCTTTACCCCTTTGCCCATCAACACAGCGGCCGCACGAATAGCGGACGGTTCGTCGAACACCTTAATGCCCGTAAGCTCCGCGATCTCGCTCTCGTTCGGGACGATGTAGTCCACCATTTTGAGCAGTTCGTCGGGCAAAGGCCGGGCGGGAGCGGGATCGAGCAGTACCGGCACCTTGTGAAGATGGGCGATCTCCACCGCTTCCATAACGCTCTCGAGCGGAATTTCCAACTGCACCATCAGCAGCTTGGCCTGACGTATCAGCGCTTCGTATCGGCGTACGTCCGCCGTCGTGATCGATTCGTTAGCCCCGAGAGCGACGATAATGCTGTTGTCCCCCTCCGGATCAACGGAAATGAGGGCGATCCCCGACGACTGCCCGGGCAGCGCCTCAACGGATGACATATCAACTCCTATCCGTTGAAGATTGCTCCGAAGCTGCTCTCCGAATACATCCGCGCCAACTCGGCCGATCATCGACACGGAGGCGCCAAGCCTCCTGGCGGCGTAAGCCTGATTGGCTCCTTTCCCGCCCGGACTCATGAAAAAATTGTTCCCGAACACCGTCTCGCCCCGGTTCGGCCTGCGGGCAACCTTGACGGTCATATCCATGTTCAAGCTTCCGACGACGACAATATCTGAACCCATGCGTATTTCCCCCCCACTCGTTCTTGCTTCTCTAGGACAGGCGGCGTCCGGACAGATCCCCTCACCCCCTTCCCGTACGGGTCGTGCCTCTGGCTGCCAATGAGACGTCGAATTCAAATATAGGATGCTCTTCCATCAGCCCTTCAATTTTCTTAATCAAAATTCGAGTCGCCATCATCCCGATGTCGTAAATGGGCTGGACGATCGTCGTCAGTTCCGGCTCCGTAAGCGCCGCCATCTGGATACCATCGAATCCGCATATCGCCACTTGGTCCGGAACGGAAACTCCGAGCATCTTCAGCTTTTTCAGCGCGCCCAGCGCCATCAAGTCGTTGCCGATAAACAATCCGTCGATGTCCGGATGTCTGGACATCAGCTTCTCCACCGCGTCCGCTCCTCCTTCGATCGTAAAATAACCGGGCTCCATCATCGTCGGCGTGTACCATGGGAACGATCTGACCGCTTCCTCGTAGCCCATGACCCGCTCTTTCGCAACAATCATTTCTTGCGGACCGTAGATGTGGCCGATTTTCCGGCATCCGACTTCCAGCAAGTGGCGGACGGCGAGCTGGGCGCCTTCGCCGTTCTTGGAGCGGACGACCGGGCATATCACTTTGGCGGGCGAGCGGTCCAGCATGACGATCGGGATTTTCGCTTCGCTCATCGATTCCAAATCGCGGGCGTTCAGCGTATGAGAGACGAACAGAATCCCGTCCACATACCTTTGGCGCATCACTTGCATGTACCCGCGCTCCTTATCCGGCTGATTGTCGGAGTTGCAGAGGAGAACCGTATAGCCGTACGTGCGCGCCACATCTTCGACCGCTCTCGCCAGTTCGGGAAAGAAGGGGTTCGAAATGTCCGGCAGCACGAGCGCCAGCGTACCGGTCTTCTTGCCGGCGAGACCGCGCGCGATCGTATTGGGCTCGTAGTTTAGCTTGCGAATCGCGGCCTCCACCTTCAACTTTGTCTCTTCGTTCACGTAACCGCTCTTGTTCAGCAACCGGGAAACGGTCGCTATCGAAACGCCCGCAAGCTTCGCAACATCGCGTATAGTGGCCAATATGCACCTCCATGTCCGAAAAAAAGGTCAGATATTCCAATGTGTAACCGGTTACACATGGTGGATTTAGGAAGGACCAAGCTTGTGAATGCGGAAAGAAACACACATCCGGCTGGTCCTTTTCGTTCATGTGTAACCGTTTACACATTGTTGATGTTTTTATCATAACGCGATTGCACGAGCTTGTCAATATGTGTCGAATAATCTCGAAATATGTCGAACGAAAAAATCCCTTCTTCGGCTTGATGGAGCAAGTTCCGAAAAAGGGATTTCCTATATACATTCGTATTCCTGTGAGAGCTTAAGGCAATTCATCCATTGTCGTTGCTTATGTATGTGGTGCCGAGGACGGGGGTCGAACCCGTACGGTGATCACTCACCCCAGGATTTTAAGTCCTGTGCGTCTGCCAATTCCGCCACCCCGGCATGGAACAAAACCTAATATAGCACGTCTTCCGACGTTTATGCAACCCTAAAAAAAGGCATGCTAAAAGAGAAAAACACCGCTCAGGGCAGTGTCCGGTCTTGCCTAGGTTATGTATCGCGTAATGGTCATGGTTGGTGGGCCCTGAGGGACTCGAACCCCCGACCAATCGGTTATGAGCCGACAGCTCTGACCAACTGAGCTAAGGGCCCTCGTCTCGGTCCCGAGATAAGGTTGGTTGCGGGGGCAGGATTTGAACCTGCGGCCTTCGGGTTATGAGCCCGACGAGCTACCGGACTGCTCCACCCCGCGTCATTATCATATGCGCTTCAACAGCGACAAAAATGAGTATACACCAGGAACGAGCCTGCTGTCAAGGATTTTCCTTAGAAACATCGGCTGTACCGGGTTTCGGGTTCTCGGATTCGGCTTTGGCCATCTCCGCCAGCTTCTGCAGCATAATATGCTGCGGCATATGCATCAAGTGCTCCAACGGCACCTTCATGAACGCGGCAAGCTTCACAGCCGTTTCCGCCGATATGGGCAAGCGATTCATCTGCAGTCGCCTCCTTCCAAACGCAGTAGAGCCGATATACAGCTTACCACACGCCGGCCTGCATCGCCAAGGAGCGGAAACCTCGATTACGGAATATATCGCACGCCGTACCGGCCGCGCCGAGAGCGGAAAACTTCGATCTCCCGAGGCAAGTCCACCCCGTAAAGCCAACCGTCATGCTCCATGCGCCGCACGAGACAGCCGGCTTGGAACTTGCTGTCGTACAGCCGCAGCCAATAGACCCATCTCATTTCTTACCCTCCGGAAAGTCTTTATCTGTAGAATACGCCCTCCGGCACGATTTGAAACGTCAGGCAAACAAAAAACCGCGCAAGGACGGAATGTTCTCCGTCGCTTGCGCAGTTGGGGACTCAACCTGCGGGTACAGCTTCTGCCTGTACGCTATCCATCGGTTTGGCAGGACCGTACACGTCGTCGAACACGCCTTCCAGCGGTCCGTCCGGGTTCAATTTGATTTTTTGCAGCACGTCGTTGCCCTTCGTCTCCAAATCCTGAAGCGCTTGTTTCACCGACTTCTGGCCTTGGAAAACGGACATATAGGCGTTATTCACGAGCTGCTGCATCATGTTCAAGTTCGGTCTTTCACGGTACAGCTTCTGATCATTCAGAGAGCTGCCCATCCACGGAGCCGGTTTCAGCTGAGTGAAGGCCTTCACATTGTAGTGCATACCTTCCCTCTCCTTGATGAATTCGGTCCGGGACGGCATTTCATAGGTGCTGCGGGACTTGAATTTCGCCCATTCTTTGCCGTTCATAAATTTCACGAATTCCCAAGCGTCATCCTGATTTTGCGCTTTCGAATTGATTCCGGCCAGCGAGTTGAACGAGTAGCTGCCGCCGACGCCCGGAACGGTTGCGTGCACGGGCATCGTCACCACATCCCAGTCCAGCTTTTTCATCTTCAGCTTGTCGGCGTTGTCGTTGAACTGCTGAATCTGATTAATCATGCCGTAATCTCCAAGCGTCATCGCAACACGGCCGTTCAGGAACAGCTGCCCTTGGAACGGGTTGTACTGAGCACGGTCGGTCATCGGCTGATCCACGTTCATATCTTGTTGCCGCGGGAACACATGCGCTTTATACAAGTCATAAATCGTGCTCCAGGCTTTTTCCCATTGCGGACTGTTCACGAGCATTTTTTCGGCTTTATCATCGAAAATTTTCAGTTCCAGCGGGGCGACATAGTTTTGAATATCCCAGAAATTTTCGCCCGAACCTCCCCATTGGTTAAAAGAAAACCCGAAAATGGCGTCTTTGCCGCTGCCTTTGGTCAACTGCTTCGCCTTGTTGAAAACATCGTCCCAAGTCATCCCGTCCGCGGGAAGCGTAACCCCAGTATCTTGAAAAATCTTCTTATTGTAATAGAGCGCGGTCGGCATGAAGGTCGGCGTGAGCGCGTAAATGTTGTTGTTTCCCGCATCCCGGATCGCGTCGATGACGGAGGGAACGAATTCCGCCGTATCGATTTTGTCTTCCTTCAGCATCGGGTCGAGCGGCTTCAGCAGATTCTCGTTCGCGAACGTAGACAGCATGTTCATGTCGAAAATCATCACGTCCACCGGATTGGACCCGGTCATGATCGCTTTTGCTTTCTCCAGCGGATCGGGCTGCTTCTGGCGGCCGTTCTTGTCCTGCGGTTCGAATTGCTGCTCACTCCAATCAATTGCAGGCACAACTTCGATATCGATCCCTTCATGCGTCAGTTCGAACATGTCGGTAAATTGCTGCCGGAACCACGTTTCATCTTGTTTGCTGCCGTACAGGGTGCCAATTTTCAACGTGCGGCGGTTGGCCGGATCGTTGAGATCTTTTTTGGTACTGCATGCTGCCAGCAGCGGGAACAGCAGGGATAAGGCAAGGCCAATCAGCATCCAACGGTGGATCCCATTCTTGGGTTTGTTCATTCGGTTTTTTCCCCCTCCAATAATTTCGGTGCGCGAATAATAATTTTGTCTCCATCAATCTCCATGCTTGCCTTGTCGGCGATGGACAGCGCCTGCAAATATTCTTTGGGAACCTGCAAGCGGCCGACCCGGTCGACGACCACGAACGCTTCATGCACCTCCTCCAATGACTCCCCTTGCACAAACGGCTTGGACAGGTCCAGATTCGGATTGCGCTTGATGAATTCCGTGCTGGTCAATCCGTCCCGGATCGCGACGACCCGGTCGACTTTGCCGGCGAGCGACAAATCATGGGTGACGATGACGATGGTCAATCCCAATTCCCGATTAAACTTTCGAAAAATGTCCATGATCATATCCGACGTACGGGTATCGACCGAACCGGTCGGTTCGTCGGCCAGCAGCAGCTGCGGTTTGTTGGCGAGCGAGATCGCGATGGCGACCCGCTGCTGTTCGCCGCCGGACAACTGCTGGAGCTTGTTGTGCATCCGATCTTTCAAGCCGACCCACTCGAGCAGCTGCTTGGCGTAATGGCGGTCCAGCTTGCCGGAGAACATCATCGGCATTTCTACGTTTTCGAGCGCCGTAAGAAAAGGCAGCAAGTTTCGCGCGTTGTTTTGCCATATGAATCCGACAGTATCGCGTTTGTACTTGACCAGATCTTCATCGCTGGCCTTCAGCAGATTCCACGGCCCGACGGTGACTTGCCCCGCAGAAGGCCGGTCGAGTCCGCCTAATATATTCAGAAGAGTCGACTTGCCGCTGCCGCTGTTGCCGATGATGGCCATCATTTCGCCGGCTTTCACGGAGAGATTCAGACCTTGGAGCGCCACCACCTCGAGATCGTCGGTCTTGTAAATTTTCACGAGTCCTTCGCAATCGATCACGGTTTATCGCTCCTCTCCCAGCTTCACGGCCTGATGCACGCGGAGTCTGCGAATATGGCCGACCAGCAGGCCGGCGCCGATCGCCATCATCACGCCGACTACGCTGTATAGACGAATCGTATCGATCGCCGAGAATACCACGTGGAACGGCGGAACCTGCCGGCTCGTATTGTCGGTGGTCTGGAGGAACGGCAAAAATAACAAGCTGGTGATTTTCCCGATCATGATACCGAGCGCAATCGAGAGTCCCGCGGTAAATATTTGCTCGAGCAGCAGCATGCCGGTCAATTGCTTTCGGGAAAGCCCCATGGCCCGCAAGATCCCGATCTGCACGATCCGCCCGGACAAATTGAAAAACCAATACAACACGTAACCGGACAGAGAGACGATCACCGTCACGAGGAAACCGAGGCTCAGGATGCCGAATACGCCGCCCCGTGCCGGATGTTTGCTCTGCGTAATGAGCTCGCTTCTCATATCGGCGATTTCGGCGATTTCGACGCCCTTGCTCTGCAGCACCGGGATGATCGGCGCCGTCTTCGCCTCCGGCTCCATCTTGAGCCAAACGTCATAAGGAATGAGCGGCACTTGATCGTAAATGTAATCGAGATTGGCGATCAGGAACGGCGACTGGTCGGGATATTGGCTCGGCCAGTACGGCAATATGCCGATGATGACGAATTCGAGTGATTGGTCCTGAAGCGCAGCCTCGACTTTATCGCCCGGCTTCAAATCGAATTTTTTGGCGATATTGGAGGAGATCAAAGCGCCCTCCGGCACTTGTCCGAGCCACGCCAAATACTTGTACGGGCTCGCCGGATACATGTCTTTGCGAAGCCAGGCGACCCTGGCGAAATCCGCGTTGTCCATGCCCATCACAATGCCTTGCCCCGCCGTCTTGCCCGAAACGACCAAGCTCGTCTTCGCTTGGAGCACACGGGCCGCGTGTTTGACGCCCGGCAGCGTGCGGAACACCTCGAACGGCGGTTCGCTGTAATGCATCGTGCCGGTGGGCGGGCGGCTTTGCTGTCCTCCGCCTCCCGGATTCCCTCCACCGCCTCCGTTGCCGCTGCCGGAACCTCCGCTCCCGCCTCCGCCTCCGTTTTGCGGCTGCCCGGCCGATTTCACTTCCATTTGGCCTTCCCACACCGTCTTCACCACGACGTCGGAGCCGAATTTGTAGAGAATCCGTTCTTCCGAATTGAGGCCGATCGTTCGGGCAGCCGAGGAGTTGTATACTCCGAGGCCAAGCGTCAAGATGAGCAAAATCATGAGCGGATAGTACGAGTTGGCCGAACGGGACAACTGCGTGACGGTCAAGTAGACCGGAACGGGCAAAAACTTTTTCCCTATCGCGTTCACGAGCTTGAGCAGCAGCGGGAACAACCGGAGGAACACAAGTCCCGCCGCAAATATCGTCAGCGCCGGCACGAAGAACAGGAACGGCTGCACATTCAATTGATCCGTCGTCATGCCGGTTTTGAAGGACACCATTTGGCGTTCGTTGAACAAATACCAGCCGTAAGCTGCCACACCAAGGAGCGCCACATCGAGGAACCATTTTTGCCAAAACGGGCTTTTCTCCGTCCGCGCCATTTTCCGCTTGTAATCGACGATGGATGTGCGGGTGAATACGAGCGCCGGGATTACGGCAGCCAGAATGGCGACCACGACAGCCGCCAATCCCGCCAAGGCTCCGTCTGTCGAGAAGCCGACGGGAATCGCTTTGCGGTTGACGAATTCGAGAAAACCGTTGGCCGAGCCGATGCTCTTGGCCATAAACCATCCGAGGAACGGCCCGGTCAAAAGGGCTGCACCGCCGAGCAGAACGCCTTCGAGCAGGAACAGCACGAATATTTGCCGGGTGCTCGCCCCTCTGCTCCGCAGCACCGCGATGTCCGAGCGCTGCTTCTCCAGCGCTTGCCGGGAGTTCATCATAATAAAGTAAAACACCATCGCGATCATCGGCGCCGCCAGAGTGAACAGCAAAGTCTGCAATTGGAGGCTGCTCCTCCGGAACTCCGAAAGCATATCGGCGAACGAGATTTCCAACCGCGTATCGTTCAGCCGCTTATAGACTTCGATGTCGATTCGGCTGAGCACGCCAGCCAGCGGCGAAAGCTGGCTCGTCTTGATTTCTCTCAGGTCATACGCCGTGTACCAGTCGGCCCTGAGCAGCGGAATTTTGCGTTTCACTCCGAGGTCGTCGACCAGCACGGAATCCGCGATAAACAGCGTGTTCATGAGCGGGTCCAAGCCTTGGTACCAATAGGGGCTTGCCGGGTTTTTCGGCTTGAACGATCCGACGATCTGCACCCGAAGCGTTTCGTTCGAACCGCCGAACAGCGGGTACAGCAGCACGTCTCCGACGTGCAAATCGTTGCGGAACATCGCTTCTTCCATCATGACGGCTTTCAGCGTACCGTCCGGTTCCGCTTGATCCGGATACCACACGCCGCCCGCCTGTTCCGCCTGTTCCTTCAAACCGCTGAAGGCGGCCAATTGCATTTTGCGGGTGCGGCTGGCGTCGACCTTCGCCGGATCCTCCGGCATCACTTCCGTCATACGAATCGTCAGGCTTCGCTGGGCGGCTTCGGCCGGGAACCTCACGTTACGGGGAACATCCGTCTGAATGTATTGATCCACGTCTCGAAAACCGTTCCAATCCGTCTTCCCGCTTGCGGACTGATAGCGGATAAGCATCGCGCCGGCCGGCAAGCCTTGACTGTTGTCTTGCAGAGATTTGGCGACTACCCGCTTAAGCGCGCCGTCGGCGTAAATCGGTATGCTCGTGGTGAACGCGACCGCCACAAGCAGTCCCGCCAGCGTGCTGAGCGTCAGCCAGCGGGTATTCCACATTTTGCGGAAAAGAAACCGGATCAGCGCATTCATTGTTTACCGACCTACCACTTTCTGCCCCGGCGTCAATCCCTGCAAAATTTCCGCTTCCGTCGGCGTCTGCTGTCCCACTTCGACGTCCACTTCCCGTTTGCTGCCGTCCGCTTCTATGACCTGCACGTAGGTGCGGCCGCTAATGGAACGAAGCGCGGCCAACGGAATGACGACGGCGTTATTTTTGCGGCTCAAGATGACGGACGCGGTCAAGTTCGTCCCGCGTTCCACCGTTTTCGGCAAATTCGGCACCTCCACCATCATGTACTGCTCAACACGAGGTCCGGGGTTGCCTCCGGGCACGCCGCCTCCGTTGCCGTTGCCGTTATCCGCTTCCGGTAACGGAAGCTGCTTCACTTTCCCTTTAAGCGGGTCCAAACCGTTAATCGATACTTCGACCTCCATGCCGGGCGTCACTTTCTCCAGATCTTCCTTGGATAAGCTCGCGCCTACGGCCAACCGGCTCGGATCAGCCAACACGCAGATCGGATCATACGCCTTGATCTGCGCGCCTTCCTGCACCGATACGGAAACGACGGTTCCGCTAAAAGGAGCGGTAAGCGTAGCCTTGGCGATATCCGCTTGCATGTCGCTGAGCTTCTGACGCTGCTCTTCGAAGCCCAGCATCTGGGTTTCGAAATCGATCGGATCCATTTCATCTTTTTTTCGCAGCAGATCTTTGATTTGCAGCTCCTGCTTTTTCATCGACAGCTGTTCCGAGCGCAGCATTTTTTGCATATCTTCCACGTCCAGCTCGGCAATCGGCTGCCCGGCTTTCACTTTATCGCCGGCATGTATGTATATTTTTTTCAGTCTTTTTCCGTCGAGCGTGAAATACAGCGTTTTTTCCTGCAGGGACAATATTTTACCGGACCCTGACACTTTGGTTTCCAGCGTCTTGGTCGTCACTTCATATTCCGGCTTCTTCGAAATTTGTGGAAGCTGGATCGCCGACAAGTCCTCCTCTGCCGGTTCGTTCGGCAGAAGCGAGCAGCCGGATAACGCGAGCGACAGCGCGACCGCCGCCAGCACGCCCTTCGTTCTCACGCCCTCCCGGCGTTTGCCTTCCGGCTTATCGGTTTGCGACGAATACGCCGTCCACCATTTCGTACACATGGTCTGCTACCTCCAGAATTGTGGGATCGTGTGTGGTCATGCAGATCGTGACGTTCTCCCGGGCCACGATTTCCCGGAATACCGCCATGACCTGCGCCGCCATCTGGCTGTCCAATTCCGCCGTCGGCTCGTCCGCGAGCAGCAGACTCGGGCGGTGTGCGATCGCCTTGGCGATGGCTACCCGCTGCTGCTCACCGCCGGACAGCTCGAAAGGCCGGTGGTGCATCCGCTTGCCGAGGCCGACAAGCTCAAGGCACGAGGTGACGCGGGCTTTCCATTCGCTGCGGGGCAGGCCGGCCATGCGGAGCGACAGTTCGACATTCTCGTAAGCGGACAGAAGAGGCATGAGGGCAAAAGCTTGAAAAATAAAGCCGATATCTCGTCTCCGCACTTCGGTGCGGCGGTCGTCATTCCAATCGTGAAACGGACGGCCCCGAAAATGGATCGTGCCTTTCGTCGGCGTATCCAGACCGCCCATCAAGTTCATCAGCGTCGTTTTGCCCGAACCGGAGCGTCCTCTGAGCATGATCAGCTGCCGAGGATACAGATCCAGATCGATTCCTTTCAGCACGCGGAGCTTCGCGGCCCCTACATCGAAGGAACGCTCGACGCCGCGCACGGAAAGCAGCGGCTCGGCCGGCTCTTGATCGAACACCGGCTGTGCCGGCGATCCGGCATGCTCTTCCGCAGACTCCGCAGAAGGCTCTTCATCCTGCCACAGCTCTTGCGGCTGCTCAGCCTTCGGCACTGCGGGCGCCTTCTTGCGGCGCAACCAAGCAGGCATCTGATTTCCTCCCTTTCCTTCGTCTTCCAACTTAATAACGACGCGGCTCTCGAAAAAGTTACGGAATAGATGAGAACTTTATCATTTTTTTAGAATTGGGCGGAAACCAGGCGGAACGCTTCATTCCCTCTTTATAAGAAGCTCGTTTTTTGTGTATGATGGTGAGATAGAATGTTTCAGGTGAAACTCCAAATTTACTCGAGGCAGGTTGATCGGTTTGGAAACGAATGCGTCCTCATCCAACTTCATTAAAAACATCATCACGGAAGACGTGGAATCCGGAAAAGTGAAAGAAGTGGTCACCCGCTTCCCGCCGGAGCCGAACGGCTATCTTCACATCGGACATGCGAAGTCGATTTGGCTCAACTTCACGATGGCCGACGAATTTGGCGGCCGCACCAATTTACGGTTCGACGACACGAACCCCGTCAAGGAAGACATCGAATATGTCGAATCGATCAAGCGGGATGTGCAATGGCTCGGCTTCAAATGGGACGGGCTGTTTTTCGCATCCGATTATTTCGGGAAAATGTACGAGCGCGCCCAGCTTCTGATCCGCAAAGGCTTGGCCTATGTCGACGATCAAACCGCCGATCAAATCCGCGAAACCCGCGGTACGCTGACGGAGCCGGGGAAGCCGAGCCCGTGGCGCGACCGCCCGGTCGAAGAGAATCTCGACCTGTTCCGCCGCATGAAAGAAGGCGAATTCCCGGACGGCTCCAAAGTGCTGCGTGCCAAAATCGACATGGCCTCGCCGAACATCAACATGCGGGACCCGGTGCTATACCGGATCTTGCACGCTCATCATCACAATACCGGCGACGAATGGTGCATCTACCCGATGTACGCCTACGCACATCCGCTGGAAGACGCCATCGAAGGCGTTACCCATTCGATCTGCACGACCGAATTCGAAGACCAGCGTCCGTTCTATGATTGGGTGGTCAGGGAGTGCGAGATGCCGAACGTGCCGCGCCAATACGAGTTCGGCCGTCTCAACCTCACCAACACCGTGACGAGTAAAAGGAAACTGAGAGCGCTCGTCGAGGAAAAAGTGGTCGACGGCTGGGACGATCCGCGCATGCCGACCGTTTCGGGCCTTCGCCGCAAAGGATACACACCAGAAGCGATTCGGGAATTCATGGCCGCGACAGGTGTCTCCAAAGGCTATGGCGAAGTGGATCAGCGTATGCTGGAACACTACATCCGGGAGGATCTGAAGCTGAGGGCGTTGCGTACGATGGCGGTGCTGGACCCGCTCAAGGTCGTCATCACCAACTATCCGGAAGGACAGTCGGAAATGCTCGATATCGAGAATAACTCCGAAAATCCGGACATGGGGACCCGCCAGATTCCGTTCTCCCGGGAAATTTACATCGAACGCGAGGACTTCATGGAGAATCCGCCGGCCAAATACTTCCGCCTGTTCCCGGGCAACGAGGTGCGGCTCAAATCGGCGTATTTCATCAAGTGCGAAGAGGTCGTCAAGGATGCCGACGGCAACGTAATCGAGCTTCGCTGCACATACGATCCCGAGACGAAAAGCGGCTCCGGATTCACCGGCCGCAAGGTGAAAGGCACGATTCACTGGGTAGACGCGATGCAGGCGGTTCCCGCCGAATTCCGGCTGTATGAGCCGCTCTTCACCGCTGACTTGGAAGAAGAAGGAGCCCTGAATCCGAATTCGCTGCAGCTGCTGCAAGGCTTCGTCGAACCCGGCATGAAAGAAGCTCGGGCCGGCGACAAGTTCCAGTTTTTCCGCCACGGGTACTTCAATGTCGATCCCAAGGATTCGGCTCCCGGCCGGATCGTGTTTAACCGCATCGTCTCCCTCAAAAGCTCGTTCGAAGTGTAGAAAGCTGATACCTGTGCGCTCCTGATCCGCAGCCTCGCGGCTTCAGGAGCCTGTAATTTAGATGGTTATAAGGAGTTTACACGACATGGAACGAAATGCATGGAAATATATCGTGCTGCTGTCGCTTCTTTTAACGGCAGGATGCAGCTGGTTTCCCGGCGCCGGGAACAATCCGGACGCCGTTTCCTCCACCACGCCACCCCCCTTGCCATCTCCTTCTCCTTCTCCTTCTCCTTCTCCTCAAAACGACATCTCCAAGCAGATTCGCTCCATGTCACTCGAAGAGAAAGTCGGCCAAATGATGCTGGCAGGCGTAAAGGGAACCGTCTTGGACGAATCAGCGAAGACGATGATTCGAAACGATCATGTCGGCGGCATTATTTTGTTTAAAGAGAATGTCTCCGGTTTGCGTGCCTCTACCGCATTGATTAACGGGCTGAAAAAGGCGAATGCGGGCAATCCTGTCCCCTTGTTTATGAGCGTCGACCAGGAAGGAGGCCGGGTAACGCGGCTGCCGAATGATTTCTTGCCCATGCCGGCCAATGCCGTTGTCGGACGGACGAAAGACACAGGATTGGCCGAACAGATGGGCGCTCTTATCGCGAAACAATTGAAACTGCTCGGATTTAACGTAGATTTCGCACCTGTGCTTGATGTCAACAGCAACCCCAACAATCCCGTGATCGGTGATCGGGCTTTCGGCTCCACAGCGACGCTCGTGAAAAATATGGGTTTGGCGGAGATATCGGGCCTCCGCTCCGGAGGCATCATTCCCGTCGTCAAGCATTTCCCCGGTCACGGCGATACATCCGTGGACTCCCATCTGGAACTGCCTGTCGTCCGCAAAACCGCCGCACAGCTCGAACAGATGGAGTGGGTGCCTTTTAAGGCAGCTATCGACGCCCATATCGAAGCCGTCATGGTTGCGCACATCCTCTTCCCTCTGATTGATCCGGACGCCCCCGCATCATTTTCCAAAGTCATCATCGGAGAGCAGTTGCGGGGCAAACTTGGATTTCATGGTGTCGTCATCACCGACGACTTTACGATGGGAGCCATTGCCGATAACTACGGCATTGCGGATGCCGCGGTGCGATCCGTCCAGGCTGGAACCGACATCATACTCGTCGCGCACGGATACGACAACGCGCATGAGGTGTACGAGGCTTTGCTGCAAAGCGTTCGCAGCGGACGCATTTCGGAATCCCGAATCGACGAAAGTGTCGCCCGGATCCTCCAGCTCAAACAGAAATATCGTTTGTCTGACAAAATCTCACCCATTCCAACGCCTTCGGACTTGCCGAATGATGAAATACGCCGCTGGCTGCAATCGGTGAAGGGCCGTTAACTCCTCATCGCGAGAGCGTTGCCGGAGGAATACCTTCGGAGCCCGGCTTTAAACAACAGCGCTCCGCCCACCCCCAGCAGCAAAGTGACTCCGATCGACCAGCCCGCGAAAACCGGGTCGAAGCTGCGCAGCAGTCCGATCGGCATGTAGCTGATGAAGCCGGCCGGTACGATCGTGAACAGCGCAATTCGTGTCAATCCCTTGAAAATATCGGACGGGTACGTCGACAGCGCCAGGAAAGAGTTGAACACTTGGCCGGCGATGCCTTCCGAATTGCCGACATAGAAAGCGAAACATCCGGCGATCACCATGACCGAGATATAGAGGCATCCTGATATCAAGAGCCCCGCAGCAAACGCCAGAGCACCGGTGAAGGTGTGGTTTCCGACCATGGCATAGATCACGATCCCGAACACAAAATCTCCCGCGGCGGTCACCGACATCCGGCTCGCCAGCACGTTCAGCAGCACGGGTTTAGGCTGCGACATATAAACGTCCAGTTGGCCGGATGAGACGATCGCGGCGATACGAGGGAAATTGCCGAACAATACGCACGCCCACCCGAAGCCTCCCGAACCGACCGCCCATAACATCATCACATCTTCCAGACGCCAGCCGTGAATGACCGGAAAACGATGAAAAAACAAGCTCCAGAAAAACAGCCACATCAAGTTGTTGATGAACATCATGCCCGCCAAAAGAAAAAAGCTGGTCCGGTATTCCAGCGCCGACGCCAGGTTCACCTTCCAACAGGTCAGCAGAAAACGAATGACCGATCCGAATTTACCCGCCATTGACATGGAGCTTTTTCACCCCTCTCCGATATACCTCGGTAACCAGCACACCCAACAAAGCCGTCCAAGCCAGTTGAACGCCGAGCTGCGCCGCAAGATTCGCGCCTTCGGAATTCACCGCCGTGCGGGCGGGAAAATAAAGAACGGCCTGAAAAGGAAGCCAGGCGCATACGCGCTGGAGCCATTCCGGCATGAGGTCGATCGGCAGCAGCATGCCCCCCACCGTGAATTGCAGCTTCTGCAGCACGAAATCCAACCCGCGTACTTCTTCCACCCAGAAGGCGCACAACGCCACGACGGCTTTCAGCAAAAAATCGACGGTCAGCGCCCCAATGCTCAGCACCGCCAAACCGAGCCAGCCGAACCCGAACGAAGGCGCACCGACGAAAGGCCAAGCGATTGCACTGCCCACGCCCAAATGAATGACGAAACGAAAGAGGGCTTCCGACAAGTACGACGCATAGTGGTAAGCCAAATAAGAGAACGGCCGGGTGAGCCGCACGGCGATATCCCCGTTTTTCACTTCCTCCTCGATCCTTGCGCACAGCGGCGGACCGGCCATCGTCAGCGCTTCGGTGAACACGAGGTACCATACGATTTGTTTGAGCGTGAACCCGCCGACAACCTCTGAACCTTCCCCGTCGTACGCCGTGCTCCACAATTGAACGAATACGAACAAAATCAGCAATAAAAACAGGGAGCGGAAAACAAAGTCCGCTTTATACGCCAATTGCTGCCTCAGCGTAATTTGCGCGACTGCGCCGGTTTTCCGCACCGCCGCCTTCCATCGGAATGCCGTACCGTTCATGTCGTCACCTCCTCCGGTTTCCGCATCCTGTAAAGGTGCTGAATAATTTCCTCCAGCGGCGGGTCTTCCACCGAAACGTCCTCGATGCGGATCCGGCCGATTAGCAGCCTTAATACCTGTTCGATGCCCGTTCGTTTCAAATCGACCGATACCCGGTAACGGCGTCCGTTCTTTTCCGTGACCTCGGCGCCTTCCGCACCCCGCAGCTCCAGCGGATCGGCGCCTTCCGGCAGCGTCAGCCAAATCGTTTTGCGATTCAGCACTTCCCGCTTCAGCTTCTCGACCGGTTCATCGAGGAGAATGCCGCCGTGGTGGATAACGACCGCTCTGGAGCAAAGCTGCTCCACATCTCCCGCATCGTGCGAAGTGAGAAAAACCGTCGTCCCTTCCGTGCGGTTGCGTTCGCGGATCAGCTCCCGGATTCTCTGTTTCACGACCGCATCCAAGCCGATGGTCGGTTCGTCGAGAAACAACAGCCGCGGCCTGTGCAGCATGGACGCCGCGATCTCGCAGCGCATCCTCTCGCCAAGAGACAGCTTGCGTACCGGCGTGTTCATGTACGGCCCGATTTCAAATCGATCCACCAGATCCCGCTTGCGGGTCAGGTAATCACCGCGGGTTAATTCGTAGATCCGGCTGATCAAATCGAACGTGTCCACAGGCGGCAAATGATACCACAGCTGCGACTTCTGGCCGAACACGGTGCCGATGCGGTAAGCCAGGGCATTCCTTTCCTTCCAGGGAACGAACCCGAGCACCTTGGCTTCCCCCGCGGTCGGATGCATAATGCCGGTGAGCATTTTGATGGTCGTTGATTTTCCGGCTCCGTTGGGACCGAGGAACGCAACCGTTTCGCCGGCTTCCACCGTCAGATCGATGCGCTTCACTGCTTCTTTCGTTTCCCATTCCGGCCTCATCAGCGCCCGGAAACTGCCGGCGAGACCGGCCTGCTTGCGTTTGACCTTGAACGTCTTGGACAATGCTCTCGTATGCAGCGCGATCATCCGATCTCCTCCCATGTGATCTGCGGTGCGCTAAAGCAAAAAAGACCTTCGCCAAGCACCGCCGTTGAATGGCGGAACTTGCCGAAGGTCTTTTATCCCTACGGTGTGGCGCATCTGCAGCACCTGGTTTCGCTCGGTTCGCCCCAGGCGTCGGAACGCTTGGTCGGATCCCTAGAAACCCTTCCGTTTGATGTAATATATTACACCCGGAATTTGGCAATGACAAGCAAAAGATTTAGCGAACCTCCACTTTCGTTCGGCGGTACAAGGTGGCGCCGATCATGTAAGCGATGGCTCCCCAAAGAGCGAGTACCCCGATGCCGAACCAGAAGTCCGAGGTCACGAGGCCCTCGCCGTAAACCATGCCGTCCCGCAATCCTTCTACAAAGTAAGTCAGCGGGATGGCGCTCGTGACCGACTGCAGCCAGTCCGGCAGGCTGTTCACCGGGAAGAAAATGCCCGAAATGAACATCATCAGAAAGCTGGCTATGTTGGCGACACCCATATAGGCTTCCAAAGACTTGCTGAAGGATGAAATCAAATAACCGATCGCGTTAAAGGCCAGACTGCCGATGAAGAATGCAACGATCAGCGTGGCGATATCGAGGTGGAGATGTGCACCGAAACCATAGACGCCGATTACAGTGAGAACGGCGATCTGGACGACGCCCAGTACGAATCTCACCAGCATGCTCGCGAGTCCGAGCAGCCCCATGCGCACCGGAGTCATGCGCAGGCGCTTCAGCAATCCTTTGCGACGCATTTCCACCAGATCCACCATCCCGAACAACCCGCCCTGCGCGATGGCGAGAGCGATCATCCCGGTCATCAGGAAATCAACGGAACTCAAATCCTCGCTGCCGGAAGTGATAGAGTCCGTTTCGAGCTTAAAGGCCGGCGTGATCCCTGCCTTCTGAAAATTGGCCTGCGTGACGAAATGATCCAAAATCCCCCGGAGCGCCTGCGAGGTGGCGCTGGTTTCATTCTCCCTATTCACGATCAGCTTGATGGATTGCGCCTGTCCGTTATCCGGCAGCACAATGACGCCGTCCACATCTTTGTTCTTAATCAAGCTGTCGGCTTGTTCTTGAGATACCGGTTCCTCCGACTGCCACGTAAAGACCGGTATTTGCTTGAGGCCTTGATACATGCCTTCCGCCGCTTGGCTTTGTTCGGGTTTGACCACGGCTACCTTCGCTTTGAATGCTTTGTCGCTTCCGCCGCCGAAAATCAGAATGAATATCGACATTAAAATGATCGGAAAAAACAAGTTCCAAAACCAAACCTGCTTCTCCCGGAACATCATTTTGATGTTGGCCGAGAACAGTTTGCCGAATTGTTTTCCTTGGCTCATGTCAGTCCCTCCATTCCTTGCCGGTGAAGGCGATAAATACGTCCTCCAGGCTCATTTCGCGGATCGAGACCTGCTCCACGCGGAACCCCTGCTCCTTGGTGAACCCGAACAGACCGTACAGCGTTTCCTCCGGTTGTATCGACCAGAGGGCGAGAGACGAGCCGTCTCTTGCCGTGCGCACCACCGTCGGCTGCGCTTGAAGAGCGGATTCCGCGGCGGCTGCCGCCTCTTCCCCGTCGAGGAACGATAAGCGAACTTCCCGTTCCTTCGTGAGTCTATCAATCAGCGCCCCAGGGGTATCCAAGGTGACGACCCGGCCTTGATCGACAATGCAAACCCTGTCGCTGAGCTTCTCGGCTTCTTCCATGTAATGTGTCGTAAGGATGGTGGTTTTCCCCATCGCTTTCAAGTTTAGAATGATGTCCCAAATGTTCCGCCGGGCCTGAGGATCCAAGCCGGTCGTCGGCTCATCCAGAAAAATGATGTCGGGATCGTTGATCATGCCCAGACCGATCGCGAGCCGCTGGCGCTGTCCGCCGGAAAGCGATTTGACGCGTTTTTTCCTGTGATCCGTGAGGTTGATCATTTCCAGCACTTCCGCCGAGCTTTTGGACTTCGGATAGAAAGCCGCGAACAGCTCCAACGTTTCCTCTACCGTCAACAGGTCGAACATGGCGCCCGATTGCGGCTGCACGCCGATGCGGATTTTGATCCGATCCGCGTCCTTGGCCCATGTGAGGCCGTCGATCGAAATTGACCCCGCATCCGGGGTTTGAAGCCCTTCGATCATCTCCAAGGTGGTCGTTTTTCCCGCCCCGTTAGGGCCGATAATCGTGAACACTTCCCCCGGCCGCACATCAAAACTGATGTCGTCGACCGCGGTGACGGTTCCGAACGTTTTGCGTAAACCGCGAACCTGCAAAATGGACATCGTTTCCTCTCCTTTTTCCAACCTTTCCCTATCTATTGTAACTTCATCGTCAAGGGGGCACTTCGGTCCGGGGCATGTTTTCGTTGTCGGTCCTGGGACGGAGGAGTCATGCACTTCGCCTCCACATTTCGACAAAATCTTCTTGAATTCTACATTTTGGGCAGGTATAATTTTCCACGACTATAGATAAAGGAGAGATTTCGTGTGGCTGCCTTTTTGCGAACCCTTTATTTTTCCGTTGTATTCATCCTCGCCTTCACGGTGATCGCTCCTGCGTTTGTCTTCGCGGAAGGAGAAAACGGCTCGAGCGGGTACGAATGGATAGAAGGCGCCGGGCAAACGGTGACAATGGCGGATATTGCAGAATTGAAACTGGATCCCGAGCTTGTGTATTTGGATGCCGAAAATACTCGTCGTTACTTGGATGAGAACGGTGAAATTTCTTCCGAATCGGACATCGGTTCCGTATATCCGAAAAACGCCGATTGGGCCGTGTTTTTCGAGTACAGCGAAGACGGCCATATTTCTGACGAGGAGAAAGACAAGATCGACGCCGATGCGTTGCTGGAAAGTTATAAGAAAGGAACGGAAGAACGCAACGCCAAGCTGGACAACCCGGCGGACCATTTGTTCGTCGACGGCTGGGAAAAGCCCCCGGCCTACAATGAAGGCAAACACGCGTTGACCTGGGCGCTGCGCGCGCACGACAACGCCAATCAGCCGATTATCAACTCCAATGTCCGGATTTTGACCCGGGTGGGCTACCTTTCCGTCGTACTTGTAACCGACCCCGCACATTTGAACGAGGACAGCGCCTCGATGGAGAAGCTGGTGCTCAGCACATTCTCGACCAAAGCGGGTCAGCGTTATGAGGACTTCGACGCGAAGAGCGACAAGAAGGCGAAGTACGGACTGACCGGCCTGATTCTAGGCGGCGCGGGTCTGGCAGTGGCCAAAAAAGCCGGACTTCTCGCGCTGCTCGCGGTCGGCCTCAAAAAATTCTGGTTTCTCATCGTGGCGGCGGGAGCACCTTTGTGGAAATTTTTGAAAGGCAGAAGAGGACAGAAGCTGACGGCAGCCAAGGAACCGAGAGATTGGGAGCGATCGTCCCAAGCGTTCGCCGAATCGGACAAGCGACAAGCGGAAGCGCATGAGGAAATCGCAGCCGCGGCAGCCGAAGAGGAACCGAAGAAAGCGGAATAACACAAAACGAAGGGCCTGTCCTCTCTGATGAGGGCAGGCCCTTATGCATCGGGTCGAACGTTCATCTTCGCTCAGGCAATGTACAACAAATCTTCCAGCATCGTGACGAGCCGGGATTTCATGCGGCTCAACTGCTCAATAGCCCGTTTTTTCGTCTTTTCGCTCTCGATGGACCAAGGAAGTCCAGCGAAGGTGTCGAAGGTTCGCTTCATTTCTTCGATTTCATGCTGATATTGTGAATGCCGGTCGTACTTGCTTACCCGGTACAGCAAGTCGCCGTTGGCGGATAACAACAATTCGATGGCGTGATTCATGGCGGCTCTCTCTCCTTCTATGTTCATCCGAGCGGACGCTCGGGTTTCATTGCCTTCCATTACCCCGGATTGCGGCCTTGAAAACGAAAAAAGCGGCAGCCGAATGCTCGGACTGCCGCTTGAACGTTATACCGGGGTTGGAGTTAGACGCCGAATGACCGGGGATCGCTGCGCCACGATTGCAGAAGCTCTACATCTTCGTTCCGAATCGTGCCCCGTGCCAGTGCGGTTTGAATCAGCGCACTGTAATTGGACAAGGTGGATAAGGGTACGTTCTCCGCATCGAACGCTTCCGCCGCTTGGTCGAATTGGTAAGTGAAGATCGCGATCACGCCCTGCACGGCACAGCCGGCGTCCCGCACCGCAACGGCCGCTTTCAGCGAACTTCCGCCGGTCGAGATGAGGTCTTCGATGAGCACGACTTTTTGACCCGGCTTGAAGTGGCCTTCGATCTGATTCGTTTTGCCGTGCCCTTTGGCCTTATCACGCACGTAGAGCATCGGCAGGTTCAGTTTCTCCGCCACCCAAGCTGCATGGGGGATTCCGCCCGTCGCGATGCCCGCGACTGCTTCGCAATCCGGGAACTGCCGGCGGATGAGCGTCGCGAATCCTTCGGCAATCGTGTTCCGGACTTTCGGATAACTCATCGTCAAGCGGTTGTCGCAGTAGATCGGGGATTTGATCCCGGACGTCCAGGTAAACGGCTCGTGCGGCCTTAAGGAAACGGCGCCGATGTCGAGCAAATGGCCGGCGATCGTGTCCGGCAGCTGTTCCAGGTTAACGGGGTTCGTGCTCATGCTCCGGTCATCTCCTTCAAAATGGTTTCAAACGCTTCTCTCGGATCCGGGGCACCGGTAATGGGCCGCCCGATGACGAGGAAGTCGGTGCCGCCTTCCACTGCGATCCTCGGGGTTGAGATCCGCGACTGGTCGCCGGCTTCCGAGCCGAGGGGGCGAATGCCCGGCGTCACGGTGAGAAAATCCGCTCCGCAGGCGGCTTTAATCGCACGCACTTCAAGCGGCGAGGCGACGACGCCGCTCAGCCCGGCCTCCCGGGCAAGCCGCGCATAATGAACGACGGTGTCTTCGATGGAGCCGGGAATGCCGATCTCCTTGTTGAGCGTCTCTCGCGTCGTGCTGGTCAGCTGCGTCACGGCAATGACGAGCGGCACCCGCTCCGCAACGCCTTCGGAGACGGCCTCCTCGGCGCCCTCCACGGCGGCGTTCATCATCGCCAGTCCGCCTGCCGCATGCACGTTGAACAGGTCCGCGCCAAGACGTGCAATGCTTCGGGCTCCCCCGCGAACCGTGTTCGGGATGTCGTGCATTTTCACGTCGAGAAATACTTTGAACCCACGGGTCTTCAGCTCCTGAACGACTGACGGACCGGCGGCGTAAAACAGTTCCATGCCCACCTTCATCCAGCAGCCGGTGTCCGCCAGTTGATCGGCCAATCGCAGCGCCGCCTCGGCTTCGGGCTTGTCCAAGGCCACCATGACTTTGGCCCCCGCTTGCCGCAATGATAATTCCTTCATGCTCCACACTCCTCTTCGGCAATAATGGCATACGCATGTGGAAGCCCGATCCCCTCCGCGGAGGAAGGACCGGGCTTGTGGTGTTCGGTTAAGCTTGGAACGCCGGCATCGGCGCGCTAGAGAAACGCAGCGCTTCGAGCATATGAAGAAGCGCACGAACCGTATCGAGCGACGTGAGGCAGACGACGCCGTTCTCAACAGCTTCCCGGCGGATACGGAAACCGTCACGCTCCGGCGCTTTACCCTTCGTCAGCGTGTTGACAACGAATTGTGCCTGACCCGTGCGGATCAAGTCGACGATATTCGGCGACCCTTCCGACAGCTTGTTGACTCGGCGAACTTTCATTCCCGCCGCTTCCAGTGCGTCCGCGGTTCCCCCGGTTGCGATCAGCTTATAGCCGAGACGGTAGAAGCCTTTCAGAATCGCGATCGCTTCTTCCTTATCTTTGTCCGCTACGGTGGCGATAATCGAGCCTCCGGTCGGAATTTTCATGCCGGAACCGATCAAGCCTTTATACAAAGCTTTGGCATAATGGCGGTCGCGTCCCATTACTTCGCCGGTCGACTTCATTTCCGGCGTTAAGGTCGGATCCACCCGGCGAAGCTTGGCAAACGAGAATACCGGAACTTTCACGGCTACATACTCATTTTCCGGCCACAGGCCTTCCGTATATCCGAGCTCGCTCAGTTTCTTCCCGAGAATGGCCTGTGTGGCCAAGTTGGCCATCGGGACGCTGGTCACCTTCGAAAGAAAAGGCACGGTCCGGGAAGAACGAGGGTTGACCTCGATGACAAACACCTGATCGTTCCACACGACGAACTGGATGTTGACCAATCCGACCGTTTTCAGCTCTTTCGCGATTTTAATCGTAATGTCGACGGCTTGTTTCTTAATGTCTTCGGACAGCGACTGCGGCGGATACACCGCGATCGAGTCGCCGGAATGGACGCCCGCCCGTTCGACATGCTCCATGATGCCGGGAATGAGCACCGTTTCGCCGTCGCAGATGGCGTCGACTTCAATCTCCTTGCCCAGCATATAGCGGTCGATCAGCACCGGATGCTCCGGATTGATTTGGACCGCTTCTTTCATGTAAGCCAGCAGCTCTTCGTCGGAGTAGACGATTTCCATCGCGCGGCCGCCCAGCACGTAGGAAGGACGAACGAGCACGGGGTAGCCGAGCTGCTGCGCCGTGCCTACCGCTTCGTCGACGGTCGTCACGGTGCTGCCTTTCGGTTGTGCGATATTCAGCTTGCGAAGCAGCGCTTCGCATTTTTTGCGGTCCTCCGCTTCGTCGATGCTTTCGAGCGAGGTGCCGAGAATGCGGACTCCGGCCCGCGCCAGAGGAGCAGCGAGATTAATCGCCGTCTGGCCGCCGAATTGGACGATGACGCCGATCGGCTTCTCCTGCTCGATGACGTTCATGACGTCCTCGAAGAACAGCGGCTCGAAGTACAGGCGGTCCGATGTGTTGAAATCGGTGGACACCGTCTCCGGATTATTGTTGATGATGACCGCTTCATAGCCGGCGTTGCGGATCGCCCAGACGGCATGCACGGTGGAGTAGTCGAATTCGATACCCTGCCCGATCCGGATCGGTCCGGAGCCGAGTACGATGATCTTCTGCTTGTCGCTCGGCAGCACTTCATTTTCGGTCTCGTAAGTCGAATAGTAGTACGGCGTAGAGGCTTCGAATTCAGCCGCGCAGGTGTCGACCATTTTGTAGACGGGTATGAAGCCTTGCTGCAGGCGATATTGGCGCACGTCCTGTTCCTTCGTCATCGCCGCCGACGCGCCTTGGCCTTCCTTGCGCAGTTCGGCGATCGCGCGGTCAGTAAACCCGAGCCGCTTGGCGGCATAGAGCGTTTCGCGGGTCAGTCCAGGTTCGCGGCGAATCTCGTCTTCAAACCGGACGATGCGGTCGATCTTATCGAGGAACCACCAGTCGATGTTCGTGATGTCCTGGATTTGCTGCAGTGCCCAGCCGCGCCGGAAAGCTTCGGCGACAAGGAACAACCGCTCGTCGTCCGCTTTGGCCAGCCGTGCCGTGAGCGTCTCGCCGTCGATCTCGGCCGCGCCTTTCAGCAACAGGCGGTGAACGCCGATTTCGAGCGAGCGGACCGCTTTCTGAATCGATTCTTCGAACGTGCGGCCGATCGCCATCACTTCGCCGGTCGCCTTCATTTGCGTACCCAGCTTGCGGTTGGCGGCGGTGAACTTGTCGAACGGCCAGCGCGGAATTTTCGTCACGATATAGTCGAGCGTCGGCTCGAAGCAAGCGTAAGTTTGACCCGTAACCGGGTTGACGATTTCGTCGAGCGTGTAGCCGACGGCGATTTTGGCCGCCATTTTGGCGATCGGGTAACCGGTCGCCTTGGACGCGAGCGCCGAAGATCGGCTCACCCGCGGGTTGACTTCAATGACGTAATATTGATAGCTTTGCGGATCCAGCGCGAACTGCACGTTGCAGCCGCCTTCGATGTTCAGCGCACGGATGATTTTCAAAGAAGCCGAGCGCAGCATTTGATATTCCCGGTCGGACAGCGTCTGGCTCGGCGCCACGACGATGCTGTCTCCGGTATGCACGCCGACGGGATCAAGGTTCTCCATGTTGCAGACGACGATGCAGTTGTCGTTGGCGTCGCGCATCACTTCGTACTCGACTTCCTTCATGCCGGCGATCGATTTCTCGATCAGACATTGCCCGATCGGGCTGTAGCGGATCCCGTTAGCGACAATCTCGCGCAGCTCTTCTTCGCTGCCGGCGATGCCGCCGCCCGTGCCGCCCAGCGTGTACGCCGGACGCACGATGACCGGATAACCGATCGAATCCGCGAAATCGACGGCTTCCTGAACGCTCGTCACGATCGCGCTTTCCGGTACCGGCTGCTCCAGCTCACGCATCAATTCCCGGAACAAGTCGCGGTCTTCGGCTTGTTCAATCGCGTTAAGCTGCGTTCCGAGCAGCTTAACGCCTTCCTGCTCCAGCACGCCGGCACGTGCGAGTTCAACGGCCATGTTCAGGCCGGTTTGGCCGCCGAGCGTCGGCAGTAAGCCGTCCGGACGTTCCTGGCGGATAATTTGCGAGACGAACTCGAGATTGATCGGTTCGATGTAGACTTTGTCGGCCATGTTCGTGTCGGTCATGATGGTGGCCGGGTTGCTGTTGATCAGCACGACCTCCAGGCCTTCTTCTTTCAGGGCCTGGCAGGCCTGCGTGCCCGCGTAATCGAATTCCGCCGCTTGGCCGATGACGATCGGGCCGGAGCCGATGACGAGAATTTTTTTGAGTTCTTTATTTTTGGGCATAGTGCAATTCTCCTCTCAGCGACTCCGCCAAGACCGCTTGACGCGGCCGTTCGGGGTTAAGGCGTTTATGTTCCCGTATCATATCTAGGAAACGATCGAATAAATAGCTGTTGTCAAAAGGACCCGGGGCGGCTTCCGGATGATACTGGACCGAAAAGGCCGGATACCGTTTGTGTTTCAGCCCTTCGATCGTTTTGTCGTTGTTGTTGATGTGCGTCACTTCGAGCTCCGTACCGGCGACGGACTCTTCCTTCACCGTATAACCGTGGTTCTGGGAAGTGATGTAGCAGCGGCCGGATTCCAGCTCCTTCACCGGATGGTTGCCGCCGCGGTGGCCGAATTTCAGCTTCTCCGTGTCCGCGCCGCAGGCGAGGGCGAATAGTTGATGGCCGAGGCAGATGCCGAAAATCGGATATTCGCCCAGCAGTTCGCGCAGCGTGCGGACCGCGTGGGGAACGTCTTTCGGATCCCCGGGGCCGTTGGACAGCTGAATGCCGTCCGGATGGAGGCGGCGGATTTCGTCGGCCGTCGTGTTATGCGGTACGACAACCACATCGCATCCGCGTTTGGTGAGTTCGCGCAAAATGCCGCTTTTGGCGCCGTAATCGATGAGCACGATCCGCTCCCGTTCCCCGGGACTCGAGAACACGTGCGGCGTTGACGTACGGGCAACCTGATCCCGCATCAACGGCGCGGCGCCGAGCCGTTCACGCAGCTCTTCGGCCCGCTCATTGCCCGTCGTCAGTAACCCCCTCATCGTGCCATGCTGACGAATGATTCTGGTCAGCATCCGGGTATCAATATCGCTGATCCCAACGATTCCATATTCCTTCAGCAAGTGATCCAGCGTGTACTGCGCGCGCCAGTTGCTCGGCACCGGCTCGTGACGGCGCACGACAAAACCGTGGATGTACGGCCGGATGGACTCGAAATCGTCACGGGTAATTCCGTAGTTGCCGATCAAGGGGAACGTCATCGTCACGATCTGGCCGCAGTAGGACGGATCGGAGAGCACTTCCTGATAACCGGTAATCCCGGTGTTGAATACGACTTCTCCTACCGATGCGCCCTGCGCCCCGAATGCGAGTCCGGTGAACAACGTGCCGTCTTCGAGCAACAATCTTGCTTGTGCCTGCATCTTTCGGTCACTCCCCTTGTTTAGCGTGCGATGCCTTTGTGCTGCGTCCAAACGACTTGGCCTTCCACCATGGTCAGTAACGGCCAGCCGTATAATTTCCAACCCTTAAACGGGGTGTTCCGCCCTTTGCTCAGGAACGACCCGGGGTCTACTGCCTGTTCACTCTCGAGATCGATCAGCGTCAAATCTGCCGGAGCGCCAGGCTCCAGCGTCCCATAAGGGAGCTCGAACACCCGTGCTGGATCCTTCGTCATGCGCCGGAGCAGGAAGTCCAGCGTCCAGCGTCCGGTCCGGACGAATTTCGTATACAGCAGAGGGAACGCAGTCTCAAAGCCCACGATACCGAAAGGCGCCCTTTCCATCCCCTTGGCTTTCTCTTCCTCGCTGTGAGGCGCGTGGTCGGTTACGATCATGTCGATCGTTCCGTCCTCCAGCCCTTGAATGCAGGCTTCCACGTCGCGGGGAGTCCGGAGGGGCGGGTTCATTTTCCAGTTGGCATCCATCGAATCCGGAATGTCTTCGTCGCACAGCACCAGATGGTGCGGACATACTTCGGCGGTGACGTTGACGCCGACCGATTTGCCGAGACGGATGAGCCGCACCGATTGCTCGGTGCTCACATGGCACACATGATAGTGGACACCTGTCGCCTCGGCGAGCAAAATGTCACGTCCCACATGAATCGCCTCGGACTCGTTCGGAATGCCCTTCAATCCGTGGCGTCTGGCGAATTCGCCATCCGTGACGGCAGCACCTTCGACCAGCGAGTTGTCCTCACAGTGGGCGATAACCGGCAGGCCGAGCGATCGGGCCAGCGCCATCGCGTCCTTCATCATTTGCGCGTTTTGCACGCCGACGCCGTCGTCCGTAAACCCGATCGCGCCCGCTTCTTTGAGCCCGGCAAAATCCGTAAGCTCGCGGCCCAACTCATTTTTGGTAATTGCCGCATACGGGAGCACCCGTACGACGCCTTCCGCCGCAGCCTTCTCCCGCACGAACTTTACCGTTTCCGGCGTATCCGTCACCGGCCGGGTGTTGGGCATCGGCGCGATCGTGGTGAATCCGCCTTTGGCCGCCGACTCGGTTCCGCTCCGGATCGTCTCCTTGTATTCAAATCCCGGCTCCCGCAAGTGCACGTGCATATCGATGAAACCGGGAGAAATGAGCTTGCCTTCCGCATCGATGACCTCGCAGCCTTCCGTGTCCGGAGACTCGCCTCCGTCCAGCCACAACGCCACTTTGCCTTGCGCCACTTTCAAATGTTTCTTATGCAGCGATCCCGTTTCCGGGTCGATTGCCAACGCGTTCGTAATCCATGTCTCCATACCAAGCTGCGCCTCCTCTGCCCGACTTGATTACGTACTTGACGCGACTTGATGTCTTGATCGTATCGGTGTATTTTTATTCACTATATTGTATACCTTATACCTCGTCTTGTCACTCACTCAGCCCGAAAATTCACAATATCGTATATTCATTCACAGACGTGTGCACAGTCTTTGTTACTCTTGCGGCTGACCGGGGTGCAAAATGCTCACGTGATCTTCGCCCTGGTCGATTTCCCGCAGCGAGACGCGAATTTGCTCATGCCGCGCGGTCGGGACGTTTTTGCCGACATAATCGGGGCGGATCGGCAGTTCCCGGTGCCCCCGGTCCACCAGCACGGCCAGTTGAATGGATTGCGGCCGGCCGTGATCCATCAGCGCGTCCATCGCCGCCCGGATCGTTCGGCCCGTGTATAATACGTCGTCGAACAAAATAATCCGCTTGTCCCGGGTGGAGAACGGAAGCTCCGCCGCGTTGCTTCCCTCATCCGCCCCTGGCGCCAGACGGTCGTCCCGGTAACGGGTAATGTCCAGTTCGCCGACCTCTACAGGCACGCCTTCGATTTCCATAATCCGCTCCGCTACCCGTCTCGCCAAATAAATGCCGCGAGTACGAATGCCGACCAGCACCACGTCTTCGATGCCTTTGTTTTTCTCGAGCATTTCATGGGCAATGCGGGTCAGTGCCCGGCGGATCGCCGATTCATCCATGATCACCCGGATATCCTCCATCACAAGTCCTCCTTTTCCGTATTTCCCCTGGTACATGACACAACAAAAAACCTCCTTGCGTGAATGCAAGGAGGTGAATCGCACTTGGTCATACCTCGGCACATGGGCAGGACATACCCTTACGGTTATGACATTGGCCCTTCAGCCGGGTAATGAATGCGTTGCGCCACCTTGCCAGTCTCACGGGACTGAATTAAAGGTCGGTTCGTTACACGAATTATCCCATTCCTCGACACGGCCTGTCAAGAACGGTTATCCAATTGGATTAAAATTCAAACTCTACATCCGTCAGCCGCCGCTTGATTTCCTCGATGACACGGCGCTCTTCCGCTTCACCTTTGGCGATGAACGTAACGGAGAACCGCACGAACGGACCGGCGTCATCCCACGGTACGGTGGAAATGAGCTTTTCGCGGATCAAGTATTGGGAGAACTCTTCACCGGATGCGAACCGCTGTCCGCCTTGAATGCCTCTAGGCGCTTGTACATAAAGGAAGAACGAACCTTTCGGTTTCTCGGCTTTGAAGCCGATTTCGTTCAAGGCAGCGACCAGCAGGTTGTGGCGGCGGGAATATTTCTCGGAAATCGCCTCGGTAATCTCCGGGTGAGCAAGACCATAAGCTGCAGCTTTCTGGATCGCGATGAACTGGCCGGAATCGCTGTTGTCCTTCACGTCGCCGAACGCTTTCACGATCAGCGGGTTGCCGGCGATGAAGCCGATCCGCCAGCCGGTCATATTATAGGACTTGGACAACGAATGCAGCTCCACGCCCACGTCCTTCGCGCCGGGAACGGACAAGAAGCTCAGCGGCTTCGCACCGTCGTAAGTCAATGCGGCGTAAGGCGCGTCATGCACGACGACGACGTTGTATTTTTTTGCCCATTCGACGACTTTGGCGAAAAATTCGGGCGTTGCCGCCGCCCCGGTCGGGTTATTCGGATAGTTCAGATAAAGCAGCTTGGCGCGGCGCGCAATCGTTTCCGGAATCGCGTCGAGATCCGGCAGGAAGTTGTTTACTTGGGTCAGCTTCACATTGTACACTTCGCCGCCGTAATACTTGGTGTGCGTGCCCAGGACCGGGTATCCCGGGACCGTCAAAATGGCAATATCGCCCGGGTTGATAAATACAGCAGGCAGCATAGCCAGCGCGGGCTTGGCGCCGATCGTGTGCAGCACTTCGGTGTCCGCGTCGATGCCGTCCACGTGAAACACTTCTTTCAAATAACGGGCGGCAGCGGCTTTGAACTCCGGAATCCCGTTGTCGGCGTATCCGCGGTTTTCCGGTTTAGTCGCCTCTTCGGCCAGCTTGGCAACAATGCCGGCGTCCGCCATTTCGTCCGGCTCGCCGACACCCATGTCGATCAGCTCGACGTCGGGAAACGCTTTTCTTGCTGCGGCTTTGGCCCGTTTGATTTTTTCAAATTTATAAATGTTCGTATCCTTGCCGTATTCGGCACCGCCGATACGGGCGGCGAACTGCTCCTGGATGTAAGTCGATTGGTACTTTTCCACACTCACGGATCGGACAACTCCTTCGGTTCCTCGTACTCCCTAATATGCCTCAGGGGCAAGTGAACCGCCATGGATTTTCACGCCGATCATTTGCAGAAATTACAGTCGGCAGCCCCATGGAAAAACTCGTCAGCGGGTGCGCAATATGTTCAAAGCGTGCTCCATATCGGCGGGAATCGGCACTTCGAATTCCATCTCTTTCCCCGTACGGGGATGCACAAATCCGAGCACGCCGGCATGGAGCGCTTGGCCGCTCATGCCGAGCGTGCGCCCGGCTCTTCCTCCGTAGACAGGGTCCCCTACCAGCGGATGGCCGATGTACTTCATATGGACACGGATTTGATGCGTCCTGCCCGTTTCCAACTTCAATTCCACGAGTGTGTAATCGTCGAAACGCTCCGTGACCGCAAAATGCGTTACGGCCCTCTTCCCGCCTTTATCGGTTACAGTAAACAGCTTGCGGTCGTGCGGATCTCGTCCGAGCGGGGCGTCGATCGTTCCGCGGTCATGCGGGAGCACGCCGTACACAAGCGCCGAATAACGGCGGTTTACCGTATGGGCCTTTAATTGCTCCGCCAGCGATATGTGTGCCAAGTCGTTCTTGGCGGCCATGAGCAGGCCGGACGTGTCTTTATCGATCCGGTGCACGATACCCGGCCGCTTAACGCCGTTGATGCCGGACAGATCCTTGCAGTGATACAGCAAGGCGTTGACCACCGTGCCGGACGAATGACCGACGGCCGGATGCACGACCATGCCGCGCGGTTTGTTGATGACAATCACATCTTGGTCCTCGTACACGATATCCAGCGGAATATTTTCCGGAATCGCCTCCAGAGGCTCCGGCTCCGGGATTTCAACGACGATGCTGTCGCCTTCCTGCACCTTCGCGTTCGCTTTCACCGCTTGGCCGTTGACGGTCACCGCACCTGTGCGGATCCACTCCTGAACTTGAGAACGGGAGACGCTAAGCTCCGCGAGTGCGTCCGTCACATGCTTGTCCGCACGTTCTCCCGCTTGCCCGGTCGAAACGATCCATTCCAGCAGCCCGTCTCCGTCCTCGCGAGCCAAGGCGTCCGGCACTTCAGACGGTTTGTTGTTCTTCCCGGTTTGATTCTCCGTTGTCATTGGTATGCTTCTCCTGTTTGGACGATAGCACGGAATCCAGGATGACGAGCGCCACTCCTACGCAGATGCCGGTATCGGCCAGATTAAAGATCGGAAACGTATAGCTTCCGAAATTGAATTGCAAAAAGTCCACCACTTCCCCGTGTAAAGCGCGGTCCAGGAAGTTGCCGACGGCTCCGCCCAGGATCATCGCGAGCGAAATCATGAGCAGCGGACGCCCGGAACGATACGAGTGTTGAAAATACCAAATGATGGCGGAGACCACTGCGATGGTGATCGCAAGAAAGAACAAGCGCTGCTCCTGCAGAATGCCGAATGCGGCTCCGCGGTTGCGAATGGAAGTTAGGATGAAGAAATTGCCGATTACTTCAATCCGTTCATTCAGCTCCATCGTGCGCTCGACGATCTTTTTGGTGAAGAAATCGATCAAAAATACGGCAGCTGCCACCGCATAATAAGCCCACAGAGGCCAAACTCGTCGTTGCATCGGTTTTTTTCCGCCCTCTCTGCCAGTTTTCCAACGTGCCCATTTTATCATATTGCCGGAACAAGCGTCCATGAAGGGATGCAAAATGCGACAGAAATGGCCGCACTTGCCCTCACCGCCCGCATGTAAAACAGGGACAGGGGGAGAAAACTAGGGGATAGCACGCGAAGGAGGGGACCGTGATGAACCAACCGCTGAACGAGGAGCGCATCCAAGCTTTGCGCCGGCGGCTGCTGCAGGAACAGAGCGAACTGGAAGAGCGCATGCGCCGAAACGATCATTATCAGCTTTCCACGACGCTCCGCGAATCGATCGACGAGCTGTCCGCTTATGACAACCACCCGGGCGATTTGGGCACCGAAACGTACGAGCGCAGCAAAGATTTGGCGCTGCTCGAGAAGGACGCTTTCCGCATGCTCAGAATCAGCGCCGCCCTGGAACGGATGGATACGGGAGAATACGGACGCTGCAAGGAATGCGGCAAATTTATTCCGCTGGAACGACTCGAGGCGATGCCCAGCGCGGACCACTGCGTGGAGCATGAGCCGCGTCAAGACGTTTCGCTGCGCCGTCCGATCGAAGAGTTCATCCTCTGGAAGCCTTTCGGACGGACCGACAAGGACGAAGAGTCGTTCACCGGTTTCGACGGCGAGGATGCTTGGCAAATCGTTTCCTCCTGGGGGAATTCCAACAGCCCGGCGATGTCCGAAAACAACCACGTCGAAGATTACGATTCGATGCACATCGAATCCGGAGAGAACGAAGGATTCGTGGAAGCGATCGAGAGCTTCTTGGCGACCGATATTACGGGCAGCCGTGTCTCGGTCGTTCGGAACCGCGAATATTATCGTTACTTGGATGGTCAGGAAGGCGACCATATGCTGGAGCCGGACGAGCTGGAGTACGAACGATAAACCGGGTCTAATACGGCCTGATCTCCAGCTGGCGATACACGATCCTTACAATGTCGGCGATGTAATCCCCGACGATCGGGAGATTCAGCTTGCCCAGCATTTGCAGCAGCCACACAATCGTGGCGGCGAAAAACGTAAATCCGATCGCGATTCCGACGCCCCTAGCCGTTCCATACAGAATATTCCGCAGGATCAGCTTCCAAGGATGCACCGTCAATTCCGCATACTCGTGCAGCCGCGCTTTCTCAATGACAAGGGCAAAGTTCTCGATTTTGTCGGATAAACGGCTGACAATACGGGTCACGTGATCGTCGGTTTCGGAATCGCTCATGGGCGTGCACCTCCGTAAGAAAAACGAGCTCCCGCCTGAGGATCGGCCTTGTGCAGGCCGGCCTCCGCGGACGGAGCTCGTCTTTTCGTGTTGGCTCTTATTTGGTTTGCGCGTTCCGTGCGTAAATTATGCTTGCGTGGAGATCTTCAAACCGATTTCGCGGTCTCCCGCCTGCAGTCTTTCCATACCTTCCGCTTTGCCGTATGACACTTCGTTAACCAGCACGTTCTCTCTCAACACCTGCGGGAATGCGCGCAGCGCGGCTTCCGTTTCGGCGTCGACGTCGAGCAGCAGATTCACGCGCAGCTCAATCGGCAGGTTCATTTTTTTGCGGGTATCCTGAACGGCCCGGATCACTTCCCGAACCAAACCCTCTTGTTCCAGCTCCGGAGTGATTTCCGTATTCAGCGCGACGGTAATGCCGCTGCCGGATGCGGACGCGAAGCCTGATTTGGCTTCCTTCTCCACCAGAAGCTCTTCCAGCGGAATTTCGAGCGCCTCACCGTCCGGAGAAGTGAACGATAATACGCCCCGCTCCACCACGCCGCGCGCTTGTTCCGCCGTCAGCGATTTCAGTGACTGCTGGATCGGCCCGACGTTTTTGCCGTATTTTTTGCCGCCGATCTTCAGATTCAGCTTCAGGTTAAAGGTCACGAACCCGCTCTCGTCGGACACCCGGTTAATGCGCTTCACATTGATTTCGTCCATGACGATGTCCTCGTAACCGGCAAGATCGAAATCGCCGGAAAGCGATACGAGAAGCTCGGACAACGGTTGGCGTGTCTTGATGCCGGATTCGTTGCGCACGTTGCGGGCCAGCTCCACCACCGCGCGGACGGCCGCCATGTCCCGTTCCAGCCCAGGGTCGATCGCCGATACGTCCGGTGTCGGGAAATCCGCCAAATGCACGCTTCCTTCTCCGTTCAAATTGCCATAAATATCTTCCGCTACGAACGGGATATAGGGAGCAATCATGCGGGACAAGTTCAGCAGTACATCCCGGAGCGTGTGGTAGGCCGCCACTTTGTCGGCGCTCAGTCCGCTGCCCCAGAAACGATCGCGCGAGCGGCGTACGTACCAGTTCGATAATTCGTCGATAAATTGTTCGATGGCTCTGGCCGGATTTAGGAAATCGTTGGCGTCGAGACCGTTTTTCACTTCTCCGGCAAGCGTGCTCAACCGTGACAAAATCCAGCGGTCCAGCTTGTTGCCTGTGCCTTTGTTCGGATGCTCCGCAGGGTTGAACCCGTCGATGTCGGCATACAACGCGTAGAACGCATGGGTGTTCACCAACGTATCGATCACTTTGGACTTCGCTTCGGCCACGATGCCTTTGGAGAAACGTTTGCTGTTCCAAGGCGCGCTGTCCGCCAGCAGCGCCCAGCGGAACGCGTCCGTTCCGAATTCGTTGATAATCTCCCAAGGGTCGATGACGTTCCCTTTGGATTTGCTCATTTTTTGGCCGTTCTCATCCAGCACGTGGCCGGTGGAGATGACCGATTTATAAGGCGCCTTCCCGTTGTACAGCGTCGATACCGCCAGCAGGCTGAAGAACCATCCCCGCGTCTGGTCGATGCCTTCGCAAATGAAGTCCGCCGGATATTGCTGGTGGAATTTCTCCTCATTTTCGAACGGATGATGATACTGCGCGAAAGGCATCGAGCCGCTGTCGAACCAGACGTCGATCACTTCCGGCGTCCGATTCATGGTACCGCCGCACTCGCAGCGAAGGTGAACTTCGTCGACGTACGGCTTGTGCAGCTCGAGGTCTTCGGGCACGCTGCCGACCGCCAGAGAGCGCAGCTCCGCGTGGCTGTGCGGAGCCTTCTCCTTGCCGCAGCTTTCGCAAACCCAGACGTTCAGCGGCGTTCCCCAATAACGGTTGCGGCTGATGTTCCAGTCCACCAAATCCTCGAGGAACTTGCCGAACCGGCCGTCGCGCAAATGCTCCGGATACCAAGCGATCGTCTTGTTGTTGGCGATCAGCTGATCTTTGACGGCCGTCGTGCGGATGAACCAGCTCTCGGTCGCATAATAGAGCAGCGGCGTTTTGCAGCGCCAGCAGAACGGATAGCTGTGCTCCACTTTTTCTTTGTGATACAGCAGACCGCGCTCCGAAAGCATTTTGACGATATCCACGTCGCAATCCTTCACGAAACGGCCCGCCAAATCCGTCACTTGGTCGGTGTACTTGCCTTGCCCGTTGACGACCATGAGCATCGGCAAGCCGTGGCGTTGAGCGGCTTTGTAGTCTTCGTCGCCGTGCGCCGGAGAAATGTGCACGATCCCGGTCCCGCTGGCATCCGTAACGTAGTCGGCGCCAATGACGCGGAAAGCGCCTTGCAGACCGTTGCCGTACGGGAACACCGGCTCGTAGCTCAAGCCCACAAGTTCCCGGCCTTTAACGGAGCCAATCGTCTCGTAATCGCCTTTGATCACTTTCTCAACGAGTGTACCCGCCAAAATATACGTTGCGCCGTCTTGGCGAACTTTCACATATTCGATCTCCGGGTTGACCGCCAGGCCGACGTTGGCCGGAAGCGTCCAAGGGGTCGTCGTCCAGGCCAGCATAAACTCGCCGGTGTCCTTTAAACGGAACTTGGCGGTTGCGGTAAGGTCCTTCACGTCTTCATAGCCTTGCGCCACTTCATGCGAGCTCAGCGTCGTTTGGCAATCGGGACAATAGGGGCTAACACGGTGACCGCGGTACAGCAGCCCTTTGTCGTGGATCGTCGCCAAAATGTGCCATACACTCTCGATGTAGTCATTTTTCAGCGTGATATACGGATCGTCCAAATCGGTCCAGTAGCCGATCGCTTCCGTCAATTCGCGCCACTGGCGCTCATATTCGAAGACGCTCTCTTTACATTTTTTGATGAACGGCTCAATGCCGTAATTCTCGATTTCTTGTTTGCCGGAAATACCGAGCTGCTTCTCGACGCCCAATTCGACCGGCAGACCGTGCGTGTCCCAGCCGGCTTTGCGGATGACGCGGTAGCCCGACATCGTTTTGTAGCGGCTGACGAAATCTTTGATGACGCGGCCGAGCACGTGCCCGATATGCGGCTTGCCGTTGGCCGTCGGAGGTCCTTCGTAAAAGACGAAATCAGGCTTTCCATTGCGGTTCTCGATCGACTGGCGGAACGTGTCCTCACGGTTCCATTGTTCCAAAACGCGCTGTTCGCGGGCTCTGGCCCGTTCTTTGACATCCACGCGGCGCATGGCAGTTTCAATCCTTTCAATTGGAAAATTAAAAAAGCCCCATCCCATGGAAGGGACGAGGCGTGCTCGCGGTACCACCCTTGTTCCGTTCTCGTCAGTCCAGGCGCACTTAGGCATCCGGGCCGGTCGCAACGGCACTCGATCAAAGTTCCGGTTAACGGTGGAAAGCCGGCCTTCGCTACTGTTCCGGTCATGCATCCGGAAGTTCGAAAAGGCGTCTCGGGGATGATGTTCCGCCGGTCCGAACATTGGCTTGCACCAGCCGCCAACTCTCTGGGATCGGATTCCCGCTTCGTGTTCCCGTCTTCGACGTTACTTGAAAATGATGCTACTTCCTGTTATACGGCGTCACGCGCCATTTGTCAAATGGGGCGTCTCGCTCAAAAAAAGCCGCTCGAAGCGGATATAATCCGCTCGAACAGCTCATTCATCGAATATTCGGTTCGAGATTAAGCCTCGAGCTCTCTCGGCTCGCGGGATTCGCGGGTTTCCAGAGCATCCCAGCCATCCGCGCTCAGAATTTCCAGCTGCGTCTCCACCAATGCGCGGAAACGCGCACGGTAAATGGCCGCTTGCTTCTTGAGCTCTTCCACTTCCAGAGCCACTTTACGCGACTTCGCGAGAGAATCGTTGATGATCCGGTCGGCGTTCTTCTCTGCTTCCTTCACGATGAGCTGGGCTTCTTTCTTGGCATTGTTCTTGAGCTCATCCGCCGCTTCCTGCGCGACGATGATCGTCTTGCTGAGCGTCTCTTCGATGTTGGTGAAATGACCCAGCTTCTCTTGCGAAGTCGAGATTTGCGTCTGCAGCTCTTTGTTCTCGCGGATCAGAGCCTCGTAGTCCTTGATGATCTGATCGAGAAACTCGTTCACTTCATCTTCGTCATATCCGCGCAGCCGGCGGCTGAATTCTTTGTTATGGATGTCCAATGGCGAAAGTGGCATTGGGTTACCTCCTCGTGGTATCCGCGTTAGGCTTGTTCTTTCAGTCAATTCGACGAAAACCGCGGAAATCCTTCTAAGTTGCTACATAAATTTACCGATGCGAACTCGGGTTCTGCCGCTTTTTGACACGCCTTCCACCTCGAGCAGTTTAAATCGCCCAAAGCCTTTCATCGACACCACATCACCTGCGCGCAGCGGAGTCGACGGGTTTTCTTCCGTTTTCCAATTGACGCGGCACCGCCCTGCGCGAATCGGCTCCACGATTTTCGTCCGGCTTAACCGGAAAACGTCGCTTGCGATGCCGTCGAGGCGAAGAGATGCAACCGACAATACCTGCTCCTCTAACGTTTGCGCAACTTCGCGAAGCTGCGGCAACGGCAGCACACCAACGGACACTTCCACACGGTGTGCCTGTCTCATTTGCCCGGTTATAAAAACGGCGATTTCTTCGGCGATTAACGCGTGGCAGCCATCATCCCTCACATGCAGGTCGCCGATTTTGTCCCGCTTAATGCCCAGTCCGAGCAGCGCTCCCAAATAATCCCCGTGATCCAACTCCGAAATCCGGCGATCGTCCGAGGTGATGTCGAGCACCGCGATTCCCATATCTTCCGCATCCAGCGGGCGATAGTCCGGCGCAATGATCGCGCGTTTCCGCTCGGCACCCGCATAGCCGCCGTCGAGCCGGATAGCCGCGTCCGGATGCCGTTTCGCCAGCGCAAACAAAACATGCGCCTGGCGGGGGTCGAGAAAATCGGTCCGCTTCGTCTCATGACGTTCGGCGGCTCGTTCGACCCATTCCCAGGCGCGGTCCACAAATGCCTTTTCGTCCGGGTGAAAATGCTCGTAAATCTCCTGATGCGGCATACGTCACTTACCTGCCGCGCCAATGAGTTCGATAACGGTAATTAAGCCGACAGTTGCATAATGAAGAGCGATCAACGCGATAATCGGCGAAATGTCCAATACGCCGCCGAGGGGCGGAATGATCCTGCGGAAAGGACGCAAATAAGGCTCGGAAAGCTTGCCCAAGAATTCGCCCACTGCACTCTCTCGCACCGATGGCAGCCAAGAAGTAATGATGTAAATCACAAGAATATATCGATAAACCATCTCAACAGTTAAAATATAATTTTCAAATTGCGTCAATCCGGAGTCACCTCATTTTGGGGTATTCGGCTTCCTCCGAGAGCATTTCCGTGATGGTGCCCGATACTTCGACGGAATCCGGCGTGCAGAGGAATATGTCGGGTCCAAGCTTGGAAATGTGGCCGCCGAGTGCGTATACGGTGCCGCTCAAAAAATCGACGATTCGAATCGCTTGATCGCGGCGGATCCGCTGCAGGTTCACGACAACGGAACGGCGGCTTTTCAGCTGATCGGCGATTTCTTGCGCTTCGTCGTAAGTGCGGGGCTCCGTCAAAACCACGCGGGCGGACTTCTGGGAGTGAATGCTGACTACGTTGTTCTTTCCCCCATTTTTACGCGGCTCGAAAGCCGGGGTTTCAATTTCTTGCTCCTCGGCTGCCGCGTAGCGTTCGCGCTCTTGGACTTCTTCTTCCTGAAGGCCCAAATAGTTTAAAAAACGGTTCATCACACTCATGGTTGTCCCCTCCCCAGGCTTAACCGTCCCCATCCGCGGAAGGAACGGCATCAATTGCCCCTATCTCTTCTTTCCCTACCAAGACGGTTCCCAAACGCACCCATGTCGCGCCTTCCTCTACCGCCACTTCAAAATCGTTCGACATGCCCATCGAAAGCTCGGTTAATGGAGAAACGGCAGCCGATTCCCGATTCAGTTGATCCCGCAGCTCCCTTAAAGCGCGGAAAACGGAACGAGTATGTTCAGGCTCCGCTTCGTACGGCGCCATGGTCATGAGTCCGATTGGCCGAATCCTTGGCAAAGAGGTCAATTGACCGAGAAATTCCCGCACGCGGTCCGGTTCGAGTCCGTGCTTCGATTCCTCTCCCGACACGTTCACCTGAATGAAACAGGGCACGTCCATTCCGAGCGAATCCGCTTTTTTATGGATCGCTTCCGCCAGCGAAAGCCGATCCAGCGAATGAATGTAGTCGAAACGGCCGACAACGTCTTTCACCTTATTCGTCTGCAGCGATCCTATGTAGTGGAAGATGGCCTGTCCCTTCAGCGTGTCCCATTTGGCCTTCGCATCCGGCCAACGGTTCTCTCCGATATGACGGACCCCCGCCTGTACCGCCGCAGCGGCAGTTGCCGCGGACACATACTTGGTGACGGCGATGATTTGCACGTCTTCCCGCCGGCGTCCGCTTCTGGCACATGCGGCTGCCAGTCTCGCTTCCACGTCCCGCAAACGACTTTGCTGCGTCACGGAAACGCTCACCTCGATTTCCTGCCCAGCCAGCTCATCATCCGGCCTGTCGCTCCGTTCTCCATGCGATGGGAGAAAAACAGATCCGTTCGACAACCGGTGCACCATGATGACATTTCGATGCGGCTCGGCAAAATTCCTGCTTTTATCATAAGGTGTCGGTTTAATTGTTTCAAGTCAAGCCGCGCCTTTCCTTCGGCCGTCGGCATAAGGACATCGGATTGTTCCGAAATAGGGCGGACACGCCGGATGACAGCCTCATCCACCTCGTAGCAGCAATCGCCGATCGACGGGCCGATTGCCGCGATCAAATTGTCCGGCTTCGCGCCGAAAGCTTCGCTCATTTTGCTCACGGTCTGCCCGGCGATATTCGCCACGGTGCCCTTCCAACCGGCATGGGCCAGTCCCATGGCTCCAGTCACGGGATCAAGAAAATATAATGGCACGCAATCCGCAAAATATTGCACCAAAAGAATGTCCGGCTCGTCGGTGATCAAAGCATCGGCGTCCGGAACAGCGGACGCTCGATCCAACGAGCCGCGGCCGGCATCGGTTTTGCGGACGGTATAAACGTGGGTTCCATGGACCTGCTCGGCGCATGTCCATGCGGCAAAGTCCCATCCTAACCGGTCCGCGACAGAGCGGCGTCTCTCGATCACGGAAATCAGGTCGTCTCCTACGTGAAGCGCAGTGTTGCCGGCGTCGCGGGTCGTGAACCCGGCCGTTACTTCATCCCATTCTTGATGCAAGCCAAGCCTGAGCAGACCGGCCTGTTCCTCATCCGCACCGGGGAGCTTGAATGCTTCCATCCGCTTCACCTCCGCACACAGTGTAACATACCCGGCGCGGATACCGGAAGAAACAGATGCCCTACTATCGAGCGGCCGGCTCACGTTCTTCGCTGCGGTACGGTTTGGCGTCGTCCAGCCGAACCAGCACTACATCCGCACCGATTTTGACGATATTGCGCCAAGGGATGACCACGTCGTTGCCGCCTCCGAACATGCCGAACAAGCGTGTGGCAGTGGGCACAACGATCGAATCGATCCGTCCCTGCCGGAGATCCAGCTCCAGATCGCTGATCTGCCCGAGCTTTTTGCCGTCGACGATGTTGATGACGTCCTTCGTTTGGAAATCGGATATTTTCACGCCCATCCCCTCCGTCCGCTGTTGCCTACCACTCAATATATGAGCCCGGCCCGAAAAAGTGTCCGAAGCTGCGGCAATTTCGGGTAAACGCCCATATCCTCCGGGCAAGTATCACGATTCGCCCATTCTGAATACTGTGTTATCATCTCATGCTCAAGGAGGTTTTTTCACAGTGGCACTTACCCCTGGTCAACAAATTCCCGGCGGTCTTCCGGGTGGACTTCCCGGAGGTCTTCCCGGTGGAATACCTGGCGGCTTCCCTGGCGGATTCCCTGGCGGCTTCCCGGGAGGATTCCCCGGCGGCATGCCTGGCGGCTTCCCCGGCGGCTTCCCCGGCGGTATGCCTGGCGGCTTCCCGGGCGGTATGCCTGGCGGCTTCCCCGGTGGCTTCCCTGGCGGTATGCCTGGCGGATTCCCTGGCGGATTCCCCGGTGGCTTCCCTGGCGGTATGCCTGGCGGGTTCCCTGGCGGCTTCCCCGGCGGTATGCCTGGCGGCTTCCCCGGCGGTATGCCTGGCGGCTTCCCCGGCGGCTTCCCGGGCGGATTCCCTGGCGGCTTCCCCGGTGGCTTCCCCGGCGGTATGCCTGGCGGGTTCCCTGGCGGCTTCCCCGGCGGTATGCCTGGCGGCTTCCCCGGTGGCTTCCCCGGCGGTATGCCTGGCGGCTTCCCGGGCGGATTCCCTGGCGGTATGCCTGGACTGGAAGACTAATTTCCCGCTACACCCGGCACAACGCAAAAGCGGGCCCTTCAGGGCCCGCTGCTTTACGTTTTGACGTGTTTTTGCATTTGCTGAATCGCCGACTTCTCCAGACGGGATACTTGTGCTTGCGAGATGCCGATTTCATCGGCCACTTCCATCTGCGTCTTCCCTTCAAAAAAACGCATGGACAAAATCATTTTTTCCCGGTCGCCCAGCTTTCTCATCGCCTCCCGAAGCGCGATTTCCTCAATCCATTGGATATCCTTGTTCCGTTCGTCGCTGATTTGGTCCATCACATAAATCGGATCGCCGCCGTCATGATAGATCGGTTCGAAAAGCGATACGGGGTCCTGAATCGCATCGAGCGCAAACACGATATCTTCCTTGGGTACGTTCAGCGCTTCGGAAATTTCCATAATCGTCGGTTCCCGGGAATGTAAATTGGTCAGCTGATCCCGGATCTGCAGCGCCTTATAGGCGATGTCCCGCAAGCTGCGGGATACGCGGATCGGATTGTTGTCCCTCAAATACCGGCGAATTTCTCCGATAATCATCGGAACGGCGTAAGTTGAAAATCGAACGTTTTGGCCGAGGTCGAAGTTATCGATCGCTTTCATCAGCCCGATGCACCCGACTTGAAACAGGTCGTCCACATACTCTCCGCGGTTGTTGAACCGCTGGATAACGCTCAGGACAAGCCGTAAATTCCCATTGACCAGTTTCTCCCGGGCTTCCCATTCACCACGGGTTTGCAGAGCGAGAAACAGTTCCCTCATTTCGGCGTTGGTGAGGACTGGTAGCTTAGAGGTGTCCACTCCACAAATTTCCACTTTGTTGCGGGTCAATGCGATTCCTCCCGGGGTGCAACGTTATTGTCAAGTATCTCCGGGGAAGGGGTTTTTATTCCAGAAATCGGCCAGACCCATTACCGCTCAAACCATTTTGTTGAACTCCTTGCGCAGCCGTTTGATGATCCGTTTTTCCAGGCGCGAGATGTAGGATTGCGAGATACCGAGCAGGTCCGCCACATCTTTCTGGGTCTTCTCTTCGCCGTCCGCAAGGCCGAACCGCAGCTCCATGATGGTGCGTTCCCGCTCGCTCAGCTTGTCGAGCGCCTTATGCAGCAGTTTCCGGTCCACCTGCTCTTCGATGTTGCGGTAGATCGTGTCGTTTTCGGTGCCGAGCACGTCCGACAGCAGCAGTTCGTTTCCGTCCCAGTCGATATTCAGCGGCTCGTCGAACGATACTTCCGTTCTCGTTTTACTGTTGCGCCGCAAGTACATCAAAATCTCGTTCTCGATGCAGCGCGAAGCATACGTGGCCAGTTTAATTTTTTTTTCCGGATCGAACGTATTGACGGCCTTGATGAGCCCGATGGCGCCGATGGACACCAGGTCTTCGATATGAATGCCGGTATTTTCGAATTTGCGGGCGATATATACGACGAGCCTCAAATTCCTCTCGATGAGCATGGCCCGGATCGCGGCGTCTCCGGAAGGGAGACGCTCCAGCAAATACTCTTCTTCTTCCCGGCTGAGCGGGGGCGGCAGCGCCTCGCTTCCCCCGATATAATACACTTCCTCGCTTTTCCAGCCGAGCCGGAGCAGTACCCGGTACAGTGACAGCTGGGCAACCAATTTCCATTTCACGAACATGAACGGCAAGACCTCCTGTTAGGCGGGCTGTGATGGTGCCGGGATTTCCTGCCCGGCAGATACCAATTCCGGATGGAGAATGGCTCGGTACGTCCGGTCCGACGACAAAGTGCCGCCGTCGAGCCCGATCAGCACGCGCGCGGCCTCTATGGGGGGATGTCCTTCCCGGGAGAGCACGAGAGCATCCGGCTTGACCGCCAGCATCATCCGGGTTGAACCGTTGACTCCTCTGTAAGGAACCAGTCGAAGCCGGTCCATCCAGGCAAAAGAGGCGGAAGCCGACTCATCCAGTTCCGCGACAAGCCGGTCGGCGGACTCGGTCTGCAGCCTTGTACACCATCCGGCCGGCAGCTGCCCTTCCCATACCGATGCTTCCAAAATCATGACCGGGGTCCGGGTGAGCGGGTCATACAACCGGTTCCCGGTATCCAGCAAAGCCGGAACGGACCAGCTCGCACCGTCGATTCGAACTTCGGCTTTCCACACAAGCGACTCCGTGTCGTTCCGCTTTCGGCGAATGTCCGTCGTTCCATGGAACAAACGGAGCGAAAGGAAGAATGAAGCGGCGAACAAGCCAAGATGCATATGCCAATCCAGTATAATTCCGCCATTTTCCGTGATGGTCAAAGCGCCCGAGGAATCGTTCCACGAACGAAGCAGCGACCCCAGCCCGATCACACCTCCGAGCGTGGCAAAATTGACCATATAAAAGGCGCCGAAATTGCGGAGGAATGCCAGAGGCCCTCCGTAACCGAACGACAGCAGTACCATGAGAAGGGAGACGAACACCTTTGCTCCCAGCGAGTACAAATACGGAACGTCCGCCCAAAACATCGCCACGGCATAGGCGGCGCCTGCCGCGGCTGCGACAGCCACACGCCTTTTCCGCGGCTTCAGTTTTCGGACTTTCGCCGTAGCCAGCAGCACCGTGGCGTCCAGCGCAAAGTTGGTGAAAAATACGAGGTCCACAAATACAATCATAGAAATCCCCGCCCTTTGCCGCCCGGAGATCTGTTACGGGATCGGGGCCGGGTTGGATTGAACCCAGTATAATCGCTTTCTTTTCCGGTGTCTGTCTAATCTTGCCGCCCTCTTCGGGCTATTTTTGTAGGAAAAAGGCTGTCGGGATTCGGGGGCCGGCGGGCTTAATAAAGCCAAAAAAGCACGATTGCGCAAAGGCAATCGTGCTTTCAAAGTCAAGTTTTACCGGTCGCCGCGAGGACGGTTGCGTAGGAAGGCCGGAATGTCGAGCTGGTCGCTTGACGGGTTCTGGCTGCCGAATGGGCGAAGGTTGCCTGCCGGACGTACTTCCTGCTGCTGAGGAACCGTGCCGGAGGAAGTCGGTATGTCCGTCGGCATAGGCGCTGCTTGCCGGCGGGTCGGACCTTTGTGTTCGAAGCCGGTGGCGATGACCGTCACCTTGATTTCGTCGCGCATATGGTCGTCGATAATCGCGCCGAAGATCATGTTCACTTCCGGATCGCAAGCCGCGATGACGATCTCTGCCGCTTCATTCACTTCATACAGCGACAGATTGGAGCCGCCCGTGATGTTCATGATGACGCCGCGAGCGCCGTCGATCGACGTTTCGAGCAGCGGGCTCATGATCGCCTTGCGGGCCGCTTCGGTCGCGCGGTTCTCGCCGGTCGCGAGTCCGATGCCCATCAGCGCGGAGCCGCGCTCGGTCATGATCGTTTTGACGTCGGCAAAGTCAAGGTTGATGAGGCCGGGAACCGCGATCAAATCGGAGATTCCCTGCACCGCTTGCAGAAGCACGTTGTCCGCCACGCGGAACGCTTCAAGCATCGGTGTTTTTTTGTCGACAATCTCGAGCAAACGGTCGTTCGGGATGACGATCAGCGTATCGACTTTCTCTTTGAGCGCTTCGATGCCCAACTCGGCTTGCGACGAGCGTTTACGCCCTTCGAATGTGAAAGGACGGGTTACAACGCCGACGGTCAGCGCGCCGCTCTCCTTCGCGAGTTCCGCAATGACGGGAGCCGCGCCAGTGCCGGTGCCGCCTCCCATGCCCGCAGTTACGAACACCATATCGGAGCCGCGCAGCGTGTTCAAAATAAACTCCCGGGATTCTTCGGCAGCTTTTTTGCCGACTTCCGGATTGGCGCCGGCGCCAAGACCGCGGGTGAGCTTGTCCCCGATTTGAAGCTTTTGTTCGGATTTCGTAAGTTGAAGTGCCTGGGCGTCGGTGTTGACCGTGATGAATTCGACGCCTTTGACGCCGTTATCGATCATCCGGTTTACCGCATTGCTGCCGCCGCCACCGACACCGATGACTTTGATTTTCGCGAGCGGTTCCATTTCAAAATCAAATTCCAACATGATACCAAACTCCTCCTCGCTTCGCTTGAACCTATCATAAGCAGCGGCTTATATGAATTCTTTAAACATATTTTTGAACCATTCGACAAATCCCGACTTTCCGGAAGACGAAGCCCCTGCCGCCGCCTTGGTTTTGGCCGGTTTTTTCGAAGCGCCTGCGACCCGGCTGCGGACATACTTGGTCACCCATTGGATCATACCGACTCCGCTGCTGAACGAGGGGTCGCGCACGCCGATGTAATCCGGCACCGCGATCCGCACGCTGGATTCCAGCTCGATCTGCGCGAGCGGAAGGACACTCGGCATGGAAACCGTGCCTCCCGTCAGAACGTACCCGTTGATCTTGTCATGGTAACCGAGCCGCTTAATTTCTTGACGGATCATTTGGAAAATTTCCTGCATGCGCGGTTCGATGATGTTGGCCAAGTCGACCTGAGAAAATTCCTTTTCCACGTTCGTCCCGACTCGCATCACCTTGAACTTCAAATCTTCCGCGGCGTCTTCCACACGTGCACAGCCGTATTTGAGCTTGATCTTCTCGGCGTGCTCCGTCTGGGTTTTCAGCCCGTAGCAAATATCGCTGGTCACGTAATCTCCGCCGATCGGCAAAGTAGAAACGGCGGCCAGGCTGCCTCCTTCGAAAACGGCAAGCGTGGTGGAGCCGGCGCCGATATCGGCCAGCACGGTACCCATCTGCTTCTCGTCCTTCGACAGGGCCATCATGCCCGAAGCGAGCGACATGAGAACGATACCGGAAATTCGCAGGCCGGCTTTCTCCACGCATCGCATTAAATTATGTACAGCAGCTTTGGTTCCGGTAATGATCGTGCACTCGACTTCCAGCCGGACGCCGATCATGCCGCGCGGATCTTGAATGTCTCCCAATCCGTCGACAAAAAACTGCTTCGGCAGCAATCCGATGATTTCCCGTTCCGGCGGCAGAGCAACCACGCGAGAGGCCGTAAGTACGCGCTCGATGTCGTCTTCGCCGATTTCCCGGTCTTCATTTGAGACGGCCACAACGCCATGATTCGACTGCAAAGCGATGTGATTGCCGGCGATGCCGACATATACTTCGTCAATCGTAATGCCCACCATACGCTCGGCATGGTCGACGGCATTGCGGATGGATTGCACGGTCAGGTCAATATCGACGATGGCGCCTTTACGGATCCCTTCGGAATCTGCGGATCCGACGCCAATGATGTTAATGGCCCCGTTGCTGATTTCCCCTATAATCACCCGGATTTTGGACGTTCCGATATCCAGGCTGACGATGAGGTCGTTGCTGCTCAACCGGTGGCACCTCCCGTAGATCGATGAAAGTGGCTGCGACAAAGGGATGCATTCCTTACATATTCCACATCCCTGAGATATTCCCTCTTTTTTCAACATTTTTTTTGGTTATTCGCCAAGTGCGGCCGGCAAACCTTCAAACCCATTACCCTTCCGGTCCATAAATGAAATTCTAGCATTCTTTTACTAGATTGAGTAGTGTCCATTTCCTTATGTTCATCGGCTTCTCAAGGAGCGGCAGGCGCGTTTTCCGCCGAAAACGGTAAGTACGTGTCCGCTTCCAGCATGACGATGCGCCCCGGCTCGCGGTTCGCCACAAGATCGCTGAGGTACGGAATTTTCTCCTTCAGCTTCCCTGCGGTGGTGATCACTTCGAAGCGCGAACGGGTAAAAAGCTTGATTTTGTCCGGATAAGCTTTGGACGGATCCGGCTTGATTTCCGACAAGTCGGCCAGCAGCGGTTCCGGAAGCAAGCCAAGCGCCTCGCATAACCGTTTGCGGACGGCATCGTCCGGCTTCCAGCCCGTCAAAATGGGCTTGTCCGGCAGAGCGCCCGGTTTGACCGGCAGCGCCAGACCGTTCTCCAGCACGATGCGTATGCCTCCGTCTGCCGCAAGCTCGGAAGCGACCTCGTGATATTCGGTCACGCGGACTTCCCAGGAACCCGGAAATTTTTTGATCACCTTGACGTCCTTCACCGGCGGCAGCTTCCGAACTCTGCCCGCCAGCTTCTCCGAGCCGGGTGTAAAGAAAGAATCGCCCGGTTTCGCCGCGAGCGCGGCTTTCACTTCCGTCTCGGCAAGATTTCGGATTCCCGTTACGTGAATCTCTTGAACCTTGGATAGTGAGGACCGAAAAAAAAGGACGACGAGCACGATGGCGAAAAGCAGGATCACGAGACCGAGAAGCCTGCCGCCTCGGCGGCGCGGTGTTTCCGGCTCGCGTTTCAATGCGGGAATCCGCTCGTGCATCAGACTCTTTCCTCCTCGCCAGTATTCGACAACATTCAGCCAGGCTTGTACCTCCCCTTGCAAAAAACGGCCCCGCGTCAGGGCTGCGCGGGGCAGGCGTCACCTTGCAGGTTGAGGAATCAAGGGCTGGCCGCATTCGCGGATGATGTCTCCGCCCAGCTGCCGAAACATGTCTTCAATCCGTTCGTATCCTCGGTCGATGTAGTGGACCTGTTCCACCACCGTGCGGCCCTGCGCCGCCAATCCCGCAATGACCAGCGCGGCGCCGGCCCGCAAATCGGTGGCCTCGACCGTCGTCCCGTATAACTCGGGAGCGCCGCGAACGAATGCTGTGTTCAGGTCCACACGGATATCCGCACCCATGCGGCATAATTCATCTACATGTTTGAAACGGCCTTCAAAGATCGTTTCCTTGATGACGCTCACGCCTTCCGCAAGCGACAGAAAAGCCATGAGCTGCGCTTGCAGATCCGTAGGGAAGGCCGGATAGGGCGAGGTCATCACCCGTTCGACCGCCTTCGGCCTTGTGGAAGCGCTAATTTTAATTATAGCATTGCCGACCTCGATTTGAACACCGGCCCGGCGCAGCACGTGAATCAGCGATGTTAAGTGGCGCGGCTGGACCCCGTGCAATTCGACATCTCCCCGGCTGGCCGCCGCGGCAACCATCACGGTGCCCGAGACGATGCGGTCCGGGATGATTTCGAAATCGCACCCGGAGAGGGAGGACACTCCTTCGACGAAAATCGTGTCGGTTCCCGCGCCGGTCACCTGCGCGCCCATCTGATTCAAAAAGGCTTGCAAATCCTGAATCTCCGGCTCCCGCGCCGCTCCGACAATCGTCGTGCGTCCCTTCGCGAGCACGGCGGCCATCATGATGTTCTCCGTTGCGCCGACACTCGGAAAGTCCAGGATGACTTCGGTTCCTTTCAGCTGCGCGGCCCGGCAGACGATGCGGCTGCCTTTCTCCTGAATGTCCGCTCCGAGCGCCGCAAGCCCCCTGAGATGCAAATCGATTTTCCTTTCGCCGATGGCACATCCGCCCGGCTGGTACAAGTGCACTTCCCCGAAACGCGCGAGCAGCGGGCCGGTCAGGAACACGGACGACCGCATCTGTCGCATGAGCGTTTCCGGGATGTGCGAGGAGGAGGCGGGCGAAGTGTCGACGATGACGCTGCGATCGCCGTATGAGGCATTGCAGCCCAAGTTCCGCAAAATATCCAGCATGACGTCGATATCCAGCAGGCGGGGGACGTTGCGGACCGTCACCTCTCCTTCAGCCAGCAGGCTGGCGGCCAGTATCGGCAAAGCGGCATTTTTGGCTCCGTGGATACGTATGGTGCCCGAAAGCGGTTGGCCGCCTTCAATCACCAATTTGTCCAAGGGATTCACCTCCGGGTTACCGCTCACCCATCAAAAGAACCTCCGGCACCAATTGAAGTCCGAACTTTTCTTCGACTGTTCGTTGGATCCGCCCCATGAGGGTGAGAACGTCCTCGGCCGTGGCACCGCCCTGGTTAACGATGAAGTTGGCATGAACAAGGGATACCTCGGCGCCGCCTTCCCTCGCTCCCTTCAGACCTGCGGCCTCGATCAGCCGCGCGGCATGATCGTTCGGCGGGTTCCGGAAAACGCTGCCCGCGCACGGAAGCTGCAAAGGCTGGGTGCGCCGCCTCCGGTCCTTATACGAAGCCAAAGCGGCGGCGATCTCCTTGCGGTCGCCTGACGCGAGGCGAAACGAAGCCTGCGTCACGATACCCCGCTTGTCGTGCAGTACGGAGTGGCGATACGAGAAAGCCATCTCTTCAAGTCCCAGCGTTTCTTCGGTCCCGTCTTCCCAGACGATGTCGGCCGACTGAAATATGCGTGATACGTCCGAACCGTGCGCACCGGCGTTCATATAAACGGCACCGCCCACCGTGCCTGGAATTCCTCCCGCGAATTCCAGCCCGGTCAGCCCTTCTTTGCCGGCCACGACCGACAGCTTGATGAAGGAGTAGGAAGCTCCTGCGGTTACCGTTTCGTCCGAGAAACTCACTTCATCAAAGCCGTCGCCCAGCTTGATAACGGCTCCGCGGACTCCTTTGTCGGACACGAGCGTGTTCGAGCCTCGTCCGAGCACCTTCCACGGAACACCAAGCCTGTGAAGCACCTCGAGTGCGGCTGCGAGCTCGGAGCGGTTCTCCGGAACGATCAGTACATCCGCCGGACCGCCGATCTTCCATGTCGTGTACGAAGCGAGCGGTTCGTCCGCTAGGACGCTTCCGGCTTGCGCGCGCTCCAATTCAGCGAGCAGCTGCTGCATGTTGGATTTCCTCCTTTGGCAAGCACGATCGCCGGATCATCCCGGCAACCGCCTCGCGTCAGTCAGTGTCCCCAAGAGAACGGGCCGCCCTTGCAACGCCGGTGCACGGGTGCGGCAGTCACGATCACCCTGTATCCTATGACACACCGGTAAGGGTGGTGACAAATGCCTATATGCTGCAGGCCAGCCCGACCTTGGGATGTTTCTTGGATCCTTTATTTGCGTTGCCGTTTGCTCATGATGCGGTCAAGCTGTTCGCCGATCGCGGCCGCGGCATCCGGCATGCCCATTTTGCGGGCGGCCAGAGCCATCGAATCGCGCCGAACCGAATCTTTCATGATGTCCGCTACGTGCCCGAATAAGGAGTCCCCCGTCAGTTCGCGTTCCAGCATCATGACGGCGGCCCCGGCGTCTGCAAGACTCCGGGCGTTCGGCTCTTGATGGTTGTTCGTAACATTAGGGGACGGTACCAATATAGACGGTACGCCAAGCGATGTGATTTCCGCAACCGAAGAGGCACCCGCGCGGCTCACGACCAGTGATGCCGCCGCCAATACTTCCGGCATGTTGTGCACGTACGGAAGCAGATGCACCCTTCCTTCGGGCGCAGACGGCAGTCGATTGATTCGCGTCAGCGTCTCTTCATGAAATCTTTCACCGGTCACGAATACCAAATGGACGTCCGGCAGATCGTTCATCATCGGAACGATCTGGATCACCGCTTCGTTAAGCGCCTTGGCTCCGCGGCTGCCGCCGACCGCCAGCACGAACGGCGTGTCCGGAGCAAGCCCGAGCGACGAGAAGCCGCGGCTGCGGTCGGCTCCGACCACGGCGGATGCGCACGGATTACCGGCATGCTCGACATCCGGGCAATTCGAGAAAAAGGGCAGCGACTCGCGGAAACTGACGGCCACCGCGTCGACGAACCGGCTTAAAAATTTGTTGGTCAGACCAGGCACCACATTTTGCTCATGAATCAACGTTGGGATTCCGAGCCGGGAAGCGGCGTACACGACTGGACCGCATACATAGCCTCCGGTTCCCACGACGGCGTCGGGCTTGAATTTCCGCAGCAGTTCTTTGGAGCGCCTTACGCCCTGCCAAAAACGAATGACGGTCCTGACGTTCTCCCACGACAGGGAACGCCGGAATCCGGTAATGTCGATATGTTCGAACGGAACGCCGTGCTGGGGAACGATAGAGCTTTCCAGCCCTTTGCGCGTGCCTATGTACATCAATTCGCAGCCGTCATACCGCCGCTTTAACTCCCGGCCGACCGCAAGAGCGGGATAAATATGTCCCCCGGTTCCTCCCCCGGTCAACACAACACGCATACAGCGTCACCTCGAATAACGGGATAAGTTCAGTAAAATACCAAGCGCCGTGAGCAGCAGCGTCAGCGACGAGCCGCCGTAGCTGACCAGCGGCAGCGTGATGCCCGTTACGGGCAGCAAACCGATGACGACGCCGATGTTGATCAGCACCTGCACGGCGATGATGCCGACGATCCCGGAAGCGAGCAGACTGCCGAACGGATCCGAGATCGTGATCGCAGTCCGCATGCCCCGCCAGATCAGAATAAGGAACAGCATCAGCAGGAGCGATCCCCCGATGAAACCCAATTCTTCGGCCAAAATGGAAAAAATGAAGTCCGTCTGCGGCTCCGGCAAATAGTTGTACTTCTGCCGGCTCATGCCGAGGCCGAGCCCGACAAGCCCGCCCGGTCCGATCGCGTACAGAGACTGGATCGATTGGTAACCCGCGCCGAGCGGATCCTGCCACGGATCCAGAAAAGCCGTGATCCGCTGAAGCCGGTAAGGCGCGGCCGCGATGAGCGCGCCGAGCCCCGCCAAGCCGAGCAGACCAAGTCCGGCGAGATGGGAAATCCGCGCTCCCGCGACGAAAATGACGAGCAGCGAAGCGCCGATCATCACCGCGCCGGTGCCCAAGTCGGGCTGCAGCATGATGAGGCCGAACGCGGTTCCCATGATGGCGAGCGGCGGAAGCAGACCGCGCGTGAATAACGTCATCAAGTTTTGCCTCTCGGACAGCAGGCGGGCAAGAAACAAAATCATGGCCAATTTCATAAATTCCGAAGGCTGGATGCCGAAGGAGCCGATTCCCAGCCAGCTGCGGGCACCCCCGCGCACAACGCCGACTCCCGGCACCAGCACGATCAGCAGGAGCCCGAAGCAGATGAGCAAAGCCGGGAACGCCCATTTGCGCCATAACGGGTAATCGACGTTCATCGTGACGAACATCGCCGCGACGCCGAGCACCGCGAATACGAGCTGACGCTTCACATAGTAATAAGCGTCTCCGTAGTCGTGAAATGCGGCGACGGCGCTTGCGCTGTATACCATCACGATGCCGATCGCCAATATGCCGATGATGGCGGCGATCATCCAAAGATCGGGAACAGAACGGAATTTGGCCATGGAACCGGACACCTCGCGTACTTGCGGAAGTGGGGACAAGCCCCCTTCTACAACGTATGCGCCGAATGCTTAAACATGCGGCCGCGCACCTCGTAGGAAGGGAACATGTCCCAGCTTGCGCAGGCCGGCGACAGCAGCACGGTGTCTCCGGGCTGCGCCAGCGAGGCGGCTTCTTCTACCGCGCGGCGGAGCGTGGCTTCGGCGTCACCCACAGGTTCGACGATTTTCACCGCCGGTAAACCGGCCGATTCCGCCACCTTCCGCAGCTTCTCCCTCGTTTCGCCAAAGGCGATCAACGCTTTGAGGCGTGTCCGGAAAATCGGCAGCAGCTCCATATAGTCCGAGCCCCGGTCCAACCCCCCGGCGATCAGAACGACCGGCGAAGGCAGCGAAAGTACGGACATGGTGGTGGCCATCGGGTTCGTCGCCTTCGAATCATTGTAGTAGTTCACGCCGCCGAAGCGGCCGACATACTCGAGCCTGTGCTCAACGCCTCGGAACACCTGCAGCGGTTCGGCCAGCCGTTCCGGGTCGGCGCCGGCCGCAAGAGCAACGGCGATCGCCGCGAGCGCGTTGGCCGTATTGTGCCGCCCGGGAATGCCGAGCTCGTCGACCGGGAGAATCGCAACTTCTCCGCCATGGCCGTCGCGATAGACGATCCGGCGCTCCTCTTCCGGCTCGTCGTCCCCGGGCTTCACCGACGGGTACGGCGGCTCGACACAGACGCCGGCGTCGAGACGGGACACGAGCGAGAACGGCAGTTTTCGGGCACGGAACCGCTGCGACAAATCCCGGCAAACGGCATCATCCGCGTTATAAACGGCCGTATCTTCCTCCGTCTGATTTTCGAACAATTTCGCCTTGGAGGCGACGTAATCCTCCATCGTCCCGTGATAATCGAGATGGGTTTCCGCGAGATTGAGCAGACAAGCGATGCGGGGGTGAAAATCCCGGGTGCCTTTGAGCTGAAAGCTGCTCAGTTCCGCCACCAGCCAGCCGTCGGCCGCCGCTTCCTGCGCCGCCTCGCTTAACGGACGGCCGATGTTGCCGGCGACGAGCGGCTTGAGACCGGCCGCTTCCAGCAGCACGCCTGTCCAAGTCGTGGTCGTCGTTTTGCCGTTGGAGCCGGTGATGCCGATGATCGGAGCTTGCGACAGCTGTCCCGCCACCTCCACCTCCGTCACGATTTCCACGCCGAGCCGCAGGGCGGCCGCTACAGGCGGCGCCGAATACGGAATGCCCGGATTTTTCACCAAAAGCGCCGTTTCTTCATTTACGAGTCCTTCGGGATGTCCGCCGCATTGAACAGAAATGCCCAAAGCCTCCAATTCGGAAGCTTCGGGACATTCTTCCCGCGGCTTGCGGTCATTGACGGCGACGTCGGCGCCGATCCCGTGAAAAAGCTTGGCCGCGGCTACGCCGCTCCGCGCCAGACCGAGGACCACGACGCGCCGCCCCCGGTACGCTGTAAGCTGCATCATTCGCTGTTTGCCCCTTTTACATCTTGTACAAGAACAAGCCGGCGACGGCCAGAACGAAGCCCGCCAGCCAGAACGTCGTGACCACCCGCCATTCCGACCACCCCGACAGCTCGAAATGGTGGTGGATCGGGCTCATTTTGAATACCCTTTTCCCTCTTGTCTTAAACGAAATGACCTGGATGATGACAGAAAGCATTTCGAGAACGAAAACGCCGCCGATGACGATGAGAAGCAGTTCAGTTTTCGTGAGAATCGCAACGGCCGCCAAGCCGCCGCCGATGCCCAGGGAGCCCGTGTCTCCCATGAACACTTTGGCCGGATGCGCGTTGTACACCAGAAAGCCGAGCACCGCCCCGACCAATGCCGCGGAAAATACGGCGGTCTGCTGCTGCGCCATTTGCAGCGCAATGACGGCGAACGCCCCGAAAGCCAAGGCGCTTGTCCCGGACAACAATCCGTCCACCCCGTCCGTGAAGTTGACCGCATTGCTCGCCGCGAAAAACATCACGACAACGAGCACGTAATACCCCCAGCCCAAATCCCATGAAAGGCTCGTGCCCGGAATGCCGAGTGTGGTGGGATGGTCCATCCGGTACAGAATGCCGCAAAAAAGAAAAGAAAAGAGCAGCTGCCCCAGCAGCTTCTGTCTGGCCGTCAAGCCAAGCGAGCGCTTGAAGGCAATTTTGACGTAATCGTCCAGAAACCCGACCAGCCCGAAGCCGAGGCAAGCGACCAGCAATGCCCAGAACATCGGGCCGCGGTCGGAAAACTTCAAGAACGCGAGCGTAAGCGCGAGTATAATGATGACCCCGCCCATCGTCGGCGTTCCCGATTTCTTCAAATGGGACTGCGGACCGTCTTCCCTGACCTGCTGCCCGAACTTGAGCCGGCGAAGCAGCGGAATGAGCAGCGGGCCGAACAGCGCCGCGAGCACGAAAGAAACGCCCAGCGTGAGCAGTACCGAAGTATAGTCCATGGCTTACCCGACGACTCCTTTCTGCAGCGCGGCGACGACCTCTTCCAGTTTCATGCCGCGTGAAGCTTTGACCAGCACCAAATCATCCGGTCCGGTTTCCCGCAGCAGCGTCTCCGTCAACTCCCGCTTATCGGCAAAATGCCTTACCGAGCCCGATGGAAATGCCTGTTCCGCGGCTTTCGCCGTATGCGCGGACAGCGGGCCGTACAGGTAAACAAAATCCGCGGTTTCCGGCGTCAGAGAACGGCCGATCTCCGCGTGGAACGATTCCTCGTCGGGACCCAGCTCCAGCATGTCTCCAAGCACGATTCTTTTGTGCCGGTAACCGGCGAGAGCGTCCGCCAGCGATATCGCGGCCAGAACGGAAGTCGGACTCGCGTTGTATGCGTCGTTCAGGACGACGGCGCCGTTACTCGCGCGTGTACGTTCAATCCGCATGCCGGTCAGCTTCGCGGCCGATAATCCTTCCCCGATTTGCTCCGGTGTGACGCCCAGCGCCTTTCCTACCGCGGCGGCCGCAAGCGCGTTAACCGCGTTGTGCCGCCCCGGTACGGGGATTTCATAGGTGTGTACGCCGTCTTCCGTTCTCGCCTCGAACCGTGTCGTTTCGGCCGTCACGCGAATGTTCGATACCGACAATGCGCAAGCTTCCGATTCCCCGAACGTGACCCATTCGATGGGATCCGGAAGCTCCAGCGCCTGCAATTCTTCGTCGATCAGCGGCTCGTCGCCGTTGACGATGAGCACGCCGCCGGGCTTTAACCCTTGCACGATTTCAAGCTTGGCCCGGGCAATGTTCCGTCGGGAGCCGAGCTGAAGCAAATGAGCTTCCCCGATGTTGGTGATTACCGCGATGTCCGGCTTCGCCAGATTCGACAGCAGTGCGATTTCTCCTCGGCCGCTCATGCCCATTTCCAGCACGAGCACTTCCGTTCCGGGATCGGCGCGCAAAACGGTCAGCGGCAAGCCGATGTGGTTATTTAAATTGCCTTCCGTCTTATGCACGCGGTAACGCGTAGAGAGTACGGAAGTGATGAGGTCTTTGGTCGTTGTTTTCCCGTTGCTTCCGGTAACGGCCACCACTTTCGCCTGCAGCGCGCCGAGATAATGCGCGGCAAGCCGCTGCAGCGCAGCCAGCGTATCGTCGACGAGCAGCAGCGGGATGCCGGCATCCGCCGGCTGAGCACGGTCGCGCTGCCACAGCGAAGCGACGGCGCCTGCTTCGCGGGCCGCCTCTAAATAATCATGTCCGTCGAAACGATCTCCGGACAAGGGTACGAACAATTGTCCCGGCTTGATCTGCCGGGTATCGGTAGAGACGCCGGCGAAGACCGCGCCGCCGGCCGCCTCCTCGACAGCCGCGCCGCACCATACGGCGGCATCCCGCAGGGTAGCTTGCATCACGCTTGTTGGCTCCTTAAGGCGGCTCTCGCCACCAGGCGGTCGTCGAAATCATGGGTGACGCCGCCAATAATTTGATAGGTTTCATGGCCTTTCCCCGCAATCAATACTACATCTCCGGGGTTGGCCGATTCAACCGCCATTTCGATCGCTTTGCGCCTGTCCGGCAACAGCCGGTAACGATCCTGACCGACGCCGGCTTCTTTCAATCCAGCTTCGATGTCGTCCAAAATTCGGAGCGGATCTTCGGTACGCGGATTGTCGCTGGTGATAATGACCGTGTCCGCCAGCTCCGCGGCGATTTTGCCCATTTTCGGCCGTTTCGTCCGGTCCCGGTCCCCACCGCAGCCGAACACGCAGATCACTTGGCCGGTCGCCAGCTCTCGAACGGTACGGAGAATGTTCTCCAATCCGTCCGGCGTGTGCGCATAGTCGACGACAACCGCAAAATCTTGGCCCTCGTCTACCGATTCCGCTCGGCCGGGCACACCGGGGACAGCTTCGAGACTCGCGATGGCGGAATCCAAAGGGATGCCTTCACACCAAGCGGCGGCGAGCGCGGCCAGTGCGTTATACACGTTAAATTTCCCCACCATGCGAAGCCGAACCTGCCGCACTCCTTGGAGCGTCGTCAACGTGAACTGCGTTCCGCGCGCCGATATCGACACATCGCCGGCCCGCAGATGAGCCTCATTATCGATGCCGTAGGTGACCACTTCCGCAGCCGTCAGCTTGGCAAAAGCCTCCGAAGCTTTATCGTCGGCATTCAGCACGGCATATGTACGATCTTCCGGGCGGTCCGCATAATCGTTGCCGAGTCTGGAGAAAAACAAACCTTTGGCCGCCTGATAGGCTTCCATCGTTCCGTGATAATCCAGATGATCCTGCGTCAGGTTGGTGAATACGGCGGTACGGAACCGGGTTCCTTTGACACGGCCTTGCTCAAGCGCGTGAGAAGAAACTTCCATCACGCAGCGCTCGGTGCCAGACTCCGCCATATCGCGGAAAATCCGCTGAAGCTCGAGCACGTCGGGCGTGGTGCCGGACATCGGCAGCGTGCGGCCGGCGAAACGCGTCTCGATTGTCCCAATGACACCGGCTGGCACGCCGGCGTCCGTCCATATTTTTTCAATCAAATAGGTCGTCGTCGTTTTCCCGTTCGTGCCGGTGACGCCGACCGGACGGAGCTTGTGCGAAGGTCGTCCGTAAAAGAAGTCGGCCAGCTTGGCAAGCGCGAGCCGGGTATCCGGCACGACCAATTGCGGAAGGGCAACCGGAAGCTCGCGGGATACGAGCAGCGCTGCGGCGCCTTGGGCCGCGGCTTGTTCGGCGAAGTCATGGCCGTCCACCGTGTGGCCGGGCAAACAGACGAACAAGTGTCCGGGCTTCACTTTGCGGGAATCGGTCTCCAAATCGGAGATTCCGACACTGCCGTCCCCAGCGATCCGGAACATAAGCAATTGTTGAGATAATTCGTGCAAATTCATGACAGAGCGGCCTCCTTCGACGACATGTACCCTCATTATCAACCAAGCCAACACACGCTTCAAGGTTTTTCGGCAGATTGGCAAAATCAGTTATCGGAGCCGAGGTAAATCCGGATCACCGAGCCCCGTTCCACCTTCGAACCGGCGGCCGGCGCCTGCCGCACCACCGTGTCGCCTGAACCCGACGAGGCGAGCCGGAAGTTCATGTTCAGATCCTCATACAGATCGCTCACGGTTTTGCCGACTAAATTCGGCACCGTCACAATCGGCGTATCTCCGTATCTATATTCTTTTTCCACTTGTTTGGTCCTCGGTTTCACGCCCAGATACGGAAGAGCGTCAGCCATTATATTGCGGACGATCGGAGCGGCCACCACTCCGCCGAACTGGATGCCCTGCGGATTATCGACCGCGACGTAAACGATCAGCTGCGGATCGTCCGCCGGGGCGAAGCCGATGAACGAAACGATATGCTCGTTGGCGGAATACCGGCCGCCGACGACCTTTTGCGCGGTCCCTGTTTTGCCGCCGACCCGGTAGCCGTCCACGAACGCGTTGCGCCCCGTCCCCTGCGCCACGACGCTCTCCAGCGCTTCCCTCACCTGCTTGGAAGTCTCGGGCGAGATCACCTGTCTCACCAGCTCCGGCTTCACTTCCTCCAGCACGGTACCGGTTTCCGGCTGAATCCACGATTTGGCTACATGCGGCTTAAACAATTTACCACCGTTTATGGCCGCCGACACGGCCGTAATCTGCTGAATCGGCGTAACGGACACGCCCTGCCCGAAAGCCGTGGTGGCCAACTCCACCGGTCCGACTTGCGAAGGCTTGAACATAATGCCGTTTTCCTCTCCATTTAAATCAATGCCTGTTTTTTGTCCGAACCCGAAGGCGTTGATGTAAGAAAACAGCTTTTCCTTGCCCAGCCGCTGGCCGAGCGCGACAAACCCGGGGTTGCAGGAGTTTTCGACCACTTCCAGGAACGACTGGCTGCCGTGTCCGCCTTTTTTCCAGCAGCGCAGCCTGGCGCCGCCTACTTCCGTATAACCGGGATCGTAAAAATGCTCTTTCGTAAGATTCACTTTTCCTTCCTGAAGCGCCGCCGCCAGCGTGATGATCTTGAAGGTGGAGCCCGGCTCGTACGTCATCCAGATCGGAAGATTTCGGTTGTACACTTCGGACGAAACTTCGCGGTACTTGTCCGGCTCGTATGTCGGACGGCTGCCCATGGCCAATATTTCCCCGTTTTTCGGATTCATGGCGATCGCAATGACGGATTTCGGCTGAAACTTGAGCACCGCCTGGTCGAGCTCTCTCTCCACAATCGACTGCACCGTCTGATCGAGGGTGAGCTGCAAAGTGAGGCCGTCGCGAGGCGGCGTATATTGATCGCTGGAATCCGGCATCACATCGCCGTTCGCCTGGGCGAGGTACGACACGCTTCCCGCAAGCCCGCTCAATCTTTGGTCATAACGGAGCTCCAGCCCGGTCAACCCTTGGTTGTAACCGCCCGTAAAGCCGAGAATGTGCGCGGCCAGGCTGCCGAACGGATAATAACGCTTGTTGTCTTCTCCGATATAAATGCCGGGCAGCCCCAGCTCGCGAACCTGCTGCGTTTTATTCAGACTGATTTTCCTGCCGGCCGGCTTGATGTCGACAATTCGTTCTCTCTTGGACAGCTGCTTGAACAGGACACTTTCGCTCATCCCGAGCACGGGAGCAAGCCGGCGGGCCGTCTCCGCCTTGTTCTTGATTTGGGCAGGAACGGCCCAGATCGTCGGAGAACTGATGTTATAGGCGAGCCGGACACCGTTGCGGTCGATCACTTCCCCACGCTTGGGCTGGAACAGCACCTCGCGGCGCCACGAATTTTCCGCACGCTCCGACAGCTCGGCGCCTTTCCACAATTGCACGTAACCGAGCCGGATGATGAGCGCCGCAAAGGCGATCACGACGAAGAGAAGCGCGAAAAACAGCCTTCTGCGAACCGTTACCTGCGATATTTTCATCACAAAACCCCCTATTCCGCAGACGAGGTTCCGGGCACACGTCAAAGGCGCACGCTGCCGGTCCCACGTTTTCTAAAATATTCTGCGAGTTAGGGGGTTTAGAACAAGCCTTCAGCCGCCCGGTGCGGGCAAAGCCGCGGGAGCGCCTGCACTCGCGCCGGCGGCGGTCGGCGGCGCTAATGTAAGTTGGACGGTCAACTTGCCTGCGGTTTTCACTTCCTGCTGCGACACGACATAGCCTTCACCCTTCACCGTGCAAGCTATCTTCAGCAGGGAGCACATTTCGAGCGCGTCCCGCAAAGACAACCCCTTGAGGTCGGGGATGCTCCCCGGATTCGTTTCGGTGAGGAGAAATACCGGCTGGGAAACTGGCAGCACACTTCCGGCTTTGGGCAGCTGCTGAATCACTTTTGCGCCTTTACCGATCGTGACGGCATCGAAGGAACGGCGCTTCAGTTCGCTTTGCGCCTGTCCTACGCTCATTCCCGTAACATCTTCGACGGTGGCCGTCAGATCGCTTCTCGCCACGGACGCACCGGACGCAGCCGATTTGTTCTGCTCGTCTTTGCTTAAATTCGGCATGACGCCGAGATGCCGCAGCGATTGCTCCATAATTTTTTTGAAGATTGGCGCGGCGACGGTACTGCCGCCGGCCAAAGCCGTCTGCGGTTCGTCCACGATAACGTACAGCACGATCTTCGGATCTTCGACGGGGGCGTAGCCGATAAAGGATACGACGTATTTGTCCGCAGAATATTTGCGGTCAATGACCTTTTGGGCCGTACCCGTTTTGCCGGCAATCCGATAACCGGGGATATAGGCGTTTTTGCCGGTCCCGATCTTTTGGTCGCTGACCACGGTTTCCAGGTATTCGCCCACTTTGCGCGCCGAATCCGCGGAGATAACCTGGCGCACCACTTTCGGCTCAAATACTTGTTTCGTGCCGCTGGCCGGATCGGAAATCGATTTGACGAGATGCGGCTGCATCAGCTTGCCGCCGTTGGCGACCGCCGCCACCGCGGTCACTTGCTGGATCGGAGTGACCTGCACACGGCCTTGGCCGAAGGAGGCTGTCGCCACTTCGCTTGGAATATTGTTGTGAAACGAAATCGCTCCTGCCAATTCGCCCGGCAGCTCAATGCCGGTCTTCTGCCCGAAGCCGAAAGCGTCTATGTAACTTCGAAGCTTCTCCGCTCCGAGCTTCTCGAATCCGAGTTTTACAAAAGCGACGTTGCTGGAATGCTTGAGCCCGTCCAGGAACGTAATTTCTCCCCAGCCGCGTCCGCCGTTATGGTCACGAATCGGTTTCGCTTTATTCGTCACTAAAATGCTGCCGGACTTGTACGTCTCGTTCGGATCAAATTTTCCTTCCTGAACGGCCGCGGCCAGCGTGACGATTTTAAACGTGGATCCCGGCTCGTACACCGACTGAATGGCGTTATTTTTTTGGGCCTGACCCTTCGCATTCCAATACTGATTCGGATCGAAATCCGGCAGGCTGGCCATGCCGAGAATATCCATCGTTTTCGGATCCGCGGCGATCGCCGTGATGCTCACGGGGTTATATTTCTCGTAAGCTTCGCGAAGCGCTTCTTCCACATAAAATTGAATATCCCGGTCGATCGTCAGCGTGACGTTCTTGCCGTTGACCGCCGGTTTCATTTCGACCTTGCCGTTCGGCAGCTGCGCGCCGGTGGCGTCTTTTTCGTACTTGATGAAGCCGGGCGAGCCTTTCAGCGACTCGTCGAGCGTTTTTTCCAGCCCGAGAATGGCGCTGCCGTCTTTGTTTTCGTATCCGAGAATATGGGAGGCGAGCAGCCCGTTCGGATAATAGCGTTTTTGGTCCTCGAGGAAATAAATGCCGACATCTTTTTTGCCCGTCAGCTTCTTCAACTCTTCTCTGAATGCATCCAGCCTGTCGCGCACCGATTTGTCGATTTTCCAGCCGTCCGGGCGGACCTCTTTTTGCTCCAGAAACTTGCCGTCGTCCTTTTTGGCTGTGACGATGGCCCGCAGTTTGTCTTCCGGTGTTCCTAAAATGTTGTGCAGCTTGGATACGATCCTGTCGGCGACGCGCCAGTCGGGGTTTTCTTGATCCAAAAGGGCGATTCGGTTCGGCCCGAGCGCCACCGTGTAAGCCGCGGCGTCGGCAGCCAGCACCACTCCGTTGCGGTCCAGCAGCATTCCGCGTTCCTGTGGAATCGACTTACTCGTCATCCAATACTGGCGAGCTTTATCCGCCCATTGTGCGGCGACGGGTCCCACCTGAATCCAATAGATCCGAAAGACCAATCCGAGAAAAAGGAGGGTAAACAATGCGCCCATCCACAACGTCCTCAGCCTGATTCTTCTGGTCATCCCTTAAACCACTTCATTTCTTCGAATTCATCGCGACGGCGGTTCCGTTCTCGCCGACCCTGATGCCTTCGGGATCGAGCGGCACCATGCCCATCTCGGTAGCCTTCTTATTGATCCGCCCCGGATCGCTCAAACGCTCGACTTCCCGTTGGAGCTCTTTAATTTGCACCGTCGTTTGCTCGTATTTCCGGTTAATCTCTTGAATTTCCCGGTTCACTTGATAGATTTGCGCGTAACGGAAAAGAACGACACCCGCCACGATGACGAAAAGCGCCAGCGTGAACAAGTACAGAAGCTTCTCTCCCATGGGCAGCTGACGGCGGCGGATGACCCGCTCTCTTTGTTTGACCGGCTGCGCCTGTTGTTGCGGCTTACGCTCCGGACGCAGTGCAAGGTTGCCGTAATAAGCCATAATTTTCGAAATCCCCTTTCCATTCTTCGATACAAATAAGCACAATTCGACAAAAGAAAGTTAAATTTTTTCCGCTACCCGAAGCTTTGCCGAACGGGCCCGAGGGTTCTCGGCAAGCTCCCGCTCGGAAGGCAGGACCGGTTTTCGGGGTGTTAATCGAAGCCTGCCCCCGCTGCCGCCGCCGCACACGCATACCGGAAAATCCGGGGGGCAGGTGCAGGTAGCGACTTCCGCTTGGAACGCCGTTTTGCAAATTCGATCTTCTAACGAGTGGAAGGTGATCACCGCCACCCTTCCTCCCGGGTTCAGCACGTCGATCGCTTGCGCGAGCGCATCGCGAAATGCGCCGAGCTCGTCGTTCACCGCAATCCGCAAAGCCTGGAACGAGCGCTTCGCCGGATGAGGACCTGTTCTGCGCGCGGCAGCCGGAATCGCCGATTTGATCAAGTCTACAAGCTGACCCGTCGTCTCGATCGGCGCTTTGGCTCTGGCGGCCCCGATGGTCCGGGCGATCGACCGGGCGAACTTTTCTTCGCCGTAGTCGCGCAAAATATCGGCAATTTGTTTTTCATCCCATTCGTTCACGATCGTCTTGGCCGTCAGCGGCTGATCGCGGTCCATCCGCATATCCAGCTCCGCGTCATGCTGGTAGCTGAAGCCTCTCTCGGCTTCATCCAGCTGCGGACTGGAGACGCCGAGGTCGAACAGTACCCCGTCCACCCGGGGAATCCCGTCAATCTCCTCGACGCCCGCGGTGCGAAGCGCCTGCTTCAAATGGCGGAAATTGCTTTTCACCAGCGTCACGACCGAACCGAAGGACGACAATTTGACCCGCGCGTTCTGCAGAGCGGATTCATCCTGATCGAGGGCAATGAGTCGGCCGGTCGTACCGAGTCTGGACGCGATTTCCGCGCTGTGACCCGCTCCGCCCAGCGTACAATCGACGTAAATGCCGTCTGGCCGGATTTTCAGCCCCTCTACCGCTTCGTCTTTGAGTACTGTTACGTGGTGAAACATACTTTCGCCCTCCCGGTCTCCTTTTTGGAGATCCGTCTTTCTCTCTGCTATGTAGATGAGTTGTTAACGGTTTAGAAGTTGAAATCGAAATCCACGAGCTTCTCGGCGATCTCGTTGAAGGAATCCTGAGACTGCCGGGAATATTGTTCCCAAGTCGCTTTGTCCCAGATTTCTACACGGGAAGAAACGCCGATGACGGTGCAGTCCTTCTCCAGCTTCGCATACTCGCGCAGGTGGCCCGGCACGTTTACCCTTCCCTGTTTATCCCATTCGCATTCGGAAGCGCCGGCGAACAGCAGCCGGGAGAACGCCCGCGCGTTGGCGGCCATGGAAGGGAGAGCCTTCATCTTTTGTTCCAATTGGTTCCATTCGGCGCGGGGGTAGACGAAAAGACAGTTGTCCAATCCGCGGGTGATGATGAAATCGGTGCCGAGGGCTTCACGAAACTTGGCCGGAATAATAATTCTGCCTTTGTCGTCGATCGTATGCTGATACTCGCCAAGAAACATGCCCCCACACCTCCCCCAACATTCACCACTTTTCACCACAACGAACCACTTAGGTACAGTTATTCTACCACCAAAACAAAAATCCTGCTCGATGAGCAGGATTAGAAAAAATTATTTTAGGGGATTAATGACTTTCATTTTCCGGCGGGGAATCGGGGATTTGAGCGTCAGACGGCGCCGTTTGCAAGCGTGCTCTGCGTCTTCCGCGGAAAACGGCATACACGGGAACACCGACGAGGGCCGCGACGGCGGCAACGGGCAGAAGTGCGGCGACGAACACGAGAAGCGCTTGGCCGAATTCTCCTAACGCCCGCGCACTGCCGGTCAAGGCGGCGGTCATTCTCTCGCCCAGCCCGCCCGGCTTTTCCTTTTGTCCCATCGATTCAGCAGTTCCTTCATACAGCCTCAGATTCACGGTGGAAAAAGCCACGTTTTGATCCAAATACCTCATCCGGCCTTTGATCTGCTCGATTTGCTCCTGTACGTCGGCCAGTTGCGAAGAAAACCGCACCAGGTCATCGCTGCCGTTCGCTTTATCCATGAAAGCCAGGAGACGGGCTTCCACTGTTTTCTTAGCTTGCAGCCGCGCCTCCAAATCTACATATTCTTCGGTGACGTCGCTGCCTTCCATATTCAATTGCAGGTCTTTCCGAATCTTCCTGAGCTGCTCGATAAAAGAAGAAAATCCGTCTGCCGGAACTTTGATGACGTAGGTCGCGCCTTTTTCGTCCGCATTCACGCTGTTGGAGAAGTTGAGAATGTAACCGCCGCTTTGATGAATCGCATCCCGCAGTTTTTCGTCCGCAGATTCGAAGCTGGGTACTTTCATAGTGACTTGGGCTTTATAGATAACTTTGCGGTTCATTCCGTCATCCGTAACGGCCATCGGCATAATGCCTCCCTCGGCTTGCGCCGCGGCGCCCTTGACCGCCGGTTTGGCGTCGCTGGAACTCGTGGTGTAGAGTACGGTATCGGATGTTACGTTCTTTGCCTCCGCAGCCGGGGCCGATTTCGCCGAGCCGGACATCGCCTGCGGTTGTACCGCCCTCGAGTCTTGCGACGACTTTGAGGAAGAACAGGCAGCCATGGAGAGCGTTGCGGCAAGCAGCATTGTCAATGCGATGATACCTGTGAACCGGCGCTTCCCCATTTTTGTTCCGTTGGACATAGATATCCCCCTTTTCCGGTATATACGATATAGACGCGGAGTGGGAGGAAAAAGTTACCGGACCTTACAGTTATGAGTGACTAAATACCGCTGCTGTTCCGCTCGAACGCCTGGGCGGGTGGGTATTTACACAGCAAAAAGCCTCCACTTCGCCATTTAGACGAAGATGGAGGCCCTGGTTGTAAATATTCAGTTTCAGTGCGCGGCCCAGCTATCGAGGTAGTCTTTCTGCTCATCCGTGAGCGTATCGATGCGAATGCCCAGCGCTTCCAGCTTGGTGCGGGCGACTTGCTCGTCGAGCTCATACGGCACGTTGACGACCCGGCTGCCGATTTGTTGGTAGTTTTCGTTCACGTAGCGAAGGGACAGCGCTTGAAGCGCGAACGTCATATCCATAATTTCCGCCGGATGTCCGTCCCCTGCCGCCAGATTCACCAGACGCCCTTCCGCGAGCACATAGATTTTGCGGCCGTCCTTCAGCGTGTACTCTTCGATGTTGCGGCGGACGATCCGCTTCGAAACAGACATCGCCGCAAGCTCCACCAAATTGACTTCGACGTCGAAGTGGCCGGCATTGGACAAAATCGCTCCGTCCTTCATGTTCGCGATATGCTCGCCACGAATGACGTCCTTGTTCCCGGTTACGGTGATGAAATACTCGCCGACTTTGGCGGCTTCCGCCATCGAGAGAACCGTAAAGCCATCCATGTACGCTTCAACCGCACGAATCGCGTCCACTTCCGTGACGACGACGTTCGCGCCCAGACCTTTGGCGCGCATGGCCACACCTTTTCCGCACCACCCGTAACCGTTGACCACGACCGTTTTGCCGGCGACGACAAGGTTTGTCGTACGGTTGATGCCGTCCCACACGGACTGCCCCGTACCGTAGCGGTTATCGAACAAATGCTTGCAGTACGCGTCGTTGACCGCAACCATCGGAAATTTCAGAGATCCTTCTTTCTCCATCGCCTTCAAGCGGAGAATGCCCGTGGTCGTCTCCTCGGCGCCGCCGCGGATGCCGGCAAGCAAATCCTGCCGTTCCGCGTGGAGAATCGTGACAAGATCGCCGCCGTCGTCGATGATGAGGTCCGGCTTCGTTTCCAGCGTTTTGACCAGCAGGTCCTTGTATTCTTGAGGATCCGGATTGTATTTGGCGAATACGGCAATACCGTCTTCCACGAGCGCCGCACATACATCATCCTGCGTTGACAGCGGGTTGCTGCCCGTGATGACGACTTCGGCGCCGCCGGCTTGAACCACTTTCGCGAGATACGCGGTTTTCGCTTCCAAATGGAGCGAGATAGCCACACGCAGCCCCTTGAACGGCAAATCGCGCTCGAATTGTTCGCGGATCCGGTTCAGCACCGGCATGTGGGCCTGCACCCAGTCAATTTTGAGTTTGCCTTCCGCGGCCAGCGAAAGATCCCGGATAATACTCTCGATAGAAGTTTTCAAAATATCATGACCTCCTGTTATCGATCCCATGTGAATGGCATGCTTTTATCCATCAGCCAGACGAAAACCGCCGGAAACGTCAAAAGGGACGTCCTTCCACGCGGCGAGCCAGTCCGGACCGTACTTGTTCCAAAAATGAAGCGTGCCGTAAACGCGTTCCTGGTCTTTGCCGCCCGGCTTCAGCGAAGAACGGATGCGATCCCATTGGCGGAGCGAAGCTTCATGCCGCTTGGACAAAGCGTCGACGGATCGCGTCTCCAAGTACGTGATTTGTTCCAAAATTTTGTCGCGGTTGCTCTGCGACAGCTTCGCCAAGTCCGGCTGCAGAGACGATACCGTCTCGATGACCGGCGCATACAATGCCAAAAATTGTTCTCTCGCCGTCTGGAACCTGCCATGCAAATCCCATTGGTCCTGATCCGAGAGCCATTTCGCTTTGCGCGCTTCCCATTCGGTCAAAGCTTCTTCGACGGTTAAAGAAAATTTCGCCAGCAATTTGGATATCGTATGCTCCAAATACGCGAACGATTGCCGCGGCACCAGCAGCGGAATGCGGAGACCGAAAGTCTCGAACGCTTGCCCCAGTATGCCCCAGTAGGCGAGCTCGGACGGCCCCAGAACGGCGGCTAATACCGGAAATAAATAGTCCTGCATGAGCGGCCGGGTCAACGCATTCGTGCTTAGCTGATCCGGAGCATCTTCCGTCAAGGCCAGCATGTCCTCATAGGCAAGGGAAACATGGCCTCTGCGGTCAACGAACAGCCCGTTGTCTTTATGCAGCAGAAGGCGGCCTTCTTCATGATGAAGAAACAAATTCGCGCTCCCCGGCGCGGTTTCCGCCTGCAGCGGCAAACCCAGGCCGGTGACGGCCCGCTCTCCTTGGGCGAGCGCCCGTTCCAGTTCGTCGTTCCGCCCGATCAACTCCCGAAACATCGGACCTTCCGCCGCTCTCAGCGCCGGGTCGTCGGCATCGAGCAGCACGAGCCCTTCCGGACCGAACCATTCCGCGATCAGCCGCGCGAAAGCGAGACTCAGCGTAGGCGAATCCGCGGTATGTTCGCGCAGCCGGTTCAACACACCCGGTTTGAACTCCGTATCCGGGAGCGCCGCTTCCAGCTCGGCGACTGCCGATTCCCAGTCGGCCGGAGACAGCAACGTACGGCTCACGGCAAGCCGCGAGCCTTCGGGACGTTCGATCCGGATTCTGCCCACTTGGCCGTCCGCCGTCTGCACGTGAACATGGTTCGCTTCCTCGAAATCATGGTCTTCTCCTGCGATCCAAAATACCGGCACCACTGGCCTGCCCAGCAGGCGCTCGGCATAGCGTGCCGTCTGAATCACGGTTAACGCTTTATAGTAGATGAGCAGAGCACCGCCGAACAACCCGGCTTGCTGCCCGCCGACTACGACCAGCGTGTCCGGCTGGGCCAGCAGCTCCAGCGAACGCTGGGCCGCAGGATGAACAGTCAGCTTGGCTTGATAGGCTTTCAAGGCCTCCGTCACCCGCTGCCGGTCCGCGCGAAGCGGACTTTCGCGATCAAGCCATTCGGCGCGCTGTCGCCAGTCCTCCTCCCTGGAAGGATGTCCGCCGAAAAGTGCGGATACTTGCGGATCTTGCCGCCGATAACGTCCCGCCAAGGACGGAAGATTCGGCTCTTGCAGCGATATCACGTTCAACGGGCCGTTTCCCCCGATCGATTCAAGTAAGATGACTGCTTTGATTTTACACAACCTGAGAAACCTCGTCAAAACCGTTTAGAGCCTCCGGCAGGCCAAAAAATAACCGCCCTCCGGCCCGAAGGGCGGCGAGCGGTCTTTGTCTCTGTTTTATACAGGAGCGATCAACCGGAGCGACATCAGCACGAGGTACATGAAGCTCATCGCGAAAAATGAAAGCCGCCAAACGGCCCGTATGATGCGCGCCGTATCGACTTTGCCGCGGATCCGGTTTTGCGCGTTGCCGATCAAACCCGCTCCTATCAACATGATCAAGACGATGAAATAGAAGCCGAGGTTGGAGCCGAAGCGCTCTTTCAGCAGCGTGGCGACGATGCCTAACAGAAAAGCGGTGGTGACGTCCATCGATAAACGGATCGATTTATTTCGCTCCATTCCCCGTGTCCTGCCCAACAAATACACGACCAAAAACGGAACGACTGGAATAGTAGCCAATCCGGCATATAAATAGACGATGTTGTTCCATAACCAACTCATACTTTACGCTCCTCAGGCGACCGGATACCTTTCACGAGAACCGTCAGCGCGGCATTTAGCGGCGCTTCGATTTTTGCGGATTCCGCCAAACGACAAACGGCGCCGTTCAGGGCGTCGATCTCCGTCTCCCGCCCGTTCAGCACATCCTGCAGCATAGAGGAACGATTGGCCGAGGTGGCGGAACATACGGCAAGTACGCTGTTCCACAGTTCGGAGCTGTCCGTACCGCTCAAGCCCGTCCGCTGCAATATGTGCGCCGTTTCCCGGAACAACGCTTCCATGACGGCTTGTCTCCCGGATGTCGCCGTCAGCTCTCCGTTGGTCACCCGCCATATCGCGGTCAACGGATTAATCACCGCGTTGATTAACAACTTCCGAAGCATTCTCTCCCGGATATTGTTCGACATAAAAACGGAAAATCCTGCCTGCTCCATCATTTGAATCAACGTCTCGTCATGCTCCGCTGAGCCGGCCGCTTCGCCTGCAGCACCGGACGGAGAGCCAATCCATGTCTGCCCGCTGCCGGTATGTCGAACGGACGCTGTCCCGGTGCGGAGAGCGCCTTCGGTGGTGACCGCCGCCAGAAGACGGCGTCCGGGCAGAGCAGCCGCAGCCGGCTCCACATGGCCGACGCCGTTCTGAAACAGCGTGACCGCGCCGTCTTCCGCCAATGTTTTCGCCAAAAATTCGAGAAGCGCCGGCCCTACCGCCGTTTGTTTGACGGTAAGCAGCACATTCCCCCGATAACCCGGCTTCACTTCCCGCAGCGGGATCGCACGGACAGGGACCACATGTTTCAATTCGCTTGCGGCGCTTTCCACGGTGATTCCTTCCCGGTTGATGGTGCCGGCCTGATCTTCCGAACGTGTCCACAACACGACGTCACAGCCGGCCGCTCCCAGCTTTCCGGCCAACAGCATACCGAGCGCGCCTCCGCCCATCACCGCGATTTCCGTCATCGTTCGTCTCTTCCTTTTCCGTTTTTCTTTACCATATCAAAGCCGCACCATAAGGGGTAGTCCCTGCAGCAAACAGCAAACGGCCTGCAAGGGAAATTTCCCCGCAGGCCGCTTTCATCAAACAGACCGTTATTCAATTCGTTCCAAATTGCCGTTGGCGTCCATTTTGAACCGCGCCCGCTCTTCGTCCGGCTCTTCCGCGAGAAATGCCAGCCGGCGGGCCCTGTCCATAATCCGGATCAGCGCCTTGTAGTCGTCGTTGACGACCTGGTAATCGGTCTGCACTTCGTCGACTTCCTTGGAAAGCCGTTCGTTCTGCTCCTTATATTCTCTTAGCTGTTCGTCCTTCTCTTTCAATTCCTTTTCCATTTGCCGGATTTGCCGCGTCATATCCTGAACGCTGCCTTTCCATTGGCGCAAATATCGGATGATCGCTTCCAAAGAAAGAGATTCCGCGGACATGGCATCGTGTTTGGCCGACTCGCCGTCGTCGGATAACAGCCGCTCGGTGCCGGAAATCGCGGTAATGCCTTGTTTCTTCAGATAGCTGCGCTTTTGGCGCTGCTGTTTGGCCATGCCAATCGCTTCTTCATATCGTTTGCGGACGCAGCTGTTCCAGCGGAATCCGCACGCCGCGGACGTACGTCCAATGCGCTGTCCCACCTCTTCGAAAGCGGCCAGCTGCGTGCTGCCTTCCCGGATATGGCGCAGCGTGACCTCCGCCAGGATCAAATCGTCATCCGGACTCCATGCGTCCTGTCTCACAGCCGTCATGGGTGCCCTTCCCTCCTTGCTTCACTTGGATTCGTCGGTTTCTTCATTTCTATGCCCGGAGTAGAATTCATAGAATCTATCGGATACTCCTATGTATATCCATTTTTCGCACCGCTATACCTTCAATTGGATGCGCTTGACGGATTACGCCAAAGAATAACGCCACGGCAGACGGGGCATCCTCGAATCGGGAAGGCAAAAAGTTTGCCATTTCGTCACTTCTTGCGTCCTTTACACTCCTTGGGCGGTAACGGTATAATATGCTGTAGAAATCGGGTGGACTGGAAGAGAGGGGATTTATCGTGGCACGCATGTTCCGGGTATTGGGCTTCTGGACACTGGCGATCGCCCTCATGGCCTTCGCGGGCGACATGTACGAGATGGCGCTGCTGTTCTTTATCCAAACGGCCGTATTCTTTTTGCTGGGGTATTTGAAATTCACCGAACGCGCTTACCTTATGATGTTCTGGGGTTACATGGTCGTGGCGTTTCTCGGGTTCACGTACTGGTCGGTTTTCGAAATGGGCTTGCCTCTGTAACCGCCGGTTTGCCGACGGCTACATATTCAGTAAGACGCAAAAACCTCCATCCGCGTTGGCGGAACGGAGGTTTTTTTCGTTATTTGACCCATATTTGCACTTTAAACAATTCGCTCATGCCATCGGATAGCAGCAACTGCCGGATCGAGCGGTTGCGGCGCACGACCGGATGAAACGGATCCGTAAATTCATGAGTGGCCAGTTTCGTCAAAACACCGCTTTCTACAAGAAACCGCTTCTGCGTAGCGTATGCCAGCTCCCGCCAGCCCGCCCGCAAAGCGTAGGATCGGATCAGATCGAAGTCGACGTGGGCGGTCAAATCTTGCCGTCCCGGACTGCGGTACGGGTCATCATGAGCCCGGTGGTCTTCGTAACAGAGCAACGTTCCGTCCATTCGGTGAGAACCTGTCAATTCCGCCGTGGAATCACCATAATCAATGAAAATCAGGATGGCGTCGCCCAGCATGGTTCCCAATCGAGCGGTCCATTCCGCGCCGTCAAGCCCGATTTCCGTGGTCTGTCCCTCCGCAAGAAGGATGTTTTGCTTGTTCAGCCATTCCTCCAACCGGAAGTCACTCGGTTCAGTTAAGCAGGGCGACAACGCTTGACGCCGCTCATCCCAGCACACTCCCCATTCCCAAATACGGCCTCCCCGCCGTACGATTCGGTGAACGGGAAAAGCGTCCAAAAGCTCATTGGCGATCACTGCGACTTGCCGCTCTTGCCAAGCTTGCTCTTCCGCATGCTCCGTGGAGATGACCCGCGCCCGTCCGGCCTCGATGTGTTCGGCGAGCAGCTCCTCCGCCTGCCGCCTATGCTCCGGATCGCCGTCCACGACCGTTATGCGAAACCTGGCTCCCTCCTCGCCCAGCCGAAGCCAAGCATTCAGCATTTGAGCGCTTAGACGTCCCGTTCCGCCGCCCCAATCTACCGCTTCTACGGGACCTCCGTCCGGAAAGCGCTCGTCGGCGAGCCGAACGAGCCGTTCCGCGAGCACTTCGCCCATAATATCGCCGATATAGGCGCTGGTGTAGAAATCGCCTTCCCGGCCGACCCTGGCCTTCCCCGAACGATAATATCCTCCTTCCGGATGATAGAGACAGAGGGACATGTATTCCCGGAAAGTGATGCACGGCCGGACTGTTTCGTCTTCCCGTGTACCGTACCTCGGACTGGCTTGGATTTGCTTTCGAATGATGTCAAGCAAGGTGTTGTCTAACTGACGCTGGACGTTCAAAGCCGCCTCTCCTTCCCCGCTAAGTAAGGTCATATTATAATAGACGGGTACATATGTTGGACTACCCTGCAGCCTTCGCTGCCGCCGAAAGGAGGTTCCCGATGCGCCGTTTGTCGATGGCTGCCCTGATTATGGTATCGCTGCTGCTCACCTTGTCGCGCAATGCGGCTCTTATGCCCGTATATGCCCAGCCGCTTCCCGAAGAAACGCGAAAGCTTTTGGAAAAAAGCTTGTCCATTGTGGAAATTGACCGGGAAATCGACCGAATCGGAAGTCTGAAAACGACAACCGAGACGGAAATCCGGCAAACCGAAAACCGGCTGGCGCAGCAGGAAATCGCCATCGCCGCACAACGGGAAAAAGCGGGAAAAGTTCTGCGCTCCTATTATGTAGGCCAAAGAGATTTCGTGCTTGCGGCCTTGCTGAACGCCAATTCGCTTCCTCAGCTGCTTCGCACATGGGAAATCATGGATCTCATTCTCCAATCCGACCGGACCACGATGAACGAGTACGCCGCTCAATACGCGAAGCTAAAGGACGGCTATAAACGGCTGCAGCAGGACAAAAACGAGCTGGCCGCCGTTGAGAGCAATTTGAAACAACAGCGGGAACGGCTTCTCGCCCTGCAGGATGAGCTAAACAAGGCGCTTGCGGCAAGCGGCGACGAAGCGCATATCCGGCAATTGATGGCTGAAATGCAGGCCTATTGGAATAATATCGGACTGTACGAGGTGAACCGCCATTTCCGTGAATTGGCCGAGGCGATGAAAGCACTGCCCGAGTGGATCCAACAGCATCCCGAAACGATGGAAACAAGCGGATTCAAAACGAAATTGACGATCACTGACACGCAGCTAAACGATTTTCTGAGAAGCCGCAGCGACGAGTTCAAGCAGTTTGCGATCCGTTTCGAGAAGGATCGGATGTCTCTGGAGGGAGACAACGGAAATCTCCAAATCCGGATCATCGGCCATTATTCGTTAGAGAACGAACCCGAGAACGCCATTTTGTTTCATGTCGACTCCCTGAATTTCAACGGCTTGGAGCTGCCCGACACGACCCGCGCCGACTTGCAGCGCAACTTCGACCTTGGCTTCTACCCTCAGAAGCTGATTAAATTTGTAAAGGCGCAGAGCGTTTCGTTGGAGGAAGGGCGATTAATCGTTCAGTTGAAGCTCGGCTGACGTCTCCGGCCACCGCCGGATCCAATCATCCAGCGTCATCCTTCCGCCGGCCCATTCGCTCCATAGCCGTAAAAGAGACGACAGCCGGTCCGGAAGCGATGGCTCGTCATCCGCAGGAGGCAAGTTGGGAAATGTACCTGCGGACGAACCGGAAAAAAGAGAGACGCGTATAGAATCGGGGCCGTACATCGAGCGGTACACGGGCAGTTTCCCGAACATCCGAACGTTGTCTTGCTGCATGCCGCTCTCGGTCATGATCTCGATCCATTTGCGGGCCGCGTCCTCCGCCTGCGTCCGGGAGGAAACGACAAAGCTGCGGCCGCGGGGCCAATGGAACGGCTGTCTCCAAGCCCCTCGGTCCATGACGATAGCTCCGGCACCTTTATCGGTGTTTTTCTGGGTCAGTTTCAGGGCTTCCGAGTAGGGAAGAACGGCGGCTGCCGCCTTCCCGGCGGCCACCAGCGCTGCCGCTTGGGCATCGCCGGCCGCATAATGGACTCCTTGCCGTTCCTGATCCAATAAGGCCATGGCATCAGCCCTCGGGGAACCGTTCCAAATGTCCGGCCCATCCGTCCATATCGTATCTGAACGCTGACCCGTCACAGTTTGGAGCCACGCCAGCCATGCAAACGCGTCACTCTCTTGAATGGCCAGCCAAGCTGTCGCTTTGCCGCTTTCCCGGCTTTTCTCCGCCAATAACCGCCACTGGGCGGTGCCCTGGGGAGTCACAGCCGTGTCGCCGAGCAGCGTATTCAAAACGGACAAGTTCCACACGACAACGTAGGGATCGAAATCGCGCGGTACGCCCCACAAATAGTCGTTCCATTTGACGGAAGCGGACAGAGCGTCGAACTGCTCGGCCAACGATTCTCCCATAAAGGCGCCGTCAACCGGAAGCAAGTAACCCGACGCTGCGAATTTTTTGATCCACTCGTTCTCGACAAGCATCACGTCCGCCGCTTCGCCGAGCCTGAAAGCTTCCCGAAACTGCAAGTAAGCCGCTTCCGGATCGATGCGGATGAACTCCACGACGATATCCGGATGACGATAAGCCGATTCGTCGTTCTGTTTCTGAAGGAACCGGAATTCCTGCTCGTTCAGCGCGGCGGCTACCCGGATCCGAACCGGCTCCTTCTCGGCGACCGGAACCGCCGCCGCGGCAGGACCGCCGCGAGATTCGCGGACTTCTGGCGACGTCGGGGAAGGAGCCGAAAACCACGGGGACAACAGAAGCACGGTAAGCAGCAAAAGAAGAAACCATAAGGCGGACTTGCGACGGGCCACAGGATTCACCCAGCCTTCTTCGGAACCTTTCTCTCCCCCATGATAACAGGACGGACAGCCGATGTCTCGTTTTTTCGGAAGCGCTTTATCCGGTGTATCACGTACCACCCGCAAGTAACGAACAGCAGAAAAGAGGCGTCGATGATGGAACGGAAATACGGATTGGACATGCACTTGCCGGAGAACAAATTACCCGGCTTTTATGCGCAAATCGTGAAAGGAATCGCGGAGCGGGCCGAGCTTTTCGACCGGCACCGGGAGCTGCTCATCTTCGACAGCCCGGCCGCCTATCCTCCCGTGTTCGAAATGCTGGCGCACTATAAAGTGGAAGCCGAGCCTTGCGAGCTGCTGATGTTCTCAGAGGAAAGTGTGTGCTTTCGAAGCGGCCGCTTCGAAGATTTCGCATTCGCGACCCGGGCCGGGAACGTCTATGTCGATTTGGCGTATACGGCGGTTTTCCGGTTAACGGAGGCAAGGCCGGGTGCGGAATCCGCCCCGGCCTTGCTTCAGTTGGAGGAACACCGCATCGCGGACGTGTGCGAAGACGGCCAAACCTGGCATCTTATCGAAAGCCAGCTGGCCGAGCTGGCCGAACGCGTCGCCCGGGCTTACGGATGCGGAGTTGAGTGGTTCACACGAGAGCCGCAGCTTTAGAGAAGCTGGGTCGCCAGCTGCGCCAGGCGGGAACGCTCACCCTTTTCCAAAGTGACGTGCCCGCCGACTCCCTCGTCCTTGAAACGCTCGACCAAATAACTGAGACCGTTGCTTTGCGCGTCCAGGTACGGATGATCGATTTGCTCCGGATCGCCCAGCAGCACGATTTTGCTGTTTTCTCCGACGCGGGAAACGATCGTTTTGACCTCATGCTTGCTCAGGTTTTGCGCTTCGTCGATGATAATAAATTGCCCCGGAATGGACCGGCCCCGGATGTAGGTGAGCGCCTCCACTTGGATGCTTCCGAGTCCCATCAATATTTTATCGAGATCCCCGGCTTTCTTCGTATCGAACAAAAATTCCAGATTGTCGTAAATGGGCTGCATCCACGGACGCAGTTTTTCGTCTTTCTCCCCCGGCAAATAGCCGATATCTTTGCCCATCGGCACGACCGGCCTGGCGATGAGCAGCTTTTTGTATTTGTGCTCATCCTCCACCTTCATCAGCCCGGCGGCGAGCGTCAGCAGCGTTTTCCCCGTCCCCGCACGGCCGGTAAGCGTGACCAGCGGAATATCGTCGTTCAGCAAAAGCTCAAGCGCCATACGCTGCTGGGCGTTGCGGGCCGTAATCCCCCACACCGACTCATTGCTCAGATGAAGAGGCTCCAGCCGCAGGCCGTCGGGGCTGACCTTGAGCAGCGCCGATTTGGAGGTACCCATCTCGTCCCGCAAAATCACGAACTCGTTCGGGTGCAGCTGCACGTTTAACCGCAGCTCACTCACGTTTAAGATGCGATGATTGTAAAATTCATCGATAACCGACGGGTGAACATGAAGGGTGATTTGGCCCAAATATTGCTCGTTGTCGGCCGCAATCCTGTCCGTCAAATAATCTTGCGCCGTAATGCCGAGCACGTCGGCCTTTACACGAACCAAAACATCCTTGCTGACGAGAATGACCGGACGAGGATCCTCCGCCTCCTGCTCCTCCAAAAAATAGTTGAGCGCGACTGCAAGGATCCGGTTGTCGTTCGTCATCTCCCCGAACAATTCCTGCACGCGGAGATAATGACGGTGGTTCATTTCCACCTTGAGGATCCCGCCGTTCTCCAGCGTCACACCGTTGTGTAATTGACCGTTGGCCCGAATGCGATCGAGTTCCCTGGAGACGAAGCGCGCGTTGCGCCCGATTTCATCGGCCAGCCGTTTTTTGGAATCAATCTCTTCCAGGACGACGGCAGGTATGATGACCTCGTTATCTTCGAAGGAGAACATCGCGAGCGGATCATGAAGCAGCACGTTCGTGTCGAGCACGCAAATTTTTTTCAACGGTGGTCCCTCCCGGATTTCGGCGAATTTGGTCATAGCACGCGAATAACGGGGAACAATAGATGGCAAGCACAAGCCGTAGTTATTTAGCCATTGGGGCTCCCCCAGCGCTGCGAAGCACATTCGTCATTCATGGGGGATCAACATCCCTCCAAACCAGGGTGGTGAAAACAATTTATGAAAAGTAAAACAGCGTTTTGCGCGGCCGTCCTGCTGATTGCGTCGGCGGTTACGTTGTCGGGCTGCGGGAATAACGCCCGGCCCGGGCAGACTGCGCAAAACGCCAGGGTAAATGTTCAAAACACGGTGCGCGGCGTCGACGGAACGGATAACGGGAAGGCTGCGCATCTGGCCCAGCTGGCCCGCGGCGTTCGCGGCGTAAATGACGCCAATTGTGTCGTCTTCGGCCGATTTGCGATTGTCGGGATCGACGTTGATCCCAAAATGGACCGCTCCCGCGTCGGAACAATCAAATACGCGGTGGCCGAGGCTTTCCGCAAAGATCCGTACGGTGCCAATGCCATGGTGACGGCGGATATCGATTTGGCACAGCGCATCCGTGAAATCAGCGCGGATGTGCAGAGAGGCCGTCCGGTCGCCGGCTTTGCGGAAGAGCTGGCCGACATCGTCGGCCGGATCATGCCGAATGTCGGGAACCCCAACACGCCCGTCGGCCAGAAATGACAGAAAGCCCAGTGAACATACTCACTGGGCTTTCTTCATGGCGTCGAACACTTGTCCGTCCAAGCGGTCGGCGGCTCTTTTGTCATACGTTTTCTGATATTCGGGCTGTACCGACAAACGCGCGCCATAGAACATGGCGTCTCGCACCGTGTTCACCTCGAGATCCACACACGCGAGGGCAAACGGTACGCCTTCAAGCTTATCGGTGAGCACTTTGGCCGAACCGTAAACCGCGTGCACGCTTCCTCCCCCGAACAGCGTGATGCTGACTTCAGGGCGGGCCTTCAGATTGTGAATCAACCGCGAGCGGCCGTCGAGCGCAAACCGAAGCCGGCCTGGGTCAACCGCGTAAATCCAAGAAATCGCACTGGAAGTCGGGCTCCCGCTCTCGGTATCGATGGTGTGAAGAAGGACGAAGCTTTCCTTCTGGAGCTGGTTGAAAAGCGTTTCGGGCAATGCCGTTAACGTTTCCGCCATTCGCAGCACTCCTTACGATGTGTCTTACAACATTATACCACAGGGCCAGGCTCATTTTAAAGCGGCAGGTATTTCGGTCAGCCGTTGTCCGTTGCCGCAGAAGAAGCCGGCTCGGAGACGGGCCGCCCTTCCGGCCGCAGCTCTTCCCGGAGCGCCTCCTTGGCTTGATCCAGCTTCGTCTGGTCGAGGTATACGTACGGACTCTTCCATGTGCCTTCCAGCGCGATGAACCGGATATTTTGCTTGCTGATCCGGAAATAGGTCGAGATCATGTTCTCGATTTGCTGCTTCGGAATATCCGTGTGAAGGTTGTTCCCTACCGCATCCAGGACGCCGCCGACTTTCGTCACACTGCTGAACGACTTCAATTTGTCCACAATGGCTCCAAGGACTTGATCCTGGCGGGCGTTCCGCTCAAAATCGCTCGACGGACGGGTGATGTTTTGCTTGGATTTTCGGTAACGTACAAATCCGAGTGCATCTTTACCGTTCAGCTCTTGAACGCCTTTTTTGAGATTGATATCCGTTCCGTCCGCGTTGTCCCAATACCTCATGTCTTGATCCACGTTCACGTTGACGCCGCCGAGCGCGTCGACCACGTCGATGAAGCCTTGAAAATCGAGAACGGCCGTGTAATCGATCGGGATGCCGAAAAACTCGCTCATCATTTCCTTCATTTGATCTTTCGCGTATTGCGATGCTTCGTCGCCGGTCAAGTTTTTTTCGGATCGCGCCACGGACAGAAACCGGGCGTAATAAGCATTCGCTTTCCGGGTTTTATATCCGTTCAGGTTCAAAGTGGAGTCCCGCGGCACGGATACGACCGTCGCCGTCTTCGTCTTCGGATTGAACGTCGCCGCCATCATGACATCCGTATTCAAGCTTCCCGTTTCCTGCCGGTTATCCAGACCCAGCACCAGCAGCCCGATCGGTTTCACCTGCGCCCGCTCGGCGGCTGCCACCTTGTTTTCCTTCGGATTGGAGATGTCTCCGATCAGATTATCCGCTTTGATGTACAAATAGCCGGCATATGACGCTAATCCGATAATGACGATAAGCAAAAAGGAAAATACGAACCGGGCTAAACGCCGCGGCTTCCGTGGAGGCCGCACAGCCTTCGGGGCTCGTGAGGAACGGCCTTCGTTCCTCGGCGGCAGAGGCATATGTTCGTTCATCGTTGCTCCTCCTCGTTCCCGTCAAAGTCTTTTTCGGCTTTGCTGAGCACCGGACCGTGCAGCAGCTGTTCCGCCGCTTCCCGGTCGAACCATACGGTCCTCTCGGACTCGCCCTTGACGGTATAGGTGACATAAATTTTTACCTCATTTTGCGAGGTTAAATCGTATGACAGGAGATCGTGATCTTCCGACAAAATTTGCGCAAAAAAGTCGACGGTCGCCCGCGCCGCCTCGTCATCCGGTCGAGCTTCGCACACGAGCTTCATTTGCAGCCAATAAAATAACGCATCTATCAGGCTCAAGGTTGCATCCCTCTTTCCTGAATGCCGGGTTACTGACCGTTGTCCGCACTGCGGCGGCTGCGGATTTTATCGTAAAGCTGGCGCAGCCGCAGCATGATCATCATGATGACGGCAACGCCCATGCATTGAATGATCGGCAGTTTATCCAACTGCAGGACGAGCAGTACGAGACACCCGACAGCCATCATCAGGTACACGAGAATTTCTTTTAAAATCGGAAGACGGCCCGGGCGGAACACGGCATTGAATATATAAATGGTAAACCCGAGAATCAGCACGTAAGCCATGAGCGGATGATCATGGAACCACTGCTGCATCGCGATGCCTCCTTATACCCCGGCTTCCGCCATACGGCGCTGTTTTTCATACTTGTCGCGCTCGCTTTTGTTCAGCACTTTTTTGCGCAGCCGGATGCTCTTCGGCGTAATTTCGCAGTATTCGTCATCATTCAGGTATTCCAGCGCTTCCTCCAGCGACATGAGGCGGGGCGCCTTCATTTTCACCGTTTCTTCCTTGTTCGCGGTGCGGATGTTGTTCAGCGCTTTTTCTTTGCAGATGTTGACGATGATGTCGTTGTCGCGTGTATGCTCGCCGACGATCATGCCTTCGTATACCTCTGCACCCGGCTCCAGGAACAAAATGCCGCGGTCTTCGACGGACAGCATGCCGTAAGCGGTCGCCGTACCCGTCTCACTTGCGACGAGCACGCCTTGGTGACGGCCGCCGACTTGCCCGCCGACCAACGGACCGTAGCTGTCGAACGCGTGGTTCATGACGCCATATCCACGCGTCATCGTCAGGAAGTTCGTACGGTAGCCGATCAGGCCGCGCGCAGGGATCAGGAACTCCAGCCGCACTTGGCCGTTTCCGTTGTTGATCATATTCACCATTTCGGCTTTGCGCGTGCCCAAGCTCTCCATGACCGCACCCATGCTTTCTTCCGGCACGTCGATGAGCAGGCGCTCGATCGGTTCGCTTTTCACACCGTCGACTTCTTTGATAATAACTTCAGGCTTCGAGACCTGCAGCTCATAGCCTTCACGGCGCATATTTTCGATGAGAATGCCCAGGTGAAGCTCGCCGCGCCCGCTGACCACGAATGCGTCCGGGCTGTCTGTTTCTTCGACGCGCAAGCTGACGTCGGTCTCCAGTTCCTTAAAGAGACGTTCGCGCAGTTTGCGGGAAGTGACCCACTTGCCTTCGCGTCCCGCAAACGGGCTGTTGTTGACGAGAAACGTCATTTGCAGCGTCGGTTCGTCGATCGTGAGGACAGGCAGCTGCTCCGGATTCGCCGGATCTGCGACCGTCTCGCCGATGTTGATGTCTTTCAGGCCGGCTAGTGCGACAATGTCGCCGGCGGCCGCCTCTTCGATTTCATTGCGCTTCAAGCCTTGGAAGCCGAAAAGCTTCTCAATGCGGGCTTGACGCACTTTCCCATCGTGGTCGAGCACCGCGACGGGTTGGCCTTGGCGGATACGACCGCGGTTCACACGACCGATGGCAATGCGGCCCAAATATTCGTTGTAGTCCAGCAGCGTGACGAGGAACTGCAAAGGCTCGTCGGGATTTTCGGTCGGCGACGGAATGTGCTCGAGAATCGTCTCGAACAACGGCTCCATCGTCGTACCCAGCACATCGGGATCGGTGCTGGCGATACCGTTCAAGCCGGACGCATAAACGACCGGGAAATCCAGCTGGTCGTCGTTGGCTTCCAGCTCGATGAACAGTTCGAGCACTTCGTCGATGACTTCGGCAGGACGGGCGGCCGGACGGTCGATTTTGTTGACCACGACGACCGGTGTCAAGCCGTGCTGGAGCGCTTTGCGCAGCACAAATTTGGTCTGCGGCATGCAGCCCTCGAACGCATCGACAACCAGCAGCACGCCGTCGACCATTTTCATGATCCGTTCTACTTCTCCGCCGAAGTCGGCGTGTCCGGGCGTGTCCACGATGTTGATCAGGTTATCCTTATATTGGATTGCGGTATTTTTGGCCAGAATCGTGATGCCGCGTTCTCTTTCGATATCATTGGAGTCCATGGCGCGTTCCTGCACCTGTTCGTGCTCACGGAACGCCCCCGACTGGCGAAGCAGCTGGTCAACCAGCGTCGTTTTGCCGTGGTCAACGTGGGCAATGATCGCAATGTTGCGGATTTTGTCTCTTGGATGCATGTTTCGGTGGTCCACTCCTCTTTGTATATCTGCTCTTGTCTATCTGTGTTTATTATTCGTCATTCACGGACTTTCGCCATCTAAGCACAAAACGTCGACAGCGAGGCCGACGTTTCTCTACATCCCTGCTATTATACGCTAGTAAGCAATAAAAGCCAAGCATGTTATTCCCTTCAAATGATGAACTTATGATCTCTGCCTCCTTAGAAAATAAAAATGCCGCCCATTCCCGAAGGAACGAACGGCGTGTTCTTCACGTCGATTACCTTATGAACCAGCTTGTCCGAAACGATAGATGCATTAAGTAGCCGCCAACTCCACTTGTCCACACATTACCAAATCCGAGGCCGGTTCAGCACGAGCCAAGCGCCTGCGGCGATTAGCACGATTGCGAGCAAGTAAATGCCCCATGTCCACAGCAGCGTCATGGCGAACAAGAACAACGACAAGACCGCAAGACCGACGGCAGCCGTCCAAATCGTGCGGGAACGCGAATATCCGAATATGTAATACTCGTACAGCCCAACCGCAACCGCGAACGGGAAAAAGGGCCATAAGTACTTCATTAAATCCCAGCCGAACCAGTTGCCGATCAGCAAGATTACCGAGACAACGGTTAAAATACCGGCAGGGATGAGCGTCTCGGACGGAACCATTCTGCCAAAATACAACACATGCAGCAAAATCCCCGGAATGAGAATGAACAAAGGCCAGAATACCGAACCGATAAAAGCGAATACGCCCAGCTTGCCCAGCAAAATGACCAATCCCGCAGCCAACACCAAAACGCCGACCGCGGCGGATTGCTTGTTCACGACGGTTCCCCCACTTCTTCACAGTCTCTCGGACGGCACGAATGCCTGACGGATCGTGGCGTCTTTTTTCTTTAGTGTAATGGAAGTGCGGCGAAAAAACCAGTCGGCAAATAGGCATTCGTTCCCAACCGTAACTTGCCCCCGTTATCCCCGCTTCCGCCGAAGGCATAACGCGGCCGTGAGCAGCAAAGCCGCGGTGCCGAATGGCACCGCCATCGCCACGTCATCGGAAATGGGCGGCAGCGCCCGCTGTAGTCCCCTATCGTGCAATAGCATCTCGCCTGCGGTATAAGCAAGCAGCGCTCCCCCGATATAAGCGAGCCCCGGGAGTCGGTCCAGCATGCGCATAATAAACGCGCTGCCCCAGATGATCATCGGGATGCTCATGGCGATGCCGATGATGATCATCACAATGTCCCCCTCGGCGACCGCGGCAACCGCGAGCACGTTGTCCAGGCTCATGATGAAATCGGCCGTTACGATCGTCCAGATCGCGCCGGCCAAGTTGGTTGCCGGCTTTGACCGCTCTACTTCTTCGTGTTCGGTCATAAGCTGTATGGCAATCACGAACAATAACAACGCCCCGGCTGTTTGCAAAAATGGAATACCGAGCATCGCCACGGCGCCGAGCGTCAGCACGCACCGCAAAACTACGGCCGCGGCCGCCCCCCACCACACGGCCATCCGCCGCTGCGCCGCGGGGAGGCGTCGCCCGGCCATGGCGATCACCACGGCGTTATCGCCGCTCAAGAGCAGGTTGATCAACGTGATTTCCATAAAAATGACCAGCCGATCCAGCAGTTCCATCCGGACATACCCCCCATACCACATGTATGTACAGGCTGACCGGGATATGTGACGTGAAAAAGTTGAATCCATTTCCGCCCGCCGTGCGTATAACCTTTTTGAGAATCTCAAGGGGGACCGACAGTGGACTGGATTACCGGCTTCATCAACGAATTGGTCACTTTGCACTTTTGGACATCGCTGCTGACTATCGTGTTCATCGATTTGCTGCTAGCGGGCGATAACGCCATCGTGATCGGCTTGGCCGCGAGAAATCTGCCGAAAGAGAGGCAGAAGCAAGCCGTCATCTGGGGTACGGCCGGAGCCGTGGCCATCCGAATCGTCGCCACCGTTCTGGTGGTAAGGCTGTTGGAAATCCCCTTGCTGCTTGCGCTTGGAGGCGTTCTGCTCTTGTGGATCGCTTACAAGCTGCTCGTACAGGAAAATGAACATGAAAACATCCAAGCCGGCTCGACATTGTGGGCCGCCGTTCGTACGATCATCATCGCGGATGCCGCCATGGGACTGGACAACGTCATCGCGGTGGCGGGAGCCGCTCACGGAAGCATCGAGCTCGTCGTTCTCGGCCTGCTGATCAGCATTCCGATCGTGGTTTGGGGAAGCACGCTGTTCATCAAGCTTATCGAACGTTATCCATGGATCATTTATGTCGGGTCCGGCGTACTCGCCTATACGTCTGCCAAGATGATCACGCACGAAAAACGCTTCGCTCCTTTGTTCGAGGACAATCCGGTACTCAGTTATGCGTTCATCGCCACGTTAGTTATCTTGGTTCTGGCGGCCGGCGCTTGGACGAACACCATGAAAGCCCGTCGGACAGCGGAAAACAACAAAAGCAGGGAAACGCTTTGAGCGTTCCCTGCTTTTTCATTAAAACCAGCGTTCTTCCGCGGGTGCCGGGGCATCGGAGCGGCTTTCGGCGGTCAGCTCGATCGTTTCCACCGTAGCCACCGCTTGTTCGACGAGCCGGTCCAGTTCTTCTCCGAGTTGATCTTCCGCCTTCTCCACTATCCGCAAATTCGGATTTGTGGCCGGCGACTTCGGCACGAACAAAGTGCAGCAATCTTCGTACGGCAAAATCGAGGTTTCGAACGTCCCGATTTTTTCCGCTATCCGGATAATTTCCAGCTTGTCCATCATTACGAGCGGACGAAGAAGCGGGAGCGTAGTCTCGCGGCCGATGACATGCATGCTCCCGAGCGTTTGGCTCGCCACCTGACCCAGACTGTCTCCCGTCACGATCGCCAAGGCTCCGCGCTGCTCAGCCAGCTTTTGGGTAATCCGAAGCATTGAACGGCGCATGAGCGTGATGATCAAATGTTCATGGCCCGTCTGTGCGAGCTTCGTCTGTAAATCGGTGAACGACACCAGATGCAGCTTGATGGAGCCGGCATAATAAGCCAAACGCTGTGCGAGCGTGACGACTTTTTCTTTAGCTTGCTCACTGGTGAACGGATAGCTGTGAAAATGGACGGCCTCCACTTCCAGACCTTTGCGCATCGCCATCCAACCGGCCACCGGGCTGTCGATCCCTCCGGAGAGCAGCAGCATCGCTTTACCGTTCATCCCGAGCGGAAAGCCGCCAGCCGCCTGCTGAACCCCGGCATACACATAGGTGCCTTCCGGCTGAATCTCTACTTTGAGCTCCGTATCCGGCTTCCGAACGTCTACTTTTAATTCCGGCGTGTTCCGCAGCACATGTGCCCCGACGAGATGGTTCATTTCCTGCGAGTCGTGCGGGAAAGGTTTCCACACCCGTTTCACCGTAACTTTAAAAGTCCGGGGTGCGGGATCCACCTCGCGCATCACCTGCAGTGCCGCGGCGCGAATTTCCTGCAAATCGTTCTCGCAGCGCAGCACTCGGCTGAACGACACGATACCGAAAACATCCTTTAACCGGTCGGCAATGCGGTTGTAATCCTCTCCGTTCAACCGGATGTACAGTCTGCCGTATGTTTTTTGGTAAGTAAGCGCAGGGAAGGCGGCGAGCGTTCTTTTCACTTGCCGCACCATCATGTCCTCGAAGCGTCCCCGATTTCTCCCTTTGATGGTTAATTCGCCGAATCGAACCAAAACCCAATCGTCGTTCATCCGCGGCTCCTTTCGAGTGGCTTCAGCTTCTCGACCATCAAGCGCAGCCGCTCTCCCAGCGCATCGATATCCCGCTCCGTATGTTCGTCCCCGAAGCTGATCCGGATGCTCCCCGAACCGCGTTCTTCTCCAAGCCCCATGGCGAGCAGCACGCGGCTGGGCTTCAAGCTTTTGGATGAGCAGGCGGATTGGGTGGAGATCAAAATCCCCTCTTGCTCGAGCATATGCACCAGCACTTCCGGTCTCATCCCGGGATAAGAGACATTCACCACATGCGGCGCGGTGCGCTCCTCTTCTTCGGCTCCATAACCGTTTAATTTCAACTCGGGAATATCCGAGATGATTGCCAGCAGCCGTCGACGCAGCCGGAACATGCGCTCACGCCGTTCCTGCATTCCCTCGGTCGCCAACCGGAACGCTTGCGCCATCCCCACGATTCCTGGCACATTGTGCGTTCCACCCCGAATTCCGAACTCCTGGGAGCCGCCTGTAAGCAGAGGAGCGAGCGCCAAGCCCTCCTTCACCAGAAGGAAACCTGTCCCTTTCGGCCCTTGGAATTTGTGCGCGGAGCCGCTGTATAGGTCGATTCCCCACTCGTTCCAGAGCAAGGGAACTTTCCCGATGGCCTGTACACCGTCGACGTGAAACCGGATTTGCGGGTAATCCCGTAACAGCTGTCCGATTTCCCGAATCGGCTGAACAGTGCCGATTTCATTGTTGACATGCATGACGCTGACCATAGCCGTCTCAGGCCGTATCGCAGCGGCGACATCCTCCACACGGACGCGTCCGTATTCGTCCACCGGCAGCCAAGTCACTTCCACTCCGGCTTCCTCAAGTTGTTCGGCGGTCCGATACACCGAGGCATGCTCGACCGGCGTTGTTATCAAATGTTTCCGCGTCCGCCCCGGCCGGAGAAGCCAGCCTTTCAGCGCCAAGTTGTTGCTTTCCGTCCCGCCAGAGGTCAGCACCACTTCCTCCGGCTTCGCCCCGAAACCGGCGGCGATGCCGGCACGTGCCCGATCCACCAGTTTCATTGCTTCCGCGCCTGCCTGGTGTAAGGCCGCCGCGTTCGCAAAGTGAAGCTTCATCACTTCCGACACCGTTTGGATCACTTTCCCGTGCATCGGAGCGGAAGCGCAATGATCAAAATATAACGTCTCCATAAGGTCCTCCTAAAAAGAAAAAGATCAACAGCGCGGCACTCCTCAGAGTCTGCCCGCCTTGATCCCCGTTAATTTCGTTCGACGGCCTCGTCAGCCCTGCAAGCCCCAGCGGTGCGCAGCTTCCAGCACTTTGACCACATATCTCTGCGTTTCCTTCGGCAGCTCGCCCAGCCGTGCACGAATCTGCTCGTCGGTCGTCAATCCGAGCCGGTCCACCCGTCCCGGACCCGCGTTATACGCGGCCAGCGCGGACGACACATTGCCGTCGTATTTGCGCAGCAAGTAGGACAAGAAACGGGCTCCTCCGTCCACGTTTTGGGCGGGATCGAACGAATCCGTCACACCCAGACCGCGGGCGGTATCATCCATGAGCTGCATCAATCCCTTGGCGCCGGACGTTGAGACGGCACCGGCGTTAAAGGACGATTCAACCTCCATCACGCCTTTGATCAAAGCGGGACTCAACCCGTACTTGGCCGCTGTCGCGGAAATCAATCCGTCATAGGCCGAGCTTGATCCGTTGTCCATTGCGAGACGATCCGCACCGGTCCCGAGCGGATTGACCGCCGCTGCGGGCGCAGCGATTACGGCGGAAGGAACCGCAGTCAAAGCCGGCAGCGTATCCGTACCGGACGTCGATTCCATGAACTGGGACAAAAGCAGCTGGAACAAATCGCCTCCGGCATCTTGACCGGACGCGCCGGATAGCGCCGTCGATTCCAGCGGGTTCGCGCCGGACATCCATTGAGAAAGCAGCAGTTGTTTCATGATGCGCGGATCCGTCGACACGTTCAAGTCCGATCGCTCCCGATTCCCAAAGTTGTACCAATCTTAGTCATTGTACACCAATTTGGGCGGGCCGACCAGTCCCGACATGCGCGAAGCATGCCGTGCTTCAGCACTATTTTGCGGATTTCGGTTGAAAAGTAAGGCAGCAGGTAACGGATGAGGCCGAAGCGGAATCCTGGTGAGCGCTGAAGAAATCTTCGCCGAATTCCTCTTTAAAGCTGTTGGTGGAGTGGGCATCGATCTCGACGGCGATTTCCGCCGCTCCGCATTGATTGCCCTGGTTCCAAAACGTGCAATTGCTAACGCTGCACGCGACGCCTTTCGGCACGCAAATCACCCCCCGATCCTAGTGTGCGCCCGGGAAAACCGGGTATGCGGACCGGGGGGTGGAGTTTGCAGGAAGCATGGTTTATTTTGCCTGACCCTGCATACGGCGCTGGGTCAAGTAGTCGCTTTCGTAGTACGACAAATCGTCGCGCAGTTCCTCATAAATCCGGGATACGTTGAGCACCACATCGCGGGCGGCGCGTACCGGCTTCAAGCGGAAGCGGATCGCGTCCTGTCCGGTGTAAGCGTATCGTCCATCCTCGGAATAGCATTCGTTCTTCGGATAAAAGAACGCGTTGACGCAGTGGTGATAGACCTCGTACAAAGCGCGTTCAGCCAAATCGACGTCGAAATTGGGCCGGCGGAGCAAAGCTCCGAGCTTTTCGTAAGCCACTTCGGAGAAGACGAGAAGGTGGCGCAAATCGGAGAGAAGACCGCCGTAAAAGCTCTTCGCTTCGGGTGTGTCTTCCTGGACGAGCTGCTGCAGGGCGTGTCCATTGAGGAACGTTTCGAGTTCCGCGATGGCCGTCTTTAATTTCTCCCGGCTGGATTCGGCAAGTCCTTTGACATTGGCTGGCATGATGTTTCCCCTTTCGTGGTTGCCAAAAATGAGCGGCTGAGCCGTCATTCGAACAAAAGAATTCCGCCGTATCCACTGCGAAATTCCCTTCCCATCGTATCACATCTCGGCTCGGAGCGGTACAGGCAACGGGAAAAAACCCGTATATTTTTCACTCACGTCCCTCATTCTAACGAAGACAGAAATGAAATCCGAGGAGGTGCGCCTTCGTGCGCCGCAAAATTTGGTTGGCCGTCGGGGGAGCCGGTTTGGCCATTGCTCTCGTATTCCTGCTGATGCCCCTCTTCTCGCCGGCCGGACGACAGCCCCCTCAGAACCCCGCACCGCAAAATCGCTCGTTCTCCGTTGCCAAAGAGACCCATTACAAAAGGCAGTCCGTGAGAAGGGACGCCTTGGCGACCGAACAACTGAACCGGATGCAAACCGCGCGGGATGCACGCGTTTTTTTTCATGCATCCGGAACCGAACAAAAAGAGCAAAAGACGAAACTCGCCGCGTTTGTCCGGCAGCACCCTGAGCTGGTGACGGCCGCGTGGCTGCCCGGCCCGGGGCAGCGTCCCCAAACCGCCGGCACTCCGTCCGCAGGCCTGCGGTCTGCCGCCTCCGCCTACTGGAGTCGGGGACAAGGCGCCGTCCGCCGGGGAACCCCCTACTCTTCTCCTATGTTTACTTATGACGGCCGCAGTTACTACGTTCATGCAGAACCGGCGAAGACGGCCGGAAAAGGCATGGTCATGCTCGTCTCCTCCTCCCTTGTGCAGGAGGTCGAGCGTCAGCAGCGCCTGAACATGCGGCTCGTTCCTTTTCCCGCTGAAGGCCGGTACCGCATCGAATCTGCAGTTCCGAACACCACCAAGGATGTGGAGGTTCGCACCGGCGAAGACAACGGCCATGTGAGTCACTACTCGGTTGACGAAGTGGTGGTGAAGTTCCATCAGCCGCTCACGCCGGCACAATTGCTCCGTCTCCGCACCGATCTGGATCTCGTGGTCGTTCGGCACACCCGACAAACGTATGTGTTTCGCTCCAAGAAACACCACACAGATCACATGATGGCGTATTTTAAGAAGATGAATCCGGTATACGTCGAACCGCATTACTTGTATTTGACGAACGAGCAGGATGGGGAAACCGACCCGCAAGTGATCGTGCCGAACGACACTTTGTACTCCAAATATCAGTGGAACCTGCCGGAAATCGAGACCGAACGGGGCTGGAACTGGGGCAAAGGCAACGATAAGGTGGTGGTGGCGGTCGTGGATACCGGCGTGCAGTCCGACCATCCCGATCTTAAAGGACGGCTGGTCCCCGGGGTCAATATCGTGGATCCTTCCAAACCGCCGGAGGATGACGTGGGCCATGGCACGCACGTAGCCGGCATTATTGCCGCCCAAGTCAACAATAACGAAGGCGTGGCCGGATTGACGTGGTACACCAAAATTATGCCGGTCAAAGCGCTGGACAGCTCGGGCTCGGGATCCACGTATTCGGTGGCGGAGGGCATCATCTGGGCCGTAGACCATGGCGCGGACGTCATCAATATGAGTCTCGGCAATTATGCCCAAGCACAGTTCCTGCACGACGCGGTCCGCTATGCCCACGATCACGGCGTCGTGCTCGTGGCCGCCAGCGGCAACGACAATACGGACAGGCCCGGTTATCCGGCCGCTTACCCGGAAGTGTTGGCCGTCGCCGCCACCGATCCCGGTTCGGTCAAAGCCGAATATTCCAACTACGGCGACTACATCGATGTGGCGGCCCCGGGCACGCAGATCGCGAGCACCTATCCGGGCAGCCGCTACGCCGCCCTCTCCGGCACGTCCATGGCCTGCCCGCATGTGTCCGCGCTGGCTTCGCTCGTGAGATCCGCGAACCCTGAGCTGTCCAACGACGAGGTGATGGATCTGCTGAGGCGGACCGCCAACGATGTCGGCGACAAAGGGAAGGACAATGTATTCGGCTACGGAGAAATCGATGTTCGGAACGCCTTGCGGGCCGCAGGCGGTCAAGCCGCCTCGCTGCAGTTGTATCCCCGGCAAATCAAGCGGGAATTGCGCAGAGTTTTGGGATTCTGATCGCAGAAAAAAGTACAGCCCGGCGAACTTTCGCCGGGCTGTACTTTTTTCATGCAATTTTAAGCCTTTTTCGATACAATACGTGTGAGGTGTTTCCGGACAAGCCGGAAGCGGATAAGGAGTGAACCCGTTGGAGAAAGCAAAAAGAAAAAAAGAACAACGGCTGAAGCGCCAGGTGGAGCAGCGCAAAAAGAGCCGTAACATGAAAATTTTGGTTTGGTCGCTGGCGGCTGCCTTCGTCATATTGATTGCTTTGCTCGTTGCGTTCAAGCCGCGGCCCGGGGCCGTGGATGTTGCTTATGACAAGCTGCCCACGCTTGGCAAAGCCGACGCGCCCGTCAAAATTGTGGAAATCGGAGACTTCAAATGCCCGACTTGCGCCTACTTCAGCCAACAAATCGTACCTGAGCTGCAAAAGGACTACATCGATACCGGTAAAGTGTCGCTCTCCTACCAGAATTGGACCATTATTTACGAAGATTCCTTTACGGCCGCCCTCGCCGGTCAGGCCATTTATCACCAGAACAACGATGATTTTTGGAAATTTTATCATGCCATTTTAGACAATCAGCAAGAAGAGAAAAAAATATGGGCAACACCCGAATATTTAACGGAATTGGCGAAACAGCATGGGGTCAAAGTCGATTACGACAAGCTCAAGCAAGATATCGAAAAAGGCACCTATAAAGACGAGATCGACAGCCAGAACCGGTTCGCCGTGCAACAACGATTCACGGGCACGCCGACCGTCCTGATCAACGGACGCAAGCTGGACGACAAAACCTCGCTGAATTATAACAACTTGAAAGCGGAAATCGAAAAGGCGCTTCAAGAAGCCGGCCAATAACGGGGGAGCCTTGATGCGAGTGCTTATTCAAAAATACGGCCTGTTGTTCGCCTGGATTGTGTCGCTTACCGCGACCGCCGGCAGTTTGTTCCTCAGCGACGTGATGGGTTACTTGCCCTGCAAGCTATGCTGGTTTCAACGCATCTTTATGTACCCGCTCGTACTGCTGTTAGGGAGAGCCGCCATTCGCGACGACCGGGGAATCGCGGGTTACACCCTGCCGCTCAGCGTCATCGGAGGTCTGATATCGGCCTACCACTTCGCGGAGCAAAAAATTCCCGGTCTCGCCGCGATGATGCCTTGTACGGCCGGCGTCCCTTGCGACGTAGATTATTTAAACTGGTTCGGATTCATCACGATTCCGTTCATGGCACTGATCGCTTTTATCCTGATCACGATCTTTCTTCTCATCGCCCGCAGGGCCGATCATACGCAATAAACGCCAAAACCCGCAAAGCGTCGCGCTTTGCGGGTTTTGGACTTCCGGAAAGATTGCCGTAAGCCGGGTTCTGTACTTCACGTGGTATCGCGGACCGCTCAAGGCAGCCCTCCCACTTGCTGAAGCGACAATCATCTTTCTAGGCCGGACATTGCTGCCCGGCTCAAGCGACCAACCCGAACGCGCCCCGGGCCGGGGCTGCAGAGCGAACTCCGCTGCGTTCTCCTAGGTCTTGCTCCAAATGGGGTTTACCAGGAACAAAGTCACCCGTGTTCCTCGTGGTCTCTTACACCACGGTTCCATCCTTGCCTGATCCGCTTGCGCGGCCATCGGCGGTCCATTTCTGTGGCACTATCCTTCGGCTCGCGCCGACTGGACGTTATCCAGCATTCTGCCCTATGGAGCCCGGACTTTCCTCCCGCGGCCATGAGCCGCCGGCGATTGTCTGTCAATCTTTCCGGTTCGTAAATAATAGTATATCGCGATTCCCCGCCAGACACAACGGTAATGGTTGGAACGCGATCCAGACGGACGCGGAATGGCTACCGCAGCCGAAACGGCTCGGTGTTGATCTGTGATGCCAATACTTCCGTGGCATAACCTTGTTCCCGAAGACGCAGCTGCAGCCATTCGGCTACTTTAGTTTTCATGATTTTTTCCGCGTTGTGGCCCGGATCCACCAGGGACAGTCCGGCAACCAGCGCGTCATGTGCGGTGTGGTAATCGATATCCCCGGTCACCAGCACATCCGCGCCGGCGAACATCGCGTTACGGATGAACCGCGAACCGGATCCCCCGAGCACCGCCACTTTCCGAATCGGCTTGCCGCCTTCCCCCACCACCCGCACGAACGGTACGTCGAACGCCGCCTTTACTCTCTCTGCGAACACGTCCAACGATTCCGCTTCGGGAAGTACGCCGACCCGGCCCAAACCGAAGGACCGGCCTTTCAAATCCATGGCGTACAAATCGTAAGCCACTTCTTCGTAGGGATGTGCCTTGAGCATGGCGGAAACGACGGCTTTGTGCGCGCTTTGCGGTACGATCGTTTCGATCCGCACCTCCAGAGCGTTTTCCAGCTTGCCCTGCTTGCCGATATAGGGATCCGTCCCTTCCCGGGGCATGAACGTCCCGGTACCTTCGAGGTTAAAGCTGCAGTGGCTGTAGTTGCCGATCCATCCGGCCCCGGCCGCGAACATGGCGGAGCGGACCGCTTCCGCATGCTCCTTCGGCACGAAGACGACCAGTTTATACAGCTTGTCGGTATGGACCTCGCGCAGCACGCCTCGGCCCTCGAGTCCCAGCGCTTCGGCCATCCAGTCGTTCATGCCGCCTTCTGCTGTGTCCAGATTCGTATGCGCCACATAAACCGCAATATCCTTCCGCAGTAAATCGGCCGCTAACGCTCCAGCCGGCGTATCCGTCTGCAAATGGGCAAGAGGGCGGTAAATAACCGCGTGGTGCGCGATGATCAGCTCGGCACCGGCTGCAGCCGCCTCCTGTACGACTTCCGGCGTCACATCCAAAGCAATGAGCGCTTTGCGTATTTCTTTACGCAGGCTTCCGACCTGTAAGCCGATTTTATCTTCCGGCTCCGCATAATGTTTCGGCGCTAGCCGTTCCATCAATTGGACAACGGTTTCTCCCCGCGCAAACATGCGAGCACCTCCCGAATTTCCTCCGCCGAATTTTCCCACTCGGCCGCTTTTTGAGCAGCTTCGGCAGCGCTGGATTGTTTCATTTGACGAATGATTTGTTCACGCTTGGCGATCTCCTGCTCCCACTTCCGCCGGAAGGCCTCGCCCGCCGACCGGAGAAGAAGCGGCCCCATCTCATACAGAAGATCCGCGGGCACATGGGCTTTGCAGGGAGCCAGCAGCCGCTCTTCGTACAGTTCCGCGTTACGCTCCTCCGCCTCGGCCGGCGACTTGGCGCGAACAGCCCGCATCAACGTATAGATGACCCCGTCTTCCTCCAACAAAAGCTCGCGATCCAGCACGAAGCCATGCCGCCTCAACCATTTACGCACGGCATCTTCCGCCACATGAGGCGACAGCACGAGCGTTTGTACCCCTTCCAGCCGATCACCCGCTTCATCCAACAGCCGCGCGATTAAACTTCCGCCCATTCCCGCGATGCAGACGGTGTCCACCTCTCCCGGCGAGAGTACGGCCAGCCCGTTCCCTTGGCGCACGGAAACGAGGCCGCTAAGGCCGGCTTCGCCTACCTGGCGTTTGGCGGCCTGAACCGGCCCCGGATTCACATCACCGGCAACCGCGAACGCAATTCGTCCATCGCCGGCCAAATAAACGGGAAGCAGCGCATGATCCGTCCCGATGTCGGCGAAGCGGGCGCCCTGCGGCACCCAATCGGCCAGCGCCGACAATCTGCGGGACAGCTTCACGGCTGCTCCTTCCGCATTCGATTCGTTTCTCATCAGGCAACCCATTCCATCCATTGTTTTCGGAGCCGGTACAACCCGACACCCGCTAGCAAAATTTTACCCAAAAGCCCGGCCTGAATCCACTGCATGTCCACCTTGGCGACGGCGGCATGAAGCTCCGGCATGAGCCAAACGATCAATCCGACAGCAAACAGCACGGTTCCCGCCGACTTGTTCCGCACGTGCAGGAACCAGCTCAGCCATATGAATAATAAAGCCGCAGGAATCCAGAAAAGCTGGGTCTCCCCCCACGCAGGGTGTGGATTGTGCATCATCAGTAATCTCGCGTACAGGGCAATGACAGCCATCCAGCCGAACCCGTGCACCAACGCCTGACGGATGATGAGTCCGCAGCCGATCCACATCGCGGAGCAAACAGCCAGCAGCACGATCGGTCCCGCTCCCTTCGTCCAACCGTGAAGCTGGAGGATCACCGCGCCTGTTCCGAACAGAAACAGCATGCCGCTTACCATGACCAGCAAAGCACGAAGCGGATGATTCTCGCGCAGCCACCCCGCCAGTCCGACGAAGCCTGTCGTCACCAATCCCGCGAGACCGATTTGCAATGGGAGAGGAAACGCGCTAAAATGAAGAACAACAACACAGATCAAGGCAAAAATGCCAAAAACAAGCATCCATTGCTTGCGCGACGCCTTTCCGATTTTACGGACCGCGGCTCCCACAGCGCCTTTAGGCCGTTCGCTGAGATCATCCAAATATAAGTTTTGCAGGAAGTCGCAATATTGTTCGGGCAGCAGCTTGCTTCTCCGCCAAGCTTCGATTTCGTTCACGATCGTTTTGCGTTTGTCTTCTTCCGCAACCGGCATCCTTTTCCCTCCTGGAACAAAAAGACCTTCAACCCTCAAGGGCGGAAGGCCTCGATATTGTATATATCGTCTTATTCCAGAAAATCTTTCAGTCGTTTGCTCCGGCTCGGGTGGCGAAGCTTGCGCAGCGCTTTCGCTTCGATCTGGCGAATGCGTTCGCGCGTCACGCCGAACACTTTGCCGACCTCTTCCAGCGTACGCGTGCGGCCGTCATCGAGGCCGAAGCGGAGGCGAAGCACGTTCTCTTCCCGCTCGGTCAGCGTGTCGAGCACGTCTTCCAGCTGCTCCTTGAGCAGCTCGTACGCTGCGGCGTCCGCCGGAGCCAGCGCTTCCTGATCCTCAATGAAATCGCCCAGGTGGGAATCGTCTTCCTCGCCGATCGGCGTCTCCAAAGAAACCGGCTCTTGCGCGATTTTCATAATTTCACGCACTTTATCCACGCTCAGTTCCATCTGCTCGGCGATTTCTTCCGGCGTCGGCTCGCGGCCGAGCTCCTGCAGCAGCTGGCGGGATACACGAATCAGCTTGTTGATCGTTTCCACCATGTGAACCGGGATACGGATCGTCCGCGCCTGATCGGCAATCGCTCGGGTGATCGCCTGCCGGATCCACCAGGTGGCGTAGGTGCTGAATTTGAAGCCCTTCATATGGTCAAACTTCTCGACCGCCTTGAGCAAGCCCATGTTGCCCTCTTGGATCAGGTCGAGGAACAGCATTCCGCGGCCAACGTAACGTTTGGCGATACTGACCACAAGACGCAGGTTGGCTTCGGCCAGCCTTTTTTTCGCTTCTTCCGCTTCGCTTCCGCCCAGCTCGATCTTCTTGGCGAGCTCCACCTCGTCGTCGGCGCCGAGCAGCGGGACGCGCCCGATTTCTTTCAAGTACATCCGAACCGGATCGTTGATTTTGATGCCCGGCGGAAGGGACAAATCGTCGTCGAAGTTAAACTCGTCGCGCTCTTCGTCTTCCCCGTGCCCCCGCCGTTCTTCGTCGTGATCGTTGACCACCTCGATGCCGTGATCCGCCAGCTGTTCGAAGAACTCGTCGATTTGATCGGGATCCTGATCGAAAGGAGATAATTTCTCCATGATTTCTTTATAGGTCAAAGCGGATTTTTTCTTGCCCTGCTCCATCAGTTGGGATTTGACCTGCTCCAGGGTCATTTCCGTCTCGAGCCCGGTGTGTTGATCGTTCGCCATTACGACTCCCTCCTCCCTGGAAACCGCGCAATCACCATTCTTTGCGCTTCTTTTCCAGGGCAATAATCTCTGTCAAAATTTGTGCAGCCCGCATGTGATCGCCGGCTCGCTCCGCGCGCTGCATTTCTTCTCTGTTCCGGTCGATTTCTCGGGTCAGGGACATACGGCCGACCGTGCGGAGACAATCTTCGAACTCCCGCTCGCCGAAAGGAATTTCCATCAGCGCGATGGCACTGGCCGTCCGTTCTAAGCGATCGTCTTGCAAATACGCGGCAAAACGCCCGATGTCCGGTTCATGACCCTGCGCGTAATAAGCATATAGATAAGCAGCAAGAGCCGCGTGATCCTCCACGTAAAAACCGTCCCCCAGCCGGCTTTGAACCAGCTCTGCCGTTTCCGTGTCCTGCATCATCCACGAAAGCAGCTGGCGCTCGGCTTGAATGTAGGCAGGCGTCAACGGCGGCAGCTTGGAGGAAGATCTCTTTTCATTCCATACATTATTCCACGATCCGCCGGGAATATCCCCTGTATCTCCCAATTTCTCCTGCTTTCGGACTTCCAGGACCTCCTGCTTCAGCGTGTCCAGCGACACGCCGAACTCCTGGGCCAATTCCTTCAGCAGCAGTTCACGTTCCGTCGGGGAATCCCGGCGGGCTACCAGGCGCACCGCCTCGCGCAAATACCGGATCTTCCCGTCTTCTTCTAGGAGTATATGGGATTTCCTTAAATATATAAGCTGAAATTTGACTGCGGAAACCGCTCCGTCGATCATCTCCCGGACGAACGCCTCACCGCCGTTGGCGCTGATGTACTCGTCCGGGTCCATCCGGCCTGGCAAGACCGAGACCCTGACGCGAAAACCCGCGCCTTCCAAAAGCGGAATGCTCTTCCGCGCGGCGGCTTGTCCCGCGTCGTCCCCGTCGTAGCACACAATCGCTTCCTCGGCGAATCTTCTCAGCAAGGCGGCATGCTCGGCGGTAAGCGCGGTACCCATCGAAGCCACGCCGTTGGTCACGCCGGCCGCCCATGCTTTGATACAATCCACATAGCCTTCGAATACCACCACCTGCCGTGAACGGCGGATCGAGGCCCTTGCTTCGTGCAGCCGGTAAAGCGTACGGCTTTTGCTGAAGAGCGGCGATTCCGGCGAGTTCAAATATTTCGGCTGCCCGTCGGACAGCAGGCGGCCCGCGAAAGCGGCCACTTTTCCCTCCCCGTCACGGATCGGAAACATGACCCGGTCGCGAAACCGGTCAACAAAACCGTCTCCCTCCTGTTTACGGGAAAGGAGACCTCCGCGTTCCATTTCCGCCGCCTCGAATCCTTGTTTATGCAGCCCTTGGACAAGCGTGTCCCAACGCGCCGGCGCGTATCCGAGCCCGAATTCCTCGATCAGCTTATCCGTGAATCCGCGTGATCTCAAGTAATCCATGGCCGGTTTCCCGGCTTCCGTGTTTCGCAGCAGATAATGATACAACTTGGCGGCATAAGCGTGAGCTTCGTGCAAAGTTTGACGTTCTTTCTGCCTCGGGCTTGCCTCGTCATCCCGGATCGGAGCCCAATTGACGGGAATGCCGGCTTCTTCCGCCAGCCGCTTCACCGCTTCGGGGAACGATTCCCCTTCCATCTCCATCACGAATTTGATGACGTTGCCGCCCTTGCCGCAGCCGTAACAGTGGAAAATTTGCTTCTCCGGCGTTACGGTGAATGATGGCGTTTTCTCCGAGTGAAAAGGACAGAGACCCTTGAGATATTTCCCGTTCTTCGACAAGTGTACGTAACGGCCCACCGTGTCGGCAATATCGAACCGCCGGAGCACCTCGTCTATCACCGTCTGCGGTATCATGCCATAATTCATGTAAGGCCCACCTTACCTTTTAACGCACGTATTACAATTCGCTACAGGTTGCAATTCTCCTGCATCCCCCGCAATAGTGTTGTCAGTTTTTGTTGAAACCGGACCCGGTCCTCTGGGGTAAAAGGAGGGGGACCTTTGGTCCTGCCGCCTCCCCGCCTCATCCGGGCCGAGAAATGTCGCTGCTCCAATAACCCGTCGATATCATACTCCCGAATTTCCTTTCCACGCGGCGTAAGAACCGCTGCGCCGCGAGCCAACCCTAGAGCGGCCAGACCGTAGTCGCCCGTGACCAGCACGTCTCTGGGCGTCAATACATTGGCGATGTACAGATCCGTCGATTGGTCGCCCGCATCGACCGTTACGACCTGTACCCGTTCTTCCGGCACAAGCCGGTGATCGTGGCTGGATACCATCAAGGCCGTCGCTCCGCAGCTTTGGACCGTACGGGCGATTTCGGATTTTACGGGGCAGGCGTCACCGTCGACGACAACCCGGTCTCGGATCGGACTCATCCGGTTCACCACCCGTTCATCCATAAAGTTTCGCCACGCCGTTTCTATACGTAATATACGCTAGCGGGATGCAAAATCCTGCACACGGCGCATCAAATTTTAATATGATAACCGCTGCAGCCCCGACTGTCAAGCCGAAAAAAGAGAGCGGCTGACGCTCTCTCTTCCCGGCTATCGCTGGAATCGCTCCACGATCAAACTTGCGGTTTCTTCCACCGCTTTGTTCGTCACGTCAATTACCATACAGCCGATTTTCCGCATGATATCATCGGCATATTCCAGTTCCCGCCGGATCCGTTCCTCCGTTGCATATGAAGCCGTATCCGGCAGGCCGAGCGCTTTCAGCCTTTCCTTCCGGATCGCGTTCAGCGTGTCCGTGCGGATCGTCAGCCCGACCACCTTGGAGGGCGACACCGTGAACAGCTCCTTCGGCGGGACAAGCTCCGGAACGAGCGGAACGTTGGTCACCTTGAAAGCCTGGTGCGCCAACACCATCGACAACGGGGTCTTAGACGTACGGGACACGCCGATGAGCACGATGTCCGCCTTGTGAATGCCCGTCACGTCGCGCGCGTCGTCATACCGGACGGCGAATTCCACCGCCTCCACCTTGCGAAAGTAGTTGGCGTCCAGCACATGGTTTAAGCCCGGTTCGTGCCGGGATTCCCGGCCGAATCGTTCTTCAAATCGATGGATCAGCGAACCGAGCAGATCGATGGCGGTAACCTTTCGCAGATCGGCCTGCTCCACCATGTGGTCCCGCAAATAAGGGATCACCAGCGTGTACAGCACGATTCCTTGGTCCTCCTGCGCCGCAGTAAGGACGGCGTCGATCGCTTCCTTGGATTGGATGAAGGCGGCGCGGCGAATTTGGACGGACAGCGGGTGAAACTGGGCCGCTGCCGCCCTAACCGCGTACTCCCCGGTTTCCCCGGCCGAATCGGATACGACGTATACGATCAATCCCGCCTGCGTCATCTCGCCATCTCCTTCCGGAACGGGCTCCCGACGGAGCTTATCCGACCAGTTTCGAAAAGTCCGCAAAAGCTCTCACATCGTCTGCGATTAGCGCCAGCACGGCGAGCCGGTTGTTGCGCACGGCTTCGTCTTCGGCCATGACCATGACGGCTTCAAAGAAGCCGGCAACCGGTCCGCTCAGCGAAGCGAGTGAGGACAACGCCGCGTCCATGCGCTTCTCGGCGGACGCCGTCAAATAACGGCCGTGGACTTGCTGCCAGGCTTCATACAGCGAGCCTTCCGCCGGATCGGCGAACAGCGCCGGGTCCACGCGGCGCGATTCTGCTTTCGCCGCCAAATTGGATAGGCGGTTAAAAGCTTCCGCCGCCGGTCGGAACGACTCTTTGCGCTCCTCCGCTGTCTCGGCTTGCAAAGCCTGCGCACGCAAGACGGTCCGCCGCACGTCCGCGGATCCCGCTCCCAGCACGGCGTCGATGACGTCGTACCGGATGCTTTGTTCGGTCAACACGTTTTTGACCCGCAGCGCGAAAAACTCCTGCATGTCTTTCACGATGTCGTAAGCTTCTCGTTTCAGGCCGCGGGCGGCATGCGCCTGCAGCGCGATATCGAACAGTTCGTCGAGCGTGAGCTCCAGCTCGTGCTCAAGCAGCGTGGCCACGATGCCGGCCGCTTGGCGGCGGAGCGCGTACGGATCCTGTGAGCCGGTCGGGATGATCCCGATGGAGAAACAGCCGGCGATCGTGTCGATTTTATCTGCGATGCCGACAATCGCACCCACCAGCGAAGCCGGCGGACGGTCCCCCGCATTACGCGGAGAGTAGTGCTCGTTGATTGCGCGGGCGACGGTTTCCCTCTCACCGGCTTTGCGCGCGTAGTCTTCTCCCATGATCCCTTGAAGTTCCGGGAATTCGTACACCATTTGGGTGACGAGATCGAACTTGCAAATGTCGGCCGTCCGGCTCACATCGGAACGCACCGCATCGTCTGCGAGCAGCCGCTCGGCGAGCTTGTCCGCAATGGTGCGGACGCGGCGTACCTTGTCGGCCACCGTGCCCAGCTCTTCGTGGTAGACAATGTTTTCGAGCTTGGCCAAAGCATCCGGAATCGCGAGCTTTTTATCTTCCTCGTAGAAAAATTTCGCATCGGACAACCGCGCACGCAGCACCTTTTCATTCCCTTTGGCCACAACATCCAGCGATACGGCGTCGCCGTTGCGCACGGTGACGAAGAACGGCTGTAGCTTACCTTCCTTGTTGAGCACAGGGAAATAGCGCTGGTGCTCGCGCATCGAGGTAATGAGCACTTCCTGCGGGATGTCCAGGAAAGACGGATCGAACGAGCCGGCAAGCACCGTCGGCGTTTCGACCAGGAACAGCACCTCTTCGAGCAAATCGTCCTGGACGGCGATTTCCCAACTTTTCTCTTGCGCGAGGGAGCGAATGCCGGAGAGAATCGCGGCTTCCCGCTCCTCTACGTCGACGATCACGTGCTGCTCGCGCAGCCGCTCCACATACTGTGCCGGCTCGTCGATCACCGGATCGGCGCCCAGGAAACGATGCCCGCGGGACTCTTTGCCGGCGGATACGCCGGTGATTTCGAACGGCACGACTTCCGTGCCGTGAAGGGCCACCAGCCAGCGGATCGGACGAACGTACCGGAGCTCGTAAGCGCCCCAGCGCATATTTTTCGGGAACGTCAGGGAAGTGATGAGCGCCGGCAACGCCTCGGGCAGCAAGGAAGCCGTCTCCACGCCGATGCTGCTTTTGTTCGCATAAACATATTCCACACCGGCGAGCTCCTTGAAAAACAAAGCTTCCGGATCCACACCTTGACTGCGTGCGAAGCCGAGCGCCGCCTTGCTCCAGGCGCCGGACTCGTCCAACGCGATTTTGCGCGCCGGCCCTTTCACCTCTTCGCTCACGTCCTCTTGCTTATCAGCCAATCCGCTGACGAGTACGGCCAGCCGGCGGGGCGTCGCGTAGGATTGCACATCGCCGTATGTTAAACGGCTGCTTTGCAGCCATTTTTCGGTTTTGTCCTTCAACTGTTCCATCGCCGCGCGCACGAACCGGGCGGGTACTTCTTCCATGCCGATTTCCAGCAGCAGATCCTTAGGCATGCTCAGCAGCTCCTTTCTTCAGCAACGGGAATCCGAGACGTTCCCGCTCCTGCAAATACGTGGCCGCTACTTGCCGGGACAAGTTCCGCACCCGGGTAATGTAGCCCGTTCGTTCGGTCACGCTGATCGCGCCGCGCGCGTCCAGCAAATTGAATGTATGGGAACATTTCAAAGCGTAGTCGTAGGCCGGATACACCAAATTGTGCTCCATGGCGCGTTTGGATTCCGCTTCATAAGTCGCGAACAACTCGAAAAGCATCGGAGTATCGGAGACCTCGAACGTATATTTCGAATGCTCATACTCTTGCTGACGGAACACATCGCCATACGTAATGCCGTCAACCCATTCCAGGTCGAACACGTTTTCCTTGGCCTGGATGTAAGAAGCGAGCCGCTCCATCCCGTACGTAATCTCGACGGATACCGGATGACAATCGATTCCGCCCACTTGTTGGAAGTAGGTAAATTGCGTAACTTCCATACCGTCGAGCCAAACTTCCCAACCGAGACCCCAAGCGCCCAAGCCCGGATGTTCCCAGTTATCCTCGACAAAGCGGATGTCATGATGGCGAGGATCCACGCCCAGCCGTTTCAAGCTGTCCAAATAAAGTTCTTGAATATTGTCCGGGGACGGCTTCATGATGACCTGAAATTGATGATGCTGGTAGAGACGGTTCGGATTCTCGCCGTACCGGCCGTCGGCAGGGCGACGGGAAGGTTCTACGTACGCCACGTTCCACGGTTCCGGTCCGATCGACCGGAGGAACGTCATCGGATTTAACGTGCCCGCACCTTTCTCGACATCGTAAGGCTGCACGACGATACAGCCTTGTTCGCCCCAAAATTGCTGAAGCGTCAAAATCATTTGCTGAAAATTCATGTTCTTTCGCACCTCGCACAGTTTATATCTTCTTCCCAGAGGCATTCATAGGGCTTTTTTGGGGGAATAAACAAAAAACCGTCCCTACGTCCGCCATCGCGGACGTAGGGACGGGAGCACATCCCGCGGTTCCACCCTACTTGGTCTTCCGCCGGAGCGGACGACCCACTTTGTTCCGAGCCTGTCTCTCAGGAGCGCCTTTCACCTGGTCCGTCCGTCCGGGCTTGCACTGTCCCCGGCTCGCTTGGCTGCCGACGGTATCCGGCTACTTTTTCCTTCATCGAGAACCTTGAGGCCTTACCGATCGATTCGCCATGCGACGGATCGGATCAGCCGATTATGACCATTCTATCCAACGAACGGCAGGATGTCAAACTGCCGGGCCGTCATCCGTCTCCGGCTCGGCGCGGGATTCCCGCGTTCCTTCCTCCGCCGGCCTTCCGAGCAGTTCTCCATGCCGTTCCCATTGATCCAGAAAGTTGCGGGACTTGAGATTCAAACCGAGATGGTGGTCCATCCAGCGGCGCAGGGCAAGCTGCAGTTGGCGTTTGGAGCTGTCCTTTAAGGAGATGCTGCCCAGCCGGTTCAGATCGAGTCCGGCGAACAGTCGAAGCAGTTTCCAAACGCCCGGATCCAGCTCCAATGCCGCAGGGTCCCGATGACGGCAAAGCGGGCATAACGCGCCTCCCGCGGACGGGCTGAACCGGAACGGTTCTTCCGTCCGGCCGCAATTCACGCATTCGTCCAGCACGGGCAAGTAACCGGCCGCGCCGATCACGACCATCTCATAAACGCGCATCACAACCGCGGGATCCTTCCCTTCGGCCAGCGCCGCGAGACACGCCTTCAGCTGCCGGAACAAAAAAGCGCTGGCATCCTCGTCGCCGACCGCCCGGTCCGTCAGCTCCGCCGCGTAGGAGGCGTAAGCGGGACCCTCCAAGCCTTCGCGCAGCTCGCGGAACGGCTCGATCACTTCCCCGCTGTTCAGCGTCCCGAGCGAGCCGGACTTATAAAACGAATACTCCCCATATGTAAACAATTGCGCCAGCGCGCCGTAGCGGCTTTTGGGCTTGCGCGCTCCGCGTATGACGACACCCTGCTTGCCGTGCGTCGGCGTAAGCAGGGTGACGATTTTGTTGCCTTCTCCGTAATCCGTGCTCCGGATTACGATGCCTTCCACGCGATAGAGCATCGGACCTCTCCCCCGTCCGAACCGCCCGTTTCAGCGCCGGGCCGTCCTCAAGACGGAACCGCCTCTCCCGCGGAACCGCCGTCCTCTTGTTCGGGCGCCCCTTCCGGTTGACCGTCGGAGCTGCCAAGCTTGTCCATTTCCTTATACAATAAATAAGCTTCGATGTCGCCGGTTTGCCTAAACACGTGCCATGTAAAATCCCGCACAGCGCTTCATCCTCTCCGGGCGGAAATGACTTGCTCTTCCCCGTATAGAATGCCCTTAGCCGCCGACGGTAATGCCTGACAACATTTTGCGAATGAGCCGCTCAGTCGTTCCGGAAACCGAGCGATTTGAGCACGGACTCGCGGTTGCGCCAATCCTTTTTGACTTTGACCCACAATTCCAAAAAAGTTTTGGAGCCCAGCAGCCGTTCGATGTCAAAACGGGCAAGCTGCCCGATTTCCTTGAGCAGCGAGCCGCTTTTGCCGATGATGATGCCTTTTTGCGAGTCCCGCTCCACATAAATCACCGCGCCGATATTGACAACCCCATTTTCGCCGACACTCATGCTTTCGATTTCTACGGCGATCGAGTGGGGCACTTCCTCCCGGGTTTTGAGCAAAATCTTTTCCCGAATCAGCTCGGCGCAGACGAACTGCTCCGGATGATCCGTCACCTGATCCGCGGGATAGTACATCGGGCCTTCCGGCAAATATTTGCCGACCTGCTCGAGCAGCGCATTCACATTGTTGCCATGGAGCGCGGATACCGGAACGATTTCCGTGAAATCGTACAGCTTGCGGTACTGCTCGATAAGCGGCAGCAACGCCTCGGGATGCACTTTGTCGATTTTGTTGAGCACGAGGAACACGGGTGTGTCGACGTTTTTGAGCCGTTCAATGATGTAGCGGTCCCCGCCGCCCAGCTCCTCCGTCACATCCGTGAGAAAAAGAACCGCTTCTACTTCTTCCAAGGCGCTTTGAGCGGCTTTCACCATAAAGTCCCCGAGCTTGGAAAACGGCTTATGAATGCCCGGCGTATCCAAAAAGACGATCTGCATGTCCTCGGTCGTATATACTCCGTGGATCTTATTTCGCGTCGTCTGCGGTTTGTCGGACATGATGGCGATTTTTTGACCGATTACCTGGTTCATGAGCGTGGATTTTCCCACATTGGGGCGTCCGACGATCGCCACGAACCCTGATTTGAAGCCTTGCTTCATCGCTTTCTCTCCTTCGGTGCCGCCGATTAAGTCAGGTCCTTCTTCGAAAATGCTCCCGGAAGAAGCTCCGAAACCGTCGTCATCCGGTAATCGCCCTGCATATTCCCCAAGATGACGGGCATGTCGGGCGAACACAACTCCACCATCACTTGGCGGCAAATGCCGCACGGCGTAATCGGCGTGTCCGTGTCGCCGATGACGGCGGCCACCTGGAATTCTCCCGGCTTGCGTCCGTCGGCGATGGCCCGGAACAAGGCCGTCCGTTCCGCGCAGTTGGTCGGTCCGTAAGCGGCGTTCTCCACGTTGCATCCGGCGTGCAGTTGTCCGTCCGAATCCATGAATACCGCACCCACGCCGAAGTTCGAATAGGGCACATAAGCCCGGGTTCTCGCTTGTTTGGCAGCTTCAAGCAGCTGCTCGGCGTTCCATTGTCGTGGATCCCCCATCGTTCTCCTTCTCCTCTTTATCCGAATAAGAGCCGGCACAGCGGCGGCGCCAGCACAACCAAACCAACAAAAACCGCGAAGGACGCCGCGACCAGCACGGCGCCGGCCGCCGCGTCCTTGGCCGCTTTGGCCAGCGGGTGCCGCTCAGGCGTCGCCAAATCTACCGTGCGTTCGACCGCCGTATTGATGAGCTCCGTCGTCCAAACCGCGGACACCGCCGCGCCGAGCCAAAGCCAACCGCCTGCGGGAATGCGAAGCCAGATGCCCGCCGCTGCCGCCGCAATCGCCGCTCCAACGTGGAAACGCATATGCCGCTCTTGCCGAATCGCATACCCGATGCCTTCGATCGCATGCCGGAACGATTCCGCCAAAGAAGCACGCGGCCCGTTCACCGGGTCAGCCCCGCTTTCGCGAGCACCTCTTCCTGTTTGGCGAACATCCGCTTCTCGTCCGCTTCCGAGTCATGATCGTAGCCGAGCAAATGCAAAAACCCGTGAACGAATAAAAAGCCGAGTTCCCGTTCGAAGCTGTGACCGTATTCCGCAGCCTGCGCCTCGGCGCGGGGCACCGAGATGACGATGTCTCCGAGCAGGTCCGAGAACGGATCGCCGGCACGGTCTGCGTCTTCCCATTCTCCGCTTTCGCCGGCCGCTTCGTATTCGTCTTCGAAACGTACCTCCGGCTCGTCACCGGCGCTTTCCACCATCGAAAAAGAAAGCACGTCGGTCGGCTTGTCCAATCCGCGATATTGCCGGTTCAAGGTCTGAATACCCTCATCGTCGGTCAACGTCAGTGTGACGATGCCGCTCTCGACCCCTTCGGCTTCACCTGCAATTTTCAGCAGTGTCTCGAGCCGTTCCATCCAAGCTTCTTCTTGGGCGCCGGCGCCGTCTTCGCGTTCGTCGATCCATTCCAGACTCAAGGTCATGACAGATTCTCCTTGGCAAGCCCGGCGGCCGCTTGATCCGCGGCGGCAGGGCTCGTTTCCGTTGGTTTTTTGAGCGGTTTGATGTCTTTATCGTCGGGATACTCGATGCGCGAATGAAACATGCCGATCACGGTCTGTTTCAGCGACTCCGCAATCTGGTCAAGCTCGCGGAGCGTCAAGTCGCACTCGTTGAACTGGTTGTCGTCGAGCCGGTCTTTAATGATTTTGCCGATGATTTGCTCAATCTGTTCCACCTTCGGATGATTCAGCGAGCGCACTGCGGCTTCCACACAGTCGGCGATGCCGACGATGGCCGCCTCTTTGGTCTGCGCCTTCGGGCCGGGGTAACGAAAATCGTCTTCCGTGTAAGTGGGAATGACATCTTGTTCCTTCGCCTGCTTGACCGCTTTGTAGTAAAAATATTTGAGAAATGTGGTACCGTGATGCTGCTCCGCAATATCGCGTATCTGCTTGGGCAGCTTGTGGGTCTTCAGCATTTCGGCTCCGTCGCGCGCGTGAGCGATAATAATGGACGTGCTTACTTTCGGATCCAGCTTGTCGTGCGGATTGTCCCCGCCATTCTGATTCTCGATGAAATATTGCGGGCGCTTCGTTTTGCCGACATCGTGATAAAAAGATCCGACCCGGCACAACAGTCCGTTCGCGCCGATCGCTTCGGCCGCCGCTTCCGACAGGTTGCCCACCATCAGGCTGTGGTGATACGTACCGGGCGTCTCCGTGAGCAGCTTGCGAAGCAGCGGATGATTCGGGTTCGACAGCTCTACGAGCTTCACCGCCGACAGCAGTCCGAACGTCACCTCGAAAAACGGCATCAAACCGATGACGAGCACGGCCGTTAGCAGTCCGCTGCCGAACATGAAGCCCACCGCTTGGGCCAGCCTCAGCTGGTCCGTTTCCTGTCCGACCAGCAGCAGCGCGATGACCGCAAGCGATCCGAACAGGCTGACCATAATCCCCGCCTTCAAAATCGAAGAACGCTGGCGGACGCGATGGATTGCGAGAACCGCCGTGAACGAAACGACCGCGGCCGCGAAGCCGTACCGGAAGTCGAACAGGCTTTCCTGCTCCACATTTAGGATGATGCTGGCCAGCAGCGTAAACACAGATGCACTGACAAGCCCGAAATGAAGATCGAGCAGCATCGTGACGAGCATACTGCCCATCGCCACAGGCGCCAGAAAACCGACGAACGGAAGCTGCGGACTATGGGTAAGCGCCACGAGATGCATGATCAAAATATTGACGCCGAAAATGATCAGCAGCATAAGCCAATGGAGATTGGAGCGCGTCGGCGTAGGCCTGACGGGAGCCGTGACCGTTCCGTAAACGTAGAGCCCGATGGTCATGAGCACGGCCAGGAGAAACACCCCGAGCTGCGGCCAATACGTGCGGTGTTCCTGCAGCAGATCGAGCGCCAGTAAACGGCTGTAAATGTCCTCGTTCACCACTTGGCCTTTTTTGACCAGAATGTCTCCTTGCTTGATGAGCACCGTCGGCGTGTTTTGCTTTGCCTCGACTTTGGCCGCTTCCGTCGCTTTTTTGTCGAAAAATTTGTTCGGCAAAATGGTCAGGCGCACCAGTTCTTGAACGATTTCCCGCTCGATCTTGAGGGTCAGGGAGCTGGCATTCACCTGCTCAGCAACCTTAGTCCGGGCGGTCTCGGCGTCGGTCAACGCCTCGTACGTCAGCTTCCGAACAATATCCTTGCCGACCGTTTTCATATCGGTCAATTGGTCGGCCGACAGCCGGGGGAGCTTGTAAAACGTTTCTTCAGGTATTTGATACATCTGCGAAGCGACGATCTTTTGCAATTCGGTCAGCAATCCGGACGTGTTCATTTCCGATTGGGAATAAGCCGCCGTGACGGTTTGGACGTGACGTTCGACCCGCTCGGGGATTTCCCTCCGGTAAATGTCGACCTTTTTATCTTCTGTGATTTCTGCGTCTTGATTCAGCTGCTCGATCCTCGTGAATATTTCGTCGATCAGCTGCTCGTTGCGCATCGGAACGATGGCATAGACGGGATCGACCTCTGCAGCGGCCTTCTCCTGCGCCTCCAGCGTCGATTTCTGGTCGGCGATTTGGTGAGGCGCTTTGATGTCCCGGTCGCTTACTGCGCCGAGCGTAATATTGTAGGTTTCCGGCACAAGGCGCGAGGCGATGCTGAAGTAAAACAACAACGCAAAAAGCAGGATCAGGAGCCAGCGAATGGCTACGCTGTGCTGCCAGCCTGCCTGGGGCAAGGTCAGATGGGTGCCCGACGTGCCGCTTCGATTCCGACTCATCCGGCGTACTCCTTCCTCTATGGCTGCTGATCTCGATCTTGGTTGTAAGCCATGATGATTTTTTGTACGAGCGCATGCCGTACGACATCCTGCTCCGAAAAGTGGACGATGCCGATTTCCTCGACATCACGCAATATACGCTGGGCTTCGATCAAGCCCGACTGCCGGCCTTTGGGCAGGTCGATTTGCGTAACGTCCCCGGTGATGACCATATGCGACCCGAAGCCGAGGCGTGTCAGGAACATTTTCATTTGTTCCGGGGTCGTGTTCTGAGCCTCGTCCAAAATGATGAACGAATCGTCCAGCGTCCGTCCTCTCATGTAAGCAAGCGGAGCGATCTCGATCATGCCGCGTTCCATGGCCTTGGCCACGCCTTCGGCGCCCAGCACGTCGTTCAAAGCGTCGTATAATGGGCGCAGATAAGGATCCACCTTCTCCTGCAGATCGCCCGGCAGGAAGCCGAGGCTCTCCCCCGCCTCCACCGCGGGACGGGTAAGAAGGATGCGCTTCACTTTGCCGTTCTTGAGTGCAGCTACGGCCGAAACGACCGCAAGATAGGTTTTGCCTGTGCCGGCCGGCCCGATGCCGAAAACGATATCTTTCCTGCGTATAGTTGTGACGTAGTGCCGCTGGCCGAGTGTTTTGGGAATGATCGGCTTGCCGCGGAACGTTGTCGTGATTTCACCTTTGAAAAGCGCCAGCAGTTGGTCCGCTTTCATCTCGCGTGCCAAACTCAGCGCATATCGGACGTCTCGTTCATTCAGCTGCAGTCCGCTTCTGATGAGCTGGAGCAGCGTCTCGAACAACTGCTCGAGCGACCGGACTTCTTTGTCCGAACCGTCCAGGACGATTTCAGATTCGCGGGTATGAATGACGGATTCCGTCTCTTGTTCGATCAAGCGCAGAAATTTATCCTGCGGACCGAACAGCGCCAGCCCCTCCGCCGTATTTTCGAGCGGGATCGATACCGATAGTTTCAGTTCCGACAAAAAGACTCATTCCCCCTATTCGGCAGGTGTTAGAACAATCGGACGTTCGACGCCGATAGACTGCTCCACTTCATAAAGCACGGTCAACACCACTTTACCACTCTCCGTTTGTTCATGCAAAATCTTTTCCGACGTGATTCGGGCGTCCTTGCCGCACCGCGACAGCAATTCGGCCTTCGCCTGGCGAAGTCCGGCTTCTTTGGCCTGCGAAGCGCTCAACTTTTCCGTGACCGTCCGCACCTCCAGTTCGCGTTCCTCAAGAATGCCGAACGGCAGCGGCCATTTGCCGATTCGCCAAGGATGAATGACCGAGCCGGTGCGGGATTCGGTGTACGGTTCGCCGCCGTATCCCGAAATTTGCAGCGCCCGGTTGCCGATCATCCAGTAGGTTCGCTGCTTGGACTCGCCCGTATACGTTTTAAGATGCTGCACCAACGGAGAAACAATTTTCATTTCATGCCACACGAGCCCCATGACTTTTCCTTTGGAGACGACGGCTTTTTTCCTTTCTTCGTCGCCAAGCCAGCCCGTGATGAGCACCTGCCCTTTGCGCACCCGGTCGTGCCGTTCTACCAGCGGCCTGCCGCTTTCGGCCACTACGCGGGTGATGACGGCATCAGCCACCGACAGCAGGTCGTTCGGACCTTGCGCTGTTTTCAATTCCGGTTTGGTGGAGTCCACCACGGTGATCACGACCGTCGTCCCTTTTTTCTCCACGCCGACCCACGAAGCGTCCGGCAGCCGGGCGGCCAGTTTTCGCGCCAGTGTCGTAGAATCCGGGATCCGGAACGACCATTGGAACCGATGTAATCCTTCCGCTCTGGCAGCCCGGTAGATCTGGTCCTCGGCGATGGACGTCTCGCCTTCTATGCGCACTTGCCATACGAAAGTCGACAACAGGAACAGCAGGCTTGCAAAAACAAGCATGCCCGCCGCGAACGTCTTTCTTCTCGACAGCCGGGCCAGTTGGAAAGGGACGCCGCGCTTGGCGAGAATTCTTATTTTTCCCCCGCTCTTGCGGATCAACGGACGCAGACGAAAAAAGTCCGGCACCAATACGCCGAACGTCAGGCTTCCATCCGAGGAGTAGGCGATGTTCCACAACAAAATTTTATGGGCCGTCGCCGCGTTTAGGAAAACTTCCGGGTTGCCCCCGATCAGCTTAATCCACACATAGCCGCGAACCGCCGCAAACCAAGTTCCTTTCATCGCTGCCGTCCTCTCCCTCTATCATGGGCTTGTCCGAATTGAAGGAGCCTGCGGTCAGGCCGTACAAGCCTCACCCGGAGGGAGACCCCTTCGGATGAAGCGTGACGCCGAAAATTTGCCCTTCCACAAACACTTCCTCGGCTCCGATATTTCGTATGACCAAATTGTCTCCGGTCACTTCCATGACTCCGCGATCCATCGCCAGCCTCAGCGTTTTCGGCGAGAAATGGAGCACTCCCCGATGGTTCTCTACCGTGACCTGCAGGCCGCCGATCATCGTGACGCGGGGGAGGTCCAGCGCGACATCCTGCGGCAGGTCGAGAATGGCAGCGGTCCATTTGCGCAGCTTGCGGCCGACTCGAGGCATGAAGCGTCCCCCCTCCGTTCGGTAAAACATATGCGGGGCGCGCGTCATTTATGAAGCGGGAGGCTCAAGCGAACGGCAGGCAGCGGTTCATCCGGCATAAAAAAGAAGCCCCGCGGGGCTTCTTGGGTCGAATGGCGGCGGTTTACGGCTTAGTCGTCGTGATCATCGTGATCATCGTCGTGATCATCGTCTTCGTCGCAATCGTCATGTTTTTTTGACTCATGCGCAGCTTTGCGTTCGAGTTTAGCCTTCGCTTGAGCCGCTATGCGTTCCTGCTTGGCTTTTTCTTTGGCCGCTTTGCGTTCCTGTTTCGCCTTCTCTTGCGCCGCTTTGCGTTCTTGCTTCAGCTTTTCGTGCAGGGCTTTTTCGGCGCTGTCTTTGTCATCGTCATGATCGTCGTCTTCCATGTCGACTGCCGCATTCGTCGTCCGTGCCGGTTTGATGTCGACCTGAACGCCGACAGAAGTTGCAGGAACTACACCCGGTTTTTCGACGGTTATCGTCACCAGTGCCAGCTTCGCTTTCGTTTTCTCTATGTTGCGGGCCAGTGCGGCTTTGGCTTGCGGATTTTTCACTTTTTCCAGGACGAAGGTCAAAGCTTCCAGATTGCTCCGGTAGTGGTCCGCAAGTTCTTGGTGTACCGAAGACTCGGCATCTTCCTGATCGTCTTCCATCACTTGCTCCTGATCGTCCAACGCTCTATGTAGGGTTACTACGGCCAGGTTCGGTTCGTTTCTCTCAAACAGAACATCCGCTTCCCGGATTCTTTTCTGCGTAATAAGCTTGAGCAGCTTCGCTTGCTGGACATCATCCGTCGTGATGACAATTTCTACTTTCTCAACGAACGTTTTGAGGAAGTAGAAAAAGTCGCCCGGCAAAATCAATTTTTGTGCATCCGCTTGTGATACTGTTACCGGCGCTGGGGAAGCGGCGGGTTCGGTCGTTTGGGTGCCGTTGGCAAAAGCGCTCCCCGTTCCGATCCCCATCGCAAGTACGCCGCTCAGCATTCCATTCAGGATCACCTTGTCGATCGGTCTCCGTTTCATAAGCATTCTCCTCTGCAGTAGGTTAGGTAAAAGTGACTCTATCTATAGCATTCGGAGAGAGATGCCGTTTTCGGCGGGTAGCAAGCAAGGTTTCCTGATTTTACCTGCGTCACTCAACCTGATGGCAACCGCTTAACGGCCCGGCCGCGCCGCGGTGCGCACAAAAAATGCCTGCCGCTTGGAAGCGGCAGGCAAGATCGATTACCGGCGATACGGCCGGCGGGAACGTGGAGGGCCGAGGATTTCGGCCCAAATCACCGCGCGTGTCAGGTCGTCTCGGCGAAGCGCGCCTTCGGCCGATTCTTGAGGCGCCTCGGCAGGCGAAGGACTGGGCGGCACGGCTGCAATACTCGGCGCAGCCGGAATTGTTACCGACACGACCGGAGCCGCCTCCGGCACCGCATCGGCCCAGCTTGGCCGCACCGCAGCCGGCTCCGCCGCAGGATGTCGGCGTTCGACCGGACGCGGACGCTCGTGTTCCGCCTGCTGTCTGCCCGCCGGCCATCCCGGCTGACGGGGCCTCTGCGGGAGCCCGGGACCACCGCCGCTGCCGAAATCCGGCATCCGGTTCGAAGGCCGATTCTCCAGCGGAGATTTACGGAAAAACATCGTGTAAATCAAACCTATTACAATCACGACGATGAAAAAGTGATCCATCAAAAAGGATATTAACTGTTCCAAGCTTCCGCCTCCTTTCCGGGGACATGGGCGGCATTATTTCTTGTCGTCGGATTCTCCGCGCGATGCGTCTCCTTGACGGCCGATGGAGCCTCTCATATGCGTATCCGCTTCAAGATTTTTCAAGTTCATATAATCCATCACGCCGAGCTTGCCGCCCTTCAAAGCTTCCGCCATCGCGAGCGGAACCTCCGATTCGGCCTCCACTACTTTGGCTCTCATCTCGACCACGCGCGCCTTCATTTCCTGCTCCTGGGCAACCGCCATAGCGCGGCGTTCCTCCGCCTTGGCCTGGGCGATGCGCTTATCCGCTTCCGCTTGCTCAGTTTGCAGATGCGCTCCGATGTTTTTGCCAACGTCTACGTCGGCAATATCGATCGACAAAATCTCAAACGCCGTGCCCGCATCCAAACCTTTGTTGAGTACGGTTCTCGAAATCAAATCCGGATTTTCAAGGACGTCCTTATGAGAGTTGGCCGCGCCGTTCGTACTGACGATCCCTTCCCCTACACGGGCAATAATGGTCTCTTCTCCCGCACCGCCGACCAGCCGGTCGATGTTCGCGCGAACCGTCACCCTGGCTTTGACCTTCACTTCAATGCCGTCCTTGGCGACGGCCGAAACGACCGGCGTTTCAATCACTTTGGGATTAACGCTCATTTGCACCGCCTGCAGCACGTCCCGTCCGGCCAAATCGATCGCCGCCGCGCGTTCGAACACGAGCGGGATATTGGCGCGCTGCGCCGCAATCAAGGCGTTGACGACGCGGTCTACGTTACCGCCGGCTAAAAAGTGGCTTTCCAGTTGATTGATGTTCAGTCCCAATCCGGCTTTCGTCGCTTTGATCATCGGATTCACGATCCGGCTCGGCACGACCCGGCGAAGCCTCATGGCCACCAAGGTGATGATCCCGATGCGCACGCCGGAAGCGAGCGCCGAAATCCACAGCATGAACGGGAAAAAGCTGAAAAAAACGGACAATGCGACGACCGCCAAAGCGATAATGACCAATAGCTGAATGGTTGGATCCATATAGAAACCCTCCGATTTTAAATTTATTTCCCTGCTTCCACAATTCGTTACGATGAAGCGACTTCCTTCACCAAAATTCTCGTTCCATCCACCGCGATGACGCGAACCGTACGCCCGCGTTCGATAAATTCGCCGGACGTCACGACGTCGACCCGCTCTCCTCCGATATCCGCAACACCTGCCGGCCGAAGCGGCGAGAGCGCCGCACCTTCCCGGCCGACCCAGTCCTCGCGCGACGCATGAGGCACGAAGCCTTGCTCCGTCGTCAATTGCTCCCGGAGGATGAACCGGTTCCATATTCCGCGCTTGCGGAAAATGTAGACGACCCCCATTGTGATCACCAAGGCGACCAACGCGGCCAGTCCGAGAGACCGGGCGGCATGACCGGTATCGTATGCCGCCGACGAGATTCCGTAGATCACCCCGATGATGCCGAGAATGCCGAGAATGCCGAAGCTGGGGATGAACATTTCGAGAATCAGGAACAGAATGCCGATCCCGAAGATGATCATCGATTCCATGCCCGCAAAGCCCGCCACCGACTGCCCGAAGAAATACAGTCCAAAGGCCGCGAGTCCGAGAATGCCGGCGGCTCCGAAGCCGGGCACCAGCATTTCGATGGCAATGCCCGCAATGCCGATGATGAGCAGCAGCGTGGACCAGCCTGGAGAGGTGAGCCACTGAGACAAGCGTTCGGCGAAACTCGGATTCAACTTAACCACCGTGCGGTCGGACAGCTCTTTCCAAGCGATGACTTCATCGACCGACTTCGCCATACGATCCGAGTAACCGACCTTCAGCGCATCTTCGGCGGAGAGGGACAAAATTTGCCCTTTTTCTTTCGTACGGCCGAGTTCCTTCATTTGCACGACACGCGATGGATCCACCATGGCGACCGCAATGTCCGGATTCCGTCCGTTCAACTGAGCGGCGGCTTCCATTTCCGACGACCAATGGCCGACGAGCTTCGGATTGTCCACCGCCTCGCCGGTCTGATCCACGATCATCGCGGCGCCGATCGTCGTACCCGGAGCCATCGCGATCGCCCCGGCATTCAGCGACAAGTACGCCCCTGCGGATGCGGCCTTGCCGCTGACGAACGCCACCGTCGGCACCTTGGTGTTTCGGATCCGGACGGCGATTTCCTCGGCCGTATCCAGACGACCGCCGGGTGTATCGACGTCCAGCACCACCAATGATGCTTTTGCGTCCTCCGCCTCCGTCAGCGCCCGATCCAAGAACGAAGCGAGGCCGCTTTGAACCGTCTGTTTCACCGGTACGACGTATACCGGACCCGGCGCCGCTTCGGCGGCGGCCGCCTGCCCCGCTCCCAAGAGAAGCGTCGCCAGGAATAACCCTAAACTTGCCATTTTTCGAAAATTAATATTGCCCGCCAGCAATCGGATTCCTCCTCCTTCAATCGACCGGCCGGGATGTACCCGCTTACGATCCAACGATTGCTTGCTTGAACATGATGTATTACGGAGGGTCGTTCCGGAAGTTTCAATATGGGGGTTATATACGGTATGTATGCAAAAAGCACTCCCGTTCAAGGGAGTGCCTGCATTCTCGAGGGATTCATGACAATAACTGTTGGACGATTTGATTGACGAGCTTTCCGTCGGCGCGTCCCTTCACCTTCGGCATCAACGCGCCCATCAATTTTCCCATGTCGGCTTTGGAAGAAGCACCGGTTTCTTGCATGGTCTGCTTGACAATAACTTTGACTTCTTCTTCGGTCAGCTGCTCGGGAAGATACTGGCTGATGATGTCAATCTCCGCAGAGACGTTGGCCACAAGGTCGTCACGACCCGCTCTTTGAAAATCCTGAAGGGAATCCCTGCGCTGTTTGAGCTCCCGGCTGACGACTTGAATCAATTCGCTGTCGTCCAGCGGGCGTCGCAGTTCGATCTCTTGGTTTTTGATCGCGGCACGAACCAACCGAATCGTAGAGAGCTTAAACTTCTCTCCACCCTTCATCGCTTGCTTCATGTCTTCGTTCAAACGGTCCGCGAGGTTCATCGGAGCCAATCCTCCTAGTACTTACGTTTGCGGGCGGCTTCGGATTTCTTTTTGCGCTTAACGCTCGGTTTCTCGTAATGTTTGCGCTTCTTAACTTCAGCGAGAACGCCGTCTTTCGCGATGGAACGCTTAAAGCGGCGGAGTGCAGCGTCGATTGTTTCATTTTTGCGTACTTTCGTTTCGGACACCTGTTTTCCCTCCCTCCGCAACAGACCACAACACACGGTTATCAAACCAATTATATGTGATGTAGAAAGGGGGTGTCAACTTGAGGAAGGGCCTTGTTCGGACGTATTTTTCGGATTCAGATGAGCCAATTTTTCCCCGCCGAGCACATGAAGATGCAAATGGAAAACGATTTGGCCGGAATCGGGTCCGATATTCGTGATGACGCGGTACCCGCTGGACGCCACGCCGGCTTCCCGGGCGACCTTCTGCGCGGCCAGCATCGCATGTCCCAAAAGCTCCGCATCTTCGGAGGACGCGTCGTCCAACGAGGCGATATGTTTTTTCGGAATCACCAGCAAATGTACCGGAGCCTGAGGCTGGATATCGTGAAAAGCCACCACCCGCTCGTCCTCATATACTTTACGGGACGGAATCGTTCCATCCGCAATTTTGCAAAAAATGCAGTCCATAGCCGCGCTCCCCTTTTCGAACCGGATTGAAGTTACTTCCATCATACAGTATCCCGCAACGGCTCGTCCAATGGCGAAACGGATGCCGGGGGACGGCTCCTCCGCCGCCCCCCGCTCCGGCGTTCACCAAAAATACGGCAGCAGCAGCAAAGTTTGCAGAGCCGCCAGCGGGATGAGCAGTGCCGCGAATCTGCGGGGATAGGGATAGAAGCCTCCGTAGTAGCCCCACGGACCGAAATAGTCAGTGTAGGGCACCGGAAAATAGGCCCGGGAGGCAGGCTGAACCGCTCCGGGTACCGCCAAACGAAGCCAGTGATCGTCCACAAATTCCACGATGCCGTCATAAGAACTTCCGTCCGCCAAATGCACCGCCACATAACGGTACATGTGCTCCTTACACAGCTTTTTCTTCTCTTTGATATCCATCCCGGTTCCTCCTTGGGCTCTTTTGCGATCAGCATATTCCGATTTGGGCAAAAGGCTACGCGGCCGGAAAAATAGTCAGAGGCACAAAGTAGACCGACGGTCTATCTTCCTCTGGCAATCGCTTGTTGCGTGGCGTATAATGGCACACGGAGGAGTGTGGACTCTTTGAAGATTCCCGGTTTTCGGGCGGCGACCCGCGAAAAGAAGCAGCACGTGGCGGAGACGGCACTCCGGCTGTTTGCCCAGCGGGGTTACGATCAAGTCTCGGTCGGCGATATCATCGAAGCCACAGGCACATCGAAAGGAACGTTTTATCACTATTTTCGGAGCAAGGAAGAGCTGCTCTGCGAGCTTCCGAGACGCCAATGCGAGATTGTCCGCCACTGGTCGGAACGAAGATTTCCTGAAGGCGTTTCCGCGGAAGGGCGGGTCAACAGCCTGCTGCTGGAATTGTCACGTACAGTGAAAGATGTCCCCCTTCTGGTGCGCAGCCTCTATTCGCTCAGCCGGGAAGAGCCGCTTCTCGGCAAAGTGCAGAACGAGCTGGCCGAGGCTTTGACGGAATGTTTATCCCGTTGGCTCCTCGACGGCCGCAAAGCGAAGTACTTATATGATGTTTTTACCGGAACGTTGTGGACATGGGCGACCGGAGCCTCATCCGACCTGGAGTCGGCCGTACGTGCGAATCTTATGTGGGCTTGGCGCGGATTGGCGGATCACGGATCGGACATCTCTCTGGACTTCGGCGCCGTTCTGAAGGAGGAACCGAGCATGGAAGTCGCCGTCATCGGCGGCGGTTTGGCGGGTTTGACCGCGGCCGCGTATTTGAGCCGTTCCCCGGGCATCCGGGGCGTGGTGTTCGAGCGGAGTCCGCAATGGGGCGGACGCGCGTTTACTTACGAGAAAGCCGGATTTACGCTCAATTACGGAGCGCATGCGATTTATGGCATTGACCGGCATACGATCGGCAAGCTCGAGAAGGAGCTGGAGCTCGACTTTTCCAGCCGGCAAGTGGACAAACGCAAGGTTATGTATGAAAAAGGGGATCAAATCACGCCTGCCCCGCTGGACTTTATTAATCTTCTCAAAACCGATATCATTTCCGCCGGACAAAAGGTCCGTTTCGTCGCCGAAATTACCGCGATGATGGCGAACATTCACCAGCTGCGCCGCTTCCCTACGCTCGGCGATTATTTGGCGCAATCGGGCGAAGGAGAAGATTTGAAAGAGTTGTGGGAGCACCTCGTATGCTCGAACTTCTTCATTTCGCCTGAGGACGCCCGCCGCGTGCCGGGGCACGTCATTGCAGACTATTATCACAATCTCTTTTTGTCCCAGAAGCCGGTCAATTATATTTTGGGAAGCTGGGCCGTCATCACGGAGCAGCTGAAAAACAAAATCGGCCAATCCGGCCGCTGGGAGCTGGCGGCACAGGAAGGCGCCGACTCGATCCGCTACGAAGGCGGAAAGTACTGGATCACCACCAAAAACCGCGAAGCCGCGTTCGACCGGGTCGTATTCGCCATGCCGGTGCAGCAGGTGGTTAAGCTGCTGAAAGGAACGCCTTGGGAGCCGTTCATGGTGCCGTTCGAAGCCAATACGGCGACGGAAGTGCTGGTCTATGACGTCGGTTTGAGCCATGTCGTGAGCCGCCCATTCTCCTATATCAGCGACATGAACAACAAAATGTTCATCTCCGACGTCTCGGCGACGGACGACACGCTCGTGCCGCAAGGCGGGCAGCTTCTGCAGGGCATCGCGTATTTGTCCGACGAGTCGTTCGAGGGCGAATCGGACCGTAAAGCGTACCTCGACGAGCGCCAAGCTCAAATGGAGGCGCTGTTCGACCGGCATTATCCAGGCTGGCGCGACGCCGTGGCGGTCAAACGGATGAGCAAAAAGGCGATGGTGCAAAGCGTCAAGCACGTGGCCGGCAACCGCCTGCTGCCGAACCGTTTGGAAAGCGTGCCTTTCTTCTTCTGTGGAGACGGCTGCTCGGGCAAAGGCGAGCTGGCGGAGCGCGCGTTCTCGAGCGCACGGGAAGCGGCCGCGCTGCTGCTGCAGGAGTTGGCCGTTCCGGTCGAGGCGGGTTGATCGGTAGAACGCAAAATCCCGGCATCTTGGATGCCGGGATTTTTGTTGTGCTTAGGGCATTGGATTTTTTCCCTGTGTTTCCTCATTTCAGCTTCGCGGCCATGTCCTGCAAAGCTTTGGCGGCATCATTGACCGCGGCCACCCACTCGCCGCCGGCTTGCATTTGGCGGAAGCCGGCATCGCCGGTCGGAGGACGAAACTTGTGAAGGGCCTCCGCCATGTCGGCCGCCCCGGCGTGTACGGTGGCAAGCACGCGCTGTTCCTCAGCGGTGATCGCGCCGTCGTGTTCGCCGATTTCGTTCAATTTTTCGCTCAGTTTGGACATCGCGACCGAAATCGGCTTAAACGCTTCTTCGTTCGACTGCCCGGAAGTCCGGCGTGCGGCTTCCGTCAGAATGGCAACGGTTGGAACCGAAGGGTAGTCCGCCTCACCCATCAACCGCTTACCGCGCAGCCTTTGCGCCTCTGTCGCGTCCGCGCGCAGCAGTGCGGCGCCTTCCGACAGCCGTTCGGCAAACGCATTCGCGAGAATGTATTGTTCCGCCAGCCGTTTCCCCTTTTCGGTCGTTTGCTGCTGCTGTGCAACGAGCAATTTGCTGTAGACCATGACGATCAATGTGGTCAGCACCACGAGAATTAACAACAGCACGGGAACCGTATATGATCGTTTCTTTTCCAATGTGAGACCTCCCGAGATCGCAACCGCTACATCGTTTCATAGGTAATACGGCTTCCCCGCCCGCCGGGTTCCGCCGGCGTGACGTGAAGACGCCGCGGCAGACGGGCCTGCAGCTCCGGCACGTGGCTGATGATGCCGACGGCCAGCCGGCTGTGCTGCAATTTCTCAAGCGAGGTGATGACCGTCTCCAGCAGCTCCGGATCCAGCGTCCCGAATCCTTCGTCGAGAAAAAAGAATTGCAGCGGATATTTGCCCCGCAATTGGATTTGTGCCGACAGCGCCAAAGCAAGCGCCAGCGAGGTCAGGAACGTCTCTCCTCCCGAGAGCGTCGAAACCGGGCGGCGCAGGCCGCCGTTCGCGTCATCGCGGATGACGAAACCTCCGCTTGCATCGACCTCCAGCGCATACCGGCGCCTTGTGAGAAAGCCGAGCCGCTCGGACGCGGCTACGCACACTTGCTCCAATTGCTCCTCCGCTATATATTCGACAAAAGCGTTGCCCCGGAATACCGACTGTAGCTGCGCAATGCGAGACGCTTCGGCCGACAGAGCCGCGCGCTTGCGCTCGAGCTCCTCCCACCGCCCGCGGCGGGCGGACAAATCGTCCACATCGCGCTCCGCTTTGGCGGTCAGCGCCAACGCCTCTTCCGACTCCCGCCGAATTGAATCCAGAACGGATAAGCTTTGCTCCCAAGCATCCGGCGTGACGGGCTCTCCGGTCATTCGCTCCCGGAGCAGCTCGCGCTGGGCAGTCAACTGAGACTCCATCCGGCGGTACGCCTCGATTTCTTGCTTGAGCGCCGGCACGTTCGGGAGCTCCGGAAGAAGAGACCGGACTTGTTCCGCCGACTCAAACAAAGCAGTGTTCAAGCCGTCCGCGAGCCGTTTGAACGTCCGTTCCATCGCGGCGGCCGCCGCCTGATCTCTTTCCGCGGCGGTGTCCAGCTGACGCAACGATTCCTGGCGGTGCCGCTCGGCGTTTTCCGCGGCCGCTTTGGCCTCTGCACATGCGGTCCGCAATTGCTCCAGCTCTTGCTTGGAAGCGGCCAGCAAGGCGGACGCGGAGCCTCCGCCCGTTCTTTCCGAGAGCCGGCCGGCCGCGTTCGCAAGCAGAGCGTCCGCGCTCTCTTTGCGCGCCTTCGTCTCGGCGAGGCGAAGAGAGAGCTCATGCCCTTCGCGTTCCGCTTCCCGGAATTTCAGCTCTTGCTGTTCCAGAAACCCGACGCTTTTGTCCAGCCGTTCCCGAATATCGCGTACTTCCCGATCGGCAGCCGCCGCTTCTTCCGCTTTGGCGTGGATCTGTTCCGGCGCCAAATCCGGAAATTCCGATGTCCAAGCCTTCGCGAACGAGTCGGCCTGTTCGGCCGCTTTAAGGCGGCGGTTTTCCGCCTGCCTAGAAGTCTCCGTACACGATAAAACGGCGTCTTTCGCTTGCGCCCATTCTCTTAAGCGATCCGAGAACGCGCTCTCCCAGCGATCGTGTCGCTGCGACAGTTCCGACAAGGACGCCAGCCAATCGCTGCAGCGGCCGCTCCATTCCTGCAGATCCTGCGCCGCTTCCGCCGGCGGTACGGACGGGGCCGCTTGTTGCAGCGCCTCAACATCCGTCGTAATGTCGAAGTCTGAATCTTTGAGCTTGTCCGTCAGGCGATTCCGGTACCAGACGCTGCGTTCCATCCACGACTTGAACTCTTGCTGGAGCAGGGCGATCCGTTGACCGGCATCGGCGACCGCTTTCGTCTCATTCGACACAGCTTGTTCGCCGTCCACCGGCACGGCACGCATGCCCGGATGGGGATGGGAGGTCGAGCCGCATACCGGACATGGCTGACCATCGGTCAAGCTGTCCGCGAGTAAATGAGCGAGCTGTTCCCGTTCCCGCCCGCGTTCCCATTCGCGCAGCCGTTCGGCGGCCGAAGCCGACTCCGCCGAGTACGCCGCGGCTTCTTCCCGAAGTTTCTCCAACTCGGCGGACACCCCGTTCCACCACGCTTGCAGCATGAGGCCTTCGCGGTAATAATCGGCGGCTCCCGCCTCGGTTTGCCGGCAGCGGGCTTCCGCCATCTCCACTCGATCGGATGTCTCCCGCGCTTCCTTCGCAGCATCGGTTACCTGCGCAGTCAAGGACGCCCATTGCTGCCTTTTGGCGGCGGCCGTCTGCAGGCGGACGCTAAGTTCCGCCGCGGGAAGAAGTGCGGCCAACTGTTCCTTCAGTGCCGCCTGCCTCGATTTGCCGCGCTCCAGCAAATCTTGCTGTTCGGTTACCGCCGCGGCGATTCGGACGCTTTCTTGCTCCAATCGGGCGAGCTGTTCCGCCAAACCGGCTTGCTGGCGCGCCAGCTCTTCCGTTTCGAGCTCGAGCTGCAACGCCTGTTCCAGCCTCTCCAGCCTTACGAGCAGCTCAGGCTCCCGCCGCGCCGCTTCCTCGCCCAGCCGCTGAGATTCGTCCGCTGTGCGCCGGGCTTCCGCAGTATGTACGGACAATCGCTGCTCCGCTTCGCGTTTGGCTGCGTTGGCGGACGCCGCCGCATCGCGGGCTTCGTCTGCGTCTCGAAGCACAGCCTCGAGCCCGGCCGCTCGGTTCAGCCTATCGAGCCGCCTTTCTCGTTCCACCATCTCTTCTGCTCGCCGGGTTAAAACGGACAGTTCGTTCTCAATCCGTTGAAGCTCTTCTTGCCGCTCCTTGCGGCGTCCTAACTCAGCGTGGGAAGTTTCCGCTTCGGTTAAGCGAACACGCAGCCCTGCAGCTGCTTCCCGCAGCTCGGCCAGACGCGCGGCCGCCGCTTGAAGGGCTTCCGGCGATGCGTCGCCTAATCCTTGCTGCTCCGCTTCCGTTTCCTTCAGCTCAAGCTTCACTTTGTCGCTTCGTGCACTGAGGCGTGCGGCCAGCATATCCCCGTATCGTTCGAGCCGGAACAGCCGCTGCAGCATTTGCCGGCGCTCTTTGCCGGCTAATGATAAAAACTCGGCGAACTTGCCCTGAGGGAGCACAACCGCGCGGGTAAAATCCGGCATCTCGAGCCCGATGAGCCGGGCCACCTCCGCGTCCACTTCGTTCTGCTTATCGGCGAGGACGACATCGCCTTCCGGCCGTACGTGAACGAGCCGGCAGATCGCGCCGTGAACCGAAGTCTCGCCTGCCCGCTTGTATTGACGTTCCACCCGGTAACGTTCCGTTTCCCCCGCGCCGGACAGCTCGAAGGTGAACGACACGGACAGTTTATTTTCCGCGCCGTTCATAATGCCCTGGGTACCTTTGGCAGCCCTCTCCACCTTGCCGTACAGCGCCAGCGTCATCGCGTCCAAGATCGACGACTTCCCGCTGCCGGTAGGGCCGAAGATGCCGAATACGCCGCCTTGGCAAAGCAAATCAAAATCCACGGTCTGCGCTTCGCGATAGCTTTGGAGGCCCGCGATATCCAACCGGATCGGCTTCATGCGGTCGCTCCCCCTTTCGCGGCGCCCGCATCCCCAGGCGTTTCGCCTTCTTCTTCTCCATCTCCCAAAAGTTCGAGAAAGAGAGACACCAGCGCTTCATCCGCTTCCGCTCCGTTGTTCTGCCGGCTGTAGAAACGTCGGAACAGCTCGTCCGGGGGCACCGCGCCGCGGCGGCGATCCTCCCGGTCTTCGGCTTGCTCGCTTTTGCCGGCATAAACCGGGCGTATTTGCACAAGACCTTCGCGTGCCAGACGCAAAGCGGCGATCTGCTCCATCGTCAACGCTTCCGTCAGCGAAAGCTCCAGCTCGATCCATGCGGAGGAATCCCGCCCTTCGTCCAACCAGCCGTGCACCTCCGCCAAGCCGCCCGTTGCCCGCCACCGGACGAGCGGCTTGCCGCATGTGAGATACAATTCCTTCGGCACGACCGGCGCACCCGGAGCCGCGTCGAAAACGACAACCGACTTCGCTTGTCCCGCCTCCGAAAAACTATAAGCCAGCGGAGAGCCGCTGTACCGGATCGTCTCATCGCCGTCCACCCGCTGCGGACGGTGCAAATGCCCAAGTGCCGTGTATTGCTGGTCGATCCGCAGAGCCGACGGATGTACCGTGTAGGCGCCGCCTACCTGGATGGGGCGCTCGGACTCGCATTCACTTCCGCCGAGCACATAAATATGGCTCATCGCCAGATTCACTGTGTTCGGACGAAAAGCGGCGGACATCGTGCCCAGCAGGCGGCCGACCCGGTCGGAGTAAGCGGAACGGAGCGCTTCTTCATCCAAGGAAGCCTGCAGCAGCTCGTTGAGACGCGCCTCCGACGGGTAAGGAAGCGCCGCGATAACGGCCTGCTCTCCCGTGCGCGGTACGTTCACCAGGACCGCTTCGCCCTGCGGCATGCCGAGCATGGAAACGCCGTGCCGGGCAGCAAGCGGCGTAGCCGCCGCCACCCGGTCCGGATGGTCGTGATTGCCCGCGATGACGGCAACCGCCCGGCGGCCGTTATCGGACAACCGCGCCAGCGCGTCGTAATACAAGCTTTCCGCGGCCGCAGGCGGATTCACCGAATCGTACACATCTCCGGCGATCAGCACGAGATCGACCTGTTCCTCCTTGACGATCTCCGCCAACTGCTCCAAAAAAGCTTCCTGCTCGGACAGCCGGCTTCTGCCTTCCAACGTCCGTCCCAGATGCCAGTCGGCCGTATGTAAAACACGCATCGGCGCGTTTCCTCCTTCATTCCGAATCTACCAAAGCCGGACCGCCTGTCCTCCGTCAAAGAAATAGACATAAGCTTCCGTGACGGGGCGGCCTAAAATGCGGCCTGCGGCTTCTCCGTACTTTTCCACCTGAAAACGGTGCTTTTCCGCGGCTTCCGCCGCGCTTCGGCCTTTCAGCTCGTCCGTTTTGTAATCGACCAGTACAAGCCCGTCCGATTCCGCGAACAGACAGTCGATCACCCCTTGGATGATCACCGTCTCATCCGACCCGCCGGCCATTGCCGCGGCATAAATCACGTCGGAGGGAATGCCGTAGGTGAAAGGCACTTCTCTCCATACCCGGTCGGCCCGGCACATTCGACCGAACAGCGCATTGCGGCAAAAGGCCTCGAGATCGGCCGGTTGAACGGCCGCCCTCTGATCCGGCGTCAGCAGCAGTCGCTCGACCATCCGGTCCAGGAGCGCCGCAATCTCCTCCGTGCCGACATCGGCTTGGAGAGGAAGATGCTGCATGACCAGGTGAAAGGCTGTGCCTCTTTCCGCGGGGGTCAATTTCTTCTCCGTCATAAATTGCGGCCGCCTCAAGCGGAAGCTGAGCTCGGACCGAACACGCGGCACCTCGGACGCGGCAGCGGCCTCAGCCGCAGCTTCGGCAGATGTGTTCCCGGCGTCCGCCGGCTCCTCGCTCCAGCCTTCGGCATCGGATCGGTCCGCTGCGTCCGTCACCGGCTCCATTGAAGCCGCAAACAGCGAGTCCGCCGCCGCTTCTTCCTCGGACAGCCTTCTTTTCCACGCCGTAATCGACGTTTTGGCCGCCGACTTCGAGGCCCCTTCATAAGGATACGTCCACGACAAGACCGCCCGGATGCGCTGCTCTTCTTCGTTGTCCGGCACAACCGCCTGTTCTCCCGAAATGACCGCGTTCCACTGCCGGTCCCAAGCGGGATCCGCACTCGGCTCGTCGGCCGTCATCCGCGTATAAGCGGACGCTGGAACAACGCGGCAGGACCACTCGGCGCCGGCCAATACAGCGGCGGGTCCGAGCCAGTCCAAATATTTGGAAGCCGAAGCCACCGCGTGATCGGGCAGTCCTTCTTCGGCTAAAGAAGCGGTCTCCTGCCATTGCTGCCACTGCTTGGCCGCGTCCTTGCTCGTTCCGACGAGGAACAGCTTCTCCTTCGGACGGGTCAGCGCCACATACAGCACCCGCATTTCTTCCGCGAGCATCTCGGCCGCCATCCGGCGCCGAATCGCGAGTTGAGGCAGCGTCGGGTACGTGACGCGCGTATCCGTCTCGACCATTCGCGGACCAAAGCCAAGCTGCTTATGTTTCAAGAACATGCCGTTCAAATCTCTGCGGTTAAACGTACGCCCCAGTCCCGCCGCGAAAACGACGGGAAACTCGAGGCCTTTGCTTTTGTGAATCGAGACGATGCGTACGACATTTTCTCCTTCGCCCAGCGCGCGTGCCGCTCCCAAATCCGCGCCGGTGTCCCGCATGCGTCCGAGAAAACGAAGAAAACGGAACAGCCCGCGAAAACGCGAGGAGTTCTCGTAAGCACGGGCCCGGTCCACCAATGCGCGAAGGTTGGCCTGCCGCTGCGTACCGCCCGGCATGCCGCCGACAAAATCATAGTAGCCGGTCTCGCGGTAGATCGACCAAAGAAGCTCCCCTAGCGGCTCCCTCCTGGCAAAATCGCGCCAGGCGGACATCTGCTCCGTGAAAGCCTTCGCCGTCCCCCGCAGCTTCCCGGGCAGCGAATCGGTCTTTGCCGCCGCCTTGACCGCATCCCAATAATCTCCCCGGCGGTCGCACAGCCGGATTTGCGCCAGCTCGTCGGCCGAGAGGCCGACGATGGGCGAACGCAGCACGCCCGCAAGCGGGATGTCTTGCCGCGGATTATCGATGACCGAGAGCAGCGACAGCATCACATCCACTTCCGTGGCCGCAAAATACCCCGTCGCCAAATCCGCGTAAGCCGGAATCCCGGCGGCCTTCAATTCGTCCAAATAAGCCGGAGCGAGCGATGTCGCGGCACGGAGCAGGATGACGATGTCCCGGTATTGAACGGGACGGTACAACCCGGATTTGCCGTCATATACCGAAAACGGCGGATGACCGCTGCCGTCCTGCCCCATGAGCCGGCGGATTTCCCCCGCCACACACCGGGCTTCCAGCTGCGCCGTCTCCAGTTCTTCCTCTTCGGAATCTCCTTCAGAGACCGAAGCTTCGCTGTCCTCGGTTCCGGCATCCGGGTGACGCGGCGACCCGCCGGAATCCATGGCGCCGCCTTCTCCTGCGCTGCCTTCCGTGCCTGCACCGGCGGAGCTTTGATCGAGGACGATGAGCTCCACGCCCCGATGGTTCACCGGGTCGGAGACGAACGATGCCGTCCAATCGGGATAACCCTCCCCGTAAATGAGTTCCGCGCGGCGGTCGTAATTCATTTCGCCGACCGGCTCCCGCATGATGAGCCGGAACACATGATTGACCGACTCCAAAATTTCCCGGCGGCTCCGGAAGTTCCGGGCCAAATCGATGCGAAGCCCCTCGGGTGAATCCGAGTCCGCGATTTCCGGCGTCCATATATCGTATCGCTTGTATTTGGCCATGAATAAACCTGGCTCCGCCAAGCGGAACCGGTAAATGCTCTGCTTGACGTCCCCGACCATAAAGACGTTGCCGGGATTGGACCGGGCGATCAGCGTGACGATCGCTTCCTGCACCTCGTTGGTGTCCTGATATTCATCCAAATAGATCTCGGCAAAACGGTTCCGGTAATCCAACGCGGCGGCGGAAGGAACGGGCTGCTCCGGCGTGGAGGACGGGTCTCGTAAAATGCGCAGCGCATAGTGCTCCAAATCGCCGAAGTCCAGCAAATCTTTGGCGCGTTTCGCCGTTTCATAGCGCTGCCCGAATTCGATGGCCAGCCCGGCGAGCGCCTCCATATCCGGGGCCAGCTGACGCATTTCGTCCGCATACCGCTCGGGCGAGCGCACCAGCCATTCTTCCGACAGCTTCCCCACAATTTTTTTGGCGGCGTCGCGGAAGCCCTTTACACGCTCTTGCAAAGCCGGGTCGTAATCGTCTCCCCGGCACGGCTTCAGACGCCCGAACGAACAGCCCGCGAAAGCGGACTGCCAAGTCGTCCATGTATCGCTGTCCAGCGCGGCCAGCAATGCTTCCAGAGCTGCCGCGTCTTCGCTCAGCGTATCGGCGTAGGGCGCCGGCCCGCCGGCTTCCCCACACACCCGAAGACCTGCGCGCAGAAGATGAAGGGCGCCTTGCAGCTGGAGCCGGGCGTCTTGCCGCAAGCTCTGCACCCACAGGGAGCGAATTAACTCTTCCGCATCCCGAACGTCGAATCGCGCCGCCATCTCACGCAGCCAATGCTCCGGCCACGGGTGGCTGCCCGCGAATTCGTGCAGCTCCAGCACGAGACGATGCAGTGGTTCGTCGCTGCGCTCTCCGCCGAAGCGGTCGGCCAATCGCGCCAGCGTGCCGGACTCGCCTTCTTTCTCGTATGTCTCCTCGAACAGCTCGTCCAGCGTATCCATCCGGAGCAATTCCGCCTCGGTCTCGTTGGCGATCCGGAAGCCGGGATCGAGCCCGATCAGCGGCGCATACCGCTCCACCACTTCCATACAAAACGAGTGAAGCGTCGTGACCGACGCCCGGGACAGCAGCGCCAGCTGGCGCTGCAAATGCCGCGAATCCGGCATTTTCTCCAGCGCTTCCTCCAGCGCGTGCCGGATCCGTTCTTTCATTTCGGCTGCCGCCGCTTTCGTGAAGGTGGCCACCAGCAAAGCGTCCACGCTGAGCGGTCGGTCCGGATCCGCAATCCGCGAAATGATCCGCTCGACCAACACCGCCGTCTTCCCCGATCCGGCCGCGGCCGCAACGAGCAAATGGGAGCCTTCCGCCGCGATGGCGGCCCACTGCTCGTCCGTCCAGCGGCTGCTTTCCGGCTTCACGGGCCATAAACCCGGCTCTCGGTTCATAACGGCTCCCTCCTCTCCTCGTTATCGCTGAGCCTCCGCCACAGCTCATCCCGGCTTCCCGCCTTGGCCAAAGCCTGATAATCGTTTCCGTCCAGCTGCGGATCGAACTGGCACACCGGCCGGAACTCGCAGTGCGTGCAAGGGATGCGGCGTTCCATACGATACGGCGCGATCGCCACGTCGCCCTCCACGATTCTTTTGCCGATCTTCTTGATCTGCCCCCGCACGGAAGAACGGAGAACTTGCCACTGATTGCGGTCCGCCACCTGCGACCGGGCGGAAAACGAACCGTCTTTTTTAAATTCCACGGGAATGACCGAAGACTTGGCGCTTACCGGCAGCGATTGGTCCATCAGCTTAACAGCCTCTCCGTCGGCGAGGACCAGTCCCTGCATGCGGAACTGCTTGAGCATCGCGGCTTGCGCCTCTGCCGGGGACAATCCGTTCGCACTCGGAATGAGCGGGTTGCGCACGTGGAAGTACAGCACGCCCGCCGGCTCCGCCGGCCTTCCGAGCCAATGCGGGGCGTGGGTGACCACCACGTCCAAATACGTCAGCATTTGCAAAGTTAAGCCATGGGCCACTTCATCCAGCTTCAGCTTCACCGCACCCGATTTGTAATCCATAATCCGAAGCAAAAGTCCCTCCGGTGTCTCTGCCGCATCTACTCGGTCGATCCGTCCGGCGATATCCATCACCCGCCCGGCTCCGAGATCAAGTGTAAGTGGAGGCAGTATGGCGTCCGGTCCGAACCCGAGCTCAAGCCCGACCGGCTTAAAGCCCGACAAGCGAGCCTGCTCACCCAGCATCGCGGAGGCACGCGCCACAATTTCCCGCAGCTTGCGGGCCATGACGCCGTGCCGGTGCGAGGAGAGCAATATCGACGACTGCACGTTGGGCAGCAATCTCTCCACCGCGGCCGCCGCCTCGGCCTGCCAGCGTGCCGCATCGGCCGCCGCCGGCCCTTCCGTGAACAGCTTCTCCGTCGTTTGGCGAAGGGCCGCATGGAACAGCTGTCCGATGTCCGGCGCGTCGACCCGGTACAGCCGCCGCTCGTGGAGGCGCAGTCCGTGCGAAGCGAAATGCCGGAACGGACAAGCGACGAACCTCTCCATCCGGGATACGCTCGCCAGCAGACGATCGCCGTATAAGAGCCGGCTCGTTTCGGGGGACAGCGGTTTTTCCTCGTTCGTATATTGCAAAGAAGCGAGCAGCCGGTTTAATTTGCCGCTCCACTCCGGCTGCTCGCGAAGCCAATTGTAAACGGACCACCAGCCGGCAGCCGGAAGCTCTCCTTGCCGGAACAGGCGAAGGCGCGTCAGCAAATGCGTGAGCGCACGCCCCGGCGGAACGGCAAAAGCGAGCTGCTCCTTCTCCGAATCGCCGAATTGCGGCTCGCCCGCCTCCAGCCGAACCGGAAGGCCCGGAAAGCGACGGCGCAATCGGCCGATCCACTCCGACGGCAGCATCCCTTGTCCCTCGTCATCCGCCAGCGCCCAGCTGATCCACAGATGCCGTGATGGCGTCGTGAAGGCCAAATAAGCCATGAACCGTTCGTCCAGCAAACGGCGTCTCGCGCCCGGGGCCATCGGCATGCCTTTGTCGGCCAGCTTCTCCCTCTCCGTCTCGGTCAGCAGGCCGTTTTCCGGAATACGCATCGGCAGCACGCCGTCATTTGCCCCAAGCAAATAGACGACTTGCACGCGGTCGGAACGCGTTCGCTCGGGACTGCCGATCAGCACGGCGTCAAGAGACGGCGGCACCGTACCCAGCTTCATCTCTTCCAGACCGGAATCGATCATCCCCGCGAACAAGGCCGACTCGGGCTTCGCATCGCCCATCAGCTCGACAAGCTGGTCGAGCAAATTCATGACGCCGTCCCACAGCGGACGATGCATCGCGGCGCGTCCCGGCTGGCCGGCTTCCCTATCTTCGAGACTGCGGCGCTCCAGCCAATCGGCCGCACCCGTTTGTTCCAAAAACCGGTACAACGACTCGCACATATCGCGAACCGAGCCGGCTTTCTTCAAGCGCTGCTCCAACGCGCGGAGCGGCGTAAGCAAAGCATCCCGGACCTGCAGCAGCCGGGCCATGGCCGATCCGCCTTCCCCGGTGCCGCTGGCCGCCTCGTCCTCCAGATCGCCGCGCGACAACGGCCTCCATACCCGGTCATCATGCCACCGCCAGCCGTCAATGCCTGCCGCCAATGCGTAGTTCTCCAGCCGGTCCACTTCATCGCGGCTGATGCGCCGGTCCGGCGTGCCCAGCAAATCCGTTTTCGCGCAGCGAAACACCGCTTCGGCTTTCCAGCCGCCGGTTACGCATTCCAGCGCCGATCGAACGAACTCCACGAACGGATGATGGGCGACGGGGGTCTTGCCGTCCAAATAAAAAGGAATGCCGTAATCCGAGAAAACGGCCGACAACAAATCGGCATAATCCGGCATCCGGCGCACAAAGACCGCCAAGTCCCGCCAACGGCAGCCTTCCTCGCGGACGCGCCGCAGCATGTCCCTCGCGGCGGCTTCCGCCTCGGCCCGCCGGTTGGAAGCGGCATGCAGCGATATTCCGCTGCCCGGACGATCCGGCTTCAACAGTTCCGCCGGGCCGTCCCACACGTCCCGGCGATCCCAGTTCTTCTCCAGAAAAGCCAGCATCGGATTCGAAGCAAATCGGGGAGCGAGATCCGGCTCCAACACAACAGCAGGCTCGACCGGCACACCGGCGGCTTCCGCCAGCTCGCACAGCTTCGCCGAAGTTTCCGCCGTCTGATGGAACGTGGACAGCTCGTCCGGTCTTTCGCCCGCCGCAAAGGGCCGGTCCGTGCACAGCATCACCGTCACGCGTTTGGAACGGCGCAGCAAGCCTTCCACGACGGCGTATTCGCCCGGCGTAAATCCGTGAAAGCCGTCCAGCCAAATTTCCGCTTCCGCCACCCATTCCGAAGACGCGCAGCCCGAAGCGAGACGGGCCAGCATGTCCTCTCCGTCCATCCATTTTCCGGCCAGCTCTTGTTCCATATCTTCGAAGATCAAGGATAAATCGTGAAGCTTGTCCGGAATCAATGGAGCATCCGCATCGCTGCCGACGGCAGCCGTCCGTTCGGACACTTCCGCCACGCGGGACCCTGTGATCCCGTACCTTTTCCATTCCGTCAACAATTCGTTTACCCGGGAAATGAGTCCCGTCTCCGACGGTCCCCCGCGAAACAGCCGAAGCTGTTCCCGACGCGCTTCCAGCACTTTATGTAAAAGCATCGCTTTGCCGTTATCGTGAATCGGAATGACGGCCAAACCGCCCGTCTCCTGCATGATCCGGAACGCCAGCCGCCGAAAACTGAGCACTTGCGCCCTGAGAAATCCTCCGAGACCCGGAGTGGTGACCATCGCGTATTCCGTTTGAAACGTAGCCTGCTCCGGCACGATCAGCACAAGCGGATGGCCTTGGGGATCCTGCCGAAGCCGATCGCGGATTTCATCCAGTCCGAATCGGGTTTTCCCGCTCCCGGAACGACCCGTCACGAGCCGCAGAGACATGTCCGTGTCCTCCTCCTAACGCCTTTTCCGCTGATAGATTTGTCTCCGTCATTGTACCATAACCGAGGGGAGGCGCACAGATGTTCGCCGTTAACACTTTCCGCCATCACCCCGTTCCAGGGCAACAAAAAACAGGCCCGAAGGCCCGTTTCAAGAAATGTTCAAGTACCATTTCGTGCCGTCTGGGAGGTGGAAAATTGCGGCGTCCGACCAGAGCTCGATCGTCTTCACCTGTTTCCAGCGTCTCCTGAATTCAAGGTCATACGCGAGTTCCCGCACCCGGTCGTTCAGCCGCTTGCGGCTTTCCGGTTTATGCGTCCGATTGTCCAGCCTAACCGCTCGATTGCCGAATAAAATCACATCTTGAACCATATCATTTTCCCCCTTGTATCTTCCCGATTCGACAGTTTGTAATCAGATTATCGCCAAGGAGTTCAAAATGTGCCGATTGATCGCTTACCATTTCTTAACGATAAAAGACCTCAATCGAAACGAGGTTCGTCCCGCCCTCTCGACATACCTTGTCCCTCACGGGCATACGTTCAAATAACGGGTGCGCAGCGAAAAGGGGGACGTTCATGCTCGCAGGTGTTTTATTCGCGTCGGTCGCCGGTTTTGTGCTGTTGATCGGAGGGATGATGCTGACCGAAATGGCGCTGAGCCGATGGGCGGGCAACCGGTTGTCAACCGGTCTCGAGAAGGCTACGGCCACGCCGCTTCGCGGATTTTTGTTCGGAACGGCGGCTTCGGCCGGGCTGCAAAGCAGCACCGCCGTCATCGTGCTGACAATCGGCTTCGTGAACGCCGGATGGCTGAGCAGAGCGCGAAGCTTCGGGATTATTCTCGGCACGAATGTCGGAACGTGTCTCACGACGGAGTTAATGAGTTTACATATCCACCGGTACGGCTGGGCGGTGTTGGGCATTTCGTGCGCAGGCTGGATATGGACGGCGATGAGAGGAGAAATGAGCTCCTCTGCCGCTCGTCCTGCCGGGGGGATGCTGTCTTTGCGGTATGCGTCGGTGGCCTTGGCAGGGTTCGGATTGCTGCTGCTGGGCTTTCAAATCTTACTCGGAATCGGTCCTACGCTGCAAAAGAGCGGAACGTTCCTGTTGCTCATGGATCACGCCTCGGCCAATCCCGTATGGGGTATGCTCGGCGGAGCCGCGCTCACGGCCGTCGTGCACTCGAGCTCCGCCGTCATAGCGATGGCCATGGGCCTGGCGGCAACCGGCGCGATGTCGCCGGAAACCGGCATCGCCATCGTACTCGGCGCCAACGTGGGCACTTGTTTCACCGGGCTCGTAGCCTCGCTTAGCGGCGGTCCGGGCGGACGCTTCGTCGCGCTCTCCCAGCTTGCGCTGAATGTGGCCGGTGCGGCGCTCTTTTTCCCGCTGATGCCGCTGCTGCACAGCTCGGCCGCCTTGATCGCGCCCGATGACGCCTCCTCGCAGATTGCACACGCACAAACGATTTTCAACGTGGCCTGCTCTATACTGGCGTTGCCGCTGGCCTACTGGCGGGGCTGGGGCAGATGGGCAGTACGGAGATCGTGAATTGCAATTAGAGCTTGTCTATTTCTTATCGACGATTCATCTGCATATGGCAGAGTCCGCAACAAAAAAACGCCGGGTTTCGTCCAAGCGGACTCCGGCGTTTCCGATTTTACAGCTGGTCCCGGCTTCTAACTTCAAAGATGCCGAACTTCAAATAGTGGCCTTCCTCGACGCCCGCCAGCTGGGGATGATCTTTCCCGGCTCCGCGCCATTCGATCAGGCGGATAATTTTGCCCGCATCGCGCGCCGCTTCCTCAATCGTATCCAGAAACAAATCCGGCCGCACATGGTAAGAGCAGCTCGCGGTGACCAAAAACCCGCCTTCGTTGAGGAGTTTCATGGCGTGCAGATTGATATCTTTATAGCCCCGCACAGCGCCGGGCACGGCTCGTTTCGTTTTGGCGAAAGCCGGAGGATCCAAAATAATGACGTCCCAAGTCCGGCCTTCCGCCGTAAGCGGCTTTGACGTATCCGTCCCTTTTTGCGCTCTCGCCGTCCGCTCGTCGCGGCCCGCCACCTGCCGGCGCAAATATTCGAACGCGTCTTCCACGACGAACTCCACGCGGTCGTCGAACCCGTTGCGCGCGACGTTGCGTTTGGCGGTTTCGATGGCGTGAGCCGAAACGTCCAGACAGGTTACTTTTTTCGCGCCGTATTGGCATGCGTGCAAGGTGAAGCTGCCCGTATGCGCAAAGCATTCCAGCACGGTCGCCCCATCCCAGTAAGGGAACGACACCACCTTGCCGTTCGGATTGACCGGCACAAGACGCGAGCCGTCCTCCGTGTCCCGTTCTTCAAGCCGGATCCCGCTTCTAACGCCCCAGCCTTTCATGAGCGGGGCGATCGATGCGCGGTTTTCCCGCTGGTCGTGAAAATAACCTGTTTTCTGCCCGCCCTCGATATCGACCTCGATTCGCAGCCCATTTTCCAGAATCTCCAGATGTCTTGGGCATTCACCGTACAATACCCCTGTGCGCTCCTCCAGTCCTTCGAGCGTACGCACGCCGACATCGCTGCGCTCATATACGCCGCTGGGGCGAAACACCTCCACCAACACCGGAAGCCAGACGTCGCGCGTTACCTCCATGCCGAGAGATAATACTTGCACGACCAGCACGTCGGCAAACCGGTCCACGATCAATCCGGGTAAAAAGTCCGCTTCCCCATAAACGACGCGGCACGATTCCTCCGCTCCGACAAAACGGTCTCGGTAAGTGGCGCACCATTCGAAGCGGCGGCGGAAAAATTCCGCATCCATCGCTTCAAGCGGCTTATAGGAGACGATGCGCACGGTGATTTGGGAAGCCGGATTGACGAAGCCGATTCCGAGAAATTTCCCTTTATGATCGGTCACCTGGGCCAGTCCGCCCGGCTCAGGCTCTCCTTCCCAGCGTTCGATTTCGTTGGCATAAATCCACGGATGCCCTTCTTCCAGCCGGGGCCGTCTGGTGCGGGTCAACACCGCGCGGGGTTGATTCGTCATAGGTAAGATCACGCCTTTCTCATGTAACGGCTCACTTTTCCATTATAGCCCAAACGCTGAGCCGACGCTTTCGATTCCGAGCCGGGCGAGAGCCTTCGCCAATACTTCCCGGTTGTTGTCATAGCCGGACGACAGCTGCAGCTGCCATGCGTCTTGAGGAGAGTACCAGGCGACTCCGGAGATTTCCTCCACTTGCGCTTGCAGCTGTCCCTCTTCCGCCTCGACCAAATAATAATGAACTTCCTTCTCCACTGTGCCCCGCTCACCGGCATCATATTGATAACCGACGACGCAAAGAGGTGCTTCAATCCGGCCGGCAATTCCCGTTTCCTCCAAAATTTCGCGAAGCGCGGTTTGCTCGACCGTTTCCCCCGGCTCCATCTTACCTTTCGCCAGTGTCATTTTGCCGAACCGGTCTTCAATCATTTGAATTTCCAGCGAGCCGTTCCGGTTTCGGTACACGACGCCGCCTGCGGAAATCTCTTTCATGTTAAGTCGAACCCCCTATGTAACAATAATCCTCCAAAAGTAACTCGTTTTGCGTGGTCGCTAAGTACGTTCGGGTTTGCCCGCCCAATCGACGGAAACAAGTAGCAGAGCGCTACTATTTGCAGTCGACGACCACCCATTCGGCGGGATTTAATAGCAGAGCGCTACTAATCGCGGTCGCCGGCCGCCCAATCGACGGAAACAAGTAGCAGAGCGCTACTATTTGCAGTCGACGGCCGCCCAATCGACGGGAACAAGTAGCAGAGAGCTACTATTCGCAGTCACAGCCCGCCCAATCGACGGGAACAAGTAGCAGAGAGCTACTATTCGCGGTCGCCCATTCGGCGGGAACTGGTAGCGGTGAGCTACTAATTGGAGGGGCTGGCGTTTGTAAGTCAATGAGACTAACCTACATCTGCGCGTTCCCGACCACCCCGAAAAAAAAGATTCCATCCTTCCGGATGAAATCTTTCCTCGGTGATTATGCTTGCAGCGCAGCTTCCCGCGTATCTTCCTCCACGTGCAGCAGCTCGCCGCGGCATTCGTTGACGCCCGAATCGGTGATGCGGACGCGGCAAAGCTTGCCGATCAGCGAAGGATCCCCGTTCAGCACGACGTTCAGGTAGTTGTCCGTATAGCCGGACAACAGCCCTTGGCCTTCGGCTCCTTTGGCTTCCCGTTCCGGAATGACGGACAGCTCGCGGCCCAGCCACTCACGGCCGTATGCCGCCTGCATTTGCTCGGACAGCTCGATCAGCTTGTGCACGCGTTCGTGCTTCAGCTCCTCGTCCACCTGATCGTCCATCCGCGCGGCCGGTGTTCCGGTACGCTTCGAATAAGGGAACACGTGCATCTCCGCAAACCCTATTTGCTGCATGAACCGGTAGCCGTTCTCGAACTGTTCCTCGGTTTCCCCGGGGAAGCCGACAATGACGTCCGTCGTGATTGCGACGCCGGGCATTGCTTCATGGATTCGCGCGATTTTCTCGGCAAACTCGGCGGTCGTGTACTTGCGCCGCATGCGCTTCAAAATCTCGTCGTCACCCGCCTGAAGTGGAATGTGAAGATGGCGGCACATTTTCGGCGAGGAGTTGAGCACGCGGATCATTTCGTCATCGATTTGGCTCGCTTCGATCGAGCTGATGCGGATGCGCTCCAGTCCTTCGATCTTATCCAAATCTTGCAGCAGGTCGGACAGGTGGTAATTTTCGAGATCGTCGCCGTAACCGCCCGTGTGAATCCCGGTGAGCACGATTTCCTTGTAGCCGGACGCCACGAGCTGGCGCGCTTGGTTCAGCACGCTCTCCGGCTTGCGGCTGCGGGACAGTCCACGGGACCAGGGGATGATGCAGAAGGTGCAGAAGTTGTTGCAGCCTTCCTGGATTTTCAGAAACGCACGCGTACGCTCGGCGAAATCCGGTACATCCAGTTCCTCGAATTCGCGCGTCTTCATGATATTGCGCACGGCGTTCACCGGCCGGCGATTGATTTGAATGTCCGCCACAAAGTCCATCAGCTTTTCGCGGTCTTGTGTTCCGACGACCAGATCAACCCCGGGAATCGCCATGATTTCCGCGGGCGAAGTCTGGGCGTAGCAGCCTGTCACCGCGACTACGGCATCCGGATTGCGGCGTACGGCGCGGCGAATAATTTGGCGGCTTTTTTTGTCGCCCGTGTTCGTGACCGTACACGTATTGATGACGTAGACGTCTGCCGTCGTTGTCTCGAAATCCACCTGCTCGTAGCCTTCGTTTTTGAACAGCTGCCACATCGCTTCGGTATCGTAAAAATTGACTTTGCAGCCCAATGTATAAAATGCCACGCTAGGCATCGGTTATCCTCCCATCTCTCCGGCTTCGTAAGCCAGACAGGCGAGCGCGTACAGCGCCGCCGTCTCCGTTCTTAATATTCGTTTGCCCAGCCCGGCCGGAACGGCTCCGGCGGCTTGAGCTTCTTCCGCTTCTTCTTGTGCAAATCCGCCTTCCGGTCCGACGACGAGCAGCACACTTGGCGACTGCCCCTTCGTTTTTCCGTGAAAATCGGCAAGCGTCGGACGCAGCCCTTGGCCGGTCCGTCCTTCTTCCTCGTAACAAAACAATACGAGATCATAGGAAGAAAATTGGCCGATCAACGCTTTCCACCCGCATACCGGACGAATTTCCGGAATCCGGCTTCGGTGGCTCTGCTCCGCGGCTTCTTTGGCAATTTTGCGCCACCGGTCCAGCCGCTTGGCTTCCTTGCGCTCGTCGTATTGCACGACGGTACGGCGCGAGAGAAACGGTTGAAAAGCAAACGCTCCCGCTTCCGTCCCTTTCTGGATGACCGTCTCGAGCTTGTCCCCTTTGGGCAGGCTTTGAGCGACCGTTACCCGCCAAGCCATCTCCGCCGAGCCGGTCAGCACTTGGACGATAGCCGCGAGAACCGCCTCTTTGCCGACTGCCGATATTTTCGCCAGCACATCCCGTCCGCTGCCGTCGCAGGCGATGAATTCATCCCCCGGCTTGGCGCGCATGACGGATCCCAGATGACGGGCGTCCTCGCCGGTCAACGTCACGGAGTCTTCCGTCATTTGTTCCGGCTGTACGAAATAACGCTGCATGTCTCAAAGCCTCCCGCTGAAACGTCCATCCTCCATCATAACTTGTTGAGCCCGGTTGCGCCACCGGATTCTGTTTCCGATCAGCCGAAAAACAACGCCAAAAACCGATTCATTCCGATGAGAATCGGACCACTCAAAGAGAATAACGGATCAATTGTGATCCTTCTGAGCGGCGGCAGAAACAGGATCAACAAGAAAATATAAACGCTCCACTGCTCGTACTTCATCATTTGGATCCGACTCCGCAGCGGCATGAACTCCTCGAGGATGCGGTAACCATCCAGCGGAGGAAGAGGAATGAGATTAAACAAAAATAAGACCATATTGATCTGCAGCCAATATTTAAAAAAGGTACCCAGCGTTGCAGCCGCCGCATCTGACATCGAGACGCCGGAGGCATTCAGGATGGCGATGATCAACAATCCGAGAAAGGCAAGCAGCAAGTTGCTGACCGGTCCCGCGGCGGTGACCAGCATCGTCATCAACCGCGGACTGCGGAAATTGCGCCGGTCCACCGGAACCGGTTTGGCCCAGCCGAATCCGGCCAGGACCAGGAAAATCATGCCGATCCAGTCCAGATGCGCCATCGGATTGAGCGTCACGCGGCCTTCCCTGTACGCGGTCTTGTCTCCGAACTTGTATGCCGTCCATGCATGGGCAAATTCATGTACGCTGAAGGAAACCAGCATGACCAAAATAAAGAAAGGGAGTTCCTCGAGAGGAAACCGAAGTAAACTCATGCTTCCTCCTCATCCTCCTTCGGCTTACCCGCTACGAACGCGATCCAGTCGTCTTGCCGGACACGGTCGATAATTTCGAATCCAGCCGCGAGCAGGCCGGCCTCCACGTCTTCTTCTTTGTTCTTATATATACCCGATGCAATATAGATGCCGCCGGGCTTGAGCACTTCCATCACATCGGCAATGAACAGCAAAATGATTTCCGCCAGAATGTTAGCCACGACGAGGTCCACGGGCGGCTTGACGGCAAGCGCGCTGCCTGCGGCGGTATCCCGTTCATTCAGGATGCCGAGCAGGTCGCTCTGCCGGACTTGGATTTCGTTTTGCAAGCCGTTCAGCTTAATATTCTCCGTGGCGCTGGAGACGGCCACCGGATCCAGATCGAGCGCCAGCACCCGGGAAGCGCCCAACTTGATCGCGCCGATGGACAGAATGCCCGATCCCGTTCCCACATCGATGACCGCATCGCCTGCCCGAATCGCGCTCTCCAACGTACGAAGGCACAGCGCGGTCGTCGGATGGGTTCCGGTGCCGAAGGCCATGCCGGGATCCAGTTCGATGATCAACTCGTCATCCTCCGGCGTATATTCCTCCCAAGTGGGCTTGATCGTCAATCGTTCGGAAACGCGCAAAGGCTTAAAATATTTTTTCCAGGCGTCCGCCCAGTCTTCTTCCTTCACTTCTCCGGTCTGCACGGTGAACTCTCCCGGATCGTAGCCGAATTCCGGCAAACCTTGAATAAGCTCGACCAGCTCGGCTCGAACGCGTTCGAAATCGGTGCCCTCCGCAAAATAACCTTTGATCACCGCATATCCCGGCCGGATATCGTTCAAAGGCTTGTCGAACCATTGGCCCAGCGAAGTATCGTAAGGCTTGTCGGGAGACCAGGATTCTTCGATGGCTACTCCGCCGGCCCCGAGCTCACTCATATAATGCGCGATCATTTCCTGCGACGGTTCCGTCGCCAATACCGTGATTTCATGCCATAACACGTTTGCTGCCCCTTCCGACGCCGTTTCGTCCGTCCTTTGGATATCAGCCTCCATTATACACGTTTCCCTTTTGGCTAGGCAAAATAAACGCCGGACTCACCGGCTCCCAGCGGCGCTGCGAGGCCCCGTCTATCGGGTGCAAGCAACTGGTAATCGTGCTATAATTATTTGTCATACTAGCAAAATACATGGTTTCCGGCACCACCGCTGTAAAAATGACTGCGTTCCGGGAGAGGGTTGAAGATGTTCGCTGCGCGGCTCAAGCAACTGCGTAAAAAGAGGGGATTGACGATGCAAGAATTGGCCGATTATGTAGGGGTGGCAAAAAGCACGTATGCGGGGTATGAATCCGGATATCGCCAGCCGACGATCGAGTCCATTCAAACGATTTCCAGAAAACTTCGAACGTCGGCGGACTATCTTCTGGGGCTGACCGATGATCCGCAGCCTCCCGTTCAACCTAACCATAATGCAAAAGAATATTTGAATTACGAACAGCTTCATTGGGACGGAGTTCCTCTGCAACAGGAAGACTTGGCTTTGATTCGCAGTTTGCTCGAACGCCTGCTCCGTGACCGGACCTTACCCAAGGATGAATGATTTATCCCCCCATCGCTTTCCGCAGCCTGGTTTGCAAATTGGCATTAAGCTTTTCCTTGAAAGCGAAGAAGGTTTGCCGCCACTTCTCCGTATCACGCGAAGGCACAGAGTCGTTTTCCGCTTTCTGGACGACATCTTCGAACTTGCCGTTACATACGGCTTCTGCGGATGCCAACTCCTTCGTCCATTTTTGTTTCCATGCCCCGACAGCGGCGGCATCTGCCTTATCCAGTTTCCTCATGCTCGATTCCGCTTCTTGCAGCACATTTTCCATTTCCTTCGTGCAAATCGCTTGAACCTGCTTCAATCGTTGTTCATATCGTTGGATCTGATTGATCGGCGGATCGGTTGGACTTGCGCTTGGCTGTTCACGCCTTGGTGTGTCGGATTTCTTCATGCTTTGCTTTGGAGATGGCTCCGGGCTTGGCACAGACAGATTTGGCTTTGTATCCGGTTGCGGAGACGGCTTATCCTTGCCCGGCTGTGGAGACGGCTCGTCCGCGTCCGGCAGCTGCGGCTCGACTTCGGCGGCATCCGCTTCTTCCTTCGATTGTTCATAAGCGGCGGGAGAATCTTCTGCCGCTGAAGGCTCTTGCTCCGCTTGTGCCATCACGCGTTCAGCATCTTGCAGCGCTTGTTCCGTTGACCTCTGCGAGTGCAAGACTGCCCATGTGAGAAGAAGAATAACCGTTAAGGAAGCAAGGGTAACGATGGCGGCATTCGGTTTCCGGAATTTCCGCCGTCTCTTCTTTCGTTTGCGTCGTTGTTCCATCGTGATCTCCTCCCCGCCTTCCGCTCATGGTAGAAGTCAAAGCGAAATGAGAAAAAAGGGCTGTCCGAGAAGTCAAGACACGACCCCCGAACAGCCCCTTCAGTTATACGCCCATCATATGCTCGATAATAAAGAACACCGTTTGATTCACTTGATTCTTCACGTCACGGAGCGCTTCATGTTTGACGGCTTTTGGCGCATCGGTTTCCTGGATCCGATTGACCGTGTCCTTGCCCGTCTGAACGACTTCCAACAATACCTTTACTTTTTGCAAATCGCCGGTGGAGGCAAGTAGTTCCTCCTTGAGCTCGTCAAGCTTTTCTTCCAGCTCCTTGATGATGTCTCGAACCTCGTCTTTCGGATCATCCTTTTCTTTCTTGCTTCCGTTGACTAGCGTCACCTCTTGTTGGAAGACCACTTTCGCCGGCCCCCCGTAAGGATTGATCAATGCGGCTTGAATCACCGCAGTCCCTTGTGCGACTTTATTCGAAATCGAGACTTTCCCGTCCTTCTTCACCTCAACATCCTTGTCCCCGGACACTTTCGTCCATTGCAAGATCGAGGAAGGAATCCGAATATCCATGAATGACAATTGATATTCATGATGGCGTCCGTTCGCGGTGATTTTCACCGTCGATTTCGCTTCCGCCCGCACATAAGCCACGGCAATCGCATTCATGGCCGGAAGGTCGTATTTCAACTTGTTCTGGAAATTTTCAACCGTAGACATGAGATCAGCCGGCTTCACGCCGAGATTGCGCAGCGTTTGGGTCAGTGCATAGTCTTGCTTCTTGGACAAGAGCTCGGTCATCGCTTTCCCGAAGACCGCATTCATTTTATCCTGGTTGCCCAAGAGGGCTGCAATTTCTTTGGACTTCATGTCCGCTACGGTACGGAGCACCGTTCCTTCGAAACCGATGCGATCCTTCGCATCCCCGAACAGGAAAATAAGGAAATCGTCCATCGTCAAGCTGTTCACGCCGCCTGCCGCCGCTATCGTTTTCAAAGCTTCCCGGTATTCGGGATTGTTCCGTATCGCTTCCAAATCCGACGCCTGCGGGTCGTATCGGAATGAACCGAGCGCTTGCAGCATGTTGAATAACTTCGTTTTCAGCTCCGCTCGATCCACGGAATCCGGCAGATGAGGCGATATGCGGTTCCACAGCGGATCGATCAGCTTTTGATCTTCCACGGCATTCAGGCCGGCAATTTCATCGCGTGCCTTGCGCACATCCAGGATATCCGCGGGATCACCTGCAAGTAGAGCCGCGCGAATCTTGTTCATTCGTTCCAGGAATGGCTTCACCGGGAAGACGTCGCCCGACTGTTCCGCGGTTAATGTCACTTCTTGCTCAAAGATGACTTTATGCGTCCCTCCGGAAGGGGAAATAAGCATCGCCCGAATGACCGCCGAGGCGCTTGGGACGTCTTCCGGAATGGAGACGACTCCATCGGGTTCCACCGTTACGTCCGGGCTTCCGGATACTTTCACCCAATTCAGCACCATGTTCGGCACCTTGATTCCAAACACATTCAGACTGTACCGGTGCATACGGCCATCGTCGCTTATTTCGACATCGGCTTTCGCTGCCGAGCGAATATAGGCGATCGCCATCGCATGGGTCGCCGGAACAGCATGGTCCAACTTCATCTGGAATCCCAGAACGGTGGCGCGCACATCCGTTGCCGTAACGTCCAGGTTGTTCAAGATCGAGCTGAATGTGTAGTCGTCCGTTTGGCGCAACAGCTTATCCGCCGCCTCCGTCAAAACCGCGTGAATGCCCTGCCGATCTACGAACAACCGGGCCAGCTCAAGCGGCGGTTTGCTCTTCAGCACGTCGACGATCGTGCCTTCTAATCCTTTCAGCTTGTCGCCATCACCGAACAAGAACACGAGGAAATCATCCATCTTTAAATTATCGTGGCCCCCGGCCGCCGCAATCGTTTGAAGCGTCGCACGGAATTCGGGATTGGTGCGAATCGCCTCCAAATCCGATGCCTTCGGGTCGTACCGGAAGGAGCCAACTGCCTTGACGAGCCGGAACAAGCTCTCCTTTAATTCCGCCTGGTCGACGGATTCCGGCAGTTTGCCGCTGATTTTGTTCCAGATCGGATCCAGCAGATACTGGTCAGTTTGATCGTCGAGTCGGGCGATTTCGTCGCGGAGATTCCTCACATTCTGCACATCCGCCGCATCACCGGCAACGAGCGCGGCGTGCACTTCGTTCATCCGCTGCAAGAAAGCTGGGGACGGCAGCCCCGCGTTTGCGGCATACGCCCTATGAACCACTCCGAACTTCTCTATTAACCCTTTCTGGCTTAGCGGCACAACGCCAAGCGAAGCGGAAAGCATCGAAACGGCAAGTGCGGACACGGTCACTTTTTTCGTCAAAGACATCCTGGTCACCTCTGGTCACAAATTTTGGACGAATGGAAGAGCGGGCAGCTGCTCTTTCACGCCTTGATTCAAGCTGGGACGGCCAACGGAGTAATAAACGAAATTCGTTCCAAGCAAATCTTCCTCTTCAAAAACGTTTCGTCCGTCAATCAGGATCGGCCTATTCAGAACGGACTGCAATTGCTTGAGATCCACATCAGCAAATTCCTCCCATTCCGTCAGCAAGCAGAGCGCATCCGCGCCTTGTGCCGTTTCAAGCGCATCATTGCACCATTCGACCCCCTCCTTCCCGAATAAAGCTTGAAAATTGCCCATGGCAACAGGGTCATGGGCTTTGACTTTCACGCCATTCTCCACCAAGAACTGGATAATTTCCAAAGCTGGTGAATCACGGACGTCGTCGGTGTTCGGCTTGAACGCCAGTCCCCAGACGGCAACCGTCCTGCCTTGCAGCTCGCCGCCGAAGATCGTCTCCAGCTTCCGGATGACGTTGAACCGCTGGCCCTGATTCACTTCGACGACCGAGCGCAGCAGCTTGAAATCGTAATCGACGTGGCCGGCGATTTGAATAAGGGCGCGTGTATCTTTCGGAAAACAAGACCCGCCGTAGCCGATACCGGCTTTCAGGTAGGCGGGGCCGATCCGTTTGTCATAGCCCATTCCTTCCGCTACCTGCGTGACGTCCGCGCCGACTTTCTCGCAAATGTTGGCGATTTCGTTAATGAACGATATTTTCGTGGCGAGAAACGCATTGGAAGCGTATTTGATCATCTCCGCGCTGCGTATATCCGTTACGACGATTTGTTCGGTCAGAGGCTTATGCAGCTCTACCATCGTGTCGGCTGCCAACGGAGAGTCGACTCCGATAATGATGCGATCAGGCTGCAGCGAATCCTTGATCGCCGAGCCTTCCCGTAAAAACTCCGGCAGAGAAACGCTGTCAAAAAGGTGCTTCGTGCGGCGCCGGATCAAGTCAGAGAGCCGCTCGTTCGTTCCGACCGGAACCGTGCTTTTCACCACAATGATTTTGTAGCCGTTCATCGCTTCCGCGATTTCAAGCGCCGCCTCTTCGATGTATGAGAGATTCGCCTCACCGTTCGGCAGCGGTGGGGTTCCGACCGCCAGAATGATAATGTCTGATTGCCGTACGGCACCAGGCAAATCGCTCGTGAACGCAAGTCTGTCCGCCGCCCGGTTCGCCTCGGACAACTCTTTCAATCCCGGCTCATAGATGGGAATGCCGCCGGAATTCAAGATGTCAATCTTGCGGGTATCCTTATCCACACAGATAACCCGGTTGCCGAGCTCCGCAAAGCAAACGCCCGATACGAGTCCGACATAACCGGTTCCGATAACCGCAATGTTCATTCTAATCCCTCCATTGAGATCCATTTTTCGGTGCACAACTGCATAATCTCGTTCCAATCGTACGCGAGCCGCACGATATCCTCTTCGATCAGCTCCGTCCCCGTCTGTACTTCGATGATCTCCATTTCGATTTCCGCCCGCAAACTGTGTCTGCTGTCTCTGGAGATCTTGACGACGTCACCCGACTGAACCGGAAAACGTTCGCCGTTCAGCACCATCTGTCCCTGGCCGGAAACGACCGTCCACACCTCGTCTCTCAGCTGATGGTACTGGTAGCTTAGGTTCCGGCCGGGCGCGACGCGAATTCTTTTGGTCAGCACTTCGTTGCCGTCCGGATATTTCAAATAATCGAGCACCCGGTAACGTCCCCACCGCCGCTCCTCATACATCGGACGTTGATCCGAATGCTTCATGACTTCTTTGACCGCCGGACTCGACGATTTGTCTGCCACGAGAATACCGTCCGGGCTTGCCGCTACGACGACATTCGATAAATTAAGCAGCGTTACGGGAATTTCGAGTTCATTGATCACGTGCGTATTGTGCGACTCGCCGCTAATAATTCCTTTGCCGATTAACGCGGTTTCAATTTCCTCCGTCAGCGTGTTCCACGTTCCGAGATCCTTCCAATCTCCCTCATAAGGCGTCGCGACAATATGAGCAGCTCTCTCTACGATTTCGTAGTCGAAACTGATCTTCGGAAGCTTACTGTACCGCTTCGACATCTCCTCGTACTGAATCGGTAAATTGTTCGCAATCAAAATATTAATGAGAAAATCGAGCTTGAACGCAAATACGCCGCAATTCCAAAGCGCATTCCGTTCCATCATGGCCGCCGCTTCTTCTTTGCGCGGCTTCTCTTTAAAACTGTGCACCTTTACAAATCTTTCATCCGCTCGTGTGTTGCTGTCCGGTACGATATAACCATAATTCTCCGAAGGATACGTCGGTTTCACCCCGATCAGGGCCAAATCCGCGCCGGTGTCGTTCAGAACAAGATCAAGCTCTTTGGCCTTCCGGAAGAAGGAGTCGTCCACATACGGGTCGACAGGCATCACGACGATGGTTTCGTTCAGACTGACTCCCTGAATGGAATATAAGTAGGCGGCCGCCAGCGCGATGGCCGGAAAGGTATCTCTTCTTTCCGGTTCGATGATCACTTCGATCTCGCTCCCGAGCTGGCTGTATATCATATCTGCCTGCGGTTTGCCGGTCGCAATATAAGCATGTTCGCGTAACCCGGCATTGCCGATTTGCCTCCACACACGCTGAACCATGGACTCCCGTTCACCGTCGGCGTTATTCAGCACCTTCAGGAATTGTTTGGAGCGTGAATCGTTCGAAAGCGGCCAGAGCCGTTTACCCGAGCCTCCTGAAAGAAGGACAATTTTCATGGCGTTTCCTCCCGTTACGTTATGTAATCACCGACCGGCGGTCGGATACCCCGTCGTTCATGACGACCAATCGCGCGGATTCTACTCCGCTCGTCCAAGTATGATAGTAGTTGGAATTTTTGCCGTAGGAGTTATCCAACAGCGTATGGGGCTTGTCCATCAAGCAGGACAAAATATGGCCATGCAGCCTGGAAGTTTGCACGGTCCGATATCCGCTGAAGCGTTTGACGGCTTTGCCCACCAGGTAATCGGTATACTTGCCCCAGATTGCCTGCATCAGCACTGGCCCTCTTCCTTTTCTGAACATGTTCATCATCATATGAATCGCCTTTTTTTCTATCCGGTTATAAAGCGTTGTCCAGTCCAGCATATCGCCCTGTCCGGTCTTTTCCAGCGACTGCTGCTCTGTCGTCTTCTCGATATCCGTTCGGAAGAAACAGAGCAGGTCTTTGCCCGGGGTCGTTTTGGACCGGATCGGCCATAATTGATGGGCCATGTCCGGCGACAAATAGACTCGGCATTGATGGAATTTACGCGTAGCCATCTCATAAGACAAGGTGTCGCGGACATACAGATGGACATCACGATGCCCGTTGAAAATTTGCGCCGTTCGGTCGAACTCGGACTCCTTCCTGTAAAATATCGTTTGCGGAAGGATCACGATGCGATGGTGCGGATATCGGGCAACGATTCTCTCTCGCAGCTTTTGGTGCGCCGGATACAGGTCGCCGAAGTTGCCGCCGCCGTGAAGGACGATGATATGGTCTTTCGGAATCTTCAGCGTGTCGGGAAAATCAAGGACACTGTAACGGGCACGGACTCGAATGTCATGCTCTTTGAAAAAAGCCTCCGTGCCTTTCATGATCAACAAGTCTCCGCCGTTGCTATGAACGGGATAATCCAAATAGAAAATGTCAGAGCCTTGCGGAATGACGTTTAAAATTTGGTTTAGCCGCTTTTTCAGCTCATTCATCGGGTGAACGTTCGATGCCATGTGCAATTCAACGCTCTCCTTTGCCTAGTTCTTTCCTCTGTAAACGCTCCGCTAAAAAACGGAAATCGTTTCTTTCAAACAGCAGCCCGCTCATGGGGACATGGAAGACGATTCGCATCGCGGCCATGGTCACAATCATCCGGATGACAGCGCCTATTAGTAAAGCAAGCGCGATTCCGTTCAGTCCGAATATCGGGGTGAATAAGAACAGGAATCCGATCGTCACCGCAATGGCGATCATTTGGCGCGCCAACACAAGACCGGGCCGCCCCATCGCATTGAACGACGAAGCCAGAATCCACGAGCCGCCTCCGAGAATACATTCCGCGGAAAGCAAGTAAAATGCGGTTGTCGCCTCGAGAAACGGCGTGCCGAACAAAAGCGACAACAGGAACCGTCCGATGAATAGGCTCGGGATGGCGACGATCGTCATGAGAAGGAGAGACAGCCGAAACGCCCGGCCGACCGTTGCGATGATTTTATCCTTGTCCATGCCGGTTACTTTCGGAAAAATGACATTGGTGATCGCCATCTGAACGACGTTGAATACACGGGACAGCGCGTAGACGACCGTGTAAAGGCCAAGATCCTTCGCGGTAAGCATCGACAGGATGATGATTTTATCGAATTGGGCGTACAGCGTGCCGAGAAGTTCGACGCCGAACACTTTGCTGCCGTATCCGAACAAGGCCTTCGCCGCCATCCGGTTGACCAAGACTGTGAACCGAGCGACAGGAATGAATGCCCGCAGGCTGTATAACGCCCAAACCATCACCAGCACACTGGTCACCAGAAAAACAAGCGAAGCCGCTTGAAGGCTTGCATGACCGATCGCGCCTAGTGCGATCAGTCCGGCCACGTTGAACAGCGGAGCATATAAACGTACGCCGTTATACACATGAAAATGGCCGGTGCTCTGAGCCAGCGCCGCGATCAAATTAACGCCCAGTATGATCGGAAGCATCAACACCGTGTACCAGCGCGCGATCTCAATGACGACATCCGGATAGTTCCCCAGCCAGACCGGAAGCCAAATCCAGGCGATGATGCCGGCGGCGATGCTGACGGGAATTTGGAACAGAAAGCCTGCCTGTACAAAGTCTCCCGCGCTTCCTTTGTTTTGCTTCATGTTGTAAATCAGCGAAGTCGGCAGCCCGAATCCTGTGAGCCCCGCCAACAACGTCGGCCAAAAAAGAATGGCCGAAAACTCGCCTTTGCCGACGACCCCGAACATGCGTGCCGTTACGATCGAGGTCACCGTGCTTACAACCATGATCAGGAGGTTCGTTGCGCTGGTGCGAAGAATCGTCTGGGCAAGACCGCCGCTTTTCCACGCTTTACGAATGGCCAATTGTGTCATGATTTCCAGTCAACCCCTGCTGTTGTAGCGCAGAATACCGATAATCGATCCGTTGCGGTAATAAACGTGAACGACCTGCCGGATGAATGTTTTAAAATGAAAAATCGAGAACAGCGACTTTGCGACAGCTTGCAGCATACGGACCGTATGCTTGGCGACGGCCAGAACGCTTCTATCCTGCCGCTTCACTGCATCGCTCACCCCCTGCCAAAAAATCCGCTTCAAGAACCATTTCTTGGTCGTTCGTTCTTTGGCGATTTTGTGCTGAACCCGTGCGAACGGCGTGTAGTACACCTTATAGCGATCGCGGAGTCTCGCGATCAGCTCGCTTTCCTCACTCGAAAGCAAGTTTGTACCTACTCGTCCCAAATCTTCGCGAAACGGTGCGATATGACGGAAGACCGACTTCCGAAAGGCAACATTCGCGCCGTAAGGAATCGCCGGAGACGGCATCTCCGTCACTTCCCCGGAATAATCAAGGATGGTGAAAACCGATCGATGTTCGTCGGGAACCCAATCCGGCTCCCCGGCCTCCCAGATCGGATCGATTTTGCCGCCGACGCAGCCGATGGCCGGATCACGCTCAAAGACGTCGACCATGTGCCGCACCCAATGGCTTGAAGCGAGCGCATCGTCATCCAGGAAGAGTATGTATTCGCCTTTCGCTTCCCTGATCGCCCGGTTCCGGGCAACCGAGAGACCCAGCTTATTTTCGAAAAGATAGCGTATCCTCGGACCATGCCGTTGCCGCAAGTCGTTGACCACTTGGACCGTATTGTCCGTCGATCGGTTGTCGATGACGACAATCTCGATTTCATTCGGATCATAACTTTGCGCAAGGACGCTCATGACCGCCTCACCGGTGTCCTTGGCCCGGTTATGAGAACAGATCGCAACCGTAACCTTCATCGCTATTCCCATCCTTGATAAACGTTTTTCATCTTCTGCGCGATCGTACTCCAATCCAACTCCTTCAGCACCTCTTCATACTTGGCCGTTGTTTCTGCTTTTTTCACATTTAAGGCCGCTTTCATCGCGTTCGCGAGTCCGCTGCCGTCGGCCGGATCATAACGGACGACCATATCTTCCCGAAAGTACTCGTCGATGAAATCATTTTCCGGCATCACGATCAGCTTCTGGAACGACAGTCCGAGGATCGCCGTACCGGACGTCGTAATTTCTTTGTACGGCATGACCATGACGTCGGCAGCGCGGATCAGATCGGCCACCTCTTCATCCGGGATGAACCGCAGGTCCGGAATGATATTTTCGGTATTGTCCAAGCGTTTGAGGTAGGCCTCCATCTCACGGTCCGCTTTCCCCGCTATGATTAAATAGCGATTTGGGGTTTTGATCGCTTGGAAGGATTCGATCAAGTCCTCGACACCCTTGTATGCTTTGATAGCACCGAGAAACAAATAGACTCCGTCAGCTTCGTGAATATGGTAACGGCTTCTGAAATCGACTCCTTGCGGTTTGTATACGCCCAAATAATGTCCGTGCTTCACAACGTAAATCTTGTTTGCCGGCACGTTGAACTCCGCCATTACCTTCTTCTTGATCGACTCGGAAGCGACGATCAGTTTGCCGCAAAATCGGCAAATCAGCGTTCGCATGAACCGCTCCATCTTTCGGAACTTGACTTCGTGCGGGTACAGGTTGTGAATGGTCCATATCAACTGAACCTTTTTCAGCTTCAACCACACCATGGTCAAGACAAAAATGAAAGATTTGACGATAAACAACAGTGGATTGCGATGCTGATACGCATGATGCACCCAGTGCACGTGCACGATGTCCCCCGGTTTCGTTGGACCGATGTGCAGCATCAGCTTGCCGTGCTTCAAATCTCTAATGTCCAAACCTGCGGCGCACAGTGAATCCGACAATAAATTACTGTACCGATTCAACTGGCTCGTTTTCGGCCACATCCATACTTTCATCCCATACTCTCCCTAGCCTTGCAGAAATCATTTCCACCTGACGTCCCGCTTGATCTCCTTCGCAGGTATTCCCGCTACGAGCGTATGGGGGTGGACATTTTTCGTGACCACAGACCCTGCGGCCACGACGGCTCCGTTGCCGATCGCCACCCCTTTCAAAATCGTCGATTTGCAGCCGATCCAGACCTCATCTCCGATGACGATCGGCTTCGTCGACGAGGTGCCGGCAATTTCATGGTAGTCGGTATCCGAAATGACGACGTCCCATGAGATCGCGCACGCCTTGCCGATCCGAACCGAATCCTTGGCCATAATCTCCGTCCGGCGGTTAATATAGGTCCGGTCACCGATCACGATCTCCGCTCCGGGCTGATCCAGATAAAAATTTACTCTGTCATAGAGCATGACCTTATCGCCGAGTATCAATTTCGTATCTTTGCATTTCGAGACGATATGAGAACCGGATACTTGGATCCATGACCCGCTTTTCGTCGTTCTGAGCGCAAAGAATGCACCTCTCAGCACGCGGTTTGCTTTTTTGATGACATGCTTTACATCGCTAATCCTCAATCCGAGACCCCTTTCCAGCATCAGTTGAACCGGCGTATCCAATCTTGCGGAACGTCGATATCACGGATGACTTTGGCGGGAGTGCCTCCTGCCAGTACATTTGCCGGTATGCTCCGCGTCACGATGCTGCCGGACGCGATCACGGAATTGGGGCCGATCGTTACGCCCGGAAGAATGACGGCCCCTCTGCCGATCCAGACGTTGTCCGAAATGACAATGTCTTTGCTCCGGGAGCGGTCCTGCCGATCCACCGGATGAAAGTTCGAATCGATAATGTTCACCATGGGGCCAATGATGGTATGGTCACCGATCCGAATCGATTTCGTGCAGCCGATATCCAAACCATAGTTGAAAAACACGTTGTCTCCGATCCACAGCTTGGCCTGTTTATCGATCGTTATGGAAGACGGAAAAGGTTTGGCGTGGAAAGAAACATTCCGTCCGACAATGAACTCGCCTTTGTTTTTGACCGTCAATTTCCCGCTAATCCGGCTGAGTTTGCCGACGGAGTCGGCTTTGAACGGCAGAACGACGGCGCCCTTCAGCACAGCCAGCAGCTTGCCGATCGTGATTTGATGCAAAGGGATGCTCATGCGGTCATCCCGCCGGATCCGGCTTGAAGCTCGGCGCCATTATCGAGTTGTAGGTGTGCTCTACCTTGGCGGCGATCATCCTCATGTGAAAGTCGTTCATGACGCTGGCATGACCTCGCCTGGAAAGCTCTTGATGGTTGACGGCCTTGTTGTACACACGCCGGATGGTTCGATATAACTCTTCTACATCCCCATCCTTCACGATGAACCCGCCTCTTGTCTCCCGGATGATTTCCGGCGCCCCGCCGGAATCCGAAACGATGACGGGCGTCTGCGCAAGCAACGATTCGATGATGACTCTGCCGAACGGCTCGTTGAGCGAGAAATTAATCGTAAGATCGCACTCTTTCATCAAGTCCAGCGGATTCTTGCTGTGGCCGTAAAAGATAATGTTTTCCTCCAAGCCATACTCGATTGCCTTCCGGATCAAATCGTTGAAATAGCCTTCCGACCCGTCCACGGATGCGTCGCCCACAATGAACAGCTTCCAGTTATAGATGCCGGCGTCGGCAAGCTTCTTGACGGCTTCCATGATGAGATGATATCTTTTCCACTCCACAATTCGTCCGAATGTCCCGATGACCAGCGTATCGTCCTGCATAAAGACACGGCTTTTTGACGTTACGGCCAATTCCGGATCGACACCGTTGTAAATGATCGTCTTGTTGCCGCCTTGCAGAGAGTTGGCCACAAAGCGCGAAATGCAAATCACCCGGTCAAAAAACCTTGGCAGCACATGGTTAAACATACGCAAATGCGTATAGTCCCTGTGATGCCACACCAGTTTGCACTTCGTCATAAATTTGAGCGGAGCCGTATACCAAGGTGCCCGCCATCCGTTTGCATGCACGATCTCGATTCGGTGTTTCTTCACGAACGACTTGATCCGAAACACGGTTTCCAGATAGCCGAAGCCGAATCGTTTTTTGATGCTGTTCAAGCGGAGCGGGAAGTGCTTGTACTTCGTTCTTATTTCATTCAAATAGGCGGTGTCGGGAGGGCTGAGCAAAAAAAGATTGTATTTTGACGTATCCAAGTAATTGATCAAATGGATCAGGCTTTGTTCGGCGCCTCCCTTCCGATCCGCGTGGGTAACAAACATGACGTTCGTTTTTCCGTTCATTCAAAGCACCTGCTTTACGGGATAACCGGGATTTAACGATTCGATAAAACCTTTCAGCACCTCTTTATGGTTGTAATGCTTCCGCAGGAAATTTTGCGATGACTCCAGCAGCGCTTTCGCCTCCCGGGGATGCTCGAACAGCCGCTTGATCTTCCGGTAAAAATCGTCCGGCTTGTCGGCAATCATGATATGCTCACCGTCCGCAAGTCCCGTGCCCTCATTCCCGATCGTCGTCGAAACGACAGGCAAACCGTTCCGGATCGCTTCGATTGTCTTTAACTTGACGCCGGCGCCGTTCCGCATCGGATTGACGAACAAATACCCGCTTTTGTAAATATCGTCCAAGCTCTTCGGGCTGTCGTGTATCATCACATGGGTCAAATCGAACGATTCGAGCCAACTTAAGCTCTGTTTCCTGCTGTTGCCCGCCACGATGAATTTGTAACCCGGTTCCTTGAGCATCAGAGGGTGAACATACTCGAGATACCATTGGATCGCTTCCCGGTTATTCGGCATGAACAACGAACCGATAAACACGACGTGCTTGGTCTGAAACGTGTTGGAACGAAATGCGGCATTATCGACAGGCGGCGGCAAAAACAAGCTGTTGGCAGAAGGATGTCGCCTCTGGAAGCTTTCAAACTCCTTGCTGGAAATAAACAAATAGTTGTTCACCTTTTCCAGAATTTTCTTCTGCAGCAGGCCGAACTTGCCGCTCTCCATGTAGTAATACATTTTGTGAATCGGATTTTTGGCGCTTCTGGCAAGCGCCTTGAAATAGACCGCTTCATCGTTGTGAACCCGCAGAATGACGTTGTCTTTCCGAATATTCGGGTTGTTCAGAATCGGATACACATAGTCGCCCTCGAGCAGCACATAGTCATAGTCCGCATCGAAGTTGACGTATCGCAGCTCGTTTCGCGAACGGGCCTGCATGGGGATCGCATGCAGAAGATCCGCCAACTTGCTTCTTCGGGAACAAATCTTGATTTCTTCAACATAGGTTTTGACAACCGCCAGGTCCGTCTCGGAAGGAAGTTGTTTGCCGCATACGACAAGATGAATCTTCCATCCGAGCTCGGACAAAACTTTAATTCTTCCCCAAGTATCGACCCTTCCGCCATGGTCGGCAGGAAACGGAAAATCGCTGCACACGACAAGTATTTTCATCTCGATACCCTCGGCATGTTGGTATGGTTCGTCTCGTTCCGGCCCATAAAAAAGCTGATAAAGGCAAACAGCAGCCAAACCTCGTATTTGATTTCCAGCGCAACGAAGATCAGAGAAAACAATATAAACACAAGGGCCAGAAACAAGCTGGATGTGGATTTCACTTTCACGATCAGATTTTTGGCCAGCAGGAAGAAGAACGCGATCGAGACAATCCCGCCGAACATCACCCATTGGAAAAATCCCGATTTCACGCCCAGATTTTTATCGGAACCCTCATACAGAAGCAGCTCCCCGGCATTGATCTGGCTTAAACCGAAAGCGTTGTAAGTAACACGGGACATCAATTCAATCGCATCATTCATGTACTCATTGAAATAAGTCACATACGCTCCGGTTCCGACGCCAAGCGGATGATGGAACACCGTAGCAAGTGCAATGATGATCGTTCCCATTCGCGTATACGACGACGTGTAGTTTTCGATATCGTTACTGAACGAATAAGTAAGCCCTGCAGAGAAAGAGGCAATATACCAGTACAAGGCCAAAACAATGGCAATAAGCAAAATGAAGTTTTTCTTCTTTCTGAAATCCAGAAATTTGATCATGGTCACGAGAAGCGTAAGCAGCATGACGATTAAAAACCCTTTCGAACCTGTTACGGACGTATAGAAGAGAAAAAAGCCGGCCGCATACAAGAAGGACAACGTCCGGGCGAAACCGCCGCTCAAATACCGGGTCAAATAAACCATGATCGCGGAATACACGACGATTATCGTTCCCGTCGTACTGCTTTCCGAGGTGAGCAGCCTCACCCTCCAATACGGACTGCTCCCCGAATGCAAATAGGTCAGCGCATCCGGGATGCTCAATAGCTCCAAAACCATAATGGCGAGCAGCAGCGTGACCACGGCGAAAAAGCAGCCGTAAATCACTTTCAAGCTTTTGATTTTCGAGAACACCAGGTACATATGTCTGATGTAGAACAAGATCAACACGAAATACATCAATACTTTCATCGATTTGACGAGCAGGTTCTCCGTACCGAAGCTGTAAGTGCCCTGCACGAATTGAACGAGAATATACACCATGCTCACAAAACTCAAATAAAGAATAAAAGCAAACAAATACTTCTGCTGCTTCGACGCATACGTCACTTTCTTGTGTTTGGCCAGCATGGCAACTTCACAAAATATAAAAACAGGAAACAGCAAAATGATAGGAGACCTGCCGATTTCGCCGATCATGTTGACAAGCGGGAAATCTTGATAGATCGTCAGCAGCAGCAAAAGACAGAGATATAAAGCGAGAAAGAATTGTCCTTTCACCGGTTGCTGAGCAATGGGTTCATCCGGCGTTGGGCTGCTTAGCCAGCTCGCATTCATCGTCGCTCCATCCCCGCACCCGCATACAGCCGTTCGATTTGTTCATTCATCTGATCGGAATGGAACTTTTGGTAAAAAATTTTCCCACCGGTCTGCCCCATCTTCTCCAGCTTACTTTTGCTCAGCGATTGGATAATGCCGACCAGTTCTTCCTTCTTGTCGAAATCGAAAATATAACCATTGACGCCGTGCAGGATAATTTCCGGAAGTGCGCCCCGGTTGCTTGCGATGACAGGTTTCTTGTTCCGCAGCGCCTCGATCGCGACTAAACCGAACCCTTCCCAGCGTGACGGCACAATCAGCGCATCGCATGCTTGCATGTAACGGTCGATCTCCGAATTGTCCACCCAGCCGATCTTCACCGCACTGTCGGGATATTGATAATCCACACGTTTCAATACGGTATCTCCGATCAAATAAAGATTGACATTCGGGAACTGATTCTCGTTAAACACCTCAAGCAGCAGGTCGAAGCCTTTTTGCCGGTCGAAGCGGCCGACGAATAGCAAATTGATCTTGTCCTTCTTGACGGCAATCGGCAAACGATTCGCGGGAAGCGCATCCGACACTCCGTTGTATACGACGACCGATTTGTCGGGCGGCAAGCCGTAATTCATGGCCATCTGATATTCATGCTGGGAAATGTTAATGATGAAATCCGTCCGAAGCGACAGCACCTTTTCCACCCAAGCGAACAGTCTTCGTTTCCACGGCAGCGTGTCCATTAAAAAAGCCCATCCGTGCGAGCAATATATAACGGCGGGGCGTTTCCTCTTTAAAAAAAGCAACGTTCGCAGGAAAAACCCCGCGAACGTTCCGTGAACATGCACGATATCCGGATTAATTTCATTCATCTTCTTTTGGATCGACCGCATAGCCCGGAGAAAATATTTCGGCTCCCTCTTGTACGGATACAGGTACAGCCGCTCAGGACTGATCCGCAGGCTGTCCCGGCTCGTATTCTGCTCAGAGGCCATGAGATAAATATCGTGACTTGCCGACTGGTACTTCAACACCTCATTCAGATGGGTTTCGATGCCACCTTTTGTAAACTCCGAGATATGAAGTACTCTTGCCATGATTTCGCCCCCGTTTCCTGATTAAAACGCATCTTGAGATTTGAAAACGGTTTTTACCGTTCGGAACATAATTTGGATATCGAACCAAATACACCGCTTCTCAATATAAGCAAGATCCAGTTCAACCATTTCTTTAAAACTGAGATTGTTTCTTCCGCTCACCTGCCAAAGCCCGGTGCAGCCCGGCGTGACGGACAAGCGCTTCTTGTCGTATTCCGTGTATTCCGCCACTTCCCTCCTCAGCGGGGGCCTCGGACCCACGATGGACATATCGCCTTTCAGAACGTTAACCAGCTGCGGCAGCTCGTCGATGCTCGTTCTTCGTATAAACTTGCCGACTTTCGTCACTCGCGGATCGTCTTTCATTTTGAACATGGCACCGCTGATTTCGTTCTGATCAAGCAGATCTTTCAACATTTCTTCGGCATTCGTATACATAGACCGGAGCTTGTACATGCGAAACGTCTTTTCGTTCTTGCCGATCCTTGTCTGGTAGAAGAAGACTGAACCTTTCGGGTCCTCCCATTTGATGAGGACAGTGATGAAGGCGATCAGCGGGCTTAGCAAAATTAATCCGACCAAAGATACGATAATGTCCATGGTACGTTTGAGGATCGAGTACAGCGTAGAATCGCCGCGGTTTTCTTTCCGCACCGCCGTATTCGAGGAATAATTCGCGCCGCGCACTACCGCTTCATCCCGATAGGGTCCGGATCTCATGCTCGATCACTCCATCCGGCGAATAATTGTTTGCCTAGTTCACGCTCCACCAACTCCTCGAGCCCCGTCATCAATTGGTGCCTGAGCTCTTGATTCCGAAGCGCAAAGTCGATTGTCGTCATTATAAATCCGATCTTCTCTCCCACATCATAGCGAGTGCCTTCAAAGTCGTAAGCATACACGCCCTGGTCTTCATTCAACTTTTGAATCGCATCGGTAAGCTGAATTTCCCCGCCCGCACCGATTTCGTGCCGACCCAAATATTCGAAAATTTCGGGCGTCAAAATATAGCGTCCCATAATGGCCAAATTGGAAGGTGCTTGTCCAAGCTTCGGCTTTTCCACGAAAGAATTCACTTCGTAAAGATTGTCCTTTCCCGGACCCGGATCCACGATTCCATATCGGTGTGTCTGATCGACGCCTACTGTCTGCACACCGATGACCGAACGCCCCGTACGTTCATATTGTTCGATCAGCTGTCTGGTGCACGGTATTTCGGCCTCCACGATATCGTCTCCGAGCAGAACGGCAAACGGCTCGTCCCCGATAAAATTGCGCGCGCACCATACGGCGTGCCCAAGCCCCTTCGCCTCTTTTTGCCTGATATAATGAAGATTCACATGAGACGACTTTCTGACTTTTTCCAAAATGTCGTATTTCCCTTTTTCCTCTAAAACATATTCGAGCTCGAACGCAATATCGAAGTGGTCTTCAATCGCCCGCTTTCCTTTACCGGTGACAACAATGATTTCTTCCACGCCCGATTCAATCGCTTCTTCTACTATGTACTGAATCGTAGGCTTATCGACGATTGGAAGCATTTCTTTCGGCATGGCCTTCGTTGCCGGCAAAAAGCGGGTACCGAGTCCGGCGGCAGGAATGATAGCTTTTGTCACTTTTTTCACTTTGGCTTCACCCTATCCTGTTTATTATGACAAGGGCATCGAACCCTTCCTCACGTCACACCCTTGACGATGAACGTCTAAGGTCGGCTGACCCACAGCATGACCGAGTGCCTCCGGTGATAGAGGTGCAGGAGACATTACCTTAACGATCCGGGTTGTTTATCGTTCGGAAGAGGTATGCGCTACTTCTTCTTGATAGTAATAGGCGTATGAGTCCTTGCTATTTCGTTGGACGTTATTCAGAACGGCGCCGAGCAGCTTTGCTTTCACATGGTCAAGAGACGCCTTCGCTCTGCGTACGGCTTCTTTCTTCACATTGCCCGAGTCGATCACGAGCACGACACCGTCGCTTTGGGTCGCCACGATTTGAGCATCCGTTACCGAAATAATCGGTGGAGTGTCTATTAGGATCACATCATAGATTTCCCTGCAACTCTTCAGAAGAGCGGCCATCTGCTTGGAAGAAAGCAGCTCTGAAGGATTGGGAGGTGTAGGCCCGGAAAAAATGATGTCCAGGTTGTCGGTGTTGGGATGCTGAACGATTTCCTCCAACCCTTGTTGATTGAACAAAGCAGTCGTCAAGCCGAATCGGTTGGACTTGTTGAATATACGATGCTGTGACGGTTTCCGAAGATCGGCATCGATCAGCAGCACCCGCTTGTTGGCTTGAGCGAATGCGACCGCCAAATTGGCGCAAGTTGTGCTTTTCCCTTCGCTTGGTTTGGTCGAAGTGATTAAAATGATTTGCAGCGGCCGGTCGACCGAAGAAAACTCGATATTGGTCCGCAGCATCCGATAAGCTTCGGAGACAGGCGATTGCGGATTTTTTTCCGTAATCAGATTCCATTTAGGAGTCGAATGAGACACTTTTTTCCCTCCCGGCGGTTTTCATGATCGGAGTTTTGCGAATTCCTTCGGTGGCATCACTTTCCTTTAGCCTCGGTATCGAAGTAAGTACGGGAACCCCAAGCAGCGATTCGACGTCTTCTTCGGTCCTGATCGTGTCATCCAAATAATCCAACAGGAAGGCAATGCCGACGCCCATCATGAATGCGAGCATGAACGCGACGACAATATTCATCACGGGATTCGGAGCGACCGGAGCGTGATGCTCCCGCGGATCGGCATAGTCCAAAATCGAAACATTATCGACCTTCATCAGTCCGGGAACTGTTTTTTGAAACACTTCCGCTACGGCGTTTGCGGCCTTGGCCGCCCTGACATAGGACTCATCCCGAACCGTTATGGACATGACTTGCGTTTCATTCACCGAGCTTATCTTTACTTTGCCGATGAGCTCCCCGTACGACATTTCAAGCTCCGGAAACTCATGGACAACTTTTTTCATTAGTCGCGGCGTTTTGATGATTTCTTTATACGTTTTGATCAATCCGATTGTGGAGTTAATGGATCCGACGTCTATGCTCGGTAACAATGAACTGCTGTCCTTATACGGATTGACGATTAGTTTCGCGGAGGCTTCATATTTGGGCTGGATGAAGTAATACGAATAAATGCCGACGGCCAGACAGCTTACGGTGATCAACAACGCGATCAACAACAGCCGTCTTTTGACGATCATCCAATATTGTTTTAATTCCATCGTGTTTCCCCCGTTACGATTCGCCCTCTATCTAAGCATTTAATTCGATATGAAGACATATTTTCATTTCACTATTCAATTCGAGAACTTTCGGGCATACAAGGTGACACAGAGAGCTTATCGGGTTCGCACACTTCCCTCTGCAGTCTCAGCAGATGTCACCTGCGTCACCGAGTCTCCGAAGATGGCATTGTCGCGATTTGCATTTTTTAGTGCAAATAGTTATTCGTTATGCGAACATCTAGGCATGACTCTGCCCAAAACGAGCCACATGTAGCAGTTCCTAACTACGATAAGGGATGCGAATGTCTCGCTATGGTCATAAAATCATCAACCGTTCCGCCTTTCACTATGTAATCCATCATGTCTTCCGAGCCTTCTTCAAGCCCTTTCTTCTTCAACATCAAGGATACCAACTCCGCCATATCAACGGATTCATTTCGCGACTGGTAACCGGTGATCAGAAGGAGTTCGGACAGCGGTCTCCAATCCGTCAATCCAGCCGATTTCGATAGAGAAGGATCTTCGGACAATCTGTACAAAAATTGTTTCAGCCTTGCTTGCTTCTGCTCCAAATTCGAAGACATCACCTGTGTTTCTCCCCTCCACTCATGAACTTACCTGCAGACCTCGTCGAACCGTGAATGCCTTTCGGTTTTTAGTATGCCACAGGTCGAACAAATTCTTGAGGGAAGAAAGACAGGGCTTCTAGGGGCTCACATGTGAATTTTCATAAGCATAAGCTCCTATTTTTTGAGCTTAGTAGAATGATAATATACTCATTTTAACATGGATAAATTTCTCATCCTTCTAATCAAAGCACTCATTACCGAGTTCAGTTTCCACCTTTGGTCTTATATCCCAAAATGAAATAAAATGCTTGCAGCACCGAGAAAAACATATTATCCGCATGGGAAATTACGCGCGAAAGCATGGGTCAAGGAAGGACCAATGACGAGCGTCCTAGAAAAGCGGGACGAAAAAATAGTCCAACTTGGCATGCAACGTTTTTGAAATGAAAAATTTTACGTACAAATGCGGAAATTTTAACCTTCATAAGAAGAAAAACCCGATCATTTCCGCGGCGACACGGTGAGCAGGTTCTTGAAGAGCGTCATATGAATGCTATTTACTGTAAAAAAAGGATATGGCACGGCGTAAAACACCTGAGCCATTGGCAGCCGAGGCAGGTTTACTGCCGAAAGGTCTGTCTTCAACCACACACTTCGCATTGTTTCGAAAATAAGTTTCCCAAGGCTCTCCCATACGGCGGCGAACCGCATCGTATGCCTCTCGCAAACGGAATCCCCTGGTTCGGAGATGATGAGCATCCGACGAAACAAGGTGAATGAGACCCCTTTCGCAAAGCGACCAAGCCGTTTTTTGGATGCGTCCGCTGAAGCCGCCAAGCAGCGAATGTGTAGTCACTTGTGCCAAAGCTCCCATCTCGACCAACTCGGCAAGCCGCCCAGGCTGCTTGATGATTTCCGCATTACGTTCTGGATGGGCGATGATCGGTTTTAGCTTCATCACATTGAGCTCATGAATCAATTCTTCCATCTTCGGCGGTAAATGTCCGGATGGCATTTCAATTAATACATAGCTGGAGCCGGCAAGCGGCAGCAGTTCTTGCCTATACCATGCCTCCAACAGATCATCGTGTACCCGAATCTCTTGTCCTGGCATAATCGTAACCGGCACACCCGCCTCTATTAACCGCTCATTCGCACGCAAGGTGTGCTCTTCTACCTCGACCGCTGTGTTCCAATAGTGCCCGTTCGCGTGGTGCGGCGTTGCCACAATCTTCGTAATTCCCTCTGCAGCGGCTGTACGCGCCATCCGTAAAGTCTCCTCCCAATCGGCCGCTCCGTCATCCCGTCCGGGCAGGATATGCGTATGAATATCTATCATGGGAACTTCACTTCCTAAATCGATATAATCACAAGCCTGGGAGGCAAGTTCCACCATAGTCTATCATACGAAAATACAATTATCAGCTTTTCAAATATCCACAAAGGAAAATACCCCGCCCAGACAGGGGCAGGGCGGGGATTACACTCAGTTGGCGCCGCGGCGGTTATTTCAATTCACCGCCGGCATCCTGAATCACCCTGCGGGCCTGCTCCGTAACGGAAGCCGGTACATCCGCCGACAAAGTAAAAGCGGCCGCAGGAGCCGTTCCAACATCGGAGGCGAATTCGTTCGCCAGTGTACCGCTGAAATTTTGTACGGGAGCGCCCGCCGGCTCGGATGCATTCATGGCACCCGGCGCTGGCTCGGATGCCATCTCGGATGCTGCCATTCTCGTATACCCGCCGGATTCCCGTTCCAGACGAAACCGGTCTCCGCGCAGCGAGGACAGCTTGCGCACCGCAGACTCGGCCTCTTCCTGCGTGGCAAATCGCGCTTGTATCGTATGGGTGTCCACAGGTCAGTCCCCCTCATACGCGGCTGCCCGCCGGTCGGCTTCGGCCGCCCTCTGCTGCGCTTCGATGTCCTCATGGTCGGCGAGCTCTTCGGAATATTCCACGTCTTCCGCCGAACCCATAGGCAGCTGATCATAGTCTTCCTCTTGTCGGTAAACCGGCTCACGGATCATTCGGGATACGTTCATGGGGAACCTCCTTCTGCCGGTTCAAGTGTCTAATTCCGGCAATATATGGTTGACTCCCCTATATTGCACACGCAGCGTTCAGGTTATGCGCAAAAGACCGTCCTCCAGAGCCGGTAAGGCCCGTAAGGACGGTCTGATGAAGGACGACCGGGAATCAGTCGCCCAGAAACGCTTTTTTCATACGGTCGAAAATACTGCCGCCGTGCTGCTCGTGCGTGGACTCGCCAGCCGTAGCCGCAAATTCACGAAGCAGGTTTTTTTGCTCCTCGGTCAAGGAAGTCGGGGTCACGACCGTCACTTTCACGTGCTGGTCACCCTGCCCATATCCGCGAAGCTTCGGGACACCTTTCCCTTTCAGGCGGAAATACGTGCCCGTCTGGGTGCCGGCTGGAATTTTCAGCTTCACTTTCTCCGTTAGCGTCGGCACTTCGATCTCGTCGCCCAATGCCGCTTGCGCGAAGGTAAGCGGAATCTCACAATAAATGTCGTCGCCTTCCCGTTCGAAGAAATCGTGGGACTTGACGCGCAGTACGATGTACAAATCGCCCGGCGGCCCGCCGCGCTGGCCGCCTTCCCCTTCTCCGGTCATGCGGAGCTGGGAACCGTCGTCGACGCCTGCGGGAATTTTGACGTGAATTTTACGGTTTTTCTTCACTTGACCGCTGCCTGCACATGTCGGACAGCGCTCTTTAATGATGCGTCCGCGCCCTCCGCACGCCGAACAAGCGCGGCGGTTCACAATGCGGCCGAACGGGGTGTTCTGTGCCACTTCCTGTTGGCCGGTACCGTGGCAGACGGAGCAGGTTTCCGGCCTCGTCCCGGGCTTCGCGCCGTTGCCGTGACAGGTGTCGCACGTTTCGGTGCGGGGAATCGTGATGTCCGTTTCCTTGCCGAACACCGCTTCCTTGAATTCGATCGTCATCGTGTATTGAAGATCGTTGCCTCGCTGCGGAGCGTTCGGATCCCGCCGTCCGCCGCCGCCGAAGAACATATCGAATATATCGCCGAATCCGCCCATATCGGCGCCGTTGAACCCGCCTCCGCCGAAGCCGGCGGACGGGTCTTCATGACCGAACTGGTCGTACCGGGCCCGGCGCTGATCGTCGCTCAGGACGTCGTAAGCTTCCTTCACTTCTTTGAACTTCTCTTCCGCGTCCGTTGCCTTGTTGACGTCCGGGTGGTATTGGCGCGCGAGCTTGCGGTACGCTTTTTTGATGTCCTCCGCGGAGGCTCCCTTGCTCACGCCGAGAACGTCGTAAAAGTCTCTTTTGTCGGCCAACTCTCCACCCCCAGATTTACTTCTTATTTCTTGTCTTCGTCTACGACTTCATAGTCGGCGTCGACCACGTTTTCTTTCTTCGCGGCACCGGCACCGGCGTCCGCGCCTTCCGCACCCGGAGCGCCTTGTCCCGCTTGAGCGGCCTGTTCATACAGCTTGACGGAAAGCTGCTGCACAATTTGGGTCAGCTCGTCGGTCGCCGCCTTGATTTCTTCCAGGTTGTCGCCTTCTGCGGCTTTTTTCACTTTTTCTTTCGCTTCTTCGGCTTTTTGGATCTCGCCTGCGTCGACTTTGTCGCCCAGGTCTTTGATCGTTTTCTCCACCGTGTACACGAGCTGGTCGGCGCTGTTTTTCACCTCGACCAATTCGCGGCGCTTGTTGTCTTCTTCGGCGTGCAGCTCGGCTTCCTTCTGCATGCGCTCGATCTCATCCTTGCTCAAGCCGCTGGACGAAGTGATCGTGATTTTCTGGCTTTTGCCCGTTCCTTTGTCCAGCGCGTTTACGTTCACGATGCCGTTGGCGTCGATATCGAACGTGACTTCGATTTGCGGAATACCGCGCGGAGCCGGCGGGATATCGCTCAGAATGAAGCGTCCGAGCGTCTTGTTGTCGCGTGCCATCGCACGTTCGCCTTGCAGGACGTGGATTTCCACCTGCGTCTGATTGTCCGCGAATGTCGAGAACACCTGCGATTTGCTGGTTGGAATTGTCGTGTTACGGTCGATCATTTTCGTCATGACGCCGCCCGCGGTCTCAATCCCGAGGGACAGCGGAGTAACGTCGAGCAGAACGACGTCTTTCACGTCGCCTGTAAGTACGCCCGCTTGAACCGCAGCGCCGAGCGCAACGACTTCATCCGGATTTACGCCTTTGTGCGGCTCTTTGCCGGTCAGCTTCTTGATGGCTTCCACAACGGCAGGAATACGAGTGGAACCGCCGACCAGCACCACTTTGTGGATATCGGCCGCCGTGAGGCCGGCATCGGACATCGCTTGCCGGGTCGGACCCATCGTGCGTTCGACGAGATTGGATGTCAGATCGTCGAATTTCGCGCGGGTCAAATTCAGCTCCAAGTGCTGCGGAACTCCGTCAACCACGGTGATGAACGGCAGCGAAATCGTCGTGGACAGCGTGCCGGACAGCTCTTTCTTCGCTTTTTCGGCCGCATCCTTCAGACGCTGGACCGCCGCCTTGTCTTTCAGCAGATCGACGCCGTGCTCTTTTTTGAACTCGCCGGACAGCCATTCCATGACCACTTGGTCGAAATCGTCGCCGCCGAGGTTGTTGTCGCCGCTCGTGGCTTTCACTTCGAAGAAGCCGTCTCCCAGCTCCAGAATACTGACGTCGAACGTACCGCCGCCAAGGTCGAATACCAAGATGGTTTGATCTTCGTTCTTCTCCAGCCCGTAAGCCAGAGCGGCCGCTGTCGGCTCGTTCACGATCCGCAGCACTTCAAGCCCGGCGATAGCGCCCGCATCTTTAGTCGCTTGACGCTGGCTGTCATTAAAATAGGCTGGAACGGTAATAACGGCTTGTTTGACCGATTGACCCAAATAGGCTTCGGCGTCGGCTTTCAGCTTTTGCAGAATCATGGCCGAAATTTCTTGCGGCGTATAGTCTTTGCCGTCGATCGTTTCCTTGTGGTTCGTACCCATGTGACGCTTAACGGAAATCACGGTACGATCCGGGTTCGTGATCGCTTGGCGCTTCGCGGTTTCACCGACGATGCGCTCTCCGTCTTTCTTAAAGCCGACGACCGAAGGAGTCGTGCGGTTGCCTTCCGCGTTCGGAATGACGACGGCTTCTCCGCCCTCCATGACCGCTACGCAAGAGTTCGTCGTTCCCAAGTCAATGCCGATTACTTTGCTCATTATAAAGTCCTCCTATCGAAACTGGCAGTCGTTAGCCGCTGACTTTCACCATGGCAGGCCGCAGTACTTTGTCCTTCATCCAATAGCCGTTCTGGACAACCTCCACGACGGTGCCCGATTCGTGTTCTTCGCTTTCCACCTGCATGATCGCCTGATGTAATTCCGGATCGAACGGCTGTCCGACGGCCTCGATTTTTTTCAGCCCTTCGTTCTCCAGCACCTGATAGAATTGCCGGAAAATCATGTCGACACCTTTGGAAAAAGAATGGGATTCCGCCGCTTCCCCGCCCGACTGCAGCGCCCGCTCGAAATTGTCGAGCACCGGCAGCAGCTGGTCGACAAGCTTCAATGACGCGTATTGCGCCAGCTCTTCTTTCTCTTTCTGAGTACGGCGGCGGTAGTTGTCGAAATCCGCCTGTGCCCGCAGGAAACGGCTATGGTTCTCCTCCGCCTGCCGCTGAAGTTCGCTCAGACGGTCATCCTCCGGCTGTCGGGCCGGATCCTGCGCCGAGGTCTCTTCCGCTTCCGCAGGGGAAGTTTCCGTGCGCTCTTCTTGACGCTCTTCCAAATGCTCTTCCATCTGCTGTTGCTCCTTCGTCTCATTCGTCTTCACGCCGCGTTCACCTCCTAACATTCCGGGCCGCATCCGAATACCAAACGTTCGTTACTTGTACCAGCGGGACATCAGAACCGCGATGTCTTGGGACAAATAATCGAGAAGGCTGATCACTTTCCCGTATTCCATGCGTGTTGGCCCGAGAATGCCGATCGTGCCGAGCGATTGTCCATCCAGCGTGTAGGTCGCGGTGATCAAGCTGCACTGATTGATCGCTTCCATCGTATTTTCCGTACCGATCTTGACTTGAATGCCCCCTGGCGCCGAAGAGAACAGCTGCGAAAGCTTCGTCGTTTCTTCGAGCACATCGAGGATATTCTTTGCTTTGTCCACATCCTTGAACTCGGGCTGCGACAGCATGTTGGCCGCACCGCTCAAGTACACGCGGGGATCTTTCTGATCGGCGAGCGATTGCTCGAGTACGTTCAAAATCTCCTCGCAGCGGTCGACGTAACGCGCCAGCTCGCTGGCGATTTCGCTGTGGAGCACGCTTTTGACGCGGATGAACGGTACGCCGATCAACTTATCGTTCAGCATGCGCACCATTTTTTCAAGATCGTGGATTTCGATTCCTTCCGGGATCGTAACCGGGCGATGTTCCACATGACCGGTGTTGGTCACGATGATCGCGACCGCAGAGTGTTCGTTGAGCTGCACGAGCTGGAAGTGCTTCAGCGAAGTGGTGAACATCTCGGGGCCAAGCACGATCGACGTATAATTCGTCAGCTGAGACAAGATCGTCGATGCATGCCCGATCACGTCTTCCCAATGGGTCATTTTTTCCGCGAAAAAAGACCGGATTCTCCGGACGTCTTCTTCTTGAACGCCGCCCGGGGTGACCAGGTGATCCACATAGTATCTGTACCCTTTATTAGAAGGAACCCGTCCCGCGGAAGTGTGCGGCTGTTCGAGATAGCCGAGCTCCTCCAGATCCGCCATCTCGTTGCGTATGGTGGCCGGGCTGAACGACACATCTGCCCGCTTCGAGATGCTGCGCGATCCGACAGGTTCTGCGGAACGAATGTAATCATCTACAATCGCGGTCAAAATCATTTTTTGGCGCTCGCTTAACATCCTGGGCTTCCCTCCTTGCTGCTGCTTATTCGCCTCGTTAGCACTCAATTGAGAAGAGTGCTAATGACTATTACAAAAATACCAAACCGTTCCGGTCCTTGTCAAGGACGATCCGGACGGTCCGCGGGCATGAAAAAACCGCCTGGGCGTACACCCCGGCGGTCAGGCGAGCGTCTTGAGGACGGCGATTTCGTCGCAGCAATTTTGTTTCGCGCAATGCACGCAATCCGTCCACACTTTTTCCGGAAAAATTTCTTTATCGACCACCTCGAATCCGTTTTTGTTGAAAAAATCGACGGCATACGTCAATGCCATCACTTTTGGCACGCCCATATTCCTGGCTTCCTCGATCAATGCGTCGACAATCCGGCTTCCGAGGCCTTTGCCTTTGTAGCCTTCCGCCATGCCGAGCGAGCGGATTTCCACCAAATCGGCACCGAGCCGGAACAAGGAGCCGCAGCCGATCAGCCTTCCGTCTTCCTCCGCGACGATGAACGATTCAATATGCCGCTGCAGTGCTTCTCTGGAGCGGGGAAGCATAATGCCCTTCTCCGCGTACCCTTGAATTAGCGTGTAAAGAGCTTCTACATCCGAAAGTTGTGCCTTCCGGCAGGCGATGGTCGTATTCACGGGATCCCTTCTCTCCGGCTTTCCCTCAGGTTGATGTGTATAAATATACATTATGATGAATGAATCCTCAAGTGTGAATTGTACATTCTTTCTCTTTTTTGTTTATCGGGCCGAGTAAAAAAATGATTCGGACAACAGAGGGCTAAGACGGTTATGATGAGGGAAAAGAGGAGAGTGTTCCCGATGAGTTACGATCTATATGAAAATTTGGCCCGTCATACGCTTGAAACGGTACTGTACGATTTTCGCGCAATGAAGAAGTTAGGCGACGGCGCGCTTGCCCAACTGGACGACGAAAGCATCGGCTGGGCTCCGGATTCGGAAAGCAACAGTGCCTCCGTTATCGTCAAACATTTGGCCGGAAACATGATTTCCCGCTGGACCGATTTCCTGAACTCGGACGGGGAGAAGCCGTACCGGAACCGCGATCATGAATTTGTGGACGATGTAGCGGACCTGGAAGCGCTGCGAGCGCTTTGGGAAAACGGATGGAGCGTCGTGTTCGGCGCGTTGGAACCGCTGGCTCCGGAAGACTTGATGCGCGAAGTGACCATCCGAGGACAGCCCCACACCGTGCTTCAGGCGATCCATCGCCAAATCTCGCACTATGCTTACCACACCGGCCAGTTGGTCTATGTCGCCAAAGCTCGCAAATCCGCCGATTGGCGCACGCTGAGCATCCCCAAGGGCGGATCCGTGGGCTTTAACGAGCGCATGAACGAGCAGTTCGGCAAATAAGACTGTCGCGCAGGCTTATTTGCTTCGTGCGAAGGTGCGATTGGACGAATCGTGCTGTAAAGCTATTTTATCGCTTAGCAGGCCGAAGATTGGACGAGGACCGTGCTGTAAAGCAATTTATTTGCTTTGCAGGCCGACGATCGGACGAGAACCGTGCTGTAAAGCAATTTTATTGCTTTGCAGGCGGGCGGTGGCACGAGCCTGCTAGCGAGGCTGCGCCCGACCGTGTAATCCACCGCTTGCCGCAAAACACGCACCCGCTCCTCACCAAAACCGCCGGCCCAAGGGACCGGCGGTTTTTGCTGCAGTATGATTTGTGCCTGATTCACATAAATATTAGGAATCTATCTGTAAGGAGGGGGATCACATGCCGCTGCTCCTTTTTCAGATCGCGCTGATCGTCATTATCGTCCGTTCGTTTTACGTCCTCGTACAAACCCATTTGCCTCGAAAAAACTGGCTCGAAGTGCTGTTTCACGGGTCCGTGGCCGTTGTGGCGCTATACTTCTTGGTGTAGTCACACAAACGCGCCGAACACTTCGTTGCCGAGAAAAACGCCTTGCGGCGTCAACCGGTAGCCCGTCTTGTTCTCCACAAGCGCCCGCTCCAGCAGCCCTTGCGACAGCAGCCTTTCCAAAGTGGCGCCGAACCTGCCTTCCAGAGACTCATGCCGCCCGAACTGCGACTGGAAATCGGAAGCTTTCACGCCTTCCAGCAGCCGCAGGCCCACCATCATGAAGTCTTCCATCGCCTCATGCGCGTCCACGTCGTGACTTTCCAGCCTCGGCAGCCCTTTGCGGGCCGCATCGATGTACGGCTGAACGCCTTTGATATTGATATGCCGCCGGCCGTGCGCGTAACCGTGCGCACCCGCCCCGATGCCGTAATACGGCTCATTGCGCCAGTAGGTCGTGTTATGACGGCTCTCGAATCCGGGTCGTGCGAAATTGCTGATTTCGTAATGGCGGTAACCGGCGCCTCCGAGACGTTCCATCAGATGACGGTACATCGCCAGCTCCTCTTCCTCTTCCGGAAGGGGAAGCTCTCCGCGCTCATAGAGGCGATGGAACAACGTGTTCTCTTCCACTTTCAGGCTGTAAAGCGAATAATGCGGAAGATCAAGCTCCAGCGCCCGGGACACGCTGTCCTCGAGATGCCGGAGCTTTTGATTGGGAAGCCCGAACATGAGATCAATGGACAAATTCTTAAATCCCGCAGCCTTCGCATTGGCGATGCTTTTCACCACATCGTCCGCCTCGTGAATACGGCCGATCACTTTCAACAGTTCGTTGTCGAACGATTGCGCGCCGAAGCTGATTCGGTTCACGCCGCCATCCAGCATCGCTGCCAGTTTTGCCGGATCGGTCGTACCCGGGTTCGCTTCCATCGTGAATTCGACGCCGGGAGCAAGCGGAAAATGTTTGCGCACATCCGCCAAAAATCGCCTCAACTGCGCCGGAGTCAGCACGGTGGGCGTACCCCCGCCGACGAAAACGGTCTCGATCCGCTCCGGCGGGAGCAGCTCCGCCGTTTGCGCCATCTCCCGCTCGATCGCGTCGAGATAGGCATCGATCGGCTGCCCTTCCGCCACATAGGAGTTAAAATCGCAGTAGAAGCATTTGTTCGTGCAAAAAGGAATATGAAGATAAAGCGCCCTCGGGGTCCACGTATGAACGGGTGGAACCGCGACGGACGGTGTTTTCGTATCCATTCGTCACACCTCCTGATCTATCCGAATAAGAGAGAAAACGGGCCGAAGCCCGCCTCCGTCAATCGTTATCGAGTTTCAGAACGGCCATGAACGCCTCTTGCGGCACTTCCACGTTGCCGACCTGCTTCATGCGTTTTTTGCCTTCTTTTTGTTTCTCCAGCAGCTTGCGCTTCCGCGTAATGTCGCCGCCGTAACATTTGGCCAGCACGTTTTTGCGCATCGCCTTGATCGTTTCCCGGCTGATGACCTTCTGCCCGACGGCCGCCTGGATTGGCACCTCGAACATTTGGCGCGGGATCAAATCTTTGAGCTTCTCGCAAATGACCCGTCCCCGGTTATATGCCCGGTCGCGGTGAACAATGAACGACAGCGCGTCCACCTTCTCGGCGTTAAGCAAAATGTCCATTTTGACCAGATTGGAAACCTTGTAACCGGTCAACTCATAGTCGAAAGACGCGTAGCCCTTCGTGCTGGACTTGAGCTGATCGAAAAAGTCGTAGACGATTTCCGCCAGCGGAATTTCGTATTTCAGCGTGACGCGGTTGGCGTCCAAATACTGCATGTCGAGAAAATCGCCGCGCTTGCCCTGGCAAAGCTCCATAATCGCCCCGACGTAATCGTTAGGCACGATGATCGACGCCTTCACGTAGGGCTCCTCCACCTGCTCGATCTTGCCCTGCTCCGGATATTCGGACGGGTTGGAAATTTCCAGCACCTCGCCGTTCGTCTGCGTCACCTTGTAAATAACGCTCGGCGCCGTCGTGATCAAAGGAATGTTGAACTCCCGCTCAATCCGTTCCTGAATGATTTCCATATGGAGCATTCCGAGGAAGCCGCAGCGGAATCCAAAGCCGAGCGCTTGGGAAGTCTCCGGCTCAAAGCGCAGGGAGGCGTCGTTCAGTTCGAGCTTCTCCAGCGCGTCCCGCAAATCGTTATAATCGGTCGAGTCGATCGGGTAAAGACCGCAGAACACCATCGGATTGGTGCGCCGATATCCCGGGAGAGCTTCCGCCGCGGGGTTTTGAGCATCGGTGATCGTATCTCCGACGCGTGTATCTTTGACGTTCTTGATCGAAGCCGTCACATAACCGACATCGCCCGGGCCTAATTCGTCAACGGCTGTGGCGCGCGGCCGGAAGGTGCCGGCTTCCACGACGTCGAACGATGCGCCAGTGCCCATAAATTTGATGCGCGAACCGGCTTTGAGGGTGCCGTCGATCACCCGGATGAAGCAGATGACCCCTTTGTACGCGTCATAATAGGAATCGAAAATGAGCGCCTTCAGCGGCTTGTTCCGATCCCCTTGCGGAGCCGGAATTTTCGACACGACCTGCTCGAGAATTTCCTTGATGCCGATCCCGTTCTTCGCCGAGGCAAGCACCGCTTCGCTGGCGTCGAGCCCGATGACGTCCTCGACCTCCTGCTTCACGCGCTCCGGCTCCGCGCTCGGCAAATCGATCTTGTTGATGACCGGTAAAATCTCCAAATTGTTGTCCAAGGCGAGATAGACGTTCGCCAGCGTCTGCGCTTCAATGCCTTGGGCGGCGTCCACGATAAGAAGCGCGCCTTCGCAAGCCGCCAAGCTTCGCGATACTTCGTACGTAAAGTCGACGTGTCCGGGCGTATCGATCAAATGCAGCGTGTACGTCTCTCCGTCATCCGCCTTGTACTGCAGACGAACGGCCTGCAGTTTGATCGTGATGCCGCGTTCTCTCTCGAGATCCATCGAATCGAGCACCTGCTCCTGCATTTCGCGGGAAGTCAAGGCGCCGGTATATTCCAATATGCGGTCGGCCAGCGTCGATTTGCCGTGGTCGATATGCGCGATAATGCAAAAATTGCGAATATGGCTTTGTTTGACATTAGATTCTGCCATGAATTTGAGTACCTCCACCCGGTCCCTTGCGTCAATGAGCCGATCACTTCATTATATCAAGGGAGTCCGAGGCCATCAATCGTCATTGTTTTCATCTTCTTCCGGCTTCTCGATCGTCAGTCCGGGGACGTGGCGTTTGCTCATTAGCTTGCGTTTTTTCCGGTTCTCGACCGATTCGAAGACGATATCCATGTCGTAATCCTCGCCCGGATACAAATTTTTGCGTTCGATATAGGGCCGGACACGCTTGTGATTAAGGGTTAGCTTTTCCTTCTGCACCTGGACAATCAGATTGCCGCGTTCATCGGGCAGCCGGTAAATGACGCCGGTTTTTTTCAGTTGAGGGATAAACACGACATCTCCGACCTCAAAATTCGGCAACTGTCCCGGTTCCCGCTCCGCTCTGCTGCGTTGTTCTTTTGGCTGTGATGCATGGGGATGCGGCTGTCCCTCGGCGATAGCGGCGGGGATGCCCTCCGCCGAAGTCGGCCGTCCTTGCTTCAAAGTGTGCGCGATAACCCGCGCGCGGTCCACGATACCGGGAGGAATGCCCAGTTTGGCGGCAATTACGAACGCATAGCTGTTTCCCGCCTCTCCCATGTCCAAGCGATAAAGCGGCTGCAGCGTATCCTCATCGAACGCCATCCGCGCGTTGCGGAAACCTGGCGTCACCCGCGCATATTCCTTGATTTCGTTAAAATGGGTCGTGGCCATTACCAGACACCCGCGGCGGTAAAGCTCCTCGAGAACGGCGATGGACAGGCCGACGCCTTCGCCCGGATCCGTCCCGGTGGCCAATTCATCCAGCAGCACCAAAGTGCCCGAACCGGCGACGCCCAAAATATCGATCACATTTCGCATATGGGCGGAGAAGGTGCTGAGAGATGCATCCAAGCTTTGGTCGTCGCCGATATCCGCCTCCACCGAACGAAACACGGCGAGCCGGCTTCCTTCCCCGGCGGGAATAAGCAGCCCGGACTGCGCCATGAGCGTCAAGATGCCGACCGTCTTCAACGACACCGTTTTGCCGCCGGTATTCGGACCGGTGACGAGCAGCGACCGGTAGCCTGTGCCGATTTCCAAGCTGAGGGGAACCGGCTTGCCCGGCAAGAAAGGGTGCCTTGCCTGATGGAGACGAATTACGCCCTCGTCGTTCATTTCCACGGCTGTCGCACCGATCGCGAGCGCCCATTTGGCTTTGGCGAACAGGAAATCGTAATGCGCGGCAGTCTCCACATTCACAGACAGCTCGTGTGAATAAGATTCAGCTACCCCGCTGAGCTGCGCGAGAATTTGCAGTTCCTCCCGGTGCTCCTCCGCTCTTAAGCCGGAAAGCTCCATTTGCAGCTCGGCCAGCTCGGACGGCTCAAGGAACACGGTTTGGCCGCTGGCGGATTCGTCCAATACGACGCCGGAAATCCGCTTCCGAAATTCCTTCTTCACCGGCAGCACGTAGCGGCCGTTGCGCTGGCTAACCAGCCGCTCCTGCAAAATCGCCGCATGTTTGGACAAAAGTCCTTCCAGTCTCTTATGCAGGCGTTCCTCGACGGTTCGGAGCTTTTTACGGATTTTGTGCAGCTCGGCACTGGCGCTGTCCACGATACTGCCGCGGTCGACACATTCCTCGATGGCGGTCTTCAGCTTGCCCAAATCGTGCATCGACGCCGCATAGCCCGCCACATTCGGCGCATCCGCTCTCTTGGAAGCCATATATTGCCGCAGCTGTCCGCAGCTGCGCGCGAATTGGGCGAGATGGCCGAATTGTTGCTCGGACAGCACATATCCTGTGCCGAGCAGCGCCATGATCGTCTCCATCCCTTCAAGCAAAGGAAGCGGAGGATGTCCTCCGCGGGACAGCAAGGAGCGTGCCTCCTCGGTTTCCTGCAGTCTTCGGGTGATAACGGCAACGTCGGTCATCGGACGGATCTCTTCCGCCAGCCTACGTCCGGCGTACGTCGACGTATATCCGGTCAAAGTATCCACAATACGGGGATATTCTAATTTTTTCAGGGAATGTTCTCTCAACGTGTATTCCTCCAATTCGATTTAAGGGGCGGGGTATTCGCGCCTAGACGCAAAAAAGCCGTGCCCGAATGAGCACGGCGGATCTCCCCGATACGTTTAACGTACGACAGGGCGGTCTTCCGGTTCTTCTCTGGCCATTCCAAGCCGCTTCAGGAGGACACGAAATTCGACCTGCGCTGCGCGCGCGGCCTTCCGATGAACCCTAAGCAGCGATATGGAGTTGATCAGATCAGAACGGACACCAACATCAAAATTTCCCCTATCGAAATGGATTAGTACCATCATATGCCAGCCAAAGCACGGTCGTCAAGCGGCCGGCTTTATTTTGATCAGGAGCCCGTCATTTTATCAAACAAGGAAACGACAAACCGGATGCCGCCGCTGGACAGGCCGTGGAGTACTTCCGCGGTCTTGCCCGATATCCGGTCCACGACCGGTATCCGATCATTGCGGGGGATGACGGGCTCTTCTTGACCGCCCCAAGGATAGGGGGCTTCCGGTTGCACGGCCGCTGCGCCTCCGAATGCATCCGGGGCCGTCCGGCGGGGCGGCAGCGTCCAATCTTCTTCCGCCGAAGCGGGATCCTCCGCCACCGTAGGGGAATCCATCGGGCCGTAGACCGTGGAGATCCCGTGTGAAGCCAGTTCCATTCCATATAAAACCGCAAAGGCAACAATCCCCGCCACGATCAGCAGCTTGAACGAATCTCTGCGCATACCGCACCCCTACCTCCTATCCTTTTATGCCGTGCCCGCTCAAGACGCGCTTGTTTGGGCATCCGCTTTGACCGCATCCTGACTCTGCCAGTACAGATCGGCAATCACATCCGCGAGCACATCCGCCGTCCGGTAGCATTCCTTCAGCGTGTTGTCGACTCCGCCGATTTCGATCAGCACGCTGTCGGGCGAAATCGACTGGTTGTACTCTCCGTTGCCGTTCGCTTTGGCCCAAATGCCGCGTGACAACCCCGGATACTGCTTCTCTAAAATATCGTGGATCTTGCTCGCGAATGCCTCATTTTCTTTCCAGCTGGGGTTCCGGTGCCCGATGATGAAATACACCTGCGCATAATCCACACCGTTGATCGTGGCCGTTGTTTTGCTGCGCCGCTGCGAATCCCGGTGAATATCGAAAAAAAACTTCAGGCTGCGATTGGCTGCCACGGCTTGGCTGAGCGTCTGGAGTGAGTATTTATAAGACAAGTTGTAGTTAAATCCCGTGACGGTGACCGGGTAATCACGGGACGAGTGAGAAGCGCCGATCCCTTTGGCTTCCAGCCGGCTCGCAAGTCTTTTGCCGACCAGCGTCACGTTGACGGAGCCGGAGCTTGCATCTTTGGCGCCCGGCTTCAGCTCGGGAAAATAAGATTCTCTATTATGAGAGTGATAGATGAACACCACTTTCTTTTCTCCGGTTGTGCGAACGGGCTCGACGGGAGAATCGCTGCCGGTTCCCGGCTCGGCGGGTTCACCCTGTTCCGAGTATCTTCGGTCTTCCGGCGCGGCCGGTGTGCCGGGAACCGGCGAGTTGGAATCGGCTGGTGCTGTGACGTCGTCTTCCCATGGACTGTGATCGACCGGCGCCTCGTCGGCTCCGCCGGAGCCTTGCCGCAGCAGCACCGATTTATCGGCGCTCATGCCGGGCATTTCGCGGGCCAGCAAACTTTTCGGATCGTTCGGATTCAGTTCGGTGAGAAAACGGAGCAGAAAACCGGCCACCCGGTCCGCCTGCAGCGGGGAAACTTTCGGATCCGATTGCATATGCGGCAGCTCCATACCGAGCAGAGACCGGAAGAAGGAGCCCGAAACGGAGGACGCGAACCCTTTCATTGATTGAACCGGCGAGGCGGATGCCGCATTTTGCAGCATACCGGCCAATCCCAGCAGCACGAACACCGCCATGGAACAGAAGCTTAGGACAACATAGGCACGGCCGGTGACGAGAACTTTGCGCCATCTCGACCGCAGCTGCGGCCAATGGACTGACACGACGATACGCTTCATGATTCATCCTCCTGCCAAGTCCCTGCAGGGACCAATCTCTGTTTGTACAGGTAATGAATCATATGAGAGAGAGGCAGCTGATAGACCATCCTGGTTGAAAGATTTATAGAATTAACGGGGTTTTAATTGCAATCTAAACATTTTGCTGAGCTGGATCGTTTAAGAGGTAAGTCTAACTCAAAGGTGGCGATTATCGAGGTGATCATAATGAGGAAGTCCATACAAATAACACTTGGCATTTGCTGCTTATGTATTTTCACGACTTCATTGTTGGGTTGCGGAAACCAAGGCTCAAAACCTATGGTTGCAAGCACAAGCCCTTTTAACACCGTCTGGATATAAAACGATTCTAAAAGAAAAAGATTTAGCTGAAGTTGCGCCAATGCCCTATTTCAAAAGTCCCTTTATTACCATTGCAAAGAACAAATCAAATGACCAATTTGCAGTTATCATTCGGGATACAGGGGAAACTAAGATTACTCCATTACCTCTAAAACTAGAAGATATTGTTGAAATTTTAAAATCCAAAAATTATAAGATTACGACGTCCAATGTATATTTTCAAAAGAGCAAATCGATCCGTTCAAAAAATAGGAAATGCAAGAAAAGACCCGCAGCGGCTGTGTCACCCCGGGTCTCCCTTTATTCATATTAAGGCTCATCAATTGTTACGCAGAAAGAGCCAGATGAACAGACGAAAGGCTGGTTTGGCGACTGCACTTGCGGTTAGTGGGTGTAGGCTGCCACGTTGCTGCTGTCGACCGCTTCATGCAAGGCGGCGTTCAGACCGCTGGCGATAATGTTGGCGATATCTTCCATGAAATCATCGATTTCCTTCGGCGTGACCAAGAGATCATGACCGAGCGGCTGTAATACTTCCTTGACCAGCTGCAAACGCTGCTGCTCCTGCATGCCGCCGAATACGCCGAACAGCGGCTGGAAATTGTTCGTATGCTGCTTCATGTGTTGAAAAACCAAATCCATCGAATCGTTGACGATCGTCGAAGCGTATACCACCGTTGGAACGCCTATCGCGATTACAGGGACGCCGAGCGTTTCCCGGGTAAGTCCACGCCGCTTGTTCCCAATCCCGGATCCCGGGTGAATGCCGGTGTCGGCGATCTGGATCGTCGTGTTGACCCGCTCCAGCGACCGGGCGGCCAGAGCATCGATAGCAATCACGACATCGGGCCTAGATTTTTGCACGATCCCGGCCACGATATCGCTGGACTCGATACCCGTTGTGCCCATCACGCCGGGTGCCACGGCGCTTACCGGACGGTAACCGGGGTCTACTTGACCGGGCATCAACTCGAAATACTGGCGGGTGACCTCGACATTTTCGACCACCATCGGGCCAAGCGCATCGGGGGTCACGTTCCAGTTGCCCAATCCGACGATGAGCACGTTGCTGTTCGGGTTTACGCCGACACGCCTGAGGAACCCCTCAAATTCTTGCGCGAAAGCAGTGGCGACACGATCCTGGAGATCGGCGTCCCCTTTGCGAAGGCCCGGCACATCAAGGGTGACATAATGACCGATCATTTTGCCGATCTGCTGCGACGCTTGCGGTGTTTGGATCTGCATGCGGTTGACGTAAACTCCGCCGTCCTGCACGTCTTCGGACCATAGTCCGGGGATTTGCCCGCCGCCCGGAGCCGCCAAATCTCTGGCTTCCAGCGCCAGATCCGTTCTTACGTTGTAGTTACTCAAATCAAGATCCATCGGGTTTGAGTCAGCCCCTTTCGGATGCGGATGGAGTGGGGAGTTCAGCTTGCTATTTACCCCCTTGCATGATAGAATGTTACAAGTTGTGTGGAGAAATACTCTTGTTTTTCAGGAGGTGAAAAGAATGCCGAACATCAAATCCGCGATCAAACGGACCAAAACAAACGAAAAACGCCGCCTGCGCAACGCATCCCAGAAATCCGCACTGCGTACGGCCGTTAAACAAGCAGACCAAGCGGTCGTCGGCACGGACGCAACCGCGGCGAAAGACGCGTTGGTCCTGGCTCAGAAAAAATTGGACAAAGCGGTGACCAAAGGCCTCATTCACAAAAATGCAGCTGCCCGCAAAAAATCCCGTCTGGCCAAAAAGCTGAACGCCATGTCCGCACAAGGTTAATCGCTTGCCTTTTGCGAATCAATAAAGAGCCATCCCGTGAAGGGATGGCTCTTTTGGTTTTAGCCGGCGCCTGCCGAAGCGGTCCGGAGAAGGAATAACTCAAGCCCCAGCGTTTTTTCTACTTGGCCCGTCTTCATGGCAAAATCCAGCTCCGCAAGCTCGGACAGCAGCCGGGCCAGCCGGTCGACGGTAAATTTACGCGCCTGATCGGCCGTCACCTTAACCGCGTACGGATGCAGTCCGAGCTGCCCGGCCATTTGCTGGGGAGAATACCCTTGACCGCCAAGCTCTTTCACGTACAGCATGTTGCGGAACTGCCGGACGAGCAGCGCCATCAGCTTGATCGGCTCCTCCCGCTGCTTCAGCAGGTCGTAATACAGCGTCATCACCTTCTCGGTACGGAGCGCCGCCAGTTCTTCCGTAAGGCGGAAAACGTTTTGCTCAGCCGCGACCGGCACGAGGGCATGCACCGCTTCCACCGTCACTGTTCCTTCCGCTCCCGCATGCAGACACAGCTTGTCCGTCTCGGAGGCGAGCACGTGCATGTCGGTACCCGCCCGCCGCAGTAATTCCTCGACCGCCGCCGGATCGATCCTGCGCCCTTGCTTTTCCGCCCTTCTCGCCAGCCAGCTGACGAGCTCATCGGCGGCAAGCGGAGCGAAATTCACCGCCGCGTCGTACTGTTTGACCGTTTTCACCAGCTTCTTGCGTTCGTCAAGCTTCTCGTTCGGTACCATAAAAACAAGCACCGTGCTGTCCATCGGCTGCGCCATATAAGCGGTGAGCCGCTCCGGCCGGTGTTCGATTTTGGATGATTCTTTGCCCGATGCGAACAATACGGTGTCGCGAACGAGGATCAGTTTCCGCTCCACAAGAAACGGAAGCGTCTCCGCTTCATCCAGGATGCCGTCCAGCGGAGTTTCCCCCGTATCGAACCGCACAACCGCCATGTCCCGGTGTTCGGGCTCAGCCACTTGCTCCGTCAGGCGCTCGGCGAAATCGTTCATCAAATAAGATTCCGTACCGAAAGCCACATAAAACGGGCGGATTTTTCCTTCCCTCAATTCCCGAAAAACCTGCCTCGCTTCCATTCCGGTTCCTCCTGCCTCTCCTTGCGTTCCCCTTTATCGTATCATAGAAACGACAAAGAGATCACGTCTTCTGCGAGACATGATCCCTTCGTCCTCGGACATCTATATCAACGTTCGCCGGCCGGCCCATGGTACCGTGCGCGAACGACCGTCACGACGTCCTTCGGGACGGCGTCGACACTCTTGGTATAACATACGCACCCGGCCTGTAAAAGGTGACAATGGCTTTACGGCGCCGGCTTTTCCTTCAGTTCCGATACGTCTACGTACCGGAAGGACTTGTTCCCATCGGCGTCCACATAGGTGTAGGTGACGGCCGAACTGTCTTCTTTCCACACGATTCCGCTGCGTTTGCCTCCGTTCGATGGCGATTCATACGCCAACGTACCGTCGTCCGTGCGGAACAATTGAAATAAACCTTCGAGAATCACGGCTCTCCATTGCCCGTCGGGCGACAGCACCTCCTCGTCCGGCGGCTGCTGCATGATCATCGCCGTAGGGGGAGGCGTGACAGGGTTCGTCGACGGAACATGCGGACCCTTCTCTTGCGCGTCGGCCGAAGCTCTCGGCTCTACCGTCTGATCGCCCGAGGCAGACGGACTCGCGGCCGCATTACGATCCGGGTGCGGGCTCGTGGGATCGCCGGGATTCGTGCCGACATCTTTCTTTGTACTCGCTGACGGCTCATCCTCAGGGGACGTCGAGGCGCCAAAAGTTACGGGTGAATCCGTTGTCACCGACCTATCCCCCATGTTTGCACCGGAGGAAGAAGCGGCTGGCGAACCGTTATCGCCGGCCATTTTCGTTGTTATCCGATCGTTGTTGAGATCAGAACCGGCTTCTTTGCTCCTGTCAGCCGATCCCATGGGCAGGAAGTTCGGTCCGCCGATCAACAGCAGCAGCACGACGGCTGCAATCGCGCCAACCCCCGCCAAACGCCCGATCCATTCGCTGCGTTTCCTGGCGGCCCGGCGTGCTCTCGGTGCCGTGACGACTTGTTCCTCGGCGGCTTCCGCACCTGCCGCTTCCGTTTCCCAATCTCCAAGCTGCGGAAGAATGGCATCGACGAGACTGTATGGCGGCACGACCCGAGGCAGCTGCTCAAGCCCGCGGGACAAATTCGTCAGTCGTTGGAGCATGGCGGCGCAATCCGGGCAATGTCCGACATGATCCAGCATGCGCGACGTTTCCTCAGCATTCAGGTCCCCGTCGATATGACGCTGCATCAGCTCCATCACCTCTTCGCAATTCATCCCCGGACACCACCTTTCTGATAATCGTGAAGTAGAACTTGCAACTGCTGCCTTGCCCGGAACAAGTACGATTTGACCGTGTTCAGGGGCAGCCCGAGCGAATCGGCAATTTCGTTGTAGGAGAAGTCCTGTAAATAACGAAGAACGACAACCGTTCGGTGATGCTCCGGCAGCTTGCCGATCGCTTCGCGGATTTCTTCCGCCGCATAAGCGGAAAGAACCTCTCCTTCCACATTGTCCCTCGCCTGGAACACGAGCTCGTGCTCGTCGATCGATACCGAGGGGCGTTTGCGGCGGAACTTGTCGATACAGATGTTCGTGACGATCCGCTGCACCCAAGTACGAAACTGTGCTTTTTCCTCGTAAGAACCGATTTTCGTATAAATGCGGATCAGAGCTTCCTGCGCCGCGTCCAGCGCATCCTGCTCATGGTTTAACAAATAATAAGCGGTGCGGTACACTTGATGCTCGATCTCGCGGAGCAGCGAAACGAGTGCTTCCCGGTCGCCTGCTTGGGCGGCTTTGATCAGCGCCGGCTCCACCACAGAAGATCCTCTCCTCCCCTGCAACCCCCCAGACGTTCTTTCCTCCCGAAAGGTTGCACCTCCGGTCGGAATTCCTTTTCCGCCGTCGGAACAATACTTTCAGTCTAGCAAAAATGGCGGCATGCGCACAGTCTTTTGTCCGGCAGGAATGAGCATTTGGTCTTGCTATCTTTTTTGCCTGCGCTGCAAGGCTCCGTCCGGCCGGATCCGGTACTGGATCTCTCCGTCGCGGTCGGTGCGGAACATCGGAATGCCCGCATCACGGATTCGCGCAACGACCGTCTCATGCGGATGGCCGTACAGATTGCGGCGCCCGACGGACACCACTACCTGGGCCGGCTTCCAATAATGCAGCCAAAGCGCGCCGGTGGACGTTTTACTGCCGTGGTGGGCCGCTTTCAGAACGTCTACAGTACGCGAGGAGGTGGCAGTAGAGCGATGAGATGCCGCCTCCACGACTTCCGCTTCTCCGGAAGACTCCAGATCGCCCGGAAAAAGAAAGCGTCTGCCGTATAAATTGATCATCAATACGACGCTCTGCAAGTTTTGCTCAGCTATAGAAGCAAGCAATGGCGGAGCGCTGCTGCCGCCGGGATACAAAACTTCCAATTCACATGAAGCGTCGGCTTGCCATTTCATCCCCTGCCGTGCCGCATAGAGAGGAATCCCTCGTTCTCGAATCAGATGGAGCAATCGTTCCGCCGACTGACCCGGTTTGCGCGTTCCGTTCCAAATGACCGCCCGCACCGGAACGCCGCGGATGACGGCTTCCGCACCGCCTATGTGGTCGTTGTCCAAATGCGTCAGCACGAGCGCATCGAGCTCACGCACTCCTCTCTGCCTCAGCAGCGGGACCAACAGTTTGCGGCCGACTTCGTAAGGGTCATGGCGCTCGCGCCACGCTTCGTCCGGTTTGCGGAAGGTGACCGTTCCCCCCGTGTCGATCAAGATATGCCTTCCTTTTCCCGTACGGATCAAGATGGCATCCCCCTGACCCACATCCAGAAATTGAACGTAAGCGTCACGATCAAGCCAGACCGGACGATAGCCCCAAACCAGCCATCCGGTCCACAACAAGCATAAGAGCACGACGGCGAGGCGCCAATACAACATGCGCATCGATCCGACAGCCGACGTTCCCAGAGGTACGGTCTCCTTTTCCAGCTCGGCGCTGCTCCACTCCTGTTCTTGTTTGAACGCTTCCCTCCGCCGCAGCAACGAAGCCGAAACGAGGAGTAAGCCAAAAGCGGCGATGACCCAAAGCCAAGCCGTTTGCGGCCATACCGTTCTCAGTCCCTGCCACTCGTCCATTCGACGGACAATCTCGAACGTCAGAATGTTCGCGTAGGAAGCCAATTTCGCGGGGAACCACCCAAGCGGAAACCAAGCGGCTCCTAACGCGACCGAAGCCATGCCGAGAGGCAGGACGACAAAGCTGATAAAAGGAACGAGCACCAGATTGGCCGGCAGTGACAGCAGGTGCAAGCCATGAAAATAATATGCCGATAGCGGGAACGAGACGATCTGCGCGGTCATGCCGACAGCCAACGTCTCGCGAAACATTTTGGAAGGAATAAAGCTGAGCAGCCCCGTCACGAGCGGCGTGAACAGCAGCAGCCCGGCCGTCACCGCAAATGAAAGCTGGAAGCTGACGTTCTCCACCGTGTGCGGGTCCCACACCGTCATGATCAGCGCGGCGGCGGCCAGCAAATGCAGCCCGTCTTTCAATTGGTGCCGGCGGGCCATCGCGAGCGCGATCATGGCGGTCAGACAGGCGCGGACGGCGGAGGGGGATGCGCCGGTGAGCAGCATGTAGACCGGCATCGCGGAGAATGCCAAATCGATCGCGCGTTCGCGGGTGAGCCCGGCCAAAGCCGCCAGCCGAAGGATGATAAAGACCACAACGGCCACATGAAGTCCCGAAATCGCGAGAATATGCGTAAGTCCAAGCCGTGAAAACGCATCGTATTGCGCGGGGTCTATGTCTTCCGTGATGCCCGCCACCAATCCTTTCATATACCCGGCGTCGTCTCCCGGATACAACCGGTCTGTCAGTCCGCCAATGGTCGTCCGGAGTTCGTCGACCGCGCGAAGCGGCCGGACGAGAATGGGAACCGCGGCATCTTGGCGGATCACACCATCCGCCCCCTGAACCGACCATATCCAATAAACGCCTTGCCGCTCGAGATACCGTTTGTAATCAAAGGCGCCAAAATTGCCCGCATCCGCGGGTCGCTCCGGCGCGCCGGAAACTTTGACGAGATCGCCTCTTTTCCACCGGGCGGCCCGGATTTGTTCATCGGGCGTCTTCAGCTTTACCCGGACAAGGATCGGTTCGCTGATTGGGAGGACCCCGCCCGAGGGCCGATAACGGACGCCCGACGCCGACATTTGAAATGTGGCGACATCCCCGTCCACTTGCGCCCCCGTTGACAACCGGCCCGTTACATCGGCCTGTATGGGCAGCTGCTCTGTCTCCCATAAAGCGCTAAGATCGGAAACGCGTCCATTGTCGACCAGCATTCTTTCGCCGAACGCAAGTAAGAGCGCCAGGACACAAGCTGCGGCCAAGCGGCCGTTGATGCGGCCGACCAGCCGTGCTGCGATAAGCAGAAGCGCAGCTGCGGCAAGGACGACGAATTGCGTACCCCCTTGCCAAAGTGACGGAATCGATACGCCGGTTAACCAGCAGCAAACAAAAGCGACCAACGGTCTGCGATTCATGGCGTTCCTCCGTTTTCTTTTTCAGCCCAAGTAAAACTTATAAATGCAGAATGGTGCACAAAAAAACCTCCTCCGCCGTCAGGCGAAGGAGGTGCTTCCTCGTTCGAAAATGTCATGAGCCGCTGACCTGCGCTTCCGTGTCGGGAGGCGCGACGTAATCGTCGATCCGGCGGAATCGGATGCCGCGCTGCTGCATGAGGGCGGCGACCTTCTCGTAATCTTTGGGATAGATCCGGTGATACACGATCTCCGAGATGCCGCTGTTGGCCAGCATATTCGCGCAAGTCCAGCAAGGCTGGTCCGTGACGTACACGGTGGAGCCTTCCCGGTCAACCCGGTCTGTGAACATGAGCAAATTTTGCTCGGCGTGAATCGTGCGGATGCATCGCTGCTTCTTTTTCAAGCTGATTCCCGATTCAGCGTCGGGTACCTGCTCGTATTCTTCGACGACCATGCAGCCCGCCTCGGAGCAGTCCGGAACGCCCATCGGAGCGCCGTTGTACGCCGTGCCCAACAACTTCTTTCCCTGAACCAGCACCGAACCAACATGCCTCCGCGGGCAACGGGAACGGGTCGAGACCATGAAGGCGATGTCCATAAAATAGGTGTCCCAGTCTTTACGCGAGGATGACGGCATGTGCAAAACCTCCGGTGAATGAGTTGATTCTATTTTCGCATATTTCGCACGGTTGTAAATACTGCGGCCTTTACGGCGCGTTTCCTGTTTTGCGCACGATCAGGTGCGGACGGATTTTATCGAGCAGCTTGGGGCCGATCCCTTTCACCTGGAGCAACTCTTCCACCGAACCGAATCCGTGATGAGACTCCCGATAAGCCAGGATCAATTTCGCTTTGGCGGGTCCAATGCCGGGCAGACGATCCAGATCTGCAGCAGTCGCAGCGTTCAGATCCAGCGCTTGCGGCGCGGAGGAATCTGTGGCTGGAGCCGGAGCAGCGGCTTTTGAGGAATCTGTGGCTGGAGCCGGAGCAGCGGGAACGGACTCAGGCGGAGAAGCGTCCTTCTGCGGGTGAAGCGGAGCCTGTGTCGGCAGTTCAGACTGCAAAGACACATCTACCGGCTGCCAACCCGGAATGGCTTCGTCAGACGATTGAGCGAACGAATACGTCAGCAGGATGCCGCCGGCGGCAAGAATTCCACATGCGGCCATCCGTGTCGGCGTAAAGCTTCGCTTGCTCCCGTTCACGGGATAGGACATCGCACCTCTCTCCTTTTTCTATTCATTGGTTGAAAGCCGTCATGTCTCGTTTTCGAAATTCATACAATGGAGGAAGCGAACTATGGTTAGGAGGTACGGAGGATGAAAATCGGCTTCATCGGGGCCGGCAGCATGGGAAGCTTATTGATCGAAGCTTTCATTCAAGCCGGCTCCATGCTTCCCGAACACATCGCGGTATCATCCCGAACTTCCTCCAAGGTAGCGAAGTTGGCGCAGCGGTTTCCCGGGTTACAGCATGCGGCCTCCAATGCAGAAGCGGCGAAGGATGCCGATCTGCTGTTTTTGTGCGTCAAACCATCCGATTATCGCGCGGTTTTGACGGAGATTACCCCGGAGCTGAAGGCACGGCAAATCGTCATCTCCATTACCAGTCCGGTGATGTTGGATCAACTGGAGAAACTCCTTCCGTGTAAAATCGCCAAAATGATTCCGAGCGTCGTGAACGCGGCCGGTGCTGGAGCTTCGTTATGTATGTGGGGAAGCCGTCTGGCTTCTGAGGATAAATCCCGGCTGATGCAACTTTTCTCTTCCATCAGCCGGCCCGTGGAAATCCAAGAGGAGGATGTTCGCGCCGCTTCCGATTTGTCCAGCTGCGGTCCGGCTTTTTTCGCGTACCTGATCGGTCAATTTGTAGATGCCGCGGTACAGACCGCCGGCATGGACCGTGCCAAGGCGGACGCGCTGGCTTCCGAGATGCTTCTCGGCACCGCGCGGCTGCTCACGGAACACGGTTTGTCTACTGAGGAGCTTCAAACCAAAGTGACCGTACCGGGCGGCATTACCGCCGCTGCGCTCGAAGTGCTGCGCGGTGAGACGGCCGACGCCTTTCAGAAAGTGCTGAACGTCACCCACGAGAAATTCGCGGACGATATCGAACGTGTGAACAACTCGCTCTTCGGACCGGAAGGCACTGATTCGCCATGAAAATGGTTAGTGGGGCCCCCATAACTCAATCCCCCAAAAGTGACGAGCTTCCTGACCGGGGTCCCCAAAAAGTAATCGGAATCAACTTCGAAGGCTGTCGTCACTTTTTGGGGAGTTAGTAAGGGGGAGCCCCCGAATACCTGCTAAACAAAAGAAAGGGCGGATCTCAGACGATGTCTGAGAGGCCGCCCTTTTCTCGGTTAGTTCGCCACAATGTTGACGAGCTTGCCTTTTACCGCAATAACTTTGCGGATCGTTTTTCCTTCGATCAGCGCCTTCACTTTGTCCAGCGCCAGCGCGGTTTCTTGCATACCCGCTTCGTCCAGATCGGACGGCACGTTCACGCGGTCGGCGATCTTGCCGTTCACCTGCACGGCGATTTCGACTTCCGCGTCAACCGTGAGCGCCGGATCGTAAACCGGCCACGGTTCGTAGGAGATCGACCCGGTATGGCCGAGACGTTCCCACAATTCTTCCGCGATATGGGGAGCGATCGGAGAAAGCATTTGGACGAAGTTCTCCATCGCTTTCTTCGGCAGCACTTCGGCTTTATAAGCGTCGTTGACGAAAATCATGAGCTGGCTGATCGCCGTGTTAAACCGCAAGCCCTCATAATCCTCAGTCAGCTTCTTGACCGTTTTGTGCCACGTCCGGCGGAAAGACTCTTCGCCTTCCGCGTCCTGAATCCGTGCGTTCAGCTTGCCGCTGTCATCGACGAACAACCTCCATACCCGGGCGAGGAACCGGTATACGCCTTCCACGCCGTTCGTATTCCACGGTTTGGTGGCTTCCAGCGGTCCCATGAACATCTCGTACACCCGCAGCGTATCCGCGCCGAATTCATGAACGATGTCATCCGGATTGATGACGTTGCCGCGGGATTTGGACATTTTTTCGTTGTTCATGCCCAAGATCATGCCCTGGTTCACCAGCTTATGGAACGGCTCTTTGGTGGACACAACGCCGATATCGTAGAGCACCTTGTGCCAGAAGCGGGCGTACAGCAAATGAAGCACCGCATGCTCGGCTCCGCCGATATACAGATCGACCGGCAGCCATTCTCGTTGTTTCTCCGGTGAGCAAATTTCTTTCTCGTTGTGCGGATCGATGAACCGCAAGTAGTACCAGCAGCTGCCCGCCCACTGCGGCATTGTGTTCGTCTCTCGGCGCGCCTTGCGGCCGCTCTTCGGATCGGTCACGTACAGCCAGTCTTCCACGTTAGCCAGCGGAGACTCTCCCGTGCCGGAAGGCTCGATCGCATCGACATCGGGAAGCAGCAGCGGCAGTTCTTCTTCCGGAACCGTCTCCATCGTGCCGTCCTCGAAATGCAGCACCGGGATCGGTTCTCCCCAATACCGCTGACGACTGAACAGCCAGTCGCGCAAGCGGTACGTCACTTTGCCTTGCCCTTTGCCTTGCGCCTCCAGCCAATCGATCATCGCGCGGATCGCATCCGGGGTGGACATGCCGTTCAAAAAGCCCGAATTCACATGCTCGCCGTCTCCGGTGAACGCCGCCTCGTCGACATTGCCGCCGGCAACGACTTCCACGATCGGCAGCCCGTACTTTTTGGCAAATTCCCAATCGCGTTCGTCATGACCCGGCACCGCCATGATGGCACCCGTGCCATAACCGGCCAACACGTAATCCGCAATCCAAATCGGCAATTTCGCGCCGTTGACCGGATTCACCGCATACGCACCCGTGAATACGCCGGTTTTATCTTTCGCCAAATCCGTCCGTTCCAGATCGCTCTTGCGGGCGGCTTGGTCGATATAGGCTTCGACTGCGGACTTCTGCTCCATTGATGCAATGGTCTTGACCAGTTCATGTTCCGGAGCGAGTACGCAATATGTCGCACCGAACAAGGTGTCCGGCCGGGTCGTAAACACGGTGAGCGCGGCGTTATGGCCCTCGATGGCGAAAGTCACTTCCGCGCCGGTCGACTTGCCGATCCAGTTGCGCTGCATGTCCTTAATGCTCTCCGACCAATCCAGCTCTTCCAAATCGTCCAGCAGTCGATCGGCATACTCGGTGATTTTGAGCATCCATTGCCGCATCGGCTTGCGGATGACCGGATGGCCGCCGCGCTCGCTCTTACCGTCGATCACTTCCTCGTTCGCCAAGACCGTGCCGAGAGCCGGACACCAGTTCACCGGCACCTCGGCCACATAGGCCAAACCTCTCTTATACAACTGGATAAAAATCCACTGCGTCCATTTGTAATAATCCGGATTTGTCGTGCTGAACTCACGGTCCCAGTCGTACGAGAAACCGAGCGATTTGATCTGCCGGCGGAAATTGTTGATGTTCTCAATCGTAATATCCCGGGGATGCCGGCCGGATTGCAGCGCATATTGCTCCGCCGGGAGGCCGAAAGCGTCCCAGCCCATCGGATGAAGCACGTTAAAGCCCTTCATCCGCTTGTACCGGCTCACGATGTCAGTGGCCGTATAGCCTTCCGGGTGGCCGACATGAAGACCCGCACCCGAAGGATACGGGAACATGTCAAGCGCGTAAAACTTCGGTTTGCCCGGTTCTTCCGTCGTGCGGAACGTTTGGTGCTCATCCCAGTACTTCTGCCATTTTGGTTCAATGGCTTGGGGATTATAGCCTTGTTGGTTGTGGTCGTGGCTCATGCCGAAAACTCCTTTGCCAGTGAAAAATAAAAACCTCCCGCCCCCAGCGTCGACGCTAGGGACGGGAGGATTCGATTCCCGCGGTACCACCCTAGTTGACGGTCCCCTTCTTGGGATCCCGTCCACTCTGCCCCGTAACGTGGGGGAAACGCCGCAATTGGCGGGCCGATTGCATGGCCCGTTTCGTGCAGAAGCTCCAAGGCGAGTTCGTCGCGGTCGTCCGCCGGCTTGCACCGTCCGCCGGCTCTCTGGGGGACACCCTTCGACTACTGTTCCTCTTCACAGCCTGAAAGATATGCCATGATTATAGCCACTGCATGCAAAAGATGTCAAGCGTGCGCATGCTGAAACGTACTACCGTCGGCCTTATCACTGTATCTCAGCCTCGCGGTTTTCTCGCGACGAAGAAGAGACGCTCGGAGTTATCGTTCGGAGGCTGCCATTCGAAATCGGCGCAGCGGTCCAGCAGCTCGAACCCGGCAGCGGCGAGTTGAGCGGCGAGCCAGTCCGGATCGTAAGCACGCTGGGCATGTGATTCTTCGAACCTGCGGTATAAGCCGGAAAAAGGCGGAGAAGACTCGTCGCGAACAAAAAAAGTCAAATCGTGCCGAATCACCCGGCCGACGGGATCGTAATCCGAAGTCCACAAGTACGCAACATCCTTTTCATCGTAAACGAAAGGCTGCTCTTCCGCGTACCTTTCGAGCTGGCGCGGCGCGTGAACGTCGAACACGAACAAGCCGCCGGGTTTCAAGCCGGCGTAAGTCTGCTTGAAGGTCCGCACGATGTCCTCTTTCACGGTCAAATAGTTGAGGCAATCGCAGAAGCTGATCACCGCGTCGACCGGATGCGGCAAGTCCCAATCCCGCATATCCTGCTGAAGCCAGCGGATGGAGCCTCGCTCCCCCCGCACACCGCGGCCGGGCGCCGGATCGTCCCATTTGCTGCGCGCAACAGCCAGCATCTCGGCCGACAGGTCGATGCCGAATACCTGAAAGCCGGATTTGGCCAGCGGAATGGAGATGTTGCCCGTACCGCAGCCGAGGTCGACGACCGATTCGGGGATGCCGTATTTGTCAAAACATTCCCGGGCGAAGTACATCCAATCCGAATACGGCATGTCCTCCATCAACCGGTCGTATACAGATGCAAATTCTCGGTAGGAACGCAAGGTGACCCCCCCTTTTTCGTATGTCTTTGCAGTCGTTCGAGGATCAGTTGCGTGACGTTTCCCCGGCTTTTTCGGCCGTGTCGGTGCCGGATGCCTCTTCCAAATAAGTCCAGCTTGCTTTTTGTGTCACCAGACCATCCTTCATCAGCTTGCCGAGGGCGCGTTTGAAGGCAGATTTGCTGAGACCGAAGCGCTTCTGGATAATGTCGGCCGGCGTTTCGTCCGAATACGGCATGCCGCCGCCCGGCCGTTCGCGCAGGAAAGCCAAGATTCGGTCGGCGTCTTCCATGCGCCCGGTCTCCTTAGGCTGTCGCATGCTCAGCGTTACGCGCCCGTCTTCACGGATTTGCGTAACACGCGCGCTGAATTTCTCTCCGATGCGCAGCGGGCGGCTCATCGCCGACTCATGAACAAAGCCCAGAGCGCCGTAACCGAGCACGCCGCCTTCGACCAACACAAACACGCCATCCCGAAAAACGTCGGTGACCCAAGCTTCCTTCCACTCACCCTTCCAGCTGCCCGGCGCGCGGAAGACGACTTGCTCGAAATCTTCGATTTTCGCCAGACGGGCGAGCATCCGGCCTTCCTTGTCGTGCTTCATGACGACATGCAGCTCGTCCCCGGTCTGCGGCCATACGTTCCGGCGCTCTTCGGGCAGCTGCTTAAGCGGCAGCAAAAGCTGACGTCCTATGCCCATCTCGAGAAAATAGCCGAACCGCGGATGAAAATCCGCCACGGCGAGCCGCGCCATCTCGCCCAGCCGGATCAGCGGCGCGCGCTGTGTGGCGGTCAGACGGCCTTTATCGTCGTGAAACAGGAACAAGTCCGCCTCGTCTCCCGGCTGGGGACGGCGGACGACAGCTTCGCCATAAGGAAGTAAAATATCCGGACCGCCGTCTTCGCCGACCCCCACGAACCAGCCGTAAGGCGGCGTCTCCCGGCGCACCCGAAGGGTAACGGTCGTTCCCGCTTCCAAAATCATACGCTTTCCACAGCCTTGGCATCCGACCAGAGGCGCTCCAAATGATAGTACTCCCGCTCATCCCGGTGAAACACATGCGCCACGACGTCGCCCATATCGACAAGCACCCAGCGTGCCGTATCCACTCCCTCGAGACGTACGCGGATCCCCATTTCCTCGGCGCGTTTGCGGATTTCAGTCGCGATGGCTAATACTTGTGTGTCCGAGTTCCCGTGACAAATGACAAAATAGTCCGCAACAAGCGAAATGCCCTGCAGATTCAGCGCCACGACGTCGTTCGCTTTTTTGTCCTCCGCTCCGTCGATGACCGCCTTGAGCAATTGCTCCGTTTTTCCCGCCATGCCTCAGCCTCCCTGTTATTCTTTTTGTTTCCGACGGCGGATCAGATCGTTCCGTGCCAGTACGGTGAGCGGAAAAATACACTCCCCGCGCTCCAGCAGCAGGCCGATGGTGGAATCCAATCCCGCCGTAAGCGCCTCGTCCAAATTATGCTCCGCCAGTTGCCGGATCTTATGCACACCCGGATAGTCTCTTCCCGGCTCGATATAATCCGCCAAACAAACGATTTTTTCGAGATGCGTCATGTTTTCCCGGCCGGATGTGTGGTAACGGATCGCGTTCAGCACTTCTTCGTCCTCGATGCCGTGCTCGTGCCGAACTACCCATGCCCCGACATGCGCGTGCCACAGTTCCTTGCCGTAGTCGAGAAGCTCTTTCGGCAGCCCCTGCTCCCGGATGACTTGTTCTTGCCGCAAAATCGGCCACGCTTTGGCGTAGTCGTGCAGGAGCGCCGCCAGCTCCGCCTTGGCCGGATCGCCTCCGAAACGGCTTGTCAGCTCCAAAGCGGTATCCACCACGCCCAGCGTATGGGTCCATCTTTTTTCAGGCATTTGCGCGCGCGTCGCTTCTCTTAAAGCCTCAAGATTCATAGAGATGATTCCTCCGTATAAACTCGTACACCGAGTCCGGCACCATGAAACGGACGGATCGCCGTTCCCTCAGCCGCCGGCGGATTTCGGTGGAGGATATGCCGATGAGCGGCATCGAAGCGCGGACCAATTTGCGGCGGATATAGTCGGGCAAATCGCGATCCTCGATCGACTGGCCCGGCCGTTCCAGGCCGATGAAAGTCACTTGTTCGGCCACCTCTTCCGGTCTTCGCCAATTGGGCAAATCCATCACCATATCCGAGCCCACAATCCAATAAAAGCTGCGATCGGGATGCCGTTCCCGCAAGGCGGTCACCGTATCGATCGTATACGACACGCCCTGCCGGGTCAGCTCGATGCGCTCTACCCGGAAATGCGGGGAGTCGGACAAAGCGGCTTCCAGCATCCGGCATCTCGTCTCCGCATCGGTACCCGGCTCACCTTTATGCGGCGGAACGAAAGTCGGAATGAACCACACTTCCTCCAAACCGGCTGCATCCCGGGCCGCTTCGGCCGCAATTAGATGGCCGAAATGAATCGGATCAAAAGTGCCTCCCATCAAACCGGTGCGCCGCATAGGATTCCGACCTCCTGTTCCGTGTCACGGAAGCTCGATGCTTTTATGGTCCTTCGATTCCTTATACAAAACGATCGTTTTGCCGATGACCTGCACGAGTTCGGAGCCCGAACGCTCCGCGAGCTCAGGCGCGATCTCCCTGGCGTCTTCCAGCGAGTTGTTCAGCACGGAAACTTTGATCAATTCACGCGTCTCAATCGCCTCTTCGATGTGGCGGATGAGATGGTCGTTCACGCCGCCTTTGCCGACTTGAAAAATCGGATCGAGATGATGGGCGAGCGAACGCAGGTAACGTTTTTGTTTTCCGGTCAGCATCATGATTTTCCTACTTTCCTGTAAATGAGGTCAGCACTTCTTCCCGCATGGCCGCGACAGGCGCCGGAAGACCGGTCCAATATTCAAAGGCGTATGCGCCTTGGTAAACAAACATGCCGAGCCCGCCGTGAATCCGGCATCCCCGTTCTTGCGCCTGACGCAAAAATGCAGTCGTAAGCGGATTATAGATCAGATCGCTGGCGACGGCGCCCGGCTTGAGCCAGGAAGGATCGATCGGCGTATCGGCTATATGCGGGGACATTCCGACTGACGTCGTGTTGACGACGATGTCCGCTTCCGCGCAAGCATCGCGAACCTGTTCCCACGGAAGAGCCGACACACGGGAGGCCGGACCGCCGTCGAAGCTTCCAGCCAGCTCCTTGGCTTTATCCCAGGTCCTGTTCGCCAGCCAGATTGCCGACGGCTCTTCGCGGTTTAACGCCCATACAATACCCCGGGCCGCTCCACCGGCTCCGAGCACCACAATCTTCTTGCCCGCCAGGTCGGGCTCCGCCTCTTCCTTAAGCGAGCGGACATAACCGATCCCGTCGGTATTGCGTCCGATCAGCCGGCCGTTATCATGGACGATCGTGTTGACCGCTCCGATCGACCGGGCAGCCTCGTCGATTTCGTCCAGGCAGGCCATGACGTCCACCTTGTGGGGAATCGTAACGTTCAATCCCCGGAAACCGAGTGCGCGAATGCCCGCGATCGCCTCCTGCAGCTGCTCCGGCTTCACATGGAAAGCGGCGTAAATTCCGTTCACGCCGGATTCCCGAAAAGCCCGGTTCAGCATAGTCGGCGATTTGGAATGCCGGACCGGATCCCCGATGACTCCGTACAACACCGTGTGGCTGTCCATGCCGCAACTGTTCCCCTCTCCCGGTTTGCCGCAGACCGCGGACGGCACATTTTATCAAATCAAAGACTCGCGAAGCAACACTTTCACGCCTTTCGGAGCCCACACATCGACAAGCGCTCCCGCTTCGGAGTTCGCTTTCAGCCAGCCCAAGCCGGACACGAAAATATCCTGCTGGGCGCCTCGGGGAATGCGCAGACGATGTCTCGTCCATGCAGGCAGCTCCGCCAGTCCCTCTTCATCCGGCGGAGCCAGCATTTTCCCCTTATGCTCGGCGTAGAGCTCATCCGCACGCTCCAGCTTCGTCCGGTGCACCGGGACAGCGGAGGACAAATACGCGGTGAACGACTGTCTTTCCCCTTCGACAAAATCGAATCGAGCCATGGCGCCGAAAAACAAAGTTTGCTTCTCGTTCAGCTGATACGTGAGCGGCTTGAGCGGCTTGTCCGGCAATACGGATGCGAGATCGCGGCGCGGGATCAGTTCCGTGAGCCGCGACTCGTAAACGATGCCGGGCGTATCGACGATATGTTTCCCGTCTTCCAGCGGAATGTGGACGGCGTCCAGCGTCGTACCCGGGTACCGGGAAACGGTAAGCTCCCGTTCCAAATCGCTGTAATCCTTGATCAACCGGTTGATCAGCGTGCTCTTCCCGACGTTCGTCGCTCCCACGACATAAACGTCGCGGTCGCCGCGCAGCTGGGACACCGCTTCCACCACCCGGTCGAACCCGATCCCGCGCTTGGCGCTGCACAGCACGACGTCGACGACTCTCAGCCCGTTCTCGCGCGCCTGCTTTTGCACCCAGTTGCGGATTCGGTTCCAGTTGGTGACGAGGGGAAGCAGGTCGATTTTGTTCACCGCGAGCAATACCGGGTTGTGCCCCACGAACCGCTGTAAGCCGGAGATGAGACTGCCCTGAAAGTCGAAAAGATCGACGATGTGCACGACGAGACTGTCGGTGGAAGCGATCCCTCCGAGCAGGCGGAGAAATTCGTCCTGATCCACCGTGACAGAGGAGGCTTCATTATAATGCTTGATCCGGAAACACCGTTGGCAAATCGCGGGTTCCCGCTCCATGGCATTTGCCGGCACATAGCCCGGCGATTCGCGGTGCTCGTGCTGCAGCTGGATTCCGCAACCGGCACAGCGGAACTTGGCGGATGATGCCGTCATTTGCGCGTTCCCCCTTGCTGCGGCCATAGACCTTTGCGGCGAAGCCGTTTCAATGCGATTTTCTCGATCAGCCGGTTGATCCGCGTCGTCCATCCTTCTTCCGCCGGCGCAATCGGCGTCACCAAAATCGTATGCAAGCCCATCCTGCGGCCGCCCAGCACGTCGGTCAGCATTTGATCGCCGACCACCACGGCCTGCTCGGGCACCAGCTCCAGCTTGTCCAGCGCTTTGCGAAACGCGATACTGGAAGGCTTGCGCGCCGCGGGCACGAACGGGATGTCCAGCGGTTCGGCAAATTTGGCAACGCGGGTTGAATTATTGTTGGAAAGAATAACGACTTTAAATCCGATCGTTCTGACCCGTTCCAGCCACGTCACCAGTTCCGGGGTCGCAAGCGGCGTTTTCGCGCTGACCAGGGTGTTGTCCAAATCGGTAATGATGCCCCGGACCCCGCGGGCTTGCAAAGCATCCAAATCAATATCGAAAACGGTGTGCACGATTTGATCGGGCAGCAATCGTTGAAACATCCGCAAATCTCCTGTCGTAGGCTTTCATACTTGAACAAAATATACCATACCCCATCGGGGCGTGCAAAAAAAACGGGAAAGTCCGCCTCCGGACTTTCCCGTTTTCCGATCAGAACGATTTTCGAATTTTGGCGGCCGCTTCGGCGAACTCTCTCGCATCCAATTCGGCACCGCCATGGCGCCCGTAGCGGGCTTTCTCGAACCGGTTCACGATGCCTTCAAATTCCGGCCGCAGCGATGAAAACTTGTCGCCCCATTTTTTGAACGTCTCGCGCATCGTTTCGTGGTCTTCTCTCCGCATCCCCCGGCGATTCATGAATCGCAGCAGCTTCTCCATTTCCCGGACGATCCGCTGGTTCGGTGTCGATCCGGCATGACGGATTCGCTTCCAGATCGCGGACGCTTTCACCCGGCGTTTGCGCAAAATCCAAAATGCGGCTGCGAACAGGAACCCCGCCGCACCGAGAGCGGGCATCCACCAGGCGATTCGGCCGGCGGCCGGGTCGGAGGCAGCCGGTGTGTCCGAAGCTTCCGGCTGCTGCAAGTCGACTGCAGCCGTATCCGCCGCAATCGGCCGCGGCACGGTAAAGCCGGACGTTGGTTCGAACGGAATCCATCCGTACCCTTCGAAGTATACTTCCGCCCAGGAGTGCGCGTCGGCGTTGCGTACCGTAAACGTGCCAGCGCCGTCCGGGTTGATCAGTTCGCCGGCGAAGCGTCCCCGCTCCACCAGCGCGGGATCGTAGCCGGAGGCGTATCCCTTCACCCAACGGGCCGGAAGGCCGACGGATCTCGCCATCACGACGAAAGCCGTGGAGTAATAATCGCAGTAACCTTCCTTGATTTCAAACAGAAAGGCGTCCGCGATATCCCCGCTCTTCTGCTTGCTCGTGTCCGGTTCGTTCGTGTACGGATAGGTGTTCTTCAAATAGCTTTCCAGAAGATCGGCTTTATCGAACATGTTGGTACCGGATGCCGTCACCTGGGCCGCCAAGTCGGATACCCGTTTCGGCAGGCTCGACGGCAGCTGCAAGTATGGGTTCAGATCAATCGACGAAGAGGCCGGCGGGCTCTGGATTTTGCGCAGTGCCTCGCGATCCAGCAAGGTCACCACGGATTCGATCGTATACGATTCGACCCGGGACGGTCTGCTCCATCGCAGCTCCCATTCTTCCGGATTCCAGCCCAAATTGGCTCTGCCGTCGCTCTTCACATCGATCAGTGTCGTAATCGGCCCGGCGCCGAATAAGACGGGAATCCGGTCTTTCCGGATCAACGTGATGGTCTGCGTCACTTTTTCCATCTTCACGCCGGGCGCAAGCTTCTCCTGCCTGACCAATATACCGTATGGATTCGGCTCTACTGCCGACACATTGCTCCTCACATCCGACCAACCTTTGCCGCTGTAAACGGCTTTCGTCTCTCCCCGCCAGTAACTTCTTCTGCTGGCGTTGACGGTCATGACCGGTGAATAGTCGAAATCGAAGCCTCCGCCGATCGTGAGATCGTCCCGTCCGTAACCCGACGAAGCGTTTCCACCGAGGCCGCCGATCAAGGACGTGCCGGCTCTGAGCACGCCTCCTTCCCCGGCGACGGAGCGCACTTCGATGCCCTGCGCTTCGCTCCATATCGTGTACGGATCCTCGAGAAGCGCCGGAGCACGCGGCATGAAGATGCCCGACAACAGCAGCAGGGAGATCACGACGACTGCCGGCAGGGCGAGCTCCAGCGGGCGTTCCGCGAGCGCCGACCAGCTTTCGGGATGCCGGCTGCGCAGCTGGCGCAGGTGAAGAACGACCAGCCAGCCGAGTCCGGCCGTCACCAGCCAAGCGATGTTTTTCCACAGCTCCAGCGGAAAAAACGAATCGACCGTCGCCATAATCCCGATGGCGGAGAGAAGAACCGTGACCGCCGCGGCGCGTTTTTGGCCCAGCCACGAAACGGCATGAACGAAGAGGATCGCTCCCGCCGCCATCTCGAAGAAGGGGTGCAGAGAGGCGATATGATTTTGGTAGAAATAATCCCACTGATCCCCGCTGTGCCAGTTGCCCGGCAAACCCACCCACTCGAAGTAGGGAGAGTAGGCAAGGGAAAACAGCATCGCCGCCAACATTTCCACCGTGAAGCGGAGTGCGTAATGCCGGCTAAACGCCAGCTCGCATACCGCCGTCACCGCCAGAACGCCGTAAAGTACGCTGTATGTTTCACTCCACCAGTAATCCCCAAAGCACTGAATCAATTGAAGCAAAATAACGATCACGAATAAGCGATGCAGCCGTTCGATGACCAGGCTGCCCCAAAAACCGGCGCCAGGCTTCACCCCGGCCGGCCATTGCGCGTAGGAACGGCTCATGCGGATCCCACCCCCAGCGCTCTAGGCAGGTCTTCCAACCGGGCGACCGAACTGAAATCCCATTGCTTCGCCCTTGAAAACTGCTGCCATTGCCGAAGCCGGCGCGATTGTTCATCCGTCGGAACCGGTTCCGAGATATGCAGCAGGCAAGGGGCCATTCTCTTCGCTTCCAACGCTTCGAAAGCCTGGGAAGTTTGTTCGTCGGCGAGCGGACTGATGACGACGACCTGAACGCCCGGCTCGAACCGCTCGGCCGTCTCGCAAATCCATTCGGACAACGGCTGCCGGCCGTCCGCTTCCACCTCGACCAGATGGCGGAGGATGTCGTCCCGGGAAACCGGAGCCCGATCGGTGCCGAACCAGGCCGCATTGCTGCCTGACGACACGAAGCCGAGCGGCATTCCGCGCTGTACGATCAAATCAAGCAAAGAAGCGGCCGCCGAAACGGCCAGCTCGAACGTATCCGCCGACCGGTACGAAGCGGCGCTGCAATCCAGCAAAATGACGAAACGGGGAAGCGCCTCCCTTTCGAACTCCTTGGACTTCCATTGCCCGGTCTTGGCCGTTGCGTTCCAATGGATCCGGGACAGCCGGTCGCCGTGAATGTATTCCCGCACCCCGTCGATTTGCGTCGTTTCCCGGGCCCAGAGAGAGGTAAAGGTTTGCTGGAACACGCCTCTTTGCGTGCGGCGCAGCATCTGCCAGTCCCTCACCTCCACCTTGCGGGGGTAAACCAAGAGTTCCTTCTCTTCGGTAAATTTGCCTTGATGTTCGAATAAGCCGAAAATATCGCGCGTCGAGCACTCCGTTGTCTGAAACCGGTATCGCCCTCTGCGCAGCGGCGCCGTCTCGTAGGTCACTTCGCCCCTGCGCCGGTAATCCGGCACGAAGGACAGCTCGTAAATTTGCGATTCTTGCGAACTCGGACGCTCCAGCGTGTCACGGACGATAATGTAAGGAACCGGCCAAAAGCCGGGAACGTGCATTCTTAGACGCACCTTGAGCCGCATCCCCGCGGACAGCACGGGCATTTGCGCGTCGTCCGCACCGAGCGACCTCGTACCCTGCACACCGCCGATGCCGCTCCACCGGCCGAGCAGCAAGTAAAGGGCCAGCGCATTCAGCATGACGAAAAGCATGAGCGACGTTTTGCCGCCTTGAAACAGTAAATAAAAAGCGGAACTTAAGTACAAGAACGCGCCCATCCACCAAACGCGGAATACGGAAATCCGGTTCATCTCAGCGCTCCATGCCGACAGGTACGGGCAGCTGCCTCAGCACATCCTGGAGCACGCTGGCGGCTGTCGCCCCTTGCATCCGGGCTTCGGAACGAACATGCAGCCGGTGTCCCAGTACGAGCGGTGCCATCGCCTTCACATCGTCGGGCAGAACGAACGGCCGGTGCTGCAAGAAAGCATAGGCTTTGGCCGCCGACGCCAAGGCGACACCGGCACGCGGGCTCGCGCCGAGAAGGATCGACGCGTGGGAGCGGGTGCGGCGGATGATCGAAATCATGTAATCCGCGACGCCGGCATCCAAATGGATCCCTTCGGCCAGCTTCTGCATCCGCGCGACGTCTTCGACCGTGGCGGCCGGCTCGAGAGACTCTGCGGAGCGGGACGCCGATGGTTCGAGCACGAGCCGCCGCTCCGACGCTTCGTCCGGATAGCCGAGCTTGATCTTCATCAGGAAGCGGTCGAGCTGGGCTTCGGGCAGGCTGTACGTCCCTTCGAAATCAATGGGATTTTGGGTCGCAAAAAGCATGAATGGATGAGGCAATTCGTAAGTGGCGCCGTCCACCGAAACCCGCCGTTCCTCCATCGCCTCCAGAAGCGCGGATTGGGTTTTGGTCGTCGCCCGGTTAATCTCATCGGCAAGCAGCAAATTGGCCATCACCGGACCCGGCCGGAAAACGAACTCTTCTTGTTTCGGATGATAGATCGATACACCGGTAATATCGGTAGGCAGCAAGTCAGGGTTGCATTGAATCCGGTGAAACACTCCGCCGATCGACATGGCAAGCGCTTTCACCATCTGCGTCTTGCCGGTTCCGGGAACGTCCTCGATCAAGACGTGCCCGCCGGCTAACAAAGCGGTCAGCATCCACGCGATTTCTTCCTTTTTCCCATAGACGCAAGATTCCATATTTTTACGAATTCGATCCAGTAATTGCGCCGCTGCAGCATGATCCATTCCCTTTCCTCCTATGGAATCCGAATGTAAATGAAAGTATCTTTCTTATTATACCGAAATATGGATGCTGTCGTAAATTTTAGATTTCTGAAATTTCCGGAGCAAAAAAAAGAAACCGACGAATCGGTTCCTCTCGAACTAGGTGAAGCGGGACCGCCGCCGCTTCTCCAATATCGGCTGAGCCGTCCAAACATACAGGCCGTAACCGAGCACCAACAGACAGCCGGTCACGAGAAAGGGGAGTGAATAATCGGAGGTCGACAGCATCCATCCGGCGGCGTAAGAGGCCAGCGAATTGCCGGAGCTCCGCGCGATCGTGCGCAAGCCGGCAAACAAATTCCGGTCGTTCTCCGGTACGGCCGACATCGCCTCGCTGTCGATCACATTGCTGAGCATCGTGAACAAACCACCGCGGAATAACAGCAAGACGGAAAATACGGCCGCCGGAACCGTAAGTCCCATGAGGAACGCCAGCAGCGCGTTGCCCGCAAACAACACCGCGAATGCCTTGCGCAGCCCGAGTTTTTCGAGCAGGTAGGGCACCAGCAAAGAGCCGAAAAACAAGAAAACGCCGGAGACGGTAAGCAGCATCGAAATCGCCCCGTCCTCCCAGCCGAACCGCCCCTTCAAAATGACGTTCAGATAAGGATTCAATAGGCCGAACAACGCTCCGGAAAGAAAAATAATGACGCACAGCACAAAAAGCGGAACCTTATTCCCCGCGCCGGCCCCGTGTGTTTCGTGAGCCTGCACAGCGGTGTTTTCCGCCTTCGGAATTTTTGTCGCCTGCGAAGGCAGAAGCAGCCCCCGGAGAACCGCCGCCAATCCCAAACAGCCGGCGGCCGCGAGAAAGGTGTATTGGTACACGGTAGAGGATCCGCCGAGCCATTTCGGCAAAAACCCGCCGAGCAGCGTACCCGCTCCGGTAAATAAGGTGAATACCGCGAAAAGGAGAGAATAAGCTCTCGTTTCCTCTTTTTTGTCGCGGCAGTATTGGAATATCAGCTGAATTTCCGACGTGACGACGGCCGTCATCCCCACCGACCAGGCGAGCTGGGAAGCCATCACATCCAGCTTGCTCGTACCGAAAGCGAAACCGGCCAAGCCCAGCGCGAGCAGCGCCATGCCCAGCACCAGCATTTTTTTCCTTCCGGCTTTTCGCACGAGAAGACCGGCGGGCAGGCTGAGAAAACCCATGGCGAGCGCTCCGACGGACGTCACTTTGCCGATCTCCTCTTCATTGAATCCAAGAGCGAGCAAATGCAGGTTCAAAATAAGCGCCAACATCCCGGCGCCGAGTCCGAACAAACTCTCCGTCGCGATAAATCTCCGTACACCCGGTGATAAATCTCCAATCATGTCTGCGATGTAATTCTTCATTCGTCCGCTGTTCCTCCGACCCGCGTGCCTAAAATCATGCTTATCATACTTGAAAATGACAGGCACGCATAGGCCATTATCCACATACAATGGTAATGCTCCTTTCCGCAACATCGATCCTACTGCCGGAGGTGGCTTTGGCGTGCCTGGATTCATCGCTTCCGTCGCCCTGTTTCTGAAGCAGCTTTCGCTCCTCGTGTCGTATGTCAAAAACAACGCGTTCCCCCAGCCCCTGACCGACGACGAGGAAGCGTTTCATCTCAAGAAAATGGGAGAAGGCGACCCCCATTCCCGCAACGTGCTGATCGAACACAATCTTCGCCTGGTCGCCCATATCGTCAAAAAATTCGACAATACGGGAGAAGACTTGGAGGATCTCATATCGATCGGGACGATCGGGCTCATTAAGGCGATCGAAAGCTTTCAGGTGGGCAAAGGCACCAAGCTGGCCACCTTCGCCGCCCGCTGTATTGAGAACGAGATTCTGATGCATCTGCGTTCCCTCAAAAAAACGCGAAAGGACGTTTCCCTGCACGATCCGATCGGAACGGACAAGGAAGGCAACGAAATCACTTTGCAGGATATTCTCGGAACGGAGCCAGACGAGGTCGTCGACAAAGTGGAACTGAAAATCGAAAAAAGTAAAATCTACCGCAATCTCGACATTCTGGACGACCGGGAGCAAGAAGTCATCCGCGGCCGTTTCGGTCTCGACGGCGGAGGCGACGAGCGGACCCAGCGGGAAATCGCGCGTGAGCTCGGCATTTCGCGTTCATACGTGTCGAGGATCGAGAAGCGCGCGCTGATGAAGCTATATCACGAATTTTATAAGGCTCGGCAGTGAGGCTGTAGACAACTGCGCTGACCTTGGCGGCCGTAAATACGAAAAGAATGCCTGCCGCCATGGCGTCAGGCATTCTTTTCGCAGTCAGGCTGCCTTTATATGAATCCGGCGCTATCACAATGTGCATCCTTTTCACTTGCGTTTCACTTCAACCCGTGCCATTCTCTCATAATATTGAATCAAGCTCCCATGGTCACGATCGCCCATCCCGTCGATCTTCAAAGCCTGCATCATTTCCATCACCGATGCCGTTAGAGGCAAAGGAACACCTACCTCATGGGAAGTCGCGAGCACATTGTCCAAATCCTTCATATGCAAGTCGATTCGGAATCCCGGGTCAAATTTCCGATCCATCGCAAGAGGCGCTTTCGCATCCAGCACGTTGCTGCCCGCAAGCCCCCCGCGAATCGCCTGATAAACGAGCTCCGGTTCGACACCGGCTTTACTCGCCAGCACCAGAGCCTCCGACATGGCGGCAATGTTAATCGCCACAATCACCTGATTGGCCAGCTTCGTCACGTTGCCTGCGCCGATCTCGCCGGTCCGTACCACGGATGCCGCCATCGCCTTTATGACCGGATAACACCGGTCGAACACCTCTTGCTTCCCGCCGACCATCACCGACAAGGTTCCCTCAATGGCTTTCGGTTCGCCGCCGCTCACCGGCGCGTCCAGCATGTCGATACCCTTTTCCTCCAGCCGCCCGGCGATCTCCTGGCTCACGAGCGGGGCGATCGAGCTCATGTCGATCACGACGGCGCCTGGTTTCGCGCCTTCGATCACCCCATTCACTCCCAATATGACCTCTTTGACTTCAGGAGAGTTGGGCAGCATGGTGATCACGACGTCGGTCTGCTCCGCCAGCGTCTTCGGATTCGGCGCCACCCCAGCCCCGGCAGCCGTCAGCTCGGTGGCAGCTTTGCTTCTCTCCAGAACAACGATGTCGTAACCTGCTTTCAGCAAATTTTTGCTCATGGGTCTGCCCATAATGCCCAGACCGATAAAACCGATTTTCATCGGACGACCGCCTCCTCTTCTTTCAGCCTATTGTAGCGCTCCTATTTGCTGCAAAACCGCTTTCAGCTTGCCCAGATTCCCTTCCGAGCAGGAAGTAATCGGCTCGATCGGACGCCCGACCTCAAGGCCGAGCAAATTCATCGCATCCTTCGTCACCACCGGAAAGCTGCCGAGATTATAGGCCATGCGGAGGGGAGCAAGCGTAAATTGCGCATCCAGTGCACCCTGCAGATCGCCGGCCATAAATCGACGATAAATGTCCACGACCAAAGCCGGAACCATATTCGCCGTCGAAGCCACGCATCCTACTGCTCCATATACCAAGGAGCCAAGGATCATCGTATCCCTGCCCGCCAGCACCTTGAAACCTTGAGTCCGCGTTCTGCGGATATATTCGGCTGTCAACGTAAAGTCCCCGCTGCTGTCCTTAACCCCCGCGATATTCGGGATGCCGGCCAGCCGTTCCAGCAAGCCGGGGGAAATGTTGTTCCCGACCCGGTCCGGGTTGTTGTAGAGCAGAATCGGCAAAGAGGTCGACTCCGCCACCCTGCGGAAATGCTGGTAAAGCTCCTCCTCGGTCAGCGTGATGAACATCGGGGGCAATATCGTGATCGCCTGTGCGCCCAGCGCTTCCCCCATGCCGGCCAGTTTGACACATTCTTTCGTGGAAATCGCTCCGATGCCAAAATACACCGGAACGCGGCCGTTCACCTGATCGATCGTAATCTCGGCCGCCCGCTGCTGCTGCTCCCGGTCAAGCCCATAAAATTCGCCGTTCGTGCCCAGTGTCAGAATGCCGTGCACGCCCCCCGCGATTACATGTTCCACCACACGGCGAAGCGCTTGATCATCCACACATTCGTCGGCGTCCACCGGCGTTGCGATCGGCGGGATCACGCCGCGAATAAAACTCGTGTCCATCCGGTCCCTCACCTTCCCTCTCCGTCTGCCATTCGATATCCTTCTATAGAACCAAACACGGACGCTTGCGATTGAATTGCCAGCCCGGAATCAAATATTGCATGGCAACCGCGTCATCCCGCGCGCCAAGCCCCTGCTGCAAGTATAGCTGATGAGCTTTCCGCAGCTGTTCCTCGTCGATTTCCACACCCAAGCCCGGCTGATCCGGCACGGCGACCTTGCCGCCGACAATCTGAAACGGCTGCCGGGTCAGCCGCTGCCCCTCCTGCCAAATCCAGTGCGTATCAATTGCGGTGATCTTTCCCGGCGCCGCAGCGGCGACATGGGTAAACATAGCCAGCGAAATATCAAAATGGTTATTCGAATGAGATCCCCAGGTAAGCCCCCAATCCCGGCACATTTGAGCGACGCGGACGGAGCCTTGCATCGTCCAGAAGTGAGGATCGGCCAGCGGAATGTCGACGGATTGCAACAGCATTGCGTGGCTCATCTGACGCCAGTCGGTCGCGATCATGTTCGTCGCGGTCGGAAGCCCGGTGGCCCGCCGAAATTCAGCCATCACTTCACGGCCCGAGTAGCCGTTCTCGTCGCCGCACGGGTCTTCGGCATAAGCCAGGATACCGTTCATCCCGCGGCAGAGACGGACCGCCTCCTCCAGCGACCACGCTCCGTTCGGGTCCAGCGTGATGCGCGCCTGCGGAAATCGTTCCGACAGCGCGATCACCGCTTCTATTTCTTCCTCTCCGCGCAGTACGCCGCCCTTCAGCTTGAAGTCGTTAAAGCCATACCGCTCATGCGCCGCTTCCGCGAGCCGAACGACGGCCTCGGGAGTCAGCGCTTGCTCATGGCGAAGCCGAAACCAATCGTTATCGGCATCCGGATCGCTCGCATAAGGCAGATCGGTTTTCCCGCGGTCTCCGATATAGAACAAATACCCGAGCATCTCGACTTCATCTCGCTGCTGCCCATCTCCGAGCAGCGCCGCAACCGGAACGCCGAGAAATTTTCCGAGCAAATCCAGAAACGCAGATTCCAAAGCCGTCACCGCGTGAATGGCGATGCGCAGGTCGAAGGTTTGTTCCCCGCGCCCCCCCTGATCGCGAGCCGCGAAAGTTTGCCGAACCGTATTCAAAACCGCATGATAGCGGCCGAGGGGCGCGCCGATTACGAGCGGTCGCGCATCCTCCAGCGTTTGGCGAATGCGCTCCCCTCCGGGAACTTCGCCTACCCCTGTCTTTCCAGCGCTGTCCCGCAAAATCACGATATTTCGCGTAAAGTATGGCGCGTGTGCCCCGCTCAAGTTGAGCAGCATGCTGTCACGACCTGCAACCGGGACAACCGACATTTCTGTAATGACCGGCGTCCCCGGGAGATGCTCGGCCGAAGACAAGGACATTTGCGCGGATTCTCCATTCATGGTCATATATCCTCCCGTCCCCTCCTATTTCACACCGCCGGCCGCAAGTCCGCTCTTTAAGAAGCGCTGCGCCAGAAAATACAACACGACCGCCGGAATGGAAGCAATCACGGACGAGCTGGTGAGCAATCCCCAGATTGTCTGATCCCCGAAGTTAAAGCTGGCAATGCCGATGGTGACGGTTTGCTGGGATGGACTTGTCGTCAGAACCAGCGCGTACAAGTACTCGTTCCATGAGAGGGTGAAGGCGAACGTGCTGACTACCGCGATCCCGGGGGACGCAATGGGAATGATGATCTTCGTCAGCGTTTGCAGCCGGCTGCAGCCGTCGATCAGCGCCGCTTCCTCCATCTCCTTCGGAATCGCTTTGAAATAGCTGATCAGCATGTAGCAGCAATACGGCACCACAATCGTCGGATAAACGAAGAGCAGCGCATTTTTGTTATCGTTCAAGCCGTAACGGCTGATGGTCACATACATCGGGATGAACAGCACGGCGACGGGAAGCAGGTAGGTATAGATGATGCTTTTCATCATAAAGCCGCGCCCCACGAACCGCAGCCGCGTCAGGCTGTAGGAAGCCAGTACGCTGATCACCACGGAAATCACGGTAACGAGAACGGCTACGTACATGCTGTTTTTCATAAATCCCATAAATGCCGTCTCGTGAAACAGCTCCTGGTAGTGGCTGAACGTCCATTGCTCGGACAGCAGCTTCGGTTTTGGCGTATACATCAGCCGATTGGGCGTCAAGGAAGATTTGACAAGCCAATAGATCGGGAACAGCGTCCAAATGACCGCAATCACGCTGACCCCGTACAAAACGGCATATTTGCGAATTTTCATGCGAGTGCTCAAGATCATGCCGGTCCCTCCCGTTTAGTCATCCTTGCCCAGCTTCCGCATCGAAAACACGATCAACAAAACGAGGATCGGGATGACGGAACCGGCTACCGCAAGCGATTGCCCCATTTGATTTTGCAGGAAAGCCACCTCATAGGTGTACGTAGAGATGATCGCCGAAGCGTGAAGCGGGCCTCCTCCGGTAATCAAGTAGACAATCTCAAAGCTGTTGAACGTCCAAATGGTAGACAGCAGCACGGTAATCGAGATGACGGTCGATATGGACGGGATCGTAATCGAGAAAAATTGGCGGATTTTGCCGGCTCCGTCGATCGTTGCGGCTTCGTACATTTGGCTGTCTATCGTTTGCAAGCCGCCCAGAAAACTGAAAATATAGAACGGCAGCCCCTTCCAAATGTTCACGATAATAACGGAGATCAGCGCAATACTCGGATCCGAAGTCCACGCGATCGGGAGCGAAATGACATGCCATCGCATAAGCAGTGCATTGACGATGCCGTACGTATCGTCGTACATCCAGCGCCAGGTGATTGCGGAGACCATGCCTGAGAGCGCCCACGGCACCAATAGAATGGCGCGCACAAAGCCGCGTCCGAAGAAGGCCTGATTGACCACAACGGCCAGCAGCAATCCGATGACCAACTTGAAGCTGACGCTGCCCACCGTAAAATAAACCGTGTTCTTCAGCACTTTCCAATATTCCGGGTCCGAAAAAATATGCGCATAGTTGCCGAAGCCAATAAATTTCGGATCTACGCCGACGACTTTATTCGTAAAACTGAGATAAATCGAGTTAATAAAAGGAACCCCAATAATAACAAATACGATGACGGCAACCGGAATGAGCAGCCCATAACCCAATGCCTTGTCGCTCCGCCGCTTGATGATCGCTGCCTTCAAGTTTCATCACCAACCTTTGTGATAAGAAGGCGCACCGCTCACTCTGAACGGTGCGCCGGACAACCCTTTCTTACTTCTTGCCGTACAATTGCTTCAGCTCTTGCTCCAGCTGATCCAGCGACTTCTGCGGATCCATCTTCTCGACCACGATGCGCGCGACCGCCTTCGTCGCGAGCTGCATCGTCTGTGCCTTGGAGCCGAGATCGTCTTCCGGCCCCGGATAGTTGCCCGAGCCCTTGATCGATTTCGTCATGTCGAGCCAGCCGGCCGCTTTGTTATTCGGATCTTTCCAGAACGGCGTATCCATCGTGCCGTTAATGACCGGAACGTATTTGCCGCCGACTTGTTCGATCAGATTGTTGTAGAAATCTTTCTCGTAAAATTCCGTGATGAACTTTTTGGCCCATTTGGTGCCTTTGCCGTTCTTGAAAATCGCGAATACGTTGCCGGTGGCGACGAAGCTTTCACCTATCGGTCCGCCGAGCCGCGAAACCATGATGGTTTTCTTCTCCAGGTCCGGATTGTCTTTCTTCAGTGAATCATAGATGCTCGCGGAGTTAATGACGAATCCGACCGTTCCTGCCAAATAGGCTTTGTTGTTGCCGTTATCGTCCCACGTTACGGATGCCGGAGGCGTGAGCCCTTCTTGCCAGAACTTGGCGATGAACTTCAAGGCTTCCAGCGTTTCCTTCGAATTGACGGTAACGTTGTTGTCCTTGTCGATAATGACGCCGCCGTACTCGCGGATCACGTCACGCACCATATTTTCCGCATCGTTGCCGCCAGATGCACCGAGCGGAAGTCCCGTCGCGTAAAATCCATTTTTCGGATCGTTGACGATTTTGGCATCCTCGTAAAGTTGCTGCCAAGTCGTCGGAATCGGCAGCTTATGCTGATCCCAAATGTCTTTGCGTAAGAACACGCCGTTGAGCTGCAACGAATGAGGGACCATGAAAAATTTGTCGCTCGTGACGGCGATATTCTTGGCCGCGTCCGTGAAATCGATTTTGTTCATAATGTCCGAAGTGTCAACCAGTTGGTCCGATTCGATGAATTGCTTGGCGACCGGATCGTTGGCGACGATCAAATCCGGCGGATTTTTGGCTTCGATTGCCGCCAGCAGCTTCGCTTTCAAATCGTTCTGCGATACGACGACATATTCCACATCGATGTTGTTGTCCTTGCCGAACTGCTCCACACGCGCTTTCATGAGCTTGTTGTACGCTTCGGCCGCTTCTCCCTTGTCCCAAAAAACGAACTTCTCCTTCGATCCGTTGGACGTATCGGCTGGCTTGGTCTCGTTGTTTGACGCCGCGGGCGAGCTGGAGGATGAATTCGATTTGGAGCTGGAACAGCCTGCTAACAGCAGCACGGCCGCTAAAGCCAATGCCATCATGCTAAAACCTGATCGTTTAATGGCGGTTCACTCCTTTTTTCATGTTCATACCGGCCTTTCGCTACTTAATATAAAGAATCACTTCCAAAGATCATAGGAACCGGATTTGGGATTTTGTATCATTTCATGGTCAATTTCAGGCACAAATTTAGAAAAGGTATCCCTATTTGCGTTTTTGAATCTCCTTTTAAGCGCTTTCAAATCACAGCAAACGATGATAAGATGAAAATACAAGGATTTCCAAAGGGAGGCAGCCTATGTACCGGCTCTTGATCGCCGAAGACGTATTTGAAATCCGAAACGGCCTGAGCAGCTACTTTCCCTGGAAGGAAATCGGCTTTGAGGTCGCCGGATTGGCCGAGAATGGAAGCCAGGCGCTGCAACTGCTGGAGGACGAACAAATCGACGTGCTCCTCTGCGATATCCGTATGCCGATCATGACAGGCATTGAGGTGGCGAGGCAGCTGCATGAGATGGGCTCCCCCGTTAAAGTTGTGTTCCTGAGCGGTTACAAAGATTTCGAATATGCCAAGCAGGCGATCATTTACGGTGTCAAAAACTATATCGTCAAACCGACGCAGCATGATGAACTGAGGCAAGTGTTTCGAGAGATCAAGCTGCAGTTGGATCAAGAGCGCAAGATTGCGCCTAAAGAGGCTGTGCTCGCGGAGGATAACAAGGTCATTGCCCGAATCAAAGCCTATATCGAAGAGCAATTCGATCGGGCGACGCTGGAGGATGCCGCCAAGCTGGTGCATATGAATCCCTTTTATTTGAGCAAATATTTCAAGCAAAAAACGAAAATGAACTTCTCCGATTACGTCAACCAAATCAAAATGCAGCGAGCTGCCTCGCTGCTGGAAAGCCTCGACTACAAAATTTACGAAGTCAGCGAATTGACCGGATACAGCAACGCCAAAAACTTCACCCGCAGCTTCAAGAAATTTTACGGTGTGAGCCCGAAGAGCTACCGACAACCGGAGTAGAGGTCCCCCATGACGCAAATGAAACGCCGCCTGCTGCTGCGAAATTTTCTGACTTTTCTGTTGCCCACGCTCATTCCGGTCTTGCTTCTGGGCACTTTGTCCAGCGTTATTATTCAGCAGTACGTGAAATCGAACATCCAGACGGAAAGCTCGAACATCCTGAACCAGACGAAATCTAACGTGGAGCTGATTCTGAACGAGCTCGATTCTTTAAACGTCTATTTTATGACCAACGCGGTCGAGTTTGTCCGACTAAAGGCTTTGCTGCAAAAGCCAAAATTCGAACTGGACGATTATGCGGCTCTGGCGACGATTAAAAACTACATCGACGCCCCCGCGATGGCGCGGCCTTTCATCGATTCCATCTATATTTATTTGGACAATGACAAAAAACAGTTTATCACCTCGTCATCCGGAGGCTTTGAAAGGGTCGATTCGTATTATGACGACGGCTGGTATCAAAGCTATCTAGACCATAACGAACCGAATTTGATATGGACCGAAATGCGCAGCGTAAAAAAAAGCACCTTTTCCGTTACGGACACACAGCTCATCACCATTTACCGTAAACTGTCCTTGTCCTCACAGGAAGACGGCGTCATCGTGCTCAATATCGATCCCAAGTATATCGAGAATTTGTTCCATCCGCTCTCCACCCTGCAAAACCAACAAATCTTCATCATCAGCCGGGATGGTCAAATTTTGGCCAATAGCGGGAATTCGAGCTTCCCGCAAGCTGCCGACGCCGCAGCTCTTGCAAGTGTGCCCTACGGCTCCATCTATCGCTCGGACTCTGGGATGGAACCATTGTACGTATTCAAAGCGCACTCCGACAAATACGGCTGGACTTTCTATTCAACCGTTCCGCGCCGCACGTTGTACAGTGCCCCCAACACATTGACGAATATTACGCTGGGCGTTATTCTCATATCGTTGCTCATCGGCACAACGATTACATTCATGCTCAATCGCAAAAACCGCAACGATCTTCGCCATATCGTGAACATCCTTCAACTGGCACAGCAAGGCAAACCGTTGCCCGAGCCGCCGGAGCAGGTGAAAGATGTCTACAGTTATATCACGCACGGCATTCTGACAAAATTTATTGAGCAGCATTACCTCACCGCCATGCTTTCCGAAAGGAAGCAACGGGCACGCGTCATGGAATTACAGGCGCTGCAAGCCCAATTGAACCCTCATTTTCTGTTCAATACGTTGGAGACGCTATCCTGGAAAGTCGTCAGTCTCACGGGCAAGCCCAATGAAGCCAATCGAATGATCGACAACCTGGCTAAAATATTGCGGTATGCGCTGGACGGGAACCCAAAAAATGCGATTCTGCAGAAGGAAATCAAGTTTACCCAAAGCTATATCGATATTCAAAAGGTACAGTACAAGGACAAATTCGATGTGCAGTGGGCCTATTCTCCGGATGTCCTAAAGTACAATGTACCGAAGCTCCTGCTGCAGCCGCTAATTGAAAACAGCTTATATCACGGAATTAAGGAAAAGGAAGGCCCCTGCAAAATCAAAGTCAAAATCCGAAAATCAGGGGACGAGCTCATCGTCACGGTGCTGGATAACGGGATCGGCATGAGCCGGGAAAAACTGCGCGAGGTGGAGACGCAGCTGCGGCAGCAGGCTCAGGACAACGACGCGCTGCAAGCCTCGCATATCGGCCTATCCAACACGCATAAGCGGCTCGTGATCACCTATGGAGAGAATTACGGGCTGATCATCCGGAGCAAAACTCATTGGGGGACGGTTGTGCGGTGCCGGATCCCGATTTGAAGACCAGCTCCCCTTCATCAAACCGCTTGCAACCTGGGACTCCAAACGGAGTTCTTTTTTTTTTTTGCGCCCTGACAAAAATCGGGCGGAAGACTATAATAACAAAAGCACACCATTTTCCCCCGGATGAAGCTAGAGGTGCATACCGTGTCTTATATCGTATACGATCTCGAAATGACTGTGAGACGCAAAAAAGGACAGGTCGCGGAAATTATCGAGATCGGTGCCGTAAAATTGAAATTGGAAGACGGAGCCCCGAAGCTGGCCGGGACGTTCCAGTCGTTCGTCCGGCCGGTCATCGTGCCACAGTTGTCAGCGGATACGACGGCTTTCACCGGGATCACCCAGCAGGACGTGAACGGCGCCGGCACGCTGGCGGAAGCGATCCGCTCGTGGGTGGAATGGATGGGGCCGGAACAATATTTTCTCATCGCCTGGGGACCCGACGACCATCGGCAGCTGGTGCAGGAATGCCGGCATCACGGCATTTCGACGGACTGGATCCTCAACCACAACAACCTGCAGAAGATGCTGTCCAAAGCGTTTAAGCTGGAGAAGCACCAGCAGCTCGGCTTGAAGCCCGCTCTGGAAATGCTGGAACTTCCTTTCTCCGGCTCTCACCATAGAGCGCTCGACGACGCGCTGAACACGGCGCAAATTTTCACCAAGCTGTTCGACCAGCTGCAGTTTCGCCGCAACAAGATCAGCGAGGAAGCGAAGGTCGAAACGGAAGTCGTCTATAAAACCGAGCATTTCGAAAATTTGCCGTTTGCCGGCCTCGCCCGCCTGCTCCCGGAAGCCAAACCGCCTCGTCATGAAGACTGAGGCGGTTTTTGTTTGTCAATCAGGGTCAACCACTTTCGTATATTCACCTCTGATTGAACTCCGATATAACCATTAATCGCCTGTCAGAAAGACGGCAATAACTGTTTATACTTGGGATCCAACTTCTTCCGTTTTTACTCGTCAAATGAGTATCCTCCCCGGAAGGAAGCGATCCCCTTGTCCTCCCCCTTTTTTCTGCGCTTGTTGTTGGCGGCAGCCTGGCTTGTTCTTGCCTCCTGTTCGAATTCTTCGCCGCTGCCCGTCAATGCTCCGCATTCCGTACCGCCGGAGGTTTCCGCTGCGCCTACTGGTGATCCTGTGCCGCAGTCGCCATCTCCTTCCCCATCTCCATCCAAGGAACCCGAAGTTAAGGCCGTTCCCTATCACGGTCCCATCGAACACATTTTCTTTCATCCACTCATCCTGTTTCCCGAGCTTGCGTTCGACGGTGATTCGATAACACGCGTCTACGACGACTGGTTCGTCACCGTCCCGGAGTTTCAAAAAATGCTGACGCTGTTATACGAGCGAAATTATATTTTGGTCGACATCCACTCGTTATATCGTCTTGAGACGGTAAATGGGAAATTGACGGCGGTACAGCAGCCATTATCTCTACCCGCGGGCAAAAAACCGCTGGTCCTCTCCATTGATGATCTCAATTATTACGAGTACATGAGGGCGAACGGCAACGCCTGGCGGCTCGTCCCCGACCGCGAGGACGGTGTTACGGCTTGGGCCCGTACGCCTGACGGTCAAGAAAAGTCGTCGCGAGAGTGGGAGATCGTGCCGTTGTTGGATGATTTCGTGAAGCGGCACCCCGATTTTTCTTGGCAAGGAGCCAAAGGCATTCTCGCTCTTACCGGTTACGAAGGCGTTCTCGGCTATAGGACCAATGAAAGGGAAAGCCCGAATTACAAGGGAGAGAAAGCCAAGGCGCTGGACATGATCCAACGTCTGAGAAAGAACGGCTGGACATTCGCTTCTCATACTTGGGGCCACATGGACGTGAAAAAATCGTCTCTCGCGCGGCTGAAAAGAGATACGGCGCGCTGGAAGGAGGAAGTAGGTTCGCTGGTCGGTTCGACCGACGTATTTGTGTATCCGTACGGCAGCTCTGTTGCGCCGGAAGATCCCAAGCTCGCTTTTTTGCGCAGCCAAGGTTTCGTCGTGTTTTGTTCCGTCGGCCCGCAGCCTTTCCTTTCTTTCCGAGACGGCATGCTCCGCATGGACCGGCGGCACATCGATGGAATCTCGCTTCGCACACAGCGCGCGCGGCTGGAACCGCTTTTCGGAAACTCTCCCTTATTGGACCCGGCACGGCCTAAAATCCCCACGAAGTGAACGATTCGGCCAAGCATTTCATCTGGTCAATCCCGCTTCCGATATGATAGACTGAAAGTTAATTATTTTGATATTGCTTAGCGAAAGAGAGGAATCGAGATGTCCGCCCCCAAAATGAGATCCGATATGATCAAAAAAGGGTTTGACCGTGCTCCCCACCGCAGCCTGCTCCGTGCGGCTGGCGTAAAGGAAGAGGATTTCGGCAAACCGTTCATCGCGGTCTGCAATTCCTATGTCGACATCATTCCGGGCCACGTGCATTTGCAAGAGTTCGGCAAGCTGGTCAAAGAAGCCATCCGTGAAGCGGGCGGCGTTCCTTTCGAATTCAATACGATCGGCGTAGACGACGGCATTGCCATGGGCCATATCGGCATGCGCTATTCTTTGGCCAGCCGCGAGATCATCGCCGACTCCGTGGAAACGATGATCAACGCCCACTGGTTCGACGGCATGGTGTGCATTCCGAACTGCGATAAAATCACCCCCGGCATGATGATGGGCGCTCTTCGCGTCAACATCCCGACCGTGTTCGTGAGCGGCGGCCCCATGAAAGCCGGCAAAACGTCCGACGGACGAAGCATTTCCTTGTCCAGCGTGTTCGAAGGCGTCGGTGCCTATCAAGCGGGCAAAATCGACGATAAAGGGCTGCTGGAGCTCGAATCCTACGGCTGCCCGACTTGCGGCTCCTGCTCCGGCATGTTCACGGCCAACTCGATGAACTGTTTGGCCGAAGGTCTCGGCCTCGCGCTGCCGGGCAACGGCACCATTCTTGCGGTCGCTCCCGAGCGCAAAGAATTCGTCAAGCGCTCTGCTAGACAGCTCATGGAACTCATCAAAGCGGATATCAAGCCGCGCGATATCGTGACCAAAGAAGCGATCGACAACGCGTTCGCCCTCGACATGGCGATGGGCGGCTCCACCAATACCGTTCTTCACACGCTGGCTCTCGCACATGAGGCCGGCATCGAATATCCGATCGAACGGATCAACGAAGTCGCGGCCCGCGTGCCGCACCTGGCCAAAATCGCACCGGCTTCGGACTATCATATCGAAGACGTGCATAATGCCGGCGGCGTCAGCGCCATCATCAACGAGCTGCTGAAAAAGCCGGGAGCCTTCAACGGAGATTGCATCACGGTGACCGGCAAGACGCTGCGCGAAAATGTCGCCGGCTGCGAGATCCAAAATACGGACGTCATCCATACACTGGACAACCCGCACAGCGAACGCGGCGGTTTGGCGGTACTGTTCGGAAACTTGGCGCCGAACGGCGGCATTGTGAAAGTCGGCGCGGTTGACAAGTCGGTCGGCGGCTATCATCGCGGTCCGGCGATCTGCTTCGACTCACAGGAGGAGGCGCTGTCAGGCATCGCGAACGGGAAAGTCAAAGAAGGCCATGTGGTCGTCATCCGCTACGAAGGCCCGAAAGGCGGTCCGGGCATGCCGGAAATGCTGGCTCCGACTTCGCAAATTGTCGGCATGGGTCTCGGCGCGAAAGTCGGGCTCATCACCGACGGTCGTTTCTCCGGCGCTTCCCGCGGCATCTCGATCGGCCACATTTCGCCCGAAGCGGCGGAAGGCGGACCGATCGCATTCGTCCAAGACGGCGACATCATCGAGCTCGACATGAACAACAACAAGATGACGCTCGAAATCAGCGACGAAGAGATGGAACGCCGCCGTTCCGAATGGAAAGGCTTCGAACCGAAAATTAAGCGCGGTTACCTTGCCCGCTATTCTGCACTCGTCACTTCCGCCAGCACCGGCGGCGTCATGAAAATGTAAACCGCCTCTTATCTCCGCCCCCGTCCGCATGGACGGGGGTTTTTCATCGGTTCGATCGCCTCCACGCAAACTTGAGTTTGGCAAGGACAGGCGTCCCCAATGGGCGACTTATTTGTTTCACCTCTCAATCCAAATGGATTGCCTGGATTGCCGCAATTCCCCCTCCTTCTCCCCCTCATACCGTATCTATTTCGCTCATACACTGCTTCTCCTGATTCCCACCTTTTGCCCTTATCCCGTTCGCTCAGTTAACATAAGTGCGCTTCTCCTGATTCCCACCTTTGGCCCTTATCCCGTCCGCTCAGTTAACATAATCCGCTTCTCCTGGTTGTCATTTTTGGTCATTTCCCAGCGCAAATTCTCCCACCCGAGCGAAAGGGATAAGGCGTAAAGGAGGGAAATCTGAGACATCGTGAGTTGATACCTGAGTGAAGGGGATAAGGCGTAAAGGAGGAAAATCTGAGACATCGTGAGTTGATACCTGAGTGAAGGGGATAAGGCGTAAAGGAGGGAAATCTGAGACATCGTGAGTTGATACCTGAGCGAAGGGGATAACGCGAAAAGAATTGGGGAACTGATAGCTGCGCTAAGCCGAAAAATCAAGAACCCCCAGCTTGCGCCGGGGGTTCCGTTGCCTTTACATCGAATGCCCTAGCTGATCCGGGTTGATGCCGGGTTCCCTCGATACCGCCGCTTCGGGCACGTTCGAGCGGGCCGAACGCGAAGGGCGTTGTTTCCCCGTGCGGTCTTTCCAGGACAGCAGATCGTCGCGCTCCATGATCAGCATTCTGGCCGTCAGCCGCTCTCCGTAATCCTTTACGCGTTTGCCGCCCTCCGGATTGATGACCGAGAGCATGAACCGCAAATACAGATTGGTCATCCAGGAAAAAACGCCGCGAGGCAATTCAAACGTCTGAAAGCCCAGACCTTCCGAGCCCCGGTGAATCATGGAGACGCCGTATAACGCCTTCACACGATCGCCGTTCGGAGCATAATCCAGAGCCCTGGCCATGTGAGGCAGAATGCCTTCCACTTCACGAATGAGCCGGATGGCGGTATGCACAGACGACCGGGAGCTCATGCCCATATCGAACAGCATCCGGTTTTCAAAATGCATCTCCATCACAAGATCGCCCGGGTTTAACCGTTTGTTATCGCGAAGCTGCACAGCCGGACCGGTATATTTTCGAATCCTGAAATTGAACTTGTCATCGTCGCCGACCTTCTGCAAGCGGAACATCACGTGGAACAACTTCTCCCACAGCATCCAGACGCTCACGACGACTTTCTTCCATGGACCGATCCGATGTGCCGGCTTCCGGAGCTCAGCCGGTTTCGGACGCTCTTCCGTTCCTGAATCGGATGCCGCCATTGCATCTGGCCTCCTGGTTTTCTGGTAGTTTTCCGTCAAAGAGATCATCTCATCCACTCCGACGAAGCGATACCCCGCTTGCTGGCCGTCCTGCAAAATGCGCTCCAGCGCTACGATCGTTTGGGCCGGCGCTTCGATATCGGCACCGAACGTACGGCCGCAGTCGTGAAGCACAAACACTTCTCCGGGACGAAGCTTTTGGCGCATGCGCCTGTAGAGCCGGTCCGCCCCCATGCGTTTGCGCCAGTCTCCGAAAATGGACGTCCACAGCACGATCTGGAGATGGCCCAGCCGGCGGTAGTCGAATATGTTTACGATCCCCCAGGGAGGACGATAGTAATGCGGACGAACGCCGGTAATACGGTTGATAATTTCCGACGTGCGCTCAATTTGTTTTTTCACCGTTTTGGGACGCATCAGCCAGTTCGAGTGATGAACGTAGTTATGAATGCCGATCACGTGGCCTTCCCGGTGGATTCGCGCTACCACTTCCGGCCATTGCTCCGCGTGGGAGCCAACGACAAAAAACGTGGCTTTCGCTCCGTACCGCTTCAACAAATCAAGCAGCTTGGGCGTATAGTCCGGATCCGGCCCGTCGTCGAACGTCAGGGCGATTTCCCGTTCCGTCCGGCCGCGCAAAAAGACCCGGAATCCGAAAATCCGGCTGATAAGCGCCGGTATTAGGGCGTAAAAAGAAAAAAAATAAAAACCGATCCAGAGGATGATTTCCATGCCTTCCCCACCATCTTGTAGCAAATTGAGAGCGCAAGCGGTTCGTGCCTCGTTTCATTTTACCATATCGGCCTCCGCTTGGGGCTTTCGAATCGTATCTTTTTTGCGGGCATGAAAACTGGTATCATCTTGTTAATTCCAAAATGGACAAGGGAGAAACCCAACATGTTCACGTTTTACCAGAAATATTGGCGCACGGCCTTCGACATCGCGGTCATCGCTTTTACCGTGTGGCTCACGATGTTCGTGTTCAGCTACTTGTACCAAATTGCCACTCCGGTTTTTCTTTCGTTCGTGATCTTCCTCTGTATCGAGCCGCTCGCCAAACGGCTGCACCGGTGGGGGATGAAAAAATCGATCGCCACAGGCATCAGCATGCTCTTGTTTATCATCGTCGTGCTAGGTGTCCTCGCCGGTCTGGGCTGGATCTTTTATTTGCAGATCGACCAGTTGTGGCATGCGCTGCCGAAATATCAAAACCAGTTATCACAGCAAGTCGCCGCCATAACTGAAGAATTGCAGACTCGCTACAAGGCACTCCCTCCGGATGTAGCCGAAAGGCTGACGACCGCAATTTCCAAAGTGACGGAATGGGGCAGCAACGCTGCCGTGCTGCTGCTGGGCTGGCTGATCGGTTCCCTCAAATCCACCTCGTCGTTCCTGTTTAATTTCTCGGTCGCGTTGATTCTCGCTTACTTCCTGAGTCTGGAAATTGACAACTGGAAACGTCTCGGAGCGGAGCGCTCGCCCCGAACATTCCGAAAAGCTTTCCAATTTCTGCGGGACAATGTGTTTAAAGGGATCGGCGCTTATTTGAAGGCGCAAGGCAAGCTCATCAGTATCACATTCGCCGTCATTTTCCTGTCGCTGCTGGCGCTTGGTGTGCCTAACGCGTTCGCGATCGCGCTTCTCGCCGGCATTTTCGACGTGCTCCCGCTGCTCGGCGTCAACACGCTGTTCATTCCCTGGATCATCTACCTGTTCATTGTGGGAGACAACGAATTGGCGATTTGGTTGACGGTACTTCTCGTTGTCGTCACGACAACCCGACAATTCCTGGAGCCCCGCATCACCGGACAGACGGTGGGGGTGTCCGCTTTCACGATGCTGGCCTTCATGATGATTTCGCTCTCGTTGTTCGGGGTGGCCGGTCTGATCTTGGCACCGATCATCATGATTTTGCTCAAGGCTCTTTACGATCAGGGCTACTTTCATCGCTGGATTCGCGTTCCGCACGACGAATTCACCGTGTCTCCGTTAATACCGCGGCCGGACGATCCGGTAGAGCGCTCCTCTCCAGAAGCCGCAGACGCTCCATGACGTCGCCGAATACCGAAGCGGCCCGGTTTCGCAAACCCGCCGGCTGATTCTCGATCAGTATGGCAACCGCATACCGCGGATGCTCATTGACAGGCCCGTAACCGACGAACCAATGGTCGTTACGGGCTTTTTGCGCGCCAGCGAGCTCCGCGGTACCGGATTTGCCGGCCAGGGGCCACACGGAAGAAGCCAGCGCTTGACGCGCCGTTCCTTCCGTCACCACGGATCTCATCGCCTTCAGAACCGCGGCCGCCGTTTCTTTGCCGATCTCTCCATACTTGGAAGGGGCCGGCTGCGGCCGCAGCTCCGCCATGAATTCACCGTCGGCATAACGAATTTCTTTCACCAGCCGGGGTGCGGCCGCTTGACCGCCGTGAAGCAGCGTGACGACCATATTGGCAGCTTGAAGCGGCGTGATGCGGACATCCCGCTGGCCGATGCCCGTACCCGCTCTTACGCCTCCGTCTCGCGCCGTTTTTTTGTCCCGGAAAACGGCACCGGCCTCTTCCTCGCCCATCAGCTTCAGCGGACGGCCGTCAAGGAACCGCTCCGCGCGCCAGCCGACTTGCCGCCCGAGCCCGAGTCGCTGTGCCGTAATGTGGATCCAGGCGGGATCCAGCCTTTCCGCCAAGCCGGCGAAAGCCACGTTGCACGATTCCGCGAACGCCTGCTCCAGCGTCAGCTGTCCGTGTCCTTCGCGGCGCCAGCATCTCAGTCCGTAGCGGTGATACTCGCCGTCGCATCGGATTTGCTGTCCGAGATCGGCTTCGCCAGCTTCCAGCGCTGCCGCCAACGTCACGATCTTGAACACCGACCCCGGAGGGTAGGCGGTAATGGCGTGGTTCCGCTCATCCGTCCCTTTGCCTCCGATATTTTGCGGATCCAGTCCCGGCAGCGATATCATCGCCAAAATGTCCGCATTGGCCGCATCAAGTACGACCGCGGCTCCTTCGCGGACACCGGCTGTCCGCATGGCCTGTTCGACCGAGGATTGAATGCCGAGATCGAGCGTCGTGTACACTTGCACCGGAAAGTGGGAGTTGTCCGGCTTCGTCATGCGCAGCCCGAGCCCGGCAAGCGGCAGCCGTCCGGCATCGGTCAGCTGCCGGACGACGGACGGGCCTACTCCTCTGAGCAGCCGGTCCATCGATTTCTCCAACCCGGCTCCTCCGATGACATCCGTCGCTTGCAGCCGATGCGAAGCCAATCGCTCCGCGTAAAGGCGGGACAGCCGCTCCGGATGCTGCGACACGTAACCGATCGCATGCAGGGGGGATAGATTTTGCGCGTAACGGTTCCGGTATGGAAGCACGGTCACGCCCACCAGGCGCGTTTCGTCGACGGTTCGAATTTGCTCCTCCGAAAGAGCGGCGGCCGACTGCGTACCCGGCTTCGTCCAAACGCGAGGCTCCTTCAAATCCCGCAGCCAGCGTTCCAGCTCCGCCCGGGAAGTACCGAGTGAGTCCGCCAACCGCTTCAGCGCTTGCGGTGTACCTCTCGGCATGCCATAATTCGGAAATGCGGCCAGACTCATCACCGGGAGTCCGGTAATCGGCCTTCCCGTCCGGTCCCGAAACTGCCCCCGCCCATCATCGACCGTAAGCCCGTCCGATCTTTGCAGCACCGCTTGCCTGGTTATCGCGGGCTCTGCAGCCATTGCCCCGGCGAATCCCAGCTGCAGCCAGGCCAGCCGGCCTCCTGCCGCCAGGAACAGAACCGCGATTGCAAGCAGCACCTGCAACAGCCTCCGGATCCGCAATTCCTTCATCGGTGTGTTCCCTCCGCCGCCGTTTCTCTCTCCTATCGTTTCCATCGACGGCTCGGAGCAAAACAAAAAAACCGCCCGGGAATTCCCAGGCGGCTCTCTTATGCGCGAATCAAGCGACTGTAAATTTGGACAAAGACTCGCGAAGCCGGTTCGATACGTTCTCCAGCTTGGAGGACAACTCCACGAGCCCTTCGCTGACACTCAATTGTTCATTGCTCAGCGAAGCGACCTGCTCGGAAGTGGCGGAGGCCTCTTGTGCGACGGAGCTCACGTTGCTCATCGCCAGAGACAAAGTCGACTGCGCTTCCTCCAGATGGCGGACGGACTCGGTCGCTTTATCCAGTCTATCTGCGAAGCTGCCCATGTTCTCCTGCACGACGACGAATATTTGATTTGCTTCCCGCACCGATTCGATCTGCTCTTGGAAAATCGGATACGCTTCGGACAAAACGGACACCGTTTCATCAATTTCTTTTTGGATGTTCTCCACGATTTCCCCGACCACCCCGATCGACTGGCGTGACTGATCGGCGAGTTTGCGGATTTCGTCGGCCACGACCATGAAGCCTTTGCCGGCGTTGCCGGCACGCGCAGCTTCGATGGTCGCGTTCAGCGACAAAATGTTCGTTTGCTTGGAGACGTTCCCGAGCACGTCCAATATTTTGCGAATGGAACGGGTGCTGTCCTTGAGCTTGTCCACTTTGTCGACCATGGAACGGGTCATGTCTTCGGTTTGCCCGGTTTTCTGGATCAGCGTGCCCATGAAGTCGGAGCCTTTGCGGCTCGCTTCCTCAACCTCGCCAGCCGCATTCCCCATTTGCTCGTTGGACGCGATGACACTCTGCACCTGCGAGCCGATTTCTACGGTGAGCTCGCTGCCCTTCTCCGATTCGACGGCCAAATTCGTGGCGCCGCCCGCGATTTCTTCGGTCGCGATCGCGATTTCTTTCGCCGCTCCGGCCGTTTTTTGGGAAGCCTCAGACAGAGACGAGGCGGTTTCGAGCACTTCCTTCGCAGATTGATTGGTCTGTTGAACGAGGCCGGTGATCTGCTCCATCATCCGGTTAAAGCTGTCCGCGACCTGCCCGATCTCGTCACGCTGGCGGAGCGTCGATCGGACGGTCAGATTGCCTTTCTCGCCTTCATTCATCAGCGTGCGAAGCTGTGCGAGAGGGCGGCCGACCGTGCGGAGGACGACCAAGCCAAGAGCAGCCGCGATGACGGCGGCAACGACACACATGATCAGGGTGAGGTTGCTGATTTGTTTGGCATCTTTAACAAGCGAAGACACTGGAACATTGCCGATAACTTTCCAATTGTTCGTATTGATCGTTCCAACCGCCGACAGCATGGGTTCCCCGTGAAAATCGATTGTGTCGGAGGTTGCCGGAATCGGGCTGGTGTACTTCTCGCCGTCCGTTCCATCCTTGTCATAAACGATTGAGCCGTCCGGAGCCACAATATGGGTATCGTCGCCTTCACCGAAACTGACGCTCCTCATTTGCTCGGACAGTGCTCCGGCTTTTACTTCAATGATCAAGGTATAGGGCTTCCCTTGGTTGATAAACCTTGCCACCGCGAACGTCGGTCCCAACCTGGCACCGTCCAGGCCATTGGGCTGTGTCGGAATCCATACCGCTTTCCCGCCGGCGGCTTTAATCGACTCCAATACCGCTTTCGAAATATTTTCCGGTTTAGACGTAGTGGCCGTAGTCATGAGAGGTCCATCGTGCCCATCCGGCAGCATGGTGATGGATTCCAAGCTGTTATCTGCCATCAAGACGGTGGACAATTTCTCGGTGATCTTGCGTGAGGTGTCGTAGAGTTCATAGTCGTCTTTGGCGCGTCCCATGTTTTCGAGCAACTGCATAAATTGAATGTCCGTAAGGAACTGAAAGGATTGCCGCTCATAACCGCTGAGGAGCAGCGCGAGCTTCCCGGCCGTCTGCTGCGCCGTCTGGGCGCTGGCGTCCGCAACTTTTTGCTGAATGATCGAACTGGATTTGTTGTACGAAAACCAGCCTAACGAGGCGACACAAACAAGAATGCTGCAAAAAATGAGTAAAAACAGTTTCATTCCTACGGAACGAACAGGGTTTTGCAGCTTCGTCCCGCGGAGCGATTTCCCCGTTGCTTGAGTCATTTCACCCAAGTCTTTAAGCCCTTTTTTCCATTGAATCGCCCGCCACATGCCTCCGGTCGCCTGTGCTATTTTGTGCCAAACATTCTTCATCTGTGCATGCCCCTCCGGCTTTAAAATACCGATTCCAGGCAAGTAGAAAAAAACTGCCGAGCGAACCGATAATCCGATCGCGCCCTGTTCGGCATCGATCTTCTTTATCTCTGTTCATTCGACAGTTATAGGTAAAATCCTCTAGTTTTCGCGGAAGCATTTGGATTTTTTTGCGGGATGAATTTTAGTTCACGGGAACTAATCCGTTCGTTTTCGCATCAGATCGAGCGGAGAGACCGGTTGGACGGTATGAATCTTCACCGTTTGAAGAGGGTGACGGGCCACCGACAAGGGTTGACCTTGGGCATCGGTCAGGTCTCCGAGCGTTTGCTTAAAGCATCGTCCGCCCGGGCCGATGAATTCGACCTCCATACCCGGCCGGAAAGGACTCCGCTGCTGGACCGTCGCGATCCCCGCCGATTCATCGTAATCCGTAACGACGGCGGCAAAATCGTAGGGAGCGGGCTTCTCTTCGGGCTCATAAATATGTTCCGTGGCACCCGGCGTTCCGTAAAAAAAGCCGGTGTTAAGCGGACGGTTGGCCGCTTTGCCGATTTCCTCCACCCACTCGGGACGAAGCAGGTAGCCCTCCGGGTCCTCAAAATAGGCGTCAATGGCCTGACGGTAGGCATTCACGACCGACGCTACATAGTGAACGCTTTTCATACGGCCTTCGATTTTAAAGCTGTCCACCCCGGCCTGGATCAATTCCGGCAGGTGATGGATCATGCACAAATCTTTCGAGCTCATCGTGAACAGGTTTTGCCCCGGATCCGCCACGGACCGGTTGTCGGCATGCAGATCGTATTTCCATCGGCAGGACTGGCAACAGCCGCCCCGGTTGGAATCGCGGTCGGTAAAATGGTTCGACAGCACGCACCGACCGGAGACGGAGGAACACATCGCCCCGTGAATAAACACTTCCAGCTCGATATCGACGCGTGACTTCATCTCGCGGATTTCGTCCATGGTCGTTTCCCTGGCGAGCACGACCCGCGGAAGGCCTTCTTCCTTCCAGAACTGAACGGCCTGCCAGTTCATCGTAGACTGCTGGGTGCTCAGGTGAACCTCCAGCCGGGGTGCCACTTTTTGCGCGGTCTCCACAATCGCTGGATCCGCGGTAATAATGGCGGCGATGCCGGCGGAATCTAGTTCCCGCAAGTAATCCGCGATGCCGGGCAAATCTTCCTGGTGCGCAAAAATGTTGGTCGCAACGAACACCTTGGCTCCGTAACGCGAAGCGAATTCGACACCTTCCCTCATCTGCTCGATGCTGAAGTTGTCCGCATTGGAACGAAGGCCGTATTTTTGGCCCCCGATGTAAACCGCATCCGCCCCGTAGTGGACGGCAAATTTCAGCTTCTCCAGACTGCCCGCCGGAGCCAGCAGCTCGGGCTTGACCAGCCTTTGTCTCTGCCCGCGCAGGCCGGGCGATTGTTGCAGCAGCGTCATGCCGTTCTTCTCCTATCCGTGAGAGGTGGTGATGTTCAGTACACCTGCTCCTTATATAAAAAGCCGAAGCCGAGTTCTCTTTCCGGATCCTGCAGCTCCCGAATCGCATCCAGCCATTCCGGATCCGCCTCATAAGCGCCGGGATCGGAAGCAAAGCGCTCCATGGCGGCACGATAACTTCTCAGAACGGTTTCGTTATACAATTCGGATTTCAGCAGCGCCTCGATGTAAAAGCTGTCCACACCCGCCGCAATCAGCTCGGGAAGAGCCTCGAGCAAACAAATGTCGTCCGGGCTCATCACATGGGTGCCCGTGTCGTCTTCGTAAACGGGAAACCGTTCGCCCGGCCGCTCGGCCTCAACCAAATATAAACCTTCATCGGGTCCGCGGTCGATCAAGGAAGCCTCCCGTCCGAGATGTTCCATATAGCTCTGAAGCAAGTTCCGATGCGAGTAATAAATGTTGGTCGTACCATGAACCTGCACTTGAATTTCCAGCGTCGTGTTCCGCTTGAAATCCGCGATTTCCACTTCGTTTAATTCACGCGCGAGCACTGCCCGGACGGCTCCCCGTTTGCCCCAATAGGCGGCAGCCGCGGAATTCGTCGCAACCATCTCGGCGTTCCATTGCAGCGGAACGTTCGGCGCATACTCCCGGGCGTTCAGTACGACGGCGGGATCGCCGAATACCAAGGCGTCGGCGCCGGCTTCGGCCGCCGCGCGCAAATAAGCCGGGAGGCCTGGGAGCTCTCCGTTGCGGAACAGCTTGTTCACGTTGATGTAAGCCTTCGCGCCCAGCGCGTGGATGCGGGAAACGGCTTCATGGAACCGTGCCGCCGGGATCGAACCCGGCTGTCTCATGCCGAATCCGGCTTCTCCGATCAGCACCGCGCAGGCGCCGGCTCGAATATATCGTTCCGCTTGATCGATCGAACCCGCCGCGATCAGCAGCTCGGGGAGTTTGGCGGGAGAGGAAGACATGGTATCGCACCTCCGGTAATTTTTCGACCCGGCCCCCCCGCTCTCCCGCCTGAATGTTGGCGGTTCCGCAGGGTTGCCGGGTCGGTGCGTGCCGAGGGGCACGCAAGGCCGTTATTTTTTGACGTTTTTTTCGCTCAGCTTGATGTTCTTCTGATGCTGGGCGTAAGTGACGGCGAACAAATGCGTGTTGCTTCCGTCTTTTTTCGTCACGTAATACAAATAATCAGTTTTTGCCGGATACAGCGCGGCCTCGATCGACTTAAGACTCGGGGTGGCGATCGGTCCCGGTGGCAGTCCCGGGTTCAAGTACGTGTTATAAGGGCTCTGTACCTTGAGGTCATCCGTCGAAAGTTTCTCTTTCGGCTTGTCGAGCAAGTACTGGATCGTGGCGTCAATTTGAAGCGGCATTGTTTTCGCCAGCCGGTTCTGAATCACACCCGAAACGATCGCGCGCTCCTCGTCAACCACGACCTCCCGCTCTACCAACGAAGCGATCGTCAGCATCTGGTGAACTGTCATGCCGCGTTCCTGCAGCGTCGTTTGCCAATCCTCCGGCAGCTGGTCGAGCTTTCGGTCCAATTCGGCCAACAGGCGGTTGATGATTTCGGCTTCCGAGCTTCCGTTCCTCACTTCATAGGTATCCGGGAACAGATACCCTTCGAGCGGATAGCGCAGATTGACGTCGGCCGGAATTTGGCCCGCCCACGCCGAGCCGGTCCATTTGGCCCGATCCGCGGCCGTCTGAAGGAACGACTCTTTGTTCACATTGGCCGTTTTGGCCAAACGGTCGGCGATTTGCTGTACGGTGAACCCTTCCGGTATCGTGAAGCGGACGGAAGCAGCCGCCACGATATCTCCGCTGTTCAGCTTCGCTACGATTTGCTCCCGCGTCATGCCCGGCGTCAATTCATACACGCCGGCCTGAAACTTGGAGCCCTCGTCCTGAAGCTTCATCCAAACGCCGAACAAAAACGAGTTGCGAATCAATCCGTTATCCTCCAGCAGCTTGGACACTTTCGATGCGCGCATACCCTTGTCGATGGTCACGCGCACCGGCTTCTCCGACGCCGAGACGGGGCGGAGTCCGTTCCATACATAGAGAAGAGTGCCGAGAACGACGGCCAGCACAAGCCCGAGCGCGATGCAGAACGACCAGAGCAGCACACGCGGTTTCCGCTTGGCCGCCGCGCCGTAAATGGCCTGCCGGCCGGATTCGCCGGAGCCTTCCCCTCCGCCGTTACCGTAGCGGGATCCCGTACGATTCGCCGAAGCATCCGTGCCGCCGTGCGTCCATACTGCCGGCTCCGTCGCCGCGGCGGCCTCTCCGGCTCCCGCGCGGTCCGGTTGGCCGGCATCCCCTGCATTCGCCGGCTCCTCCGGTTTGGAGCTGCCGTCCGTAATCGCCTCATTGCCGTAAACCGATTTCCAGCCGTCCGTTTTCGGACCATTGTCTCTATCCACGTCTGTTCCCCCTCCGAAAAAATCCCACGCATGCGCAAAAAGAGCGGTTGCCCGCTCTTCGTCCGCCTGTTTCAGGGCCGTTCGTCGCTGCCGAATTGCAAATCATCGAAAGCTTCGGCCGCGCGCTCCCATTCTTCGTCGTCCTCGACCGTTTCGAGGTGAAGGCTGCCTTGCGCGTCCCGATCGACGCGAAACACCTCGATATCGCCTTCATCCCGCATGGACTCCGACTGCAGAATCGCGTACAGCCGGCCGTCAATCGCAAGCTCAGCTTCGATGCGGTAAGTGACCGTGATATCCCCGTCGCCGGTTAATTCCACGAACGGTCCGTAGCTGTCCTTCAGAGAACCCGGTTCGGGATTTTGCCTATGTGCGTCTTGACTCAAGCAGGCGCTCCTCCTGTCAATCAGCTCTTGCCCTCAGCATCCGCCTCGGCGTCGCCGAATTCGTTCATCAGGGTGTTGAACGTTTCTTCGACCATGTCCCATTCTTCTTGTTCTTCGATGGCGAACAGTTTGATTTCGTCGTTCTCTTCCTCGTACCGGAAAGCGAACACTTCCTGCTCTTCGTCCGGGTCTTCTTCCGCCGGCACCACCATCAAATATTTGCGGTCGCTGCCGTCGTCCAGCTCGAAGCGCATGATGACCTCGAACGCTTCATCGTTGCCCTCATCGTCCGGAATATAGATGATTTCCGCCTCTTCTTCGGGCATTTTCTTTTCGTCGCTCATCGTGTTTCCTCACTTTCCTCGGGCGTCCAAGTAATTTTGCAGAAGCAGGGCCGCCGCCATTTTGTCCACCACCAGCTTGCGCTTGCGCCGGCTGACGTCCGCTTCCAGCAGCGTACGGGTTGCGGCTGCTGTGGTCAGCCTTTCATCCCAAAGATGGACAGGCACGGATAGTGTCTGCCGCAGCTCATCTGCAAATGCGATACAAATTTCGCCACGCGGTCCGATCGTGCCGTTCATGTTCTTCGGCAGTCCAACCACGATGGCCTCTACCTCGTGTTGTTTCACCAGCTCGGCGATCCGGCGTATATCCTCGCCTTCCCGTTTCCGCTCGATCATCTCCAGCCCTTGTGCGGTCCATCCGAACGCGTCGCTCAGCGCAACCCCGATGCGCCGGTCTCCGTAGTCAAGCCCGAGAATGCGCATCGAATTACCGTTGATGCTGCAAATAGAAGCGGACGAGCTCCTCGATCAATTCGTCGCGTTCTTTTTTGCGGATCAGGCTTCTGGCGTTGTTATGACGGGGTATATAAGCCGGATCGCCGGATAGCAGATAACCCACGATTTGGTTGATGGGGTGATATTGTTTCTCCACGAGTGAGTCGTATACCGTGAGCAGGATATCCCGGGACGATACCTCCTGCGAATCCGCTACGACGTCGAATTTGACCGTTTTGTCCAGTTGGTTTTTGTCCGCCATGCTCATTTCCGGCACCTCGCTATTTCGAAAATCCAGCAGTTCTCTCTCCTAAGTCCCATCATACCACACTCGCGCCCGGACAGGAAATTGTCCCCTTTGTTCATCCTTCTTCATTGACCCGCCAATTGCGCGAGCACGAGCCGTTCCGCGGCTTCGAGCGCTTCGCCCAGCTTGGCCGGATCTTTCCCGCCCGCCTGAGCCAGCTCAGGCTTGCCGCCGCCGCCTCCGCCGCAAATCGCCGCCAGCTCCTTGATGAGCTTGCCGGCGTGCAGTCCTTTGGCGGTCAGGTCCGGCGTGACGGCGGCCACGAGATTCACCTTGTCGCCGTCCACCGCTCCCAGCGCCAGCACAGCCGAGCCCAGCTTGGCCTTCAGTTCGTCGGCGACACCGCGCAGCGCATCCATTCCGCCGACGTTCACCCGGGTGGCGAGCAGCGTCACGCCTCCGACGGATCGCGCACTGCCGGCCAATTCGGCTGCCTCGAGGCGGCCGAGCTTCGCCTGAAGCGATTCGACCTCGCGCTGCAGCTGGCGGACTTCGCCCTGCACCGTCTCGATCCGCTTCGGCACGTCCGCCGTATTGCTCTTGAGCAGCGAAGCCGCCGTTTTCAACGTCGAGAACTGCTCATCCAAATAGGCATAGGCATGACGTCCGGTCACCGCTTCGATCCGGCGTACGCCCGAGCCGATGCCGCTCTCGCTGACGAGCTTGAACAAACCGATTTGCGAAGTGTTCCGCACATGGCAGCCTCCGCAAAGCTCAAGCGAATAGTCGCCGATCCGCACGACGCGGACGATATCGCCGTATTTCTCGCCGAAGAGCGCCATTGCGCCCATCGCTTTCGCCTCGGCGATCGGCTTGAAGCCGATATCCAGCTCGGTGCCGAGCCAAATTTGCTCGTTCACGCGGCGCTCCACGTCCGCCAGTTCCTCAGGAGAAATGGCACCAAAATGAGAGAAATCAAAGCGCAGGCGCTCCGGTTCCACCAACGAGCCGGCCTGGTTCACGTGCTCGCCGAGCACTTGTTTTAAAGCTTTGTGCAGCAAGTGGGTGGCGGTATGGTTGCGCACAATGTCCGCCCGTTCCGCGGACTCGACCGAGGCTGCGACCGTATCGCCTACACGCAGCGTTCCCGCCGTCACGACAACATGATGAACGGGCTGCCCGTGCGGCGCCTTGCTCATGCCGGTTACGGTCGCGGTCACTCCGCTGCCCTTCAGGGAACCCGTATCGCTCACTTGACCGCCGCTTTCCGTATAGAAAGGCGTGCGATCCAGCACGACCAACACCTTCTCATCGTCGCCTGCGGCGTCCACAAAGCGCTCGTCTGCGACAATCGCCAGCACGCGGACTTCAGCCGTCAACGTGTCATAGCCGACAAATTCGCTTTCGACCGTGTAATCGGACAATGCGCCGCCCTGCACCTTCATGCTCTCCGACTCGTGGCGGGCCGAGCGGGCGCGCTGGCGCTGCTCTTCCATCGCCGCATCGAAGCCTTCGCGGTCGACGGTCATGCCCTGCTCCGCCGCGTAGTCCTCCGTCAAGTCGAAAGGGAAGCCGTACGTATCATACAATTTAAACGCATCCGGACCGGAAATCGCCTTTTCACCGGCTGCGCGCGCTTTTTCGCACAGCTCCGCCAAAATCGCCAAGCCTTCGCTCAGCGTTTCGTGGAAGCGCTCCTCTTCCGTCCGGATCACCTTTTCGATAAATTCGCGCTTCTCCAGCACTTCCGAGTAGTAAATGCCCATGATCTCTCCGACGATGGATGTCAGCTCCCACAGGAAAGGACGGTCGACGCCGAGCACTTTCCCGTATCGTACGGCACGGCGCAGCAAGCGGCGGATGACGTAACCGCGTCCTTCATTGGAGGGAAGCACACCGTCGCCCACCGAGAATGCCACCGTCCGGATATGATCGGCAATAACTTTCAAAGCGACGTCATATTCTTCGCGCTGCTTATATTTTACGCCGGCAATGGCGCATGTACGCTCGATGAAGGGCATAAACAGATCGGTATCGAAGTTGGAATCGACGTCCTGTACGATGGAAGCGAAACGCTCGAGACCCGCGCCCGTATCGATGTTCTTGTTCGGAAGAGGCGTATAGCTGCCGTCTTTGTTGTGGTTAAACTGCGTGAATACGAGGTTCCACACTTCAAGGAAGCGCTCGTTCTCGCCGCCCGGTACGCACTCGGGATCGCTCAGATCGCCGTATTTGTCACCGCGGTCGTAGAAAATCTCCGTACACGGTCCGCACGGCCCTTCGCCGATATCCCAGAAGTTGTCGGTCAGCCGGAAAATGCGCTCCGCGGGAATGCCGATTTTCTCGTTCCACAGCTTGAACGCCTCGTCGTCTTCCGGATGAATCGTCACGGACAGACGATCCGGATCGAAGCCGATCCACTCGGGTCCGGTCAGAAACTCCCAAGCCCAGGTGATCGCTTCTTCCTTAAAATAGTCGCCGATCGAGAAGTTGCCCAGCATTTCGAAAAACGTGTGGTGCCGGCGCGTTTTGCCTACGTTCTCGATATCGTTGGTGCGGATGCATTTTTGCGAGTTGGCGATTCTCGGATTCTCGGGTTTGATCCGGCCGTCGAAATACGGCTTCAGCGGCGCCATCCCGGCGTTGATCCAAAGCAGGGATGGGTCGTTGTGCGGGACGAGCGATGCGCTCGGCTCGATTTTATGGTTTTTGCTTGCAAAAAACGCGAGCCACTTCGCGCGGATCTCGGCTGCTTTCATCGGTTTCATCGGTAAACTTCCTCCTTCAATGGTTTACGCCAATAAAAAACGCCCCTGAACGTGTCAGGGACGAATAAGCTTCGCGGTACCACCCTGGTTATCTCGCCCTTATGTACGAATACAGGCGGATCTCCTTGAGCGGGCTGTAACGGACCCATCCGGCGGCTGTACGGCCGCACTCCGAAACCGGCTTCTCCTATCCTTCGCGCCGAAGGTTCTTTCAGCCGTGCGTCCGGCGCCGAGTCGGCGGCAGTGCACGAAACCTTCTCTCTGGTTCGCGGTCTATAGGATACTCTTGTCTCGTCATCGATTTGCTCTATGAACAAGCACTACAATTATATCGAGCCGGTTTCCACGCTGTCAAACGGTTTTTCGCTTGACATAATATGCAAAAACGTGTTGCACGATTACTTTTAACGCGGCGTAAAAAGGAACCGCCAAAATCATCCCCACCACGCCCGCCAGCTCCCCGCCGACCAATAGCACGAAAATAATGGTCAGCGGATGCATTCTCATCGTTTTGCCGACCACCTGCGGACTGACGACATTGCTTTCCAGGTTTTGAACGGCCATATTGACGATCACGACGAACAACGCCATTTTCCAGGAGATGGTTGTCGCCATAATGAGCGCCGGCAGCGCACCGAAAAACGGTCCCAGGTAAGGGATAATGTCGAACAACGCCACGAAGCCGGCCATCAGCAAAGGATAAGGCATGCCGATGATCAGATAACCGATATAGGCGAAAATTCCGGTACAGAACGACACGAGGAACTGTCCGCGAATGTAACTGCCGAGCGCTTCGTCGATATCCTTCATGAGCCGGACCACGTGCTTGCGGCTGCCCCTCGGTACGTATTGCAGCGCCGCCCGCTCGAACACATCCATGTCTTTCATCATGTAGAAGGCGAGAAACGGCACGATCATCGCAATGAAAAACATGTTCACGAGCGCCCCGATATTGTTGAGAAAGTGGGCGATTCTCTCGGAAATTTGTTTCTCGATGCCGGCTGCGGAACGGTTGATCCCTTCCCGCACGCTGGGCGGAAGCATCGTATGGTTGTTGAACCGATCGGCCAGCTGCTGCGCACGTGCGGTCAGCTCGGGCAAATGCTCGTTCAGCTCATCCACTTGCTTGACGAACATCGGGATGACGTTCATCAGGATGACGACGCAGCACGTAATGAAAACGGCGTAAATGAGCAAAACCGCCGCCGTTCGCGGCACCTTCCGGTCATGAAGCAGGTTCACCACCGGATTCAGCACATACGAGATGATCATCGCAATCGCGAAAGGAGCGAGCACCGCTTTAAAGAATCCGTACACCGAAAAGAGCATGGGCCGAACGAGCGAGAGCATGTAAAGCGCGGTAAAACCGAGAATGATATAGACAAGAGCGGCGAACAGCCGACTTTGGGCAAACCGGTTCATTCCTCCACCCCCGGACGTTCGCGGCCGAATTGGCAGTCCACGGCACCGTTCCATTTTCAGTATATGTACTTGTCCCGCCGGTTAAACCCGTCGAAGACGAAAGAACACCCCGGCTTCTCCTCATCGGGAAACCGGGGTGTTCCGCCAAAGCGGTATAGCATTACCGCTTACATTCCGTTGACTTGTACTTGAGGAGCCATCGGTTCACTGAAGAACAGATCGTCCAGTGAGCTCAACGTACCGTCTTCTTCTACTTGGTAGACCGACATTTTTTCGCCGTTTACCGTCAATTCGATAAAGCAGCTCCAGCAATAGAATTGATGGGAACCGATCTTCCCTATATCTTTGGAGTTGCAATTGGGGCATCTCATCATCCGTATTCACCTGTCACTTTCCGCATTCCGCGTATGGTCTCTCTCCAGCACCCGATCATACGACGCGGGCACAAAAATGGCGTCTTCGCCCATGGTGACGTGATCGGGCCCGTCCGGCATCAACAGCCGGCGCCGGCCTTCCAGCACGTCCGCAAGGAAACCGTCCGTCAGCTCATAGCCTACTAATGGTGTACCCTGCGATTCTTTAAAATAAACATCCGAAACCCGGCCCAAAAGCTGTCCGCTCAGCGTAAATACGGGCATGTCCTTAAGGCGGACGGCTCCGCATAGAAACGAACGTAGCAGCCGGGATTTGTGCATCGTAACGACCGCTTGCCTGTCGCGAATCAACAAGGCGTCTTTGCCGCAGGTCGTAATATCTTGCATGTGGACGGCCTGAACGGCTTTCCGGAACCAGACACGGTTGTCGAGCACGACGCCTGCCATGGACCAAAACTCGTCAAGCCAGACGTCTTTCACTTTGCCCACTCTCTTGCCGCTCGGCAGCAGAACGGGCAATCCAATCATCAATTGAACTTGAAGCATCGCCGGCACCCCCTATCGCGGGCGCCTGCTATCTATTACGTAGCCGCGCCGAAATGGTTGCAACGATTTTCGCCGTTTTTTCCGCTTCGGCTGTAGTATTGCCCAATCCGAAGCTGAAGCGGATGGCGGATTGCACCCTTTCGCGGGGCAGGTTCATCGCGGTAAGTACGTGTGACGGCTGCAATGAGCCCGAAGTGCAGGCGGAGCCAGCCGAGGCGGCCACGCCGGCGAGGTCCAGGTTCATCAGCATCGTCTCGGAGTTGAGGCCGAGAAAGCTGATATTCGCGATGTGCGGCAGCCGGTGCACGGCATTCCCGTTCAGCACGAACGCGTCGCGGCCGAGTTCGGTTTCGAGCGCTTGCAGGAACGCTTGCCGAATCTGTTCGGCATGGCTTCGACGCGCGTCGAGGTCGCCTGCGGAAAGTCTCGCCGCTTCAGCGAAAGCCGCGATGCCGGCCACGTTCTCCGTTCCGGCGCGGCGCGCGCGTTCCTGGTTACCGCCGTATAGCAGCGGCTGAAACGGTGTCCCCCGGCGGACGAACAGCAGCCCGACGCCTTGCGGACCGTTGATTTTATGAGCCGATACGCTGAGAAGATCAACCGGCACGCTCTGCAAGTCGATCGGCTCGTAGCCGAACGCCTGCACAGCGTCGACGTGCATGACGGCGCCCCGGTTTTTGGCGATCTGCGCGATCTCGGCATAAGGCTGAAGTGTGCCTGTCTCATTGTTGCCGGCCATGATGCTTACGACCGCCGTCGTATCGTCAATCGCTTGCTCCGCTTCGGAGACCGCAACCCGTCCGGTCTCGTCAACCGGAAGCAGCGTGATGCGGAACCCTTCCTCCTTCAGCTTGTCGCAAGCGTGAAGAACTGCGTGGTGTTCCACGGAAGAAGTCACGATTCCCGTGCGGCCTTTGGCACGTTGGGCTCGGGCGGCGCCGAACAGGGCGGTATTGTCGCTTTCGGTGCCGCTGCCCGTGAACACAAGCTCGGACGGCGAACAGCCGAGCAATTGCGCGAGCGTATCCCGCGCCGCGGTGACGCGTCCTCTGGCCGATCGGCCGAAGGCATGGAGGCTGGACGGATTGCCCGGTCCCGCTCCCGCAGCATCCGCGTAAGCGGATATCGCCTCCGCCCGCATCGGGGTCGTGGCCGCGTGGTCGAAATAAATAGAGGTCATGCCGTTACCCTCACTTAGATGTAAAACATGTAGCTGTCTTTTTGTTCCCCTTTGTATTGGATCAAATCGGACAAGGTGGTGGAATCAAGCACATCCGCGATGCTATCCCGGATTCGAAGCCATAAATCCCGCTTGGCCGGATCGTCTTCCTCGGTAAAATCGACCGGACTGATCGGCCCTTCCAAAATACGGATGACATCGCCCGAAGAAATTTCTTCAGGAGCTTTGGATAACACATATCCGCCATAAGCGCCCCTGACGCTTTTCACCAACCCGGCGTTACGGAGGGGAGCGATCAATTGTTCGAGGTAATGCTCGGAAAGCCCGTTTTTCTCGGCGATGCTTTTCAGCGACGTCGGTCCTTCGCCGAATTTGGCCGCGAGTTCCATCATGATCGTTAAGCCGTAGCGGCCTTTAGTCGATATTTTCAAACGTAAAACACCCGCTTTCTTGCCTGCGCACGGAATGGTAGCTGTCTCTTCACTGTCTGCCCATCCGGTTGATAAAGGGGAATCCCCCAGTTCACATCTATGTTAACACAACTATTTCCTTTGTGGTCAAAAAAAACTTGACATATTCATGAATGGGGAGATCTGGTGAGTACGGCGGCTGTTTGTGATAAAATAATGGGACATGCGGCCTTTAACCGCAGGATAGGAGGTTAAACGGATGGACGACAACCGGTTTGCGGACCCTTCCAAAGTACGCGTCGTCGTGGGCATGTCGGGCGGCGTCGATTCTTCGGTTACGGCGCTTCTGCTCAAGCGGCAAGGGTTTGACGTCATCGGAGTGTTTATGAAAAACTGGGACGATACCGACGAGAACGGCGTATGCACGGCGGAGGAAGACGCCGAAGACGTACGGCGCGTTTGCGATGAGATCGGGATCCCTTACTATACGGTGAACTTCGAAGAAGAGTATTACAACAAAGTGTTCGAGTATTTCCTCGAGGAATACCGGCGCGGCCGGACTCCGAATCCGGACGTCATGTGCAACCGTGAAATCAAGTTCGGCGAGTTTTTGCAAAAGGCGCTGGATCTGGGTGCGGATATGGTGGCGATGGGCCACTATGCGCGCGTCGAGTTGAAAGACGGTGAATATCGTCTGCTGCGCGGCGTTGACGGGAACAAAGACCAGACGTATTTCCTGCATCAGTTGGACCAGGCACAATTGTCGCGGGCCATGTTTCCGATCGGCCACTTGCCGAAGCCCGAAGTGCGCCGCATAGCCGAAGAGGCCGGGCTGGCCACCGCGAAAAAGAAAGACAGCACCGGCGTATGCTTCATTGGGGAGCGCAACTTCAAGCAGTTCTTGAGCCAGTACCTGCCCGCCAAACCGGGCGACATGGTGGACATTGAGTCCGGCGAAGTAAAAGGTCGTCACGACGGCCTGATGTATTACACGCTGGGTCAACGTCAGGGGCTCGGCATCGGCGGCTCGGGCAGCGGGGAACCGTGGTTCGTGGCGGATAAGGATTTGGAGCGCAACATCTTGTACGTCGTACAAGGCGACCACCATCCCAGCTTGTACTCCGTCGGCTTGACCGCCACCGGCGTCAATTGGATCAGCCCGTCGCAGCCGGATCAACCGCTTCGCTGCACGGCGAAATTCCGCTACCGCCAGCCGGACCAAGGCGTTACACTCACGCCACTCGGCAACGGCGAATACCGCGTCGACTTCGACCAGCCGCAAAAGGCGGTCACGCCGGGTCAAGCCGTCGTCTTCTACGACGGTGACGTCTGCCTTGGCGGCGGTACGATCGACAAAGTCCACAAACTCGAGCCGGCCGCCTCGAAGGTTTGAGGGTAACAGCTCAACTCAGCGCTTCCTTTCGGGAGCGCTGTTTTTCTTTTCTTACAACTGTCGCATTTAACGGATGACCAACCTCTCTATCCCCCCTTTTACCGTTATCCCTTTCGCTCAGTTTACATAAGTGCGCTCCTCCTCTGTCCCGCCTTTGGCCCTTATCCCGTTGGCTCAGTTTACATAAGAGTGCCCCCCCTCACTCCTACCTTTAGCCCTTATCCCGTCCGCTCAGTTTACATAAGTGTGCCTTCTCCTCTGTCCCGCCTTTGACCCTTATCCCGTTGGCTCAGTTTACATAAAAGTGCCTCTCCTAACCCCTACCTTTGGCCTTTATCCCGTCCGCTCAGCTAACTTAAGTGTTCTTTTCCTGCTTGTCATTCTTGACAGTTACCCAGCACAAATAATTCCGCCTGAGTGAAGGGGATAAGGCTAAAAGCCTGGGAGATCGAGACACCGTGTGGTGACGACCTGAGTCAAGGGGATAAGGCTAAAAGGAACTAGCGTACAAGTAGTAAAGGCCGTCTGCTCCGTTAGGAGCACACGGCCTGAGCTTCACGCATGTTCTACACCAAGCGATACGATTTGGCGGGACGGCCCTTTTCGCGGCGGCGATTTGTGATACTTCTCAGCCCAGACGGGCCACCACTTCGTCGTGGATATGGAAGTTGTGGTACACGGCCTGGACGAGATCGTCGTTGTCTAAAGCATCGAGCATTTTAAGCAGTTTGTCCGCGTACTGGCCTTCTACGACCACGGTGTTTTGCGGCAGCCAGCGGACTTCCGCGCGCTCGAACGAATAATTCAGTTCTTCGAGTTCCGCCTTCACGGTCTCGCAAGTGGACGGCGCCGTCAGCACCTGGAAGCTGCCGTCGTTCACGACGACGTCCTCGGCCCCTGCGTCGAGCGCATGCATGACCACCGCGTCTTCGCCGGGCTGCCTATGCTCTCGAGCGATGACGAGCAACCCTTTCTGCACGAACAGAGGCCCTGCGCTGCCGGACTCGCCCAATGTGCCGCCGTATTTGTTAAATATGGCATGAATATTGGCCGTGGTACTGTCCCGGTTGTCGGTCAGGCACTTGACCATCACGGCGACTCCGCCTGGACCGAAGCCTTCGTACAGAATCTCTTCATATTCGACGTTCGGCATGACGCTGCACCTCCGAAAACGGGAAAGGTTACGATAGCTATAACCGTTTTTCCATGCGCTCAAGCAACCGGTCCATAGCGGCGTCCGCAACATCAGCCGAAACTTAGAAGACCCCCGGCATGCGCCGGGGGTCTTCGTTGTTCGTGTCGTGATATGAAATAAGTCGTCGCTTTCGCTAGACTTACAGTTTCACCACGTTGGATGCTTGCGGTCCACGGTTGCCTTGCGTGATTTCGAACTCAACCGCTTGACCTTCTTCCAAGGTTTTGAAGCCTTCGCCTTGGATAGCAGAGAAGTGAACGAATACGTCGTTGCCGTTCTCTACGGAAATGAAGCCGTAGCCTTTCTCTGCGTTAAACCACTTAACTGTTCCTCTCAAATGAAAAACCTCCTAAAATCTCGCCGTTTATCGGCGAATGAGGTAATTATAACCGAATCCGGTGTAAGTTGCAATATATCTGATGCCGTTTGTTTCCTTTTTCACCTGGCCGGTTTATCCCTCTCGGCGCACGCCTCCCGGGGGATTTCGGCCTGCCGACGCGCGTCCTTTCGGGCAGCCTGTGACGGCATTGATTTCTTCGCTCATCTCTTCTATGATGAGAAAAACGGCAGAGCCTGCCAATTCAGGAGAGAGCTCATGTTCGAAAAACATACGGTTTACAAACACGACAATTACAACATGCTGACGGTCGAAGTGCAAGGCAAAACGCTCGTCGTACGGGAAATTTCCGATCAGTGGGGCGAGGAAACGCATAAGTTCCTCAGTCGCCCCGAACTCATGGACTGGGCGCAAAAAAGGTTCCGCGCCGAAGATTTCCCCGGCGGCGAGGAAGAGCTGCAGCGGGTCATGGATACGCTGCGCTCGATTTGAACCGCACCCGCAGAGGAGGTTTTCCCTTTACATGGCGAGCAGCAATTTGCTTTACATCATTGCCGCGTTCGCATTGGGCGCCGTGTTGATCTTCATGCGTGAAAAAATCCCGCCGCAGCTGAGACGAAGCCTGGCCATCGTCTCGATCGCGCTCATTGCTTTCGCGTTTTTTCTCATCGTATACAGCTTGTATACCGCGGGTACCTGATACCCGCTGTTAGCAACCCATAGGCAGGGACATACTAATCCGGCAACCATTTCCTTCAAGCCGGAGGCTGTCCTCATGAAAGCGCCAGTCCTGCCGCTCGCCGCCGCCTTGGCGGCGTTGTCTTTGCTGTGCACCACCGGGAAGCCGCCGGCCGAAGCCGCCTCGATGCGCGCCGCGACCGCCGAAGCTGCCCGACCTATATTGCCGAGGAGGGAATTCACTCATATGAGTAACCTGCCGAAACGAAGCGAAGCTCCGAAAGAAAGCGTATGGCGGATCGAAGATCTTTACCCGAACCAAGCCGCCTGGGATGAAGAGTATCAGCAACTGAAACGCAAACTCGGTGAAATCGCCAAATTCGAAGGTAAGCTGAAGGATCAGGATACGATCGCCGAATGCTTCGCTATGGAGGACGATTTGTCCCTTCTAACCGAGCGTCTGTACGTTTTCGCCAACCTCCGGCACCACGAAGATACCGCAGAACCGATGTATCAGGCGCTGTCCGAAAAATCCAAAAAACTCAGCGTGGAAGTGAACCAGGCGCTGTCCTTCATCACGCCCGAAATTCTCAGTCTCTCGGAAGAGGAACTAAAAAAGCTGATTGCCGCCCCCGGCCTCGAGAAGTATAAACGTACGCTGGAAGAAATGCTCCGGCAAAAGCCGCATATTTTGTCCAAAAACGAAGAAGCGCTTCTCGCGCAAGTCGGCAGTGTATCGCAAGGGCCCAGCACCATTTTCGGCATGATGAACAACGCCGACCTGAAATTCCCGAAGGTCAAAAACGAACAAGGCGAAGAAGTGGAGCTCTCTCACGGCCGCTATATTCAATTCCTCGAAAGCCGCAAACGGGATGTGCGCCGGGACGCTTTCAAAGCGATGTACGACACGTACGCGAAGTGGAAGAACACCCTGGGGGCAACGCTCAACGCCAACATCACGAAAAACCTTTTTTACGCCAAAGCCCGGAAATATCCGTCCGCCCTCGAAATGGCGCTGTACGGGGACAATATTCCGAAGTCCGTTTATGAAAACCTGATCTCCACCGTCCACGAGTTTTTGCCGCTGATGCACCGTTATATGGACCTGCGCAAAAAGCTGCTGAAGCTCGATGAACTCCATATGTACGACTTGTTCGCCCCGCTCGTGGAAGAATTCGATATGGACATCACTTACGAGGATGCCAAGAAAACCGTCTATGACAGCCTGTCCCCTCTTGGCGACGACTATCGCAAAGCGCTGCAGGAAGGTTTCAACAATGGCTGGATCGACGTGTATGAGAACGAAGGCAAACGAAGCGGAGCCTACAGCTGGGGCGCGTACGGTACGCATCCCTACGTGCTGCTGAACCACAAGGAGAACCTGAACAGCATGTTCACCTTGGCGCATGAAATGGGCCATGCTCTGCATTCCTACTACTCCGACGAAAACAATCCGTACCGGGATGCTCAGTATACGATCTTCCTGGCTGAGGTGGCGTCCACGCTGAACGAGGCGCTGCTCATGGATTATTTGCTCAAAAAGTCGACCGATCCGAAAGAAAAGATGTACCTGCTGACCTACTATGCCGACCAGTTCCGCACCACCTTGTTCCGGCAAACGATGTTTGCGGAGTTCGAGAAAATCGTCCATGAGAAGACGGAGCAAGGTGAAGCCTTGACCCCGCAAGAGCTGTCGAAGATTTACTACGACCTCAATGTCCAATACTACGGACCCGGCATGGTCGTCGACAAGGACATCGAGATGGAATGGGCGCGGATCCCGCACTTTTACACCAGCTTCTATGTGTATAAGTACTCGACGGGATTTTCGGCGGCCACAAGCTTTGCGAAGCAAATCCTCGACGAAGGGGCGCCGGCCGTCGAGCGCTATCTCGGCTTCCTGAAGAGCGGAGGCAGCGACTACTCCATTAACATCCTGAAAAAAGCCGGCGTCGACATGTCTTCTCCCGAGCCGATCCGGCAAGCGATGAGCGTGTTCGAGAGCTTACTCGAACAAATGGAGCAACTGACCGCAGCCAAGTAAAATTTGAAAGCCCCGCGGTACCTGCGCCATACTGGCTTGCAGGTGCTCGCGGGGCTTTTTTGCGTACTAGACAAGCGTTTCGATAACCTTCCAGACGGCCAGGCGATCCTGTAACCCGCGATATTGCGCGGTCGGCACCGGGCTTGTCGACGGCAGCTTGATCACGGTACGGCTCTGTATTTCGTGCGTTTTGCCGTGATGCTTGTTCAATTCCGCGAACGATTTGCCGCCGTTGCACACGATGGTTTCCACCTGCGGAAACCGCCGGAGAAGCGCAGGAATTTCGTTGGGCACGACGTCTTTGATATCGGCGTCCAGGCTGCCCTCCCGCTCGCAGGCCGCGATCGAATCCCAGAGCGCAACCTGGTGCGATAATGCGAAGGCCAGCCTCCTCTCGTATTCGGTGTCCGGTGCTCGGTGTTCGAACACCTCATAGAGAATCGGCCAAAAATAATTGCGCGGATGCCCATAATATTGATGAGCCCGCAGCGAGACGACCCCCGGCATGCTTCCCAGGATGAGCAGCTTGGAATTTTCGTCGATGACGGGCGGAAACGAATGAACGATCATAAGCGGCCCTCCCTTCGGTCGATGGAAAAGATCGAAAAATGCTTTTCGCGCTTTTTTGATGCTACAATGGGTTTATCCAATCATCTCACTTGCAGAAACGGGTTGTTCGATGTGAAAAATCGTTCCTATCTATCCGCGAGATCGCCTCAACAGGTACTGGTGTCCGGCTTTGCGCTGTTAATCGCCGTCGGCGCCTTGCTGTTATGGCTGCCGATTTCCGTGACCGAAGGCCGTTCGCTGAGCTTTCACGATGCCTTGTTTACGGCGACGTCCGCCGCAACCGTGACGGGTTTGGTCGTGGCCGACACGGGCCGGCATTTCTCTTTGTTCGGTCAACTTGTGCTCCTGGTTTTGATTCAGGCCGGCGGAATCGGTTTCATGACCATGACGACTTGGTTCGCGCTCGCTTTCGGCAAAAAAATCTCGTTCAAAGAGCGGTTGATTCTGAAAGAATCGTTTAATTTTCAAAGTACCGAAGGCATCGTCCGGCTGATCCGAAAAGTGTTCTTTTATTCGCTGGTCATTGAGGCCGCCGGAACGTTGCTGTTCGCGGTTCACTGGATGGCGGACATGCCTGCGGGAAAAGCGCTTTACCATGGGCTCTTTCATGCGGTATCGATATTTAACAACGCCGGCTTTGATTTGTTCGGCGGCCTTTCTTCTTACGTCGGGGACTATTTTTTTAACACGGTGGCCATGGTCTTGATCTTTCTCGGAAGCGCAGGTTTTATCGTGCTCTCCGATTTGATCGATTATCCGGCCAGCCGAAAGCTGTCCCTTCACAGTAAAGTGGTGCTCTCCTTCTCCGGCTTGCTGTTGGTCCTCGGAGGCGTTGTTATTTTCATATTCGAATACACAAACGAGCTGTCGATGGGGGCTTTGAACGACGGACATAAACTGTTGGCTTCGTTTTTCCAATCCACCAGCCTCCGCTCCTCCGGCACAAGTACCGTGAATATCGAATCGCTCAGGCAGGCCACCCAATTTTTCATGGTGATCATGATGTTCATCGGCGCCGCTCCCGGCTCAACGGGCGGCGGGATCAAAGTGACGACGTTCGCGATTATGGCAGCCGCCGTTCTGGCGATGATCCGGGGCAAGGAAGACGTCGATCTGTTCCGCAGCCGTATCTCGAAAGATCTGGTTTACAAGGCGATCACGGTTACATTCATCGCGTTGTTTTTGGTCGGATCCGCCACCATGGCACTGTGCTTGGTCGAAAATCAACCGTTTTTAAGCGTGCTGTTCGAAACGACTTCGGCATTCGGCACCACCGGGTTTAGCGCAGGCGTGACGCAGCATTTGGGCGGCTTCGGCAAAACGGTCATCATCCTGCTCATGATTGCCGGCCGGCTCGGACCGTTCACGATTGCGATGGCCTTACGGAGTAAAACCCGTAAAGAGCTTTACCGCTACCCGGAGGGCAAAATTATTCTCGGTTAAACGCAGCGAAAATGGGAAACGCAGCCTCACGAGCGTGTGGCTGCGTTTTTCGGTTGGTTGCGGAAGGTGCGTTATTTCACGAGCCGGTTCAGTATGCGATGTACGGCAGCTAATCCGGCAATGATCAGGATGACGACGGCCAGCGTGGACAGCCGTTCGGCGCTGGAACCGTCCGCTATGAGTACCGGTCCCAGGCCAAAGAAAATGACCAAGTTATACAGAAGCACAAAACCGATGTGAAGGAGCAGTTTGTACACCGGAACCCCTCCCGCCTCCATGCCGGAGCATGTCGGTTTAAACTTCCAAGCTTACTTGTCCGCTTCCGATCGTTTGCCCGTCCCATCTGAGTTCGAAGCGGTCTCCGTCCTTCAGAGATCCGACCCCTGCCGGCGTACCTGTGAAGAGCACATCGCCCGCGCCGAGTCCGTAGCGTTCCCCGACAAACTCGGCCAATTCGCGCAGGCCGAACACCATATCGCCGGCATTTCCCCGCTGTGCTTCCACACCGTTCAAAAGAAGGGTAAAGTCGGCTTGATCCAGCGTGGACATCCCGGAAAACGGAAGCCATCGTCCCAAAGGCGCGGAGTTCCGGAACCCTTTGGCGGGAAGCCACGGATGTCCTTTGGCTTTCAGCACGTCCTGCACGCCGCGCAGCGTGAGATCGAGTCCTACCGTCATATGGGAGAATAAGTCGTCAGGGGAAATTCCGCTTTCGAAAGGACGGGCGACATAAAACACAAGCTCCATCTCGAAATGGACGTCCCCTTGCGATCCGGTAACGGGAAGACGAGCGTTGTCCAATGAAACCGCTGCGTGCGACGGTTTCATGAAAATCATCGGAGAGGCCGGCACTTCGTTGCCGAGCTCAGCAGCGTGAAGCCGGTAGTTGCGTCCGACACAATAAACGTTACGAATGTCCACGATGTGATTAAGCCTCCTGTTGTTTCACGGCCGCCAGCCAGCGATCCGGGTAGTTGGTGCAGATCATGATCGGCTCAGGCCTGTCCGCCAGTCGTTTCAGATCCGCCGGTTGGTTCACCGTCCATGCCATCACTGCGATGCCGGCTTCCCCCGCCTGTGCCAGCAGGTCGCGGGTCAAATGACGGAAGCCGATCGACAGGAATCCGGCGCCCAGGCTTTTCAGCGTTTGAATGAGTCCCGGCGGATTGTCGTCGATGATAAGGCCGATCGGAAATTGCGGATCCAGCGACTTGACGGCTACCAGCACCTCAGGATGAAACGAGGTGATGACGACGTCGTGCTCCATGCCCCGGGAACGGATGACATCCAGCGTTCGGGCGGCAACCAGCGCCGGAGGGCTGTCTTCTCCCTTAATCTCTACATTCAGGCGGCATCGTCCGGCCGTAATGGCCAACACTTCGTCGAGCGATGGAATGCCTTCACCGGCATATTCGGGACCGAACCAGCTTCCGGCGTCCATTTCCCCCAGCTGTGCGGCAGTGAATTGCGATACCCGCCCGGGTCTTCCCGTCGTTCTTTTGAGCGTGGGATCGTGAATGACAACCGGCACCTCATCCTGCGAGAGATGAACGTCCAGCTCGATCCACTGAACCGCCGGTTCGCTCATGGCCAGCCGGAAGGCGGCCAGCGTATTTTCCGGCGCGCGACCGGACCACCCTCTATGCGCCACGCAAGGGTGCAGCGACATGCGTTCCAACTCGGTCATCGGCACTATGTACAACCCCTTCTCTCTCAGCCAACGTTTCCGGCGGTCCCACAAACGTTTAGATCCGTACTTAATGCTTTGCCACAAGTTGACCGTTCTCCTTAAATACGGCAGCCGTAGATAACGAGGACAGCCGGGCTAACAGCTCCTTGGCGGCTTGCCCCGTTAAAGGCGCCGGCTGCGAATTAACAGCCTTCATCGGTTGAAATTCAAGCGAGCAGCTGCCGGTCTTGGAGCATGCCGCGGTTAGGATCCCCGTCTCGGAAGTTTTCGGGCTCGCGGTCGTGTTGAACACGAAATTCCCCAAGCTATAGGCGATCCATTTGTTTTTGTAAAACTCGAAGCCTTGCAGCACATGCGGATGGCTGCCGACGACGAGATCGGCGCCGGCGTCGATCAGACGATGACCGAGTTCCTTCTGGTCCTTGTTCGGCTGATCTGCCCGTTCAATTCCCCAATGGACGAGAACGACCACGAGGTCGGCGTTTTTCTTGGCGTCGCGAATCGCTTTCTCCGCTCCCGCCGGATTGTAGCCGTCCGCTACTCCGGGGTGACGGGCGGCCGCCTTCCAAGATGGTTCGGGCAGCACGCGCGAAATGCCGATGTATGCTACGGTTATACCTTTGGATTCCATGTAAACGGGGGTATAGGCTTCGGTTGCGTCGGTACCGGCGCCGACATGCTTGAGACCGTGGTCGTTGAGCGCGTCCATCGTATCCTGCAGCCCGACCCAGCCGTAATCCAACGTATGGTTGTTGGCGAGCGTGAAGACGTCAAAGCCGGCATCCTTCAAAGCCGGAAGAGCCTCAGCCGGGCCTCGGAACAAATATTGCTTGTTTCCGGCAGGCGTACCCCGGCCCGTAATCGGCGCCTCCAAGTTGCCCGCGGTGATATCCGCCGCCTGCAGCAGGCTTTGCGCCTCCCGGTAAGGATAATCGTAGCCGTTCTTTTTCATTAACTGGGCCACGCTGGCCGCAGGCAATATATCGCCGACAAAAGCAAGCTTCACGGGAGTGAATTCACTGTCGGCCCCCGTACCGGCGGATGCGGACGGTGCCGGTGATTCCACAGGGGGCGAAGGCTTTGCGGCTGGCGACGCAGGGGTGTGTGCCGCCTTGGAAGGAGGTGCCGATGCGGCGTCCGCTTCCAATCCGCTTTGTTTCGGATTCGAGCCGACAAAAAGCCAGACGACTACAATGGCGACCGCAACGAGCAATATCGAATTGAGAGCAATCAAACGGCGGATTCGGCGTTGGGAACGGGATTTTCGATCCCGGTGTGTTTCCGAACGGGAATAGGACATGGATAAAAGTACCTCCGGTTTCTTCTCCTGCCCGTCATTATACCATAAGAGGACGGCGAAAAATCACCGTCCTCTCCTTGATTATTCCCGTTTAACCTTGCGCGCGGCTTAAAGCCGTACATTCATGAAACACATATTGGGTACAGCCCACGCATTGCGACTTCTCCAAGCGGGTTAAGGCAAAATGGATCGCTTGCCCGGTATGCTCGAACACATGCTGCGGCCCGATCTCTTCCAGCAGCCCCGAGCGGTTCATCATATGATAGGGAAGATGATGAATGCCGGAAATCAGCACGAGTCCACCATATTTCTTCACTTCTTTGACCGTCTCCGCCAAAAATTGCTCCGCCGTCGTATCCATGAACGGAACCTTCCCCATCCGGAGAAGCAAAACTTTCGGCTGCCGGCGGACCGCTTCCCGGATCGTCTGCTGGTAACGGGAGGCCGTACCGAAAAAGAGCGAGCCGTCCACCGTGTATATTTGTACCTGCGGACAGTTGCGGCCCTGATGGACGGGGTTCGGAGTGACCTTCCCGCGGGAAACCGCGTGATCGGGCAGCACCTTGGAGACGGAGACGGCACCTCCCGTTTTAATGACAAACAGCAGCATCGCCGCCGCAAGACCGGCCAAGACGGCCGTCGTTAAATCCGTGAATACGGTCAGCAAAAACGTAAGGACGAGTACCAGGGAATCGCCCGATTTGGACTTCATCACTTTGGCGAATTCTTTCCGGTCGCTCATGTTCCACGCAACGATCATCAGAATCGGCGCCATGCCCGCCAACGGAATGCCCGAAGCAAGCGGAGCCAAAAGAAGCAAAACGAGCAGTACGGCCGCGCTGTGGATCATGCCGGATACCGGGCCGGAAGCGCCCGACCGAATATTGGCCGCCGTGCGGGCGATCGCACCCGTTGCCGGAATTCCGCCGAACAAGGGGGTCACCATGTTGGCGATTCCTTGTCCGATCAGCTCCCGATTGCTGTTGTGACGGTCTCCGCTCATTCGGTCGGCGACTACGGCCGAGAGCAGGGATTCGATCCCGCCGAGCATCGCGATCATGAATGCCGGATACAGAAGATGGGTGATATGCGCCCAATTGAAGTCGGGCAGCGCGATTCCCGGCAGTTCCCGGGGAATGCCGCCGTAAGCGGATCCGATCGTCGCGACCCGGCCGTGGAACCACAAGACCGCCGCCAACCCGGAAGCGGCAAGCCCGATCAGTGAGGAAGGAAGCCGGGGCCGCCAGCGGGACGCGGCGAGCATGGCGGCCAAGCCGATAAGCGCCACCGCCACGCTGTAACCATTGACGGTGCCGATGTGGACCAGCAATTCTTTCACGTTTTCGATAAAGCTCTCGTGCTTTTCAATACCGCGAAGTCCTAGAAAATTTGGGATTTGCCCGAAAAAAATAATGACCGCAATCCCCGCGGTGAAGCCGACCGTTACCGGACGCGGAATATACCGGATCAAGCCCCCGACCCGGAACAAGCCCATGAGAACGAGGAGAATGCCGGCCAAAAATCCGGCAATGAGCAGATCTTGATACCCGTATTGCAGGACGATCGCCAGCAAGATCGGAACGAAAGCGCCCGTCGGGCCGCCGATTTGAAAACGGGAGCCTCCCAGGAGCGAGATAAGAAATCCCGCGATAATTGAGGTGTAGAGCCCGTAACGCGGATCAACGCCTGCCGCGATTGCGAATGCCATGCCCAGCGGGATGGCGATAATGCCGACCACCACGCCCGACACAAGATCCCTGCGTAAAGAAAGGGTGTCGTATCCGGCAAATCTGCCCCGAGGTTTCATGCATATTCCTTCTTTTTTATATATTTGATTTTTTGAATATATAAAAAAGAATATGCCCCTTGAACCTGACTGTCAACGGCGGGAATTCCCTGTTTTATTCTTTTCTCATCGTTTCGAGCAGCGAAATGGCGTCCACCAGGTGGTTGTCAAAAATTTGCTTCGCCACTTTCAGCAGATCTTTAATCAGCGGATCCCGCAGCGAGTAAACGACGGAGGTGCCGGATTTCGTGCCGTACACGACATTTTTGGCCCGCAGAACGGCTAACTGCTGCGAAACGCCGGAGCCTTCGGAGCCGAGAATCGACTGGAGCTCGTTCACGGTGCGGTCTCCTTCGGATAGCACTTCCAAAATCCGGATGCGCATCGGATGTGCGAGTGCTTTAAAAAAATTCGCTTTGAACTGCTGCAATTCATGATTCATCGACAAGTCTCCTAATCCGTTTGCTAAGTTACATCATACACCAATCCGCGACGAAACGGAGTATGGAATCAAACTGACGATTGTCCGTGCGGAATACGGGAATACCGGCGCGCTGCGCCATACTTTCCGCTTCCGTGGCGGATTGTTGCATGACGGCTGCCATTACGCCCGGCAGCTTCAATAATTCGACGTCCTCGTCTCCGCGCAGCAGAACGAGCTTCGGATAAGAGGATTGTTTAAAACCTTCCACGATCACCGCATTCATGTCGGCGGATTGCATGGCCGCGATCAGATCGGGCAGCGGAGTGGAAACCTCCCTCCGCCATAGCGTGCGGGTCTCGCTGACCATCGCGGTGGCGTGGGCTCCGGCTTCCCGGTGTTTCCACGTATCGGTTCCCGGGATATCGGGCTCGTGGTCGTGTGCGTTATGTTTCACCGTTCCTACCAGAAGCCCTCTCGAAGACAGCTCCCGAACGATTTCGGAAACGAGTGTCGTTTTTCCCGCATCTTTATAGCCGACGACTTGAAGCACTTTCATCGCGACACTCCCTGTTTCAACAAGATGGCCGTTACCCGCTCCCCTTCCCCTATTCCCTGCTTAAGCGGCGGAAGCACCAGCAGGCAGTCGGCGTCGACGATCGTTTTCATCAGGCTGGATTGATCGGCGCCGGTCGGCCGGACCCATATCTCGGCATCCCGGAATTCCGTTCGGGCACGGATGAATCGGGGGAATGCGTTCACTTTCGTAAAAGGCTCCGCCAGCCGGGCTTCGATCGTGACGGGCTGCGGTTCGGCACAAAGCATCGTGCGGATCGCCGGCACGGCAAAGAGGTGGAAGCCGACGAAACTGGCGCCCGGATTGCCGGACAGCGCCAGCAGCAGCTTCCCGTTCAGCACGGCCGCCGTGGTCGGGCTGCCCGGGCGCATCGCGACTTTATTGAACAACGTGGTACCTTCCCACCGGGCGAGAATGTCCACGAGAATATCTTGGTCGCCGACGGAGATGCCGCCGGTCGTAATGGTCATATCACACTCGGCCAGCGCTCCCCGGATTATGCGTTCCGCGCGGTCGGCATCGTCCGCCGCATGACCCAGCAGGACCGGTTCGGCGCCGGCTTCCCGGAGGAGCGCGGCGAGCATGACGGCGTTGCTGTTGCGGATTTTACCGGGACGGAGCGGCTCGTCGACCGAGAGTAGCTCGCTGCCTGTCGACAATATGGCTACGCGCGGTCGGCGGATGACCTGGAGATTGGCGTGACCGAATGCGGCGGCCAGTGCGACTTCGCCGGCGCCGATCACACGGCCCGTAGGGAACAGTTCGTCGCCAGGCTGAAACTCTCCGCCGATGTCCGCCACATTGCGGCCTTCGGCCACCGGCTTGCGGATCCGGACGTATTCCCGGCCGTTTATTCGTTCGGTCTCCGTCACTTCCAGCATGACGACGGTGTCCGCGCCTTCAGGCAGCATCGCGCCGGTCATGATGCGGGATGCCTGTCCGGTGCCGACGACACGCTTCGGCACCTCGCCGGCCGGCAGCGATTCGAGCACCTCCAGCACCGCCGGCTCATGCTGGGCTCCGTCCGGCAAGTCCATGGCGCGGACGGCGTAGCCGTCCATCGCCGAACGACGATAAGGCGGAAACGGATGCGATGCGGCCGCCGCTTCGGCGGAGCTGCGGCCGAGGGCTTCTCCGAGCGGAACGGTTTCCGCACCGAGCGGACGAACGTGCTGGAGAATGCGTGAACGCGCTTCGTCGGGAGACACCGCTTGACGGTGGAAACGATGAGAGTCCATAGAAGTCATGTCGGCTGGCTCCTTCTTCATGATGGGGCGGGTTTACGGCATATCCGTTCATAATCTTCGGGAGTGTCCACATCTTCGGCGAAAAGGATCGGAATTCCGTTGTGCTCAAAATCGTCCGCGCCTACGCCGATCCAGGAAATCCGGTCCAGCAACGACAGGAGCCGGCGTTCACCTTGACGCAGCATCTCTTCCGCTGCCACTGAGGCCTCTTTCCGATACAAGGCATGGAGCGGCTGAGGCAGGCCTTCGATGACCGGCAATGCCGCCATCGTCCCATGTTGCAGCATCCGTTCGTATAATAAGCCCGCCGCGTCGACGTTCGGCAGCGGCTGATCGCAGCCGAGCACCCAGGCGCAGCGGCCGGACACAGCCGCGACGCCTGCTTGCAGGCCGGCCAGCGGGCCTTGTCCCGCATAGCGGTCCGCGACGACGGTTACCTCATATCGCTGCCTCACTTCACGAGCAAATCCGTCATCGTTCGTCACGATCACCACGTCGCTCGTCCAACCTTTGCAAACACGGATCTGCCGGTCGATGAAACGATCCTCTCCCAGCGATAGAAGCGCCTTATTGCGGCCGCCCATCCGCCGGCCCAAGCCGCCCGCCAAAATCACCGCCGATACGTCCATGGGCCGTCCCTCCGGATACATTTCTTTTTTGTCCATTGTAGCATGTCGGCGAGCATGACAAAATCGGACAAGCCGACAGGCTTGTCCGATTGAGGTGAAGGGCGTAAAGCCGCTATTCGAGCTTTTCCAGCAATTGTTCCGCCGCGGCCCGGCCTTGTGCGACGCAGTCGGGCAGGCCGACGCCGCCGAACGGCTGGCCCGCGGTGACGACACCGGGCAGCGAGGTCTGTATAGGGTCCAGGAATGCCGATACCGCATCCCGGTGTCCGACCGGATATTGGGGCATCGAGCGGCGAAGTCTCGTAATTTCCACAAACGCCGGCTCGGCGTCCAAATCGATCAGGTCGCGCAAATCGCGCCGCACACCGGCCGTCATCTCGTCGTCGGACAGCTCGACGCCGGCTTCGTCTCCGGCCCGCCCGACGTAACAGCGAATGAGGCGCTTGCCTTCCGGCGCGGTATGCAGCCATTTCGACGATGTCCATGTGCTGGCCGTAATGAGACGGCCTTCCCCGCGCGGCACCAGAAAACCGGAGCCGTCCAAAGGCTGACCGAATCCGGCCGCATCGTAGCCGAAAACGACGTTCGCTACCGACACGTAGCGGATATTCGTCATGGCCGACACATCGACATGCGGCGCCAACAGTTCGGCGATACCGGATGCGGGAAGCGCCACAATGACGGCGTCCGCCTGTTCCTCGTCGCCCCGATCCGTCCGCAACGTGTAGCGGCCTAACGCGCCGTCCGCTTTGTCGAGTGCCGTAACCCGGACACTTGTCCGAATCTCACACCCGTATTCGCGCAGCCGGGATTCTAAAGCTTCCACCACCGTGGACAAGCCGGTGCGGAACGTAAGAAACGCTGAGCCTACCGATCTGGCTGCGGCAGCCGCCGCCTCGGCCGGAGCGGCCGCTTTGCTCTTCTCCCGCATGCCGCGAATCAGGCTGCCGTACTCTCGTTCCAGCTCCCGGAATTGCGGGAACGTCGCCTCCAAGCCGAGGCCATACAAATCACCGGCATGAATGCCGGCCAGCAGCGGTTCGAAGATGCGCTGCACCATTTCCCGGCCGAAACGCCGCTCGAGGAAATGGCCGACTGTTTCATCCCCGTCGCCGGCGGATGCGGGAATTTCCGTTTCCTGCAGCGCCCGCCGCTTCCCCTCCTCGGACAACAACCCGGTCTGGAGAAACGCTTCGGCATTCGTCGGGACGCCGAGGTTCAACCCCGCAGGCATCGGATGAAGCACTCCGTCGCGCGCAATGTATGTTTTTTTCGCCTCCGGATTCGTCCCAACAAGGAGCCCGTCCAGCCCCAGTTCCTCGGCGAGCCGGACCATCGGCAGCTTGCGCGCCAGGAACGAATCCGGTCCCCGCTCGATCACGAACCCGTCTCGGCGCAGCGTGTTCACTCTTCCGCCGAGCCTGGCGGCGCCTTCATACAACGTCACTTCGATGCGTTCTCCCCGCTCTGCGGCCAGGCGATATAAATAAAAAGTGGCTGTGAGGCCGGTGATGCCGCCTCCCAATACCGCTGCTTTCCTTACAGATACCGTTTTCATTCCCCGGCCTCCTTACGTGCCGCCATAACGGACTCAGCCAGCACTGCCATGTACTGCGGATCGTCGTTCAGCATGTCGATTCTTTCGAGCTTCATGCCCAGATCCGCCGCATGCCGCTTGGCTTCGAGATCGATGTCGTACAGTACCTCAAGGTGATCCGACACGAAACCGACCGGCGTCACCAGCACGGCCTTCACCTCTTCCGCCGCCAGCCGGTCGAGCGTCTCGAGAATATCCGGGCCCAGCCAAGGCTGTCCCGTCTGTCCCGCGCTCTGCCAGGTGAACTGCCAGCGTTCCACGCCAGCGCCTTTCGCGACGGCCCGGGAAGTTTCAAGCAGTTGATCCGGATAAGGATCGCGCATTTCCACAATTTTTGCCGGCAAACTGTGCGCGCTGAACAGCACCATGACCTCCGAACGGCGGTCGCCGAACCGGTCCAATGCGCTCACCACACGCCGGGACAGCGCGTCAATGAGCTGCGGATGCAAATGATATTGCTTGACGAACGACATCTTCACGCCGCGCTTGTCCGCTTCCTCTTGCGCGCGATTGATATAGCCGCCCACGCTCATGGACGAGTACTGAGGCGTCAGCACGATACCGACGGCTTCCTTAATCCCGTCCGCCGCCATCGCGGCAACACCGTCTTCGATGAAAGGAGGTGCATGTTTGAGCCCCTGGTAACACACAAATGCGCCCGCTCCGGCAAGCTCATCCAGCGTCCGCTGCAAGGCCGCCACTTGGCGGTTCGTGTTCTCGCGCAGCGGAAATACGCCGCCGACGATGGACTTATACCGGCCGGTCAAATCCGCAAGCCGCTCCTCCGTGGGCGGGTGGCCCCGGCGGATGTGCGTATAGTAGGCTTCGATCGTTTCCATGCTTTCCGGCGTCCCGTAAGACATGACCAGTACGCCGACCGGTTTTCCCTCAGCCGCCATCAAGACTTCACCTCCGGCTTGAGCCTTTCGGAAGAATATGCATGTATGAATGCCGTCAAATCCCGCAGCTTCTCCAGCGAAGCTTCCGGGTACAATCCGTGTCCGAGGTTAAAAATAAATCCGGGCTCCTGCATCCCTTCGTCCAGCAGGCGGCGAGCCTGCTCGCGAATGACGGTCTCTGGCGCTGTCAGCATGTACGGATCCAGATTGCCCTGGATGGCGAAACGCCCGCCCGTCCGGACCCGTCCGTCGCTCAATCCGACGCGCCAATCAAGCCCGATTACGTCCGCGCGGATGCCGGTCAATGACGTTAACAGTTCTCCCGAGCTGACGCCGGGGAAATAAATTTTCGGAATCTCGAGATCCGCGAGCTGCTCGAAAATGCTCTCCACGTGAGGCAGCACATACTCGCGAAAATCATGTGGCGCCAGCGAGCCGACCCAGCTGTCGAACAGCTGTACCGCTTTGGAGCCCGCCTTTACATGAGCGCGCAAATAGACCGCGGCCATGTCGGCCAACTTGCCCATCAGCCGGTGCCATATGGCGGGCTCGCCGTACATAAGGGTTTTCGTGTTCAGGTACGATTTGGTCGGCCTGCCCTCCACGATATAGCTTGCCAGTGTGAAAGGCGCACCGGCAAATGTGATCAGCGGCACCTCGAGCTCCCGGTCCAAGATCGCGATGGTCTCCAGGACATGGGACAAATCCCCTTCCACGTCGATCGGCTTCAGCCTGTCGACGTCCGCCGCGGAGCGAACCGGGTTATGGATCACGGGTCCGATATCTTTGACGATATCGAAGTCGATGCCGATCGAAGCGACGGGATTCATGATGTCGGAATAGAGGATGGCCGCATCGACGCCGAGCTTGCGCACCGGCAACATCGTGACTTCTGCCGCCAGCTCGGGCTGGCGGCAGATTTCGAGCAGCGAATATTTTTCTTTAATCTTTCGGTAGTCGGGATCGTATCTACCGGCTTGGCGCATGTACCAGACGGGCACCCGGTCGACGGGCTGCTTCCGGCAAGCGCGTAAAAAACGGTCGTTATAAGGCATTCGGTTTCCTCTTTTGAGTTGTCATGATTTGACTTTCTTTGTTTCCATTATGCCCTTTATCCGAACCGCCCACAACCTGGCCGGCGTGCCGGAGTATGACAATTGCATGACATTCGGCGCAGGAAACGAAGGACAAAAGCCAAGCGAGACGGGGCTTTGTGGTATACTTGGCTTTACATGGTTAGGACGGACTGGAGGATGGAGATCGATGCAGCGTTGGAAAGTGAATCTGGCCGTTCTATGGTTCGGCAATTTTCTGGTCATGTCGGGCATGACGATGATTACCCCGTTTTTGGCGCTTTATTTAAAAACCGATCTCGGACTGACGAATGAGCACGAGATCGGCGTATGGGCCGGTCTTATTTTCGCAGCGAATTTTGCCACATCATTCCTGTTTCAACCGATCTGGGGAAGGCTGTCCGACCGGTACGGCCGCAAAATTATGCTGCTGCGCTCGGGCTTCGGCATGGCGTTCGTCATGGTGCTGATGGGATTCGCGACGACCGCCTGGCACCTGCTGGCGCTTCGCATGCTCAACGGCGTCATATCCGGCTTTCAGCCCGCGGCCGTATCGCTCGTGTCCGCCTCCACGCCCAAGGAGCGCATGGGCTTTGCCATGGGCACGCTGCAATCGGGAGGAACGGCCGGCGTCATTCTCGGCCCGCTGCTCGGAGGGATGATGGCCGATACGTTCGGCTTTCGTCCGATCTTCTATATCACCGGCACGCTCATGTTCCTCGCTTCGGTGCTGTCCTGGGTGATGGTGAAAGAAAAGTTCGACCGCAGCGCGGCTGCGAAGGCGCCGCAGGTCAGCATCATCAAGGGCTTTCAGGAGCTCATCGTCATTCGGCAAATTCCCGTGCTTCTCACGATCACGCTGCTCATCCAGTTTGCGATGCTCAGCCCGATGGCGCTGATGCCACTGTATGTAGAGAAGCTGCATGGGACGACGCACAATTTGGCGTTCTGGGCAGGATTGGTCGGAGCGGTCACCGGCTTGTCCAACATGCTGTTTTCGCCGCTGCTGGGCTGGCTGGGCGATCGGATCGGGGCGAAGACGATTCTGATCATCTCGCTCGCGGGCTCGGCGGTCATGTTCGTACCGCAGGCGTTCTCCACTTCGGTCGGCGAATTGCTCGTGTACCGCTTTTTGCTCGGCTGCTTCATGGGCGGCTTGATTCCGACCGTGAACTCCCTGCTACGCGCGAATACGCCGGACGGCATGGAGAGCCGCGCGTTCGGATTTAACTCAAGCGCAATGAGCCTCGGCAACATGCTGGGGCCGGTCGTCGGCGGCTTATTGTCCGGACCGTTCGGCATCGAGGGCTTGTTCCTCCTGTCGGCGGTGCTGCTCTTGGCCAACGCCGTGTGGACGTTCACCGCTCTTCGGAGAGCGGCGAGCCCGAACGCCGGCCGACGGCTGGCGTAAACGTAAGCCGTTATTTCACCATAGCCAGCGCGAAACCGTCATACGAAGGCAAATGCACACCGGTCAAACGGGGGTCCTGCGCGATGCGCCGGTTGAACTCCCGCATGGCCAGCACGGAAGGCCCCTGTTTTTCGGGGTCGATGGTGCGGCCGTGCAGCAGGATGTTGTCCGCGGCGATCACCGCACCCGGGTTCGCCAGCCGGATCGCATGCTCCAAATAATGCGGATAGTTCTCCTTGTCCGCGTCGATAAAGAAAAAATCGAAGCGTCTGCCCTCTTCCGTAAGCCTGGTGAGACTGGCCGACGCGTCCCCTATGATCGATTCCAGCCGGTCTTCGTATCCGGCGGCCGACACATTGGCGCGCGCAACGGCCGCGAAATCTTCCCGGAGCTCCAGGGAAGTCAAGGTGCCGTCAGCCGGCATGCCCCTCAGCAGACAAATCCCGCTGTATCCCCCAAGCGCTCCGATTTCGAGCACGTGCTTCGCTCGGCTCAGCGACACAAGCAAAGTCAGCAGCCGTCCGTAACCGGGCGCCACCGAAATTTCGGGCATCCCCCGGCTTCGAATTTCCTCCAGCACCCGCTCCAGATCGGAATCTTTTGCGTACAAAGAATCGAGGTAAGCTTCGAGTTTTCCGTCCATCAGGACCTCTCCCTTCGAAAATAAACCGTTAACGCAACATATGCTTCCATTTTATCGTATATGGGTGGGCATATCATCTTTTCACCGCCTGGCATTCGGGCTATACTAGTTTTTGTTTCCTACATATAAAAAGGGGAGTCCGACTTTGTTAACACAACTGCAAACGGCCGCGCGCAACGGAGTCCGCATTTCCTTGACCGGAATACGTTATGTACCTTTCTGGGCAGCGCTGCTCATGATCGCCGGCATGCTGCTCAAGCTGGCTTATCTGGACAGGCATTTGAACGTCGGCGGCATGAATCATTGGAAATGGGAAGTCAACCTCGGCGCCATGTTTCTCGCCACGTTTTGGACCGTTTTTCTCGGACCTCGCGCACGAATCGTCGCTCTGATCCTTGTGGACCTTTTAATGTCCGGCATTATTCTCTCAGACCTTGTCTATTTCCGGTATTTTAAAGATTTCATTTCCGTGCCGGTTCTGCTCCAGGCCGGACAAGTCGGGGCCCTCGGAGACAGCATTTCGAGTCTCATCATCTACAAAGATGCGCTTTATTTTGCAGACTTGCCGTTTGCGATTGTGATCGCCATCATCGTATTCCGCCGCCATAGCCCCAAACGCAGGCCTGAGCCGGTCGGCCCGCTCAAAATCCGAATCGCGGTCAAAGCTTTGACGGCGATCCTCGTGTTTGTGCTCGGTTACCAATTGATCGCCGTGCCTGTAGCCGAGCAGAAAAACGGCTGGGCTCGGGGCTTGTTCGAAGGCAACTGGTGGAACATCCCGATCTATAACGTTACCGGCCTGTACGGGTTCCACGGTTACGACTTGTACCGGTACGCCAAAGAAAACTGGCTTGGCGGGGGTTTGACGGAGGAGCAGCTGAAAGAAACGAAAGATTGGATGAAAGAGCGGCAAAAGCTTCGGCAGCAGACCGAGCAGGAACCGATTTTCGGCGCCTACAAAGGGAAAAACGTGCTGGTCATACAAGCCGAGGCATTCCAAACGTTTTTGCTGAACCAAAAGGTGAACGGCCAGGAAATTACGCCGAACTTGAACAAGCTCATCAAGCAAAGCGTCTACTTCCCGAACTTCTATCACCAGACGGCCAACGGACGTACGTCCGACGCGGATTTCGCCACGAGCTGCTCGCTGCATCCGGTATCCTCGGGATCGGTATTTATCCGTTTTGCGGGCCATACGTTCGATTGTCTCCCGCAAGTGGTAAAAGCGAACGGATACAGCGCGACCGTGCACCACGCTTACGACGGCAGCTTCTGGAACCGTAACAATATGTACCACAATATGGCGTATGACAAGTTTTACAATATCAAAGATTTCACCCTCGACGAAAAACTCGGTTGGTCGATCGGCGACAAGTCATTTTTCCGCCAAACGGTCGAGCAGCTCAAGGCTCGGAACCACGAACCGTTCTATGCAATGGCGATCACGCTGTCCAGTCACCACCCTTATACGATCGGAAAGCACGATTTGAACATCGGTTCGCTGACCGGTAAAACGCTGGGCAACTATATACAAGCAACCCATTATGTCGACGAGGCTATGGGCGAGCTCGTGGACCTGCTCAAGCAAAACGGCTTGTGGGACAACACGATCCTCATGTTTTACGGCGATCATGACAATTCCATCACGGATTGGAACGACTATGAGACGCTGTTCGGACGTCCGGTGACGGAGTTTGAAAAGGCCACGATTCTGAAAAAAGTGCCTTTCTTCATTCATCTGCCGCACGACGAACATGCGGGCGTGATCGACAAAGCGGTGGGCCAGATGGATACGGCGCCGACGATCTTGCAGTTGCTCGGCATCCCGGCCGGTAACTTTCAGCAGATGGGCATCAGCATGATGTCTCCGGTGCCGAAGCCGGTCGTATTCCGCAACGGAGGGTTTACCGACGGGAATGTTTATTTCGTCCCGAACAACGAAGGCGTCCTTGGACGCGGAACTTGTTTCAACATGAAGAACGGAACCGCCGCGGAACCGGCAGCCTGTCAGCCGGGCGCGAAAGACGCCAGACTGGAGCTGCAAGTCTCCGACCGGATCGTGGATCACGATTTGATCCCGGCGCTGCGGAAAGAAGCGGAAAAACAGTAACAAAAACTTCTATCGAAGTCCCTCGAAGTTAACAAAACGGGCTGTCCCTAGGGACGGCCCGTTTCGTTTATTTCACATATTTACACGCTTTCTCGACCGCTTCATCTTCCGTCGGCGCGGTGATGTAACGCCCGTTGACGAAAACAAAAGCGTAACGGGAGCACGGTCCGCAATACGATTTACAGCCGACTTTCACGTCGGTTCCGGGCGCGATGTTTTGCAGCTTGGAGACCATCGTCTTGACCCGGATATGACGGCACTTGTCGCAAATGCGGATGTCATTGGACATCGCACGGCCTTTATTCGATTCAGTGGTCTCCATGGTTGCCCTTGCTCGGATTGGTAATGACGAAACCTTCCTGCGGGAAGTACAAATAATCGATCTTTATCCCATCCAGCAGATCTTCACCGCGGGCTAGGATGACATCAATCCCTTTATCCGTCAGTACCACTTCATCTTTGTCGGTCGGTTCGCCCAAATCCAGTCCATAATGGGCATGGTCTCCGTGGCTGTGCGTGATGACGACGCGCAGCTTTTTGCCGGTGTTTTCCGGCTTGTCCAGTTCGCGGCGAAGCACGTTCGCCGCATTGCGGGTAATTTTGCAGTTCATCGTATTCCAACTCCCGTCATGGTCTCGTTTTATTGTACTGATTTCCTGGGACGTTTTCCAGACCATATTTGCGCTCCATTCTCTGCGCGAACCAGCCTGCCGCGAGTACCGTCACCGCGATGTCGTCGATCGGAAGAAAAGGCATGAAGTCCGGCAATACCCAGTACAGCACCACCGGGATTATAAACAGCAGCTTGTCCGTTACGGCCACCTGCGGTGCCCGCATAATGCGCCAGACGCGGGACGGCAAACGGCTCCAAAGACGGGTAAGCGATTTTTTTCGCATAGGGGCCTCCTTCGTTTCCGGCACTTTTCCGGCGGTTGCCCCCAGTTTACCCAGCCTCTCTCCGAATGAAACCGCAGCCGGATCGGCGGCGGTTTCATTTCATGACGCTAGGGCGACAAATCCAATGCTTCGGCCAGCAGCTTCGAGACTCCGTCATAAATATCGGAGAAACCTTCGAGCGGCAGCGGGTTATGTCCCCATCCCGCCTCCACCGTAAATCCGGGGCGGCGAAAACGGTCGATAAACCAATCCTTGTACCCCGCATCGCTGCCGGTCAACCGCACAGCCCGGTAGCCGCCGGCCCTCGCCAGCCTGGCGGCCCATTCTCCGGCTTGCGGAGGCTCGCGGTCACGATAGTTCCAGTAGATTTCTTCCCCTTGCGTATGAAGCGCGAGAACGGCGTGGAAGTCCATCCGCTCGGTCCACTCGGCCAACGAGAGCGCTTCGGGCTCGCTTAGGGGAGCCGGGCCGCTGTAATCGCGTGGAGCGGGACCCGGAATTCGGCGCCGCTCCTGTTCTTCCTCCCAATGAGCGGGGAACTGGTCGTTCAAATCGACGCCGCGCGCATTCGCTTTCCATGCGGAGAACCGCTTGGAGCCGCGATTCCACTCCAGCAGTTCCCGGCACATCGGATGATTGAGCGCCAATCCGTCCTGCACGAGCTCTACGCCGTCGGGATTCAGCATCGGCACGATCCAGAGCGTTGTGCGGCTGAAAAGCGCGGCGGCGCTTTTGCCGCCGACCGTTCCGTTCCTTTGATACGCGTTCGCATAATCTTCCGCAAAACGCATGAGAAGAAGCGACGTGATCCATTCGTTGGCATGACAGGCCGCGTTGATATGCCAGCGAAACGGCCCGCCGCCTATCCGCAAAGCGTGCAGCGGCTTGCCCAGCACGCTGCGGCCGATGCTTCCGGCCGTCACAAACGGATACTTCCCGGTGAGCCGCGTAATATCCTTCGACAGCTCCATAGGACCATATTCAGCTTCAGCGGCCACGATCCGGCCGGACCGCCCGGCCGGCAGTTCCAGCCATTGTCCGGCTGTGAGCGCCGCATTCGGGGAGAGGCCGTTGGTTTCGCATAATAGTTCGGGAGAGCAATCCGCTTTCCAGGCGATCGTCTCCCAAGTGTCGCCTTGCCGGACGATATACCTCCGGGGTTTGGCAATCGGCACATAAACAAGTTCGCCGTCGATCAGCGCGGGATCTTCGTCCCACTGCGGATTAACGGCGACTAAAGACGCATACGATACGCCGAATCGAAGCGCGATTCGGCGCGGCGTATCGCCGGGACAGGCGGCATAGGTCACCGTGTTCACTCGGATTCCTCCTCCCGAACGGGTGATAATCTCTATGTTCGAATTCCCTTCCCTATGACTGCGAAGCTCCTGTGTCGACTACAGGCCAAGTGACCGGCGAAAGCCGGATCCGTTCCCCCAGCCAAGCCTGGGCGATGCTTTGGAACTTGCGGATATCACCGCTGCAGAAAAACTCGTGTTCCGGTACTTCATCCCGTCCCGCCAGCTGATTGTTGTCCTGCAAAATGGTGCTGATTTCGCGAGCCGTCTCTTCCGCCGAGTTGATGAGACTCACATCCGGTCCCATCACCTCGGAGATTGTCTCGGACAAAAACGGATAATGAGTGCAGCCGAGAATGAGGCAATCCATCGCCCCCATACGGAGAGGCGACAACGAGTTCGTCACGACGCGCTGCGTCTCTTCCGAACGAAAGTTGCCGTCTTCCACCAAAGGCACAAAGTCCGGACAAGCGCGGCTCACCACCTCAACATGAGGGGAGAGCCTGCGGAGCGCCGAGTCGTAGGCGCCGCTTCGGATCGTCCCTTCCGTTCCGATCACGCCGATGACGCCGGATTTGGAGCGCCCGATGGCGGCACGAGCGCCCGGATTGATGACGCCTACGACCGGCAGGTCTACCCGGCTTCGGATGTCCTCCAGCGCGACAGCCGTTGCCGTATTGCAGGCGATCACGATCATTTTCGGTTGATATTGGATCAAATAGTCGACGATTTCATGGGTAAAACGAATGACTTCTTCTGCCGGTCTTGGGCCGTAAGGGGTACGGGCGGTGTCGCCGAAATACACAATTTTCTCCCGGGGCAATTGGCGCATGACCTCTTTTACGACGGTCAGTCCGCCCACTCCGGAGTCCAGGACTGCGATCGCCTGCTGCACGAGAACACCGCTTTCTGTCTGTTAAGTAGGTCAAATCATGTTACCTTATGAGGCCTTTTCTGAAAAGGTACCTACATCTTAGCTCATAAGCGGGCAGCGTTCAAGGATGCAAAAAGCGCGCCAGCCCGGCGGGAGCGGGCGGCACGCTTACATTTTCTCGTTTTCGATTAAGAATTGGCAGCCGTTTTCTCCTCAAAATTGGATTCCTCGGCGGCGGAGGATTCTTCGTCAAGAGCGTTCTCCGCACTGCGGGAACGAATGTCGGTGACGAAGCGGCTGGCCGCTTGTTTGGCGTCGGAGGCAAACTCCGTCGTGCGTTTGGCCAGCGTTTGCACCGCGCTGCCGGCCTGGCGGCCGATTTCGACGGTTTTATCGCCTACCTTCTGCGCCGTCACCGAAATATCTTTGCGCAGTTCGCGTCCGGGCTTCGGTGCGAACAGCAGCGCGGTAACCGCTCCTGTCACAGCGCCGGTCAGCGCACCCCACACAAACGCTTTGATCGCTTTTTTCTCAGCCATTTTCTGTCACTCTCCTGTCGAATGATCCGCACTCGGTCCCGGTTCACGGGCGGTATGATCCGTCTTCGCGCCCGAAAATGCTTTTACGCAGGTTTTCCGCGAGCGTTCTGGCAATGGCCGTCCAGTAAGATTCGGCTCCGTTCAGCTCTTCGTCGGGAGGAGCGGAGCCCAAAGTCGCCAGATCACGCCAGAACGAAGCGATGTACACAGCCGCCTCGGCTGCGGATTCCGCCGCGTCGCCCACGGCGCGCGCCCCATCCGACAGCCGGGCGAATCCGCCTACTGTCGTTCTGCACAACTCAGCCGCCGCCCTGCCTTCTCTGGCGAACGAAATCGATTCGTCCAGCGCCTTTTCCGCTTTCCGGACGACTCCCTCCGCCAGGCGGTCCCAGCGGCTCAGCGAGCGGCTCAATCGCATCATGACCGCTGCGAAAGCAACAGACGCGATCAGCGCAGCCGCCGCAAACACGTATGCCGCGACGTTCCATGCCATCCGAATCCCTCCAGACCTACCCGTCAACCGGGCGAATGCCCATGCGGTTAATCACATTGTATGGCGGGAAGCTTGGATGGGTTCGGCAAAATCGTCTCCTCCATTTTTGGGGTCCATATTTTTGTCCTAAAAATGGGCCTCAACGGAGTTCATGAGCCCTTTCCATTCGCTTGGTTTGTTCATCAAATAAAAGTGAGGACCTAAAGGAGGTAGAAGTTTATGGGCAAAGCAAAAAAAGGAAGCAAGTCAAAACACTCTAACAAACCAAGCTGGTTACTGCCGGTTGATCAAGCCTTAAAAAGTTTCCAGCGTGTCAAAGACAAAGATCTGGGAGAAGGTTTGATCAATTTGACTGTTGCTTTGATGATGAAACGGCACTACAAAGGAAAATAATACGCGACATCGGCATAGTTCGTCCTTCCGGACGATGCGGTGCACACCATATACCTGCCTGAATATTCGGCCATGGACTTGAAGCTCGTGGCGCTCCAGTGCTTGGGCCGACTGCATCGGTTACGCAATCCGTTGCCATGCGTCGGCGAGTTATTACCGTCAAAACTCAGCATGGGGCGCTGCGATCTCCTTTTGGCCTTATCCCCTTCACTCAGGTCACGCGTGGTGGAACTCTTTTAGCCTTATCCCCTTCAGTCAGGTTACGTACACGATATTAATCTTTTAGGGCTTATCCCCTTCAGTCAGGTCACGCGTGGTGGCACTCCCTTTTGGCCTTATCCCCTTCACTCAGGTCACGTACACGATATTAATCTTTTAGGGCTTATCCCCATCAATCAGGATTCATGGCGAGACCTCTCTTTTAACGCTTAACCTTTTCGCTCAGACGGGATTCCTCTCTTTAACGCTTATCCCCTCCGCTCAGGTGACTGAGCAAGTAGAGCCGTTCACAAAAAAGTGGTTGCTTTATCCATTTTATACTTGAAATAAGAACATACGTTTGGTAATCTGGGAATAGAACAATTGTTTCCGTTTGAGGGGTGCGCGGCGTGGAAATCGGAAGTTTTGAAGATGTTTGCATGATGTATGGAAAGGAAAAAAATTGTATTCAGGCTCTATTCACCCTTAAATGGCCGGAGGGCTATCGTTGCCCGCGCTGCGGCTGCAGTCAAGCTTCCACGATCCAGAGCCGCAGACTGCCTCTTTATGAATGTGTCTCTTGTTGGCATCAAACTTCGATTATCGCCGGCACCGTTATGCAAGGGAGCCGCACACCTCTTTCCAAATGGTTTCAGGCTTTGTACCTTCACACCCGGCCTTCTGCTATTTCTGCCACTCAGCTTTCCGAAATGATCGGAGTTACATACAAAACCGCCTGGCTTATGGGCCAAAAAATCCGGAACGCATTCAGCAGAGCCGACGAAAAAGAGCAATTGTCGGGCCTCATCCGGCTCACGCCTTCTTTATATGGACGAATGTGCCTCTCCTCTTCTTACCGAGAAACACATGAACATCCTTTGCTGATCGGTGCCTCGCTCAATGAGAATGCCCAGATCACCCAGATAAAGATCAAACAAGTTGCCGAATCCGAAATTGTTGGAAAAACGGTGAACAAAATCGGTAAAAACAATTTTGTGCGCAACCATGTTCAAATGGATGTATCTGAAGTGGTGTCTGATGTCGGCCGTGCTCGATTTGAACACTCTACTTCGCTGAAACGTTTGGGAAGGGCTGCGGGAAGCTGGTTGAATACCGTGTTTCATGGAATCGGGCCTAAACATTTACAGAGCTACCTCGACCAATTCAGTTTTCAAATAAATCAAACAGTGCGCAAAATGTCTGTGTTTCAGGCTTCCCTGTCCTGGTGTGCTGTTACAACTACTGTAACTTACTCAGAAATCATCAACCGGCCATCTCGCATCCCGGCACAATATGTGCCCCAACGTCACAAAAAATCCGCACTCCAGAAAGCCGGGTGAGGTTGGTGAGGCATTTCGTTTTGCTGATGGTTTGCAAGAAAACTCAAATGCAAAATTCATGGCGTATCTGAGCGACGGTGCTAAATTGTGTCGTAGCGGTGCTATCTGCTGAATTGCGCTGGTCCTGAGCGAATGGGATAAGGTACAAAGCGAGAATTGCGGCGGAGGTGCGGTGTTGTGTGCTGACGCAGGCTGGTCCTGAGCGAACGGGATAGGGTACAAAGCGAGGATTACGGCGGAGGTGCGGTGTTGTGTGCTGGGGCAGGCTGGTCCTGAGCGAACGGGATAGGGCATAAAATAAAAAACCATCCGAGGTGTGCGGATGGTTAGATGGCAGGCTGTGTAGTCAAGAGCCGGTGGAGTGGGTCTGTTCACGGCGAATGGCGTAGGCGCAGCGGGAGCCGCCGTCGGCTAGGCATTCTGTGCGCTCGACATCGGCGTTGAGGAGGCGTTCGAATAATTGCCTTTCGCACTGGCAGGCTTGCCGGTAGCGGTTCGCCACCTGAGCGACCGGGCAATTGTACTCATATAGCTTATATACGCCGGCTTCTTCGCCGGATTCCCATTCCGTCATGTAACCACCGGCGTTCTGGATAGCGGACAGCTCGGCAACCCGGTCTTCCAGCGTCCGGTTTTTCATCCGCTCGAGAAATCGGGTTTCGAGCTTGTCCCGGCGGCCTTCGAACATTCGGTCGATCATTTGGTCGCCGCCCGGCTGATCTTCCAGTTCGTTCAGCAGATCCAGCGTCAGTTGGAGGTAGTTTTTCGGAAACAAGTCGTCCGCTAATTCCGTTAACGCGTATCGGTACGAGGGCCGACCCATCGCTTGCCGGACCAGCGTGGAGCGAAGCAGTCCTTCCCGCTCCAACGTCTGGATATGCCGGCGAACCGCCATTTCCGTGATGCCCATCGCCTTGGCCATATCGCTGACGGAACAGTACCCTTGCACCTTAAGCATATGTAACAATTGGCTGCGGGTTGAAAGCTCCTCCTGCGGCATCATGAGCATCCCTCCTGGTCGACCGGTCTGCCGGCGCTTGCTGCCTGCCGTCGACACGGAGTCGTTGTTTGACTCCCATTGTACCGGAATCCGCTCCGCACGTAAATTGCCGCTTAGTCCCCTATTTTCAACCGCCAAGCTCCCGATCCAAGTAAGCGGTGACCTCCGATGCGAACCTGCTCAGCAGCTGCGGCAGCTCAGAGGTTAACGGATGAAGCTCCCTTCTCGGCCAACGCGTATAGTCTTGTACCAGCGGTTTGCGCAGCAGGACAAGACGTCTGAGCGGATCGGCCACTTCTCCGGAAATAACGCCTTCCCCGGCAATGATATCGATGATATCTTCGTAGCTGCTGGCGTCCCGCATTATAAAGCCGTCAATCAACGAGCTGCCGACGTCGGTCGTGATCTCGATCGCCAAGTGCAAGGCGCGTTCCTGGGCCAAACCTTGTATGAGGGTAGCCGTCCAATCGGCCTGCAATTGTCCCAGCGCCTGTACAACATCCGGAATGCAGGCCAGGCGCTCTGAAATAATTTCGCGATTTACATAATACACGGCCCGCGGGCCCCCTTTTATTTCCGTTTACGTCTGCCCCGCCGTTTCAGCCAAACAATCATGACCACGGCGCTGATGAGTATGACGACTAAGTACGTGAGCATTTCGAACAAATCGCCATTGCCCATATCCACCTTTTCCGCTAACGTCACCATGTTGTCCCTCTCAGCTCACGTAATCGACGCTGACGGAGCTTTCGCGAGCCGCAGTCATATGCCCGATCACTTTTTGGTGAACGGGATGTACTTGGTACGCTTGGAGGTCGTCCATAGAGGCGAATCGGGTCGTCAGCGCAATGTCGTAAGAACGTTCCGTGTGCAGAACGTCGACGCCGACCTCGATCGAGAGCAGGACATCGATCTTGCCCTCCATGTCGCGAAGAACCTGAGCGGTGCGTTCCACGCTCTCCGGTGAGCGGTCTTTCAGTTTAAACAAAACGATATGCGTAATCATGAGCTTGTCCCCTTTCCACGGATTAGGTATCCTTCCGGCGGTGTCCGCACATACTACGGGCATCACTCGGCGGAAGGAAGATCCTACATGCGGCGTTACCGCGTTACTTTGTTTTTTACGCTGTTCTCAGTGGCGTTAAGTCTGTATAACTATTCCGGGTATGATCCCCATAATCATTGGTTTTTTATGTTCAGCATTCCGGTCTGGTTCGTCGAGCTGTTCGGAGATATTCATCGGGTCGACGTGTTCGTCATGTACGCGCTGACGGTGATCACCTGGGCGGTGATCGGCTTTTTGGCCGATTTGGGGGTATCCCGCATCAAGACTTGGCAGCACCTCTAACGTACCCTGACGGCAAAAAGGAGCCTGATCGGCTCCTTTTCCTTTTTATGAGACGATAACTTTCGAGATCATGTTCGCATGTCCTTGTCCGCACATGACCGAGCAGTGGATTTCGTACGTACCGGGTTTATCGAACTTATAGGTAGCGGTCGGATGGGTTCCATCCAAGTTGAGATTCAATCCGACGAATTCCGCTCCGTGGCTGCCCAGCCGGTTGGAAAATTTGATTTGATACGTGGTGCCCGCCTTGACATGGTATTCTTTCTGATCAAACTCAAAGTTGGTTGCGGTAATTTTCAGCAGCTCCGTGCCGGGCGGCAACGCTTCCTCTTGCGGCTTCTGCGGAAGTCCGGCAGCAAGCAAATATACCCCCAAAGCACAGGCGACCGTTACGATCGTACTCATGATCCATTTGTACATTGAATCTGCTCCCCCTGCTCCATCCGAAATGTCTACCTCTTATATTACCTAAAATGACGGTTTGAACTCAAGCAGGTAACCGGAGAGGGCATGCAACTTTTTTTGACTTTTGACAAATTGTTGAACGATGCACCCACCTGAAAATCAACTCAATCGGTTTTGTCCCGCAAAATTTGCACGATCCGCCGAACGTTGTCCGGGATCGGGATGCCGAGTTCACCGCAATTCTCGACCACGGACAACAGCTCGTTGACCAGGTAAAACGAGATCGCTCCGCCCATCACCAAATTCATGCCCAGCAGGACATCGATCCGATGCGACAACATGATGACGAGCAATGTAAGCCCCTTTTTGGCCAAACCCCAAAACCCGATGTTGCTGTTGAGCCCGTCACCGCTCTTGACTGCCGCGAGTACGCCGGAAATATAATCCAAGCCCATGACAAAAACCAATAACGTCAGCGCTTCCGGCCAAATTCCAAAGGCGAAGTTGATCGCGCCCCCCAAAATGACGACGGCGCTTGCCGCATGAAGCTGCATGTCCATTCCCTCCCCGCAAAAACTTTTTCTGCAATATATTCGGGGTGGACAAGGGGGGAACGGCGATATGCGCTTATTGGCGCCATTCCTTACGGCGCTTTTCGAAAACCTGCCGCCTCCGCCTCTTCCTCGCTGCAAAACATTTGCTCCGCCTTCGTGCCTTTGTAAGAACGACCGCCTGGCACATGATAAATCTTGTCGCCTCTCGCGTTGATATTTCCCTTGATTTGCGGATTCGTGCACGGCGCAGGCACGGACGCAGCGGGCTCCTCCTCCGGCTCGGCCGACGACTGAGGAGCTCCTTGCGCGATTCGGGTTTCCAAAGCCGCGAAGTTCTCCGTGTCGTTCCACATCCGCTCGAATTGCTCGTGAAACGACCGCGCTGCTTCTTCCTCGCGGAAAACAATCAGCATCTCGTCGTTCACCGTACTGGCGGCTTTGGAGTAATTGAAGGAGCCGGTGGTGCCTATTTTCCCGTCCGCAATCGTCATTTTCAGGTGCATGAGGCCGCTGTGCTTGTTGATTTTGATTGGAATTCCCGCACTGCCAAGCAGCTTCAGCGCTTCGCTTTGCGTTTTCCCTTTGGATTGGCTGTAATCCGTGATGAGCCGAACTTCGACGCCGCGCCGTTTGGCCTGCTTGATCGCGTCCACGATATCGGGATACGTTAAGCTGTAAATGGCGATATCCAGCGTTTTCTCGGCAGAATCGATCACCTGGACAAGCTGCCGTTCCGGATGCTGTCCCGCTTGGGTGAACGACCATTCCACGCTGCTGGTTTGCGAACGCCCGACATCCGTCTTTTGCGTACATCCGCCGGCGACGAGAACCGGCAATAAGGCAAAAAGCAAAAATTTACGTTTCATATTCCATCCTCCGAAAACGTATGTTCCTGATTTATGCTAGCAGTCGGCCGTTTCCCGGGCAAGTTCTAATGGCATTCGATTTTGCAAACACTCAAAGGAAAACTTATAATTTCAGAACCGGTTTAAAAAAACGGTCAGGAGGAATTGAATTCATGCCCAATCGTCATGTTCCTGTTTCTATATTGGATCTTGCGCCTATCGTGGCCGGCAGTACGGCGGCCGATTCGTTCCGCAACACGCTGGACCTTGCCCGGCATGCGGAAAAATGGGGCTACAACCGCTACTGGCTGGCCGAGCACCACAATATGCCGGGGATCGCGAGCTCCGCAACGTCGCTCGTTATTTCCCATGTCGCCGCCGGCACCCAAAAAATCCGCGTCGGCTCCGGCGGCATCATGCTGCCCAATCACGCCCCCCTCGTCATCGCCGAGCAATTCGGCACACTGGAGTCTCTGTATCCGGGCCGCATCGATTTGGGACTGGGCAGAGCGCCAGGCTCCGACCAGCGCACGATGCGCGCTTTGCGCCGGGGCCTCGGCAGCGACGGGAACGACTTCCCGGAAATGGTCCGCGAATTGCAGTCTTACTTCAATCCTGAGCAAGGCGACGGCGTGCCCGGCGTTCGGGCGGTTCCAGGGGAAGGGTTCGACATCCCGATCTGGCTGCTCGGTTCCAGCGGCTTCAGCGCTCAATTGGCCGGGCAGCTCGGCTTGCCGTTTGCGTTCGCCAGCCATTTCGCGCCGGATTACTTACTGCCTGCGCTCGAGATTTACCGCACCAACTTCCGCCCGTCGGACACGCTGCAGGAGCCGTATGCCATGGTCGGCTTAAATGTTTTCGCGGCCGATACAGAAGAAGAGGCGCGCCGGCTGCGCACCTCTCATCAAATGCAATTTTTGAATTTAATCCGCGGCCGCACCGGCCAGTTAGGTCCGCCGGTGGACAACATGGACGAGTTGTGGTCGGATCACGAGCGCGCGATCGTCCTTCAGCAACTGAGCTATACGGCAGCCGGGAGCTCGGACAACGTGCGTGAACAAGTGCTGAGAGTCCTGGAAGAAACAGGAGCGGACGAACTGATCGTCACGTCGCAAATTTACGATCACCAAGCCCGGCTGCGGTCATATGAAATCTTGGCGGACGTTATGGGACTTTATTGATATTGATCCACTACTTTGGAAATATAGCGGAATCCGTCGATATCGTGCCCTTTGAGCGCCGCGATTTTCTCCGCGAGCAGCATCAGCGGCAGCACCGCGCAAATCTGCGCCAGCAGCTGGTTAGGCTGCCCAGGCAAGACGATGATACGTTCTTGCGAGATTGAGGGCAACCGGACATCGCGGTCGACCACGAGGTATACGAGAGCGGACAGCGACACCAAATGCTCCGCATGCTTCAGCGAGTCGTCGACGCTGTCGGCCGCCGCCAAAATGACGATCGGCAGACCGGGCCGGATGACTTCAATGTTTCCGTGCCGGAATTCGGACAATGACATGCCTTCCACATGCTGGAAGGTTTTTTCTTTGAGCACGAGCGCGCCTTGCTGAGCCGTCACGCCAAACGCGCCTGCTCCCAGCAGATAAAAGTTGTCGTGCTTCTCAAGTGCCGCTGCCCACTCGGAAATTCGCTCTTCGCTGCGGCGGATCGACTCCCGGATGGCGTCCGGAATCTGCCGCAACTGAGGCGGGAATCCGGCCTCTTCACCAGCCGCCAGAGTGAATAAGATCAGCAGCGTCGCCACATACGTCTTGGTCGCGGAGCTCACTTCTTCGCCGGCATTCATCAATAGCGTTTCGTCTGCGCCGGTTCCTAACGCGGAATGCTCATTGTTGGTGATGCCCCAAACCGTGACGCCGCGCTTTTTCAGGTACTCGACCGCCACCTGGGTTTCGTAGCTTTGACCGGATTGCGATACTAGGATGACCAAGGTGTCTTCATCTAAACTACGATCGAGCAGCGCGACATCGGATGCCGGTATGACATGCGGAATGAGCCCGCCGTATTTCATAAACGCGTACTGTCCGATTTTGCAAGCGTTGAGCGAGGCGCCCGTTCCCATCAGGATCAGCTGCTTATAGGCAGCAAGCGCGGCACGGCAATGGTTGAGCTGCTCTCGGCTCGCTCCGGCAAACTGTAAACTTACGTCATAAGCACCGTGTATTTCTTGGAACGTTTTCGAACTCATGTGGTTTGCAGCCCCTTGTGCTCCGCGGGAAGCCGGATTAAACCGAACCGGCCTGCGCTGGCGATCAAATTCTCGTTTCGCAATGCATATTTGGCGCCATGAATCCGATCAAGCCCCAACAAATAAGCTCCCACAACCGGCTCATACAGCGCATCTGCCAAAACCGCCTGCGGAGCTTGTTGCGCGAGCGTTTCCCCGATCACCTTTTGCAGCAAACGGTCTTTCGCCTTGAAAATGCTGCCCGACAGCACCACATCCGTCCTCAGCTCGGGATCGCCGATTTTGCGCAAACCGGCCAACGCATACCGCGTGATGGATCTGCCGTAGTTCTCCACGATCCCGCGGGCCACCTCATCGCCGGAGCTTACGATGTCAAACAAAACCGGAGCGACCAGCTTATATGGGCCCAATTGTTGATGGATCCGGCGAAACAGCAGGTCGTCGACAGACGAAAGGCCGTAATAAGCAAGAATTGCATCGGTCAACCGGGTGTAGGGACCGATGCCGGCATGCGCGTTGCAGACGGCGACGACCGCCGCTTTACCGAGCGCATAGCCGCCATGATCATCGTCGTTCACATAGTATCCGAAGATAAAGCGCCCTCCGTCCGGCATTTGCACCGCCGCATTAAACCCCGTACCCGCGCAAAGCACCACGCTGTGACCCGCGTCGGTGCCGGCCCGCTGCGCGATCACGCAATCGTTCTGAACGTGGACGGAAGGAATCCCCATCGTCCGAATCAAGGCATCCTGGAGCAACGGATATTCATGGTCCCAGTCGGCGCCTGTTAGACCGCCCACGAGAAGTCTGACCTGTGAGGGAGCAATTCCGGCTTGCAGTATCGCCTGATCGCATGCCTGCTTTACGAGGGACATGGCCAAATCCAGTCCATCGCTCGAATGGCAAGCGCCGTCCGCATAGCCGATTCCAAAAATGTTCCCGTTCCGGTCTCCGACGACGGCGATCGTTTTGGTCGATCCTTGATCGACCCCGAGCAAAAACTCCATCCCGCTCACCTGTTTCCGAAAAATTGCGGCAAATACACTTTGTTCGCTTCGAGCAAATCGTCCAGAAGCGGAACGGCGATGTCATATTCGCCGACGAGCGGATGAGCGAGCAAAGCCAGCAGCGCTTTCTCTTTGTCGCCGTGCACTGCCGCTTCCACGGTCAGCTGCTCGTAGTTTTTGACCGCGCTGACCAGTCCCCACCCGATTGTCGGGATATCGCGCAGCGGCAACGGCTTGATGCCGTTCTTGTTGACGTTGCAGGCGATCTCCACCACGGCGTCGTCCGGCATCATAGGAACAGCCCCGCGGTTAGGCACGTTTACAACCGCCCACATGTTGCGGTCATTGTAGATCGCATCCATGATGCCGAGCGCGACTTCGGAATAGCCGCCTCCGCCCCGCTTAGCCAGCGCTGCCGGTTTTTCATACTGCTCAGGGTCGGCATATGCGGCGAACACTTCTTTTTCGAGCAGCTGCACCTGCTCTCCGCGAGTCAGCGGAGCTTCGAGCTGCTCGGCCACCCTTAGACCCTTGTGATAAAAATATTGCAAGTAGGGGCTCGGGAGCAGCCGCAGACGCTTCACCATCTCTTTGTCCAAACTCCAGGTCCGGTCCGCCGCCAGGTCGAATTCCTCGTCGGTGAGCGACCGCCCGTCTACGGTGATGTTCCACGCGTAGTTCAGATGGTTCAGTCCGTAAAAGTCGTAACGAACCGAATCCGGATCGACACCGAGCGCCTTGGCCGTCCAATTCCGCGGGAACAGGCCGCCCGAGCACAGGCCGGCCATATTCGCTTTGGAATATTTGGTCACCGCCTCCGTAACGAGACCGGCCGGATTGGTATAGTTAATGATCCATGCATCCGGGCTGTAACGTTCGACGTCCCGGGCGATCTCCAGCATGGCCGGAATGGTGCGGAGCGCTTTGGTGAACCCGCCCGCACCCGTCGTCTCTTGGCCGATCAGGCCGTATCGGTTCGGAATTTTCTCGTCGTTGATCCGGGCCGCATTCCCGCCTACACGAATTTGGACATTCACAAATGCGGCTCCTTCGATCGCATCCCGGCGATCCGTCGTGGCACGAATGTTGACCGGAAAATTCAAATACTGCGCGAACCGTTTGCTGAATCCGAGCATGATGTCCAATCGTTGCTCATCGATATCCATCAGTACAATTTCACGGATCGGAAGCCGGTCCTTGAGCTTGGCGAAACCTTCGATCAGCTCCGGAGAGTACGAGCTTCCCGCTCCGATAATGGCCACTTTTACACCGCTCATCCTGTTCACTCCCATGTCTCTATTCCATTCGTACGGCTGGCTCAATACGCGGCTGAAGAAGCTTCTCCCTTCGATCGCACAGCTTCCGGCGCAGCTCCCAGCACGGCGGAAGCCACCGACATGCTGGCCAAGTCGCCGACGCTTTCGCCGAGACCGGCGGGAACGACCCGACATACTTGCAAGTTGTGGGGCAGTGCTTCCTTCGTCAACTGCTCCAGCACGATCGGCTCCAGAATCGACTGCTGGCGGCCGTAGATACTGCCGATGACGATAAGCTCGGGATTCAAAATATCCACGAGTATGGCCAGCCCTTGTCCCAGCCGGTTCCCGACAACCCGGAAAATGTCCAGCGCGAGCGGGTCGCCCTCCTTCGCCGCTTCCCCGACCTTCTGCGTCGTAATATCGTCCAGCTCCGCGGCCGTCGCGCAAAACGACGGCGGGTTCCCTTGGGCAATCGCTTCTTCCGCGCGGACTCGAGACAGCAGCGCGATGCCGCCTCCGCTGCAGAAGCCTTCGAACGAGCCGGCTTTGCCGTATCCGATCGGGCCGTTGTCGTCAAGCCGGATGTGTCCCACTTCGCCGGCCATGTCGTTCGTTCCGGTATACAGCCGGCCGTCCAAAATCAACCCGGCGCCCATGCCGGTGCCGAACGTCAGGAAAATCATGTTGCGGCAGCCCCGGCCGGCGCCCCATTTCCATTCCGCCAGCGCGCAGGCGTTGGCGTCGTTCTGAAGGCCGACCGGGACGCCGAACCGTTCCCGGATCGGCGTGACGCAATCGAACTCATCCCATCCCGGCAAGTTGGGAGGAGACAGCACCACGCCGGACCGGCTGTCCAACGGCCCCCCGCAGCTGATGCCGACGGCGGCGAGCGGTTCGCTCGAATGCTTTTCCGCCAGCAGCTCCTCCAGCGTATCCATGAGCCGCCGGATCGTTTCCTGCGGTGTCGGCGGAGTCGGAAAGCTTTGTTTCACGAGCAGCTCGATCCCCGTTTCCCGCGTTCTTCCGAGCGTCACCGCACATTTTGTGCCGCCGATATCCATTCCTCCGAGTAGTGTCATGGCGAGAAAAACTCCTCTTCGATCAAGATGCAAAGCGCATGATAAATCGGCAGGTGTCTCTCTTGAATATCCGGCGTGCTGTCGAACGGAACGCAAACGGCGGCGTCGCACAACGCTTTCATACGGCCGCCCGACCGTCCCGTCAAACCGATCGTGCCCATGCCGAGCGCCTTGGCGACCCTTAGCGCATGAAGCACGTTGGCGGAATTCCCGGACGTACTGATGCCGATCAGCACATCTCCCGGCTTTCCGTAGCCGTAGACCTGCTGTGCGAACACCAAATCCGGCGCCGCGTCATTGGCGAAGGCCGTCGACAGCGCCGTGTGGCTCACGAGCGAAATCGCTGGCAGCGCCCCTTGCAAATGCTGCACAATATAACCGGCGGATTCGGCATCGACCGCCGAGAGCTTGTCGCGGAACGAAGAAGGAACCGGCCGCTGCAGCATGAAGCCTTTCATCAGCTCGCCCACGATGTGTTCGGCGTCCGCCGCGCTTCCTCCGTTGCCGCATATGAGCACTTTGCCGCCATTGCGGAAACAAGTGCGCAGCAGCTCAAAGGCTTGAAAGATATCCGCCGAACAGGCCGGCTGCAGCTCCGGATATTTGGCGTAAAGTTTATCGAGAATCGCATACATGATGGATCCCTCCTTGCTGCTGGCAGTTATTCATGAGATAAATTCATCAAATGGCGGATCGCTTTTTGAAAAAAGTCCGGTTTGCCAAAGCTGCCCGATTTCAGCACAAGCAGCAGCGGCCGTTCCCCAAACGTGAGGCAGGAAGGAAGTCCGGGTTCGATTTCCCGGACGATTCGCATGCCTTGAACGCCCAGCCGCTCGCATGCCGATGCAGAAGTATCTCCACCGGCGATTATGGCGCGCGTCTGCCCGGTTGCAGCCAATACTCTTGCGGTAATTTCCGCGAGCGATCCGGATACGAGCCTGGAAACGTCGGTGTTGCTCAAGCCCATTTGTGATCCGGCCGATTTCGTCTGCCGCACCTGCTCCGCGTCATGAGAGGAATGGACGAGGACGTGCCGGCCGCTTAGATTAAGCGCCGCGATTTGTTCCGTGAGCGAAGCCAATAATGGTTCCCGGCCCTCCGGATCGAGCAGTTTCAACGTGTCTAATTCGAACACCGACGTGCCGCATGTCCGCAGCTCCTCCACTTGCCTCGCGGTTTGCGGCATCAGGCTGCCGGCCGTGATCAGCAGGCCGGCATCGCTTCCGGCCGGAATCGCCGGAGGCGCCGCCTCGGAAGGCGAGGTCGCCTTGCGCAGTAGAGCGAGCTCTTCCGACAGCGCGGAGCTGCCGCACAAGACGCGTTCCTCCAGCACCGCCTCCGCAATGATCCGAAGTGCTTGCTGGTCCGTCACATCAAGAATCAAATAATGGCATCTGTTCTTCATCTCTTCGATGGCTTGCCGCAAAGCATCGGGCCCTTGCTCCACGACGGTATGGTCCAGCTGCGCCACCGTGCGCTCCGTCTGCCCGCGCAGAATGCCGGCGAGATCCGACCGCGTCATCGGATGGACCGGATCGTGCCGGAACTCCGACTCTTCCAGCTTCTTGCCGTGCACATAATGGATGCCGTCTACCGTCGTTCTCCCGTTTTTCGGAAACCCGAGCACGACCACCGCGAACGACTCGCCGAGCGCATCCAGCATCGCGTCGAATTCCGCGCCGATATTGCCTCGAAACACCGAGCAGGTCTTATTGATGAATTGGGTGCACCCCAGCTCCCGCAGCTTCGCCGTGGCCGCGAACACTTTGTCGTAAGCCGTCTTCGGCGAATCAAACCGTGAATTCGTATCGAAAATGACGACATCCCCGTCTTTCACTTGAGGATAGGCCGAACCGCCGGCGGTGAAAGGATAGATATGGGAGGCGTATCCGGCTTTGGCGAACATAATGCCGATATCTCCCGCACCCGTGATGTCGTCGGCCGAAATGCCGATCATTCCTCCCACCTCCTGCGCGGCTTGTAGCCGGAATGCGAGAGGAAGTGCTGCACGGCCGCTTCCGGCAAAGGATTCATGCCGATGCCTCCAGCTTGTGCGGTGACGGCCATCCGACACGCCATTTCCAACGTTTGCAGCGCCATTCTCGCTTCCTGCAGCGTCGTATCGTACACCAGCACGCCGTGGTTCTCCAAAAGCAGCACGTTCGCCCGCTTCGCCTTCTCGCGTACGACTTCGCCAAGTTCCACCGACCCCGGATGCCGGTAAGGCACCCGCTCCACGCGCTCCAAATAGTACATCGTCTCCACGAATAACGAAGACGGAATGTCCAGACCGGAGCAAGCCGCCAGCGTGCTGTAAAAAGGAGAAGCGTGCAGCACGGCGCCGATTTCCGGCCGGCTTTCGTAGATCGCGCGGTGCATCGGCATTTCCTTGGATGGCTTCTTCGCTCCAGGGTCCTCCGGCTGCCCGTCGAACCGGCACTCCACCAAATCTTCTTCCGCGAGCTCGCCCAAATAGGTGCCGCTCGCGCTGATCATGCAGGAATTTGGGCCTGTCCGGGCGCTGATGTTGCCCGCGTTGCCCCAGGCCAAGCCGAATTGCATCATATAGCGGCCCACATCCTGAAGCTGCCGCCTGATCGTCCGGACGTCCGTCATCGGATTGTCACCGCCTTATCGAATCTCTTGGACAGCCATGTTCCAACCCGCCAATTCAAGCGCACGCTGCTCTTTCGGCACGCCGCTCCAATCGATGGAGATCGTTTTCTTTTCTCCCGGCAGCAAAGAAAGATCGTTGTCAGAGAAATACACATATCCTTCCGCCACCAACGGACGCGCATCTTCCAAATGTACTTGCACTGCTGCGAAACCACCCGCGTTGCTCAGTTCAAGCTCCCACCGGTCATCCGCCGTTTCCCGCTTCACCGCTTGTACCTCGGTGTCCGCCGCGTCAAGCATCGGCTGCATGTCCGCGGTGCGGCTGAAAGTGTAACGGTTGTCTGCAAGGACACGGCCGGAAGCGTCGGAGAGCTCCAGCACAAGGAAGAAAAGATCGTCGCTTACCCGCTCCATCGGAATCTCGATCTTATAAAACTTGATCGGAGTCCGGGATTCTACTCTTCCGGTCCACAACCCTTCCCCGTAAACGGAACCGCGGGCACCAACCAACCGCCAAACCGCCTTCACGCCGGACAGCGTCTCCCTATGCGAACTTACCGCCCATAAATCGGCTGCGAATCGCTGCTGTCCTTCCCACGCCATCATGTCGAAGCCGGCGCTGACCGAAACTTGCCGGTAAGCCTTCGCAACCGCGTAGTAAACTTGCTTCGTATTCGCGTAATAATCGAGCGCCGATGTGCACCAAGCGTTCGGGAACGGTTCGTTGAATTGCCACGGGAGCGTTCCGCTGCTTTGCTTCTTCCGGCGCCGGTTCGACTCCAACGCGTAGCCGAGTCCCTCTGCCTGCAGGAACTGGCTGGCCCGGATTAACGTCCGCACCTCCGTCAGCCGGCTGCCGAACGCCTCCTGCACCAGCTGCTCGTTGTTCCACCAGGAACCCCGGTGGAAATAAATCGGATTGTCTTTCCCCGCCGGCCATTGATTCATCTCGCCGATGGTGGCGTTCAACGTCTTCAAATTGGTCATGCCCTCGACGCCAAATTCGCTGTGGAGCAGCGAAGTGCCGCCGTTGAATAGCGTATAGTGCGCGGTCAACCCTTGATGCTCCCAAGGGCCGTGCACATCATGCAAACCGGTCGGGTCGTTCGCGATATTTTCCAGACTGTTCATAAACAGCCGTCCGCTTGGCGACGTCGGCAGCCAGAGCGCGCCGGGGTGAAGCCGCTGCACCGCTTCCTTCAAAATCGCCAGCACCGGCTCGTCGTCATCGAGCGGAATGTCGCCCGCTCCCTGCAGCTCGTTGCCGCCGCACCAAAGCACGAGCGACGGGTTGTTCCGCTTGCGCGGAATAATCGATTCTGCTTCGGCGGCCATCATCGCCAGAAAATCCGGATCCTCGCTCGGCTTGTTCGCGATGCCCGAGCTCGATTGGATGAATTCCTGCCATACCATGATGCCGTAACGGTTGCAAAGCTCGTAGAACGCGTCCTTCTCGATCAGGCCGCCGCCCCAAATGCGGAGCATGTTGACGCCGGCGCGCCGCGCGAGCTGCAGCAGCCGCTCAAGCTTCTCAGGCTGCGGAACACCGTACATGACGTCCATCGGCACCCAGTTCCAGCCTTTGATAAACGTTTTTTCCCCGTTGACGACAAGCGTGTACGGCTTCGCGGTCGTATCCGTCGTCTCGTTCGCCTCAAACCGAACTTCGCGGATGCCGAACACCACGGTGCGGTCCGCGGACGCCGCTTCTGCGCCGACCTCGGTCACCGTCACGGCCGCTTCATACAAATGCGCTTCGCCCGACCCGTTCGGCCACCAAAGCTGCGGCTCCGCCAACTTGACCAGCGTGTTCAGCCGCGTCTCGCCCGTCGTCACCGCATGCCGGGAAGAAGCCGAAGCCACCGGGCGTCCTTGGAACCGTACTTCCGTCCGAACTTCCACCAAAGCAGAACGAGTAGACGACAAGGCGGTCGATACCGACACATGCGCATGCCGGTAATCCTCCGTCAACTGGGGACGAACATACACGTCTTCCAGCCGGACGGGACCCGTCACTTCCAGATAGACGTCGTCCCATATGCCTTGGTGAATCATGCGCGGGCAAAAGTCCCACCAGTAGGTCATCCGGCTTTTGTGCGTGCGGACATAGCTCGTTTTGCTGACCTGAGGCTGCTCGTCCGGCGCCTTCTCGATGACGACGGCAACAAGATTGTCCTGCCCGTATAGCAGCGCATCCGTCACTTCGAACACCGCCGGCGTGTACATTCCCTTATGCGTGCCGATCGGCCGGACGTTCAGGAAAAACCGCGCTTCGTAGTCGACGCCTTTAAAATGCAGCTGCACCCGCTGTCCGCGCAGTTTCTCCTCCACAAAAAACGACTTTTTATAAAGCCATGTACGCTCCGGCACCCACTCCACGAGCAGGCTGTTGCGTTCAAAGAACGGATCCGGCGTTTCGCCGTTCTTCCATACGTCGTGCAGCACCGTACCGGGAACGGTTCCTTGGCGCCACCAGCGGACGTCCTTCGTATCCGGCTTCTCGGCATCGCGCCATATCCAATCCTCGCCTACAAAATCTTTGTACCACCAGTCGCTGCCGTTTAACTCGATGCGCTGCGTCAAGCCCGGTCACCGTCCATTTCGAGCAAGTTCGTCTCGGTCACAGGGCGGCCGGCGTCCACCGGAATGCGCAGCGTTTTGATCTCGCAAGGACCGAAAGAAACGTCCACCTTGCGGTTCCATTTCGGGAACGTCAGCACCGCTTGCGTGGCGGTCTTCGTGGCTTCGTAGCAGCGGACGATCAGATCGTCGTTGTCTTCCGCTTTCTTCACCGCGCTCACGATGATGTTGTCCTGGTCGACCGAGAGGAAGGAGTCCTGCTGCGGCAGCGGACCTTCATGATACGTCTCGATAATCGCCGTCGGGCGCTGATTCAATTCCAGCGTACGCTTGACGGTACCGGCCTGCTCCCAGCTTCCTTGGTGCGGCAGCAGCCGGTAATGGAACGTTTGTATGCCTTGATCGATGAATGAATAATGGCCGTCCGGATCCGGCACGCGCGGATCATGATGCGCGTAGATCGGGCTGCGCAGCACAGTCATCGCCAAATCTTTGTTCATCATGCTGTAGCTGTACTTGGCATCGTTGATGAGCGAAAGACCGTACACGGAGCCGTCTCCGCGAATGATGCCGGTATAGTCGACCCAGCCTTGACCGGGTTCTTCCTCGCCGTTATGCTCGCGCTCTTTGAAACCATATGGAATTTCATACGTTTGTTTGGTGAACTGCAGGTTGACCGGGAACACGAGCTTGAGCGCCTTGAACTGCTCGCGCCAGTCGACCGTTACTTTCACGTCGATATAATCGAGCTCGCGGTACATCGTAAAGTCCTGCACGATGATCGAACGACCGTATTCGCTGGTCACGCGAATGACCGATTTGACTGGGCCGTGTTCGACGCGGCGGACGCTGCGGGCCTTGAATTCGCCGATTGCATCCTGGAAATGAAATACGTTATGGCTCCACGTGTCCGATTTGTCTTCCATGACGACCGGCTTTGCGGCCGGTCCGCCGAATACGTCGAAGTTCGCTTTTTTGTCATGCAGCCGGGAAATAAAGCCCGTGCCCGGATCGAATTCCAGGCGCAAGCGGTCGTTTTCCATCGTGTAATCGCTCGCTTGAACCGAAGGGATAACCAGCTTAGCCGGATTTCCGGTACCGCTGCGTACTTTGTACACGCGATAGCCCATCGGCGGCAAGTCCGCGATGAAGCTAATGCGCCAGCGGCCGTCCGCCGTCGCGAGAGACTGCACGACCTGATACGGGATTTGCTTGCCGGTCTCGTCCACCAAAATCGTATGATCGCGGATTGGCGTGATTTCGAGTTCAACGTTGACCCGGCTTTCCCAGGCGTGTGGGTTAAACACGACGATCGGCTTCATGCCCTCCTCCTGCTCGATTCCGATATTCCAAGAGAACGATTGGATGGCGTAGTTGAGTCCGCGCTCGGCGATCGACATCGCTTCTCCGTGCATGTTGCGGGCATCCTCGTACGCCGGCTCGATGCTGGTTCCGGCCAAAATGTCATGGAACTGGTTAAACAGCACGTTTTTCCACGCGCGATGGAAGTTCGCCGGATACGGCTGGCCGGTGACGCGCTCGGCCAATGCCGACCATTTTTCCGCGCTGATCAGCTTGTTTTCCGCTTGCCGGTTCCACTGCTTGATGCCCGAATGAACGGCATAGCACCCGCTGGCGTGATGCTGCAGGTCGTCGTGCACGACCGGGTGCTCGAAGCCTTCGACTTTGCGGAAAAATTCATTCGGCGCCGTAAACGGCAAGCTCGGAAATGCGGGGTCGTTGTTCATCCGCTTGATACTTTCGATGTTTTCTTTCGTCGGGCCGCCGCCGTGGTTGCCGACTCCATAGAACACCATGAGATCGTTCACCGGATCTTTCAGCTCGTCGATGCAGCGGGCGACGTGTTTGTCCAAATCTTTGCCCCACGTGCAATATTCGAATGGTATACGATAGGCAAGCACGCGCGAGCCGTCATCGGATTCCCAATGGAACGTGCGGGCGGGCAGCCCTTTCTCGTTCGGCATCGGGCGCATGAACACGTAATAATCCATACCACTTTTCTTTAAAATTTGGGGAAGCATGCCGTGATGGCCGAAGCTGTCGACGTTATAGCCGACTTTGGCCATAACGCCGAACTTCTCGTGGAAATAGCGTTGCCCGTACAAGCCTTGGCGCACGAACGATTCGCCGCCCGGTATGTTGCAGTCCGGCTGAATCCACCAGCCGCCGCAAATTTGCCAGCGGCCTTCGCGGATGCGCTGACGAATTTCCTCGAACATCTTCGGCTCGTTCTCTTCCACCCACTCATAGAAAGCAGCGGAGCTGGAAGTGAACACGAAATCCGGATACTCATTCATCCGGTCCAGTACGGAACGGAACGTCGCTTTCGTTTCTTGCACGCCTTCCTGCCATTGCCATAACCAAACCGGATCCAAATGCGCGTTGCCGATCATATGCAGCTGCTTCTCTTTCATCCGCTATTCCTCCCAAAATGCAATTCTCTATCATCTATCGCTTGCGCACGGTGACCAATGCTTCCGCATGCTGGCCGAACCGCACGCCGTCCACCCGCAAATCCGCGGCAACCCGAACGCGCCGCTTCGGAGGTCCATTCGGGGTTACCTGGAACGCGACGCGCGCGAGTCCGCTCGGCATCAGCGGCGTTTCCGCCTTTTCCGGCTCGACCTTCCAGCCCGGCGGCACGTTCAGCGTCACATCCGCGAGTGCATCCCGCTGATAAGGGTTCATCACTTCGGCTTCGAGCCGAAAGCTTTCACCCGGCCACACTTTGGTCTGGTACGGAGACATACGAACCCCGATGCCTTCCGCACCGAAGTCCACATCCTCCAGCGTCAGCAAATCCCGGTGAATTCTCTCCAGCGTCTCGCCCCGCTTCGCGAGCTCCTCGAAATAGCCGGGCGTCACCCATAGCGGCGACCAATGCCCTGTGCAAATGACTTCCGGATTCAGCTTCCCATAAAGAGCGGCGCTTTTTACGAAATCCTGGATATGAAAACGGTTCGGATATACGTAATTTTCAAGCAGCCCCTCTTCCCCGTGATATTGGTCTCCGGAGATGAGCACCTTTTTGCCGTCCACCTCCAACGAGATGGCGACCGCAAACAGCGTGTGCCCGGGGAGCGGGTGCAGCGTGAACTCGTGCTCTTCCCACTGAATCGGTACGCCGAGCGGCAGCTCGCGGTCCACCGGAATCGGGTCGTACCAGAGACAAGGCAGGTCATAATGCTCCGGCCGCCGCAAAATGTCCGCGAACGTCTCCGCCGCCCACAGCTGCGTGCCTTCCGTATCGCGCAGCAGGTTGATGCCGGCCACGTGATCGTCGTGATAATGCGTCGGAACCACGGCATCTACCTGATGCACGCCGTACTGTTTTTTCAATGTCCCGAGCGTATACAGCCACGGCCTGCGCGATGACCGCTCCGTACCCGCCGGCATGCCCATCAGGAAATCGTGCCCGAAGTCGAAAAAGAGCGCTTTGCCGCTGTCCGACAACAGCACGTAGTGATACGCGAAACTGGTGCGGTTGCGGAGCAGGTGCGGCGTAATTTCGACGAAAGGCTGTTCCCGAAGACGCAGCAGCGGTTCGTTCTGGCGGCGGAAATACATGAGCTCCCGCAGCCGTTCCACGAGCAGGTCGATCGCTTCGTCCGGCTTTTCCATCACCTGGCCATGCGACGGCAGCAGCCAATCCGGCTTGCGGTCCTTCAGATCGAGGACAGAGAGCGCGGTGTGCGCCAAGCCTTCGCCGCCGCTGTAAGACCAGTGTGTCGCCGCCAGCGACCAAACTTTGCCGGGTCCTGAAATCAAATCGCCGGTGAACGCGAGGCATCGGCCGTCGTGCCGGGTCATCAGTGCAATCGAGCCGATCGTATGTCCGGGTGTGGGCACGATCGTGAACTCCAGCCCGGAGCAGCTGAATTTCTCGTAATCTTTCAACGTGCCGGCAATCGGCACCGGCGCAATGAGAGAGAAACGGTCCTGGCGGACGTTGTAGTTGTTCAATATTTCCCGCGCCTGCCAGTACGCGTCCACTTCCGAGAACAATTCCTGTTCGTTGTGCGGAACCCAGATCGGAATGCCCGCCTCCGCCGCGCGGTCCAACCCTTGACCCTGGTCGCGGTGATGGTGCGTCATCAGGATCGCCGATACGCGCTCGACCCCGATTTCGGCCAGCCGGTCCAGCACCTCTCCGCTTCCGAAGTCGATGAGCACCGCTTCCGCACCTTTTTTCAACACGTAAACATGGCACATGTCGCGGAACATATACAAATTTTCGGATAGCTTGATGATCAAGGAAAACACCTTCTTAAGCTTTAAAATGAACGGCTTTCCCTTTGCTGCCGAGGAAATGCTCGATTTTATCGGCCACGGCGCTCTCCACTGCGGCCCGGCCTTTTTCCAGCAGCTCCGGGTCCAGCATTTGGCATTCCTCGTTGGTCAATCGTTCTTCGCGGCCAAGCCCGCCAAGGAAAGCAAGCTCCAGGTCGGTCGCGATGTTCACTTTACTGACGCCGCCGCCAGGCAGCGCGATCGCTTTCGCCATCATTTCCGCCGGCACGCCCGAACCGCCATGTAACACCAGATGTACCGGAGTCAGCGCCCGGATGGCCTGCAGTCGTGCATAGTCGATTTTCGGTTCTCGAACCATGTACACTCCATGTGCCGTACCGCAAGAGACCGCCAGCGCGTCGACACCCGTCCGCTCCACAAAATACTTGGCTTCCTGAGGATCGGTATACAGCTCTTCGTCTTTATCCGTCTCGACGAAGTCGGTCGTTCCGATCATGCCGAGCTCGGCCTCCACGGAGACGCCGCGGGCATGCGCGTATTCCACGACTTCCCGTGTAATGGCGATGTTCTCCTCCAGCGGTTTCTCGGAGGCGTCGATCATGACGGACGTAAAACCTGCCTCGATCGCTTGCGCGATCGTGTCCAGCTCCTTCGTATGGTCCAGGTGAAGCACAACGGGAACGGTAATGTTCTCGCTGGTCATCCGGAAGTAAAATTGTTCGGCGAACTCCGCAGGCGTAATCCCGTAGCGCAGCAATTCTTTATGAGAGATCTGAACGATAGCGGGGGATTTGCATCTCTCGGCCGCCCGCAGCACCGGCAAAATTACCGGTGTATACCGGGGAGAAAACGAACCAGTGGCGTACCCGTGTTTCTCGGATAGCTCCAAGGCTCTTTTCAACGTAATCACATGGCTAGGTTTTGTATGGTTCACAACGCTCCGTCTCCTTTTTCTATGTTGTGGTGATATCGGCGCAGCGGCATCTGAAGCGGTACATATCCCGTTTCGAAAAGCCGTCTGTACTCATGGTGATAATCGGCTTGAGGCCGGATGACCGATCGCTTCCGGTGTCCGGCCATCGCGGCTTCCGCCTCGAACGCATCCCGGAACAATCCGCAGCCGGTCCCGGCCAGCATGGCGGATCCGAGAAGCGCCGATTCCGGCGTGTCCGACAGCTCCAGCGGGCAATTCGACACGTCGGCTTTGATTTGCAGCCAATGCCGGTTCTGCACGCCTCCGCCTGTGACCGTCAGGGCCGATATCGCGGATCCGGCAGCCAGTTCCGCCGACCGGCGCATCCATTCCATCTCGTAGGCCGTGCCTTCCAGTACGGCTTTCAGCAAATCCACGCGCCCGTGACGGGCGGCCAAACCGATAAAAGCCGCTTTGGCCTCCGCATCCGGCTGCGGCGCTCCGCTTCCCGACAAATAAGGAAAATACAGAATTCCGGTCGGGCCCGGCGCCGTTTCGTCCAACATGGCCAACAACCTGTCGTAGCTCAGAGCAGGCTCCGACAACACAGCCCTCAGCCATTCCACCGATCCTCCGGAAGCGGACAATCCGCCCATCCAGAACATCAAACCCGGAATCGGGTGACAGCCGAAGGACAAGCCGGCGTCCAGATCTGCGGCCGCCAGCTTCCGCTCCGGCATGACGCCGACGAGCGTCTCAGCCGTTCCGATCGAATCCATCACGCGGCCCGGCTTCACCGCTCCGGCGGCCAAACTCGCGGCTACGTGATCGTGGCCTGCGATGACGACGGGCACACCGGCCGGCAAACCGAGCGAACGTGCGGCTTCCTCGTTCACCTTTCCCATCACGGCTCCGCTCGGAAGCGCCTCCGGAAACAATTCCGTATCGAGCCCGAAATGCCGGATCCAAACCGCATCCCATTGCTTGCGGTCGATGCGGAACGCATAAGTGCGCGCCGCCAGCGTATAATCGGTCGCCAGCGCACCCGTCAACCGATAAGCGGCATAGTCGGAGGCGGACAGCCATACGGCTCCCTTCAACAAACCGGGATCGCGCTGCTTCCACCATAAAATCTTCGCCAAACCGTATTTATAGCTGCTGCGGAGTCCGGTCGCGGCGAACTGCTCCAGCGGATCCGTCGAAGCGGCGATCTGCTCCGCCTGAGGCTTGGAGCAAGGTGAGAACCAAGGAATGAACGGCGTCCGCGCCGCGCCCGTCCGCCGGTCGACAAGCAAACCGGTTTCCGCCATGCTCGTGATGCCGACGCAACGGATACTCTTCGCCAGTTCCGACGGCATCGCCTCCCGGATCAAGCCGGCGATTCCGGCCCACAGCCGCTCCGGATCATAGAACTCCCAGCCGTCCTCGGCGTATTTCACCGTCTCGGTGCGAGCGAGCCGGATCAGCCGCCCATTCTCTCCAAATAACGCCGCCTTGCAGTGCGTTGTCCCGATATCCAGGCTGAGCAAGGCGGTTTCGCCGCGGTCAGTCACGGCCTGCTCCCTCCATCGCTTGAGCGATGTGCAGCATGCCCAGCCGCGGACTGGTCAAAAATTTCGGCTGCAGCGCTTCGGGCAACGCGGACACGACTCTGGCCATTGAGGCTTGCGCCAATACGACGACATCGACGGCGTCGACCAGTTCCAAAAGCACGGCCGACAGTTCTCGGTCGTGACCTTCCCGGTCACCGCTCATCAGAAGACGGTAAGCTTCCGATGCCAGCGCTTGCTTGATTTCCGGCTCCGTGCCGCGCTCTGACGCCTTTCTTTGGATCAACCGCGTCGTCGGCTGCAGAGTCGAAGCGAGCGTCGCGGCAACGCCGATCTTGTTCGCCCTCGACACCGCCTCTTCCGCCATCGCTTCGTCGATCCGCATGACGGGAATGCCAAGTGTTGCACGAGCCGCTTCGGCCGCCTCGCCTACTGAAGAACAAGCGCTGACCACACCGCGTGCGCCTTGCTGCTCTGCAAATTTGGCGTACGAAGTCCAACGTTCCAACACGTCGGTCACACGTCCGCCGTTTTGCGCAAGCTGCGGAAGAATGGAATCGTCCAGGAAGTTGATGACTTCCCAGCCTGGCATGAGCTCCGCCGTCAATGCTTTGAACGTGTCGATCGTGACCGGCGTCGTGTGGATAAAGGCGAGTTTCGGATTGCTCATTCGTTGCTCACTCCCAGCTAAACAAACATTTTCTTTCCAATCTATACGATAAGTAGTCCTTGAACGGGGAACCACTTGAATTTTCAATGTTGCGGAATTACAGTTTTTTTGGAAAGCCCTTATGAAGGTTGCACCGACGGGGAGGATGTGGCATCTCCCGCGCCGGTGCGACCGAAAAACGTTACTCTACTTTAATTTCCGGATACGTGTTCTTGACTTCTTTCTTGAACGCTTGGACAACTTTGTCATACGGAGTGTTGTTGTTGATGCCTTCGCCGGCCACTTTGCCCCATTTGGACAATACGCCTTCATTGTATTTGTCCGCCTTAACGCCAGGCAGGCTCTTCATTTGGTCGGCGTATGCCTTCAGGATCAATTGATCGCCGAGCATATCCATCTTGAACGAGTCTTGGTTTTGATCGAATACGAGCGCGTTGGACGGCATGTTGCCCGTCTTCTGCAGGTTTTCCAGCTGCCATTCCGGGCTGGCGACGTATTTCAGGAATTCAAATGCCAGTTCTTTGTTCTTGGATTTTTCATAGATGCCTTCATAGCGTCCGCCGATGAACCAGCCTTCCGGCGTCTTGGCCACGCCGAATTTGCCTTTCGCTTTGCCGTCTTTGTTGTCGATCATGAACGTTGCCCAGGAAGGCATGGAGGTCAGGACGACGTCTCCGTTATTGAGCGCGCTGCCCCATCCGGAAGACATGAAGCCCAGCTTCGCGTCTACGCCTTCATTGCGGATTTTCAGTTGCGTTTCATAGGTTTCTTTCCATTTCGGATCGATAACCAACTTGCCGTCTTGCACCCACGGCTGGGTATTGTAAGCCATGATGTCGAACAAGCCGCCGGCGGATTGAATCAGATGTACTTTGCCGCCGCTGTCTTTCGCGACTTTTTTGCCAAGGTCGACGATTTTATCCCAGGAGTCGACCATCGCGCTGATTTGGTCCGGATCGTCGGTGCCCAGCCATTTTTTCGCGCTCTCGCGAACGTACCAGAAGCCGCCCGGCGAAGAGTTGTCGGAGATGGCACGGAGCTTGCCGTCAGCGGATTTGCCGTATTCTTTGACATAAGGAATATGATCCTTGACCACATCGTCTCCGCCCATAGCGGACAGGTCGGCAAGGTATGGAGACTCCAGGAATTTGCCGATGTAGCCTCTATCCAGGTCCACGATGTCAGGCGCGTTTTGACCGGTTTGCAGCGCGGTCATCAGCTTCGTTTCATACTGGTCGCCCGGGAAAATCTGTACGTCGACCTTCACGCCCGGGTTTTTGGCCATGAAAGATTCAGCCAGGATTTTGACCTGATCGAAATAAGTCCAAACGACGAGGTTGCCTTCCAGCTTAGCAGGAGCCGAGGAATCACTCGGTGCCGCAGAAGCGGAACCGCTCGGAGATGCCGCCGGTGAAGCGGAAGGAGAGCTGTCGTTATTGCTGTTGCCTTTGCCGCAAGCCGCGAGCAGTACGATAATCATGGTGGCTGCGAGGAAGCCGGATAACCATTTTTTTGCCTTCAAAACCATTCGCCCCTTCTTCGTTTAAGTGTAGTACGGTACGGTCATAAGCCTCTTTCTGCCAATCGCTTGCGATGACACGCTGAACAGAACCAGCGTCGAGGCATCACCCCTTTCAAGTGTCCGACATGTAAACTTAACCTTTGACCGCACCCGCCGACACTCCGCTTATAATGCGTTTCGACATGGCGGAGAAGAAAACGAGAATCGGCACAACCGATACGACAAGCCCTACGTACTGCGCCCCGAAGTCGGATACGAACGCGGACCTGAGGCTCGCGATCATGACCGGCAGCGTCTGCTTGTTGTTGTCGAACAGAATGATCATCGGCGTCAGGAAGTCATTCCACTTTCCGATGAAAGAGAAGATCGCATATGTCGCCAACACCGGCGTCATGAGCGGCAGGATAATTCTGTGGAAGATTTGCACTTCCCCGTAACCGTCGACGCGGCCGGATTCCAATATTTCCGTCGGAACCGACGAATCGACGAACTGGCGGATCATGAACACCCCGAAGGCGCTGCTGATCGACGGCAGGATGAGCGGCCAGTAAGTATTGAGCATATGGAAGGATTCCATTAATTTGTAGAACCCGATAATCCCAAGCTGTCCCGGGATCATCATCGTAGCGAGCAGGCCGATAAACAACACATTTTTGAACCGGAAGTTATACTTGGAAAATCCGTATCCTACCATCGCGGAGGCATACACATTCAATGCGGTAGCGGCCACCGTAACAAATGCGGTGTTCCACAACCCTCTCCAAATATTGACGGAGTGCATAAGCCGTTCGTAGTTGGCGGCCAGCTGATCGCCCGGTGCAAGAAGCAGCTTTTGCGCGATATCGGTGTTGTTATGGGTCGACGTGATGATCATGCTGTAAAACGGCAGCAGACACGTAATGGCCACGGCAATGAGGAACAGGTAACAGATCGTCCGGACGAAGATATTTCCTTTCATGTCGATCCTCCTAATCCTTAAGCCTGTAGGCTCTGGCAGTAATGGCGGTGAAGATCATGATGACGATGAAGACGCCGTAGGCGATCGCTGCCCCGTAGCTGTAATCGAACGCTTTGAACGAGGTTTCGTACAGGTACAGGATCATCGTTCGTGCCGAGTTTCCGGGACCGTCCCCGCCGTTGCCGATGACGAGCGGTCCTTCGAACAACTGCAACCCTCCGATTACGGAAGTGATGAAGGTAAAGACGAAAACGGGACGTAACAGCGGAAGCGTGATTTTGAATACCATCTGTGTTTTCGTTGCTCCATCTACTTCCGCCGCCTCGAACACTTCTGAGGAAATCGACTGAAGACCGGCGACGAACACGATCAAGTTAAAGCCGAAATATTGCCACATGGTGATCGAAGCTATGATCGCTCTTGTCCACCAAGGGCTGTTGAACCAGTTAATCGGGTCTTGAATGAGACCGATATTGATGAGCAGCTTGTTGATGCTTCCCGTCTGCCAGTCGAACATCAAGCTGAAAATGACGCCGAGCGTGACCGTGGAAATCAGATTGGGAAAGTAGTAGACTGCCCGGAAAAAATGTTTGCCCTTCACGAACTTTTCGTGGAGTATGAGCGCCAGAAGAAGGGCCAAAATTAACTGCGGGACAATCGACATGATCCAGATAATCAGGGTATTGCTGATCGTCTGCCAAAAAAACGAATCGTGCACAAGTCTTTCGTAGTTGGCCAGTCCGACATATACCGGATCCGAAAATCCGTCCCATTTGGTCAAACTTAAGTACAACGTATACAAAATGGGCACCAGCCCGAATAGGGCGTAGGCGATGAAAAACGGGGAGATGAACAGATAACCGTATGCTGACTTGTTCACCTTAGATTTCATGGTCTTCCTCCTTAACGGGAATCGGTCGTGAAGCACCGGGGTGAAAAGCGCTTTCATGGGGCTTTATAAAAATAGGTTCATGGTGCTTATTAATCCATAACCTTGGAAGCGCATGCATGACACTTTTTGAATCATTATTAAAAAGTGGCAAGGAGGAATCTCTTTATGTCCGTATTATAATGCTTACATGGTAGATTTGTCTATCGAAAACGCAACCATTGGATTAAACATTTTAAATAATGTTCAAAAACTAATGAGACGACGACCGATTTAGACAGCCGGTTTAGACAGCCGATTTACTCGCTCGACAAATACTGCTCGATTCCGAGCGTTCCCGCACCGACGACACCCGCTTGGAGCTTGAGCTGCGACGACTGAAGCAGGATGTCCTTGTGGAAAGTGGCGAAGCACCTGGCCTGGGCGATCCCCTTGATCTGCTCGAAGTATTCCGGAATTTCGTTGACCAGCAGGCCTCCGATCACGATGGTTTCCGGCGTGATCATATTGATGACGTTCGCCAAGGCGATTCCCATGTACCGGGCGGACTCGTTCAACAAATTCACGGCGAGCGCATCGCCTTTCTTGGCGGCATCGATAATCGCGTGAATATCGACGGCGTCTTCGTTGTCCAAGTACATCGGAGCCAGCTCGCTGGCAACCCCCCGGCGAATCTCTTCGCCGGCCCGGCGAATCATCGCCATGCCGGATGCCACTGCCTCCAGACAGCCGTAGTTGCCGCAATTGCAGCGCGGCCCGTCCAGCTCGATCGTGCCGTGTCCGATTTCTCCCGCGCCGTAAGGGAAGCCTTGATAGATTTTGCGGTTAAAGATGATCCCGCTTCCGATCCCAACGTCCGCATCCACGTATATCATGTTGTTCAATCCGCGGCCTGCTCCGAACCACAGCTCGGAGAGCGCCATCACGTTCGCGTCCTTCTCGATCGAAGCGTTCATGCCGAACCGTTCCTGCAAAATGTCGCGAAGCGGCACCGAAGCCAGACCCGGAATATTCGGCGGGGATAAGATCACGCCCCTGCTCGGATCCAGCGGGCCCGGAGAAGCGACGCCGATGCCTACGAATCGATCCCGAGGCAATTTGGACTTCGCCATGATCGATTCGACGGCATGCACAATCTGGGCCACGATCGCCTCGCGGTCCTCTTTGCTGCGGAGCTTCGCCTGCTCTTGCACGACGGGCCTGCCTTTGAAGTTGATGACCGCCGCTTTGATCGTAGATGCACTCAGATGAATCCCTACCGTGTAGACGGCATCCGGGTTGAGCTCCAGCAATATCGGCTTTCGGCCCCCGCTGGAAATGTCGAACCCGGCTTCGCTGATCAAGTGCTCCCGGATCAGCTCGTCTACGAGGTTATTGATCGCAGTGAAAGACAGATGGGTCCGCGCGGCGATTTCCACCTTGGTGATCGGACCTTGATCCCGAATACACTGCAGGATCACGTACCGGTTCATATTTTTGACGTGGCGGATGTTTTTGCCTTTGTTATCGATCATAGCAACCTCTTTCGGTGTAAACCGTTCCTATTTTTGGGCATTTTCTAGCTTACTATGATTGATAGATAAATTCAACGAACACTTCACCGATTTCAGAGGAACAGTCGACCGTATATAGCCGCGACGCGGGATCGAAAACGACCAACTCCGCAAGGCTTCCGTTCACCGTAACTGTCTGCGGCTGCCGCTCGGAGAGGAATCCGAACACGCCGCCCTCTCTCAAGCGCACATAATGCCGTGGGCCGGAGGTCCAATGGTTCAGCACGGCGGCGGACGGAATATATTTGTTCAACAAACCGACCGGGGTAAAGAAAGCATCTGCAGGCACGATAACAAACAATGCGACGCCGTTGTCCGCCAGTTCAAATGGATGTGATTCCTCCCGGCCCAGCGTGAACACGGTTTTATTGAAATAATCGTAAACGACGAAACGTTCTCCCTGAAGCTTCGGCACATCCGAGGGTCGTACGGAGCCGCTCACAGACGACGAATCTTTGTTCACGTGGAAGGCGGCGATGAGACCCGAGCCGTTCGAATGGTTCCATACCTTCAGAGGCGCGCGCTCCACCGTCGGATCGATCGTCAAGCAATCCGCGGTCGGCATACCGGGCTGCTCTCCTCTGACGATTTTCCCGTCACGGAAGACTAACGGCCATACTTGCTCGGGGTCGGTACGGCCGACGGGATCGCTGATATACACCGGCCCTCCGCTCACCGCACGAAGAACGGCGTTCTGACGCCCATCCGGGTTGATCGTCCAGAACATGTCCCAGTCGCCCCAGAAAAACTGGCCGTGATACAACGAGTTATACGCATTTTGCAGGGCATGCTCTTGGAAGCTCCGTTCCTCCTGCGGTACGAAATCGTCGCTGTTGCGGGAAACGGCCGTCATTTGCCGGTTCCAAATATTTTCAGCACCCATCCCCATGCAGTTGATCATCGTCCGGTTAAAGTGCAGGCCGACCGAAGCTTCCAGCGCGGTATGGGCGGCTCTCGCGGATTCGCCGACAGAGCGGTAGTACCTCATGAAGTTAAATACCGAGCTTTGCCCGTCCACCTTGACGAAATCGATGCCTTTCTTCTTCAAGAACGAATGCCAGGCGTTCCAGAAGCCGAAAGCGTCAGCCGCGCTCGGGGAAGGAATGATGCGGTGGTTGTAGGTTTCGAACAAGTACTGTTTGAAATCCGCCGCCAGCTGGCTGGAATGTTCGATGCCCGCCCAATAACCCATAATGGTGTGCCACACGCCAACCCAGCGGACTCCGAAGCGCTGTTTGAGCTCGGCCACTACCGGCTCCAACCCGAACGGAAACTTCTCCGTGTCGGCTTCAAACGCGTTCAAACGCAAATTTTTCACGTCTGACCAGCCGTCGTCGATCATGACCCATTTCACAGGCAAGCCCATATCCTGCAGTTCCCCGAGCTTCTCGCGCAAGCCATCGGCATTCACCTTGTGGTAAAAGGCGTCCCAACTGCACCAGCCCAAATAATCGAGCGTTTCCGGATATTCCTTGTCCTCCCGGTGATAAGCGGGAACGTCGAGCCTGGACAAAGCGGAACGCACCGTGCTTCGGGTAAGCTCGAACGGATCGGTGCCGGCCGCCAGCACGAATGCGTACGCATCGTATCTGTCGAAACCGTCCCGGTAAGTGGAGAGTACCACCTGCAGCCCTTCGGGCGTTCCCCGGAGATCAGAGCGCACGTGCCCGCTCGTGACCGGAAGCAGATGATAATAGAGATTTCCGCTTTGCAGGAGCATCGACTGCGTGCGCTCGGGGAGCTTCGTCAAATCGCGTTCGAAGCTGGGCCTTGTCCACCAGTCTTTATGCTGGTAAATGGCCATGACGCCGTCGACCGGCACGGTCCGGCCGATCCGGATCATAATGCCGTTCTCCCCTGCCAAGTAGCGCTGCTTGCCGAAGAGATGTTCATTTTTCACTTCCGCATACATCGACACGTGGACCGCGGACAACTCGCTGCGGATATTGAGCGTTGCCGTTGCTATGCTGCCGGCATCGGAGTAAGTCAACACTTGCTCGACGGCCCCCTTCGTGGAGGCGGAAGGTTCCAGCGTGACGACCGATTGCAGCTCCAGCGGAAGCTCGGACAAATCGTTCAATCGCACCGAGATCGTGATGTCGGCCAACACCGGCGTTTCCCGGTACAGGATGTGCAGTTGTTTCTCATTTTCGTGGACCTGGAACATCAATCTCTCTCCTTCAATTTATAAGTGGAAGAAGTCCGCAGACTTGCCGAAGCCTACGGCGGCGCAGAGCGCAGCCCCGCGGGAGGCTTCCTCCCGGCTGGCCGGGATCGTGGGCGAATAACCGAAAACCTGTTCCAGCTTTCGCCTCAGCGCCGGATTCCTTCGAATCCCGTTGCCGGAGGCAACCAGCGTGCGAATCCGATCCCGAATCGGGGCAGGAAAAGCCTCGTAAAATCGGTGAAGCTCGTCGATCATCCCGTCTAAAAATCCGTGCACCAAATTCCGCACCGTAAAATTGTCCGGGCCAATGTCCGCGATGGATCCGCGTTGCAGCGGATTTTGGCGGGTTCCGAAAAATTGGGTGTTTACGCGGACCGCGGCCCCCTCTTTGTCCGCCTGCTCTTCGGCCACACGGTTCATGATCTCGTAGAGCTCGGCCCCGTCATAACCGACGAACATGGAGCAAACTTCTCGAAAAAAACGTTCCAGCAGCGAGTATGATTTCCCTCCGCTCAAGGAAGCTCCGACAAGCAAATATCCGCCGCCCGGGAACGGGCGGGTATCCAGCCCGTCGACAGATACGTATTCATCGATATACGCCGAAAGCTGTGCACCGGTCCCTATATTCAGCAGTAAAGTGCTGCGTACGTCCTGCACCGAACCTAGGAAGCTTGCTTGATTGTCTCCCAGCGCGCAGCTCACCGGAACGCCGTCCGCGGTATGTCCGATCACAGAGCCGGACATTGCCACTTCGGGGATCATGGCGGGATCGATCCGGCAGGCGGCGAGAGCCGCTTGATCAAATTTGAGCGCTTTCAGATCGAAAAGTCCGAGCGCTGCAGCATTCGTCGAATCGATTAGCGGGGACGGCCGATTCGCCAGCCGCATCGCCGCATAATCGGCGATCGTACACAGCGCCGCTGCTTCCTTGGGCACCAGGCCGTTCATCAAGTTGTAGACGTGCGTCACCATTCCATAACCCGTAGACAGCGGATAACCGGTCAAGCGGCTGAGATGTTCAGCGTACGCAGCGCTCTCGCCCGGATAAGGCAGGTCTCCTCGTTGATCCTGCCAGGTGTAAAGAGGCGAAACGGCCCGGCCTTCTTGATCCACGTATAGAATTCCGTGCATTTGCCCGGTGACGCCGATCCCGCCGATTTCAGCTCTGGAATGGGACAATTCCGAAACGATCTCCAGGATCGCATCCATAATACGGGCCGGGTCCTGGACAAATTCCCACGCATGCGAAGATCTGAGTGCGGCTCGGTTCTCCTTCGTAATCGCTTGCACGATTTGCTTGCTTGAAGCGTCCATCAGCACCCCGCAAATCGAAGTCGTACCGATGTCCAGTCCGATCATCAACAAATCCGCCGCCCCCTTAATTGGTTACCGGATGCAAGGAACGGCAGGATTCCCGGATGACGATTTCCGGCTTCAGCAAAATCCGGGCGCCCTCCGCAGCCTCATCCGACCGAACTTTCGCCAGCAATCCTTCCGCTGCCAATCGGCCGATTTCGTAAAACGGCTGTCTGACGGTCGTCAGCGGAGGGTACACCCACCTCGCGATATTGATGTCATCATAGCCGACTAACGAGCAGTCCTCCGGGACGGTCAAGTTTTTGTCCCGCATAGCCGTTAACGCACCTACAGCCATTTCATCGTTCGAGGATAGGACGGCGGTCACTCCGCCCGCTTCGAGAAGCGTCATCATCGCCTTATACCCTCCTTCGTTCGTCCAGTCGGAAGCCGCGATCCATTCTTTACGCGTTTCCATTCCCAACTCGGCCAGTGCCTTCCTGAACCCTTCCAGCCTGTAGACCGAAGGAGACTCCTCCGCCGGTCCCGAAATGTATCCCAGCTTCCGATGTCCCAATGCAAACAGATAATGAACCAACTCGGAGATCCCATGTTCGTGATCGACATCGACCGAATGCAGCGCCCTGTTACCGCCGTCATCTCCGATGACAACGATCGGAGCGTCAGCATTTTGAAGTATTTCCGCTTCCGCAGCGTCCCTTTTTTTGAAGCTGACAAAAATAAGTCCGTCCACTTGGCCTTCATGCAAAAGTTTGACAAACTCGCTTTCGCGCCTGTCCCCGGAGGTTCGGCTGTAATACACGCAGCCGTAACCGTTTGCTTCCGCCACCGTCTCGACGCCCTTCAATATCCCGGAATAAAAGACGTTGGAAATATCGTTGACAATGACCCCGATCATGTTCGTTTGGTTCGTGACCAGCCTTCGGGCGTGTACGTTCGGATGAAAATTCAGTTCACGAATCGCGGCTTCCAAAGCTTCCTGGGTCCTCTTCTTGACGGCTTGCCCGTTCAAGTAGCGGGATACGGTGCTCTTGGATGTTCCTGCAAGTTTGGCTACATCTCGAATCGTCGGGTTCATCCGGTCACTCCTGGGTTTAGGGTCAAGATTTCATGCATTTTGGGAACGGTCCCAAAATGGTGTTTCCAACAGGTTAGCCCAATTTCATCTGACTGTCAACGCGATTTCATGACCGGAAATGGATCCCATCTCTCATCTTTGAACACAAAGAACTATTGAAAGTAGGTTGCTTAGTCCTATTTACTCACAAGTTTCTTTACTTTTCCACAGTTGTCCTGTGGATAACTTGTCGGATGGTGCCTGAGCGTCCCGATATTTTCTGCGCAGCTCCTGAATCTCCGGTTGTCTCCTGTCTCCATTGAAGGTATCTTGAATCTATAGCACATTTTCTGGACAAGCCATCACCGAGGAGGAACTCCCGCTCATGCCCGTGAATCTCACCTTTTTTGTGTTGTTCTACTTTTTCATTTACATGGGCAATGCCGTATATGGCACGTTTATTCCGCTATATTTTCAGAACATCGGCTTTACGCAATCGCAGATCGGCACCTTGCTCAGCATTGGACCGCTTGTGGCTATTCTCGCACAGCCGGTGTGGGGAACGGTGAGCGACAGGGCACGTACGAAGAACAGTGTCTTGCTGCTGATGATTGCGGGAACCTGCATGAGTACATTGCTGTACCCTTTATCCAACCAATTCCTGTACTTGACGATCATGATTTGTGTGTTCACTTTTTTCCAAACGTCTATTTTCGCGGTCAGCGACGCGGTCACCTTAGAAGCGCTCGACCGGCGCAAAAACGGGAATTTCAGTACGATCCGCTTGGCGGGAACGGTCGGATTTGCTCTGATGTCCATTCTCTTCGGGTTCATCGCGCAAAAGCGCGTCGATCTCCTGTTCAATGTATATGCGATGATCCTCGCGGTTAGTTTTCTGCTTGTCCTTCGTTTCCCCAAAATTGCCGGCCACCAGTCGCAGGGACGAAAAGTTCGTTTCCGGGTGCTGTTTCGCAATCGGACTTTAATGCTGTATATGGCGATTAGCTTCGTTTTACATATAACGCTGATGTATTACTACACGTTTTTCCCGCTGTATTTTAAACAACTGGGTGGAGACAGCTACTGGCTCGGATGGTCTATGGTTATTTCCTCTCTCAGCGAGTTTCCGTTCCTTCTGTTCTCCAAAAAGATTTTTCAGCGCGTCAAGGTGCCGTATATTTTACTCGGGGCAGGCGTAGCAGCCTCTATTCGATGGCTGTTGTTTTCCGCTGTTGACAATCCGTTTTGGGCATTGCCGGTCCAGGCCTTCCATGGCTTATTTTTCATCGTGCTGTCCGTCACCATGGCGAACGTGATCAATCGGGAAGTGCCGGATGAGCTGAAAGCGAGCGGCCAAACGTTTAACGCGCTGCTCAGCATGGGTGTGGCCAGAATCATCGGCAGCTTCGCGGGCGGACTGGCCAGCGAGGCATTCGGCATCCGGCGGGTATTCTTTTACAATTTCGTGCTGGCCTTGCTGTGCACGGCCTTGTTTGCGGTCATCTTCTGGATGCAGAGTGTCCAAACTAAAAAATCCCTTGAGCATCAAGGGATTTCAGGGTAAATCTATTGGATGTCTCGCTTATATTTCAAATTGCGCGGCGGCAGCCACCTCGGAGTGGGCCGCCATGACGGACGTTTCAATGTACGTGATGAACAGCTCGACAAGCTCCGGGTCGAATTGCGTTCCCGAACATCTTCTCAACTCCTGAAGAGCGTCGGGCACCGATTTTGTTTCTTGATACGGCCTCTCCGTGGTCATGGCGTCGAACGAATCGATGATGCACAGCAGGCGCGCAAGACGCGGAATTTCTTCACCTTTGAGCCCATGAGGATAGCCTTTGCCGTCATACCGCTCGTGATGCAATTCGACCAACGGGACTAGATCCTTGTACTTTTCGTTCACCAGTACGATTTCTTTGCCCCATACCACGTGCTTTTTGACCATTTCCCATTCTTCGTTCGTCAGTTTCGTCTTTTTATTCAAAATATCCCGGGGGATTTCGAGCTTTCCGATGTCATGAATCAGCGCGCCTAGCACCAACAGACGACGTTCTTCTTCGTGTAACTGCAATCTATCGGCCATATCGGCCGCGTAGGAACATACACGTTTGGAGTGTTTAAACGTGTACACGTCTTTGGATATGAAAATTTTGATCTGCTGTTCGATTTGCTTCAGGTCGTACTCCAAGCTTTGCGGCAAGTGGGTTTCGTCTCCATGAATGAACACCGTGTTCTTCCCTTTGGACTTGGCCACATAAAGAGCCCGATCGGCCCAGTCAATGAGCTGGGATTTATCGTAGCTTTCTTTGTTTACTTCCAAAATGCCGGCAGAGAACGAAATGCAGCCGTGCGGGAACACGTCGACCCCATCAAACGGAGTATCGTTGATTTTTTTGCGCAGTCCGTCAATGAATTCCTTGGCTTTGTCCTTGTGAAACCCCGGCATGATGATGGAGAACTCTTCGCCGCCATATCGCGCGGCAAACAACTGGTTAGCCTCGCACTCCGCTTTGACGAGTTGTCCGAAAAAGCCAAGCAATCGATCCCCTTGCGGGTGTCCGAAAGCGTCATTGTATTTTTTGAAATCGTCCAAATCAAGCAAAGCCAAAGACATTGGCTTGTTTTCCGTTCTGGCCCGCTTGATATGCTCGTCCAGCTTTTCCTCAAAATAACTGTGACTGAAGAGGCCTGTCCGCTGGTCGGTGTTGGCTTTTTCGCTCATTTGGCTGTACATCAGAAAGAGCTGCCGAAAGCCATGGGACAGCAGCATTCCTACCGCCAAGAGTAAAAAAAGTCCAAATAAGCCGCTATCTATTATTAAAATCACGAGAACAAGCGATAAAAGCAAAGTACTAAAGTAGGCGAAGAAGGCATCTGCTAAAATGGTTTTAATGATTTCATATAATTTACCTTTATATAGAAGATAGTAATAACAGCCGACTAGAACAACATTTACTAAGAAATACACAGCCAAAGCAATAATGTAGGCATGTAAATGATGAACATCAAATGGACCAACTGCTCCTCCGAGCAGATGGTACGCTAAGCTTGCTCCAAAAATCATAAATGAATAGATTGAGAAATTCAGCAGATGCTTCCACCATACCACATCGCGTTTGTATATTAACAAAATAGCAGAAGCAATGACTAAAATAACCAACGAAAAACTTGCCCCATAGGCAAACGCAGCTGCCAAATAAACCGAGGAGTCCATTGACTGACGATTGCCTTCAGGTGGCAACTGAAACATAAAGTGTTCTAATATGAGCACAGCTGCAACCATAGCATAAACTGTTACCCATTGAGTTAATGAATACGAAAAAAAAGCAGAGTTATCGATTGTTAAAAACATACAAATACCGCAAATAAATATCACGGCGGCGTAGTTGAATCCAGGCTGACGAAACTGAGCGAGTAACTTTTGAGCCAGCCCCATGTTCTGTCTTGTCCCCTTCACTTCTAAAATAGAAAAAATAATGGAAACAGGGGAACCCCGTTTCCATCATTTTAATTGATTTTAAATCCAGATGTAAGTGCGATTATTACGGAAGCTACCATAATCGCATTTATTAAGATTCGGGAAACTTTGATTCCTTCGAGTTTCTTCACTTTATGTACCTCCGGTTGGACTTCGGTTAATTGATTTTGAAGCCCGACGTAAGTGCGACGATAACAGAAGCGACGATCACTGCGTTGAATAGGATGCGGGAAACTTTAATTCCTTCGAATTTTTTCATTATATGTACCCTCCCATTTAACTTTAATTAATTGATTTTAAATCCGGAAGTAAGCGCGATGATAACGGAAGCGACGATCACTGCGTTGAACAGGATGCGGGAAACTTTAATTCCTTCGAATTTTTTCATTATATGTACCCTCCCATTTGGCTGATTTAATTAATTTTAAATCCCGAAGTAAGTGCGATGATCACGGAAGCGACGATTACTGCATTTACCAGGATACGAGAGACTTTAATTCCTTCGAATTTTTTCATTATATGTACCCTCCCATTTGGCTGATTTAATTAATTTTAAATCCCGAAGTAAGTGCGATGATTACGGAAGCGACGATTACTGCATTTACCAGGATACGAGAGACTTTAATCCCTTCCAGCTTCTTTTTCATGCTGACCGCTCTCCTTTCTTCGTGGTATTTATGTCAGTTGACTCAACAATGGAAGATCTATGTTTGTGGGCTATCATAATATTGTTGAGGTAGATAAAGATACCGACGTTCATGATGACGTCCCCGATACTAATGACTTGGCTTCTTGGGTAAGGGGAGGTCAGCGGGATAATGTCTCCCAGGAAAGGAACAATGGTCGAATCCGTTAATAGTGCGTGCTTTGATACCACGCTTCCATCTCTTAACATCTGGCCATATACGGGATCCAAAACAGATGCGGCTTCTAACGACACCGGCATTTTACCGCCATTGGCAGCCATCACGATGAAGTTCAGGGCAACACCAGCGAAAATCCACCAAAAACCTTTTTCTTCACGATTCAGCCAAAGAACATAAAGACCGGCTGCGTAAACCACTAAAAACATGTAACCGCTGTAATCCGCGATCCATTCGTTTTTGTCGGTCAAGTAAAATACACCGAACTGAACGAGCAGCAATGCCGGAAAAATCCAACCGCCGCGGATTCGTATCTGAGACAGAGCGGCAAAACCGTGCCTCCAGCCTGCGCGTATCAAGCCAATGATGAGCCCGATTACAATTCCGTCGTAAACCATGTAAGCAAATCCCTTCGAAAATCTAGGAGTGGATAAGAACTTTTTTCGCGCTGGGCCTCGGCTGATTCTTTTCCAGGATATAAGTCTTCCCGAATTTCCTGCAAACGACTTTACCTTCCCGGCATAACCGCTTTACATGATCTTGATGCACGCCCCAAATCTTGGACGCCTCTTCGGTCGACATGATTTCTTCCAATGGATTCATGCTGTCTCCTCCTGACGTTCAGAGGGTCGGATCTTTTGAACTCGAATGTGACGCTGTTCGACTATCAACCATTGTCAACATTTGCTAACTTCGATTTGATTATAGAATGTCCGACATCGGACGTCAATATATTTTTTTAATTTTTCTCATAGTGACATAAGAAGCTTTGAGAGAGTGTTAGATGGGAGTTTATGCGACTCGTTGGTGGAAGAGTGTGGTATTTGAACAACAAATATAAGAATACCGTTTATATGTCATTCTGAGAACGGACATATTTTGTAGAAACTTGCAGTTCTTTGTCGAGACAGAAAACAAAAAAACACCTTCGCAAGGAAGGTGTTTCATGATCGGCCTGGCGGCGTCCTACTCTCCCAGGACCCTGCGGTCCAAGTACCATCGGCGCTGGAGGGCTTAACGGTCGTGTTCGGGATGGGTACGCGTGGAACCCCTCCGCCATCACTACCAGACCAACTAACGCAAGGCTTGCGCCTTGAAAACCGGATGCGAAACGAAACAGTTACTGATATAAACATCATCGATACCTGTGTGCTTATTAGGATAAGCCCTCGACCGATTAGTACTCGTCAGCTGCACACGTTGCCGCGCTTCCACCCCGAGCCTATCAACCTGGTGTTCTTCCAGGGGTCTTACTAAATTGGGAAATCTCATCTTGAGGCGGGCTTCGCGCTTAGATGCTTTCAGCGCTTATCCCTCCCGC
>NZ_SUPK01000020.1 GCF_005049045.1 Cohnella pontilimi
TGAACTGCACCCCGTCAAGTAGACAGTATAAAAACAAAAACTCTGGCACCGGCCATTTCCTTATGGTTGGTGCCATTTTTTATGCTGCTGAACTAAGCAGGTATTGCCTGTATTCCAGTGGGGTCATACACTCAAGCCTCTTCTGGTACCGGCGATTATTGTAGTAATCGATGTATTCCCTAATTGCTGCTTCCAGATCTTCGTATGTATTGAATTTATTCAGGTAGTACATCTCGGATTTCATCATTCCCCAGAATGATTCCATCGGGCCATTGTCTATGCATCTGGAAACTCTAGACATGCTTTGCATCATTCCAGCATCATCTAGCTTATTCCTGAATTTTTTGCTTGTATATTGGAAACCGCGGTCACTATGAAAGAGGGGTTTTGCATCCGGATATGTTTGATGTGCAATATCAAATGTTTTAAACACAAGTTCATTGTTGTTGGAATGTCCAACCACAAAAGAAACGATACTTTTATCCGCCAAATCAAGAATTGCACTTAAGTAAGCCTTGCTTTGAATGCCATACTTCATTTCAGTCACATCCGTGAGCCATTTTGTACCGAACGCATTGGAGTTGAAATCTCTGTTCAAGACATTTTCCGCTGTAATTTCAGGCGTAGAATGGACGTAATTCTTTTTCTTCCTGCGGCATACCGATTTTAGACGTAAGATGCCCATGAGTCTGTATATTCGCTTAGAATTGACATTCAAATGGTTTTCTCGGTTGAGCTTGATTGTCATCTGGCGATATCCGAGAATTCCATTCTTTTCTTCGTAGGCATCCTTAATCAAGGGAAGCAGTTCTTTGTTGAAAGTCTCATTATCGCTTTCTTTCCGGTTTAGCCATTTGTAATACGATGAACGTTGGATTCCAGCAAGATCACAGAGCCCGCTTATGGGATATGAATTCATGTCATGCATATCGCTTATGGCAAGATATACAGCCTCATGTCGAACTTGGCTTAGAATCGCCTCCTTTGGATCTCGTCCAGCTTTTTTAAAAAATCAATCTCCATCTGCTGTCTTCTGTTCTCCGCCTGGAGCAGCTTATTCTGCGCCTTCAGTTTCTCGACTTCGGACATTTCTTCTTCCGTTTTTCTTTTCCCGCGTCTATCCTGAAGTGCCTCTGCACCAGACTTTAAGTATTTGTTTACCCAGGAATAAACTTGCTGATAGGATACCTGAAACTTCTCCGCTGTCTGGGCATAATTGTGTTGATGCTCAATGCAGAATTTGACGATTTCAATTCGTTCATCGAAAGTAGTTGCTCGTCCTTGAGTCATGATTGGTGATCCTCCCGTTTCGGAAGTTTTCAACATCTCATGACCATTATACTTCAGGATCCAATCACGCAGTTGGCGGGTTGATTTAATGCCGTATCTTCTGCATATATCCATATGTGACCTACCGCCGGCCAGATAGTCCTCGACGGCTGATGTCTTTAACTCTGTTGAATAGACAGTATTTTGGGACGTGTTATGGAGTCCATTTGGGCCAAACGATTGATAAGTTTGAAGCCATTGTTTGATGGATGTAAAGGAAACATCCAGTAAAGAAGCTAAGTGGTTAAGCGAATCTTCCCCACGAAGATATTTCTCAATGGCTTCGATTTTTTCAAATCCTGATATTTTTGCTTTATGGGACATAAAAATGCTCCACCTCGCAGTAAACAGTTTTATTATTTCAACTGTCTACCGCAAGGGGAGCATATCAA
>NZ_SUPK01000021.1 GCF_005049045.1 Cohnella pontilimi
CGTTGCCGCGCTTCCACCCCGAGCCTATCAACCTGGTGTTCTTCCAGGGGTCTTACTAAATTGGGAAATCTCATCTTGAGGCGGGCTTCGCGCTTAGATGCTTTCAGCGCTTATCCCTCCCGCACTTGGCTACCCAGCGGTGCTCCTGGCGGAACAACTGGTACACCAGCGGTGCGTCCATCCCGGTCCTCTCGTACTAAGGACAGCCCCTCTCAAATTTCCTACGCCCGCGACAGATAGGGACCGAACTGTCTCACGACGTTCTGAACCCAGCTCGCGTACCGCTTTAATGGGCGAACAGCCCAACCCTTGGGACCTACTTCAGCCCCAGGATGCGATGAGCCGACATCGAGGTGCCAAACCTCCCCGTCGATGTGGACTCTTGGGGGAGATAAGCCTGTTATCCCCAGGGTAGCTTTTATCCGTTGAGCGATGGCCCTTCCATTCGGTACCACCGGATCACTAAGCCCGACTTTCGTCCCTGCTCGACTTGTAGGTCTCGCAGTCAAGCTCCCTTATGCCTTTGCACTCTTCGCGCGATTTCCAACCGCGCTGAGGGAACCTTGGGGCGCCTCCGTTACTTTTTAGGAGGCGACCGCCCCAGTCAAACTGCCCGCCTGACACGGTCCCTTCACCGGATTCACGGTGACAGGTTAGAACTCCGATACGATCAGGGTGGTATCCCAACGCCGCCTCCACCTAAGCTGGCGCTCAGGCTTCTTAGGCTCCCACCTATCCTGTACAGACCGTACCAAAGTCCAATATCAAGCTGCAGTAAAGCTCCATGGGGTCTTTCCGTCACGTCGCGGGTAACCTGCATCTTCACAGGTACTAAAATTTCACCGGATCTCTCGTTGAGACAGCGCCCAAGATCGTTACGCCATTCGTGCGGGTCAGAATTTACCTGACAAGGAATTTCGCTACCTTAGGACCGTTATAGTTACGGCCGCCGTTTACTGGGGCTTCGGTTCACAGCTTCGGTTTAACCCTAACCGCTCCCCTTAACCTTCCAGCACCGGGCAGGCGTCAGCCCGTATACTTCGCCTTGCGGCTTCGCACAGACCTGTGTTTTTGCTAAACAGTCGCTTGGGCCTCTTCACTGCGGCCCCCTCAGGCTATTCACCTTACCGGGGCACCCCTTCTCCCGAAGTTACGGGGTCATTTTGCCGAGTTCCTTAACGAGAGTTCTTCCGCGCGCCTTAGAATTTTCATCTCGCCTACCTGTGTCGGTTTGCGGTACGGGCACCTTCGCCTGGCTAGAGGCTTTTCTCGGCAGCGTGAGCACAAGACCTTCGGTACTGCAATTTTCCCTCCCCATCACAGCTCAAGGTTACAGCATGCGGATTTGCCTACATGCACCTCTTACTGCTTGGACGAGCTATTCCATCAGCTCGCGTCCTTGCCCTCCTGCGTCCCCCCATCGCTCGTAACGGCTTACGGTGGTACAGGAATTTCAACCTGTTGTCCTTCGACTACGCCTTTCGGCCTCGCCTTAGGTCCCGACTTACCCTGGGCGGACGAACCTTCCCCAGGAACCCTTAGGCTTTCGGCGGACAAGATTCTCACTTGTCTTTTCGTTACTCATACCGGCATTCTCACTTGTATGCAGTCCACCGCTCCTTCCGGTGCGACTTCAACCCGCATACAACGCTCCCCTACCCAAG
>NZ_SUPK01000022.1 GCF_005049045.1 Cohnella pontilimi
CCCGTTAGCCGCCCATGCCCCTCACGGGGCACCACAGAATAATGAAAATTTTTACTCCGCATTTTATACTCTTCTTACGGCTGGTGAGGAAGGTCGTTTAACTATGGTGTCGCGAACCCAACCGTTAGTCTGACTCCAACGATCACGGTGCACCACGGACTGTCGCTCCCACCCGGGAAGCACGCAGGGTAGATTAGCCCTTTATTGGTTGTTGCACCAGTCCTCTATTCTATCTGCCGTAGAAAGGTGAGCCATGTGGAAGTGCTGATTGAACGAGCATGCGGTCTTGATGTTCACAAGAAGTCCATCACTGCCTGTATCGTTACACCAGAAGGAAAGGAGATTAAGACGTTCCGCACTCAAACCGTCTTTCTGCTAGAGATGATTGATTGGATTAAAGATCACCGCTGTTCCCATGTGGCCATGGAAAGTACAAGCGTGTTCTGGAAACCCATCGTCAACTTGCTTGAAGCAGAAGACATCGATTTTCTTGTCGTCAACGCGCAACACATAAAAGCTGTGCCCGGCCGTAAAACGGATGTGAAAGATGCTGAATGGATTTGCAATCTGTTGCGCCACGGGTTGCTTAAACCAAGTTATATTCCTGATCGTAATCAGCGTGAATTGCGTGAACTGGTCCGCTACCGCCGCAGTCTTATTCAGGAACGTGCGCGCGAACATAATCGCGTGCAAAAGGTTCTCGAAGGAGCCAACATTAAGCTGGCTTCTGTTGTCTCTGATATCATGGGGGTTTCTAGCCGGGATATGTTGGATGCAATGGTGGACGGAGAGAATGATCCCGAGAAATTAGCAGCATTCGCGCGAAAAACGTTGAAAAGAAAGAAGGAAGACCTCGAGCTTGCTCTTCACGGTAACATGAGCGCGCATCAACGTCTCATGCTGAAAACCATGCTCACTCATATTGACTTCCTCAATGAACAAATTATTGAACTGGACACGGAGGTAGCCAAACGGCTCAACCCTTTTCAGCAAGACCTTGACCGGCTCGATAGCATTCCGGGAATCGCACGACGAACCGCTGAACAAATCCTAGCCGAAATTGGAACAGATGTTGGTTCGCGTTTTCCAAGTGCCGGTCACCTCTGCTCATGGGTCGGTCTGGTTCCAGGACATAACGAAAGCGCAGGCAAACGAAAAACATCCAAAACCCGCAAAGGCAACAAGTATCTTCGTTCCGCTCTCATCGAAGCCTCCCACTCGATACGGGGATCTGATAACTACCTCGGAGCCCAGTACAGACGGATTGCAGCTCGCAAAGGAAAGCACCGAGCGGCCGTTGCTGTTGCCCATTCCATTATGACGATCGCTTACCATTTACTGACCCGGCAGGTAGATTACAAAGACTTAGGCTCTGATTACTTTGAAAAACGACACCAAGAGGCCATAGTCCGACAGACGGTTCGGAAGTTAGAGAACCTGGGCTTCACGGTAACATTGGCCTCACCGGAAGCTTCCTGACCTCCCCTTCTTCACACAGAAGACGCAGCTTTTTTAAAATCACTTGAGCTGCGCCTACTTTCGTGCTGTCTTTTTT
>NZ_SUPK01000023.1 GCF_005049045.1 Cohnella pontilimi
CGTTAAGGTGGGCACTCTAGGCTGACTGCCGGTGACAAACCGGAGGAAGGCGGGGATGACGTCAAATCATCATGCCCCTTATGACCTGGGCTACACACGTACTACAATGGCCGGTACAACGGGTTGCGAAGCCGCGAGGCGGAGCCAATCCCAGCAAAGCCGGTCTCAGTTCGGATTGCAGGCTGCAACTCGCCTGCATGAAGTCGGAATTGCTAGTAATCGCGGATCAGCATGCCGCGGTGAATACGTTCCCGGGTCTTGTACACACCGCCCGTCACACCACGAGAGTTTACAACACCCGAAGCCGGTGGGGTAACCGCAAGGAGCCAGCCGTCGAAGGTGGGGTAGATGATTGGGGTGAAGTCGTAACAAGGTAGCCGTATCGGAAGGTGCGGCTGGATCACCTCCTTTCTAAGGAGCCCTTTAAGGGCATTAATAAGTCCGATTACGCTCGAGTTCAGTTTTGAAGGGGTAATGCGAAAGCGTATCCTTTCAAACAACCTGTCTGGTGGCGATGGCGGAGGGGTTCCACGCGTACCCATCCCGAACACGACCGTTAAGCCCTCCAGCGCCGATGGTACTTGGACCGCAGGGTCCTGGGAGAGTAGGACGTCGCCAGGCAGGCCCAATTAAACGGGTCTATTCACGGCTCGATCAATATTGGCCTTTAGCTCAGCTGGTTAGAGCGCACCCCTGATAAGGGTGAGGTCGGTGGTTCGAGTCCACTAAGGCCAACCATACTTGCCTTTCGGGGTCCACGCAAAGGAATCGGAATAAGCTGCGAAGCTTAACGTCACTTTGTGGGGAAATATCATGGGGACGTAGCTCAGCTGGGAGAGCACCTGCCTTGCACGCAGGGGGTCAGGAGTTCGATCCTCCTCGTCTCCACCATGTTCTGTTCTTGCACCTTGAAAACTGGATAGCGAAACGAAACATCAATTGCGCTGATGAAACATCATCGAAAGCCACCTTTGTTTTTAACTTAACAGGTTAAGCTAATAAGGGCGCACGGTGGATGCCTAGGCGCCAGGAGCCGACGAAGGACGCGACGAACAGCGATATGCTTCGGGGAGCCGTAAGTGGGCTTTGATCCGGAGATTTCCGAATGGG
>NZ_SUPK01000003.1 GCF_005049045.1 Cohnella pontilimi
CATGCCCTCTAAGCGTTCCAGGCTACCGGCTCCTCCGTTTCCTTCTTATTCTCACGCTAATCTAAAGGTGAAATCCTGCGAATTCATGAGCTTGAGTGAGAAAACCAAATCATATCGAGGGAGCTTAACAAACTGATGTAGGGTTGTCTGTTTCCTTCGCAGCAGTCAACGAACGGGCGTATAGCGGAGCAGCACGACGCCGGAGCCGAAGGATTTGGTCCCGCTCAGCTTCAGATTCAGTCGATCACGAACTCCCCCCAATAATTGGGGGCCACGTCCGGCAACGATTGGCTGTACGAGGAAGTGATACTCATCCACCAAGCCTAGTTGTGCCAGGGTGGAACCGAGGCCGGGACCGCCGTTAACGACTAGGTTCTTCCCTTCTGCCGTAAGCTGTGGCACCTCCTCGGAAACAGGCCCCTTCAACAAGAAAGAGTTCTGCCACGACACGTGATCCAGCGTCCGCGAGAAGACGTACTTGGGTTTCCGATCGAGCTTGCGTGCGAAGTCGACCATGAATTGAGGTCCGTCGCCGCTGCTGGCAATGGCTGGCCAAGCACTTTCCATCAGCTGGTAGATTTCGCGTCCAAAAGCAGACCATCGGACTGGTCCATCAGGTCCACCGTATACTGGTGGAGCTCCTCATCCGCAATCACCTGCGTGTGGTCACAGCAACCGTCCAGTGTCACATTCATCATCAGGATTACACGTCCCATATGCAGCCTCCTTTTGTCTACATTTTATCATCCAAAAGCAGGCCCGGTTTCTCATGAATTGCTAATGTGCACAGTCCGGGCCCGAGACGATCACGCGGTAGTGAAGAGGTCATAATGAATTCGGGCATCATTTCCTTGCGCATCCTTATATCGAATCCGTTTTTCCCCGCTATCCACGGACGTAACCGTACCTTGCACGAATTCGACTCCTTCTGGAAACCAATGCGTCCAGGGAATCATAATTTCTTCCCCGCCCACAGCAGGCCGGAACAACAACACTTTGCGCACATGACCGGACTGCTTGTCGAACAGAACAAACCGAATCCGCCGTCCGTTCGCCATGCCCCGGGTCTCATCCTTTATCGCTTTGAGCGCGGCAAGCCCTGCATGACCGCCTCCGATGATAATGCATGTCAAGTCGTTCATTTTTCCTCAGCTCTTTTACGTTTTGCACATATAACAATGTAAGGCTCTGATTTGTGACATTGGAAACGAACGAATGAGAAACCTTGCATGAGCCCGTTTAATCAGCCGTTCTTTCGTGCCAGTTTGTTGAGTAATTTTGCACTTTAGTTGAGCGAACCGCACAGTTTACTCAAATAAGCAGTGGATCTGATCCGCCTATGCGCAGAGGCGGTCTACAATTGAAACACCCCGTCACTGCGCATCAGCGCGGGACGGGGTGTTCGCGTTGTATTCGGTTAACCTACTGCGAGTGCCTTGGCAAATCGGATCAGCACAGCGGCATGCTCCTCGGTCAGCTTTTTGCCGGCGAGTGCCTCAAGTTCATGGATGTAAGCTTCATAGTTTTTGTGTTCGAGTTTCTTCAACAGCGAGTTGACGATACCTTCGCCCCCCGACTCTTGCACGAACCGTTCCGTGAGGACAGAGAGGCTGTCGCGCGTTGCCTCAACCGAATACGTCGCCGTTGCCGTCGTTTTATTGCCGGTTTCGTCTTCCGCGGTGACCGTTACATCATGCACGCCTGCCTGCAGATGATATGCCGGAGTATGAACCAGCGGAAATTCGCAAGGATTGTTCACCAGCCCGGTTCCTTCATCGGTTGCCGTACAGGTGACGAGTACCGTCTCATCAATCGTATAAGCGCGGGCCCCTGTGAACTGAATCACCGGCGGGATTGTGTCGAGCGTATTCGTCAGGGTGATCGGATTGCTCGGAGCGCTCTCGTTGTGGATTCTGTCGACAGCGGTAACAACATAGGTATAGCTGCCGCCTTCCGCTGCCGATTGATCGATATACGTTTGACGCGAATCGGTATTTTTCCTTACCGTGGCGAGCAGCTTGGTTGCATCATCCGTGTTGACCGGCGACTCGGCGTCAAACCGGTATACGGCGTAGTAAGCCGTATCGCTGGCCGCCGCATGTTCCCAAACGATTTCCACGCCGGCCGTTTTACGAATTGCCTTTTTAAGTGCGGGCGCATCCGGAGCAACGGCATCCAAATGCGGCATCGCCGGCACCAACGCCGGATATCGATAAAATTCGTTCTTTAAACGGTCCGTAAAACCGAGCAGATTGGCCAGAATAGATTGAGTGCTGAAATATATGCTGCCCTTTACCTGTTCGAAGTTGCGGTCGTACGAGATCTGATTCGGCATCTCATCCGGGTTCAGCCACGCTTCCGCGGAACCGATCCGGTAGGCGGCTTTACCGCTGTACAACTGAACGTTGGTTCCCTGCGTGACCTGGCTCCACCATTCCAGCAGCTTATCGTATGCCGCCGGTGAATACCCCATATACCAGTAGATCTGCGGTGTAATGTAATCAATCCATTCCTGTTCGACCCATTTCTTCGAATCCGCATAAATGGCGTCGTAGCTGCTGAGCCCGTTCGTCTCCGAGCCGGCCGGATCTTGAGACTTGTTCTTCCAGATGCCGAAAGGACTGATGCCGAATTTCACATAGCTTTTTTCATGTTTGATGGATTCGCTGACACTGCGGATGAAGGTATTCACGTTCTCACGGCGCCAATCGGCTTTATTGGCAAGTCCTGAACCGTATTTCCGGTAAGTGGCTTCATCCGGGAAATCGACGCCTGCAACCGGATACGGATAGAAGTAATCGTCAAAATGCACCGCGTCGATATCGTAATTCTTGACCACTTCCATGATGCCGGCTTTAATGAATTCCTGCGCTTCCGGAATGCCGGGGTTGAAATACAGTCTGCCGCCGTAGCTGACAACCCAATCCGGATGCTGACGCGCAGGATGATCCGGTACGAGTTTATCCAGCCGATCCTGGAGGCTGATCCGGTACGGATTGAACCAGGCGTGGAATTCCATATTCCGTTTGTGGACTTCCTCAAGCATGAAGGCAAGCGGATTATAGCCGGGATCTTTGCCTTGTTCGCCCGTCAGCCACTCCGACCACGGACCATACTGCGACGGATAGAAGGCGTCGGCCGTCGGCTTGATCTGCACGATCACCGCGTTAATGCCGGCATTCTTCAATTCGTCCAGCATGGCGATAAAGTCTTGTTTTTGCTGCTCGGCGGTGACGACGCCTTTCACCGGCCAATCCACATTATCCACGCTGGCGATCCAAGCGGCGCGAAGCTCTCTCTTCGGAACTGTCGCTGCCTTGTTTACCGCCAAGTAGTAATCGGCTGTTTTGCCTTCATAAGTCGCCGTGATTCTGGCAGTACCCACGGCCAGTGCCGTGATCAAGCCGGACGAACTGACCGAAGCGACCGAAGGCACACTGCTCGTAAAAGCAACTCCGCTTGTTACGGCGACCGGCTCAGGAAGCCAGGTATAAGTGCCGAGCACCCGGACCTGCTGTATGTCGCCGATCGTCATCGCTTTCAGACCGGGCAGCTCGATTTTCTGCAATACCGGTACCGGTTCGGTGACCGTCAGTGCATACGTTGCGGAAGCGCCATTGTAGGAAGCGGTAATCGTCGTTTGACCGACTTGGCCGGTTGTCACGACCCCGTTCGCATCCACGGAGGCAACAGCAGGGCTGCTGCTTTGATATTGGATGCCGGTGAGGATGGAGACGGGTTCGGTCAAACCTGCATAAGCGGCGAATACTTTAATGCGGTCGCTGCTGCCCTTCTCCAATTTGACTCTTGCCTGCAATTCCAAACGCTGAGGGATCGGTGTTTCCTCCGAAACGATCAGCAGTTGGGAAGACACAGGTGCATCACCATATGTAGCTGTAATGGTCGCCATGCCCGGTTGCAAGGCTCTCACGGTTCCCGAAGCGTCGACCGTTGCTGCCTGCTCGTTGCTGCTTTGGAAGGTGACACCGCTCGTAACTGGAACAGGTTCAACGGAGCCGAGATAAGTGGCGAATACTTTGGCCTGAGCGGAAGTGCCGGCTTTCATCGGCGGCAGTCCGGCCAAGTCGAGACCGTAAACAGTGGTGTCGCTGTTAAACGCGCTTACTTGGTCGAAGTAGAGCGCTCCTTTGTTTTTGTTGTTATCTTTGGTCTCCGCTACGTAAATCTGGTTCAGCTTGACCGGACCGACCATGCCCGCCGGAAGATTGGCCGTAACGTACTTCCAGCCGGACCAGTTCAGACCCGTCGAGGAAGTGAAATCGATGGCCGTTTTGGCTCCGGCGCCATCCTGAACTTGAGCCCGCAGCCAATGGTTGGCCGCATCTCCATACACCCATACGCCGAGCTTTTTCGGTACGCCTTGCAGCGTTCTTCCAGCTGCTCCGCCCGGGTCTCTGAAGTTCAGATAAGCCGCGGAGGTGCCAGTTGTTCCTGTGAAGTCATAGGACAGCTTCGCTGCATAAAACCCATATGGCACCGGCTCCGGCCGGCTGATCGATTCCAGCTTCACTGAAACCGCATTGGCGGAAGACGGAGCTACAAGGGCGAGCGATTCAAAAGTTTCGACGGTTTGTACGGACGCAGGCGCCGCATTCGCATGTGGTAAAGCGCTTCCAAAAGAGAATAAGAAAGTGCCGACAAACAGGATCGCTGCCATTAGGATCGTCGTTGCTTTTCTTCCTGCTGTTCGTTCGTACAGCATTATGACCACTTCCTTCGTTAAAATGAATGCCTCGTCCCTTCACAACCGGTTGTTGTAGACTCACCCCTTTATTTTATGAAACATTATTTCAAACAATTTATACTATAATGAATTTTTATTTCGAAAAAAAGTAACTCACGACCCAATGAGTCATTGACAGGAAGAGGCTTCAGCCCCAGACTTTCGGCAAAAATCGCGCTTAGTGGGTTAGAAAGCGCCCGTAGATAAACGAGTTTAAGAAATTCCAGTTATAGTTCAATCCAACTTGATATACTCGATAATAGGCTTGAATGCCCGATACTGACTGATAAATAATTGATCATTATTTCCTTTGGCAAAAATAGCTGAAACCGCCAAACGAAAAATAATGGCTCGAATAATCATTTCTTTATAAAATTCATCGGTTGGAAGCATCTCGATCTCCGAAAGGCCGCTTCCTTGCCAAGCAATGCAATCACAAACTAAGATGGCTTCCGCATATTCCACCGGGGCAATTGTTGGGGAAAAATCAATGATTAAAGGTGACAAAACTTGGTCAAAAAGAATATTACCCGACAAATCACCATGAACGAGCTGCACCTTATATTGTCTTTTCAGACTCACCTTGCAGAGTAAATCACTTATAATTTCTTTTGCTACATTGGGTATATCCATTGGTAATTTATCGCTTTGCCATGCTATACGGTGCCCCTTGGACCAAGGGTTGACATGATAAGGAAAGTCATGAAACCGTACTGCGGCAAGGTCGCGATGAAATAATCTCGATACAAGAAGCTTTTCTTTTACTCGCCCCATCGTATCCTTCCCTGGCTCATATTGCGTGCAAGCCCATCCATTATGTACAAAAGTACCGAAAATACTTCTGATAGGCTTTGATACCCTGTATCCCTGAGGATCCAGATTGTAAATGACATTCGACACCCATTCTGTTTGCTCTTTGTTATCCACAGGTTTTATTACAGCGTTGCCGACCTTTATTGATGTATTCTGTCCACCACTTAATTGTACAGGATCTCCGAAAAGCATAAATGATTGTAAGATCTCTTTGGATATCCCCATTTTTTCACCTCTAAATAATCGTTCTCCGCTAGTCTAATCACCAAACAGAATATGTTCACTTTAAAAGAAGTGATTCAATAACTGACTCTATATCAAATGGTTCCGTCGTAGTTTCGTATCTATCAAATACATGGCCGTTCCGATCGATCAAAAACTTTGAGAAATTCCACTTGATCCCGTCACCGACGTATATGTCCGGATACTTTTCCTGCAGAAAATTCTGCATCCATTGACCGTCGGAGGTCTGAGTATTGAAACCTTGAAATGGTGCTTGCTGCGTTAGATATTGAAATAACGGATGAGCAGCCGATCCCCTAACCTCAACTTTCTCAAATAACGGAAACTTCACTCCGAAATTGCTCACACAATAATCATGAACTTCAGAGTTTCCCCCTGGTTCTTTCTCGTTGAATTGATTACAAGGAAAACCAAGTATTTCAAACTCCTGCTCATGGTGACTTTCGTAAAGCTTTTGAAGATCAGTGAATTGGCGAGAATAGCTGCACCTACTAGCAGTGTTGACGATAAGGAGAACTTTTCCACGGTAAATTGACAATTCCACTGGCTTACCGCTAATTGAGTTCACTTGAAAATCATAAATAGACATCAGATTTTGCCCTCCTCGTTCTTGTTATAAAAACATTATATGGATAGTAACCATTATTGGTCTAATATATAATAAATATGATCTTGATAGGTTATGACAATATAGAAATAACATTCAATCAGTAACCACTATATGAAGGATCAGTAGCCGCTTTTATCGTAATTAGAACAATAAGAGATGTTGAAATATAGAATATTTGCAAAGCGCTCACTTTCATCCTTCGATTTATATTGAAGGCCGTCCGAAAGAAGCGTATCATAACCCATGTTCGCCTATTTCAGACAGCAAGAAGGCATGAGAGTGAAGAAATCGCCAAACATACGCACTGCACTAATGATCTCGTTCCTGGTCCTCGTATGGGGAATCAACTGGCCGTTAACCAAATACGCGTTGTCTTATATGCCACCCGTACTATTCTCAGGCACGCGCACTTTGCTAGGCGGTCTCCTGCTGCTACCCGCCGCTCTTCCAAGAGCCCGCCGACTGCAGTTCCGTGCGACCTGGCCGGTTTATCTAATCTCAGCTTTGGTGAACGTCGTGCTGTATTATGGGCTGCAGACGGTCGGATTGGAATACCTGCCCTCGGGACTGTTCTCCGCGATCGTGTTCCTTCAACCCGTACTAGTCGGCATTTTCTCCTGGATGTGGTTGGGCGAGTCGATGAACGTGCTTAAAATTGCGGGACTCGTGCTGGGATTTGTAGGTGTAGGAGTCATTTGCGGCGGATCGGGCGGTTTGTCCGGTCATGTCTCCGCCGCGGGCATCCTGCTTGCGCTCGGATCCGCGCTCAGTTGGGCGCTCGGCACGATTTACATCAAAAAAACCGGGCCGAGGGTGGATCATATCTGGCTCGTCACGCTTCAGTTGACGATCGGCGGTTTATTTATGACGGCACTTGGCACCCGGACGGAAAGCTGGGTCGAAGTGCGTTGGACGCCGTCTTTCACGGGGACCTTGCTTTTCATTTCGGTTTTCGTTATCGCCATCGGCTGGCTAGTCTTCTATAAGCTGATGGAGGGCGGGGAAGCGAGTAAGGTTGCGTCGTACACCTTTCTCATCCCGCTTGTGGCGATTCTCGCAGGAACGCTGTTCCTTCACGAACCATTTACCGTTTCCTTGCTGGTGGGTCTCGTCCTTATCCTTATAAGCATATATTTCGTGAACCGCCCCCGCCTGCAAGACGCATGAATTCATGAAAAGGAGGCCCCACTATGTTGAGTTTTGAAGAGAAGCTTGCCATTGCGGATTCGTTCCCCGAATTGCAACGCAAGGACGTGTCTCTTGGACGCGTAAATTACCATTATGATCAAAGCGCCACCGATAAAAAAACAGTCATTTATCATTTCCACCCGAACGGCAACGGATATGTCTACGCCGGTGAATTACATGATATCCATTCAGATGACAAAGGCCTTGTGAATATACGGGAATTTACAGCCGAGGAGCTTCGCTCCTTGATCGAACGTTCAATCCGTTCGCTTAGCTTCTCCGGAGCCGGTACACCTGCACCAACAGGACAAGCCAAGGAAGAAAGATGGAAAAACGGCAAGGGACAAATACTTGAACTCAAATTCGAAGACGAGGATCAAATGTGGTACATTTTCTCCGGATTGAACCTGGATGCGACTTTCGATACGTACGTGGAAGCAAAGGAGTATCTCGAAGAAGAAGGTTTCCAACGCTCGTAATTGTTGCTTTCTCTGTTACCCTCCAGCCTAACCCAATTCTTTTGACATAAATGAATGATTTGGAAGTACCCGTTATCGTTCAATCCGCGTCCTCACGTTACGGAGGCTGCAAGATCATGATTTGCTGTCACGGCGTTCGATTCTTTCGAGCCCGATTCATCAGCATGAAGGGGCGAGTGTACTGGGATAATCAGAGAGAATCGGCTTCCCACGCCTTTCCTGCTATCGACCGTAACCGTGCCGCCAAGCAATTTCGCCAACTGCAAACTGACGGAAAGACCGAGACCGGTACCTCCATATTTTCGATTCACGGCCCCCTCTTCCTGGCGAAACGCTTCGAAAATATCCTGGTGCTTATCCGCGCTGATTCCGATGCCGGTGTCGGTCACGGTGAAGATCAACCTATCGTCAGCGGCAGCCACTTCGAGACAGACGCTTCCTTTTTCGGTAAACTTAAAGGCATTCATCAGAAGATTTCGAAGAATTTGGCGGACTCTCAGCACATCCGTCATGACCCCGTTGGGAAGGCCAGGACTTGTTATGATCTCAAAATGCAGTCCCTTGTGCCTCGCTATAGGTTCAAATTCGTACATGATGCCTTCAAATAGGTCATCCAGGGAAGCCCATTCCGTATTCAACTCCATCTTGCCTGCTTCAACCTTCGAGAGGTCTAGGATATCGTTAATAATACTCAGAAGGTCTTGGCCCGATGAATGGATGCCGCCCGCATAGCTAACTTCCTGCTCCTTGTAAGAGCCTTCTTCATTTTCTTTAATCATTTGGGATAGCAGAATGATACTGTTGAGTGGAGTTCTTAATTCATGAGATATGTTAGCGATAAACTCTGATTTGTATTTGGATGCCGTGAGCAGTTGGGCTGCTTGCTCCGCCAGCTCAGATTTGGCGGTGCGCAGCTCTTTGGTCTGCCGACGGAGAATGAGGTTCATCTTCCGAAGCTTCTGGCTGAGAAGCTGTTCTTTATAGAATTCACTGATAATAAACACAAAAAACAAACTCATTAGCAGAGTAGCCGGATAGCTGAAAGGAGCGACCGAGGTCAAATAATAATCTCTGGGCAAGGCTCCGAAGGTAATGATGCAGATTACCTGCAAAGAAATGATGGAGAAAACCGATATAATCGCTTTCTTCTTATAAGGCCATCCTTTGCCTTTAAACCATTTGACCAGCAATGCTCCCATACATCCGAGAAGAAACGCTGAAGACGGCCCATTGGAAGAATAGGAGCGCCTTCTCGTAATTTTACTGCTTAGAGAGATCTTTAAGCCTCGTTACCTCATCCTCGAGGCGACTTATTCGCCTGTTAAGTCGGTAGATAACAGGAATGAACAAAATAAGTATGATAATAAACCAACCGTACTCACTCATTTTTCCCACCCGCCTTTTCGTGATTTAGACCTCAACCTGAAGCATCTTTCGTTACATACGATGGTCCGATGAAACGCCCAGGATAACATGTTACAGATACCCTGCACGCTCAAATAAATGGATTAGACGACTTGCTGCATCGTTTATAAAAGTTCGTACTGAACTTTCAGTGATATATTGAGGTTGGATGTGAGGTTCTTTAGAAGTATCGTTGTACCAATCAAGGACTCTATGCTTCCACTTCTCGACTTCATCTTCCGAAAGCATCTCAGGAACCGGAATGGATGGGCAACTGTGCAGAGACCCCCATGCTTGCGCCCTCCAATCTTCGTTCCGAAATAAATTAAAATCGATTTGGTCGGTTTCCATATAATATAAAGTGCGGATATTATCAATCTGTTTATTTGCCGTTTGACTTTCGAAGTCGCGATAAACTGTATGAGACCAGATTAAATCAGTCAAAACGTGCGACATATATCCTTTGGCGAACATGCTCCATTCCTGATTGTCGGGAATAGAATCAACAAAATGACTCATCTTACTGTAAAAAAGATCTTCCACCGTGTAATCATCGTTGAAGTCGAAATGTGTTTTCTTTTTGTCCGCCCTAGTCGTGTTTTCTCGCATGTGAATAGCATCTGGTGAGATACTTCCCAATAGGAATATTGGATCTGGTTCTAAGCCTTTTTGTTTAAAAATGCTTTGAGTTATACTCATATGTACCATAGGCAAAGGCATAATCGTTCCCTCACTTTAACAATTCCCTTTATTGTTTCGTAATGTTATAGATTGAAATTGAGCTCACCTTGGACTGCACCACATTAAGTGAAGGATTCCGGACATGTAGCGCTCCGATTTCTTCACTTTAATTGGGGACTCAGCTAAAAGCTTCATTATGTCCCGGTTATGGTGACAGCCGAAAATTGCATAAGCAATTGGATCCAGTGCCGTCTGGGCAATTGAAATCGCTTTGTTTGAACTCGTTCCATGCTCCATCAACAGGATTTGGCCCCCGGGCTTGCACCAGCGGTTCATGTTGTGAAGCACCTTGTTCGGATCCCTGTAGGCACATAATGTCAAAGTTGAAACAACAGTATCGAATGCTTGGTCATTCAGAAGCAGAGAGTCGACATCCCCCTGAATAAATTCCGCATTTAAACCATAAAGTCGATCATTCGCGTCTTTTGCCTTTTCCAGCATAGACGGGCTGAAATCTACCGCTGTTAACTCCACTTCAGTCGGATAAAAAGGCAAATTACTTCCTGCTCCTATTCCTAGCTCTAATACTTTTCCCCTGGCTGAACTCAGAAGCCGCCTACGGTGAACGCCGAATTCAAACCGCTCTCTTTTTTTGTCATACTTGTCGGCTTGCTTCTCAAATTTTTTAATAATCGGATCCACTTTCTCATGCCCCCATCAGTATACTAGGTTGATGCCGCCGTACGCTGCCTTTTCTGGATCGCATTCATGCCCATGAGTATGTAAATTTTTTATTGAAAAATGCGATTCGGCTTCCCTCACCGGCATTGAAGAAATTATCCCGAAAATAGAGATTCATCTTGATCGCCCCCTTTAAAATGGATACGCTATGGCGAAATAAAAAGTTACATAAATTTACCAAGTCACCTTCTCAACTCTTGTATGAATATCTTCTCAAACGGTGATGAGAGGTTTATAACAGATTTTTTAGAAAGCGTATTTTTCGCTTTTCCTGCGTGATTTTCGTTCTTTTTGGAAAATTAGTGAAACCCCTCAATGTGTTATGCTTGCTTGGAAAATAAAACATCATCGGAGGAATGAGCATGCGCATTTCGAAGTTCTTCAAACATGTCTCAATTACCGCTGTAATTGCATCCATAGGATTTGGCACCGCAATCGCACCCGCTTCGGTGGAAGCGGCAACAGCTAAAACTATCAAACTCGTGAGCACTGGTAAAAAATATTTAGGTGTGCCGTATCGGTTTGGCGCACCGAGCGGTAAGTCTTCTGTATTTGATTGCTCCTCGTTTACACAATTTGTTTATAAAAAAATGGGCTTGTCCATCCCGCGCAGTTCAACAGCACAGGCCCGTATGGGCAAAAAAGTAACCAAAGGTTACATAAGCACCGGTGATCTTATTTTTTATAACACAAGCGGGAAAGGTATCAGCCATGTCGGAATCTACGCCGGAAACGGTAAAATGCTGCACGCCTCAAGCTCTCGAGGGGTTACGATTTCGAGCATTAAAACGAGTTACTGGAAATCAAAATATGTAACCGCACGTCGTGTGATTAGATGATCAATCTGCTCATTAAACTAATTGAAGGCTGCTATTCGTCCGAATTAGCAGCCTTCAAAATTAAGCTCTTAATATTTTTTCTCCACACTCCTCCTGAGCAAGGAAGGAATCCACAATTTTGATAAAACTCGTGATGTATTGAATCGTATGTCAGTGTTACGATCTCAATCCCAATACGTTCTGCCTCGAGAAGTAGTCTCTTCACTAGGGCTTGACCAATTCCTTTTCTCTGATGTGCCGGATGCACGATTATATCTTCCATGTATCCGTGTTGCAATCCCATTCCTGCTATATAACCAAATGCAATAAGCACGTTGTGTTCATCCCTAAGTCCAGCCCAAAAATTACAACGGTCAAATAAAGTCGGATAATCAGAGTGTCGACCATCCCACCCCACCTGTTCTCTTAAAGCTGGAACTTCGTCGGGTTCTATTGGGAGATTTATAATAATCTCTTGATACATGACCATGTCTCCTTCTAGGCCAGGTTTCATGAATTTGACCAAACACGAAGGGGACCAAGTGATTGCCATCCGGCAAGAAGGGCCATCTCTAAGTCTTTACCGTGCTCATATCCCACCATGGGCACCCCCGGAAATTCAAGTGAGGCTGCTTTGATGATGTCTGCCCACAGTTGCTTATCCACTCCTTGCGCAGAGAACACATTTGATATGCCCATTGTATCTGCTCCTAAATTCGCTATAAATCCCGATATACCGTCTCCTTCATTTTGAATGAAGATTCTCACGTCATCTCGGTTCAAAAGGCTTGGTTTTATGACATTTTCGGAAGCGTGCGCCAAATTCCACTTTTCTAATTCGTGTTCCGTCGTAACGACCCGCCATGCAGATGAGGTGTTTTCATCGAGGTGAATAGGGGCGTGATAGATCCACTCTGCGGAAAACAGCAGTTTAAAGCCGAGTGGTGTTAATTCCACATTCGCAAAACTATCTTTAATGGCACGGATTTCTCTGCTTCCAATGAAGTCCTGTATTTCTTGAACTGTCATATTTTTGTTCAGCGTAATCATATCCGGATAATAAGGAGGAGCATTCGAAAGTACCCCCCACAAGTGGCCCGAAGTTTTGCCAGCTACTCCATGGGATTGGCAAACCAAGTCACACCAAATGACGTTATTTTGTATTGCAGCGTCAATCCTATTGAGCACTTTGCTCCCCCCATTATAGATCAACTTTCGTTATCGGTTTTCCAATTCCTTCATGTGCCTTATAATAAATCTGACAGCTTGCAAGGAATCGGTTTTTATCTCTTTTCAAAGGCAGTGATCCTCCGATGTTCGAGATCCTCCTGTCAGATTCATCAGGCAACCCTCTCTATCTTCAGCTCTATACGCAAATCCGGAACCACATTCGAAGCGGTGTCATTCGGAACGGCACCCGCCTGCCTTCTACCCGGTCGCTGCAGCAGCAGTTGAACATTAGTAAAACCCCCATCGAAACCGCGTTTCAAATGCTATTGTCCGAAGGCTACATCGTCAGCAAGCCGCGATCCGGACTATTTGCGGTCAACCCGCATGAAAATAGGACGACTTCGGATCATTCCGTTGACTTGCAGCAACTAGGAGGTGCGCAATATCCTCGGACGCCATCCTCCGCCGCTCCGGAAATCCAGATCGACTTTAGGCCTGTCGGCGTGGACATTGACATGTTTCCTGTCCGCATGTGGCGAAAAACCCTCCATGAAGCCATCGAGAATCATTCGGCCGACATCGGCAAATACGGCAATCCCCAAGGGGAATATGCTCTGCGCGTCGTACTGGCCGATTATTTGAGGAAATCACGGGGCGTCGTCTGCTCACCGGAACAGGTCGTCATCGGCTCGGGCTTTGCGTACAGTTTCGGCCTGATTACCCATCTCCTGAAAGGTATTCACAGGATCGCCCATGAGGAACCCGGGTACGATCAGGTCAGGGAATTGTTCATCTTGAACGGATTTCATGTGCTCCCCATCCCCGTCGGTGCGAAAGGGATGTCGCTGGAAGCCCTGGAAGCGAGCGGAGCCCAGGCCGTCTATGTTACGCCATCGCACCAGCTTCCGACTGGGGCGATTATGCCTTACGCTGAGAGAGAATATTTGCTCGAATGGGCCAAATCCGCCGAAGCCTATATTATCGAAGATGATTATGACGGGGAATTCCGGTACTTCGGCAAACCGATTCCCTCGCTTCAGAGTCTTGACCGCACCGGCAGGGTGATTTACATGGGCACCTTCTCCAAAGTGTTCACCCCCGCCATCCGGATGAACTATACAGTCCTGCCGTTGGAATTGGCTCAAAGGCTGCCGGAACTTCTTCACATGCTTAACGCCCCATCGCGTGTCGAACAATGGGCGATGACGTCGTGGATCGAAGAGGGGCATTGGTATCGTCATATTCGGAGAATGCGCAACACGTACCGGAGGAAGCATCAACGTTTGTTGGAGCTCATCAAGACTCATTTTTCCAACCATGTTGAAATAACGGGACACAGCGCCGGGCTTCACATCCGAATGGAGCTGAAAACCCGTTTGACTGTCGAAGAATTGCTAAGATTGGCCGCTGAATACGGAGTGAAGGTGTATGATTTCCAGCAGTCGTGGATCAATTGGGTTGAGCCGGAGTTTCCGGAGATTTATCTCGGATTTGCGGGTATGAAGGAAAGCGCCATGGAAGAAGGTATTTTAAGGTTGAAAAAAGCTTGGGCAGGCGCTTGGTCGTAAAAATGCTCGAAGGTAGACCATCCCCCTGCAGAGTCAGTTTTGACTCTCGATCGAATTCTCGTAACTTCTGTTCGTAATTTTTCTCCAGTGCATAGGTGTACGTGTGCCACAGCATCGTATTGCTCACCCTTTCCTCAAAGTATATTTCATTCGCTATGATTACAATAAAATAAAACTGACCCTCCATCGATGGTCAGTTTCGAACAACATTTAAAGACAGATCATCGTTTGAATGAGCTCCAATTATAAAAGGCTAAGTGGAAGCACCACTTAGCCTTTAAACATACCTTTGTTCGATTTTACTCCTGAGAGAAAGCGCTCATGTCCATATATGCGATTTCCCAAAGATGTCCGTCCAGGTCCTCGAAATTTCTGACGTACATGAAGCCGTGGTCCGCCGGTTCTTTGGACTGCTTGCCTCCGGCGGTCAATGCCTTATCCGCCAGTTGGTCAACATGCTCCCTGCTGTCGGCGGAGAGTGCGATAATCCCTCCAGCGGCGCTGGCGACATCAGCAATCGGCTTGTTGATGAACGTTTGGAAATACGACTCAACAATCAGCTGAACGAACGTATTGTCATTGATCACCAAGCAGGCCGCTTTTTCGTCGGAGAACTGGGGATTGAATTCGAAGCCGATGCTGCTGAAAAATTCCTTCGTACGGTTCAAATCTTTCACCGGCAAGTTTACGTATGTATAGTTCGATTTGTAAGCCATCGCTCAGGTCACCTCCTTCCTCTCAACTTACTTTATTTACTATGATCAATTTAAAATAATTGTGACCTTTCATGGAGGGTCAGTTTTGTTAAATATTTAAAAGACAGATGTAAGACGTAGGCTCTTGAGCGCATCACGCTTCAGATACAGGAGGACAACGACAAACACCAAGGTTACCAGTGGAAACGCGGCATCCGCCACGCGGCCTGCGGCAAGGTTTGTCACGGTCGCACCGATCATGATGGCGATCATTACGATGAGCGATGCTGCCGCCGCCTTCTGACTGCGGAAACCGGCGATAAGAATGAGCGCGGCCAGCGTTTCGAACACTCCGACAGTGTAGATCAAGGCCACCGGCGTACCCAGCTTGTCGGTAAACATCTCCCTGATTTGATCGGAAGCCGAGAAGAGCTTCGAAGCTCCGGCAAACAGAAAATCCAACACCAATAAACCTTGCAGAATCCGTACCGTCCATTTCATTGTCAAACACTCCTTTTGTGTTGTTTGTTCTTGATATCACCTTAAAATAAATCTGACCCTCCTTGAAGGGTCAGTTTGAAACGATATTTAAAGACAGTGCAATGCAGGTTCCTATTCGTTCATTAAAGTGTTGATTGGATTTCGGTAGCCTCCTTGGGCCATCATCGGTTTCAGCGAAAACACCCGGTTTGTTTTTGAGCGAACAGAGTCTTATGATATTTGTGAAACGATTATGCGGAGAGGTGACGAGGGTGAAGTACAGACGCTTGGGGAAAACGGATCTGAAAGTTTCGGTTGTGGGAGTCGGAACGTGGCAGTTCGGCGGTGCTTGGGGCAAAGACTTCAACCAGCAAGAGGCGGATGTGGTTCTGGCCAAAGCCAAAGAGCTCGGCATTAACCTGATCGATACGGCGGAGTGCTATGGGCCTCATCACATGTCCGAGAGCTTCATCGGCAATTATTTGTCGCGAGATCGCCGGGAGGATTGGGTGGTCGCGTCCAAGTTCGGACACTCGTACCAAGAAAGCTGGGGACACGCCTGGGAAGTCGATCAAGTTCGGCAACAGCTTGAAGAATCTTTGAAAGCGCTTCGTACCGATTATATCGACTTATACCAGTTCCATTCGGGCTCGGATGAAGTCTTCGACAACGATGCTCTTTGGACCATGCTCGACAAGCAGCTTCAGGCCGGTAAAATTCGTCACCTTGGCATCTCGATCGGCAGCAATGACAACCTCCACCAAACGGCTAAGGCCACCGAGTTGAATGTCGGAGCCATTCAGGTGGTATACAACCGATTGGACCGTAAGGCAGAAGAGCGGGTGTTTCCTTCGTGCATGGAGCAGGATCTCGGAGTTTTGGCCAGGGTGCCGCTGGCGAGCGGTTACTTGAGCGGAAAATACAAGCCCGGCGCCACCTTCGACGACAACGTCAGGAAGGGACACAAACGGGAAGAGATCGACGAGAAACTGCGTGAAGTAGAACGGATTAGGCAAAATGAGCTGCCAGAAGGTGTTGACATGGCGTCATGGGCATTAGCCTGGTGCTTACAGCATCCCGCTGTCACATGCGTCATTCCCGGCTGTAAAAGTCCGGAGCAGGTCGAAGCGAACGCCAAGGCGGCGGAATTGGACATTGTGAAAACCGATCATCCACAGGCTTGGCGCGAATAGAATTGAGATAAAGAGACACTCCTCGGGTGTCTCTTTTTCTATTTCCCGCGTTTACTTTATGAATGGGCCGGCGTGACAGAGGGCGTTGCGCTTGGGACTGGCGTGGGAGTTGGCGGCGCGTCTGCCGGCTTGGCGAGCTCATAGCCAAAAAATAAAACTGCCGCGAGGCACAACGCAAGGATAATGAACATTTGTGTCTTTGACATAAGCTCACTCCGTTCCTTTAAGGCTGAAGCAGCATCCTAATTTGGGGGTCGACAATTCGGGTATCCCAAGGCGAAAAAAACACATTTGTACCATCATCGGCAATTGTGAATGCATTGGCAATCGGCTCACCGGTATAAAAAACCATGTGATAGTACGTCGGATCGCGTTCACGATTCTGCGGAGTGTAATTGGGGGTGTCTTTCCCGCTATCCAGCAACTGAATAAATCGCTCTTTGTCACCACCGGCCAAAGTTTTATATGGGGTTGTTTCCTCTAGTTGATAAAGCTCAATTTTCTCCACTTTATCTTTGGGTACATCTTTGTAGCTGCGCCGCACTTTTGGGGCAAAGCCATCTTCCAAGAATAAGCGATATCCGCCAATGCGCGTTTCATCTTTAGCGGCAATCATTTCATTTACCTCATAACCTTCAACGCGATACAGTTTAGTCCCTATTTCCAAAAATGCGGCGTCCCCGTCCTTCGTTATATACCCCGGATTCGTGACGACATCCGCGACTTTGAACTTCACTTCACCGACAACCTCATGAGTCACCAAATTCGGATTCTGAATGACCATTTCCCAAGATGCGTAATACGAATTCCCATTCAGCTTGATGAAATCAACCCAGTCAATCACGGCGTTTCCTTTAATCGGATTTGTAGGCATGCGGGAGCAGCCGCATAGGGCGATCAGTGCAATCAAAGCGGACAGCATTTTAATTTTCACACGAAGACACCTCCTTTTCTTTTGACGCGTTTTGAGAAAGTTATGTTCCAGTTACCTGGAAATTGATGTTGTTAATTGTTGTATAACTTTTGTAAGATATATACATATAGGGGTCGAATATCAAGTGGGGGCACCGTTATGAATACTTACCCTGGAGACTTTCAGACTTATACCGCTCGAGATGGCGCACATCTTCCATACCGGTTCTTTGAAGGCCCCTCGGATGTCGTACTTATTTTTATACATGGCATTACGGAACCCAGCCTCTACTTAAGGGAATTAGGCCAATATGTATCCGGTCAGAGGCAAGCCACCGTATACCTTCCCGATTTGCGCGGGTATGGCGATCTCCCTATTCGACGCGGCGATATTGACTACATAGGACAGTTTGACGATGATTTGGAAGACCTCTTCCGCTTTGTTCAGCAACGACATCCCGGTGCGCGGATCCTATTCGGAGGCCATTCTGCGGGAGGGGCAACTGCGCTCCGACAAACGATACGTCCGATTCATCAGGACATCGATGCCTATCTCCTGATTTCACCTGCACTCAGCCCCAATGCGCCGCTTGACCGTAAAGGCGGATCCGGAAATGAATCCAATGTGAGCATCCCCAAATATCTTTCTTTAATGTTGCTCAATGCACTTGGCATACGACGCTTAAACCACGCAGTGGTATACCGTAGACACACTCCGGTTGATCAATTACATGGGACGGAATCGTGCCGTCTCAGCTATCGGCTCGCCATGTCGCGCATGGTCGGGAATAACTACGGAAAGTATTTGTCACAGTTGACCCAACCCACCTTCGTGATCGTGGGAGCTGATGATGAAGTATTCGACGCCGAAGCGTATAAACCGCTGTACAATAAATTTTGCAAGGCTGAAGTCCGAATCATTGACGGCCAAAATCACGACTCAATCGTAAAGACAGAAAAGGCACTCTCGATCATGGGAGGCTGGCTGCAAGCGATCCGATGAAAGAATACGAGCCTGGGACGTATCGTCTCAGGCTCGGTTCTATTATTTAGCGCGATATTTCTTTTAGGGTTTGGTTCAACATGAATGACTAATGTTGTTCACCGAATATTCGATACGACAATTCCCGTAACTGTTCCGATTCCTGCCTGGCCCCCCTTTCAAACAAAGTATCCGCGATAAATTGAAGCTCAGGCTCGGACACTAGATAACGATCAAGTTGAGACGGCTGAATACTGCGGAACCTCTCCGCAGCCGCCTCGATGCCGTGTGACATCGTCCATCCTGCCAAGTCATGTGCAAGAGATTTCTTGATGTATGGAACCTCTTCGCCAAGAAGGAAATCCAAAACACTTTGCCACACAACTTTGAGTCCTTGATAGTCCGAATTTGTCATCACACAAACGGCAATGCCCTTATCCGGCAGTATCACCAGATGGCTTCGAAATCCCGTATCCCTGCCCGCGTGGGATACTAATCGGAGTCCTTTGTACTCGCCAAGAAACCAAGACAGGCCGATACCTTCCATCTCCGGCCCATAACCGGTATCGGCATACTTTCTCCACATCAAGTCATAGCAATCCGCAGATAAAACTTCCTGTTTGAGTTGAGCGATTGCGTAACTGCACATGTCTATGGCATTGGCATATAAGGTAGAGCTTGGACCATGTGCGCGATTATAGGGAAATACATCACTGACCCTGCCTCCGTACCCATTCTCTATGCCAAGTACATGAGGCGTCGCCAAAGAAGTGTCCGAAGCCTCTTGCTTAAGGAAGGTGCCATCGCGCATGCCAGAAGGCAGCAAAATATTTTCCCTCATGTATTGCTCGAAAGATACACCTGTTACTTTCGCAATTAAGTCCCCAAGTATCTCATAGCCGATGTTACTGTAATAAAAGTTTGTGCCTGGTTCCCATAACAAATGGCGGTCCTTGACGCTCTTCACATATCGCTCCAGGCTGAGCTCATCATACTGGGGTCGATCCCACTCAAATTCGTCTTCGTCCGGCAAGCCCGAAGTATGCGTCAACAGTTGTCGGATTGTGATTTTACGATATTGTCCGTCCGAGAGTGTAAAGTATGGGAGATGATCGACAACATAGTCGTCCAATGTTATCTTGCCAAGCTCCACCAGTCGCATGATGCCCGCCGCTACCAATGTTTTTGAAACCGAAGCCATATGATATAAAGTTGTTTCGTTCACTGCCTCACCAGTCTCGATGTTTTTCACACCAAAACCTTTGGCATAAAGCATCTTATTATCATAAATAATGCCCACGGATAGCCCCGTGACCGGTTCCTGTTCCACAAACTCCGCCAAAACACGATTCAGTTTTTCTTTGATCCGCTGATGGTCGCTCATCGTACCCTCCATGAAATGAACAATATATATCCGGCTGCGAATAAGTTATACCAACGGAATCACCTCTTCTTATACTTCTTATCCAGTATATACCAAGAGAGGGCCGATAGAGGGTAATAAACGTTTTTAGTTGAACAAGCCTGAGACAAACCGTCTCAGGCTCGTGTTTACCTTATTCACTCATCCTGATCTTCGTCGCCGTCATCATGGCCGCCATGCTTTTTCTGCGATAAGAGATCGGCCGCCAGTTTGCTGAGCAACGTGTTGTTGCGGTCGCCGCCAAGCTCCCAGAACATCGCGCCTGCCAGCTTGTTGGAGGCGATGTAGGCCGTCTTGTGGCCGACAGATTGTTCATCGTCATAACTGATGAAGGTTCCGTTGGTTGGATTGTACAAGAAAGGAACTTTGGATTTGTCGTTCCAGTAACGGGTATAGCCGTTCTTGTTAATATACTGGTCCTGAAGAACGCTGAAGTTCACGGATCCGGCTGCCGCCGAACCGCCTGCACAAACCTGGTATTCCCCGTTATTCAGCGCCGGGCACCCATCCCACCCGTGGCCGTAGAAAGGCATGCCTAGCACCAGCTTGCCCGCCGGCACTCCCGCGCCCAGATGCTGCCTGACCGCGGAGTGTACGCTGCCGCTGTTCACTCCGGCCGCCTTTGCAGCAGGATCGTCGTACAGCGGAGCATTATGAGCGCTTGTCTTTTGCCATGTGCCGTTAAAGTCGTAGGTCATGATGTTGATCCAATCGACCACTTTTGCTATTTTCTTTAACTCGGTATGGTTCACAAAGCTCTGAGAAGCCCCGCTCGCGATGGTCAACAAGTAATGTTTACCGTCCGCCTTACCGGCTGCATCCAGCTTTTTCCGTACGTTCTGCAGCAGAAGGGTATAATTCTGCTTGTCTTCCGGCCGTGCGCTGTTGCCGTCCAGCCCGCCACCGACCGGATACTCCCAGTCCAGATCGACGCCGTCGAAATGATATTTGCGCAAAAAGTCCACGGCCGAGTCGGCGAATTGCTCCCTCGTCTGCGCGCTGGCCGCGACGTCCGAAAACCGGTTCGACCAAGTCCACCCTCCGACGGAAATCAGCGTTTGCAAGTGCGGATTCGCCTGCTTCAGCTTCATCAATTGACTGAAATTGCCCCTTATCGGATCCGACCAAGTCTCGCCTTCATTCGGTTTCTGAACGTCTATCCAAGGGTCGCCCAGCACGATTGAGCCGTTGGGCATAGAGATGTCTCCGTTGACATCCTGGCAAGACCAGGTTGCCCCCGCATTCGGATTGCCATGTTGATTATCCCAGCAAATATCCGCGAACGCGTAGTTGATATGGGAGAGCTTCTTAGCGTCAATTTCCAGTGCCTGATAACCGGAGTAAGCGCTCCAAGAAGTATAGTAGCCGACAATTTTGTAATCTTGTTTTTCACCGCCTTTTGCCGCAGCAATAGACACCGGTAACATTGATAGAATCATAGTGAGAATCAGTACGATACTCCTTCTTTTCCGGATTGTGGTCGGTTTCAGGATCATCCAGTCATCTCCTCTCATTTTGGTTCATTCCGAAACAGCAAAGAAACCGAAATTCCATTGCGATCGGCATCACCTCCTGAAGGAGTTAGAAGGGAAGTGGTTACACTAATTCTATTTTATTCCAAATCTACTCTAGTTTAAAGAGGAACGCCCATTCCATTGCCTGCCAAAAAAAAAGCTCATGCTGAGCGGGCCTGCGGCCCTGTTCACATGAGCTCTTGCCTACCTAGAAATGGTTATCGATTCTTGTTCATCGCTTTCCAAAATTCTTGCGCAATGACTTTATATCCTTCTACATTCAAATGGTTATCTTCCGGATTCGGCATGTATTTTTGATAGTGTTTATCGATTCGATTCCCGGTGGGCACATACGTATCACCATTGGCCTGAGTACGACTTTCGATTTCCGAGTTCAGCGAGTCATTCAGGGGCACAAGAAACGCTTGAACTTGTTCGGGATAATAAGCAAACGGATTATAATAACCCATGACATACACATCTACATTCGGGTTCAACCCATCGATCGTGCTCAGTATCGTTTGCAAATTCACACTCGCAGCCGCGATGCCCTCATAAGCTTTGGACGGGTCCGTCAGTAGCTTGCGAAACATATCGTTGGCGCCAATGTCGATCGTGACGATCGTGCTTTCTTTGATTTCTTGTCTGATCATTTCATTATGCAAAATATCGTTTTTTAATTGTTCGGAAGTGTACCCCGTGACCGCAAAATTGTGATATTCGACCGCTTGATTTTGATATCTTTCCAGATGTTCCTTTACAAAGTCCGCATAACTGAGGTCCACCGTTCCGTAAGGCGTATACCCTGCCGCGATAGAGTCCCCTAACGCCACATAATGTACGGTTTGCACCCCTTCAGGCTCCTTTTCTTTAGCGAACGCGAATGGAACGGTACAAAAAATAGCGGCTGCGGTAAGCAAACTAACGGTGATCTTTCTCATCTCAAATCCTCTCCCTTCTTATTTGTCGCGCTTTTATTAGCGCGATTGCTGCTTTTTCATGACTAAAGCTATCGCCCGGGAATACTCATCGGCCAGGAATCGGTATCCTTCCTCACTCGGATGGATGCCGTCACGGGAAAGATATTTGGCGTAGTTGTCGTCATTCCACTTGCCGGACAAATCGATGAAGGTGCAATGTTCAACGAGGGAGCAAGCGTTCTTGATATCCTGATTGAATGGGTCCAGCGTCTCATCGGTCATGCCCCTGACGGATATAATCCCGCTGGCAAACACATGCGCGTTCGGCAGGGCGTCCGTTATCGACTTCAGATATGCCTCGTAGTCTGCCTGATATTCGCGATGAGAGGATGCGCCCGAATTGATATCCCGCATGGCATTGATACCGTAAACCGCTAGGACATAATCCGGCTTGTAGGCAATCACATCGCTTTGAACCCGCCTTAAGCCGCTTTGTTCGCCGCCGACGTTAACGTCCGTTCGTCCGATCCCCGTATTTAAACTTTCCATATCCAATTTATCGCCGACCAAGGAAGAGAACGAGACGAAGCCTTTGTTGTCGAGGCAGCATCCTTCCGCGTAACTCGCACCAGTGACGACGATTTTTTTCTTTTGTTCGATCGGCTTTCTCACGTCAGCACGCCGGTCGATGTATATCCCACCGATCTCATGATTGGAAGCTGAAAAGGCGACTTCAATTTTGTGCCATCCCGTCAGGTTCGCATAAATGGGAAGATAATGCCACGACTGATCCTTCGGAACAGCATGTGTAACGGCAAGTTTTCCGTCGATCGAAATTTGGATTTCTCCCCCGCTGCCCCGTTGTTTCAGCGTCGCGTGCCCGCTGTTCGTTTCGATTTTGGCCCGCGAACCCGTAAGCATTCCGACCATGACCTTTCCCAAAGACGGATCCACCGATGCTGTCCATGGTCCATTCGTGTAAAGCCAGGAGGCGTCGTCCGGAGCCAAAAATCGCTCTTTGCTCATGCGGCTGGAGACTCCGAATGCCAAAATCAGCAGCATGCCCAATGCCAGTACACTCAGACTCACAATCATGACGAGCCGGTTCATCGCACGCCGCCCTCCTCTTTGCAGCTCCTCATTGATTCATGCTACCATGCACGACAATTTCGATCCTGTCATTTTGTGCTCGTCGCGAACAGGTTTCTTCTTCTCTTGAAATGGCATAAAATAGTAGAAATGAAACGAGATCAGGCGGGGGCGAGAGAATTGGACGGGTTGGAACGGATGAGGAATGCGTTGGAGTTCATGGAGCGGAATATGGACCAGCCGTTGGATGTCGAAGAGATCGCCAAGGCCGCCTATTCATCTCCGTTTCACTTTCAACGCATGTTCCATATGTTGACGGGAGTAACGGTCGCCGAATATACCCGCAAACGCAAATTGACGCTGGCGGCGAACGAGTTGGCGACATCCTCCGCCAAGGTGATCGATGTCGCCCTGAAATACGGATACGAATCGCCGGAAGCTTTCTCCAAAGCCTTCCGCAAGCTTCACGGAATCACTCCGTCGCAAGCCAGGCATCCGGGAGCTTTCCTGAAGGCTTTTCCGCGCATTTCATTTCAGCTTGTATTGACGGGAGATCAAGAATTCATCTACAGGATCGAAGATAAACCGGCATTCGAGGTCCTCGGAAAATCCGTAAAATTAATTTGCGGGGATGAAAGCTATTCGAGGCAAAGCTTTTGGAGCGACTGTGAGCGGGACGGAACGCTCCGTAAGCTTGTGGCTGCAGAGCCGTATCCAGGCTTGATGGGGATTACGATGGATGTGCGGGAGGATTTTACTTATATGATTGCCAGGGAGGCAGCCGGAACGGCCCTCATGGAAGGATTAACCTTGCGAACGATTCCGGCTTGTACCTGGGCGATTTTTACGTCCGTCGGTCCGCTTCCGGAGGCCATACAAAGTGTGATCCGACGCATTTTCCAGGAGTGGTTTCCGGCAACGGGGTATGAGCATTCAGGAGGGCCCGAGATCGAGGTCTATCTCCCGGGAGATTCAAAGGCAGAAGATTACACCTGTGAGGTTTGGATTCCGATTGTGAAACAAGCTGAATCCTAGCCGTTCAGTTGCTCCCATGAGGTCATTGCGCTACTGTTCGAAAATAACAATAGATTTTATTTAATTTCTTATCATGGCGTCCTTTCGGGCTTTCCATATTGCCGAATTCAAAAAACTTCACCTTCTTGATGCCAACATAATGAAAAATAGCTCTCTTCATTAAAACTTTGTGTGCGTTATTCAGCCAGAACAGAGGGTAATGCGCGGGACCCCTCATCGTCGAAACACAATCCACGGTCTTTCCCTTCAAGAGTCCTTCCGGCAGAAGCCCGCCTTTGCTCCTGTAGGCGAAGTTTGAAGCAAACACCCGGTCAATAAATCCCAAGAGTATCGCAGGCGGGCGTCCCCACCAGATCGGATAGACAAAAACAATTTTATCTGCCCAGCGGATAAATTCTCGATACTTTTCAAGCTCGGGATCGGCATGCATATCCCTTCTTCGTTTGTTCTCATTGAACACAAGAACCGGATTAAACTTCTCTTCGTATAGATCCAGCACTTTTATTTCCTTCACTTGAGGATTCTCACTCAATCCCCGGATGACATTTTGTAAAAATGAATAACTTAAACTCTGATGATTAGGATGAGCATAAATAACGAGCGTGTTCATGACACACACCTCTTTAGTTATCATTTGATAAATAAATCGTAACACCATATTCATTTTGTTGTCAAATGATAATTGTTTTATGATAACTATTTTGGTACGGTTACAAGTAAGAGGTGGTATTTATGGACACAAAAAAACTGTTTCAAAAGTTCGTAGCCTTTACTACTGCGGTCCATCGGGTAAAGCATGAAATGACCAAAGATGTGAGAACCGGCGAGATTACCCCCGTTCAATACGACATTCTTGAATACATAGCGGTCAGTCAGCCTGTGACGCTTAGTGAGATCAGTGATTGTCAACATTTGTCCATGCCGAATGCCAGTCGTGAATTGAAAAAACTCGCCGAGAAAAATTTGTGTGAAAAATTTGCCGCATCCGAAGATAGACGAAAGCAATATATCCGCCTTTCTAAAAAAGGGGAAGCCATGATGAACAAGGTCTTTGAATCGGTAGAAGCCCGTTTCCTGGAACGGATTAAGCACGCCTCCGAGGAAGACCTGAAAGAAATAGAGCACGCGTTAGATGTGCTCCATGCGAAAGCATTTTATTCATAAAATAAAAAGGCTGCCGAAGCAGCCATTAGCATTCATGCCTTCTTATAAGGAAATTCCTTCGTCACGAGAATGCGGAACTGCTTGTCCAACACTTTCACCGTAAGCTTGCCCGAAGCCGGCAGCGCGTCAAAATCCACTTTCATTTCAAACGGCGGCGCGTATGCCCGCTTTAGGAGCAGCTTCGAACCAGAGTACAGGTGAACTGCATACGGTTGCTCCCCTAGCGGCAGCTTCACATATGTAAATACATTCACCTTGCCGCTCAAATTCTGTGCTTCGGATATGGGTTTGTACGTCACCGGGTTGTCCGGCATCGCCCCAGTTTCCACCTTCGTAAGGAAGTACGGCATCGAGGTGAATTTCTTGTACGCCTCCAGCATGGGCGGGCTGTCATGAAGGTCGTAGTTGTTATTCTGGTTGTCGTAGTTGGTCGTCCGCTTGTCCAGGTCGAAGTACGTGATCGCCTTCAGCCGGGGATACAGTCGAGGCATGTAGGCGTACATGTTCGCGAGCTGCCACACGCCCCAAGGCGTAAAATCCTGGCCGAGCTGATAGCTGTGGAAGGAAACCGCGCCTTCGGATACCATCATGGGCTTCTTGGAGTATTTCTCGTACAGTGGACGCAAATAGTCGATCGGGTTCCCCCCGAGCTTAAGCGCTCCGCGGGAGTACGGAATCGTGTAGAGAGAGAAGCCGACCCAGTCCACGTATTCGTCGCCCGGATAGTAGGGATCGATGTTGTCGCGTGGCAGGAAGTTCGGTGCCCATACCATCGCCACATTCGGCGCCTCTTCGGCCATGATGTCATGGACGAGCCGCCACTTCTCGACATACTTTTTCGGATCTCCATGCCATGGCGTCCAATCGCCGTTCATTTCGCAAGCGAAACGGAGAAAGACAGGTATGCCGGCCGCATTGGCTTCGCGCGCGAATTGGCGCATATACTCGTCGTCCTTCACTTCGTCCAGGCCCTTGTGCGGCTCCCACCCGATCTGCAAAGCACCGCCGAGCTGCTTAACTTCTTCTGCGTATTTCACCGGAAAAGCGTGTCCGCCTTCATATAACCGATTGAAGTGCGTATACGTCAAGTAAATCGCATGCTTCTTGCCGAACGCTTCCTCCGATTTACTCGGGCTGCCGGAGAACGTCTTGCCCGCCGGATACAATCCGACATAAGCGCCGGCAACAGGCTCGAATTTCTCCAACGCACGATTTTGTGTAATCGGTACCTCCGCGTACGTTTGAACGACCGTACGAATGTGGTCCGCTCGGATCGTGTTGTAGATGCCCCACTCCGGCTTCCCGTACTTTTCCCAGTATCGGGCGTTCAGATCGTAATATTGGGCTGCCTGGTCATAGATTTTACGATTGTCGTAATGGACCGCGATTTGTTTGGCATATCCGGCCGCTATGTTCCAAGCTTTCTCGTTAACGGCCTTGTTCATGCGGCTGATCAGGGTTTTCGCTTCTTTGTCGGGATCTGCTTTTGCCGTTACTTTTGAATCTATAGCAGATGTTGAGAAAATGGCTATGGCACAAAGTGCGACGGTGAAAATGGAATAGAGTCTCTTTTTCATGGCTGAATTCTACCTCTTTCTCCTCGTGTCCGGCTCCGTTTAAGAACGCTTCGTTTTGAAGTTACCCATAGGTCATAACGATTCTAACAAATAGATGGTTGCATCCTATGACTCTCTACATCTCGATCAAATGACGTTTGTCACTATTCAAAGACTGTCTCCTCCATTAAGATAAAAATATCCAATTCAACGAGGTGGCCGACTGAATGAACGGAACCGGTATTTATGTGATGATCGCTGCTATTGCAGCTTTAGTATTATGGAGAAGAACGAGAAGCATGTATCGTCCGATACGCGGCAGCGGAATCCGGCTGTTGATTCCAATGTTATTCATGCTTCCCGGTATGTCGCTTCTGCTGAACCCGAACGTGCATGAACCGGCTTGGGCTTTTGGCGCAGCATTAGGCCTCGGCATCGTGTTCTCGATTCCGCTGATTTGGACGACCGATTACGAAGTGAGAGAAGACAAGCTGATTTACGCGAAGAAAAACTGGGGATTTATCGCAGCTTTCATCGGCATTTTGATCGTTCGCTTTACACTTCGCCGGGAGCTTACCGACATCGATCCCGAAGGCATGATGGCATTATTCATGATGGTAGCGTTCGGCTATATCATTCCATGGAGAATTGTTTCGTTCGTCAAATTTCGGCGCGTGTTGAACCAGTTGAACGGAGTACACGAATAGGAACGGTACGGCAACCACTTTGATGTGTGGCTGCCGTTTTTTATTTTAGATGTACAGATGAACGGACAATAAATTTGGCCATGCCATACTTTATGAATGTGATGAAAAGACATCACAACCTGCCATTAATATGGAGGTGGGCGCGAAACCGCAGAGGCAGGACAAATAACGTCAGCGGATTATGTGCAAGAAAAGAGGTGAAAGCATTTATGTCTGGTCACTCTCATCGCCATTGCCCTCCGACGGCTAAGGTTGTAGGCAAACCGAAAGTGATTTTCCAAGATCAATTTCATGAGCAATTGGTTGAAGTGATTCATCCGGTCGAGATCGTTCTCCGGCATCATTTTGTACCCGTTCACACTCACAAATTTTCGTTCCACGTCAGAGAGGAAGTTTGCCCTCCTCCGACAGAACATCCGGCACACATCAAAAGGAACAAAAAACGATAATAAAAAAAGACAGGCATCCGATTTTCGGGTGCCTGTTGTCGTTGCGGGGATATCGAAAATTTAAACATTTGGACGAAACACCATGCAAGGAGACAGACCGTTACATATCTCTAAAAAATGAACCAAAACGGTTCGAGGCACGCTCGAGGAAAGGAATGAACTTATTGAATAAATCCACACAACTAAAACGAATGATTCAGTCGCAAAACCCGGATTTCATCATGGAAGCCCATAATGGGTTGTCCGCAAAAATCGTGGAGGAAACCGGATTTAAAGGCATTTGGGCCAGCGGCCTGTCGATTTCCGCTTCGATGGGCGTAAGGGACAACAACGAGGCTTCTTGGACGCAGGTGCTCGAGGTACTGGAGTTCATGAGCGATGCGACGACGATCCCGATTTTGCTTGACGGCGATACAGGCTACGGAAATTTCAACAACGCAAGACGATTGGTGAAAAAGCTGGAGCAGCGGCATATTGCGGGAGTTTGCATTGAGGATAAGCTGTTTCCGAAGACGAACTCCTTCATCAAAGGAGATGCCCAGCCCTTAGCCCCCATTGATGAATTTTGCGGCAAAATCAAAGCGATGAAGGATACCCAGACGAATGAGGATTTTGTCGTTGTCGCGAGAGTGGAGGCTTTGATCGCGGGGCACGGAATGGATGAAATGCTGAGAAGAGCGGAGGCTTACCGTCAAGCCGGCGCCGACGCCATTCTTGCGCACAGCAAAAGATCGGACATTGCCGAAATTGAAGCGTTCATGCGGGAATGGAGCGGCAGACTGCCGGTCGTCATCGTGCCTACGAAATATTACCGAACCCCTACGCACCGCTTCTACGAGCTGGGCGTTAATCTCGTGATTTGGGCCAATCACAATTTAAGAGCGTCGGTTCAGGCCATGCAAAACATCACGCAGCAATTATTCCGTGAGCGAAGTCTTGTCCAAATCGAAAACAACGTCTCCCCTCTCGAAGAAATTTTTCGTTTGCAGGATGCAGAAGAGCTTCAGGCGGCTGAAGACCGGTATTTAACCGCCGCGGCTGCACCGGAAGAGGACGAATGACGGTGTTCGGATTGCGGATTCTTGGCTTTTCCACCAATGACTAACACATGACTGTCCTTGCTTGCATTAATTGAGAGCAAACTCAAGTTTCCTTGCAGGAGAGGAGAATTCCATTACATGCCTGTAAAATACTTCACCGATCTGGACGAGTTACCCGGGCTAAGTGACGGTGAGAGGGCAGCATTAAAGAAGGTAACGGAAAAATTCGTTTTTCGGCTCAATGATTACTATCTCAATTTGATCGACTGGTCGGACCCCGATGATCCCATCCGCAGACTGGTCATTCCGAACGCCAATGAACTTCAGGAATACGGCCGTTGGGACGCTTCGGACGAAGACACGAACTACGTGGTCAAAGGCTGCCAGCACAAGTATGATACAACCGCCTTGTTGCTCGTTTCGGAAGTATGCGGCGCCTATTGCCGATTCTGCTTTCGCAAGCGGCTGTTCCGGACCGACGTGAAAGAGGCGATGCCGGACATTCAAGCCGGACTCGACTATATTGCGCAGACACCTCAAATCAACAATGTTTTGCTGACCGGCGGCGATCCTCTCATTTTGGCGACTCCCAAGATCCGCGGCATTTTGGAAGCCTTGCGGTCGATCGAACACGTGAAAATCATCCGGATCGGCTCCAAAATGCCCCTTTTCAACCCGATGCGGATCTACGAAGACGAGGAACTGCTCGATACGATCCGGACGTACTCCACGGAGGAAAAACGGATCTATGTCATGGCGCATGTGAACCATCCGAGAGAGATCACGCCGGAAGCGAGGAAATGCTTCAAGGCGCTTTACGACGCCGGAGCGATCGTGGTGAATCAGACTCCGGTGCTCAAAGGAATCAACGACGATCCCGCCGTGCTGGGGGAATTGCTGGACCGGCTTTCCTGGGCGGGCGTCACCCCCTATTACTTTTTCGTCAACAGGCCTGTCGCGGGCAACCGGGGATTTGTTTTAACGCTCGAAGAAGTGTACCGCATCGTGGAAGAGGCGAAATCCAGAACGTCCGGATTAGGCAAACGGATCAAGCTGTGCATGAGTCATACTTCGGGGAAGATTGAGATTCTGGCCATTGATGGCGGCAAGGCCTATCTCAAATATCATCAATCCCGTGACCGCAATTATGGAAAGCTGATGGTTCTGGATTGTCCCTCGGATGCCGCCTGGTTCGACGATTTGCCCGGCAACGAGCAATATTGGACCAAACCGGCCAAAAAAACGAACGAAATCATCTCCGTGAACGAAATGCCGGATATGCCCCTGAAAAAAAATAACGATCGATCGAGGTGACGCGAATGTACCTAACCAACGGGTCATCTATCACCGCTCGCCCGATCGTGGGCGTGTATCTGGGCAGCGGCTCCATGTCGATCAGCGAAATCCGCGATCACGAACGGATTCAGAAACTGGTCGAAGCGAACAAGGAAGCCAGGACGACGCTCACCTTTTTCACGTCCAAAGACGTAGACTTCACGGGCCGGCAAATTTCAGGAGCTTACTTCGACGAAGCGGACCGTAAGTGGAAGAGGAACCGGTTCCCGTTTCCGGATGTGATTTATGTCCGCGGAGGCGGAAGCGGAACCGACGAGCTGTTGAAAAAATTCGACGATCTGGGCATCAAACGAATAAATCCAATCCACGCCTTCAATAAAGGCGAACTCTACAATTATTTAAGCAAAGATAAATACTTGCGCGCTCACCTGCCTCAAACCATACCTGTCAAAACAATGAGCGATGTGAGAAGTACGGTTCTGAAGCTGCGGAAGGTGTACGTGAAGGCAGTTCGCGGGAGAAAAGGCCTTCAAGTGATGCGCGTGGATACGCTGCCCTCCAAATCCGGATACCTGTACAGCTACTCGATCATCGACAAACTGGTCCGCAGAAAGACGCACAGTATGGATGGCCTGCTGAGGGCCGTCCGATCCTTTTTCGGAGATCGAACGCTTATTGTACAGAAGGCGATCGAGCTTGTAAGGGTCAATAATAGTCGTCTCGTCGATTTTCGTGCGGAAGTGCAAAGAGACAAAAATAACGAAATCGATATTGTGGGGGTATGCGCGCGGGTCGGCAAAAAGTACTCCCCCATTACCACCCATTCCACCGCATATCGTTACGAGGATTATCTTTACAAGCTGTATCCCCGTTACACCTCTAAACAAATACGACGTTTGAAAAATAAAATCGATGATTTTCTGCGTCAGGTTTACTTGGCGGTGGAAAAAAACTACGGGAGATTCGGAGAAATCGGCATCGACTTCGCGCTCGATACCAAAGGCAAGCTGTGGCTGATCGAATGCAATGCCCAGTCGGCCAAGGTTTCCATCGCCAAAGCCTATGGAAATAAATCCAACCGCGTGTTCCTCAATCCGCTGTTGTATGCGAAAAGGATCGCCGGCCGAAGCGCGAACCCGCCAAGTGTACCGAGGAGCCAAGGAGCACGGGGCGGCCGCAGCGGCAATCCCGGCAGCAGAAGCAGCTACGCGAACAGAAGTCGCTTGAATAAAAGCACGTACAGTAACCGAAGCAGCTACAATAACCGAAGCACCGCCGCCAATCCCGGCAGTCTCATCAACCCGGGCAACCTGAATAACCCAAGCAACCCGTTAGGCAACTGGCTGCTCTAGGACGGTGCGAAACATGATCAATACCAGAAGCTTTGGGAACGAAATGAAAAGGCTGGGCTTCGACTTTTACACCGGCGTTCCGTGCTCCTTTTTGAAAAACTTGATCAATTACGCAATTAACGAATGCGAATACGTCGGGGCGGCGAACGAGGGGGACGCGGTCGCCATCGCTTCGGGGGCTTATCTCGGGGGCAAGAAACCGGTTGTTCTCATGCAAAATTCGGGGCTGTCCAATGCGGTTTCGCCTTTGGTCTCCCTCAATTATCCGTTTCGGATCCCCGTTCTCGGGTTCGTAAGCTGGCGAGGGCAGCCGGGTTACCCGGATGAGCCGCAGCATGAGCTAATGGGACAAATCACGACCAAAATACTGGATTCCATGCAAGTCAAATGGATGTACTTGTCCACCGATATGCGCACGGCCAAAAGACAGCTCTTGCTGGCCATGCGGTATATCGAGAAAGACAATCCCTTTTTCTTCGTGGTGAGAAAAGGAACGTTCGAGCAGGAGCCGCTCCAAAAACAATTGCGCCCCTTCAATTATCCGAGAATCTCGCATGCCTCGAAAGCGGAGAATGAGTTCCCTGCCCGCCAGGAAGCGTTAAGAATCATCAACGGATGGAAAGACGGCAAAACGATTCAACTCGCGACAACCGGATTGACAGGCCGGCAGCTGTACGAAATTGAAGATGCCTCCAACAACCTCTATATGGTGGGATCCATGGGGTGCGTCAGTTCCCTCGGCCTTGGGCTTGCGCTCAGCAAACCGGATTTCGATATTGTCGTCATTGACGGAGACGGTTCGCTGCTCATGCGGATGGGGAATCTGGCCACGATCGGGTACTACCATCCGCCGAACATGATTCACATTTTGCTGGATAACAACGCGCATGACTCTACAGGCGGACAGCAAACGGTCTCCCACAACGTGAGCTTTGTCGATATGGCTTCCGCTTGCGGCTATGCGAATTCCCTTTATCTCCGCAGCTTGGATGACCTGGACGCGTGCCTGCAGAAATGGAAAAACAAGAAGGGATTAACCTTTGCCCATCTCCAAATTTCCACGCGCAACGAAGATCCGCCGCGCCGCCCGGCGGTTAAACCGCACGAGGTCAAAGAACGGCTTGCTTCGTTCTTGAACCGCGGCCACCTCGAAGCTGAAGGAGCGGAAAGCTGATGCTGACTGTGCGGAGGAACATTTTGCTCACTCCCGGACCCGCGACCACAACCGACTCCGTCAAGCTCGCCCAAGTCGTGCCGGATATTTGCCCGAGAGAGCAAGAATTCGGCCGGCTGATGGAATCGGTTTGTACGGATCTGACGCACATCGTCGCAGATTCGGGCAGCTATTCGGCTGTTGTGTTCGGAGGTTCCGGCACGTCGGCGGTCGAATCGATCTTAAGCTCCGTCGTCCACGCCGGCGATCTTCTTCTCATCGTGAACAACGGCGCGTACGGCCGGCGGATGTGCGAAATGGCCGAAGCCTATGACCTGGACTCCATCGTTTTCCACAGCCCCCCGCATGTCGCGCTCGACTTGACCGCGCTTGAATCGACGCTTAGAAGCAGCCGGCGCAAAATCACTCATCTGGCTGTCGTCCATCACGAGACGACGACCGGACTATTGAACGACATTGCCGCGATCGGCGAGTTGTGCCGAAGGGAATCCGTCTGTCTGATCGTCGATGCGATCAGCTCTTTTGCGGCCATCCCGATCGACATGCGCCAAATGGGCATCCAATACCTCGCCGCCAGCTCGAACAAAAATGTTCAAGGGATACCCGGTCTCTCGATCGTTGTCGCGGAAACGGAGCTTTTAGAGAACAAACGGCAGCATAAACCTCGAAATTACTATTTAAATTTATACGACCAGTACCGCTTTTTCCTTGAAACGCGCCAAAGCCGGTTCACCCCGCCCGTTCAAGCTCTGTATGCACTGAGGCAGGCCATCGACGAGCTTAAGCGGGAAGGGATCGAGCAAAGGTATTTGCGCTATCAGAAATCGTGGCAGACGTTAATCGACGGCATTACGCGGCTGGGCTTGCCCTATATCGGCAGTGACCGGCTCCATTCCAAACTGGTCACGTCGATCTTCGAACCGGAGGCGCCAGGGTACAGCTTTCAAGAGATGCATGATTACTTGCATAGCCGAGGCTTCACCATATACCCCGGCAAGCTCGATCAATTCCGTACTTTCCGAATCGCGAATATCGGCGATATCACGAGCGACGATATGCAGTCCTTTTTGAACCTGCTGGAAGCCTATCTCCGGCAAATCGGATTTATACCGGGTGCCCTGAAGGGGGTGATCGCATCGAACACACGGTCATCAGAAGCAAAATGAAAAAGGCGCTCCCCCTCATGAACGACCCCTTCATGAAGCGCTATGTGCCGGATACCGATTGGTTTGGTTATGACAGCCTCGACAAAATGATGCGGCGATATGACTCCGTCTATATCAAGCCGGATGTGGGGAGACAAGGCGGCGGCATTATCCGGGTCAAAAAGCTGAGCGCCAAACAATGGGAAATCTCTTCGAAACAAACTTCGAGCCTGTTCGCACCGGACAAAGTCTATAAGCAAGTGAAACTGCTCCTTAATCCCAAAAAGAAATACATCGTGCAGCAAGGAATTGATTTGGCGACTTATCACCGCTGCCCATTCGACGTAAGGGTCGTGCTGCAGAAACCGCTGGGCTACTGGCGGGCAACGCTCATGTCCGCCAAAGTAGCTCCCCGCCCCTCCTCTCTCGTTACAAATGTCGCCAAGGGAGCGAAGGACCACAACGTTTATAAGGTGCTTAGAGGACTCGACCAATCCTTGAGCAGCTCGAATATTATGAGGGACTTGATGGATATTTCGCACCAAACCGCCCAAATCTTGAACTCCCGCTATTCTTTTAAAATTTTGGGCTTGGACTTGGCGGTTGATAAGAATGGCAAAGTATGGTTTATCGAAGCCAATACGATGCCGGATAACGCAGGATTGGAGAACGTTGACCGTTCGCTGTACAGCAAGTATCTCAAAGCCAGAAAACTAATGCGCAGCGGGTGATGGGATGGCGTTAGAGCAACATCATGTGAAAAGTAAACTCGCGGTGGCCTATCAGCTCACTTACACGCCCGGGCTGTCGGAATATATTCCCCCTACGGAGTTATTTAGGGAAAGCGCCTTTCGGCGGATGATCAAAAAATACGACAATCTCTATCTCAAACCGGACCGGGGACGAAAATCCAGAGGCGTGTATCGGATTGAAAGGGACAGCGGACAACGTTTTAAAATCCGTCGGGGAACCCATACGGAATACGTCCATGCGGATGACTTATGGAGAAAAGTGCGGTCTTTGACGGGAGACGACCGTTATGTGATCCAGAAAGCTGTGGACAGCGTGACGAAGGACGGCCGACATTTCGATCTCCGATGCCACGCTCTAAGAATAGACGGGAAATGGAAGGCCGTCGGCATGTGCGGGCGCCTTGGGGAGAAAGGAAGCGTCGTGACGACCTCTCATTACGGAGGCACCCCGACGTATCTCGATACCCTCTTCTCCCGGCATTTGAATTACTCCCGCAAGGAAATATCCGATATGAAGCGCCGATTGGAAAAATGCGTGGTTAAAACAGTAAGCAGAGTCAGCCAAATGTACCCGAACCTCAAAGAATATGCCGTAGATATCGGAGTTGACCGGAAGAAAAGAATATGGATCTTCGAAGTCAACATCGAACCGGCGATCGAAGGGAATTTCGGCAAGCTTCCGGATTTAAGCCTGTATCGAAAAGTGAAAAAGCTGAGAAAAATCGCCAAATAACCGAGCCTTATGCTCAACTTAAAGGAATGGTGACATGGCCTCCAAATGGGATCCTTCCAAGTGGGAGATACAGGAATTGTACTCCCGCCATCCCGAGCTCCGTAAGCTTTTGCCGCCAATGGCGATCCTGACCCCGCATTCGCTTTCGAAATTCCTGCACAAATATAAATCCGTGTACATCAAAGGAAGACACGAGCATACCGGCTCAGGAATCATTAAGGCTTGGAAAACGGAAACCGGGTATCGTTACGTCCGCGTGAAAGGCGCACCGGTGGACGTTCGCTCGATCGATGAATTATATGAGAAGGTCAAAGACGGGCGATCCGCACGATCGGTTCTCATCCAGAAGACGATCGACTTGGCTACAATGGATGGAAGACCGTTTTCCATCCGCGTCCAGGTCATGCGGGACCGCAACCGTGTCTGGCGATACGCCGGCATGATCGTGAAGGTTGCGGGAGAAGACAGCGTGGTGACCAATGTCCGGCGGGGCGGAGGGTATGCCGCGACAATCGAGCACGCTTTAGCCCGCTCTTTGGGCTACGGCCCCCTCAAGACCCGGCGTGTGAAGCGCAAGCTGATCGATTACGGCTACCAATTAGTACGCTATGCGGCTAAAAAAGGCATTCGAACGCACGAAGCGGGTCTTGATCTAGGAATCGACCGCGACGGGAACATCTGGGTCATTGAGGCGAATCTTGCTTATCCGTCTTATAAATTGTTCGACCGGTTGGAGGATAAAACGTACTATCGCAGAGTGAACCGCTTGGCCGCGGAGTATAAACTGGCCAAAAGAAAATCCCGTTGAATGCCAAGAAGCCGCCTTAATGGCGGTTTTCTTGATTTATCGACCTTTATCGTGATCAATACGATTCTCCGGCCATCATCTGCGAAACTTTCTCCCGAACGCTGTGTGCCAGCTCCGACGCCCTGACGGAGACGTTCCATTGCGCCGTCGATACCGACGATCGGGCAACCATCAACCCTTGCTGTGTGGCGACCGCAATGGTCCGCGAGGTTTGCTCCGTGAGGTTCACCGTGGCCGTATGCCGGGGCCCCGCCGCTCTGCGCAAATTGTCAATCGCTTCGGGGAGCCTCTGCCAGAGCCGCACAGTGGCAAGCATGCAGCCGACCATCAGCGGGAAATACGGTGTCCTCCCTCTTCCTGCAGCCAATATCTCAGCGGCCCCGAGCGCTGTATTCAGATGGTAACTCATCGGGACGAGGAACCGGCCGTGAAAGATGTTCAGCTCCGGCAATCCCCATACATCGGGGAGATAGCGAAATTCGGAGCTGATTCCGCACGCCAACGCCAACGCTCTGGAGGCGGTTTGAAGATGTTGATACACGTTCGCCATCGCTTGGCGAAACGCCGGCGTGCCCAGCGGCAGCGTTTGAAGTTGCGCGAATAACACGCTGATTTCCCGGTTCTCTTGCGTCAATTCCGGCTGCGGCCGCAAATCATATACCCGGTCGAACTCCGGATCCAAAGCTTGCGAATGATTCATAGACGTCTCTCCTCTTGCTGAAGTCTCTTCGTAGCAGGATATGCGTCTAGATTTCGCCGGAACCGGGCATGCACCCATTATTCGTCAACTTTCGCCTATGAATGATTGAGTCTCCGCTGAAACCAATGCAAAATCTGCTCAAGGCGGATCACCCGGTGCCGCGGTTTTCCTTCCCGCGACAGCTCGTGCGTTTCCGTAAGAAAACGGAGCATCCGCACATCCCGTCCAAGAAACTTGAGTGCCGTATAAAACTGCTCGCCTTGCTCAATCGGTACTCGAAAATCGCGGTCGCTATGAATCAGAAGCAGCGGCGTTCGTACATTCGCCACGTAAGTAATGGGAGACTGCCGGAGATAGGTTTGTGGAATTTGCCACGGGGGAGCTCCAAAGTCATCCACATGCAAATATCCCCCATCCGACGTGCCGAAGAAACTGTACAAATTGCTGATGCCCCGCATCGACACCGCAGCCTTAAACCGGTGGTTTTGCGTCACAATCCAATTCGTCATGTACCCGCCGTAACTGCCGCCTGCGACGCCAATACGGTCCGGGTCCAGCATGCCGCGCGACACGGCCGCATCCACTGCGCTCATGAGATCTCGATAGTCGAGGTTCCCCCAATCCCCCCCGATGGCGGCCGCAAATTCCTCGCCGTAGCCCATACTCCCTCTCGGGTTACTGCTGATCACGGCGATCCCGTTGGTCGCCAGGAGCTGAAACTCGAAAAAGAAGACGTAACCGTACATGACGGTAGGGCCGCCGTGAATTTCCAACACAGCCGGAACTTTGTCCGTCGGCCGGATTTGAGGGGGATAATGGATCCAGCCTTCTTCCCGCGGCCCGCCCGGCGAACGAAACGTGAAGCGTACCGGCTGCACCGCCACCGTACGATCCAACCACTCTTGATTGATCCGGGTTAACCGGCGTTCCTGAATACGGCCGCCGCGGATGTCACCGATCCAAATGTCATTCGGCAGCGTCGGAGCGGTAACCGCAAAAGCGACGCGTCCGTCGTCCGAACTGAAGCTGTAATTGTAGATCACGTACGTTCCGCGAGTCAGCGGGACCGCCCTTCCGTCCGACACGGAGAACCGCCAAAGATGAACGGCTCCGTGAGCACTCACACTCATATACAGATGCCGGCCGTCGCGCGACCAATGCGGCACCGCCGCGGGCTGCCCGTAACCGAGAAAATCTTTGATCGCATAATCGCCGACCGGGTATCGAAACCCGGCTGTCAATTCCATGGGCTCGCCGCCGCTGACCGGCACGATCCATATCCCGCGGTTCGAATAATACCCGGATCGCTGATTGTGACCGAGGTACGCAACGAACCTCCCGTCGGGAGACCATAAGGGATGGTCAGCGGGTCCCGTGCTGCGGGTGAGCCGCCGCGGCGTCCCGCCTGTCGCAGGAATCACCCAAATTTCGTTGATTAAATCAATTTCTGTTCTCGCCGGCAGCCGGTTGCCGGCTGCCGCTAAGAACCGGCCGTCCGGCGACCAAGCGGGCGAAGAGAAATTATAATCTTGTCCGAACGTCATTTGCCGGTATTCGCCTCGTCCCGGCCCTTGCGCTTGGACGATGAATACATGCCAATTCCGGTCGACCAGAAATCCGACGCTGTCGAGTTTATATCGAAGCCGGTCGATGACCAGCACATCCTTCTCATCGGAGCCGACTTCCACGATGCACGCTACGGATCTTCCGTCAGGACTCCACACCGGTGCGCTTGCAACGTCGCGAAGATCGGAAAGCAGTTCCGCGTCGCCTCCGGAAGCCGGCATGATCCATATTTGCGGCTCACCCGACCGGGTTGACAGGAACGCCAGAAAGCTTCCATCCGGCGACCAACGAGGCGCATAATCCAAACCCGGACCTGATGTTGCCCGTTTCGGTTCGCCGTCGCCTGAAGCGGATAGGATCCGAATTCGGCTGACATATCGGTTCGTATCCCGGTCCATCGTCGTCTCGACGAATGCGATAGTGGAACCGTCCGGCGATATTTGCGGGTCGCTGACCGCTTTGAGCTCGAACAGATCCTCCGGTCGGATCGCTCTTTTCACCGACATCCTCCTCACTCCTTTCCGTCCGTTTTGATTCACCTCTAAACTATATGACGGTTTTTTTAGAAGTACTCCGCATCCGCCAACACTTGTCACGCCAAGAAAGCATCCTTTAGAGGTATACAGTCGAATTGCGGGGTGTGAGCGTTATGGCAGCAGCCTCCGGTACAAGGAGACCGATCGTCGGGATGCTCGTTGGTCGGCGGCTTATCAAAACCAAAAGCATGATCACATTGATGCGAGCCAGTCACCGCGTGAATACCAGACTCTATTTTTTTGGCGCGGAAGGCGTCGATTTTAAACGTAAAACGATGACCGGGATTCGTTACAACAGCCGCCAACGGCGTTGGGAGAAAAAGACGGTCCGACTGCCCGACGTGCTTTACGTACGAGGAGGTTCAAGCGCATCTGTGCGGCGTGTCGCTCGCCGGATGGACCGGATGGGAATCCCCAAAATCAACGCATTGGTTCGTTTCTCCAAAAGCGAGTTGTTTGAAAAGCTGCAGCGAGACGAGCGGATACGCCCTTATTTGCCGTTTACGATCGCCCTTCGTGATCTCCAGGACGCAAGACAATATGTACGCAAACTGGGCAAAGTGTATATCAAAGCCATTTACGGCCGCAAAGGCACGAAGGTCATGCGTGTGGTGAAACGGAGCAGCGGCTATCATTACAGCTACGCCGTCATCGATCGGCTGGTGAGAAAGAAGGTTCGGCATTTTAAAGATCTCAAACAGCACATGAAGCACTTCTTCGGCGGCCGGAAACTTCTCGTGCAGGAAGCGGTCGACGTCGTTCGAATCGGCCGTCGGCAAGCGGTGGATTTTCGCGCCGAATTACAGAGGGACGGCGAAGGAGCCCTGCAAATCTCAGGCATCTGCATGCGGGTCGGCCGCAAAGGCTCCCCCATTACGACCCATAACGCCGCATATAAAATGAAAGATCATCTGCAAGAGTTGTTTCCCCACTACACGAAAAAAGAAATCCGCGATTTAAAACAAAGAATCGAAGGGTTCGTCATCCTGGTTCATCAAGCGGTAGAAAAATGTTATGGCGGGTTCGGAGAGCTCGGCATTGATTTTGGCGTGGATAAGCGCGGTCAAATATGGCTGTTTGAATGCAATGCCCAATCGGCCAAAGTTTCCATCCGGAAAGCATATGGCTCGCATACGCGCAAAAAAATCTATCTAAACCCCCTTCAATATGCCAAGTTCCTCGCGAAAAAGTGAAGAGGCACTACCGTTACCGGGAGTGCCGTCTTTTCTTCCGCTCTTTATCGTATAAGTACTTTGCAAACTCCAACGGGTTGAGAAATGCTCGCTGAAACGCGGCGGAATCATAAGCTTTCTGGAAGGAAACCTTGGCGGATTTCGCATTCGGTTCAATGAACCAAATATCCCCGTTTTTGTCGATGCCGAAATCAATGCCGATCTCGCCGAACGTTCCATAAATGTCTTCCAGCGCATGGTACGCAGTCCGTAGAAAATGACGGACCTTCTTCGTAAGAGAAGGGATTTCATGCTCGGGGATTAACTGATATTGCCGCAGGAACGATTCGAACGGGAACGCGGAGGAATGAATCGTGATCGGCGCTTTTTGCTGTCCCACTCTGGCCGACACGCCCAAGATTTCCAATCTTCCCTTGCCGTTTCTTTGCAGCTCCGCGCGAAAATCGACATTGCTGTTCTCTATTTGCAGCAAATCGATGGCCTTCTGCATGACAAACGGGCGACCGTCGAAAAAGCTCCGCACCTCCGAATTCAACTCGGCTATGCTTTCCGCTTTTCCCACATAAATCTGATCGACAAAATGACAGATCTCATAGGTTTTGTCCTCCAGTTCCACGACGCGCACAACCTGTTTCCCGCGTCCGCCGCGAACCGCTTTTAAATAAACCTGATCATGCTTGCCGAGGAACGAGCGCAGATCCTTTCTCCGTTCGTAAAATCGGGTGTCGGGAATATAACGGCTCGTTTCGGGCGCCCGGCTCAAATGCTCATAAACGTCCCATTTGTTAAAGTAAGACACGCTGTTGATCTTTTGCACCTTTTTCTCATCCAGAAAGGCTCTGACTTGCAAGGCCCTCTCGCGAGCTTTTCGTGTTCTCCCTGCGCCCCTTCGATCATACAGCACATCCGGCAGAGGATACCTTTTGCTCTTCCATTTCTGATGCTCCGTATCCCAATATATTCCTTTCACCGTTTCTCCTTCCAAGTCGACGGCTCGGGCGGAGAAATAATAGATCGTCACTTCGGCTTCCTGACTGGCATCCGCCAGCTGCTTGATCCGGATATAACTTCGAAAGTCGTTCAATTGTTTCTTTAATTTTTGGATCACCGCACGACTCACAAAAACTCCGACGATCGGCCTCTTGACTTGGACTTCTTTTATTCCCATCCCCAATTTCATCTCCTATTCCGTTCGGAGGCTTGTTTACGAGGATAAATTTTTAATTTCCCAATAACGTGCATACACCGACTCGTCCCCTTCAATCACGGCATCCGGAGCCATAGGAGCGATGTTGACCTCATAAATCCATAAGCGCCCGTTTTTGTCGATTCCGACATCAATTCCGTACTCCCGCAGCGGCGGGTACATACCGTTTACCGTCTCCGCAATCGATTCCGCGCACTTCGATAGATTTTTCAGCATGTCTCTCTTCCGCTTCTCGTTATATTGCAGATGTTCTTCGAACAAGGATTCCATCAGCACAGAAGTGCCGCCCTGCTTCACATTCGTGGTGACTTTGCCGGGCGAGTCCACCCTTCCGTACATCACGCCGGATCTCCATTTCCCATCTATCCGAAATACGTGAATTCGAATATCGAACGGGGCTCCACTACTCGTCGTGCTGCGTATGGCCTTCTGGATCACGTACCTCGAGCCATAAGTCAGTTTAGAGAGTAAGCCCCATAAAGTATCGAAATCGTAACAAACGGCCTTGTACGAATTCGAACGGATAACGAAGCGGTCTTCGGCTTTCTTCACGACCCGCAGAATGCCGATTCCTTGTACGCCTTTATCCGGCTTGATATAGACCTCCGAATAGGCCTCCAACATTTCATTTAAGGATTGTTTGAACAGCAGGCGGGTATCGGGCACATATTCCGCAGTCTCCGGCGTTTCCAGAAGCATATAGGATACCGCCAGCTTGCTTCTCACATGACGTCTCTTGATTTTGCCCAAGCGGGTCAGTCCTCCAGAACTGTTTTGGCATTTTATGTCGCCGAGGGAGGGTTGGACGCGACGTTCCGCCTGATGCAAATAACCATTCCGCGATCAAACCGGTCAATCGCGGAATTATAAGAGGTGTCACCACTTGTCCATCAATCTGGAAGCTCCGATTCCATACAATAAATCTAGTGAGGTGAACGAGAATGGTAAAGGTAGAGGAGAGTCCGGGGAAAGGACGGGGGGTATTTGCGGCGAGAGATATTGAAAAAGGGGAAATCATTGAGCGGTCACCCGTAATCGTGATCCCCAAGGAACAACGAGGCTTGATCAGAAAAACGGTGCTCAGAAGATATGTTTTCCGATGGGGAGCAACCATGAGAGATTACGCCATTGCGCTGGGAGTCGGTTCTCTGTTCAATCACTCCTACAATCCAAAAGCCGTTTACAGAAACAATCACGAAGAGATGTGTATGGAGTTTGAGGCATTGGTGGATATTCCCGAAGGTACCGAGATTACGGTGAACTATAATCGGGACCCGAATAGTAATAAGCCTTTGCCGTATGATGTGATTGACTAGGCATCGCCGCGGCAAAAAGAAAGAACCCTTGCTATGTAAGGGTTCTTTCTAAATTCACTCTTGCTCGTTACTTCACTTTAAAGACGGAGACGGAATGGTGCAGTCCTTCTGCAAGTTGGGCAAGCGATTGAGACGTCGCCGCTGTTTCTTCCGAGGCGGCTGCCGCTTCTTGGCTTGCTGATGAGATGCTTTCTACGGAATGCATCACTTCGTTCGATTGTGCCGCCTGTTCTTCGCTCGCGGCAGCAATTTCGGTCACCTTCTGCTCCATCTGTTTGATCATTCGCATGATTTGTTCAAATGCTTGCCCAGTTTCCTTCGTATGGCTGACGCCTTCTGTGACAGCCAGCACACTCCGATGGGTGTTTTTTTGCATTCCCGTGATAATTTCTGTGATTTGTTTCGTTGCCTCCCCGCTTCTTTCCGCCAGTTTCCTTACTTCCTCTGCGACAACTGCAAAGCCTCTTCCCTGTTCCCCGGCTCGAGCAGCTTCGATAGCAGCATTCAGAGCAAGAAGGTTGGTCTGTTCCGCTATGTCGTTGATCACTTCAATAATCTCACCGATTTTGCCGGAGTCCTCCTCCAGTTGCGTCATCTGAGCATTGACCTGGTCCATGCTTTCCACCGACTTATTCACGATCTGACCTCCTTGATACGCGGTGGCGGATGTTTTTGCCGCCAAATCCGATGCCTCTTCGGCGCTTTTCGCAACGGCATTGATCGCGGAAGACAACTCGGCGAACAGTTCCTGTATGTTTTGAGCGGCGCTTGCCTGTGTAGTGCTGCCGCTGGCCATCTCCTCTGTGGTGGCGGAAATTTGCTGCGAAGCCGCCGCAACATTTTGGGAGGAATGTACGACCCCTGCGATTAGCTCACGTAATTTGTTCATCATGTTGTTAACCGATCTGGCTAACTGGGCTAACTCATCGTTGGATCGTATTTCAATTTCTTCCGTCAAATCGCCCGAAGCAATCTTTTCGGTAGCATACATAAGATTCTGAAGAGGTGTCGTAATCGAACGAATAATCAAATAAATGAGCGCCGTGCCTACGAAAATCGCGAGCGCAATCACCGTTAAGGTCGTGTACAGAATACCTTGCGTTGCGCCGGCAATTTCGGACATTTCGATGGTCGCAATTATTTTCCATCCCGTAAGTTCATTTGTTACGAATACGGATCTTTTACTTTTTCCTTGAAAGGTATAATCGACGGTTCCCGTGTCCGTTTTATAAAAGTTGTCCATGAAGGCTTCGCCGTTGACATCGCCCGCCTTCTGAGTAGGATGCGCGATGTATTTGCGGTCTTTATCCATGATAGAGGCGTAGCCTTGTTTCCCGACTTTAATCCGGTTCACTTGTTCCGCGAGTTTGCCTAGATCCAAGCTCCCTCCGACAACTCCCGACCCGTCATCGGTTGTTTTGGAGGGATTGACGGTAATATTCCCGCTTACCTGGGAGAGCATTGGATCGCTTACAACCGCTTTGCCTGTATTCTGTACTGCATTCGTAAACCAGGGTCTGGTCGTCGGATCATAACCGTCAATCTTTTGATCCGGCGAGAAAAACATCTGCTTGTTTTTCGTTCCGAAATAAACGATCTCATATTCGGGATGTAAAGCTTTATACTGGTCGAGTATTTGCTTGATCGCCGGGCTGGTGTCTCCTTGTATCATATTTACATTTAGTTTTTTCGCCAAATAGTCCATATCGTAGAAGCTTCTTGAGATTAATTCGTTTATTTGATTATTCGTAAACTGGACGGTTTGACTTGCATTGTCCATGATGGCATGGGTTACTTCATTTTTTGCTTTCTGATAGGAAAACCAACCGATTGCACTGCACGGCAGGATAAGAATGGCCAAGAAGGCGAAGACCAAGCGGTTTTTTACAGTCATTTTTATCATTCTTTTGTCCCATCCCTTGTCGAGATTCGTTTTGGTATGACCGAGTAGTCTTAATGTGTTTTGGTTACATCCACGATTTTGCCCGCAATACGGTCCAACGGGAGAAGATGATCCACACAGCCAAGTTCGACGGCACACTTCGGCATCCCGTATACCACACAAGTTTCCTCGGCCTCTGCAATCGTCGTAGCGGCTCCCGATTCCTTGGCCAGCAGCATCCCCTTCGCGCCGTCGCTGCCCATTCCGGTCATAATCACAAGGTGACGTTTGAGATTGCGCAGCTTCGCAACAGATTCGAACAAAACGTCTACCGATGGGCGGTGGCCGCTGCGCAAAGCTTCCTGGCTGAGCTGAATACGGAGTTCCCCATTGATTTCTACGGCCTTCATATGGGAATCACCCGGCGCAATATAGGCGGTTCCACTCTGGATCAATTGGTTATCCTCCGCCTCCACGACGCGGACACCCGATGAGGCGTCCAGCCTTCTGGCCAGCGTGTACGTAAATTTTGGCGGCATATGCTGCACCACAAGAATCGGATGCGCAAAGTTTTCCGGCAGTGACGAAATCACGGTTTCAAGCGCCCTTGGTCCCCCGGTCGACGTTCCGATGGCCACGATTTCGTTCACGATCATCCGCTTTTGGTTCATTTGCAACGCTCCGGCCGAACCGGCCGCTCCAGCCGGAGAAGCCATCCTCGCTCTCGGAACAGGTGAATACCGGACAGGTTTACTTTGGGCTGCCGCTTTAATTTTGCCCGCCAATTCTTCTTTGACCTTGTACAAATCTACAGAAATGGATCCCGCAGGTTTCCGGATAAAATCAACCGCACCATGCTGCAAAGCGGTTATGGTTGCCGCGGCGCCGTCCTCGGTTAACGAACTTAGCATCACAATGGGAGTCGGACGCTCCTTCATGATTTGTGCTAAGGCGTCCAATCCGTTCATATACGGCATCTCGATGTCCATGGTGACAACGTCGGGCAACAACTCTTTCGTAAGCTTGACCGCTTCCAAGCCGTTCATCGCGGAGCCGATCACCTTCATCGTCCCATCCTCGTCGATCAAACGCGTGATCAGTTTGCGCATGAACAAAGAGTCGTCCACGACGAGCACCTTAATCGCGGGCATAAGCACACCACTTTCCCGTCTTAAATTTTCCGGTAAAAAAATGTGTCCAGAGGCTCCAGCCCATATTTGAGCGGTACGAAAATCTGTTCCGATCCTCCGATGAACAAATACCCGCCTTTTTTTAGCGATCTGCTGAATTTGTAAAACAGCTCTTCCTTCGCGTCCTCGGTGAAATAAATCAGCACGTTGCGGCACACGATCAAATCGAAGTTGGGTTCAAACGGGTCGGACAACAGGTTGTGCGGCTTGAACGTCACGCATTTTTTTATGTCATCGTTGACCCTGTACTGCTGCCCTTCCACCGTAAAGTGCTTGTTCAGCATGGCTTTCGGTACTTCTTTCACAGAGGCTTCCGGGTATACCCCTTGTTTGGCTTTGGCCAACACGCCTTTATCGATATCGGTGGCCAGCACCTGGATTTCATTCAGCATGAGGAACTTAGACAATACCATGACAAGGCTGTATGGCTCATCACCGGTGGAACAAGCTGCGCTCCAGAGCTTCAGGCTGCGGCTTGACTTCAATAGTTCCGGAATGACTTTTCGCTCCAGAACCCCCCATCGATTCGCATTCCGGTAAAATTCCGAAACATTGATCGTCATGTGGTCCAGCATTTGCTCGAAAAGCTCCTTGTTCTGCTGCATCGCTTGAAAAAAATCCGTAAACGTGCGGTAGCCCTTACTCTCTCTCATGGTGTTCAACCGGCGTTTCATCTGAGGTTCTTTGTATAAGCTCAGATCAATCCCCGTTTTGTTCTTCAACTGCTGCGTGAACTGGGCAAAGTCTCGATCCGGCTGCGCTATAAGTGTCATACGTCACCCCGGATCACTCGATCTTAAACACAGAAACCGAATGATTCAGTTCTTCCGCGGAGTGGGCCAGCGATTGCGAAGCGCTAGCCGTTTGTTCGGCTGCAGCAGCCGCTTGTTCGCTGATGGACGAGATCGATTCTACCGAACGCATGACGCCGTCCGCCTGCGCCGACTGCTCTTCGCTCGCGGCTGCGATTTCCGTTACACGCTGCGCGGAATCGTTCACCATCGTCAAAATTTTCTCGAACGCTTTGCCGGTTTCTTTCGATTTGTCTGCGCCTTCCGCTACGGACTCGACGCTTTCTTTCATGTTGTTCTGCATGCCTTTAATGATCGTCGTAATCTGTTTGGTCGCTTCGCCGCTTCTTTCCGCCAACTTGCGCACTTCATCCGCCACGACCGCAAACCCTCTTCCCTGCTCGCCGGCGCGTGCGGCTTCAATCGCGGCGTTGAGTGCCAGCAGGTTGGTTTGCTCGGCGATATCGTCAATCACTTCAATGATTTCCCCGATTCTCTTCGAATCCATTTCCAAACGAGTCATTTGCTCGTTCACTTGGTTCATTCCTTCAATGGACTGGGAGACAACTTCTCCGCCCTCCAGCGCAGTTTTGGCTGTGCTGTTCGACAACTCGGCTGCTTCTACCGCCGATTGCGTCACACTGTTAATGGCAGTCGACAGTTCCTTAAACAAATCCAAGATGGACTGCGACGCGTGGGACTGATTGACGGTTCCGCTTGCAATCTCTTGCGTGGAAGCGGAAATTTGCTGCGAAGATGCCGCCACATTTTGTGAAGTGCGGAGAATGCCGCCGATCAACTGCTGAAGCCGGTCAATCATATCGTTCACCGATGCCGCCAACTGTCCGACTTCATCTTTGCTTCGAATGTGCAGCTTTTCCCGCAAATCTCCGTCTGCGATCCGCTTCATATGCGCGGCGATCACTTGCATCGGCTTGCTCAATTGTCCGGAATATACGAAAGTGACGAATCCGCCGATAATCAGCGCTGAAACCAGCGTCACGAGCAGTGTATTGAAAATACTGTTGGCGCCTTTGTTGAAGTCCGACATGTAAGTGCCGGCGCCAACAACCCAGCCCCAATTCGGATCCAGCTCGGAGTAGGAAATTTTAAGCGCGGTTTTGTTCGGATCGCTCGCCAGCGCGTTTTCGTATTTGATGTAATCGCCACCCTTTTGGGCGTTTTTGATTAATTCTTGCGTTATGAGAATACCGTCCGGAGAAACCGCGTCCCAGCGCTGTTGCCCTTCCAAATTAGGGTGAGCCACAGTATTCCCTTTGACATCGTAAATGAACATATAGCCGTTCTCGCCAAGATCGAAACGATCGGTAATGGGCCGTTTGCCTTCGGAGTTTTTCTCGCCGAGAATGATTTGTTTCACGCGTTCTTGCGCGTCATCGAGCTTGATGGCGCCGCTTTTGACTTGCTCGTCCAAGGCGCCGATCATGGCGATCACATAGCGAACATCGTTTTTCAATTGGACCTTGCCGCTGTCATCCAATGCGGATTTGGCTTTTTCATAGCCCACTAGTCCGGTAATCACCGTCGGAATGAGAAGCATGATCAAACAGAGGACGATCAATTTGGTGCGAATAGACCGAATGGCCAACATTTTCATAAGGTTTAACTCTCCTTCGTTCTCCTATTTGCCGCTAATTCGATTGAATAGAGCGGATATTTCCAAAATGAGCGCTACACTTCCGTCACCCAAAATCGTAGCCCCCGCGATACCCTCGACTTTCCCGATATAGGAGCCGAGAGATTTGATCACAATCTCCTGATTTCCAATCAATTCGTCGACCACTAACGCGAGACGCTTCTCGGCAGAACCGACGATCACAAGCGGAATACGGGATTGCTGTGTTCTATCGGCCTTAAATTGGTCATGAATGTCAACAACCGGAATCACCCGATTGCGAAGCAAAATAACGGATTGTCCGCGTACAATCTCGATCTCGCCGGAAGTGACTCTCACAATCTCTGCGATATTGCTCATCGGAATGATCAGCGTTTGTTTCTGCAGCTTAACCTGCAGCCCGGCGATGATGGCGAGTGTGAGCGGGAGTTTGATTTTGAAGCACGTGCCTTCTCCCAGTTTCGTCTCGATATCGATCATACCGTTCAGCTTCTCGATATTGCTTCGGACGATGTCCATTCCGACGCCCCGTCCGGATACGTCGCTAACAACCGCGGCAGTAGAAAAGCCGGGACGGAAAATGAGCTCGATCGCTTCACGCTCGCTGAACTGCTCGGCTTCTTCCGGCGTTACAAGTCCCTTCTTAATAGCCGAAGCCTTTATTTTCTCAGGATCGATGCCCGCGCCGTCATCCTGCACATAAATGACGACCTGATTGTCTTCGTGTGCCGCCCGGATCACGAGCGTACCTGTGCGGTTTTTGCCGGCATCCGCCCGTTTGTCGGGTCCTTCGATGCCGTGATCGATCGCGTTGCGGATCAAATGAATGAGCGGGTCCGCGATTTCTTCGATCAGTGTCCGGTCCAGCTCCGTATCTTGGCCTTCTATGACAAGATCGATCTCTTTGCCCAAATCGCGGGATAAATCCCGGATCATTCGGGGAAAACGGTTAAACAGCTGCTCGATCGGAAGCATTCTGGCCTTCATGACGCTTTCCTGCAAATCGCCGATAATGCGTGACAGATGATCCGAAATGTGTCCGAGCTCGTTGACCGATTCGTCGGAAACACGGCGCCGCTGCGTTCTTTCCACTTGATGAATCCGGGTCTGATCGATCACCAGCTCACCTACGAGGTTCATAAGATGATCGAGGCGTTCCACGCTGACCCGAATCGTTTGGGATTTGATTTTCGCTGTTTGCTGGACTTCTTCACCGGCCGATTTCTCCGAGGCTGCCGGCGGTTGCTGGGAGAGTGTGGTTTCTTCGGGATGAATCGGCTCTACATTCACCGACTCAACATCCGTCAAACCGGACACAAGAACGCTTAACTCTTCGGATGACTGTGTGCCGCCGTACAGCAACGTAATCTCCGAAAATTCGTTTGACTCGTCCAAATTTTCGAGATCGGGAGACGCGAGCAATACCTCTCCCCACTCCAGCATTTTCGAATGGATTACGTAAGCCCGCGCGCCTTTGATTAAACAATCGGATGCAATGCTGACCCGAACCCAAAAAACATGCTGCCCTCTTTCTTGTATTTGCTGAACTTTTAGCCGATCCGACATCGTAAGTCTCAGTTTGGCGATTCCGGATTCTCCGGGATCCGAAGCGGATGCGGCCGTCGGACGGGAAACTTCCGAATTTTCGGCAAATGTTTGCAGCTTTTCGATACATAGAGAAATATCTGTGGAAGATGGATCGTTGCGCAAAATATCTTCTTTCAACAGCTTCAGGTTGTCGAGGGCCAGAAACAACAAATCAATAAGTTGTGCAGTCACAGGCCGTTGACGGCTTCTCACTTGATCCAGCAGCTGCTCCATACGGTGCGTCAACTGCTTCATTTCCTCGAATCCCATCGCCGCGGATGAACCTTTCAGCGTGTGTGCGGCGCGGAAAAGACTTTGGACCACTTCTTCCGAGTCCGACTGTTCCAGCTTCATGATTTCGTCATCCATCAACTGGAGCTGCTCTTCCAACTCCTCGATGAATACCTCTCGATAATCAAATGACATTCGCGTCAACTCCTAGTCATGAAGCAAAACTTCATCCAGTCTCAAAATGCCGACCAGTCCGCTGCCCGACAACCCGATCCCTACGAAAAAGTTTCCGCTGATCCCGCCCACACGGTCCGGCGGAGGCTGAATGTCGGTGAATGTCGTCACTTTGCTCACACGGTCTACGATGATGCCCACTGTATCTTCACGGTGATGAACGACGACGATTCGAGTCGTTTTGGTGTATGCTTTTTCCTCGATTTCGAACAAGCTGCGCAAGCTGAGCACCGGAACGATTTTGCCGCGGAGGTTGATGACACCTTTCACATATGGCTTCACGTTCGGGATTTGTGTAATTTCCTGCATTTTAATGATCTCGTGAATGTCGTGAATCTGAATCGCATATTGCTCGTTTTCTATTCCAAATTCCACATACTGTTCCTGTTCGGTCGCTTTCATGCCCGCACTCCTTTTAGATGGATCCGGCGATCATAATGGTCGGCTCATCGGCGAGCGAGATCTCTTCGCCCGTGGTCAGACGACGGACAACCGGTCTTTGCATATGGCTTGTGATCTTCGTTACGATGGCTTCCTCGCCCGCCTGCAGCCGAATTTTGGTTCCGGGAGGATAGGCGGGCACAGCGCGCACAAAAGCCTGGACTATCTCCACCGAATAAGCCCTCCCGCTCCATGCCATCACCATCTCCATCGCCTCATGGGGAGGAACCTTTTCGATGAGATTCTCATACGCGTTACACAACCCGCACACTTGCGCGTACTGAACAAAAGCGTTTCCTTGGATTCCTCGGGGATACCCTTGCCCGTCCATCCGCTCGTGATGTTGAAATGCGACATGGGCGGATAACAGATTCAGCTCCCGGACGCTTCGCATAATTTCAAACCCTGCTGCCGGATGTTCCTCATTCTCTTTGCCTGTCGCCTTGCCGATGTCATGGAGAAGACATCCGATAGCCAAATCCCTCAGCATCAATTCGTGATAACCGAGCAGCTTCCCCACTTGCAAAGCCATGATCGATACATTCACTGCATGGGCGTATGGCCTTAAATTCTCGGCCAGCGTAGAAGGCGGCACCCCAAGCACCAACTGCCGGCCCTGCATTTCCTTGATCAACCGGCCTGCGGCTTGTTGAATGCCGCGCAAAGGAAAAGTTTTTCGAGCGGCAACGGCGTCGTAAGTTTCCTGAACGGCCTGCACCACATCGAGCCAGGACGGAATATCCATCATTTCCTCCAGCGTAATTCCTCTGGATTCGGCGTCTTCTACGAACAATGTTCGGATCCCAACCTCCTGAAGCTTCGCCAAATACTTCGGATGAATGAATTGAGGCGCCGACAGAAGGATACGGCGCTGACGATCATACACCGGTTGGGCCAATTGCATCGTGCTTTCATGGTATTGCGTGATAGGAATGACTCTCACAAATTATTGCTCCTTCGAATTCATTTGCTGCCGATCTCGGATTCCAATTCTTTCAGAATGTCATCAATCTCTTCAGGGGTTAATACGGTCAATTCGCCCACACTCGCTTCCTCTCTCAATTGCTCAATACTTTTCTTACCGATTCCAGTACCCGTTCCTCTTGAAACGGTTTTACGATAAAATCGATGGCCCCGGCTTCTATGGCTTGTATAATCATCAACTGTTGTCCCATGGCGGAACACATGAGAATTTTGGCATTTGGATCGAATTCCTTTATATGCCTCACGGCCTCTATTCCTTCCATAACCGGCATGGTAATGTCCATGGTGACCACTTCGGGTTGTAAATTCTTATATTTCTCAATGGCGTCCAAACCGTTTTCCGCTTCACCGATAACTTCATGTCCGCCCTTCATCAGAATGTTTTTCAACATCATTCTCATAAATGCCGCATCATCCACGATCAAAACCTTGGCCATTCTTCCCACTCCTCAGTGCTGTGTCAGCAAAATGATGTTGATTTCCCCCGCATTCTCCAAATGCACGGTAACGGAGATCCCTTGTTCAATCCCGTATAATTGCAGGTGCCCTACCATGACTGTGGGCGGTGTGATATCGATCGTTTGGCCTTTTGACGACATCAACGTTGAGGTGTTGCCTGCAACCATATTCGCCAGCTCGCCTACGAAACTGTGCAGCATTTCTCCCTCCAGCGGCATCCCGAACATCGTCTCACCGATCTTGCCGAATACTTCACTCGGACCTTGAATGACGATCCTCCCGTATAGGTCACCGGTAAACCCGACTAAAACTCCAATATCGCTCTGAGCGACAGAATTCTGGAATACTTCCGGAATTTGAGCCGCCGCAGGAACGGGAATCACTTGACGAACCGAAGTCAACAAAGTTTCTAGTATGATATCCGTCACGGCTTCAAGAGTTTCCATCTGTCACGCTCCGTCTTGGGTCTTTTGTCTTGTTTCATCTATTAAGTTAGTATTTTGGAACTATGACCATCATAATTTGCCGGCTTTGAACGTGTAACCGAAAAAATGTTGCGTGTAGGCGCATTTATTTTGCGGAATCCTGCAGAATCTTGTCGAAAATCTTTGGAGGAAATAGAAAAGCCTCCTACTCGCTTATCGCGAGTGGAGGCTCATTCGGCCTTTCATCATTACAGAATGTCAAGCGCGAAATCCACGTCGTCCAGCAACTTCAGTTCCTTCGCCTTGATGGCGGCTTCAAGTCTGGATTTTACGTTCAACTTATGAAACAGATTGGTTAAACCGTATTCCAAGGAGCGTTGACTCATGTGCAAATCTGTAGCGATCTCCTTATTACTTTTGCCTTTGGCGATTTCTTTAAGAATTTGCTGCTCCTTCGCGCTGACGGCCTTCGTTTCCAGCTCGGTTCTGTTCGCTTCTGGCCGGGTCAGTCTCCTCAGTTGTTTCACGAGATCCAGCGGCAAGATCGCTTCCCCGCGCAAAGCGCATCGTACGGACGTTACAAGTTGTTCCTTGTTTGCGGTTTTAGACACAATACCGGATATTCCCGCATCGATGAGCGTATTAAAATGATCTTTTAAATCATTCCCCGAATATATCAGAATCGTCGCTTCGGGAATTTTAGCCAGAACCTTCTTGGCCAATTCAATCCCGCTCATTTCCGGCATAGTGAGGTCAAACAGCATAACATCGAACACTGAATCGTTGAGGATATCGAGTGCCTTGGAAGCAGACTGCTCAATGACGACTTTCATATCCTCTTCTTGTTCCAGAAGCAATTTCGTTCCTTCCATTACGGATGGGTGATCGTCCACTAATAATATGTTGATCAACAACGATTCCTCCTCATGCATCCAAGGTTCTCGATTCCGGCGAAACAGGCAGGAAAATGTAAACTTTCAGACCGTGTTTGGGAGAGGAATGCATCTCCATTTTACCGCCCAGGCTTCGAACCCGCTCCTTCATGCTGTAGACGCCCATGCTTTTGAATGTGCCTTCCGACCGCGAAATTTGCATGCCGACGCCGTTATCTTCATAGTTCAGTTCGATACAATCGCTATGAGACATAAGTGAAATCCTGACCTCCGTAGCACTGGAGTGCTTGGTGGCATTCGACAACAGCTCTTGCACAATCCGATAAAGGCCGATCACTTGGTCGTCGCTTAGCAATGTATGAAAATCGGAAGCATCGAATTGGGTTATATAATTGGAACGAATTTGCGTGAATTCGAACAACGACTCCAGAGACGACACCAGACCCTCTTGCATCAGCATCGGCGGCCTTAATTCGTTGCAAGTGATCCGAATCTGGTAAATCACGTTGAGCAGGCCCTCAATGATTTCCTTGAGCGGCTCTCGAAAATGATCGGGAAAAGCAGAATCCGCTGACAGTTGGTCCAGCTTTCGGTACCAGATGATCTGCTCCTGAAGGGCGGCATCGTGGAGATCCTGTGACAACCTTTTCCGCTCATGCTCGGATATTTTAAACAGGATCCGAAGAAGCCAGGACGGAGCTGACTGAGAACTCGTAATTTCCTCTAATTCTTTGGTCAAATCCTCAATGACGCGAAAGTTGTCGTATAGTACGCTGACGTACCGGGATATCGTCTCTAACCAAACCCTTTTGGGTTGTACCGCAAGCATCGGAGGCGTCTCCCCTATGCACAGCAAATAAACTTTTCCTCTAAAATGACCAAGCTTTAAAAAATGACCGTTTGACGTGTCGACCAGCGTACATACCGGATACATTTCACTCCAGGCAAACAAGCTTCGTTCTTTGCATTCAAATGCGTGTTGGCCGGCCCTGACATAAAACCGGTTCGTGCGTTCCAGCTCAATGATGCTGACGTTGGTCGCCTTTATCACTTTCTGAACTTCTTTTACAAGCCTGCTCTCCAGCTCCTGAATCTTCAGAACGCCGAACAAATCGCTTGAGAACCGGTCTAAACTTGACTGCAGGCGGTAGTAACGGTCCTGGCTATCCTGTAACGCTTGCTCCGCCTCTTTGCGTCGTTCTTCCGCTTTTTTACGCTCTGTGATATCCCGCATGACTGTAATACAAGCATTCCCGCCTTGATAAGAGATCGGAGCGGAGATCACTTCCACGTCCACGATGCCGGCATCGAAGCGTACAATTTTCTGTTCTATAAATGGACTCGTGCAGGATTCGTCGTGGACTTTTTGGAATCTTACTGCTGCTTGTTGTGCAAAGTCCGGATGAATATTTTCGAATACGGACAATCCGGCGATCTCTCCCTGAGCCCCTAACAAAGCGTGGGCTGCAGGATTTGCGAAAATGTATTGGCGGCCGTTGTGAAGGATAATCGCTTCCGGCGACATTTCAACGAGCCGGCGATTCATCTCTTCGCTTTCCTTTAAGGCGAACTCCGCTTTTTTTCGTTCGGTGATGTCATGAAGCACGAGGAGAATCGTTTCTGTTTCCTCATCATAGATACTGGCTACCTCAGCAACGATGATCTGTCCGTCCAGTCTTACCAGCCGATATTCCAATGACCCTTCGAATCGTTCAGTAAATATTTTGGCTATCCGATTTTCGGCTACCCTCTGATAGTCCGGATGAACGATACTATATATGGATTCACCAATGAGCTCCGAACCGTCCGATGCACCTAGAAGTTTAAGGCCGGCAGGATTAATAAAACTGATCTTGCCTGCCCGTTGCGCGATCATCGGCTGAGGAGAAAGCTCGATCAATCTCCGGAACCGCTTTTCGCTTTCCAATAATTTTGTTCGAACCCGGACTTCCTCTGTAATGTCCCTCCCGACGAAGACCAGGCTTTCTACCTTACCCTGATCATCGGTCACGGGAGTACCCAAAAAATCGATATGTATGGAATGCCCGTTAGCATGCACCATTCGAAGCTGCAGCTGCCTGCTTGTTCCGGTGTGCGCGACATCCGTAATTGCTTGAAACGCTTTGTTCCGGTCATCCGGGTGTACGTAATCCAAACACGATGTTCCCGCTTCCGCCCCGCAATCGTGGCCCAACACTTTATTGTGGGAAGGAGAAGCATATAACAAACCGCCGCTAATATCGATTATGGCTAACAGATCTTTCGTATTTTCCGCTATCAATTGATATTGGGTCTGCGTTAGTGCGTACTTCCGTTCACCGCGGCTCAATTCTTCTTCGGCTTTTTTACGGGGCGATATATCGGTAATCACGCCATCGAATCCCATCACCGTTCCGGATTCGTTTTTCGAGACGTTGACCCGGATTAAAACCCATCGAATCTGTTCGTTCGCGTCTATGATTCGAAGTTCCGTCTCCTGCACGATTCCATGCCGGATGACGGCCAACCATATTTCGAACAAGTCCGCATCTTCAGGATGTATGATCCTTTTCCATGAACTCAGATGGGGAAACAAGCGCGTTGGATATCCCGTTATGGAAGCGAAGGCTTCCGTGAAATGTTCGAATTTATTGGTGCTGAAATCAAAAGACCAAACGGCCACACCCAGACGATCAAATATTTCATTGATCAACGCAGTGTTCTCCGATGAGGATCGATGTGAAAATAACATAGAAGACGTCAGCTCCCCACTATGAACAACTTTCATTATTTTACATTATCCGACACAACCCATTATGCTCTAAAAGTCCGTGAACGGTTTGTAGTCCTATAGGTATTATCGTAAAAAATCAAGTTCAATATTAATCTTACGTAGAGAGATAATGGAGAGGACCGCAAATCATCTGCGCCCGCACGCAAAACATTTGCTTAACCGCGCAAAGTCCTTTCGGTACATAACAAAGAACCCTTGCCGCCGCAAGGGTTTAGGAATATTCATGGTGGATTGCAGCACATTTACCGTGCTTCTCCCGATAGTATGACCTTTTTTTTGTTTAACTTAATAGTAAATGGAGATTCGCTTCCAAATCTCATCCGAAGGTGGGGGAACGTCATGGCCAAAATTTGTCCGAACTGCAACGAGCAATTCGACGACGATGCCGTAGCGTGCAAATATTGCGGAAGACCGACCGAGCGATTGGAGGAAGGAAGTTCCGCGGTCATGCACCGTCACGCGAACACAACGTACTACTACATCGGTGCGGCAATCCTGCTTCTTCTCGTGGTCTTGATTCTGACGACCGTCCATTTTTAACGCGGTCACTCTCGGCAAAAGGGCTTCCTTAACGGGAAGCCCTTTTTGCGTAGTTCTCGAAATCCTTCCATTCTCATATCGTTAAGGAGGCTATACACCAACTATTTAAAAGGAGGAAGTGAATGGGAGTATCCCTTAAAAAAACCGGGGTGGCGGCCATAACGGCTTTAGCCGTCCTATTTAGCTTTGTCGTCATGCCGGTTTCTGCTGCCGTACGTACCGACTTTGATCCGTCGAAGGCGGGCTCAATGGGCCCTCCGATTATTCCTAACACTCCAGCCGACGGAAAAGCTGATCTGACGCTGGCGGATTACGTGAGTATTGTCGTCACCAACGCTGCGGGGAAAGAAGTCGCCCAATTTAATTCGGCCGGAGCAAACAGCGAGAAACTTCGCCTTACCGGTGACTCCTACATGGCCAACTGGAAAGTATCCGACCCGGGTCAATATCAGCTCACGATGTACGTCAACGGAATAGCATCGAAAAGTCTAGATCCTATTTCCGTTACCACTCAAGCTTACTTAACAAAAGATAAAACCGTCCCGATTAAAGTGCGCGTGCAAAATAACCCGATTATTCGAGCGCGCCAACTGAATCTGCAGGGCAAGCCGCCTGTTCAGATTGCCGGGGCTCTCAAGAAAGAGTTCAACCTAAAGCCGATCGACAGTGCAGAAATTCTTCTTTTGGAAGCCTTCACTTCCGTACATGCAGCACAGGCCCTTAAAGATGTCTATAATCAAAATGCTCAGCAAGCCGCGCAAATTCTCAAGGACTTAAACAGTTCCGCTGTGGATGTGGCAACAGCTCTTGTACAGGTATTCGCGGAGCAGCCCGGTTCCGTCGCTGTCATCCTGAAAAGTCTGAATTACTCGGCAAATGAAATCGCAGTCGCATTCTACTCTCTTGGAATCAGCGTGCAAGACATCATTCATGGACTCAAAGATGCAGGCTATGCCGTAGATCAAATTGCCGGCGCACTTTCCGCTGGACTTCAACTCGGCGACCAGCAAGTTACCGGAGATCTCAAGGAAGCCGGTTACAATGCAAACGAGATTACCTACGCTCTGTCCGTGGGGCTCGGTTTCGTCGATCAGCACGTCACGAATTTGTTGAAAAACTTCTTCAACGCTAATGAAATTGCGGGAGCGCTCAACACTGTCCTTCATGTAGCGGAAAAAGGGATCGTCGCTTTGCTGGACAATGCCGGATTCTCTCTCCCGACGATTGCAGGGGCCTTGCAGACTACTGGAACGGCGCCGCAAGCGATCGCCAAAGCTCTTAGGGATAACGGAATCCCTGTTGAGGATGTTGCGTCCGCCCTGCAAATAGGGCTGAACGTGTTACCGAAAACCGTGGCGGGTATTTTGCGTGATATCGGAATACCGGTTGAGGATATTGCACGTGCTCTGCAAGTCGGACTTCACCAATTACCGGAATCGATTGCCGCGACTTTGCGTGATATCGGCATCCCTGTTGACCTAATTGCGTACGCCCTACAAAAAGGACTTAACCTTGTGCCGGAAATCATCGCCACGACTTTACGCGATATAGGGGTACCCATTGACGATATTGCTTCGGCCCTTCAAAAAACGTTTAACTTCGTACCGAGCCAAATCGCCGGCATTTTGCATGATATGGGAATAGACCTGAAAGGCATCATCAACATCCTCAATCAGCTTTACAGCTATCTAACCATTCAAAGTATCATCCCCCTATTGGTTGGACTGCCTGGAGTTACCGGCGCGCTTCTAGCGTCAACTCTTCAACAACTCGGTTATGCGGCTGATTTTATCGGCGATTTGCTCGATGATTTCTTTGACGGCATCGGGGACATTCTGGATGACATTTTCGGTTGATGGACACAACTTCAGTTTGCATATTGAATATCAAAAGAGGGATGCGGCGTCCCTCTTTTCTTTCATTCTTTACAGCATTATAATGTAAGCGCAACCAAAGTATGAAAGGAGCGGAGAACATGCGGTCAACAACCTGGCGCCGGACAGTAACGGTCGAGGAATATGTAGATTACCACAAAAACGGATTTCTGATCGTGAAAGGGCTATTGCCGGAAAAAGATACGGAGAAATTGCAAATCGTAACCGATGATATTTATCACGGCCGCACAAACCTCGACCATCTCGACCACATCCATGATTGGATGACGGATGAGCAGAAAATGGAACGGTGGGCTTCGGCGAGGGTTCACCAGTTGCACCGGGAGACCGAGGCAGGCGAATGGGGGCTCTTGCACCCCCGTGTGCTGGATGTTCTGGAGGCGCTGATCGGACCGGATGTTCTCGCTTTGCAATCGATGCTCTTCTTCAATCCGCCGGGGAAAGGCGGACAAGGGTGGCACCAAGATTCTTACTATATCCAGACTCAGCCGGACACCTTAATCGGCGCATGGATTGCACTGGATCGTGCGGATCAAGAGAACGGCTGCCTGTGGGTCGCGCCAGGCTCCCATCATGAGCCGGTCTATCCTCCGCAGAAGCGGTGGGCGGACTATGTCCATGCGGATGAAAAACAAATTCAAGGCTTGTATACGGCCGAAAACGCCAGTCATACCGACGATTCCATCAACAATTTGTCCAACGTGGCCGCAAAATACGGCGAGGCGGTTCCGGTCGTTCTGGAACCGGGCGATGTGCTCTTTTTCCATTCCCATCTGCTGCACCGATCCTACCGCAACGAAACGAAAGACCGTTTCCGCCGTTCGTACGTCACCCATTATTGCAACGCCCGCTCGTGGGTTCCGTGGGACGGTTCCAACGCGAATCATATTTTGGCCCGCGGCCGATCGCATTTACCCTATGCGGCACCGAAATTCGGCACACCGGTGGAATTTACCCCCGAGGCGGAAGGCCTGTCGGATCAGGGAACCAAAATGGTCGCCATGCCGGACGGCGGGATGGGAAAAATCGAAATGTAGACCCGCCGATAAACAAATCCATTTTCGAGGAAAGTGACCATGGAAGAGACCCCGGTAACCCAGCCTGTACCTCAAAAGGCTCTCAAAAAGAAAAAACGGTGGCAGCGAGTATTATGGGGAAGTGCACTGGTTCTTCTGCTCTTAGTCGGAGCTGCAAGCGGATTTGCCTACTGGATCGTGCGCGGCAGCCTTCCGGTCATGAAGGGGACATTGGAGATCGCGGGACTGGAGCATCCGGTATCGGTCTGGCGAGATTCGAACGGTGTTCCGCACATAGAAGCTCATAATGAGCATGATTTATATATGGCGCAAGGCTTCGTCACGGCACAAGACCGGTTATTTCAGATGGATTTGAGCAGAAGGCAAGCATCCGGGCAGCTAAGCGAAGTGATCGGCGAACAGACCTTGGAACGCGACAAATTTTTTCGGGCGTTCGGCTTGAGGCGTGCGGCGGAAGCTTCGCTGGCGAAGTATTCCGCCGAGGCGAAAAATGTGTTGGCGTGGTATGCACAAGGCGTCAATGACTACATAAAAATGGCCAAAGACTCGGGCTCTCTCCCGGTGGAGTTTCGAATTTTGGGGTATACACCTACGGATTGGGGACCTGTCGATTCTCTTGCGATCGGTAAATATATGGCGTACGATCTCGGGGGTCATTGGCAGGGGCAAGTTTTCCGCTATCAGCTTTTGCAGAAGGTGTCGAAGGAGATGGCGCTTGAACTGTTCCCATCCTATCCGGAAGGCGGAGCAACCATCATCCAGGCGGCAAGGGACAATCCGGTGGACCTGCAGGCTACAGTCGCGGCCGCCGCAATCCCGGATCCGTTCAACGGAAGCAATAACTGGGTCATTTCGGCACAAAAGTCCGCGTCCGGTAAGCCCATGCTAGCCAATGACCCGCATTTGGGTCTAAGTACGCCGTCCATTTGGTATGAAACGCACCTGCAGGCTCCCGATCTTCAGGTGAGCGGCGTTATTTTCGCCGGCGTCCCCGGTATCATTGTCGGACACAATGAGCATATCGCGTGGGGAGTTACCAATGTCGGGCCGGACGTTCAGGATCTATATATCGAGAAAAGGAATCCGAACAATCCGAATGAATTCGAATATAGGGGCAAGTGGGAGTCCGCCAAGCTGTATCACGAACAAATCAAAGTGAAAGGCGCGCCCCCGGTTGACTATCCAGTCGCTGTCACCCGGCATGGTCCGATTATTTCGGAATTCGCAAATGATCATCAGCCTGATACGGCGCTGGCGTTACGGTGGACGGCGCTCGACGCGACAACAGAGCTTGAAGCGGTGCAGCGGTTCGGCAAAGCCCACAATTGGGACGAATTCAAAGAGGCGCTGACTTATTTCGATGCCCCCGCACAAAATTTCGTCTTTGCCTCGGATGACGGAACGATAGCCTACCGAGCGAACGGTAAAATTCCGATCCGGAAAAATGGGGACAGCCTGCTGCCTGTTCCCGGCTGGACGGATGAATATGAATGGACGGGATATATCCCCTGGGATGAATTGCCGACCACGGTAAACCCGCCTAAAGGGTACATCTCCACCGCGAACAATAAAGTGATCGACGACAGCTATCCTTACCATATTTCCAACAGCTGGGCGGAGCCATACCGGCAGACGCGCATTCAGCAAGTGCTGGACAGCAAGCAGGTTCTTCAGATCGAAGATCTGCAGAAGCTCCAATTCGATCGGCACAATTTATTGGCGGAGGAGTTTCTGCCGGGCCTGCTGTCAGCGGTTCAGAAAAAAGGCTCCCTTCGCCCGATCGACCAAGAGGCTTTCGATTTGTTGAAAGATTGGAACAAGCAGGATGATCCGGAACAAGGCGGACCTTTGGTATTCGCGCTTTGGATTTCACAACTCGAGGAAGTGATCTTCAAGCCTGAAGTGACGGATGAAATGATGAAAATGTTCGAAGACAAAGCAATCGTCCGGGACGAGCTTCTACGCAAGTCACTAGCAGGTAAGAAAGAACCGTGGATCGATACCAAAGGCGGAATCGAGGCAGTTGCCTTGCGCTCCTTCCAGTTGGCGGTTGATGAGGCGGCCGACCGTCAGGGCAAGAAGACGGCCAAGTGGCAATGGGGCAAGTTCCATCGGGTCGATTTCGCTCACCCGCTCGGCGCGGTTAAGCCGCTGGACTTGTTTTTTAATGCCAAAGCGGTTCCCATGGGCGGAAGCCGAGCCACCGTCGGCGCGGCCGGCTGGAACAATGAAACCGGAGAAGTCACGCACGGCGGCGCCTGGCGCACCGTCATCGATCTCGCGAATCCGAGAAAGTCGTTCAATGTCGTCGGGCCGGGTCAGTCAGGACATTTGCTGAGCCGCTGGTATCACGACCAGGTCGACGAATGGACGACGGGAAAGTACCACGAAACCAGTATGGACCCAGATGTTTACCGCAAGGACGGCTACCATTTACAGCTGTTACCGCGCGGCTGAGTAACAAACCTTGCTCCTGGACTAGGTGACCAACAAGCCGTCCGATTCCCTTATGGCGTCGGCGGCTTGTTATAGCCTTTGTCCCCGTAGGGCTGAAGCTTTGCAAACCACGGCTTCAATATTTTCTTTAGCTCCCATCGCATATCTGTCACTTCATCGACTGCCTTCTGCTCCAATACTTCATAGACGAAAACATCGGCGCCCATGTCTTTCCAATCTTTCTGCAGTTCAGCGTTGACGAATCTGCCCATATCCAGTTGGGCTTGGATACTCATCCATTTGTTTTTCAAATCGGGATAGCTTTTGATATAGATTTTGCCGTTTGCCTTGTTCGTGATTTGAATGACGCCCATATAAGTCTTCAACTGCTTGTAGGCTTCCAGCAACTCTTTGCGTCTGCTTCTATCCAGCTCCTTCACTCCCTCTCTCGTACTAATAACCCATATCCTTTAAAATTCTTGATAACGCGCGCAGCCGTTCCCCGATCAGCTCATCGTCATCACTCAGCGCCTGGCTGAACAGCTTGATGTCCTCCTTGATTTTGTCATTATCCGTACATACGGCCACAGTCATGGCATCCCCCTGCAAACCAACCCGGTCGATGATCGGCTCTTGAGGATCATAAAGATCTTGATATTTGTAGGCTTCGCGAAAATGTGCCATTGTCCGGCAAATCAGAATGGACAAATCAAGTACACGATGAAGCGGAAGCTCCTCCGATTGCCGCGACCATTTTTCCCCTGTGTATCTCCATACTTTAGCCGAAATATCGACTTTTCCCCGATCATTCCACTGTGCTAATCCAAGGGAAAGACCTTTGGCATCCGAGCTGCCGGCATATCGGCCATCCACCTGTTCATAATTTTCTGACACCACAACCGGTTTATGTTTTAACGTTGTCGGTATTTTCATTTTTTCGCTTCTCTCCGTTTACTAATTTACTAATTTACTAAAATACTAAATCATCATATCCTGTATCTCATCATTCGTCAATTTGTTGTTTGGTCTATCATGCTTAAAATAAAAAAAGCCGCTATCTTGCGGCTTCATCCCGCTCATTCGAGCGGACATTATGGTATCGATGAAAAAAGGCGATCCAACACGATTGAACAATCAAGTAAATTGGAAACGAATAAGCTAGTTTATATCCGTGCAGATAGTGGAATACACCCGTACGGACAGCCAACCATTCCAATCCCACAGCTGTCAAAGACCAGATGAGTATATAAAGAGGAATATGGGAAGGTTTGGGCCGGATACGATCGTAGATATAAAAAAACAAGTAGCTCATAGGTCCATAAGACAAGTACGATAAAAAATCCATAAACTGAAACGCGGATTTATCGTTTACATCGTAATAACTGACAGGTTCAACACTTAGGGAATGGTCAAAGAAAAAACCGCTGTAAACGCCGCACATAAAATAAACGATCGTGTTTTTTGTTGGAAACCGCTTCGGCAAGAAGATGACCAAGGCCATTCCCACACATAAACCGCCAATAATAAACCATTCGTTCGTATTGAACCGGTTGTCGTAAACGATCATGGCGCCTGCACTTCTTTCCGGTCCACACGGAGAATGAACCACGTCATGATTCTCGAAAACAAGATGTACCCGCTAAACATTACGACGGATTGTAACATGTTCCAATGTGGAGTTTTCATGATGCCGAGTCGTTCTTCTAACCCATGCATCGCAATTAACGAGAGCAGGATCACGAGAGCCATGGCCCATTTTAAATATTTCCACGGATATAACAAAATATTGGACGAAATGATGAGAACCAGCGGAATCATAATTAAACGGTACACCAGATCCGCCATTGATTTCTCAACACTTCTGTTCACTTCGATCCAATGGAGATTTAAATGAACAACCGTAAAGATGCTGAGCTCAAAAATTGTATTTATAAAGTACAAAAACACCATATCCAATTCGGACATTTTCTTGGGAATAAGCGAAAAGATAATCATTACACACCATGTGATGAATACGAATATCGCCAGTGCCATTTTTCCCACCCCAAGTTACCAGCTGTATCCTTTTCCACTTTTTCTGTATACCCAAAGAAAATAGACCCTGGAAATCAAGAAAGTCAAAAACAAGGTGATCCACGACCAATACGAATTCCAATTCAGATAGTCGATCAATTTGGTATTACGTTCAATGATGACTTCTATAATCGTCATAACAGTAGGGAATCCGATAATCCAACCTGCTTTCATCCACCTGTTCCCTGCCGGAAACTTCAAATTATAAACGACACACAAAGCTGGATAGATGAAATATTCGAACGAAAAGCTTGTAGCGTCAGCTTTGATAAACTCGCGGACCGGGTACTGAATAAGCCCCAACTCCACAACAAGCAGTCCAACGCTCCAAGTGATCGTCTGTAAGAAGAAGAAGATCACCGATGCCTCGCGAAGTTTGTCCTTGCGAACCGTAAATATGAGCAACAGTGCAGAAATTAGGTTAACGGATATGAGAATTATACGGTCAAGTATCACTTCGGACAATCAGTGGTTCCCCTTTTACAGGGACAACAGCCCCTGAAAATGTACCCTCCAACTTTTATAATGTTTGCCACTCGGACGTCGATTTATTCTGCCTGTAAGGGGCAGCCGATATTGACCGATTATCCTAATGGATTTAATATGATTAAAACTCTAGAAGGAGAAAAGCCATGGCAGCGAAGAATGAACAGCATGACATTATTGATTGCGATGTGCACCCCGTATTGACCGATTTCAATGAATTGATTCCCTACTTGGACGAATCGATCCAACAGTACATGAACATCGGCAAATTTTCTAAGGGAGCCTTGGACAAGCAAAACAGCGGTTCTTTTCGCTTCCCGGCATCTAATTACGCCAATCCGCTGCCCGTTCCTTTACGAGCGGATGCGTTTACGCCTGCAGGAGGTTTGCCGGGTTCGGATCCGCAATTCCTTGCCAAGGACTTGTTCGATCGGTTAGGCACGAAATACGGAATTCTGAATATCGGTCACGGTACGATGTCGGCTTTCCATAACGTAGAAGTAGCAGCGAAATATACGTCCGCGGTCAATGACTGGCTCTATGAAAAATGGGTAAAAAGCGATACCCGTTACCGGATGACCATGGAGGTCACACCGCTTGATCCGGAACTCGCAGTCAAAGAAATCGAACGGATCGGCAAACGGCCGGAGATTGTCGGTATCAACATGCATTGCGTAAACATTCCTCTTGGAAAACGGCATTATTGGCCCATATACGAAATTGCTGAAGCCTATAATCTTCCGATCATGCTGCATCCCGATACGGAAGGAACAGGAGAGTATGCGGCCCAATTTGGCGTGGGGCCAGCCTCCACTTACATGGAGTGGCACACGTCGCTGGGTCTAATTGGACAACGTAATGTGATTAGTCTGGTTTGCGACGGGGTTTTCGAACGCTTTCCGAACCTGAGAGTGAACTTCCTCGAATACGGGTTCTCCTGGGTCGCCGCTGTCATGTGGCGGATGGACAAGAACTGGAAGGCCCTGCGTCATGAAGTCCCTTGGGTGAAAAGGCTTCCCAGCGAATATATAAGAAGCAATATCCGATTCGGCACGCAGCCGATCGAGGAACCCAACCGTCCGAAAGATTTGGTCGAGCTGATTCAGATGATCCAGGCAGAGGACTTGCTGCTCTTCTGCAGCGATTATCCGCATTGGGACGGAGACGAACTCGACCGTGCGTTTCTGCATTTCCCCGAAGATTTGAAACGGAAAATTTACTATGAAAATCCTCTTCGTTCATTCCGGTTTGGAGAGGCGGGAGAGCGATCATGAGCTCCAAGATCAAACACCGGCTGGTCGTCAGCCCCTCTTCCGATCTTCAGGAAGGGCAGCGTCTGCTCATTGAAGTTAACGGTTCGGAAATCGGAATCATTCGTGCGGAAGGCAAATGTTACGCGTTTCGCAACGCCTGTCCCCATCAAGGAGTTCAGATGATTTACGGTTCAGTGACCGGCACGATGCTGCCGTCAGATCCCCATCAGTACGTATACGGTCAGCACAATGAAATCATCCGCTGCCCGCTTCATGGTTGGGAGTTTAATTTGCAGACGGGAAAAGCCGTCTTTTCGCCCAGCGTCTCCATGATCAAGTATGACGTGCAAGAAGAAGACGGCTCCATCGTGCTTTACCTCGATAAATCGCCGGAACGAGTCGTGAGAAAATCGTTTCACTGCGTTTTGTAAATGGTGTTCAAAAAGAAGGCATCCCCTGAAGCGGGGTAACCAGCTTCAGGGGATGCCTTCTATGCTTGCTGCGGCTATTCGTTCGTGTTTACAACTACTACTGCTTAATGGGATGGTACAGCTTAACTTCCGCCGTAAGACTGCCTTTCATGGAGGAAGTCACAACAAAAGCGAATTCCTGCCCGACCGGAGGTACCGGCAGATGAGGCCATTCCAGATCCGGCGCCGTTGCGGCAGGACCGGTGAAGAAAGCCTTCCGCTCCAATCCCGGCTGATGACTGGGGGAGATCCGCACGGCCGCGCCGTACTCTTCGGGCAACGGGACGAGTTCCAGGTCCATGACCCAGAATGATGCTTGACGATTGAAGTTCTGCTGCTCCCATGTACTTGAACGGGCCAAATTCCGAAAAAGCGATGCTCCCGTCTCTCCCGCTCTCGCAGGAACCCGTCCGGCCGCGCTTTCCCCCGCTCCCATGTGGCAGAGAAGCGTTCCTTCTGCTCGTCCTGCAGCGACGACGAACAACGACTGCGTCATGAGCGCCCCGTCCAAGTAAGCCGGCGGATCGAACGCCGCTCGGAACCAGAAGACTCCTTCCTTCAGAATATAGGACGCCGAATCCGCGGGCAGCGCCGTTACCGCCCGGGCGATCAGCTCGTCGCTTGGGGCCAAGGGATTACCGACGGCCTTCGCGATCCGAAGCTCGATTTTCTCTTCGGTTGTCGGTACCGAGGGCAAGCAAAGCCAAACGGCCGACACCTGCCGCAATTCCGTGATTTCCGGTCCTTCGGCAAGCAAGAAAGACTGGGCGACCTCCAGCTTTTCTCCCGTTCTGACGCAGAAGTCCCCCGGGGCATCTACCAAATTCCGACGTATGCCGCCAGCCAGTTTCCCCGACACCGCAAGCCGCACGTCTGCGATTTGTTTCTTGAACGGCCATGGGACGGGCACTCGTGCCGGATGAAAGGGGTTGAGAGGAATAGATATCGGTGCACTCGATTGATATCGGCCCCAGACGCCTTTGATTTCGATGTCCGCCAAGCCGTCGGTCATGGATGTTAATTTCAACTGGACGCGTACGAATCCGTCAGCCGATGGTTTCGCCCGCTGCCATGCGGCGTATATCTGGCCCGCCAAATCGCGTGAGACGACCGTTCCGTCTTCGGTCATTTCCGACGGAATGACCTGAACCGGGCTGTCGTCCACGATCGCGATCCCGATGCGGGCAGGCAAGCTTGGGGACCGGAGCAGCATCTTCATGCTGCCCGTCTTCGGTTTGGACACCCGGACGGAATCCGTTCGCCAGCCGACCTGCTTATAGCCGAAGTAGTCTTTCTTTTCGGACAGATTGGCGGGTACGTTGAGTTCCGAAGAATAATACCCGTTTTCTTTTTTCTCGAAAACCGCCGTTTGGCCTTTCTTCGCCGTTCGAATGGCCAATACATCGATAGGCGTCAAGGACGGCAGAAGAATCTCCGTTACCTGCTGGTCTCCTTTGTCGCTATCACCCGATCGAACGGAGCCCCAGTAAGATTCCGCCATGTTCCTTTCCAGTTTCCTGGCGGTTACCGCAACCGAGAAGGAGCTGAAATACAGGTCGCTCGAGCCTTGCAAGGTGAGAACGGACGGCAAATTCGCCTTTAAGGTCATGCCTTGGAATACGGTTTGCGGCGCGTCCAGGTTCAGATCGGCAGCCGTTACCCGACTGGGCGTATCATTCCATAGTTCTTCTTGATGCGCGAGGGAATACGCAATGGGGTCTGTAACTTGGAGGATGCCTTCGATGATCCCGTATTGCTGTTCGTTGTCCAGAACGGATTTATCCTTTTTAACGGAGGAAGCTTGATTGCCTGCCATCGGCCGTCACCTCGATCTTCGTTCATGCCGTCATAATCACTCCGAAAGGCACTGTCTCCCTTCGCTCCGGCTTCAGCAGCGCAGCGACCGGGAGGGCGAGCATCGCGATTCGCTCGGACAGGCTCTGGGAGCGCAACGCCTCGTTCAACAGGGCTTGCTCCGCCGCTTCGGGCGTTAGAAGCGCTTTGGCCGGCAAAGCGGAAAGCTCCGGATCCAACCGATAGGGCATCATGATCGATGCCGCCCTCCTCCGGAAAATCGCCATATCCGTTAATTGCACGAGTCTGATCCGCTCGGCTTCCCCGGCGGTGCGAAGCTTGGCGGCGATCTCGGCCATCCTTGCTGAGCCGAGCCGTTCCAGGTCGCCAAGCGCCAATAAGCCGTACTCGCCCAGTTCCGCGACTGCAGGGCCGGACAAGTCGGCAAAATAGTCCAGCGGGAGGGATTCCGCCAGAGCGTAGGTCGTCGTGTGGACCGGTACGTTGTCGGCGTCCAACTGATGCTCGATCTGCAATACGCGTCCACCGTTCAACGCAGCCGGGCTGAGCCGGAACGTGCAGACGGCCGCAAGCGGAATGTCCCACTGCCGCAGCCCTTGGCCGTTCGTCGGCTCGATCGCCGCTTCGCCCGGCTCTACCGAGATCCAGCTCAGCTGCGCTTTCCTGGTGCCCTGCGCCGCTGAAGTCCCGCCGGCCGGGCGGCGTCCCTGCGCATCGACCAACGCAGGCATCGCGCCGATATCCGGGGCCGGACCCGGTCGTTCGCGAAGCAGGGAGAGCAGGGTCATTGCCGCCAGATCCACCCGATGAAGGTGCGCTTCCGAAGGCGCGACTTCGCGGCCGGCGGCCGCGCCGAGCACGTTCTCCTCGCCGACCACGCGAAGCTTCATCCGCACGTCCATCTGCAGCGAAGCCCCTTGCGTGACCGGCGCCGGCCCCAGATCCCGATTTTCCCGAAGCGGAGTCAGCCCCTCCGCGCGAAGGGCTAGTCCCACCTCGCCGGCGCCGAGCGCGGCTTCTCCCGGAAGATCCGCGGCGCCCGCGAAAGTCCGAACCGGCCCGTACAGCCCGCACTGATCCTTCAACGAATCCAGCTGCCCCTTCATCCAGGCCAGCAAATGCTCCTCCATCGCCCGGATCATGGTACCGCCAACTCCCCGTGGATGACCAAGTTAAAGTTCGCTATGTCCTCGAGCTTGCTGTCCATTGTCATGAAAGTAAATTCCACGTAGCTCTCACTGCGATTCAATACCATCGGGATCAGCGGTTTCGGAATGTCCCTCGACTCCGGCGTGATCGAGACGACGTAGACCGAAGGGCTGCTGTAGGGATTGGAGAACGTAACCCGGACGCATGGGCGCCCTTTCGCGTCCTTCATGCGGATGACGGACTCCACGTTGCGGCTCGTTCCGGTCCAATAGCCCGCCGGAAGCAAATGCGGATTGTTGAGAAAATCGAACACTTTGTCCTTGCCCACGTTCAAGAGGGCGGCGGCGGAGACGTTTTCTATGCCGTAGTTGTAGAGCATTCTATCGATCGTCTTGACCGTGTCGGCGCTCGGTTCGATGCCGGGCTGGAACACGATCTGCTCCTTTTTGTCGTTGAACGCCACGTTGCCCCCGGTACCCGGATTCAAGACAATGGTGTCCTTTGCCAAATCTCCGACGTGCAGCGCGGCGGGATTGATCTCCATCGAGACGCGGCTGCGCTCGAGCAGATTGGCGGATGTCCCGAAATTCAAGGCGAGCGGCATATCCGTGCCTGCCTGAAGCTGCGACAATCCCGCTTCCTTCTTGGTTTCGGCCGCCATGAAGCTCATCTTCGCCATTCCCGCCTCTTCCGGTCCTTCTTCGGGCACGGAACCGGCACTGGCCGTCCCCATGACCCTCGTGTTCAAGGACATCGTCTTGAGCGGCTGCGATTTCGTAAGTACCGGAGTGCTGATCGTATCGATGATCTGATATCCCCCGTCGTCCCGCAGCCGCTTGACGTCCAGTCCGTATTCGCGGATCGGCGCGACGTCTTCCGTCAGCCATTTGTACCAATTGCCCGTATCGACCGGAAAAGCCAGACTTCCTTCCACGTAGGTGCAGTAGCAATAAGTCGTCGGTCCTTCTCGCGGCGCGTTCAGCAGCGCTTTGACCTCATCGGACAGCTTATCCTGCGTGACGTTGCCGTTCTTGATCGCGGCGGTCGTTACGGAATCTTCCGATAAATGCTTGGACCGGATTTCCTTGCCGCGGATCTCGCTCTCCCCGACGGAGCCGGACTCGAGATGGCCTTTGCCGATCGCGTTCGGGGCGATGTGGATGCCTTTGACCGCTTTGTCGGCAATGGCTTCCGATCCGATTCGCTTCCCTTCCAGGTCCCCTGCGTGCGTATGGTTCAAAATACGGCTCAGCAATTGCGTCTGCGCGAGGTTCAACTCCTCGGCGGTCAGCGGCTGGCCGGGTTGGAACGAGACCGGGATTTTCGCCCCGGCCGGCAGCGTGTCGCTCATCGACCGTGCCTCCTCTCAGCTGCGTTGCCGCGCTTATTCCGTAGCCTGGGCGAACGAAAGCATCCAGTTCATGGAGAGCACTTGACCTTTGCGAACCGGAGTGGCTTCCTTAAGCCGCACCCGATTGTAGAGCGTCTTGAATTCCGTGCCGTCCACGAGGCAGATGAGCTCCAGCCCCGCCTCCCGGATCTGCCGATCCTTGTCCGCCTCCTTGAAACTTCCCGACAGCACGACGTTCCCGCTGTCTGACTTGACCCGCTCGACTCTGAGAGGCTCGATTCCGTCCGGCTCGTACAGCTCGGTCAGATCCGGAGAATTCTCCTTCTCGCTAATGCCGGCGACGATGGCGAAGGAAGGTTCCTTCGCTTCACCCGACATCAGCTTGGCGATCAAGGCGCGTCCGCCGTCGACCACGGTATTGAAAGCTACGGTGCGCGAGACGAGCTCGTTGCCCGGATCGAAAACCTCGATCACCACTTTGCCTCGAATCCCAATCGCATCTTGCGTCATCACGACAGCTCCCTTCTATCTTTCGTCTTTGATTGCGAGTTCGACCTGGTCATGCAAAATCAGCTTTTCGATAAACGGATCGGCGATTGTCGGATTCCCATCCCCGAGATTTGTCACGTTCACCATGACCTCGTCCCTCGGCAGCAGCTTCTCTGCCAGCTCGAGATGGGCGGGTTCGATCTCGACGTCCACGATCTGCGACGTAACGGAATCCGCCAACAGCAGCTTTTCCGCCAGCTCGAGATGGGCAGGTTCGATCTCGACGTCCACGACCTGTGCGGTAACGGAATCTGCCAACAGCAGCTTCTCCGCCAGTTCGAGATGGGCAGGTTCGATCTCGACGTCCACGGCCTGTATGGCGGCTTCATCGGTCAATAACAGCTTTTCGGCCAGATCGACCAGGATCGGTCCGGTTACTTCCACCGCAACCTCATCCGACAGGCGCACGGCATCCGTCATGAGAACGGGCTTGCCGACTTTGATCATAACCGAATCCACGGGCAGCAGCGTCTCGGACAAGGCGGCTTTGCGGTTTCCGCCTTTCACGGCTGTTTCGAGCTTGTCCGCCGGCCGGATCGTCTCCCACAAGGAAAGGTTGGGAGACTGCTCTTTCGGGGGCGAAGGCATGACCATCTTCCCGAGATCGTCTTGGTCTACGTAAAGGACCCCCGCCAGCTTCAGCCGTTCGATCTGCTCGCGGAACCATATTTTGCGGCGGTCCTTCCATTGCTTCAGCCGATCCTTCTCCTTCGGGTCCGCTCCCTCCGCGTCCCAGAGCAGCTTCTCGTCGAATTGGACGGTGAACGTGGCCAGACGGCGGCCGATCCACCAGAAGGTGAGCTCGGCAGGCCCTGATGCCGCGTTCTGGGGCATGACGCGCAGTGTTGAATGCTCCAACGCTTCAGCCAGTTCCGGTGCCACACCGTCCATCTTTATGCCGCGCATCAGTCGCCAGCGCGAAGTCCCGATCGTCACCAGTGGTGGCCACGGAATGCCGTCGTCCGGTACGGGGCGCAGCGAGCCGGGAGGTCCAGGCACTTGAGGCATGTCAGCATCGCGGCGGTGCTCTGTATGCCACTTGAGCACGTGAAACGGCTTGGCCGCTTCGCCGCTCAGCAGCTCCGCCTCCCCGTCCCCGGTCAGCCCCCCCGTCCCGTATAGGAGGTTCGGCGCGGGCTGGCCTTCATGGAGAAGAGGCCCCGGCAGAGTCGAGGGTCCTGCTAAGTCCATGACCTTGTATTCATTCAAATCGACCCGGAGCGTAGCCCCGGGGGGAATAAACCGGTTGACAAGCACCAGCCGCCGCAAATCTTGATTCACGACGACCGGAAGCACGACGGGGTGGCTCCCGGCCTTGATATCGATGATCGGGTCCGGCCCCGTGCCTTCGATATATCGGCCTTTCTCGTCGATCGAGGGCAGCTCGCCATACATGTTGTTCTCGACAATCCACTTATAATCCGGCGCGTTCGCGTTTACATAGCGAGTCGTCAATGGCAGGTCGACGACCTTGGCGGAAATCCAAGGCTTCTGATCCGAGGTCCCTCGGCTATAATCGCCGGTCGTGGCGTAACGATCGCCTGCGGACGGCGGCCGCTTCCCGAGCAGATGAAGACCGTACGCCGCTCCAAATAGCTCCAGCATGCCGCCCGCTGTCGCCGCCCCTTGCAGATAGAGGCGGGCGAGCAGCCGGACGCGGGCGCGAAAGGCCTCGAGCTCTTCTTCCGGCCACGGCGCCAGCTCGAACAAAGCGGCAAGCCGTTCGGCATCGCCGAGGTCGTTCAGATGCTCCAGGAACCGGGAGTTCATCACCTGGAGCGCGGTCCGCTCCAATTCGCCAAGCGCAGACGACAGAGACCGGGTGAAGATGAATGCCGCACTCTCTTCGCCCGCCCGGCGGTAGGAGCTGGGAAGGTTCCGGAAGACGCGTTCTTCCGACTTATCCGTCATGTCGGATCCCTCCATGACGGGCCTTGCGGATCAGGCTGAAGTACGTCGTCCGGGCCGAGTTTGAACACCTGCCCGTCTTTCAAGGTCACTTCCCCTCCGGTGAAGCTGCCCTTGATCTCGAGCTTGATGCCGGCGCGGGGGATTTTATTGCCGTCCGGCACCCCTTGGGCGACATCGGCCGCCTCTTTCCAGGACAATTCGCGGTTACCGCCGGCCGCGTTTTTCTCCCTCAGCCAGTTCTCGATCGCGCGGGATACAGCCGACCTGACGGACTCTTTCGGCCGATCGGATACGGTCACTCCCGCGGCAAACTCGACGATCAGCCGCACGAGCAGCGTCGATTCTCCTTCGAAGGCGACGGCCACAGGCGGCCCGGTCCGATCGAGCACGAGCCTCTCGAGCTCCTTCATGTCCCGGTTCGGGATTTCGCCCCTCGCCGGATAAGGGGTCGACACATTGTTCTCCAAGAGGCGGACCTCGGAACCTTCGGCGATGTCGAGCACCCCGTCGATGTTCAGCATCTTGGCCAGCATCGGGTTCCACAGCAGCTTCTTGCCGATCGCCAGCGTACCGGCTGCGTCGGCGACGGCATCTTGGACGGCCCGGCGTATCGTTTCCCTTTTCTCCGGGGAGATATTGGACGACACCAGCTTCAGCTTCAAGCTGAACGACATCGGCGTTTCCGAGATTCCCCGAACCTTGACCCAGATGCCCGGCCCTTTCGACGCGTCGATCGCGCTCCGGACGGCTTCGTAGGTCTCCGTGTTGCTCAGGTCGCCGTCCGTCACGTCCACCGCCACTTCCAGTTCCCCGGGATGCAGGACCGGGAAGCCGGCGCTGTTCGAATCGCGGAAAACGACGCTGCTCACTTTGCCTGTCGCCAGTATCGCCCGCTCAATCGCCTTATAGGTCCCTCCGCCAGCCGCGTTGATCAATCCTTTTACCCGCTTGCGCAAGTCGGCGTCCGTCTCCTGGTATCCCCGGGGATTCGTCGAGCGGGGAATGACGACGGAGGCAATGCCCGCGAGTGAGGAGATCTGGGTCGTCTGCTCCAGATCGTCCTTGCTCAGCAGCACGGATTCGACCGGCTCGCCGGGGGGAACGTCGCAAGCGATCGGAACGGTGACGACGGACTGGCCTGCCTGAAGCTCGGCGTTCTGCGAAGTTCGGTAGGTCAATGCTTTGCGGCGCTTCGTCTCGATTAGAAGCTCGGTGTCTTTCGGGATCACGATGCGTCCGCGGACGCGGGGGTCCCGCTCGAACACGGCTTCGCCGATCGCTTGCATGCCTTCGATCCGTTGCTGCCCTAGAATGGCGACCAAGTGGTCCAGCGCTTCGCCCTCTGCCGTGTCGATATAACCCCATTCGTAAATCTTCTGAAGCCTTGCGTATGCTTCCGCCATCTCCAGGGCGAACGCTTCCGCCAAGGTGCGGACGACGCTTCCCGGATTCACGTCCGTCAGAACGCCGCCGTTCTTCAGTCGCCGAACCAGATCGTCTACGATCGTCTCATACGTTCGTTTATCTAAAGGCGGCTGCATCCGGTATCGCCTCCGTCTGCCCCGGATCAAGGGCGAAATTCGCGGACATCGCGATCGGATCGTTCTGACCTGCCGGCCGAACGGAAATCGCGATCATCAGCGTGCCGGGAGCCGTGGGATCGGCCTCAATCTCGAGGCGGCTCACTTCGGCGACGCGGGGCTCCCGGCGCAATGCTTCCCGAATATAAGCCCGCGCCAAGGCGATCGTCTCGGGCGTCGCCAGCCTTCCGATGAGCAGATGAAGCCTGCTGCCGTAATCCGGATGGCCGAGATGGGTCAAGTCGCCCATCGGAACGCCGAGTCTCATCCATAGCGCCTGCTCCAAGTTGTCTAGTTCGGCAACGGTTCCGAAGTCACCCCCGTGCGGCTGCACGTAGAGCGCGCTTCCCAGCGTCAGGCGGTGTGAGAGCTGTATGTCGGTGCCGAAGCCCGTTCTGTCCATTTTCACACCTCAAATGTCCCTATGGTATTGACGGTTATCCGATCATCACAGTGCCGGCGGCAATGACGGTCCCGACCGGAAGATCCGCCGGATCGTTGCACGTCAACGCGGTATCGCCTTGCCTGGCGGCAGGCATCCCGTTGATGAACACCGAGCCGCTGCCTGCCATGATTCGTCCTTTGTTGGCAGGGGGCTTCTGAAAAGGCCCGCCTTGCGGGATGTGCGGGGGCATGTTGTCCGCCGTCGAGCCCAGCATCGCCGCGGGCACCCCCCCGATGTTGACGTTACCCGACAGCCCGCCGGTCAGCATGCCCATGAAAGGGTGCGGCAGAGGCAAGGGCGTGCTGAAAGGAGGAATGAGCACGATATGGGTGTCGGTAGCCGCGACTTGATCGTTTTGCTTGGCGGCCGGCATTCCCATCTTCCTTCTCTCCTTTCCGAATTCGCTCGCAGATGTCAGTTCAGGTTCACGAGCGAACCTTTCAATTCGGCGATGCCATTGGCGTTCAGCTTCAGCGTGCCGCCGGCCTTGATCTCCACGTTGCCCGAGGCGGAAAAGGACAGGTTGCCGTTTCCATTGACCGTGACGTCTCCGCCGTCCGTGGCCGCGATCGTCGCGCCGGACGTCTTGAGCGTCGCTTCCCCCGCGTCGGAATCGATCGTCAGGGATAGCGGACCGACGGTTGCTTCCACCTTTTTGTCGGTCACCGTCAGCGTCACATCGGAAGGCAGCCGGACCGTCCAGTACCGGGAGCCGTTCTTGCCGCCTTTGGCCGCAACCTCGATCCGGTCGGATTCCCCGGCATCGGGCGGGAGGAAGGTGATCAATTGGCCTTGCTCGTACGAAGGCGGACGCAGCGCGTCGCTATAAAGGCGGCCGCCCACGATCGGCTGATCGGGATCGCCGCCGGCGAAGTGCACCAGCACGACGTCGCCGATGGCCGGAGGCGCGACCGTGCCCAGATGATCGGTTCCGATCGGAACCCCAGTCAGCACCAGGTCGCGCCCGCGCAGACGAACGTCGCAGCCGTAATTTTCGTTGTCCGAGGGACCGGAATGCCCTTTGACGGCTTCCACGACCCCAATATGGCTCGGGATCTGCCGCGCCAACTCGTCGCGAATCAGTTCCCGAAGCAAGCCTACGATGTCCGACACCGCTTACCCTCCGATTCCGTGAAGATCAAGCCTGGATACCAGGCCTGTCGCGGCGCCCCATCGCAGCTCGACGCCGACGACCCTCGCCGGGCCGTCCCCCTCGCCGAAACCGGAGAGGAGAATGACTTCCCCGAGATCAGCCGGGGGAGCAGCGGCTATCGTCAACGTCCGCCGCTTCCGGGCTTCTGCCAGCCGCATCTTCTCGTAGGCAAAAGCTTGGGCCGCGTCCGCCGCCGTCTTGATCCCGGGCATGTGCACGGGCGGCTTGGCGTCGCCTGCCGTGATCCCCGACAAGGATTGAAGCACCCACGAATGCGCGTCGCTGCCGCGCAGGCCGAGCGCGCCGTCGCCGGACACCGCCCCGCCGGCCGGCTCATCCGGATCGTCGTCCGCGCGGAATCCGATGACGGAATCCTGGGGACGGAGGATGACGCCGCCGGGCACCGGCAGCGGCATCCTCACGCGAAGCTTGCCTTCGACATCCGTGCCCGCCATCATGCCCGACATCCGCGCCAGACGGAGAATGTGGTCCATCGCGCTCTGATTGCTCATCATGGCGTAAGACGGCAGCAAGGCACCGGGACCTTCCACGGAAGCCTCGACCCCCGCTTTTTTACAAAGCTCGGTTATCGCTTGCCGTGCGTTGCCGGACGCGATCGACTCGTCGATCCGCAGCCGCGTGAGCGGCCCCGTCGCTTCTTCGACGATCAGCCGGGTCCCATCCGGCCATTGCCGCGAACGCAGCACCCGCCCGGTAAAAAGCCGGCGGACCGGTCCCGCGCCGGAGCCGCCTTCGATCAGCACCTTATCGCCTGCGGCGGGCGGTTCCGCAGCGGACGAGCATTCCAATTCGGCTTGGCCGGCCGGCCAGGCCGCGGAACGGCACATCCTGAGGTACGAGAGCGGCAACGGCGGAGCGCCCGGAAGCCCGGCCAAGCTCCTGACGTGTACGATCGGGCGCATCTCGCACTTCCTTTAAACCGTTTTCAAGGTTCTTCCGAGCAATTCGATCGATGCTGCCGCGAAAGCCGTGAAGTCCACGATACCCTCTCCAAGTGCGGCAAGATCGGCGATTTTATTCAGGGGTCCCATGATCTCGTCCGTCTGGGGCGTGGATCCCGTAACGGCCCCGACGACGCCGGCGATCGCAGGGATAAACCCGAAGTTGCCGGCAGCCGCAGGCTGAAAGTCATAGGCGGGATCTGACGAATGGGCGCCGTTCAAGCGCTTGAACGCGTCGAGCCGGGACTGCACGCCGAGTTCGTCGGCCTGCTTCTGAATTTCCTGGAGGACTTTCTCCAACCCAGTCATTGCGGTTGTGATCGCTTGCGAGACCGCACCGGTCGGCACGTCTTTGAGAAGTGCACCGATCGTCGTTTTCAGATCGGCGTAGACTGTCAGACCTCTCATATAGCCTGGAATATCTGCCACCGCGTTGCTTCCCCAGATTTGGTTCTCGTCGAATGCGCCGCCCGTGATAACCTCGTTCATATGCACAAGAGCCGCGTTTACATCCTTCAGCTTGTCCGGGAGTGCGTTTTTCGTCGCCGTACGATCTGCCATATTAATAACTCCTCCTTTTGTTTTAGCCGGTGTACGCTTTAATGACGCTGCCGGCAGCGCTTAACAATTCTTCGAGTCCTTTCAGGCCTTGGGCCAATTCCAAGGCATTCTCCGCCAAGGCGGCCGCGTCCTTGACGGCGTCCATTCCTTGCTCGATGGCGGCGGCCGCCCCTTCGAGCGTGCCTAGAAGCGCCGCCGCTTCTCCCATGGCTGCTGATGCCGCGGCGTCGACCGCCGAAGCGATGTCCTCCAGCGCTCCGGCGTCGAAGCCCGAAATCGGCGGCGGGGGCGGCACGTAACGAATAAGCTCCAGCTGGTACTCGTAATAGTGGACGCGGCCCGGAGGCTGGAGCACCCGGAGCGCAACGACCATCACCTGCTCGATGTTCGAGGCGACCGCCGCGCTGGCCGCGAAATCCTGCGGCTCGCCGGACTGCATGGCCATGCGCAGCTGCTCGAGCCGGCCGTCGGCTTCTTCGCCCACCGCGACGCCGGTCAAGCGAATGCGGGCGGCAGCCATCCCCATATCCTGCACGAGGTCGCCGTCTTCTCCAGGCCAGCCATGAACGACGAGCTTGCGGCTCTCGTCGATGACGATGCCGGTCACGAGATCGAGCTCCAGATCGCCGATTACAACCGCTTCCGCCATCGCTTACCGCTCCTTCAGCACCAAGCCGTGTCTTAACGCATCAGTCCGCAGGATGTCCGCGAGCAACTCGCGCAGCCGCGTCTCCTCCAGCAGGTCCGATAAGCCCGGTCCGGATCGCTCCGGCACCGCCGATCGCATTCGGCCATCGGCATCGTACGCTGCCGAGGAGGTGGACCATGCCGCTTGCCCTTCCGACAGGAAGGCCGCGTCCGGAATCGAGACGTTCAAGGCGGGCTCATGCCGGGATTCGCTCCGCGGCGACATCGGCCGTTCGTTATCGATATCGGCCGACCGATGAAAAGGGATAGCAGGTGGGCTCGCCTGCCCGTGCCATTCCCCATCGCCCTTCGGCGTCCGCCAACTAGCCTGCGCCCCTAACGAAGGCCGCCGATCATCGTGACCGGCGAGCTCGCGTAAATACGCGGATGTCGGTCCGAACGGCGCAGCCGGTTGCGTCGTAAAGCTTTCGATCCGTCCCGGCAGTCCGGATAACCGAGGAGCGCCTTCCTCACGAGCGGGCGCCGTGAATACGCGCGGGTCCGAATGACGGCTCATCGCCGCCAACGACTGTGCCGCAAAGGCAGCTCCCGCTCCCGGGACCGCGCTATTCGTCCAAGCGCCTTCCCTGCCGGTCGCCTGCCCATCACGCGACGAGGGAAGGTCTGCCTTAAAACCGTCCGCACCCGTCGTTTCCGCGAGCAGCGTCCCGTCCATCGCTGACCTAACCTGCTCTCGCTCGGCAACCGGGGACCGGAGGAAGCCGTATCCCGGATTCATGTCCGCGGGCAACGTCTCGCCGTGACCGCCAACCCGCCTCGCCGAACCGACGTGACCGCGGACGATGCGCTCGCTTCGCCGCGCTCTCCTTCCGGCGGTTTCAACCAGCTTCTCGACCGGCCCGTTCGAAGCCGGCGGCTCCAGTTCGACCGCAAGCTCAAGCGGCTGCGGCTCGACGTCGGGTCCGTGCTCCTCCTGGTTCCGCGTTCCGCCGCGCCCGAGCAGCCGAACCGCCTTAAGCCTTCGTTCCTCCGCACTCGGCATCGTCCATTCGAAAAACCGCCGCAGCTCCTCGCCCAAATGCGGAAATTCATTCTTCGAGGATAACAATCCGTGTCACCCCCGTATCCGACGACGATGACGGCAGGCTATTGACGCCTGTGCCTTCCGAATGAGCAGCCGCCGCGGCTTGGCGTTCCAATACCCGCAAGCCGGCCAGCAAGCTCTCGCCCATCCGGGCGTTCATCGGCTCGATCTGCTCCGGACTCCAGCGGAAAGCGCGGCACAGCCGGATCATAGCCAAGTCAGGATGGTCGATGCCCGACCGCAGGCAAGCCGCCGCCGTATCCTCGTAATCGGGGTCGACCCCGTTCAACCGGTCCAGCTCGCGCATGACGGTCTCTCCGAGGGGAACCGGCCATTCCGCCGGATCTGCGCCTTCTCCGCCATCTTCCCACGTGACGCAGGCGGCAATCATGAGTTTCTCGTACAGGCCGAGATCCAGCCGGACCCGGCCTTCTTGCAGCTGCAGCGATCTGCGCAGCGCGTCGTTCCGCTCCCCGAACGTCCACGGCTTGAGCAGAAGCCTCATTCCGTCCGCTCGGATCTTCGTCCCCCGGCCACACGGCTCCACAGACAGCCGAAGCGCCTCCCGCTGCCCGGCGATCATCGCCAGCGCAGCAGCCAACAGCTTGTCGCCATCCGGGGCAGGCAGCTCTCGAAGGTCCTTGCGGGTAATCGCACTGCCCTCAGCCGCGCGCACGCAGACCAACAAGCATTCCTCGAGCAGAAGCCGCGGATCCGCCGGTCCTTGCCGGTCCGAAGAAGCCCGATCCAACGCCGCCTGCCATTCCGTCCATCGTGGAGCCTCGACGATGAAGATTCGGCCGTCCGCTTCCACCTCGGTCCGGGAGAGAACCGGCGCATCATTTTCGAACTGCCGCATGACTTACTGCTCCCGCGTCGACGAGAACTGATAGATGACCTCGACGACGCCGCCGGCGGACAAGCCGAAGCTCTTGCCGTGCAGCTGGCACTCGTCCAGGGTGATCAGCTTCGTCCCTTCGCCTTCGGGCGTATCGTATTTGATCGAGGCCATGATCTGGAACGAGCCCTTCGAGACAAGGAGCTGCTCCAGCTCGTCGCTGGCGGATCGCACCCGCAAAGTGCCGTTAATCTTGGTCATGCCGTACACGATTCCGACCCGCTCGTCCGTCCCGATCGCCGAAACGTCCGAATAGGACTTCACGGTCTGGAAGGCGATCTCTTGAAGTCCTTCGAGCGCCTTGCCGTTGACGAGCACATTGCTGCGGTTAGCCGTAAGAATCGTCGCCAAGTCTCACACCTCCTTGTACGCTAGAACGCTTGAACCTTGAGTGTGGCGTAAATGTAGTCGATGGCGCGAACGGGACGAATCGCCGTGTCGATTCGCACGATGCCGGCGGCAAAATCGTCCGGAAGAGACTCCACGGAAACGGCGAACGCCGGAAGAGGGTTTTTGCCGGTCGACTTGACGATCGCTCCCTCTTTTTCCATGCGTGTGAACGCTTCGTTGATCCGCTGCCGCAGAGCCAAGCGCTGCTCCTCGGTGTTCAGCAGCCCGATGAAGTCTTGCGCGATATTTTGCACTTGACGGACGGCACGGTCCGCTACGCGGGTGACGTTGATCTGCTCGCTGTCGGTCGAGATTCCCTTGACGACGGCGATGCCTTTGCGCGGCAATTCGTCCACGGCGCAGACACCGGAGCTGATCAAGGCAATCAGGTTACTGTCGGTAAAATCGAACGTCAGCTCGCTGACTCCGCCCAGCGTCTTGAACGTCGGCGACTCGAAATATCGCAGGCCGGCGATCATGCCGATCACGGATCCCAAATAACCATTCGGCGCCACCAAGACGAACCGGTTGCTCGGCAGACGCGAGGCCATCTTCTGGGCAGTCCGGATATCCGGATCCTTTTTCGCCTCCGACTCGTTCTCCACGAGCTGTCCGAAGCCGATCCGGTTGCGGGCGATCTTGCTCATCCGCTCGCAATGCGAGAGCACTTCGGCGTATACGGCCGTCGCCTTGTCAGCGTTCGTATAGCGATGGCTCACCGTGACCATGTCGATTTCGGCGAAAGCCTCCAGTCTCTCCAACTCTCGGATATAATCGGCCGGTTCCGGGTCGCTGCCATGCGTCAGCTTGACTTGAGCCGCTTGAGGGTTGTTGTTCGTCGGAAGCACCTTCGTCGGAAGACTCGAGAACGGCTTGAGCGCTGCACGAAGAAATGCGCTTTCCTCGTTAATGACTTTGACGAAGTACCGGTCATGGTCATTACGGCCGGACAAGTTCCGGAACGTCTCCGCCGGCTTGTCGTCCTTGTTCTTGAAGGGGTAAAAAACCTGCACCTCAACCAGCTCGTCCGCGCCGTCTCCGACGGGCGTCGTGAAAGCCCGCACCGCGATCCGGTTGCCCCATTCGCCGCCGGCTCTTGCGCTGAACTCCACCTTGGCGGTAGCCGCCCCGGCCGTCACGCCGATTTCCGCCTTCGCCTTGACGGCCTTGTCATCCGGAATGTTCGCCACGACGACCTGATTGAGACCCGCCGCGAACGCCTGCTGCACCTCCGGCATCGCCGCCAGGCTGCCCGCTCCGAAGCCCCTCTCCTTGTCCCTGAACTCTTGCAGGGATCCGAACGCTTGAAGGGTCTCACCCCTCCGGTCAATCTCCGTGCACCCGACGATTCCGAGCACTCCGGTGGCGCCGAGCGGCCTCGGCACCAGCTCTCGGATCACCCTGATTTCCACACCGGGAATGATCAGACTCATACCCTCGCTCCTTTGCTGGGAGTTGCGTTTCTCCCGGACTAGGTCGACTCTTTTGAAGTGGTTATGAATCTTGTTGCATGTTGCTACAGTATGTATCCACAAGCAATATTATGGATATGCATGGTTGATATTTCCAATATGTCTTCATGCTTAATTCGCGCGCGGGACGGGTTGATGTTTTTTTGCCACGAGTCTTAAGGATTCGGCTTTTTTAGACGAATTTGCGAGTCATTATGACAGCGGCAAGAGGGGAGAGAGTAGTTAGTTGGGAGCAGATTTGCCGATGGGGAGGCCGACTAAAGATCTATCACACGAAATGAGAAATAGGGAAAGCCAAAATCAAAAAACATCAACTTGAGATGAGACATGAAAAACGGCCGTTCAGGAGCCTAATCCTGAACGGCCGTTTTCGCTTTGTCTTTCAATCGAACTCTGCAACAATGGGAAGATGGTCGGAGGCAAGCGTTTCGACGACCTCGGTGCCAAGAAGACCAGACCGCTAGAATAAAAAATGTAATCTCCTCTAACATAAGGTCGGTCGGCCGGAAAGGTATACTCGTCATGGCGCCCGGCGAAACAGCAGCGTGCTGCTATTTGCCAGTTGTTCGTCACCTGATCGACGAAACTAAGTAGCAGCGTGCTACTATGTGCCGGTTGTTCGTCACCTGGTCGACGAAATAAGTAGCAGCGTGCTACTATGTGCCGGTTGTTCGTCACCTGATCGACGAAATAAGTAGCAGCGTGCTACTATGTGCCGGTTGTTCGTCACCTGGTCGACGAAATAAGTAGCAGCGTGCTACTATGTGCCGCCGACCCTACCATGTACATCCCTAAGTCACTCACACTATCTTACAACGGCGCCCGTCCCGACCACGCTCATCTCTTAGTCAGACACACTAACTTACAGCGGCACCCGATCCGACCACGCTTCGGAGAGATCGTCAAGCTAACAAAGGTACGGTCATAATCGTAAAAATATTAGGAGGTGTTCACTATTAGGACAGTACAGAAATACAGGAGCTAAAACGGTGGGTCTAATCCTGGCTGTTATTCTGTTGATCCTTGATGTCGCTTATATCATCTTGCGAATTCAGGATTATTATTTGATCTTACTACAATCCACTGATCATACTAATCCGATCGCTTTAAATATTTTAACTCTTTGTCTGATTGCATTATTAACAAAACGAAACTGGATATTCACTTTGCCTATATGCCTTATTCCATTTCTTTTATTCGTAATTTATTTAATACCAATACACGAGCCGAAATTTGAATATTTGGAAGCGCCAAATAAAACGGAGACGTTAATAATAAAACATTGTAGCGCTTCTTTGGGGGAAACTTCCTACGTTTATGTATTTTATAAACAGGTGGATAACAACGGACTGATAATGAAAAAAAAGTGAATCAAGACCTCAGTTTTATGGTCCCTGCAAGAGAAAAGATCAACAACGACAACCAAGTCTTAGATATGGATAATGCTAAATGGATAACAGAATAGAAAGTGGTTTTCCCATCAAGAGACGGAGAAAAGGAGATTGTGGTGGAATAACGGTACTCTCGTAAAATCAGGCATTTGTTATGAAACCGTTAAAGATCCAAGAATCTTCTCCCTTAACAAAATACAACTCGATTGTTGAATGGCTATCGTCCCAATAATAAGCAAATCCAACAATGATCTCACTTTCTCCATTCATGTAAGTAGAGAAACGGTATTCCAAATTGCCTAACTCTATTGGTTTCAAAAGCTTTGGGGCGATGATCTTTCCGCCATATGGAAAGTAAACTCTGTTTTCGAACTTACTAAACGTGACATTTGGGGCTGATATGGATTTAAGGTAGTCAAAATCTTTTTGTCCCATCGCATGAATAATTTTAAAAGATAAATTTAATGTCGATGACAGATTAACAATGTACCGCTCGTTGGAATTCTGATCATCACTGATTTTTGCTTTAAGAGTATCATTCTCTGCGCGAATTCTTTGAAGCTCCATTTCCTTACTTTCTTGAGTGGTTGGTCGGGGCACATTCGATTCCATTGATTTATAACTTTGGTAGGCCGATATCATAAGTAGGATGAGGATCGGTAAAAGGAACGCTGGATTCATCTTCATTGTGTTCCACCTATTTCGTTTTTAGCTTCAACGAAGTGGTATACACATTTTTGCTGGCTTCTTCAATATAGAACAACTTACCGTTCTCGACTGCTGCGCTGCTCACGACATCGGAGGTTTTGAAAATGGCCTCGCCGTTCAGATCATAAACGATCAACGTGTAAGGAGTATTAGCTTCTTTAACGAAAATGCACAAGGCATAACCATTATCTTCAGTCAACGACGCAAGTTTGGAGCCGGGATTTAAGCGTTCCTCAGGTCCGCCTTCTATAGGCAATCGGTAGAGATCACCGTCATTGTTTAAATACACCGTTTTGCCGACAATCGCAAAATTTGTTGCTTTGAGGTCGCTCACCCGTGTAGTCTCGTTGGTTTCCAGATTGACTTTGTAGAGCCGGCTGAAGTCAGTGTCCTTCGCCGTATTGAAGGCAATCACATAAAGGTCGTGATTGATCAAATGTAGATTACCACTGCCGCCTCCACCAGCGGTTCCATTCGGATGCACTTCCCAAACCCAGCCATACAGATAGGCAGGATCGCCTGCCGGGGTTGGATTCTGGTTTCCAATTTGAACACTCAAATTATTCGGATATGGCGGAACTCCAAGGTTCACTTTTATCTTCGTGTCTCCAAACGTTCGGAACTCCATGTACCCGGACTCCACTTCTTCAAATTTCCCCCTACTGTTCAGCCTCCAATATTCATCGTGTCCCATGACGGCTCCACCTTGATGGTAGAACAACCATAGATCTCCGTCTTCCACACATAATTCGCCATGAACGCGGGTTTTGCCGTCACCTTCACTCCAAAACGGCAGTTGATAAATCACCTCGGATTTACCGGTCTTCCCGATTGGAGTCTTCAAAACCTTACCATCCGCCCCCAATGTATATTTGTTCCCTTTATAGACGATCGCACCGTCTGCCGTCCTTCCAGGTAATGCAGTTGCTTTTGTGACTTGCGGATTGGTGGATACAATGGATAAACCAGACTTGGAGTCGAACTTATAAGTCCATCCGAGTTCTTTTACGGCGTAGTTCCATGTAAGCGGGAAATACGTAACATTTCGGAAAGATAGTAATGGAAATTGCCCTTGATCGGTGTGAGGAATAACTCTTCCGTTCAACTTAAAATCAGTTGTGCGGAGGGTTCCGGTTTGCGTCTTCTTGTTTTTGGCGGAGCCCCGAAAATCCCGATAAGCGGCGGTTACGCCGGTTTTCTTGATTTCCAGCCCTTTCGTAGGGTCCCAAGTCGCCTCAACCCCAAGAAACCGGGTGTCATAATATGTAGCCGGAAAATAGGTCATGTCGTTATAAACGATGAGCGGATACTGCCGATAGGCGTTCTCGATTTTTATCCCGTTCAAGTAGATATTGAAGCTCGGCAAAGTCACCTTCACCTCGCTGGGTGATGCAAAAATCGTTTGCGGAATGATCAAGGCAACCAGCATCAATGTCGATAGAAGAGCTGCAGCCTTCTTTTTCATTTGCAAATTCCCTCCTCACTTTCGGTGTTCCATACTCGCAAGCAAATTAACTAATTTTACTAATTGTAACGTCCTGCAATTAAAAAAGTTGCTCATAGGGGGTAATAAACGAACATCAAATCCTGGTTAGATAAACAAAAAAGGCGACAGATCGTTGATGATCTTCGCCTTGAATTCTGCAATTATATTGCCGTCCGTCTCTGCACGTCGAAGGATAAGTTGCTGCCACATTTCGGCATTTTCAGTCCTTCACTCCTGTTGCCTCGATGCCGTTTTCATTAGGTACCACGGGGAAGACAACTATTAAAACGGTGGGAAGCAGGCTCACCGGCATGAGAGCAAATGAGACAACCCTAACAAAACGGATGTTTCCGGATCCGCCGCCACGACGAACCGGGGGATTCCCCAAGGGGTCCAAGCCGAGGCAAGAATGCGTTTCGTCACCTGTGGGAGAATATGGTCCGCGGACTTCATAAGCCCTCCGCTTAATATGACCGTCTCCGGATCGTAGGCGTGGATCAGGTTCACAATGCCCGCACTCCAATGCTCGATAAGGCTCTCCACGAGACGGACCGCCCAGTCTTCTAACCGTTGAGCCGCCTGGATCACGTCCTCGTAGCCCAACGAATCCTCCGCAAGCACGCTGTCCGCAAACCCCGGATAGCGGCCCGCCCGCGCCCGCAAGGCCCAATGGCTGGCTTGTGCTTCGAGACATCCCGTATTGCCGCAGGTACAGGCTTCCCCATGAATGTCAGTAGTGAGATGTCCGCCCAGAATCCCGGCCTGGTAATGGCGGCCTCGGACGACCTTACCCTCCATCATGGCTGCCGTGCCGATCCCCGTCCCGAAAATAACCATGATCGCGTCCCTGCAACCGCGAGCCGCACCGTGCACCACTTCGCCGATCAAAGCCGCTCGGGCATCGTTTTCCATAATGAAAGGCAGGCCGAACACCTTTTCTACCCACCCGCCGAAATCGAAACCGACCGCGTCTTTGTATTTTTCGGGAATGGAGAGCAACTGCCGCCGGTCCGCATCCACGATGCCCGGGAGGGCCAAGCCGACCCCCCGGCAATTCTCGAGCGTGGCTCCCGTTTCTTCAAACAACGTTTTCACGGCCTGCTCCACGGCAGGTAAACGCGGGGACAACCCCTGTTCTGAATAGGCCGGGATGGCGGTTTTGGCCGCGAGTTTTCCTTCTTCGATCAATCCGATTTTGATGTTGGTTCCGCCGAAATCAATCGTAATATGCATGGGAGGTTCCTCGCTTACCGGTTCGTACACGTTCTGACGTAGGCTTTAATCGTACCAAGCCGCGTTCCTTGGCTTCGGGAAGTCGGTGCGATCGTGTAGGGTCCTACGCTTGCCGGAACGATGAACGTTTCAGCATACCGGATGATGAATGGAGCGAACTCTCCGGACGGGCTTTCCACTACCGCTTCTTCCCCTTCGACCAGGTTCAGCATATGGAAGACGCCGTTCGTATTGTGCGGCACCTTAGCCGTGAACCAGTGCCGCCGAGTCTCGATGAATTCAAGCTCATGCATTCCCGTTCTCTCTTCGACCCAACCATCACCTTCTGCCACTCGTTCCGTCCGGTCGACCAAGTTCCGCTCCACCCATCCGGTCGTACGATCCCATTGGATGTTGCGTTTGCCGTGCTCGATATGCACCGGGCGCGGCTTGCCATCGAGTCCGAGCCTATCCCAATCCCACAACTTAAACGTGAAAATATACGGAGTCGCGCTAATCTCCAGCACCATCGCGTCCGTTCCAGAGCAATGGACCGTTCCGGCGGGAATCAGAAAATGGTCGTGCTTGCGCGCCGGGAACGTATTGGTGTATTTGTCCGCGGGAAACGAGACTTCTCCCTGCTGCGCCTGTTCGAGGTCCGCCATCATGCTTCCCGGATCTATGCCTTCCTTCAGTCCGAGGTATACAACCGCGCCTTCTTTGGCATCTAGGATGTAATAGCTCTCGTCCTGCGTGTAGCTCATTCCGAATTGCTCCCGGATGTAATCGGTCAGCGGGTGAACCTGCAAGCTTAGGTTCTGGCCGCCGATCGTGTCCAGGAAATCGAACCGGATCGGGAATTCCGCCCCGAACCGGGCATATACCTGTTCGCCCAACAGCGCCTTCGGCTCGAAAAAAACCACGTTGATGGAAGGCAGCTCGACCCGGATGTCCCCGTATTGGAAATACAGGCTGTTCTCTTCAGGCACGCCGTCGAACCCCCAGGCGTACGGGTTCTCACGGGGCTCCAACCCGATTTTTTCTTCGAGCCAGTGTCCTCCCCATACGCCGGGGTCGAAATACGGCACGAGCCGAAAAGGCCGGCGCACCGTTTCCCGGAGCCCTGCGAACAGGGCCTTGCCCGTCACCATTCGGGGATCATCCTTGCGGTTCGTATCCAGGTAATAGTCCACATGGTCCAGCAAGGATCGTTTCAACCGGTCCGCCGTCCGCCATTCGACGAAAAATCCCCGTTTGTATTTCCGCAGGATATCCTCGTCCTCGTTGTTCGCCCGCCAGTTCCCGAGTTCTTTGCTGCGGTAGCGCTGCTGAATCTCCCAGCGCGCCAGATCGGCGTAGACGAGCACGTCTCCCTTCGTCAAGAGAGTCGCTCCGAAGCCGATGACCAGAATGACGCCTTCTTGCACTTCTTCGATCTGTTCTGCCAGAAACTCTAGCTTCTTGCCATCGTATAGTTCATCTACGTGAAATGGAGCCATGTATCCGAATACGCGGTCGTCCGTGAGATAACGCTCAAGCTTCGCCTGAAGCAATTCCGCACTGAGTGCCGCATCCTCTGCCCTGATCACCCTCGCGGGACGGAGCGGGCTGAACCCTGCTGCGATCTCCTCGATGCGGACACCCGGATAACACTCGACGACAACGACCGTTCTTGTCCGGCCCGCGGCATGCTCCGCTAACCGACCGGCTATGGAGGCGTAACCCGCCCACGCTTCGCGTTCCCAGCCGTCAATCGCTATAATCGGTTCCTTATCGTATGATGACATGATTCCAACCTCCTGTTCTGTGCGTACTGTAGTTCATATTAGGGGAACGCCTTTTGGAAGTCTTTTCAGAGAAGAGACGCCATTTTATAAAAACTGGACAGAAACCGGTCATGCCTGCTTTCTTTCATTGAATTCGCACGAGTTCTCCATTAACATGGAGAGTATACGGATGGTGTTCAAAAGTGGAATTCACCCAGCAGGAACTCAACCAGTACAATACGATTTTGAACGACTATGCCGCCAATTTGAGCGGTACCGATCTGTCCTTCTACGTCCACTATTGGGGCGGCGAAAGGAAGCTGTATACGAACCACGTGCACAAGCATTCCTTCTATGAAATCTGTTATGTTATCGACGGAGAGGGCTTCTACGAGGAAGGCTCGCATCGGCTGCCGATCGGCCCGGGCACACTGTTCATGTCGCGTCCCCACCTGAAGCATCAGATCGTCAGCGACGAAGGGCTGTATATTCTGTTTGTCGCCTTCGAACTGATTTCTTCGGAGTCGTCCGAGGAAGGCATACAGCGCTTTCAAAGCCTGGAGAAATCCCAGGTGTTTTTGCAGCCGAATGCGGAGAACCTTCCTCCGGTCCTGATGTGGTTCGCCTTGTTGAAGCAAGTATCGGCGCCTAGGCATTTCTTCGACGACGGCGTTCTCTCATTGGCATGCGCCTTAATCACTTCATTCGAGAACGTCTTTACCGATCGACGCACGGCGGGTAAAACTTCGACCGGAACCGCTCAGCCTTCCTCCTCGACGCTTGTGCACCGGGCCAAATTGTATATCCGGGACAACCTATCGCAGGAATTGAAGTTGTCCCAGGTGGCCGATTACTTGCACGTATCCCCGCGCCACCTGTCGCGTCTTTTCGGCGAGGAGCTGGGGCAATCTTATTCGACCTATGTTCGCCGGGAACGGATCCGGCAAGCGGTGCTGCTGCTCACCACGACCGAATGGTCCATTAAGCGGATCGCGGAAGAAACCGGCTTCGATACCGTGCACTATTTCACCACAGTGTTCAAGGCCGAGATGGGCGAGCCGCCCGGCCAATTCCTTAAGAAGTTGAAGGAACATACTGATATGTTCTGAGCAATACTATGCAAAAACGCCCATGCCGAAGCATGGGCGTTTTCTGTTGCATTCGGTTATCGCTGCAAGACCATTCGTACGGTAATCAAGCCTCCCGAAGGCAGAACCCCATGTACTGCACCTTCGGAAACCTTCAGCTCTTCGGCGTTTTCCTCCAGGATATTGGCACGGTAAGCCCGCATCACCCTGGCTCCCGGCACGCGGATCGTATAGGGAACGGCTTGCCTTCCCAGCCATCCCCGGCTGTCCTGCAGCCGCACGATGATGCCGTCTCCGTCTTCGGCCGGTTTGACATATGTGGTCGAGACTCCCTCGCCCGACACCTCCAGCAGCGTGCCTTCGGCCTCTTCCGCGCAGAGATAGGCTGGGAAGAGCTGCACCGGATGCGAGGCTTCGATGCCTAGCCGGCTCATCTCCTCCGGCTGGAAAGCTCCGGCGAACGGAGTGATCACATACTTCAGCGTAATCGGACCGGGCTGGCTAGCCCGGAAATTCGTATCCCAGTAGTTGTTGAGCGGCCAAGCCAGCAATAGCGGATTCGCTTCGCGAACGATCTTCTCGCTCTCGCGGCCGAAATTGAAATCACCAATCTGTACAAGCGGCGCGTCCGGGCAGGCGAGCGTGACGCCGCGTTTTCCGTCGTGCACCGAGACTGCCTGGTCAACGGTCACCCAGTCCCGGCATACGCCGGGCAGCTGGTCGTCATCCAAGCGGACGAGCGTGCCCGCTGTGTCAAACACCGCTTCCCAACCGGCGTCCAAACGCAGCGGGAACGCGAAGAACAGCGACTCTGGCAGCCGGTCGTCCGTCTTGTCCAATTCTGCCAACATCTCGATGCAGGGACGATCGCGGAACAGGGTAATGCGCTGTTCGAGCTTACGGACGCCCGGCGCTTCCCATGCCAGCGTGAGCGTCACCCCGCTGTTGTGTTCGCTTGCCGAGCAGGACAGCAGCTTCTCCGGGCCACGCCGGTCGGCTTTCCATTCGTGTTTCCAACAACTGATGCTGTTGTTGCATTTGTCGAGTTCCCGCAGGAACAGCGTTTCCCGGTGGCGGTCGTTGCGAAGCGGATCCGGCGTTTCACGCACGTATTGGAACCAGGTCCAATCACTGTCCGGGTCGATTAAAGACCAGTCCGAAACCTTGTCGTACAGCTCCGTGATCCGGCCCGACTTCGGCTCGTATGCCATCCGGTAGTAAGGCGTCTCGATTCGCCCGTCCGCGACGGTCACCGTTTGCACCTCCGGCGCGGCGCTGCGGGTCAGCGTTGCCGTCGGCACCCGCTTCCAGCTGAAAGGCGGAAGCGTAACCCGGCCGGCGGACGGATGCATCCAGTCCGTATCTAGGTTGTTGCGGTGCACGTGAAAACGTCCGCCGGCGGTATGTCGGCCTTCGTGGAACCAATAGTCCGGCAGTCGTACATCCACCGTCTGCTCCGTCGGCGTCGGATTTACCAGCAGCACGCCCTCCGGCTTGCTGGACTGCAGGGGGTTGTCCGCGAAGCGCTCCATCTCGCTATTCAGCAGGTAGCCGCTCAGGCTGTTCGCCAGATGGGCGAAGTGGGCTTTGTGACCCCATAATACTTTCGTAAATTGCGCATCGGGATCGGTGATCGAAATATTGGCACCCCAAGTATGCTCGTCATATAACTGCACCTGTTCCCATGCCTCGTCATACAAGTCCTTTTCTGTTTTCTTCACGGGTACGTCGCGGAAGGCCGCGAGGAACTCTGCGCTTTTCAGCGCGATTTTAGACCGGCGGTTCATCCGGGTCTCGTCCGCGGAGCTGGCCGCCCCGAAGTTCCAATAGTCGGTCCAATCGCCCGGATGGGCGGACACCAGATCGTCCGGCAGCGTTCTTAACCGTTCCAGCAGCATCTCCGGCGTCACCATTCGGATCTTCGGGCCGAGGCCCTGGGCGTTCCACGTGCGGAGCATGCCGAGCAGCTCCTGGTCGGGCGGCGTGTTGTCGAACATTGGAATGTTAGTCGCCGACAGGTAGATGAAGTCGTACGGATAATTCTCGCTTTCCAGCCGGGCCAAGTAACGGTCCAGGCCCGCCTTCATCTTACCCATGTCATTCTCCCACAGCTCGCCAAACTGTGTGAACAGCGAGTAATGCTCGCCATGGAAAGTGAGCAACTCCCTGTTGTCCGGCGTCACCCAGCGGAACGCTTTCGGGCGCCGGAACGGAATGCCCCCGAAATGGGTATTGATTCCCGTGGTGTACAGCTCGATACCGGCGTCCAGCAATACTTGCCCGAACGTCCAGGGCTGGCCGTTGATATCGTGGTTGATGGCCGTACGGATCGGTACCCCGAACCGTTCGCGCAGCACCCTTACCGGATATAGTGAACGCATCATTTCTTCGGCGGTGCAAAGCGGCGTGCTGTGCATGTTAACCGCCGTCAGGCAAATCTGCCCACTCTTGACGAAAGCCGCAAAACGCTCAATCTGCCGGCTGCTCGCCGTCTGCAGCCACCGGATGACAGGCGCAGTCGCTTCGCATGTCCAATAGAAACGGGCGTCCTCTTGAAGGCTCGCCGTCTGTTCGCACAAGTCGACGGCCTGATCGATATAGGATTTCTGCAACTCCCACAGCACCGGCTGAGGATGGGTATATCCGACATCCAAATGACTATGGTGATAGACGAGGATTTCACGGATCTTGGACAAATGACTCCCTCATTTCGTCGCATTATAAGGCTGCTTCAGCAGCCTGGACACGCCGGCGAACGTGCTGATGGACGTTTCGTCGGTCACTTCTAACTGAACAGGAAAATCGCGTAGCACCTCGCGCGTGCTGCCAATGAACAACTCCCGGCTCTTCACGATTTGACCCCCGATCACGACCGCTTCCGGCTGAAACGACTTCAGGAACGGCAGCAGCATTTCCCCGACCATCTCGCCGAACCGGCGGAAGACGGCGATCGCCCTCTGATCCCCGGCTTTGGCCAGCTCGGCGGCATTCTTAACGTCCAGCGAATCGCTGTCCAGCCCGGATTCCCTCATAAGGCGGACGATGCCGCGCTTGGAAATGTAATCGTCCACGACCGACTCCCGGAACGGCTGATTGTAGATCCATCCGTTGTCGGGCACGTCCTTGCGGTGCTTGACCAACTCACCGTTCTCCAGGAACGCCGAACCGGCGCCGGTGCCGATTGTGAGGCAGATCACCTTCGCGAAGCGGCCTGCCTTGCCCGTATCGTATTCCCCCAGGGCGAACAGGTTGGCATCGTTCTCGAACACGATGCGAAAGCTCGGCGCCCGCTTCCCGGCGAACGAGCTCTCCTGGGCTAAGCGGTGAGACAGCTCTTCCCGAAGGTTCACGCCGTAAATGTCCTCGAACTTATCCACGGCCCGAATGTAGCTGATGCCCCGCTCATAATCGAATGGACCTGGAAACGCATAACCGATGCCCTCGATCTGGAACGTCCGGGCTATAATCCGGTTGGCCTGCTGCTTGACCAAATCAACGAGATGCCCCAGCAGTTCCTCCTTCTTTTCTTTGGATCTCGAAGGATAAATCATATAAGTGCCGGGAACGAGCTGTCCGGATTCGTTCATGACCGCAGCTTTGATGAACAGCCCGCCGACATCGAAAACGATCGCATATTTTTTCATTTGCCGCTTCTCCCATCCACTAGACAATCTGCCGAATCCGGATGAACCTTGGACGGTAGATGCTACCGTGCGCCTCGTGTGCATCCCAGCTTGTCGTATTTACGTTGTAGCTTGCCAGCAGCTCGTCCGGAGCCAAATCCGTCTACAGCGGCATCTTCATTTTACGCCGGGCGTGAACTAGCGTCTTTTTGTTTAGGCGTCGCGTTTTTACAATATCGGGACATCGCCCGGCGGCAGCGGCAATAAGCAAAGAATCGCAAGTCCCGCGATAGCCGGAACTTGCGATTCTTGCGCCTGCCTTAACGGCCGGGAATGGGCAGCCAGTCCAGCGCCCGCTGGATGCCGGCATCCCAATAACCCCATTCGTGAGATCCAGGCCCTTCCTCGTAATACAGATCAAAGCCCAGTTTTCGGGCATGATCCCGGAACCGGAGGTTCGCTCCGTACAGGAAATCTTCCGTTCCGCAGCATTGGAACAGCTTCGGCGCCGGAGCCGATCCAGCCGCCAACGTCTCTGCCGCGTGGAACAAGTTGTCCTGGGAGTTCCGAAGAGCCTCATCGCTGCCGAAGATGCGTTCGAATTCCGCAGGCGTCAGCACCGGTCCGTCCTCCCGTAAGTGAGCCGCGTCCAACGCACCCGACAAGCTCACGCCCGCTGCGAACCGATCGGGACAACGCAAGGCCAGCTTGAACGCGCCATAACCGCCCATCGACAGCCCTGCGGCATAATTCCTCTCCCGGTCCTCCGACAACGGAAACCAGGATCGAGCCAGCGACGGAACCTCTTCGCTGATAAACGTCCAGTACGGCAGTCCGTGCTTCATATCGGTATAGAAGCTGCGGTGCACGTTCGGTATCACGACCGCAAGCCCGTGCGCTTCTGCATACCGTTCTACGGAAGTCCGGCGGAGCCAGTTCGTATGATCATCCGACAGTCCGTGGAGCAAATAGAGCGTTGGAAACCGGGTTTTCGGCGGACCGTCCGGGAGAATGACGTTCATTGCCGTGTGTAGCCCGAGCGTACTCGAAAAAAAGCTGCATTCAAATCTTGCCATCGTTTTCTCCTCCGGTCACGGGGTCGCCTGCTTGTAAAATCTGACCTCGCTCAGACCGAAAGTGCTCTTGATGCCGAAGGCCCCTTCGAATACGCCGCCATAATTCCCGGGATTCGAATCCGTTGCGCTGTTGGGCGTAATTCTGACGTAACGGGCATTCACCCCGCCGAAATCGACCACTTCGCCGCCGACGAGATTCGTCGCGTGCAGCGCCGATGTTCCGTTCGGCGCCTCAGCGAACCGGTACCGATAGCCGGCACCGCCCAGCGTCGTCCAACTCGTTCCGTCCACGGAATACTCCACAGCCGCGTATTGAATGCCGCTTCCGTTTTTCAACCAACCGGTGCCGTCGTCTTCGTTGTAGTTCCAAACTAACATCTCGCCGAGGCTGTAAGTGCCGCCAAGATCGAATTGGATCCAATTGTTGCTGTCGTCCGCGTCATCCGTCGTCCTCCAGACCGCGGCATAATTATTGTTATGGGTGTTGTTTTTGCCGCTGGGGCCGGACATGCCGGAGCCATTCATGACTTGCGATGCCGTCATGCCGAATGCGGATTCCTCGCTGCCCGCCGTGGCCGTGACTCCTTCGATGAAACCGCCGTTTACCGCGATCACGTACTCACGGGAAGTACGCCGATCTTCCGCCGTCACCTTCAGCACGTTGCCGTCTTCTACCGGCGTCGTTCCGGTCAGCAGCGTTCCGCCGCTTGACGCGTAAACTTCGTACGTTTGAGCGGAACCGTCCGAGGAATATACAGCCGCCGTTACGGCTGCCACTGTCGTACCCGCATCCACGTGGATCATGCCGGAATCAAACCCCGTCACTCCGGCTCCTGCGGTAACGCCGATCCCCGTGTGGTCGCTGAGATCCGCGTTCACTTGAATCGTGTAAGAGGCAGTTGCGGTGCCGTCGGCGGATGTCACCGTGAGCACGTTTCCGGCGGCAAGCACGGCCGTACCGTCCGTGAGCTTGCTGCCCCCAGTCGCCGCATACGCTTCGTACGTTTGGGCGGAGCCGTCCGCGGAACGGATGGCTGCAATCGCGCCATCAACCGTCGTCCCGTACGCCACATGGATTTCTCCGTCCGCAATTTGGGTGATCACCCGATCCTTGCCGGCTTTCACACCGATTCCCGTATCCTTACCGGTATAAATCTGGCGCATGTTGAGAAAACGGGGATGATACATTTCGCCATTGTTGTAATGCACGTTGCCGCCGTCTTGAGTAGAATTCACGTTATAAGTAATCAGCAGCTCGCCGGGTTTGGAGATATTCGGGTGAGCTTTGGCGTTGTAGATATATGTTTCGGAAGCACTCGATTTGTCTTCCGGTGCATAGTAGAGCGTGGTTGCCGGTCCGAACGGTCCGAACGGCGTATCGCTGATGCTTTCTTTCACCAGGCCGTGATCCGCGCTGAATAGACCGGTCGAATACACGAGCCGGTACTTGCCGTCGTTCGGTCCCCCGATGATCGGCGTCACGCTGAGCTCCGGCGATACGTCAACGCTTCCATCCGAGATGATCTTGGCCTGGCTGATATCGCTTGTCCATCCGCTATTTCCGTAGAACTTCCATTTGCTTTCATCCTCGAAATCTTCCGGCAGCACCCGCGCAACGAGCAGACCTCTGACTCCGAAGACGGTCTGGTAACCATAGATGTAAATATAACCGTCGGGAGCCGGCGCCCCGGCCTCCGCCGTATTCGCCATAAATCCCGCACCGAATTGGTTTTCTTGTGACAGGATATTCGGACTTCCGTCAGGCTTGGTTCCCCATTGAAATTCGGTATGGTAGAGCAGCGACGTGTCGACCTGCGAATGATCAGCCAAGTCGAGCTGTCCATTGCGGAGCGGAACCTTGATCATCGTAACGCCCACAACTTTGAACTGCCAGCCCGGAGGCTGCGTCGGGTCCGGCGCCACGTTCATGCCGGAAATGTAAATGTTGTCGTTCAAATAGAGGCCGTCCTGCAGCCAATACCAGCCGTCCGGGGAGGCTTTCGGCGTTTGCGGCACGAACAGCCCGCTCGAGGTCTGCCCGTTCTCATTCGTTCCCCAGATGAATTGCATGTTCGCCGGGTCGGGTTTTCCGCCCGTCAGTACTCCTAACGTATTGTTAGTGAAATCCGCCGTGTTCCGGTATTTCGAAACCGGATTGACGCTGCCCACGAAAGTGTCGCTGAACAGGAACAAGGTTTTCGTTTGATCCGCATTGCCCGGCGCGTCATAGCCGTTATACGCGATCGTAAAGATGCCGTCGGAACCTGTCCAGCCCGATGTCCGGGTAACGAGCGATGTCCAGTCGCGCGCCGGCTCGACGATGGTTCCGGGTGCGCTGTAGAATCTCACCTGGCTGAGGCCGAATAAAGCTTCGCTGCCCCAGTTACCGTCGCCCGCTGCGGCATTTGGCACGATCTTCACGTACCTCGCAGCGGCTGCGCCGAATTCGACGGCTCCACCGCCTACGAGATCCGTCGGTCCTTGCGCCGCCTTTCCGGAAGCCTTCTCGAACTGGTACGATCCGAGCGTCTTCCACGTTCTGCCGTCTGTGGAATATTGGACTGAGGCGTTTTTGATCCCGTATTTTCCGTCTTTCGCGTTGTAGTTCCAGACATGCATAGCGCTCAGCGGATACGTGCCTCCCAGATCGAACTGAATCCAGTTGTTCGCGCCGGGATTCGGCGCAGTGAGCCACATTTCTCCGAATTTGTTGCTATGGGTGTCCGAAATGCTGGATGCACCGGACATGCCATAGTTATTTACGGTATTGATAGCCGGGGTGGCCGCCGAATTCACGCTGCCGGCCGCAACGTCCAGGACCGTTACATTCTGACCGCTGGCCGTGACATGGCTTGCATAGCGATAGAAGCGAAGTTGACTCAGCCCGAATGCGGCCCCGCCCCAGTTGCCGTTGCCGAATGCCGCATTCGGAATGATCTTGACGTAGCGGGCCGCGAGCCCGCCAAAATCCAGCGTCGCATCTGCTCTCTGGGACTCCGACCCGGAAGCCTTCGCGAACTGCTGCGTAACACCTTTGCCGCCCAGGACGGACCATTGGCTGCCATCGGCGGAGTAGAGCACTTGCGCGTTTTTGATTCCTTTATCCGCAGCTCCGGGCTGATTGTAATTCCAAACCAGCATCTTCCCAAGCGGATAGACCTCGCCGAAATCGACTTGAATCCAGTTGCGGTTGCCCGGATTGTCCATTGTCAACCACATGGTAGCCCCGTTCGCATCGTTGTCATGGGAATCCGATTCACCATAATAGCCTGACATTCCGGTGTTGTTTGTCGCATTTACAGCTTTGCCCAGCAAAGTTTCGCTGCCCGACGTCGTCGCGACCGGCGTCAGCACGAACGAGTCTCCGACGGGGTTTACGGTAATGGCGTATTCTGCCGTCGAGGTACCATTCGCCGCCGTGACCTTCAATACGTTGGTGGTCATCAGCACGGTCGATCCCACAGTGAACCTCTCGCCGCCTTTTTCCTTGTATACTTCATAGGTTTGGGCGGAGCTGTCCGCGGCTTGCAATGCCTCGATCAATTGACTGACATTCGTGCTGTAAGTCACTTGAACGGTCCCTGGCCATATCCCCTTGACCACGGCCTCCTGCCCGGGTTTCACGCGAATCCCGGTGTCTGCCGAAGCCCATTGTGTCTCCGCGTTCGTATTCCGCGCAGAAACGGCGGCCGCATTGGTGAACAGCAGAGTTGCCGCCATACACCCCGCGATCCATATCTTGCGATTCATCATCCTATCTTTCCCCCTCATCCTCCAAATAGTAAACGCTTACATACAGTTTATAGATTTCTTCCCGATTCCGTCTTTTCAACACGTAGTCACTTTTTTACAAAATCGAGACATCTATGAAATATGTGCCACATAACAAAACCCGGCCCTGGAAGCTCTAAAGCCTTCCCGGCCGGGTGATGGGTGACAAAGTTCAGCCTAGCCTTATCCTTTCACACCGCCCGAAGCGACTCCGTCGAGGATTTTTTCGGAGAAAATCATGAACAGGATCAAAATCGGCACCGTGGCGATGACAGAAGCCGTCAGCGCTTTGTCCATAGACAGCATAAGGTTGCTCGTATATTTCATGACGATAAGAGGCACGGTCTTATGCTGGTCGTCCTGCAGGAAAATAAGCGGCATGAAGAACTGGTTCCAAATTTGCACCGACATGACGATGCATATGCTGAAAACGACGGGACTTGCCAGAGGAAACATGATCCGGTAGAACGTTTTCCATTCCGAAGCACCGTCCAGAATTGCCGATTCGTATATCTCTCCCGGCATTTTCGCGAAGAAGTCCGTCAGCAGCAGAACCGGCATGGAAATGCCTGCGGACATGACCAGTATGACGGAAGCGTACGAATTCAGCAGCGACAGATCCTTCATGAGCAGAAATAAGGGGAGTACGCCCAGAGAGGCTGGAAACATAAGCCCCAACAGAAAATACATCTGCACCGCGTTTTTGAATTTGAATTTGTACCGTCCGAGCGCATAGGCGACCATGGAGGCCAGCAGAACGATCAAAACCAGCGTCGCAACGAGAATGAATGCGCTGTTCAGGAAATAATGGTGAAATTTCTGCTCGGTGAACATTTTCAGGTAAGTGCCGAACCCGAGCGATTTGGGCAAGCCGAACGTATTCGACAGCAGATCGCCTTTTTGCCGCAGCGAATTGTAAACCAGATACCCGAGCACGAAAACGGTGAAGCAAGAGTAAATCCACAGCAGTAAAGAAGCAAAGGTTGCCGACTTCTTCTTCTCGGACACTCCGTTCATCTTATGCTTCCTCCCTGCGGCGATACGTTAGCCAGACTTGGAACATTGAAATCACGAAAATAAGGACGAACAGTACGCACGCAACCGTCGAGCCAAGGCCCATCGCATTCTCGCTGATGTTGCCTCCGAGCGGATTGTTGGATTCCCCGAACGCAATGCGGTAAAACATGAGGGCCATCACGTCCACGTTATGGTCGACGCCGCCGGAAACGCCACCGAGAATAAAGCTGAAATCGAAGATCGTCATCGACACGATATACGTAATGAGCACCATATTCAAGATCGTGACCTTCATCTGCGGCAGAATGATGACGAACAGCCGCTTCCAGAATCCGGCCCCATCCAGGTATCCGGCTTCCAGCGACTCCTTCGAGATCATCTTCATGGCTCCAAGGAAGAAAATCATGCCGACGCCGAAGCCCGACCACGATATCATGAGCCATACGATGTAGATGCCGTATTGCGGCAATCCCAGCCAGGGGCGCACGTATTCGCCGAGGCCGACCATCTCCAGCACTTTATTGAAGACGCCTACGTTGCTGTCAAGAAGCAGCGTGAAAATAAAAACGATAACCGGGGTCGAAATGAATTGCGGGGAAAATACCGCCACGCGGAAATACTTATACCCCTTGACTTGATTGTGGATCAGGTATGCGGCTATGATCTGAACGGGAATGACGACGAGGACGGTGAGCGCGAAAATCCGGAGGCTGTTAAGCATCGCGTTCCAGAATTGCGACATGAGCTCCGTACTGGTGAACAATTCCACGTAATTGTCAAATCCAATAAACGTTTTGGGACCGATCCCGTTCCAGCGGAAGAAACTGATGCTTCCCGCCGCCACGATGGGGTAGACGACAAACAGAGAATAGATCAGGAACCCGGGAAGCAGGAATAGCAAATACGGCCTTTTCTTGATGAAAGACATTGCCTTACCCCACCTTCTTTGAAAACAAGCATGCGAATGAGAATCTTTTCTGCGTGGTGAAACAATGGCCGTCATGCCGACGATATTACTACCGTCAGCATGACGTCCTTCAAAGCTTTCATTTTTTGGCCAATTCATGCTGCAGAATCTGCGTTGCTTGCGCACCGGTGATTTTCTTCGTCATAAGCTTCGGCAAAATTTCCGACAGCAACAGGTCCTGCGGCTTTGATTTTTCCGTTGCTGCAGCGGAGAAAGAATGGTAAATGTTTTTGCCGATTTTGTCGAATGCAGAGAACTCGGCTACGATTTCGTCCTTCGGCTTGATGTCCTTCACGATTGGAATGTTTCCGTTGGAGTCTTCCATGATTTGCGCCGCCTCCGCGCTGCTCAGGAATTTCACGTATTCGGCCGCTTCTTTCGGGTGTTTACTCGTGGCGGACACGGCATAAGTTGTAGAGTTGTTCATGCCCTCCTGGGCGTACCGGACGCCGTCCTTGCCCGGCATCGCGAAGCGACCGATGTTCAGGCCCGTTTGCGCGTAGATATTGTTGCTCCACGTACCATCATAGATCATGGCCGTCTTGCCGTTCGTGAAAGCTAGTTGGGCCGCTTTGCCGTCCATCGCGACGAAATCTTTGCCGTAATACCCTTTCTCCACAAATGAGCGATAGGTATCAAACAGTTCCGTCATACGCGTCTCGTCGATCGGTTTGCCCTCGTACAGGTTAATCATGTCCTCGTTGATGATCGCGGGAGCCATTTCCTGGATCGGCCAGTAACGGTCGAAGTCGCCGTTGCCGCCGACCGCGATCGGAGTTACCTTGTTGCTGACGAGGGTGTCCAGTACTTTAATAAATTCATCCCACGTCTTCGGCGCCTGCAGGCCATACTTGTCGAAAATGTCCTTGTTGTAATAGACCATAGCGTAGTCGAAGAAGGACGGAGCAGAACTGTAGATTTTCCCGTCTACCTTGGTGTAGTTGATCGCTTCCTCTGGAAAACGGCTGGTGTCGATAACGTTGTATTCGTCGAGCGGGATGATTTGCTTGTTCCTCGCCATCTCCGCCGTTTTCGTCGACTTGTTGCCTTGGACGAAGAACGCGTCCGGCAATGTATTCGCTTGCAAAGCGACGTTCAGCGAATCTTCGCTTTGAGCGAATTCATAGTCGATTTTAATGTTCGGGTTTTTCGCCATGAAAGCTTCGTTGATTTTTTTGAACGGTTCTTCGTAGACAGCCTGGTTCGCCAAATCTCCCCATACCTTCAAGGTAACCTTCTCCCCGGACGCCGCAGAGCTGGCCGCAGGGCTGGAAGCGTTGTCAGATCCAGCCGCGTTGTTACCGCCGTCACCTTTGGAACAGCCGGCCGCCGCGAGCGCCACCGTCAAGATCAAAGCCAGGAGAAACCCTTTACGTTTGACCATTTCCATTACATCCCCTTTTATCGGAACGTCTAGTTACCCTGTAATTATAGCTCGCCAGAAATTGGGCGGTCTTTGCAGAATCGCGACATGGATTGATAAATAGGAGACATCCATTCAAAGAATCGGAGTCTCAAGCTTTAGAACTCCTCTATCTATGGAAATCTTTCGTTTACACAGTCTCGTGAGCTTTTTCTTCTCGTATCGTTATGCAACTTCATTTCGCCAAATTACAGCAAAGAATTCGCCTTGAAACTACTTCTAACGCTATTTAGCCAAAGTGGAGAGCTGTTTTGCGGAGGCGTGTGCTCGAAATGGCTCTGTAATTTCGCAAAATTTAGTTGCAGCATCGTCGTACACCGGCATCGTGTTTTTAGCTTGGCAAAATGAAACTACAGTCCACCTCCCCCGCGTATCCTCTGCGTACTTAGACGTGATCCAGCCAAACGGTAGGACTTAGGATAAGAATTTACGAATCCGAGCCGATCCCTTAAGTGGTTTCCTATAATGACTTTGGAAAAGGAGGCTTTTCGATAGCGCTCCATCCTAAAATACAATAAAAAACCGGAGTGAATAAATCACTCCGGCCCCTTGTTTCACTTCGATTATTATTGTCCGTATTTCGTTTGCAGCTCGTTCAGCAGCTCTTCTACCGATTTCTTGCCGCCTTTGAAAATAATCTCTTCGACGCCCTTCACAAGATCCGCGTTGAAATTCTTCGTGTCTTTCGGATAAGCGAACGGCATGCCGGCTTTCTCCATGTTGTCGAATACCGGCTTCAGCTCCGGATACTTCTCCAAATACTTCGGCAACAAAGACGACACAGCAGGAGAATAACCAACTGTTTCAATCGCATCCAATTGCGACTCGTCGCGGAGCGCGTATTTGATAACCTTCATCGCTTCCAGCTTGTGCTGGCTTCCTTGCAGGATAGACAAACCGTGGGAATAAGCGCTTTGAGCGTCAACCGTACCTTTAGGCATCGGCAGCGCGATCATTTGCATGTTCGGGTTCGCTTCTTTCAAGTAACCAACATACCAAGGACCGGCTGTAGACATGGCACCTTTTTCTTTCGCGAACACTTCTCCATCCCATGGAGCGCCTACTTCAATCGGTGCGATAGCCACTTTCTCTTTCAAGAACAGATCCGTGAAGAACTGTACTCCTTTGATGTTCTCCGGCGAGTTGATTGTTTTTCCGAAATTCCAATCTCCGCCGAAAGCATGCACGTACTGCGTAATGTGGAAAGGATCAATGTTGCCGACGATCCCCTTCATTCCATCTTTCGTCATCGCTTTGGCAAGCGTGAGAAGTTCATCCATCGTCTCCGGGTTTTTTGTGATGCCCGATTTATCAAACAGTGCTTTGTTGATCGCTAACATCGATGTAGAAGAGTCATACGGAATTCCGTAAAGCTTGCCATTATCCGACCAGCCTTTGTAGAGGGAAGCGGTAATCCGGCTTTTGTCGAAACCCGCTTGGCCAATCCAATCATCAAGAGGCTCGAGAACGCCTTTGGCGATATACTCGTAATTGCCTTCATCCGACATCGCGATGATATCAGGACCTACGCCCGCTGCGATTGCGGCCGGAACCGCTTTCCAAAACTCGTCGCTGGTAGGATATTGCTGCAATTTCACTTTGATTTCGGGATATTCCTTCTCTATGCCATTCACCATGAATTCGAAGTTTTTCTGCTCGGCTGCGTTAGCCCAATAAGCCATCGTAACTTCAACCGGAGCATTCTTCGCATCCTGAGACGACGAAGCTCCCTGATCCGTATTCGATTTCGATCCACAAGCGGAGACCACCATCACAAGCAAGACGGTGCAAAGCAGATAAAGCCATGACTTCTTCATGTTACTACCCCTCATGCTACATATATTCGCCTACACATCCGGCGTACTTAAATCATAAGAAGTTGGCGATGGCCGAAACATAGAGGATATTTACATTCTGTCGACGATTTTTACCTGGCCGGTCCCTCTAATCGTGTTTTTAGATATTCGTTCGGAGGTTGACCGTACACTTTCTTGAAAGCGACATAATAATTATCCACGCTTTTAAACCCGACTTTTTCCGCGACCTCGTAGGTTTTGAGCTTGCCGGCCGACAAATACTCGAGCGATTTTTTCACTCTATATTGATTGATGTAAGGAATGAGCATGTACGATGTCTGCTCTTTGAATAACCGGCTCAAATAGCTGCTGTTGAGTCCGACGTGTTGGGCCAATTTTTCCAAAGTGAGATCTTGATCATAGTAACTATGAATATAGGCCAGTACCTTCTGGATTTTAACATTCGTTGAAATGTCCATTTCCTGCCGTTTTCCGCGAATGTAGGTCAGCTCAGAAATTAAAAGCTGCATGACTTGGCCTAGGTTCTCTGCCCCCAGGATCTCTTCGACCGAAGGTAGACCACGGCTTTCGGAACTCCTGTACGCTTCCGGGCACATCTCCATAAGCGAGTAGTGCAAGCTGACGCTTAGGTCGTGAGCTTCCTTCTTGCTGATATCCCGGTTTCTCATAATCGTAACGTATAAAGTATGAAGACTTGCCTCAGCCGCCTCCCATCTGGCCGCTTCGACATGTGCTCGAAATTGTTTGACTTGCTCATCGTAAATACGTTCATGAACCGTACTATTCCCGAACTTATTTTCATAGAACGCGACGCCCGCTTCGCCTTGAAAAAACAGTTCATCCGATGCCCGAAGCGCTTCTTCGTAAGCTGCGGGCACCTTGATCAACTGGCTGTGCAGAGCACTTACGCTGAAGCTTACGCTAATGTTCATAAATTGCTTAAGCGCCGTTGTAACCGATCGGATCAAATGCCACTGCTGCTCGTATACATCATTCAAGCTGCGTACACCGGAATACGATTTAAGGATGGCGAATTGGTTGCCGCTCACTTGAAAAAATTCCAATTCTTCGAATTTAAGAAAAATTTCGCTCAAAATATTGTGGATCGAAAACCGGACCAAATGATCCAGCGGCTTGGAATACCGCTGCTGAACCGTCTCGAAGTTATCGATGAATAGAAGAAAGCAACAGACGTTAGGCTGTTTAAGGCGAATACCTAACTGAGTCGTTTTCTGTTCGATTTCCCAGCCATGCCTTACGGCGCCTTCGATCCACCCCTTGCAGAACAATGCTTTCAACTCCGGCTTACTGCGCTCTTCATTCCGAAGTAAATGCTCGATTTGATCCGATTGCTTCCGCTCCTCTTCTATAAGACTTCGTACACGATTTAACGTCTCGAACACAAGCTCCGGGTATAGGCTTGGCTTGTGAATGTAATCTGCGGCACCGAGCAGCATGGCTTGACGAACGTAATCGAATTCATTGTGACTGCTAAGAATGATAACTTTGCATGGATCGGATTTGGCGTTCAAATGACGCAGCACCTCCAAACCATCCATAATCGGCATGCGGATGTCCAGAAATACGATGTCTGGTCTCAACTCCACGATTTTATCGATCGCTTCCTGTCCATTACGGGCCTCGCCGACCAAACGATACCCATGTCCCTCCCAATCCATGAACGATTTGAAATTCATTCGGACGAAATTCTCGTCATCCACGATTAATACTTTCATCCGCCTTGTCCCTTTCTCCGTTAACTTGAACCTCTGAATCCAGAACGGGAACCCGGATTCGCACGGTTGTGCCTGATCCCCATTCACTATGGATATCAACTCCGTAATCCGTTCCGAAGTGCATTTGGATCCGCTTGAATACGTTAGAAATGCCTATAGAGTTGATCTTATGAGAACCCTTTTCCACATGATGGAGCAACTCTTGCATCCTTTCCTTCTTCATGCCGATTCCATCGTCCCGAATGGCAAACACAACCGCGTCCTCTATCCGTTCCACTTCAACGGTCAACTTGTAAGTACGGGTTTTTTCTACAAATCCGTGGAATACGGAGTTCTCTACGAACGGCTGCACAATAAACTTTAAAGTCCGGTAAGAAAGTACTTCCTCGGAGACGCGGCATTCGAATTCGAACGCATTGTAATAGCGCATTTGCAAGAGCTGCATATAGTAGCGAATGAAAGTCATTTCCTCTTCAATCGTGACATACTCTTCCGTATTCCTCGTCGAGAACGTCAGAATCCGAATTAATGCGTCCAACACTTCTGTAATGTTATCGGCGCGTTGCGCCTGTGACATCCATTTGATCATCGTTAGCGTGTTATACATGAAGTGCGGGTTGATCTGATTCTGCAGCGCGTTAAGCTCAGCATTGCGTTTCTTATGCTCCTCGGCTTTAATCTGAACGATCAGCCCCTTGATTTCCCTAGTCATTTTGTTGAAGGCGTTGCCCAATTGACCGATCTCGTCTCGGCTGTCCGGCACAACCGTCATGTGGAATTCCCAAAGCTCCACCCTCCGCATCTTCCGGCTCAGTCTAACGATCGGTGTAGAAATTCTCCGCGATAAGAGATAGGCGACAAAGAAAGCCACTACACTCAGCAGCACCAGTGTATATAAAGTTAATCTTCGAATCTGATTCACTTCGCTGAAGAGGGTTTTTTTGTGAATGATACTGTAAAACTTCCAGCCGCTTATCGAAGAAGTATCGCTCATGATATAATAGTCGCCTTTGCCTCCTCCTTCACCGGGAGTGGCGGAAAGCTTCGGATTATAGCGTTCTAACAAAGAATCGAAAGATTGACCGATTTCTCTCCTGTCTGTCGAGAATAATACCGTGTCGTTCTCGTCCACGATCACCTGCTCGACATCGGAGCTAAACTTTAGCCCTTTGTACAGGTTGCTCAGCACTTCGCTCCTCAAATTAATGATAAAAACTCCAAGCTTGCGATTGGAGTTGGAATCTACGATAACCCTGCCAATGGACACAACATCCTTCACAGGCGAGCTGACTTGTTTCTCTTTATGCAAACCAATGACGACAGGCGCTCCTCCGTTATCGATGATTCTTTTGTACCAATTTTCTTCTACCGGAGAGTAGTCGTAATTGTAGATCACCTGGTAACCTCTCCGATAAACGTAGCCTCCGGACTGCGGGTAGATGACCAACGAATCGATATCGTTATTGAACATGAACAGATCCTTGAAGAAGGTATCGTTCACGTATCGGTAGTCCTGGCTTCGTTCGAACATTTCGTACTCTACGGTTGAGTAGTCCTTCGACAAAATGTCGAGAAGTCGTTGATCGTAAAATGGCATCTCCGATATTTTGAGCATGTTCTTGAGAAAGGTGTCGCTGTTGGATATAATCTGTTGATTCAAATCTTTGAATGAATTGACGATTCTTTTTTCGAATGAGGACATAAAGAGCGTAAATGAGATCATGCTGATAATACCCAACGGTAAGACAATGAGGAGCACGTAGGTCGAAAATAACTTCTGACGAATACTCCAATCCTTCATTCTTTTCATCTGTTATTCCTCATGCTCCCCAGTCACCCGATGTCGAATTTTGTCGTTTATTCACAGTATAGGCGCACGCACGGCAGCTATCAATGACTTAGATATTGTTAATTTTCTATTCGGTCGAGAATATTTTCCAATTTTAAGCATGAGGTGTCCGGCACGATGTAATCGGCCTCGCGAAGCACCTTCTCGGAACCGATTCCGACCGCGTACATGCCGGCTCGCTTGACCGCTTGCACGCCCGCTTCGGCATCCTCCACACCCACGCATTCCGAAGGTGCAACCCCCAGCTCGGCAGCCGCCTGAAGATAAATATCCGGATGAGGTTTCCCTTGAGGCACGGCCGCCGGATCCACGATTGCTTGGAAGTAATGACCGATCCCTAGCCTTTCTATAATAAACGGCGCATTCCGGCTCGCCGAAGCGAGAGCGATTCCCATCCCCGCCTCGGCGATAGCCTCCAGAAGCTTTCCAATGCCCGGAAGCAGTGCTTCCGGGCTGATTGTTTGGATCAGTTCCTTATAGTGGTCGTTCTTACGGGCCGCTAACGCTTCCTTCTCGGCAGTGGGTAAGTTAACTTCCGGCTTTCGGTTGAGAATCAACTCCAACGACTCCATCCGGGAAACGCCTTTGAGAAGCTCGTTGTATTCCTTGTCAAACGGAATGTTCAACTCACTTGCGAGCCTGCTCCACGCTTCGTAATGGAATTCCGCCGAATCCGTAATGACGCCGTCCAAGTCGAATACGAACGCCTTAATTCGCGTATTCAACCGCTGCACCCCCTTCTGAAAGGTCCAGCCTCAGCGTTTTCTTAAACGTATGAACGTTTCCCCGTACCTCCAGAGTCACCCACTCGTTCCGATTTGTCGTGTTCGTAATTTGCAGCACATTTTTGTCGATTCGAACGCTGAGCTTATCCCCTTGCCAATAAATCGGGAATTCCAATGTCTCCCAAGCCGCAGGCAGGCAAGGATCGATTCGCAATTTTCCGTCTAAAGAACGAACGCCGCCGAAGCCGAGCACAACCGATTTCCAAATGCCTCCAATTGAAGCCGTATGAATGCCTTCATCCGAAGATTTCATGTTCGTTCCCAGATCGATGCGTGCCGCTTGCTCGAACATGCGATAAGCTAGCTCTCTATCTCCCACATCGCAAGCAAGCACACAATGCGTGGACAAGCTGAGCGACGAGTCATGCACGGTTAACGGCTCGAAATAGTTCCAATTCGCCTGTTTAACCCGCTTGGGGAATTGATTTTCCAGCAAATAGAACAGCACGAGAAGATCCGCCTGCTTCGACACCTGCATCTGACTGACCTGATCCATGTTATAGTCATCCAGGATAAGACCGACCTGAGCTTGATTCCGATATTTGCTAAGATCGATGGTTTTCAATTGCAGGTAGGTGTCATCTTGCGGAATGACCTCATCGATCTGACGGGGCTGCGGCAAATAAATTCGAGCCGCCTTCTCAGCCCAATGATTTGGGGATTCGGCAAGGCCTATGCGCTCGATTATCTTCTCCCATTGTTCCTTATCGGCTTGCAATAGCTCTTCATGGCAGCGGATGGCCGTCAACAGGTTCCAATGCGCCATATAGTTCGTAAACGCGTTGTTGTTTACGTGCTCCTTGTATTCATCGGGCCCGATGACATCGTTAATATGGTACCGGCCGCTGGGTTCATCCCATTCGAGCCGGCTCGCCCAGAAGTTCGCGGTTTCCATGATGATTTCATATCCGCAGCGGATCATGAATTCGCGGTCTCCCGTCGTTCGGTAATATTGCCATACCCCGTACGCCACGTCGCTCGTAATATGCTGTTCGATCAACCCCGTCCAGATCCGGGTAGGCGTTCCGGTCACGACATCGACGGGTCCCCACTCGGGGGTCTCTTCTTCCCCCGTTCCAGCCGATTCCCAGGGATACATCGCGCCTTGAAATCCACGTCTCTTCGCATTGAGCCTAGCACCGCCGAGCGTATGGTATCGATATTCCAGCAATTTCCGCGCTTGCGAGGGATCCGTGAACAGGAAGTACGGAAGAATGAAAACTTCCGTATCCCAGAATACATGCCCTTTGTAGCCTTCTCCCGTTAAACCTTTCGCCCCTATGGAAATACGGCTGTCGTGAGAGGGTGTCATGATGGCGAGATGGTACTGGGCAAACCGGATCGCTAGCTGATCGAAACCCTGATCCGTCGTCATCTTGATCGGAACAGCTTCCCATTTTTCTTCCCATTTCCGCGCGCTTTCGGCGAAGAGAGTTTCGTACCCCTTTTCCGCTTCTTGCTTCAAATGCGACAAAGAGGCTTTTTTCAGCTGTTCCAAGTCCTGGCATTGGTTATCGACGTCGTTGCTCGTGTGGATACTGCACGTTTTCTCCAATACGAGCCTCTCGTCTTGTTGCAGCGATACTTTCATCTCCGTTCCCAAGTATCTTCTCTTGATAGAGTGCTTCGAGATTGGAGACACCGGGCTTCCGTCTATCCAAAGACGGTGAGTACAATTAAACGCAAAATCGATACTCGTTTCGGTCGTCGTCGCGGTCATCTGCAGATAAACCCCGTCTGAAATCTTCTTATCTCCTTCGTGAAAATGCTGCGCTCCGGAATTCGTCATGGTGCCGTCGATGCCGGATTTTATGACAACGTCCGCCTTTCCCGTCAGAGGCATGATTTCTACCCTCATGCCGATCAGATGCAAATCTTGCATAGAGACGAAGCGGCGGAACAGCAATTCGTACTTCTCCTGCTTAGCGCTCTCCCAGACGATACGGCGGGTCAATTCCCCGTTCTTCAAATTGAGCGTTCGGCTATACTCATGGATTGTCCCTTTCTCCAAATGGAACCGTTCCCCGTTCAGCATGAGTTCCAGCGCCAAGAAGTCCGCCGTATTCGGAAGTTCCGTTACTTCCTTGTCGTCAAATCGGTTAAATGTCCCCGCGACGAAGCTGTTTCTCGTTTGTCCCGGATAAGACTCTTCCGTGCACGCCCGCATCCCCAGATAGCCGTTCCCGAGGGCGAAAATCGATTCATACTTGGCCAAATCGCGCACATCGAATTCCTTCTCCGCCACGATCCAATTGGCCCATTCTCCTCGACCCGTCGTATATTCAATCATGCTTTAACTCTCCTCGCTTTCGCATCCTGCCCGCCATTACCCTTTAAGTCCCGTAGTCGCAATGCTCTGTACCAGGTTCCGCTGGAAAATCAGGAACACGATAATGATCGGAAGCGTTAGAAGAACGACGCCCGTCATGGTCAAGTTCGGCCACTCGAAATAACGGTTTTTCAGCGTGTTTAAGCCAACCGTCAAGACATACCATCGGCTGTCGTTTACGAGCGTCACCGGCCACACGAACGAATTCCAGGTTCCCGTAAAGCTGAAGATGATCTGTGTGCCGATCGCTCCCTTAGACAAGGGGAGAATAATACGGAAGAACGTGCCGATCTTGGTCACTCCGTCGACTTCCGCCGCTTCTTCCAACTCTTTGGGGATCGAGAGGAAAAACTGGCGCATCAGAAACACCAGGAATCCTTGGAACAGGAAAGGCAAGATCAGGCCTTCGTAACTATTAAGCCACCCTAGCTTGACGATCATAGAATAGATCGGAATGATCGTGACTTGATACGGAACCATCATCATCCCGACGATGAGGAAAAAGACGACGCCCCTGCCCGGATATTTCAATCGCGCAAGCGAATATGCTGCCGTCGTGTTGATGAGTAAATTGCCGACCAGAATGCCCAAAGTAACGATAATGGAGTTCATGTACCAAATCCGGATATCGGAATTCAGCAGAATATCGGAATAGTTAGACAGAGTAAGCCGGCTAATCGAAACGAGCTTACCGATATCCGCTTTAGACAATAGTGAAGTATAGATAGCGTATCCGAACGGCACGACGAAGAAGAGTGAACATAACGTAAGTAACGTATAACGCAGCCACTGGGTTTTGTTGTTGTTCATTTGCTAGATTTCCTCCCGCGTGAACCGTTTCTGAATCATGGTCGCTATGACGATCAGGACAAAAATAATAAAAGCCGCGGCGCTTCCGTAACCGGCACGGTTATAACTGAATGCCTGGCTGTAGAAATAAACGACGATCGTGCTCGTGGCACCCGCCGGACTCCCCAGAGAACCGTTGCGGGCTAAAGCGTACGGCTGATCGAAAACTTGCATGACGTAAATAATGCCCGACGTAAGCACCAGGAAGGTCGTCGGCTTGAGCATGGGCACCGTTATTTTCCAAAACTGCTGCCATCCGTTGGCGCCATCGACGGTGCTGGACTCATATACGTCCGCAGGAATCGTCTGCAAGCCTCCCAGATAGACCACTACATAAAATCCGACATACGTCCAGACGGTTAAGATCGTGAGAAACGGCAGCGCATAGGTCATGCTCGCGTACCAGGATACGTCTTGCAGTCCGAACAAATGGAAAAACCGGGTCGCGATTCCTTCCCGCTGCATGAACAAATACATGAACACGGTCGTAACCGCAACTGTCGATGTAATATAAGGCACGTAATAGAGTGTCCGAAAAACACCCCTCAGCCGAATCACCTTATTCAGCCCCACCGCGATGACCAGCGCGATCAGCGTTTGCGCGGGAACGGCAATCACCGTGAGCCAAGCGGAATTGCGAAGGGCGTTCCAGAAATCCGGATCGTGCAGGATGGCCTTATAATTATCCAACCCTATAAAATGGGCTGCGGATGGATTCAGGAAGCTGACGTCCTGCAAGCTGTAGAGAAACGAGCGGAGCAGGGGATAGTAGAACCAGATTCCCATCAAGAGCAAGATGGGAGCAACGAACAAGTAGCCGACAAAAATAGGCGAGCTGGCCAACCGGGAAACGCGTTGTCTCATTGTTGCTCCTCCTTCCCTTTCCTTATTCGTGTGTATTGCATTGGACAATTCCTTTCCCTCCTAAGTATCTTTATCTGTTTCTATCATATGAGGGCGGTGCAATGTCTGAAACGGAGGATATTTACAAGACACCGAGGATTTTTACATTGCTTGTGTTATCCAAATGAAAAACCCTAAGGTCACAGGACCTTAGGGGTGCGGGGTGCCTTCATCATTTTGAGCTGTATACCACCGGATTAAGGGGACTGGCAGCCAAATCTCCGGGTTTTAAACCGGGAAACCAAGTCGCTAAATCATTGCGGCGCGCATTGCTGTCAGGTTCGGCAACCGTGATTCCATCCGCATAATAGATGACCGTCATGACTTTACGCATATGATCTGTCGGATTGCCGGGCGCGCTGTGAAGGGTCCATCCGGAATGGAAGGTCGCATCGCCCGCGGCCAAGGCGCCGTAATTGACTTCCTCCATGCCTCTTCCCTTGATAAATCCGCCAAGCGTACGATGGGATTCATCTGAAATCTGCAATTTGTTGATATACCCCAGATGATGGGATTCGGAAGCAAATGTCATAGAGCCAATCTCTTCCGAGACAGGAACTAACGGCATCCACATGGTGATCGTTTTGTCGGTGTCAAGCGGCCAATAGATTTGGTCTTGATGCCAAGGGGTGTGACCACCGCCGGGCTCTTTGTACAAAGCCTGATCATGGTAGACACGCACGGCCTCGACTCCCATAAGATCGGCAGCGATTTTGGCGAATCTCTTGGCCAACGTAAACCGGGCGATATCTTCGTTATGCTTCCAGAGATTGCCGATCTGAATGAATGCCTTACCGTAAGTGTCTCGCTCTTCTAAAGGTTTGTCTTGATTGTTTAACTTCCTGACCCATGAGCTGATCAACGGCTCGTATGCTTCAATTTCCTGTTGGGACGCTACATTTCGGATGACCGCATGGCCTTTTTTCTGATAATCCGCAATTTGTTCTGCTGTCAGAATACGTTCATCATCAAGTGATGGCAATTGTCCTGAAATCGTCATTTTGGATTCCCTCTTTTCGCATGATTGTCTACATCCATCCATACCTGCTCGACCAGTTGTTTGAGTATAAGCGTCTGCTCCCACCGGTCGCTGATTTCTTCCCACGAGTAACCCGGCACAAATCGGGGAGTGACCGAATAATGATGACCGATCTCGCAAACGAACGGCAGCACGTCACCTTTACCCGCCTTGGCAAGCCACTCGTGCATTCCTCGTTTCCACCAGCCTGTGAATGGACCTACCATAGGATGATCGGCATTTTTCCCCATATCAATCTGAATCTGTTGTCCGTTGCTCACACGTCCATGAATGCTTCCCGTGCGCTGTAACAACTCCTGAAAATACGGATCGGCCGTGTCGAATTCATACATTTCTCCTGCCAAGACATAATGAGACAGATCTATTGTAAGCCTCAAATCAGATATTTGGCGCACGTATTCCACCGTTCTCTGCAAGTCCTGCGTGATTCGTCCCCGGTGCGTTTCTACAAAAAAAGGCATGTTATAACGATCCGCCACTTCCAAGAGCTCTTCCAATCTTGTGACAGCAGCTGCCCCAGTCGTGAACGCATCGGCAACTTGCGCGTTGACGTAGAGAACGTCATAATCCGAGGCTTGTTCTAACAATTGCCTCAATTCTTCACCTGTTGCAGGAAAAGATTCCAATCCGAAACTAAAATGATATTCATCCATTAGCCTTGCCCACAATCCACGTTCTTCTTTGGAAGGCAGGCTGCCGAAAATCCCATGGAAACCCGCTGCGGCAATTTGTTCAAATTTCTTCTCCAGTGACCATTCCCGATTATGATCACCATACTGTTTCAGCGACCACATGGATTGTTGAATGATCATTTTCGGCGGAGAATCGCTTCGGTCGTTCGCGAATAAAGGCATTCTTTTCTCGTTTCACCTGCCTTACTGATCTTTAGGTTTTCCTTTTCCTCTTTAATCATATTTGCTAGTATGAAAATAATCTTTGTTAGAACCACCGTAGTTTTTTGTCAAAAACAACTTTCCTGCACGGGAATTGGGGATGAAAATCGGGTGACATTGCCAACTATTACGGAATTAACCTACACCAAACCGATCGTTCCTTATTTCAGAGAAGGAGATATGGCTGTTCGCAGGCCGTGGATATCTCCCGAACGAAGACTGCTGGATTATTGCCTGATTTTTATCCAAAAAGGGAAATGCCGATTCATCGTGGATAAAGAGGTTTACCACCCGAAAGTCGGCGACTTTTGCTTGATTCAACCAGGAAGTCTCGTCTATCTGGAGGGCTTGACGGATACCGTTACGCCCTTTCTCCATTTCGATATTTTCTTCCAACCTAATCGTGAAAAGAGCTTTCCGACAAGACCCGGACAAATCGACTTGACCCCTTATCTTTCTTATCTTCAGCCGAGGATAAACGATTTTTCCGGAATTCATATTCCCGTAAGATTAAAGCCTAGCCAAAGAATCCGCTTTTTAGAGGTTTTTCTTAAGCTGGTGGAACTTTGGCCCAAGAGGGATCCCTCTTCTCACTGGTTAGTCCAACAGATGGGGACCGAATTGATTGTTACCATTCTGACAGACCACTATCAGCTTCACGGCCGCGAAGCGCAGAGAGAGTTAGATTGGGTTACTTCGTACTTCTCTTTGCATTTACAAGAACAATTGTCGATCGAAACGTTGGCGAAAAGGGCAAATATGTCGGCATCCTGGTTCAGCACTGTATTCAAGAGAGAGTATGGCGTATCACCGCACCAATTTTTACTTGAAATGCGGATTAAGCACGCTGAAGAGTTATTGCAGAGAACAAATTTCACGCAAGAGGAAATCGCCGATTTTTGCGGTTTTGCCGACATACACCACTTCTCGAAAACATTTAAGAAAAAGACGGGTATGTCACCAGGCGTATGGCGAAAACACCAAAAATGAAATATTCATCAGGATACCTTGATCAAAAAACCCTTGCTCCGCAAGGGTTTTTCGTCTGGTTTATTCGGCAAGAACGTACTCTCCCATAAAATCAGGCATTTGTTATGAAACCGTTAAAGAGCCAAGAAGCCTCTCCCTTAATGAAATACAAATCGATTGTTGAATGGCTATCGCCCTGATAATAAGCAAATCCAACAATGAACTCATTTTCTCCATTTATGTAAGTAGAGAAACGGTATTCCAAATTGCCTAACGCTATTGGTTTCAAAAGTGTAGGGGCGACCATCTTTCCGCCATATGGAAAGTAAACTCTGTTTTCGAACTTACTAAATCTTACATCTGGGGCTGATACGGATTTAAGGTAGTCAAAATCTTTCTTTCCCATTGCATGAATAATTTTAAAGGATAAATTTAATGTTGCTTTAAGAGCATCATTCTCTGCCCGAATTCGTTGAAGCTCCACTTCCTTACTTTCTTGATGGGTTGGTTGGGGTACATTCGATTCCATTGATTTATAACTTTGGCAGGCCGAGATCATAAGTAGGATAAGGACAGGTAAAAGGAAAGCTTGACTAATCTTCATTGTGGTCCACCCATTTGAATAGCACTCCTTTTTAATACCTACGTGTCACTTATCAGATCACGTATTGTAAAGGATTTCAATACTTTCCCCTTTAACACAAAATTAATTTGTTCCTCACCTACGATGACTCGCGAATATGCTTTATCCCCCAACAACACGGTTTTTGCCCAATGTCTCAATAACCTGTCCCTTTGTAATTCGTTTTTGGGAAGGAAGTCATTTTCGAGTTGAATCCCAAATGTAAATTGATCTTTATTTTGGTCTGTAACGCTGTCATAAAACACTTCATTTCCTTCTTTGTCTGCATAACCCACAAAATACTGCAATTTACTTTGGTCAATAAGCTTATATCGGTTCACCTCAAATAGTTCTTTAAAAAAAGCTTGCGAATAGAAGTAAATTGAATAAATATCTGTATGTTGATGAAAGTAACTGCCCTTAAAAGATTCCTTGGTAGAATCGTCTTCAAGTGGCGAGAAGATAATTAATGCATGGTCTTCATAATTTTGATCAATGGAGATAGGTTTTCTAAATACCGTTTCTTCAATAACTAGGTGCTGTTTATCCATAACCTTTTGTGTATAAGTGCTGATAATTCTGGTTCCAGTTTTATAAGGGAGTTTAACAATTAAGTCCAAATTTGCACTGGATGTAATATCATAGGAATACCTTTCAACAATTTCCCCGCCTAGCCGAATCGATTCATTTCTTATCCAATCGTCAACCTCTTTCAATGGCCGAGTTAACTCGAACTCATGCAAAATATAAGTTGCATCAGCATCAGAATGACTCAGTTCCCTCAAGGGTCGAAACCAAGACGGTAAGTCATAATCCTTGAATGTTGCATTTTCAACAATTGATGGTTTCGGTGATGAGTCTGGCGTGTTTTGAGGAGAAAGCACATCGGGTGAGGTGGTGGGATCTTCTACTTCATCTTTCAACGGCACTTGAGTAGGTGATGGGGCAACGAGTGAATTATCTTGGTCAGCACAACCCGTTAACGCTATCAATAAAACACAGATTAATGCTGCTTTATACATCTTCAGATCCCCCCTTAATTACCTGCCAAAAACGCCAGTTCCAAATTTACGCATCGTAACATACGCCGAAAGCGTATTTTACGGACCCGTTCCTGTCTCCGTAACCCTCCAGCCCAACCAATTGCTCTTTACTTGAAAAAAAGACTGGGACAATGTGTCTACTCTGTATAAGTAATCACTATTCTTGTGAACGTCAGCAGTAAAGGCTTTGATCGGATGAAAACCAAGAAGCATATGTTTTCGAACTGCAAGCTCAGGTGTGGGAGATGGAAAGAAAAACACGTAAATTACCAGCATAAAACCAATAATAATCATCCATATTTCTCTTTTCCTTGACGCCGCTTCACTGTTTTTCATAGCCAACCACCTTCCCCAGTATATCCTCTTTCAGAAAAGGTCCCGCCGTTTGGCTGTCATTAAAACCTCTCCATCGGACATCGGCCAAGATGTAATATTCGCCGTCTTTCAGTGTCACAGGCTCCCATGAATCACCGTATTCGAGCGTAGAATCATTGCCGTAAAATGCGTCCAACTTTTTGTCATTGATATAAACTTGACCCTTTTCAATGCGTACCGTTTCCTCAGGCAGACCTACGACCCTTGCAATGTCGGTGTCTTGGTTTGAATAGTTCTTTGTTTTAAATACTACGATATCCCCACGAGTAATTTCGTTTTGCTGGTAATATTTCATGTCCGCCATTACTTTACTTTTCAAAGCAAATGGGTGTGGCCCGTCGTATCCTATTGGGGCAACCATTCCGTCTGTTTTGACTTCCACTTCGATTAACGAGGGATCGACCTTCTCGATGACCTCAATTTTCTTTTCCGTCACGGTATCGCTGATGGTTTCGGTGCAGCCGCTTAGAATGAATGCAACAATTACGAGAAAGCCGACAACGGTTAGTTTTCGTGTCAACATAGCACCTCTTCCCTTTTCCAGCTCCTTCTTCTGATGTGTTTTTAATACCATTATTATACATCATGAAATGATTACGCGTTTTGGCGTCCGTTATTCATTTTGAAAAAGTGTCCCCATTTTGTACCCATTGATGAAATTAGATTCTTAGCTCAGTAAAGTAACAGCTATTGGAAAATAAAAAAACCCTTGCTCCGCAAGGGTTTCTCAACGTCTAAGTATGGTGCGGTCGAGAGGACTCGAACCTCCACGGTATTGCTACCGCCAGCCGCCGTTCATGACAGCATTCATGACCATAATGCCGACCGAACTGCCCTGCGCGGATAGCATGCTTCAGAATTGGCCGAAAGGAGAACCGTATTCGCCGGCGATAGCCATCAGCTTTTCCTGCTCTTCCTGATTCAACTTACGGTATCGATTGGCGGCTTCGACGATCCCCGGCAGAAGGCGGATGTCGCCTGCGCTCGCGAACCCGGTTATGCCGGGTTGGGAGAGCACGAAGGAGACGCAGCGATCGGTAAGCGACTGCTCATCGAAAGGCTCATACCACGTCGCGTATTTCTTCTCCGTGCCTTCCGCCCACTCCCCTTTTGCAACGGCTTTAATGACCATCAATCCGGAATTTTGACGCGCCGTCTCTGCCACCAGCTCATCGAAGATACGCCGGTAATCCGGGTTCTGATATAAAATAAAGTTGAGCGGCGTCAGTACTGTTTCAAACGGAAAGCGTCGCAGTGCCTCCAGATGAACGGCCGGCGCGATATGACCGTGTCCGGTGATCCCGATATGCTTGACCATGCCCTGTTCCTTCGCCCAAATGGCGGCTTCGAGCGCTCCACCTTTGGCGGTAACTGCGTCGAGCTCTTCATAGCTCGTCACGGCGTGAAGCTGGATCAAGTCCACCTGATCGGTTTGAAGCCGGATTAACGACTGCTCGATTTGCCGCATGGCCGGCTCTTTCTGACGTTCTCCGGTTTTGGTCGCAAGAAAGATATCCTTGCGGATCTTCGGCATCCAAGGACCCATCCGCAGTTCAGCATCGCCGTAGCTGGCTGCCGTGTCGAAATGATTAATTCCCACATCCAGTGCGTACTGAATCGATTCGTCTACTTGCTCCTGGGTAACATTGCTCAGGCTGGCCGCTCCGTAAATGACAACCGTGCTTTCCTGATCAATCCGCCCCAGCTTGCGACGTTCCAATTTGTTTTCCATCAATTGATCGTCTCCTTCCAATTCGGCTTTATGTAATCGCTTACAAATAGAATATCGCTCATAAGAAAGTTTACACGAGATTAATACACCCAAATTTTTGTCGTGTCAATAGAATTATTTTCTGCGACAAATGCAAAGGCTAAAGCTAAGAATCCATCATCAACAAAGGGAGGATTTATTATGGGTAAATTTGATGGAAAAGTTATCATTATTACAGGCGCAGCTGGCGGAATTGGCAAAGTAACTGCTAAGAAACTGGCAGCAGAAGGCGCTAATCTGGCTCTTGTTGATTTGAAACTGGATGCCGTAAAGCAAGTGATAGCTGAACTAGCGCTTGATGATTCGAGAGCAATCGCATTGCAAGCCAATGTAGCTAAGGAAGAGGAAGTTAAGGCGTATGTCGATGCCACGGTTAATCATTTTGGCAAAATCGACGGTTTTTTTAACAATGCAGGCGTCGAAGGTATTACTGCGAATGTAGAAGATTATCCAACAGATACATTTGAACTAGTATTGAACGTTAACGTTAAGGGTTCATTCTTTGGACTGAAATATGTTGTACCCGTCATGAAAAAGCAAGGATACGGGAGCATCGTCAATACGGCTTCAGGAGCCGGCTTGATCGGGTCGCCAGGCTTTGTTGGCTACAATAGCTCTAAACATGCTGTAATCGGTATGACTCGAGTTGTTGCGCTGGAAGCGGCCCCACACGGAGTAAGAGTTAATGCTGTCGCTCCTGGTGTAATTAATACGCGTATGATGCGACAAATTGAAAAAAATACAGTACCTCAAGATGAAGAAGGTGCTAAAAAAGCATTCAGTGCCGCGGTTCCAATGGGTAGATATGGCGAGCCGGAAGAAGTCGCAAATGTCGTTTTATTTCTGCTGTCAGATGATGCATCTTACGTATCGCAATCGATCTACACCGTCGATGGCGGACAAATTAACCAGTAAAACTCCAGGTGAAGTTGATTTTTGACGCACAAGGCATCCAACGAACCGGAATAACCGCTTCGTTGGATGCTCTATTATTTGCTACCACGGAGCTACCTTGGAGCACAAATTCGTCTTCTATCATACACGAACTATGCTACCCCAAAAAACAAAAAAATCCCTTACGCATCAAGGGATTTCAGCTTCTTAAGTATGGTGCGGTCGAGAGGACTCGAACCTCCACGAGATTGCTCCCGCCAGCCCCTCAAGCTGGTCGAAGGCGTATTTTCTGGTGGGATTGAATCCGACGAATGTTGATACAGTGGGCTTTTTTGTGAACTCAATCTGATTAAATTGGACTGAGTCAGTTCCTTTATGTCCCCGTTTGTCCCCAAAATGTCCCCATGAGGTGAATTTCGCTTTCTGACCAGTTCCACTACATGTCACGTATGCGGAACATGTCGCCTTAGGATTTAACCTGTTACAATCTGCAGAGACCTTGATCTGATGGGCTTTTCGCCAGTAGCTTCCGCTCAAGCAGGCTACCTTCCAATCGTTTCTGTTGATGTTTTACATCAATTTTACATCAATCAACCCCTTGGCTCCGGCTCAAATTGGGGACGAAATTACTCTATGGACTCGCGGTTCTACGAAACCTGACTGACGTACAACCGTCCACTTCATCATTGCCGCATTAATCCTCACCGTTCACCACACATACCGACACGCCGCGCTTAAAAGTTGGTGCGATTAGATTCAGCAGGGGTTTTGTTAATCAGCGTCGCCATCCGCCGACTCCCGATCGAAAGCAGCACGATTTCAGAATGCCGTCCATGTTCATCTATAAGATATCGGCTTCTAACTGACCAGTTAGGAAATAATCGATTATTCGCGACCTTCTCTAAGGTTGATTTTCTAAAAAACAAAGGTGCAATATATCTTGCATAAAAATTATTAGTATTCAAATCAAGTGCAATTGGATACTTGATCTTACCTATTGATGCGCTCCCAGATTTCATCCCAGTAGCCGGATACGTTGATGATTAAGACGTGTTGCTTTTTGCGGCAGCCCGAGTGATTATGTGTATACTGACACGACAAGGCAACCACACTTCATCAAATCGAATCCCAAATGGAAAGTAACGCGACTAATTATGGTAGATCATTTATCGAACAATTTAACTTATCTTATCTAGTTGCTATCTATACGTTCGCCTCCGTACAGCCCAAACATAAGAAAACGACGAAAACGAACTCGGCGAAAACTTGGCTTGGAGACTCATCCGGCCATGGTCGCCTCGAATTGGATTGTTGTGCCTCATGCCGTCCGTTTGCCTCTGGATTCACCCCGCCTAACGGCGGGCACCCTTGCCTTTGGCTATGGTAGGCGTTCGCCAGCCCCATTCTGGACTTTCACCACATAGATGACGCCCATGCCGGGCGTACAAACGAAAAGCCCATCGAGTTGCTCCGATGGGGCTTCCTGACATTCGTTTAATCCTTTGTCTGGTGATCTACAGCAATTATCCAATCTTTAAAAAAAGAGTTATCCTCCATTACAAAATAAGCCATAATGAAGCGGAGAAATTCTTCGGTGTTTATTTGTTTATATTTATAGTTGCTCCAATAATCATGTAAAAATTTTATCCCCGTGTATTCACCGCCTTGCTTCTCAATTAGAGATTTAAAATTCATAATCGGTTTTGCGTAAAGGCTTGGGATAATATCCGTTTCTTCGTACTGGGAAAGTGGAAGATTTGAAGGTTTAGCGTTTGGCTTATCAAACTTCTGCGCAAAAGAGTAATCATGTAAGTACAACGAGGTGGCGAATTCGGCCATACTCTCATCCAACCAACCGTCATGGTAAGGGTCATTGCTGATAACACCGTAAAACCACTGATGTGCGAGTTCATGCACAAGAGCATGCTCAAGAGTCTTTGCGTCTGCACTTAAGCCGACTGTAACCACACCAGGGTATTCCATTGAAACAAAATTACCCAATATCACATCAAGTTGTTTATGAGGATAGGGACCGATGTTTTGGTTAAAAAAGTCAAGAGCCTTTGTGGACGCATTCAGTACCTGGTCTACAGTCTCTTTATCAGCATCTCTTCCCCACACGCGTATTTCAATTTCGTCTAAATTTTTGAAATTATAAACTAGATCTTTTGTAACTGCTACGAACAACTCTTTAACGTTTTTGACCACAATTTTTCCAGATGATTTTGATTCATCATCTATATCAGAAGAACTGATGATTCTGTATTCTTTTGGCAGTTTATACGTAAGATCAAAGTCGCTGAACCCCGTATGATAAGATTCGCTCAACGGAGTATAATCTTCCTTATTCCACCCATGATTGTAGGTAGCAAGCATTGGATACCACTGGGCCAACATATAGCTGCCGTCCTGCTTTGTAAAGCGAATGCCATTATCAGGCACTACGAAATCATAGGAAACTTTGACAACAACTTTCCCAGCTGGCGACAGTTTTTGTGCGAGATGTAAGGTTAAGGTATCACCAGTAAGCGAATATTGTACATTTTCGCCATTAAGCTTTACTTCATGCATCAATAAACTCGCAGAATCCCTGTATGTCTTCGTATTATTATTGTCAGTAAATATGTTAGGAATCATGTAAAAAACGATTTTTTCCCAAACCTCACTAGAGTTGTTTTCTACGGTGATAGTACCATCAATGGAGAATTTACCATTTTCGGCTAAACTAAGCTGTAAATCATAGACAGACTTGTTCCCAGTCGGTACGCCACGAGGAACAAATCCAGCTGGCGTACCAATTTTAGTTGGTAGTGTTTCAGGTTGAACTGGTGGCTTCTGTCTACTGAGATTTGATGACTGTTGAGTAGCGAATATTTGTATCGTCGAAATTGCCGAAATAATCATTAATATTGTAATAAAGATTATAACTATTTGCTTTAATCGTATTTCTGTTTTACTATCGGTTAAATAATTGCCATTTATACCCTGAATAGGGTGAGTTCGAATAGCCATTTTTGCTGGCGGCAAAGAACCCAGCACTGCTGTAAAAAGTGGCACAGCTCCTAATAAAATGAGAAACCACAGATCACCAGTTGGGAATTTATGGTAAACAAATTGTATTATTGTAATCCCTAATAACAGGGCCAAAAATCCAGCCACACAACCTGTGATAAAACCTTCCAATAAAACTAATTTTCTAATAGCGTAATTTGGCCAACCTAAAGTTTTTAATAGTGAAATCTCTGGCTTACGTTCGTTTACATTTTGCCAAATGATTTCCGCTGTTATCAAAATTGAAATGAGTAAGCAAATAGTTATGGCTAAATAATGAGAGGTTCCAATCTCTGCAGCAGTATACTCTCCAAGCCAGGTAGTGTAAAAAACACCTTTCAACCGATAGGTTACAAATAAGAAAAAGAACAATAAACTTGTCGGCATCGTAATCGAGATAATTGATAGTATATTCCGTTTGAGTTTAGCCTTAAATTGAGCAAAAGCAAGTTTAAATATGCTATTCACTTTGATTAAACGCGAATTATTGTTAATGATTTCGCCTGCTCTAAGCGCCTCACTAGGTTGAATTCTTCTCAACAGGAACACGGTGACTAAGTTTCCGATTAGGTAAAAAACTACTCCAAAGATACCCATTGTGATAAACCGTGTAATTGAAGGCTGGGACTTCCCAACAAGTAAAAAGAATCCTTGTGTTGCCCAGCTAACGCTCGCCGTAATAATGCCCAAAATCATAGCTTCCAATATCATCAACCGAGCGATATGCGAATGGCGCCAGCCTAAGGACAACAAAAGAGCATATTGACTTTTCCGAACCAATAATGATATGACATTGGTCGCTATAACGTAAATAAACGCAACAAGCATTACTAGCCAAATCAACACAGAAAATCCAACCTTAACTTCCTGCATTAATTGAAACGAAGAACCTAGTTTAATCCATTGCTGTTCCACCCATGCTGAATCCTGCCGTGCACCACTTTTAGGAACATGTATGAGTACAGGTTGGGGTGCTGAGCCCAGTGTTATATCGGTCGCTAGACCCGTTCTTTCTCTAATTTGACTTGCAATCTTCTCAAGTTTGTGTTTATTTGTATCTGATATATTATGTACATCTGCGACCTTAATTCGTATGACGGAAATCGGTTTATCCCCCAATATTTTTGCTGCAGCTTCCAAAGTAGTAAGCATTGTTGGAGGACTAGTTAATAAACCAAGTGGGTTATTATTGGGTTTAATAACTGGTTGAGGATTTATCGGGTTACCAGCATCATTTAGTACTTGTTTTGTATATGGAATTTTGTAAGCATCAATTGGAAATTGAGCAAGCATTTCTTTATTGATATCGAGTTTTGTCGGATCATATATACCGACATACGTTGGTAAAAGAATCAGAGCATTTTGTGTGATTTTTTTGTAAGGGCGATAAGATTCCGGAAATAATTCTTGTAAAATAGGGTTATTTAACGGGAAAGTTTTAAGCTCATATGAATATGGCCATCTATCTGAGTACGGACCTTTAATAGGATTAAATTGAAGGGAAGTTGCATGTTGCAATAGATAAAGCCCATTGTTTTTCAGAGTTGAAGGATTTTCTTCTAATATTTTTTTTGCTTGATTAGCAGTAAAGACGTATGTCTGGCTTGAGACCACGCGGAGTCGATCGAGATAATTGCTACCATTCTCATTCTTTAACTGTTCGAGAGTTTTTTTTGTTTGTAGTACGTTGTTATATGGCAGGTCTAACTTTTCGTATCGGAAAGTATATTTTTTATCAACAAAGATCTGATTACTCAGAAGGATTGGCAAGTTGATTTTTACGTCGTTAGAATTTTCTTCATTTTGTATATAGCTTCTATCCGATGATTGAAAGTAACGCGAATTCCAATTAGGTACAGAAATCAAGGTGCTGTCCAAACCTACTAATTTCGATTCCTGTTCAGGATCTATTCCTGCTAAAAGTGAATAATCACTTGAACTGAATGTTGCTAGGTCACCATTAAATAACCTAATACCATATTTCATTAACTCAGAAGAATCGGACATATTACCAATCGAAAAATACAATTTCCACAATTCAACATTCTGCTGCCCCGTTCCAACATTTATAGTTGTTGTGGCAGTCGATCTATATATACCAGTCTCTTTTATTTTTGGTCTCTCTGGGAATGTGACGCCTAGCCGAGAATAACCAATAATGGAAATTGGCGCAGCTACAGTTATTTCTGGAATACTTTTAATTTCTTCTAACTGTTGCAAGCTTATGCCACCAGTTATTCCACTTTGAAAATTAGGTTCAAATAAGCTGTTCTTTGGATCAGTCGGTTTGGTGTTTGAAGGTCGTACTAAAATATCATAAGGTACCTGCCACCTATTCTCGAATGTATTTACAATTGTTCCTTTGTTGGATTCCGTAAGATTAAAAAGACTACTAAGACCGAAAGATACGATAAAAACACCAACCAGAATGATGATAAACCTATGTTTATTTCGCCACCAAAGGCTCCATAAAAGTCTCATCATATCGATACACCCTGTGCAGAATCACTAATTATGGTACCATCTTTCATCTCGATGATACGGTCTCCCATTGATGACAGAAATTTATCATGAGTCACCATTAGTACACCACAATTGCTCTCTCGTTTTATTGCGTGCAAGAGTTCATATACATTTTCACCGGTTCTCGAATCAAGGTTACCCGTAGGTTCATCCGCTATTAACCACCTTGGCTTATTGATGAGCGCTCTAGCAATTGCCACGCGTTGCTGTTCTCCCCCTGACATTTGCGACGGAAGCAGTTGCATTTTATCACTAAGGCCAACATGCTCTAAAAGCTCAGTAGCTCTTGCTTTTTTGTCGAAAGAGACCTTTCTAGGAAAAAGAGGCGCCATCACATTTTCGACAGCTGACAATGATGGAATTAAATTATAGTTTTGAAAAATGAATCCAATGTTATAAAAGCGAAAATCGGCAAGCTTATTATCTTTTAGTAAAGAAATATCAAGCCCCTCAAATATAATCCTTCCCTGAGAAGGAAAATCGAGAGTCGCAATTAGATTTAGCAAAGTAGATTTTCCAGATCCAGATGCCCCCACAATCGTGGTAAAATGATTCCTTTGGATGGTTAGGTGAATGGAGTGCAATATTTTCGTTTTTATACCATCACCTGCCACGGATTTTTCAATGTTCAGTAGTTGAATTGTACTCATAGTCATCTCCATGAATTCAGCCATCAAATTTGTCATCACTACGTTGCCGAAAAACTAAGCGCCTTGTTTTTCAACCTCATTTCTTGCGATATTCTGTATTAAGCTATTTAACTTTTCAGCATTGTTTAGGGATTCTACCAATAATATGTCACCGTTTTGATCAATAAATACTACTGTGGGCACAACTTCAATTTTATATTTCGAGTAAAGATTATTTGATTCACAAAAATGAAAACCCGAAAATTCTTTTAAGCGATCTTCATCTAATTTTGACTCTGTAACGACAATAAATCTAAACTGGTTTGAAAAAAGTCTAAAAATGTTTGGTAAGCTTAAGTAAATTTGTTTACATGTATTGCACGATTGTTTAGTAAAGAGCATCATCGTTATTTTTGAATCATTGTCTGCTAATTTTATCAGATTGCCATTTTGATCAATTGCTCTAAAGATTGGTGCAGGATCCCCTTTCTGCAATGAGATACTAGAGAGACCGTTAGGATTCACTCTGAAGTTACTCAAAAATTCTTTTACATATTTAGTCAAGAAAAACATTATAAATAATTCCACGCAAACAATTATCCATAAGGCAACATTGGAAATAGTCAACAGATCAATATTCATTGTGTAGTCTCCTTTAACATTTTAACTTTTTTATTTATCGCAAGAATATTTAAACAGCAGTTGTATATGAACATGGATATGTATGTCAATATGATGGTACTTACGTATATATCTAATGATAAAAGACTGATATTTGTTATCTTCAAGCTTCCACTTATTAATAACACAGCTAGAATTACTAATACGAAATTTCTAACCACTAGACTCCAGGATATGTTGTGGTTTCCTAAAATGCCCCCACAACCACATGAAATATCAACTCTATTTCTAAGTAAATTAGCAATTATCGCCAAAGTATATAAAATCAGTAGGCCTAAACACATAAAACTAGCTAAATTTGCCCATTGATTAATTAGGAATAAGGCACCAGTAAAAATCTCAGATAATATCAAAACCGTTAAAATAAATCCTATAAATTGAATAAATTTCCTTGGTGTAAGTTTATAATTCTTAACAATTCGAACATGCTCATCATAGTTGAACAGTTTCGTGATAGCTGAACTTATAAATATGTACGAGAGAATACACCGAATAATAACTTCAATAATATTCATTATGCCACTCCTGACTTATCTTTCTCATACCACTTAGCTTGCGCCATAAACATGGAGTAATATTCCTTTTCTTTCTTCATTAATTCTTCGTGTGTGCCCTGTTCTACTAATCGCCCTGCTTTCATAACAAGTATTTTGTCTGCAATTCGGCTCACAGCTAATCTATGTGAAATAAATATAGCTGTTTTTTCGGAAACAAGGGCTTCAAATGAATTAAATATATCTAGTTCAGCGAGTGGATCCATAGACGATGTAGGCTCATCCAATACAATGATCTGCCCGTCACTGAATAATGCTCGAGAGAGTGCAATCTTTTGCCATTGTCCACCTGATAAATCAATTCCCTCTGTTAGTACGTTGCCCAATTTTGTTTCGTACTGGTCGGGCAAGACATTAATATACTCATGGATACCCGTTAATTGTGAAACTCGACTAATTTCATCTAAATTACTAATTGCATCAACATTGCCAATAGCAATATTTTCTCTAATAGAAAAATGATATTTGATAAAATCTTGAAATATCACAGTGATATTTTTTCTTAGATCTGCTTTGCTAATTTCATTAATATCGATACCATTGATGTAAATTGAGCCGTAAGATACTGGGTATAATCCTATGAGGCATTTTATCAATGTCGTTTTTCCCGATCCATTCGCACCAACAATTGCTACTTTTTCACCTGGCTTTATCTCAAAACTAACATTTTCAAGAACTGGCGTTTTTCCTTGGCCATACGAGAAAGATAACTTATCCACAACAATACCTTTGGTCAGAGGTTGCGACAGTGTTTTGATGTCGCGCTGTGTGCTCTTTTCCTGATCGTTCTTCATAAAGTTTTGAAAGTCACTAACATACATATTTGATTCATATATTTTTGAAAATATTGAATTCAATTCGTTAAATGAATGTTGTAGGTTTTGAACAGATTGTATGATGGCAAAGAAATCTCCAATACTAAAAGTGATAAAATTAGCTCGTGTCATGAGAAGCAAAGTGCTTGTTGCCAACAGGTAAATTAAAGCAGAATTTATCTCTACACCTAATTTTAGCATCGTTTGTTTCGTTTGCACTTTCAATATTTCACTGGCTCTATTTAAGTATTTCTCCGACCATTTATTTAATAGATGGTTTGCTAATCCGAATATACGAATTTCTTTAACATTTTCTCGAGCAGTAAGAAGGTATTTGAGATAATTAATTTCACGAAATAGAGGCGTTTGATATAGATTTGTAAAAAACCTAACTCGGACTAACTTAAACTGCATTACAATTAAAGGGATACAAGAAACAATTGCTAGCAACACTAGCGACCAATGTATTGTTGTAAGGTAGCAAATAAAAGTGACACAAGATATGGTTTGTTTAAGCGTAGCAAAAATATTTTGAACCGGTAAAATAATCTTATTGCCCACACTTCCTTGTAATCGTGAAAAATGATTATGATAATCTGGAATATCGAAATTAGAGATCGGATCATTTGCAACCTTCTTAATTAGCAAATATTCCAAGTCATGATCTAATCTACTTTGAGTTTTCTGAGTATAGAATTCATTCATGAACCTTATAGCAGCAGCTAATAAATTAATAAGTACAAATAGCAATAACATCCAAATTGCGTGAAGATACAAATCTGATTGAGAGGTTCTAAGCGCTTTTGCAACCAAATCAAAAATACTCTTTGTTATCCAAACAAGAATAAACGGTACAAAGCCCTCGAACAGAGCGGCAATAGCAGTCAATGCTACCCATATTTTACCAGTTCGATTCCTTAATATAAACGAAAAAGATTTCTTTAACGAATCCATTTATGTCATCACCTAATGGAAAGTTTGGGGTATAAACTGTATAAGCTGGCTTATAGGTGAAATAGCAGGAGATGTTTAATCTCCTGCTATTTCGGAAAGCTTACGTGCAGCACCATTTAATTACTTTAGAGCATTCTGAATGATCGATGTTGTCATAGGTATACTCCACATAAGTGTTTCTTTTGTCTACAGCGCAGTTTGTCTCATAAATCCAGGTGCAATACGCAGATTTATACACGTTTGAACAAGGAATGTATTCCGGCTTCACCATTTTTCTCACCTCCTTTCTTGAAAAAGATAGTATTTCAATTAGCTATTAGCCTTCTGAAATTGATATCCATATTTGTAACAATACCTTGACTGTTAAGCGTTAAGAACATTGGTACACCAGTAATACCAAGTTCCATCATCTTGGATTTAGTTGTTTCAAAAATGTCTATTTCCTTCCCGTAAAGCGCTCTCATTTTATTGAATCCATTATTCTCATCAACTACCAATGATAAGAGTCTAGTATTTTGAATATTTTGTTTAATACTCAATAAAGTATCCATACCTTCGTAGCAAGCAACGCAGCTAGTCGAACCAACCATTAAAATAAATTTATCGTTTGCGCCTTTAAGGGGTATATTCAATAGATCAAACCAATTTTGCCCAATAGCATTTTGTGCAATAGCCATGGGTTTATCGCTGTTTACGACCTCTACCCTTTTGGGAGTAAACGAAATCTCTATCTCTGTGCTTAATTTGACTAAGTTGTGGTAAACTAGAGTGAGTAAAGTTAAACAGATAATTGATGATCCGATTACTATAATCAGAGTAATCACCCGCATCTTTAATAAGATGTATTTCCATTGAATATTTACCGAATTTCGAGCTGGTCATATAATCAAATCCCAGTTTAACCCTACATCATATATAATTTCGTTAAATATGTCAATAACAGTTCACTAAGTTGAATTATTATTGACACCTAAATATTACCATGTATTTTTTTCCCAAAGAATAGTCTTGCATTCCTATTTTCTCTTATATTTTGTCTACTTTTGGAATTAAATTGCTAATAATTGTTGTTTCTATCTTTTTTTGTATATTAAAATTTTACCGTTCGTGACTATCCAACTTTACTGTGGTAGTGGAAAAACTAAGAGAGTCCTGAGAGTTTTGGTTATCATAAGCTCTTATGGATAAACATAGCTAGGTTTTGGGGCTACATGATCAGTTTCGATAAACTTACCTAAACTGTGTTCCGTTAGCATAAAAAATGGGCTGTCCCAAAAGGTAAGGAATTGTCTTGAAGCATAGGGATTACCTCAGAGAATTCGAGTTTCAAGCATAAAAAACAGTCGGTCGGGGCTTATGCCTGACCGACTGCTTATATATTCTGGCTTAAAACTGCACGCTTCAGTAGATTAAGGGTCTTCTTGCTTTTTCCGTTGCGGCTGTTGCTTGTCTGCTTGCTCTGGATGTCATGCTCTTAATAGCCTAGATGCGTGTCCATCTCCGCTTCGAGCATTTCGTGCAACGTCTCGGCAAACAAGTACTTCAAGACGTTCTGAGTATCCTGTGCAGTAACAAGCCTTATAATGCTATATAGAAACTAGAAAGCCAAAAAGGAGTATCTTTGTTGTATGAAGCCAACGAGAAGGAAGTTCACTCCCGAGGAAAAGGCCCGTCTAGTGCTGGAAATTCTGAAAGAAGAAAAATTTGTTTCACATCTCGCAGCAGAACATGGAATCCACGCCAATGCCCTTACCCGGTGGAAAACAGAAGCAGTATATTCTGCGTCGGATGACATCAGACAGTCCAAGTGCTTCATTCTTCTTCCGTTCCTCGCCCTTCCACTATCATTAGCGCGACGGCAGTAGCCGTGATAACACGGTGATGTAATCGTTGATCGTCTTCTCTAGCAGTTTGCTCAACTCTTTGCAGAGGGAGTTTTTCTGCCGCACTAGATAAAAGAACTTCTCCCTCCAGACCGACGTTCGGTTTCTGCTCAAAATCGGCGAGAAATGTCTCGTCCAGGATGGAAATGTTCGGATTCTCCAGTCTCGCTTTTTCGAACAGATCGACAGCCTCTTCTCTGGCGCCGATGATGGCGAAACCTCCTTTCCCACATAAAAAAGACTTGGCCTATTAAATTAGCCAAGTGCCCGGTTTTGCATCAATTTTTCACTCACAATGGGTCTCGCATTTATTCCACGATATTGTTCTGTCGGTAAGCTATCCTCATCCATAATCAGAAGAAGACGAATTGTTTTTTAGCCATTCAACGATGGACTCCATATAAAAAAGAATTCTTCTTCGAACCCTGATATGCGGGATCTGCTTTTCTCGTACCATGGTGTACACGGTGTCTGTCGAAACCCCCAACAACTCGGAAATGTCATTTACAGAGAGTACAGTCTTCATCAATAATCAACCTCACTTTCCTCTGAATCTGCTCCTTGTCCCCCTGGTTGTTTGGTAATATACTCTTCATATGGGAGAGCAAGACTAGGGGGTAATATAAAGATTACTTATGGACGCTACGTCTGCCCATTGGCCCTCTTAGGAGCAGCTGATGCAGCAGCAACGCTTACATAATCAGGTTGGAGATAACACTTTGAAACCGTTATGGTTCAAAGTGTTTTTTATTTTGGTTCCCGGCAATGGCAATTGGCACGCACCCTGCATGAAACCCATTTTCGGAGGTGTGTCCACCATAGAAACAAGCCTGTCCATCTTGATGCCCTGGCTTAAAATTCTCAGGTCAACTGAGATTTTCTCCACGGGCTGCCACATCGCACTATTATGGTTGGTGGTGATGTCGCATGACCATTGACCAGAAGCATTATCAGCTCTTTCGGATAGAGCCGCTGCGAATTGTAAATGATTACCTCAATGCAGCACAAAGAGCTAATGTCAGAGAGGCAGAACTTTCTGTAAAAAGAGAAGCAGTCAAGAAGCTGTCTTACAGAGATCTGCTTATCGTGCAAAGCTCCTCTGAACTCTGGCATCAGCTTATGGGCAGCCTTGACGTTCAGATGCGACGGTGGGTATGTAAAAACTTATACAAATTATCAGAACCAAAGCTTATGAAGGAGCTTAAGTTTTCAAAAGCAGCTGCACACAATCTTTTTGATGACACCGACTGGCCCGAAAGGCCACGGCCATTTCAGCTCGGTGTCCTCTTTAACCATCCATGGCAGCTTGTAAATGAGAAAAACCCCGATGCATTTTCATACTCTGAGTCAGCAGAGTACTTCATCACCGGGGCTGCAAAAAGGACTAACATTCAGGAACTCGCTGCCCAAAGAGCCCAAGTAATCAGCATTGCGGGATTCGTAATAACCGATCCTCAGGAGTTATTCCCGCAAGAGTCTTCTCCTGTAACGGGACGCTGGGTTACAACTTATCCTGAAATGGATTACTTTGAATTTCATCTTAGCCGCGAGCCTCTTCTGGATAAAAATACTCAGAAGAAGATCCTAAATGTTTTTCCTGTTGCTAACGACGTCATCACGACATACACGCCATTTCGACCAAACAAACGGTCGTTATGGGTCATGATGCCAAAAGCAGGACGAATGAATGAGTACCACGGCATTCTAAACGAACTTATAGAATACCGGGATGCAACGGTCCATCATCGCCTGAAGTAACTTCACTAAGAGCCACCTTCTTCGGAGGGTGGCTCTCTCAGTTGAACTGAGTGTTTGCAGCCTGCCTCGATTACATGTCCATCCTAGTGCTACAAGCGAATCGAGGAGGCAGTAAATATGGAAAAAGATGAGCTAAATAAATCGGCGAACCCGCGCCAGACCAGTAAAAATGCTGATGACAAAGCACAAGAATCTTTTCGGCAGAATGCTTCTTTTGCCGAAAAGATTCTCGCGGAAGAGGGTATTTTCTCTTGCCAGGGTGGCGAACATGATATTAGAAAACTCGCCCGGGAGAGGATTGAAGGGATGCTAAATGCTGAACACTTGCTTCCCTTGCCGCTTGAAGAAAAACAGCATGTGGGAAGATCGGGAATCAACCAGTGGATTTGGGATCACAAAATTTCCAAGGACATTGCCCCAGACATTTTAAAAGAATATCTGGAAAGCTGCATCAGCAATAACCCTTGGTATTTTTATGTGAAGCTAAAGGCCATGACGGAATTGCAGGTTGAAATGTGCCGTTTTCACAAGTTGCCGGCACTTAGCCTTACAAGCGATCACTTCTTACAATCTGAAGCGCTGCAGCACTTGGCTGCTCGCTTTGCGACCTCCAAGGTAAAAAAACTCATCGTTGGTTTCCTTCAAGAACGAAGCGAAGCCCTGGGTTTACTGGAAGAGAAGGCGCCGCTCACCCACGTTCGGCGCCAAGGCAAAAAAGTTCATCCTAGAGCGCACGAGTATTTTGAGCAGCTGGTGAAGGAGGGTATAAGCAAAGATACGCAGCGCCACTTTCTGGAACATGCTCATCATTTGTTTAGTTGGCTGTCTAAAAACATGCGGGATTTTAACGGGATCGAGGCAGATGAGATCCCCATTTTTCAAATAACAGCCACGCATCTTGAGGAGTTCCGCGCCTATCTGCTTAAAAAAGTACGTGAAGGAACCTACAGCAAAATCACTTTTTGCCACTGCATCTACCTGCTGAGGTCGTTTTTCCGCTTCTTAAGTCGGAAGTACGGATTTCCCGCACCCATTCGCCGGTTTAAGGCCATCACCGCTCCGAGATATAAACAGCGAGATTTGCCGTCGGATGAGGAAATTAAGTTGTTTTTTGAGGCGGTAGACACGTATTCCGATGAGCCCATCATTGAACGAATCGGATACAGCCTGATGCTCTTTCTCGGGCTTCGGTTAAACGAAACGGCGCAATTAACCTGGAAGGATATCAACATCAGCACCGGGACAATTTCCATTCTAAGTAAGGGCGGAAAACCTCACCTTCTGCCTCTCCCCAAAAGAGTTCTGGAGGATCTTAAAAGCGCGCAACGTCAGCAGCCTTCAGGAAAATACCTTTTGGGTACGAACCTTAAGACCATCGCCCTTCGGCTGTATCGCAATTTTAAGCTCTACAGCCTTATTGCCGGATGGACATATCCAGGCGGGGTTCATTTCTTCCGTCACATTTTCATTTCAAGATTAGGCGGACAAAATATTCTCCCGCAAGCCATTAAAGAACTTTCTCGTGTGGTTGAACTTAACACGGTGAGCCTCTACATGCATTTGGCTCAGCAGAAAGACCGATTACTCACCGAAATTAACAAGCTTCAGTACTAAAGGTGGGAATAGCAGTGCCTTTATATGATGAAGAGGTTCAGCGGGAACTTCATTTGGAAAAGGGGATTCAGGGGCTGGCAGAAAAATTCGGCCCCTATGAGCTCCAGCAGGCCCTATTCCGGCTCGACCTCATGCCCAAACAAAGTCAAAATGACTTGCTTAAACAACATGTATCGCTCAGTGAAGCTGTCGCGCACTACTTTAGCTGTGATGCCTTTCTTGATTTGGCCCGTTCCTCTCAAGACGTATACCGCTACGAGATGAATCTGTTCGTCAAGTATTGTCATCACATAAAAGGACTAGATCCTGAAATCAAGGAGGTCTCTTCTGCGCTGTTCCTGCAAGACTATTTATCGGGAATTAAAAAGCAAAACACCAGAAGCAAAAAAGCTGCGTTCCTTCGCAGCTTTCTGAGGGAAACCAATGAACATTATTTCAATCGGGGAATTGAAAAAATAAAAAGAACGCTCTCCATTGAAGCCGACAAAAACCGTCTCCCTCGGGCCTTTACAAAAGAGCAGCTTGATGAACTGTTAGTGCTTGTGCGGCTGGGACGTGAAGCGCATCGTAATTTCACCATTTTATGGACCTTCTTGGGCTCGGGTATCAGGTTAAACGAACTTTGCTGTCTGCAAGTCGGTGATGTTAACGTGATGCGCCAAGAGATTCTCGTTCGGGGGAAAGGAAAGAAAGGCTTTAAACAACCCAGTAAAATTACGAAATCCGCGCTAGATGTCCTGTGTGCCTATATTCATTTTCGGTACAATGGCATTCAAAATGAGCCTGATTATAAAGAGCGCTACATTTTTTCTGATGATAAGGGGATGTCGCCCCTTCATCATAGTACCGTTCAGAAAATGATGGCGTCCCTGATTGATGAGTGCATAACCATAACAGCGGAGGAAAAAGGAAATTATCAGCTTTCCGTACACTCGCTTCGCCATTCATTTGCCCTGTATCTACTTCAGTCGGGGGTCACCATATACGACATCAAAGACCTTATGCGTCATAATTGGCTCACTTCGACCGAAGTGTATCTTAAGGTTTTTGACAACATGCTCGTTACCGCTATCGATAAGCATCCACTCGGCAATTTAAAAGCCAGTGATTTCTTTGGACATTAGGAGGGCTTGCATTGGAAGGTATTTTGTTTGAATCACATTATTTTCGCCATTGGCAGGACAACGTCAATATAAGTTCAGGATCTAAACAAGTATATATCATCCGTCTGAAACTATTTCAGGATTACCTTGAAAGCCAGGGTTTTGAAGGTAAACTGGACTTCGATAAATTTCATGGAAGCCGGGATTACCCCGATCGATTCCTCCCCATCCAGGAAAGCTTTATCGATCGGTTTGTTCATTTCATGCAGGAAGCCGGAAAACCTGATTCCTCGTTGTCCATTACTGTTAGCGCGCTGAAAAACTTTTTTGGTTATTTAAGCGACATGGAGTTAATTTGCCGCAATCCGATGGAGGATTATCCATTACCCAGATACCAAAGACCGATCAAAAACAGTGCTTTGTCGAAAGAAGAGTGTCTTGCGCTGCTTCACGCAGCGATCAAGAAGGATCCTTTTTTCAGGCAGGATTTTGTGATGATATGGTTCATGCTAATCACTGGACTTCGAATTACTGAAGTCAGGCTGCTGCGCAGGTCCAAAGTTGACCTTGATAACCGTATGGTTATCATAAACGAGGGGCAAAAAACGGACAGTAATTCAGTTAGCATCTCGTTATCACTGGCTTTAGAGTTACAGCGGTATGTAAATCACCCCAGTTATTTAAAGTGGGAAAAGCAAGGAAGCGAATATTTGTTCAACCGGAAAGGCAAAGCTTTTCCGTATCAATACTTGCTTAGAAAGATAAAAAAGCTTTGTAAAGAAGCAGGCTTATCGAAAGTGGTCACCCCTCATGACTTGCGAAGAACAGCCGGGTATCTGATGCAAGCCGGAGGCATGAATCTCATTGAAGTTCAAAGACAACTTAGACATCGTATTTTAGCAACAACCCTGCGCTATATCCCCCCACTTGAGGATTTGGCAAGAATATTGGAAGAAACGAGTTAAAGGTCACAAGCACCAAACGGCTCATCATGATATTTGATGGGCTTTTTATTTTCTCGCCTTTCTGCAGTTACGGATTGTTACCCCGATCATCACGATACTGATCCTTGAGTAATTGGATTTTATGGTAATACTCAGCTATTTCATCAGTAATGAAATGACACTGACCAAGTTTTTGACAAATAATCTTTTTGCCATTGTATCGAATGACGATGGTTTGATCCTTCGGTGAAATTGAAATTACTTCAACGATGAACTCCCTCTGCTGAAACCAACGCCCTCCTATCGCTTCACCAGCGCTATAAGCTTCGTCCCAAAACATAATTCCTTGACTAGTCACCATTGCAAAACCAATGGAAGCCAACTGAAGTCACCACCTGTTGTTAATTAGAACGTATGTTCCCATTCCATTATTCCCACTCGACTAGAAAAAACACATTTCGTGTGCGGCGTTACTCTAAGTCAATAGTCGACTCATTTGACTGTCTGGACAGAATTAGTCGTTTTACTGGTTTGAAGCTAGCAGAAATCGAGAAAACTAGTATGGAGTTGAAACTTAAAGAGGTGATCATATGGCGAGCCTTGAAAAGCGAGGCCCAAATTCTTGGCGCTTCACCGTCGAGCTTGGCTTTGATGCAGAGGGAAAAAGGATTCGTCATCGGAAGTCGGTCTCGGGATTTACGAAAAGGGAAGCAGAGATTGAGCTCGCAAAGTTCATTACCGAGGTTAAATCAGGAAACTACTTCGAACCGGAAAAGATGGTCCTTAGTAAATTCATTGAGGACTGGAAGGTAAAATACGCGGAGAAACAATTAGAGGCTTTGACTTATCGGAACTATATGTTTCACATCAAAAACCATATCCTCCCGTTTTTCGGTCACATGAGATTGGATCAGGTCAAGGCGCTGCACGTTGTGTCGTTTCTCACCTCTCTCTCGTCTCCCACTGCTCGGAAAGACGGGCAAGACAAACTCTTATCCAGCAGCACGATTCAATACATCTACAGGGTGCTTCGGAACATCTTTAACGTTGCCGTTGAGTGGCGGGTCATCAACCATAATCCGGTCGCAGACGTAAAGAAGCCCAAAGTAACTCTGAAAGAAGTTAATGTTTTCAGCGAGGAAGAGGTGGCATCCGTCTTTACAGCCTTAGAATCGGAACCACTAGAATGGCGATTATTGATTACGCTAGCCCTAACTTTGGGAATGAGGCGCGGAGAGCTCCTGGCGTTAGAGTGGCCTCAAGTTGACCTTGAAAATGCGTATCTGGACGTTAAGCAGTCGTTCTCCCTCACACAAAAAGGCAACCCTTTGCTTAAGGTCCCCAAAACCAAAAGCTCTTTGCGCCGCATATCAATACCCAGCAGTTTGATTCCTGACCTTAAAATCTTTCGGGAGAAAATGGCTGCAGAGCGAGAATTATTAGGCGACGAATGGCTCGGCGGGGACCACTGGTTTGTGTTTACCACAACGAACGGAAAAGCGATTTATTACTCCTACGCTTCCCAGTGGTGGAGGAACTTCACTACCCGACATAATATCCGTTACATTCGATTTCACGATCTTCGGCACACATCAGCCACTCTTCTCATCAACCAGGGAGTCCACGCCAAGGTAATTAGCAGCCGGCTCGGCCATGCCAATATTTCCACGACGATGAATATTTACGGGCATGTATTACAGAGCGCTGATCACTCAGCCGCCGAAAAATTAAATGCCTTGCTGCCTAAAAGGTAAGAAGCGATCACTCCCTACGGCAAAAATCTTTACTCCGGAAGGAAACTACCGGTTACGTGCGGCCACCCATGAAGGCGGCTGGGCTGAAGGAGCCAAAGTTGCTTAAAGGCCTTGTAAAGGTAGTGGAACTATTCATACGGTCTCGGTAACTGGGGGGAAGCGAGTGGAGTGGCGACACAATGGGTCACGAGGGGGCGGACTTCTTTATGCGCCCTGCGTCCGCCTAACCTCACGGATCCCATCAATCGGCACAAATCGGATCTCTTCCCGTAGCCGGTCCCTGATCTTAACCTGCGGACACTCATACATCAGGTATCCCTCCTCCCCATCGAAGTTGTAAGCCACAAATTTCCCCCAGTCGAAGTTGCCATCTTCAAATTCCACCTCAATTGTCTCTCCCGCTTTCAATGCTCGGTTTTGCACGCTAATCCCCTTTCCACACGCAAAAAAGCACCCGAAGAACGCGGCGGTTGCCGCATCCTCCGGGTGCTTCCCGGTGTCACCGTTTTTTTCATTGTACTAGTAATTGCTGGGCTTGTCGAGCACCTTCCAAGGATCTGTGTAGACTCAAGGATTCGTGTTTGCTTTGTATAAACACCCAAGTCAAGATCTAGCGTTTTAGGAGTCAGTAGATCATTTGGCCTTTGCATGTTTCCGGTCCTCGGTGATAAGACGCTTAAAATCGGCAACATCCGAGATTCGCTTTTCGCGGGAATACCAGACGAAATTTTCCTTACTCGAGTAGATGAACCGAGTGCCACGAGTGGTGCATGTATTCAGCCAGGCCAGATCAAGCCGGCGGCTCAATTCGAACTTGCGTGGCATAAATGCCTCAAACTGGCCGAGCAACATAACCCGGCTGCTTAACGGTACACTCACTTCCGTATCCCGCAAACCATGGCCTGGAGAGTTAAAGATCCCACTTTCTTTGTTCGTAAGCCAATGTAGACTTACCGGATCATCGGAGCAAACGAAATCGCCGAGCGTGCTCAGACTGTATGTAACCGTCCAATTCCTTGCCGCCAGCGGTTGCAGCACGACATCCATTGCATGAAGCATATCGATCATCTGCATATTGTTGTCAAAGGAGACTGTATAACGTTCCTCTTCTGTAAATGATCGCAGTTGCTCATACGTTACATTATCAGGGAACTCTTCCCCTTCTCGCAGTAATTTTCCGAGGATCGATTTATATTGCTCTTCCGAAGACACCGCCATGTTTAACGTGAATCTTGGCGAGTTGCTCTCTGAATGAGGCATATTTCTCTTTCTGTGAGGGCGTTCGAACAGCCAGCAAAGCGATGTAGTTCATCAGGTAGTTATAGTCGTCGCCGGTTGGCATATGAAGTGTCTCACAGATCGCTTTGATGACCGGGGCTGTTTTCGTCTCCAGATCCATAAAGACGTCCTCGATCACGTCGGGCGTCGTATCCGGCAGATCGACACTGTACAAATCCTTCGCAAATGCAACAATCTTCGGCTTCAATTCCCGCTGATCCCCGGTTTTCGTATCGAACATGTAGAAAGTGCTGTCCTTTGTGCCTTTTTTCGTAAAGCCGGCAAGGTGAAATACAGGCACATAATGATGATTGGTCTTTACGCCATTCTTGCCCATGCTTCACCTTCCGGAATACCGTCTATTGCATACTCTTGAATCGATGTGGGGGTTTAGCGGTTGAGGTGTGGGGTAAGCAAAAAGCTGCAGCTTGCTTCTTTGTAATATACCCGTTATACCTGGTGCTCAGCTCCTCTATACGATTGTTCATATTCCCACCTGTGAGACTTATATTTTTTATGGAATGTCTTATACAGATCATTAGTGTACCCGTTTAATTGATGAATGCCATTATGAATTACTTCTAAATCTCGGTTAGCCGTAGGCACACCTTGGAAAAGGTTCACATGGTTATCAACAGTGTCCTCGATTTTTGCAAGCAATTCCAGCACATCTATTGAAATATTCGCCTGTATGCTTATAAGATCATCAATGATTCTCTTCAAATCTTTATGTACAAAATCAATCATCAAAAAGTAGTTATTAAACTCAAACGGAAGCCTGGGAATTGCACAGCGTTGATGCGGATTTACGCTTAAGCAGTATTGCTTTATTTCTTCTAAACTAGGATTGTAATTTTCAACGGTTTTTTGACTAGCTTGTACAATGGTATCCATCAAGTCATGATTTAGTCTTACAATATCGGCGATTTTATTATGAATGTATACATATAGCTTTACCTTTGCTCTTTCTTTTTCCAAATGAATATTCAGAAAGTAAAAAACAAAACCAGTAATATAAGCAAAGCATAACTTGTACAACATTTCTCCCCATATCGCAGCTGTTGTGAACCATTCAGGTATACGAAATAACACTGAATCAAATAAAATAATTGCCACAAAACAAACGATAAGGATCACGAGTAATTCCTTACGAACAGTTGTTACACGGTTTTTAAAAATCTTTAGTTTATCATTAAGCTCTTTCCACATTCGTCGGACCGGTCTCCCAATTGGAAATGTCGAATCATTTGAAATATACCATAATTTCCCTCAAGAAGATACGACAATAATTTAGTTACCAATTAGTATGCATGTATATGATACACTTTTAAATCTATTTCAGGCACTTGCCTCCACCAAAAATGGGTTCAGACGTTTATTATATAGCGTTACTTTACTACTAATCATTTTCTCGCGAAGCCCGGACTAAACCAACGCGACCAAGTCGAAATGTGTATATCCTCTTTGAAACAACTATTGTGCTTTTTCCGTAATTTTCTTATATTCGATCTGTGCGAAGGCGATTCATTTCATGGAAAAGAAACAGAAGTATTTTTGGGGTATATCGAAACAAGATGAGTTTATTAACTGAAACGTAAACGCAGCCACTTTTCTGGAATTAATTTAGAAACTATGAGAAGACTGAGAATAGTGGTTTATTGGTTTCTGGAACAGGCTAACTACTCATTCGATCAAAATGGACGGGGGAAGAATTAATGAAAATCGAAGATAAGGCAAGAATCGAAGGCGTAATACTAGGTAAGTTGGAAGACATCGATACGTTTGAAAATGAACTCAACGATTGGCTAAAAACTAAAAGCCTTCGATTTGGAGGGATAATCACAGACGAATGGGAAATGAATTATGACGATGAACTTCAACGGCGTAGAACACAAAAAGATAAGAAATAAACGAAAAAGAGCCTCGGAGGAAAATCTCCGGGCTTCTTTTCTTTCTTAAAACAATATGAACTATGGCGCTTTTGGATTTTACCCTTATGCGCTCATCCCTTGTAATACCCCTGCTTATGACCGTCATCATGATCTTATTTTCCACTTCAATTGCCGTCAGTAAACTGTACTCTCCGAGATTAGCGTTCTTTAGATCATCTTCATTCGGACTTTTTCCCTCGTACGTGACGATCCACTATGAGGTAGCCCAGCGGTGCCCATTCGGCATGGCAAATGGCAAGCTCGCATGTGGATAAATAGTTGAGCTCCTCCTTTCCAGCCGTATGTAACAGGCAGTCCAAACCTACTGGATATATCGTAAAGAATGGGGCTACTCAGATACGGCATGGAGATTTTTATATTTCCCTTAGTATCCGTCGTCTCTATTTCGCCAAAGCTATATCACCATCGAGTATTGCCAGAATGCTTTTATCTCTGAGCAATTCGAACATGCACTTTTTTACCTCATTTCAGTTTCTCACCAGAGGCATGATTTCTTCTAATTTGGCAACAATGCGCTGCTGCTCGGCAAGAGGCGGGATCGGAATTACCATCTTCTTTAAGTGGCTTGGCCCATAATGCTTAATAGTTCCGCCTGCCTTTTGTTCATTAACTTGCTTCATATAACAAGGGGATTTGATAAACCATTTAAAGTAATTCTTGTCGATTCCACCATACATCTTGAATCTAATCAAACCTGTATACGGAATAGAGCCAACACATTCTTCATTTACTTCTGCTATTTTATCCATAGAAGCGCTTGAGCTGATTACTATATCCCCTAAATCAAGTCTGAAGTGCGACCACTTTGATACAACCATATCTTCGTCTAAGTAGTTGCATCCTTCTAATGAGACGATGTCAGTTTGCATTCCAGCTATCCTTATTAGTGGAACACCAGTGATTCTAAAATCCACAGCCATTATACCAGGGCCCTCTTGAAACAACGACATGTCTGAAATGAACATCCAATTCCATGAATCTGGAATCTCAAATGGAATATAATCATTGTTAGTAATTGCACCACGGAATGCTTCTTTTTTGTATTTTCCTTCCTTTATAGAACGAGCTTTATCATCCCTACATAATGGAAGAAGTTCATCCGCTGTGCCTTCCTCTGGGCGCTGCTCGACAAGTTTACCTTGAATCGCCAGCTGCAGGATGGATTTCTGCATATCGGTGGGAAAACGCTTATTTATATCTTCCAGCTTGCTCCACGCCTGTTCATAGCGGTCGGTGTACGGCAGCCGCTTTGTCCCTCCAAGAATAGCCGTGATATCAGCAAGTACCCGGTCAATCTCGGCATTCAAAGATGCCCTCTGCTCCTCGTACCGCAGAATTAAATCCATCGGGTTAAGAACCTCTTCTTCCTCATGTGGATAGCCACACTGATCGAGGTTATACCCCAACCCCTCGGAAAGCTGCTGGACTGTGTATTTTTTTGCCTTGTCAAAGCCGTCTACGCTGAGTTCCTGCCGATTATCCCACCATTCGACTACCGGTGCGAAATGCTCTAGTTTCATAGGCTTTGTTTTGGAGAAGTGCTTATAACCCTCCGGCTTATCCAAACGGTAGTACCATGTCTCCGTGGTAGGCTTTGTTCGGTCGAAGAACAGAATGTTCGTGGTGATAGGGGTATATGGAGAGAACACGCTACCCGGCAGACGGATAATAGTGTGCAGATTAAATTCAGAAAGCAGTTTCTTCTTGATGGCAACCTTGGCATTGTCTGTGCCGAACATAAAACCATCCGGCAGGATAACAGCCGCGCGGCCGTTTTTCTTCAAGCGGTACATGATAACAGACATAAACAGATCTGCCGTTTCACTGCTGGCAAGGTCGGATGGAAAATGGTTCTTAACCGCTGCCTTTTCGCTGCCGCCATACGGAGGATTCATCAAAATTACGTCAAACTGATCGTCTTCCGTATAATCCAGTACATTACGCAGCAGAGAGTTGTCATGATAGATTTTCGGTACGTCCAGACCGTGGAGCAGCATATTCGTGATGCAAAGTATGTACGGAAACTGCTTCTTCTCAATGCCATAGATGGAATTATCATAATCAGCCTGGTCATCCGTGTTCTGAATTAGTGGAGCCAGTTCTTTCAGCCAGCTTGTGATGAAGCCGCCGGTGCCGCAGGCAAAATCCGCCATCTTCTCACCGATTTTTGGCTGAATCATTTTTGCCATGAATTCCGTTACCGCACGAGGTGTATAAAACTCACCGGCAGAGCCTGCACTCTGCAATTCGCGCAAGATGGATTCATAGATTTCACCGAATGCATGGCTTTCCTCATAGTCACTAAAGTCCAGTTCGTCAATGACGTTGATAATCTGACGAAGCAGGACGCCGTCTTTCATATAGTTGTTGGCATCTTCAAAGGTCGTCTTTACAATGGACTTTTTGATGGGGGTGTCCGGGGTGACATTCAGACCCTTGAGCGTGGGAAACAAAGTGTTGTTGACAAAGTTCAGTAGCGTATTACCGGTCATGGCTTTGCCACTCTTGTCATCAACGGCCCAACTGCTCCAACGGCATTCTTCCGGGATAATGGACTGATAATCGTCCTCATCCATTTCCCAGTCCTGCTCCTTGGAGTCATATACCTTTAAAAAGAGCATCCACGCAATCTGTTCGATGCGTTGGGCGTCTCCGTTAATACCGGCATCGTTGCGCATGATGTCACGGATTCTCTTCACAAAATTTGATAAACTCATAAAATTAACCTACCTTATAAAGTTCTTTTTCCAGTTCCCGGATGGCTTTCAAATATCCTTCTTTTCCGCCGAAGTACTGAGCAATCTTTGAAGGCTTTCCAAATTTAAGGAATGGGTCAAGCTTCAAAATTTCTGTTTTCTCAATCTCATAAATTCCTGTATTCATATACTTGTCAAGGAGCGCTTCCAGGACGTCACGAGCCACACCTTTAAACCTACTAAGGAAATCACGTTTTTTCACGTTGTTAGCACGTTCAATCCGGGTCAGAGGCTTCTGGCTAAACGCGACATGGCATATGAAATCAAAATCGTCCACATCGGACATATTCTGATCAGCCTTCATGACTTCTAAATCGATGCCGCGCTCCAATAGCAAATCACGTATGCTTTCTTTCTTCTCCTCGGCAGACCACTGTTGTATGAAATTATCAAGAGAAGCGTATGTACCGAGAATGTTGGATTTGGTATAGTCCACAATGCTTTCCTGACGGAGCAGTTTTCCGTTGGCGTCATAAACCGAAACAGTCTTGCCTATCACCTTGACCGTACAGCCGTGTTCATCAACGATTGGCTTTTCTTTCGGATCAGGGCCGGGGCCGGGAAGTGTTACAGGGCCTGTTCCACCAGGCTTTGTGCCACCTTTGCCGTAATCATCATCCTGCTCAATAGGACCGTCCCAATCAGGGTCTGCAAACAGGCGCGTGACATTGCGGAAATCCATGACCATAAAGTGCGTTTTACCTTCCTTCTCACGGAGCCGAGTGCCGCGACCAATGATCTGCTTGAACTCGGTCATAGAGCCAATCATTTGGTCGAGGACAATCAGCTTGGTCATCTTGCAGTCTGCGCCGGTGGAGAGAAGTTTCGATGTGGTCGCTATCACAGGGTACAGAGCAGAAACAGAGATGAAATAATCCAATTTGTTCTTGCCATATACATCGCTCCCGGTAATGCGTACAACATAATCCGGGTTCTTCTGAACCATATCAGAGTTGAGGTTGGTCAGCGCAATCCGCATCCGCTCGGCGTGCTCCTCCGTTGCGCAGAACACAATGGTTTTCTGCATTCTGTCCGTACTTTTCATATATTCCGTAATTTCGCGGGCAACCTCATATGTGCGATCTTCAATGATGATGTTGTAATCAAAGTCGCTGTTAGTGTAGATTCGGTCTTCAATTTCTTTGCCGTTCTTATCCAACTGTCCTTTATATGGACGCCAGCCTTCGCCTATGTTGGTACGGATGTTGATTACCTTGAACGGAGCAAGGAAACCGTCCTCAATACCATCACGCAAACTGTAGGAGTAAATCGGCTCACCGAAATAATCGATGTTGGAAATGTATTTTGTTTCCTTTGGCGTAGCGGTCATACCGATCTGCGTGGCCGAGGAGAAGTAATCGAGTATCTTACGCCAGTTGCTGTCCTTCTTTGCGGAACCCCGGTGACACTCATCCACGATGATGAGGTCGAAGAAGTCCTTCTGGAAAAGAGACGCAAATCGCATGACGGGATCGTCATCCGGAGCACTGTCATCGTTGTCATCATTTCCAGCAAGCTGCTGGTACAACGAGAAATAGACTTCATGAGAAGTGATGGTGATGGGGTCATCTTTCGTAAAATTAATTTTATGGATTGTCTTTTCAAGCGGAGCAAAATCCTGCTGAATGGACTGGTCAACAAGAATATTACGGTCAGCAAGATACAGCACCTTTTTCTTCATGCCACTTTTCAGCAAACGGTAGACGATTTGAAATGCCGTGTAGGTTTTTCCAGTACCGGTAGCCATAACAAGAAGAAGGCGCTGCTGCCCCTTGGCAATAGCGTCCACAGTGCGGTTGACTGCATTACGCTGATAATAGCGCGGAGTATAAGTTGTCTGGCTTGTATAATATGGCTGAGAGATGATGTGTTTTTGCTGATTATTAAGACCGCTACCACCATTGGCTTCTGCCTGGTATCTGGAGATCAGTTCATCGGGAGAAGGAAACTCAGACAAAGAAATCTGTCGTTCCTGTCCAGTCAGAAAGTCGTGCTCATAAAAAGCATCACCATTAGAACTGTACGCAAACGGCACATCAAGCATCTGCGCATAGGTCATGGCTTGCTGCAAACCGAAGGATACCGTATGATTGTTATCTTTGGCTTCAACTATAGCAATCGGGTTGTTGACATTGATATAAAGAACATAGTCTGCCTTTTTCGGCTTTTCACGGAACACAAGATTACCTTTGAGGTTGATTTTACCGTCTGTAATCTTGGTTTCCATCGTAATATGGTCAACGTTCCATTTTGCGGTTATTGCCGGAGTGATATAGCGGAGCTTGATGTCTTCTTCAGTCATCTGTTTTTTGTCCATCACAAAATATCGCTCCTTTCCTCATCCGGTATGTAGTCCACAACGTCACCGTAATTACAGCCAAGTGTACTGCAAATCTTATCCAGAACATTTAGCATTACTGGCTCGTCTCGGCGTAGCTTGGTCATGGTGTTCGGAGACACGCCTGATGCTTTACGCAAGTCTGCCTTGCTCATTTTTTTATCAACAAGCAATTTCCAAAGTTTATTGTACGAAACAGCCATAATAAGCCTCCTATACAACATTACGAAATATTATATCATTTAGTCTGAATATTTCGTAAGGTCTTGCGAGAACTTCGCAAAAGGAGAAAGTCAGCAAAAAAGAAAGACTACGCAAAAGCAGCCTTAAAACCTTAGGTTCAGTCTTTACTTTCAAGTCTCCGCTTGAATAGAGTCGGTCAATAATTTACTTGTTTCAGGCAAATCCCTTTCCCATTCGGCGGTTCCTTCTGAGACATCATTCCCGTTAGCTACATAGAAGCCCCTAATCTAACTTCAAAATGGGGAATGAGATAACGCCAAGCCGGTATCGGCGGTCTAATTGAATTCAAAGAAGGTGCGAAATATCCACGATTTGGGAATCACGAGAGTTAAGTGGGTGGAAAGAGGAAAATCCCTCCACCAATAGTGCACTGGAGGTGAGAGCTCCGTCCATCATAATTTTTTCAGGTATTCTTTTAATATCATCCATGAAGTGTCACCGCTTCCGTTGGATCTGTATTCTTTCAAAATTATTTTAATTTACTATCAATCCTTGTCAGTAATTGAATAACTTCAGAAAATCCAATAAACAAGCATCCAGTAATAATGCCTGAAAACATATAAGCAAGAACATTCTCTTTGTCAGGTATTTGTATGAGACCTGAAATCACACCACCTATAATTGTGAGCCAGCCGATAATATTAATTATTTCACCAACGGTATTTTTCTTTATCTCATTTCGTGGTGGGTCTTGACTGATGTAATTTTCCTTACCGTCCCACTCAAAAGAACCTTCAGAAACCTCCACTTTGCCTAGAAACGGAAGTTCACCTACACGCACGCTTTCTCTTAGATGTTTTATCGAGGCTAGTTCTTTAGTGACTTGTTCAGTTAGAGACCAGTCGTTCTTTTCTCTTTTAACGTATATTTTCAAAAAGAGACATCCCCCATCAAATGAATACTTTGCAAAAAAAGCCTCAGAGCGGTGCTACCGCTTGAGGCTTTTTTACCTGTGCTTCCGGATTATTTCCATAATATCACAATTCAGATCTATTGTCTATAATGTCGATTTTTGAATGTTTGTAGTTCTTAAAGTGCTCGATAAAAGTGTTATTCGGTTCTTTCTTCAATTGAGCCGCCAACAACTTCCAAGAAGCCAGCAGCGCATGACTCTAATGGAAGTAAAACGTTGCAAAAAAATAAAGCTTAGTATTAGTTTGCCACGGTGGCAATTTATTGAGTTAAGTAACAGTAGTTGTAGCTTAACTTAAATAATTGCCAAGTGAAGAAAACCCGCGGAGCTACTTTGTGTCCGCGGGTTTTCCTTCATTAACATTATCTATAGTCATTGTCAATTTGAACTTTTGGCTATCAATTGCTTACCTAAAATAACTTTTGGCAAGGTAGCCCGAATGTCAGTTGCACCCGGCACTCAAGTTATTGAGGTCATCCCCATATTCCTTGACTGGTTCCCACGAAGTAACTTACGGCCACTCCGCATTTCAAAGATTGAGAGTACCAATGTAGTTCAAATGCTTGTGCTGGGTCATACGCTCGTCATCGAGGAAATCCACATAGTATTTAAATTCCGAAACGTATACATGTACTTTCTTATAGCCACAATCAAACATAATATCACCGGCAGAATTTTGAGTGATGGTGTTATACCCTTGATAATAATTTAAGTATTCTGATGATGCTTCTCCGATTACGATTATTTTGGGCTTCATCTTCTCTAGTAACGCACCTGGAATCTTACCGCTATTCCGTCCATGATGAGGAGCGAATAAAATATCTACCTCAGGCCAATCCACATGTTCCTGAATCTTTTCCATGAAGTCTGTTTCCAGATCACCCATCCAAAGGGCCTTTACACCGTCTTCTAGATAATATTTTATGATTGCCGAAATATTATTAGGGCTTTTGCCTTGTTTCGCATTATCTAAAGCCTTTATATAATCGATGTTATTCAGATCCGGCCAAAGAATATTTATTCCCGAGCTGCCGCGTTCATCATCCCCTATATTCATCCACTTACGGCTGCAATCCTTATATATATGAAATGCTACCGATGAATTTCGCAGTTCGCAGTATTTTTGAAAATCAACACTTGGGTCGGCCTTTGTTGCCTCATTCATTACACAATAAAAATTTTCTATCCCCATTTTCTCCTCTAGGTATGTAAGGCCAAGAATGTGATCCTCGTCGGGATGAGTGGAAATGAATCTTTTTATCCCTTTATCCCTGGACTCCGTAATCAGTTCACCTACTATTAGATCCTTTTTCTCATCATCAAGACAACAATCAATAATAGTGAAGTTATCACTATTGTGCTGAATGTAGAATGTGTCGCCGTCTCCAACTGAGAATGATTTTATTATACTCATTTGGATCCTCCCGACTTATTAGTATTTAGCTCGTCGCAAACCTCGAGTAGTGTCCGAGCATAAGCCATTGCAGTCGTATGAACAACGTGCTTCGTCACTACGATTAATACAGTAGTAATGGCAATGCTGTAGATGATAGTGATCCAATACAATGGTGGAACGTTGTCTAATCTAAGTTCATAACGCGAGTAAATGTATGCCGAAGTGCTAAGCAACACCAGCACGTTAAAAGGAATGGCAAATGGCCGTAAAGCCCAAAAGTTTCGAACCCCCCCATAGTTAATGTTTTCGTGAAAGAGTAAGGAATATTTATTGGTGTCCCGTGTTTGGGTGATTAGCCATTTAACCGCCGACTGATATATCTCGTCGGCTTTTTTTGGATCCTCCATCTCCTCCTCTTTAGTTGGCATACTGAGATTCGGTACGTTTTTACTAAGAAAGTCGTGGTATCTTGCCTTTGTGTACGAATCAAAATAAGTATCCCTATGCCTTAAATGCCTAGTCGTCGGCAATCCTTCCCATGATGCTATTAGTTCTTTTTCTTTCTCTTTTCCTATTTTTCTAACAACTTTGGTCAAAAAAGACAATGCCAACACCAAAAATATTAAACCTGCTGTGATATTTGGGAGCACTCGCAGCTCTTCGATCAAACAATATGCCGCAATGTAGAACGGAGAAATGATGACTAAAACCGGGAACAGGCGGGTGTTTCGCTCGTATCGGTTAAAAATTAGTTTTACGATATTCATGAATAGCCCCTTAAAAGTGACAAAGTTGTGAGGATTTAGATCAATGATAAGAGATAAGAGAGCTGATGTAAACAAGAAAATCACGAACACACGTTTGCTATTCCCGCAACTTTGGCTTAAGCTCAAGTCATAACCACTGGCTTAGCCGATGGCTTCCATCAGCCCTATAAGGGCATGGTGCAAGCAAGCGCCTCGGTACTGTTATTCATGACCTTGTCCTCCTTGGACATAAAAAAATAGGGAGGCGTGACGTTAGTCGCTCTCCCTAGAAATGCATTTATTAGTCGTGTTCATCAATGTATTCCTTAAAGTGTCCCCATGCTTCGGCTTCTGGGTTTATCTCTCGATCTTCATCATAGTAATCTCTTTCATTATAGTAATTCTCGTCGCCTGGCTTATAAAACCAAGGCATCGCCTCTTCTTCAGCAGATACTTGGTCATTTTCATTGTTATCATGCGACCTAATTACGGATCTGGTTGAGAGTTGTATTAAATCAGCAATTATAAATAGCCCGTTGTTGTAAGTATCGTCATCGAATCGGTCTTGAAATCCGGAATAACTATCAAGGATTAAGTTATGAAAATATTCCATCTCATTATCGTGTGGCATCATTCCTGTAATTAATGAGTTGAATAATACTTTTACATTTTTTTCTTTAACATATTGAATAACTTGATGCTTTTCTATTGTCTTGCCCTTACGAATTGCTTCTATTATTGAAATGTTAGTCCGCGTTAGCATATCAAGATGTCTTTGATGTTGAAACTCCATCTTTACTCCTCCATTAACGTTTTAATTTACAATTCGACACCAGGAGGGGATTCCCTTTAAATTCCCTTTAATATGCTGAATCAATGAGGTTGGAAGTGTTTTAGGAACTTTATCTTGCGATTATTGGAATTATTCTCAACGGCTTAAAGATAAAGATCATATATTCTGCCCGATCGCAAAACAGGCTGCCGTTGTTGTGTTCGGCAGCCTATTGTCGTTTACTATTGTACACATTCGAATAACAGCATCCAGTATGTAATCAGTACCGCTGTCTGGCTCTCCTTCTACCTAATTTATTTAACTCGGTAAAAATGCACCCGCAACTTCTAGTACGACCTGTTTTCAGATTGACCTTGAAAACCAGTTTTAACTTGCCACAGGTGCATTTACAGAGATACTTGTGATTCGAGTCACGTCGACGCGCATATAAAGAAATGACCGTTAAACGTTCAAATGTTCTACCAAAGTACGAATCGACTTTTTGCGCTTCTCCGGAGGTCATAAACCCATCCTGGTATTTCCTCATCGGTTGAGGGATTTGCTTTGGGTGGTGGGTACATATGTTATTCGCCATTTATTTGACCAACCCTGCCAACCACGCCTTATCAGTAGTCCCGCCACCTAGCCCCGGTTTTTTTTATGGATGAAAACCCAAAGCATACTGCTTCCGCACATATCGGTGATCGCGTACGGCACATCATTGAATTCACATACATGAACAGACGTAATGCTCCCTTAATGTCTCAGGTATTCGATGACGTTCTTTGTCGGGAAAATACCGCGCCAGCTTAGCTCGCCAGTGTCCAGACTTGCTTGTTCAAATGTCCCCATTATGTCCCCATTAATGATGTTAGATCCTTCCTTCAACAAAGTAAGTGCAATTACATAACAAAAAAATCCCATGCACCGCAAGGGATTTCACTTCCTAAGTATGGTGCGGTCGAGAGGACTCGAACCTCCACGGTATTGCTACCGCCAGCCCCTCAAGCTGGTGCGTCTGCCATTCCGCCACGACCGCATATGTTACTTATGATTTCCGCCCCAACCGGTGAGTATGGGACAAAAATGGTGAGCCATGAAGGACTCGAACCTTCGACACCCTGATTAAAAGTCAGGTGCTCTACCAACTGAGCTAATGGCTCGCATGGTGACCCGTAGGGGATTCGAACCCCTGTTACCTCCGTGAAAGGGAGGTGTCTTAACCGCTTGACCAACGGGCCTCACGGGCTTCTGAAACTAGTCGCTTCAAGCTTTCCCGTTTCAGACGACAAAATTGATTATATCTGAATCCCACCGGGAAGGCAAGCATTTTGATGGACTTTTTTGCCCGCCAATTCCTGTAAGTTGGTATCGGCACAGCCTGCACACTTCTTGCTAAAGTTTCAACCCCGTTTCAATTCGGTTAAACAGGTATAGCGGCAACGAATAGGAGGCTAACGCTATGAGCATCAGACATGGAATCACCCACGCGAGACAGCCTCGCAAACTGCATGACGGCACTTTATACTGGCCGAAAACGATGCCGCACATACCCGCTTATCCGATGCTTCGCCGGCGCGAGGAAACCGAGGTTGCCATCGTCGGCGGGGGCTTGACCGGCGCGATCTGCGCCGCGATGCTGGCCCGCAGCGGCATTCCCTGCGTGCTGATCGAAGGCAAACAAGTCGCATCGGGAAGCACGGCGGCAAATACCGGACTCATACAATTTTGCAGCGATATTATGCTGAGCGAGCTGATGGGCAGAATCGGCGAGAAGAATGCCGTGATGTTTTACCACGCCTGCCGCAAAGCTTTGGTCACCCTCGCCCAGCTGTCGTCTGACACCGGCGAAGACACAGGTTTTTATACGCGAAGCAGCCTGTATTGCGCTTCATGCGAGGATGATGTAGCCAAGCTGATTCGCGAATATACGATGCTCCGGAAGTACGATTTTCCGGTGAGCTGGGGAATTCCGGCGCGTGTCGGAGGCAAAATCTCCGAAGTGAAAGCCGGCGCACTGACGACCCACGGAGATGCGGAAATCAATCCGCTCCGGCTGACGCATGCCCTGCTCGCCTACGCGGTGCGTCTAGGCGCCCGAGTTTACGAAAATACCGGTGTTCTGGAAGTCGGAAGGATGAACGGCCGGTTTACGCTGTTGTGCCAAGAAGGCGAAATTCTCGCCCGGCGTGTGGTCAAGGCCACCGGTTATTTGCCGGGAATCGTGACACCGAGCTCCGCCGGCGCTCCGATCCTGAAGCGGTCATTCGCGCTGGCCACTGTTCCGGGCCAAGTCCCGGATGAATGGCCGGATCATTATATGATGTGGGAAACCGCACGCCCTTATTTCTACTTCCGCACAACGCCGGACGGACGAATATTGGCTGGAGGTTCGGACGACAGCCTGTACGATCCGACCTGCGACGGGAAGCTGCTCACCAACCGCACCAACGGTCTGTTGGCGCAGCTCGGCGAATTGTTTCCCGGTCACGAGTGGCAAGTCGAAGACGCATGGTGCGGCACGTTCGGCGAATCCTCCGATGATCTGCCTTTCCTTGGCGAACATCCGGATCAGCCGGGCATCCATCATGCGCTGAGCACCGGAGGCAACGGAACCATTTACAGCGTCATTGCCGCGTCCTTGCTCCAGGACCGGATATTGGGACGAGACAATCGTTTGTCTTCGCTCCTCTCGCCCGGCCGACGCACGGTGGATGCATCATATATGCCGCATATTCCTAACAGTCCCGACCATTCCGCTTCGTTATTCGCATAACCTGGCGGCATACCAAAAAGAGCCCTTCGGCGCAGTGGCCTCCGGGCTCTTCCTTACAATGTCACTTGTTGTCATGAATGATGATGGCGGAGAGAGAGGGATTCGAACCCTCGCGGCTGTTACACCCTAACGCTTTAGCAAAGCGCCCCCTTCGGCCTCTTGGGTACCTCTCCATATGGCTCCCCGAACTGGACTCGAACCAGTGACAACACGATTAACAGTCGTGTGCTCTACCAACTGAGCTATCAGGGAACATTCAAAAGTGACAGTAATAAATTTAACATGAGACCAAAATGAAGTCAAGCATTCGCGGCGCGTTTTTTACTGCCATTTTATAGTTGGGAATAACAGGTTAAATCCTGCGTCCCTCATGGCTTGGCGGCGTGGACGGCGACATCTTTCTGGAGCAGCTTAAGGCGGCCCCTGCAGCGTCCGCAAGCATATTTGCGGGGATCCGTCCTCCGCTTTCGCGGATAGGTCATCCCGCAATCCCGGCAGACGAGCAAGTACTTTACAGGCAGCGTCCGCGCGGCTCCCGGCAGCGGACGGCAGTGACGCGTGGCGCCGACTTTCGCGAGCAGCTCTTTGAAATCTGCGTCGCGGTGCTTGTATCCTTTGCCCTGCAAATGCAAATGATAATGGCACAACTCGTGCTTGATGATCGCCTCGGTCTCTTCCCGCCCATGAACGGCGAGCTGATGAGGACTGATTTCGATATGATGGCTTTTGGTGAAATAGCGCCCGCCGGTGGTGCGCAGCCGTGCATTGAAAACCGCTTGATGCCGAAAAGGGAGTCCGAAAAACGCGAGCGATACTTTTTCCACCCAGGCTTGCAGTTCTTGATTATCCATGGCCGGATCTCCTCCCCTTCATCGCATGGCTTCGCATGATTGCATTGTAGGCTTGGTCCACGCTGCACTGTCAAGAAGAAATTGATGACAGCGGCAAGCGCGGACCTGCACGGTGATACGCCGCTCTCCATATGCTAATACTACATTACAGGAAACGACGACGGGAGGTTGACGTTCTATGCCGCAGTGGCTCAGCAATCAGCTGATGAGAGCGTTCCAGAAAAAAGACCGCCGGCAGATTCGTCTGCTTAACGACTGCTGGTACTATTATCGCGCCAAACCCGACAAAACGAAAAATACCGGGGATGCCGGTTGGATGAATTGACGGCCGATGAAAAGAGCCTTCGCAAGAACCGTTGTCAGACGGTTGTTGCGAAGGCTCTTTGTATAAATCCCCCAAAAGTGACGTATTGCTTCCTGCCCGGGGTCCCCAAAAAGTAATCGGAAAATACTTCGAAGGCTTACGTCACTTTTTGGGGAGAAAGTCAGGGGGGACCCCCGTTCAAATCTTAGATCCCCCAAAAGTGACGATTAATTGTTCACTTCGTTCCAGAACGTCACGTCTTCGATCGGCAAGCGAGTCGTCCCGTGCGCGGTCTTAGCGGCTTTGCCGATCGGGATCAGCATGACCGGTACATAGCGGTCGCCCAGGCCGAATGCTTCGGCGAATTTCTCCCGGTTATAGCCGCCCATCGGAACGGTGTCGTAGCCTTTGGCCTTCGCGACCAACATCAGCTGCATGGCAGCGAGAGAGGCGTCGACCACGGCTACCTCGCGGCTCATTGCCGGCGGAAGCGACGAATACAAGTTCACCGAGTTTTGGGTAAACGTCTTCGCGAGTTCCTCCGCCATGTAGCCGGCTTTCACCGCCTGGCCGTAAATTTGCTCGGCGTTGCGGTATGCTTCTTTATCGCCAAGAATGGCAACAACGGCAGACGCGTCCACGACTTGCTGCTGATTGTTGGCGATCGGCAGCAATTTCTGCTTCTGCTCCGGCGTGTCGATCACCAGAAAGCGGGTGTGCTGCATGTTGGACGAAGAAGGAGCCAGCATCGTCAGCGAGAGAATTTCTTTCAGCTCCTCGCGAGGGATGACGACCTTCGGGTCATATACGCGAACCGAGTGGCGCTCCCGAACCACGTTCAAAAATGCCTCTTCATGCGCTGTTGTAATCGTGGATACACTCATGAAATTTCCTCCTTGATGATCCGTACCTCGTTGTGTGATTTTACTGAGTATCTCCATACACAGTTTAAACCATGCGATTGTCAACTGAGTGAAAAATCACACAGTTAGTACCAAAGAAAAACGGCCCATAACTGTAACCGTGACTTGTACAGTATACGACCGTCTTCAGGAGATGTCAACTTGTGGGTTTACGCCCGACAACGCTTGCGTTTTGTCCGATAAATCGGCGATGGTATACCTTCTTAGCACTTCCCGAAGGCTGCGGTCCATCTCTTGCGTCAACTCTTGAAAAGCCGCCTTCATCTCCTGCCCGAACGGGTGAGAGCCGGTCGTCTCTTTGATCCCGTAACACAACGGATCGCCGACCTGCAGGGCGGTGTACACTTCTTCCAAAGTGAGGGTCCGCGGATCTCTCTTGAGCCGGTAACCGCCTTCGCGGCCTTCCCGGGTCTCCAATAAGCCTTCCTTTGCCAGAACGGCCAATATTCTTCGCAGCAGCGTCGCTTCCGATTGGAGATATCCCGCAAGCTCGGCGCTCGGGCACGTTTGGATATGTTCTTTCGATAGAATGACCAGCGCCTGCAAAGCCAGGCCGAACCATTTGGGATGATAATTCCCGATACACTTCTCGACTTGCATGATCGGATCTCCTTCCTCGCCGGCTTTGGAAGATCGAAGCGGATTTCCCTGCATTTTACCATGAAAATCCGGACCCGCCAAGGCGAATCCGGGTGTTGAACCTGAGCAAATTATTGAGGCTTGCGCATCGTCAGGCTAACTCGGCCTTTCTTCAGATCCGTACCGATCACCCACACGTTCACCGTATCCCCGACGGCCACCACTTCCGTGGGATGTTTCACGAATTTCTCGCTCAGCTGCGAGATGTGCACGAGACCGTCATTTTTGATGCCAATATCGACGAAAGCGCCGAAATCCACCACATTGCGGACGGTGCCCTGCAGCTCCATGCCGGGCTTCAAATCTTCGATGTCGAGCACATCGGTATGGAAAATGGGCGGAGGCAGCTCCTCCCGCGGATCGCGTCCGGGGCGCATAAGACTGTCCACAATGTCGCGGAGTGTAGGTACGCCTACTTCCAGCTTGGCGGCCACTTGTTCGACTTGGAGCTGCCGCAGCTTGTCCTTGAGCGGCTCCGTGCCGATGGCCGTCCGGTCCAATCCCAATTCCCGCAGCAGACGTTCGACCACCTCATAGGATTCGGGGTGAATCGGGGTCCGGTCGAGCGGGTTGCCGCCGTCCGTAATGCGCAGGAACCCGACGCATTGCTCGAACGTTTTGGCGCCCAGCCGCGGTACCTTTTGCAGCTGCTTGCGATCCGCGAACTTGCCCAGCTCTTCTCTGGCTTTCACGATATTGCGGGCCAGCGTGCCGTTAATGCCGGATACGTACGACAGCAAGGATGGTGAAGCGGTGTTCACATCCACGCCTACATGGTTAACCGCCGACTCCACGACGCCGGACAGGCTTTCATCCAGCCTCTTCTGCGACACGTCGTGTTGGTACTGGCCAACGCCGATCGCTTTGGGCTCGATTTTCACGAGCTCCGCCAGTGGATCCTGCAGCCGGCGGGCGATCGATACCGCGCTCCGCTCGGCGACGTCCAGGTCCGGGAATTCCTCCTGCGCCAGCTTGGACGCGGAATACACACTGGCGCCCGCCTCGTTCACAATCAAGTATTGCAGCTCACGCTCGGGCATTGCTTTGATGATCCCCGCGACGAATTGCTCGGTCTCCCGGGATGCGGTTCCGTTGCCGACCACGATTAATTGAACACCGTACTGCTGGATGATGCGGCGGAATGTCGCTTCCGCTTCGGCTTTTTTGTTGTGAGGTGGAGTCGGGTAGGTGACGCCCACCTCGAGAAGCTTGCCGGTTTCATCCACCACCGCCAGCTTGCAGCCGGTTCGGTAAGCCGGGTCGACACCGAGCACCACGCGGCCTTTCACCGGCGGCTGGAGCAGCAGATTGCGCAAGTTTTCCGAGAAGATACCGATGGCGTGCTCCTCCGCCTTCTCCGTCAGCTCGCCGCGCAGCTCCCGCTCAATGGACGGCGCAATCAGGCGTTTGTACGCGTCTTCCGCCGCTGCGGCCAAAACATCCCGAGCCACCGACGGGCCTTTGATCACGCGCCGGTGCAGCTCCTCCACGACACGCTCGGTCGGAACGTCAATCGAGATGCCGAGCACATCCTCCCGTTCGCCGCGGTTAATCGCCAGCACACGATGCGGAGGAAGCCGTTTCACCGGTTCGTTGTACTGGTAATACATCTCATACACAGACTCGGCTTCCGGATCTTTCGCTTTGCTGTGCAGCACGCCGTTGTCCCAGGTGAACTTGCGGACCCAGCGGCGAATATCGGCATCGTCGGCGAGCATTTCGGCGATGATGTCCGACGCGCCTTGGACCGCCTCCTCGGCGTCATTTACACCTTTGTCCGCATCTATGTATTTGGACGCTTCTGCATGCAGGTCGCCTTGGCGAGGCTGCGAGATCAGCCACTGTGCGAGCGGTTCTAGACCTTTTTCCTTGGCGACGCTTGCTCTCGTTTTGCGTTTCTGCCGGTATGGCCGGTAAAGGTCCTCGATCTCCTGCAGCTTCACCGCTTTGCGGATGGCCGCTTCAAGTTCAGGCGTCAGCTTATCCTGTTCGGCGATGAGGCGGATCACTTCGGCTTTGCGATCTTCCAGACCTTTGAGGTAATTCCGCCGGTCCTCGATCGCACGCAGCTGATTCTCGTCCAGTTCGCCGGTCATTTCTTTCCGGTATCGCGCAATAAAAGGAATGGTGTTCCCTTCATCCAGCAGCGATGCCACCGTCCGCACCTGATTCGGCGACAAACCCAGTTCTCCGGCGATTTGCCGGATCATCCGTTCCGCCAATTCGCGGGCCGCTTTATCTACAGTTTCCGTCATCTTCGTTTCGTTCCTCCTTGGCTTTGAGGCAAACAAAGGAGCGCCTCCGGCAGGAAGCGCCCGTTATCACATCCATTATGACTTGACGATTATCGGGAAGCAAGAAACAAAAAACGCCCGAACCGGGCGTTATGGTTAAAAATCGATCAAGCCGACGCTGATTTGCAACGCTTCGTTCACCTTCAGCATCGTATCTTCGTCCAAATGCGTGATTTTGTCCGTGAGCCGCTGCTTGTCGATCGTGCGAATTTGTTCGAGCAGGATGACGGAGTCTTTCTCCATCCCGTGCGTCTTCGCTTCGATCTCCACATGCGTCGGCAGCTTCGCTTTTTGGATTTGTGCCGTAATGGCCGCCACGATGACCGTTGGACTGAACCTGTTGCCGATATCGTTCTGGATTACCAGCACGGGGCGTACGCCGCCCTGTTCGGAGCCGACCACCGGTGATAAATCGGCATAAAATACATCCCCGCGTTTGACGATCACAAGGTTACACCCCGCTTACGAGGCGCCCGAGCGTGCTTTCCGCATCTTCTTCCGCGTGGAAGGCTTCTGATGCCATGTTCAGATTGATCTTTGCCATTTCCAAATACCCGCGTTGCATGGCGTCGCGGATCATCCGTTTCTTCCGGTCGACAAGATAGTGCTTCATCGCCTGGCGGATGATTTCGCTCCGGTTCGTATTCTCCTTCGCTACCACGAAGTCCACTTCCCGCAGCAGATGATCCGGCAAACTGATCATGATGCGTTTTGTATGTTGGTAATTGGCCACCGAACAGCACCCCCAAAGATTTTCCAGACCCGAGCCTAATTTCCAGTATGCATGTCACAGATACATTCTATACGACCTATGCCGTTACCATTCGCGGTCGGACGGCGATTTCCTTCCGGACCGCGCAAAAAACGCTTCCCATCTAACCTAGCAACGGATTGACAATCGAAACGATTTGCCCGTTCTTCACGTAAACGCGCGGAACCCGGGCTGACAGCATGCATGTCAGCTCGTAGTTGATCGTCCCCAGCTTGGCGGCGACTTCTTCTATACGAATGGCTGCGTCTCCTTGCCGGCCGATCAGGACCACTTCTTCCCCGATCGACAGTGGATCGGCTCCTGCTTGCCGCGCATCGTCCAGCCGAACCATACACTGGTCCATGCAGATCGTGCCGACTACCGGCACGCGATGTCCACGCACAAGCACTTCGGCTTTTCCGCTCAGCATGCGGCTGAAACCATCCGCGTAACCGACCGGCAGCGTGCCGATCGTCTCTTCCCGGTGTGTGAAATACCGCGTTCCGTAGCTGATTCCTTCATCGGCGGCCAGCGTCTTCACGTGGACAAGCTTCGTCTTCAGCGACAGAATCGGCTCCAGCTCGATCGAATCCCGGTTGACTTCGTCACTCGGATAAAGACCGTACATGCTGATGCCGAGCCTTAACATGCCGCCCACGTGTTCCGGCAAATCGATTCCGGCTGCGCTGTTGCCTGCGTGAATAATGGACAGCGGCAGCTGATGCCGCCGAACATAATCCACCACACCGCCAAAACGCTCCACTTGCATCATGGTATAAGATTTATTCGTCTCGTCTGCGCGCGCGTAGTGGGTGAACATGCCTTCCACTTCGAGCTGCGGAAGACGACAAGCCCGTTCGAGAAACGATTTGGCCGCGCTGCCTGGCAACAACCCTAGCCGTCCCATGCCGGAATCGATTTTGATATGGGCTTTCAGCTTCTTGCCTTGTGCCGGCAAATCTTCCACGGCATTCAGCATTTCTTCCCGATACAGGGTCACGGTAATATCGTGTTCGCGCGCTGCAGGCAATCCTTCCGGCGGCGTATAGCCCAATACGAGAATGGGCGCGCGAATGCCCGCCTTCCGGAGTTGAAGCGCTTCATCGAGGAAAGCGACGCCGAAGTAATCCGCGCCGGCCGCTTCCGCTTCACGCGCCGTTTCCACCGCTCCGTGCCCATATGCGTTCGCTTTTACGGACGCAAGCAGCTTCGTACCTGCGGGCAAACCGCTACGAAATTTCCTTATATTGCGTGAAAGGGCATCGAGGGAAATTTCAGCCACGGTCGGCCTGTAATAGCAGTCCACGTTCCGATCACCTTCCCCGCTGCATACTGCGATAAAATAATGTTAACGGTCGGGGGAGAGGCTGTCAATCGAGAAGGGACAGGCAACGTTTTCCTGTCAGGACGCCGCCGGCGGACGAAGAGCCGGCGACGGCCGCCGGCTCCCGCTTCATCCTGTTATTTGCCGGAAGCTTCCTCCATGGATTGAGCCAATATCGCCATGCTGTCATCCGGAAGATCCGCCGTCGTCAGCCGGTATTCCATGCCGCGGTAGCTCCAGGTCAGCGTGCGGACATCCCCTTCCGTCAGGAAGCCCATCGTGAAGCCAAGATCCAGAGATTTGCTCTCGGAACGAGAGGCCATCCGGTCTTTCGACGGCATTTCGACGATCGTGAAATTATAGGTGCCGCCGTACCGGAGCATGTAACCGTCCTTCTCGCCGAGCTTGACCTCTTTTTCATCGAGCAGCTCGACGCCTTCCGGCAGCGCCTCAGGGTCCGGTTGTGTAAAGACGGGCTTCTCCTGCACCGCCGGCGGAGCCGTCGTCTCATCCGCAGGTGTCTTGGACGCATCGTGGCTTGGCTGCCCGGAAGTGGGATCTTCTCCATCCGCCCGCCCGTCCGTTGCTTGTACGCCGTCTTGGGCGGTATCATCCGTGCCTGACGTCTGCGAATTCGGTTTTTGCTCCATATTGCGGTTCATATCAAAGGCGGAGTTATCGAACTTTTTATCGAATTCGAATTGATCGAACGTAACTTCCACCATCACCTTATTGTTCGTATCCGTGACTTCCACATGACGCGGCTTGAAGTTGTCCTTGGCCAGCCAAATCTTCTGGCGGGCGAACGAACCGTTCTGATAGTTGCCGGCCATCACATCGAATACGTAGTCATTCTTATCGGTCGTGAACTTGCGGGTTTCATCCCTCACAATGCTCTTCACGAGGGTCTGGTAGAGATACACTTGTCCTTGATTTTCCGGCCAGTCACTTTGGAACCGGTAGCTCTTATTGAGGCTGGGTGTGAGCACGAATACCCCTTCGTCATTGCGGAGCACGATCTGTGTAATATCGCGCTTCTCGTTCGTTAACGCGATCCGGTAGAAACTCGGTTTCTGGTACCACACTTCCACCTTGTAGTTGAGCGGCTGCTGACCGGTATGAAGGGTCATGGTGCCGCTCCCTTGATAACTTTCCATTTTGGTCATGACTTTGTCCAGGTCCTTCACGATCGACGTCGCGTCCTTGCTTCCGCATCCCGACAGGATGGCGGTAAAAAGCAAGGCGGCGGCAGCGATCCACGGGATCCGTCGACGACGCATGAGCTCCACCCCTCTGCACATTGGTTTATTCATGCTTCATGTCTATGAGGGGACTTGACCGATTATGCAGACTAGCATGACAAGCTGCATTGGAAATGGATGAAGGGACCCTCAGGGGGTCCCTCCGTCATGTGTGACCTATTTCAATTATCACCAGCCGAAATCGAGCGTCTTCCCCGTCTCCGCGTAGGTTTTCACGTTGCTCAGAATCATCGGCCAGCTTTGTTTCGTGCTTTCGTAGGAAGGATGCCCTTCCGGCCACCGGTCGTTCACGAGCGTCAGTTTGGTGCATGAGCCTACGGACTCTAAACTCATCGTGACGCGGGTTTCCAACTCGGCGTGATTCTCGCGGTACGACGGACCGGGGTGCTCCGTATAGCTCATCCGTTTGTTCGGCTCAAACTCGAGCACGGTGCCGTAGACGTGAACCGTCTCCTCTCCGTCGTTGCCGGGACCGACATATTCGTACGGGGATCCGATTTCAAATGTCGATCGCAAAACGCTCCCGAAAAAGATCGCTTTCGTTCCTTCCGGCGTGACGAAGATTTTCCAGACGTCTTCCGGCTTCGCGTCAATATAGAGTACATAGCTAAGTTCGTCCATCTTTTACCTCCATATAATCGTGATGGCATTGCGTGAAACCTGTACCGCTGATACTCTCCATAATAGAACATGTTTGACAGCCGGTATTGTAAAAACGCGACAGATATTCTGGTATCCGGAGGTTCGCGATGAATCGGAAGGTTGGAAAGTCCGACAAAGGAATCTTGAAAGCGGACGCGGCAAAACAGTTGTTTACGCTGGACCGTTACGAGCCGTCCCCTGACCTCAGCGCGTATATCGAGCATTATTGGATAGTCCGGTGGGACTTGCGCGGGCGGGAGCCGTACCGGCAGGTGATCTTGTCGTACCCCAACGTCAACCTTGCGTTCGAGAAGGAACGAGGCGGAATCTTCGCGGGGGTGTACGGCGTACCTATCTCCGCTTACACCCGTCATTTGCAGGATCAAGGCCATGTGATTGCAGCCAAATTCAAACCCGGCGGGTTTTATCCGTTCTGGAAACAACCCGTTGCTCGACTCCACGGGCTTACCGTTCCTTGCGGCGAGCTGTTCGATTCGGATCTCATCGAGTCATTCGGCAGAGACATATTTGCCGCGATAGACGGACAGCAGATGATCGAACTGCTGGAAACGTTTCTTCGGCAGCGGAATCCGGAGCCCGACGACAACGTGAACTTACTCTCACGCATTGTGCAAACCGTTATCGACGACCGGGACATCGCCAAGGTCGAAGACATTGTGGTGCGCTTCGGCATCAACAAGCGATCCCTGCAGCGTTTGTTCAACCGCTACGTCGGAGTTACCCCCAAATGGGTCATACAGCGTTTTCGTCTGCAGGAGGCGGCGGAACGTTTGGAAAAAGGAGAAGTATCCGGTTGGCCGGAACTGGCGGTTGATTTGGGATACTACGACCAAGCTCATTTCATCAAAGAATTCAAAGCGGTCATCGGCCAATCTCCGGAAGAGTATATGAGGGAGCTCGGCAATTAAAACGCCCCCGCATCAGGGTCCGCATGCCGAATGTGTTATGATACGGGTTAGTAAATACGGCATTTTATCAAAAAGAGGTTGGCTGAATATGCATCTGTTATCGGTGGAAAATGTATCGAAATCCTACGGGGATAAAATATTATTCGAGGATATCACGTTCGGCGTGGAAGATGGAGATAAAATCGGCGTCATCGGCGTGAACGGCACCGGCAAGTCGACGCTGCTCAAGGTGATCGCCGGTATGGAACCGGCCGATTCCGGCCAAGTGACCGCCGGCAGCCGTGTGCGGATCCGCATGCTGGCACAGGATCCCGTGTTCCGGCCCGGCGAGACGGCGCTGGAGCATGTGCTGGGCGGCGATTCGCCGCAGCTTCGGGCCGTGCGCGATTATACCGCGGCTTTGGCTGCGCTGGAGCTCAACGCCTCGGATGAATCGCTGCAGAAGCAGCTGGTGAAGGCGAACCAGCGCATGGACGAGCTGGACGCGTGGCAGCTGGAAAGCGACGCGAAGACGGCGCTGTCCAAGCTCGGCATCCGCGATTACGATACGGTGACCGACACCATGTCGGGCGGCCAGCGCAAGCGGGTGGCGATGGCCGGCGCGCTGCTGCAGCCGTCTGATGTGCTGATCCTGGATGAGCCGACGAACCATATCGACAACGAATCGGTGGCTTGGCTGGAAAGCATGCTGCAAAAAAGAAAAGGCGCACTCATCATGATTACGCACGACCGATACTTCCTCGACCGCGTCAGCAACCGCATTCTCGAGTTGGATCGCGGCCGTGCCTACTTCTACGAGGCGAATTACAGCCGGTTTCTGGAACTGAAGCTCGAACGCGAGGAGCGGGAGTCGGCTTCGGAGGCGAAGCGGCGCAATTTACTGCGCAATGAACTGGCCTGGATTCGCCGCGGCGCGCAGGCGCGCTCGACGAAGCAGAAGGCGCGGATCGACCGGTTCGAACAGTTGAGCGCACAAACGCCCAAAGCAGCCGACGGCAAACTGGATCTTTCCGTGGCCTCGACGCGGCTCGGCAAAAAGATCGTGGAACTGGATTCGGTCACAAAACGTTTCGACGACCGGGTGGTTGTGCGCAATTTCAGTTATACCGCAGTACCGGGGGATCGAGTCGGCATTGTCGGGCCGAACGGCAGCGGAAAATCTACCCTGCTGAACCTGATCGCCGGACGGCTTCAGCCGGACGAAGGCAGCGTTACGCTTGGGCCGACGGTGAAGCTTGGCCGGTTTACGCAGGAGCACGAAGAGATGGACGAAGCTTTGCGTGTTATCGAATATATTCGGGAAGGCGCGGAGCAAGTCCGCACGGCGGAAGGAGAGTCCGTCTCGGCGGGACAAATGCTGGAGCGGTTCCTGTTCCCGCCCGAGAAGCAGTGGACGCAGATCGCCAAGCTGTCCGGCGGTGAGAAGCGCAGGCTGCAGCTGCTTCGGGTGCTGATGGAAGCGCCCAATGTATTGCTGCTGGACGAACCGACGAACGACTTGGATATTACCACGCTGACCGTACTGGAAGATTACTTGGACGAGTTTCCGGGGGTTGTGTTTACTGTTTCTCACGACCGTTATTTTCTGGATCGGATCGCCGAGAGAATTTTCGCTTTCGAAGGCGACGGCGTGATCGCTAAGCATACCGGGAACTATTCCGATTATCGGGAGTTCCGGGACAAGAACGCGGGGGAAGGGTCGACAGCCGCCAAAGCGCCGGACCGTGCGGAATCTGCCAAGGAATCCGCGGGCGGAAGCGAATCTCGGGAGCGCACGCTCCGCATGTCGTACAAGGATCAAAAAGATTTCGAGCAGATCGACGGCTGGATTGCGGAAACCGAAGAACAGCTCAAAAAGGCGGCCGAACAAATGGAAGCCGCCGGCAGCGACTCCGTCCGGCTTCAAGAGCTGGTCACGCAGCAGCGGGAGCTGGAGGAGAAGCTCGACGGATTATTGGAACGGTGGACGGAACTGAATGAGCTGGCGGAACAAATTGCGGCCCAGCGTAAGAGCTGAGCTGGCGGAACAAATTGCGGCCCAGCGTAAGAGCTGAGCCGCCGTTCACGTCACATGCTCCGCATGAGACCTCCGTCCACGGAGATTTGCTGGCCGGTGATGTAGCCCGCTTCCTCGGACACGAGAAAAGCGATCAGCGCCGCGGCCTCCTCGGGTTGTCCGACACGGCCCTGCGGAATGCCGGTCTCCTCACGCTTTCTGATTTCACTTATCGGAACACCCTGTCTCTCTGCGGACTTGGTCCAAACGTTATGAAGCCGGTCCGTGAGAATGCTGCCCGGATGAACGCCGTTCACGGTAACCCCGTACGGCGCCAGCTCGAACGAGGCAGCCTTAGCTGCATTGACAATCGCCGCATTAACGAGCCCGAAGTTGAACGTGTTCACTTCGGGCTCTTTCCACATGTTCCCGACTACATTGACGATCCGGCCCCAGCGGTTCGCCATCATGCGCTGCGAGGCTTGCTTCATGTTGTCCAGGTACGGAATCAGCTTTTTGGCGATCCCGTCTTCGATGTCCCGGATCTCGTGATGAAGGAAGGAAGCCGGCTCGGCCCCTGGTATGCTGTTAACGAGGATGTCCAGCCGGCCGCATTCGCTGTCGATTTGCTCGAACAGCCGGGCGCGGGAGGCCGCGTCGGTCATATCGCAGGCGATGGCCAGCGAATCGCTGCGGATCTCCCGCAGTTCGGCGTGCGCGTCCGACAGTTTGGCGCCTTCCCGCGACACGATCACAACCCGGCAGCCGTTCCCGGCCAGCCGAACCGCGGCCGCCCGGCCGATTCCGGCGCTGCCTCCCACGATCAAAGCCACTCTCATCAAATCCGCCATTTGGTCATCCGCTCCTTTTTTCATGCTGCATGTAATGTCATTGTAATCGGAGCGTGACCGGAACTCAAAAAGCGAAGTATTCCTGGTACTCGTTCCGGCAAGGAGCGCCTAGGCAGTAAAAGATCCGGCGATTCTTCGGTTCCGCGATACATGACCAGAATGTGGCGAGTCCGTCTTCATGACCGCACAGCGGTGCTTCGTGATCACGGAATGCCTCGCGCATCAGATCGGCATGATCGCCATCCATATACCCGGTTATCCGTGCTGCATATTGCTCCAGCTTGCGGTACCTGGCGCCGGAATTCGGCCATTCTCTCATGTAAGGGACCATGCCGGCATCAACGAAATGGTTCGTTACGAGGAGCACGTCGCCATCCATCCGCCGAACCGCTCTTTTTGCCGGGTGAACCTCCGCCACGAAAGCGTCATCGGCATCCGTGACCAAATAACTTTTCGGTTCCTTGACCGGCAAACTCATCAACGCTTCCTGCGCTTCCTTCGTATCCGAGCACTTTTCGAGCAAATACCGGACGATCAGATGAAAGCTCAACCCCGGTTGCGCAGGATCAGGGTGCGGACCCGCTCCGTTGAAGCTGACGTACAACCCCTTCTCGTTCAAGCCGTCGAATCTTCCGCCAACCAGTCCTTCATGCATGCCGATATGGGCATATCCTTCTTCAGGACGCGTAAAAATGAGATGGCGACGGTTTTCCCAATAGAAGAAGTCGTAGTTCCTCCCGACCAACAGACCTTGCGGCGTTCGAACCGCGATTCCGCTGCAACCGCCGGTGACCCCGAGCGTGTAATGCCAGAGCAGCTCCTCTTCTGCGACTCCCGCTCCCTCCGCGTATCCACGAAACTCTTCGGTCATCTCAGGGTAAACATCGTTCACTACATTTCGGCATTTTTCCGCGAATCTCATTTTTTCCGCCGACCAGCCGTTCATCGGTCCGATGGATTTATCCGCACGCCGCGCGGTTTCAAATCCGATCGCATAATGAGAGCCTTCCGCTCGGAACACCTGATAGTCCGCTTTCCGCTCTTCCTCCAAATTCACATCCATCGGTCAATCTGCCTTTTTCTTAACCGGAATGTAGATGTCCATTTGAACGAGATCGTGCTTTTGCGAATTTGACCGCTCGTCGTACCACTCGAACTCCACTTCGCCCGAGTGTTCATATCCGGAGTGCGGAAACCATTCATTGAAAACGCTCATCCATGTCGACTGAATGGACGCCGGGAACTGGTCCCGCGGCACAAGCGGCGTGGTGAACACTGCGTAAGTCGCTTCCGGGATCTCGCGGCAGACGAGGTCGTCCGGAACCCCTTCAAAATGCTCTGCTTCCATCCCGATCACATACAGGAACGTGCCTTTCTCCATGTCGAAGTCCGTGCATACGCCCAATTCCACCGGATTCTCCCGATGCACCGCGTTCGGAATCCGCTCCCAGCCTTTATTCGCAATGTAACGCTGCCAAAATGCCGGAATGTCCTCGTGGTTTTTTCCTTCTTGCGTACACGTTTCAAGTGCGTGGCCGATAAGCTTAAACGCCGGTTTGGTCACGATGCGATACTCCATACGAATACCTCCCAAATAAGGATTGAATCTTCTGCTGTTCACGTCGGCTCTCGGATACACGGGCGTGCGGATGCCTCGCTGACGGTATTCGGCCGGCGTCATGCCGAACATTTTTTTGAAAGCGCGCGTGAACGTTTCGTGGGATTGAAAGCCGTGGTCGAGCGCCACATCCAAAATTCGCTTGTCCAGATCCGCCATATCCCTCGCCGCTCGAACCAGCCTTCTTTTCCGCACGTACTCCATCACCGGATCTCCCACCATGGTTTGAAACACCCGATGAAAATGAAAGTCGGAAAAGCCTGCGATGCTTGCCAGTTCGGTGAGGGTAAGCGGCTCGGTCAAGCGGTTTTCGATGTGTTCGATCGTCCTTTGAATGCGCACATAGTAGCTCATCCCGCTTTCACCCCCGTCGCTTTCTGTCCTCAATCTACCATGGATGACCAAGGCGGTCTTGACGTTTTTTGCTGTGGATTTCTAACGGTCTGGCTTTTCCTTACGCACCCTTAGATACTGTAACTATAAATCACGAAATTACAGTAATAAACTCACCCCAAAAATACTCCACAGTTATATTTTGCGAAATTAGAGAGCCATTTGGTAGATTCATGGCTGCGGAAAGCTTCTGTAATTTCGCGAAATGTCGTTAGAGCGCAAAATTCCCCTCACGCCTGCTCTGTAATTTCGCAAAATGAAGCTACAGAACAACGGGCTGCGATGATCTCACACAACTTAACCAAAACACAAAAGCCAACCGAAGATCGGTTGGCTCTTGCTGCGATACCGCTAATCACACGTTATGCGGCAGCTCTACGGACACCTCGCGGCGCTGTTCCGCCGAGCGGAGCACACCGTCGATGATCGCCTGCTGGATCAAAATCTGTTCCGCCGGAATCGGCGCGGGACGTCCGTCGCGGACCGCTTCGGCGAAATCGTGCACTTTCGCTTGGAACAGATTGACAGAGTGCGAGATGAGCGGAATCGGCGTCTCCGTATGCCCGCCGAAGTCGTCGTGGAACATCGTCATCGATCCGATGCTGCCGTCCCACACCCCGGACCAGGGGCCCGTGCCGAACGGCGTCACTTTGATCCCCGCGTCGCTGCCCAGGAACATTGTGGCGCCGAGCGTATCCATATGCATTGCCCACGAGATTTTGAACGACAGCACCAAGTCGTTTTCGAACCGGACCATCGCCACGCCGAAATCTTCCACTTCAAAACGGTCGGCTTCCGGATGATACAGCGGATTGCGGCCGAAATGGTTCGACGTGAACGCCGAAACGGTCAGCGGCCGCGGGTGGCCAAGCGTGTTCAGCGCCATGTCGAGCGAATAACAGCCGATATCGGCCATCGCTCCCGCGCCGGCCAAATCTTTGCGGATGAACGTGCCGCCCGGCATGCCGCGGCGTCGTCCTCCCCCTGTTTCCACGTAATAAACATTGCCGAGACGGCCCGATTGCACGATTTCCTGCAGCCGTTTCATATTCGGGTCGTATCGCGGCTGGAATCCGATCGTCAGCATGTTGCCGGTCTCGCGCGAAGCCTTAACCATATCGAGTGCTTCATTCAGCGTGACGGACATCGGCTTCTCGAGCAGCACCTGCTTTCCTGCCCGCAAAGCGTCCACCGACGTGCGGTGATGAGAGGCGTTCGGCGTACATATGCTGACGCCGTCCAAATCCAGCTTCAGCATCTCGGTATGGCTGTCGAACGTCTGCGCGTCCGTAAGTCCCAGATTTTCCGCAAACTGCTGCGCGCGCCCCGGGACAACATCCGCAACGGCGACCACATCCACATACGGTAATTTTTGATAAGCTTCCACATGAAAACGGGCGATCCCGCCGCTGCCGATAATGCCGATTTTGAGCCTTTTGGTCATGACCGTACTTCCTCCCGTCGGGCTTGCCCGGACGCTCCGTTACTACCGCCGTTCGTGCGCCGGTATGTCGCCGGTGTCATCCCGAATTTGTTTTTGAATACCGAAAATAAATAGTTGGGTGTTAAAAAACCATGATCCAGCGCAATCGCTTCGACGGCCCGGTCGGTCCGGGTCAGATCGGCGCAGACCGCGGCAAGCCGCACATCTTCCACATAATCCCGGAATGTGGTTTGGCCCACACTTTTAAAAATGCGCTGCAGCTGGCGGGGACTCACATTCACCCGCTCCGCCACTTCCTCTAAGGAGAGCGGCAAACCTTCATTGTCGAGAATGTACTGGGAAGCGAGCTGGAACCGGTGATCGTTCATATCCCGCTTCGGAATTGCCGGGGCCGGGGCCGATGCCGCGTACACGCGGGCGGTTCGGAGCAAAATCTGCACGATGGCCTGTTTTAAGAGCGTATAGAAACCAGGCGGCTGTTCCTCCCATATCCGGTAAGCTTCCAAAAACGCTGCCATCGCGTTGTAAGTATCCCACGCGGGTTCAAGGGGCAGCGTCCGAAGCGTTTCCACACATTCTTCCGCTTCGCGCCTTTCCAAACGTTCCCCGAAATCTTCGTCACCTTCGGCGGCCGGAGACAGAGGAACGATCTCGCAATGAAGACAGAGCTCGTGCATCGGATCTTCTTTATCCGATTCTTGCTGATGAATGACGTCAGGACCGGTCAGGTAGAACAACCCTTCATGGAGATCGAACGGTTTATCGCCCACAACCACCTTGCCCTTGCCTTTCGGGATGAAATGAAATTCGAACTCGGAATGTTTATGAAAAGGAATGACGTAACCCGGTTGAAACACCGTCAAATGGCAGCGCAGTACACGAATGCCGTAATCTCCCCACCGGAACCTGAGATCCAGTCTGTCCAGCGCATCGGGCTTGCCGAACATGCGGGAATAAGGAAACGGTTTGCCGGACGGTTTCCGATCGGTCACGCCAACTCGTCCAATCGTACCGAACGCTTCTCGGCTGCAGAACGGATAGCGGCTTCCATAAGACGAGTTAAATCTACCGCCATCGCAATATTGTCGGTCGCTTCGGTTCCGTTCTGGATGTGTTCGACCCACTGGTCGAAAGCCATCGGACGGTTGGCCGGCAGCTCAATGCTTTCCCAGCCTTGCCCGCGCTTGTTGCTGCGCAGCTGCAATTGGGCTTCCGGGAAACCGAACAGCAGGCTGCCTTCCGTGCCGTGCAGCTCGATGCTGAAAGGCGAGTGGCTGTTCACAAAGCCCGCTTCGACGATGCCCACAGCGCCGTCCGCGTATTGCAGCATGGCCACCGCGTTGTCTTCCACTTCCTTGCCCGTTATGTAACCGTACGTGGCGCTCACCGCCTCCGGCTCGCCGAGGAACCGCCGGACCAAATACATCGGATGGCAGCCCAGATCGATCAATGCGCCGCCCCGGCATTGTTCCAGCGAGTAAAAATGCTCCGGCAGCCAACCCGCAGTAGCCCCATTGTGCGATAACCGTGCCCTGGCTAAAGTCAGCCGGCCAAGCAGTCCTTCCGACAGCACGTTCTCGATCGCCTCGGTGTATCCCTCGTACAATCTGGGAAGCGAAACGGTGAGTTTTACGCCCGCGTCCCTTACGGCCGCAATAATATCCCGCACCTCCGCGTATGTAGCCGCTACCACTTTTTCCGTGAAAATATGTTTGCCGGCTTGCGCGGCCTTGACCATCACTTCTCGATGAATGTTCGTGGGGGCGTCGACAACGACCGCATCGATGTCCTGCCGCGCCAGCATCTCGTCCAGCGAAGCATAGAACGGCACCCCATACTTGGCTGCCTTCTCTTGTCCGCGCTCGGGCAACTCGTCCCATATTGCGGCGATCTCGGTGTCGGGATGCTTCAATACTTGTTTCGTATAATCTTCCGCGTGCACATGCCAATAGCTGATCATACCGATTCGGATCAATCGGCTCACCCCTCACTTTAAATATGCGACACAAGCAAAACATAGCATAGTTAATCACCAGTAATAAATACACTTTTGTGTCATTCTGGCTATAAATTTGCGACATAAGAACAAGCGCCCTGTAGAGGGCGCCGGTAACGGCCGTGAGGCACGAGAGCTATAACACCTTGCTGAGAAACTCCCTTGTGCGCGGGTGCTGCGGGGCTTCGAACACTTCTCGGGGAGCGCCTTGCTCGACGATCTGACCGTTATCCACGAACAGCAAGCGATCGCCGACTTCACGGGCGAAGCCCATCTCATGCGTGACGATCACCATGGTCATGCCGTCTCGGGCGAGCGACTTCATCACGTCGAGCACTTCGCCCACCATTTCCGGGTCGAGCGCCGAAGTCGGCTCATCGAACAGCATCACGTGAGGTCGCATCGCCAGCGCTCTGGCAATCGCGACACGCTGCTTCTGCCCGCCGGACAAGCGGATCGGATAGGCATCCCGCTTGTCCCCCAGTCCGACCCGGCGGAGCAGCTCCATTGCGGTACGAGTCGCTTCCTCCCTCGGCGTGTTTCGTACCCGGACCGGCGCGATCGTGATATTTTCGAGTACGGTTTTGTGCGGGAACAAATGAAACTGCTGAAACACCATGCCCATGTTTTGCCGCACCGCATCGATATCGACACCGCGTCCTGTAATCGGCCGGCCTTCAAATTCAATCGTGCCGGACGTCGGCGTCTCCAGCAGATTGAGACAGCGAAGGAACGTACTTTTGCCGGATCCGCTCGGTCCGATGACCACCACAACTTCCCCTTTGGCGATATCGGCGTCGATGCCTTTCAGTACCTCTGTTTTTCCGAATGTTTTATGTAAACTCCTCACTTTAATCACTGACCCGAAGCCTCCTCTCGCCTAGACCGAGCAGCTTGGAGAGCGTGAAGGTAAGCACGAAATAAATCGCCGCGGCCACCAGCAACGGTTCCAGAGGCTGATACGTCGCCGCCCGGATCGCGTTGGCCTGATAAATGATCTCGCCAAACCCGATGACCGACAAAATCGACGATTCTTTCACGACGACCACGAACTCGTTGCCCAGCGCAGGGAGCACAGTTTTGAACGCTTGGGGAAGGATGATGAGCCGCAGCGCCATTCCTCTCGGCATGCCGAGCGAGCGCGCCGCCTCCATTTGTCCGCGGTCCACGCCCTGGATGCCGGCCCGCATAATTTCGGCGATATAAGCGGAGCTGTTGACGATCAGCGTCAGACAGGCGGCCCCGAACAGGCCGATGTCGAGACCCGCGAAGAGTGGCAGTCCGTAGTAAAAGAGCAGCAGCTGCACCAGCATCGGCGTACCGCGAATAATTTCCACATAGGCGCTGCCGATGAATTGTACGAGCCACAGGCTCGACAACCGAAGCAATGAAATCAGCGTACCGAAAATAAACCCGCCGATCACCGCAACCGCCGACACTTCGAGCGTTAACCGGATGCCGGTCCAGAAGTACGAACCGTACTCTTTTAAAAATGTGAAATTCCAGTTGTACGCGGGCCGGGCCGCTTGGCCGGTGCCCGTGTCGGGCGATTCCGCCAGCTCCGTCATCTCGGCTACCCATTGATCGATTTTCCCCTCGGCCGTCAGCCGGTCCAACGTCGTCTGGATGGCCGAAAGCAGCGAGGTTTCTCCTTTGTTCACGGCCACGGCGGATCCGCCGGCCTCGCTTTGCGGCTGAATCGCAGACAGGGCGAGATCCGGATTGTTCCGCACGTAGCCTTGGGCAACCGGAAGCTCCACAATCAGCGCGTCGACTTTCTTCGATTTCAGCTCCAGCACGAGTTCGGTCGTTCTTCCGAGGGCTCTTATTTTCGCGTTCGGAACAGCTTTGGCAATCGTTTCTTGGGTCGTCCCGATTTGCACGCCGAGCGTCTTGCCCTCGAGATCTTTCATGGTTTTGAATTTGCCTTGGTCGTCGGCGCGGACGAAAACCGCCTGCTTCGCTTCATAATAGATGTTGGAGAAATCGACGCTTTTTCTGCGTTCTTCATCCGGCGTCATACCGGCAATGACGAAATCGACACCGCCCGTCTTCAGCTCGGTAAGCAGGTTGCCGAACTCCATATCTCGAATGACCAGCTCCACGCCTAAGTCTTTTGCAATTTCTTTGGCAATGTTAATGTCGAATCCGACGATTTGATCCTTGCCATTTATTTTTTTGTGAAACTCATACGGGGCGTACTCCGCGCTCGTGCCCACTGTGATTTTGCCGGATTTCCGGATATGGTCGAGTTTTGCGCCTTGTTGTGCGCCGGCATGAGGATGCCCGAATACCGTTACGCAGGCTGCTAAGATGACAATCATCCACCATTTTTTCATGCTGCTGCACTCCGTTCTTCCCTAAAGCCTCCTCTTGATTGTTCCCCAGCGAAAACGATACGATGAAGATATTGTGAAAGAAGGAGTGCGGAGCCATGAACCCATTGAAAAACAAAATTCGTGAAACGATTGAAGCCCATGCGCCGAAACTGAAGGAGATCGCCGCTTTTATCGGTTCCCATCCGGAATTGGGACATGAAGAGAAACTCGCCTCGGCCAAGCTGACGGAAGTTCTGGAGCAGCTCGGCTATCATGTGGAACGCGGAACGCTCGGCTTGTCCACCGCGTTTATCGCGGAATACCGTTCTTCCAAGCCAGGACCGGTCATCGGCTTGCTGGCCGAATACGACGCCCTGCCGGAAATCGGCCATGCCTGCGGTCATCACCTCATTTGCACGATGGCGTTGGGCGCCGCAGCCGGACTTCGTGCGGTAGCCGACGAAACCGGCGGCACCATCCGTGTATACGGTACACCGGCCGAGGAAACCAAAGGCGCGAAAGTCGATATGGCGGCTGCCGGCCTGTTCGACGACTGCAGTGTGGCCATGATGATCCATCCGTACCATCAACACGAAAAGTCCGGCTCGTCGCTTGCCATGGATGCGCTGAAATTCGAGTTTTTCGGGAAAGCCGCCCACGCGGCCGCCAATCCGGAGCTTGGCATCAACGCGCTGGATGCCGTCATTCAGCTGTTCAATTCCGTCAATGCGCTCCGTCAGCAGACCCCGAGCCATGCTCGGATCCACGGGATTATTACGGACGGCGGACAAGCGCCGAACATCATTCCCGATTATGCCGCCGCCAGATTTTATACGCGTTCCGCCACCAGAGCCTATACCGACGAGTTGACCAACCGCGTGAAGGCTTGCGCGGAAGCCGCCGCATTGGCAACCGGGTGCCGGTTCACAGTCACCAACGATGAATATTCCTACGATGAACTCCGGACCAACCAAGCGTTGTCCGACGCATACACCGCCAATATAGTGGCGACCGGCGTTGCACCCGAGGACATCCATTCCGCGAACGACCACGGCTCACTCGATCTCGGCAACGTATCACTTCGCTGTCCGGCGGTGCATCCGTACATTCCCGTGGTGGATCAGCCTTACAACCTGCACACCGTGGAATTCCGCGACGCCGCTCAACTGGACCGCGCCTACGACGCCATGGTGTTCGGCGCCACGATGCTCGCCTTCACCGCCTGCGATGTGCTCACCGACCCGGACCTGGCGCGCCGCATTCGCGAAGAATTCGAATCCACGGTTGCCAGCGCTCGATAGTAGCGGAGAGCTACTTGTGAGCGGGCGATCAGGTGAAAGGCACGCGATTAGGTAGCGGAGAGCTACTTGTGAGCGGGCGATCAGCGAGGGGGCACGCGAATAGGTAGCAGAGAGCTACTTAAGGGCGGGCGATCAGCGATGGGGTACGCGAATAGGTAGCGGAGAGTTACTTAGGAGCAGGCGGTTACTGAAGAGGTACACGAACAGGTAGCGGAGAGCTACTTCTAGCAGGGGGCTACAAAAGCATCAAACAGATTTGTTAGTGAGCAAAGCCCAAGCGAAGGCGCGGGAGCCTAAGTAACTCCAACTCTCTGACTCCTTTCTCGGATCATCCGCCACTTCGCACCTTTTCTCGTTATCCCCTTCGCTCAGACGGCCGGGAGCCTTACTGCCACGCGAACCTGAGCGAAGGGGATATCGATAAAGCGACAAACTCATGATTGCACACCACAGGTTAAGCCGACGGCACCGGCTTAACGCCCACACACGAGACTGCGCAACACCCGGTTAAGCCGACGGCACCGGCTTAAAGCCCACACACGAGACTGCACACCACGGGTTAAGCCGACGGCACCGGCTTAAAGCCCACACACGAGACTGCACACCACGGGTTAAGCCGGCGGCACCCGCTTAAAGCCCTCGCACGAGACTGCACACCACGTTTTAAGCCGACGCCACCCGCTTAAAGCCCTCGCACGAGAATGCGTACCACGGGTTAAGCCGGCGGTACCGGCTTAAAGCCCACGCACGAGACTGCGTACCATGGGTTAAGCCGACGGCACCGGCTTAACGACCACGCACGAGGCTGCGCACCACCGGGATAAGCAGACGCCACCGGCTTAAACCCCTCGCGCGAGGCCGCGCTCCCAACAAAAAACAACCGGTTCCGCCCTGCGGAACCGGTTGTTTTTGCATTAAACTGCCTTGCCCCCGCCCACGATCTCTTCGATCGCGGCCAGCGTGTCGGCGGACAATTCTACGCCGGACGCCTTCACGTTTTCCTCCACTTGCTCCGGACGGCTGGCGCCAATCAAGGCGCTTGCCACGTTCGGCTGACGGAGAATCCACGCGAGTGCCAACTGGCCGGTCGTCAACCCGTTGTCTCGCGCCAACGCCGCCAGCTTCTGCACTTTGTCCAACTTTTCCTGCGTAATGCCTTTACGCACCCATTCCAGCTGTGCCGCGCGGCTGTCCGCCGGGATATTGTCGACCGAGTCGTATTTGCCGGCGAGCAAGCCTTGGGCAAGCGGCGAGAACACGATTTGGCCGATGCCTTTGGCTTCGCCGAGCGCGATGATGTCCTTCTCTATGTAGCGCTCGAAAAGGTTATACTGCGGCTGGTTGACGACAATCCGATCCAGCAAATAACGGTCGGCCACGCCGAGCGCTTCCGCCATTTGCGCGGCCGTCCATTCGCTCACGCCGGCGTACAGCACCTTGCCCTGCCGAATCAAGTCGTCGATGGCCCGCAGCGTTTCATCCACCGGAGTTTCCGGATCGAAACGGTGACAGTAATAGATGTCCACATAGTCCGTGCCCAGCCGCTTCAAGCTTGCATGCGCCTGCTCCATGACGTGTTTGCGGGACAGTCCGCGGTCGTTTGGCCCTTCTCCCATCGGCCAGAACACTTTGGTCGCGAGCACATAGCTGTCGCGCGGATACTCTTTCAAGATTGCGCCCATTACCTTCTCCGCTTCACCCCGGTGATACACGTTGGCGGTGTCGAAGCTGTTGATGCCCAACTCGTACGCTTTGCGAATCGCGGCGGCGGAACGTTCTTGTTCCACGTAGCCTCCGTACGTCAACCAGCTTCCCAGACTGATTTCACTTACCTTCAAGCCTGTGCGGCCCATGCGGCGATACTTCATTTTCGTTTCTCCTCCTTTTATGCTAGCTGTCTAACGAATTATTAAGCCCTAGGTGACATTTTAACGAATCGCATATAAAATGGAAAGGAACGAAACTTGTCTGATTTTGCCAAATGAGTCCTATTACTATGGCACCAATTTTTGCCGATATAATCTAGTACATAATGATGAAGGAGCCGACCCCCCACATGATAAGCCGCCTGTCCGTACGAAGCAAGTTGCTGACGATGCTTCTCATTCCGCTGTTGTTGTACGCCGCTACCGCCGTATATCTAATTCAAACACAAAACTCGAACATCGACAAACTTACAAAACTTTTGTATGACACCACGTACCAAACCGACTCCCTTGTGCTCAATGCCGACCGCGATATGTATCAGGCGCTCTCCGCTTACCAGACCATTCAAGCACAGCCAGCCGCTGCGGATCGCGACGCCGCCGTGAAAGACTTCAAAGAGAACGCCGCACAGGTGAATGACAGGCTGAAAAAGACGATCAACCTTCTGAATGAATACGGATTATCCGACGTCATCAAAGCAAGCAACGGAGCCACCGTCAAAGATACGATCACTCAGGTGGTCTTGAACTTCAACCAGTGGACGTTTGCAGTAACCGAACATATTGATAAAAATGAGTTCCCGGCCGACCAAGAAAAAGAATTGCTCGCAAAGTTCATGACTGCGCGAGAAGGAGTCAACCAGTTCGGCGACATTATCGATTTATATGCGACAAGCAAAGTTGACGAAATCAATAAGCAAAAAAATACGACCAGCATATCCACGCTCAGCTTTATTGTTCTTGCATCGGTCCTGCTGATCGGATTGGGATCCGTCATCATCCGTCAAATCAACCGCGTCGTGAGAGCCGTTCTGGAACGGACGCGCCGCGTTTCAGAAGGCGACCTGCAAACGCCGCCCGAAACCCGTTATCCGGAGGACGAGCTTGGCCAAATTTTGCAATCCGTCGATACGATGACCGGCAACATGCGCGAGCTGATCGGACAAATCTCGGACAACGCCCGCACGGTTGCGGCGGCCTCCGAAGAAATGTCAGTCGGAGCCCGCGAATCCGCGGCTTCCTCCGAACATGTCGCGCAGAACATCCAAGAAGTGACCTCGCTGGTCGAAGTCCAGTCCACCATTGCGGAAGAATCCGGCCGCGCTATGGAACAAATGACGATCGGCGTGCAACGGATTGCCGAAAGCACCGGCGTCATCTCGGAGCACGCCTCGCAGACGAACCGCAAAGCCGACGAAGGTCACGAAAAGCTGCTTGAATTGAAACATCAGCTGGACCAGATGACGCAATCAATCGAGGATCTGAGCCGCAGCATTACCGTGCTGAACGAGAAATCCGGCCAAATCGGAGAAATTACCGAGCGCATCACCGAGTTCGCCAATCAGACCGGCATTCTGTCGCTGAACGCCTCCATTGAGGCCGCACGCGCCGGTGAACAAGGCAGAGGCTTCGCCGTCGTTGCCGCGGAAATCCGCAAGCTCGCGGCCGGCTCCCTGGAGTCCGCTAACGTCATCAACTCCTTGATTGCCGATACCCGCAAAGAGATCAACCGGACATCGTCCCATATGCAAACGACAACGAAACAAGCGTCACAAAGTGCGGTAATCATGGAAGATGTGGCACAGGGATTCCAAACGATCGTAGAGTCCATTCAACAAGTCGCAGCGCAAATCCAAGACACATCGGCTGTGACGGAGCAAATGTCCGCCAGCTCGGAGGAAGTGTCCGCGAGCCTGGAGCAGCAGTCCAACTCCGCCCGCGAAATCGCCGGCAAAGCGCAAAACGTGGCCGCATCCACGGAAGAGCAGCTTGCATTGGTTGACAACATTGCGCGCACATCGGAACGTCTGCAAGACATCGTCGGCCAGTTGAACCGTTCGGTCGAATCGTTCAAGCTTTAATCCGAATCGCTACGAAGAACCCCGGATCTCCAGATCCGGGGTTCTCTGTTAATGCAGCGATTTTTCAAAGCAGTAATATGGCTTTTCCCGCCTGGTAAAATGAACTTCTCCACGCTTCTCATACCCGATCTTCGGATAAAAGGGGATCGCCCGGTGATTGCCGCTGTACGCGTCCAGCCGGATGGCATCATACCCCCGGTCCCGTCCGTACATTTCCGCAAACGCCATCAGCTCCCGGGCTGCACCTTGCCGCTGATAGTCCGGATGCACCGCCAACCGGTGAAGCATGAGCACTTTTCCTTCATGGCGCCAGGGCACTTCCGCGTATTCGGCGGCCTGATTTTCGTCCATCGTCAGACACCCCATCACGCCCCCCTGGTCGTTCCGCGCTACAAACAACGAGCCATCGGCACAATCCTGGCGGCTGATTTCGGGATTCGGATACGACTCGTCCCACTGATCGATTCCTCGATCCAACATATCCCGTACACAAGCCTTGAACACATCCGCCACCGCCGGCAAATCATCCTTGGACGCTTGTTCGATTCTCAATTTGGACAGCGCTCCTTTCGGTAAATTCGCGTGTTCCCACTCTATAGAAGATGGATGCGCACAATACAACGATGGCGATAACCGTGAACATGAACGCTCCGTTCGTGTGACCCAACAAATAACCCCCGGCCCATGGTCCGATAAATTGCCCCAGATTGCCGAACGTTTGCGCGCCGAAATACGTCCCTCTCATTCCCGCAGGGGCTAAGCGATCCATCAACACGCTTCCCGCGGGATAATTCAGGATCTCTCCAATTGTAAACACAATCATCGCGATGAACAACAACAGCCAGTGTCGGGAAAACGCAAACCCAAGCAACCCGGCCGCAAATAGAATGTTGCCGGCGTGAATCCCAATCAGCGGGGACCGTTTCTCGGCCCAGTGGCTGATCGGAATTTGCAGAGTAATCACGGTGATCGCATTCGCCGACATCAATGCGGCGAACAATCGAACGCTGTTTGCAAACGTCATGTCCAAATACTGCGACAACGTCACCATCACTTGAGAATAGCCGATCCCGACCGCGATAGCGCCGAGCAGAAACATTTTCAGGCAAAAATCCCGACGTGTCACTTGCCATGCCGAGCCGAGTGTAATCTTTTCTTTTTTGACACCTTCGATATTTTTGATGCCGAACGATACGAGAAGCAGATAAAGCACGGCGCCATAAGTCAAGTAGGTAAAACCCGTGATCCAAAAAGGAACCGGTCCATGGCCGACTCCGAGCCACGCGCCCAGCAGCGGACCGACCGAAACTCCGATATTGGAAGCCATGTAGCGCATCGAGAACACTTTATAACGCTTCTCCGGCACCGTTAAATCCGCCATCAAGGCTTGCGACACGGGTTCGAACCACGATTTGCACAACCCGTTTAACAAGTTGAGCAGCAAGAAAACCGCCGGCAGTTTCGCAACGGCGAATCCAATAAAGACGACAGTCCATAAAAAGAGCGCCGAGAACATGATGACCCGCCGTCCCACGCGGTCCGACAACGCGCCGCCGATGAACCCGCCGAAGGTGCCCGCGAGAGCGCCCGCCCCGGCGACAACACCGATCATCGTATAACTCATGTCGGTCGTGTTGGCCAGATACAGCGCAAGAAACGGCAAACTCATGGAAGAGCCGGTACGCCCTAAAACGTGCCCGATAAGCAGCGTGACAACGATTGGATGATAAGTCTGCGTAAAACTTCGGATGGCATTCATAGAAACACCTGCGGCTAATGAATTTTACCCTTATTCCATGACTTTCTCGTAAATCACAACCGGCCTTCCCTCGAAGCTGCTGCCGCCCTGAAGCGGCTGAAATCCTTGCTTCTTCCAAAAAGCGTGCGCCGGCGTGTTATCCGCGATGACACCGATTCGGAACGACTTGACTTTCCGCTCTCGCATGATCTCGTAAACCCACTCCAGCGCGCGGCTTGCGTAACCTTTGCCTTGCTCGGATTTCCGAATCTGAAGCAGCCCGAGCCAGGTACAACCGTCGGCAGGATTGCGCATGAGGAATCCCAACGTGCCTACGTACCGTCCGTCCGTCTCCTGGATTAAATATCTCTCGGCCCCGATTTCGGCATCGCTGCGAAGGTCTTCTTCCACTTCGTGCAATTCCAGCTTCTCTTTACCTTTGGACACTTGGTTAAAGAAAGGATCTGAATTGACGATCTCCAGCTCGACCGCCGCCAGCTCGAGTGAACTTTTTACGAAAATCATAAGTCTGCTCCTTGTGCAGCATGGTCTTTGACGTTTCACAGAGCGAAACGAAGTTTCAATATATGTATGATATTCCCATTCTACACCATCATTGAAAGATGCGCTAGGTAAATTGCCATATAACGAAATAAAGGACCCCGCCTGGTTTCCCTGGCAGAGTCCTTCGGTGCCGGCCGTGCGCGAGGCGCAGCTAGCCTGTAATTTATTCATGTCATTTTTGCGGCTTATTTTGTTGATTGATTCGTAACCGATAGGCTGCTGAACTAAATCGGCGTGTGATTACCGTGTCTCGAAGTAAGTTTCTCCAATCGAGGGGAAATCCGATCCGACCCAGTTCGATTACAGCGGCATACTCGTCAATCAGAGCTTCCAATGCTATTACAAAAGACGACCAGTCAGAGGAGGAAGGACACAGAATACCCGACACAAGAATTGACGCAAAGACTCGGGAGTTATCGATTCGAGCATTATCATCCGAATATAGTTTTGGCGTCACTGTCAGTCTCTTGTTATAAAAACGGGAATAATGTGCGCAAATGTTCCTCACAAGAGTAAGCGCCCGCAGCCAGCTTTGGAGATAGAAATCTGGAACACCATAGAAAGTTCCTGCTATCGTCTTTTCTTTCTATCTTTAGCCCTTAGATTTGAGTAAAAAATGGACAGCGTACTAAACGACATTAATTCCACAACCGACCAAATAGGTATCTTTCCAGCGTATTTTGCAACATGATGTTCAACAAATAATTCATGGCCTTTTCGAGCGTCTTCGATTGCCTTGCTCACTGTTGCAATAAACGCTTGATGCCGGGAAGGATCCTCAAAGACGTTACTGTCTTCGTAACATAAGGGTCCATATGTATGTGACATGTGGTACGCAATAGACGTTCTAGCTGAAATCTCTATGAGTTCTAAAATGCCCGAAAGAAGGTCTCGTAATTTGCGATCAAATTCGTAGACCTGAAATATCTGCTCAAAGGTTGAGCCGTTCTTAAACACATCATTTTCTTTAAAGGATAGCATGTATCCGGATAATCTATAGTAATTAATGCGCTGCAAAACCTTTAAAGCTGATTCTTCACTGTTTATGGTTAAATTCCTGCTTTTCAATAATTGAATTTGTTCTTGAAATGTTGTTGGAGGTTTAAGTGGTGGGGGGGTATCCAAAACATCCATATGAAAACCTCGAGAAATGAAAATGGCTCACCCTGGTTCGCATTGTTAAGAGGCGCGGTGAGCTCTGTTACCTGAATATTACACAATTTTGATTAAGTATGTCAAATACATTTTCTTATGGTTGAAGGAATAAAAAAGGAGGAGCCCTAAAATCGCGGGTTCCTCCTGTTTGATTACATCATGTCCATGCCGCCCATGCCGCCCATGCCCGGTGCGCCGCCGGCAGCCTTGTCTTTCTCCGGCTTGTCGGCGATGACCGCTTCGGTCGTGAGGAACATGGCTGCAACGGATGCAGCGTTTTGCAGAGCATAACGGGTAACTTTCACCGGATCGATGATGCCGGCGTCGAACATGTTGACCCACTCGCCGGTAGCGGCGTTGTAGCCCGTACCGATCGATTCTTTCTTCAGGCGCTCGACGATAACGGATCCTTCTTGTCCTGCATTCGCAGCGATCGTACGGATCGGCTCTTCCAGTGCGCGAAGCACGATGTTCACGCCTGTTTTCTCGTCGCCTTCCGCTTTCACTGCGGTAACTGCGTCAAATACGTTCACGAGTGCCGTACCGCCGCCGGAAACGATGCCTTCTTCTACTGCGGCGCGAGTTGCGTTCAGAGCGTCTTCGATGCGCAGTTTGCGCTCTTTCAGCTCGGTTTCGGTAGCCGCACCGACTTTGATAACCGCTACGCCGCCGGCCAATTTAGCCAGACGCTCTTGCAGCTTCTCGCGGTCGAAGTCGGAAGTCGTTTCTTCGATTTGTGCTTTGATTTGGCCGACACGTGCTTTGATGTCGTTCGGGTTACCCGCGCCATCGACGATGATCGTGTTTTCTTTGTTGACGCGCACTTGACGAGCGGAACCGAGTTGGTCCGGAGTCGTCGATTTCAGCTCGAGACCGAGCTCTTCCGTGATCACTTGGCCGCCGGTAAGAGCAGCGATATCTTGCAGCATTGCTTTGCGGCGGTCGCCGAAGCCCGGAGCTTTAACGGCCACGCAAGTGAATGTACCGCGCAGACGGTTAACGATCAAGGTAGCTTGCGCTTCGCCCTCAACGTCTTCCGCAATGATCAGCAGCTGTTTACCCGTCTGAACGACTTTCTCCAGCACCGGCAAAATCTCTTGGATGTTGGAAATTTTCTTGTCGGTGATTAGGATGTACGGGTTATCGAGCACAGCTTCCATTTTGTCGGTATCCGTAATCATGTAAGGGGAGACGTAGCCGCGGTCGAACTGCATCCCTTCTACGACTTCCATCTCGGTCAAAAATCCTTTGGACTCTTCGACGGTGATGACGCCGTCTTTGCCGACTTTCTCCATCGCATCGGCGATCAGCTGGCCGACTTCATCGTCCGCGGCGGAGATCGCAGCGACTTGCGCGATGTTGTTGCGGCCTTCCACTTGCTTGGAGATCGATTTCAGCTGCTCGACAGCGGCGCGAACGGCTTTGTCGATACCTTTGCGCACGACCATCGGGTTTGCGCCCGCCGTAACGTTTTTCAGGCCTTCACGGATCATGGCTTGCGCCAGAACCGTTGCCGTCGTCGTACCGTCACCGGCTACGTCGTTCGTTTTGGTGGCGACTTCTTTCACCAGTTGAGCGCCCATGTTCTCGAATGCGTCTTCGAGTTCGATTTCCTTCGCGATCGTCACACCGTCGTTGGTGATGAGCGGAGAACCGAATTTCTTCTCGAGCACGACGTTGCGGCCTTTCGGTCCGAGCGTCACTTTCACGGCATTCGCCAGGGCGTCTACCCCGCGAAGCATCGCGCGGCGCGCGTCTTCGCTGAATTTGATTTCTTTCGCCATCGTAAGTACCCTCCTTGATTTGCGTTACTTATTCATTGCATTATGTGTTCGGGCTGAAGTCATTCAGCCGATGACGGCATGAATGTCGCTTTCTTTCATAATCAAGTACTCTTTGCCTTCGTACTTGATCTCGGTTCCGGCGTATTTGGAGAACAGGACGAGGTCGCCGACTTTTACTTCCAGCGCCACACGCTGTCCGTCTTTGTTCAGGGAACCGCTGCCTACCGCTACCACTTTGCCTTCTTGCGGTTTTTCTTTCGCCGTATCCGGCAGAACGATACCGCTGGCGGTTTTCTCCTCTTTCGCGACCGCTTCGACCAGTACGCGCTCACCCAAAGGTCTGATCATGAAAATAGCCTCCTTTTGAATCGATTAAGCTGGTTGGATTTGGAGTTGTTAGCACTCAACCGAATTAAGTGCTAATAACCATTTCTTATGATACTGATTTTGAGATGGGTTTTCAAGTCCTTCGCACATAAAAATGTGGAAACATGGAAAAACGACTTCGTCGTCCAAGAGGCACTGAGAAAGTCGTTAAAAGTAAAAGACCCGCGTCAGCGCGGGTCCTCATTCCGAGCGGGCATGATTTCCATTGTAACCCATTCGGATATCGGTTAGTCATCAAGCGTTTCCTCTTCGAATGCCGCCTCGCGGGCGGACTTGGCAGCCAACCGTTTCCGATGGGCCGACACGGACAGCAGCACACTGAATTCGTAAAGCAAGATCAACGGAATCGCCACGAGAGAATCGGAGATGAAATCCGGAGGCGTGACGACGACACCGATAAAGATCAAAATGAACCAGGCCAGCCGCCGCATCTTTTTCAGAAGCTGGGGATTCAGGATGCCGATTCTCGTAAGAAACAAAATCAAGAGCGGCAGCTCGAACAGCAGGGAAATCGGGAGCAAAATGTTCAGCAAAAAGGTAAAGTATTGCGTCACGCCGTACATCTGTTCCAAGCCCATGCTTTTGGCTACTTTATCCGTAAATTGATAAGCCATGGGGAACACGACGAAATAAGAAAAAGCGAGCCCGATCAGAAACATGAGCAGGGCGTAGGGTATAAAACGAAGCGTCGCTTTGCGTTCCTTAGGACCGAGCGCCGGGCGGACGAACAACCAGAGCTGATAAAAGGTGAACGGGATCGCAGCGACGAACGAAATGACAAAAGCCAGCTTCATATAGATGCCGATGGCGTCCCACGGAGAGAACACCTTCAGCGACAAATCTTCGGAAGGAGCGGCTTGGACGAGATAATCGAACACCGGCTGCGCGAAAAACAGGCCTGCCACGAGACCTAGAACAAGAACGACAGCCGAATAAATAATGCGTTTGCGCAGCTCGCCGATATGGTCCCATATCGACATCCAGCCTTCTTGGGGCTGCGTATCGCGAAATTCTGCCATGAGAAGCCTCCTGTTCATTGTCATGCGAGACTCCCGTGCCTCACAACAAAGGCGGCTGCACGTGCAGCCGCCTAAGCTCGTTCTCCCGGTTATTCGGGAAGACGCCGTTCCGTCGCCGTTTGTTCTTTCTCTTGCAGAGAAACGTCTACGCGCTTAGCCTTACGGTCTTGATCGTCATCCATCAAGTCGTTGGCGCCTTTCTTGAATTCGCGCAGCGTGCGGCCGAACGCTCTGCCGAGCTCAGGCAGCTTGTTCGGTCCGAATAACAGCAAGGCGATAAGTACCAGCAGAATGATTCCCGATGCTCCGATACCGGACATTCGCTTTCACTCCATTCGTTATGTTTAACCGCGGTATAATCCGCCGTATCCCATCGTGATGATGTCTTCCCTTACAATGACGTCTCCGGCCAGTACCCTGGGCAGCAGCACGTCGAAGGACGTGTACGGATCGTGCATCACACAGCCCGGCAAGCCGAAGATCGGCACCCCTTCCAGATAGCCGAACAACAGCATAGAACCCGGAAGCATGGGCGTACCGTAACTGACGATATCCGCGCCGGCCGCCGCGATGGCGCCGGGCGTGCGGTCGTCGGGGTCGACGGACATGCCGCCCGACACCAATATCATATCATACCCTTGCCCCAGGAAATAGCGAATTTCCTTGACAATTGTATGTCGGTCGTCCGGCGCGAAACGCTGCTCCGCTACTTCGGAACCGAGCGATTCCAGCTTCGCCCGCACCGCAGGACCGAATTTATCGGCGATCCGGCCGGAGAACACCTCGGTGCCGGTCGTCAGCAGCCCCGCTCGCATGCGCCGCAGCGGACGCACGGCCACGGGTGCACGGCCGCCGTGTTCGTTCCGGTACTTAGCCGCAAGCCGTTCCACATCGGCGACCTTGGCCTCCGGCACAATGAGCGGGATCACGCGGGTGGCGGCCAGCGTATCGCCTTGGCGCACCACCTGATGATTGAGGATGGTGGCCAGCGCAACCTCGCCCGCCGCATTCACGGTATGCACGAAATCCGGATCGATGGCGGCAAGGCCGTTGATTTCGGACTTCAGCGACACTTTTCCTTCGTGCGGATCGCCGTATGCGACATGTTCGCCGGCCAATGCGACGGCCATCCGCAAAGCAGCGTCATCCTCGTGCAGATCGCTTGGCGCAAGATCAATAACGTAGAGATGCTCTTTGCCGATATCCTTGAGCTTCGAAATATCTTGTTCCGATATGCGGTGTCCTTTGCGAAACAGCCGTCCCTTGAACGTTCCGGGCACAATTTGCGTCAAATCGTGAGCCAGCACCAAACCGACGGCGTCCTCCACCTTGACCTCGCGCAGTACCGAGGAGCTGATGACGCTCGTCCCGTGTTCCGCCGCGGTTTCGGCTTCACGATCGGGGAACGTCATGCCTCCTGCTCCCTTCCGGCGCCGGATACTTGCCGCAGCGCCTCGGGCAGCATATCGATCACAGCCATCAAATGATCATGTACGCCCTTCGGGTCTCCGGGCAAGTTCACGATCAGCGTGCGTCCCCGGATGGCACATACCCCGCGAAACAGCATATTCGACCGAGTCCGCTGCATCGCTGAAGCGCGCATAGCTTCTGCCATGCCCGGCACGATCCGCTCGGCGACCATGAGCGTCGCCTCCGGCGTCACGTCGCGCAGCCCAAGCCCGGTGCCGCCCGTTGTGAGAATCAAATCCGCCTGATAATAATCCGCAGTCTCGATCAGCGCGGCGCGGATCTCGTCCTGCTCGTCCGGCACGACGCGATAATCGATGATCTTTCCGTGAAGCTCTTCTTCCACCAGCTCCCGTATCACCTGGGCGCTCGTATCTTCTCTTTCGCCCCGGGCTCCTTTATCGCTGGCCGACAAAAGCGCGACCTTCCAACGCATGATTCTTCCCCCCGCTCCCATGAGTTCGAAGACCTTACTCGTTCTCTGTATCGCTTGCGGTGAAATCGCCGTTATTGCCGCCGGTTTTGGACAGCAGCCGGATCGTGCCGATGATCATATCCTTCTGAATCGCTTTGCACATATCGTAGACGGTCAGAGCGGCAGCCGACACTGCGGTCAGCGCCTCCATTTCCACTCCCGTTTTTCCCGTCGTTTTCACTTCCGCCGTTACCGTCAGCTCATCTGCTCCGTTATCCGCGAACCGCACGTTCACGCCGGTCAGCGGAAGCGGATGGCACATCGGAATCCAGTCCGAGGTTCGTTTGGCGGCTTGAATGCCCGCCACCTGCGCGACCGCGAGCACATCTCCTTTGGCGACGGCACCTTCGCGTATACGCCGCAGCGTCTCCGGTGCCATCTGAATGCGGGCTTCCGCAACTGCCGTGCGCGCGGTGACCGGCTTATCGGATACGTCCACCATGGCGGCGCGGCCTTGCTCGTTAAAATGTGTCAGCTTGTCCCGCGTGCGAACCATCATTGTCCCCCTCCAGACCACCAAATAACCGTTTCTTCCGTAACCAGAGCGTCCAGTCTCAGATCGTGCGGCTCCCTTGGCAGCGGCCGCTCGGTCAGTTGGATCGACCATGCGAAGCCGATCCAGTAGATTTCCTCGTGGCCGAGAGCGCGTTGGGCGGCATAGAACCGGTCGTAATAACCGCCGCCATAACCGAGCCGGCTCCCATCCGGATGAAAAGCGAGTCCGGGAACCAGGACGACGTCCGGCGCATGCGTGACCGGCAGTGCGTCCGTCGAGGACGGATCCGGTTCCGGCACTCCCCACCGGCCCGGACGCCAGTCGCCGGGACTGCGGACTACGCGCAATTCCATGCTCCCGTTGGACATTCGGGGAGCCGCCACCGTATCGCCGAGCCGCCAACAGCTTCTTGCGAGCGGCAGCGGATCGGCTTCGGATCGGAACGCGCCATAGGCACACAAAGTGAGCTGCCGGCCCAGCCGGCTTCGTAAGGGAGCGAGTATTTCACTCTCCACATTCCGGCATAGCCGCTCCGACCATTGAACACGGGTCTCAAGCGGAACCGCGTCCCGGGCAGCGGCCATTCGCCGGCGCCATTCCGATTTGTCCATGCCGTCCGCATGGGAATCCACCGCGGTCACCCGCCTTTTGCGGACATCAGCGGTCCGTATTGAAAATGGCTGAAATATAGTTCAAGTGTACCATTTTTCCAACGTATTCGCTATGCTTAACCGAAACGAATGTTCCCCTGCGACTCCGGCACACGGGTTTTGGACGGTTTTTCGGATTTACGGTACACTTGTTCTAAAGCTTCAGCACCCACGATTAACCGTCAAACGGAGGGATTTCCTTGCTTTTGCAAGCATCCGGTATTCATAAATATTACGCGACGACCCCCATTCTTACGGGGGTATCGATCCAAATTAACGAGCGCGACCGCATCGGTCTCGTCGGCGTCAACGGCGCCGGCAAATCGACTTTTTTGCGCATTTTGGCCGGCGAACTGCAGGCGGACAACGGCTCGGTATCCAAAGCGAAAGAGCTGCGAATCGGGTACTTGGCGCAAAACGGCGGTCTGCAAGGTCATCGAACCTTAATAGAAGAAATGCGATCGGCTTTCGGCCCTCTGCTTGAGCAGGAAAAGGAGCTGCAGAAGCTCGAGTCCAGAATCGCGGATCCGCGGGAACAGGACGATGCGGTGCAGTACGCCCAGCTGCTCTCCCAATATTCCGATCGCAGCGAGCGGTTTCGCGAAGCCGGCGGATACGAGATGAACAACCGGATTCGGAGCGTGCTGCACGGCATGGGCTTCGGCGGCTTCGCTCCCGACACGCCCGTCGCTTCTTTAAGCGGCGGCCAGCGGACGAGACTCGCTCTCGCCCGGCTGCTGCTCGTTCAACCGGATTTGCTGCTGCTCGACGAACCGACCAACCATTTGGATATCGACACGCTCGGATGGCTCGAACAATATTTGCGCACGTATGCAGGCGCGATGGTCATCGTATCCCACGACCGCTATTTCCTGGATGCCACGGTCACTTCGGTCGTCGAGATCGAACGGCACACCGCCACACGTTATACGGGCAACTACAGCCGGTTCATGGAGCTGAAAGCCGCCGATTTCGCGCAAAAAGTAAAGCAGTATGAGCAGCAACGCAAAGAAATCAGCAAAATGGAAGAGTTCATTCAGCGCAATATCGTCCGTGCCTCCACCACCCGCCGCGCTCAAAGCCGCCGCAACGCGCTTGAGCGCATCGAGCGGCTGGAGAAACCCGGTTATTTGCGCGAAGCCAGTTTTTCGTTCACGACCGAGCGCCGCAGCGGCAAAGACGTTCTTCAAGTTTATGACGCCTCGGCGGCTCCTTCTCCAGACATGAAACCGTTGTTTCGCAACGTTTCCCTAGAGGTAAAAAGAGGAGAGCGCCTCGCTCTCCTCGGGCCTAACGGCGTCGGCAAAACGACGCTTCTCCGCGCTCTGGTCGGCAGCCTGGAGCTGCGGACGGGGTCCGTTCGTTGGGGAGCGGGCGTCTCACTTGGCTACTACGATCAGGAACAGCGGGAATTGACGCCTTCCAACACGGTGCTTGAAGAAGTATGGAGCGTGTACCCGCACAAGCCGGAGGCGGAGATCCGAACCGTCCTCGGCAACTTTTTGTTCAGCGGCGAGGACGTCCGCAAAACCGTCGGATCTTTAAGCGGCGGAGAGAAAGCACGCGTCGCCTTGTCCAAGCTGATGCTCAAGCAGGCGAACGTGCTGGTGCTGGACGAACCGACCAACCACCTGGACCTGATGAGCCGCGAAGTACTTGAAGGCGCGCTGGAAGAGTACGACGGCACGTTGTTGTTCGTCTCTCACGACCGCTATTTCCTGAACCGGATCGCGGACCGCATCGTCGAGCTTCAACCGGATGGCACACAGCAATATCTCGGTAACTACGACGACATGGTTCAGAAGAAGCGCGATTTGGCCGAATGGGAAACCGCGGGAAGTGCCGGGGCGTCCGGCGTCTCCGAGCCGGCGGTGCCGGCCGGCGACTACGCGGCGGAGAAGCAGGCCAAGCGTGAGGAAAGGGCGAAAGCGCGCAAACGGGAACAGGCGGAGAACGATATCGCCAGACTGGAGGCGGAAATTTCCGCCCTGGAGGAAGAGATGGCGTCACCCGGCGTCAGCACGGATTATGTGCTCCTCCGCGAAAAACAGACCGCGGCGGACGAGCTTCGAGCCAAGCTCGAAGACGCCTACGCGGCCTGGGAAGCCCTCTTGGAGGAATAATCGTCTTTCCTCAACTATCCACTTTGTTATCCACATAAGCTTGCGTCGAACACCGTCGATTGGGTTGCTTTTGTCGAAACCTGTAGACGGCATCGGCGTAAGCTTTTTTTGTTAACCGGATGTAAAGTGGATGAGTTTTCCACCGAGTTATCCACTTTATCCACAAAATATCCGTGGAAACTGTGAAAAACCCATCCCCATTTCATCATTTTGCACAACTTAGAGTCCCAACGGTTTGCCGGTTTTGTCCACATTATTCACAGGAGGTGTGGATAACTTTGTGCACACCTCCTTTTTTCGCTGTTATTGAGCTGCCACGTTCTGTGTCGGTTCGACAGAATTCCGTCCGGACAGAAGCACGCTGTTGCAAGCCGACACATAGGCTCTCGCCGCCGCCAAAATAATGTCCCGGTGAATGGCCGTGCCTCGATAACGTTCACCTTGGTACATGACCGATACGACGGCTTCGCCCGAAGCATCCTCCCCGGTGGAGAGGGAGTGCAGCTCCAAGTCCTCAAACACCGCTTCAATCGGAATCGCTTGCCGCAGGCAATGAATGACCGCTTCCAGCGGCCCTTCTCCCGCGCCCGCGAACGTTTCTTCCCCGCCGTCTTCCGCGCGGCGCACCGTGACGGATGCGATCCGGGAACGATTAGTGCCCGCGATCACCTGCAGATCCATCAGCGTGTAGGGCTCAAGAAAGCTGTCGGTGGACTCGCTGACGAGTTTCAGCAGCACGTCGTCGGTAATGATTTTCTGTTCGTCGGCTTTACTTTTGAATCGCGTATAGAGATCGTCCAGTTGTTCGTCCGCCAGTTGGATTCCGTATTCGGCGATCCGGTGTTTGATGGCATGTCTGCCGGAATGTTTGCCGAGCACGATCATGCTGCGCGGAATGCCCATGGCTTCCGGGTCCATAATCTCGTAGGTATTGCGATTCTTAAGCAGGCCGTCCTGATGGATGCCCGACTCATGTTGAAAGGCGTTACGCCCGACAATCGGCTTGTTGAAGGCGATCGGAAAATGCATCATCCGGCTCACCAGTCGGGAAGTCTCGTAAATGTGCTCCGGGTTCACGCCGGTTTCCACGCCGATCGCGTCGCCTCTGGTTTGGATGGCCATGACCAGCTCCTCGAGCGAGCAATTGCCCGCTCTCTCTCCGACGCCGTTCACGCTGACTTCAACCTGCGTGACGCCGTGGCGGATGGCGGCAAGACTGTTGGCGACGGCCAATCCCAAATCGTTGTGGCAATGGGTGCTGTAGACGACTTTATCGCCTCCTCGTACATTGTGCCGGATCCGGGAGAACAAGGGACCGAATTCCTCCGGCATGGCGTAACCCATCGTGTCGGGGATGTTGATGATCGTGGCTCCCTCTTCGATGGCCGACTCCACGACCCGGAAAAGGAATTCTTCGCTGGAACGGGACGCATCCATCGGAGAAAATTCGATTTCGTCCACGAATTGCTTACCGTAGGCCACCATATCCCGGAGCACGCGGATCACTTCGTCCTGCGATTTGCGGAGCTGGAAGTCGAGATGGATTTGTGACGAGGAAATGAACAGATGCAGCCTGCGCCGCGCGGCGTCGCGCGTGGCGGCCACAGCCGCATCGATATCCTCCTTCATGCAGCGGGCAAACCCGCAAATCTCTACATCGTGCAGCTCTCGGGAGATTTGTTGAATCGCGTTGAATTCTCCGGGGCTCGAAATGGCAAATCCGGGCTCGATTACGTCTACGCCGAGCCTTGCAAGCTGCCGGGCGATGACGACTTTCTGTTCCGGCTTCATGGATGCGCCGGGCGCCTGCTCTCCATCACGGAGAGTAGTATCAAAAATGCGGATGCGGCGTTTGGACTGCTGGTCGGTGGATCGTTGGGTTGACATAGGTTGTACCTCCTCGGATTGTGGTTTCGGAGACGGCAAAAAGCCCGCCGTCTCCCCTACTGCAAGAGACGACGGGCTTAAGCGCTAAGCCGCCGCGGTACCACTCTGCTTGGAGGGCTTCGCTTTCCGGAAGCGAAACGTTCCTCCCCCTCATACGCCTGTTCATGCCGTCCGGACGGCGTGAACCCAGCGAGCGCCCGATATCGGGGGCCGGCCGCGGCGGATTATTGTGGAAGCTGTTCAGCCGGCCTTTGGCCTGCCGCTTCGCGCCACGTTCATCCGCCTCGCTCCCGGACGAGTTCGGGTTCCCTTCGGCTGCGTCGCACCAACCCGCAGCTCTCTGATTTCCGGGCGTTACCCTACTGCTTCCGTTCATCGCGTTGTGCTTATAGGTGAGCGGGGGCAACAAAAAGCCCGCCGTCTCCATAGAAGAGACGGCGGGCATTTCAGCCGACCGCGGTACCACTCTCGTTGACGCACGAAGCGTCCACCTCAAGCCGAAAGCTCCGTTGTTTAAGCGAAACTTCCCGCACCCTGTCACGGGGGTTAACCGTATCGGCGTACTATCGTGACGGAACCTGCTGTCCGTCTCGTATTTCCACCGATCCGCTCCCAGGCGAGCTTCGGATTTCCCTCCGCTGCGTTGCACCGACCCGCAGCTCTCTGATTCCGGGCGCCATCCTACTGTTCCTGTTCTTCACGTTTTTGCCGTTATGTTCCCTCACGGGATTGGTTCTTATTATATTCACTTCAAAATATTCTGTCAATTCGTTGACTCAGTTTACATAAGCGGGCTTCTCCACGCACCCTCCATCACCCGCGCTTCTAACTCACTCTGACCGACTCCACCCTGAACGAAGGGGATAACGATAAAAGGTCAGCATACCGACACAGCGTGCAATGGCACATGAGCGAAGGGGATAGCGACAAAGGGATAAAAAAAGTCCCGGGTGCCCGGGACTCAATGAACAAACTATATCGTTTACAGACCGTACACGTCGGAGTATTTCTCTTCGAAGTAGTCGACCAGGTAGTCCGGGTTCAGCGGTTCGCCCGTGACGCGTTCGATGAGCTCCGAAGGTTGATAGAGGCTGCCGTACTGGTGGATGTTCTCGCGCAGCCATTCGCGGATTTTGGAGAATTCGCCGGCGCGGATGATGTCGTAAAAGTCCGGGAATTGCTTCAGAATCGTTCGGCGGATTTGCGCCGCGTACAGGTTGCCGAGCGAATAGGTCGGGAAATAGCCGAAATTTCCGTACGACCAGTGCACGTCCTGAAGCACGCCAAGCGTATCCGTCGGAGGTTCGACGCCGAGGTACTCGCGCATTTTTTCGTTCCACAGTCTCGGCAAATCCTTCACTTCCAGCGTACCCTCGACCAGCCCTTTTTCGATCTCGTAACGAATCATGATGTGCAGGTTGTAAGTCAGTTCATCGGCTTCCACGCGAATGAAGGAAGGCTGCACGATGTTAACGGAACGGTAAAAATCCCGAACGGATACGTTGTCGAATTTGCCGGGGAAGAAGTTCTTGTAGTCTGCCAAGTAACGCTCCCAGAACGCCTCGCTGCGGCCGACCATATTTTCGAGGAAGCGGGATTGGGATTCATGGATGCCGAGTGACACCCCGCCGCTGATGACCGAACCCTCGTAGTCGGGATTGACGCCTTGCTCGTAAAGAGCATGACCGGCTTCGTGAATGGTGGCGAACAGCGAGCTTTTGGGGTCGTCCTCAAAATAGCGGGTTGTAATCCGCACGTCGCCCACGTTGATCGTGATCGCGAACGGATGAGCCGTGACATCCAGGCGTCCGGCTTCGAGATCGTAGCCGAGAGACGGCAGCAGATGCAGGTTAAACTTCTCCTGCTGCGCCACGTCGAAGTTGCCTTCGAACACGTCGCGCGGCTCGTTCCCCGAATTGCGGATGCGCTCCAGCAATTGAACGGTTCTCTCCCGCAGCTTGCTGAAAATCCGGTCGAGCTGCTCCACGGTCAAGCCCGGCTCATAGTCGTCGAGCAACGCGTCGTAAGGATGCTTCTCATAGCCGTACAGCTCCGCGTACTGACGCACCAACTCTACCGTGCGCTCTAGGGTGGGGCGGAATTTTTCGAAGTTGTTTTCTGCTCTTGCTTCTTCCCACACCGTGCGCGCGTTGGCCGTGTGGATCGTGAATTCTTTGTGCAGCTTCTCGGGAATTTTTTTGTTTTTGTCGTAGCTGCGCTTGTATTCACGAACGGCCGCCTTCACCGATTCCTCCAGATGCTGCTGAACGTCAGGCTGCGTAAGCGCATTCAAAAGCTCGCCCATCCGGTCCGACGTTCCGAGCCGGAACAGCTCCGTGGACAGCGTGCCGCGCACCTTCGCGAAATAAGCTTTGCCTTTCTTCGGCGCCATGACCTGCTGGTCCCAGCCCGCCAAACCGAGGATGTCCGAATAGTGAGTCATCGTCTCGTCGAGCTCTTTGAATTCCCGGACGACCTGCTCCAATTTCTCAAGGCTGTCAACTACGCTCATTTTCATCATCCTTTGCCGCAGATTTCTACAAATCTATGATACCGGATGATCGGTCGGTTTTAAACAAAAAAGAAACGACAAAAACCGACCGAAGTCGGGGCATCTGGTTGGGAGAGGAAGAGCCGAAGGCAAAGTCCCGGTGGGTCAGCGCGAAGTCCTGGTGGATCAGCGCACAGTCCCGATGAGTCAGCGCAAAGTCCTGGTGGTCACGCGCAGTCCCGGATCCCTCACCTGCCATAAGTCAGCGAGTTACTTCCCTACAGACCAATCTTCTAAGGAGAAAACGGGCTCCGCTTTCAGTTCGAGCGACGTAAACTCTCCCCGCCGCCATTTCAAGTCGGCAGCAGCCCCGATCATCGCTGCATTATCGGTACACAGTGACAGCGGCGGGATAAGCAATGGCACACCGCTCTCCTCACAAAGCCGTGTCAACCTCTCCCGCAATCCGCGGTTCGCCGCTACGCCGCCGCACAGCAGCATCTGCCGCACGCCGAACTCGCGGGCCGCGCGCATCGCTTTGCCGGTGACGACGTCGATGACCGACTCCTGAAATCCTTTGGCCAAGGAGGCGAAAGAAGGCGATTCGCCTTTCATGCGGGCGCGGTTGATCTCCGCCAGTACAGCAGACTTCAAGCCGCTGAAGCTGAAATCGTAGGAATCCGGCTCCAGCCAAGCCCTCGGCAGCTCGATTTCATCGTCGGCTTCGTGTGCCAGTTTATCGACGTAAGGACCGCCGGGATACGGAAAGTTGAGCGCCCGCGCCACTTTGTCGTACGCCTCGCCCACCGCGTCATCCCGCGTTCTGCCGAGAATGCGGAACACGCCCTCGCTTTCCAGCAGCACGATCTCGGTATGGCCCCCTGACACGACAAGTGCCAGCGCAGGATACACGATTTCGCCGATCAGCCGATTGGCGTATATATGTCCGGCAATATGGTGCGTACCAATGAGCGGCACATCCAGCGCCATCGATAAGCTTTTGGCCGCTACGACGCCGACCAGCAGCGCCCCGACGAGACCCGGCCCCTGTGTTACGGCTACCGCATCCACCTGGTCCAAGCCGATGCCGGCCGTGCGAACCGCCTCCTCGAGAATGACGGTGATGCTCTCCACATGTTTGCGCGAAGCGATCTCCGGTACGACGCCGCCGAAGCGGCGGTGCGTCTCGATCTGGCTCGATATGATGTTGGATAAAATGTCCCGCCCGTTCCGAAGCACCGCAACCGACGTCTCGTCGCAGCTGGTCTCGATGGCGAGCAAATGATAAGGCCGCTCCGAATTCGCCGAATTCGAAACCTGCGGCGTTCCGTTCATTCTTGTTCTCCTTCCGGGCTTTCGGCGGCGCCTGCCGCTTCTTCTGCCCCCGCAGCCAGCTCCGCCCACATGATCAGAGCGTCCTCGCGGTTATCCGAATAATAACCCGGCCGTAATCCGGACGGCTGGAAACCGAGCTTGCGGTACAGGGATTGAGCTGTCTCGTTCGATACGCGAACCTCCAGCGTCATGCGCCGGGCACCCAGCCAAACCGCAGTTCTCATCAATTCACGCAACAGCCGCTCTCCGAGGCCCATGCCCCGAAAACGCTCTTGTACGGCAATGTTGGTAACATGCGCTTCGTCCACGATGATCCACATGCCGCCGTAACCTAAAATGACACCCTCCCACTCCATCACCATGTAGCGAGCGAACAAATTTTGCGTCAACTCCGTGCGGAACGCTTCCTCAGACCATGGAGAGGTGAACGATTCCCGCTCGATCTGTACGATCTGGCCGATATCGTCGAGCGTCATACTCCGGAACACCGGATTGATCGCGTCCGATGGCCGTATTCTCGATTCTTTCATGCTATTCCCTCCGGGCAGCTGCCTGCAGCTTCGCTTCCGCTTCCGCCAGCTGGGTGTAATTCGGGACGAAGGTATGGACATCGTCCTTCTCACCCCGTCCATGCCGCAGCATGGCCAAGCTGCCAACCGCACCCGCTTCCATGGCGAAAGGTATTGCGCGCACCGGGACGCCGCCGGCCGTATCGGTCGAAACAAGCGCGAGTTCATGTACGGTCGTGTCGCCGACGAACCAGATTTCCGAGACGTCGCCGAGCGTTGCGGCTTCATTGCGAAGCAGGAGGGCCCACTCCGCCGCCATCCGGATTTCATCCGCATCCAGCGTTTGCCAGTGGCCTGCCGAATCCGCGGTGTATCGTGACGTATACACCTGTCCCCGCCGCGCATCCATCACCGGTACGACCCACACTTTGCCGCCGGGCTTATCACTTGATTGCCAAGCTCCGAGAGCCAGCGCTTCCAGGCTGGAGACGCCGATCAGCGGCTTGTTCCAGGTCCAGGCGAGCGTTTTGCCCGCCGTTACGGCAATACGGACCCCCGTGTACGAGCCGGGGCCTTGTCCGACCGCCACGACATCCACGTTTTCCGGCTTCAGACCGCACTGCTCCAGCAAACGTTTCATTTCCGCGACTACGTGAACCGAGTGATTGCGCTCGGTAAACAACTGCGAAGAGGCCTCCACCGCGCCGTTACGCAGAACGGCAGCCGCAAATACGGCAGTAGAGCTGTCAAAGGCAAGCACCGTGACCGGAGAGGACGCCGGCGCTGCGGATTTATAAGTCATTATGGCGTATCCTCCTCCGGGGCCAGCCCCATTTCCCGGCACCAAGCCGCATATTGTTCGCCGACCGGACGGCACCGCAATCGCCGCGAAGTCGGACCGGTATACTCCAGTAAGAGATGCAGCCGTTCCGCCGGCAGCAACGGTTCGATCAGAGACGCCCACTCGACTAGCGTCACGCCTTCCCCGTGAAAATACTCGTCCAGTCCCAGCTCGTCCGCCTCGGGAAGCGACAGCCGGTATACGTCCATATGGTAAAAAGGCAGCCGTCCGCCTTCATATTCCTTGATAATCGTAAAAGTAGGGCTGTTGACGACACCCGGGACGCCGAGCGCCGCCGCGAATGCTTGGGCAAACCGGGTTTTCCCCGCGCCGAGATCCCCGTCCAGCGCCAGCACGGTGCCGGTTCCCGCCCTGCCGGCCAACTCCGCGGCAAATGCCGCCGTATCCGCCTCGCTATTCACTTCGCGCACATACCACATCGGACGGTCGTTCGTCGCCTGATCCATCGCCGCTATCCCTTCGCAAAATGATTATAGCCTCGTTTGGCCAGAGGCTTTCGTAAGCCGCGCTCTGTCTCCAGCTCCACGCCGGGCGGCCCTTCTTCGGTTTCTCCGATCACGAAAAGGGGGATTCCCTCCTGCCGGAAAACTTCCCTCATTGCCGCCTCATCCTCACCATTCGCCGTTCCGAGCAGCACGTAATCTTCTCCGCCGTACAACATCCAGTCCAGCGGGTCCACACGGCAATCGGCCGCATACGAAGCCAATTCGCCGGACAAAGGCAGGCTTGCTTCTTTCAGCACAAGTCGCACACCCGAAGCTTCGGCGATTTCCCACGCCTCGCTGGCTAACCCGTCGCTCACGTCGTTGAGCGACTTGCCCCAGCCGCGTTCCAGCAACAGTCTGCCGGCTTTTACGGAGGGAGCAGGCCGACGGTGAGCGCGGATCAGCCGCTCCGGAGGCTTCGGCCTAGCGGTGTCGGAAGGCAGCATGCCGTGCAGCCCTCCTGCCGACAGCCCGACCGGTCCGGTCACGAACACAATGTGCCCTGCTCGGGCACCCGCGCGTGTAATGGCACGGCCGGCCTCGACCGTACCGAATACGGTCACCGCTACGACCAAATCGGAAGGCGCGGCGGTCGTATCGCCGCCGACTACGGCAACACTGTACCGCTCCGCACACTCATAGAAACCGTCATATAAGGACTTCATCCGGTTGAAATCCCAAGCGGGCGGAACACTCACCGAAATAAGGGCATGGGCGGGAATCCCGCCCATTGCCGCAATATCGCTGATGTTGGAAGCCAGCGCTTTGTAGCCGACATCGGCATCTTCCATCGTTTCGCTCCGAAAGTGGATTTGTTCCACCATCGTATCGACGGCTAGCAGCCATTCAATTCCTGCAGGAGCTCCGACGACCGCTGTGTCGTCTCCGATGCCGAGACGGACGCCTGAGGCTAACAAGAAATCCGCCGTTTGGCGGCTTTCCGTCCACAGTCGGATCCGCTCAAATTCGTCCGGTAACGGCACGGCCGGCTCCCCTTTTCCCCAGTTTGTCCTTATTATATCGGGGTGTGTGCAAACATGCAAAACCCGCCCGGACTATGCCGGACGGGTACGTTGCGGGAAAGAGCTTCTTATTGTAAGGAGCCGAACTGCCCGCCGAGCGAAGAGGTCATGCCCTGTTGGCCTGCGCCGTAAGGACCTTGGCCGTCCGGACCAAATTGCGTGCCGCCCGCGGATGTGATGGCACCGGAAGCTCCCATGCCGCCCATCGATCCCATGGAACCCATTCCGCCCATGGAACTCATACCGCCCATCGATCCCATCGAGCTCATGCCCGACTGGCCTGCGCCGCCCATCATGCCGCCCATCGATCCCATCGAGCTCATGCCGCCCATCGATCCCATCGAGCTCATGCCGCCCATCGATCCCATCGAACCCATGCCGCCCATCGATCCCATCGAACCCATGCCGCCCATCGATCCCATCGAGCTCATGCCCTGTTGGCCTGCGCCGCCCATCATGCCGAATTGCGTGGAATGGCCTCCGTTGGCTTCACCGTAATTACCGGTTCCCAGCATGGAAGAGCTCAGGCTTTGCTGCGATTGGCCGTAAGGTCCTTGACCGTCCGGACCGAATTGAGCCCCGCCTGCCGACGTCATCGATCCCATCCCGGATTGCCCGAAAGCGCCGAATTGGGCGCCGCCGCCCAGCGAGCTCGTCATGCCGGATTGGCCGTAGGAGCCGTATTGTCCTGCTCCGCCCATCATGCCGAACTGCGTGGAACGGCCTCCGTTGGCTTCGCCGTAGTTACCGGTTCCGAGCATGGAAGAGCTCAGGCTTTGCTGGGATTGACCGTAAGGCCCTTGACCATTAGGACCGAATTGCGCGCCGCCGCCCATCGAGCTCGTCATGCCGGATTGACCGTAAGAACCGATTTGTCCAGCTCCGCCCATGCCGAATTGCGTGGAACGGCCTCCGTTCGCTTCGCCGTATTGTCCGGTTCCCATGACGGAGGACTGGTTTGACTGGTATTGCTGCCCGTAAGGCCCTTGGCCGTTAGGACCGAATTGCGCGCCGCCGCCCATCGAGCTCGTCATGCCGGATTGGCCGAAGGAACCCGATTGTCCGAATGCGCCCGCTTGACCCATGGAGCCCATAGCGCCCATGGCACCGAGTTGTCCCGTTTGACCGCCTTGCTGAAACATGTTCATCTGTCGACACAGCCCTTCGATTTGATTTAGTTGTTGAATAGCAATTTCATGTACGCGGATCATGTTCTGAATCGTCTGAGCCGTTTGCCGTTCTCTCCGGGCCAGACTTTCCAGCTGCGCCTCATAATAAAGTCACCGATACACCTCCTCCTAGATGGGTTTTTTTCCAACATCCGCTAGTGTTGTTTGGCAAAACCCGGATTATGCATCCAAAATGAAAAAAATCCCCTTCCCGGAGGAAGGGGTTCTGCAGCATCATTTCGCCTTAGTCCTCGCGATCTACGCCGGAACCGTCTACGCCCGCGGCAACCTTGATCGGAGCGTAAATGTCGTACTCGAAAAAGTCGATTTTGTCTGCCGGAATTTCGAACGGATTGACCGGTTGGAGGGGGTTCATTTCGTACCCTAGCGAGCCTTCGCTCATGTCCCTTTCATACGGACCGGTTCGGAACCATTCGGACAAAAAGCTGTACGTTTCCCACATCCGGTCGCGATCGCCTTTGACGGCAATTTTGGCGAACTTGCGGGGCGGAATCGTAATCTGCTCCAGTCCCGGCGGGAGCGAATCGAAGCCCGTGACTTCAACGCCCACCCACAGCATGATCACTTCGGTTTCCCACTGCCACTCCGGAATGAACACGAGCCCATGGTGCCGGTCCGCCACAGCCGGGTGACCTTCCATCTTGGCCGTCACTTCCTTCCAAGCCTCCCGCACTTTGTGTCCGTCCCGCGGAATTCGGATGACAGCCGCCTTCATTTCCGGCCTTTCGACGATGGTTACTTGCATCACAACCCATCCTTTCGATTTTCCGGATGATTCTGCGCGACCATGATGATGTTCCCGTCTTCGTCCCGGATGTTAAAGTAAGAGACCGGTTCCAGCCGTACAATTCCGTGCATAATCTCAAATCCGAGCTCCGTCGCTTCCCGCGCGGCCTTATCGATATTAGAGGTGCCTATTTTAAACAGAACCGGACCTTTCGCCGGAACCGGCACTTCGTCCATCCCGTTCGAGTCGAGCATCAAATGGGTGCCGTTATCAAAATGGAACATATGGAGATGCCCGAGCCGGTCCTCCTGCCGCACTTCAAGCCCCATAAGCTTGGAATAGCGATCCACCGCGCGCTCCAGATTCCTCACCCACAAAATCACGGAATCGATATGCGGGCTGATGGTGCGATGCGCCGGGTTGCCGTCGACCCCGCCGAACGCCAAATGGTACCCGTCCGGGTCGGCGACGATAAATTCTTTCCACGGTCCGCCGTCCGCGTAGACGACAGGCTCCCGCGCGATAACGGCTCCCTTCGCTTGAAACTCGCGGTACAGTTCATCCAGAGCCGTCCAGTTCTCCACATAGGCGTAAACGTCCACGCCCGTGTCCGATCCTGGCTCCGGCGGGTTTGGCCGCACGGCCGACGGTTCCGGCGCCTGCAGAAGCTTTAGGGCAAGTGCCTGCAATCCATCACGCTCCGCCCACCAATCCGTCACGTCGAACCCGAGTACTTCCCGGTAATACCGCTGCGAACGTGCCAGATCCGATACCATGAATACCGTTAAAGAGCTGCCGATCCGTTTCCCCATCTCCGCCCATTCCTCCGCTTCAGTTCATTTGCGCAACCATGATCCGGTTTCCGTCCGGGTCTTGAACAACGAACATCGCCCCGTTTTCAAAGATCTCCGGCTCAACAGCTAAAGCCAATCCTTGTCGACGGACGTAGTCCAACGCTGCATTCCAATCCTTCGTCTCAAAATAAAAAGGTACCGTATACGTCTCCTGCTTCAAAAAGCGATTCTGATCCAGCAGCAGTGCGGCTCCGCGCGTGACCGGAACCGAATAGACGGATTCGGCCGCAGCCTTCTCGTCCAACGGCACCCCGAGCAAGCCGGAATACCACCGGGCAGCAGCCGCCATGTCCTTCACATCGACGAATACGCCTCCGATCCGCGCAAGCACCGGACTCTCCGTCTTCTGATCCTCCCAGTCGGGTCCGGGGTGCTCCGTCCAACAAACCATATGCGCGCTTCCTTCCGGGTCGCGGAAGTTGAAGAACGCCATGCTGCCGTGCCTTTCCGGCTCGAAAAACGGCTCGGCCTTCTCTTGTATGTATCGATAAGCCTCATCAATATCCGAGGCCGGGAACATGACGCGAGGGAGCATGGATTCCCGCCATTCCGGACTTTCCCGGTTCCCTCCGTTGTTATCGAGAATCAGATGCGTCCCGGGGAAATCGAACCAGTAGACCGGCCCCCCGTTCAAACGTTCCTCCATTATAGGAAGTCCAAGCAGCCGGCTGTACCATTCCGCCGCCCTGCGAAGATCCGTCACATGTACGAACACGCTGGCTGCGCGGTTCTCCAGAGGAACAACCTGACGTCCTTTTTCGATCGTTTTATCCAACCTGCACCGTCTCCTTTTATCCGTCATCAATAGATTATGCGAATATACATTCGCCTTTTGGATGAAAATTCCTGCTTATGGAACCAACAAAAACTCGCCGTTTTTCCACTGGTACGTTTCATCCGAATAATTACCCTGATCTCGGTTGTAAGAGGAGAAAGTCACGAACCCCGCTTTCGGCTTGCGGAGCTTGACCGAATAACTGCTGCCGCCTTCTTCCCCCTTGCTGATGTACAGAAATTCACTGCCGCGAACGGGCAGCTCGCGGATGGTCAAATCCTCGGCGAACGTGAGCATTTTGTAAAATCCGCCGTTGCTGTCTGCCCGCTGCCCCAGCGTAAAGTCGGGAAGTCCGTCGTTGTTGTAGTCGTCAAAAGTCAAGGAGAAATGCCGGTTGAATATAAGCGGATCGGGAAACAGCTTGTCGAGCGGGGTGGCGCTTAAAATGCGTCCTTCGGAGTCGGCGATCACTAGCTGAAAATAACCCTCGTACAACGTGCCACGGTAAGCCCCCGGCGCCCAATTTTCGGAGTACGTGCCTCGTACGAGCTGCAGGCGCAGGTATAGGTCTTTCCTCAACGTTCCGGGCAAAAGGTTGTTGGACAGTGTCATGGGAGAGCGGATCGTGATGGAGGTGGAGGATCCCGGTTCGGAGGATTTAGAAGAAGGCTTCACAGCTGCAGCTTGAGTTTGCGTGGGCGGGACATTGGCGGCCGAATCCGCACCGCAGCCGGCCAGCAAAGCACAAAGCATGGCGAGCAGCGTCCATTTCCCCATGCCTGTGCGTCTCATAACGTCATTTCCCCTACATAGACCGCGCCGCCTGTGATCCGAACCTCCATCGAGCGGTCTTCGTTAGGAGTCCGACTCACTTCCACCTTCACCCGCCCGTCATAACCGATCTCCATCCCTTGCTCCACGACGAAAGAGATGGAATCTCGATGCGGCTCCATATACTCCAGCGCATAGGCGCCCATAACGCCGGACGCGGTGCCGGTCACCGGGTCTTCGACCGTCCCGGAGTAAGCGGAGGAGAAGTGGCGGGCATGCATGAATGCCGCCGGATCCTCAGTCTCCATACAGAAAGGATGGACGGAGGCACGGGGCAGCTCGGCTAAAATGTCCGGAAAAAGCCGGTTTTGCGGCTTCATTCGGGCAAAGCTTTGTTTGCGGGCGATCGGGACGAGCAGCGTCCAAATGCCCGTGCTGCCGTAAACGATGGGCAGTTCGGGGTGCAGCTCGTCTGCGGTCAGTCCGATCGATACGGCCAACCGCTCCCGATCTCCGGCGAAGGGCACGAAACGGGGGCGGTCCTGCGTCATGCGAATCGACCATTCACCGTCCGGCTCCCGGACAAACTCCATGGGCAGCACGCCGACGTTCGTTTCCACGGTTACCGTGTCGCGGTCTTTAAACCACCCGTCGTGTTTCAAATGATATAAAGTCGCCACCGTCGCATGTCCGCACAAATCCATTTCGTGGCCGGGGGTGTAATATTTCAGCTTGACGTCCGCCGTTTGGCTCGGGAGCACGAAGGTCGTCTCGTTAAACCCAACCGCGGCGGCTATTCTCTGCATGTCCTCGTGCGTCAGTCGTTCGGCGTCCCGCACAATCCCGGCCGGGTTGCCTTTGCCGGGGATGCGCGAGAACGCTTCGTAATGCAGCACCTTCGTTCCGCTCATCTCGCTCCCTCCTCCCGCGGTTTTCTCATCACCTTTTCCGGTTCCCTGCGAAAACCAAATTTTTCATATAACCCGTGGGCGTCGTCCGTGGCGAGATAACCGAATAACCCGCGCAGCTCCTCGGATTCCACGATGGACTGAACCAATTTCGTGCCGATGCCCGAACGCCGGTGAGCCTCGTCCACGATTACATCGCAAAGGTAGTACGCGGTGGCGGCGTCCGTAATGGCGCGGGCGAAGGCCACTTGCCGGCCCTGACGGTCATAAACGCCGTAGCAGCGGGAGTTTGCCACCGATCGTTCGATCGTTTCGCGCGTCCGGTTGTTGGCCCAGTAGCTGCGATTCAGCATGGCATGCACGGCGTCCAAATCGAGCCTCTTTTTATCGTCCGAAATCTCGTAATCTCCGAATGGAATGTTCATACCGTCAGCGCCTCCCTATCGTCTTTCTCTATCATATCCCAACCCGCCGAGTTAAGGAATCTATTGGCAGTGTAAGGCCCGCTGTTAATATTTGTGGAATGAACCCCCTTGCCGACCGTGTTAGACTTGTACCATATTCCAAGCCGAAGTCCCGGTCATCGGGACACGGGGGACCCATTTGTGGGGTGAAGCCGCATATTTATGCGGCCGGGGCTACTCTTTGACCCGAACCCGGCAGCTAACCTCGCAGGCAAACAAAGGGAGGAAATAGGCAAGTGAAAGGTTTCAAGCAGTTTGGCAAAATGTTGACTGTCGGCGCTTTGGCATTGGCGATTTCCGCACCTGCGGCCACCGCATCTGCAGCTACTACGACCAACGTCCAATATAAAGTTTACTACTACACGCAAGGCAGTAACGCGGATGTGAACGCGTGGATTCAACAATATTTGCGTCAAGTTCAAGCGCAATACCCGCAATACCGCTGGACTTACCAGCCTGTCGCTCAGAAGCCGGCCGCAAAACCGGTGACGACGAAGCCGTCTGCACAACCGGCAAAAACGGGTACGACAGCGCAAGTTTCCAATTTTGCTTCCCAAGTGTTCAACCTGGTCAATCAGGAGCGCGCCAAAGCCGGCCTGAAGGCCCTGAAGCTCGACTCCGCTCTGTCCAATATGGCCTTGGTGAAAGCTAAAGACATGAAAAACAATAACTACTTCAGCCATAATTCGCCGACTTACGGTTCTCCGTTCGATATGATGAAGAAATTCGGAATCAGCTACGGTTATGCCGGCGAGAACATCGCCATGGGCCAAAAGAGCCCGCAAGAAGTCATGACCGCTTGGATGAACAGCCCGGGGCACAAAGCCAACATCCTGAGCCAAAACTTCTCCAAGATCGGCGTCGCCTACTACAACGGCGAATGGGTACAAGAATTTACAGGCTAACTACAGTAAAAAAGCTGACCGGCGAGGACTCGCCGGTCAGCTTTTTTATGGTTGCACCTTGCGTGCTATTAGCTCTTCAGCACATCATGGTCGACATAACGCTCGCCGTTCAGTTCGCTGATGACGTTAATCGCGACTTTCGCTCCGTCGCCCGCAGTGACGATGGTGTGCATGCTGACACCGGCCACCGTGCCGGCCGCCCAAACGTTGGCGATGTTGGTCCGGCCTTCGGGCGTGCAGTCGACGATTGTTTTGATGCGCGGTTCCGTGCCCGGTTTCGTGTTGATGCCGCTGGCTTCAGCCAGATCGGCCATCATGCCCGTGGCCAGAATGACGTGAGCCGCTTCATAGGTTTGGCCTTCGGTTTCGATCTTGATCAATCCGTCTCCGGCGGTGAGTTTGGTCGCTTTGGCTGTGACAAATTCGGCGCCATGCTTGGCCGCTTGCTTCTTGCCGGTCTCGACCAAATCCGGTCCGGAAATTTCCGGCGCTCCGTAGTGGTTTTCAATCCAAGCCCGTCTGGTCACGCTTTGGTCGCTGTCGAGCACAAGCGTCTTTTTGCCTGCTTTCGCGGTGAAAATGGCGGCGCTAGCGCCGGCGGGACCTGCTCCGATAATGGCGATGTCGTACAAATTTACTCACTCCTTCGATGAATTGTGCGTTCGTCCGTATTTTATCACAATTCATAAGAGGCTTTCAAAAAGTAAGGGCGATCGCCATGGAGGAAACGGCGCATCGCCCTTCGTATGGTTGTTAATGTACTTCGCGCAGCCGATCGACGTCGACCGTTTGCGTATTCCCGGGTTTGGTCCCTACTTGTACGGTTGCCACCCCGTTCGCCTTGTCCACCTTTTCGATCCATACCGATTGCCCGTCATCGAGATGTACAGGAATCGTGTCTTTAGACTGGATTATTTCTTGGGCGCGCTCCGCGTTCAATGGTTATCCGCCTCCATCGTGTCGGTTGTTGATTCGGTGACCAATCCGTTCTGGATCTTCACCTGTCCGCCGGCCAGTCCTTCGTTCACCATCCGGTCGACGTCCATGTCGAATTCGTCTCTGCCTTCCACATTCGCATCTTCCCGGGGCTGTTCGGCCATCTCGTTCTCACTCCGTAAGCAGAAATGCGACCGGCCCCGTGCCAAAATGCGGGCGGGTCCTCCACAATATGCCCGAAGAGGTTGCGCTTCATGCATTTGGGGCATGCTGATGGTATCCGATTTCTGTTCACGGAGAAGGAGAGGAGACGATCTCATGCATACGGTGTGGAAAGGCGCGATCAGCTTCGGTTTGGTCCACGTCCCCGTCAAAATGTTCACCGCCACCGAAGACAAGGACGTTCATTTGCGTTATATACACAAAAAGTGCGGTACCCCGATTTCCTACACCCGCTCTTGCCCTCACTGCAACGAGGCGGCACAATGGGAGGAAATTTCGCGCGGGTACGAGTACGAGAAAGGCCGGTTTGTTTTGTTCGAGGAGGACGAGCTGGAAGCGATTAAGCCGGAGAACACCCGAACCATTCAAATTCTCGACTTCGTGGATTTGACCGATATCGATCCGCTCTACTTCGAGAAGCCGTATTATTTATCGCCCGACCAGGCCGGTTCCGGCGCCTATAATTTACTGCTCGAAGCGATGCGCCAATCCGGCAAAATCGGTATCGCCAAAATCGCCATCCGCAGCAAAAGCAGCCTTGCCGCCATTCGCCCGCTGGAAAACTGCATCTGTATGGAGACGATGCATTTTCCCGACGAAATCCGTTCCCTGCAGCAAGTGCCGAACCTCCCCTCGCAGACCAATGTGAACGAACGGGAGTTGAGCATGGCGCGCATGCTGATCGATCAGCTTTCGACTTCTTTTGAACCGGAAAAATATACGGACGATTACCGCACCGCCTTGCTGGACGCGATTCAGCGCAAGGTCGCGGGACAAGACGTGGTCACCGTTCCTGCCGCCGAACGCACCAACGTCATCGATCTCATGGCCGCCCTTCAGGCGAGCTTGGAAGCGGTCAAAACGACGCCGACCGATGCCGGACCGGCGGCAGCGGCTGCAGCTCCCGCCGCCCGGGGCCGGGCCGCCCGCACCCGCGCGTCCGGCGCCGAAGACACGGCCGGCGGCCCGAAAAAGCCTCGCGCCCCGCGCAAGCGCAAAACCGAAACGGCTCCTTGAGGGAGCCGTATTGTTGCAAAAGCCCCTTTCGGGGCTTTTCTTTGTTAAGCCGATGGGACCTGCTTAAGTCTCCTCACAGCCTCACACTGGGTGCCAAAGTGCACTCGAATCTGCTCGCTGTGTCGGAAAAACGCTCACGAATTGCTAAAATACACCCGAAAACCGACGAATTAGCGTTCAACGCGGTTTTTGACGAAATTTGAGTGCACTTTGGTTCTTCAGAGGAGAAAAATCGAGTTACTTAAAGGATTAGCGTGCATTTTGGCACCTCGCCGAACAATCGGCGTACCGCGGCGCGCTGCAGTTACCTTCCAAATCACCACCCGCCACCCCGAACCCGTTCGATCACGCCCAAACGTCCTTCTAAGAACCAAAGTACAGTTATTTTTGTCTAAAAATCCTCCCAGGTTGCTCGATAACAACCAAAATACATCTAATTTCAGCTGGGGACAAAGGAATGATCCGATCTCCCGCAGAATAACTGTACATTAGCCTTTAGGTCAGCAAAAACGGCTGTAATTTCTAAAAATAACTGTACTTTAGCCTTTACTAACCACATATGCACCCGCGACGAACCATTTGTGTTTGAAAACAAAGACAGCACCCGAGGGTGCCGACTTTGGATTACGTATACAAGTCGCTGAGAAGAATCAATACAAGCCCGACTGCTCCGTAAAACAAGGCGCCACGCCTCAAAGCCCGCTGGTCGAAAGCCGGCGCAGCGTCCCCCGCATCCGTGCGGCGGATGATGCTCCACACAAATTTCGGATGAAGCGCAATAAACCACGCCGTTCCTGTCCAGACGACCAGAAACATGAGCAGCATGATCGAAAGCAAAGGAATGACCGACGCCCACTCCATCATTCTTTTCCTCCCGGGTGCAGTGGCTTCCTCTCCTCTTTATGTCACAACGATACCAAAGGTGCAGGATAAATTCTATAACCAGTTGCCTTGACTATGTATGGGGGGGTTACAATGCGAAATCATCGCAAAATGAAAAAGATTGCCATTGGCGTTGGGGTGTGCGTTGCCCTCTTCTCACTTGGCATCATTGGCTACTTCCTATATGGTCCGTCGAAACCCCCTCTTCCCAACCACTCGACGAATATAAAGCCCGTCGACATTACAAGCACCCCTTCCACCTATGCGCTGACGAATGAAAAGACACCGGTTGACGTTGAAGTGGAAATGAGCCGTGAATATGCCGCAGCCATCACAACAGAAGACCAGTTTACCGCCCTTTTGAACGCGATCGACACGCAGCAGAAAGCAAGATACATCGTGAAAAAAATCCACCAGTCGTTGAATGAACGTACCGGCTTCGGGCATTACAGAGCGTTGCTCAAGAAAAGCTCATCCGGCTGGGACTCCCTGCAAACCGCATCGTTCATGGACGATCGTCTTTACGCAAAGCTGGCGGAAATCATTCCGGAGGATAAATTCGTCCAAGATATGAATCATGCGGCTGCACTTTCCAACATCGCGAAGAAGAAGCACAGCGTGGCAGCCCTGTTATACCTTCATCGTATTTTTCACGACTTGGATTATTGGGCGTTCAGGGACGGAAGTAAAGGCGGGGATTTTTGGGGTGTCACCGAAACCGTCAAATCCGATAAGGCGGATCACGTGGATGAAGTGACGAAATTCATCGCCAAGCATTGAGGGCTCGGTTGCGCGGTCCGCGATTGGGCAAAATGGGTAAAAGGGGGAAAAGCGCACCTGGCGAGGAGGCCGAGCGATATGCCCGCCGGAACGATCATTCTCAAACTGGGAGAATACGAGTTAAAAGTGACCCATCCCGATAAAATGATCTGGCCCGACATGAACATCACCAAGCTGGATTACATCCAGCGCATGGCGAAGCTTGGGCCCTATTTGCTGCCGCACAGCGAGAACCGGCACCTCACCACCATCCGGTATCCTGAGGGCATCCACGGCGTGTCCTTTTACCAAAAAAACTGCCCAAAACCTGCGCCGCAATATGTGCGGACCGCCAAGGAAGGCAACATCGAATATGTCGTGCTCGACTCGCTCCCTACGCTGGTATGGCTGGGGAGCTTATACAGCTTGGAGCTTCACGTCTCCTGCGAGCGAATCGGGGATCCGCTGCCCGACCGCTGGATCATGGACATCGACCCGTCACTCGAAGAAGAGCCGCGCATTATGGAAGCGGCCTCCCTCGTCGGCGAGCTTCTCCACTCGTTGGGTCTCGATGCCGTGCCGAAAACCTCAGGCGCAACGGGCATCCAGATTGTCATGCCGATCGAACGGGGTCCCACGTTTGACGACCTTCGCGCGTTCGGCAAATTCATTTCCGAATACCTCACCGTCCGGAATCCGAAATTATTTACGGTGGAGCGGCTCAAAAAAGATCGGGGAGCGCTCATCTATCTCGACTACTTGCAGTTCTACCCCGGCAAAACGCTCGCCGCGCCTTACACAACCCGAGCCAGACCGGGAGCGCCGGTGTCCACGCCCCTGACATGGGAAGAAGTCGGTCGCAACCCGCATGCGACCGACTTCAATTTGCTGAATATAGAGGAGAGGCTGCGCACCCGCGGCGATCTTATTTCGAAGCTGAAACCCCAGCCGCTCTCCCGTGTGCTCCAATCCATCTCGGCATTATAGACCGATTACAGCAAGGGCGACAGCATCCGGGCCAGCGCCTGCTTCGCTTTCTCTTTGCGCGGCCTGCTGCGGAACGCGGTCAGCTCCAGCTCCTGGCTGTCCTTCAAATCCTGCAGAAAGTCCCTTTCCAGATCGGCGATGCGGTCTTCGTGAAACAGCAGTGCATTCGTCTCGAAATTGCTGAAGAAGCTTCTCAAATCCATATTGGCCGTCCCTACGGACGCCATCAGGTTGTCCACGATGACGACCTTGGCGTGGATAAACCCTCTTTTGTACTGCCAGAAGCGAACGCCGTAGCTCATCATCTCATCCACGTATGACAGCGTCGCGTGCATGACCAAATACGAATCCGGAACGAACGGCACGATCAAGCGGACATCCACGCCGCTCATCGCCGCGATTTTCAGCGCCATCAAGATGCTGGCGTCTGGGATGAAATATGGCGTCGTGATCCAGATTCGCTCCTTGGCGACGGACAGCGCGGCGAACAGTGTCTCGTGAATGGCGTCGTCACGCCGGTTCGGACCGCCGGCCACGATTTGAACCGCTTCTTTCCCTTTGCAATGGTGCAAGGGCAGAAAACCGGGATCCTTCGGATTTTGCCCCGTCGCGGTCTGCCAATCTTTCAGGAACACTTCCTGCAGGCCGTATACCGCGTCCCCTTCGAGCTCCAGATGCGTATCCCGCCAGAAGCCGAGCCGCGGATGCTTGCCGAGATACTCGTCCCCCACGTTAATGCCGCCGACGAACCCTTTCGTACCGTCCACCACCAAAATTTTGCGATGATTGCGGTAGTTCATCCTTTTTTTCATAAAGGCCGGCCGAAGCGGAAAAAAGCAGGCGAACTCCCCTCCCGCTTCCTTCAGAGGACCAAAGTAACTCCGCTTCAGCTTGATGCTTCCGATTCCGTCGTAAAGCAGCCGCACTTGCACGCCTTCCTGCGCTTTGCGGACCAGCTCGCTGCGGAACAATCGTCCCGTTTCGTCGTCGCGGAGAATATAAGTCGAAAAATGAATATGATGCTTGGCCGATCGGATCGCGTGCAGCATCGCTTCGTACGTCGCCTCTCCATTAGTGAGCACCCGGGAGCTGTTGCAACCCGTGATCGGAGCCGCGCCCGCCTTGCGGAGCAGCTTGAACAGCCTCTCCTGATGCTCGAATTCGGGACTCGGCATATCCCCCGGCTCCCCGATCAAGTGGCTTTTGCTCATTATTTCCGCCCGCCGCTGCTCATCGATCCCTCCGCGTCTCCGTACTCTTCTCCGTCTGCGGTATTCGTGAGCCAGGAAGTAGTAGAGAATAAAACCGACAATCGGAAACAAGAACAGGATGAACAACCAGGCCATCGCATTGGCGGGGCGTCTGTATTCCAACACGAGGATCGTTCCCGCCTGGAACACGAACACGATCAGAACGACGAGCAGCCAATGCATCCGTATTCCCCTTTTCGCGCAATATGTAGAAAATGCATGCTTAGGATGAGAAATTCCTCAGCATCATATTACCCTTCGAGCAAGCATGCCGCAATTATATCCTCCTTACCCAAGTTTCGTGGGAATAAAAAAACGAGACAGGCGGGTGATGCCCGCTTGCCTCGCTTCAACCGTATTTAAGCCAAAAACCTGCCGTAACGCTCGCCGAACAGTTTCTCGTTGCGGAGCATTTGCGCGAAAATGGACATGTGAGACGCCGCCGGCGGTTTTCCCGCTTCCTTCATCCGGTGCAGCAGCAGCTTCATTTTATCCGCCAAATCTTCCGGGTTTTCCGCCTTAAAGGTGGCGCCAAGCAAGTACGTATCGATCGTATACCCCATCTCGCCGTAACGCGGACCGACAATGAATTTCCGGTGAGCCGCCGCTTCCGCCAGCGGACTGCTGAGACCGGTATACATCCGCCGGTGAGGCAGCACGACGGCATGGCACTGCTCGAAATAGTACTGCTTCACCCGCTCAGGGATATGCCGAATGTCTAGATACAGCTTGTCCCGTACGCCGTAGTGCTCCGCCATCCGGTCGAGATCCGCTTGGGTGTAATCCCCTTCCGGACCGGCCACGATCACGGTGAACTCATAATCCCGCAGCACCGTGAGCGACTCCAGCAGCACATCGATCCCTTTTTCGTAATTCAACGTCCCCAAACAGAGAAATAACGGATGCCGTCTGCCGGACAACTCGCGCCGGATTTTCTCGAGCTGTCCCGACGATTCCAGGCTGTGGCGTTTAAAATACGGAATATGGATATTGGCGACTTTGGACTCGTCCAAGCCGTCCATCAGCATTTTTTGATGGGTGTAGTTGCCGTGGACCACCACTTTGTTCACAATCCCGAGCTTCAACAGCAGCAACAGTGCCATTCTTTTCAGCCATTGTTCCGGATATCCGTGCAGCGTACCCGTCACATGGATACGCCACGCGAAGGGAAGCAGCAACAACAGGCTGAACACATTGCTGTCCAAGTGGAACAGGTGCACTTTGCGGTACCCTTCTCTTCCGGCCAATAAGAACATGCCTAGCAAGAACAGCGTCCGCCGCCATAAGTTTACGCGCCCTTGGGGACGGTGCTCCGGCTGCAGGTGGTGGACTTTGACACCCGATTCCGTCAATGCCTCCACAATTCGCTCGTTGTCTGTCATGGTCAAATAGCCGACTTGTTCGAAGTGTTCTTGTTTCTTGATATGCTGCAGCACCGTTACGTTATACAAATCGTCCTGCTCGTCTCCCGACAAATCGTAGCCTAGAATGCGCGGCATGCTCAGAACCATTCCTTTCGGTCAGCTTTCTCAGTCAGCATCGACTTCAGTTTGGTCAACCACGAATAGGCAGCCGTAGGGAAAAGTTGCTTTTTTAAACGCTTTCGAAAACGTTTCATGACGAGCGACCGGTTTTTCTCCGGCTCGTATGATCTCCAACCGGTCATCCGGAGGTACCGGTAATACTCGCCTTGGAACGGGTGATCGTTATCGTAGTGCCACGGCTTGGACTCCCCTGCAAAATGGATGATTGCCGGCAGTCCGGCCATCGCCTGCTTCCGCGTAATCCGGTCCGTATGGCAATTCCAGCCGACCGGCAGTTCGAGCCATTCGGCTTGAAGCACCGCATTCAAAGCATCCTGGTCATGATGCAGCAGCTTATCCGGGTAACGCCGAATGAATGCCCAAGCTTTCTCCGTAATTCCCCTCCCTCTCCATTGGTCCATGTCGATCAGCAGCACGCCCGCATTGAAATAGGGCCAGCCTGCCGGCAGGTTCAGCTCTTTGCGCCTCCCGGCCCCTCTGAAGTCCCTTACTGCGCCGATGACCCGGCCGGCGAGATCGGTCGCCCAGAGCGTGCTGATATCACCCGTTACGACGATGTCGGAGTCCAGATAGATGGCTCTGCTTACGGACAACAGCGAAGGAAGGCTGGGTATCGAGAGCTTCCGGTACGCAGCTTTCAAGTCCGGGTTGACGTCTCCCGCATGCAGGTCCGTCATCTCTTCCCAACGATGGAAGCGGATTTCCGCTCCATATTGCTCGGCAATCAGCTCCAGCCTCATTTGATTGACCCGGGTCAAATCATCGTGGAGCACATGCAGGCATACGCGGGATTCCGGCGCCTTGTTGATCAGGAGAGAGCATATGGTGACAGCCAGATGCTGGACGTTACGACTGTCCGTAATCGATAAGACGTGGATGTTCTCGTCGATTCGCATGGGATCATCCTATCCGCGGCAGTATGATACAGAAGGTATACTTGATTCCTAATTTATGATACAATTGGTATCGTGTCAAGAAAGCCGGAGGAGGATTTACGCATCAATGCTCATGGAACTTTTCGACCGCCTGTCTTTAATTCCTCAAGGGGCTGCCGGGCCTTGCGTCCGGGAGACACTCCGCACCCTCGGCGAAACGGTTCCGATTCGGCAACGGGAATATCCGACGGGAACAGCGTGCTACGACTGGACCGTCCCCCAGGAATGGAGCGTCCGCCAAGCTTATATCCTAGACGGACAAGGGCGGAGGCTTGTTGATTACCGCGATCATCCGCTGCATCTGGTGGAGCGAACCGTGCCCATACGAAAAGTCGTCTCCCGTGAAGAGCTGCTGCGGCATTTGCATACCCGCCCTGATTTGCCTGATTCGATTCCTTATGTCAGCGCACTTGGCGGTGAGGATTGGGGTTTTTGCCTGGAGCACCGACGTTTGGCGGAGTTCACGGAGGATCTGTACGAGGTCGTCATCGACGCCGAGCTGGCGGAAGGGACGATGACGATCGGGGAAGGGTTTATTCAAGGGAAAACCGATCGGGAAATTTTACTGTCCGCGAATATCTGGCCTTCTTCCTTGGCCGTGAGCGGGCTGTCCGGCCCGATTGTTCAAACGATGATTTACCGCAAGCTGCTCGAAAGAACGAATTTGAAGTACAGCTACCGGTTTCTCTACCTGCCGGAGACGATCGGATCCATTCTTTACTTGAGCCGGCACGGCGAACATCTCAGAAGTCGAATGGCTGCGGGTTATGTGGTTGCTTGCGTGGGACACGGCGAATCGTATACATACAAAAAAAGCCGGCGTGGCCACTCGCTTGCCGACAAGGCGGCGCTGCACATTTTGAAGCAATCGGGCGTGCCTTATCGGGTGGTCGACTGGTCCCCGATCGGCGGCGACGAGCGTCATTACGGCAGTCAGGCTTTCGATCTTCCGGTAGGCAGCCTGATGCGGACGGCGTACGCCGATTATCCGGAGTACCGCACGTCTCTCGACAACCGTACGCTGATCTCTGAGGTGGCGATGCGGCAGACGGTCGATCTGTACCTCGACGTGTTGATGACGATCGAATCGAATGAAAGATATCAAGCCATGCAGGTTCACGGCCAACCGAAGCTGGACCCGAAGGCGTTGTATCCGTTCGGCGGAGCACCCCGGATCGAAGCGCTGGAACGGTTAACCGCCGTCTACTCTTACCTGCTCGCGTTCAGTGACGGAACGCATGATGTGATCGATATCGCCGACAAACTTAATTTAACGGGCAAGGATATCGCGGAAGCCTGTTCCGCGCTGGAGCGAGAAGGGCTGCTTCGTCCGGTATCCGATGCCGCTGAAAGAGCTGGTGTGCTATGAAACTTGCGATCGGATCCCAGTTGTTCGGCATGGACCCTGACACCCGGGGTGACGCACGCATATCCCCGCAGGAGGTACAAGCCATCCTGGCCTATGCCCGGCGAGCCGCCCTCGATATGGTCGACACGGCGCCCGATTACGGCCGAAGCGAGTTTGTGCTCGGCGCGGAAGGCGGCGAGGCACTCCCCCGCAAAATCGTCACCAAGACGCCGGTCTTCCACTCCGACTCGATCGGCTACGAAGACATGCTTCTTCTGACGACCTCGTTCTCCCGCTCCTTGTGGCGCCTCCGCACAAGCCGGATTTACGGCCTTGTCGTACAGCGGGGTTTCGACCTGATGAAGCCGGGCGCGGAGGCCATATACGCCCAACTGAAGCAGTGGAAAGCAGAAGGCAAAGTCGAAAAAATCGGCGTTTTCGTACGGGATGCGCAAGAGTTGGATGCCCTGTTGTCCCAGTATGCGTTCGACATCGTGCAGCTCCCCGTTAACGTATTGGATCAAAGAATGCCGGACAGCGGAGCTCTTCGCCGGTTGAAGCTGAAGGGTGTCGAAATCCACGCGCGCTCCGTTTTCTCAGACGGGCTGCTGCTGACGAAGCCGGAAGAGCTTCCGTCCCGCTACGCGTCCTATCGGGATCATCTCGAGCAGTACCACGGCAAGCTGCAGGACCGGAGAATGCAGCCGGTCGAAGCTGCCCTGCTGTTCATCCGCAGCGTCCCGCAAATCGACTATGCCATCGTCGAGATCAACAGCTTGGCGCATCTCAAAGAAGTCCATGCCGCCTTCGCGGTGAGGGCCGGCCTCGACTTCCCTTTCCGCCGGTTCGCCTTGAACGAAGAGCTGAATTTGATGGATTCGATGTAGTAAATTCGCAACCCCCGAGACCGGCGCCTTAGAATTTGATGTACATCCCCAATCTGCTTTCGGATTGTGAATGAGAATAAGCTCACGAGACCATGTCTCGTGAGCTTTTTTGTTCGCGTACCTTACGTTAGAAAAAGACCCCTGGTGGGGTCTTTCTTGATGCGACACTGTCACGCAAGAATGGAACGTACGTTAGTGATAACCTGTATGAAAAACTGTGATGTTGGGTCGACTTGACCAACCACCTCAGCATTCCTCGCACTTAGATCGAGTGATTTACATTGATCAGTTAATACTGCGCCGCTGAGTTCCGGTTGCGTAACCCATGTCCCAGCTGTGGCGATTCCTGAAGGAACCGGAACTTCAAACGGATAACCTTTTGTTTGGTTCGTTACTGGAACGACAAAGGCAAACGACGAATTGTGCGGATCGATAAGTCCGTCTGATAGCACGATTGCGGGACGATAACCAGCTTGTTCGTGTCCAGCCTGAGGGCTTAGGCGCATCCATACTACGCTTCCGCGTTGAACGGTTCCGGTAATAGCCATTTAAAAATTTTCATCCCCCATAGGCTCAGCAAAAACTTCTTCATGTGCGACCATACCTGGTTTACATTGCGCCCGCAGCGCTAAAAAGTGCTTACGTAAAGCGTCTTGATCGTCAACGGCCGGAACAGCCGGACGCAGAATGACTTCCTTATTTTCCGTGACGAGCATTTCCACTTGAACCCCATCATCGAACTTCACTCGCTCTACGACTTCGTGTGGAATACGGATGGCCAGACTGTTCCCCCATTTACGCACGGTTGCAGTTGTAATAAAGACCAATCCTTTCTCCTTTTCTTGGGGCAAGTATACCACAGCCTTTCTTATATGTATATACACAGTTTATACACAAGTATTTCAATTGATACTGCGCGATTCGCTTTTGCACGTTAGCCTAATCCTCCAAACCCGTCTGGCCTCTGATATGGATAAAATGAGATCAAAAGTTACAAGCCTTTTCTCAAATACATGAGTCAAGGACCCACTGAATCGTGGGTCCCTGCTTATTTTCCGTGAATATACTTAACCAATCACCGGCTCACCGTCGCGTGAGCATAATGCTGCGAGAACCACTCATAAGTACCCGCCAGCCCGTCTTTCAGCGGGATTTGCGGTTGCCATCCCAAGCTTTCGAGTTTGGAAGCATCCAATCGCTTGCGCGTCGCCATGTCCGGCTTGGACGTATCAAAACGGATATCCCCGCCATAACCGACCGCCTGCGACACTTCAAAGGCGAGTTCCGCCACGGACCCATTTTGCCCGGCGCCGATGTTGATGATGTCGCTTTCCTCATAGCGGTTCATCAAAAACAGACATGCATCCGCCATGTCGTCCGCATGCAAATATTCACGCCGCGGCAAACCCGTGCCGTGCATCGTGACCCATGGATCTTGCCGTACTTTGGCTTCGTGAAAACGGCGAATGAACGACTGAAGAACGCCGCTTCGTCCCACCTCGAATTCATCGTTCGGCCCGTACAGGCTGGCCGGCACCGCAGCGATGAATCTCGCGCCGTATTGCCGGTTATAGGCTTGGCACATGCGGATTCCGGCGATTTTGGCGATTGCGCGCGCTTCATCGGCGGGTTCCAGCGGACCTGTCATCAAAGCCTCCTCTTTCACAGGCTCGGGCGCCGTCTTCGGATATACGCATTCGCTTGCCAGGAACAGCAGCTTTTTCACCCCGAAACGATAAGCCGCATCTATCACATTCGTCTGGATCAGCAGATTATCGCGAATCTGATCCGCCGGATTCAGACCATCCGAGAAAGATCCTCCCTCATCCCCCGACGACAAGAAGACGTAATCGATCCGGTTTCTTTGAAAAAAGTCCGCCACCGCCCGGGGATTCCGCAAATCCAGCTCGAACGAAGTACGCCGGAGCAAGGACCGATATCCTTCCCGCGTCAATCTCCGCACAATAGCGGATCCCGCCAGCCCGTCGTGGCCGGCTACAAAGATGTTCGCTTCTTTACGCATCATGCTGCTCCTCACCCGTTTCCTTCGTATTTTCTCCCCATCGCGATACAACGCGTATCTACTTTTTCATTTTATCAATTCGATACATACCGTATCAAGTTAAGGCCGCCAAAAGCACGAAAAAACCCTCGCCACCGCACGCTGCCGCGTGAGTACCGAGGGTTCGTTAAAGTTGATTGGCTAAGAATCAAGCCGCAATGTCCCGCTTGGTAAACACGGACCAGGACACGAGATTAAATATCACAAAGTAAACGGCGAGCACGGCGAGCGAAAAGCCCAGCGTGGTCGGGTGGCCGGGGATCGGACTGTTTCCTTCCAGATAGGGTGTAAGAGACAGATGCGGGAACAGCACATATTTCACCCATGCTTTGTCAAAGGCGACCAAAATGCCCGATATGATGCCGCCTGCGAACAGAAGGAACATCGACAGCCCGATGGCAAGCCCCCCGCTTCGAAACGCCGACGAGAGCATGAAGCTGAACGACACGATCAGCACCAAGCTGATGTATTTGTACAAGTAGAACAACCCGATATAAGTCCAGGGATGGCCTACCCAACTGGGATCAAGATCACTCGGAGAGCCTGTGTATCCAAAGTACAGGACGTTCACCAGAAAACTCGTGATAAACGTGACGGCCGAGAAGAACAACCCGAACAACAACAGCGACACGAACTTAGATAACAAAACGGAAGCCCGGCTCCACGGACGAATCAGCAGCAGCTTGACCGTGCCCCACGAAAATTCCCCGGCTACGGAATCCGCTGACGCAACTACAGTAAATAACGTCACAAGAGCCAATGTGACCGTAGATTCAAAGCTCATCACGGACCAATTCGACGCCGTATGAACATCCGATGAACCATAGACGATCGTGGAAAAGATCAGCGGACTCACGATCACAATGCCGAGCATGATCCAGGTGCGCAGCCGGCGGTAAATCTTCATATTTTCGTTCTGAACCAGTTTCCAAAAATCAGCCAATGGTATCACCCGCCGTCACTTCGAGGAATTGGTCTTCCAACGATTTGGATTTCACGCGGATGCCGTAGACGTTAATGCCCGCTTCCACGAGCCGTCGGTTGATCGACGCCACCGTCGAGCGGTCGGCGGTCACGATCAGCGCCCCGTCTTCCACGCGTCCGGAGCTATGCCCTTCCAGCACACCGAGCGCCGCATCTGGATGATCTACTTCGAACAGGACGTTCTCCGCCGTATGAGTTGTTTCTTCAACCGCCGCGCGAATCGAGCGGATGTCGATGATCTGCCCTTTTTGCAAAATCGCCACGCGGTCGCACATCAGTTCCATCTCCGACAACATGTGACTGGAGACGAATACGGCCGTGCCTTCCTCCCTCGCCAGAAGGCGAAGGTAATCGCGAAGCTCACGGATACCGGCCGGATCGAGACCGTTCGTCGGCTCATCCAGCACGAGCAGCTTGGGCCGATGAATAACCGCTTGGGCTACCCCGAGCCGCTGGCGCATGCCCAGCGAATATTTGCTCACTTTGTCGTGGATGCGCTCACTCAGGCCGACCAATTTGACGACCTCGTGAATGCGCTGTTCCGTTACGCCGGGATTCATTCTCGCGTAATGAAGCAAATTCTGATACCCAGTGAGGAACTTGTACATTTCCGGATTCTCGACAATCGCTCCCACTTGGGTGATCGCCTGCGGGAATTCCGTTTTGATGCTGTGGCCCGCGATCTGGATATCTCCGCCGCTTAGCGCCATCAAGCCTACCATCATGCGGATGGTCGTCGTTTTGCCGGAACCGTTGGGACCGAGAAAGCCGAACACCTCGCCCGAATTCACTTCGAGGCTGACGCGATCGATGATCGTGCGGCCTCCGATTCGTTTGCTGACATCCATCAGCCGTACGACAGGACTTTGCGACATATTCTCCCTCCGATTCACAAAAACGTACAAAGCTATTATACCAGTTTACTCTCGTCAAAAAGGGGTTTTCTGTAAAATTATGAAACACTTTAGGTTGTTCCCGGAAATAAAGAAAAAACCCGCCCAGAGCAGCTCGATGCTCCGGACGGGAAAGTTATGTCAGGTCCCTCTTCTTCAATTGCCGTCTGCCGAACCTTGCCGCTAACAAGATCCCCACTGCCGCCCCGCACGTATCTAATAGAACGTCGGCCGCCCTCGGCGTCCGGTCCGGCACGAATCGTTGGTGCCACTCATCCGACGATGCAAACAGGGCCGCGCACAGCAATACCGTCACGCCGATGGTCCATGGACTTGTGCGTTTGTTGAACAATCGCCGAGCAGCCATGAACAACAGGAACCCGAGTATGGCGTACTCCGCAATATGGGCGGCTTTGCGAATGAAAAATTCCGCGAAAGCCGCTTCTCCCAGTTCGCGAATGCTCACTTCACGGCCGCCATAGTTTAAGCGGACATGTCCCGCTACTTCCGTCAGCCGGCCTTCGGGAATTGTTTTCCGAATGACCGGACGCAAATCTTGTTTGGCATACGGTTGGGAAGAAAATAGAAAGATGAACGCCATGCAAAGCAGCACGGGTACCCAGACGACCACACGCTTTCTCCTAGCCCGAGCCGATCGCACGGAGTAATCACCATCTTTTAGTCATTTATTTGAAGAAAGATTCCAGGATCGCCTGGCCTGCCGCCAGCTGTTTATTGAAGTAATCTCTGAACTGTTGAATGATGCCGGTTGAATATTCGTTCGTTTTCAATAGCTGCTCTGTGTCGTTCACGATTTGATTAAAACTAGCGGTACATTGGGAAACAACGGCCTGCCCTTGGCTTTTAAGCTCCTCTTTCTTCTCAGCGCTGGCGCCTGAAGCCGAAGAGGCGATCCCCATCAACTGGTTAATGCAGCTATTCTCCAGAGCATGCAGCTGACTCTCTGCATTTCCCGTAATCGATTCATAGCTCGGTTTGGCCGGAGTGCCACCGCCACCGCCTGCTCCTCCGCCGGCACCGCCGCCTCCAATGGTACCTCCGTCTCCACCTGCGGAAGGTGGATCACCGGTACCTTCCCACGGATCCTGCTGTCCTTCTAGCTTTTCTTTCTTATAAGCAGCCGATTCCGCCGTGATTCGGCCCGCTTTGCCGTCCCATTGGATATTCGTTCCGACCGATTCGGACATGAAGCGGATAGGCACATACATCGACCCATTCACGATATAAGCCGACTGCCCCTTGGGCAGCACCTTCGCTTTCCCTTCAAATATAAACTTCGCCTGGATCGTCGAAACTTTCAACTGCACGCCGCCCTTGGAAGACAGCTGTCCTTGCTTGGCAACGGAGGCTAAGAAGTAATCTTGCAACAACACCAGCTCTTCAGCCGTCGGCTCGTTCACCGTGACCGTTTTCGTCTTTGCCTCCCATTTTACACTTTTTCGCAAGGCATTCGAGAAGAACTTCAGCGGCACATAGTTTGTGTTATTCACCATGAACACATATTGGCCTTGCGGGAGCGCCAACGTTTTGCCGTCAAACACGAGCTGCACGGATTTGCTTTGGACTTTCACTTGCGGCGTTGCCGCCCAAGCGTTTCCGAACATTAGGAGGAAAGCCATAACCCCCAGCAATAAGGCGGGCAGTCCTCTACCGTTCCAACCGAGTTTTTTCATGATCACGATCACCTTTCGTATGTAGTCCATGCTTGGCGAGCATTAAATTTTCGTCAGACTCTGCTAAACCTCATTGCGCATTTTGAAACGTCGTATTTTCCACCTCCAACCATAAAAGTTTGTTATTGTGAATTAATAGGCGCAATAGTATAATTCATGATACAAAATGTATCACTCATAATCAATTGTTTTTTCAGTCTTCTATCAGGAGGGAATAGGTTTTGAAAAATCGGCTGCTCCAACGAATGGCACTCATCACGACCGTATCATTGGCGGTAACCTCATGTATCACTGTGCCGGTATTTGCCGCGGATACCCACGCTGCGTCGAAAACGGCTATCGCACAAAAAAAGGATAAGCTTCGTGCTCCTTCCGCCGATCTCCGGAATACGCTGCAAAAAACGCTGACCGCCAAAGGACATCCATCCGTTCAACCCGCCACGAATCCAAAAGACAAAGCGCCGATGAGCAAGCCGAGAAAGAGTACTTGGAAAACCGCGCCGGCCAAGCAATCTACGGAGACGGTTGCCCCCATTCAAGTGCAAAGCGCGCCAAGCGATAACGCCAAATCGACTTTTCGTTCCAAGCCGTCCAGTACAGCTCAAACCCGGTATGCTCCCGATGAAATCATCGTCAAGTTCAAGCCCGGTGCAAAGGCTGATCAGCTGTTGACCAAATTCATGCTAAAGACCAAGAAGAAATTCCCTTCTATCGGAGCCGAGCTGCTCCAAACGCCGAAAGGCGCGCAAATTGACTCGCTCGTTCAATCTTTGAAAAATGACGCCTCGGTTGTATACGCACAGCCTAACTACATCGTCCATGCCGACCAGGTCCCGAACGATCCGAATTTCACCCAGCTGTGGGGACTGGATAATACCGGGCAGACGATCGGTACTTCCGTCGGTACGCCGAACGTAGATATCAATGCTCCGGAAGCTTGGGATATTTCCAAGGGAAGCTCTTCGTTGATCGTTGCGGTTATCGATACGGGCGTCGACATCAACCATCCCGAGCTGAAAAACGCCATCTGGACGAACCCGGCTGAAATTCCCGGCAACGGCAAAGACGACGACGGCAACGGCTATGTGGATGACGTCAACGGATGGGATTTCTACCATCAGGATAACACGGTATTTGATCCTCTTGACGGTGATGAACATGGCACCCACGTGTCCGGCACGATCGCTGCGGCGTTCAACAACAGCACCGGTGTCGCCGGCGTTGCGCCCAACGTGAAAATTTTACCCGTCAAGTTCCTGGGACCCCATGGCGGGAGCACGGCCGACGCGATCCTGTCCGTAGAATATGCGGCCAAAATGGGGGCTAAAATCTCCAATAACAGCTGGGGCGGCGGCGATTTCGACCAAGCGCTGAAAGACGCCATCGAAGCTTCGAAAATGCTGTTTGTTGCGGCTGCCGGCAACGACAGCTTGAATAACGATGCGAATCCCCACTATCCTTCGAGCTACGACAGTTCGAACATTTTATCCGTTGCGGCTGTGAATAACAAAGGCAATGTGGCTTCTTTCTCCAACTACGGCGTCAATTCCGTAGACATCGCCGCGCCGGGCCAAGCCATTCTCAGCTCCGTTCCGAAACAAGCAAGATTCGGCGCAGCGGCTCAAATTGACAACGGCGTATATAAAGCCATTTTCAACGGGTTCGGCTTTGAGAATATGACGGATGCCAATGAGCGGCAAGACGCATTCAATAAGGCCATCACGTTCCTCAAAGGAACTGCCACCAATAACAACGTATTGCTAGTCGATGACGACTCTGTGACCTCGGGCTCGGGAGACTATAAAACGGTTTATACCAATCTGCTGACCACATCCGGTAATGCGCCGGCCAATACGATTTCCGTTGTCTCTACGGCGAATGGTCCGGATCTGGCCACTTTGAACGGCTATAAAATTGTCGTGTGGTTCACGGGCGATCAATTCAACAATGCCCTCACCGATACGGACCGCAGCAATCTTACCGCTTATTTAAATGGAGGCGGAAAATTGCTCCTGGCCGGTCCCGACTCCGTGTACGGCAACGAATCGACCGCATTCGTAACGGACATTCTTCATTTGGATGTCATCTCAGAAGGACTGCGTTCTCCTGCAGTCGGGGTTAACGGCACTATTTATTCCGGCGTTAGCTATCAATCCGTGTCCCACCCGTATTCGGACTACGTTGTGTCCCTTGATCCGAATGTAACGAAGATCAATCTGGAATATTCGGAGGATCCGGACTACAGCGGCGCTTACGCTTATTTTAACGGAACGTCCATGGCCACTCCGCATGCAACGGGTGCTGCCGCACTGTTGTACAGCGTGAATCCGGGGCTGACCCCGCAGCAAGCCATCACCATTTTGAACAATACGGGAACGCCACTATCGTCTCTTACGGGGAAAGTCGGCAGCGGCAAAATGGTGAATGCGTATCAGGCACTCACGGCGAGTGCGGAATCGTTGGATAACGATATTCCCGGCCTGCCATTGAACAACCCGGTGGTTCACGGAACATTGGACGAATTGAATGATCCGGATGATGTGTTCAGCGTCTATTTGAACGCCGGTCAAATGATTAACATCTCACTCAGCGGCGCGGCAGGTACGGACTTCGATTTATATCTGTTCGACCCGTCGGCGGCAACCGTCAATAACAGCGCGGGAATGGTCGCTTACTCCGAAGGCGCAGGCACTTCCAATGAAGCGATCAGCTATATCGCCACTGTACCCGGCACTTATTATATCGACGTATTCGCTTATGCCGGCTCCGGCAGCTATGATTTGAACACCGGCAATGGCCCGGGAACGTACGAAGATTCCGACGCACGAGTGTCCTTCGGCGGGAATTGGACTTCCATATCTGACAGCGGATTCTCCGGAGGCACGGCTAAACAAACGAATTCCGTAGGCTCGACTGCGAAATTCTCCTTCGTCGGCAGTGAAATTGAATGGATCGGCTTCAAAGACAGCGCGCAAGGTGTCGCCAATGTGTACCTCGACGGCGCTCTCGTTGCATCGCCTTCTCTCTACAGTGGTACCAAGGTGACAAAGCAATCCATTTTCAAGCGTTCTACGAGCTTTGGCTCCCATTCGATCAGGATCGAATGGACGGGGCAACGTGATCCTGCAGCGCGCAAGAGCGGCACCAACATCAACGTGGACTCTCTCATTGTAAGCAAGGATACGGTGCCTCCGACAGTACCGGCCGGATTGTCCGCATACTTCGATATGGCCTATATAGCTCCACGCGTGCAATGGACGGCCAATTCGGATGATACGAGTGCGTACAACATCTATCGCAAAGCCGCGGGACAAAGCGACTTTGTGAAAGTCGGGCAATCTTCAACGCCTTCCTTCTACGATACGCAAGCGGCGGCAGGGACCACTTACCAGTATGCCGTCAGCGCAGTAGATGGCGCAGGCAATGAATCCGCATTGTCCGCACCGGTCACTTTCGTGCATGATGACAATATCCCCGGTGTGCCGGCCGCAAGCAATTTCATTGCGGGATCCTTGGATTATGACTTGGATGGGCTGGATATCTGGAGCGTCAATCTGCAAGCCGGCAACACCTACAGCTTCAGTGCCAACGGCCCTGCGGGAACGAACTTCGATTATTACTTGCTCTCGCCTGATTCCACAAATATTTATTCCATGAGCGGTTACACCATTGTCGGTGGTACCGATCTGGCAGGTTCAGAAGAATATTTCACCTTCCCGATTACGACATCCGGCAAGTACTATCTGCTCGTCGGTTCCTCTTCCGGATCGGGTAATTACACGGTGAACATCGGCCAAAAAGCAACGGTAGCAGATGATGACATCCCGGGTACGCCTCTCAGCGGCAATGCAGTCAGCGATTTCCTGGACAGCCAAGACATCGACGATGTCTACTCCGTCCAATTAAGGGCTGGCGACACGATCACCGCGAACTTGAGCAGTTCGGCCACCAACGGCAACGACTTCGACCTGTATCTCTTCGGACCCGGCGCAACGACGGTAAATCCCGATAAGCCTGGATACACCGAGAACGTGGCTGTCTCCAACAATGCCGGCACATCGACCGAAAGCCTCACCTATGTCGCCGATGCAACTGGAACCTACTACATCGATGTCTACAACTGGGCGGGAACCGGGCCGTATAATTTGTCAGTGAATGTGGTGCCTAGGCAGTCGGTGACAACGGTGATTGAGGATAATGATCCGGCGGTAAGATATAGTGGCACGTCTTGGAGATCAGGCACTGACGCTAAAAACAGCGGCGGTAACTATCATATAGCAAGTGTAACGGGAAGTTTTTCCCAGTTAACATTCAATGGGAATTCGGTGAAATTGTTGAGTAAGACGGCGACGAACCGTGGATTGGCAGACGTTTATATAGACGGAGTATTAATTAAAACCATCGATCAGTACTCGTCAACTACGAAATATCAGGTAAAAGTTTTTGAAGCAACCGGCTTAGCTGATGGACAGCACACAATTAAAGTAGTGCTCACAGGACAAAAACAGCCGGCATCAACAAGTACGGAAATCTTAATTGATGCTTTTGTCGTAACTCAGAATTAAAATACAGCAACAAAAAATGACCCCCTGAAATATCAGGGGGTCATTTGGGCTTATGCAAAATTATCTATATATACCGCATAATAGGAGCTGCATGTGTAATACTAACACCAATTTTAGCACCACCTATGAAAGCTCAAAAATAAATTGAGCTTTCATAGGTTAGGTTACCGGCTAACATTATTATACTCTATTGCGTTGACTGTTCCTCTTTTACAACTTCTGAATAAGTCTTACCTCGACTTACACCGTATTTTTTAGCAATACCGGATAACTTGTCGTATTCTTTCGGTGTCAATTTCCCTAAAAGAATTTTGCGAGCCTGCCGCTTCTCCTCTACAGTTAATCCTCCGCTGGCCAATGCTTTTAATTGGTTGATTTCATGCATCGTCAAATGTGCCATGAGAATGGAGGTCACCACTGCCTTGTCGGATAAAGTGACACTCTCGCTGATCGCCTTCGCTTTACTCTTTGTTACTTGGGAGTCGTAAACGCCAGGCCTATCATCCTGTGCTGCCGCTTGTCCACCCGACTTCACTTCATTATTGTTCTGCTCTGAATTTGTACCAATAGAAATAGCAGACTGGCCTTTTTCATGGGATGTTGAGGAGGAATTCGGCGGCTTATCGGAAGCCGATACATCTGCCGTTTCCGAAAACAAACTCTCCGACATAGACTCTAACACTTTATTGGCTAAATAATTGAAAGCAGCCAATCCTGAACTTCCAATTAAAAGAAATAATATAAGCGACCACAACATAATTCTTTTCCATTTCTTGCTCTTTTTTTTCATCGCCACACCTACTCCTAGTTGGTTAAAAAAGAAATACCCGATTCATGGAATCGGGTATTGTTCTACATTATGAACCGCTGTCCATTTCTGTACATCGTATATTAATCTCCGAGGCAATTACGGATATACGCATTATCTACCACAAGACCCGACCTTAACTCAACCGTTTTCGAGAGCGCCAATGTATACCCTCCTTTTATTTCAAAGAATTCAGCCCATGTCTTCAAGTTGTATGGTTTTAATCCTTCTGTCACTTATAATTTTCGCCGGTATCCCCGCCACTGTCACATCGCTCGGAACATCCTTGTTTACTACGGCATTCGCGCTAATCCGCACGTTATCGCCAATGGTGATCCCTCCGAATATCTTCGCTCCAGGAGCGATATAAACGTTGTCTCCTATTACCGGAGTTTCTTTGTTTCCTTCCCCAATGTTTACAGCGGAGTGAATGCGGCAATTTGCTCCGATCCTTGCTTTACTGTTGACCACGATGCTGCCATAATGTGCGATGCTCAATCCCGGTCCGAACACATTAGGCGGTATGGTAAATCCGAGGTGTATGGAAAGCTCTCTGAATCTGTTCAAGAGCCAGTAAAAATATATCCGCCCTAATAAATCTTTTCTGCAATTTTGGTAGTATTCCACTTTTCGCAGCATCAGTTGAAAGTTCATTACCTGTCGAGAAAAACGGTATCGCCATTTCCACTTGTTCATGCCGTTTGCTTTTAAATCAGATTGGACATAGTGATTGTAGGATTTTTTGTCCGAGATCATTAATCCCACCATCTTTCATAATTGGCTTTACACGGTATATCATCATGTCCAACCAAAAAAGTTGCACCGTACCCGATATCCCTGCTGGTATGGTTAGTTTGAGCAGCCTTTACGCCGTGATAAAAGTTGTATCAATTGATCAAAGATACTTTGAAAAACTTGCAATTAAATCTTTTTTCTTCTGTTCAACCATCGGAACCGTGATCTTGTAATCGTCGATAATGTTATTGACCTTTGGATATCCTGGTTTATTTAGATCAAATACCTTTGAGGAAATCTTAAATGCTGAATAATAGTCATCAAACTTATACCCATCCCCCAACAGTTTATCAGTGTATACTAAACGTTTATTTGGTATGCCAAAACTGTCTGCCACTATTAGCCCATGTAAACTACTAGAAAGTATCACTTCACACTGGGACATAGTTTCCACAACGCTTAATGGGGCATCAGTTAGATCGATAAATACTGAATCTTTATAATTTTCTTGGAGTTTTTTGAATCTTAATTCATCCTTTTCTTTAAAGTGTGGTATTATTCCCACCGAATATTTTTTTCGTAAAGGCGGTTTTAGTAAATACGATGCTAGCAACCCACCGTCACCCGTTGGTATGTTCAATTCTTTATTAAGTATTTTTTCTAGTCTTAACCTTGTGAGTTCGCCCCTAACAGATGCGATATGATTTTCTTTCCTTATAGAAACATGATCTTCACTTGAATAATTGATAAATCCGGTAGACCAAATTTGTAATGGTGGCTGCATTTTACTATAGAGTGTTTGAATTAATCTCTTCGGCATAGAGGGTAATTTAGATTTTGCAGAAAAAAATAAGTTTAAACTACTTCCTATGCCCGATGTCTGACATTCAAATCTACTACAATGTATTACTTTGTAGCCCAAAACTTTTTCAATAATTAATTCATTGAGTAAATCACCCATATTGTTGATTTTCGAGTAAAACACTTTTACTTGTTTCACTAGTGTCGCCTCCTGATTTACTGGTATAGAACAAAACTATTAATATCACCATATAATTAATAAAGTATGCTATATTAATGAACTCCAAAAATGACTCGATTGGAAATTGATAAATTTTCGCAAAGTAATATATTGCAGTTGCTTCTACAATAAAAAAGCCTTGTAAAATCAACTTTAACAACTGCTTTCCAGAAATAATAAACCCATATATTAACGCTTGTGCGATAAATCTAATTGCATACATCGGTATAAGAATTTTCACAAATGTTCCACTTTTTATCCATTCATTGCCGTATAAAATCGAAAAAAATGGTTCAGCAACAAACCATAATATAACAAAACCAATTCCTGAAACGAGTGTTAACAAAAATAGTGTAATTTTAAATGATGCATAAAAATTTCCTTTGTTATTCTTTTCCAGTGTGGCGTTTCTGAAAAAAATTTTCGCAACGCTACTACTTATTAATGATAATGGTAGGCCAAGCATTGTCGTAGACACAAAAAAATATCCGGATTCTTTGATGCTATATAGGGAGTTGATAAAAAGCGGAAGAATTGAAAATGCATAGGTAGTCATAAATAATCCAGGCAATGAAAATAGAGGTTGGACCTTATACTTGACAGCGACAGCTCTCATTTCATACATACTTGAGCGGAAAATTTGCGTATAATTTGTGATGATATAATTCGCTTGTCTTCTAAGACCAAGCACGACAGAAATTAACCGCGAAATAACTAATCCCAAATAATCCATTTTTAAAACGCCAAAAAACAACATTAATGCATTGGAAATTGCAGATCGCTGCAAAGAAACAATACTCATCAATCGATACTGTCCAAAGCGATTGTTATAAGACTCAACGACATTTCCTAATCCATTTAGCAGCAATAAAGGTAATGATATGTATATCCAATAGCCAACTTCTTTAGTAGCGGATGGGTTCATTTGAATATAAATAATGAAACCGGCCATGGTAATTAAGCCCATAATCACTATAATGTAAAAGGTCAAAGCACATATTATATTCGCTTCATTATCTGTCTTTGCCGTAACAATTCCCAAATGATATTGTAGGGTTATAATAGGAGCAAGTATTGAAGCTATCGATACAATTGTTGAGACAACGCCAAAGGCTTCCGGGGAATATAATCTGGTAGCTATCGGTTGGCATACAAATGAAATAATTTGAGCTAAGAATATACCAGACGATAGAACAACTATATCCTTTAACCCGCTAAGTTTTAATGTTCTTTTTATTAAGTAAATGATATTTGTAACCCCTCATTCCAGTTGATTTAATGGGCATGGATCGAGCAATAATCCTCATATATAACCCGCAGGGTCAAATAAATGATAGAGCACACAGCATCCACTTTTACTTGGTGAAAGGTGTATGCTGTGTGCTCTCTTGACGATGATATTATTTAATATTTGGATCGTAATACCTGCACATTGTCGCTGTTGTTGTTTTCTATATTTTTATCAAAATGACCGTCACTTGCCATAGCAAGCATCCCAAAAGCAAGCCATGCATTATGAAATACGTATGATCTGAATGCAATAATAGCGATTAAGACATAGACTCCATATAAAATTATAAAATCTGAAAGAGGGGTATTCACTTTACGCCACTTTTTTAAAATTTTGAATAATGCAACGATATAAATAATTGAAAATCCCAGAAATGGGAAAAATCCATAGGCAATCCAAAAAGATAACCAGTTATGAATATAAGCTCCTTGACCCGTTACATTCATGCCACTTCCGAATTGTCCAAATAACCAAATGTTCTTCAAGTTATCAAGGTTCTCGTTTAGGATAACTTTTCTCGCTTCATAAGAACTGTCAAAAGCTGCTTCTCCACTGATGAGTTCAACAAAAATACCAGTAGCACGATTGTGTTCAAGTATTGATAATATATTAGCATCTAGTTTGATGAGTAAAATAATTGTCATAACCAGGATAAGACTCGTTAAGAACAATATAAGTTTTTTTCTGCTTAACTTTATTATAAAAAAAACAAATAACGCCCCGACAAATTCTACAAATGTTGCTCTTGAAAGAGAACTTGAAAGCAACAAAACCATAGGTATAGCAAATAAAATACGATTTCTTACTTTCCGAATTAGAGCTAAAATAAGCAGCATTGCTACTGCTACTGACTCAGTCAGCGTTATGTAGTTTATGTTTAAGGTGCCAGAGAACGTATCGTAGAATTGATAAAGTTGAAACTTACCTGTTCTTTGAAAACCATAATACGAAAACCTTATTACAATACAAATTAATAATAGAAACGCGATTGTTCCGACAGATCTAAAAAATTTTTTTTTTAAGAGTTCAAAAAAGTCGTTGATATAAAGTCCTAACATGAAAAAAAATGAAATAAAAGTTATATACCCTGTTAATGTAGATTGGTACAAAGAATCGGCTGAATAAACGAACCCCCAAGCTATTATGTCCATTATTACTATAAAAAATGTTCCCATCGCTAAAATGGTCAACTTCTTTTTGCTATTTCTAACAACTCCAAACACGCCCAAAAGAGCAAACAGTCCAAAAAAAATAAGCCAATAAACTGTAATACCTTTATAGAGGGAAAGTGTTATTCCATAAAGACGATTATTATTGCCATAATATGATGCTAAGTATCCAATTTGAGTTAGCACAAAACAAAATAATGCTATCACACCTAAAAACCATATATTCAGGCTCTTGAAAAGAAAATGTTTCATACTGCTTCTCCTATTAGATCTATTACTACTTCATTAAGTTCACCAAGCACCCTACTAAACTGTTTTTCCCATGTGAAATGTTCTGCAGCAAAGTTCCGCATTACTATAGCTACATTTTTATCAGTTCTAAGCGATTCATGAAACTTCAACAGCTTTTCCATATCAATGGGTTCCGCTGTATTTGGTAGTTTATTTGCAAAAAAGTAATTATTATCAACTAATAAGGTTTCTTCGTAGGCATAAATAAAAGGTAAGCCACGTGCACAATATTCTCTAATTTTTAATGAGGATCCAGAATTGCGGCCAAGCACGTAATAGCCCAGAGCCCCTAATCCTATGTCACAATAATTAAATACCTTGTCCAATTCTTCACCATGAAGTGTTCCATGAAACGTTACATACTCATTCAGTCTGTATTCTTCAACCAATGACTCCCATTTGCTGAGTGCATTACCTTCCCCAACTAGATGAAAGTATATACGGACCTTTGCATCTTTCTTACTATAATATTTCAGCATTCCTTCTATTACTCGATCAAATCCTTGCCAATCATACATTGTGGCAAGTCCTAATAGGTGTAACTCATTTTCTCTCTGAACGGGAGTCCTAATGTTTACAGAATCTAAATCAATTCCATTTTCTATTTGGATTGTGTTAACCCCAAATATCTTATCAAATGGCATAAATGTAGTTAAAAGTTCAACATAGCGCTTCAAAAAATGACTAAAAATTACATCAATAGCAACCTTGATTTTATTAATATCAAATAATTTCTTCTTAGATATCTTTTCTTGACGATATGGATATGTGGGAACTTCAACTACCAACCTTGCGCCACTTTTTTTAAGTTTTGCTAACATATAAATGTATAACGGATCACTATATGCGTATCTTATATAACAAAAACTTACTTTATTTTTTTCTATCCATTTTAGAATACTTCTTACTATTGTTTGTCGCGTTGAAAACATCTTAATTGTGATGTCTTCTTTTTGCTCATTATTGTATATGAATACCTTTTCACCTTCGAGGGCACAATGAAAAACGTTATATCCAAGATTTTTTAATGCTTTCGTTTGAAATTTAATTTTTTTTATTACCCCTGGATTTCCTTGTACATTCCTCATATCTACAAAGGCAATATATAAAATACTTTTCATAGTAGATCCCTCCGCTAACCACAAATTCAATTCTGCGGTTACGAGTTATGCAGATACTGGTTTCCATTTTTCGTTAGGTTTTTATACTCCCTTAGTCCACAATACATATGAGTTAATATCATTAGGAAAGAAATATTCTTAAACAGTTTATATTTTCGTATGGCAAATTGAAGAATAATTGGAATTGCCAGTTTGTTAAATAATGCTCCGAATATCGCTCCCCTGTTATGTAGGTACTTCTCATCATAACCTTTAAACCATGTCGATTCGCTATCTTCAATTTTGAGAATAGGAATTGGTATATATAGTACTTTTAATCCTTTTTTTATACATTGTTTGAGAAATATATTTTCTTCTCCAGCCTGATATCTAGCACCTGCCCCAAAAAGCGAATCAAACTTTATGCCGGTACCTTTAACCCTTTCTAATTTAAAGGATACTTCTGGAGACGTTATCTTCATTGACCTGAGCAATCCAATTTTACACTTTTTTTTCATATACTTTTTAGTTCTAACGTGACCTAAAGTTACCATTTTAAATGTAATAATATCAAAATCTGGGTGTTGTTTATGAGCATTTAAAATTGTGTTTTCATAATCTTCAAAGTATTGCACATCATCATCAGCAAATATGCATATATCTCCAGTAGCATGCTCAATTAACCTATTACGACTATTGCTCAATCCTCGTTCTTTTGATGTAATAAATAGAGTTCGTATCCCATTGTGAACTACACTTTCTATTGACTCACGTTCGGCTTGGTTCATTACTAGCGCGTCAGTAGTAAGATTCATATTATCAAGAAAATCAAGGTCACTTCTATTCATTGTTGATACCAAAACTTCAAGTTTCATATTTACCCCCATGCTACATTGATACCTCTTCAACTACTTCTCATCGTAAACTGCGATATGTCGGCGATTTCGGTAGCCCATTTTAGCGTTTGCCTTCCAATGCAGCAATATTCAACACCAGCAGCTTTCATCAGACTAATCTCGTAACAATTCCTGCCGTCAATCACGATGGCTGTCTTCATAAACTTTCGAAAATTAACTGCATCATAATTCTTCACATCATCCCACTCAGTTAAGATAAAACAAACATCAGTCCCTCTAATTGTCTCATCAATGCTTTCATAGTACTCAATGCGATTGATGCCGCTCACATCGCTTCGCTCCATCAGCCTTTTAAAATTTTCGATACCGACAGGATCAAAGGCCTTAACCCTTGCTCCTTCCTCCAATAAGATTGGAATGTTTACCAATGAAGGTGCTTCACGCAAATCATCAGTGCCGGGCTTAAATGTCAAACCAAGTATTGATACAGTCAATCCCTGGAAGGTGTCGTAGTATTTTCTTGCTTTTTTGATGAGTTTTAATTTTTGCTGTTCATTTACTTCGATAGCTGCTTTAACAGTTTTCAATTCATAATCGTTCATATTAGCAAGCCAATGAAGGGCTTTTGTATCTTTAGGGAAGCAACTTCCACCGTAGCCAATGCCGGCACTCAAAAACTTATTTCCAATTCGTGGATCAAAACCCATTCCCTTCGCTACATCCTGTACATCGGCACCGATAATCTCACAAAGGTTTGCTATCTCATTTATATAGGAAATCTTAAGAGCCAAAAAGTCATTCGAAGCATATTTCACCATCTCCGCACTTCTTCTATCTGTTACTAAAATTGGTGCATCGAACTCCTCAAAAATTGTGCGTATAACTTTTTCTGCAATTTCGTTTTGTACGCCGATGATAATTCGGCTGGGATTTAGTGTATCGGTCACCGCTGTACCCTGTGCCAAAAATTCAGGGTTTGAAGCTACATCGATTCTCACATCATGTCTCTTATTTTCATCAATAATCTTCTCTACCTTGTCTGAAGTGCCGATAGGAACAGTAGATTTTACTAAAACAACACATTCATTTTCCGCTGACTCCGCTATTTCCTTAGCCACGTTGTATACATATGTGAGGTTTGCTGATCCATCCTTTTTTTCGGGTGTTCCAACAGCGATTATAATAAGATTCGCGCTCTTATACGCATTCCGATAGTCTGTGGTATACGTTAGTCTCTCATCATTGCATACCATCATTTCTTGTAAATATCGTTCGTAAATTGGCGAAGCGCCTGCTTTAAGCATATTTATTTTATTCTCATCAACATCTACACATGTTACCTCATGGCCTTTTTCCGCCATACATACGGCCGTTACCAGTCCGACATAGCCTGTTCCCGCTACAGCTATTTTCATAGCGTTGCACCCCCACATACTAATTTATTCGCTAGTCTATCTCGTACTCTGTGCCTTCTCCCAGAACGGCGTTGTCTTTCCTAAGAAAATCTTATATATACCGACCCACTGTGCTGCTACTGTCACACAATAATAAAAAAATAAAACAAACGCTTTAATTTTTGTTTTAGCTATTACTTGAATGATAGCTAAAACGTAAAATGCTAATTGTCCAATAAATGCCATCGTATAAAACCACGATTGCTGTACTATGCATGCATTTGCGATAAAAACTGAAAGGTGTGAAATCCACAAAAGATACCTGCAGGTCCTATGTCCAAAATAAAAATATGAAAACCAGTTAAATTTAAAGAAATTGAAAATCCTAATATTAGGAAAAATATGTTTGAGAATAACACGATTCATACGCACTTTACGTCCAAATTCATCTTCGATGTTTTCTCCAGCTTTTTCATAAGCAATAGCATCATGATTGCATATCGCTCTCTTGCCCTGTAATGCGAAAAATAGCGGCATTGCACTGTCATGACATTGAATGGGATCAAAATCATAATAATCGTTTGTTCTACAAGCGTAGATAGCTCCGTTGCCCGCTGTTATCGTCTGTATTCTTCCTTCGAGTTCGCGGATTGCTAGGTCACTTTGCCAGTATCTCCCTTCGGAGCTACTGACATCGCTAGCATCCTGATTTACAATTGACAGCTTCCCAGTGACATATGCAATTTCTATAGAAGTGAATGCTGCCAGCAATTCTTTTACTGCTTTTTTATCCATCAGTGAATTGGCATCCGTCATAACCAAATACTCAGTTGTAACCGTCTTTTGTGCTTCATTCTGAGCGTTCGTTTTGCCTTTGCGTTCTTTCACTTCAAAAAGTCTTATTTTTTTGTTCTTATGTTCTTCAATAAACTGTCTTACAACCTCATTTGTTCTGTCAGTACTATTGTCGGACGAAACCAAGATTTCCATTTTCTCTTGCGGATAATCAAGCTGCAATAAATTGTTTAACTTTTCAAGAATCACTTTTTCTTCATTATGAGCAACAACCATTATCGTGACAGTTGGTTGGTGTGAATAATCTTTTATCAGTTGTCTTGTCTTATAAAATTTACCAATCAGTTTAAGGGAAATTGGATATCCTATCATAGCCCAAAAGATAATAAAGCAACTTATATAGAAAACAGTTATTATTAATGGTTCCATGTTCGCCTTCTCAGCTCTCTTATATCAAGTTATGATCCAAGGGTTTTCGTAAATCGGTGCAAGATTTTATCGTGTTTGTAACTTTTTCTTGTTGTGCTGTAGTCATTGCAACACCTGAAGGCAAACAGATTCCTTTAAGAAATAATTCTACGGATACATCTTGTTTATGGGAAAAATACTTACATCCTCGAAATACCGGCTGTATATGCATGGGTTTCCAAATCGGTCTGGATTCTATATCCTGTTGTTCCAGTGCCCTAATGAGTGTCTCAGGTATGAGATCAATATCTTCTCGGATTTTTATTACGGTCAACCAATAATTAGGCTCTCCATTCCTGGATATAGGCATCATGGTGATAGGTAGATCTCGTAGATATTGCGAATAGCTTTCATATATTGATTTCTTGGCGTGTATACGATCTTCTAACGAAACCAATTGACCTCTGCCTATACCAGCGCAAATGTTTGACAATCGATAATTGTAACCAATTTCCGTATGCTCATAATGTCTTACTTTTTCTCTGGATTGTGTGGACCAGAATTTCATTTTCTGAATTGCATTCTCATCGTTTGAAACAGCCATCCCACCACCTGATGTAGTAATAATTTTGTTTCCATTGAAAGAAAGGATGCCAATATCACCAAATGTTCCACATTTTTTGCCTTTATAGGTTGCCCCCAAAGCTTCAGCGGCATCTTCAATGACTGGAACGTCATATTTTCTACATATAGGAAGTAATTCATCATAATCAGCACTTTGACCATATAAATCTACGATAATAACAGCTTTAGGCATTTTATTTTCTTTCTTTGCCCATACGAATGCCTTTTCCAATGCAATCGGAGACATATTCCATGTGTCAGGTTCTGAATCAATAAATACAGGTATCGCATTTTGATAGATTATCGGATAACAACTCCCGGCAAACGTGAGAGAGGAACAAAATACATAGTCCCCTGTACCAACTCCCAAATACTTCAAGGCCAAATGTATTGCCGCGGTTCCAGACGTCAGAGCTAGTCCATAATTTACACCAACATAGTTAGAGATCTCTTGTTCAAATGCGTCTACATTTTGGCCTAGCGGGGCAACCCAATTGGTATCAAACGCTTCTTGAACAAATTTCATTTCATATCCGCTCATATAGGGCGGAGAGAGATATATTCTCGTGCTCAATATGATCACCTCCAAACCTTTTTTTTATTATGGCTGGTATTCCTGCTACCATTACGTCGTCAGGTACATCCTTGATTACGATTGATCCCGCCGCGACGATTACATTCTTTCCAACTTTCCGATTATTCCCTATACATGAGTTCATGCATAACCATGAACACCGTCCAATGCTAGCAGTACCGCCTACGTGAGAGCCAGGAGAGATATGTACTCCCTCCTGGACATAACAGTCATGATCTACACTTGAGCAGGTATTTATTATGCAACCTCTCTCGATTGTGGCATCTGTATTTACAACTGCCCCTGCCATGACAATACTCCCTGCAGCAATTTTACTTCGTTTACTTACTGAACTATGAGGATGAATAATAGACGGAACATTGAATCCAGCATGCTGCAAAACAATTATAAGTTTAAGCCTCAAATCATTATTTCCGATCGCTACAAAAGCTCCATCAAAATCATTAAGGAAACGTGGAAATAAATTAAATTGACCCAGAACAGGAAAGCCTGATACTTCTTCCAAATCCTCTTTATCATCGAGAAATGCGATTCTGTCCCAAATGCCAGTCATTAAAGCAGCATCGGCTACTGTTCTACCATGTCCTCCTGCGCCTAAAATAAGTAAACCAGACATTTTCCGAACCACCATTTTCAGTTGTAATTTATCGTTTCGGACTTCCCAGTAAAAACAGGCATAGTGTTTGCTTCGGAATTGTTAATTCCCTTTCTGGTAATAACATTCCACAAAGTAAGGAATAATATTTTTAAATCCAAGCCTAAACTGACATGATCCACGTACCAAACATCGAGTTTAAACTTTTCATCCCAACTTATATTGTTGCGACCATTTACCTGTGCCCACCCTGAAATGCCAGGGGTTACCTCATGGCGACGCATCTGTTCCGGCGTGTAAAGATGAATATACCGAGTCAATAATGGTCTTGGTCCGATAAAGCTCATTTCTCCACGAAGTATGTTATACAGCTGGGGAACTTCATCAATGCTAGTTTTTCGAAGAAAAGAACCTACTTTCGTCATTCTTTCCATGTCGGAAAGTGTGTGTCCATCCCTACTGGTTTCTACTTGCAAAGTACGAAATTTATAAATTGTAAATGTTTTGCACAACTTCCCCGTTCTCTGCTGTCTGAATAATATTGGACCTTTTGAACTACACTTGATTGCCACTCCAGCTATGAGCATGATAGGAAAAGAGATAATTAGCAGCATGGTAGAAAAAATAAAATCAAAAGTTCTTTTTATGTTTTGATATTTAATCACAACATTCCACCCGTGTATTGAAATATTTGTATCACCTTATACCTTCTAAATTTTGCTCCATGACTTCTGAAAAATACCTTAAAAGCTCCTGTCTTAATTCTGCCCGTTGTAAGGCAAATTCGATTGTAGTTTTAATGAAACCCAGTTTTTCGCCAACGTCATATCTAATGCCGTCAAAATTATAAGCATAAATAGCCTCACTTTGATTCAATTCAGCAATTGCATCAGTTAATTGTATTTCTCCACCGGCACCTGGTTTTTGATTTTCTAGTATTTCAAAAATTTTAGGACTCAATATATAGCGTCCCATAATTGCAATATTTGTCGGGGCTTCATTTTTGTTAGGCTTTTCCACTAAACTATGCACACTAAAGAGGCGGTTGTTGAATTCCATTCCATCCACAATTCCATATCTAGAAATTTGATCCTCAGCGACTCTCTGCACACCTATAATTGAAGACTTGTACCGATCATATTGATCAATTAGCTGCTTTAAGCAAGGCACGTCAGCTCTTACAATGTCATCTCCAAGCAATACTGCAAAAGGCTCATTACCAATAAAGTTTCGAGCGCACCAAACTGCATGACCGAGTCCTCTGGCTTCCTTTTGACGAATGTAATGAATATCAACGAGTCGAGAAGACTTCTGAACTTCATTCAGCAAATCGATTTTCCCTTTTTCAATTAGGTTTTGTTCAAGTTCAAAAGAATGGTCAAAATGATCTTCAATTGCCCTTTTACCTTTGCCAGTCACGATGATTATATCCTCAATCCCCGATTCCACTGCTTCTTCCACAATGTATTGAATCGTAGGTTTATCGACAATGGGCAGCATCTCTTTCGGCATCGCTTTTGTAGCGGGAAGAAATCTCGTACCGAGACCCGCTGCTGGAATAATTGCCTTTCGCACTTTCATTTATCTTATTCCTCCACTCGCAAGCATTAAGGAACCCCGACCAACCCATAACCGACTCTCCGATGCTCCGAAGGCACCATCTCGTCCAATATTCCCAGCACCGACTGATGCTCCTTAAACAGCAGCGTCTCCAACCGGCGAAACTCCAGCTCCAGCTCGAAACGATTGATCTCGTTCAGCTTTCCGATAAATATGCGGTCATGCTGAGTCGCCGCGACTTCTTCCTCAATGAACAGCAGCTCCTCGAACAGCTTTTCCCCTTGGCGAATGCCGGTGAATTCGATTGGAATATCGACGTGCGGTTCGAAGCCGGAGAGACGAATTAGATTCTCGGCAAGGTCAAGGATCCGGACAGGTTTACCCATATCGAGAACAAAGATTTCTCCACCATTCGAGATGGCGCCGGCTTGAATGACCAGCTGTACGGCCTCGGGAATGGTCATGAAATACCGGACCATATCGGGATGTGTAACTGTGATGGGACCACCTCTTGAAATCTGATCCTTGAACATTGGAATTACACTTCCGCGGCTGCCCAGCACATTGCCGAAACGGACCGCGGCATATTTTGTGTTGCTTAGACCGTTCAAGCTTTGTATGTACATCTCGGCGATTCGCTTAGTGGTCCCCATGACGCTGGAAGGGTTAACGGCTTTGTCGGTGGAGATCAGAACGAATCGATCCGAGCCGAATTTGCGCGCACAATCCGCCACGTTGCGGGTACCGAAGACGTTGTTCTTGACGGCTTCAGACGGGTTTCGCTCCATGAGAGGAACATGCTTGTGAGCGGCGGCATGGAACACAACATGCGGCCGATACTCCTTGAACACTTCCTCCATGCGGCTCAAATGTTGGATGTCGGCAATGATAGGTTCCAACTGCATCTCAGGATATTTACGTCGAAGTTCCATTTCGATGCTGTAAATGCTATTTTCGCCATGACCGAGAAGCAACAGCTTCTTGGGTGAGAAGGTTGCAATTTGGCGGCTCAACTCGGATCCGATGGAACCACCGGCGCCGGTCACCAAGACCACTTTGTCGAGCAAATACTCGGAGATTCCCTGCATATCCATCTGAATCGAATCGCGGCCGAGCAAATCTGCTACGTCCACATCCCGGATTGTCTGAACTGTGATCTTGCCGTCTATGAGGTCGATAATTCCTGGAATCATTCGGATTTTGACGCCTGTCGGTATACAAAGATTGATCAATTCTGAGAGGACTTTGCGTGGAGCCGATGGAATCGCGATAATAATTTCCTTGATATCGTGCATATCGACCAACTCTGAGATTTGCGAACGATCTCCTAACACGGGACAACCATGTATTTGAAGTCCTTGTTTGGTAAGATCGTCGTCAATAAAGCCGATAAGCTTTCGATCCAGGAGATTCGGACCCGATATTTCCTTGGCAATCAAGGCGCCGCAGTTTCCTGCCCCGAAGATGAGCGCGTTCGTTTTTTGATTGCCGCTCTTACTCGAATAACTGCGAAATGCCCTCCATGCAAAGCGAATTCCGCCCATTAGCAGCAGCATCATTTCCGTAGTGGCCAACGCGACAGAGAAGGGGATCCGTCTCTCCATCACAATAGAACTGATCAGATAGGAGGCACCACCGCCGATCATGACAGCTTTACCAATGGCGACAATTTCTCCAACGCTCGCGTACCTCCAGAGTCTGCGATACATCCCGAAGGCATTCATACTAACTCCGCAGATGACAATCGAAATCAAGCCGTATATCAACATTTGCGTCGTATAAGACGGCGGGATCTCCGCATCGAACCTGAGTATGTAAGACGTTGCAATACTCAATGAGACAATGGCCATATCGATGACAAACAGCAGCAACATCTTATACTTCATACTCATATACGATCCCACTCCATATCCATAACGATTTCAATTGAATTCAAAAAAGCAAATCCTCCTCTTGGCTAAGAGGAGGATTTGCTGCAAGGCTAATGACTATTTCTTGAAGTTCAAAATTTTATACAGTACCACTGCAGCTTGAGCGCGAGTCGCTTTGCCGTTCGGGTCAAACTTGCCGGCATAACCTACAACGAGTCCTTTGCTGGCTGCGAGAGCGACTGAAGCTTTCAAAGTAGAATTGATCTTGGAAGCATCAGAGAATACTTTAAGCACCGCGTTCATATCCGTGACATCGTTTTTCAAATTCTGTGTGACTTCAAGTGCGTGAACAATCATGGCGGTCATTTCGGCACGGGTAATAGAAGCTTGCGGAACGAATTGATCCGCGGACCGGCCATGAACAATTCCGAGTTTCACAGCAGCTGCGACGTAAGGAGCAAACCAATCGGTGTCGTTGACATCGGTAAAGTTCTCTGTCGCGGAGCCATCTTCCAAATCCAGTGCACTGATTAACATTTTGACGAATTCAGCACGCGTCACGTTGTCATTCGGTGCGAATACTCCTTCGGATTTGCCGACAATTGCGCCTTTCGCAGCCAGTACCTGGATCGAACGGCCTGCCCAAGCTTGTACGCTGGCAGTATCTTTGAAAGTGACTTTATTCTCTACAACGACATAGGGAGACAGCGTGTCGCGGGATTCCACCATCTCATTGCCTTCCAGGTGCCCGCCTACGAATACGAGCTTGCCATCCACGATTTTCGCTGTAGTAAGCAGTTCCTTATCCACGCCAGCCGGTGTTTGAACTGGAATACGAATCTGGATCGGTTGTTTGAAATTCGTGACCGCTTGCCCACCCACCGACAAGTTGAAATCGATGATGTCGGACACTTTCGTTTTATCGGTAATTGGCGAAGTAGTAACCTTCCGCAAGGAGATCGTTGTATCGGCGGAGAGCTGGCTGATCGGGATTATCATCGACGCCCCATTAACAACGACAGTAACACTTGCGAAACCGGCATTTTGAGCCTCAACCAAAATGTCTTTAGTAATGGTAACTTCTCCGGCTGAAGATGAAGTTTGGCCCAAATCAAGCTTCAGTGGAAGGGATATGCCAGCAGGATTCGCGCCCATGTCTTTCAACTTGGCTTTCAGTTGATCAGCAGCTTTCTTCAGTTCGGCAATGAGTCTCTTGGCCGAATCCTGATTCGGCTGTGCTACGGCTTTGTCTCCCTCGATTCTGAGAGACTTCGAAAGATCCAATTCCGCTTTATTCAACGCCTGCTGAACGATTTTTAACGCTTCTTCCAGAAGTCTGGCTCTTTCAGTATCGGAAGCTCCAACAAGCTTTTTGGCGATCTCCTCGAGAGCTTTCATCGTCTCTCCGAAGTCTGGCAATACCATTTGATCTATGACAGGTGGTGGTGAATAGGTCGATGCCGGTACGCGATAAGTCAACGTGACTTGCTGGGAATAAACAGATTGATTATTAAAGTTGGCTTTTAATGTCACGGTTGCGGTCCCTTCACCGCTAAACACCAGTTGGCCATTATCTATGGTGATTAAATTATTGGGCGATACTGTCCACGATAAGATCGGAGATCCGATTCTCAAACCGCTGAAGGTTAGGAACGGTGTGCGAACGCGAACATCGCCCGTCGGATCAAACTCCAATTTTGCTTCGAGACTGACTGCGGCAATCAGCAGGGATTTCAAACCGTCTTTATATCCCGGCATCTTACCAACTATACTGTCTACGATGTTATTTACACGTTTGTTAGTGATCGCAAGATTGTTGTACGCTTTAGCGAATTTTGTGGAATCTGCGGTCAAAACTCGATTCAACGAATCCTTGAGCAATTGTTTGTATTCGGCATCCTTCAGTAAGACGGTGAGATCTATATGACTTTTCAAATCAGCTTCTATCGCATTGGCGAACTCAACAAAGTCCTCAAATTGGACGTCTTGTACACCGCCTAATTTTCCGAATTCATTGACGGCTTTTACGTACATAGACTGCTTAAGAATATCCACATTGTTGTCCATTGCCAGGCTCAAACCAATTCCCAATCTGAACAGTCCGTCAAATGTGTCGCGGTCTAGCAAGTGGGTGTACTCGTTTTCATGACCGGCTGGCACTTGAGATTTTACATAGTTGTACAATTCGGTTACTGCCGCATCGGATGTGAAGTTAACGGCGGTGAGTTGGGATCGGGCCAAATCCACTTGTGTTATGTAACCCAATTCTTCCGCTTTCTCATACAGATCACGCAGTTTTTGTTGGAATGCTGCTGTCGTAGATGGTAATGTTGCCGCATAAGCCACACTCGAAAATCCCATCGCTTCCGCGAGACCCTTGTTGCTCAGAGGAATGCCTGCAAAAGTCCCCGCGACCAAACTGGCCGCCAGGGTGGAGACTGCCAACTTCCTTCTCAACTTCATTATGTACCGCACCTCAATCCTCATAATTTATCTTCAGCCCCAAAAGCCTGAACTTCAGCTCCCTGATCGACACCAGAGAGATGAAGGTCAACCTTTTCGATAACAGGGCATCAAACCCATCCTCACGTCACACCCTCGACGATGAACGTCTAAGGTTCGCAAACCCACAGCGTGACCGAGTGCCTCCAGTGATATAGGTGCAGGAGGCATTACCTGTGACGTTGTCACCATTCACTGAGTTTCTTCCGTACCGTAGTAACCGTAGTAATAACCATCTACTGTTTTGCGGTTGATGTTATTCAGAACCACGCCAAGAATGCGGGCTTCCACTCGCTCCAAGGCGCCTTTGGCCTTAAGGATCATTTCCCGTTTGATTTTGCCGGCATCGGCCATCAACAGCACACCGTCTGTAAGCCGCGAAACGATCAGGGGATCCGTGACGGCGAGGACCGGCGGCGTGTCGAGCACGATCAGGTCGTACTGCTGCTTGAGCTCGAGAATCAGAGTCTCCATGCGCTTGGAGCCGAGAAGCTCGGACGGATTCGGCGGAATCGGCCCGGAGGTGATGAGGCTTAGTCCTTCCACCGTTGTTTCGCGGGTGGCCTTCGACCATTCGCACTGATTGGTTAGCACCGTCGTCAGACCGACTCGATTGGATTGCTGGAAAATGTGATGCTGGGTCGGCTTGCGCAGATCGGCGTCGATCAGCAGCACTTTCTTTTCCGCTTGCGCATAAGTCACGGCCAGATTGGCACTCGTCGTGCTCTTGCCTTCTCCGACCCGGGAGGATGTGACCATCAAAATCCCGATCGGATCGTCGACATTCGAGTATTCGATATTGGTGCGAAGAACTTTATAGGCTTCCGAAATCGGAGACCTCGGATTCCATTCGGTAATAAGCGGCCACTTACGCGTCGAGCGTGCCATATGCTTCACTCCTTCTCAGTTTGACCGACGCGGCTTTACCGTGCGCCTTCAGATCCTGCTCATTCATTTTCGGAATCATCGACAAGGTGGGCAGATCGAGAAACTCGCGAACCTCTTGCTCCGTTTTCAACGTGTCGTCCAAATACTCGAGGAGAAAAATGATCCCCATGCCCAGCATCAGAGCCAATACGAAACTGATCGCCAAGTTCAACTTCAGATTCGGAGAGACCGGTGCCGGTGCGGCCTTCGTGTCGGCTTCATTCAGAATGGACACGTTATCGACCTTCATTAAGGTCGGGATTTCTTTCTGGAAAACGTGCGATACGGCATTGGTGATTTTGGCGGCTCTGGCATATGATTCATCCCGCGCGACGACGGTCATCACCTGCGTATCGTTGACGGAATTGACGCTGATCTTCTGGATGAGGTCGTCCGATGTCAGCTTCAGATCGGGGTAAGTGGAGATCACTTTGTTCATGATGCGGGGTGTCTTGATCACTTCTTTGTAAGTCTTGATGAGCTGGATATTGGAGTTGATCGTGCCGAGATCGATCTTGCCGAGATCCGCTGCGGAATCCGACTTGTTGACGATAAGCTTCGTCGACGCTTCATAAACCGGTTGAATCGCAAAATACGTATAGAAACCGGTGGTGAGACAGCTGATGAACACCAACAGAGCGGGCAGCCACCAACGTTTACGGATAATTTTCCAGTATTGAATAAGCTCCAATGCAATCCCTCACAAACTCTGCTTTTTTTTGAAGCCGAAAATCGATTTTCGATGATTCACAACAGGTTCCCACGGGTATATCCTCTCTGACACGCTTAGAGCCATGGCGTTTTCTTGAAAATGGCGCGCATAGGCTTCTCCGAATTGACTGCCGATGAAGCGGAACGCTTGCGGCAATTCCTCCAGTCTCTGCCCGGCCAGATGGGCATCGGAGGCAATGAAATGCGTCAAGCGCTGCTCGCACATGGCCAGCGCCGCTTTGTGCACCCGTCTGCCGAAGTGCCCCGTCAGCGAAGCCGCCGTCACTTGACTTAAAGCACCTCTCCGGATGAGTTCTAAAAGAAGGTCCGGCTTTCTCAAAATGGCGGGATTTCTTTCGGGATGCGCGATAATCGGAATAAGTCCGAGCAAGTCCAATTCGTAAAATGTCTCCTCCCATTCCTCCCATGTCCACACGGACGGCAGTTCCAGCAGAAAATAGGAGCTATTGTTCAGAAGCGCCACTTGAGCGTTAAGCAAATCCTCGATCAAATACCGGTGCAGCCTGACTTCTTGTCCAATCCGAACGTCGAGAGGGATACTTGCTTGAGATAGCTCGCGGTTGAATCGATTTACGGCTTCCCGAACCGTATCCGCCTCGTTAGTGAAATGTCCGTCCGCATGGTGAGGTGTGGCGTACATCGTCCGAATTCCCAGCTGGACTGCGGTCCTTGCCATATGGAGCGACGCTTCAAGCGAGCTTGGACCATCATCGGCTTCAGGCAGGATGTGACAATGAATATCGATCATGGCATCCTCACCAAGTTCTTTTTGGATACTTGTAGTAACATTTCGTATCTATATTGCCAAAGTTTAGGATACATATTGTATCTTTGTCAATACATTTTCACGTTTTCGAAATGATTCGAGATGGCGGCGTGATGGATGCCGGACTGATCGGTTACGTCCGGGTGCGGGTGGGTCTTCTCCTTGGCGCAGCTGACACAGATCCCCATTCGATATTCGATCCGGTAATACCCGGTCCGAAACAACGTCGATGCACGCTCCAGTTCCACCAAAGCCCCGCATTGCAGGCAATAAAATGATTCGAGGTTCACCCTCTCCCACCTCTCATTTTGTATACTCCATTTTTATATACTATATGTATCCTATTTCAATGTTATTGTTACAGTTTGTAACTATACTATTAAACTAGTATACCCTCGTCGATTTGTCAACGGACTTGCCGAAATTTCGAAGAAAAATGAAAGCCCGCCCCGGACTTGAACCGGCGGCGGGCGGCCCTTCTCCTAATGGTGTTGCCGGTCACTCTTCAAGGCTGAATCTGCCGTAGGCTTGATGCATGCGGGCGAGTTCCGGAGAACTCTTGATGATCCGACTGTTCAGCACTCTGGTGATCATCATTCGCATGAGCGGATTGACGTCCATTTCGACACCGTATTCCCGCCATTGTGGATCCGCGGTGCTATGACGAATCACGCCTCTCACTTCCAGACGAACCCCTTGCAGCATGAATTGTAATCCGACTAGCCATTCCACATCGTCAGCGAAACGCAACGGAGTCGCGAATCGCAAGCCTCCCGGACTGAGATCCAAAATGAGCGCTTTGGCCGCCCGGGAGTGAATCGGGTAATGACGAATGCCGAGCACACGAAGCTCTGCGGTTACGCCTTCGTACAGCGTAAGTCGAATGTGCCGGCGGCGGGAGCCGCCTTGCATGGGGATGGCCATAATGGCAACCTCCGCAATTCTACATAACGTATCTTGTGAATTTGGCATCAGATGATACACACTGTAAAGTAGAGAAGCTGATTAATACAGTCGAAAAATGGTTAAAGTAAGAAGAGCTAAATAAATAGCTCTGATTTTTTGCTTTTTTAGATACATAGTGTATAATAGATTCCGTCGGATTTTGGAAGATTTTGCGACATATCGTCTCTGGAGGGAAATTGATGAATATCGGCAGTCGCATCTCGCATTTACGGGACCAACGCGGTTGGACACAAGAGCAGTTGGCTTCTTCCCTCGGCATCTCCCGAGCAGCATTATCTCATTATGAGAAAAATCGGAGAGAACCGGACTCGGAGACGCTCACCAAGTTGGCCGATTTGTTCAAGGTAACGATCGATTATTTGGTCGGACGTACCGAAAACCCCCACATGGTGCTGGATTCGGATGTCAGTCAGTTTGTCGACAAGCTTGAGCTGTCCGATGATGAAATCTTGGCGAAATTCTCCCTTACGATCGACGGACGGGAGTTGACACCTGAGGAAGCCCGCCGTTTCATTGCGTTCGTCCGTGCGGAGCGGTCGATGGAAGCGTAATATTCGGCAGTCCCGCACAAATGAACAACTCGCGTTCCGATCCGCCGGATCATGACACGCGAGTTATCGGGGTCAAGGGAATAAGGTCAGTTGGGTGTGGAACGGTGCGCCGTGCTCCATTCGCCTGGCCAGCGTTTCGGGTCAATGCCCAGTTGAACGAGAATTTTTCGGATATCGATTTTCACTCGGTCGTGATCTTCAGGTGTCTTCACTCGCAGATCATGTTCCATCCGTGCCTCCAAATCCTCTCTCTCGTAATTGTCGCTTAATATTCCCCTTACAACCTTCTAATATATTGTAAAAGTTGCTGCTTGCGGAGACTGTCGAGCGATGGGTCTTAAACATATGTTTTTTCAAGGAAGTTTTGTCGAAGAGCAGGGTGTTTCCCACAAAGTGTACATAAAAAACCGGACGAGAGACCCAGATATGGGCCATTCGTCCGGTTTTTTCTTGAGCCGCCGATCAGTTGCCGCCGACTCGGGAAAGATCCCGCATGTTGGCTTCGAAAGCGGCAAGCAGCGCTTGTTCCCCGTTAAGTCCTTGAGCCTGAACTTTGGCGATTTGCTCCATCATCCGTTTGTAATCTTTCGGGATAACTTTCAGGAACTTCGGCAGGAACGAGTTCCAATCATCCAGAATGGTACGGGCGAGTTCGCTGTTGGTGTACGTGGCATGTTTCTCGATCATTCCCCGCACTTCTGCGATCTCGGATTCCTCTTCGAGATTTTCCACTCCGACCATCTCATAATTTAAACGCTGGACGAAGTTGCCTTCCCAATCGATGACGTACGCGATGCCTCCCGACATGCCGGCCGCGAAGTTGCGTCCTGTGCGTCCGAGCACAACCACACGTCCGCCCGTCATATATTCGCAGCCGTGATCTCCCACGCCTTCGACGACGACGTTCGCGCCGCTGTTACGCACCGCGAACCGTTCGCCCGCAACGCCGCGGATGTAGGCTTCGCCGCCGGTCGCGCCGTAGAACGCCGTGTTGCCGATGATGATATTCGTATCGGCTTTGAACGTCGCTTTGGGCGATGGATAAATCGCGAGCTTGCCGCCCGAGAGGCCTTTGCCGACGTAGTCGTTCGCATCGCCTTCGAGCGTCAGCGTCATGCCTTTCGGAATGAAGGCACCGAAGCTTTGGCCGGCGGTGCCGACAAAATGGAAGTTGATCGTATCTTCCGGCAACCCATCCTTGCCATAACGGCTCGTCAATTCATGACCCAAGATGGTACCGACGACACGGTTCGTATTTTTGATTGGGAACGTGCCTTCCACCCGCTCTTTGTGCTCCAACGCGGCGGCTGCCGCAGGTACGAGCGCTTGAACGTCGAGCGACTCTTCCAGACCGTGATTTTGTGTCTTCACGTTGTATCGTGCGGAGCCTTCCGGAAGCTCCGGCATATGCAGCAGCGGCGTCAAGTCGATGCCCTGCGTCTTGTAGTGGCCGATCGCTTTCTTCGTATCCAGACGGTCCACCCGGCCGACCATCTCTTGGACAGTGCGGAATCCGAGCTGGGCCATGATCTCCCGAAGCTCTTGCGCCACGAAGTACATGAAGTTCACGACGTGCTGCGGATCTCCCATATACTTCTTGCGCAGCTCCGGATTTTGCGTGGCGACGCCGACCGGACAAGTGTCCAATTGGCAGACGCGCATCATGATGCATCCGACGGAGACGAGCGGCGCGGTCGAGAAGCCGTACTCCTCGGCGCCGAGCAGCGCGGCGATCGCGAGGTCGCGGCCGGTCATCATTTTGCCGTCTGTTTCGACGACGACGCGGTCCCGCAGATTGTTCAAAATCAGCGTCTGATGCGTCTCGGCGAGACCGAGCTCCCATGGCAGGCCGGCGTGGCGGATCGAACCGATCGGCGAGGCGCCGGTGCCGCCGTCATAGCCGCTGACGAGAATCACGTCGGCGCGGCCTTTGGCCACACCCGCGGCAATGGTGCCGACGCCTACTTCGGAGACGAGCTTGACGTTGATGCGGGCGCGCGGGTTCGCGTTCTTCAGATCGTGGATCAGCTCCGCCAAATCCTCGATCGAATAAATATCGTGGTGAGGCGGGGGCGAGATCAGGCCGACACCCGGCGTGGATCCGCGTACTTCCGCGACCCACGGATATACTTTGCGGCCCGGCAGCTGTCCGCCTTCGCCCGGCTTCGCTCCTTGCGCCATCTTAATCTGGATTTCATCGGCATTCGTCAAATAATAGCTCGTCACGCCGAACCGGCCGGACGCGACCTGCTTGATCGCGCTGCGGCGGGAATCGCCGTTGGCGTCCGGGATGAAGCGGCGGAAATCTTCCCCGCCCTCGCCTGAGTTCGACTTGCCGCCAATACGGTTCATGGCGATTGCCAAGTCTTCGTGCGCTTCCTTGCTGATCGAGCCGAACGACATCGCGCCGGTTTTGAACCGTTTGACGATCGATTCCACGGACTCCACCTCTTCGATCGGCACAGGCGGCTGATCGAACTTGAAGTCGAGAAGTGAACGAAGCGTGCGGGTTTCCTCATATTCACCCTGTACGAGGGTGGAGTATTTCTTGTACGTGTCGTAATTGCCGGTACGGGTCGCCATCTGCAGCGTGTGAATCGTTTTCGGGTTAAAGAGATGCTCTTCCCCGTCTTTGCGCCATTGGTATTCGCCGCCGGAGTCGAGCTCCTTGTCCACGCCTTCCTGCTTGGCATAAGCACGGTTGTGAGCCGCAAGCGCCTCTTGCGCGATCACGTCCAGGCCAACGCCTCCGATGCGGGACGGCGTCCAAGTGAAGTATTGGTCGATGACGTCCTGGTTCAGGCCGATCGCTTCGAAAATTTGCGCGCCCCGGTAGGACTGAATCGTCGAAATCCCCATTTTGGACAGGATCTTCACGACGCCCTTGGTGGCGGCTTTGATGAAGTTCTTCACCGCTTTGTCGTGCGTGATATGGCGCAACATGCCCTGGCGGATTAAGTCGTCCAGCGTCTCGAACGCCAGGTACGGGTTCACCGCGCTGACGCCGTAGCCGATCAGCAGCGCAAAATGATGCACCTCGCGCGGCTCGCCGGATTCCAGCAAAATGCTGACCTTCGTCCGGGTGCCTTGGCGGATCAGGTGATGGTGCAGCGTCGATACCGCGAGAAGCGAAGGAATCGCCGCATTCTCGGCATCGATCCCACGGTCCGAAAGAATGAAAATGTTATGGCCGCGCTTAATCAAACGGTCTGCCGCATCGCACATAAGCTGCAGCGCATCGCGAAGACCTTGTTCGCCTTCGTTCGCGAGGAAGAGGATCGGCAGCGTGATCGATTTGAAGCCCGGACGGTGCACGTGCCGCAGCTTCGCGAAATCTTCGTTGGACAAAATCGGCGAATAAAGCCGAATATGACGGCAGCTCTCAGGCTCCGGATTCAGAAGATTGCGCTCGGGGCCAACGCTCGTGTAAGTCGAAGTGATGATTTCCTCGCGGATCGCGTCAATCGGCGGGTTCGTCACTTGCGCGAACAATTGCTTGAAGTAGTTGAACAGACGCTGCGGGCGCTCCGACAGAACGGCCAGCGGCGCGTCGTAACCCATGGATGCCAGCGGCTCGACGCCGGTCAGGGCCATCGGCTCCATTACTTTGCGGATGTCCTCGAACGAGTAGCCGAACGCCAGCTGGCGCTGCTGTACCGTCTCGTGGTTCGGCTCCGGCAGCTCCGGCGCGTCTTCCACCTCGTCGAGATCGACAAGATGGTCATTCAGCCATTCCCGGTACGGATGCTCCGTCACGATGGCACGCTTCACTTCTTCATCGGAAATGATGCGGCCTTCCTTCGTGTCCACGAGCAGCATACGTCCCGGACGAAGGCGGTCCTTCAGCAAAATATTTTCCGGCGGAATGTCGATGACGCCGGCTTCCGATGCCATGACGATTACATCGTCTTTGGTCACGTAGTAGCGTGCCGGACGCAGACCGTTGCGGTCCAGCATCGCGCCGATCTGTACGCCGTCGGTGAAGCCCATTGCGGCAGGACCGTCCCATGGCTCCATCAACGTGGCGTGATATTCGTAAAATGCTTTTTTGTCCGGATCCATATACTCGTCGTTCTGCCAAGGCTCCGGCACCATCATCATCGCGACGTGCGCGAGGGACCGGCCGGACAAGTACATGAACTCGAACGTATTGTCGAACATCGCGGTGTCGGAACCGTCCGGCGCGATGATCGGCTTGATTTTCTCCAGGTCGTCTCCGAACAGCTTCGAGGCGAACAACGTCTGGCGGGCGTGCATCCAGTTAATGTTGCCGCGCAGCGTGTTAATCTCGCCGTTATGGATCATATAATGGAACGGATGCGCGCGCTCCCAGCTCGGGAACGTGTTGGTGGAGAAGCGGGAGTGCACGAGCGCCATCGCCGTCTCCACGTCCGCGTCATGCAGCTCCGGATAGAAGCTTCCGACTTGTTCGGTCGTCAGCATGCCTTTGTATACGATTTTCTTGCTCGACAAGCTCGGGAAATAGAACGAGTCGCCGCCCTCCATGCCGGAGTAGCGGATCGCCAATTCCGCGCGCTTGCGGATCACGTACAGCTTGCGCTCGAACGCCATGTCTTCGATGACACTCTCGGCGCGCTGAAGGAACACCTGGCGGACGAAAGGCTTCACCCGCACGGCGGATTCTCCCAGCTTGCTGTCGTCGGTCGGCACCGTACGCCAGCCGATGACCGATTGGCCTTCTTCTGCGGCGATCGATTCGAACAGCTCTTCATGTTTGCGGCGGATGGCTTCATCCTGTGTCATGAACACCATGCCTACCGCGTAGCGGCCTTCTTCCGGCAGCGCGAAGCCGAGCTTCTGCGCTTCCTGGGCGAAGAATTTATGCGGAATCTGCAGCAAAATACCTGCTCCATCGCCGGAGTTCGGTTCGCTGCCCTGACCGCCGCGATGCTCCATATTAATCAGAAGGCTGAGTGCCTGTTCGACGATTTCATGATTTTTGCGGCCTTTGATATGTGCGACGAATCCCATCCCGCAAGCATCCCGCTCGTATTGGGGATCGTACATGCCCTGTTTGGGGGGCAGACCTTTTACGATCTCGTTCATAAAACGCAACCTTTCTATAAGCAGAATTTTTGATGATGGCAGCGTCACGACACTTCAAATCGAGGCCGAAATCGCCTACAATGAAAGAACATCATTTGGAATGAAATGACATATAAGTCAGCCGAATTTGCACCGAATATTCGGACAAATTCATATTTATTCATTTTGGTTATTATATTATTTTATCACCCCCGCGAGAGTAATGGCAATTTAATATTTTTATACTATTGATACATTTCTTTGTATTGACGGGCTTTCGCGGGCTCGGTAGGGGAGGAAGTAACGATCGGATGAAAAGGAAGAAGGCACGTTCGTTGTGCGCGTTGGTTGTGGGAATTGCGCTGCTGCTGAGCGGGATCTCGAGCGCGCTCGGAGCAAGCGCCGCGCCCCCGCATCCCTATCGGATCGTGGCGCTGGGCGATTCACTCACGTATGGGTACGAACCCGGCCAGACGGAGAAATCCGTTCCGTACGGGTACGCGGACCGGCTGTATGAGCAGGCGTTATTTCACGGCCGGGCCAAGCTGGACAATTACGGAATTTTGGGGCTTCGAACGGAAGGCTTAAGCAAGCTGCTGCAAGGAGCGGCGGACGGCATACCGCTCACCTCGGCGGATCTCCAGGATTTTTCCATGGTTGAAGACGCTCGTGTTACGAAGCAGGCGGACAGCGTCGCGGCCCGCACAGTCGAGTTGAAAGCTTCCCTGAGTGAAGCCGATCTCGTGGTGATGACCATTGGCGGCAATGATTTCGGCGATTTCTTGAAAAAGGTGCTGCAGCTCTCGAACGAAGACGCTTTGAATGCATTAGAGGATGAATTATCCGCGATAATGAATAAATATACAGAAAACGTTGAAAAAGCGATCCGGCAAACAAGCTCTCTCGCCCCTCACGCGCGCATCCTGCTGACCGATCAATATTTGCCTTTGCCGAAGCTTTTCAAACGGGAATTGTATGACGCATTATTTGAGAAGGCCGTCAACCCTCTGACCTCGGCCGTTGATGGATTGGCTGCTAAGCTTCGCGGCGAGGGGATCCAAGTGGAGTCCGTGCACATTGCGGAGGCGTTCAAAGGTCAAGAAGGGCTGATGACTTACATGAACCTGGGCATCACCGGCGGAAATTCGAAGCCGGACATTCATCCGAGACAGCCCGGCTATGAAGCCATCGCGAAGGCATTTTCGGCGGCGGTATGGAAGGAATACCGCCAGCCTGCGCCCAGAAAAACCGACGTACCGGTATCCCTCGTCATCGGAGGCAAGGAGCTCATCAGCGCGAATAAACCGGCGATGAAAAACAATATCACATATGCGGCGCTCGGCGACCTGCTGAAAGCAGTCGGTACGAAGTATCAATGGACGGCCAAGACGAAAACCGCGGTATTCCAGAAAGGTTCTTACAAAGTATCGGTTACAGTCGGCGTCAAGTCGGCCACCGTGAATGGTAAAAAAGTAACCTTGAGTGCAGCCCCTTATCTTCAAAAGGTCGGCAAAGAACAGCAAGTGTACGTCCCAGTAGAACTAATGGCCAAAGCGCTGCAATACAACATCGTTTACCGGTCCACGATCCAAACGGTCTTCATTAATCCATAATAGAAAGGAAAACGGGCTCCCTCAGGGGAACCCGTTTTTTTTATGTTCTATGGCTTACCGCTATTTGACTGTAATTCGGATCGTGATCGCTTTTCCTTGATATTCGGCTTTAATGGAAGCCGATCCTTTGCCGGCTGCTTTTACGACGCCGCCTTCCGCCGTCGCCACCTTGCGGTTGTTCGAAGTCCAGACAGCCGTTTTCGTAACATCGATCGTTTTGCCGTTTTCGTACACCGCTTCAATTTTAACCGTATCCGTCTCTCCGGCTTTGAGACTCAAGGAGGAATCGGAAGACTTCAACTTGACCAGCTTCGCCGTTACCGTGAAAGGAATCTCCAGGATCTTGCCCTGCACGGTGGCCGTGAGCTTGCCGCTGCCCTCCGCCAATCCTTTGACCGATGCCCCTTTCACTTGCACCTTGTTGCCCGCTGAAGCCGTCCAGTCGATGCGGCTGCTGAGGTTGACCTTCTTGCCGCTGACCGTTGTGGCGGTCACTTTGATCGGCTGGCTGCGGTTCAGTGTTAAGGCGATGGACCTCGGCACGATGTCGAACGATACGAATTTCTCCTCGACTTGAACCTTTACCGTCACCGTCTTTTTCAAATAAGTGCCGGTCAACGTCATGGCGCCAGGGAGAAGCCCTTTCATTTTGCCGGCTTTGATCAGCAGATTCGCGCTTGAAGATTTCCATTCGATCTTGTCGGAAATATCCGCTTCGTCGCCGTCCGTGTAGGTAAGCTTCACTTTCGGCAAATCGGTTTCGCTGCCGGTCACGATGCTCACATAGTCGTTGTCCGGGATCAGAGCGAGCACGTTTTTGTGGACTTCCACTTGAATCGTATCGGCTTTCTTCGGTTGGTTCGGTTCGTTCTCAACTTCTGCTGTCAATGTGACGGTACCCGTTTTGATGGCCTTTAACTTGCCGTCAGCCATCGAGACGATCGACTCATCGCTCGATTTCCACACCACGAGCTTAGAAATGTCCAAGGTGTCGCCCGCAATGTTCGTGCCTTTCACGATGGGAAGCGTCACGGTTTCCCCTTCGAACAGGTTCAGTCGGTCAGTCGGAATGTCAACGGTGGTGATGCTCGGGTATACGGTTACCGCAAGATCTTTGGACAGTCCTTTGTACGTGACGGTCACCTTGGTGGACCCGACGGATTTCGGCTTGACGAATACGCCGGAAGAGGAAACATCCACCACGGCGATCATCGGGTCGGCGACTTGCCAGACTGCGGTCGTGCTGACGTCGATCGGGGCTTCCGTGCCTTTGGCGACCGTTGCGTTCACTTGAATCGGCGCGCCGTAAAGGGTGAAGCTGAGCGTTCGGGCCGACGTCAGTTTGATCGCTTCATACGGGGTGCGGACATACACGGTGACCGCGTCGGACACTCCGTAACGTTTGGCGGTAACCACCGCGCTGCCCGCTCCGACCGTCGTCAGAACCCCCTTGTCCACCTTCAATACGGAGGCGTTGCTTGTGGTCCATACAGCCACATCGCTAACCGATGGGGCAGATGTGCCGTCTTGCCATGTGGCCGCGGCTTCCAGTTCCACATTGTCTCCGCCGACTTCCAGCTCGATCGGGGCAGACACCCGCGAGCCGCCGCGTTTAATATCCAGTGACTTATAAGGCGAAGTCACGGTGAGCACGACGGAGTCCGCACGCCCCTTATACTTGGCCGTAATTGTAACCGTGCCCGGATTGAGCAAGCTTATGACTCCTCTGGAGACGGTGGCGACGCTGCTGTTCGAAGTAACCCACTGAGCCGAATCTTTGACGGAAACGCCGGTCGAGCCGTCGTTTTCGATCCGGATCGCATCTAACGACAGGGTCGCATCCAGTTTGATATTCATTTGATCCGCCGCGTCTGCACCGGACGATTGCAGCTTCAACGCTCCGAACACGTAATCGGCATTTACCGTGGCGGTAGCGGTTTTCGTTTTATATTTCGCCGTAATCGTTACACCGGTCGCGGATCCGGTCGCCGTCAGCACCCCTCTGTCCACTTTCACTGCAGACGAAGAGGAGGTCCAGAGGGCATCCGCCGTTACGTTGCGTGCGACTGAAGAGCCGTCGATGTAAGCCCACACCGTTAAGTTGACGGCTGCGTCATCTACATATAATTGAATAGGGGACGACGGCGCTCCTTGCAATTCAATGGAGTTGACCGTCTCTTCCGCGGATACGAGCCCTGCCGCCGCATTGGCGACCAGCAATGCGATCAATAGTGCGCCGATCCAGCGTTTCACCGATTTCGTTCCATATCGTGTATTCATTATGTACTTTGTCCTCCGAAATGACGAGTTTTGGTTGCCTGTTGTCTATAACGGAAACAACATCCATTTTGTTGAGCATCGCACGCAAATTAGGCCCAAGTTCCCATAAATAACATAAGGCCAGCCAGTTGGCTGACCTGAATGAAGCGGATGTTTAGATGTAATACGGGATGTTGCCGATACGTGCCTGCGACAGCTGCTCGAAACGCTGAACTGCAGCATTGGCGACCTCGATATCCTGCGCACTGGATGCGCCGCTGACTCCAATGCCGCCGACCATCTTCCCGTCTTTGGTCAGCGGAATGCCGCCTCCCAAAATGACGATCCGCCCCTGATTGGTCGTATTGATGCCGTAAGTGGGATCATTAGGGAGAGACGATTGCGCGAGATTGGAAGTCGGTCTCTTCATGGCCACAGCAGTCCATGCTTTGTTGATCGCAATGTCGATCCCGGCAATTAGCGCTTCATCCATACGATGAAACGCGATTAAATTGCCTCCCTCGTCTACGATTGCGATATCCTGGGATAAACCGAGTTGCTTCGCGCGCTGCTCCGCCGCATGCAGCAGTACTTTGGCAATCTCGAGCGTTATTTTGAACATGTTGCCGCCGCTCCTTTAACACATTTAGCACAATATGCCCATATCCGAAGAAGGAACATTTCCACGGCAAAATTGACGCTGAATCGTCGCACTCTCCGCCACCCGCGCTCCATAGTCACTCTGGCTGACTTACAATCGTTAATTGAAAGCAAAAGGAGATTCCGTATGGAATCCCCTTTCGAATTTGATGTTGAATTACGGTGCGAGAACGGCTTTCTGATGACGGAATGCCAGTTGGAAATAGGCCAACGTCAACCCGATGAAGACGACGGCGTACAAAGCCAGTACGGACAGCGGAGCCAGAATGTCCGAAGCCGGCGCCCCCTTGATGACAAGGCGCAGCGCCTCAATCGTGTGGCTCATGGGCATCCAAGGATGGATCGCTTGCAGCCAGCCGGGCAGCAGCTCCACCGGATACGTGCCGGCGCTTGCCGCCAGCTGCAGCGTAAGCAGGATGACGGCGATGAAACGCCCGATCTGATCTGCCAATGAGACGAAAAATTGAATAATCGTCATGAACGCCAACGCGATAACTGCGGTTACTACATAAAAGGCCCATACGTGGGGAACTTTCAGCCCTAATCCGTAAAGCAGAACGGTGTCCGCCAATACGGTCTGCAGCAGCACCACCGGAGCAAAGATAAGTGCTTTGGACAAGTACCAGCGCAGGCCGCTCTTGTAGGTTCCCGCCGAATCGCGAAGCGGCAATATAACCGTGGACAACAGTACGCCGACATACAAGCCGAGCGACAGGAAGTATGGCGCCATGCCCGTACCGTAGTTGGGAACTTGCGTGAGCTTGTGTTCATCCACGGAAACCGGATCCGCGAACATGTCCGTCTGCTTGTCTCCATTTTTCACGGTGCCGGCGTCCTTCGTGGCGTCGCTGAGCTTACCCGACAGCTCTTGCGAGCCATCCGTCAGCTTGGCGAGTCCGCCCGCCAAATCTTGCGAGCCCCCGGCCAGTTTAGCGGTGCCGTCCTGCACAACCCGGAAGCCTTGACCGGCTGAGCCGATTCCGTCACGCAGCTTGTCCGCTCCAGCTGCCAGTTCACCTGCGCCCGTAGCTAGCTTGCTCGCGCCGGCGGATGCTTCAGACAGCTTGCCTCCGAATTGTTCCAGACCGCCGCCGAGAGTTTGCAGCCCTTGCTGCAGCTGATGCGCTCCATCCGCTGCCTGGCCCTGTGCGGCCGCCAGTTGCTTCGCACCCTCATCGAGCTGGCCGACGCCCTGCTGCAGCTTGCCGGTTCCGGCCGCAACCTGCTTGGCCGTCTCCAGCAGCTTTTGGAATGCGGCGTCGTCCTTCATGCCGCCATGCGCCTTCGCGTATTGTTCCAGCCCGGCCGCCAGTTGTTCCGAACCTGTTGCCGCAGCTTGGCTGCCCACATGAGCGTCGGCGGCACCTGCCGCCAGCGCCTCCGTGCCGGACCGCAGCCGGTCCGCACCGTCGGCAAGCGAGGTGGCGCCCGCCGCACTTTGCGACGCGCCATCAGCCAGCTTCTTCTGCGCATCTACCAATTGCTTCAGCCCGTCGGCCAGCGAAGCGCCGCCTGCCGCGGTGTCGTGTGCGCCGTCCGCAACCTTGACCGAGCCGTCTTTAAGCTTGTTCAGCCCTTGCTCGATACTCAGCGTACCGTCCGCAAGCTTAGCCATATTATCGTGCAGCCGCTGAGCGCCTTCGTTCGCGGTTTTGGCGCCGTCCGCGAGCTTGGCGGCTCCATCTCCCGCCTGCTTTAACCCGTCCACCGCTTGGCCGACCGAGTCAAGCACCGCTTGCGCATACGCCTTCGTAACCGATTTGGACACTTCTTCTTTCAGACGGTTGGCCGCTTCCGATCCGATTTTGGAATTCAAATAGTTCCATCCGTCATCTACATAATATTGAAGCTGCGCAGGTTCAGGCCGATCGCTTTGCAGTGTGGTCGTCCGCTCCGAGAAATCCTGCGGAATTACAAAAGCCAGAGCATAGCGATGATCATGCAGTCCTTGCATCGCTTCCTCGCGATTGGTGAACGCCCATTTGAAATTGTGCTCCTCCTGAAGCCGGTCGGTCAGCTCTTTGCCCGCCGCGACCGTTTTGCCGTCCATAACGGCACCGGCGTCTTGATTGACGACGGCCACCGGCAGCTCGTTCAGCTTCCCGTACGGGTCCCAAAACGCCCCGATCAACATCCCGCTGTACAGCAGAGGAATAAACAAGAGACCGGTGACGGACAGCATCGCCATCCGACTGCGTGACAACCTGCGGAATTCCGCGAAAATGCTCATGTTGTTTTCTCCCCCTTACCAAATTCACTCTCTAAACCGACTGACCATTTTCCCCATTCGGTCACTTTTGATCAAAAAAGAAAGCGTCAGCGCGACGCCAACCCTTCCATCCAATACGTGCGAAAATACGCCTGTACTTCTTCCTGATTCAGCGGCTTGTGCAGGTGATGGCTTTCCGCCGTCAACGCCAAGTACGTCTTCAGCATGACATAGGCGGTCAGCTCGGGATCGCAGCGTTTGATTTCTCCTTTGTCTGCCGCTTCCTTCACATGACGGGCGATGTAACCGACCACGGCCAGCTCCAGCTTATCCAGCCCCTCTCTTGCCATCGGGGTTCCGATATCGCGGACTTCCTGGGCCAGCTTCACGGCCAGCGCATGCTTCTCGCGATAGTCGTACAGCCGGTGCAGCACTTCCATCAGTTTATCCGTGAACGGAAGCTCCGGCCGCAGCGTCTTGTCCGCCATCTCCTTCAGTTCGGCGATCAGGCCGGACATGATTTCCTCGAACAGCTCCTCTTTGTTGGTGAAAAAAGTGTAGATCGTGCCTTTACCCACACCGGCAAGCTTTGCGATTTGATCCATAGTCGTCGCTTTGTAGCCGAACGTCTGAAATGATCGTGCTGCCGCTTCAATCACCTGCCTGCGCCGATCGACCGGTTTGCGTTCCATTGCCAATTCGTCGTTCCCCTCCGTGGATACCAAACTGACTAAAAAAACAATTTGGTCAATCCGTTCTGCATACCACTTTATCACAGCCATCGAACATTTTCAATCCGGTAAAAGGAACCTCACAATCCATAATCTTTGCGCACTTCCGCAAGCTGTTCGAGGCAGCGCTCCGCCCACCGCTTCATCCGGTCCATACGCTCCATCTCCGCGCCAAGCGCAATCCGAAGCGTGTCCTTATAAGGCGGAATGGCACCGTTGTAAAGCTCCGCGTCTTGCAGGGGAACCCAAACCTTCTCGGTATAAGCGGCCGCTTTGCGCTCGTGGAACAACGGCGTATCCGGATCATATGGGTGGTGCAGGTCGCCTTGCGTGGGATGAACGAGCACCGCCAGCACTTTCACCAACAGGCGTCTGCCATCGCTCTCCACCGTCTCTCCGATATACTCACCGGTTTTATAATGGATTTTTACAATGCTTCCGGGCTGCTCTTTGGCCATCTCTTATCCACCCTCCTGCGGGGTATTCGTTTAGCTCGATTTTACCCTAGCCCTAAGCCCAGGAAAAGCGCGGGAATATGCTGGACTTGTTACAAGTCCCGGTTACGCGTAATATGGAAGTAAGAAAACGGGGGACTGTTTGAAATGCGCAAAAAGAGGGTACTTCTGCTTTCCGAAGGATTCGGCACCGGACATACGCAAGCCGCCTACGCGCTCGCTGTGGGTCTTCGTCAGCTGACGCAAAAGATCCAGACGCGCGTCATTGAGCTGGGCACCTTTTTGAATCCTGTGATTGGCCCGCTCATTCTTGGCGCTTATCGTCAAACCGTTGCCAAGAAGCCTCAATTGGTCGGCAAAATGTATCGCGCCAACTACCATAAATCCCTCAACCGGATGACGCAGTTCGCGCTGCATCGTCTGTTTTACAACCAAGTATCCGATGTGATCAGCCAATTAAAACCCGACGTTATCGTCTGCACTCATCCGATTCCGAACGCGGTCGTGAGCCGGCTGAAGCGGCTCGGACTCGATATACCTCTATATACCTTGATTACCGACTATGATGCCCATGCGGCCTGGGCAAATCCGGAAGTCAACATGTATTTAGTCAGCACTTCCACGGTGAAGGGCAAGCTTATTGCGCAAGGCGTTCCGGAGGAGCGGATCGAAGTGACCGGCATTCCGGTGCATCCGAACTTCTGGCATCCCCACGACCGGGCGGAAATTTTGAAGCAATTTGATTTGAAGGACATGCCTACCGCGCTGATCATGGGCGGCGGCTGGGGGCTGCTGTACGGGGAACTGCTCGTGGAGTACATGACCTCGTACGCGGACAATGTCCAGCTCATCCTGTGTATGGGCAATAACGATAAAGCGCGGGAAAAGCTGCTGAGCGATCCGCGATTCCAGCATCCGAACGTGAAAGTCATAGGCTTCACCAAAGAAGTCAGCAAGCTGATGGACGTGTCGGACCTGCTGATCACGAAGCCGGGCGGCATGACTTGTACCGAAGGAATGTCCAAGGGCATCCCGATGCTGTTCTACGAACCGATTCCCGGACAAGAGGAAGAGAACGCGGAATATTTCGTCACGCACGGTTTCGGCGAGCTGATGACCTCGACCGAGACGATAGACCGTTGGTTCCGGCTGATTCAGGAACCGTATGCGGCCGACCAGCATCGAGGCACGCTGCTTGCGCTGCGCAACGCCGAATATCATCCGGCCAAATGCTCGGAAGCTGTGCTGGCTCTCATGGAGCGGGGCGGCCTCATGCAGGAAGAGCGTGTTGTCGCGGATGAATGATTTTACGCAGAGAACGATTGAGGTCATTCGCGACATTCCCGCCGGCCGGGTCATGACGTATGGCCAAATCGCGGCCTGTGCCGGGAGTCCCCGCGGAGCCCGCCAGGTTGTGCGCATCCTGCACGCCATGAGCGGCAAGCACGGTTTGCCTTGGCACCGGGTCATCAATGCCAAAGGTGAAATCGGGCTGAGCGAGCCTTACTATCGCGAACTCCAGATTCAAGGGCTCGAGGACGAAGGTGTAGAAGTGTCTTCCCGGGGTCGCATCGATTTGGATCGTTACCGTTATGAGCCGGAAATATAAAGGGCTAATCTTCTTAGGCGGATTGGCCTTTTTGTTTGGATAAGCAGCTTCCAATTGCGCCATCATATGCCTATTGATGCTTCTTCGTGGAGGCGATATTGGTGATTGTGACGAAAGTTCGATACGAGATCGGGGATATCCACCTGCGGGCCAATAACATGTCGCCGAAGGACGCCGACAGTTATGTTTTGATCAAAGCGACCGATGATTTCGGCAACGAGATTGCGTTTGCCCTGTCGGATGTCGAAGCGGATCATCTGGAGATGGAGCTCTCCGAGGCGAACCGCCGCCGCAGACTTGCCGCCTCCGTTCATCACCGGACACAAACAGAGCCGGATGTCACCATCGCTCCTCAAGCTTTCGGGGACGATGATCAATTGAGCCTTGAACGAACTTAGCACTACTCTGAACGAATCCAAGCCGTTTCCGGTCATACATTGGAAACGGCTTTTTTGCGTTATTCTAAAAAGTTGTTGATCGATTTACTGTTACGGTATACGTCTTCTGTGTCGTTCCATCTTGTGCCGTCACGAGCACGGTAATGATGTTCGTTCCTCTCTTCAACGCTACCGTTACCGCGGATCCGCTTGTTGCCGCGATTCCGTTCACCTTTATGGCGGCCGTGCTGTCTGCCGCCGTAGGCGTAATATTGATGTTGCGGAGGTCACTGTCGATGCTTACTGAATAGTTGAGTGTTCCGGGTGCGAATACCGGATTTAGCACTCCGTGGCTAATCGTAAGCGTGCTCAAATCGGCGTTGGTGGAAGGTGCTCGAGTCACCGTTACGGTGTAGGTCTTCTGTGTCGTTCCATTTTGCGCGGTAACTAAGACGGTGATCGTATTCGATCCCACACTCAAAGGTACAGTCACTGCGGTTCCGCTTGCGGTCGCATTACCGTTCACTTTAATGGAAGCCGTACTATCTGCAACAGTCGGCGTGATAGCGATAGTACCCACGCTGTTGGCTACAGAAGCCGTGTAGCTGGTCGTACCGGATGCAAATACCGGACTTAACGTACCGGCACTCAGCGTAAGATTGCTCAAATCCGCATTCGTGGATGCAGCACGGGTGACGATCACGGTGTACGTCTTCTGTGTCGTTCCATCTTGTGCCGTCACCAGAACATCAATCGGATTTGGTCCGACGCTCAGAGGTATAGATGCGGGACTGCCGCTCGAAGTCGTTACATCTTTGACCTTGATAGAGACATTGATGTCCTCCGCAATTGGTGTAACGGTTATGCTGTTCACCTCATATCCTACGCTTGCTGTATAGCTTGTTGTTCCTGATGAAAATGCGGGACTTAATAAGCCTTGGCTGATCGTGAGGCCGCTTAGATTGGCATTGCTGCTGCCGGCTAACGTGATCGTAAAGCTGTCCGATGCGGTGTCGCCCCCGGCGGTAACCGTTACAGTAATCGTCGCAGTCCCCCCGGATGCCCCAATAATCTGCAGCACGGGATTGTAGGTGTTACCGTTCACGATTGTAATTTTATTATCCGGAATCACAGCTTGGTTGCTGGATGTCGTGCTAATGTTCACCCCCGCGGATGCGTCACCCACATAGAAGGGCACCAGCACAAGAGTTCCCGCGACACCGCCTTGGTTACTAATATCGGACACCGTGGGATGCGCCTCCACTGCACCGATGTCGACTCGGGCCACTGAGTCGCTGTCCGCCGAATCCAAGATACGGAGATTGCCGCGCTGATCCCTCCCCACGGGAGCCGCTATATTGTCTCCCGCCTCAATCGCCGGGCTCCCCGGCAGTAACTTGTGAGTCTGAGTCGGGCCTCCCCAGTTTCCGAGAATCGAGAGGAGCGGGTCGACCCCGACCTTGTTTCCATTGACGTCATTATAAATACCTGTGGCTCCCGCGGTATTCCCGACGATGTTGTATGTGGCCGTATCAAAAGTTCCCTGAACATCCGGGTTGGTCGCAATCGCCGTGTTGCCGTACACAATGCTGTTTCGAAGCGTGACCATGCCGGCGGCGCCGCCTTCCGTCACGCCCCCGCCTGTTAGCGCTTGATTCTTGGTGATCGTCGCGTTGGCTATCATCAAGTTGTTCGAGGGGCTGTTCCACCAAATGCCGCCGCCATCACTGCCGGCAACGTTACCGCTAATCGTTGTGTTCTCTATTGTGACCGGCTGGTCCACGACGTAGATGCCGCCGCCTCTGCTGTCACCTTGCGCACTGTTATTGCTGATGGTGGTTCTCTGAATGGTCAGTTTACCCTTACTGCCGTGCGCATAGATGCCGCCGCCGGGTGAACTCCGACTGCCGCTGCTTCTGGCTTGGTTGTTCGAAATGGTGGAGTCCCTGATCTCCAACGGCATACCGGCGTTTCCGATTCCGCCGCCATACCACTGAGTGGTATAGTTGCCGGTTATGACAGACTTTTCTATCATGGCCAATGCATCCACCCTGTTGTCATAGTTACCCAGAAAGATGCCGCCGCCGATACCAAAAACATTAGTCGTCCGATTATTGGTAATCACGCAGTTGTAAATCGTCAAATGGCCGGCGGGAGAATTTTTACCGTCTGTTGCCTCATAATAAATGCCGCCACCACCCGCATTGTCGAAGGTTTCCATATCGTTTCCATTCTGAATGGTCAGCGCCTTGAAGGAAGCGTTGATAATTTTGTCCCAAGGCTCCGGATTGATCTCAAAGACGCGGTCGATCCCGCCGGCATCGATTACTGTCGCGGACGCGGGGCTGTCAGGGTTGCCGTTAGAACCAATGATGTTTACGCTCTCTAAAATATCCAGGTCACCGGCAGCAGACGCTTCTTCGCCTATGCCCGACAGCGCCAAGAGATACGTACCGGGAGGCAGTATAATCGTGTCCTCACCTGACCTGTTGTTCGCGGTCTGGATGGCGGCGCGAAGGGTACACCCAACGGCCGTGCTGCAAATACCATCGCTTGGATTCGAATCCGGCAGGTCGATCCTTGACGTCACCACGATATCTCCCGCTGCCGCCGCGGACGGTTCAGGCGCAAAGATAGCCGCTATGCCCACAACGCCGGTTGTGACGAGAGTTTGTACAATTTTTAAGAACTTCAGTAGATAGGAAGCCCCACTCTTTCTTACTCCCATGTGTTCATTTCCTCCATTAAACAATCTTAAAACTACCAACCAAAACCAAAGCAAAGAGCAGCAGGAAAATCCTTGCTGCTCTTTGCTGTGCGATTACCTTGATCCAGAGTCAATGCGGTCAATTGTGCGGTTTTCTAAAGAGTTGTTGATCGGTTTACTGTTACGGTGTACGTCTTCTGTGTCGTTCCATCTTGTGCCGTCATGAGCACGGTGATGATGTTCGTTCCTCTCTTCAACGCTACCGTTACCGCGGATCCGCTAGTTGCCGTGATTCCGTTCACCTTTATTGCGGCCGTGCTGTCTGCCGCCGTTGGCGTAATATTGATATTGCGAAGGTCACTGTCGATGCTTACTGAATAGCTGAATGTTCCGGGTGCGAATACCGGACTCAGCACTCCGTGGCTAATCGTAAGCGTGCTCAAATCGGCGTTGGTGGAAGGTGCTCGAGTCACCGTTACAGTGTAGGTCTTCTGTGTCGTTCCATTTTGTGCCGTAACCAAGACGGCGATCGTATTGGGTCCCACATTCAAAGGTACGGTCACCGCCGTTCCGCTTGCGGTCGCATTACCGTTCACTTTAATGGAAGCCGTACTATCCGCCACGGTGGGGGTGAAGTCGATACTGCTCACGCTATTGGCAACGGAAGCCGTGTAACTCGTGGTTCCCGAGGCAAAGGCCGGAGTTAACGTACCCGAGCTGATCGTAAGACTTTTTAGATTTGCATTTGAAGACGCTGCTCGGTTGACGGTTACAGTATAGGTCTTCTGTGTCGTTCCATCTTGGGCTGTAACGAGGACGGTGATGGTGTTCGCACCCACTGCCAGCGGTACAGTCACCGCAGACCCGCTTGTCGCCGCATTTCCGTTCACTTTCACGGAAGCGGTGCTATCTGCCACTGTCGGCGTGATGGCGATACTGCTGACGCTGTTGGCAACAGACGCCGTGTAGCTGGTTGTGCCCGAGGCGAAAGCAGGACTTAATGTTCCGACACTGATCGTAAGATTGCTCAAATTGGCATTTGAAGACGCTGCTCGGGTGACGGTTACGGTATAGGTCTTCTGTGTCGTTCCGTCTTGGGCTGTAACGAGGACCGTGATCGTGTTCGCACCCACTTCCAGCGGAACAGTCACCGCAGACCCGCTCGTCGCAGTATTTCCGTTTACTTTCACGGAAGCCGCGCTATCTGCCACTGTCGGCGTGACGGTGATACTGCTGACGCTGTTGGCAACAGACGCCGTGTAGCTTGTCGTACCGGAGGCGAAAGCAGGACTCAGCGTACCGGTACTGAGTGTAAGATTGCTCAGGTCTGCATTGGATGATAAAGCCCGGATGACCGTTACGGTGTATGTCTTCTGTGTCATTCCATCTTGTGCGGTCACCGTAACCGTGATCGTATTCGATCCCACGTTCAACGGTACAGTCACTGCCGAGCCGCCAGCCGCCGCACTTCCATTTACTTTCACCGAAGCTGTGTTATCCGCGACACTCGGCGTAACTGCAATACTGCTGACATTATTGCCGACAGACGTCGTGTAGCTGGTCGTAAACGGGGAGAAAGCCGGACTTAACGTACCGGAACTAAGCGCAAGATTGCTCAGATTGGCATTGGAAGAGGGTGCCCGGTTGACGGTTATGTTGTAGTTCTTTTGTGTCGTACCATCTTGGGCAGTCACCGTAACCGTGATCGTATTCGATCCCACGTTCAGCGGCACGTTCACCGCATACCCGCTTGGCGTCGGACTTCCGTTCACTTTAACGGAAGCTGTGCTATCCGCCATAGTCGGCGTGACGAAGATGCTGAAGACGCTATAATCAACAGATGCCGTGTAGCTGGTCGTAAACGGGGAGAAAGCCGGACTTAACGTGCCGGCACTGATCGTAAGATTGCTCAGGTCCGCATTGGAGGATGGCAGCCGGGTGACCATAACGAAGTACGTTTTCTTTGTTGTTCCATCCTCTGCAGTGACATCAACGGTAATCGTATTCGGACCTGTATTCAAAGAGATCGGAACCGGCGTTCCGGAGGCTGTTGATGCCCCATTCACTTTGACCGTTGCCGTGTTGTCCGCGACAATCGGGATCACATTCACGCTTGCAACTGCGCTGTTTACCGTGGCGGTGTAGCTTGTGGTTCCTGGAGCAAACGCAGGCGAGAGTGTTCCGCTCGACAGACTTAAGCCGTTAAGATCGGCATTGTTGCTCTTGGTTGTATAGGTCATCGTTATTTTCGGGTGATTGGCAAATCCATATATATTGCTTTGACTGTCTGTAGATTCCTTGGAGTTGAAAACAAATGAGGCATCACCCGAGGGATCGCCGGTTAATACAAAACTGACTTTTTTGTCGTTCGGCGCCATCTGATTTTGAACAAAGCCCGTTACATCAAGCGTAATCCATCTTCCTTGACTGAGACTCGTCGTATTAAACGGTCCATTATAAATTTGAAGCAATTGATCTTTCGATATCATGGTGGGCTGACTATCATTCCAAGCGTCATTACTCGAACCCCATAGTTTATATACAGTCGGGTTTCCCAAAACACTATTCACATAAATGGAGAATTCCGCTTTGGAAACCGTCACCGTGCCCGGAATGGAGGAAAGATCGAATTTCACGGCAGATTGCGCCTCGCCATAGGCGGGATCTGCCGCGCTCCCTACCCAGTTTCCGGACTTCGGGTTATAGGGATCCCCGTTAGGGTAATTGCCGGAATTATCGACAAAGAAATCATTAACGGCTTCAAAATCCCGCGTTGTCGGCCCGCTTGCGGCGTTGCTCACCCCGATTGCCATAAATCCGTTGAAGATCAAGGAAAGGATGATGAATGCGGCAAAGGACTTCCTTGCCTTTAATTTAACTTTCAAACAGTACTCACTCCATTCTTCTTCAAAATGCATTCACTCCTTGAATCAACTTATGATGGGCGGGGCGGAAACACGCCTTGTAAAGCGATAATGTAATTCAGCACGAGATAAGGCTGCATATTGTTATGCGGTGCCCCTCCACCCGTCGCGCCAATGGCTTGCGGACTCATCGGGGTATCGAATTTGGATGAATACAGGGATGGCGATTGGCGTCCCGCTGTCGCATTTCCCCATTCCGCTCCTGCGGGGCTCATTTGGTCGGAGGCTCCAGCGACACAATTCGGCACATGATTATGGGAGGGCATCTGCTGAACCGTCAATTGCACGCTGGCACTGCCTCCACTCTCACCTAGACTTCGCGGAGTCAGGCCTTGACCCGTTCCAAAATGCATGGGAGCACGCCCTCTAAGATCGGGAAGGGCAAAATTCGTCTTGCCGTTCCCCCCGTATGTCGTCCCTAGAAGAGAAAATAATGCGGTATTGGTCTGAATCGATAACAGCGAGCCATCACACAACGCCCAGCCCTTCGGCGCAAAATTCCCTGCGAATATACGGATTTCTCCAACATACGGATCCATGTCCTCTCTCACCCTCCCTTAATTTCGTGGCGGATAAATGCCGCTAATCGCAATACAAAATTGAAGAACAAGGTAAGGCTGCTTGTTCCCATGCGGTTGGCCGCCGACAGCTGCCAGCGCGTCCTGCTTCATCGCGGCACCGCCCGCGGCAGCATAGTTATTCACGAACGATGTTCCCCAACTCCTTCCCGCTGGAGAAGATCCGCCGACCTCGTCCACATCGGAGCCTGCAAGGACTTGGTGAGTATGAGGCGGTATTTCGTTTGCTTGCAAAACATGGACTTCCTCTCCACTCGCTTGACCGAGCGGCATAACCGGACTGACATGAACGGCAGCTCTTCCCTGCAAGTTGGGCAAGGCAAAGTTGTTCGTTCCATTTCCGCCGTATGTAGTCCCTAAGATAGAAAATAAAGCCTGATTTTGATTAATGGGCAACAGACGTCCGTCACAAGGCATCCAACCCCGCGGGATCACGTTAAAAGCAAATGTTCGAATTTCTCCGATAAACGGCTCCGCCATTTTTCATCCTCCTATTTTCTCTTAAGATTGCGTCGGAAATAATCCGTTGGTGGCAATAATGAAAGAAACCGCCAAGTAGGGCATCATGTTGTCATGAGGGCCGTTGCCTCCGGTGAATGAGACGGTTTGACCGGCCATATTCGCATTAGGCGTACCCGTGGAATATTGATTCACCGTACTGCCGGCCCATACCGCATTCGCGGGACTGGCCGCTTCTCCATTGCCGGGTGACACCATCACGGCATGGGTATGCTGTGCGATTTGATTCGGCGTTAAAGTAACGTTTTCCGTACCGCCCATTTGCCCCAGTGAGTATGGCGTACCGGAACTGCCGGTACCCCTATTCATCGGAATGCGTCCTCTTAAATCAGGAAGTGCGAAGGTGTTTACTCCGTCGCCGCCATAAGTCGTTCCGATGACCGTGAAAAGCACTTCATACTGACTGATGTTCAGCTGTTGGCCGTTACAAAACAGCCAGCCGTCCGGGGCGAAGTTGCCTCCGAACATGCGAATTTCCCCCACATACTGGTCCATCTTCCAAACCTCCCATTTTCGATGCGTTCATGAATGAGGCTGCCACTCCATGCGAACATAAGGCGTTTCGCTTCTCGTGATTCGAAAGCCAAGCCGGAGATATAGATTCTGAGCCGAATTCGTCTCGAACACATGAAGCGTCACGTTCCTTCCGGTTGTGACTGCCGCTTGTTGTAATCCTTCAAGCAAGGATGCTCCGAATCCGCGGTTCCGGCACTTTCCGGACAACGTTAGATCAAGAATATGTATGGAAGAATCGGTTATGTCCGTGATCAAACGGCCTATGCGATTCTGGCGGTAAATAATAATCTCGTGGGCGGCCGATGGATTTTGCAGCTGATAGGAACGTTTTTGAGCTTCAAACTGCATGTGGAGAAAGGAGCTCATCTGCTCTTCCGGCCAACCTGTGTTCAGGAATTCTTGCTTTCTGGACTCTTCGAACAACTGGAACAAAAAAGGTTCATCTTCCGACAGAGCAGGTCTAATGGATAACATGGATCCCTCCCGAATCATCAAGTTTTCATAGGACATTCGCATGAAGTCTTGTAATCGTAACACGATATTTTTGCAATTGTTGTCAAATTCTGGTCAATATTTAACAAAAGAGCCGCTCCAGCAATTGCAGGAACGGCTTCTACAAATCACGTTCACTTACCCACCCGGACTTGTCCCCAACTGCTGCATATCTTCTTCAATCCGCTGTTGGATCGTCGGATGTGTCCCATAAAACAACCGGCTCAGCCAAGGCTCCGATACGACGGCTTTATCGTACTTTGCCAGCTTCTGATGAAGAGTGATGCTCGCTGCGGGATTATGCACCAGGCTGGCCGCATAATCGTCCGCTTCTTTTTCGATGCCGTAAGAAAGCCTGCTGGTGAATGGATTAGACAAAAACAATAACAGGAGCAGAATCGCCAAAAGCGCCGCAAAATCGTCAGGACCGTCTTCAGTTTTTCTTTTTCGATAAACCCTCCACACCCAGGCGGTAACCGCAAAAAACGCGAATGCCCCCAACACGGCGTAGACGGTTCCTCTCATGACGTGGTGCAACTGATAATGGCCCATCTCATGGGCAACAATGGCGATGATCTCATCGTCGTTCAGCTTCTTCAGCGTCGTATCCCAAAGGACAATGCGCAGTGACGACCCGATCCCCGTTACATACGCGTTGATCGTCGTCGTTTGCTTGGAGACATCCGCTTCATAGACGTCTTGGGCAGGAACACCGGCTGTTTGGGCAAAACGGAGAATTTTAGCCTTCAGCGCTTGATTCTGGATGGGCGTATACTGGTTGTAAAGCGGATCGATCAGCACCGGTTTGACATAGACGAAAAGGAAAATGACCGGAATGCTTACGCACCACAAAAAGATCCACCAACGCTGCTTGAATCGCCGAATAAACGACCAGATCACTAGCACAACGAGAAACTCGGTGAAAACACCGACCCCGATATCCAAGAGACGATCGGACAGCCAAGACAAGAACGGCTGCTCCGTTAATCCGAGATGCGACCGGTAGAGGTAATAGCAGAAGCGAACGGGCAGCAACAAAATCTTATAGAGCAAGTAAGCCGAGAGAAAGGAGACGAACCGAACCGCATTTTTGCTTTTATGTACTTTCGACAGCTTTTCGGTTAACTTATGGATCATACCGGATTGATAAATTAGGATGAGCAAAAGGCATTGAAGCGCCGGATAGATAAAAGCGTACGACTCCCGGATCCATAAGCTATGCTGGGCTTCATCCAGTTCCTGCGGTGTCAGAAAAGTGCGGGGATCGGCGGGTGTTCCGATTAAATGTGCGGGGACATCATATGGCTGCAATGCGAAATACACCGTGATCAATACAGCGTAAATGAAAAACGCAACGTACGCCTTTCGGGTCGTGTTCATGTACATGAGCTCCTCACTGGATCTTCCAATTGCATCGTATCACAAATGGACCGGAGGTGAACTGGTTAACACCCGTGTTTGTGGCGTGCTGGAGCTGTAGTTGCAAATTGCCAAATTAGAGAGGTCATGTGGGGGATCGAATGTGCTGCAATTTCATTTGGCCAACTTACAGCAGCCATTCTGACGAATTCGTACGGGAAAAGGCTCTCCAATTTGGCAAAGTATAATTACAGAGAGGTAAAATGCGAAACCAGCGATTTAATTTTGCAAAATGCAGTTGCAGATCCGATCCGAGTTAAAGCGACCTATGCGCAACACTTTTGGGCTGACCAGAACGGCCGCCCGTTTTTCATTCCCGGTAATAACCCCTGTACCAATCCACGAACCGCTCCAAGCCTTCACGCAGCGAGGTAGATGGCCGGTAATCGATCGCCTTCTGCAGCTTGCTGATGTCGGCATACGTCGCCAACATTTCACCTTGCTGCATCGGCAAATATTCGAGCTCAGCCATTCTGCCGAGCAGCTCTTCGAGCGTGCGGATGAGCGTCATCAATTCCTCGGGACGGCCGCTGCCGATGTTGTAAATCTGGTACGGCGCGCCGCTGGAGCCTGAATCCGGCGGCAGATGCAGCAACCTCGCGATCCCTTCCACAATGTCATCGATATACGTGAAGTCTCGTTTCATTTTTCCGTGGTTGTACACTTGCAGGGTCCGGTTCTCCAGGATGCTTTTCGTGAATTTAAAGTACGCCATATCCGGTCTGCCCCATGGTCCATACACGGTGAAAAACCGCAAACCCGTGCACGGCAGCCCGTGAAGGTGGCTGTAGCTGTGCGCGAGCAGCTCGTTCGCCTTTTTGGTGGCGGCGTACAAATTCACCGGATGATCGGCAGCATCTTCTTCGGCGTAAGGCATTTTGGCGTTCGCGCCGTATACGGAGCTGGAAGAGGCATAGAGAAGGTGCCGAATCCGATGCTGGACGCAGGCTTCCAACACGTTGGTGAAGGCGACGATATTCGATTGAATGTACGCATGCGGGTGGGTCACGCTATGTCGGACACCCGCTTGAGCGGCAAGGTGGATGACGACTTCGACCTCTCCGTCCCGAAACAAGCCGGCGACATCCTCTGTACGCTCAAGCGCCGCTTGATGAAAATGGAACCGGTCGTATGCGGACAGTGCGTGGAGCCGGGATTGTTTGAGCTCCACATCGTAATAATCGTTCAGGCTATCCGCTCCGACGACGGTATGGCCGTCCTCCAGCAAGCGCCGGGCCGTGTGAAACCCGATAAAGCCCGCCGCTCCTGTGACAAGTATGCGCATGTTCGTTCCTTTCCGCGAAAAAGCCGCCCCCCTATTCGGGCGGGCGGCCGGTTGCATGAATTACGCCGACAGCAAGCGGGCGCGCAGCTGCTGCACTTCCGGATGCTCCAGATACTCTTCGTAAGTCATCAGGCGATCGATGATGCCGTTCGGTGTAATTTCGATGATGCGGTTGGCGATCGTTTCGACGAATTGATGGTCATGCGACGTGAATATGATTGGGCCGTCAAAGTCGATCATTCCGTTGTTCAGTGCCGTGATCGACTCCAGATCCAAGTGGTTGGTCGGCTCGTCGAGCAGCAGCACGTTGCCGCCGGTCAGCATCATTCTGGACAGCATGCAGCGAACTTTCTCTCCCCCGGACAATACCGACCCTTTTTTGAGCGCTTCGTCACCTGAGAAGAGCATGCGGCCCAGGAAGCCGCGGATGAAAGATTCGTCCTGATCTTTGGAATACTGGCGAAGCCATTCTACCAAGTTCAGCTCCACGCCTTCGAAATAGGCGGAGTTGTCTTTCGGGAAATACGCCGGCGTGGCCGTAACGCCCCATGTGACGCTGCCTTCGTCCGGCTGCCGCTCTCCGACGAGAATTTGGAACAGGACGGTTTTGGCCAGGCCGTTCGGACCGACCAGCGCGATTTTGTCGCCTTTATTCAGTACGAACGAAATCGAATCGAGCACTTTCTCCCCGTCCACCGTCGCCGAAACATTTTCCACCGACACGACTTGCTTGCCGACTTCGCGCTCCGGCTTGAAGTTGATGAACGGATATTTACGGTTGGAAGGCTTGATGTCGTCGAGCGAGATTTTATCGAGCAGCTTGCGGCGGCTTGTCGCCTGCTTCGCTTTGGATTTGTTGGCCGAGAAGCGCTGAATGAACGCCTGCAGCTCTTTGATCTTGTCTTCTTTTTTCTTATTCTGGTCGCGCATCAGCGTCAAAGCCAATTGGCTCGACTCGTACCAGAAGTCGTAGTTACCCACGTACATCTGGATTTTGCCGAAATCGATGTCGGCGATATGCGTACATACTTGGTTCAAGAAATGGCGGTCGTGGGATACGACGATGACGGTGCCTTCGTACCGCGACAGGAAGTCTTCCAGCCATCTGACGGACTCAATGTCCAAATGGTTGGTAGGCTCGTCAAGCAGCAAAATGTTCGGATTGCCGAACAACGCCTGCGCGAGCAGCACGCGCACTTTCTCGTTGCCGCCGAGCTCCGCCATCTTTTTGTCGTGCAGATCCGTCGTGATGCCGAGGCCGTTCAGCAAGCCTGCAGCTTCGCTCTCGGCTTCCCAGCCGTTCATCTCAGCGAACTCGGACTCGAGCTCTCCCGCGCGCATGCCGTCTTCATCGGTGAACGGATCCTTGGCGTAAATCGCGTCCTTCTCTTTCATGACGGAATAGAGGCGCTCGTGGCCCATAATGACCGTCTCGAGGACCGGGTACTCGTCGTACTCGAAGTGGTTCTGCTTCAGCACCGCCAGACGCTCGCCCGGCGTAATGTGCACCTCGCCGCTCGTCTGCTCGACTTCGCCCGAAAGAATTTTCAGGAATGTCGATTTCCCCGCACCGTTCGCTCCGATCAGACCGTAGCAGTTGCCGGGGGTGAATTTGATGTTAACATCTTCAAAAAGAGGGCGCTTGCCGTAACGCAGGCTCACGCCGTTGACCGTAATCATGAGTCGTCTCCATCCTTTTCTTCATTTACTGATTGTGCTGACCTATCGTCATTGTGGCTATGAAAACGCATCGTCTCTCCGTGCTGCAAGAGAAACAGCTGTTCTTCCGGGATTTCGAGTTGGATTCTCGCGGCCTCGAGCCGCTCCAGCGCTTCCTTGGGCGTGTCGTCCGCCAGCTTAAAGGCACCGTAATGCATGGGGATGAAATATTTCGCCCTTACATCGAGAAACGCCTGAAGCGCTTCTTCGGGGCTGACATGCTGCGGCGACATGAACCATTCGGGATCGTAGGCTCCGATCGGAAGCAGCGCCACATCGATGTCGAACTTCTGGCCGATGTCGCTGAAGCCGCGGAAATATCCGCTGTCTCCCGCAAAATAGATCGTCGGTCCGTTGTCCGCCTCGATCACCCATCCGCCCCAATGGGAGCGGTTCATGTCCCACGGATTTCGCCGGGTCCAGTGCTGAGCCGGGACGAAGGTGAACTTCACGTTGTGGTGCGTCGTGTTTTCCCACCAATGAAGCTCATGCGTGTCTCGAAATCCTCGCAAAAACATTTTCGAACGAAGTCCTGCCGGAACGAGCAGCTTCTTCTGTCCGCGCAATCTGCGAAGCGACGACATATGCAAATGATCGTAGTGGGAATGCGAGACGAGGACGACATCTACGGCAGGCATGTCCGACAATTCTACGCCGGGCGGGGCGAGACGTTTTTGAAACGCCATCCGGCGGGCCCATACGGGGTCGGTGACAATGTTCAAGCCGCCCAGTTGAATCAGGAAAGTAGAATGCCCGATCCAGGTGATAGACGGTTCGGTACGATTGTGCTGCAGAAAAACGGTATCGGGTTTAACGTTAGGTACGCAGTGGCTGTAATCCCGGCTTGAGCGAATCCGGTTCAGCCGCTCCTGACTCCATCGCCCGATGGATTCGATGGGAGCACTGTTCGCATGGGCGGAGTCCAGGTTGGCGAAGCGCTGCCGAACGCGTGGCTTACGCATGTAATCCCTCCGATGTTGTGCTCATTCATACTATAGCAGGAAATGATGAAATGTACCAAGCATGACGCAAAATACGCGCGCATCATTTGCGTTCGTTTTTATCGGGTGTAACGCGGTTTGCGATGAGGTTCGTTGATGTTTTTCCTATGGAATTTACCACTTCCAGTTTGCCCTGAACCTCGATCGGCAAGCCATGCTTTGGCAATCGGAACCGGGTTGGGGTATTGTAAGGAGTAAGAAGGTTATCGAAAAGCGAGGTCATTCGAAAATGAAGCTGTTGTCTATTGAGCCGACACCGAGTCCGAATTCGATGAAGCTCAATCTCGACGAGCGGCTGCCTGCGGGTGTCCGCTTGTCGTATACGGCGGAGCACACCGAATCGGCGCCGCCGCTCATTGCCCGGCTGCTGCGCATTCCGGGCGTGAAGGGTGTGTTTCATACCGCGGATTTCATCGCGGTGGACCGCAAGGGCGGCGCCGACTGGGCCGTGATTTTGCAGGAGGTGCGCGAAGCGTTCGGCGCCGAGGGCGAAGGATCCGCGGTGGCGGCGGCTGCACCTGAGGCGGGAGGATTCGGCGAAGCGCACGTGCTCGTGCAAATGTTCCGCGGCATCCCGATCCAGCTGCGTGTCCGCCACGGCGGGCAAGAGTCGCGTGCGGCGATGCCGGAGCGGTTTACGAAGGCGGTGACGGAAGCCGCCGGGGCGACGATGATTCGCGAGCGTAAACTCGAGGAGCTCGGGGTGCGTTACGGTGAGCCGCAGGACATTCTCGACGAGGTCGTGCGCGAGTTGGACGCCGCCTATCCCGATGAGCGGCTTCGCGATCTCGTCGAGCAGGCGCAGGCAGCTGGACCGGAGGCCCCGCCGCCTGCGCCGCCCGCGCCATTGAGCGGCGAGGAAGTGCGAAGCGTATTCGGCTCGGAGGATTGGCGCGTACGATACGCGGCTTTCGAGCGGTTGAAGCCCGAGCCGCAAGATGTGGATCTCCTCGCGCTCGCATTGCGCGACCCGCAAATGTCCATCCGCCGGCTCGCGGTCGTCTACTTGGGCGACCTTCGTACGCCGGAAGTAATGCCGCATCTGTTCGCGGCTCTGAAGGATTCTTCCGCGCCCGTGCGGCGGACGGCCGGCGACACGTTGTCCGATCTCGGCGATCCCGCCGCCACCGGACCGATGACGGAAGCGCTCGGCGATGCCAATAAGCTCGTCCGTTGGCGCGCCGCCCGTTTCCTCTACGAAGCCGGCGACGAGACGGCGCTCGAGGCGCTGCGCCGGGTCGCGGCCAGTGAGCCGGAGTTCGAGGTCAAGCTGCAGGCGGAGATGGCCGTCGCCCGCATCGAACGCGGCGAAGAAGCCGCCGGCTCGGTGTGGCAGCAAATGACCCGCATGCGGGAGCAAGAGAAGGAATAGCAGGGGTTCAACTCGCCTTTGTCCCAAATCTAAAAAGAGGTATCTCGGTAATAGGTCGAGATACCTCTTTGCTCGCATAGAATAGCGAATTTTATGCGAGACCGCCGCCAATCGGGCAAACTTACATGCTATTTTTGTATTCATGCGGCGTGATTCCGAAATGAGTTTTGAACAACTTAATAAAATATTGAGGTTTTTGATAGCCAATCTCGAGAGCGATTTGATTGATTTTCATATCTTTGGTTTTCAATAAATAGAGGGCGCTTTCCATTCGTTGCCGAAGAACGTAGCCCGAAAAATTCTCTCCGGACTCGGATTTGAAAAGGTTGGAGACATAGACAGGATGCAAATGGACGTGATCGGCCACGGACTGCAAGGTGACGTCTTTCAGATGATGACGGACGAATTCGTAAATTTGCTCCATCAAATTGCTGCGAAAATGATCGGATTGCTTATCGCTGTATGCCTTCAGTTCGCTCAAGCGCCGGTAGCTCCAATCCCGAAGCGCCGCCACACTCCAGCCCGCCTCCATCCGCATCGACATCTTCGCGTTTTGTCCGAATACTTCCGGAAGACACCTTCCTTTTTTATGAACGAAATAGGAGTAAGCCTGCAACAATGAGGCATATGTTTCGTAAACATACTCCCTGGATTTGATCCCGTGCGAATCTAACTCTTCAAATATGCGGTTCAATTTCTGCTCGAAAGCATTCCATTGCTCGATTTCAATAAGCTGCAGCAGTGTTGGAGGAGCATACAATTCCGTCAAAGGACGAATCTCTTGAAGGTACGTTTCCTGAACCGCGTACAAGAAGCTGTCGGTTTGATCGCCGATCACATCCGTATATGCCGCGATCGTGGATTGATGTAGAGCCGGCAGCGCCGCGGGGAACTCCCCCCAGTCGCTCAACACCGCGGATACCTTGATTTTCAGAAACCGGTTGATGTGTTGCTGAATCATCCGGACATGATGCTCCACCGCGTCGCGCGGCTCTTTTTCTTCCGACGCAGCCGGCAGAGGCCGGACGAGAAATATGAGATAATCGTGTCGGTCTTTTCCGTGCCAAACGGCAAACTCTCCGGCTAACACTTCATCCGCGATATTTGCGACGGCATACTCCATCAAAGAAGACGCGTAGACGTCCCGACTCTCGTCTTTCTCCTCCAGCCTTAGGCTGATCAATGCGATCGGATAACCCCATGGGAACGGAAGCTCGTACAACCGTGTTTTTTCCTCCACAACCGTTCTCGGTATGCGGGTTCCCACCAACAAGTCCCGAAGCAGACCCTCACGGAGTTTCGGAAGACCTTCCTTAAACAGGCGAAACAATTTCTGTTCGCCCACCATCCGCTCGCCGTGCGCTTGAATATCGGCTATGAGCTTCCGGAGCGTCCGCTCCAACTCCTCATTCGCGACCGGCTTGAGCAGGTAGTCGAAAACGCCCTGTCGAAGCGCTTGCTTGGCATATTGGAATTCATCGTATCCAGTCAGAATGACCGACCGGATATTGCTCCATTTGGCGTTCACTTCCGAGACGAGCTCCAGTCCGGTCATGCCCTGCATTTGAATATCCGTGACGAGAATGTCGACCTGACGATATTGAAGCAGCTCCAGCGCCTCTTCGGCGGAATACGCCTTATGCACGGCCGATATGCCCATATCGTCCCAAGGCAATCCGATGGCCAGACTGTCGACCAGATGGGTATGGTCATCTACGATCATGATTTCATACAACCCGCAATTCCCCCTTACCGTCTTCCGTCAGGCTTCCGTTGCCCTCCGGGACCGTCCACCGCAATTCCGCCGCCACGCCTCCCGAATCGGAAGGCATGATGCGAAGTCCCGCGTCATCTCCGAATAAAAGCTGCATTCTCCGGTGCACGTTGAGCAATCCCGACTCGATTTCCTCGTTTTTCACGCTGCGAAAGGCGGTTTGCAAAGCGTCCAGATCGGGAAGGGGCATGCCCGGCCCGTTATCTTCCACGGAGAGACGGGCAGCATCTCCGTCCATTCTGCCGACGATACGCACGATTCCATATTCATCGTTGTTTTTAAAGGCATGCAAGACGACATTTTCCACGAGCGGTTGCAGAATGAGGCGCGGTACTTCCAGGTCGAGAAGCCTGTCATCCATTTCGAATTCGAATTCAAAGGAATCCGTAAGACTGCGATGGATTTGGAGATAATGGGAAACCAATTCCAACTCCTCCCTTACCGTCGCCAGCTTTTTTCCCGATTTGGTGGTATATCGGTAATATTTGCTCAGGCTCATCGTCATGGCGATGGCCGCTTCTTTCTCGCCCAATTCGATCATGCTCTTGATGTATGCCAGCGTATTGTACAGAAAATGGGGGTTGATTTGGGACTGGAGGTGTTTGAGATTGGCTTCCTTGCTTTGGATCTGTTCCTTGAGCACGACCTCGATCAAATCCTCGATTCTTTCAGCCATGGCATTGAACCGGTCGTAAAGGATCCGGAATTCTCCCGGCGGTCGGTCCCTCATCCGGCTCGAATAGATCCCCTTCTCGATCAGATTCATACTCTGAAGCAGCTTGCGAAAAGGAATGCGTATGTTCCGGTACAACAGGAACGAGAGACAAACGGCCATGAACAGCATCATGCCGCTGATCGAATAAAACATCGTCCTGTCTCGATTGATCGGTTTCATGATGCGGCTGATCGGAATGTAGTCGACTAAGTACCAACCCAAGGACTCGATTTTTTGAAAATGGATCTGATAGGTATTCCCATCGGCGTCCGCGTTCAAGAACGTCTGCTCACCGTCCGGGAGATTCCGGATGAATTGCAGCGCAGGCCTCAGCCCGCGGATCAGCCCTCGGTTGGCCGAATAGTTGTAGATCGGATCCGCATCGGGCAGGAACAGAATAGGATCCGAAAAACCTCCCGACTTGAGCTCCGTCAGCTGGCTCATGATTTCGGTTTCGTCCACCTTGACGACCACCCGTATGTCCGGCTGCTCCGTGTTTGACCATTGATCCGGATAAGAGAACGTATCGATGAAATAGGAACCGCGGTCGTCCCTTCGGTAATCCCAATAGGCGTCATGGTCCGGGAGCAATTCGGGCAGCGCGTTGAGATTGGAATTACTTCGGATGACCATTCCGGTTTTCGGATAGACGACGGCAATGACGGCCTTCCAGTTTCCATATCCGGCAAGCCTGTTGATTTCTTCCGAAACGGTCCGCAGCGTATGATACTGGAGGAGATCGTCACCCAGCAAGTCCGGGTATGCGAGGTTGCGAACGTCGGTGCTCTCGTAAAGCATTTTCTTGTATGAGTCGAACTGGGCAAACAATTGGTTCAACTGTCCGGCGGACGATTCGATCTGATTCCGTTTCACTTTCATGATTTCCTGGGTTAACACCGTCGTGCTGGTGCGGTTGGATATCGCATACAGGACCAGGATCGGAGTCAGAAGAATCATTAACATAATCATCATTTTGGCGAATATTCCGAATCGCTTCAAAAACTTCGCCTCCGGTTGTCGAATGGAATTCATTTAGGGACGTCCGGCATTAAATTCGTTGAACTGCTTCTTCAGTTCGGCAAACACCTTGTCGTAACCCGCTTTCTTGAGAGCGGTCATGGCGCTTGAAAAACCGGAATTGTATCCGACTAGACCGGAGTTGATGAGATCGAACTTTTCCTTGTAAACTGTCAGCACTTGCGCCATTTCCTTCTTCACCGGTTCTTCGTTGAAGTGGAACCCGAATAGCCTGGATATTTTGGCGTTGTCGTCGTTGTGGAGCATGTCGCGAACGACGTCGTCCGGCACGTTCGTCGGCGCGGTGAAATAGTTTTTATTCCGCCACATCCATTCGTACATCAACTGGTCGTTCGTTAGAAGCTTGATTTTGCCGTTTTCGATCCGATAATATTTGCCCTCGACGCCGAAGATGATGAAATTGTAATTATCCTTGCTTTTCAGAATCCAATTCATGAACATCATGGCCCGTTCCGCGTGCTTGGCTGCCGCCGGAATCATGTATGCCTCGTTGCTGGGAGCAACGATATATCTCGGTTTGTCCGGAGCGAGGAAATATTCGCGAAGCTTGGCTCCGGAATCCGCTTTCTGTGCGGTTTGCAGGTTCTCCATCGCTCTGGAGACGGCGCCGACGCGGAACAGCAGCTTTCCAGCGTTCTCCTGATCGATCTTCGACTGCGGATTACCGACCAGGTTTTTGTCGATAATCCCTTTTTTGACCCAATCTTCGCGTAAATGCGCCACCTTTTTGTAAAGATCGGATTCAACATAATTCACCAACTCACCCGTATCCTCGTTGACCGCGAACAGATTCCGTTCGTCGAACGCGGTCAGGTTCTCTCCGGACAATTCGCGCCAGAGGACTTCGTGGCCCCGATCCGTTTCCAGGTAGCCGTAATAACTGGGGTCTATGGCGTGCATTTTCCGATAGAAGGCTTCCAGATCCGCAATCGTTCGGATCTCCGTCATGCCGACCGACTCCAGCAAATCCTGCCGGACCATGACGGAGGTGAATTTGCCTGCCGACGTGAAAGCCTGGGAAGGAATCGCCCACTGTTTGCCGTCAATCTGGTCGAGTTTGAAGTTCTCCGCCGGAATATTCTTGATCAGATTCTGACCGTATTTCTGCAGCAGTTCGTCAAGCGGCTGGATGTACCCTTTCGATTTATAACCAGAGACGAAGGGCGTTCCATGCCAGAAAAGATCATAGTCTTCGCCCGTGGAGAGCGACAGTTCCAACTTTTGCTGGTAGCTTCCCCACGGGATGTAGGTCAATTCGAGTTTCATGTTCAAATCATTCTTAAGCCGGTCGTTCAACTCATTGTCCACGAACTCCCGCATTCGGGCGGATTCGTCGCCCGGCATGATCATCTTGAGGGTGACGAAATCATCCGGTTTGCCGCCGTCTGTCTCTTTCCCCGAAGTTTCCGTATTTTCGTTATCTCCGTTGCATGCGACTACGATTGCGGATGCCAGGATTAGAGTCAGAATCGAGAGAAGCCAGCGGCTGGGCATTTTTTCCACCCCCTATTTATTAAACCATGAGTCCTACGCTTTGTCATGAATCTCCGGCAATCGAGTAAAAAGCGGACGAAACAGGAACCTGTTCGTCCGCTCATGAGTCATTTCATCAAACCACCCCGTCGACTCGAACAGCATGCTATGGATGCCGTTATGACCCATCAACCTTTATGCGCGCTGAATGCAACGCCTTCGATAAAACGTTTTTGGAAAATAAAGAAAAGCAGAATCATCGGAATGACAGCCATAAAAGCGCCCGCTGTGAGAACAGGGTATTTCGAGTAAAATGCGGAAGCGAGCGTGGCGAGCCCCGCCGACAAAGTCAGCTTCTCGGGCGAGCTGTTGATGATCAGCGGCCACTGAAGATCATTCCAGGTCCAGAGCAACTGAATGATGACAATGGCGACCAGCGCTGATTTGACGAGCGGCAGCATGATGAAGCGATAAATTTGAAACGGATTACAGCCGTCCAAAATCGCGGCTTCCTCCAATTCCTTGGATATGCTGAGGAAATACTGTCTGAGAAGGAAAGTGGCGAAGGGACTGATGAGCGAGCAGATCCAAAGCGCCGTTACCGTGTTGACCAATCCAAGCTTGCTCATAATGATATATTGCGGCGTGTAAAAAACGGCGTTGGGAACCATCATGACGGAAATGATCAGGAAAAAGCACAGTGTTTTCCCCGGGAACTGGATTCTGGCGAAGGCATAAGCCGCCATCGAACTGAAAATGACGGGAAACACCGTCTTCATCAAAGCAGAAAACGCGGTGTTGAGATAGTAATGCGGAAAATCCGACTTTTCGATCACTTCCGCATATGCCGCGAATGATGGATGGCGGGGGAAAAAGACAATCGGAATTTGTGTCGCTTCGGTCGTCGTCTTAAATGAAGTCAGAATCATCCACAAGAAAGGAACGATCATGACGACGGCGCCGACAATCAAGATCAAGTGAATGGCAAAATGGGTCTTGCGGACCGCGGTCGTTCGATTGCCGCTCATGTCACCCCTCCTCATTCGTAGAAGACCCATTTCTTTTGCAGCATGAACTGGAATCCGGTCAAAATCAGGTTGATGAGCAGAAGGATGTTCACCATGACCGCGCCGTAGTTTTGATCGTAATAGACGAAGGCGTTTTGGTAATAGGCATATACCAGCGAACGGACGGAAGGAAGTGCGACGTTCGTTTTCCCGATGATCAAATAGATCGAGTCAAAAATTTGTGTGGCTCCGATCATCAAGATGACTGTCGTGAAGAACAATGTCGGAGTGAGCAATGGAAGCGTTATGTGGCGGAATTTACGGAAACCGACGGCCCCCTCGAGCTCTCCCGCCTCGTACAGAGTTCGCGGGATGTTCTGCAAGCCGGCCAGAATGAGAAGCATGTTAAAACCAATTCCGCCCCAAACGCCAACCAGGACAAGCGCATACATGGCGAACCGCGGATCGGAAATCCAGGCGATATGCGTTCCCAAGAAATAATTTAACAGCCCGAAATCCTGCGCAAATAAAACGATCCAAACCAGGGCAACGGCTGCGGGCATCGTAACTTGCGGCAGAAAAAAGATGACCCGGTAAACGGAAGCGCCCTTGATCCTGGTATTCATCAGCACGGCGAAAAACGTGGAAAACACGAGTGTGAGCGGCACAACCAGCACCACATAATAGAGCGTATTTCGCAGATTGCGCCAAAACTCCTCATCCCTGAACAATTTATGATAATTGTCCAGCCCGACCCAGTGATTGATCAGTCCGAAGTTTTCGGATTTCATGAAGCCCAAATAAAGGGAATAGATGGCCGGACTACCCCAAAAGACCAAGGTTCCGATTAATGTTGGCGCGATCATGATATATGCCCACGCATATTTGCTTCGAGAATTCATGTCCATCGCCCCTGCCTGTTCATCGGGGGCGTTCCGGTTTCCGGAACGCCCCCGACTCTGCTTTTATCGGCCGGTTCTACTTGTTGTCCGCAATCGCCTGGTTCATCATGTTAGCCACTTTCTTGGCGCCCTCTTCGATGGAAATCGCTCCGCCCCAAGCTTGGGACATGATTTCGCCTTCTTTCGGGAACCAGACCGGATACGACTTCATGCCGGCCGGATACGGCACCGCTTCGGACGCCTGGTCAATGAATACTTGCAGGTTCAAATGAGGTTTCGATTTAACCCACGCGCCTTGCGTGTCTTTGAATGCCGGAATGGCCGCGCCCATCTCCGCCGTAATTTCGGCTGCCCGCTTCGAACCGAGGAATTCAAGGAACAGACCCGCCTCCTCTTTGTGCTTGCCGGCGGCCGACATGGCGTTGCCGAGACCGTTGATGATGTTACCGCGTTTGACCTTTCCTTTCGGAAGCGGCGCCCAATTCCACTTTCCTGTGATGTTATCGCTGCCGTCGATATCGTTGGTCCGCCAGTCGCCTTCAAAGATCATGGCCACTTTGCCGGATTTGAACATCTCGGTGGCGTCCGTATCCGTCATTTGCTGGTGGGTCGGGGAAGCTTTGTCGAGAATGAGCTGGTACCGGGCCTTTAGCGCTTCGATCGAAGCCTGTTCGTCGTAACCAGATTTGGACATGTCATCGGTGACGATGTGTCCCCCATTGGCCAGCATGTCATTCCAATAGCCGGTTTGCGTATCCATTTTGGCTGCGAAACCGTAAATGCCTTTGTCGGGCTGGCTCAGCTTCTTGGCAACCTCCGCCAGCTTAGCATAATCCCAAGTATCGTCCGGATATGGAATGCCGGCATTATCGAACAATTCTTTGTTATAGGCAAGGCCGATCGTGTCGAAGTCTTTGGGAAGGGCATAGTTTTGTCCGTTCAGCGTATAGATCGAGCCGAGATTGGCTTCATAATTGTTCAAATCGATTTTGCCGGTGCTGACCCTGTCCGTGATCGGCTCGAGGAAGTTGCCGGACACGAATTTGGTGAATTGACCGGAGTGCATCCAGAACACATCAGGCAGCGTTCCGGCCGGTGCCGCCGCGGACATCTTCGTCCAGTAATCGTTCCAGGGAATGACTTCGACTTTGACCTTGATATTCGGATATTGAGCCGTGAATTCCTTGCCGATGGCTTCCATGGCAGGCTGCTGGAGCTGATCCCATATGGTGTACGTAATCGTGACGTCCTTCTTCGGCGAGTCGCTCGCTTTCTCGCTCGCTTGCCCGCTTGAAGCCGGACTGTTTTCGGCGGACGGGCTGTTCGACGATTCGCTCTTGGATTTGCCGCAACCCGCCAACATCAAAGCTGCGGACAGGATGATACTGACGATCACAAACCATGACTTCTTTCGGTTCAACATTCCATTTCCCCCTTACAGTGTTCTTGCTCAGCTCTCCTGGGAAACTTTCCGGAAAAATCTGCGCATATTTTTCCGTTTTTCAAGGTAACGAGCGCTTGTCGTTTTCATCGTAATAGAAGACATTCCTTGTTGGAATGCCAATTATTTAAGATTGCTGCCCCATTTTTAAGATTGACTTTGCAACAGCAATCTCTATAACCATAATGAATATCAAGATCAATGGCATCATGCGTCAATTCCTGGCCGATTTGCGGGATGAAACACCCGACATGCTCCGTTAAATAAGGGTTGGACTGAGCTATTAAAAGAAACCGCGGCAGTTTAGGACAGGAAAGTATAGTCCTAGACTGCCGCGGTTTTATGGAACTAACGTTGGATAAACACGCGTCCGTATCCCGCCATTACAACCGCCATTTTGTAATCGAACTGTAACATCACGTTCATATTGTCACAACAAAGGGGGGGTACAATATAAACATGACCCCCCTTTTCAATATATTTCTCTTGACGGGCTTGCGGCCGATGCCGCGAGCCTATTTTCTTTGTTCATACCGAGATGGGTTTGGAAGAAGCCAAGAACAGCCGGCCAAAATGCGGGATCCTGCTCGGACGAGCTGTGTCCGCTGACGTCGACGTACAAGTGAGGAAGCTGCGGATTGTTTAACAGCACGTGGTCCAACTCGGTGGAAGGAATGTAACCGTCCCCGCGTGAGTGCACCAGCAGCACCGGAATGTTGCGGCCTTTCAAGTTGTCCGCCAGTATCTTCGCCGGGTCGGCTTTTTTCATGATTGAACGGGATATGCCGCTGCGCATCGCCATGATGCGCGGAATGACATGAGCCAATGGATATCGCGGCAGCTTGCGTCTGCTCAGCTCGGCTCCGATCATCGTATCGAACTTGACCGGCATGGAATCCGTAACGAGCGCCGCGATCGGTGCCCCTTCGGCCAACGCGAGCACCGCGCCGAAGCCGCCGAGCGAATGTCCGAGTACCCCGACCCGACCGGTGTCGATGTCCGCGCGGTTTCGCAGCCACTCGAGTGCTGCCAGCAGATCGTCGCGGAACATCAGTCCGGTTGGAGCCGGATGCTTCTCGCTCTCCCCGTGGCTTCTCGCATCGTACATCAGCACGGCGAACCCCGCTTCATGGAGCGGAATCGCAAACCTCAGCACACGTGCCCGATTCGAGCCCCAGCCATGTGCGACCAGCACCGCCGGTGATTTCCCAGCGCCTGGCTGCGGCAGCATCCATCCGCGAACTTTGCCTCCCCCGCTTGTCCATTCCACATATTCAAAGGGTACAGTCGGCTCCATCGAATTCGGGATAGGCCGAGGCTGCTGTGCTTTGGCCGTCATCCCGAATATCGTCAGCACACTTGCCCCTACCAGACATCCCACCGCGCCTAGTCCCGCTGCAACCCCAATCATCACGTCGACGCTCCTTCAACTCTCATGCTCTATATTCTAGCCGAAATATGGTGCATCGAGTAGCTCCTTGGTAACCCCCACCCACCGGTGGGACCCGCTTAACGATCATCCGCCGCCAAGCACCGCCGGCCGGGTGGGCGCATATCGTGTAACACACGTTACGCGCTCACGCGAAAAAGGAGGAAAGACCATGGCCAAAACTAGGCGCCCCGGCAATCGGCCCCTGCTGCGCAAGGGCTCCATCCAAGCCGGGCTTTCCCGGTCTGCGAAAAGAAAAGCACCCGCCACAAGAGCAGGCGCTCGCAAAGGCGGCAAGGTGCGCATCCATCACCACACTCCTGCCCCTTAACCGAACAAAAGAAACAGCGCAAGCGTCGCGTATAATAGACCTTCCGCGATGCTTGTCCGGCGGCGGGCGGCTTCCCCTCTCTGTAAATATCGCCTTCCTAACCGTCCCGCAAACATCGCAACCAAGTGGAAAATGACGAGCGATTGAAGCAGAAACGTGAAGCCCAGAACAAACATTTGCACCGGCACAGGACCCGCACCTTGCCGGACGAAGCTCGGAAGGAACGCAATAAAAAACAGCGATACTTTGGGATTCAGCACATTCATCAAAATCCCCCGCCGATACAACCGGCCATAGGACATAGCCACAGGCCGCTCCTGCCCGGCAGCCACCTCCGAAGCCGAAACCGGCGCCGCCGCCGGCTTCGCAGGCTTCAAGCACATCCACGCCAAGTACAACAAATACAAAGAGCCGGCCGTTTTCACGGCCGGCATGGCGTAAGGCAAACCGTACACGACGGCGGAGACGCCCAGCGCCGCGGCGGAGATGTGCGCGAGAAGCCCCGTGCACAATCCCAGCGCGATGGCCGAGCCCTGCTTCGGCCCGCCTGCGGCGCTTTGGGCGATGACGAATAGGATGTCCGGGCCGGGCATCAACGTCAGAATCACGGAAGCCCCCAAAAATGCCATCCAAACGCCCATGTCCATCCGCCCGTCTCCTCTCTCCATTTTCGCATCACTTAATCGATCGATTTCAGAGCCAGCTTCTCCAGCAATTGCTCCAGCGGTTGATCCGCCAAGGAATCGATCAGCAAATCCGCATCGGCGCCAAGGAAATCCATCTGCCTCGTCACCGCATTGGGTACGGCGATCGCATGCATGCCCGCTTTTTTCGCAGCCGTCAAGCCGTGCAGGGAGTCCTCCACCGCAACGGCTTCCGCCGGTTTCACGCCCAAATCGGCGACAGCCAGCCGGTATAAGGCCGGATCGGGCTTTACCCGCTCCACGTCATCCGACGTGCGGATCGTTTCAAAATACTCCCGTATCCCCTTGGACCGCAAATGCCGCTCAATCCATTCCCGCGTGGAGCTGGACGCGAGTCCGATCGACAGCCCGAGCCGCCGCGCCTCCTCCAGCCATTCCTTCACGCCTGCGCGCAGCTCCGCCTGGTCGGCTTTTTCCGTGAGATCCGCCTCATACCGCGCCCTCATCAGTTTATGATCCAACGGGCGTCCGATAAGCTGCTCCAGATCCGCATAAGGATCATAGGGGCCGCCGACGGTGCCGATCCCGAGCGCCCATCGGGCGAGCGCCAGCTCCTGGCCGTGTTCCTCGAAAATGGTGCGGACCACCTCGAATGCCAAAGTTTCCGTGTCCAACAACGTTCCGTCAAAATCGAATACGATCGCTTTTATAGCCAATGTGTGTCAGCACTCCTATCTCTCGTTAACCATTTCTCTGAGTACGCCGCGGCGCCACACCGCTCCCAGGAAAGATATCGCGTAACAAACGGACGCTCCGATATAAATCATCTGGATCCCGTAGCGGTCCGCCAGCCACCCGGCCACCAGCAGCGAAACGCCGAACAGCACGGAAATGAGCGTCGTTCGAGCCGCGAATACGGACGGCATTTCTCGTTTCGGAGCGGCAAACTGGATCATCGTCGTCCCGGCCAATCCGGCAGCGGATTCCGCGAAACCGATCACCACCATGACAGCCAGCGCCATCTCGGGATGTACGGTGAACGAGAAAATCAGCACGCTCAAGGCCAGCCCTCCGCTTCCGGCGAGCAGAAGGAAGGCCAGCTTCCGCCTGGCGTCCTGGACGAACTGGCCGATGCCCCAATTCGCCGCAATCAGTCCCGCGCAGAATGCTCCGTTCATCCAGCCCCACCATACTTCGCCGACGCCTAGCTGCTGTTCTGCGAACACGAGAAGCAGCGCTCCCGCGAACGCGGCGGATAACAATCCGCCCCAAACATCCATCCAAAGCAGCAGGCGCAGTGAGGGCACGCGCAAGAACATTTTCCAGCCTTGCAGTAAGGACTTGGCTCCCCCCGCCTCCTCTTCCTCCTCGGACGCTTCGAATCCGGACTCCTCCCGAATCAGCAAGGAAGACACACCAGCAAACAGCAACAAGAGAGCCGCGACCCACAAGGACGCAGCGGAACCCAGCGCGGACACCGCAATGGCTCCGCCCGCCCATCCGGCAAGCGAACAAGCTTGGCTGACAGCTCCCAATGTTCCGTTTGCTTTTAGAAGCTCATCATTTTCTACGATCCTAGGCACCAAGGAAGATCTAGCGGGACCCGCGACTCCTTCCAGCACGGATAATACCAGGACGGCGGACGTGAGCCATTCCACCTGCGCGCGCCCGGCGAACGTTCCTAAATACAACGCCAGTAAAGCCAGACCACAGCATTGAACGAGCAGGCAGAACGCGAGCAGCCGGCTGAGACGGTATCTCCGCAGGACAAGCGGCGCCCCGAAGCTTCCGGTCGACATGCCGATCACCCTCAGCAGCGGGAAGAGTGCGGCAACGGCAGCCGAGCCGGTCTGGCGGTACAACGTGGTCACCAACGCCAATATATACAAAATATCGCCCAGCGTCGAACAAGCCTGGCCGGATAATACATAACGAAGCCGTTTCATCCGTCAGCACCAATCCTTATTTATTTAGTTGTCAAAGTTACAGGATTGGGCTGTCGGCTTACAACGGTATCCCTCCGTTCCTTTCTCCTTGATTTCAAGTATATCATTCGACTGGCGAATACGTTCGGGTTAATCGAACCAGCCTTTGCGTCTGAACCATATGTACATACCGATTCCCAGCCCCGCCATCACGACGAGCACGGTGAAATAACCCCAACGGGTGTGCAGCTCGGGCATATTTTCGAAATTCATGCCGTAAATGCCCGCGATAAAGGTAAGCGGCATGAATATGGTCGTGATCACCGTCAGCGTCTTCATGATCATGTTCATCCGGCCCGAGCGGATTGAGTCGTAGCTGTCTCGTAAATCCGAAGTCATCTCGCGATTGGACTCGATCATATCCGTCAGCTTGAGGAGATGATCGTGGATATCGATAAAATAGGCGATGTGTTCGCGGACGCCGGGAATTTTGTCGGTGTTGATGACCCGGTACAGCAAATCCCGCATCGGAATGACCGTCCGGCGCAGCCGAAGCAGGTCCGTCCGGATTTCATACACTTCGTTGATGAGCGTCTGCAGCTTCTCCTTGGCTTCGCGGTCTTCCATATCGTTCATATGGTCCTCGATGCGGTACAGCGTCGGAAAATAGTTGTCGACAATTTTGTCCAAAATCAAATAGGCGATGTAGTAATGGTCTAGTTTCCGGGACCCGGCATTCTCCTTAACGCGCCGCCATGACTCTTCGATTTCGTGTGAAGGGTTGAGATGGAATGATACGATTCCCCGAGGCCCCAGAAATAAGTTGAGCTCGTCCGACTCCAGCGTCGATGGATCCACCGCGTGCAGTACGAAAAAATGCGTATCCTCATAGTGGTCGAGTTTGGGCCTCTGCAGCAAATGCAGACAGTCTTCGATCGCGAGCGGATGAAAATGAAAATAGCTGTCCAGCAGCTTCGTTTCTTCCTCCGTCGGGCAGTCAAAATCGACCCAGAACCACTGGATGGAAGGTTCGGTCAAGTTATGCAAAGGAATGTTCTCGATGAATTCCCCTTGTTCCGTTACGGCCAGCGTACGAAGCAAACGCGATCACCTCTTACGGCTCATTATGCCCCTCCCGCCATCCATTTGGCAACAATTGCTCTTGAAGTACCGGCTCGAAGGAGACTATCGGCAAAGTATCGAATAATGTGAGATAATACTTTCACCTATTAGAGCGCGGAAGGGGTTTTCTCCTTGAAGTATCGTGAGTTTCAGTGGCATTCCCCCGAAGGCAAGCCGGGCTTCGCTTGCGAATGGCTGCCCGATGAACTTTCCGGCATACAAGCGGTCGTAGTTATCGTTCACGGCATGGGCGAGCATACCGGCCGATATTTGCACGTGGCGGATCACCTGACAACTCACGGCTATGCGGTTTTGGCGTTTGACCAGCATGGCCATGGGAGGACGGACGGCAAGCGAGGACATATCCGTACATACGACAACTTGCTGGAAGGCGTCGATTTCCTGCTTGCTGAGGCCGAGCGGCTGTTTCCGGAGAAGCCCCGCTTTCTATTCGGACACAGTATGGGCGGCAATGTTACGCTCAATTATTTGCTCCGACGGCGTCCGCAAATTGCGGGTGCGGTGGTGACGGGCCCTTGGTTGAAGCTGGCGTTCGATCCGCCGGCCGTCCGGGTTGTTATGGCCCGCGCGATCAATAGGCTGTATCCGGCCTGGACGGACAACCGGCCGCTTCAGCCCAATCATTTGACCTCGGATCTCGAGATGGTCCGGCGCATTAAAGAGGATCCTTTAGGCCATGGCAGCATTACGGCGAGATTTTTCCTCTCCGTACAGCACGCCGGCCTTTGGGCGCTGAAGCATGCTTCGGAGCTGTCGGTGCCGGTGCTGCTCATGCATGGCGGCGACGACAAAGTGACGTCGATCCACGCGAGCCGCCGTTTCGCCGAGTTGGCAGGCGATAGGTGCAAGTTCATGGAGTGGCCGGGACTTCGCCATGAGCTCCATAATGAAGCGGAGCGCGATAAGGTGTTCGCCGTGATTCGCGAATGGTTTGCCGAGCGGTTGTCATAAGCCTTGGCGCACAAAGACCCGATTCTTCCGGTGTTTCCGGTTGAATCGGGTCTTTGGCTATGCTATGAGCCGAGTTACTTCTTCGCGCTCAGCCAGTTCGCCAGCGCATGAATCTGGTCGTCGGACAGCGTGCCTTTGAAAGCGGGCATACCGCCGCCGCCGTTGCTGATTCTGGTCGCGATGTCATCCGCGGACAAGCGGGCGCCCACGTTGCTGAGCGCCGGCCCCGCCCCGCCGCTGAGATCGGCCGCGTGGCAGGCCAGGCATTGCTGCTGGTACAGAGCCGTCGCATCGGCGGTGCCGCCTGTGGGCGACGCCGTCGGCGAAGCTGCCGGAGAGCCGCCGGGCGAAGCCGTCGTCGTTGCCGTAGGCGTTCCGGCTGGCGTTCCCGCCGGAGGAGTCTGGTCCGGCGCGCCATTATTGTTTCGGTTGCAGGCCGGCGCCAGGAAAATCAAAGAGAAGCCGAGTACGAGTACTCCAATTTTCTTCATTCCACTTACCTCCCGATTCATCGCTTGAACAGCGTGGGGTCAACTGTTAGAGTCCCCCAATTGAACCGGGCCATACGCCAGGTTCCTTCTCATCCCCTGAAAATTTCGCCAAAAGAATACGAGACCCGCAAATGGACATTCTAGGAGAAGCAATATTGCCATTTTTGGCAGCAGCAGGTGACGAGATGGACATTCAAAACGACCTGGTCGGCCATTTGACCGAATTGCGCAAACGGTCTCCTCATCGTCGGCGCAGGTTTTATCACCGCGATGTGCGGAGGCTTGTACCTCTCTCCTCATATTCTCCGGCAGTTGAAGCAGCTTTCGTCCGCGGCCTCGATCAACGGCATCATAGAGGACGACAAAGCCGAGCCGATCGAGCTCGGGAAAGAAGAGCGGCACAAGTTGACTTGAGCGGCGACATTAAACAGTCCCGCTTCTCCTGGACGAGAGACGGGACTGTTTGCGTCGGTTGCTTATTGCACCTGTAAGACTGTCCCACAATCTTATTTCCGCCGACCGCAGCTCTCGCTTACCTGTAAGACTGTGCCACCATCTCATTCCCACCGACCGCTGCCCGAACTCACCTGTAAGTCTCGTCACGTCCGTGTACATGACGCCGAAGGCAACCCCAGTCCCTTGCAGGGTTGCTCGACATCACCGATTCAGCTATACAGGAAGGCAAAGTTCTCGATAAGCATCCAAACGCCTATCAACCCCAGCACAACGCCCGACGCTTTTTCGGCCCATTCTCCAAGGTAAGGCTTGAGTTTGGCGCCGAAAGTAACGCCGATCATGGAGAATGTGAACGATTGGACAGCTATCAGTATGATCGTGAGCACGATTGGCGCTTGCATCAATCCGGCGGTAAAACCTACCGCGAGCTCGTCCAGGCTGATGCCGGTCGCCACCGCAATTAACGGCCACCCGGCGAGCGGTTTACCATGCGCCGTATGATCATCCTCTTCCCTGTCGAAAAAAAAGTAAATTGCCACTCCGATCAATAACAGAGCTCCAATCACGGATATCGCGCCTTTAAAATAATGACTGAGCGCTCCTCCGATGATGATGCCGGCAATCGGCATAAGGGATTCGGCTGTTGCGAACACAAGCGCGTAATTTATCTTGTTCTTAGGCTCTTTTCTTAGTCCCAACGAAGCGGAGACGACTAACGCATCGAAACCTAACGACAAGGTTAAGATCCAAGCGAACACCATTTCCATGACGATGCTCCTTCCGTCCTGATTACCAATATATAAGCTTGGACATCTCTATAGTACAGGCTTGGTATAAGTTCGCAGCATTCGTGAGACCTTAACGGAAGGATATAAATCATAACTCGAAGGCAGGTAAGTCCATGAGAAGCACAATGTTACGCGGATTAATTGTCGCAGTCGTATTTCTCCTATTTGCGGTTCCGGCTTATGCCCATTCCGCAACGTCAAACGGAGGAAACGGCGGGCTTGGCAACGGAATGGGAACAAATACGCAGGGTGGCATGCACGATGGGATCTCAGCGCATCGACACGGTAACAAGATAAACGTCCAGTCGATCGACGGCTCCACAATAACGACGCACAAGCGCGATGTCAGCATATATGGAACAGGAACGGGCACTCAGTTCTTGAACGTAAACGCGAATGATTCCAAGATGACGGACGGTAATCCGGGGGATCGAACGCAATCGTACACGAACGACGGATATCGCGCGCTGGGGACAACTTCCTCCAGAGGCATGGGATGGGGTTGGCTCGGGTTGCTCGGATTGCTCGGGCTATTCGGAATTCGGAGCCGTAATCCGCAACGCGATCGCTAAGAAGAGATGCCAAAGATTAACGATGCAGGTCACCTTCCGAAAGCGGATGGGATCTGCATCGTTATTTTTGCTTCTTGGACATTCTGATGCCGACATACAATCAATCAGAAACACGTTGCGATTTCAGGAAGGAGGTGTCACCATGTGGGTTAAACCTGAGTTTAAGATCGTTGAGCTTTGCGCCGAAGTGACGGCCTATGCATATCGCAAATGATGGAGTATGCCGGAGAATCCGGCATCTCTTTCCTAAAGGGGATTCGTGATGATTATTAAGCTGCTGGGCTCCGCCGCGGGAGGAGGATATCCTCAATGGAATTGCGCTTGCTCCAATTGCAATCGCGCGAGATCAGGCGACCCATCCGCGCGCCCCAGAAGGAATGATTCCCTGGCCATAAGCCCGGATGGCAGTCGTTGGGTTCTACTGAACGCAAGCCCGGATGTCTGTCTTCAGACGGAAGAGAACGTGTGCCTCCATCCGGGTCCATCCATGCGCGGCTCCCCCATTCAAGTCGTCTTCCTTACCGACGCGGAATTGGATCATACGACCGGACTTCTTCAGCTCCGGCAAGGCTCGTCCATTGATGTCTATGCGACGCCGCCTGTTCTCGGCGCGCTTACGGACGGCTTTCCGGTGAGACGGATCGTAGAACCTTACTCAAGCTTTAGGTGGCACGAGATGAGTTTGGAGGAATCTTATGCCCTTTTTGGGGCAAAATTATCGATATGTCCGTTTTATTTGGGCGATAAGCCCCCTCGGTATATCAGCGCGAGTCCGTTTCGAGAAGCGGCTCAGCAGCTGGAAGCCTGGAGCGTCGGCTATCGCATAACAGACCTGGGGACGGGCGGAATCGCCGTCTACGCACCGGGGATCGAGGCGTGGTCGGAAACGCTGGAGCGGCATCTGGACGGCGCGGATTGCGTTTTCTTGGATGGAACCTTCTGGGTTGGCGACGAGCTGCGAAAACTTGGCGTATCGGAATTGCATGCTTCCGATATGGGTCATCTTCCTGTTGCCGGATCCGACGGAAGCGCCGAACGGTTCGCGCACTCGCCGGCCCGACGCAAAGTATATATTCACATCAATAATACGAATCCCATTCTGCTAGAGGATTCGCCGGAACGGCGAATGTTGACCGATATGGGCATCGAAATCGGATTTGACGGGATGGAGTTGGAGATTTGAAATGTTGAAATCGAATTTGCTCTCGAACGAACAATTCATATCGTGCTTACGACAAGTAGGAGAGGATCATTATCACGACAAGCATCCCTACCATATCAAAATGCACGAAGGCAAGCTTTCCCCTATTCAACTGCGGGCTTGGATCGCGAACCGGTTCTATTATCAGAAGAATATTCCGGTCAAAGACGCGCTTATTCTGTCCAAGCTGCCATCCCGGGAAGATCGCCGGGAATGGATTCAGCGGATCATCGACCATGACGGCCGGGAAGGCAACGATGGCGGCATCGAGGCTTGGATTCGTCTGGGTGAAGCGGCGGACATTCCGAGAGAAGAAATGTTGGATGAACGCCACGTGCTCCCTGCTGTCAGGTTCGCCGTCGACGCCTACGTGAACTTTTGCCGGTTGGAGCCCTGGCACATCGCCGTTGCCTCCTCCTTGACGGAGCTGTTCGCGCCTACGCTCGTCTCTAAGCGGATCGGCGTATTCGAGCAGCTATACCCATGGATTCGTCCGGAAGGGCTTGCCTACTTTCAAGCCCGGCTGACTCAAGCTCCACGCGATGCGGATCACGGTTTGAGCCTGGTATTGCGCGAATGCAGGGATCGCAGAGACCAAGAGCAGGCGATCGATGCTTTACGGTTCAAGTGCAATGTTCTCTGGGCACTGCTGGATGCTTTAAGCTTGGCGTACCCTGACGAGGAGAACGGCAGATGAGCGCCGTAAAGCTGTCGGATCGGCCGAGTCTGCGCAGTCCGGGCCTGATGAAGTACGACAAAGCCCGGCAAACGGAATTGTTGCTGCTGCCGGAGCGGGTCGTCGAGCTTAACGATACGGCGGGTGCGATTCTCCGGCTTTGCGATGGTCAGCGTACGGTCACGCAGTTGATCGAAGAACTCGAGACGGTATACGTCCAGACCGGCCTGGGGGACGATATCGTCGCGTTCATCTCTTCAGCGGCGGAGAGGGGTTGGTTGGAACTATGCAACTAGATTTGCCGTACGCATTGACCGCGGAAGTCACGCATCGTTGTCCCCTTCACTGTCCCTACTGCTCGAATCCGATCGAGCTGCGCCAAAGGGAGAATGAGCTGTCGACTGATGAGTGGCTGAGCGTGCTTACGCAAGCCGGTGATCTTGGGGTTGCGCAGGTTCATTTCACGGGAGGAGAACCGCTGCTGCGGCAGGATCTGGAGGTCCTCGTCCACTGTGCCAGGGAAGCGGAACTATACGTCAATCTCATCACTAGCGGTATAGGATTGACGGAAGAGCGTCTTAGACAGCTCTCGGAGGCCGGAATTAACAGCGTTCAGTTGAGTGTACAGGCCTCATCCGCCAAGCTGGCCGATTCGATCGCCGGTTTTAATTCGCACGAACTGAAACGTCAAGCCGCGCAGCGTATCCGCGCCAGCGGACTCCCTCTGCATATGAACGTCGTCCTTCACCGGGCCAATCTTCACCAGATCGAAGAGATTATCGAGCTCTGCGTGGAATGGGGAGCACAGCGACTGGAGTTGGCCAATGCCCAATATTACGGATGGGCTCTGCGTAACGTTCAGCAATTGCTGCCGCGAAGGGAGCAGCTTCAAGAAGCCGAAGCCGCCTATGTTCGGGCGCGCGAACGCTTCCGCAATCAAATCGAACTTCTATGGATCTTGCCTGATTATTATGAAGAGTTTCCGAAACCCTGCATCGGCGGCTGGGGCAGGCTTTCGCTTACGGTAGCGCCGGATGGACGAGTATTGCCCTGTACGGCTGCATCTGAAATTCGGAGCTTGTCGTTTGAGAATGTGAAGGAACGTGAACTATCCTGGATATGGAAGCATTCCCCCTCCTTTAACGCTTTTCGAGGCAGCGATTGGATGCCGGAGCCTTGCAAAAGCTGCGAGCGCCGCGAGCTGGATTACGGCGGATGCCGCTGTCAGGCTTTCCTATTGACGGGCGACGCACGGACAGCGGATCCCGTTTGCAAGTGGTCCCCTCATCGATACGCGATCACGGATCGCATTCGCTCGATCGAGAATATCGATGATCATGCTCCCGCTCCCGTTTATTCCTACCGCGGCAGGTGATCGGCGCATGAAAATATTCGACGCTCATTGCGACGTACTGAGTAAGCTGCTGGAGAACCCGGGACTGGATTTTGCCCGTGGTCATGAAGGTCTGGACGTTACGTTGGAGAGAATGCTGGCATCGGGCATCCGCGTGCAAAATTTCGCCGTGTATTTGCCTGAACGATGGTCCGGCGATTTTAAGCATGTCCTGGAAAGCGTCGACTTGTTCCATGAACGCATTCTTGCCCTTCCGCAAATGCGGTTTATTCGCACGAAAACCGATTTGCGACTCGCCTTGAACGAAGATCGGATCGGAGCGATGCTGTCCCTGGAAGGGGTAGATTCGCTTCATGGGAACTTGGCTTTACTTCGTATCCTCTACCGCCTCGGCATAAGGACCGTCGGGATCACCTGGAATCGTGCCAACTGGGCGGCGGACGGCGTTCTGGAGGCTAGAAACGGCGGTTTTACCGCTGCGGGAATGGATTTGATCCGGGAATGCAACCGGCTGGGCATGATCATGGACGTCTCCCATCTTTCCGAGAAAGGCTTTTGGGAACTCATCGAAGCGTCCCGAAGGCCCGTTATCGCTTCCCACTCCAACGCAAAATCGATCAGCAATCGCTTAAGGAATTTGACGGATGCCCAAATCGTCTCCCTCATTCAGACCGGGGGCGTCATCGGGATTACGTTCGTTCCCCCGTTCGTGAGCACGGAAGAACCGGTCTCGATGGATCGAATTCTGCTTCACATCGATCACATATGCGCGTTGGGCGGGAAGCGCCATATCGGCTTTGGTTCAGACTTCGACGGGATTCGGGAATGGATCGTCGGACTGGAACATGCAGGGCAATACGACCGATTGGTGAATCTGCTGCTGAAGCATTACCGGGAGGAAGACGTCAAGCTCTTTGTATTCGGCAATTGGTTCAGATTCTATATGGAGCATTTGCCCGAAGAATCGGCGTTAGATCAGGGAGCTGCAGCGAGCAGTCTCGGATCATGATTGCCCGGTTGCACAAAACCGACAGGCAGCTCGTCCCCAGCCTTCAGAATCTTGTCCCGCGCGACGAATTTCGTTAGCAGGGTTTCGAAAAAAAGCGGACGTTTCTCCCATACGTCCTTCGGCACCGTCAGCACGAAACGGCCTTCACGGTCGGGAATCGTCACGAAATAGGGAGTTCCAGGCGGCACGTCGAGTCCTGCCAGCAGGCCGGTGTATGTCGCTCCTTTCGAGGTCGTGCAGACCAATTCGGAAGGCTTATCGTCGATCACCGAGCCTTCCCTGGGCAGTCGGATCCGAAGGTCTACGCTCGTATTTCGGGGGAGAATAAAGACTTTGCCTTCCGGCAACTCGAATCGGCGCGTGCCGACGATTACCGTAAGATTCGTTTCCTCTTCCTCCGGCCAGTAAAACATTTCATATCTCCCGTTTCGATCCGTCGGGGTTGACTTGGCGAAGCTTTCTCCGCCATCCCGGTCAATCCATACGATCGCGTCCTTCACCGGACTGCCATCGGCATCCACGACTTGCCCCGAGATACGATACTTATCTACACGGAAAAAGGAAATCCTGTCCCCCTTCTCGATCCTAAATCGAGCGTGCACCTTGACTTGGCTCGCGTCCGTATCGGAAGGCATAACCTTGGTCACCTCGATCGGATGGTAAACGGTGATCGCCGAGGACGCCGAAAGGATGGTATCGGCCTCTCCTTTCTCTATCGGCTTGCCCGCGATCGTTGCGTCTTGGACCGACACTACGCGAACGAGCTTGTTGACGATCAGACTACGATCGACGAGCAGCTCGAATGTGCCATCTTTCTTGGTTGGGATGGTTCTTCCTTGCGTACCCGCTTGCACGAGGGCATTCGCTACCGGTCGTTCACCGTATGTAAGCTTGCCTTGAATGGCCGTTAGATGAGAGCCGTCACTCTCCCACGTTTTAGCGGTAAATGACGTCTGTTCAAGCTCCATCCGGCCTGGGTGGACTTCCGGTTGCGCATTCACGTCCGCATGGGAAGCCGTACATAACGTGATTCCAGCAGCTAAGAGCACGATTAGCCGTGTTTTGGTTATCGTTTTCAATGAATAGGTCTCCTTTCCCAAATAAGGCGGACAAGACGATTCGTCTTGTCCGCCGTGCCGAATTGTCCGCCGTGCCGAATCTGAGTTATTTCGTGGAATGCGCTCCGCCCGTCTGGGCATTGCCTGCCTGACCTTGCGTCTTGTCGCCTCCCAGACCGAACACATGCACTTTCGGCTTCGTTCCGCCTGTGGTGAAGACAATGTACTCCTTGCCGTCAACGGTGAAGATCGACGGGGCGGCTTGCACGTTATCCCCGGATGTCTGGAACGTCCAGATCACCTTTCCCGCCTTAATATCCAGTGCATTGATCTTGCCGTCCAGCTCGCCGAAGAACGCCAGTCCCGAATCCGTGCTCGTCAAGCCGCCTCGCTGCGGATCCGTCGTCTTGATCTGGTAAGCTTGCTTGCCGGTATCGACGTTGATCGCGGTGACCGTACCGAATGCCTTGACATTAGGCACCTCTCCCATTGTCGTGCCGAAAGCCGCCGCACCTGGAAAATCCGGGGTTGCCGCTTCCGCTTCGGTCTTCGCCGATTTGTAGAGAGTAGGCGACTCGACGCCCGGAATCAAGACGTAATTCGTAGCGGGATCGTAACATTCGGGCGCATAATTCTCACCGCCGAGCACTCCGGGGTAGCTGACCGTGCCTCCGGGCGTGGGCTTCTTGCGATCAATCTTGGCAAAAGGAATACCATCCCATACGACATCCCCATTTGCCGCATCCCAGGCAAACCATAAACCTGACTTGCCGCCTTCCACGACCAGCTTCTTTTTCTGCCCCTTCACCGTGGCATTAATAATCATCGGAGAGGCTGCCGCGTCATAGTCCCACACGTCATGTTTGACTTCCTGCTTGGCCCAGACGAGCTTGCCGGTCATTGCGTTGACAGCCACGACCGAATCGGTGTGCGGGTTATCTCCCGGACGTTTGGCACCGTAGAAATCCGGGGCAGGATTGCCCACCGCAAAGTACATGATGTCGGTCTCTTCGTCGATCGCAACGGGATTCCACACCGTTCCGCCCCCTTGGAACTGGCTTTTCGCCAGCCAATCCTGGCCTTTTGGCGGTACGGTCCAGAAAGGAGATTCCCAAGCCGGCGTCAAATCGCTCGCCTTGAACGCCGCTACGAAACCTCGAACGCCGTTATCGCTGCCGCTGCTTCCGATATAGACGTTGCCCTTGTAATATTGAGGAGCGGTCGTCTCATAGTACCCGTTCTCGAGTGTAACCCCATCGATATAGTCGGCAATTTTGATCATTTTCACCAACTGGCCGGTCTTCTGATCCAGGGAGATTAGCGAGTTGTCCACCGCGAGCATAAACACTTTCCCTTCGCCAACCGCGACGCCGCGATTCGCGATAATCCCCGCTTTCGAGAAGCTGGCCGCTTGCTCAGCCGTAGGTTTCCAATGCCAAATGGTATTCCCCGTCACGGCGTCAAACGCGAACACCTGGTTCCCCGCCGTCGTCAAGTAGATGACCCCGTCGACGACGACGGGATACGACTGATTTCCATTCTTGACGTCCTTGTCGAGTGACTTCAGGTCCGCGGACCAGATGACGCCAAGATCCTTGACGTTATCGACGGAGATCTCCTTGTAAGGGACATGACGGTTATTGGCCAGCGTAAAGCCATAAGAGCCCCAATTTTCAAAGGAGGTGCCGGTCACGCCGGTTGCGGAAGGTGGTGCAGATGCGGTTTGTCCTGGCGTTGGCGAAGGTGCGACATTATTGTTGTTGTTTCCGGTACACGCGCTAAGCGCAATGACTAACGCAAGAGCCACTCCGATTTTTGTTTTTTTCACGATTTCAACCTCCAAGATGGATGAGTGTGCGACTTCTTGACTCATGGAAAGATCCCGCTTCAAGCAATCCTCGTTACTAGTGGTATTTCCTAATTCGCGTAAGTTATGTAAGCGGACGCCGTTTCAATCTCCCCGTTTTCGTTCTTGAACGTCAAAAAGCCCTTCCGGCTTCCGATCGGGAAGCGAAAGGGCTGTTGAGCTTGTTTTGTAAGGTGTTGGAAAAACCGGGAGCCGGGCGCTCCCTTTTTAAGATTGAATTTCGTAGCTCGTTGGATTCTTGGGATCGAGGATGCCGGCCGTCTCCTGGTCACTCTGTGAGTCGGAAAGCCTTCCGAGTTTCCAGCCGATCCCGATATTCAACACCGCCATCGCCCCGTATAAGACAAAGTCTCCCCAAGGCTCCGGAAGCAAAAGATCGGCGAGAAGCCAACCGCCTGTCAAGGAGAATCCCATCAATGCGCCTTTCGCAGGCGATTTCATAAAAATTTTAGCCATCACACATCCTCCTTTTTGCATGCGTCGCATAATAAGCCCATATGAAGATCAGCATATAATCTGAATCCGGTTCTTGATTCCCCTACTCCGACTGTATGTCGGGGACAAGAGCGATTATGCAACGAAATCCCATCCGGCCAAGGATAACTTGGCGAGCAACGGAGATAATAACACTGATTAACTCTGGGAGGCATTTACGCTACATGAAACGGAAATCCGTGAAATTATGTATGGTTCTCGCGCTGTTCACCATGTTCGCGCTTAACGCATGCGGCAAATCAAACAATCAAATCTCGAATCCGCAATCTCCTTCGGCGCCTTCCTCGCCTCAGAAGGCAGGGGGTGGCGGAACTACAATAGAAATTACGGAGAATGCCGTAAACTGGTCGTTCAGCCAACCCGAGATCAGAGCCAAAGTTGGCGACACGCTTAAGCTTCACTTGATCAACCAAACAGGGGTTCACGGGTTGACGATTGATGACCTGGGCGTGAATCTTAAGGACGGCGAAACCGCGACGATCAAATTGGACAAAGCCGGTACATACGACTTTTATTGCAGTATTCAGTGCGGACAAGGCCATGACAATATGGTAGGGCAGCTTATAGTCGAATAATTGAACGAACGAAACTTGGGCAGCGTCACGATTTTTACGCTGACCTACGCGGTCAGCTCCGGTCAATGAGCGGAAAGTCGCATTGATTTTGCCGCCTGATGTTCTATAATAAGGTCTAATGTTCAAAGAAAGCTCTGGTGAAGTGATTGCAAAAACGAAGTCTCGAACAGAGCATTCGCGAATGGCTCCGGATTTCGGGGAGTACCGTGAAGGTTGTGGTGAAAGACCGTTTTCCCGGCGGCCGGCTCGTCGGAGGGAAGTATCACCCGGCTACTCACACTGTCACCTTGTATCAGGAGTGCATCCGCGAGCAATGCCTGCAGTTGTTCGGTACAGAAGCGTATTTCGAGGAATATGCCGCCATTGTGTTCGCCCATGAGCTTGGGCACGCGGAGGACCGGCAATTGGACCAGCTGACGGAATTGCTGGAAAGTCGGCTGCTTACCGGTTCGGAGAAACAAACGATCGCGCTCAAGATTGAGAAGAACGCCTGGGCCTACGCCGCCAAGCTGTTTTCGGATTGGAAGCAGGCGGCGTTCCTTCAGCAAATCGTTTATCAATCTTTGGAGCCCTATTATACGGCAATTAGCAAACAATCCGCGGCTGCCCGCCGCAAAAACAAACAACCGGCTACTGCGTGAGCAGTGCCGGTTGTTTATTTTATTCGATTAATCGTCGTTACGTTGACGTGCACGCGCTTCGCCGCCTTTGCGGCCGGCTTCTTCGCGGCTCATTTTCCCGTCATTGCCGCCGCTGTTGCCGCGGGACTCGCCGCCTTTTTGACCGATTTCCTGATAGAATTCACGGTCATGCGAGTCGGAAGTGGCCTCGCCGCCTTTGCGGCCGATCTCTTGATAAAATTCACGGCCATGAGATTCGGCAGTGGCCTCGCCGCCCTTGCGGCCGATTTCTTGGTAGAATTCGCGGTCGTGGTTTTTGGCCGTCGCTTCTCCACCCATACGTCCTGCTTCTTCGCGGCTCATTTTCCCGTCGTTGTTCCCACGGTTACCTCCATTGTTACGCGCCACTCGAATCACTCCTTTTGGGTTAAAATTGATGTCTCTCGACAACCTTTTTTTACCCGGGTGATTCCTTGTCAAACGCTCTTCATTCTAAGAAAACTCTTATGCAAGAAGTTGGTTAACCGACGTGAATATGGGTTCATGCCTTCGCGATTTTCCAGCCTGTCGTGTTGCTCACGATCTCGTAGACAAAACCTTCCGGCTGCCGCTTAATCTCGATTTCCAGCACACCACTTCCAAGACGCATCCTCCGGACCGACAAAGTGTTCATGCCGGACGGCAAAGCGGGACGCAGCGCAATTTCCCGGTTCCCATAATCCAATCGAAGACCCATCATCGCTTGAACGAAGACGAGCGGTGTGGCGGCCGCCCATGCCTGCGGAGAGCATGCGACCGGATAAGGCACCGGCTTTCCTTGCTCCGCGGAATAGCCGCAGTAAAGCTCCGGCAGCCGGTTGTTCTCGAAATAAGATCCTGCCAGCAGCAGCCCTTCGACGACCGTCATCGCTTCTTTATGGAAACCTTCGGATGCCAGTCCGATCAAGCAGATGGAGTTGTCGTGCGGCCATACGCTGCCGTTATGGTAACTCATCGGGCTGTAAGCCGTCTCGCCCACGGCCATGGTGCGGATGCCGTATCCGCCGAACAATTCCTTGGACACGAGCTTTTTCGCTACCGCCGCTGCACGGTCTTTTTGCAGCATACCCGACATCAGAACATGACCCGGATTGGACGTCACCGTCTCTACCTGCTTGCGGTCTTGGTCCAGCGCCATCGCATAAAATTGATCGCTTTCCACCCAGAATTCCTTCTCAAACCGCTCCTGCAGCTGCTCCGCTTCCGCAGCCAGCTTGGATGACCACGCAGCCATATTTTCGCCAGCCCCGTTTACACCCGGCAGCAGCTCGGACAGCAGACGCTTCGCCTGGTACACATATCCTTGCACCTCGGCAAGGGAGATCGGTGCCTCGGCGAACTGTCCGCTCCGATGAACGGCAGAATTGCCCGAGTCTTTCCAGCCCTGATTCGATATCCCTTTGGCCGATTTGCGATCGTAGGACGTAAATCCGCGGCCGTCCGGATCTCCGTACACATCGATCCATTCCAGCGCACGTTTCACATTCGGCAGTAGCTGCTCCAGCAGCTGCTTATCGTCCGTCCAACGCACGTATTCGCCAAGCAAAATCAAAAACAGCGGCGTCGCATCCACTGTGCCGTAATACGGTGTGAATGGAACCTGATCCGTGTTCGCCAGTTCGCCCTTGCGAAGCTCGTGCATGATTTTGCCGGGCTGCTCGTCTCTCCACTCATCGACCTTCTCGCCTTGGAACTTCGCCATCGTAAGAAGGGTGCCTTTAGCCAGCTCCGGATGAATAGGCAGCATTTGCAGCGCGGTAATGAGACTGTCGCGTCCGAACGGTACGGCATACCAAGGCAATCCGGCCACCGGGAACCGGCCTTCGCCCACATCGGTCAGCAAAACACGCACGTCCAGCAAACCGCGATCGTACAGCCGGTTGAACAGGTCATGATCGCTCGTCACCGCGGTAGATTGCTGTTCCCAATCCGCATAAGAATCCCTGAGCGCTTGAATGGCCTGCGCCTGCGGATGGCGCTGCGGTTTGCGGCCGTCAATCACCGGCGTGAAGAACAGATCGACCGCATGGGATTCGCCCGGCTCCAGCTCCATTTCGTACGTCACCGACGCTCCCTCGGCCGATACACTCACATCCAGCGGCTTCTCGCCCCACTCGACCAGCAGCTCGCGCTTGACCCCGTCGAGTCCGTCGTAACCGATCCCGACGCCGGATTCCAGCTGACGGATCGGCTTTTTGCTGCCGACGTTGCCGTTTTGGAAGCCCCGGACAATGAACATATCCGCGAAGTCGGCGTCGAAAGCGACGGAAATCCGAAACTTCGTGCGGACCGGGTTAAAGTTGGTCGCCTTGATCGTTTCGTACAGCACATCCTCATAAATGAACCGGGTCCTGTCGATTTCGACGGTTTCGCGCCACAGCACCAGTTCGCCGTTTTCCCGAACATCATGATTGGTGAGCAAAATTTGCGAAATATAGTTTTGATCCGCTTCAGAGGCGAGCAGAATCGGCTTGTCGCCGTTGATCGTGACCGTGAGTTTGCTGAGGAACCGCATGTCCTGCGTATATAATCCTTGGCCTGCCTTGCTGTCCGAAATATCCCCGGACAAATCCGTCAGCAAGAACAAATCGTTTTCTTTAATGACTCTGTATTCCATTTCTGCCACCCCGTTTGTTGTTAGCCCTTCACACCGGAAGACGCCACGCTGTTTTGCACTTGCTCCTGCACTAGCAGATAAATGATGATACCCGGTAGGATAACCAACGTCAATGCCGCGAACAGCCGCGTGTAATTGTACGAGAACGCTTCGTTAAAAAATTGTACCGCAACCGGCAGTGTGCGGTTCGCTTCATCCGCCGTCAGCACAAGCGCATAGAAGTATTCGTTCCACGCCTGGATGAACATGAGCACGCCGGCTGTCACCATCCCGGACTTCGCCAGCGGCAGGTTGACGTTCCAGAAAATCCGCCAGAAGCCCGCGCCGTCAATGATCGCCGCTTCATCGAAATCTCTCGGAATCGACGCGAACGACAATCTCAGAATGAACAAAGCGAGCGCCATCCCGAACGACGTGTACACGAGAATGAGCCCCGTTTTCGTATTGTACAGGCCCAATTTGTTAATCAGAGCGAAGATCGGCTGAGCGCGCGAATAGCCCGGCACCAGCAGCGTAATGGTACATAGCACGAACAAAAAGTTTTTACCGCGGAAATCGAATTTGCCGAAAATGTACCCCGCCAGCGAGTAAATGAAGACCGCGATTAGCGTGGCCGTCACGGCGACGATCAACGAATTTTTAAAATAGCTCAAAAAATTGTACTGGGTGAACACGTCCGAATACACTTGAAAATCCAACGTTTTCGGTATCGAAAACGGGTTGCTCAGGATTTCCTTGTTCGTTTTGAAGGAGGACACGACAACCCAGACAAGCGGAAAAATCGAGATCAGGAACGTAAAGAGCATGACCCCATAGGAGAAAATCCGTTCGGGGATTTCTCTGACTCGCACTTTCATCCGGTTCGCACCTCCGTTAGTATGTTCTTTCGTTCATTTTGAACGCCCGGTTGATGATAACCATCACCAGCATCCCGAGCAGGATCATGATGGTCGCCGCGGAATTCGCATAGCCGTGCTGATAGTTGACGATTCCGTCGTAGAGCATGAGCGTTATATTGTAAGTATCGTTACCGGGGCCGCCTCGAGAGGTCAGGGCCACTTCCTCGAACCCGGCGATCCGGGCCGTTACGGACAAAATGATGCCGGTAGCGATGGCATTCTTGACGAGTGGAATGTTGATGAAGCGTGTGACCTGCCATTCGGAAGCGCCGTCCAACAAGGCGGCTTCGTGCACTTCTTTCGGAATGGCCATCAGATCGTTATACACAATTAACGTTACATACACCGCGTAGAACAACCAAGTCAAAGTAATGGCGAAAAAAGCTGCAGGCGATTCGTAAAACCAGCTCACGTGAAAGTTGCCGAAACCGAGCTTGCGAACACCGTTATTGATGAGCCCATACTCATCGTTAAAGATGAGATTGTAAATCATCGCCCAAGCGGCGGAGGAGATGACCATCGGAATCATGAAAGCGCCCCGCACCAGTCGCCAGCCGAAGCGCTTTTTGTATAACACGAAAGCGACCAGGGTACCGAACCCTACGTGCGCGGTTGCGGCGATGAGCGACCATAGAAACAAGTTCTTCATCGAGATCAGGAAGGTATTGTCGTAACTGATCAATTTCACATAGTTGTCGAAACCGACGAACACGGGCTTGCTCATGCCGTTCCAATCCGTAAATCCGGTGACCAAGACGGTCAGGATCGGAATGAGATAAAACAGGCAAAGAACAGCGATCGTAGGCGCCAAAAATGCGGCAATCCACAATTTCACCCACTTGTTCTTCATAAATCCACCTGCCTTCCTAAATTTCCTCCGATAATCCATAGAGCCTCCCACTGGGAGGTGGAAGGCTCATCCTGCATCAGTTGCGAATTACTTTTTAAATTGCTGAGCTTTCTGGGTCAACTGCTTCGCGAATTGCTCCGGCGTTACGGAACCTTTCGCCAGCAGCGCCAGGTAGCGCCCGAACTCGGACTGACCGATTTGGTTCGGCCATACGTCTTGCATCGCTTTTACGAGCACTTTCAGGTCGGTCGTCGATTGCTTGTTGAACTCGCCAAGAATCGGGCTGACCTTGGAGTTGACTTCGTCGGAAGCCGGCAGGTTCGGAGCGAATCCGCCTTCCGCGATCATCCATTGTTTCAGCTCTTCCGGCGTCATGCGGAATTCCATAAAGGCGAGTGCTGCGTCGGTTTCGCCTTGGGAAAGTCCATTCGGAATCCACCAGGAGTAGCCTTGCACGTTGTCGATGCCTACGCCGCCAGGGCTCAGGGAGAAGCCGACTTTCTGGTCAAATCCGGCAGGCGCTTTGGTCGTGTCGGAGAAATCGCCGACCATCCAAGGACCGTTCGCGATCATAGCCGCTTTCTCGTTCAAGAAGGCGTTCGCTGCGTCGGCGTATTTCGCGCCGATTGCGTTCGGGCTGGAATACTTTTGCAGCCATTTTTGAATTTCAGTAAACGTGGAAACCCACATCGGAGACGTGTAATCGTACGTGATCGCCGTATCTTTCAGCACGTCGGCGCCGCCCGGCTGGCCAGCCAGGAATGCGGTGCCGAGAAGCATCGTGGTCCAGCCGTTCTCGCCCGTCATGAGGGACAGCGGCGTGAAGCCTGCTTTTTTCAACGCTTCGCACGCTTGATCGAATTCTTCGAACGTCATTTGGGAAATCGGCTTTGTGATGCCGGCTTTTTGGAACATTTCTTTGTTGAAGTAGATGCCCGTCGGACGGGTAACGGCAAGCGGCATCGTGTAGATGTGGCCGTCTTGCGTGTTGAATTTCACGGAATCTTCGATGAATACTTTTTGCAGGTCAGGCTTGGTGTCCAGCCAAGGCTTCAGGTCGTAAATTTCACCGTTCTTGATCAGCTGCTCGATGAATTCGCGGTCGCCGGATTCTACCAGCGCCGGGAGCTTCTTTTGCTGCCAGAGCAACTTGATTTTGTCTCTATACTTGTCGTCCGGCACTTCTTCAATTTGAATTTCGTATTGGCCCTCGTATTTCTTGTTGAAGCGATCGATTTGCGGCAGGAAGAACTTCGCGCCGACGTTCGCTCCTGCTTTGTAATGAGGAATTTTCAGTACGACTTTCTCTGCCGGCGTGGAAGCCGATGCGCTCGGGCTTGCCGACCCGGACGCACTCGGAGTTGCGCTCGGGCTGCTTTGGCTGCCCGAGTTGTTTTTGTTTCCGCCGCATGCCGTCAAGATCAACAGAAAGCACAAGCTCAGAACAGAAGCGATTTTGTAGCTTTTCTTCATTCCGATACTCCCCTTCACTTCATTTAAAATATATTTAAAGATTCCTGGGTAGGAACTCTTTAAATCTGTCGAAAACCTGCTGTTTTCCAAAACCGTTTTCAATTGTTATCACAACCGTTGCAGCGCTTACAAAAAGGTTATTACCCAAAACGCTTTGGATTTACTGCAAAAGGCATTGTTAACTGAGCCTCTTCGTGCTTTCGCGTACGACCAACTGATTCGCCAGCACCACTTTGTGGCGCACTTGCCGGCCCTCCAGCATATCGATCAGAAGCTGTGCCGCTTGATAGCCGAGATCGTATTTCTCTTGCCGGACGGTCGTCAGCTTCGGCGAACAGTAGGAAGCAATTGAAATATCATCGTATCCGATGAGCGAAACCGAATCCGGGATCGGCCGGCCCATCGCTTCGCACGCCTTCATCGCGCCAAGCGCCATCAAATCGCTCGCGCAGAAAATCGCGGTAACGTCCGGGTGACGCTGCAGCAAGCCGCGTGCCGCCGCTTCCCCGCCTTCTTCGGAAAAACGTCCGTCTTCCACCAGCGCGGGATCGTACGGAATGCCCGCCTCTTGCAGGCCGAGTATGTATCCCGATAATCTCTCGCGGCTGACCGAAGCCTCCATATGACCGTTGATCATGGCGATCTTCCGGTGGCCCAGCTGGGCCAAATGAGCTACGGCTTCCCTTGCCCCGGCGACATTATCGCTCGTGACATGGCCGACCCATTCGCCGTCGATCGGAATATCGATGAGCACACAAGGAAAATCGGGCTGATTGATGACTTCCGCCAAATATGGATCGCTGGTTTTCAGCCCTTGCAGGATCGCACCGTCCACGTTCCGCTCTCTGCACAAATCGGAGTACGACTTATGCAATTGCTTCTTGGGATTGGTGCTGAACAATAAAATATCGTAGTTGAGCTCGCCTGCGCGGTCGTTGATGCCGCACAACACTTCGAATGCGAAGGCATCCTTGGCGTTGGAACGTTTGATCTCCGAAATGATTACGCCGATCGTGTTCGTTTTTTTGAGCACCAGACTTTGCGCCTGTGCGTTCGGCCGGTACGACAGCTCTTCCGCCAGCTTCTTGATCCTGTTCCGCGTCTTCTCGTTCACGTCCGGATATCCGTTCAACGCCCGGGACACCGTCGTAATCGATACGCCTGCCGCCTTTGCCAGATCCTTAATGGTTGTTGCCATGCTTGAGGTCTCCTGATTTCCAAAACGTTTTCGGTACGGTACGACTCCATTATAGGCGACAAAGAAAACGATTACAACGTTTTTTTATCCAGCTTTGTCCATCCCGAATAAAAGCCGGGAAACAAAGGGATTTCTCCCCTTGCCGCCCGGCTTTTCCATCTTCGTCCTTACTTCTTCTTGTCTTTCACGACAATCTTGGTCGGTGCACTTGTCACTGTCGCTCCCGTCGCAGGAGCGTGGTCGGATTTCGGTGTCACCTCGAATTTCAAATATTTGTTGGAGTCTCTCTGCTGCGGGATGTAGGTTCGGGAAGTCGCGTCTTTGATGAGCTTGTATTTTCCGTTCACTTCATCCGACACGTACCAACGGTATACGCTGCCCTGCTCTTGATCCCCGCTGGCGTCATAGAAATCATACATGCCGTACACCGGCTGGCCTACGACCGGATTCGCATCCTTCGTCAGATCCATCTGCGTCAGCTTCGATACTTTGAAATTATCGAAGTAAACCGTTCCGGTGTTGTGTTTGTAAGCCGGGTCAAGGAAAATCAAAATTCTTTGCACATCGCCCAGCTCGTTTTTCAATCCGGAGATATCCCAGGTGAGCGTCTTCCATTGCCCGTTCGTGTCGCCTTGGAAGGAGTGCTCGTGCTGGCCGTTCACCTCTTCGAATTTCAAGATGATGTTGTATTTGCCGTTCACGTCGAAGGACAGCGTGTCTCCTACGAAATAAGGCTTCGTCGGGTCGACGGTTCCTTTCAAGTACGCCCAATCATACAAGCCTTTGTTGTAATCCACTTTCAACGCGTAGCTGCCGTCTGGCGTCACGGTGTTGTCCTTGGTCAGCTGGTAAACATTGTCCCCGGAGTCTACCCATCCCGGATTGATGCCTTGTCCGTCGAAATTATCGATGATGGTGTCGGTGATGGCCGGAACCGTGGTGACCGTCACGTTGCGGGCTTGCGGCTCGGCGATTTCCACTTGCTTCGTGGCGGAGCTAAGCATAGCTTTGCCCGTAATCGGCGTGCCGTTCTCATCCGGAGCGGACACCGGGGTCACTTCGAATTTCAGGTAATTGCCCACGTCCGAGCCCTGAACGGTATAGGTTTCGGACGTTGCTCCCGGGATCGGCTCATAGGTGCCGTCGGCGGCAGACGATTTCAACCAACGATACTGAGAATTCCCTTCCGGCAGACCTTCCGGGGAGAAATACTCATAGCTCGCTTTCAGCGTGCTGCCGACTACCGGCAAGCCTTCCAAGAGAATGCTGGAGGCGACCGGCCCTTTGCCGTTCACTTGCACATCGTCCAGGTAGAAGGTGCCGTTGGCCTGATCCGCGCCTGGTGCCGCAAAGATGAGCAGCCTTTTCACGGACTGCAGTTTTTCTTTTTCAGCCGCTGTAAATACCCATTCGATCTGGTGCCAATCGTTGCCGGTTACCGTAAATGTTTTTTCGATCGGCTGCGTCGCCGTCTCCAATTTGAACAGCAGCGTGGCATCGCCATAAACCGAAGCTTTCAGGGAATCGGAAGACGAGAAGTTTTTGTCCCCGTCGAATGCGGCCCCGAAAAAGGCCCACGCATTTCCGTTTTTGTTGTAGTCAACCTTGAGCGCCCCTGTACCCGTGTGGGTTACGTCGCTTACGGGAGTCAAGGTGTAGACGCCGTCGCCGTTGTCCTTCCATCCCAGGTGATTGTGATTGCCTTCGAAGTCGTCGATGATGTTGGTTCCGGCTTGCAGCAGCCCGACTTTCTTCATGCCGGCCTGCACATATTTGTTCTTGTTCATCAAGTTCCAAATCAAGCCGCTTCTGTAGTTCTCGATCATGAGAAGCGTAATGCCTTTGTCGATTCCGATGACGTCCGGCCCGTACCAGCCCTCAGCGCTTAAATCCAGGTTATAAGCATCCTTCAAGCCGTACTCGCCGATCAAGTTCGGATACGAGTAGTAATGACGCAGAGCCGAGATGACTTCCTGCGGCGTGAATACAATCGAACCGAGCGCTCCTGCAGGCATCATCGTGCCGTCGATCCGGTGCTGGTCGTTGCCGAAGCCGGAAGGAGCGGAACCGTAACGGCCTTCGTAACCGTAAGGTCCGTCAGAAGCGGTTAACCCCCATCCGTCGGGTCCGAATGTTTTGTATTTGGCGGAATTGTCGATCGCATACTGCCTGCTGGATTTCGTCGCGATCACCGAGTTATTCCACCAGTTCACTCCTTGCTTGTCCACCATATTGCGCATATCGAACCAAGCGAAAGAGAATTGGTGCGTAAAGATGGATCCGAACCAGGAATGGATGAATTCCGGATATCCGCCATAGGAAGCTTTATGCCGCATAAAGCTGTAGAACATGTCCTCGTTTACCGGGTGTGTGGGAGAAGCGGCTCCAAGGAAATACAGCATGAACTGCTCGGCGTAAAAATCCCAATGGCCGGCAAATCCGTGCTCCGGGGAGTAACCCATATAAAATTGGTTGAATTTATCTCCCGGGTTTTTGTCCCGGTACCATTCCCAATCGACCTTCCGATACAACTGGTCGGCGAGCGTTTGAATCTCTCCTCCGAAATATTCGCCCGCCGATAAAGCCCCGTTGATCGCAATTCCCGTGTCGATGACCGACACTTCCGAGGTGCCGTAACGCTTGGCGGTATTCATGTCGAGGAAGTGATAAAAGAAGCCGTTCACCTGATCCGCATGATTCAGTAACGTTTGGAGAGTGCCTTTCACACGGTCATAGCCTTCTTGCTTCGTAATCCAACCGCGTTCCGCGCCGATCACGATCGCACTGAGGCCGAAGCCGACCGAAGCCACGCTGCTCATATTTTGCGCACCCAGCTCCGTACCCGGCGCACGGTCGCGCACCAAGCCGTAACCCGGACTGGCCGGATCCGTATTCGCCTCTTGCCAGAAGAAATCGAACGACTTGCGGCTTTCATAGTCCAACAGCTGGTCATCCGTCATCGATGCAAAATCAGTCGGAGCGGCATGGACAACTCCGGTGGAGAAGCTTGGCGAAACGACGAGGCCCAATACCAGACTCAAAATGAGCGTGATATTCGCCAGTGAGAGATGACTGCGGCGCTTATCTTTCATCCTGCTATTCCTCCTTAAAATGGTTGTACATCTTGTTTGTTACCGTTTTCATATCATAGTTTTCGAAACGTTTCGATTCAAGCGAAAACCGGTTAACTTGGAAAATTAAGAGAAAGGTCCCGATCACTGATCAGGACCTTTCTCCATTTTTCGATTCGTTTCGATGATGTAGGTAGTTCGGAAGTCGGTACACGTTTGTCCGCTGAGCATCGGAGAGCCGCCACACTGACGGCCCGTGCGAGGATTGACATAAATAAGTAGCACACTGCTACTAGACAGCCAGCGAACCCAGGTGATCAGCGCAAATAAGTAGCACGCTGCTACTAGACAGCCAGCGAACCCAGGTGATCAGCGCAAATAAGTAGCACGCTGCTACTAGACAGCCAGCGAATCAAGGCGATGGACGAAAATAAGTAGCACACAGCTACTAGACAGCCAGCGAACCCACGTGATTGGCGTAAATAAGTAGCGCACAGCTACTAGACAGCCAGCGAATTCAGGCGATCGGCGCAAATAAGCAGTGCACAGCTACTAGATGGGTTATTGATCTTCTTGCGGAACTGGCAGAAGCCCGCGGCCAATCACGTTTGCCGACACCGGTTTTTCACCGAGCTCGCGGGACCAAACCGAAAGCTGCCCAATGTGGTGAATTTCATGGGCTATCACGTGACGCAGGATGGCACCCTTCGCAAAGCTCTGATTCCACCAAGGAACGTATACGGCTTGTTTATCCATTTCCTCTTTCCAGGAGGACACGAACGATTCCACGAACGGATGCAAATCGGCAGACAATTGCCGCACCTTGGCCAAGGTGTCATATTGGGCAATTTCGAATTCTGGTTCTTCCAACTCACCCTGCAGAAACCACAACCAGCTGTATTCCACATCGACGATGTGGAGCAGGGTTTTCAAGATTCCGCCGACACCCCCTACTCGAACTTTCAACAATTCCTCGTGAGGAATTCGCTCGCACCAATCGAACCAATCTTCTCTCACCAGCCAGTTGTACTGAAACATCGTTTGCATGTAATCGCCTCCGAATGTTGAGTGAAATTCGAAAATACGCGCCGTGTAACTCCCATGCCACAACAAAAAAGCCATGGGCAGCAGCCCACGCTAAAAGGAATCGATCATTTCGACCATCGTCAGGTGCTCGAAACGCCGAATTTCTCCGCCCGGGGTGCCAATTTCGTCCCAATATCGTTCTGTATGGTCACCATGGCACCCACCTCCTTGGAATCATCTGACATAACTGTACTCAATGGGACAGTCCGCCGTCAATGTATCAATCAGCTTAAACAGTTTTCATCTCACAGCTGCCGCCATTCCACGACGAACTCGCCTTCCAGTCCGCGTCCGCCTTCGAATCGGCTGTGCTCTTCGAGAACGTTGCCGCATTCGCAGGAGATTTGATCCGCCCCGTAGTTATCCGTTCCGAAAGTAATCGGCTCGTTCCGATAATTACGCCGGCCGGGAGCCACTGTCAATTCTCCGCCGCAATTCAAACAACGAATGACAAAACCAGACTTCATCGTTTATCCGCCGCCTTCCTTAGTCTTCGAGAAACTCTTTGAGACGTTTGCTCCTGCTCGGATGACGCAGCTTGCGCAAAGCCTTGGCTTCGATCTGGCGAATGCGTTCGCGGGTGACGCCGAATACTTTGCCGACTTCCTCCAGCGTGCGCGTACGGCCATCGTCGAGTCCGAAGCGAAGCCGAATGACATCCTCCTCGCGGTCGGTGAGCGTGTCGAGAATGTCCTTCACCTGTTCCTTCAGCAACTCCTGCGCCGCGGCATCTTCCGGGGCGGCAACGTCCGGATCCTCGATAAAATCGCCTAATTTCGAATCATTCTCCTCACCTACCGGCATCTCCATGGAGACCGGTTCTTGGGCGATTTTCTGAATTTCGCGGATTCGCTCCACGCTCAGCTCCATGACTTCCCCGATCTCTTCCGGCGTCGGTTCACGGCCGAGCTCCTGAACCAGCTGCCGTGTGACGCGAATCAGCTTGTTCATCGTTTCGATCATGTGCACCGGAATCCGGATCGTTCTCGCCTGGTCGGCAATCGCGCGGGTGATCGCTTGGCGGATCCACCAGGTGGCATAAGTGCTGAACCTGTAGCCTTTGGTGTGGTCGAATTTTTCCACGGCTTTCATGAGACCGATATTCCCTTCTTGGATGAGATCCAAGAACAGCATACCTCGTCCGGCATACCGTCTCGCGATGCTGACCACCAAGCGGAGGTTGGCCTCCGTCAGCAGCCGTTTCGCTTCTTCATCTCCACGCTCGATTCGCTGGGCGAGTTCAACCTCCTCTTCCGTGGAAAGAAGCCGGGAACGGCCGATTTCTTTCAAATACATTCTCACCGGATCGTTCGAATCTACGCCCGGCGGCAGCGAAAATTGTTGCAGGCTCTGCAGCTCTTTGTCTTCTGTGGCCATCTCCAGCTCCCCTTCTCCAACCAAGTGTTGACAAAGCAATCCGGTTGTGTTACGATATGAACAAGTATGTCTTAGAGTAAATCCCATTGTAACATTTTTCATAGGCAAACACAATATATTTGTACCCATAAAAATCAAAGTGCAGGGATACTCCACTGACGACCAAACGTTTATGATTTTTCGCACAATAAAGTAATAAAGAAAGAGGAACCTGCTGAGTGCGGTTCCTCTTTATTATTAAGCTATCGGACACTTCCTTCTCAATGAAGCTGTACATTTTTCAATTCGGGGTAACTTTGAAGCAAGGAGTCTAGGGAGACTTTCGCGTTCCCCAAATGCCGGTCGAAGAAGGTGGACACGACGGCGCTCGAGATGACGAGACATCGCTCCGGGTTAACACTCCCATGTATTCCGATCACCTCGCGTACCTTGCCGATCCCGAAGATTAGGCCTAAGTCGGTGAACAACAAGTGATCGCTTCCTTCAATTGCGTATAAGTTACCTGACGCCTTCAAGACGTCGGCAAGTCCTCGCGCATATTCAACCGATCGCTCGTAAACGGCTTCATATGCTTCCTTACTGCCGTACATCGAGACGGTAATTTCTTGATCGAGCTGCGGCATATCATCATACTTCTGCAGGAGACTTTCCCGTTTCTCAATCGATTGAAGATGATTATACGTGTTCGCCACCATGAGATAGGGGGCCATCGGGACACTGTCAAGTTTAGGTGTCACAAACACGCGCCCATCCAAGTTGACGGCCGCCTTCACTCGGGGTTCGTTGATGGCCAAATTATAAGCAACCGCTCCGCCGACGGAATGGCCGATTGCTCCGATATGATCCATATCCAGCTTGCCTTTGAACATCGACTCCATTCGGCCGGCATTCATATCTCCCAACTCGTTGATGACGAACTTAGAATCGTCGAACATAATCTTCGTTAGAACTTCGCCGGGATCCCCTTCGCTAAAATCGGTCGCCGCATCGCTATGATGTACGATTCTATCCGGGAACGCCGTCATGGCGGATATATACGTATGATCGATCGCGACAACCACATAGCCATGACTGGCGAGGTCCTCGCTCAGGGCTGCTTGGACTTCCATGGAAGCTCCTGCTCCGTGGGAGAACAGTATGACCGGGTATTTCGCTTGCTGATCGGAAAGCGCGAGATCCTCTTTGGAATGCGTCTTTACCAGTTTCAGGTGGTCCAACACGAAAGACGGCAGCCCTTGATAAAACTCGGTAAACGCCCGGATCTGCTCCTGATCGCCACGGAAATAACGTGCATAAGGCTTGGAGTTTTCCTTCTTGGCGGGATAATACACTTTCACCATCAACTCGCGCTTTGTCGGTGTTTTGTCCAGAAACGGATCGTTACGCTTTTCATCGACAAGATGGACGTACTTCACTCCAACGGTATAGCTGCCGGTCGGCTTGGGCAGCGCAAATACAGGAAGTGCATATGTGAGGAAAAAAGAAATGGCAAGAATGACTATTGAAAAAAGAAGCGTGACCGCTTTTATTAGTCTGGGAGTTTTGACCGCGCAAAACTTCGTGCTCGATTTGATCAAGGCATAGATGGCTAACAACCCGACAAACAGATACGAGAATGCCATCTGGTAACGGAACCCTTCCACGATCCCGTGCAGTATGAGTACGGCCGCGTTTGCCCCGGCAGTACCTAGCCATACATTCTTTGAGTGCTTGCCATTGCTCAGCAGCAATGAGAGCACATTGATGGCGATCAAGATGAATTCCAATGTCCTCATCGGATGAACTCCTATCCAGGTTTTATATGCTTAAGAACCGCTATGCACGTCGTGCTTGGAGTAATAGACGATACTGTAGAGCAGTCCGGCAAGGAACGTAATCGACAGGATCGACAGTGCCGGGACCGCGAACGGATTGGGTCCGTCGTTGTCGGCGATGCCTTGGGCGAGGTCTCGGACCGGCCAGAACGGGGTGAGCCAAGGGAACATAATGTTTTGGCGCCCGTGTCCGATTTCGCCGATGACGGTAACGATTGTCGTGAATACGCCGAGCACTGCCGTCGGGATGACGTTCTTCCCAACCATGCTAACCGCTGCCGCTACAGGTATCGTACCGAACGAGAGGATGCAGATCAGCGCGTTCGTTTTCAGCCCAGTCCAGATCATATGAACGTCCACTTTGTTATTCAGAAGCATGAGAAAGACGACGATAAATACCGATGCGCATGACAGCACGGTCGTCATCACGATCTGCAAGAACACGACCGCCAGCTTAGCCATAAGGATGTTCACGCGCGAGACAGGGTAGGAGAATAGTTGGTTGATCGTCCGTTCCTGATACTCACGTGCGAAGATGTAGGCGGTAATCAGGGCGAATATGGCCGGACCCATCATGATGAGAAACATCCCTTGGCGATAGAACATGTCCTGAATGTCTATGGCTGCAGACGTTCCGTCGGGGGTAACCCTCGGCAGGAAGGCGCCCAACGTCACCAGATTGGCCGGCAGAGCACCGAGCAACACCAGCCAACGGATTTTCGAATGCCTCAGTTTGAGCAATTCCGCGTAGATTACGTTAAGCATGCGATTCACCTCCGGTTAGTCTGAGAAAATAGTCTTCTAGACTATCCCCCGACAGCAAGATCTGTTTCACGCCTACTCCGTGGCTTATGAGTGTAAGGTTGACCTTGTCCGACTGCTCCAAATAATCGTACAGATGCACAATTCCGGGACCTGCAATGCGATAATCGGACACGCCGAGCTTCTGCTCGAGCACATAGGCCGCCTTTTTGTCGTCGTCGACCATGACCTCGAGGTAGTTCCGGGTCTTTCTCTGCAATGTGTCGTAATCGATCTCCTCAAGCAGCCAGCCGCGATGGATAATGCCGACCCGGGTAGCCAACTGCTCCACCTCGCTGAGCAAATGACTGGAAATAATAAAGGTGATGCCGCGTTGCCTGGCCAGATCGCGGAACAGCTGGCGAATTTCTTTGATTCCGCTCGGATCCAGCCCATTGGTCGGTTCGTCCAGAACAAGCAGTTCGGGATGGTGAAGCAGAGCTCGGGCAATGCCTAATCTTTGCTTCATCCCGAGCGAGTAGTTTTTCACCTTCTGATTTCGCGCATCGAGCAGTCCTACCATCGCAAGAACCTCTTCCATGATCTCTTTGTTGCCCATCCCCATCAGTCGGCGGTGGACTTCCAGATTCTCGACCGCGCTCAGGTTCAAATAAAATCCTGGATATTCGATGATGGCGCCGATTCGCTCCATCGCCCGAGCTCTGCCTCCGCTTAAGCTTTCGCCGAACAGCTCGATCTCGCCAGCCGTCGGTTTGATGAGGCCCAAAATCATGCGCAGCGTGGTCGTCTTGCCGGCGCCGTTCTGGCCGAGAAACCCGTAGATGTCACCGGACCTGATGTTCATATTCAGGTCGTTTACAACCGCCTGGTTTCCGTAGCGTTTGCTCAAGTTATTCGTTCGCAATACATAGCCCACGGATATCAACTCCTTTCGAAACCCAGTGTATCCTGCACTTCTCACATGCCGTTAATAATTTCCTTACAAACTCCTTAAATCGAAAAAAAGCCCGATCAGATTCTGATCAGGCTAAACGAAAATACAGTTTTCTCATGCGGGGCACTCGTTACGGCTATGCGCCCTCCCTGTTTCTCCACAAGATTTTTCGCTATAGTGAGCCCGAGTCCGGTGCCTTGCAGAGTGCTGTTCCTCGACGCCTCGCCGGTATACAGCCGCTCGAAGATACGAGGCAGATCCTGCTCCGCAACGCCATTGCCGCGGTCCCATACTTCCACCCAGACAACGTTCGGCTCTTCACGCAGGCTGATCCCGATCTCCTTGCCTTCACGTCCGTAACGCAGCGCATTCGAGATAAGGTTGTTCAGGATACGGCGCAGGTGTGCGGCATCCGCTCGAACATATACCGGCTTGTCCGGAAGCTTGATAATAGGTGTAATGTCGGCTTTCGTAAATTCGGGATAAAAGTCGAGGAGAATCTCGGGCACGAGCTCCGTCAGATTGACTCGCCCGAACTCGGGTACAGAGTCATCCGCTTCCAACCGGGCCAACTCGAAAAAATCCTGCAGCAGTGTGAGCAAAGCATCCCCCTTGCTCGCCGCTATACGAAGGAAGTCTGCTCGTTCTTCTTCGGACAGCGTCTCGTCCCGCTGCAGCGCTTCCATATAGCCGAGCAGCGAAGTCAACGGAGTACGCAGGTCGTGCGAAATATTTGCAATCAACCGTTTGCGCTCCTCCTCCAGAAATCGCATCCGATCGTATGCCTGCTGAAAGTAATCGACGAGCCGGTTCAGTTCCCCGCCCAGCTCTTGCATGGCCGGTTGTCTTGCATGCACGCGGTAGCGCATATTCATATTGCCGTTGCGTATTTCCAGCGTGGTCCAGGATATCTTCTTCAGTTCGCGCAGGAGATGGCTATATTTGAATAATAGAAATAGGCCGACTATGAGGAAAATAAAGATAACAACCGTCTCTACCATTCGATCACCCCTCGCCGAGCTTGTAGCCGAAGCCCCAAACCGTTTGAATGTACACAGGGTTTGACGGGTCCTTCTCGATTTTGGTGCGGATCCGGTTTATATGGACCATGACGGTGTTGTCGTCGGACATGCTCTCTTCCTGCCAGACGGATTGGAAGATTTGAGATTTCGTAAAGACGCGGGTCGGAGCGGATAGAAAAAGCTTCAGAATCGCAAACTCTTTGGCTGTAATCGGTTTCTTCTGTCCCCCTACGGTAAGCTCGCACGTCCCGGTATCGAGCTCCAGATCTCCGTATTTCAGCACCTTCGGCACCGCTGAAGCGACATCCGCTGCGCCAAAGCCCAAATAGCGGCGCAACTGTGCCTTCACTCGTGCGAGCAGTTCACCGATCGTAAACGGCTTCGCCATATAATCGTCGGCTCCGAGCTCGAGTCCTCGTATTTTGTCCATTTCCCGATCTCTGGCAGACAAAATGATGACCGGAATCGTCTTCGTCTCGCGGATTTTCCGCAAAATTTCCGCCCCGTCCGCAAGCGGCAGCATCATATCGAGAATGACCAGATGGTACTCGTGTTTCGCGATTTCCGAAAGCGCGTCTTTTCCGTTATAGACGGAATGCGCTTCGTATCCCTCTTTGCTCAAGTATTTGGTCACCAGTTGATTGATTTCGATATCGTCCTCAATCACGAGAATACAAGCCGTTTGCATCCGTATCCCCCGTTCGGCGAAATTCCGTCAGCCAGATTGGCAATTTTCCGAAAATTCAGATTTAAATTTTATCACAACTGATCAAATGACAAAACGAATCATACCGACACGGCTCTTCTTCCGCATGTTCAGATGTTTTCTGAAACTTCTATCCATTCTTATTAGTGGTCCTTACCCTCGCAACAGCGATTCGAGCGTTTGCTGAATTTCGTACCCTTCCGCGAAATCGACCAGTCTCGCCTTTTCTCCCCGTATCGCAGCCGCCAACTCATCCAGCAGCCCCAAAGTACGGTCGATTTCCGGCAAAGGGACTTCCGTTAGAGGTTCGTTCATTCCTCCGGCTTTGACGACATTCCAATCTTGAAGAGATAGTGTTCCTTGCGAGCCGTACATCGTGAAGGTGATGTTCTCTTTTTGAGCGATCTGGCTGAGTCCGTCGAACAGGACCGGCACTCCCCCGTCCAACTTCGCGCTTGCGAACATCGCGGTCTCGCACAAGGCAGGATCAGCCGGATATTGAACATGGGCATTCACATCCCGGATTGGCCCCAGTATGGCCCGGATCAAATGGATGAAATGAGGGAACACCTCGCGAATGAAGCCACCCTGCTCCCGGCCGCCGATCCAATGATTTTGCTGCCACGGTCTTGGCCACGTATGAAAATGTGCCTTCAACTCTACTCGCTTCAATTCGCCTAAGAAGCCTTCCGCTATCCGTTTGGCCATTTCCGCGTACGCCGCGCGATAGTAGGTAGGGAAGTTCATCGCATGGACCACGCCTGCCGATGCCGCGGCTTCGGACATTTCCTTCGCCTCTTCTTCCGAGTTGGCGAGAGGCTTCTCGCAAAGAACATGCTTCCGTGCCTTGAGCACATCCATCACAATCCCGTGATGAAACTTGGGAGGCACCCCTACATATATGAGATCGATAGCCGGATCGTCAAGGATCGTACGATAGTCGGTTGTCCAAGCCAACCGGTGAGTTTCCGCCGCCTGTTTCACGCGTTGTTCCGATGCGTCGCAGAGGACTGCAACCTGAAAAGCCGGATGCGCCCTCAGCGCCTGAAAAACTCTCTCCCCGACTCCTCCCAATCCGATAATACCCGCTCTTATGACCTTTTGCTGATCCATTTTCGCCCCTGCTTTCTACGACAAGATAGTAACAGCATAAGCTTCCGGCCCCAGGCTCGTCCAATGTCCAACCAACGTTCACCGTTACTAATAAGAATGCCGCGCAGTCTTACACCACACCAACCACGTTCACCGTTACTAATAAGAATGCCGCGCAGTCTTACATACCAGCCGTAGTTGTGGCTTGCTTCATTAAGCCGGTGTTGTCAGGGTAACCCCCTGCCGGCAGCGGGTTGCTGCAACCGTTAAGAGGTTCCCATCGGCTTAAACCCCGCTGACGACGGGTTGCTGCAACCGTTAAGAGGTTCCCACCGGCTTAAACCCCCGCTGACGACGGGTTGCTGCAACCGTTAAGAGGTTCCCACCGGCTTAAACCCCTGCCGAGCGCCACCCAGCGTGGTGGTTAAGAGGTTCCCACCGGCTTAAACCCCTGCCGGCGGCGGGTTGCGGTCGCGCTACCGCGCACAAAAAGCCTCCAAACCGCGCCGTAGGCGGGATTGGAGGCTTTGCTCAATTGCTATAATGCTTCAGCGCTTCCTGCAGCTTCAGGGCGAGACCGAGTTTGCCTTCCACCTTGAGCGAGCCGAGCATGAACGCCATCGTCGTATTGAGATCGTCGCGCAGCAGCTTCTCGAAATTCGCGTCCGACAAAATCAGCGTGCACTCGGGCGTATCCGGCGTCCCTTCCGACACCTCGACGCGGCCGTCGCGGAACTTCACTTGGAACGAGCCGCTCTCGGATAAGTCGAATTGGTACACATGCTGAAACGATCGAATCGGCTCCGGGTCGGCGTTCATTCGTTCCGCCACGGTCCGCAGCTCGTCGATTACGGCCATCTTCTCCACCTCGATCGTCGGTCAGTTGTCCTGCTTCTCGATGACCCGGAACGTGCCGGTTCCGAAAGCCAGCAAGTCTCCGTTGTCGTTCCTGGCGTAGGCTTGCGTCGTGACCATTTTGCGGGATATGTGCACGATTTCCGCCGTCACGATAATTTTGCCTTTCCCCGTGGGCGCCACGTAGTTCAAATTCAGATTGGTCGTGACGACGCTGTCCTGCGGTCTCGCCACCATGGCCATTAAGCCCATCGCCGAGTCGATCAAGGTCGCATGGACGCCGCCGTGCAAAATCCCGATTAGATTCAAATGATGAGGCTTGATGTCCAGCGATACCGTGATCTGCTTTTCCGTCAACTCCACAAACTCGCAGCCCAGCAATCCCCAGAACGTGGACTCCGCTTTCTTCTGCCACCGCTCTAATTGCGGATGAATATTGGCCATGTTCATTTCCGTCATTGCGCGTAAGTCCTCCCTTGCTGCTCAGCCGCTTTTTTGGTCCGTCAACTTGTCCATATCCTCTTCGATCAGCTTGCGGCGAAGCACTTTACCCGCCAGCGTCTTGGGAAGCGTTTCCCGGAACTCGTATACTTTGGGAACCTTATACGCCGCCAGCCTTTCTTTGCAAAAGCTCTTGAGCGCATCCGGATCGGGGCTGGCCCCCTTCTTCAGCACGATGTACGCTTTTACGGTTTCGCCCCGGTAAGCATCCATAATGCCTGCAACGGCGGCTTCTTCCACATCCGGATGTTCGAACAGCACTTCTTCCACTTCTCGCGGATAAATATTGTACCCGCCCGCGATGATCATATCTTTTTGCCGGTCCATAATGTAAAAGAAGCCGTCTTCGTCCATTTTGCCCAAGTCCCCGGTCAGCAGCCACCCGTCCTTGAGCACCTTCGCGGTTTCTTCCGGCCGGTTCCAATAGCCCTTCATCACCTGGGGGCCGCGAACCGCCAGTTCGCCGATTTCTCCCGGGTTCATATCTTCCAGCGTACCTGGCTGCACGATGCGCGCCTCGGTGTCCGGAAACGGGATGCCGATGGAGCCGGACTTGCGCTTCTCCCAAATATTATTGGCGTGCGTAACCGGGGAAGCTTCGGTCAATCCGTAGCCCTCAATCAGCTTGCCGCCGGAGAGCTCCTCGAAACGCTCCTGCACATGATGCGGCAAGGGAGCGGCCCCGCTGATGCACACGTTGATGGAGGAAAGGTCGACCTTATCGATGTCCGGATGGTTGATCACCGCCACATACATAGTAGGCGCGCCCGAGAACGTCGTCGGTTTTTTCTTGTTGATCATTTGCAGCACTTGCTTGATTTCGAACCGGGGCAGAAGAATCATTTTGCCGGCCAAATAAACGCTCTGATTCAAAACAACGGTAAGGCCGAACACGTGGAAAAAAGGCAGTGCCGCCAGCATGGTTTCCTTGCCCGTCTCCGCCTTGTAAAACCACATCCGGTTCTGGATCGTGTTCGCCACCAAATTGGCGTGCGTCAGCATGACGCCTTTGGCCAGCCCGGTCGTTCCGCCGGTGTACTGGACCAGGGCGAGATCCTCGTTCGCATCCACTTTCACATCCACGGGCGTGGCCGGCGACTGCTTCAGAAACTCCGTAAAGGACAGAACGCCGCCGCCGTACTGTACGGTGACCGCTTTTCCGTCCTTTCTTTGTTTCAAGCCGTACAAAATGTTTTTCGGAAATGGAAGATAATCTTGAATGGACGTCACGAGAATGTGATCAAGCGGCACTTTGTCCGTCGTTTTCTTCACCCGCTCCAGCAGCTGATCCAGCGTCACAATGATTCTGGCGCCAGAATCCGACAATTGATGCTCCAGCTCCCGGGGCATGTAGAGCGGGTTCGTCATCACGACGATCCCGCCCATCAGCAGCGTCCCGTAGTAAGCGATCACCGTCTGAGGAACGTTGGGCAGCATGACCGCGACCCGGTCCCCCTTGCGAACGCCCAGCCGAAGCAGGGCATTCGCAAACCGGTTGGCCGAGTCCAACAACGAGCGGTACGTGACCTTTTTCCCCATAAATTCCAGGGCAACTTGATTCGGATAGCGGGCTGCGGAATCCACTAAAAATTGGGCCAGATTTTGATTCGGGTAATCGATGGTCGGCGGAACTTCCGCAGGGTAATGCTGCAACCAAGGTTTGTTCGGCATGGCCGGCACCCCAATCTCACAAAGTGAGTTATACGACGTACTTTTCCGCTTCGATTACTCTGGCTGCAATATCACGTTTCAGACCGATCGTATCGACCGGCGTTTTGCGGGTGAGCTTCTTCAGCACCGACAGCTGCGTGCGAAGCATATCGCCCTCTTCCATATGGGCCAGCACTTCTTTGGCCCAGTTCTCGATCCGCGCAAATTCTTCATGAATATAGACGACAGTCATGTCGATCGCGTTACGTGCTTTCTCCTCGCCGGCTTTGTCGATCAGCTTGCGCGTCCGCAGCAGGGCGCTTTCCATCGCGAACACGCCGATCATGATATCCGCCAAATGGCTGAGCACTTCTTGCTCCTGCTCGAGCTTCATTTGGTACTTCTGTACCGCCTGAGCGCCGACCATGAGGAAGATCTTTTTGGCCATCGACAGCATGTGCGCTTCTTGCTCCAGCGTTCCTTCGAACAGCTGCGGTACGAGAGACATGAGTTCGGACTGCAGCGCCATCGCTTTCTGCATGAGCGGCAGCTCGCCCTTCATCGCCCGTTTGATCAAAGCGCCGGGGATGAGCAGCCGGTTGATTTCGTTCGTTCCTTCGAAAATGCGGTTGATGCGGGAATCGCGATAAATCCGTTCGATGCGGTACTCTTGAATGAAGCCGTAGCCGCCGTGAATTTGCACGCCTTCATCGGCGACGAAATCCAGCGTTTCTGAACCCAGCACTTTGTTGATGGAGCACTCGAGCTGGTATTCGGCAATCGCCTTCGCCGACTGGTAACCGACGTTGTCGCTGCCGTGGTCGACTTCTTTCAACCCTTCGTCAAAAAGTCCGGCCGTCCGGTACAACACGCTTTCCAGCACGAACGTCCGCATGTTCATCTCCGCCAGCTTTTTGCCGATCAGCGGGAAGGACGAAATTTTGCGGCCGAACTGCTGCCGTTGATTGGCGTATTTCGACGAATACTCGATGGCGTCCTTCGAGGATCCCAAGCAGCCGGAAGCCAATTTGAAGCGTCCGATGTTCAGAATGTTGAAGGCGATCAAGTGGCCTTTGCCGACTTCCCAGAGCAGGTTCTCCACCGGCACATGCACGTCTTCGAGAATGAGCGGGCACGTGGAGGACCCTTTAATGCCCATCTTCTTCTCTTCCGGCCCGATCGAAACGCCCGGCATCGTCCGTTCCACGATGAACGTGCTGAAGTCGGTGCCGTTCACTTTGGCGTACACGATGAAAATATCCGCAAAGCCCGCGTTCGTAATAAACTGCTTCGTTCCGTTCAACACATAGTACTTGCCGTCTTCGGTCAGCTTGGCGGTCGTTTTGGCGCCTTGGGCGTCCGAGCCGGAAGAAGGCTCCGTCAAGCAATAGGCGGCGATTTTCTCGGCGGTTGCGAGCGACGGCAAATATTTACGCTTCTGCTCTTCCGTACCGAAGTAAACGATCGGCAGCGTTCCGATCCCGATATGGGCGCCCGCCGACAGTGCGAACGCCGACGCCTTCGTCATGCGCTCGCTGATCAGCGTGGTGCTGACTTTGTCGAGACCCAGGCCGCCGTAAGCTTCGGGAACGTCGGCGCCGAGGAGGCCGAGCTCGCCGCCTTTGCGCAGCTTCTGTACCGTGAGCTCGTAGTTCAGCTTCTCGATTTCCTCGTCATGGGGAGCGATTTCTCCTTGCACGAAGTCATAGGCCGTGTCGCCGAACATGCGCTGCTCTTCCGTGAAATCTTCCGGCGTCACGATTTTCCGGTAGTCGAGATCTTCGATGATGAAGCTTCCGCCCAGCACTTTCTCATTCAGCACTTTGCTCATTCGTTTCCTCTCCCTGTTCCCGAATGGTAGATTTTATTCCGCGTGAACCTCAATAACGCCCGCAGCGCCCATACCTCCGCCGATACACATCGACACAACTCCGTACCCGCCTCCCCGGCGGCGAAGCTCGTGAATTAAAGTAGCCGAAAGCTTCGTTCCCGTGCATCCGAGCGGGTGTCCAAGGGCGATCGCGCCGCCGTTCACGTTCACTTTCTCTTCGTCGATCCCCAGCTCGCGAATGATGTGCACGCACTGGGAAGCGAACGCTTCGTTGATTTCAAACAGCTTCACGTCATCCAGCGTGATGCCGGCCATCTTGAGCGCTTTCGGGATCGCTTTGACCGGACCGACGCCCATAATCTCGGGTTCCACGCCCGACAGCGCGAAGGAGCGGAACGTCGCAAGAGGCTTCAACCCGAGCTCCTGGGCTTTTTCCTTGCTCATGAGCACGGCAGCCGCTGCTCCGTCGCTCATCTGCGACGAGTTGCCCGCCGTTACGGAGCCGACTACCTTAAACGACGGTTTCAGCTTCGCCAAACCTTCCACCGTCGTGTCGGGGCGTACGCCCTCATCCGTATCGAAAACGAAAGACTTCGTCTTCACCTTGCCGGCATCATCCACGCTCTTCAGCTCGGCATGCACGGGAACGATTTCGTCCCTGAACTTGCCTTCCGCAATCGCGCGGGCCGCTTTCTCGTGCGAGCGCGCAGCAAAACGATCCTGATCCTCGCGCGAGATGTTGAACCGCGAAGCGACGTTCTCGGCGGTGTGTCCCATGCCGATGTAGACTTCCGGCATTTCCTCCACGATCTTCGGGTTCGGCGACACTTTGAATCCTGTCATCGGCACATGACTCATGCTTTCCACGCCGCCGGCGATCACCACATCCGCATGGCCCAGCATGATCCGTTCGGCAGCGAACGCGATCGATTGCAGCCCGGACGAGCAAAACCGGTTAATCGTCAGCGCAGGAACCGTGTTCGGGAACCCCGCATACAGAGACATAATGCGTGCAAAGTTCAAACCTTGCTCGCCTTCCGGCATTGCGCAGCCGATGATGACGTCTTCTACGTCTTCTTTTCTTAAACCCGGCGCCCGCTTCACGACTTCTTCGAGCACGATTTTGCCCAAGTCGTCCGCCCGCGTCTGGACCAGGCTGCCTTTCTTGGCCTTGCCGACCGCGGTTCGCGCGACGGATACGATCACAGCTTCTTTCATCGGATTCTCACCCTCCCCGGGATGTTAGTTGCGAAGCGCTTTGCCTTTGGTCAGCATGTGCTGCATGCGCTGCTGCGTTCGCGGCTCTCCGGTCAAGCTGAGGAAAGCCTCCCGCTCCAAGTCGAGCATGTATTGCTCGGTCACCAACGAACCGGCCGGCACATCGCCGCCCGCCAGCACGTGCGCCAGCTTCTTGGCGATGAGCAGGTCATGGTCGCTGATATATCCGCTTTCCTTCATCGCGATGGCGCCAAGCTGCAGGACCGCTTTGCCTTCGGATCCGACGACGCGGATTTTCTCTTCGCGGATCGGCTCGTAACCGGCCTGCGCCATCCGCAGCACCGCTTGCTTCGCTTCGTAAATCAAGTGATCCTGGTTGGCGAGCACGCGATCCGTCGGCCGCAAATAGCCCAAGCGCTTGGCATCGTGTCCGCTCGTCGACACCTTCGCCATGCCGATCGTTTCGAACACTTGATTGATGAACGGCTGCAAATCCGCATCCGGATGGCGCACGTGCTGGCTGACCCGCAGCGCCATCTCCTTACAGCCGCCGCCCGCCGGAATCAGACCGACTCCGACTTCGACCAGACCGTAGTAGGTTTCGGCAGATGCAATCACTTGATCGGCCGGCATGCACGCTTCCACGCCGCCTCCGAGCGTCATGCGGTGCGGAGCCGCCACAACGGGCTTCTCGAGCCGCTTCAACTTGTACATCGTATTCTGGAACATCCGGATAATCGCATCCACTTCGTCCCATTCTTCGTCCTGCGCTTCCATCAGCAGCAGCATCAGGTTCGCGCCGACGCAGAAGTTGCGGCCCTGGTTGGCGACGACCATGCCCTCGAAGTTCGTGCGAACTTCATCCACGCTTTGCTGAATCATCGTCAGGATGTCGGCCCCGATCGCATTGTTCGGCGAATGGAATTCCAGACAGACCACGCCGTCGCCGAGATCGATCAGGCTTGCGCCGCTGTTCGATTTCACGACGCGGTTCTGTTCCTTCAGCGTACGCAGCGAAATCACTTCCGGGCGCTCTTCGACTTGTTTGTATTGACCGCCATGCACGTAGAACAAGCTGCCGTTATCTTTGCGGTAGAACGAGGTGTTCCCTTGCGATATCCAATCCTTCACCCAAGCGGGAACGGACAAGCCTTCTTTCTCCATCTTCTCCACGGACTTGACCAAGCCGATGGCGTCCCATGTCTCGAACGGGCCCATCTCCCAGTTGAAGCCCCACTTCATGGCCTCGTCGATCTCCTGGATCGAATCGGCGATTTCGCCCACTTTCTCTGCGGAATACACGAGCACCTGTTTCATAATATTCCAGGCCAGATCCGAGTAGCGGTCCCCGCCGGTGATGAGCGCCTTCGTTTTCTCCCGGGCGCCTTTGGCCAGCTTCGCAGCTTCGAGCGAGCCGGATGATGCCTTCTTCTGCGGCTGGTATTCCATGGTCTGAAGATTTAGAGAGTGGATTTCGCTGCCGTTCGAACCTTTCCGCTTCAAATAGAAGCCTTGTCCGGACTTCTCTCCCAGCCAGCCTTTGGCCACCATGCTCTTCAGCACTTCCGGCGACTCGAACGCTTTCTTCTCTGCCGCGTCCGCCACGTTGGCATATACGTTATCCGCGACATGCACGAACGTGTCCAGCCCGACAAGATCGAGCGTGCGGAAGGTGGCGCTTTTCGGCCGTCCCATGGCGGGACCGGTCACGGCGTCCACTTCCTCCACCGTGTAACCTTTGTCCAGCATCTCTTGCAGCGTGATCAACAAGCCATAAGTACCGATCCGGTTTGCGATAAAGTTCGGCGTATCCTTCGCCAGCACGACGCCTTTGCCGAGTACGGTTTCGCAGAAGGTTTTCATCCGGCCGACCAGGTCACGATCCGTACGTTCGCCGGGAATGATTTCAAGAAGCTTCATATAACGCGGAGGATTGAAAAAATGCGTGCCCATAAAATGTTTCCGGAACTCGTCGCTGCAGTCCGCCGACATCGCGTTGATCGAGATGCCCGACGTGTTGGAGGAGACCACCGTACCGGGCTTCCAGTGCTGTTCGACTTTGCGCAGCAGTTCCTTTTTGACCTGCAAATTCTCGACGACCACTTCGATAACCCAATCCACATCCGCAATTTGCGCCAAATGATCTTCCAGGTTGCCCGGGGTGATGCGTGCTGCGAACGAGTCGTCGTACAGCGGAGCCGGCTTCGTCTTGGTCAGCTTGGCAATGGCGCTTGCAGCCAAACGGTTGCGCACCGCCGGGTGTTCCAGCGACAAGCCTTTGGCCGTTTCTTCGTCCGTCAGCTGCTTCGGCACCATGTCGAGCAACAGACAAGGAATACCGACATTGGCCAGATGGGCGGCGATGCCGGAGCCCATAACGCCCGAGCCGATTACGGCCGCTTTGCGAATCGGTTTGTTCATTAGGTCGTGACCTCCAGTTCAATTCGATTATCGGAGCGGAGCGGGCGGTCGCCGAATACGGACTGCTCCAAAATCTCCGCGATATCCCTTGCCTTGACGCTTTCCTCGACTTCCTTCATCTTCGTGCCGTCCTCCACCATGGTGAGGCAATAAGGACAAGCGCTGCTGATAACGGTCGGATTGACGGCCAGCGCTTGCTCGGTGCGGGCCAGGTTCACCCGCTTGCCGGACTTCTCTTCCATCCACATCATGCCGCCGCCGGCTCCGCAGCACATTCCGTTCTCGCGGGAGCGCTCCATTTCCGCCAGCTCCACACCCGGGATCGCCCGGAGCACGTTGCGGGGTTCGTCGTACACATTGTTGTAGCGGCCGAGGTAGCAGGAATCATGGTAGGTGATGCGCTCCTTCACCTCGTGCTTCGGGTTCAGCTTGCCTTCCTTGATCAGGCGGTCGAGCAGCTGGGTGTGATGGTAAACCTCCACCCCTTCGAGTCCGAATTCCGGATACTCGTTTTTGAACGTGTTGAACGTATGAGGACATGCGGTCACAATTTTGCGAACGCCGTATCTTTGGAACGTCGCGATATTCTCCATGGCAAGCTGCTGGAACAGCATTTCATTGCCCATACGGCGCGGCGTGTCGCCCGAGTTCTTCTCCTCGTTGCCGAGAATGGCGAAGCTGACGCCCGATTCGTTCAACAGCCGAGCGAACGCACGAGAGATTTTGCGGCTGCGCAAATCGTAAGAGCCCATCGAGCCGACGAAGAACAAGTACTCGAAATCCGGGTTCTCTTTCACCGTTGGCACTTGCACGCCTTCAACTTCTCCCGTCCACTTGGCCCGGTCGTTGCGGTTCAAGCCCCACGGATTGCTCTGACGCTCGATGTTTTGCAGCGCGCGCTGGCCTTCATGCGGCATGCTTCCCTGCATAAGAACCAGATGACGCCGGAGATCGACGATTTTGTCCACATGCTCGTTGCCTACCGGACATTGGTCTTCGCAGTTGCGACAAGTCGTGCACGCCCAAATTTCGTCTTCCGTCATCACATCGCCGATCAGTTCCAGCTCCTCGGGCTTCTTCCGCTGCTCCACCCATGTATGCTTCTGCCAAGCCAGTGTCGGGCGAATGTCCGTGATGCCGTCCAGGTTCCACTCCACTTCATGAGCGGACGACGTATCGAACGCGTGAGCGCTGCTGCCGCCGGCGAATACGAATTCCGGCACCCACGGAGTCTTGCCCGTTACCGCCGCGCCTTTCTCCTGCAGATGATCACGCAGTTTGGTGATCAGATGCATCGGCGACAGCACTTTGCCTGTATTGGAAGCCGGGCACACGTTCGTGCATCGGCCGCATTCCACACAGGCGTAGAAGTCCATCATCTGTTTCTGCGTAAAATCCTCAATCTTCCCGACCCCGAACGATTCCGCCTCTTCATTTTCAAGATCCAGCTTTCTCAGGCGGCCCACCGGCTCCTTGCGGCGGAACCAGATGTTGACCGGAGCCGTGATGATATGGAAATGCTTCGACTGCGGTACGTACACGAGGAACGACAGCAAAATGAGCAAGTGCGCCCACCAAAAGACCATGAACAGCGCGTGCGCCGCATTCGTGGAAACGCCTTGGAAAACCGCCGCGATCCCCGACGAGATCGGAGCGTACCCGGACGATTCCAGCCCGAGCCAGACGCGTTCCATTCCGAGCGACAAGAGCACGGACAGCATCAAGAAGAAAATCAAATAGAGGACAATGCTCGGCTTCCAGCCCTTCTTGAGCCGCGCCAGCTTCTCCCCATACCTTCTGTATCCGGCGTACGCTATGGCCGCAAGAATCAGGAACACCGTAATCTCTTGAAGCAGCCCAAACACTTCATACCCCGGAACCGGAAGATGGTGCCGCCCGCCGGTCAATCCTTTGATGATGAGATCCAATGCGCCGAACTGGAGGATGATGAATCCGTAAAAAACGACGATGTGCATCATGCCGCTTTTCGGATCCTTGAGCAGCTTCTTTTGCCCGAACACTTGCGAGAGGAACTCGGCCCATCTGCCCTTGCCCATCTCCTTGAAGTCCGACGGCTGCCCGAGCTTTACATAGAGCCAGCGATGGTAAACCGTCTTATAAAACAAATACAGGCCGTACCCGGTCACCGCCAAGAACAACAAAAGATTCACCGTCTGCCCGACCATCGTCCCACCCTTCCTTTCTCTCCTGCGAAAGTAAGCGGTTGCAAAGTCTTTTCATAAAAATCTTATTGGGAAAACATTGACTTCAAGCACCGTTTCCCAGTAAGATGGAGAAAAATGAATGAGTATTCATTCAGTTACCATGAATTTTATCACTTGAGGTGACACCATGGCAAGTAGGAAGCAGGAAAAATATGTACAGATTTTGGATGCCGCGCAGAAGGTCATCGCCGAAAACGGTTTTCACGGTTCCCAGGTTTCCAAAATCGCCAAGGAGGCGGGGGTTGCCGACGGTACCATTTATCTTTATTTCAAAAACAAAGAAGATATCCTGATTTCGCTGTTCCAGGACCGGCTCGGCGATCTGGTCGACATGTTCAACCAAAGCATTCGCGAGACGAATTCGGCCGACGAGGCGCTGCACAAAGTGTGCGAGATCCATTACACGCAGCTGGAGCAAAACGTCGATCTCGCCTATGTGACGCAGATCGAGTTAAGACAAAGCTCGCTGGAACTCCGCAAAGCGATCGGATTGGCGGTGAAGCCCTACATCGAGCTGATCGAGCATATTTTGGAGCAAGGGGTCAAGGAAGGCACGTTCCGGGCCGACCTCGACATCAAGCTCACCCGGCTGCTGTTGTTCGGCGCGATGGATGAAGTGGTCACCTCGTGGCTCATCTCGGGGCGCAAGTATTCCCTATCGGCGCAAGTCGACAAAACCGTCGAGTTTTTCTTGAAAGGCTTGAAATAATCCAGGGAGAGGAGCTTGCCGCATGAATATTTATGTCATTTTGAAGCAAACGTTCGACACCGAGGAGAAAATCGTCCTGAAAAATGGAGAAGTGTCCGACGATGGCGTGAAGTTCGTGATCAATCCGTACGACGAGTACGCGGTGGAGGAAGCGATCCGGCAGAAGGAGCAACACGGGGGCAATATCGTCGCGGTATCTGTCGGGCCCGAACGCGCCGCGGAAGCGCTGCGTACTGCGCTGGCGATGGGAGCCGACGAGGCCGTGCTTATTTCGGACGACCGAATCGGGCATGACGAATTTAGCGTCTCTCAAGTATTAGCCGCTTTTATGAGCAAGCAATCATACGATCTCGTCCTCGGAGGCAACTTCTCGATCGACAACGGAAGCGGACAAGTCGCTGTACGTCTTGCGCAATTGCTGGGCGTTCCGCATACTTCCTCCATTACAAAGTTGGATGTGAACGGTGGTCAAGCGGTCGTACAGCGGGACGCCGAAGGGGATACGGAAACTTTGGAGGTCTCTCTCCCTGCTCTGTTTACCGCCCAGCAAGGGCTTAACGATCCGCGCTACCCGTCGCTGCCGGGCATCATGAAGGCGAAGAAGAAACCGTTTCAGCAGTTGGGACTTGACGAGATCGGCGTTGCGGCGGCAGACATCGCGCCTCGGACCAGGCGGGATTCTCTCTCGCTTCCTCCTGAGCGCAAAGCGGGCAAAATTCTGAAGGGCGATCTGAGTTCGCAGACTGCCGAGCTCGTGAACCTGCTGCGTACCGAAGCGAAGGTCATCTAATCCACGGGGAGGAATATCGGATGGGCAAATCATATGTAGTGGTGGCGGAAGTCCGCGGAGGCAAGCTGCGGCATGTCACATTGGAAGCCGTTCAAGCCGTCTCTTCGGTGAAGGATGACGGGGATACGGTGTCGGCGGTTCTGCTCGGTCATCAAGTTGCTTCTCTGTCCGATGAGCTGGCGCAGTACGTGAGCGGCCAGGTCGTCGTGGTGGATGATGCGGCGCTCGAAACGTACAATTCGGAAACGTACTTCGCGGCGTTGAAAGAGGTGTTAGGTTCACTGCAGCCGCATGCGGTGTTCTTCGGACATACGGCGGCCGGCCGTGATCTGGCGCCGATGGCGGCGGCTTTCTTGAAGGCCGGACAAATTTCCGACGTCATCGGCGTCGAGAAATCCGGCACCGGCGTATTGTACAATCGCCCTCTCTATGCGGGCAAAGTATTCGAGAAGAAGAGCTTTGTGGAAGGCCCGCAAGTCGTAACGGTGCGGCCGAACAACTTCGCCGCCGCACTGCCCGCCGGCTCCTCCGCCGAGATCGTGAAGAAAGACTTCACGGCTCCGGGCACGCTGCGCTCGGTCGTCAAAGACGTGGTGCGCAAAACGTCCGGCAAGGTCGACCTGACGGAAGCCAAAATCGTCGTCTCCGGCGGCCGCGGCGTCAAGAGCGCCGACGGATTCAAGCCGCTGGAGCAGCTGGCGGAAGTATTGAACGCTGCGGTCGGCGCTTCCCGCGGCGCTTGCGACGCCGGCTACTGCGACTATGCGATGCAAATCGGGCAAACGGGCAAAGTGGTGACGCCGGAAATCTACATCGCCTGCGGCATCAGCGGCGCCATCCAGCATCTCGCCGGCATGAGCCAGTCGCGCATCATCATCGCAGTCAACAAAGATCCGGAAGCACCGATTTTCAAAGTTGCAGACTACGGCATCGTGGGAGACCTGTTCGAAGTCGTGCCTCTGCTGACGGAAGAGCTTAAGAAAGCTTTGGCCTGATCGAAATAAAGATTGCTTTGGGCAAAAAAAAGGGCAGTTGGCTGACAGCCGGCTGCTCTTTTTATTGCGATTCTGCCTCTAGCCAGCTTTGGGACCAATTTTCAATATCCCTCAAAACGGGTTCGAAAGCTAATCCTTTATCGGTTAAGGAATATTCAATCCGAACAGGAGTTTCCGGATAAATTTCCCGTTTTACAATTCCTTCATTCTCCAAATCCTTTAGCCTCTCCGAAAGAACCTTGCCGCTTACTCCGATCGCAGCTTCAATATTACAAAACCGTTGAGGACCGGATAACAACTGATAAATAATCAGCCCAATCCATCTTTGGCTTATTAAACTCATGGCTTTATCAAACCTCGGACAAATCGATTTATCCAATTAGAATCACTCCTTCCTTTTTCTATTATACCACCTTCGAAAAGTAATACCATTACTTTTTACAATATACATACTTGACGTAATTCAATTTCATTTATAAAATAACTTACATAAAGTAACTAACTGAAAAATTGAATCTCGTCATTCGATGATTCGGTTAGACAACAAGAATTCATCATAAAGAAGGAGTGCTTAGCAAATGGTAAGAAAAGAAGCTGTCGGATTGACATTATTGAGGGTGTTTTTAGGTCTCACTTTCTTCATACACGGGTTTTCCAAATTCCAAGGCGGAATTGCGAATACCGTGGACTTTTTTGACAGTTTAGGTATATTTGGCTTTGCCGCTTACCTTGTCGCTTTGATTGAACTATTTGGCGGCATCGCGATGGTATTAGGGCTTGGAACAAGAGTTTTCGCCGGTTTATTCGCGATTATTATGGCTGTTGCAACGCTTAAGGTAAAACTTGCTGTCGGGTTCCTTGGCAATGGACAAATGGCTGGTTATGAGCTTGAGTTGGCTTTATTCGTAATTTCCATCTATCTTGCCTTGAAGAACAAATCTTACTGGGCATTAGAAAATGTGCTTTTTCGCTCAAATATTTCTTAAAAAGGGGAATTTTCATGAATTTTCATCGTGAACCCAACACTTATGTCGGGCAAGTGAACCTTAAGGTTCAAAACTTAGAACGTTCTTTGAAGTTTTATCAAGAAGTTATCGGCTTTAAGGTCCTGGAACAAACAGAAAAGTCAGCTAACCTTACGGCAGATGGAAAAACGGTTCTGTTATCCATCGAACAACCGGATCATGTTGTACCCATGCAGGGAAGAACGACGGGGCTGTACCATTTCGCCATTCTCCTTCCGACTCGTTCCGATTTGGCTCAGATTGTCGTTCATCTTGCTAATATGGGGCTGCGGTTGGGTTCTTCCGACCATTTGGTCAGCGAAGCTCTTTACTTGTCCGATCCGGATGGAAATGGAATTGAAATTTATAGGGACCGAGATCCTTCGGAATGGAAATGGAAGAATGGCGACGTGCAAATGGCGGTTGACCCCCTGGATTTCAGGGATCTTCTTTCGGGGGTGAACCAGCAGACATGGAATGGGCTGCCGGCTGATACCGTGATGGGGCATATCCATTTGCATGTTTCGGAATTAACCAAGACAGAAAATTTTTATATCAAGGGGCTTGGCTTCGAAGTTGTGAACCGATTTGGGCCTCAGGCGCTTTTCATTTCGACTGGAAAATACCATCACCACATTGGATTGAATACGTGGAACGGTGTAGGGGCACCCCAACCGTCGGAAAACAGTGTCGGTCTTAAATCGTTTACCTTAATTTATCCCAATGGTCCGGCAAGAGATCGCGCTGTAGCCAATTTGCAAAGTATGGGTGCATCCGTCACAGAAGAAAATGGTGCATTTATGACAAGTGATCCATCCGGTAATCGAATCCTCTTGCTGGTTTAACCGGAGGGTCGTTATGGAGCGGGGGTACGACTTATGAATTCTGGAATAGAAATTGGTCTTTACACGCTTGCAGATCTAGGACCTGATCCTCATACCGGACAAACGATAAGTGCAAAGCAAAGGGTTAAAGAAATCGTTGAAGCCGCAAAACTTGCGGATGAAGCTGGACTGGATGTTTTTGGAGTTGGCGAACATCATCGGTTAGACTACGCCGTGTCAGCTCCTCCGGTTATTTTGGCGGCAATTGCCCAGGTCACCGAGCGAATCAAGCTGACAAGTACAACAACCGTGCTCAGTACAGTCGATCCCGTTCGATTGTTCGAAGACTTTGCCACGTTGGATTTGATCTCGGAAGGACGTGCGGAAATTATCGCCGGACGAGGGGCATTCGTGGAATCTTTTCCTCTTTTCGGTTATGACTTAAACGATTATGACGCTTTATTTTCTGAACATCTGAATTTATTTTTAAAACTTAACCAAAATAAAAAAATCACATGGGACGGTCACTTTCGACCATCACTAAGAAATGCTGAAATTGCGCCCCGGCCTGTGCAAAGAGAGATACCCATTTGGGTCGGTGTGGGGGGAACATTAGAGAGCGCAGCGCGCGCTGGAAGTTTAGGTGTGGGCATGGCAATCGCGATGCTCGGCGGTGATCCGCTGCGGTTTATGCCTTTGGTTGAAGCATACAGACAATCGGGCCTAAAAGCTGGTCATAAGCCTGAAAACTTGAAAGTAGGCGTGACAGGTCATGGCTACATTGCAAAGACTACACAGCAAGCAAAGGACGAATTTTATCCCTACTATTCAAATTATTGGTCTTATGTGAACCGTCAACGCGGGATGTCGAGTTATAAAATAACACGCGCTGATTTTGAACATATGACAGATCCGGGTACAGCCTTATTCGTAGGCAGCCCGCAGCAGATCGTGGAGAAGATCCTTCATCAACACGAAATTTTTGGTCATAAGCGCTTTATTGCTCAGATCGATATCGGCGGATTGCCCTTTCGTAAGGTAGCTGAAGGAATTGAATTGTTAGCGGCCGAGGTCGCTCCTATTGTTCGGAAAGAAACAAGTAAATAAATTGTACAGGTGGTGCGCGACATGGGATTTTTGGACAAACTATTCGGCAATACATCCAAGGAGGATACAACAATGGAAAAGCTAAACATTGGCATTATTTTAGGAAGCACTCGCGAAGGACGTGTGAGCCCGCAGGTTGGAGAGTGGGTTAAGGGAATCGCTGACAAACGCGGGGATGCAAATTATGAAATTGTAGATATTGCGGATTATCAATTGCCATTCTTGGGAACAACCGATGGGACTGAGCCGGGTATTGCGGCTTGGAATCAAAAACTTGCCAACTTGGATGGGTTTGTGTTCATCGTTCAAGAGTATAACCACAGTATTACGGGAGCATTGAAGAATGCTTTGGATTTCGCGCGAGAAGTATGGAACAACAAGGCAGCAGGAATCGTAAGCTACGGTTCAACAGGCGGTGCTCGTGCGGCGGAACATTTGCGCGGCATTATGGGTGAATTAATGATTGCGGACGTTCGTGTACACCCGACTTTGTCCTTATTTACAGACTTTGAAAATGGTACAGTGTTCAAACCGCAGGAATTACATCTAAATAACGTGAACGCAATGTTCGATCAAGTGATCGCGTGGAGCGGCGCATTAAAAACATTGAGATAAGAAAACTAACACCGACCTTTCTATTCAGAAAAGTCGGTGTTTTAAATATCAAAGCTTATATCACGTCCGTAAGCTGCATTCTGCTGTGATTGTCGAGCGCTTTCCAATCCGGTATTTCGCACCTGCGGCCGTTCATATCCGTTAAAATGATGCGTCCTCCGCCCGGAAACTGCATATGCTCGTGAAGGTTGCGCATGGCGAGGCGAGTCGGTCCGAGAGTCGTTTGCAATTCCCACAGCCACAGGTCGTTTTTCTGCTTGACGCTGTCCACCCGCGTCACCCGTGGCAGGAAATAGCGGAACTGCAGCTCTCTTTCGATTTCGCTTGCGCTTTCCGTATCCAACTGCGAGATGTCCCGGATGATCCCGATCTCCTCGTTCTTCGGATTGCGGATGGAGATGAACCGGTTAGGATATAGAAACGGGAACGTCCGGAAGACGACCAGCTCCTCAAACGTTTTCCCGTCGATAACACCTTGGAACACCCCGCCCGGTCCCCGGCTGAAGAATAGGCTGTCGGGCTCGATAATCCGGATATCGTAAGGATCGTTCATCAACCTTCCACCCCCCGGATCTTGGACAGTTCGGTTTGTGCGTCGACCAGCTTACGATAATAGCCGCCTTCAAGGTCCAGCAGCTCTTCGTGCGTTCCGACCTCCACGATTTTCCCCTTATCCAGTACGACGAGCCGGTCCGCATTGCGGAGCGTGGAGAGCCTGTGGGCAATCGCGAAAGTGGTACGACCTTTCACGAGCCGCGAAATTGCCTCTTGAATTTGGCGTTCCGTTTCCGTATCCACGGAAGCGGTCGCTTCATCCAAAATTAAGATACGGGGATCGTGGATAATGGCCCTCGCAATGGCGACCCGCTGTTTCTCTCCGCCGGACAGCCGGTGTCCCCGTTCTCCGACCCGGGTATCGTAGCCGTCCGGCAGCTGCACGATGAAATCATGCGCATTGGCGATTTTGGCCGCCCGCATGATTTCCTCCGGCGTGGCGTCCGGCTTGGAATAGGCGATATTTTCGGCGATCGTGCCGTCAAACAAAAAGGTTTCCTGCAGCACCACGCCGATTTGCTTGCGAAGGTCGGTTTGGCTAATGCCGCGCAGGTCCGTTCCGTCGATCGTAATTCGGCCCTCATCCGTATCGTAAAAGCGGCAAATCAAATTGATGAACGTGGACTTACCCGCTCCGGAATGCCCGACCAACCCGATCATTTCACCGGCCTGAACTTGCAGGTTAATGCCTTTTAGCACGGGATGATGTTTTTCATAGCCGTAAGTCACGTTGTCGAACACAACGTGACCCTGGATCACCCCGATTGGCGCCGGGTCGATCGCTTCGGGCACATCGGATGGGGTATCCATAATTTCAAATACCCGGTCCGCCGCCGAAATCGCGTGACTCGCCCAGTTGATCATTTGGCTGACCCATTGAAGCGGCCCGAACAGCATCGTCAGGTAGGCGATCAAGGCCATCAGCGTACCGAGCTGCAGCTGATTCCCGATCACCTGGGAGCCGCCGTTATACCAAATGAGCAGCGTCCCGATCCCGGCAATGAACGCGAACAGTGGGAACATGAGCTGCCACAAACCCTCAATACGGATATTGTGGCGCACCAGCTCACGGTTGGCATCGGAATAACGGGATATTTCCGTCTTCTCTTGGCCGAAAGCTTTCACCACACGAATCCCCTGCAGCGAATCGCCGACCAGCACATTTAAGCGGAAAATGGATCTCCATTGCTGGTACCACCGCCGGCCGATTTTCGGCCATATTTTCAGGGAAGTGAGCACCATCACGGGCATCGGAAGAAGCGCGAATAAGGTCAGCTTCCAATCGAGTCCGAACATGATGGCGAATATAGCGACGATCCGAAGCGACTCGCCGGCCACCCAGATGATTCCGTCCGTCATGAATTGCCGCATCGCCTCGGAATCGCTGTTCACCCGTCCGATGAACTGGGAAGTCTGTCTGCGGTCGAAAAACGCGAGAGAAAGCCGCATCAGCGATTTATAGATGTCATCCCGCAAATCCCCCATCAGCTTGGAGCCGACCCAAACTCCGATCAAGCCGCGGACCGTTTGCATCGCAGCCATGAGGAGCATTGTGGCGCCGAGTCCGAGTACAACCCAGAGCAGCGCGGAACCTGCGGTTTTCGGCTGCAGCACGTCATCGATCATGACTTTCGTCAAAAATGGCGGAACGAGCTCCACCACGGTTGTACAAAGCAGCAACACCGCGGCGAGTATCATTCGGCTCTTGTATGGTTTGGCATACCGCAGCATGCGCGCCATGACTTTACCTTTGCTTTTGCAGATCGCGCATACTTGCGTGCCTTCCATCAGAGGATTGCCGCAGGTCGGGCAGTAACGCGGAACCTCTTTTTCCGATAGCGCCGGTCGTTCTTCATTTTTGGACATGGCGGTCAACAGTTTGGCCGCATAGCCGAACACGGAAGATAAAGCTGCCGTATATCTGGCAATCACGACCGGCCCGTTCAGCGTGTCCGCCACAAGCGTGCCGCCTCCGACTCCTCCTGCCGCCCGCGCTTCCTTCCATTCTCCGGCGGCAATGTTCAAACAGGAAGAACCGTCAGCACGCCAAGTGGAGACTTCCCGCTCCGTCACCGTGACCCATAACTCTCCAAAATGCCCATCCAGCTGCAAATCCGTTTTCGTGCTGAAAATCGGTTCCCCGGACAGCTTCGATCGAATCGCTTCCGGGAGATTCGTCTGAATCGACATGTTCTCCTCCATCTGAGCTCGGCATTTCAGCGGGTTTTCACGATGATTTTGCGGATGCTTTCGCCGGACAAATGATATTTGCGTTCCAATTCCGAGATGCTCCATCCATCTTTATAGAACCGGTAGATCTCTTGATTGCGTTCAGCCAGCAGCTTCCGGGTTCCGCTGACTTCTCCCCAACTGGCGCGTTTTTCGCTCGGTTTAGGGATGTAGACCAGTTCGCCCGGCATATATTTTTGAAGCTCTTTTAACAAACTAGGGGGAAGCACATCTCTCCCGTTTTTGTAGATCACGCTTAACGTCCTCCTCGTACATATTACGAATTGAAAATGATGCTTCAGATTGGTTTAAAACCATGTTTTTCGTCCTCCTTATCGTTATTTTGGAAATAAAAAAACACGAATGCGGATTCGTGCCTCCAAGAAACCTATTCGCTTGGAAGTATCCGGGTATAAGGGATATTCAGTTAAGTTTCCATCACCCGAGCCGCACTGAACATGTCAAACACCCCTTTCCCCTAGATTGAATAGTCACTTCTTGAGTATACGCGATACCCATTTCGCGTTACAAGAATTATTTACCAAATTTACTGAAAAAGAGGAGGCCTTGCGGCCCCCTCCCCTTTATGGTGATCTCCGTTAGACGGAGATCACCTCATGGTTGTAGATCACTTCGATCACACTCCTTTCCTCTTCATTCGTCGGGCCCGACATCTACATTTTACGTCCCGCGGGTAGGGGGAGAAAAGCGAAAGAACCGCTATAAATGATCTTTACCCAAAACCATGTTGTCACATCGATACTTGGCAGATGAAATGCAATCTGTTCACTGCTGCGCGGTCAACTGTGCTCAAACTCCGGCAACACGTCCGCCCCCATGATGTCGGGAAGCTGAAGCATCTCGAATACGATCCTGACCTCGTCGCTGACATGAAAGATCCGAACCCGGATCCCGCGTTCCCTTAAATGGTGAATCAGCGTGATCAATAAACCAATTCCCGACGAATCGACGAACTGCACCTTGGAAAAGTCAATCTTGATGTTGCTGCAGTCGTATAACTTAGGGGCAATCTCTTCTTCCATCAGCTCAGTCGCGTCAATGTCCAAGTCCCCTTCAAAGGAGATCACGGTTGTCGCTTCCTCATCTATAAGCTCATATTTAAACATTAGACAAGCATCCTTTCAGCCAATGATCAATAATCCGTCGTCCCCTAGACGTGCGGTCACATTGGGCGTCTGTACCGAAAATTTATGCATCCGTTTGCCGACTTGAATGATCGTGCCTTCCATGGCCATTTCAATCTGAATCGTTTCCCGATCGGGGACGACGATCTTGGTACCCACGCCGCCTCTGGTTCCCGCTTCCCCGATCCTCACCCCTTTGGAGGCATGAATTTCTCCTCCGCGGACAACGCCTTCCACATCGATGCTTCCGGCTGCGCGAACTTTCGAATGGTACGTCCCCCGTGTCGAAATGCTGATGTCTCCGCTGCAGTACAGCTCACTGTTATGAACATAGCCGGCTTTGATGAAACAATCGGACTCGTCGTCGCTGTCGCGACTCAGGATATAATGTTGTTCTACCGTGTCTGTCAGTCGGCTAAAATCTTCGACCGACGCCAAATTCGAAGCATTCATCATGACGAAGCCCTTATGTAATTGCTCCCGCAGCTGCAGCCAATCGGCGTCCAGAATGTCGGCTCCGCTGTCGATCTTCTGAATGAACGAAGTCATGATCACCGGAAACGATTTAAACTTTCCATCGCACAATATTTTGATCAAAGACCCCAATCCTGACCTGGAGAAGGATGAGACTTTAAATGCCGAAACCGTCTGGAGCTGTTTAATGGCGGCTTCCATTTGTCTTAATTGCGGAATCAGAGCCCCCAAAATTTCATGGAGCTCGGCGAGCAGCAAAGTGCTCTTCCCTGAGGTGATTTCGCTTCCGATAATATTGTTCTTTACAACAACGGAGCCACCGGAGCTGATTTTCGCCGAATGGACATTTTGATGAACCCATACATTGCCCATCGCCTCAACGAGCATGCCCTCTTGGACCGAGCCCAAAACTTCCACATCTCCGACATAGCGGATGTTCCCGACTTCAAGATCGATATCCTTCCCGATGAGCAGCTTAGGAACAACGGAAATTCTGGCCGTCCTTCCCTTCAACTTGATTTCCGGTTGTCCCGCCTCCGTGGCGATAACCCTCGATCCGTCTTCCAGCACCAGAACGCCGATGCCTTCGTTCAAAACAAGAGGAAAAACTTCGGGAGGAACAACCACTTCTCCGGTGACCGTGGTCCCGGGCGTTCCGGGTACGGGCGGTTCAATCATCCCTAACACTTGTCCGCGTTCGACGGATGGAAACTCTTGAAACTCCCGGTAATCCACTGTGCCGTCCGTACGTTCTTTTAATCCCTTCTTGATTTCGACCTCTTTCAGCGGAACGAAATGCCCATGTGTACCTGGCGTTGGGGGAGTCCCCCGCGCAATGACAAACGTTCCCGGATGAACGCACGCGCAAGCCTTGGCGACTTCGGTATAGTCAACCCCGTAAACGACCCCGATCTCCCTGAGTTTTTCCGTGACCTGCCTGGTGTCGATATCGGTCACAACCGTCTTCTTTTCTACGATTTCGAGTTGGATATAAGAATCCGGGGCTTTGTCCTTTAGCTTGCGTTCCATTCGAAAACCGGGAACGATCTTTAAGGACGCCTCCATTTTGTCCGGGCTGATCTGGAGTTCCCATTCGGGCGCTTGCACGTCTTCTTCGAGTTCCACCCTCAGATCGTCGCTTTGTTTGATAATGACCGTTTTCTCCGCGAGCTCGTTATTTTTATACAACCGCACGTCTTTCCCCGGCGATAGCAGGGGATACTTATCCGGCGCGTCCTTACAGTGAATCCGCCCGTTCGTTACCCACACTTTGCCCGACAAATCCTCGGGTTCCGGAGGTTTAACCAGCTGCTTTGATTGAAGAAGCGCAGCAATCGAAGCTTGCTCCGGCAATGTCAGATTCCGAACCTCCTGTTCGGGATCCGTCTCTCGGAAATCGGCCTTTCCCGCCGTCACCCGTACGACCGCCGGTCTTGCACCCAACCCCAGAATTCCTTTCGATTCGTTTTCGATAATCTCAATCTCTACCTGATCTATCGTTTCGTTCAACAGATTCAATGCCAGCTTCACGGCTTCTTTGACTGTCTTCCCCTTGGAAATGATACTTTTTCCCTGCGGTGCCATGAAAACTCACCTCCTGACTCATGGTCATGCAGTTAGACACCCCGTTGATCGCCATCCGCTTTCAGGATCACCATCGTAATGTCATCCTTTTGGGGTAAACCTTTCGTAAATTCATTCACTTTTTCGACCACCGCGTTTTGGATGGCCTCTGCCGTTTGACGGCTTTGTTCTACAAGAATTCCAGAAAGCCGGTCCAATTTGAACATCTCTCCCTGGGCATTTTGCGCTTCCACGATGCCGTCGGTATACAAGAACACGAGATCGTCCCTTTGAATGTGCGAGGTTTTTTCCTTGTAAATTTGTCCCGGCAATCCCCCGATCATGACACCCTTCAAAACCGGAAGCGTGACGGTGCCCACGTCGGAGCGGACCACAATCGGCATACTGTGGCCGGCGTTGGCATACACGAAAGTACCGGTCGCCGGCTCCCAATCCGCGCAAAAAATCGTCACGAAAGATCCCAGCTTTCGAAGATCCTTATAGATTGCGTCATTCATCATCGTGAGCGTTTGACCCGGACCTTGGGCCGCTCCCGCCGCGCTGCGGAATGCCCCCCTGGTCAGAATCATCAGCATCGCCGCCGGAATTCCTTTGCCCATGACATCCCCGATGAGGATGCGAATCCGGCCGTCCCCGAGCGGATAAAAATCGAAATAGTCTCCGCCGATCAGCCGGGCGGGGATGGAGATGCCCGATACTTCGCCGGTTGGCAGTTCGGGCTTTTCGCCGTTCAAGAGCTTCATTTGAATATTGCGTGCCAATTGAATCTCGCGCTGCAGCGCTTTATGCATGGGCGCAGACTGGGATTCGTCAAACGATTGGGATTTGGTTTCCGGCATGCATTTAGCGCCCCCTCTTGCGAAGGGACTCCAGAATTCGAAAAACGCCCACCGTGTCGAATAATTCTTTGATGTTATCGTCGAGACCTGTAAATTTAACGGCAGCATCTTGTTCATGAGCGCTGTGGATGATGAGCAAAATGGCTCCAATTCCGGTGGAGTCAATGAAATCCAGCGCCGAAAAATCAACCACAACTTCGCCGGTTTTCTCCGGTATACTGGGCTCGAATCCGTCAATGGTGGAATAATCCATGACACCGGCCAGCTTAAGAACCAAAGTGTGACCCTTCTGTTGTTCTTCGATATGCAAGGGCATCCGTTCATCCCTCCTGTCTATTTCTCTTTGTTTTACAGTTTGAATTTCGCAAGTTTCTCCAGCAGATCGCCCGATATGTCGGACAACTCAGTAGATTGGGCATGCAAGGACTTAAACAAGTCGGACAACGTAATCGTGATGTCTGTCGTGCTATTCGATCTCTCTTTCGCGATATCGCGTATCTGTTCTACCTTCTCCAGCAGTTCCCGAGATTTCGCGTGATCTTGTGCTTCGAGATGTTCCTTTATTTGATCCAGGAAATAATAAACTTCCTCGACGGATCCCCTCACTTTGGAGGTGTTTTCCATAGATAACGTAAAGGCCTTTTCCACCGATTGATTGGATTCCGTTTCAAGCATGAAGGCAAGCCTTTGGGCCCGGGTCGCTGTGTCATATGTATCCGTCAAAACATGGTTTAGGCTGTCGACCATCTTATTCGCACTTTCCGACAGGCTTCCCAATTCGCCTTTATCCTTCAGTTCACTCTTTGCGGTAATGTCCCCGGCCTCGAGACGAGCAATTTGTTTCATGATCTTCTGTATGTTCGAATAGATCCGGCTAAAAAAGCTGGCGGTCAACATGAAAAGCGCGATCAGCGAGACGAATCCGGAAATCGCAATGATGATGGCATGCCGGTAAATCGGCCAAGCCATTTTGTCATAGTCCAGCGCAATGTATAGCACACGATCTTCCTTGATCGGTGAAAAAACTTTATACGTCCCTTTATCACGATAAGCCTTCGCCGTCGGACTCTTCATCATGTCAACCAAAATTTGGGTGTCACGACTGTTTTCGAATGTATATTTGCCGTTCACCACTTTCGTTAGCGGCGGATACATGTTTTCGGCAAGAGACGGATCGGCAAAAACCCTTGGGTCCAAAACGGCAATTTCCATGGCATACGGATGACGTTCAAGCACTTGCTTAATCCAGGAGTCAGGTCCGACATCCTGCATAAACTTGTACACTTCGTCCGCTTCGATGTACGGATCAATCAAATAATCCAAATCCTCGGAACGATAATAGCCATATTTAAAAAATGCAGGCTCGACTCCATGGGATCCCGATTGAGAGATGTAGAGCGTTAGCATGTTATTGGACAAAAAACTGATCTTATTGGCCGCTTCGTCCGGCAGCTTTTGTCCGCTCATAAAGAGATCAAACATCTGATAGGCATATGGATTTAACCCTTTGATCGAAAAACCGATTTCTTTCGGATCGGTTGCCCTGGCACCCACAATATCCTCTTTTGTCCGGACAAACAGCGTAATGCCGGCCACACCGACTTCATCTCGGATGCTCGATAATTGGTCATTCGTGATTTGGTCGATCGATTTTCCCCGAAGCTTATCGGCAATGCGTTTGGCGTAGGACTCTAATTTCAAATCAATTTGATGTTCGATGGACAGAGAAGCCGTATCCGTCTCTTTGATGCCTTGCCGGATCGATTCCGAAATCATTGCCGCTTGTTGGTCGATGTCCTTCTGAACGTTGTTCGACATAACCCAAACCTGTATACCGCCCGTGATCGCAGCAATGGTCACCATGACGGCCAATATCCGTATAAAAAACTGACGCCGCAGCGTTGATTTTTTCCTCACTTGATCCCCTTCTTCATCGATGATCTTGTTCTGCGTAGAGTTGTCTTAACGCGACTTTATCTGTTTTTCCGGAAATGAGAGGCAGACTCTCTATGATTTCGATATGATCGGGCACTTTATATCTCGCAATTCTCGTCTTGCAATGCTCATAGAGTTCCGCGTGTTCGAACGGACTGTCCGCGACGACGAACGCCACCACCATCTCTCCAAATACCGGGTGGGGCACCCCGACGACAGCCGCTTGAACAATGCAGGGATGATCAGTCAGCACTTTTTCTACTTCACCTGGTACAACCTGAGCTCCGCCTTTTTTGATCAAATCCTTCTTTCGTCCGATGAGGACGATTTTGCCGCCTTCGCTTGGCTCCGCCAAATCTCCGGTTTTTAACCAACCGTCCTCCGTTACCGCGTCCCGGGTCATGCCCGGCTGATTGTAATAATTTTTGAATAATGTAGGGGTTTTCACCAATAGCTCACTCATTCCATTTTCTTTCAAAAACTTGACTTGTACCGAAGAATCGGGCTTCCATTCCAGTTTGCCTCGGAGATCTGCGGTCATGACTCCGCCGGCCTCGGATAAGGCGAGCACCCCGATAAATCGGGCATGCTTTAATAATGCAAACTCGTTAACTGCACCTTCAGACACCATTTCCCCGACCAGATAACATTCATCCAAATTTTGAAACACGCCCGGCTCCAGGTGCTGTGTCATCGTGTACAAAGCTTTCAAGATCGACGGGGTAGACAAAATTTTATTGCAGCCGGTTCGTTTCATCGTTTGGGCTATTTGCGGCAGATCGAATTTGCCGGGAACGACAAATCGGAACCCCGTGTGAATGGCGGATAATAATCCGCAAAACCCAGCAACCAGCGTTAACGGGGGAACGTTAAACAAACGGTCGGTAGATTTCATATTAAGCATCCGCGGATAAACTTCCAGATAAGGAATCAGATTTTCCTGACCGACCACAACCCCTTTGGGAATACCGGTACTGCCCGAAGTGAAAAAAATAAAATCCCGGTATAAATCGTCTTTTACCGCGGGTACGCCGGGAAAGTCCGTCCTTTGCCATTCATATTCGTTATTGGCTTCGTAAATCGTGCACTGAACTCCGCTTTGCCGCTGCCAATCCCGGATCAATCTCGAAAACGACACACCCGGGAGTTCGGAAATTGTGAATATGTAATGAGGTTTGACGGCATCCAAAACCGCGGATAAATCCCCCGCTCTATACTGCAACGACAACGGCACGAGGACCCCGCCCCGTTCATTCACGGCAAAAATGACGGAGGCATAATGAAACACGTCTGGAATGAGCAGCACGACTCGTTGTCCGCTCAAATCGACACCGGGACCCAGCATTTCCAGCACCCGGTTTTTGCCCTCGATGAAATCACGGGCCGTATAATCGCGGTCCGGAGTGCTGAGCACCGTGGTGTTCAAGTGTTGCGGATTCACACAAGCGTCCAATAAAGCTTTCATTTGTCCTCATCCCTTGTAAGTACTTGATATAATTTACCGACGGTCGCCATATCTTCCGAGCCCGCCAGGACATCCATCCCCAGCCGCATCTCCTGCGTGAGCCCGACGATCAAATTCACCATCTGCAAGGAATCGATGCCCAGGTCATCCCGAAAAGACGCGTTTTCTTTGATCTCTTGCAGAGGGGTGTGGGTATAGTCGGAAATAAACCGGCAAAAAGCTTCAAACGTCATTTTTCATCCTCCAAAAACCAATGCGCCGACAATTGACGGATTTCATGCAATTTAAAATTGCAGCAGTGGCCTTCATCTTCATACTCGACCAATCGTTTTCCCTGCGGGAGCTTGTCGTACAGCGCGTGAAGCTGCTCATCTTTAACCATCACATCCCGGTTGCCGTGAAACAAGAACACGGGGCTCGATTGTCCGACATCCCGCATATCGGGTAAAGGTCTCTTATACGGTTCCTCGAGAAGATAAGACAACCGTTCCGTGAAATAATCCGGCATTGGAACGTCGCTTTCCAATGCGGGACTGACCGACACCGCCTTGCTCACCTTCGGATGGCGGCTTCCCCATATCGCCCATGCCGCCCCCGAGCTGGTCCCGAATAAATATATCCCAAGCCCGGGAAATTCCGCGGCGGCAAACTCGATCACGCGGTTCACAAACCGTTCCCCTGTTTGACGCGACATCTTCAGTTGACTCTGCAGATAAGTCTCGCCCTGTCCCGGACCGTCAAAGCTGACCGCAGCGAATCCCAATCTCGCAAAATCCGTTTCATAGCTGAACAGCTCTTCTTTGGACGAATCCATCGGCGTCAGGATGACGACACAACCTCGGGGACGTTCAGGCTTCCGAATTCTGCCGATGCATAACTTGTCGTCTAAGCGGAAGACGACTTTGCGGATCGTATCTTCGGCCTTGCGATCGGCGTTGTCGAAAGCTTCCGTGCAGCTGGAAAACCAGTGTTTCTTTTGCACCCCGGCCTCTGGATAGATCCACTGTGCCAAGTTATAATGCAATCCCGCCATCCGAAAGGCATGCTCAGCATGCAGCTCGTCCTGCGCCGCTTCGGCCTGAGATTCATAAGACCGCGCCCGTTCGGCCAAGTATTCGACCCAATCTTCCACGCCTTTCACTTTCCGCCGAAGCCCGGCAACCGTCTCTTTTTCCATTCCGTGTGCGATCCAGCGATCCCAGAAACCTTCGAAAAGCAGACTCGTCATGAGCGTTTTTTGTATCGTCAGGTGAACCGCCGGATTAAACGGCAGATGATCTTTCATAGCTCAGTTCGCCTTCTTTCCGGTGAAATACGAGTATCAAGGTGGAGCCTTCGTCCGGAATCGTGGATAGCAGCACCTGCTCCGTCATTTTCATCATCAGGGTAAAGCCTTGTCCCAGCGACTTCTTGGTGGAATATCCCGCCAACAGCGTCGTTTTCGGAAGCAGCTTGAGTGGAAATCCAGGGCCTTTATCCTCAACCAGTACATGAATGCCGGATTCGGTTTCGACAACAAGCATGCGTCCTTCCCGGGCGTGTTTGAGAATATTCGTGATCGCTTCGGAGATGACGAGAAGATGGCTCATGACAGCCGTCGACGGCACACCGATGTCGAGCAGGCACTGTTTGGCCATGTCCCGGGCTTTCGGAATATCCGCGCGTTCGACAATGGGGGCCGAGCAGAGCAGTTTTCCTTCTTTAAATCGCTCTACTTCATCTTGCCGGATCAGCAAAAACTTTCGCTGCGTGACCGCATAAATGACATCACGGTACACCTGCCAAACTTCCTCGTCTGCGGAATGTTGTTGAACCGTCGAGGATTTCGAGAGGGAAGGAAGATACAGAACGACGTCGTGCTTAATTTCCTCGTATGTTTCCAATAGACACCGATGTACCTTATCGGAAAGCTGCAACTCTTTCGCTTTGAGGTATACATCTTCTTCCTGAGCTATCCAGGCCAACAAACAAGCAGCAAGATTCGTCGGATGCTCGGCATTCGTTACGTCCGTTCGTAGCTTGAACGCCAAATAATTCTCAATCCACGTGATCAAGGCGCGGTTCTGGTTTTCGTGGATGGTCTGGAAAGGTTTCACCGCCGGCTCAAGCGTTTGCGAAACCGGCGGCTTATCCTCTTTGTCGGCCGTGAATATTTTGTTGAAAATGGATTTCACAAGTGACACACGCCCCTTACAAAATACCTAATGGAGGCATAATCAAGATTTCATCGATGCTGGAGCCCTCTGGCTGGCATAAAATATATACAATGTGTCTGGCTAACGATTGAACGGGAATCATGTTCGACAGATCCGGCTTTTGTGTCATCCCGTCCCAGAATGGAGTGGCCACCGCTCCGGGCAATACAGCCGACACCTGAATTCCTTTGTGCCGCAATTCGGCTTGCATCACCCGTGTCAGCCCGAGTACCCCGAACTTGGAGGCGGAATAACCGGCGCAGCCGGCAAGAGCAGTCGTACCTGCCACGGAGACGACGTTGACGATGCGTCCCGCTTCCTGTTGCAGCATATGTTGTCCGAAATATTTGCAAGTGAGAAACGTGCCTCTCAGATTCACGGTGATCATTCGATCGAAATCTTCCGACGATAATTCCAGCGCAGCTTCGAAGACACCGGTTCCCGCGCAGTTGATTAACGCGTCTACTCGGCCGAACTTCGCCACGGACGCTTCCACAAAACGAACGACAGATGATTCACTGGTCACATCCAAATCAAGAGCCAGCGTGTTCGCCCCCAGTTCGGTGGCCACCTGATGCAATTCGTCGGTATTTCGGGCTCCGAGAACAAGGTTCGCTCCCAAACCCGCCAATAACGCCGCCGTTTCTTTGCCAATGCCCCGTGATGCGCCGGTAATGGCCACTGTTTTGCCCTTAAGCTGCTGGAAGTCAATCATGAAGCCTCACCTTGACCGGCGTATTCGAAGTAGTTTTTCTCGGTCTCCCATAGTCCGATCTTGTGCAGCTTAGGAAGATGCGGGCGCAGCATGTCATAAATGACCATCGCCACCACTTCCGATGTCGGATTCAATTCCTTGAACTCCGCCGTATCGAGGTTCAAATGCTTATGATCGAATTTGTCGAGCACGACCCTCTCCACGACTTCGTCCAATTGGGCGAGATTGATGATCATGCCTGTTACCGGATCAGGTTCTCCTGCAACCGTCACATCCAAATAATAGTTGTGGCCGTGGCCGTGCGGATTGTTGCATTTGCCGAACAGCTTCCGGTTTTCCTCCGGTGACAAATGATCGCTATGAAGGCGATGCGCGGCGCAAAAATGATATTGGCGAGTCAGACGAGTCAATGAACCTGCCTCCTTTTCCGCGGATAAGTAGTGATTTTCATGCAATCGAATGCGGTGCAGTTGACACCCTTCGAACCGACCTTCCAGTGATTCCCAAATATATTCCACCAAGTTTTCCGTTGTCGGAATATGTTGTTTGAAATGAGGGTGTTCCCGGTCCAAAAATTTACCGTCGAGCTCGTCCGACACGAACGATTGTACAAGATGCTTGATATCCGTTGTGTTCACGACAATGCCGGATAGTTCGTTCAATTCTCCTTTGACGACAACTTCCATCTTGTAGTCGTGGCCGTGCCCGCTTGGATTGCTGCAGCGTCCGAATTCCCGGACATTGTCCGCTTCGCTCCAACTTGGTACCCGATAGACGTGGGTGGCCGAAAAATCGATTCTTCTGGATAAATAAAGCATCTTTACCGGCCTCCTTCGACCTTATGCGTTTCTGGAGATGGAGCGGTCAAACTCCTCACACAAGGCGGTATCTTCAGCAAAAACTCCCTTTTTCAGCGTTGTCACCGTGGAAGTGCCCGGCTTTTTCACGCCTCGTGCACACATGCACAAATGAGTCCCATCGACCGTCACCATCACACCCTTGGGTTTCAATACATTCATCACGGCGGCTGCGATCTGATGGGTCATCCTCTCCTGCACTTGCGGCCGCCCGGCGACCAGTTCAACCAGCCTCGCAAATTTACTCAATCCGACAATTCTTCCGTCCGGTATATAGCCGATATGTACTTTTCCGTAAAAAGGGATCAGGTGGTGCTCGCAAAATGTGTAGTAGGCAATATCTTTCACGGTGATCATGCCGTCATAATCTTCTGCAAAGGTTGTGGTGAGCGCCGTCTCCGGATTCACTCCTACACCGGCAAAAACCTCGCGGTACATTTTCGCCACCCGCCTTGGCGTATCCAAAAGACCTTCCCGCCCGGGATCCTCGCCGATTTGTTCCAAAATCGTTCGGATGCTGTTCTCGAGAATGTCCTGTTTTGCAAATTTGTTTTGGACCAACTGGTGTTTCATATCCAAGATGCCTCCTGCCTCAAATAAAAATCCAGTCCGGGAATAGGACTGGATTTGGATGTTCGGATCCGTTCCTAATTCGGTGACCCGGCTGTCTGGCGTTTCCGCTTAAGACCCGTGGTTTTGCGTCCCCACCTTTCGATGGGTTTGCCTTTGTCGTTAGAGTTATGAATGGTGGTCAACGCTCCATGCATTGTCCCGTTTCAAGCTGGGGTAGCGGTATCGCACGACCTAAAAGATAACCTTGCACGATGTGGGCACCGAGAGATGCCGCAAGCATGAAGTCTCCGGTTTGTTCAATCCCTTCCAGGATAATCTCGGTATCGGTGTCCTTACAAAGGTCAACGAAAAGTTCCACGACTTTCTGTTTTTTCTCGGATGAAGCCAAATCCACCGAAAAATATCGATCCAGCTTTATAAATTCGGGTTCAATTTCAATGATATGCCGCAGAGAAGCCGCACCCTGTCCGACGTCGTCCAAAGCGATCCGAAATCCCAAATCGCGCAGCAAATCAATGGTATTTTGTAAAGACTTCAGTTCTGTGATGGGCTCGGATTCTACGATCTCGAATACAATTCTTTGACTCGAAAAGGAAGGGATCTCGGTCATCATGTTTTCTAAGAAGCCAGGAAATGAAGGATGTAACAGCGTGGATGGGAAAGTATTGATGAACAGTAACCTATTCAACGCGAAAGCCATGCCCTCTTCGGACCGAAAATAGGAAGAAACGGCATGAAAGATCGAGACAGTATCCAATTCAAAAAGTTTTTTGCAATTTTGGGCTAACCGGAACACCTCTTCCGGGTTTGAAGATAAATGAGAGCGAAAAAAAGCTTCATGCCCAAACCATGTGGAATTCTTCAGATGATACATGGCTTGATAGGAGTGATGAAACAGTTCTTTTTGAATCAATAAATCAATGGCGTATTTATTGAGCCTGCTCAATAATGTCAGACACCCCCATGCATTAGAACATGCCTTGACGGCTTTCGCCCATATTACAGTGCTTGTCACATATTAGATAATTCAAAGATAACGCTTACATATTCATTTATCTCCATATTTCTATGTTTATCTGTGCTTAGCTGCGGTTTATAAAGAACACTCTACATTCGTCGAATATCGACAAATTTCTCTGTAATTTTACATTTGACGAATTTTGATAAATGTAAAAAAATCCCGATCAACAGGGGGTTAGAGCACCAACACAAGCTAATTTTCCGTCTCGTTCCATATCTCGGTAGCATCGACATTGAGGGCATCGGCAACAGCGCGTGCGGTAAAACTATGAGGCTTTGCGATCTTGCCGTTTCTCAAATTCGAGATGGTGGCTCGGGATAATCCCGTTTGTTCCGCCAATTCCGATACGCCGATCCCCCTTTCCGCCATAATTAATCGTAAATTAACGCCGGGATCGCTTTTATCCCGGAACAGTGGTCTGCTTGTTTCTGTTACTTCACGGGCTTCTATCAAAATGAGCTTTTTTCCTTTCCACTCAAACGTTCGCTGGTTTCTTTCCGCGTGAATTACGTGTCCGGTTTTTGTTTTGTATTCCACGCGTGCCGAGAAATTGGGTTTTCCAGACGTGTAAACAGGACCTTTAAGAACAATGTCATTTACAGATTTTAAGCGAAACTCATCATTTGTATATCCTAATTTTTGCTGCGCTGCCTTGTTAGCTTCTATACAATGGATACTCCCATCCGATGTTTCTTCCATTAAAAACATCATATTCGCTGCATTATGGAAAGCTTGCTCAAATTTGAATCTGCTTTCTTTTAAGGAATGCTCAATCCTTTTACGGTCGGTAATGTCCCGATTGATCCCGATAATGCCGGCAATTTTGTGATCAACAAAATAGGAAATAGCCGTAGTATCAAGATACAACAGCTGTCCATGAACACTGCGGGACGCGATCTCACCGTTGAAAGGAATCCCTTTTAAACAGTCACTAAAAATATGTAATGTCTTTTCTTGATCTTCAGGATCAATAAATTGCAGAAACGATTTTCCTATGACCTCGCTTCGGGTAACGCCGTAAAGTTCTTCTGCTGCCTTATTAACCGACATGATTTTCCCATCGGTTCCGATAAAAAAAATAGCATCCGGCATTTGTTCATAAACTGACATGAAATTGAACTGATCCTGTTTCACTTTTTGCAACTCCTGATTTTGACTGAAATTTTTATCTGCCAGTATTCCGGTACCAAATGCAACCAAAAACGTGACAATAGCCAGTTCCACAATATGATAAAAATGCCAAACCGGGTGTCTGCTCCATATGATTTCCGCCGATTCCCACAGTGCATAAGTTCCGGTCAACCCCCCCCATACGACGATTCCTTTACGAACGCCGCCGTAATAAGAGGATAAGAACGAGGGAACAACATATATAATCCATATAAAATCTATAAAAAGGTAATGATGTAGAGCCGGAATTCCCGAGATAAATGGCAAAAGGTACGAGATGATCATGATCAGCCATATGTTCGGGGGAATTTTAGAGTGCATACCTTTTCTCCTCAAGTTGTTATGACTAATCATAAAAGCCCTAGTACATATGTAACCGATAAGGTTTGCATTAAACTGCTTGCTCGCTGTCGGCAAGCTCTCACAAAGATATGATATAATTTCAGGATCGAGCGTTAAGGAGTATCCGGCTAAAGCAAACGAAATCGGGTATACTTGGAAAATCTTATTGTCTTTGAAGGAGCAGGAGTACAACATGAGCAAACCACAACTTTGGACTGCGAATTTCATCAGCATTGCCATTGCAAATTTTCTCGCGTTTACATCGTTTTATTACTTACTGGTCACCTTGCCGGTATTCGCGATACAAGATATGCATGAAGACGAAGCGGCGGTCGGTCTCATTACGACCGTTTTTTTGATCTCCGCCATCGTCGTGCGGCCAATGGCCGGCAAATGGATTGAGCGGACGGGGAAAACGGTTGTCTTACTGATCGCTTTCGCAATCCTTTGCGGGGCTTCGGCGTTTTACTTTTTCGCTTATTCCATGCCGGCGTTGCTGGTGCTTCGTTTTTGTCATGGCATAGGTTTCGGAATGGCGACAACTGCTGCGGGCGCCATCGTGGCCGACCTCATCCCGGAAAGCCGCAAGGGCGAAGGCATGGGATATTACGGGCTTACGATGAACCTGGCGATGGTCGTCGGACCGTTCCTCGGGTTAACCGTCATGCAGCAAGGCGGCGCCACCTTGATGTTTATCGTGAACGCCGCTTTCTGCGTTCTCGCGTTTATCGGAGGTCTGCTGGTCAGGCTGCCGAAAAAGGAGGCGTCGCAAGTAGTTGGCGTGAAAGACGCGTCGTCCTCAGGGCTCCGCGGGTTCATTGAATATTCGGCGATTCCGGTGTCCTTGGTTGCGGCATTTTTCGCGCTCGCGTATTCGGCCATTATTTCCTTTGTCTCCGTGTATGCCAGGGAGATCGGGGTAACGGAAGCGGCGAGTTACTTCTTTGTCGTGTATGCAGTGGTTTTGTTCGTGTCACGACCTTTTACGGGCAGGTGGTTCGACGCATACGGAGCTCACGTCATCATCTATCCGGCGATCCTGTTGTTTGCCGTCGGAACGTATCTCCTAAGTGTATCCGCCAGCGCGCCCTTGTTCCTGTTGTCGGCCGCATTGATCGGTCTCGGTTGGGGAACCGTGTTTCCTAGCCTGCAAACGATCGCTATCCAAAGAGCCGGCCCCGAGAAAGGCGCAGCCGCCACCGCAACGTACTTATCCATATTCGATTTCGGCTTCGGTGTCGGCTCGATGTTGTTCCCCTTCATCGCGGTAAGTATCGGCTACGGAACGTTGTACTTCTATACATCGTTCCTTGTGCTGGTAGGGTTGGCAGTATACTACGCGCTTTACGGACGCTCCTCGGCTCGCGCAGATGAGACGCAGTAATCCTTTTGACGCTATCCCCTTTGCTCAGGAGAGCATAGCGTATGTGGATTTGCGCTGGCCTTTTGTTGTTATCCCCTTTGCTCAGGTCGTGAATTTGCCCCTATCTAGATTCTGAGCGAATGGGATAACGGTAAAAGGTAACAACGAGGAAGAACCTACATGACGCCGCCTGAGCGAATGGGATAACGGTAAAAGGTCGCGAGGTGAGATACTGATCCGCGAGCAGGCGATCTTCCGCAAAATTCTAAGATAGTCTGGCTGGCTTACAGTCGGCGTGGTGGCGAGAGTGCGCAATCCTTAGATAGTCTGGCTGGCTTACGGTTGGTGTGGTGGCGAGAGTGCGCAATCCTTAGATAGTCTGGCTGGCTTACAGTTGGCGTGGTGGCGAGAGTGCGCAATCCTTAGATAGTCTGGCTGGCTTACAGTTGGTGTGGTGGCGAGAGTGCGCGATCCTTAGATAGTCTGGCTGGCTTACAGTCGGCGTGGTGGCGAGAGTGCGCAATCCTTAGATAGTCTGGCTGGCTTACAGTTGGCGTGGTGGCGAGAGTGCGCAATCCTTAGATAGTCTGGCTGACTTACAGTCGGCGTGGTGGCGAGAGTGCGCAATCCTTAGATAGTCTGGCTGGCTTACAGTTGGCGTGGTGGCGAGAGTGCGCGATCCTTAGATAGTCTGGCTGACTTACAGTCGGCCTGTTGGCGAAAGTGCGCAATCCTTAGATAGTCTGGCGGGCTTACAGTCGGCGTGGTGGCGAGGATGATGCGGAATAAGGCGGGGTAAGGTGCGGCGTGGACGGAATTGAACCCCCGGCGATCTCACGATCACCGGGGGTTCTTGTTCCATCACTTAAACAAATTTTTGAGCACGAACCACACGTTCGCCGGGCGTTCGGCCAGACGGCGCATGAAGTAGCCGAACCAGTCGACGCCGTAGGGAACATAGATCCGCACCCGGTAACCTTCATTCACGAGCTGCCGCTGCAGGTCTTCCGAGATGCCAAACAGCATCTGGAATTCGTAGGCGTCTCGCGGGAGGCCCCGCTCTTGAATGAAAGCCTTAATGTCCGCGATAATCGCCGCGTCATGGCTGGCGATGGCGGTATAGTTCCCGTAGGTCAAATTCAGTTTAATGATTTTTTTGAAATTCTCGTCGACCTTCGACTTCTCAGGAAACGCGATTTGGGGAGATTCCTTGTAGGCGCCCTTCACGAGCCGAAGGTTCGGCTTTAGGCGGTTCAGGTCATGGATATCCTGCTCGCTGCGGTACAGGTAAGCCTGAATGACCGTCCCCACATTATCGTACTCTGCACGCAGCTGCTGCAAAATGTCCAGCGTCACCTGGCAATGCGCGAAATCTTCCATATCAATGCGCACGAAATTGCCGTACCGCCGCGCGGTGTCGAGAATGTTCCGCATGTTGCGCAGGCACAGTTCCTTGCTGATGTCGAGGCCGAGGGACGTCATTTTCAAGGAGAGGTTGGAATTGACACCCGAACTTGCGATGGCCTCCAAGGTACGAACGCACATGGCGGCGGATTCGACGGCTTCTTCTTCCGTGCCGACGAACTCTCCCAAATGGTCCAGCGTCGCCATCATGCCTTCTTCGTTCAATTTGCGTACCGTCCGAATCGCCTGCTCGATCGTTTCACCGGCAACGAACCGGCTTGCGCCGAACTTCAGCCCGTAACGTCTGGCCATCCTCTGCACTGTGCGGTTTTTGCCGAGAAACTGAAAGGTGTTGCGCAGAATCGTCTCCATGGCCCATCCATCTCTCCAGGTCTACAAAATTTTCTTCCCCAGCAAGGAGGCGATCAAGCCCGCGATCAGCTTGCTCGTCCGCCTCTTCTCATCCAGATACGGATTCACTTCCGTCACGTCCATCGAAGTAATCCGTCCCGACTCCGACAGAAGCTCGAAAGCGAAATGCGCTTCCCGGAAAAACAGTCCCCCGGGTACCGGCCAATCCACGCCCGGCGCCTCAAGCGGATCGAGCACGTCCGCATCCAGGCTGACGTGAATACCGTCCGTGCCGTTGCCGGCGACGCCGAGCGCGGCTTCGATCACCTTCTCCACGCCCAGCCGGTCGATCTCATGCATCGTGAAGCAGGTTAACCCTTCCGAGCGGATCCATTCTCTCTCGCCTGGCTGTACGTCCCGCAGCCCGACAAGCACCACGTTTTCCTTGCGGACATGTCCTTCGCTCAGAATCGACGATAGCGCCATCCCGTTCGCGAATCCCGTCGTGCTCGTCTCCGCTGTCAGCAGCGAAGGATGCGCATCGAACCAGATCAAGCCGGTGTTCCCGGCTCCCCGGGTCACGCCTGCAACCGCCCCGGCGGAGACGCTGCGGTCTCCGCCCAGCACGAGCGGAAACGCCCCCTCCACCACAGAGGAAGCGGCTCGATCGGCCAGCAGGCTGCTGACCTTCTCGACGTCCGACGCAACAGGAAAATTCTCTTCCGTCATTTCCAATCCTAAATTGCGGATCATCCGGCCAAGGCCGGCTTCGATCAAGCTGTCCGCTCCGTGCTCGGTTCCCGGACGGCTCGTTCCCGAGGCGAAAGGGACTTTGAACAGCTTGATCTTACGGGTTTGTGCCGTCATAGGTGAGCCCTCCTCAGCGTTTCAGATCTTCCGCGAAGTCGCTTTCGCTTGCGTGAACAGCAGCAAATAATCGTAACCGCCGGCCTTGGAGTCCGTGCCGGACATATTGAAACCGCCGAACGGATGCACGCCTACGAGCGCGCCGGTACATTTGCGGTTCACGTACAAGTTACCGCAGTGCATTTCTTCGAACGCATAAGCGATGTGGTCTTCGTCCCGGGAGAAGAACGAGCCGGTCAAGCCGAATTCGGTATCGTTATAAAGGGCAATCGCTTCTTTGTAATCCTTCGCTTTGCCGATCGCGAGCACCGGCCCGAAAATTTCTTCCTGCATGATGCGTGCCTTGCCGTCGACATCGGCGAACACCGTCGGCTGAATGTAGTAGCCGTTGCCTTCGGCATTCCCTCCGCCAACCACAAGCCGGCCTTCCTTCTTGCCGACTTCGATATACTCCAAAATTTTCTCATAAGCGCCTTTGTCCGACACCGGTCCGGCAGGATAGTTCTGCTCCGGCAGCCCAACCGTCCATTTCTCGGTCAATGCCCGGACGCGTTCCACAACTTCATCGTATACGGACTCGACAACGAACGCGCGGGAGCCTGCGGAGCACTTCTGGCCCTGGAAGCCGAAGGCGGATACCACGATCGCTTGTGCCGCCGCCTCAAGGTCGGCCGTTTCGTCGACCACGATACCGTCTTTTCCGCCCATTTCGGCAATCAACCGCTTGATCCAAATTTGCCCCGGCGCTGTACGGGCCGCCAATTCGCTGATGTGCAGACCGACTTCTTTGGAGCCGGTAAAGCTGACGAACCGCGTCTTCGGGTGCGACGTCAAATAATCGCCGATTTCCCCGCCGCTGCCCGGCACGAAGTTGATAACCCCTGCCGGCAGTCCGACTTCTTCCATCAGCTCGACGAATTTATGGGCGATGACCGGCGTAACCGATGCCGGCTTGAGCAGTACCGTGTTGCCGCTGACGATCGCCGCCGTCGTCATGCCGACACAGATCGCAAGAGGGAAGTTCCACGGCGGAATGACGATACCGACGCCAAGCGGAATATACGCAATTTTGTTGTCCTCGCTCGGGATTTTCGGCAGCGGACGATGGAGGTTCGTCTCGCTCAGGCGAATCATTTCGCGGCCGTAGAACTCCATGAAATCGATCGCTTCCGCCGTGTCGGCATCCGCTTCGACCCAGTTTTTGCCCGCTTCGAACACCATCCACGCGGAGAACTCGTGCTTGCGCTCCCGCATGAGCTGCGCCGCCTTGAACAAATATTCGGCACGCTTCTCGGCGGGAACCTTTTTCCACGTTTCGAAGGTGGCCAGCGCGGCGTTCATTGCCTTTTCGGCATGTTCCTTCGTCGCCTTGCTCACGCGCCCGACCACTTGGTCCACGTCGCCGGGGTTGATCGAAACGGTTTTGCCGTCGGTCATGACCTTGTCCGCGCCGATCCAAAGCGGATAATCCCGGCCCAGCTCCGATTTCACTTTGCGAAGGGCGGCTTCCATATCGGCCTTGTTCGCCGGTACGGAAAAATCGGTAAACGGTTCGTTCTTGAACGGAGTCAGTTCGGTCGTTTTCATGGCCATGATTCGGTCCTCTCCCTTACCCTTGAAATATGGATTTAATGCGGTTAACCGCCCAGTCCAGCTGCTCTTTCTCAATGACGAGCGGAGGCGCGAAACGGATCGTCGTCTCGTGCGTTTCCTTGCACAGCACACCCATATCCATCAACTTCTCGCAGTACGGTCTGGCCGGTTCGTGCAGCTCCATGCCGATGAACAAGCCGCGTCCGCGGATTTCCTTGATGGCCGGATGGCGGATTTCTTTCAGCCGCTCTTGAAAATAATCGCCAAGCTCCGCAGATCTGGCGACAAGCTTCTCTTCCTGCAGCACGTCCATCGCGGCGATCGCCACGGCACAGCCGAGCGGATTGCCTCCGAAGGTGGAGCCGTGCGAGCCCGGTTCGAATACCCCGAGAATTTCCTCATCCGCCGCCACCGCCGAAATCGGGAAAACGCCTCCGCCTAATGCTTTACCCAAAATATACAAGTCCGGCTTCACGCCTTCCCAGTCGCAAGCGAACAGCTTGCCGGTGCGGCCGAATCCGGTCTGGATTTCGTCCGCCGCAAACAACACGCGATTCTCGCGGCACAGTTCGTACGCCGCCTTCAGGAAACCTTCGGGCGGAACCAATATGCCCGCTTCCCCTTGAATCGGCTCGACCAGAAACGCGGCTGTGTTTGGCGTAATCGCCCGGCGCAGAGCTTCCAGATCGCCGTAAGGGATGATGCGGAACCCCGGCGTGAACGGACCGAAGTCTTCCCGATATTCCTCCGATGAGGAGAAGGACGTGACGGTGATCGTCCGACCATGGAAGTTGCCTTCGCAGACGATGATTTCCGCCTGATTGGCCGGCACCTTCTTGACCCGGTACGCCCATCGGCGGATCGCTTTCACCGCCGTCTCGACCGCTTCCGCGCCCGTATTCATCGGGAGGATGCGGTTTTTGCCCGTCAAAGCCGCCGCTTTCTCATAAAACGTGCCCAGGTTGTCGCTGTGGAAAGCGCGTGAGGTGAGCGTTACTTTGTCCGCCTGGTCTTTCAGCGCCTGAATGATTTTCGGATGCCGGTGACCATGGTTCAATGCCGAATAAGCGCTCAGCATATCCAAATACCGCTTGCCGTCCGGATCCTCTACCCACACGCCTTCCGCTCTCTCGATCACGATCGGCAGCGGATGATAGTTTCGGGCGCCGAATCTTTCGGTTTGTTCGATAATGCCCATCGTTGCGTTCACAGCGTACCGTCCCCCTTCAACGTCTTTTTACAAAATCCGTTCCCCGAATACCGAGCCTACCAATTCCACAGCGGCTTTTGCCGTCATGTTGTTCTGGTCCAGAATCGGATTCACTTCCACCACTTCCGCCGATACGAGCATGCCGCTCTCATGAAGCATCTCCATTGCAAAATGGCTCTCCCGGTACGACATGCCGCCCCTCACAGGCGTGCCGACGCCCGGCGCTTCCATTGGATCCATGCCGTCCAAGTCCAAACTAAGATGCACGCCGTCCGTGCCGGCCGTAACCCGCTCCATTGCTTCTTCCATTACGGCTTTCATACCGTACTTGTCGATGTCGTACATCGTAAACACGCGAATGCCTTGTTCCTTCAAAAAGATCCGCTCACCCGGATCCACCGATCTTGCGCCGATTATGACGACATTGCGGGGGTTCACTCTCGTATGCTCCCCGGCGATCGACACGAGGCTCGGATGCCCGTAGCCGAGCAGCACCGCGAGCGACATGCCGTGAATGTTCCCCGAACCGGTCGTCTCTGCGGTATTCACGTCGGTGTGCGCATCGAACCAGATAACCCCGAGCCGGCTTTTATGCTGGAGCACGCCCTTGATCGTGCCGATCGCGATGCTGTGATCCCCGCCGATGACAAGGGGCAGTTGTCCGTTGCCCATCTCCTGCGAGACGACTTGCGCCAGCTCCTCGTTTACCCGGGCGATCTCGGCCAAATATTTGAGCTTGGCGACCGGACCGTAGCCGTCCTGTACCCGGTTCACGTGAATGTCGCCGAGATCGTTGACGCGATACCCCAAAGCTTCCAATCTCGTCTGTATATTCGAACTGCGGATCGCGGTCGGCCCCATCTCCACGCCGGCACGGTCCGCGCCGAATTGCATCGGCACACCGATCAAGGAAATGTTGCTGTTTTTCGTCGCCAGCATTTTCAAAACGCCTCCTCAGCCCATGTTCGCCCATATCCGTTGCACAATGTCGGAAAATATCCGGATGTTCTTCTCTTCAGCCCTGCTCTTCAGCACGACCATCGAGGTTTCGATCTGCTCGGGGAACCGGTGCAATTCGACCAGCGTTCCCTTGTTCAGCTCTTCTTCCACCAGTGCGGAGCCGAGCAAGGCGACGCCGGTATGATGGAGTACCGTCCGCTTGATCGTCTCGTCGCTGATGCATTCGATGAAGCTGCTCGGCTGAAACCCGAACGAACCGAGACACTCGTTCACCATGAGCTGCAAATTCGAGCCCGATTTATAAGTGATGAAAGGATATTTGGTAATCAGTTCTTCCAGCGTGTGGCCCTCGAACAATTCCTTGGTTGTAACGAGCACGAAATCTTCTTTGCCCAGCGGCTGCGATTCCATCAGCGGCGATAAGCACGGCCCCGCAATGATCGCCAGATCCGCCTCGTTGGCCGCCACTCTCTTCATCGCTTCATTGCTGTCGCAAGAGAACAACTGAAGCTTGACCTGCGGGTTCTCCGCGATGAACGAATGAATGCCCATCGATAGAAACTGGTTGCAATAAAGCTCAGGAGCGGCGATCGTGAGCAGGCCGTACGGCTCCTTCATTTTGTTGATTTCCCGCTCCATCTCGTCCAGAATCCCGAAGGCTTGATCGATATAGCTTTTGACGACCTTGCCGGAATTGGTCAAATACGTTTTTTTGCCGACCCGCGTAATCAGGGAGACCCCCAGCTCGCTTTCCAGCGACTGAAGCTGGAGTGTGATGGTTGGCTGCGTATAGCCCAAATGTTCGGCCGCTTTCGTCAGGTTGAGCGTATCGGCGACCACTTGGAACGTTTTCAACTTGCGAAAGTCCATTCGGATCTCCCCTTCTGCTTACCTCAAAGTCAGCCGTAAATTCTGTGGATCTGGAGGAGAGCCTCGTAAAAGAGATCCACGCAGCGCCAAGCGTAATCCGCCGCCACCTCTTCCATTCCTTGCGCATGAAATCCGGAGCGGGTAATATAGGCAATCATGTCATGGAACGCTGAGATTTGGATAAAGCCGGCTTTCAGTTCAACCGCATCTACTTGTGAAAGAGTAGGCTCGAGCCGCGCCATGCACATTTTGAACGTAGACGCCGTTTTATCGTAAACGGTTTCAAAATGTTCGGTCGACGATCCTCCGGGCTGCAAGGGGAATCCAGTTACCTCCGCGAGTTTCTTCACGAACTTGGCGTCGAAATGTTCGCCGTTCATGACGCTTAACCGGTCTTTCAACGCGACCAGCAGCGGCATCACGCCTTGTGCGCGGGAAGTCACTTCGAACCGTGCGTTCTGCAAGTTTTGCATGATCGCCTGCACATAACCTAATACCGCAAGCTGGAACGCGGCGGTATAGAACCGGTTCGGATGCAGCGGAAGTTCGGGATGCCAATCCGGATGCAAAATTTCGTAATTGCCGCGGTCTTCTCCGCACAGCTCAATCGCCCGGTTGGCCAGCACCTCGTTCATGTTGCGGGTTAGTCTTTCCCCGCTGCCGCAGCGTCCCGGTTCGAATACAAACTGTTCATGCCATCTGCCCGCGATGATCTCTTCCGCCGCCCGCACGAGCTGCGTGCCCAACCTGCCGTTCAGCCGCCCGGATTCCATTTCCCGGATGGCCGCTGTTTTCTTCAATGCCGCCATGGCGGAGAGTAAATCGTCTTTAAAAGATTTTCCAGTTCGGATGACACGTTCCAGCGCCTGCTGGGTCCGAACACTATAATAGGCGTTAAATGGCACTGCTTCTTCGACATTTTCGAGCCGTTCCATACGAATCTTCTGCATGTGGTCAGCCCCTTTCGTCTCTACCTTGAATGTACCATAGAAGACGGCGTGCCTAAAAATTGAATTAGTTAATCATAACTATTGAGATTCCTTATGGATGACCAAAAACCTCCTGCGCTTTGCGGCAGGAGGTTGTGTTGGGTACGTCCGGTATTAAAATGACTGCTGCGCCAACCATCTGGCGGCTTCTTCGACTTCGGTACGAGAAAGCTGATGCACGTTCCGTTCCCAATGAAGATGAACCTGTGCATGGGCATTTATTAATAGTTCAGCGAGCTCTTCGAAGTCGTTAGTGCTCAATGTGGACGGTCTAAGCTGAATATTTCCCCAAGCGTTCCATAGTTCGTGCCCGCCAATCGACTCACGGGTTGAAGCTTGCGGGCATCGATGCGTCCTTCACTGTATAATTCATCGTCAATATGAAACATAACGATTCTACCGATTAATAGATCACATGCCGGTTCTCCAATCGTCCCGCCCAATGGGATGGAGGACTCGAGCAAGCATTCCATGCGAATTTTGGCTTCAGCAATACCGGGTACTTTCACGACCTGGCTAGACGTAATATGCAATCGTGCGAATTCAATTTCGCTTTCTTCCGGTCCAAGATTAGCAGCAGTTTGATTCATCTGGGCCACATTGGCTTGGTCAACGATATGAACCACGAATTCCCCTTTTAACTCCGCGTTTCTCGCGGTATCCTTCTTCGCCCCGTTTTTGCGTTGTACCGAAACGGACAGCATAGGAGGATTAGAGGTCACGATATTAAAAAAACTAAAAGGGGCGGCGTTTACCGTACCGGATTCCGTTTGTGTCGTGACCCAGGCAATCGGCCGGGGAATAATGCTTCCGATCATGAATTTGTAATTGTCCCGCTCGCTCAGGCTGGCAGGATCAATTGAAATCATCCGGACACCCCCTTTTTATTTGAATGCTTCTTCGTACCAAGCTGCGGCAGCTTTTACTTCGGTATGAGAAAGCTGATGCCCGTTCCTCTCCCAGTGCAGATCAACCTGTGCATGGGCATTCTTTAATAGTTCAGCCAGCTCTTCGGACTCTCGCCGAGGGCAGATCGGATCGTTCTCGCCGGCGCCTATGAACACCGGAATGCCGGTCAAATCCGGCAGCTCGATGCCTCTTCGGGGCACCATCGGGTGGAAGAGCACCGCTCCTCTTAAGACATTAGGATAGTGGAAAAGAAGGCTGCCCGCGATATTCGCCCCGTTGGAGTAACCGACGGCCACCACGTTGCTGCGGTCGAACCCGTGCTGTTCGGCGGCTTCGTCGAGAAATTCGTGCAGTTCCCGTGTGCGGAAAATAAGATCTTCTTCGTCGAACACCCCTTCGGCCAGCCGACGGAAAAACCTCGGCATTCCATTTTCCGATACGTTACCTCTGACGCCCAAGAGCGAGGAGCCGCCGGAGAGCATGCGGCCGATACCCATCAAATCCCGCTCCGTTCCTCCAGTGCCATGCAAAAGCAGAAGTGTAGGCGCGTTCGGATCTTGTCCTTTTTCATAGATATGAATCATCCGGATTCCTCCTTAATTCGGTTTCGTATTCAGCGGTTTGAGCCGCGCTTCGATCCGTTCGCGCTGAGACTCCAGGAACGGCGGCAGTGCCAGCGACTCACCCAAATTTTGAAGATCCTCGTCCGTATCGAAGCCGGGTCCGTCCGTGGCCAGTTCAAACAAAATCCCGTTAGGCTCCCGGAAGTAGAGGGAACGGAAATAGAACCGGTCGACGAAGCCGGAGTTCGCCAATTTAGCTTCGCGAATGCGCCGGATCCACTGATGCAGCTCCTCGTCGTTGTCCACCCGGAACGCCACGTGATGCACGCCTCCACGGCCCAATTGCTCACGAGGCAGATCGTGCCTCTCTTCCACATGCACTTCCGCGCCGGAACCTCCTTCACCCGTCTCCAAAACCACCACATCCGGCTGGCCTTTCACAAACGACGGATAATATCCCTTCAGGCGGAAGCCCATTAATTGCGTCAATACGGCGACGGTGAATTCGGCTTGCCCGACTGTCAGTTGCACCGGTCCCAAGCCGCGGATGCCGTACTCTGCGGGCACCGGGCTTTTGTCCCAGGGCGTGCCGGACGCCACGCCGGTGTTATGTTCATCCGACACGAGCACAAGCCTTTGTCCTTCCGGATCACGGAACGCAAGCGTCATTCTGCCGGCGCGATCGACAATCTCATCGTGATCGACTCCATGTTCCGCGAATCTGCGTTTCCAGTACGCCAACGCTTCGTCGCCGGCCACCCGCAGGGAAATCGAAGAAATGCTGCTGATCCCTTCGCGGTTGCGCGCAAGCATCGGGAATTCGAAAAACGTCAGCTCGGTGCCGGGGTTGCCTTTCTCGTCTCCATAGAAGAGGTGATAAACGGAAGTGTCGTCCTGATTGACCGTTTTCTTCACCAGACGCAGGCCTAACACTTTGGTGTAAAAATCAAAGTTGCGAGGCGCCTCTGCAGTCATGGCAGATACGTGGTGAATGCCTTTGAGCTGCATGAAAAAAACCTCCTTTTGTCTTTCTGGGTGGTCAGTTTTTGTCCGCGTCCAACACCCTGACCTGAATGGGCATCAGCCCTTGCTCGATCTGCTCGCGGACGGGTTCGTACCAAGGCGGAAGCTGCAATTTTTGCCCAAGCTCCTCGAAGGGCTCATCTTTCATAAACCCAGGCGGATCCGTCGCAATTTCGAACAGGATGCCGCCTTCCTCCCGGAAGTACACGGCGTTAAAATATTGCCGATCCACGATCTCCGTCGGCCGGAATCCATGCTTCAGCACGCGCTGACGCCACTTCACATGGTCCTCGTCGTCTTTCGCCCTCCAGGCAATGTGATGGACGGTTCCGGCTCCTCCTGCCCCCCATCCCATGGGCGCGGCATTGATATCGATCACGTTGCCGAGGTCGCCCGCAGCCTGGAAACGTACGAGGCCGTTTTCCTCGCCGACCTTCGTAAATCCCAACACATGCTGGAGCACGCTTTGCGTCCGGTCGGGCGCCACGCTGTAGAGGACAGCGCCGCCGAAGCCTTTAATAGCTTTGTCCATCGGCACGCCGCCGAATGACCACTTGCTGTCTTGCCCTTCTTCACGCGCCACGATTTCCAGCTGCAAGCCGTCGTAATCTCGAAAGCGCAGGTACGTTTCGTCAAAACGCGCCTCCTTCGTGAACGGTACGTTCAGTTTGGCCAAGCGCGCTTCCCAGAACGCCAAGGCGTCAGCCGGCACGACAAACGTCGTCCAGCCGACCTGCCCGCCTCCGACGCGTCCCTTCCGGGCGCCTTCGGACGGAAAAAACGTGACGGCCGTGCCCGGGCTTCCGATTTCGTTGCCGAAATACAGATGGTACACTTCCGGCGCGTCGAAGTTGATCGTTTTCTTCACCAGCCGAAGTCCCAGCACCCCTGCGTAAAAATCGACATTCGCCTGCGGATTGCCGACGAACGATGTGATATGGTGAATGCCTGCCGTGCGCTGTTCTGTCATATCAAGAACCTCCATTCTGCGCGCTCAAGCCCAATTGTTTCAAAAGCTCGATCGCCAATTTTTTATTTCCGACGGTCAACCCCTGCATAGCGGCTTCAATCGCCTCGGCGTGGCCGGGGAAGATCGTCCCAAACCAGTTTTCCCCATCCGGTGTAATTTCCGCATAGGTGACCCTGCGGTCATTCGGACAAGGCACCCTTTTCAGATAACCTTTGGCCTCCAGCTTATCGATGTTGTACGTGATGCTTCCGCTCGTCATCAGCACTTTGCCGCCGATCTGCTGAAGAGGAAACCGGCCTTTGTGATACAGCAATTCCATGATCATGAACTCGCTGGCGGACAAGCCGTATTTCTTCATGTCTTTGATGGCCCGATCCATCACGACCTTGTATGCCTTGGAGAGCACGACAAATAACTTTAAAGACAGCTCCCGGTTGGATGAAAGGTTTTGCTCGGATTTGCCCTCCATGGGCATCCCTCCTCATTTATCTCAAAATTAATTATCTTAAATTTAAGATAAATATAACGCCGAACTTTGTGCATGTCAAGCTGCCTGCCGACGTCTCCTTAGCAGCTCTCCGCTACTTATTCGTGCGTCGCCCCACCGACCACCGTTTCCTTAGCAGCTCTCCGCGTCCGTGATGGGAGTTGGCCTGCTCAAAATGCGTACACCCGCTTCAGTGCCCAAGACCACCGTATCGGCCATGCCCACGAACAAACCGGTTTCCACCACGCCGGTGATCCGTTTCAACGAGTGGTGCAGACCGGCGGGGTCCGCAATCGTGCCGAAATCGCAGTCTAATATCCAGTTCCCATTGTCCGTCTCGTACGGATTTGTCCCCTCTATCCGCAATTCCGCGCGGCAGCCTGTCGCTTCCACTGCCCGGACGGTCCGACGCCAACCGAAGGGGACGACCTCTACCGGCAGGCGGAAAGCGCCGAGCTTGCCGACCCATTTGCCGTCATCCGCGACGATGACCAGCCGCCGGGAAGCCAAAGCCACCACTTTTTCCCGGAAGAGAGCCCCTCCGCCGCCTTTGATCAGATGAAAATTATCATCGATTTCATCCGCTCCGTCGATCGTCAAATCTAATTGAGGGAAGTCATCCAGTGAAACAACCGGGATGCCAAGCTCTAGCGCCAGTTCTCTCGTCCGTTCGGATGTCGGCACTCCTTGAACCCGGAGACCATCCCGCACCCGTTCGCCGATCCTTCGCACCGCCCAATAGGCTGTCGAGCCGGTACCCAACCCGACGATCATCCCGTCTTCCACAAACTCCGCAGCTTTTTCCCCCGCGATCCGCTTTTTGTCCATGCGATCCGCCCCTCCAAAGACGACAAAGGGAGCGCAGCTTTGCGCACCCCCGTTTTTATCGATATTTCGGCGATTTCGGCAGGTGTATGGTAAGCCATGGCAAGCCCCTCGTCAGGGTTACTTTACCCATACCCGCTCCTGCCGATTCCGTATTTAAGATTTATAACTTCCGTATTCGCCAAATTGCTGCATGATGCGATCCGTCGCCGGAATGCCCAAATGATCCATCGCAAGCAGGACGGAGCCATACACTGGAGCCATCGTCGGAATAATGAATTCGAAGCTCTCGTTCTCTTCGGCGATTTTATCTCTCAGCGCGCCAAGCAGATGCGGATTCCGGCCTTCCTGCACGACGCTGCCGACCATCACAATCGGAATCTTCTCTCCCGGGAACCCTCCCAAGCGTCGGATGACGGAATTGGCTGCACGTCCGAGCTCATCTCCGGAGCGGCGCAGCAGTTGAATAGCCAGCTCGTCCCCTTCGTCTGCCGCTTCATGCAGCAATATGGTCAAGTCGCGCGGGACTTCATAGATGTCATTGTCCAGAAAATGATCGTACACTTGATCCATGTCGGCAAAACCGAAAAATTTCGCGACTTTGTGTTGTAAAATCGAGGGGATCTCTCTCAGATCCCACGAGCGGACCGCATGGCTGAACGTTTCCCGGGCCAAATCGCCGCCTCCTGTCCGGTCTCCGAACAAATAGCCGAAGCCGCCGGTCTGCACCGTCTCGCCTTTCCGGTTACGGCCCGCCGAGTTGGTGCCGCTGCCGCATACGAGGACGACGCCGATATTGTCCGGGCTGCCCGCTCTCAATCCTTCATAAGTGTCGCAAACGACGTCCCAATTGTCGAAAGGCAGAGTGGCCAAGCCGGGGCGCAAAATATCGAAATCCCGCTGCCGGTCGGCTCCGGCCAAACCGTACTGCACGAAAGCGATGTCTTCATAGCGCAATCCTGCCTGCTCAAGTGCCATGTCGGCCGATTTCATAATATTGGACAACGCCGTCTCAATGCCCGGTCCCTGATGATTGCCGATCCCCGCCAGCCCCCGGCCGAGCAGGCGTCCTTCTTCGTCAGTAATGACCGTAAAGGTTTTGCTGTTACCGCCGTCCACTCCCATGATATACCGCATATGTAGTCTCCTTTGTTGCCCTATAATTTTACGTTTTTTACGGTTATGGCCCATTCCCCGGCAGTGAATCATGCTTGGTCGGAAAGATTATAGCATGCTTGTTTCGCGATTGAATACGATCCATGTACACAAACAGAACGGAAGCCGTCGCCGACAGACCGAACAAGACAACGTATAGAAACGGCGTCCCCATTCCGTCCGCAATCACTCCGCCCGCCGCGTTGCCGAATATTCCGCCCAGCCCCCAAGTAACGGCAGCATAAATCGTTTGGAACGTCGCCTTCGTTCTCACAGAGGCAAACCGTCCCACGACTTCCACCGCGGTTCCCGCCGCGAATGCGAACGATATTCCGTCGAGCAGCTGCACACCCAGCGTCAAGTACACATCATGCAGGGCATACAGAAGAAAGCACTTTAGAGCGTAAATCGCGGCTGATAAGCTGAGCACATTAAAGCTTCCGATTTTGCGGCAAAGAATCGTGGCGACCCAGAACATGGGCACTTCAATGAGAGCCGCTACCGCATAGGCGGTGCCGAGCAAGCTTTTGTCGAAACCCATCTCCTTAAAATAGATCGGGAGAAAGGAAAAGTTTGTGGCGGACGATATCGCCGTGATCATGCTGATTCCGAGAAAAAACAGGAACGGCTTGTTCCGGACGACCTCTTTGGCTTGCTCGAAAAAGGTCGTGTCCTGGTGGGCCGGCTTCGTGTTCGGAAACCAGAACAGCAGCACGAATACGAGCGTACTGACCGCCAAAAAAAAGATGAAAATGTGATCATATCCGTATTTCCCGTAGATGAAACCGGTGAAAAACGTGCCCAGCGCGTAGCTAAGCGCTCCCCAAAGACGGACACTGCCGAAAGAGAATCCTTCCCGGCTGCCGATTTCGACCGCGATGGCGTCGGCAAGAGGGGCGGAGGAAGACTGAAACCATGTGAAAATCACGTTTAAAGCGATGACGACGGCCAACAGGCTGCTGAACGAAAATCCGAGACCGATGAGCGGGGCCAGCAGCACTGTCGACATCAAGACGATGCGCGGGTTCCGCATACGGTCGTTGATCATGCCCATCGTGGGTTGGGCGATGACGCTGACGAAAGCCCCCAGAGACAGGATGAATCCGACTTCCGTATAACTGAAGCCTTTGTCGCTGAAGAAAATGCTCATATACGGCTGCAAGACGGATATCGACAAGTAAAATAAAAAATAGTAAGCCGCTAACTTCCTCACGCTGACAGTCTCCTCTGTCCATATGCCGTCTCCCGGAGCTTTACCAAGCCGCAACCGCGCCGTCCGCCCGAGGTTCCGTGCCTCCCGCCAAAACTCCGCTTCTGTCTCTCCAAATGATCTGCCCGCGGCCGAACATCGTCCAATCCAAGGCGCGCTGCACGACATGTCCTTTGCGGGCCAGCGCCTGCGCCAAATGATCGGGGAATTGCGGCTCCACCTCGATGATTTGGTCTTTCACCCATCTCCATCTCGGCGCATCCAGCGCCGCCTGCGGATTGAGGCCGAAATCTACGGTGTTCATGACGACTTGCACGTGCGCCTGCGGTTGAATCGATCCGCACATGACGCCGAAAGGCCCGACCGGTACGCCTCCGCGAGTGAGGAATCCGGGGATGATCGTGTGAAAGGTTTTCTTCCCCGGTTCCAGCACGTTCGCATGCTCCGGATCCAAGGAAAACCCGGTTCCCCTGTTTTGCATGCAGATCCCGGTCCCCGGAATGACGACGCCCGCTCCGAAATCGCCGGCGTGACTTTGGATGAACGACACCATATTTCCATCTCCGTCCGCCGCAGCCAAATAGAACGTCCCGCCTCTCGGCGGTTCTCCGGCCATCGGCAGCAGCGCCCGCTCTCCGATGAGCGATCTTCTCGCGGCCGCATAAGCCGGCGAAAGGAGTTCGTCCACCGTCACGTTCATCTTGGCAGGGTCGGTAATATACTTCAAGCCGTCCGCGAACGCCAGCTTCACCGCCTCAATTTGTTTGTGGTAGGTATCGACAAGATCCTTCGAGGGAAACTCGAAGCCGTTCAAAATATTCAGCGCGAGCAGCGCAATCAAGCCTTGGCCGTTCGGCGGAATTTCCCAAACTTCGTATCCCCGGTAGGACACATGAATCGGATCCACCCACTCCGGATGAAAAGCCGCCAAATCTTCCTTGCGGAGGAAGCCGCCGTTGGCCCAAAAGTGGGCGTCAATCTTCTCGGCCAACTCGCCTCGGTAGAACGATTCCGCCTTCGTCTCCGCGATGGAACGAAGCGTGCGGGCGTGGTCCTTGGAGTTCCACATTTCCCCAGCGTGCGGAGCGCGACCGTTCGGAGCGAACGTGTCCAGCCAAGGCCGGAACAGTTCGCTCCCCTGTCGGCGAATATTCTCGAAGCCATCCTGCCAATATCGCGCGATTGTCGGAGAAACAGGGAATCCGTTCTCCGCATAATCGATCGCCGGCTGAAGAACTTCCGTCAGCGGCAGGCGGCCGAACCGTTCCGATAAAGCGGCCCATGCTCCCGGCGTTCCCGGCACAGTGACCGGGAGCACACCGTAAGTCGGAATCCAGTCGTGGCCCAATGCCTTGACCTTGTCCGGCGTTATGGCAGCCGGGGCGGCACCGCTTGCGTTCAACCCGTGCAGCTTTCCTTCCGACCATACTAAGGCAAAACTGTCCCCGCCAAGGCTATTCGAGTTAGGCTCCACCACAGTTAAGCAGGCAGCCGCGGCGATGGCGGCGTCGATCGCGTTGCCGCCTCTCCTTAGGATCTCTAATCCGGCCTGGGCCGCAAGCGGCTGAGCGGTTGCCACCATCCCTTTACGGCCGTATGTGGTCATTCGTTGGGACGGGTACGGATTAAACAATGAGTCGAAGTTCATCCGATCAGTTCCCCTTCACGGCCGTACTCACAGAATGCTCCCGCACTTCCTCAGCCGTCACTTCCCGATCAAGACGGTCGGACAAATAAATCCCTTCGCTGATCAGCATCGTGCTGAGCGCAATTTCGGCGGTTGGCAGGAGAGGGACCTGGCCTTGCAGCACGGAGATCCAATGGGCTTGGGACGAATCGTAGGCATCCTCGTTGTCCCGCAGGCTGTGCCAGCGGAAGTTCATTGCGTTCATGTCCACCGTGCTGTCCAAGTCCATATCGGACACCGTGGTGTGAAACGTGAAGGGCATCTTGCCCTGATAATCCGCGAAGGCAGGAAGCCGCAGGCCGCCCTCCGTTCCGATGATGCTGGGACCTTCGAACCCGCCGAGATGCACGGACCAGGCTTCGATAATGTCCAGGGTGGCGCCGCCTTCGAACCGGACAAATCCGAGTCCCAGCTCCTCCACGTCAAAGCCGCTTTCCTCCCTGCGCCCCGCGTCCATATCCATTTCCTGATAGGTCTTGCCTGTAATCCGCGTCACCTTGGGCATGCCGAGCAAATAGAGCATTTGGGCGATGTGATAGACGCCCATGTCGTACAAGGCGCCGCCGGAAGCGAACTCCTTCCGGGTAAAAAATTTCGTACCGTATCCGTCGACGAAAGGACGTCCGCGCCTGCGGAACCCGGTCGATCTGGCGTGATACAGCTTCCCCAGCTTGCCGTCGTCAATGAGTGCTTTGGCTGCCTTCGTCTCGTTGCGGTACAGCGTGCCCAGCTGGATATGCAGCATTTTGCCGGTCCGCTTGGCCGCCTCCACCATCGCTTCGCCGTCGCGGTACGAGCCTGCGATCGGTTTCTCGCAATAGACGTGCTTGCCAGCTTCGAAAGCCGCGATCGTCGCCCCGGCGTGATAGTTATTGTGCAAACAAACATCAACGGCCACGAGATCGTCGCGCTTCAGCATTTCTCTGTAGTCGGTATACACATTCGGAATCTGATACTGCTCCGCTGCCCGGCGAGCTTCCGCCTCGTTGATGTCGCATACCGCCACGACTTCCGCGCCCGGAATCGCAGCGTATTGCTGCAAATGCATTTTGCCGATCTGACCGACTCCGATAATGCCGATTCTTACCTTTTCCATGGACGGCTCCTTTCAGGCTTTCGCCGTGCTGCCGAGTAATTTTTTGACCGTGGCCAGCAGCCATTCGATCTCCGTATACTGGTTCACCGCCGCGTTGTACTCGACCGCCCAGTAACCGTCGAAACCGGATTTCCGCAATGCTTCGATCGAAGAATGTACTTCTTCGGACACCGCGGTTTTCGCATCCACATGCGTATGTACGACCCACGGAGCCACCACGGCGTCCCCGTCCGGATATTCCGGTTTCCATCGTTTCAAGTGCAGCAAAATGCCGTAATTCGGATGGTCCACCGCCTCGGCGATTCGTCTGTGAAGGTGGGGATTCAGCGCTGCGCCCATATGGTTCTCCGGCCCGATCTTATAGCCGTGCTGGGCTGCCCTTTCGCAGAATTCCCGGTAACGATGCACGATGTAATCGAAATCTTGTTCGCCTATCTCTTCAGTATCGCTTGAGCAAAAGTCGATACGAACCGTTTTAGCCCCTAATATCTCGGACGCCCGCAAATTCGCCAATGCGTTGTGATATAACTTCTCGCGCCTCACCGGATCTTTGTCGATCAAATGCGCCCCGTCGATAGCGATATTCGCCACGTTCAACTGCCGTTCATCGAGCGCATCCCGGATTTTGCGAATGCGGTCTTCGTCCCAGATCCGCAGCAGCCCGTCTTGGTCGTCCGCCGTCCCGTACAAGCCGTTCCACAAATCTACGGCGTCCAGGCGGTAACGATATTTCACCGTCTCCAAATAGCCGAAAATGTCCATTTTTCCTTCCAGCAGCGTGTTGAAAAATGAAAATCCCCCAATGGAAAGCTTCATCCTCATCGTCCTCCGATCGATAGGGTTCATCAATTTGTTATAACCATTGCCCGGAAGCAGCCTAGATTGATCGTAATGATTGCGCTTGCATTTTGTCTTGTATTGCTTTATGTTTCACTTATTGTACAATAGAACTACTAAAATAACGTGTTTACTATACTCTATTACTTCGGGAGTTGCTGACATGTCGGAAGAAAAAAACGCATCCCTATACAAGCAAGTGAAACGAAAGCTGCTGGACGACATTCGATCGGGCGTCTATAAAGTCGGAGACAAGCTGCCCACCGAGCTTGAATTTTGCGAGATTTATAACGTCAGTCGCACCACGATCCGCCTGGCTCTCCAGCAGCTGGATTTGGAAGGAAGAATCAAGAAGATTCAGGGGAAGGGCACGTTCGTGGTGAAAGGCAAAATTCCCCACCATACGTGGGCCCCGATCAGCAGCTTTCCCGAACATATGCACGATCTGGGACGCCGCGCGGAAAGCCGGGTGCTGGAAACGGCCGTCATTCCGGCCGCTTCCCCGTTCGATGAGCTGCTGAATATTCCGGCCCAGTCGCCCGTCACCAAGGTTGCCCGTCTGCGGATAGCGGACGACGAGCCCGTGTCCTATGAGGTCTCTTATATTCCATGGCAGACAGCGCCCGGACTCGCATCCGACGACCTGACAGGCTCGTTGTTCAAGCTGCTGCGGGAAAAATACGGCGTTCACATTAACCGCTCCGTCGAGACGCTGGAGCCTGTCGTTGTGGAGCCCGAGGTCGCCGAACTGCTCAAAATCGAACCCGGCACCCCCGTTTTTCTGATCAAAACGATCTCTTATGTCGAACCGGATACACCGGTCGAATACAGCACGGGATATTTTCGCAGCGACACTTCCAACTTCATCATTGAACGGCAGTATCGCCCGGAAGAATAATGTCCAGCTCCGAAGCCGCTTCGCGGTCGAGAAAGACATGGCTGTTCCGGTGTTTCTGCAAATAACTCCCCGGTACTTTCTCCGACACCGGTCCTTCCAGCGCCTGCCGGACGATTCCGGCTTTTTTGCTGCCGCTCACGGCCAGGAGGGCGGTTTCGGCCTCCATCAAATGCCGCATGCCGAGCGTGATGCCTTGCTCCAGCTTGATCTCCCGGCTGAAATATTTTTGCCCGACCGTCCGGGTGACAGAATCGAGCTCGACGACGTGCGAATAGGAGTCGATGTTCGTTCCGGGCTCATTCAAGCCGATGTGACCGTTCATGCCGATCCCGACAAACATCAAATCGATCCCGCCCAGCCGCGATACGGTCTCATCCATCCTCACGCATTCCCGTGCCAGATCCGGCGCGCAAGCGTCGAAAAAAAAGATATTCTCCTCCAAAATGGCAAGCGGCGTAAAAAGATTGTCGTACATAAATCCTTGGCAGCTGCCGTCGTCCAACCTGCCCATTCCTGCCCACTCGTCCAACCCGACCCACTTGCTGCGGCTAAAGTCCACCTGTCTCTCGCGGCTCAGCTCGATCAGCCGCCGAAACGTGCCGACCGGCGTATCCCCGGCGGGAAAACAAAGCACGGCGTCCGGCTTGCGCCGCACGTATGCCGCGATGAACTCCGCCGTTTGGCGCGACATGTCCTCATAGTCCTCACCCAGTTGAATGTTCATGACGGGTATCGCCTCCTTCCCGCTTCCTTTACCAATGCAGTGGCGGCAAAATTTCTTTTTGAATCTCGCACATTTCGTTGATGAGCGCTACCGCGTTGTTATAGGTGGAAATCGTCGGATCCAGCAAAAGCGCCTGAAGGAGCTTGTTGCGGGACTGCTCCACGTACGCCTCGATCACCAGCTTGTGAATGGCTCCCTGCACCCGAATCATTTCCGTGATCGCGGTCGGGAGAGCTTCCATTTGCAACGGATGGATGCCTTCTCCGTCCGCATAAGCCGGCACTTCCACGACCATGTCGTGCGGCAAATCCGGGATTTTGCCCCGGTTCGGCGTATTGACGGTCAGGTTCTCATTCGTGACTCCGAACGCAATCGACTCGATGATCGGCACCGCTTGTTCGTGCGAAGCCTGCAGCTCGCCGTCGGTGAGACGGAAGCTGTTCTCCATCGGATTGGCGGCTTTCTCTTCACCGAACAGCGGTTTGGGCTCCATATGGCCGATAGAATACACGAAATCCGGAATGCTGCCGCTTTTCCACGGATTTTCGGTTGCCGGATCGTAGAAATACTGCATCCGGGTAGAGGCGAGATATTCTTCGCTCCAGCGTACGTACTCGCCGATATGATTGGTCCCGGGGTACGGATACAACCCATAGGTGCGCAGCATAATGCGGGAAATGCCGATTTCGTCCCACAGCGCCAGCCACGGAATTTCCCGCTCTTTGCGCTTCAGCAGCGGGTAGAGATCCTCGCCGGTTTTTTTGTGCTTGATGCTCTGAAACCAGGCGAAATGGTTTAGCCCGCAAGCGACCGTCTCCAGCTCTTCCTCGGGAATTTCAAGCATTTGCGATAGCTGTTCCAAGCCCATGCCGATGCCGTGGCACAAGCCGACACATTTGATCTTGGTGAGCTTGGAGATCGCTTCGATAATTTTCGCTTCCGGGTTCGTGAAGTTGATCAGCCAGGCGTCCGGACAAATCCGCTCCATCGCATGGGCGATCTCCAGCATCGGTGGCAGGTTGCGCAGTGTGTGGAACATGCCGCCCGGACCGCCATTCTCGCCGTAGATTTGCTTGAATCCGTATTTGCGCGGCACGTGAAAATCCTGCGACCAATAGTAATAACGGTTTTTCTCGATGGCCGTGATTACGAAATCCGCACCTTCGAGAGAGGCGGCCAGATCGGTGGTCGAGCGGATCGACGGGCTTCTGCCCAGCTTGTCGGCGACCGCTTTCGCATATCCCTCACTCGCCTTCAGCGCGGTTTCGGACAGGTCCATCAGGCACAGATTCAGCTGCACGCTGTTAATGCGGTCGTTCAGGAAAATGTCGCGGATCATCGTCGGCGCGAAGGAGACGCTCCCCGCTCCGATCAGCACGATTTTCAGAGATTTCGGATTCGACACTTTGATCTCTCCTTGTGTGAATGCGGTGTCCGGGATCAATCCCGGATTTCCACGATGAGTTCGATTTCAACGGGCGTATGGAACGGGAGTTCGTTCGCGGAGATGGCGGACCTCGCGTGCTTGCCGCTCTCTCCGAACACCTGAATCAGCAAATCGGACGCACCGTTCATGACATACGGCTGGTCGGCGAAGCCGGGCGCACTGTTCACGAAACCGAGCATTTTGACGATTTTCACGACACGGTCCAAATCTTTCAAGTACCACTTCATCACGGCCAAGCAGTTGATGATGACTTGCCTTGCCGCTTCTTGTCCTTGTTCGATCGTGAGCTCGCGGCCGAGCTTTCCTTCGTACATCAATTTTCCGTCAATCCGGCAATCCTGCCCCGACAAGTAGAGCAAATTTCCGGTCCGGTTACAAGGAATGTACGAAAATTTCGGTTCTCCCACCTCCGGCAGCGTAATGCCCAGCTCTTGCAGGCGTGCTTCCACTTTGGACAAAATGAACCCCTCCCGACGCTATTCCAGCCTGCCTCTGGCCGAAACGGGCACTTGCTCGATCCGTTCCCCATCGGCGAGATAGACATAGTTGTGCAAGTTTACGGTGCTGCAGATGTGATTCGGAATGATGTGAAGCCGATCGCCGACCTTTGCCGGACATTCCGGATCCAGGCGGATGATGCCGTGCTCCTCGGACATGCGCTCCAAAACAGCGCCGGGGAATTCGACGATATGGCCGAAGCCCTGAAGCTGCAAGGGCTCGGTACCCGGCTGCACATCCGTCGCGAACGTTTTGCTCCCCCCGTCCACGACGCAATAATCCGGCGATGGCCGGCTCACGACCGTCGTGACGACGACGGCTGCGCAATCGGCGAGCGTGCAGACGCCGAGCTTGGCCTGCATCCGGTCCTGGTACACATACGTGCCCGGCCGTATTTCCGTGACGCCTGGAACCCTCGCCGCGAATGCGCCGGTCGGCGTCGAACCGACACTGACGTCGACGATCGGGAGGCCTTCGGCTCTCAGCCGCTCCGCGAGCTTCACCATCAGCTCTCCTTCTTCGAGGCCCGCCCGCTCGAGATCCAAGGTCGGTTTGCCGCCGATCGACGCTCCGCGGAACGTATAGATGCCGGTTAAGTTCAAATGGGGCAGCGCATGAATGCGTTGGGCCAACGCAACCGCGTCTTCGTAAGGAACGCCTGTCCGCTTGAAGCCGGTGTCGATTTCCAGTCTCACCTGGAGAGTTTGCCCCGCACGGCCGGCGGCTTCCGAAAGGATGAGAGAGCCTTCATAACTGTCCGCTCCGACGATCAGCCGGATCGTGCCGCTCAGCTTCGCCGCTCTTTCCGCTTTGCTCGCCGTCACGATCGGATAAGCGATGAAGATATCGTCGATTCCCGCTGCGGCCATCACTTCCGCTTCCGAGAGCTTCGCCACGGTGATGCCCGATGCGCCCGCTTCCAGCTGCCGCTTGGCCATGGAAGGCAGCTTGTGCGTCTTCGCATGAGGACGCAGCTTCACGCCGCAGGCTTTGGCTGTTTGCGCCATCGCCTCGATATTCGCGCCGGTTTTGTGCAAATCAATGAGAAGATAAGGAGTGTCCGGCATGATGTCGCCCCTTTCTCTTAGAAATGATCGACAGGCCAGAATACGTAAGGCCGCGCAGGGAAAAGCGCCCGCAGCCATTCCGCGCCCGCCCTTCCTTGCAAGTCCCCCGCCAGGTCTCCTTTCAGCAGCAGAACGAGCCACTCCTGCACCGTCAACTCGACAGCCGCCTGGTAGGTGACGCTTTCTCCAACCGGCGTCACGTCGACCGTACCGTTTCGAATGGTGATCAGCGCTTCTTCGCCCTCGACCGAGAGCAGGATCGATCCGTCCGGGAGACCGTCCGCTTGCCGGATTCTGTGCTCCAGCTCGGGGGTCATCTTCCGCAAGGTGACGGCCAAATCGAACGGGCGCCACATTTTATACGAATCGTCTTCGATACCGGCGCCGTGCCGCTGAAGCCAGCTTTGCAGCGCGTGACCGGCAGGCAGTGTCGCTTTGAGTACTTCGGCCTCCCGCTCCACAGTCACCGCGTGACGGAGCAGACCGACCGCCGCCTGATCCTGCCCGGGCATGTAGGCACAATCCATCAGGTGGAATTGCCGGTCTTTCGTTACCCGGTAACGCAAATAGGCCACGACGCCTCCATCGGATTCCGCCACAAGAAAGTGTTCCGGGCGGACGGCTTTCCACCGCGTCTGGCCTTTCCAATACGCCTTCGACCGAATGCGGGGAGCGACGGTTTCGGGATCCTGCTCCTCATACATCCGGCTCACTTGCTCAAGATCCGATTCCGTGTAACGGCGGATCCGGAAGGAGGACGCGGCATCCGGATTTCTGAGCGCTGCGATGTCCGCCGTCCACTGCCGGTCCGTGACCGTCCTCCAGCCGAGCTGCTCGTAGAACGGGTTGATGCCCGTCATGAGCAGCGAAAGATCGTAACCTCTTGTTCTCATATAGCCGCATTGCCCGCCCAGCAGCCTTTGTGCCAACCCGCGCCGACGAAACTCGGGCAAAGTCGCCACGTTGCCGATACCGCCGACCTTGAGCTGCACCGATCCCCAGCGCATCCGGTAAGGGAAAATTTGCGTAGCGGCCGCAAGCTGGCCGTTCACAAACGCCAGCCAAGTCGTATCGAGCTCATAGTCCGCGTCAAAGTCCAGCCGTTCCTGAAAAAAAGTGCGGTCTTCCGGGAATACCGAACCCCAAATATCGTAGGCTTGTTCGACTTCCTCCCGGGATACCGCAGGCCGAATCGTAATCGTCTCCATAAATCGCAGGCTCCTTTCGGCGAAAGCCTCTTATCAAAGCCACTGCTCCAAAGTTTGAGCCAGTCCGTCCTCCGCATTCGTGCCGGTGACAAAGCGGGCATGCCGCTTGACCTCGTCCGAAGCGTTGCCCATGGCCACGGAAATCCCCGCGTACGCGAACATGGGAACATCGTTCATCCCGTCGCCAATGGCTGCCACTTCCTCCGCGGCAACTCCATATGCTTCCGCGATCCGGGCCAGTCCGGCCCCCTTGTCTGCGGTCACATGGTTAATTTCCAACGTCGTATGGTGAGAAGTGAATACGTTAAGACCCGGAACTTTTTTCAACTCGTCGTACATCGCTTCAAGCCGTTCCGGCCGGTGCTCCATCACGAAAAACTTCTCGATGGCCGCAGGCTCACCGCTGTCCATCCAAGCGGAGATATCATGCGTCTCGAACATGTAAGGCGCCTCGATCTCTTGCTCCAGCAGCGCCTCGTATTCGTTATCTATATTTTTAATTGCGCGGTAATAGTCGATCAAGCGCTGCAGATGCTTAGGTTTGCTCTCGATCAGAATCCGGTCGTTCCAATAAATATCGAACAAGGCCTCGTGCTTCACCAAAATCCTGTAAGCTTCCTTCGCAAGCTCGATCGGGATCGAGCGGCGTTCGAGCACTTCGCCGTTCACCCCGCGGACTTCCCCGCCGTTGCAAATCGCGATCGGCAGCGTGATCGCCATAGACTGTGCGAACTCCCGAACGAGAGGAAGATTTCGGCCGGTGCAGAGGGTGAACTCCACGCCGGCCCGTCTCAACCCGGCGACCGCACGCAAAGTGCGGCCGCTGATTTGCCCGTTTCGGTTCAACAAGGTGCCATCAATATCAAGTGCAACCAGCTTCACCATGTTTTCCCTTCCCCCCGTACCTCTGCGAGTATAACAGCTTACTTAAATTGGGGCAGGTACTCTTTATTGGCCGAAATGATTTCGTCCAGCAGTTTTTTGGCCAACTCCGCGGTGCCGACAAGCGGATGGATGGTCAGCGCCTGCAGCCCTGCCAAGTAATCGCCTTCCGCCGCGGCTTTCACCGCGAGCTCTTCATAAGCTTTTACCACTTGCAGCAGGCCGCGAATTTGCGGGGAAATCGGCGACGCGATTTGCACCGGATGCGCGCCTTGAGAATCGATGACGCAGTTCACCTCAACCGAGACATCGTCCGGAAGGAACGGGATGATGCCGTTGTTGCGCACATTGACGGTTTGGATGTCCCGGGTGTTGTTGTAAATCGACTTGATCAGGTTCACGGCGGCTTCGGAGTAATACGCGCCGCCCCGCTGTTCCAATTGCGGCGGTTTGATCGCGAGATTCGGGTCTTTATACAGCTCGAACAGCTCGGCCTCCACTTTCTTCACATCGTCCGCACGGGTGGTGCCTTTTTCGAGGAACTTTTTGTTCATATCTTCGAAAGCTTTGTCTTTCATATAGTAGTAACGATGATAGCCGCAAGGGAGAGCGCCGACGGATTGCAAAAACTCCGCGTCCCAGCCGAAGTCGGGGATATTTTTCATGGTGAGTCCGCTCGCCCCGGCCGCCTTGTTCAGCACGTTGCTCGTAATATCCACACCGTCGACCACGATGCGCGTCGTCCAGTTGAGATGGTTGATGCCGAACATTTCGATATCGACTTTGGATACATCCACTTCGCACAGCTTGGCGATTTGCATGCGGGTGCCGATGGGCAGGTTGCAAAGTCCCATGGTGCGGATGCCGGAATATTTAAGGACCGCTTCGGTGACGATGCCGGCCGGATTCGTAAAGTTGATCATGAAGGCGTCCGGCGCGAGCTCCTTTATATCCTTCGCGATATCCAGAACGACCGGAACCGTTCGAAGCGCTTTGGCAAAACCTCCCGCGCCCGTCGTTTCCTGACCGATCAAGCCGTACTTGAGCGGAATTTTCTCGTCGCGCGAACGGGCGTCCAGCATGCCGATCCGCATCTGGGTCGTGATGAAATCCGCCCCTTCGATCGCTTCACGGCGGTCGAACGTCAGATGCAGGTTGATCGGTACGCCGGCTTTTTCGATCATGCGCTTCGCGAGGTTCCCGACCGTCTCCAGCTTCTGCCTGCCCGGTTCAATATCGACCAGATACAAATCACGAACGGGAAACACGCTGTGGTTCTTGATAAATCCCTCCACCAGTTCCGGCGTATAAGAAGAACCGCCGCCCATTACCGCTACTTTCAAGTTGTCCTTTTTCATATTCGCACCCTCCGTCGTCGATAAGATTGCAGGTCGTCACATTTGATAACGTTTTCACCCCAAATCGTACAAAAGTTATGATGAATTGTCAATGAAATCATATTTGTTATAACGATTGTTCCGTTTGTTTTACTTTCAAATCGACCACTCGTTGGACGGCGGGATTTACCAAGTACAGCGGATAGTAACCGGTCAACACGTCCGATGCATTTTGGGCCACCTTGCGCTTCAATTCCCGCTCGGACTGTTCGGAATACCACGCCGTATGAGGAGTGAGGATCACTTGCTCCATCTCCCGGAACGGATGGTCCGGGGCCATCGGCTCCTGTTCCAGCACAACAACCCGAAACTTGGCCATCTGCACCCTCCCTTTTCCCTTCGAACGGCTTGAATGCTCTCAGTTTAACACCACTTTTGGTTATTGTTAATAAACAGCAAACCGCCAGAGCTATACTCCGGCGGCTTCCTCAATAGGACGGTATTTAAATATTAAATTTCGAGCTGGAACCGCAGTCGTCCGACCTCGTCATGATAGTTTTCATTTTACTGCTCCGGCCGCAATCCCTTTAATAATGTATTTCTGCGAGAACAGATAGAAAATGACAACCGGGATAATCGTCAGCGTCAGGCCGGCCATCGCCAGGTTCCACACAATGGTGAATTGCCCGAAGAAGTAGAAGGTCGACAACGGAATCGTGCGCAGCCCTTTGTCAGCCAGCGTCAGCGACGGCAGCAGGTAGTCGTTCCACATCGCGATGACGTCCAGAATCGCAATGGTAATCGTAATCGTGGTAAGCATCGGGAACACAATTCTCCAGAACACGCCGAACTTCGAGCAGCCGTCGAGCGTTGCAGCCTCCTCGAGCGCGATCGGAATCGACTTCATGAAACCGTGATACAAGAATACCGCCATGCTCGCATGGAATCCTACATTCATGTAAATAAGGCCGCCATGCGTATTGAGCATCGGGATGTGCAGGTTGTGACGGATCCAATCCATGACCTGCATCAACGGCATCATCAACGTTTGGAAAGGAATCAGCATCGTTGCGACCAGCGTCAAAAAGATAAATTTGCTGAGCTTATTGTCCGTCCGGACCAGCATCCATGCCGTCATGGAGGCGAGCAGGACGACGATCACCACAGAAGTGATGGTTACGAACAAAGAGTTGCCGAACGCGGTGAGAAAATTCATTTTGTCCATCGCCTGGGAATAGTACTTGAAGCTGAACGACGACGGAAGCGCCAACGCGTTCTCATACAATTCCGCGCGGTTTTTGAAGGAGTTGACGAGCATAATATAGACGGGAGAAAGGAACGCAAGCGCAACGATGACCAGCAGGATTTCGAATAAAATTTTGCCTGATCTCTTCATTACATTTGCACCTCTCTTTTCTTCGTGATGATGACCTGCGTCAGCGTAATCGCCGCCACGACAAGGAAGAACACGATCGCTTTCGCCTGACCGAGTCCGTAATGGCTGTAGCCGAAAATTTCGTTATAAATGTTCATCGCGAACATTTCAGTCGCATTATTCGGTCCGCCCTTGGTCAAGGACAGGTTGACGTCGAAAATTTTGAACGCGCCCGACAGGGTCAGGAACAAGCAGATGGTGAACGAAGGCATGAGGAGCGGGAAAACGATTTTGGTCAGCCTGTGCCACAGATTCGCACCGTCTACTTTGGCCGCTTCCATCATTTCGTCCGGAATGCCCTGGATCCCGGCGATATAAATAATCATCGTGTAACCGGCCATTTGCCAGGTGAACACGATTACCATGGCCATCAACGCGGCTTGCGGGTTAAGCAGCCAGTTGAAGAAAATACTGTGGAGTCCGGTTTTGTCTCCGATATAGCTAAGCGCATCCGTGAAGATAAATTGCCAAATGTAACCGAGAATCAAGCCCCCGATCAGGTTCGGCATGAAAAACATCGTTCTCGCCGCATTGCTTACTTTCAGCTTGGACGTCACGAACAGCGACAAAATGAGTCCGAGCAGGTTGACGGCGATCAGCGCGATCACGGTAAATTCCACCGTGTTCCATGCGGAAGCCAGAAAACGGTCGTCTTGGAACAGCTGTACATAATTGTTGAAGCCGACAAATACTTTCGGGTTTGCCGGAATGCCGTCCCACTTGACGAAAGAATATACGATCCCGATGATGAACGGGATGATGACTACGGTCGTAAAGACAAAGAGCAGCGGCACGGTAAATAGCGCGAACCAGGCTTTGTCCTTTTTCTTACTCATAAAACTACCTTCTTTCCGGTAAAGTCATTTTAAATCGAATCAAGCCTCGATTTGGGATTGTCGGCCATGGTGTCTGCAAAGGGAATCAAGTCTTGATTACATTTAAAAGTAGCCGGCCGGCAAATAAAGACGAAAAGCCTAACGCTCGGATGCGTCTGAGGTTAGGCTTTCGTTTTATCTTATTCCGTTAGATTACTTCGCAGCTTTAGCCCAGGCAGCGTCCAGCTTTTGCAGGAATTGCGCGCCCGTCATGTCTTTCTTGAGGAAAAACTCTTGTGCCGCAGGCGCCAGGTCGTTGACGATGATGCCTTGCGGGAAGTAAATGAATGCCCACGGAACCGTTTGACCGCTCTTCGTGGCTTCGAATACGTCTTTGGACAGCGGATCCAGGTCAGCAGCTTCGATGTTCGTCATAGCCGGAATGAACTTCCATTCGTTGACGATGGTGTTTTTACCGGTTTCGCTCGTGAGGAGCCAGTTCAGGAACGCACTTGCGGCTTTCTGTTCGTCAGCGTCCGCTTTGCTGTTAATTACCCAGTAGCTCGCTACGCCTACAGCCAATTTATCGTTGCCGCCAAGCGGGAACGGTGCCATGCCGACATCGTTGCTCATATCGCCGAAATCTTTCAGCATGCCGTAGCTCCAGTTGCCTTGGTTCACGATCGCCGTTTTACCCGTTCCGAAGTCGCCCATCTGGGTGTCGTATTTCACTTCCATCGGGTTTTTGGAGGTTGCCTTGATGGCTTCCATCATTTTGGCCCACTCTTGGAACTCTTTCGTGTCGGCCATCTTCACTTCGCCTTTGTTCAACTTCTCGATAAAGGCTTGCGGATCCGGCTGCGCCGCGAACGGAGCGTTAATGATATGCCCGATCAGGAAGTAAGCTTCTTGCGACAGGCTGAACGGATTTACGCCTTTGCCTTTCAGATCTTGCAGCGTCTTGATGAAAGAGTCCGCATCTTTCATATTCGCCTGATCAACCAGCTTCTTGTTGTAGACCATGCCAAATCCTTCTACACCGTAAGGAACGCCGACGGTTTTGCCGTCTTCTTTCAGTTCCATGTTCGGAGCGATGTTCGCTGCATAAGGTTCGTTGCTCATGTCGGCCAGGTAGGATTTGAACTTGTCCGCTTCCGGACCGGCACCTACGCTGAACAGGGACGGACCTTGGTTGCTTGTCAGCTTCGCTTGCAGCTGCGTCATATAGGCGTCGCCTGCGGCGCCCCATACTTCTACTTCGTTTCCGGTTTCTTCCGTGTATTTCTTCGCGGCTGCTTCGAGTGAATCGGCAATTTCGACTTTCGATTGGAAAATCGTGATTTTCTTCAGCTTCTCAGCCGGAGCCGAAGCGGAAGCCGATGCCGGAGCGGAACCGGATGCCGATGGAGAATTCGAGCTGTCACTGTTGTTGGAGCTTCCGCAGCCTACGACCGCCGCGAACAGCGCCGCCGCCGTCACCAAACCGAATACCTTTTTTACTTTCTTCAAAGTGTTGGGCCTCCCCGAAAAATCTATTTAGTAAAACGTTTACATAGCTATCATATTGATTTTTAGTAGAATTGTCAATCGAATTTGAATCCAGATCCAGGTCGAAATAGATAAAAGTTTGATAAATTTTACTTACATTTTACTAACATTTACTTCAGTTTTGAATTATTTTACGGTTCTTCTCCACTTGATCGTCGCGCCGATTTTGAACGGTTCTTTGTTGGCCGTGCCCTTGATCATTTCGAGCAGCTCCTTGGCGGCCAAATAACCGCTTTCATAACGCGGAATCGAAATCGTCGTCAGCCCGGCCATCGCCGCGGCGTCGGAATCGTCGAAGCCGGTGACCGAAATATCCTCCGGCACGCGGATATTGCTCTCTTCCAGCGCCTTGATCGCTCCTATCGCCATATTATCGTTGGCGCAAACGAGCACTTCGGGCAGCACGTTATTCAAGGCGAGAATTTTTGCCGCCTGATAACCGCTGTTTTCCCGGTAGTTGCCGTGAAAATAATACCGTCGGTCGAATGCAATGTCGTTCTTCTCCAGCGTGTCGACAAAGGCGGCAAAGCGTTCTTTGTTGTCCAGGGTAAAGTCCAGCCCCCCGATAAAGCCAAATCGCTTGAACCCTTTATCCACCAAGGACTGTACCATTTCGCACATGACGGGATAGTTATCGACGATGACGCTTTTTGTGTTGGCCGATTTGTTCTCGATCACCCGGTCCATGAGCACGATCGGGAAGGAACGATTGGCGACCGAAACCAAAAATTCGTCCGTCATTTTTCCGTCCAGGCTGATGGTACCGCTTGCAAAACTACCCCGCATAAAATTCGCGCTGGACTTATTCGTGCAGACAATCAAATCATACCCATTTTCCGTTAAACAATCACTGATGCCTTTAATGATTTTGAGATAGAAATCCCGATCGAAGTCGCTAAAAATAAAGACGACCGTGTTGGCGTGCCCCGACTTGGCGTTTTTACCCGTGCCAGTCGGGTAGTATCCGAGTTCGGAGCAAATGCGAAGCACCTTTTCCCTGGTGGCCGGCCCGACGTTTTTCCGCCCGTTGAGCACATTCGACACTGTGGAAACGGAGACTTCCGCAAGCTTTGCCACCTCTTTGAGCCCAGCCATTCATCCACCTCCTCCAACTTCACTTCCTCTACTATACCATGTAAAAAATTTTTTTGTAAAATTTACTTTAGTAGTTTACCCAAAACGTTTGCTAATAGAATAAGGAAAAGCCCCGATTTTTTCATAATATCGGGGCTTTTTAGCACTCGAGTCTCGCCATTCGGTCGAGGGGGGAAAGTAGCAGCGTGCTACTATGTGCCGGTTGTTCGCCACCTGGTCGACGGAATAAGTAGCAGCGTGCTACTTTGTGCCGGTTGTTCGCCACCAAGTCGGTCGAATAAGTAGCAGCGTGCTACTATGTGCCGGTTGTTCGCCACCAAGTCGGCCGAATAAGTAGCAGCGTGCTACTATGTGCCGGTTGTTCGCCACCAAGTCGGCCGAATAAGTAGCAGCGTGCTACTACGTGCCGGTTGTTCGCCACCAAGTCGGCCGAATAAGTAGCAGCGTGCTACTATGTGCCGGTTGTTCGCCGCATCCCTAAGTCAGTCACAGTATCCTACAGCGGCACCCAACCCGATCCCGCGCACCCCTAAGCCAGGCACACTATCTTACAGCGGAACCCAGCCCAACCACTCACATCCCTAAGTCAGTCACACTTTCTTACAGCGGAACCCGACCCGATCACGCACATCCGTAAGTCAGTCACACTATCTTACAGCGACACCCGACCCACCCACGTACATCCCTAAGCCACTCACACTATCTTACAGCGGCACCCGACCCGATCACGCACATCCGTAAGTAAGTCACACTATCTTACAGCGACACCCGACCCACCCACGCACATCCGTAAGTCAGTCACACTATCTTACAGCGACACCCGACCCACCCACGTATATCCCTAAGCCACTCACACTATCTTACAGCGGAACCTTTGTCACTATGGCTTCCTCCCGCCAAAATAAAAAAGCTTCCCGGTTGAACGGGAAGCTACACTGTCAAGCCGGATCCGCACCGGCAAAATGGCAGGCGGCGAAATGGCCCGGTCGGTGCTCGGCTAAAGGCGGCATCTCTTCCGCGCAAATCTGCTGGGCCAGCGGACAACGCGTACGGAACGGACAACCGCTGGGCGGGTTGATCGCACTCGGGAGATCGCCCTTGATGATCACCTTGTCTTTGTGCGCCTCGACATCCGGATCCGGAATCGGAACGGAGGAGAGAAGCGCGCGCGTGTAGGGGTGCAGCGGATCCCGGTACAGCGTCTCGCTGTCCGCGAGTTCCACCAGCTTGCCGAGGTACATGACAGCCACGCGATCGCTGATATATTTGACCACTGACAAATCATGGGCAATGAACAAGTAGGTCAATCCCATTTTGCGCTGCAGGTCTTTGAGCAAGTTTATGACCTGAGCCTGAATGGAGACGTCAAGCGCCGAAATCGGTTCGTCGCAAATGATAAATTTCGGGTTCACCGCCAGCGCCCGGGCGATGCCGATCCGCTGCCGCTGGCCTCCGGAAAATTCGTGCGGATAACGGTTGGCATAATCGGCACGCAGCCGGACTAGCTCGAGCAGCTCCCCGATCCGGGCTTTGCGCTCCTTCTGGCTTCGGACCAGCTGATGAACGTCCAACGCTTCTCCGATGCTGTCCCCAATCGTGAGACGCGGATTGAGTGAGGCATAGGGGTCTTGGAAAATCATTTGCATATCCCGGCGCATCGCTTTCATTTCCGCGCGGGACAGCGAATAGACGTTTTGTCCCTCGAACAGGAATTCACCGGCAGTCGGCTCGTAAAGTCGGAGCAGCGTTCGTCCGACCGTCGATTTGCCGCAGCCGGATTCCCCGACAAGACCGAGTGTTTCCCCTTTGCGGATGGAAAAGCCGACATCGCGGACCGCCTTGAGCGTTCTTCCTCTGCCCAAATGAAAATCTTTATGCAAATGGTTCACTTCGATCAGCGGTACACTCATGCTTTCGCCTCCTGCACCTTCGGGTGGTTCAGCCAGCAGCGGGCTGCTTGTGTGCCGCCGCAATCGATGAGTCCGGGATCCAGCCGCTGACAAATCTTCATGGCATAAGGGCATCTGGGCGTAAACGCGCATCCCGTCGGCGGATTGACCAAATCAGGCGGCGCTCCGTGAATCGGGATCAAAGGCTCGTCCTTGCTCGTGTCCAGGCGCGGGAGTGATTTCAGCAGCCCTTCCGTGTACGGGTGCTTCGGATGGTTGAAAATTTCTTTGACCGTCCCCGTCTCGGCGACCTGCCCCCCGTACATGACGACGACCCGATCGCAAATGCCGGCCACAATGCCGAGATTATGCGTAATGAGAATGATGGAAGTATTCAGCCGGCCGCGAAGATCGTTCAACACTTCCAATATTTGCGCCTGAATGGTGACATCGAGCGCGGTGGTCGGTTCGTCCGCAATGAGCAGAGCGGGATCGCAGGAAAGCGCGATGGCAATCATGACCCGCTGCCGCATCCCGCCGGAAAATTCGTGCGGGTATTGATGGATCCGGGTTTCCGCTCCGGGGATGCCGACGAGCTTCAACATTTCGACGGCTCTTTTTTGGGCCGCTGCCGAGCTCATCTTCAAGTGCTTCTTGAGATTTTCGGTAATTTGCCTGCCGACGGTCATCGTGGGATTCAGTGACGTCATCGGGTCCTGAAAAATCATCCCCATTTTGCTTCCGCGCAGCTGCTGCATCTCTTTTTCCGATTTGAGCAACACTTCTTCGCCGAGAAAACGGACCGATCCGCTCTTGATCCGGCTGGGCGGCGACGGGATGAGGCGCATCAAGGTCTGGGCGGTTACGCTTTTGCCGCAACCGGACTCGCCGACGATGCCCAATACTTCCCCCGGGTTCACATGGAAGTCCACTCCTCTCACGGCCTGGACTTCCCCTTCGCGAACATGGAACGAAACCCTTAAATCACGAACCTCCAAGACAGGCTTATATGCCAGCACTTCACTCATCGTTTTTCACCTATTTTCTCATCTTGGGATCGAACGCGTCCCGCAGTCCGTCACCGAACAAATTGAACGCGAGCATTGTCAAACTGATGAAGGCCGCCGGGAAGAAAAGGCGCCAAGGGAATACGGTCATCGCACTGCGCGCATCCGAAATCATCGTCCCCCAGGAAGCGGCGGGCGACTGAACGCCAAGTCCGAGGAAGCTGAGGAACGCCTCGGCGAAAATCGCGGACGGAACCGTAAGCATCAACGTGACCAAGATCGGCCCGAGCGTATTCGGAATGAGATGACGGAAAATGATCCTCGCGGAACTGGCGCCCAAGGAGCGGGATGCCATGACATAATCCATGTTTTTCAACTGCATGATTTGCCCCCTGACGATCCAGGCCATGTTGACCCAGCCGGTAAGACCGAGAGCCAGTACGATCGTGAACAGACTAGGCGTCATGATCACGACGAGAAGAATGATGATGAGAATGTGCGGAATGGAGTACAAAATTTCAGCGGCTCGATTCATGATCTCATCTACGCGCCCGCCGAAGTACCCCATGATGCCGCCGTATATGACGCCGATAAAGAGGTCGATCAGCGCCGCAAACAATCCGACACGCAAGGAGATCGTCGCACCCATCCAAACCCGTTCGAACATATCCCTTCCGAGATCGTCCGTTCCGAACCAGTGCTCGGCCGACGGTGGCTTATTCGTGTTCATTAGATCATTGGTGTAGTAATCGTAGGGTGTAAGAAGCGGTCCGACGATGGACATGATCACGATGATCAGCAATATGGTGAGCCAGAACATAGCCATCCGGTTGCTCTTCAGCCGCAGCCAAGCGTCTCTCCATGCCGAAATACTTTCACGTTGCAAATCCGGACCGGGCGAACGGTACACATCGATATCCTCAAAGTCATCGGGCCGGAAAATATCGTCCCTCCACTCCAGAGAAGAAGAATGCGCTTGCAAAGAATCCCGCGTGTTTGAAGCCATCAGGCATTCCCCTCTCTTCCGGACAATTTGATTCTGGGATCGACGAATACGTAAGCGACATCGGTACAGAAGCGCATAATCATCAAAATCGCCGCATAGAAGAGCGTCACACCCATAATTAGCGTGTAATCACGGTTCGTAACGCTGTCAATGAAGTATTTACCGAGACCCGCGATTCCGAAGATCGCTTCTACGACGACGGATCCGGTAATGATGTTGGCCGTCATCGGCCCCAGATACGTGACGACCGGTAAAATCGCGTTGCGCAACGCATGATGATAGATGATGAACGACTTCGCCAAGCCTTTGGATTTGGCGGTTTTGATAAATTCGGCGTTCATGACCTCAATCATATTGGACCTCGTAAGCCGGGCAATGAACGCAATCGGCAGCGCGGACAGCGTGATCGTAGGCATGATATAGTCGAGCGGCCCCTTCAACCCCGCCACGTGAAACCATCCCAGCTTGACGCCCAAAAAATACTGCAGCAGCGGTCCAATGACGAAGCTGGGAATCGAGACGCCGATGACCGCCAAAATGGAAGTAAAATGGTCGATGACTTTCCCGTGATACAACGCGGATATAATGCCCAGACCGATGCCCGCGATGATCGACACGATGATGGCCGCGATTCCGAGCTTGGCCGAGTTGCTGAACGAGGAGTGAATGATTTTATTAACCGTCAGATGCGTGCTTTTCATCGAGGTGCCCAAATCAAAATGGATCAGATTGTTCATATACTTGAGATACTGCTTGTACAAAGGCTGATCGAATCCGTACTTTTCCATGATGTTGTTATAAATTTGAGTGGGAAGCTTCTTCTCGCCGAGAAACGGATTCCCAGGAATGACTTTCATCAGGAAGAAGGTAGCGGTAGCCAAAATGAACAGCGTAAATAGCATATAGAGGAGCTTCACGGTTATGTAACGTACCATTCAGATCATCTCCGGGCGCTCAAAGTAAGGGCTGGCATGCCATTAAAAAGCCGGGGTATATATGGTTTCCCATACATACCCCGCTCTCCGCAAACAGCTGAATCTTAATGGGCCTCAATATATCCTTTGTTGAAGTGAATCTCGCCGGAGTAATCGATAAATACATTTTTTACGTAAGGCTTTTGCATCCAAATTCCGGTGTAGTAATAAAGCGGCAGAATGGCCATATCATCGATGAGCATTTTTTCTGCGTTCGCCAGCGCTTGCATCCGCACTTTCTGGTCGATCGTCGATCCGGCCTCTTTGATGAGCTTGTCGTATTCCGGATTCGCGTAGCCGGCGTCATTGTTGCCGCCGCCCGTCATGAACATATCAAGGAACGTATTCGGATCATTATAGTCCGCGCCCCATCCTGCACGGGCGATCTGGTAATTTTTGTTGGTCCGATTCGTCAGGAATACGCCCCATTCCTGGGATTGAACGGTGACATCGACGCCGAGGTTCTTTTTCCACATATCGGCGATTGCAGTGGCAATTTTCTTGTGGCCTTCATTTTCGTTATGAATCAATTCGAATTTAGGCAGTTTGGTGAGCTTCGCTTCCGCCATTCCTTCGGCGAGAAGCTGTTTCGCCTTTTCCAGGTCTTCCGTAAAATAATTATCTTGGACTTCTTCACGGAATTGCTTGTCGGCGCCGTTGATGCCGTAGGGCACGAATCCGAAAGCGGGCTTCTGTTCGCCGTGCGTCACGTTGTCGATAAGAGCCTGGCGATTGACGGCCATTGCGAACGCTTGACGTATTTTTTTGTTGTTGAACGGCGGTTTTGTCAAATTGAACAAGTAGTAGTAGGTCGAAGCAATGCCTTTGATCTGCAGGTTGGCTTCCGGATTGGCCTTAAGCGAAGGAATCATGTCGGTCGGGATGGTTCCCACCGGGCGGCCGGCCCAATCCAGCTCATTCGTATCGTACATACTGATCTCGGTGTTCGCGTCATTGACCATGGATAGACGCACTTCGTTTAACTTTACTTCATTGGCCCCGTAGTAATCCGGGTTTCTCTTCAACGTGATCGATTCGTTATGCTTCCATTCGGCCAACAGGAACGGCCCGTTGGTCGTCATTGTGCTTGCTTCTTTATCGAAATCCGGGTTCTTCTCCACGACGGCTTTATTAACAGGGTAGTAGGTGTAGAAGGAACATAAAGTCAGGAAGTATGCCGTCGGCTGTGCCAACGTGACGACAAGGGTTTTGTCGTCTTGGGCTTTTACGCCCACTTGATTGACATCGGTAATTTTCTTGGTGTTATATCCCTCGGCGTTCTTCAAATAGTACAGCTGATACGCGTAAGGCGCCGGCGTTTGCTTCGCGGGATCCAGGACACGTTTCCACGAAAATTCGAAATCGTGCGCCGTCACCGGCTCGCCGGTGTTCCATTTAATGTCGTCGCGGAGCGTAAAGGTGTAGGTCAGGCTGTCGTCGGATATTTTCCATTCCTTTGCCATCCCCGAACCGACTTTCCCGTTTTCATCCACTGTTGTAAGCCCTTCCATGATGGCGTTCAAAACGGTGCCGGATACGTTATCCTGCGCCATCCCCGGGTCCAGCGTCGGAGGTTCGGAATGTAGATTCAACCGGAAAACTTGATCGGCTGCCAGGTTGTTATCAGAAGTTGCGGATGCGCTGGGTGAACTGGATGAAGTAGGTGAATTGGATGGTTCAGAGGTGGGCGAGGAGTTCGAGTCGTTGTTTTTGCTGCTTGTGCATGCAGATAAAATTAAGACGAAGACCAACAGAGAGGCGAGAAGCGTCAAGCTCAACTTCTTTGGGCTCACCATGAAAATCCCCCTATTTTCCGAATGTTTGCGTTGCTTTCCTGGTGACTGAATCTTCAGCATCGACGATCTAAGCTGCAGGATCAGTTGGTGCAGGAACCGGCGTCCCCCCTTTTCCTTAAAATTATATTACAAATGTTAAATCAGTAATACTCATGCAGATTTTACGACAATTGGAATTGGTTATCAAGTCTATTTGCACCGAAAATATGGACTTATGGATCGAAAATCCAGTTACCTTTTACCCAGCAAGCGAGCATTTGAAACACCTATTCCAGCCGAAATTCCGTTAAAAATATAAAAGCAGTCCGCCCGTCGGAGGGGACTGCTTCTTTGTTTCGAAGAAATTATTTGCTTAATGACTCCTTCATCCGGAACAGAGACTGCACCCCGGTGAAGACCGGCAAAACGGCTAAAATGAAGCTCGCTTGACCAGTAAAATCATGTAAAAATGAAGAAAATGGCGGTGTAAGGGGGGTATCCCTGCACCGCCATCTTTTTATGTAAGAATGGATTTGCTGATAGCCGAAAAATCCTGATCCCCGTACTCTTTTTCGGTCATTTTGTAGAGCTGCAATGCGAGTGAGGCAAGCGGCAAAGAAAGATCTGATCCTTCTCCTACCGCGATTTGAACGTCTTTTTTCATCAGTCTATGTTTAAACCCCGGGGTGAAATCGCGCTTTGACATGCTGTTCAGTTTATTCAGCAGCATCCAGGAGGCACCGGAACTGTTGCCGATGACTTGCTCCATCATTTCCAAATCAATATCCAACTTCTCCGCCAAAGCCACCGCTTCCGCGGCTGCAATCATATGAACGCCGGCAAGCATCTGGTTAATGGCTTTGATCGCTTTGCCTGTACCGACCGGCCCTACCCGATATATTTTTTCCGCCATCGCTTCGAGAACCGGACGACAACTTTCCAGCACTTCCGGTGCCCCGCCGGCCATCACCGTCAAGGTGCCCTTCTCAGCTCCCATCGTACCACCGCTGACCGGCGCATCCAGCACGGAGATTCCATTTTTCTGGTAGGCGGCATGAATTTTCTTCATCATTCCGGGGGACCCGGAGGTCATTTCGATCAACAGGCATCCGGGCCGCAGACCTTCCAACACTTCTGGGGAAAGAAGCACCTTTTCCATTTCGGCATCCTGAGGCAGCACCGTAATTAAGATGTCACAGCCTGCGACCACTCCGGAAAGTGTGGAATGTGAATGAGCGCCACTCTGTTTAAGTTCTTCAATAGGACCCGGGTTGCTGTGTACCGCCACATGCAGCTCGAAACCTTTCCGAAGCAAATTTTTGGCCATCGGCAGCCCCATAGCCCCGAGCCCGATAAAACCGATTGCTTTCTTTCCCATTGCCATCTTGGCCCCCCACCGGCTTTCACTTTATTCCGGAAGTAGCGATCCCTTCCACGATGAAACGCTGAAAGAAAAGGAACATTAAAAATACCGGTACGATGGACAGGAACGACATGGCGAACAAAGAACCAAGCGCGGAATCGCCCATGGCATCCAGGAACATCCGGAGCGCAAGTGTGACCGTAAGCTTCTCCTGTCCGGTCAAGTAGAGCAACTGGCTGAAGAAATCATTCCATGTCCATATGAAAGTAAAGATCGTCGTCGTGACAATGGCCGGCACGATTAACGGCAGAATGACTTTCGTATAGATGCGGATCGGACCGCATCCGTCGACGGTCGCCGCCTGATCCAGCTCACGCGGCAGCGAACGAATAAACTGAATGGTGAGAAAGACGAAGAATCCTTCAGTCGCGAAAAACTTAGGCACCACAATCGGCAAAATCGTGTTCATCCAATCGAGCTTATTGAACATGATGTACTGCGGAATGACCAGCACATGCAGGGGAATCATCATCGTAATCAGCATCAGGCTGAACATGAGTTTCTTGCCTTTGAATTCCAGTCTTCCGAATGCGTAAGCCGCAAGCGAACAAGATACGATATTCCCGATAATCGCAGTGAATACCAGAACGAGAGAATTCATGTAAAAGGTCGTAAAGGTGATTCGCGAGATTCCCTTCCACCCGTTGATGTAGTGATCGAACGTAATTTTTTTCGGCCAAAGACTGTAATCGGTAAACATCATATCCGACGGTTTCAACGAGGTGCTGAGCATCCACAATACAGGGTATAGCATCGTGACGACCCCGGCGATGATCAACGCATGTAAAACCAGCTTTTTATAGCGGATAGCCAATGCCATATCGTCACCTTCTAATTATCGTAGTGAACCCATTTGTTCGATGATTTGAACGCGAGCCAAGTGAAAATACCGATGATGATAAACAGAACCCACGCCATCGAAGATGCGTAGCCCATCTGGAAGTTGCCGAAGCCGTTCTGATAAAGATAGAGCGTATAAAAGAGAGTGGAGTTTACCGGTCCTCCAGTGCCGTCGCTTATCACATACGCCGGGGTAAACGCCTGAAACGCGCTGATCATCTGCATAATGGCATTAAAGAGTATGATCGGCGTCAGCATCGGGACGGTGATGTGCGTGAATTGCTTCCAACGTCCCGCTCCGTCCAAAGATGAAGCTTCGTAAAAATCGTTCGGAATCTGTTTAAGTCCTGCCAGAAAGATGATCATGGGTGAGCCGAACTGCCATACTTTGAGCAGGATCAACGCCCACACAGCATGGGAAGGAGTTCCGATCCAACTGGGCATATCAATGCCGAATATCCCCAACGTTTTATTCACAATACCTTCTGCGCCGAATACTTGCCGCCACAATATGGCGATGGCAACACTGCCCCCTATTAATGAAGGGATATAATATAGGGATCGGTAAATGCCCAGTCCGCCGATTCCCCTGTTCAAGAGCAGCGCCAAACCCAGGGCAAAAGCCAGCTCTAACGGAACTGCGACGAACACATACATGAGTGTTACTTTTAACGATTGAAGGTATTGCGGATCATCGGTAAACATGGTGATATAGTTGCGTAATCCGATCCAGTCAGGAGTCCCAATAAAATTGTAATTTGTAAAGGATAAATAAAGAGAGGTGAAGATAGGAACGGCGCTGAAAGCCAAAACGCCTATCAGCCAAGGAGCTAAAAACAGATAGGGGATCAGGCTTTCCCTTCGTCTTCGTGCTGCTTCTGTTCGCATGATTTGAACCCCTTTCAAGTAAAGAATAGCCTGCCTCGGCTAGCACAGGCTATTCTTCTGAGTCAGCCTATCTCTTTAAAATCTGTTGCGCTTGGGCGATGAAGTCGTCCGCCGCTTGTTCAATCGTTTTCTTACCGAACGCGACCGCTTGATTCTCCGTCAATACAAGCTTTTGAACGGACGTGCTTCCCGCCGGCATGGCAGGATATGGCTTCGTGCTCGGCAGCATTTCATCGACAAATGCATACTCGATTTTTTCCGGTTCGCCCAGACTGCCCATAATTACGTCCTGCATTTTTTTCGAGGCTTGCGGACCGTGTTCACCGCGGAAAATGGTAGCTGCATCGCCTTCATTTACAATAAAGTTAAGCAGCTTGGCCGCTTCCTTCGGATGTTTGGAATTAGGCGAGATACCCGCGCCTGCAATGATGAGCGGAAATACTTGGTCCCCGCTCGGACTGAGCGGATAGCTGACGATGCCTAGGTTGTCTTTCGTGCTCTTCTGAAAAATTTTCAGCTGGTTGGAGCTTTTGCTGACCATGGCCACTTTGCCTCGGGCCAGCATGGACTGCTCCTGGGGCTTGTCGCCTTGTTCCGCTTGGATCGCGGCAGGCGGAACGACACCGGCTTTGCGCATTTTATCCCAGAATGCAAGCCAGTCCACCAAGTCTTGCTTCTCAAAGCCAAGGTCATTACCGTTGAACATAGACTTTCCGCGCTGCATCAAGAACATATCGAATCCTCTATAAGTACCGCCTTCGTCTTCCGAAGCCCATGCATCTTTGCCTAAGTATTTTTGCAGCTCTTGCGCAGTTTGGAAGTATTCGTCCCAGGTCCAGTTATTTTTCGGAAGCGCAACGCCTGCTTTTTCGAAAATGGCCGTGTTGTAAATGACGCCTGTGATATTGTGACCGAAGCTGATCATATACAATTTGCCGTCGACTTTACCGCCGTTCAAATCCGCATCGCTGAAGTTGCTTATATACAGATCGCCCGATGCGACGAGCGGGTCCAAATCCATATGAATTTTCCGTGCCACGAAATCGTGCAGGAAAAAGCTGCTTGTTTGAACGACATCCGGCGTGTTGCCGCCGGCGGCCTGTGTATTTATTTTCTCGACGAATTGGTTCTCGGTTCCGAATTCGCGTTCAACTTTGATATTCGGATATTTTTCTTCAAACTTATCCAGCAAAGCATTCATCATATCATGCCGTGCTTGGCCGCCCCACCACGCCATACGAATCGTGACGTTCTCCTTCGAAGCGGTATCAGAGGATACTCCGGCACTGCCGGATTGTTCACTTTTTCCATTGCTGCAAGCTGCAAGCAGCAGTAACACACCAATCAGCAAGCCAGACACCCATTTTTGCTTTTTCAAGGTACTTCCTCCTCCATGAATGGTAACGGTACAATTTTTACGTCAGGTAAAGTCAGGCGAAATTATCTTTTGGAAGATCTTTGATGATCCGCCCCTTGCTTGTCTTACAACAAGCATCACCTCCCCAAGTGCACGCTGCCTGTATCCGTCAACTGCCTGACCCAGGACTCAGCGGAGCAAATTCTCGTTCCATGGCATGCAGCTTCTCGACTCGTCTGCGAAACTCTTCATCCGTGCTGAATTCAGCTTTCAAATAACTTTCAATTAAATCGACCACGAGCCACGGGCCTACGATCTGTGCCCCGACACACATCACATTGACGTCGTCATGTTCCACGCTTTGGTGGGCGGAGTAAACATCATGGCATACTGCAGCGCGTATTCCGGGAATTTTGTTTGCTGCAATACTCGCACCGACGCCCGTGCCGCATACCAAGATGGCGCGGTCCGCATTGCCGGAGAGCACGGCGTTGCACACCGTTCTCGTTATATCCGGAAAATCGATGGGGTTCGTGTCATGCGTCCCATAATCGGTTACTTCGTGACCCAAAGATATTAAAACGTTTACAACAGTGCCCTTTAAAGGGAATCCTGCGTGGTCTCCGCCAACTGCGATTTTCATGCGGTTTCTCTCCTCCGATTTTGGTCCCGCTTTTGTTTAATCGTTTAACTAAACTTGTTTATCGTGCTTGCTTTGCGGCGGCCTCCCTAGGTTACGATACAGCCGGGCATCCGCACGATTGTCTCACGATTAGCGCGGGATCCATGTACATAATGTCGTGTTTTGTCTTCCTGTCCTTGATGCTCGCCATCATCAGTTTGGCGGCTTGCATCCCTAACTCGTAAGAAGGCTGGCGTACGGCGGTTACGGGGGGATCCACCAATTCCGCCCATTCGGGATCGTCAAATACGATGACCGCCAGCTGTTCAGGAATACGGATTCCCTTTTCCCGCAAATATTTGTACCCGCCCAGCGTCATTGAGTTATTGGAGATAAATAACGCATCCGGCTTATTCTCCTGTTCCATCAACTCCTTCATTTTCTCGTATCCGCTTTCAATATCGAAACGGCCTTCCTTAACCAAATCCTCCTGCTCAGTAACGCCATAGTCCTCCAACGCTCTGCGGTAACCCGTCAGCCGGTCTTTACCGGTACTGAGTGAAGTCGGCCCCGTAATGATTCCGATTCGTTGATAACCGTGACGGATCAGATGTTCCGTCGCGTTATAGGCTCCCCTCATATTGTTGGTCAAGATGACGTCGCAGTTCATGAATTGCGGACAACGGTTCAAAAACACGATCGGCACGCCGGTTTCTTCCAATGAACGAAAATAATCGCCTGTATTGCCTGCGGACGATACGATGAGACCGTCGATCCGTTTGCCGATCAATCCCTCCAAATTTTCGCGCTCCCGCTCTACGCTGGAATCGGTGTTGCACAGCAGCACATTGTAGTCATTGTCCGCCAGCTCTTTCTCAATTCCCTTCGCAACGGATGCAAAGAAAGGGTTTGCAATATCGGAGATGAGGAGGCCGACGATACGGGATTCCTGTTTGCGCAGGCTTTTGGCAATGGTGTTCGGTTGATAGTTCAAGGTTTGCATAGCCGAAAAGACCTGCTGCTTCACTTCGCTGCTGACGTACTTTTTGCTGTTAATCACGTTAGATACGGTGGCAGTGGATACCCCGGCTAATTGGGCCACTTCTTTCAGCGTGGCTCGCTTCATTCATGTATCCACCTTTCTTAAATCGATTAACTGTAGTATAAAAGCAGATGTCGGTTTGTGTCAATTATTAAATATCGAGGAAAAATCATGATTTTGGATATAGGCTTCAACCGTTTCCCGGTCCGGTATCGAACTCTGGGCACCTTCTCTGCTTACGGCTATTCCCGCAACGACTGACGCGTACCGGATCGCTTCTGCCACTGTCTTCCCCTGCGATAATCCGACCGCGAGCCCACCGATGAAGGAGTCTCCTGCCGCTGTCGTATCCTTGGCTTCTACTTGAATGGCGGAAAAGTATTGAATTCCCTCGTTGTTGATTAGCATACATCCTTTGGAACCAAGCGTGACCAGCACATTCTGCACTCCGGTTTCAAAAAGGCGCTTAGCTTTCGATTCTATATCTCCCGGTTCCGGACAAAGCAAGTCGAGCTCCGACTCGTTCGGAATGAGCATGTAAAGGCCCTTTAAAAGCTTCGACTCAAGCGCTTGGGCGGGGGCGGGATTCAAGAGCACTTTGATCCCCTTGCTTCGGCAAACCTCAGTGACATGCTTGACGGTTTCCGTCGGAATTTCCAACTGCATCAAGCAATATTCGGCTTGTTCAAGCAAATGGGTATACCGTTCCACTTGCGGAATATCGAGACGGCTGTTAGCGCCCGAATAAACGACGATATTGTTTTCTCCTCGATCGGAAACGTTAATGAAGGCCGTGCCTGTAGGCTCTTCCGAATCCCACTGGATACCCTCCGTGTGAATGCCGCTGTTCGACAGATTATCGAAAAGGGCTTTTCCGTAGTCATCCTTTCCCAAGCGGCCGATCATACTCACATCCCCGCCGAGTCGGCCGACCGCGACCGCCTGATTCGCTCCCTTGCCCCCGCCATAGTTCGCCACACTGACGGCCAAAAGAGTTTCCCCCTCAACGGGGATATGCGGCACCCGTATGACCACATCCATATTGATGCTGCCCACAACTACGATTTTCGCCAAATAATCTCCTCCCAATCACACGAGTACTCACAAGTTCTTTTATCTCTTAAATCGATTAAATAATCAAGTACTTTTCATAAATATGCCTTCCGATCCTCAGCACCTTTCCTCACGAACAGATCAAGAAATGCCCTGCCAAGCGCGCAAAAAGTCCCGACATCGGGTGCCGGGACTATATCTGGGCTATGCTGCACTATTCACTTGTATGGGACAATGACTTTTCCATCATTCGCGTCAACCGCTGAAGCGGCTTGCACGAATCCGGTTCCGCCTGCTTCTCGAGCAGCGCGAGCAATGCGCGTACGACGACACGGTGCGGAACCGCTTTGTTCAGTTCTAATTCGCCGATTTAGGAAGGTTTAGTTACCGAACAACCGGTCGAATAAGAGCCGAGAAGCCCGGCTCTCCATATGATGAAATACTCGATCAGACTTGTGAAAAGGGTTAAGCTCCGGACTGCACGGGACTGTAATTTCATTTTGCCGAATTGCATCATCCATCAGGCCGTGGAGTTTCACCCGAACGATATTTTGCCAAATTGGAGAGCTATTTTCCGGTGGAAGACCCTTGAGAGAGCGCTGTAATTTGGCGAAATAGAGTTGCAGAGTTTATACCACGCAAAGGTACCTCTGCAATTTGGCAAAATGCATTTAAACGTATCTGACTACCTCCATCGAAACTCGCCCCGACAAAAGGCGGCCCCGCATGGGACCGCCTCTTCTCTATGTTCAGTTAATACGCCGTCCAACCCGCATCGGCGGTGACCGTGGGGCTTCTATAAAAACAGGCGGATCGATTCCATCACGGTGTCCGGCTGATCCTGATAAACGTTATGTCCGGCTTGCAGATCAATCAGTCGGGAATTCCGCAATGCCTTCTTGTAATCTATCGCCGACTCCCGCGACAAATAATCTTCGGAACCTTTGAAGATCAACACGGGAACCTGAACGGTTTCAAGCGCTTTGCGAAGATCCGGTTTCTCAGGCGCAGTGTGGGATTGCGGAGTCTGGTGCGCGTAAAAGCCAAGACCGGATATCCGGTATGGGTAACGCTTTCCACCGGCGTGCAGGGCAGGTTCCGTCTCCGCGTATACACGGTCAAATCGGGCATCCATCTCCTTGTCCCCCGCAAAGGAATGTGCCGCTGCCGGATTCATTTGCAGCAGTGCATAGGCAAACAGAACTCTGGGATGCAGCAGCTCCCGGTACAGGCGGATCCGCTGATGCCCATTCAGCCTGGCGGTTAAATTCGCGTCGCTGTGATCCGACGGATTGATGGCCCCAGGCGAAGTCAATACGGCTTTGGCAACGCGGTTTTCGTGAGACACCAAGTAGTGCGCGATGATTTCGCAGCCGTACGAATGTCCGATCAGAATCATTCGTTCCGCGCCGATTTGCTGCCGGATGGCTTCCAGATCGGCCGCGTCTCTTTGCAAGGAATAGCCTCCGGGATCCTGCAGGCGCGACGACTTGCCGGAACCCAATTGGTCATAAATATAAACGTCATAACCCCATTCCGCCAGTTCGCCGAAATATCGCAAATCTCCCGCCATGTCAGGTGTGCCGGGTCCGCCGTGCACAAATACGACGGGATAAGGCTGCTTGCCCCCAATTCCCGCCGCATGGACATAGGCGATTCGAGATCCCGTGGACAGCTCCCAATAACGCACTCCTTCGATCGGAACGGATTCGGCAGGTAATGCTTCCAGCGGTTTTAAAAGCACGTACGCTGCTAATAAAAGGACGATCCCGCTTAATACCGCAGCCGGCCGCCACATTTCCTGTTTTTTCGATCTGCGAAAAGCAAGCCAGAAACCGAAGAAGCAGACGACTCCATAGGCTAGCAAACCGGCCGAAAGAAACCATGCTGGGTTCAGGGTGTACGCGCTTGCCGCCAGACTCGCAAAGATGCCTGCCACGAGTCCGATCGCCGAAATGCCAATACCGAGTGCCAAGGTCTTCAACATCGCCCACTCCTTTACCAATGGTACGGCATCACGATTTCGGCCATGCGGCTTCTAACTGTAATCCGTTATTATCGATAAATATAAAATTGCATATTTTCCCATGATCGTAAATATCCGTAATCAAAACTCCGTGACTGTACAATTTACGGCGGAGAGCCATACCGTCTCGTTCGGATGCCAGAGTAAAAGCAATATGTTGAAGCGCTCCGGGCATGAACCGGTATAAGTCCGCCGCCTCCGGATTTTCCGAAAGACGTCTCAACGCATCGGCGCTTTGGAAAATTTGAGCGTCCGGATATTCGAAGAAATGAATTCCCCAAGAATCCGTGTCGCCTGGCTTCACAAAACAGTGTCTGCCGCGTTGCCGGGTCGCCGGAAAAACAGAAGATACCTCCATGCCAAGCATATTCTCATAAAACCGAACGGTACCGTCCAAATCAGGAGTGACCACAGCGACATGATGGAATCCAAGCCACTGGAAACGCCCGCTTTGATTTTTCATCTCCATACTCCTCCATTTAAAGTAATTAGAATTCGAACTATCACGTTAAAAAAACAGCAGCCGCACTATTCGAATATTCGAACCGTTTTGACTAGAAGTGCCTTCAGCGTTTCGAATTCCTCCTTCGTCATCCCAACTTTCACCCTCTCTTCCACCACAGCCGTTAGATGTTGGGTCTCCGCCGCCATTTTCAAACCCGCCTCCGTGAGGTAAATTTGTTTGGATCGTCCGTCCTCCGGATGATCTTTACGGATAATGAATCCCTTATTCTCTAACCCGTTCAACAAACTGGTCACGCTTGGCCGTTCGATCATCAGAATGGGTTCCAATTGGGATGGGGTTATACCGGGAAAATGGCGAATCACGCTCAATGCGCTCCACAGCGTATGCGTCAGTCCGGTTGGTCCGAGCAGCTTCTCCACTTCTCTGCGAAGCGTAATAAAAGTTGTTTTAACCAGCCGGCCGATCGGCCCATTATCCCACTGCCATTCCTCATGCTCTGTTCCTGTCATCCATCAACACTCCATTAGTTAGAATTCTAACTAAATAATATCCAAAACCACATGAACTGTAAAGGCCTAAGCAGGTCACGGTAATAGCATTAATTTGAATTCTATAAGCTAGTGAAGCTTGCAAAAACAACTTTCGATATGATCGTTTACCATGCCGCTTGCCTGCATAAACGCATAGCAGATGGTGGAGCCGACGAAGGTCATCCCTTTTCTTTTCAAAGCTTTGCTCATTTGATCCGACTCCGGGGTACTTGCAGGCACTTCGCTCATCACCTTCCAGTGATTCTGAATGGGCTTGTTCCCTACAAAAGACCACAGATAATCGGAAAAGCTGCCTTCCTCTCTTTGGATTTGAAGAGCGACATTGGCATTTTTTATGGCTGCCGCAATTTTTAAGCGATTTCGCACAATGCCCGGATTTAATAGTAACTCGGCGATCTTCTCCTCCTTGTAGGAGGCAACCTTTTCTATTTCGAAGTTATCGAATGCTTTGCGATAATTTTCGCGCTTTTTTAAAATCGTATACCAGCTCAGCCCCGCTTGTGCGCCTTCCAGTATCAGAAACTCGAACAATTCTCTGTCCCCTCTTAACGGGACTCCCCATTCTTCATCGTGATAAGCGATGTATAGCGGATCTTCATTTACCCAGCCGCATCTTTGAATCAAACGAATTTCCCCCAGTCCAATTACTCCATATGCACCAAATTAATATCGTCAAAGTTTATTCTTTCACTTGCAAAAGCCGAAGGCTGTTAAGCGTAACAATAAGCGTTGCCCCCATATCTGCAAATACCGCCATCCACAGCGTGAGCCAGCCCGGGATTATAAGCAGAAGCGCTGCAACTTTGATTAGCAACGATATGCTGATGTTTTCCTTGATAATTGTCATCGTTTTGCGGCTTAATTGAATGGCAAATGGAAGCTTTCTAAGATCATCGCCCATCAGCGCAATGTCTGCCGTTTCAAGAGCGGTATCCGTACCTGCTCCGCCCATGGCAATCCCTACAGTTGCGCTGGCAAGCGCCGGGGCGTCATTGACGCCATCCCCCACCATTGCCACATTGCCGTTTTGTTTTAGCGCCTTAATGGCCTCGAGCTTTTGTGCGGGCATCAGCTCAGCTTTTACTTCGTCAATGCCAACCGCCTTTGCGACTGCGTTGGCCGTGGCTTTGTTGTCACCCGTGAGTATCACGGTTTTTTTGATTCCAAGACTGTGGAGCTTTTCAATCAGAGAGCGGCTGCTGCTGCGCACTTCGTCGGCAACAGCGAGAAGGGCTGTCATTTCTTGCTCCGTTCCAAGGAGCATTACGGTCTTTCCTTGGCTCTGCAGCGCCAGGATTTGTTCGCTTACCGCGGCATCCATTTGCATCATCTCGGAGAAGAGAAGCGGGCTGCCGATGTAATACATCTCTCCACGAACAATTGCTTTTGCGCCCTTGCCGGTGATCGATTGAAACTGATCCGCTTTATAAGCATGAAGATCAACGGAAGCGTCGTCAGCCTTTTTGACGATTGCGGAGGCGAGCGGGTGCTCTGACCATTTTTCAATGCTCGCTGCAATGCCTAGAATATCTTGCTCCTCTGCTGAGCCAATTCGGACGACATCCGTTACAACCGGCGCGCCTTTCGTAAGTGTTCCTGTTTTATCAAACGCGATTGCTGTAAGCCGCCCTGTCTCTTCCAGGTGAATACCGCCTTTGATTAACACGCCATTTCGCGCCGCGTTACCTATTGCCGTTACAATCGATACCGGCGTTGAAATCACAAGCGCACACGGGCAGCCGACGACAAGCAGCGCCAGTGCTCGGTAAATCCAGGCGCCCCAGTCACCAACCATAAGCGGTGGAATAATAGCAGTCAGAAGCGCTGCGAGCATTATACCTGGCGTATAATATTTTGCAAATCGATCCACAAAAGCCTGCGACGGCGCCTTCTCTGCTTGTGCCTCTTCAACGAGGTGAATGATCCTTGCGATCGTCGTATCCTCTGCATGTTTGGTGACTCGAATTTCTAACAAGCCTTCTTCATTTAGCGTGCCGGCAAATACGTCGTCGCCCTTCGTTTTCGACACCGGGAGCGACTCGCCGGTGATAGCCGCTTGATTCACCATAGCATGTTCGCTTAAGACCGAACCGTCCATGGCAATTTTCTGCCCTGGCTTTACGATCATGATATCGCCTATTGCAATTTGATCGACTGGAACCTGCAGCTCCTCATTTCCCCTGCGAATGATCGCTTCTTTAGGCGCCACATCCATAAGAGAGCGAATCGACTGACGCGCTTTTTCCATCGAGTAACTCTCGAGCGCTTCGCTGATGGCAAATAGAAAAACAACCGTCGCCCCTTCAGCCCATTGACCGATTGCTGCTGCGCCTAAAATCGCGATCGTCATAATGGTGTTCATGTTGAAGCTCAATTTAACGAGGCTCTTGATCCCTTTGATAAACAGCGTATAGCCGCCAATTATGATGGTTAAGCCGAAAAGTATTGTCGCCGAGTTTTGTCCATCGCCTGCGATGTAACCGGCAGCCAAGAGAGCGGCAGAAATAAAAATCTGTACCGTCGATTTCTTTTTCCAAAACGGCTCGCGCACGATCCCCCGCTTCTCTTTTTCCGGATAAACCCTCAAGCCTTCGAATGCTCCGGCTTTTTCAAGCTCGGCAACTGACGCTTCACCGATAACTGAAAGTTTTGAGGCGCCGAAATTGACCTTAGCCTCTTTAACCTCCGACAGATTCTTTACGTTTTGTTCAAATTTCGTTGCACAGTTAGCGCATGTTAAGCCTTGCACGCGGTACACGCTTTTTTTCTCTGCTGTCTCAGACATGCGCCTTTTCCTCCCGCTGGTGCGCCATTGCAAGCATAATGAGCTGTTTTACATGATCATCGTCAAGCGAATAGAACACGAGCTTGCCTTCTTTACGATATTTAGCAAGCCCCATATTCTTCAGCGTTCGCAGATGATGGGAAACGTTTGCGATCGTGGATCCCGTAATATTGGCGACATCGCACACGCAAAGCTCCTCTTCCTTGGAGAGCGCGTAAGCGATTTTCATTCGGGTATCGTCGGCCAATGGTACCGTAAATTTCCAACTCATTCAAGTGGGCATTAGAATGTTAACAATAAAAGACGTCCCGCGCGGACGCCTTTTTTTATGATTTTTTCGTCGATTGCTGTCAACTTAATTTATTCTAATCCCCTAATTGCCACATAAAAAGAAACTTACCCAAAAAAGTGGTGTCTAAACCATTTGAATATCATCAAGATTTGAAAGTGAGGAGAAACGAGCTCGTGAGGAAGTTTTTAATCGTATTTAGCTTTGCAGTTTTTTTCGCCGTCATATTCTCCGGACAAAAGATGTATGCCGCAAGCGCCTCCCCCAACCTGTATCTAAACGGAACTAAGCTTAACCCTCCGCAGCCGCCGACCATCGTTAACGGAACAACGTTTGTTCCGGTTCGCGTTATTTCGGAGTCGCTTGGTTATCGCGTGGATTACAATAAAGCGAGTCGAAAAATCTTAATAAAAAGTGATGAAAAGAGTCTTACGCTTAGCCTTGACAGCGCAGTAGCGCTGATCGATAACCGTAAGGTGAATATGCCGTCTAAGCCTCTCATTGTGAAAGGCTACAGCATGCTGCCGTTGCGTTTTATCGCAGAACAGTTTGGTCTTCAAGTTTCTTGGGACGCCAAAAGTCGTTCGGTGCTGCTTGTGAATCCCGTTGTGACTCCGCCTTCCAATGCTCCGGGTAAAAACGTGATCCAGAACATCGTCATGTCGCCGGATAACAGCATTACGTTGTCGTATCTAGGCGATGTTACATATTCGACGATGTATCTGCAAAACCCGGACCGGATTGTCATTGATGTGCCGAACGCGTCATTGGATAACGGCTTTAACGGATTCGTGAATTCAAATGATCCGACCACTTTTACTGGGTCCATTGCGGTAAATAATCCACTGGTGTCTCAAATTAGGTATGGGCTATATGATGACAAAACGTCAACCATACGTTTTGTGCTTGATATGGCTTCGAGTGCCGCCATCTCTGGTGTTCAAAATAAAGAACAAAAGCAAATTGTATTTACCCTCAAACCAAGTGATACGGTGCCAACTCCAAAACCTTCGCGTAAATTTAAGGTTGTAATTGATGCAGGTCATGGCGGAAAAGACCCCGGCGCTATTTCTGCAAGCCGCAGCAAAATGGAGAAGACCTTTACGCTGGCAATTGCAACCAAGGTCCAAGCGCTTCTTTCGAAAGACAGCAACATTGAAGTGATCATGACGCGGTCCGGTGATACTTACCCGACTCTTACTGACCGGACAAACCTTGCAAATGGCGTAAATGCCGATGTGTTTGTCTCCATTCACGCAAATGCGGCTTCTTCTGCTGCCCACGGCTCGGAAGTGTTCTACCTGCATCAAAACAGCAAAGAGCTGGCGCAGATTATGCATAATAACATTCAGGCCATGGTTGGCTTTTATGACCGCGGCGTAAAAACAGCTAATTTTCATGTCATCCGTGAGACGAACATGCCGGCTGTTCTCCTTGAAATGGGTTTTATTTCGAATCCGGATGAAGAAAAGAAGTTGTTTAACGACAGCGTGCAGCAGACAATGGCTGAAGCCATTGCCGTATCCATTAAGCAGTTTCTGAAGTTGTAAACAAATGTTCAGTCCCGATGAGCCAAAGATAAGCGGGTCTTGTGAATATATAGCGATGTCGCGATCACGGTTCGTTTTGCATCGTCTGGATTTGTCTTGGAGCGTTCGGTGCAGCTTCAATAAAGCTTGCCGGAATGGCATCTCCTGCCTTCATCTCGCCTTCCGCAATAAACTTGGTCATGTTCGTCTCGAAGAACGATGGCTTCGTTTCCCAAACGCGGCTAGGAACCGTCAAACCGAAGTGCCCTTCCGCGTCCGGAATGGTAACGGTGTAATCGGTACCTTGCGGAATATCCAATCCGACCACCACTCCGGTATATAAGGCGCCCGGGGCGGTATGGCTGACTAGCGTCGGCGGCTTGTCGGCGATGACCGTTCCCTCTCGGGGCAGCGTGATGTCGATATTCAAACTCGTGTCTTCGGGGAGGCGATAGATTTTCCCCTCCGGCAGCGTATATTTCACCGAATTGTATCGAACGGATAAGTTCGTCTCTTCATCTTCTTCCGGCAAATAAAACATTTCATAGCGACCATCTTTATCCGTGGCGACGGATTTGGCAAAACCTTCTCCGCCGTCTCGATCAATCCACACGGTCGCTCCTTGAACCGGCTTTCCGTCCGCGTCCTTCACGGTACCGGAGATCCGGTATTTGTCCTGCTGGAAGTACGCGACCGAAGCGGTTTTGTCGGCCAGCAGTCTCCCTTTCACGACGGTTTTTTCCGGGTCTTGTGCGGACTTGGCTGCGGATTCGATGACGATGGGGTAATAAACCCGCATGGCCGCGGAAATGGAAAGACCTTTGTTTTGCTCGTCATGACTTAACGACGCTCCGTCCAATTTCGCCGTGTCGAGAGAGATGACCTTCACGGCCGTGGTTCCCAGCAGGCTCTGATCCAGCAGGATTTCGAATTTGCCGCTCGCGTCCGTCTCGATATCACGTTTATTATCCCCTGCTCGCAGTAACGCTCCGGCGACAGGTTTGCTTCCGAGTAACAGTGTACCTCCCACGCTGGACCGGTGAGATCCGTCCATTTTCCACTGTTTGAGGGAAAAAGCCGTCTGATCCAGGCGGATTTCGAAAGCTTGTTCCTGTTTGCCCCCGGACGTTTGGTTACCCGTGCAGCCGGCGGCCACTGCCGCAAGCAGCAGAAGCACGAACGCTTTGGTCATGAATCTCATGGGGCTATTCCTCCTTACCAAATCAAAAGCGGGTCCCGAAGAACCCGCTTTTCTTACCCTTGCAACTTTCGGATTACTTGCCGCCTTCGGAGTGTGCATTGCCGTTATCAGCTTTGCCCGTGCCGCCTTGCGTTTTGTCGCCGCCGAGCGCGAAGACGTGAATTTTCGGCTTATTGCCGCCGGACGTGAAGGTCAGATATTCCTTACCGTCGACGGTGAAAAGCGCCGGTGCCGCTTGGATGTTGTCTCCGGCAGTTTGGAACGACCAGAGAACCTTACCGGTTTTGATATCCATGGCGTTGATTTTGCCGTCCAGTTCGCCATAGAAAGCGAGGCCGGTATCCGTGCTCGTCAATCCGCCGCGCATCATGTCTTTCGTCTTGTTCTGGTACACTTGTTTGCCGGTATTGACGTCAATCGCGGTAATGGTGCCGTAAGGTACGATATCGGCCGGGACTTCGCCCATGGCGGTGCCGAACGCCCATGCTCCATTAAACGATTTGTCGAATGCGTGATCTTGGTCTTTGGCCTTCTTGATCAAAGCAGGGTATTCGATGCCCGGAATGAGGACATAGTTCGTCGCCGGATCGTACGTCTCCGGAGCGTAGTTCTCTCCACCGAGCGTGCCCGGGTAGACCAGCACGCCTTCTTCCGTCGGTACCGGGTGGTCGATCTTCGCGAACGGTACACCGTCCCAAATCACTTTGCCGGTAGCCGCGTCCCATGCCCACCATTGGCCGGATTTGCCGCCTTCGACGACGACTTTTTGCTGTTTGCCGTTTACCGTGGCTTTCATAATCATCGGGGACGCCGCAGCATCGTAGTCCCACTCGTCATGGCTGACTTCCTGCTGCGCCCAGATGAGCTTGCCCGTCGCCGCTTCGACCGCGACGACCGAGTCCGTGTAGGGGTTGGCGCCGGGACGGTCTTTGCCGAAGAAGTCCGGAGCTGGGTTGCCCACGGAGAAGTACATGATGCCGGTCTCTTCGTCGATGGCGACCGGGTTCCACACGGCACCGCCGCCATGATATTTGCTGTTTTTGAGCCAATCTTGTCCTTTCGGCGGAACCGTCCAGAACGGTGCGTCCCAAGCCGGGGAAAGATCGCTGGCTTTGTACGCCATAACGAAACCGCGCACGCCATTGTCACCGCCGCTGCTTCCGATATAGATACTGCCGTTGTAATAAATCGGGGCCGTCGTCTCGTAGTATCCATTTTCCAGTGTAACGCCTTCGACCGCGTCTGAGATGGCGACCTGTTTAACCAATGCACCGGTTTTTTGATCCAGCGCCACGATTTGATTATCGGTGGTCAACATGAATACTTTGCCTTCGCCGACCGCAACGCCTCGGTTGGCGACGATGCCGCCCTTGCTGATTTTCTCCAGCATCGCAGCGTCCGGCTTCCAATGCCACAGTTGTTTACCAGTTGTGCCTTCAAAGGCGAATACCTGGTTGCCGCCCGTGGTGATATAGATCACGCCGTCTACGACGACCGGATAAGACTGGTTGCCGTTTTTCACGTCTTTGTCGAGCGATTTGAAGTCGGCGGTCCACACGACACCGAGATCGTTTGCGTTGTCCGCTGTGATTTGGGTAAACGGAACGTGACGGGTGTTGCCCAAATCAAAGCCGTAGGTCGGGAAATTCTCGAATGACGCGCCGGCGGCTGCCGAAGGCGAAGAAGATGCCGATGCAGAAGCCGAAGAAGATGCCGACGGGGATGTCGAAGCATCGGAGTTGTTATTGCTGTTGCATGCTGTAAGTGCGAGCATTGCGGCCATCACTGCGCCGGACAAAGCCATTTTCTTATTCAAGGTATGTTCCTCCCGTATCGAATCTTGTAAACCTATTACTGAGAAAAAACATTTTTTCATTTTTTCGAAAATGACCGCGACGTCAGAACCGCTTGCGTGTGTCGATTACGTGTGGCGGTACGCGGGTTTCCGAAAAAGAGGACCCCTTTCTAGTTGAAAAAATGGACGGATTTATCTTACTAATAAGACACATAACATTCACAAAGCATATTACGCCCATCGTTATTTTTCGTCAATGGGGTATTTCAATGTTTTGAATTCACAATATTTGTACAGAAAAAATTTGACGAGCGCGGAACTTTGGGCGTATACTGATTCGTTGACGGGAGTCTTACTGATAAGAAATTAGCATCATTTATTCACATCAAGGGGGATTGAACATGAAGAAAATGAAATCAACGGTTTTCATTGCCTTGGTCGCCTTGGCATCCGTATTGGCGCTGAGCGCTTGCGGCAGCAATAACAATGACAGTGCGTCTTCCAGCCCTTCGGCATCGGCTTCGGCCAGCGCATCCGCTTCGGCGCCTGCCGCCGGCGGAGAAACGAAAGAAATCACCGTTACCGCGACCAACTTCCAATTCGATACGCAAGAGATCAAAGCAAAAGTCGGCGACACGCTCAAAATCACTTTGAAGAACGAAAGCGGCGTTCACGGCTTAGAAATCAAGGATCTGAACGTAAACATCAAGAACGGCGAAACCGCTACGGTCGTGCTGGACAAAGCCGGCACCTACGACTTTAATTGCTCCATCATGTGCGGAACCGGGCATGACAACATGACCGGACAACTGATCGTAGAATAATCCCGCTATAATTAAAAGGCTTTCCCCACATGGGGAAAGCCTTTTGTCGTTGCTCGCTATTCATTCATATCGACAAGTTTGCCAAACAACTGCGCCAACATGGCTACCTCCGGATCGGTTAACCCGGCGAATATATGATCCATGACTCCATTGAAGTCGGCTTCCGCAATGGGGAAGAGCTCCCGGCCTTTATCCGTAAGCTCCAGCAGCACGCCCCGCCGGTCCTCTTCCTTCTTATTCCGCCGGACGGCGCCCAATTCGATGAGTTTATCGGCGATGACGGTCACGCCGCCGGAGCTGACGCCCAGCAGCCCCATGAGGTCCTTCGCCTGCTGCGGGCCGGAATGATAGAGAATGAGAAGGACTATAGCCTGGTTGCTGGTCAATCCGGATCGATTACGCTTGGTCCACTCCGACTCCCACATTTTCCGATGCAGGAAAAAATTTTTCAAGTACGTCGACAAGTATTTTCGTCTATCCAAACGGAAACTCTCCTCCAGCCATCCGGTGTCTTCTGTTATGGATTCATTATAATTGAATATTCGGTTCTTTCCAAAGGTGCCCATTGTGTCTGAAGCTTATCGTTTCACAACGCGAAATCGTATGTTCCTTCCAAAAAAGTCATGAGAGGTTTCTAACGGGTTTCTTAGAAAGTCGGTTTTGTCGCTTGTCCTAAGTGTTTTCAGTCTTTTTGGAAATATAGTGAAAAATTCAATATGGTATGCTTGCTTGGAACTTAAACATCACTGGAGGTTAGCAGCATGCGTATTTCAAAACTGTTCAAAAAAGCAGCCCTGACCGCAGTCATCACATCCATAAGTTTTGGCAGCGCAATTGTCACGTCTGTTCCAAAAGCGGAAGCAGCGACCGCTAAATCAATCAAACTCATCAGCACCGGCAAAAAATATTTGGGCGTACCCTATCGATTCGGCGCTCCCAGCGGCAGTTCTTATGCCTTCGATTGCTCCTCGTTTACTCAATTTGTCTATAAAAAACTCGGACTGTCCATTCCGCGGACTTCAACTGCGCAGGCACGAGTGGGCAAAAAGGTAACGCCGGGATACATCAGCACCGGTGATCTTATTTTTTACAACACGAACGGCAAAGGAATCAGCCATGTCGGAATCTACGCAGGAAACGGCAAGATGCTGCATACCTCCAGTTCAAGAGGTGTCACCGTTTCAAGCATGAAAACGAGTTACTGGAAAACAAAGTATGTTACCGCACGTCGCGTCATCCGATAATAATAGACATTACATACCTCCCGCTTCCAAAGCGGGAGGTATGACTGTTTCATAACGCATACGGTTCCCTTGACATGCAACCGTGCGGTTGCTTATAATGGTTGTATGTGGGACGAAGACGCTATATTCAAAGCACTCGGCGACTCAACTCGGCGTCTGATACTAGACGAACTATCCGAACGCAACGATCAGACGTTGTATGAGCTTACGGTTCGACTCATTACAAGGCACGGCCTTACCATATCGCGACAGGCGATAGCTAAACATCTTTCTGTATTGGAAGATGCAGGGCTCCTAAAATCAAAACAAAAGGGAAAATATCGGGTACTTACGTTCAACAACGAACCACTTAAAAACTTGCTTAAAGGATGGATCGAGTAGCTTTATTAAAATTTATATCTCAAAGGAGGCACCAACAGTATGAAAATCATTGTTACCAGTATTTTCGTACAAGATCAAGACAAAGCACTGGAGTTTTATTCACAAACGCTCGGCTTTGTAAAAAAGCATGACGTTCCCATCGGAAAATTTAGGTGGATTACGCTGGTTTCTCCAGATGATCAAAACGGTACCGAGCTTTTACTCGAACCCAATGACCATCCGGCCGCCAAAGAGTATCAAAAGAAGATATTTGCCGAAGGCATCCCAGCAACAATGTTTGGCGTTGCAGATGTTCGTAAAGAGTACGAACGATTAATGAACCTCGGCGTTAAGTTTACTATGGAGCCGACAAAAATGGGCGATGTCACCATTGCTGTCTTCGACGATACATGCGGCAACCTTATTCAGATAGCGCAGAAGTAACTTTATGTTAACCCCGTCCTAATATTAGGACGGGGTTTTATATCCCTTAATCTAAAATCATCCTAAAGACCATACCACCCATTGCAAAATCATGGCATCCTGAAAATGCAAAGGATCATAACCGGTTATCTCTTTAATTCGCTCAAGACGGTAAAGCATCGTATTTCGATGAATGCCAAGTTGCCTAACCGCTTCAGCCATGTTTAAATGACAAGCAAACAGGCAAGAAAGTGTTTCTTGCATTTTAGTGTTCCATACCGGCTTCACTTTGCCGAGAATCCGTTCCAAATGTTCCGTGGGAATCACATGAGTTAGAGCCTCGGCCTCTATTTCCTCGAAATAAACGATAGGGTTTGGGTGGACTGACGAAAGACGATTCGCTAAGATCGCTTCCCGAAATGCAACTCTAGCCTCACGAAAATGCAAAACTTGCCCGCTGCACGCTGCGACCAGTTGCACATCTTCTTTCAAGCGATTCAATTTTTCCTGCAAAAGCTCAAGCCTTCTTGTGATACCCGTTTTATCCACCCCACCGATCAATACCACTACTCCGTGCGGTTTCATTATGCTGACCAAAGCTTCCTCAGGTTTAAACGTCGAACAGGCAAATGGATATAGGATCTCTTCTGAAACAGTTTTATCTGGTGAGAAGAGCAGCAAAACCCGAAAAGGACACGCCAAATTTAATTGTAAATCGGATAGTCGGTGCTCAATCCAGATTGCATCCGGCAAATCCGATTCAACCAACTCTTTCACAATCCCGTCTACCGTTCGTTGTCTCCATTCCTCCTGGAGACGAAGTTTTTTTTGGCGTATAAGCAGCTCGGCTGTCATTTTCACTAGCTGTCCGAGCGGCTTCACATCTTCCGACAAACCTGTAATCCCGATTGCTCCGATAACGATTGAGCCATCCAAAATAGGCAAATTGACGCCCGCTTGCGCACCTCTCCACCGCGATGCATTCTTTTCGTTCACAATGAGCATCTGCTTGGATGTAATGGCTTCATAAGCGGCTTCGTGAAAATGTCCGATCCGCGACGGATCCCCGCTTCCGATAACGATGCCTTGCGCATCCATGATGTTGATGTTCCGGTCAACGCATTTCATCGTCTCATTGACAAGTTCTTGCGCCAATTCTTTGGTAAGCAACACCATTCCCCGTTCCTCATTACAGCATTTTTTAGCATGAAATTTGGATCAATTATACAATATTTCGGGCTTTAATTTCATTTATTTTCGTATATTTCTTCTAAAGACGATTGAGACTCTTTTCACTTACAATGAATATAATTCGAGCATGGAAACGGAGGAACATCAATGCTAAGATTTGTCGTCGCTCCCGATTCGTTCAAAGGCAGCCTCACCTCCTTGCAGGCAGGAACGATTATATCGGCGGCCATTCGCAATCATTTTCCCGAAGCCGATATTGACATCGTCCCTATGGCCGATGGAGGTGAGGGAACCGTTGAAGCATTAGTCAAAGCTAACTCGGGGCGATTGACCGCTCTTCATGCAACCGGTCCTCTCGGTGATGAAGCCTCAACATTCATAGGAATCATTCATGATGATACTGTCGTGATCGAGACGGCCAATATCGCTGGATTGACGATGGTACCGGCATCACTGCGCAATCCTTACAACACAACCTCTAAAGGTGTGGGCGAATTAATCCGTCAGTCTTTGAACTTGGGTTTTCGAAAGTTCATTGTCGGACTAGGCGGCAGTGCTACCAATGATGGGGGCATGGGGTGTCTGCATGCGCTCGGTGTCAGCTTTAAGGATGCAAGTGGAACGGAGCTGCAGGGTTTCGGCAGAGAGTTGGAGCAAGTGGCTGCGGTAGACTTCAGCGGGCTTGACCCAAGGCTTGCGGAATGCGAGCTTTTGGCTGCCAGCGATGTAACCAATCCTCTATGCGGACCGGAAGGAGCCTCTTATGTATTTGGCCCGCAAAAAGGCGCGACTCCCAGCCAAATCAAAGCCTTGGACGCCGCACTGTTACGCTATGCCCAGCTCGTTGAAGACCACACCGGCGACCGTTCATCACACGAGATGCCAGGGGCCGGAGCTGCCGGAGGACTTGGTTTTGCTTTACTCATGATCGGATTTCGGATGATTTCCGGAGCGCAGCTCATTGAACAAGCGGCTGGACTTCAAGCCAAGATAGCTCAAGCCAATTGGGTCGTTACAGGCGAAGGGCGTACAGACGGGCAATCGCTTTACGGCAAACTCCCGTTGCATGTTGCCAAATTAGCCAAACAGCACGGTGCAAAAGCCATACTTATATCCGGCAGTCTGGGGCCGGACTACCATCTCCTGCGAGAGCACTTCTCGGGTTGTTTCGCTTTAGTGACCGAGCCTTCGGATCTGCAAACATGCATGAATCAAGCACCGGCCATGCTGGCTTCTTGCAGCGATAATGTAATGGGTTTTCTCAAACAAGCGATGGACGGATAAATTGCGGCGACCCGGATTTTTGGAGCAAGAGACAAAAAAACGCGACGGGAATAACACAATGTGCGTAACGCTGCTCGGAATCGTGATTTCGGTTAATGCGTTGTTCGCAAACGCATTGCTGCCGATGATTGTGACGCTATCCGGAATCGTAACGCTTGTAAGCTGTTTACCGTTGAGACCTGTAACGTAGGTTACCGGCTTTCCGGCAATTGAACTAGGAATCGTAACATCCTTACTCGTTCCCGAGTACCCCATGATGCTGATCTCGGTTTCGTGCTCTATGTAAGTAAAATCGCTTTCCTATACGCTATCCGCGTGGACCTCAGGGATGGATAAGCCGCTGCTGGAAAAAATAATCGCAAACATAAATAAAAGGACTCGACGCATCGCCAACCTCCGATATTGATGAATTTTACTCGTTGTTTCCGCTCGAGAAGAATACCTGTGACAAGCAGTAAAAGGGTAATTCCAAAATCAGTCTACAAGAATGCTCTCCCATCATTCTCCCAAAATAAAACCGGCACAGAGTTCCCTCCATACCGGCTGATTCCGATCTCCTAATTTTCCTATGTATCCGTTAGCTTAGTCGGCACTGGGTGAATAAAGGTTTCCATAGCCAATAAAAAGATCCCGGACAACATTGAAGTGCACCCCCCAGAATGTATCGTCATTGAGAGGTCTTTTCTCAATGTCCGTTCTAAGGGGTGCACTTCAAGATAAGTGGATCTCTTCATTTTCTTTATCCCACGATTTTCACCGCATTATCTTTAATCATCGAAACCAGTTCTACCAGCTGCTTCTGCTTAGAACCGTCGAACAGCTTGATGAAGCTTTGCGGTTTATCGAACGGCGGCTTCATCAACTCCGAGACGTTCTCGATGTAACCGTTCTGCACGACGTAATCGATGACTTTTTTGACGAATACGATTTGCGATTGGTTCAGAGCTTGTTCGTTGATAAACGATGAGAAAACGGCCATCGCCGCTTCCGGTTCCAGCTTGGCCACCTTGCGCACCAACAAGCCGAACGGAGTGTCTTTGAATTCCCGCATGTAATCTTCTGCAGTGCCTAGTTCGCCGGTGAAAATACGTTCCAAGCTCTCATAGTCAGCTGCTGTTAACGCTATGTTGTTACGCAGCTTGTGGATCGCAATGTGATCCCGGTTCTTCTCAATGTAGCGATTCACTTTTAATTTATAGTCTTCGAAGTCGTACGCCTGATACAGCGCTTCCCCCTCTTTGACCCCGATGATTTCGTCCTTCAAATTCGTGTAGATCGGACCGGGTTTGCCCGTATCCACGATAAATTTCACCAGGTCTCGAAGCTCGACCCGGATTTTTTCATAATCCAAAATTCCGGCATTTTCCCAGAACTCATCGGTACCGATCGTACGAATGAGCGTGAGCTTTTCTTTCACCTGAGGAATCGTCGCTCGTTCCGACAAAGCACCGCAGGTTTCGGTCAGTTGTTTTCTGCACTTCTTGAACTGAGGCGTTCCCTCTATTCCCGCAAGCATCAATCCATACATGAGATTGTCGAAACGCTTGGCATGCTCGTCCAACTCCTCCATGTAAACCAAGGAAGCAAGGTGCTCGATGAGTTGATGTTTATCCGTGTCCGACAAGCATACGAAGGCCTCGTTGCGTTTGAACTTCTCTACGTATTGAAGCTTTAACTTTACCGAGACAAGCTCCGAGTTCAATTGATGAATTTGATGAAGAACGGTCTGGACGAGTTTCGTACGAAAAGACTGGTGAGGTTCATCTGCGAACGAAGCATGCTGCAAATGGTGAATGAGCCTTACCCGCTTCGCGAAAATCGCTTCTGCAAGGCTTAACGTCTCGTTGCCTTCGAGTCCCTCTTTATTTTGCCGGAAAAACTCGAAGTTGCCCAAGTAGTCGAAAATGACAAAATGAGTTTTATCTTCGCCGGCACCGAACAGATCTTTGCACAACCTTGTTCCCCGGCCGATCATCTGCCAGAACTTCGCCTTGGACCGTACCCTCTTGAAAAACACGAGATTCACGATTTGCGGTACATCGATACCCGTATCCAGCATATCGACCGATACCGCGATGTGCGGCTCTTTGTCCGCCACCTTGAATTCATCGATGAGCGATTGCGCGTAGCTGTCTTGATACGTAATGCGTTTGGCGAATCCACCCTTGTACTGGGGGTATAATTTGTTGAACCGCTTTACAATGTAGTCCGCATGATCTTTGTTCTGAGCGAAAATGATCGTTTTCCCGATCCTGTCGCCGCCAGAGACCTTGATACCTTTGTTCATCAGGTCTTGGAGCACTAGATCGACCGTATTCTGGTTGAAAATAAAAGCATTTAACGCCGGAGCAGGGATCGCGTCGGGCATGTTGCCGTCCTCATCCGTAAAGTCTTCTTCGAAGCGCTCCTTGTCCTCTTCCGGCAAATCATCGTATGCAATTCCTTGATCGAGAAACTTGGTGCCGACCTCGATGTTATAGTACGGAACGAGCACATGGTCTTCCTCTACCGCCGTCTCGTAATCATAGGCATAAGTAGGTACGCTCTTCTCCATTTCGAAAAACTCGTAAGTGTTGCGGTCCACTTCCGTTTTGGGTGTTGCCGTCAAGCCTACGAGCATGGCATCAAAGTATTCAAAAATGGCTCTGTATTTCTTGAAAATGCTGCGATGAGCTTCATCGATAATGATCAGGTCAAAATGGGCAGGGGTAAACAAGCGTTTACCGTCCTTGCTTTTCGCGGAATCAATGGCATTCAACATCGTCGGATACGTCGAAAACACGATCCGAGCCGACTTATCGTCCCGATTGCTTAGCAGGTTGCAGAGAGACATGTCCGGCAAATAGTTCTTGAAGTCATCCTTTGCCTGTTTAACAAGCGCAGTGCGGTCGGCAAGGAATAAGATGTTCGTCACATAACCGCCGCGAGACAGTACGTCGGTCAAACTGGAAGCCGTCCTCGTCTTGCCTGTTCCCGTCGCCATAACAAGCAGCGATTTCCGATGGCCGGTCTCGATATTTTCGCAGACCGCGCGAATCGCGGCTTTTTGGTAGTATCGGTCGGTAATTTTATCGTCAATTGTTATTTCGGCCAGCGGCTTGCAAGTTTGTCGCCGCTGCATCAATTTCTCCAAATCGGCTTTGGAGAAAATGCCGCTTACCTGACGTTGAGGAGAGGATTGATCATCCCACAGGTAGGATTCGAATCCGTTCGTTGTGAACATCATCGGCCTTCGGCCTGTCATCCGCTCCAAGCAATCCGCATAGAGCTTCGCCTGCTGGGTTCCGATTTTGGGATCCTTCGAAGTGCGCTTCGCTTCTATGATCGCGAGCGGCAAACCATCTTTGCCATACAGCACATAGTCGGCAAAGCCCTTCTCCTCCGGATTAGGCATTCCAAACAACGGGACTTCCTCCCTGGCGTCGTCGCCGATTGTCCATCCGAGAAGCTTTAAATCAACGTCGATATACTTTTTCCGGGTCAGGAACTCCGGCAGATCAACAGGGCTAAACCGGCGCTCTGCCTGATGCTTCGCCTTATCCCCAGTAAGCTGAGTGCTCATCGCTTCGATTTGAGCACGGAGCTTCTCGATTTCCGCATTTTGCTGCTCGATCAAGCTCTTGCTCTCTTTGATCGCCGCTTCGTCGAGAGTAACCTTACCCTCGGGAATCAGCTGTTCATCGAAAGTGCGCTCTTCATATCTGAGGCCGTAGCAATAGTCAAGCCATTGAATGAACTCATGTAACGCGGCCATAGAAAGCACGGCTTCACTGCGATTGATGGCTTTCTCTGTATGCACGGCGAGATTGCCTAACTTGACGATATAAAGGAGCTTTGCCCAGGTCTGGTTTTCCATTGCAAACCGGAAAGTAGGCTCATGAATGAGCGACTGCAAATTGTCCTTATAGGGCATTTTGATGGTGTTGTCGGCAGAATACACCCACTTCACCGCCAACTCCATTGCCTTCCGGCTCCCTACCGCCGCCATCGCTGGTGAAGTCGCAAGCACCCGCTCCGCTTCGATAGCAGACGGCGCGAACAGTGCATATTCAGCTTGTCCTTCAAGGAAATCAAAGTTTGCAGGCACAACATTCACCTCGCATAAAATCGTTTAGTCGAAATATTTGCTCATAAGACTGTCGAACAGGAGTTGCGTCTCATAGATTGCTTTTTTGACGAGAGTTTTTTGCTCTTCGATCTTGGCTTCAATTGAAGCAAATTTTTGTTGGAGCGAAAGAGGAGGATACGGGAAACAAATATTATCTAGGACTCCTGTATTCATGTGAGTGAATGCCCCATCATTCCCCTTTTTTAATCTGCTCAATCGATTCCCCCAAATAGTTATCAGTTTTACTAAAAAAGAAGGAAACAGCATTTCATTCAATCTAAGCCGTATCAGGTTCGTGCTAATGATTGATTTATCATGATTTGCTGTTACGACACACATTTTTCCTACCGTACCTGCACGAGAAATAATGATGTCATTTTTTTGCACATTATATTGTTCTAACTCTACGTACTTTTGTTCTGTGACATACAAATGAATTTTATCAATAAATTCACCTTGCTTAGTAATGTTATCCATGACCCAAACAGGAACGCCATGTTCAACATATTCTTCTTTTTTTAAAGCACTTCCGAATGGACCACATTTAACAGAGGATTTCGGATCCTTATAGAACTCCGATAATTTTACAACGTTCCAACCCTTACTGTTAGTAACAGGGTCTCCAAACATCTCACAAAATGTAGACTTGATAAGGTTATCCAACTCAGCAAGTTGCTGTTTGCGCAAGGAGAGTAAATCTGCTGCCACGTCCAATGTTTTGCTAATTTGGTTTTGTAATCCGATTGTTGGCAATGGAACTTCAATCTCATCTAACATCTTTTTAGTAATTTGATTTATTGTTGTAGTAGCGCCATTAGAAAGCTGTCTTTTAAAATACTGTGAGTTAAAAAAATGCTTTAAGTAAAAATTATATTTACTTCGATATACCATCATAAACGCACCAAATGTCATTGGTTCGGTTACTTGATTTATAATTGTTGACTTACCAACCAAACTTGAACTACCATTTCGACTACAGATTAATATATCTCCATTATTCACAAATAATTTTTCATTTATTTTTTTGTTTACCCTAACAGTATCAGAAAAGTCTAGTCTCCCATCTTGAATATTTCCTGAGCGCAATACAATAGTTCCTTGTTCATAAATATCTTGGGGAGAGTAAGTTAATCCTATAATTCCTTCGCCTAATTTCCCCAGTTTCTCCAACTTATGCATCCCCTAGGAGCCCCCTCAACTCTTCAGTCTTAGAGGCAATTTCTACGCTCAACAAATCAAGGCGCTCCAAAATAACCGAGGGGTTTTCGTATTCCACCTTCTCGTAAACAACTTCTTTATACTTGTTGATTGAGAGATCATAGTCATTTGCTTCAATGACAGACTTATCCACCAAGAAACTCTGTTCCGTTGGCTTGCGATCCGTTTCGCCAACGAGATTGTGGTAGCGTGCAATAATGTCAGGAATATCGTTTGCTTCGATCGAAGAACGCTTGTCATCCAAGGAGAAGCCGTCTGCCTTCATATCATAGAACCAGACCTTGTCGGTTCCGCCCGCTCCTGTTTTCGTGAAGATGAGGACAGCCGTACTCACGCCTGCATAAGGTTTAAATACGCCACTTGGCATAGAAATGACCGCTTGGAGTTGATGATTCTCGACCAGTTCCTTCCGTAGCGATTTGTGCGCTTTGGTCGAACCGAAAAGGACACCATCAGGTACGATACAGGCGCAGCGTCCGCCTTTCCGCAGAAGTCTAAGGAACAAAGCAATAAAGAGGAGCTCCGTCTTTTTCGTATTTGCGATGGTCTTGAGGTTATCATGTATGCTCTCCGCATCAACCGTTCCGGTAAAAGGCGGGTTAGCCAAGATAATATCGTATTCAGATGAAATGTCATTTTGCTTGGATACGCTATCTACGTAATCCACGTGCGGATGTGTAATCGAGTGAAGCATGAGGTTCATTGCCGAGAGTCGCAGCATCGTTCTATCTGTATCGAAACCCGTAAACATATCTCCCGAAAAATGCTCCCATTGTTCGCCGGTCATGTCCGTTTCATATTTCTCCCGGATATATTCGGCGGAAGAAACAAGGAACCCAGCTGTACCGCATGACGGATCGCAAACCCTATCATTTGGAGTAGGTGCAAGTAGACGAACCATCATATCCCGAATATGTTTCGGTGTTCTGAATTGGCCGTTCTGTCCTGCGGTAGCCAACTTGCCCAGCATATACTCATAGAGATCGCCTTGCATGTCTAAATTCTGAATGTCATGCTCGTAAAGCTCGTCCAACCCGGTGACGATCTTCTGGAGCACCTGCGGAGTGGGGATGAGGAACATCGCATCCTGCATGTAACGGGTAAATGCCGAAGAACTTTTACCATTCATCGCTTTGATAAAAGGGAATACCTGCGTACCGACAATATCAAACATGACACGCGGATCTTGCGTTTTAAACCTGCTCCAACGCATCAACTGACCTTGCTCTTCCTGCGGGAACAGCTTAGGCATTGCCCCCCCGCCTAATGCCTCAATGCTCTCATTTTCCAATTCCTTTTCATCTAAAGAGCGAATGAACATAAGATATGTAAGCTGTTCAATAACCGTCAACGGGTTGGTAATGCCGCCCGCCCAAATATCTGTCCATATTTTATCAACCTTGTTGCGAATCTCGCCTGTCAGCATACCTTTAAATCCTACCTTCCCAGCAACGCTAAGTTGTTATCTTTACATCTATTATAAAGCTACTAAGTAATTAGTGCATTAGTCATATATTTAGCATGTACTTCTTCCTGGGCGGCGTCAACGAAGCGCCGCAGTGGAACTATCTGATGGTCATGGCCATTTGGGTGGCGCTGCCTGTCATTCTTCTGTTCTTCGCCGCTCAGCGCTACTTTATTGAAGGGATCACCTTTACGGGAATGAAGGAATAGTTGGGATACACGAAGCAACCTACTTTATGTAACGGCAAAGCAAAAAGTGCTAACCTTGCAGACCAACATTAATATAGTCGTAATTAGGCAAAAATTAATCAGGAACCAATGTGTGTAAAAATTTCGTATGATTCAATAACTCTTTAACCAAAACAATCTGAATGACCGGGTACTTTCGACCATTGGCGCTTTCATAAATCCCGAATTTTGCGGCTTCTTCAACCATATTCCTTGTAGGACGACCCAATGTTAGGAGCAGCCCTAATGTAGCACGTTCTTTCTGCAAAACCCCGTATAATTCGCGGATATCCTTGACACTTACCTTGCCACTTTTTACTTGAGTGACACATTTTTTAAACTTGTTTCCATCTTGAAAATAATGAAAACCGTCTACACCGCCATCCGCACCTTTCTTCATCTCTGTTATTATGCCTAAAAGATGAAGCGCCCAGAGCTGAAACTGATAACGATCTCGGCAAGCAAGATCAATTGCACCGTCAATATCGTAAGGCTCACCGGTAATCTCATTAGGACTCAAAAGCATTCCGAATTCCTTTTGAAGTCTTTCTTTAATAGTGGCAATCGCTATGTGGGTGATATCGATTCCGATCCATTTCCGTCCCAAGCGTTCAGCGGCTACAATCGAAGTACCGCAACCGCAAAAAGGATCCAATACTACATCCCCTGGATTTGATGTTGAGTTGATGATTCTTTCCAAAAGAGCAGTCGGTTTCTGTGTTGGATAACCGACTCTCTCTTTTGCTTGTGAATTAATAGGTGGTATATCATCCCAAAGGCATTGTAATGCAGCTCCTCCTTTATTTTCGTCTAAGTAACGTTTGAGACGTATACCACCTTTTCTTGTGTAATGTAGTCGTCCTTCTTCATCAAGCATCCTCATCCTTTCTTTGGGCACCCTCCAAAGGTTGAAAACACCTTTGTACTCATACTCATAACCACCACCCAATAAACCTTTTGCCGACAGATTATCATCCATCCACCGACGACCATCCTGATCCACGCCTTTGAATCTTGATAAATATTTTTCACTGTGAGGTTTGTATTGTTTGTTCCAAATCCACGTTTTTCCTTTGGAATAAAACAAAATAGTATCAATATTATTACCGAATCTCTTAGCGTCGTTATGAGCTCCGGTCCTCTTCCATATGATTTCATTCTGATAATTGTTTGGTGAAAATACAGCATCCATCAGAAGTTTCAGATAGTGGCTCGATATAGGATCGCAATGGAGAAAAATTGTTCCCCTCTCTTGTAACACCCTCTTCAATTCAATGAGGCGAGGCGCCATCATCGTAAGATAAGCCATCATGTTGCTGGTACCTAGTAAATCGCGCATCGCAACCAAAAAACTTGATGTACTACCGTGCCCCGACCGAACCGTTTGAATATATTGATCCTCTACTTCCGGCCCCCAAAACCATGTATCTTCAAACGCCATTAATTGTGCTTCTGACTTTTTGCCGTCTGAAGTGAAAATTTGGTTATAATTCCTGTTGCTATTGAAAGGTGGATCTAAATAAATTAGGTCCACCGAATTGGCTTCGATATGTTCTCGTAGTACTTTTAGATTATCCCCATAAAATAGCTTGTTTTTGTCCATTTTGTCATACCCCCAACCTTGTACCCGAGATTGATACAAGGTATGGTCGTTAGTGATTGTCCTATTCCCTTAATCCCCCTATGCTGCCATTAGGCGTTATATCGTAAATCGGAAATAACCCTTCCAGAATTCGGAAGGATTAAGCTGTCGTCCCGGACCTGGGACCAAACGTATCTGGACCTGATCACCTTATAAAAAAGGGCAACCAGAATTTATCTCCGGTTGCCTTCTTCGTATAATAATTTAAAAACTTTTTGGCTTTATATCGCTCAGAACAAAATTTTATTAGTCACCAATAGGTTAATGTTTTGTATGAGAGGCGTCGATGAACCCTAAGCTTACTCCACAGTCACGCTCTTCGCCAAGTTACGCGGCTTATCCACGTCGTGGCCCAGCGCCAGCGATGCATAGTAGGAGAGCAGCTGCAGCGGAACGACGGACAGAGCAGGTGTGAGCAGCGTAAGGGTGCGCGGAATGGCGAACTGGTGGTCGACGGACTTGGCCGCCTCCGCTTCGTGTCCTTCGTTGATGATACCCAGTACATGTGCGCCGCGCGCCTTCACTTCCTTGATGTTGCTCAGCGTCTTCTCGTACAGCTCCTCTTGCGTCATCAGCGCGATCACTGGGATGCCATCCTCGATGAGCGCCAACGTGCCGTGCTTCAACTCACCGGCAGCATAAGCCTCGGAGTGGATATACGAAATTTCCTTCAGCTTCAGCGAGCCTTCCAGCGCAACGGCATAATCGAGCCCGCGTCCGATGAAGAACAAGTTGCTGTGTTTGGAGATCTCTTCGGCAACTGCTTTTACCGTCTCGGCTTGTGCCAAAATTTTCTCCACTTGCTCCGGCAGCGACTGCATCGCGGCCAGGATATGAGCGACTTCATCCGCGGTTTTGGTGCCGAGCGTTTGCGCCCAGTACAAACCGAACAAATAGAAGGCGATCAACTGCGACGTATAAGCTTTCGTCGAGGCTACCGCAATTTCCGGTCCGGCGAGCGTGATAATGACGTCATCCGCTTCGCGCGCAACCGAGCTGCCGACAACATTGGTGATCGCCAGCACGCGTGCTCCGCAGCGCTGTGCTTCACGTAGTGCCGCCAGCGTATCGGCCGTCTCACCAGATTGGCTGACGACGATCACGAGCGTATCCGGCGTGATGATCGGGGAGCGATACCGGTATTCCGACGCCACATCCGTCTCGACCGGAATGCGAGCGAGTTGCTCGATAATAGTCTTGCCTACGAGTCCGGCGTGCATGGCGGTGCCGCAAGCGACGATGTGCACCCGGTTAATACCGCGCAAAATTTCCGGAGTCATGTTCAACTCAGGGAGCACGACCGACCGGCCGTCTTCGCTAATGCGCCCGCGCATCGTATCGCGGTAAGCCTTCGGCTGCTCATAAATCTCCTTGAGCATGAAATGATCAAAGCCGGCTTTCTCCGCCGTGATCAAATCCCAATCTACGTGGAACACGTCTTTGGCGATGAAGTTGCCTTCAATCGTCATCAGTTCGACGGCGTCCCGCGTCAGCACGGCCATCTCACCGTCATTCAAAATGTAAATGTCCCGCGTATGCTCCAAAATTGCCGGGATGTCGGAAGCGATGAACTTCTCCCCGTCGCCGATTCCGATAATCAGCGGGCTCGCGTAACGTACCGCCACCAACCGCTCTGGTTCGTACTCAGTCAGCACCGCCAGAGCAAACGCTCCACGCATTTTGCCTACCGCACGTTGAACGGCTTTCACAATATCGCCGTCATATTCGACTGCCACCAGGTGGGAAATCACTTCCGTATCCGTCTCGGACACAAAACGGTGGCCTTGTTGAAGAAGCTCTTCTTTCAGTTCTAAATAGTTCTCGATGATGCCGTTATGAACAACGGAAAACTTGTGCGACTCATCCGCATGCGGATGCGAGTTGGCATCCGAAGGTTTGCCGTGCGTTGCCCAGCGGGTGTGGCCGATGCCGACCGTTCCGCGCAGAGGTTCGTCCGACAAACGTCCCTCCAGATTGGCCAAGCGTCCCACCGTCTTCGTAATTTCCAAGCCTTGTTCCGTGAAAACCGCAATGCCGGCCGAGTCGTATCCACGGTACTCCAGCTTTTTAAGTCCTTCCAGCAAAATAGGCTGCGATTCCCGATTCCCAATATACCCTACGATTCCACACATGATCCAATAGACCTCCGCTTCGGTTTCTCGTCCGTCCGAGTCGCCGAAACCAAGCCTGCCACAGCGTCACAATCCATATTGAAAGAGAGGATGTGTCCGCCTGCCGCCGATTCCGGCCATCGGACATCCTGTGATTTTAGTAAATAATAAAGCATCGTATCGGAATATTGGCCGCCCGGTCGCCCGCTGCGTTTTGTCTTCCGATTTGTCGGCTCCGATGATGAGCCGGGAGGTCCCCGCCGAACGTTCCGAACGCCTCCACCTCGTCAACTTGCCGATTTTCCGTCCTTCGACAAGTTCTGGCGCTTATAATGCATTTTTTACGGTCTGCCCTGCCTTTCCGTTCTAAAATACATCCTCCATCATATTCGTTTTACACAGGTTTGGCAACCTCAAAAACATATTACCCAGGAAATGACACGTTCTCCGCTGGTTCGACACTCTCTTCCGGCTGCATAGATCTGTTCGGCCTGGTTCAGCCTAATCGGGTGAGGATCATGCCGAGGAGGTACATGTATGGCGGAACGATCGATATTGGCCTATTTTAATACACCGGATGAAGCCCAAAAGGCGCTCGAGCAGCTTAAAAAATTGAAATTGGCGGATTCGTCCATCGATCGGTTTGACGGGATGCCCGGAGACGGATTGGATGTGGTCACGAATCCGCTCACGGGGGAGTTCCGCAGGCTGGGCAATCTTACCATGCACGGCGACTTCAAGGACCAGGATGTCGGGATTCTGGTGGCCGCCAACGTCAGTGCGAGCGGAATGAGCTCCAACGGTCCCGAAAATGTCGTCACCGGCCGCGACATCCTGCTGACCGCCGTGGTGGATGAAGCCGACTACGAGAAAGCATTGGATATTGTGAAGAAAGCGGGCGCTTTATAATGAAAAAAGCCGTGGCCGGGTATGATTCCCGGCCACGGCTTGCCTTGTTTACGCGAGTTCTTTACGAATAATATCGGCGACCGCCTCGACATGGCGTTCGATTTCCTCCAGATCCGGCCCTTCGGCCATTACGCGGATGAGCGCTTCCGTACCCGACGGCCGCACCAGAATGCGTCCGTTTTCTCCGAGCGCATCTTGAGCTTGTGCGACAGCCGACTGAATGGCCTGATTTCCCGGGAATAAAGATTTGTCGGCAACCCGCACATTGACGAGCGTTTGCGGGAATTTGCGCATGATCTGCTTCAGCTCGCTCAGGGGCTTACCGGAAGCCACGAGTGTATCGACCAGCTGAAGCCCGGTGAGAATGCCGTCACCCGTCGTATTATAGTCCAAGAAAATGACATGCCCGGACTGTTCGCCGCCCAAGTTGTATCCGCCCCGAACCATCTCTTCCATCACATAACGGTCGCCGACAGCCGTCTGGGCCGTCCGCAATCCGCGCGCTTTCGACGCCTGGAAGAAACCGATATTGGCCATCACCGTAGTGACCACCGTATCCTCCTTCAGCTTACCTGCCCTCTTCATCGCGTCCCCGCAAATGCACAGCACATAATCGCCGTCGGTCTCTTCTCCGTTGTCGTCAATGGCAATGAGCCGGTCGGCGTCGCCGTCGAAAGCGAGACCGAGCGAAGCGCCGTGCTCCTTCACCTTGGAGGCCAGCAGCTCCGGATGTGTCGAACCGACGCCGTCATTAATATTTAAGCCGTTCGGCTCCGCGCCGTAAGCGATGACTTCCGCCCCGAGCTCGCGGAAGATCCGAGGAGCCAGTTCATATGCTGCGCCATGTGCGCAGTCCAAAACGATTTTCAAGCCGTCGAACCGATGGCTTACCGTAGTCTTCAAGAAATCCAAGTACCGGTTTTTCGCTTCGTAATCGGTGCTTACGCTTCCGATCGCCCCTCCGGTCGGCCTTGGCAGTGTATCCTCTTCCGCGTCCATCAAGCGCTCGATTTCCGCTTCAGTCTCGTCGAGCAGCTTAAACCCGTCGCCCCCGAAGAATTTGATCCCGTTATCCTCCACCGGATTGTGCGAAGCGGAAATCATTACGCCTGCGTCCGCTTTTAGCGTTCTCGTCAAGTATGCCACTGCCGGCGTCGTCACAACGCCCAGGCGGATAACATCCGCGCCGATCGACAGCAGACCGGCCACCAGCGCGCTTTCCAGCATGGCGCCGGAAATACGCGTGTCCATGCCGATGACCACCTTCGGACGCTGCGAACGTCCTGCAAGCACAACGCCGCCGCAGCGACCGATCCGATAAGCAAGCTCCGGCGTCAGCTCACGATTAGCTACACCGCGCACCCCGTCTGTACCGAAATATTTACCCATCCGTTATTCAACTGCCCTTCATTCTTTACTACCCAACGAATCAGTTGGACTGTTCGACTCTGCACCGCCGGAGTCCGGAGAACCGGCAGAAGCCGGAGATGCCGGAGCGGCCGTAATTTCCACGGTAATCGTCTTTGTCCCGCCGGACTGCTCGATGAAACGCGGCATGTTCACGACCAGAGGAAGCGTATGTGTACCCGGTCCTTTGCCGCTGAAATCGGCGATCACTTGTACATCCCCTGGCTCGAGCCGGTTCAGCAGAGCGGGTGCTCCTTTGAGCGTGATATCTGCTTTGCCTGTTTCCGGATTCGTGATTTTCGCCGTCAGCCCGCTCCCCAGCCCTTTCCAGCCGATCGGTAGGCCCTCCAGCGTACGGGTTTGAGACAGCACCACTTCCACATTCACAACCGCTTGAGCGGGTGAAATTTCAATGACCGGTTCCGTAGTGAGCAGCGGCAATGTGATTTTACCCGATTTGCTTAATTGGCCAAGCTGTACGTCCGCCTCGACGAAATCGATCTTGTCGAGGGCTTCCTTCGCGGCGTACACCGTAACTTGCTCCATATCCGGTTTAAAGGTAGCGATGCTGAGGCCCGCCGGCATCTCGCCCAGCATACGGAACCGGACAGGAACCATTTTGAAAGGACTTGTAATCGGCACCTCGACTTCGACAACCGCAGGATCGATCGAGGCCTCTTGGATGACGCGGCCTTGCGCATCATAGGCAGCCAGCTTCACCGCTTTGCTCTTGATCGCTTCCGTCGTACCTTTGAGCGGAATGACTGCGCCTACGGACTCCACCTTGGCCAGCGTATTCTTCGGCAAGGTTACATGTACCCGATTCGTGGGTCTCACAATCGGCGTACCGGCGATGAATCCATCCGCCGCAGTGCCTTCCGTCCTGATGGCGACCTCGAATTCCTTCGTCTGGAGCGATTCTATCGTAACACGAACGGAACCGGGATTCATCTCCACCACCTGTACACCACTCGGAGAAGAGTCCACCCTGAGCGACAGTGTATGCGTACCTTCTCCCAAGCCGCGCAGATCGACCAGCAGCCGATAGTCGTTGGACTTCCGGGCCGCCATCAGATCGCTGCGGCTTCCTTTGGCCAGCAAATTCACCGTGCCCGGCTCAATCGAGACCAGCTTATAGCTGCGTTCGTCGAGTCCGACCGGCTCTACCTTTACATTGTTAATCGTTTTGGTTTCCGTCAATGACGCGACATTATTCGGCGAGTTGCCGGGATCGAAATGAACGACGGCCCACATGATGATGCCGATCGTCAAGGCCATGATCTTGATCGCGGTCGGGTGATTCAACCATTTATCCACGGCCGTCACCCTCTTTCCGTTTCCACCGCACCCAGTTCCATTTGGACTGTTTGCTGCCGAGTTTTCGGAATTGCGGACGAAGTTCATCGAACAGCTTGGAGATCAGCGATTCTTCCTTGATATCCCTTACGATCTGGCCGTTCAAAGAGAGGGAGACCTGTCCCGTTTCTTCCGATACAATGACGGAGATCGCGTCGCTTACCTCGGTGACGCCGATACCCGCCCGATGCCTCGTGCCGAGTTCTTTGCTGATGAACGGGTTTTCCGACAGCGGCAAATAACAGCCCGCAGCCATCAGCTGGTTCCCCCGAATAATGACGGCGCCGTCGTGCAGCGGAGTGTTCGGGATGAACACGTTAATCAGCAGCTCGGAGCTGAGCGACGACGCCAGCTTGATGCCCGACTCGATGTAGTCCACCAAGCCTGTACCCCGTTCAAACACGATTAATGCCCCGATTTTTCTGCGGGATAAATAATTAACGGATTTAATGACTTCATTAATCCGGTGGTGTACGTCTTCGTCCTCAGCGGAGACACGAGTGAACAGCTTGCCGCGGCCGAGCTGCTCGAGCGCCCGTCTGAGCTCCGGCTGAAAAATGATCAGCACGGTCATGAGCCCAAAGGTGAACACTTGGTTCATGAGCCATTTTAACGTATATAAATTAAGCCAGGTGCTTAAAGCCCATGTGATGACCAGCAGAAAGATGCCCTTCAGCAGCTGGACCGCGCGGGTGCCCCGGATGAGCAGAATCAACCGATAGATCAAATAGCTCACGATCAGGATGTCTGCGATATCTTTAATGGATGTTTGCCATGTAAGGCCGGATATATAATCCAAGACGCGACCCCCCGTCCCGGCGCTTAATGGTGTCCGGCGAAAACTGTCGGATTAAGTTTATCATTCATCTTGAACCATTTCTCTACTCCCAAGCAAAATTCCTCTGATCGCGGTAAAAAACCTCCCTTAGACCCAGGGAGGTCCAAATCGCCGTTTGACCAAAAGCACTCAGGAACCGTAAGCGATCGTACCGAACCAGGAAGTGACCTTGTACCAAACCCAATCGACCGCGCGGTCGATCGTCTTCACGTGGCCGGCAATATGAGCGGTCGATGCCAGGGTGACCTGACCGTCGATCACCGTCAAATTGCCTTTTACGTCTCCCAGCACCATCGCGGTACCGTTGGCCACCGTCAAATCTCCCGATACTTCCTTGCCCGCAGGTACGGTGACCGTATGCCCTTCGATCACCACGTCGTCCAGATCGGGACCAGCCACCGATAATTGCCGGTCTTGATTCCACATAGCCACGAAGCTGGTAAGCATCACAATCAGGAAAAATGCAGCTGCGGATGCGGCAGGATGACGGCGAACCCAGCCCGTCCAGGCGGCAGGCCGGCGTTTGCCGGGAAGCGACTGCAATATACGATCTTCCAGACCGGCCGGGGCTTCTGCAGCCGGTACCGCCAGCAGCAACGCTTCCGTCCGTTCCAGTTGTTCGAAGCGCGTCCGACATTCCGGGCAAGCGCTCAAATGCTCTCTTAGACTAAGCGCCGTTTCGCGCGGCAAATCCCCGTCCAAGTAATCATGCATCGATGCGACGGCGACATTGCACTTCATATCTGCCATCCCTTTCTTCTTTAAGGCGCTTAAGCTGCGCCACACGAATTGCTCCTATACCATACGTTGCGTTTCGGCCGCGGTTTCATCCTGAGCGCGGTTTCGGCTACAATTTGTGCTCCAGCTTTTTCCTCAAAAATTCGCGGCCCCGGTGAACCCTCGTTTTTACCGTTGTCACCGGCATATCCAACACGTCGGAAATTTCCTGGAGAGAAAGTTCCTTCATGTACCTGAGCACCATCACCGACTTATATTTGACCGGCAGAGTCTCCATTGCCTCGCGAATAAGCCTCTGGGTCTCGGACAGCAGCAGTTCGCTTTCCGGAGTCCGATCATCGCTCGGAAGCATGGAATAACCGTCGAGCCCTTCATGACCGGAGGATTCGGCGTCGAGAGAGTACGTGCTGCGTCTTTTTCTGAGCCGGTCGATACAAAGATTCGTGGCGATGCGATAAATCCAGGTAGAAAATTTTTGGTTCTCGTCGTAACGCTCCAGGTTTTTGTGAACCCGAAGGAATGTGTCCTGCACCACATCTTCCGCTTCCTGCCGGTTGCCGGTCATTCTGTAAGCCAAATGATACAGCTTGTCTTTATAGAGACCGACGATTTCCGCGAACGCCCGTTGATCGCCTTTCCGGGCGAGCTTTGCGAGCCGCGTGTCCAGTGGATTCAACGTGTTTTCCTCACCTTTCCGGCCGATCCTCGGGAGATGAATCCTGTCGCCGCTCGGCTGCCAAGATACCCGCTAAAATCAACAAGATGCCCGCTCCTTGCCACCAAGACAACGGCTCACCAAGCAGCACGGCAGCCGCAAGAACCGCCACCGGCAGCTCCAAGGAGCCGAGGAGCGCAGAGAGTCCGGCTCCTATGCGGGGAATACCGGAGTTGAAACAAATGGTGGGCACCACCGTTCCCAATATGCCGAGCAGCACACCCCATACGTAAATCGGAACGCTTCCGGACCCGGCGAATGACCCGGCCCCCTGAATCGCTGTGATAAACACGATGGACGCCGTCGCCATAATGGCCGATTTGGCGATGGGTTCAAGCGTTTGCGGCAAATAACTGCTCAGGAAAAAGAACAGTCCGTAAGTAACGGCGGAGAGCAAGCCGTAAATGATACCCCAACCGTCCAATCGGCCGGGATCGCGCTCCAGCAGCCCTGCGGCAAACAAAGTGCCCGCAAAAATAAGCGCGACGGCCAGCCATTGCCGCCCGGCCGGCCAGCGTCTCAAACGCAGACTTTCTAGCAAAATGGTAATCCAGGCATATTGAAAAAGCAAGACGATGGAGAGCGACGCATCCAATCTGGACAACGTCTGATTGTAGAACACCGTGGTCAGGGACAGACCGCAGATTCCTGTAATTACGAGCTTCAACAGCGTGACGGGTTGGATCTTCAATCCCTGCAGGCTTCCTTTGAAGGCGAATATAAGCCACAGAAGTAAGGTGCCCGATAAGACTTGCAGGTAGGTTATGCTTTTGACGTTCCAGCCGTCCGCCTCGGCCATTTTGAAGACCGGAGACAACAATCCGTAACTGGTGGCTCCGATCAGGACGAGCAGCACCGCTCCAAGATGTTGACGTTTGATCATTTCCGACTCGATTCTCCTATGTGAAAGGCCCGGGGCTGAACCCGGGCCTTTCGTTATCCGTTAAATGATTTAGCCGGCTCGTCGTCCGGCAAGGGTTCACACCGCCCGGTCAGCCTGTATTCCGAAGGCCCGCGGCGATCCCGTTAATGGTGAGGAGCACCTCGCGAAGCAGCTCGGCATCGTCTCCGCCTGCGTCGCGCTGAGCCCGAAGTTCACTGAGCAGCTGCACCTGCAAATAGCTGAGAGGATCGACGTACGGATTGCGCAGCCGGATCGATTCTTGAATGACCGGCGTATTGTCGAGAATATCCTCCTGGCCCGTAATCTCCAGTATCAAACGCTGCGTGCGGGAATATTCTTCTTCAATTTGCGTGAAAATACGCGTTCGAATCGTATCATCCTTGATCATGCCCGCGTATTCCCGAGCGATCAACAGATCCGCCTTGGCCAGCGCCATCTGAAGGTTGTCGATTAGAGAACGGAAGAACGAGTACTCGCGATACATCGTGCGCAGCGTCTCCAGGCGCGCCTTATCGCCGTCCACATAAGCTTCGAAAGCCGTGCCCGCCGCATACCAAGCCGGCAGCAAGTAGCGGCTTTGCGTCCAGGAGAACACCCACGGAATGGCCCGCAAATCCTCGAATCTCTCGCTGTTTTTACGCTTGGACGGCCGTGAGCCGATATTCAGTTCGCCGATCTCCGGCAGCGGCGTTGACTCTTTAAAGAACGTTAGGAAGCCGGGATCGCGGAATATCAAATCCTGATATTTGGTCTGCGCCGTCTGGGAAATGCCTCGCATGATCTCTTCCCATTGGCTCTCGGTCTTCTCCCGCGCATCCGAATGACGCGACAGGTAAGCGCCGGTGAGCAGCGCGCTCGTCGCCTGTTCCAAGCTGCGGTAGGCGATTCCCTTCATCGAATACCGTGACGACAAAACCTCTCCCTGCTCCGTGATTTTAATGCCGCCGCCGATCGTAGACGGCGGTTGTGCCAGAATGCTGCGGTTGAGCGGCATTCCTCCGCGGCCGAGTGCGCCTCCGCGGCCATGGAAGAACTTCAGCCGCACGCCGTATTCCTTGGCAGTACGCGTCAATTCCTTCAGCGCAATGCGGAGCTCCCAGTTCGCGGTCACCATGCCGCCGTCCTTGTTGCTGTCGGAATAGCCGAGCATGATCTCGTGCAGGTTGCCCATCGCGGATACGCACTCCCGGTACACGGGCAGCTCGAACAGGGTTCGCATGATGGCCGGCGCAGCATGCAAGTCGTCGATCGTCTCGAACAGCGGAGCGGCCTGGAGGGTGCTGATGATTTTACCGTCTTTACCGCGGCGGAACAATCCGGCTTCCTTGGCGAAAACCATGACTTCCAAAAGGTCGCTGGCTCCGCGCGTCATACTGATCAGGTAAGTCCGGATACAGTGAACGCCGAATTCCGCCTGTGCCCGATGGATCGTCCGGAAGACGTCCAAGCATTCTTTAGAGGATTCGCTCAGTTCCGCCGTCTCATTCAGCAGCGGGCGCGGATCGGCAAGCAGTTTATGCAACAATTCGATTTTCTCCGTCTCGCCCAGCGCCGCGTAGTGATCGGAGACGCCCGCTTTGGCCAGCACTTCAGCCATGGCGTTCTCATGCTCCTGGCTGTGCTGGCGAACGTCGAGAGAGGCCAAATGGAAGCCGAACAGCTCCACTTGACGGATCAGTTTTTTAAGCAAAGTGTCGGCCACATAGTCGGCATAATGATGACGCAAGCTGCGGTCAATCAACTGCAAATCGGAGATGAGCTCTTCGGCGCGATGATATCGCTGAGTCGTTCCTTTCAGCTGATCTTCCCGCATATTTGAAAGCTTTTGCAGCATATACGTCAGCTTCACCCGGTAAGGTTCCTTCTCGTTGGTCCACGGCTCTACGGAGCGCAGTTCGACATCGCCGCGATCCTCCTGAATGGACCGGATCAGCTCGTCGGTAACCTCCACGATCGTGGTGCTGAAGCTCATTTGCTTCATCATGGAGCGGATAATTTGCATATATTTATAAATCGCAAGATTCCGCTGCATGTGGAGTGTCTTCCATGTAATTTCGGAAGTGACGGAAGGATTGCCGTCGCGGTCTCCCCCGATCCAAGAACCGAAACGCAAATAACTCGGCACATGCCATTCCTGATCGGGGAACGATTTGGCCAGACAACGTTCCAATTCCTCATACACTTCCGGAATCACGTCGAACAACGTCTCGTTAAAGAAAAACATCCCGTTGCGCACTTCATCGAGTACGGTAGGCTTGCGGTCCCGGAGCTCGTCCGTCTGCCATAAAGTCAGCACTTCATTCCGCAGCTGCTCCCGGAGTTTTTCACGTTCCCGGTACGTCAGCGTCGGATTGTCCAGCTCCATCATTTGATTGGCAATGCGCTTATGAATGTCGAGAACCGCACGACGGGTCGCTTCCGTCGGGTGTGCGGTCATGACGAGCTCAAGCGATATTTCGCCCAGCATGTCCCGGATTTCTTCCACCGGCAAGTTCTTTCCTTTTAAATCCTGCACGACGCTCTCGATCGAGCCCGGTTGAACCTCTTCGCCCGCGGAACGCTCGTAATCGCGTTTACGACGGATCCGGTGGTTTTGCTCTGCAATGTTCACCAATTGAAAATAGATGGCGAACGCCCGAATCACCTGATGCCGGATTTCCGGCTGCAATGTTCGGATGGTGTTTACGAATTCATGGTAAAGTTCCGGCACGAACTCCGCGCGCAGCGCCTTGCTCATTTCCCGGATTTTCTCCACGTGATCCAACAGCTCCCGCCCGCCCTGATGGACAAGCACTTCTCCGAGAATGGTTCCCAAAAAGCGGACATCACGACGTAGGAGATGGTTGGACGAAGATCGTCCTGTTGCGGTCACTTCCGTCACTGCTCTTCACCTCAATTACGACTGCGGTTGTCGGTCAGTCGTGAATCTTTGAATGATATTTCTTTCATAACCGATTACCCTTCTAGCTATCATACTACAATGAGATTTGAAAATCTCCATCCGATTTTATGGCGAATGTTGTTGATTTGCGTAATTGGGGTAATGATTGGTACCAGTACTTCTGTAGACGGGAGGTAGCGATCATGAAACGCAGGCAGCGTTCTTTGCGCCGGTACTTGGCCCTGCTCGTCATTGCGGCCTCGCTGAAGAAAGACAGCGAAATCGCCTAATAGACAAAAAGGATGAAAAGGCTTGCGCTGCAAGCCTTTTTGCATGTCGCAGTCACTGGACACCGCCGATAATGCCCTGTAAGACTGAGGGACAGGCTTATGGCTCCTCGGCTGCCGGTCAACCGTAATAATATAAAAAACTCCTTGCTGGGCAAGGAGTCTCGGGTTTAAGTAACTGGAGCGGGTGATGGGAATCGAACCCACGCTATCAGCTTGGAAGGCTGAAGTTCTACCATTGAACTACACCCGCGTATTAAACTAGTGGTCGGGACGACACGATTCGAACATGCGACCCCCTGGTCCCAAACCAGGTGCTCTACCAAGCTGAGCTACGTCCCGTTAATCATGAAGTATTGCTGCTACGAAAATGGCGCGCCCTGAGAGATTCGAACTCCCGGCCTTTTGATTCGTAGTCAAACGCTCTATCCAGCTGAGCTAAGGGCGCAAATTATGGAGCGGAAAACGGGATTCGAACCCGCGACCTTCTCGTTGGCAACGAGATGCTCTACCACTGAGCTATTTCCGCATGCTGCTGTTATTCTGGCTTGCTTAACCCTTTATCTCAAGCGCGACAATTAATAATATAACAAAGATCTAGAGGAAAAGCAACTGGTTTTTTGTGGTATGCGGATCTGTATGCTACGGGGCGGTTTAACCGCCCCGCCTCGTCTCAATTCGCTGCCGTATCGTTCCAGAGTCGCTTCACGTTATCGAGTCCTACACGAGCGCCCCAGCGGCAGTCTTCGGCTCCTTCGAACTCCAAAGACACATAGCCGTCGTAACCGGACTCCCTGATCAGTCGCAGGATTTGCCTCATGTCCAGGTCTCCTTGTCCTGCCACAGCTCCGCGTAAATAAGTGCCGTTGGAGGAACGGAACCATCCTTCACCCGGATTGAGATAGGAAGGACGAATGTAAAAATCTTTGATATGCACCATAGAAGCGTATGGCAGGTTGTTCTTGACGCCTACGACCGAACTTTCATCCACACAAATAAAATTACCGATGTCGAGCGTCGTGCGGAAGTTCGAACGATCCACCGCATGAATGAGAGCCTGTACCCGATCGCTGGCTTGAATAAAGAACCCGTGGTTCTCCACGCTGGTCGTAATGCCGTATCCGGCTGCGTGGTCGGCTATCCGCCGGCATGCTTCCGCCAAACGAGGCAATTCCTCCAGAAAATGACGAATAGACAGGTCGGAAGAGGAAGCGACATCGTGCCTCATGCGCTTTACACCTAAAGCATGGGCAACATCAACCTCTTTTATAACCCGTGCGATTTCTGCCTCATACTCGGCTTCACCAAGTTCGGCGAAGTTCGCACCGATCGCATAATTCGAAATCTCGATGCCCGCGCGTGAAGCCCTTTCCCGGATTTGTTCCACCAAACGGGGGTTGTCATGAAGAGTGAAATTGAGCGGAACGATTTCCACGTGCTCTCCGCCGATTTGAGCAATGTAATCGATGACATCGAGGATGGTCATCTCATTGTTCACCATGGCGTTGTGAAGGCTGTACGAGCTCACTCCGAATTTCATAACCGGCTCCCTCCCAAGGGCTCAAAATAGAAAAAAATCCTTTGAACGGCTGTCCAAAGGCTTCTTCTATGTAGTTGGTGCGCGTGGAGGGACTTGAACCCCCACGGTTGCCCGCCAGATCCTAAGTCTGGTGCGTCTGCCAATTCCGCCACACGCGCATAAGGCTGGCAATAAAAAAGTTGGTGAGCCATGAAGGACTCGAACCTTCGACACCCTGATTAAAAGTCAGGTGCTCTACCAACTGAGCTAATGGCTCGCGGGAATGGCTGGGGATCTAGGATTCGAACCTAGGAGTGACGGAGTCAAAGTCCGTTGCCTTACCGCTTGGCTAATCCCCAATGAGGAAGGGATCGAAATAAGTATGAATGAAAATGGTGGAGGCTGAGGGGATCGAACCCCCGACCCTCTGCTTGTAAGGCAGATGCTCTCCCAGCTGAGCTAAGCCTCCATGAATAACTTCCCTGAGCCGTTTGGGGCCCCCGAAAAGTAATCGGAATATGCTGCAACGCTTTGCGTCACTTTTTGGGGAAGTATTGGTGACCCGTAGGGGATTCGAACCCCTGTTACCTCCGTGAAAGGGAGGTGTCTTAACCCCTTGACCAACGGGCCGCACATATGTAAGTGTAAGTGGAGCTCCCAACCGGGATCGAACCGGTGACCTCATCCTTACCATGGATGCACTCTACCTACTGAGCTATGGGAGCATGAGGCCCTGAAGTCAGGTCCTGGTTAGTAAAGCTTATCCAGCCTGGCGGCGTCCTACTCTCCCAGGACCCTGCGGTCCAAGTACCATCGGCGCTGGAGGGCTTAACGGTCGTGTTCGGGATGGGTACGCGTGGAACCCCTCCGCCATCACTACCAGACCGGATAACACAGCGAGAAACATCATATCATGTTCTCACTCAGAAAGATAGCGGTAATTTTTACCGTTATCCCGCAAGGCTTGCGCCTTGAAAACCGGATGCGAAACGAAACATCTATGCTGAAACATCATCGATACCTGTGTGCTTATTAGGATAAGCCCTCGACCGATTAGTACTCGTCAGCTGCACGCGTTGCCGCGCTTCCACCCCGAGCCTATCAACCTGGTGTTCTTCCAGGGGTCTTACTAAATTGGGAAATCTCATCTTGAGGCGGGCTTCGCGCTTAGATGCTTTCAGCGCTTATCCCTCCCGC